>CAJOIT010000001.1 GCA_905234755.1 uncultured Bacteroidales bacterium
CTACACCGATGACGGCGACATAGATGTCATCGTAGAAGGCACGGTTGCTGAATCAACAGACAACTGCAACTGGACAGTAACAAGGAACTATACGATCACAGACGGCTGCAGCGTACTCACGGCATCGATGAGCGTCAGCGGCGGTGACCAGACAGCACCGGAGCTTACCGGCACCTGGCCATCAGACCTTGACGGACAGAACGCCTGCATGGCTGATGCATCAGTATCGGGCCTTGCAAGCGATGACGACATAGCCGCCCTTTACACAGACTGCGGCACGATAACGGTAACACACGAGGATGGAGCGGCAACTGGCGACAACTGCAGCTGGAGTATAACAAGGACATTCACAATCAGCGACGGCTGCAACGAGATAGAGATGACGCAGAGCGTCAGCGGTTCTGACCAGACAGCACCGGAGCTTACCGGCACCTGGCCATCAGATATTGACGGACAGAACGCCTGCATGGCAGATGCATCAGTATCCGGCCTTGCAAGCGATGACGACATAGCCGCCCTGTACACAGACTGCGGCACGATAACGGTAACGCACGAGGATGGAGCAGCAACGGGTGACAACTGCGGCTGGACGATAACAAGGACGTTCACCATCAGTGACGGCTGCAACGAAATAGAGATGACGCAGAGCGTCAGCGGTTCCGACCAGACAGCACCGGAACTTACCGGCACCTGGCCATCAGACATAACCGGACAGAACGCCTGCATGGCGGAAGCATCCGTATCCGGTCTAGCAAGCGACGACGACATAGCGGCGCTTTACGCGGACTGCGGCACTATTACGGTAACGCACGAGGATGGAGCAGCAACGGGCGACAACTGCTCATGGACGATAGTCAGGACGTTCACCATCAGCGACGGCTGCAACGAGATAGAGATGACGCAGAGCGTATCTGGTTCTGACCAGACTGCACCCGAACTTATTGGTACCTGGCCGACCCCCGACCGCCAGAACTCCACCTATGCGAATGCGGACCTCAGCGTGCTTCTAGACGCTGACGCAGTAGCGGCGCTTTACAGCGACTGTGGCACGGTAGAGGTTACGGTAACCGGCGATGCGGCAGATCCTACCGATGACTGCAACTGGACAGTCACGAGGACCTACAGCATCACAGACGGCTGCAACAGCATCACCGCGAGCATGAGCGTCAGCGGCGGCGACGGCACGGCACCCGAGCTTATCGGTACCTGGCCGACTCCGGACTACCAGAACACCTGCTACGCTACAGCGGACCTGAGCGTGCTTCTGGAAGCTGACGCAGTCGAGGCACTCTACACCGATGACGGCGACATAGAGGTGATAATAGAAGGTACGGTTGCTGAATCAACAGACAACTGCAACTGGACAGTAACAAGGAACTATACGATCACTGACGGCTGCAGCGTACTCACGGCATCGATGAGCGTTAGCGGCGGCGACCATATCGACCCTGTAATTGGAGATGATAACCTTGACCGTGAAATTACTTCTACTAATTGTGTGTTCACAGTACCAGACCTTACCGAAGATGTACGAAACATTTCAATGGATAACTGCACAGATTCAGAATATCTTATAATAACTCAGAATCCAGAAGTAGGTGATGAGTTAGCTTCAGCAGGAATTGTAACAGTCACAGTATCTGACCTATGTGGTAATTCCAGTACGAAGGAGATAAGCCTGACACTTCCAAGTGCTCTTTCAATCAGTGAAGTTGAAGACAGCCACATTGAAGTTTCTGGCTATGGATTGTCAGATGGACAGATAGAGGTTTTGGCTGATGGTGGTAGGGCAGACTACAATTATTCTATTGACGGTGGCGCTCAACAGAACAGTGGGTTGTTCCCGGGACTGGAAGCAGGCATTCATACTATTGAAGTAATAGATGCCAACGGTTGTACCGCCTTTATAGAAATTGAGGTTACTGAGCCGAATGAATTGATAGTTGAACTTGTTCCAGACCAGAATCCTCTGCTTTGCGATGGTGATTTCACAACAATTACAGCAAATGTTACTGGCGGTACAGGACCTTATACATATAATTGGAGCGATAATGCTGCTACAGGTAACTCAAGCGTAACAAATGAACTGCAGGAAGGAACCTATAGTATTACCGTTATGGATGCACACAACTACCCGGCTACTGCAGAAATCCGGATAGAACAGATAGAGCCGCTACGAGCCAATATCGTTCATGGAGAAATCTTATGTAATGGTGGTACTACAAGCGCCAGCGTAACCGTTTCCGGTGGCACTGAAAACTATACTTATATTTGGAGTGACAATGTTACCAATAGTCTAAACGGCACAGCTTACGACCTTTCTGCAGGAATAACATACTCTGTTATCGTTACAGATGCAAATAATTGTTCTGCAACTGCTGAAATTGAAATATCTGAGCCACCTGTAATAGAAATTACTCTTGTGTCTACTTCGCCACAGATATGTACTACACTTGGTTCGATAACCATCAGCGCTGATGGTGGAACGGGTGTATTGTCGTATGCTTGGAGTGATACAGATCACGATGCAACCTATTCAGGTCTTATGTCTGGTTCTTATACAGTAACTGTTACCGACGAAAACGATTGTCCGATGACAATGAATGTTGAAGTTGAGGATATGTCTGTAGTACCTGAAGTATCTATCATTAAGAATCCAGATACCAATGTACTTACTTGTTACGATTCTGAAATAATCCTTTCGGCAATTGGAGATGGTACTTTTGAATGGTCAACTAATGAAACTGGCGAAACTATAACAGTATTAACGCCTGACAGATATACAGTAACTATAACCGATGCAAACGGTTGTACCAATAGTACATTTGTAGACATTGACCAGAGCAACGAGAATCCTACAGTTGTACTTGTAAATGATAACATTACTATCTGTGCTGGCGAAACAGCAACAGTTGAAATAGAGTCGGTTACAGGTGGAGTTGCTCCTTACGAGTATTCATGGAATGGCGGTTCTTATGGCAATATTTTAGAATTTACTACTGAATCTCTTGTATCGGGTACAATGGTAATGGTAGATGTAAGGGATGCCAATGGATGCGTAGGATCGGCAAGCGCAACAATATCTATCAACACACCTACCGTAGGAACTTTGTCAATTAACAGTGCAACAATATGTGATGGTAATGAAGCAATGCTAACAGTTTCATATTCAGGCAATATCGGTGACATGACATTTGCTTGGTCAGATGGACTTGGCTATGATGCTACATCTGATGTAATTATGGAAGCTGGAATATATACCGTTACTGTGGTTGCTACTAATGAAACGAACGGAGTTGCATGTGTTGACGAGACAGAACTTACTTCAACTGTATCGGTTAACAATAGACCGACAGCAAACATTACTGGTGGTGATGTCGTTTGTGCAGATTACACAGGTATGATTAATATTGAAGTAACATTTACTGGTGTAGCTCCATTCAATTACGAATTGTATGACGGAAGTACAATTACAGCAGGCACAAGCACCACCAATACATTGACTTTGCCAGTACATCCGTCAGAAACTACTTCTTATTCTATAGTTTCCCTGACTGATGCCAACTGTACGGCAATTGATGGAGACATGACAGGGGAGGCTGTGGTTACAGTCAACACATTGCCAGTAGTAACATTGACAACTCCTGATGACATTTGCTACGGAACATCTGCAACTATCGAGATTGACAATATTGAGGATGCAACAATGCCTTATGAATACTCATGGAACAATGGAGCATTCAGCACAAGCAATACATACGATACAGGCGTTCTTACTGCAGATGCGACTGTAAGTCTAGTTGTTCGTGATGCAAACGGTTGTGTAGGCGAAGATGCAGTTACTGTAACAGTTAAGCCATTGCCTGAAGCAACAGCAACTGGTGCAACAATATGTGAAGGCGAGACTGCAAGCATTTCGGCAGGTCCAGCAGGAGCAGACTCTTACGCATGGTCGGATGGACTTGGCACAGGCATGACGGTATCCGCAACGCCTGATGCTACGATAATCTATACTGTTACTGTAACGAATAACGGATGTACTAATACAGCAGAATCAATAGTCACGGTTAACCTGAATCCGATTGTTGGCATAACAACAAACTACACGGAGATTAACTGCCACCACCGCACGATAAGCGCAACGGCAACCGGCAGCGAAGCCACCTACGACTGGTCTAATGGCTCTCCATCGTCCACGGCAGTGTTCACCACCGCAGGCGAATATACTGTAACCGCCACAGCACCGAACGGCTGCACCGCCGAGGCGTCCGTTGAAATCACCGAGGACCTTGTGGCATCCGATGTCGCGATCACCAACAACACCGGCTCCGAGTGGCTCAACTGCATCTACACCTCGATATCAGTGACTGCAAATGGCGGCGACAGCTACCGCTGGTCCAGCGGCCAGACCACAGCCGGCATCACCATTACCGCCCCCGAGACATACACGGTCACTGCAACACTGCGAGGCTACGGCCAGCATAGAGATACACCAGCCCGACGACCTTGAAATCTCTGTAAGCTACAGCGAGATCTCCTGCCACGGCGGCGCGACGACGGTATCCGTAAGCGCGGAAGGCGGCACGCCGTCATATGGCGGAATCGGCATCTTCTCCGACATACACGCCGGCACCTACACCTACACCGTAACGGACGAGGGCGGCTGCAGCGCAAGCGAGACTATAACCCTCGCCGACCCGAGCGAGCTCATAGCCATAGTGACCTACGACCCGGTACTCTGCAACGGAGATGCGACAAGCGTCAACGTTACGGCTGAGGGCGGCACGCCGTATGCAGGCAGCCAGCAGTATGACGGAATCGGCGTACGCACCGAGTACGCAGGCCAGCACACCTACACGGTCAGCGACCGCAACGGCTGCGAGGCAACGGCAAGCATAAACATCACGGAGCCCGACCAGCTCGAGTCGTTCGCGACCACTCAGGACGCACTGTGCTTCGGCATGCTCGGCTCGGCCATAGTTGATGTCACCGGCGGCACAAGCCCGTACAGCATCACATGGCAGGACGGCACCAGCGGACCGCAGAACAACAGCGTATCCGTAGGCACAGCGTTCTCATACATGGTGGTCGACGGCAACGGCTGCCACATCACAGGATCCGTGACCGTATCGCAGCCCGAACTCCTTGAAGTCGGACTCACAGGCGAGAATGTAAGTTGCGCCGGCATGGCGGACGGCCGCATAGAGTCGACCGTCAGCGGCGGTTCTGCACCATACACCTACGCATGGAGCAACGGCGGCATACTCCAGAACGCCGAATGGCTGGCACCTGGCACCTACAGGCTGACCGTCACCGACAGCCACTCATGCACATCGTACTCCTCGATGATAATCACGGAGCCCCAGCCACTCACTGCAACGCTGTATCCATCAGATGTACAGTGCGGATACATGCTCGGCTCGATATCGTCGACCGTCACGGGCGGCACCCCCGACTACAGCTACGCATGGTCAGACTCCCACATATCGGGACATAACGCAACCGAACTCCTTTCGGGCGACTACAGGCTTACCGTCACCGACGGCCACGGCTGTACGGCCACGGCTACCGCCGGCGTGCATGTCAACGGCGGCATAGATGCTCGCGTGACAGTAGTCAGCGGCATCACCTGTCCGGGCGACACCGATGCAGTTTTGGAGGCCACCTCGCAGCAGGGCGCAGAACCGTTCATGTACTCGTGGAGCAGCGGCAACGCCAGCCATACATTGGCAGGAGTCGGCGCAGGCACCTACTCCGTGGTCATCACCGACGCATGGGGATGCACGGGCAGCGGCCAGGCCACTGTCGAAAGCCCGAGCGCAATGGATGTCATGCTGACGACCACGGACGCCCACTGCCACAACACCTCTGACGGAACGATATCAGTTGAAGTATCCGGCGGAACCTTCCCATACGGTTATTCATGGAGCGAAACAAGCTTCGCAGGCAGCAGCAGTGTCACGAGCGCGCATGCAGGCAGCTACAGCCTGACGGTCACCGACGCCAACGGCTGCGAGGTACACCTTGTAGCAACCGTAGGCTCCCCCGATGCGATAGTCATCACGGCGAACGTAGAGAACATCTCGTGCAACGGAGTTGAAGTCAGTGCCGAAGGCGGTACCTCGCCGTACATCTTCTCCCTGTTCAACGGCTACAGCACCATATCTGGCCAGTCGACCTACACGCACCTTGGCGAAGGCGGCTACGAGATAACGGCTATAGATGCAAGCGGCTGTCAGGAAACACGCAACATCTATGTTATAGAGCCAGCACCACTGACTATGGAGGTTGATGCTATAGCCCCATCCTGCCGAGGCAACAATGATGGACGCATAGAGATTGTAGCTATAGGTGGAACCGAGCCTTACATGTACGGATGGTCTGACCGCTACAGCGACCAGCCAGTGATAAGCGCACTTTACAGTGGCGAGTACACGGTAAGCGTGGTCGATGCCAACAAATGCTCAGTCTCGATGGATGCATTGCTTGAAAACAGCTATGCCGACTGCCTTAAGATACCGAATGTGTTCACACCTAACGGCGACGGTATAAATGATACCTGGGAGATTGGTAATATTGACATGTTCCCGAAAGCCCGCATATATGTATTTAATAGGTGGGGACAACTCCTGTATGAAGCAGAAGGTACCGATGGAAGTTGGGATGGAAAGATACGAAATGGTGGCATGGCTCCAGCAGGTGTATATATGTACATAATTAATTTGAACACAGGTCACGAAGCATACGAAGGTACATTGACAATAGTATATTAAGTATATCAAGTTCAAGGAATAGGGATGGTTTTCCATCCCTATTTTTGTTTTATGACTATTTTTTTGCCGAATCTTGTGTGGAGAAAAAAATATTTTGTAATTTTGTGCATCGTTTTTGAAAAGTTAAATAAAATAAAAGTTATATGTCAGGACATAATAAATGGTCAACGATTAAGAGAAAGAAAGGCGCATTGGACGCTAAGAGATCAAAGATTTTCTCAAAGTTAGCAAAGGAAATAACAATAGCAGTAAAGGAAGGTGGAGGAACCGACCCTAACTATAATGCAAAGTTGAGACTTGCAGTTCAGAATGCAAAGGGTGTCAACATGCCTAAGGATAATATCGAAAGAGCTATTAAGAAAGGTGATCAGGATGGTGCAAACTTCATGGAAATTACCTTCGAAGGATACGCAGCTCATGGTATTGCATTGTTCGTTGAATGCTTGTCCGACAACAACAACAGGACAGTTTCTTCAGTTCGCGCAGCTTTCAACAAGTTCAACGGAACACTCGGAACAAACGGTTCATTGAGTTTCTTGTTCGAAAGAAAGGGTGTTTTTGAAATTCCAAAGACAGATTCCATCAACATGGACGATTTCGAACTCGAAATAATTGACGCTGGTGCAGAAGACATTGAAATGGATGAAGAAACCATAACAGTAACCAGCTCGTTCGAAGATTTTGGCGCAGTAAACAAGAAATTGGAAGAAATGAATATCGTTCCTACTTGCGCTGAACTCAGAAGAATCCCGAACGACACAAAGGTTATTTCTCCCGATGATGCAAAGGGCGTTTTGAAGCTTATCGATGTTCTTGAAGATGACGATGATGTTGTAAACGTATTCCACAATATGGAAATGACAGACGAAATCATCGCTTCAATGGAAGAATAGAAGATTATTTAATGATGATATTAAGGTCGGATATTATTTCCGACCTTTTTTGTATTAGACCAATAGTCCTATATTTGTCCTTCGGGATTTGTACTCCCGAAGTAAGAGTATAAGGATATTCTATCCGCTAGATACAGATATTGTATTTTTTTTGTGTTTAACTTTCTTATTTATAGTTGCTTATATCTTAATACCATCCTCCAATGTAATATTTTTCAAAAAAAAGTGAAAAAACATTTTGCCATGTTATTTTGATGTACTAATTTTGCAGTCCCAAAACGATGGGAAATTTGGTCCGATCGTCTAATGGTTAGGACGTCAGATTTTCATTCTGGTAATCGGGGTTCGATTCCCCGCCGGACTGCGAAAGCCACTTTATAAGTGGCTTTTTTATTTGTAACAATGCGACTCGTCTACAATTTACCAATGTAAACTTGCATTTCCGTCATTTTTGCTTATCTTTGCAAGCATGAAAAGATATTTGTTTTTGTTTTTATTGTTTCTGTCCGCCGAAATTTTTGCACAGGGAATAGCAAGAGTTTCGGTGGATACTTTATCTACAGCCGACAAGTTTGTTAAGATTGTGATATACAGTGATAAAACCTGGGATTCGTTGGTCATACAAAAGCCGAAGCATTATGATTCCGATATTTATCTTGAGGATTGGACTGTTACCGATCACAATGCATATAGGAATTTCGAGATTACATCGCTTCCTGACACAATAGTATTGCCACTTATTGAGGATTCTACTGATTTCTGTATGCCTCGCGAAGGTTTTGTCTATTCTAAATACGGTTGGCGTCATGGTAGGGCACACACTGGAAGCGATATTCCTTTGCATGTAGGCGATTCGGTATATTCTGCTTTCGAGGGTAAGGTTCGGTATACGGGTTATTGTGGCGGATATGGCAATCTTATAGTAGTGCGTCATCACAATGGACTTGAAACCTATTATGGTCACTTGTCGAAGATTTTGGTTCGCGAAAATGAGATTGTCAATGTCGGCGAAGTTATTGGTCTTGGCGGAAGTACAGGAAGAAGCACTGGTCCGCATTTGCATTTCGAGACAAGGTACAAGGGCTTCCCATTTGACCCTGAAACCATAGTCTGCTGGAAAGACAGCACATTGCGCTGCGACACTTTGGTGCTGCCAAGAAACAAACTTAATTCTACAGCAAGATACAGTTCTTCATCGTCGTCATCAAATACGACATATACCGGCGAAGGCGTATGGCATACTATCAGTCAGGGCGATACTTTGAGTGCTCTTGCGCGGAAATATGGCACTTCGGTAAGCCGTATTTGTTCGCTAAACGACAATCTTACTCCTAATACAGTATTAAGACTGGGGCGTAAAGTGCGTGTAAAATAGAGAGTTAGGTGCGATGCTTTAATTAAAAGCAAAATGTTGGAATATTTTTGAACAGAATTTTGTGGATTAAAAAAAAACTTGTACCTTTGCCGTCCAAAAATTAGTAAGAATAATTAAAAGTTAAATACAATGAAAAAGGGAATACATCCTGATAAGTATCGCTTGGTAGCATTCAAGGACATGTCGAATGAAAATGTGTTCATTACCAAGTCTACAGCTAACACAAAGGAAACAATTGTTGTTGATGGTGTTGAATATCCTTTGTACAAGCTTGAAATTTCCAACACATCTCACCCGTTCTACACTGGTAAGATTAAGCTTGTTGATACCGCTGGTCGTGTTGATAAATTCCGCAACCGCTATCAGAAGCATTTGGAACAGCGTGCTGCTGCTAAGAAGTAAGCCGTGGCAAACTGCATTTGAACAGGAGTTAGGGAATCCAGTGTTGGTTTTCCCTTTTCTTGTTTGTAAGGAGGTCATTTAAATTTTATGATTATGAAATACAGTTTTTATTTTTTTGTTTTATTAGTATTTGCTATGTCATCATGTAATAACAACGCTGAGACGAAAGTCGCTGATAACGAAAATGCAGAACAAGTAGTTGCCCCTGCCGAAAATCAAGTGGTAAATTGCATACTTAGTCGCAGAAGCATTCGTGCATACAAGTCCGAACAGATAAAGGACGAGGAATTGCAGACCATTCTTAATTGTGGTATCAATGCACCGAGTGCAAGAAATTCTCAGCCGTGGGAAGTTCGCGTAATCCGCAATAAGGAAGCAATCGACAATCTAAACAAGGAAGTTATTGCCGACATGATTGAGAAGCGTCCAGAAGCAAAGGAGCGTTTTGCCGATGAGGATGCAAGCGTTTTCTTCCACGCACCGACTTTGCTAGTTGTTGCTTACGACACAACTCAGTACTGGGGACAGAGCGACTGCGGAATGCTCGTTCAGAACATTTTGCTTGCTGCTGAATCGATGAACATTGGTTCGTGCGCTGTTGGTTGCTGCCGCGACTACATCAATTCGCCAAAAGGTGCTGACTTTGTTAAGTCGCTTAACCTTCCCGAAAACTACCTTGTATATCTGACCGTTACACTTGGCTACAAGGATGAAAATCCGGATGCTAAGCCACGCGATGACAAGAAGGTTGCATATATGGAATAAAATTAATGCTTTGTCAAATAGAAAAGGCTTCGATTTCGAAGCCTTTTTTTGTTTTTTCACCTTTGTGACAGAACCATCGCAATGCATTGCGATGCTACAATCATTAAATCCTTAAATTATTGAATCTTTAAATCATCAAATCGTCAACCAAGCATAAACCTAGAAATTTAGAAATTAGAAACCTAGAAACAACTTTTGTCTATTATTGCATCCTTTCCATCAGGTCCATGATGTCCGATTCCATGGATTCCGTTCTTGGTTGTTCAAGGAATCGACAAAGTTCCTCGCCTTTCTTGTAGAAGACAATTGCAGGAAGAAATTGAATGTAATAATCATCTACATTGAGCACATCTACCGTAATTTTGCTGTCGAGGCAGATGAAAGTCACGGGAATATCCTTGAAATAGTCGAGGTCGAAAATTTTGCAGAAACGCGGAACTTCGCGCCTTGAATTGCTTTCCCATGTTCCCATGAAAACCTGTACGCTGTCGAACTTTTCTGGAAGTTCAAAGTTGAAAGTTTCGGTTTTTACCGTATATGATTCGTATTCTGTCTTGAACCAGCCGTCACCATGATTTTCGAGTGCTTGGCGAGTGCAGTATCCGTATAGTATCTCGTTGCCAGTCTTTTCATCGTGGATTGTTCTATTTAGTTGCGAAAATGCTGAAAATGAGTAAGCAACAATTATTAATGCAACTAGTAATACTTTATTTCTCATAGTCTTATCTGTTAAATTTTAATTTCATTGCCGATTTGCCGTTTATGATTTTCCCATTGTCAAAGACGATTTTCCCATTCACTAATGTTTTGACAATCTTTGAATTGAAAACATGACCTTCCAATGGCGACCATTTGCATTTGTACATCAGGTTGTCCTTTGTGACTTCGTATCTTGCATTCGGGTCAACAAGTACAATATCTGCGAAATATCCTTTTCGAATAAATCCGCGTCTATCGATACGGTAAAGTTGTGCTGGATTGTGGCTCATCCATTTTACAATGTCCTCGATGCTGAAGTATCCCTGTTTTGCAAGTTCCATCATGACTTGTAGCGAGTGCTGTACCATTGGTGCGCCCGATGGACATTTAGTGTAAGGTGCGCATTTTTCTTCCCAAGTGTGTGGCGCGTGGTCGGTTGCAACGACATCTATCTTGCCATCTTTAAGCGCTTGTATAAGAGCAAGTCTATCGGATTCATACTTTACTGCGGGATTCCACTTTATACGCGATCCGAGCCGTTTGTAGTCTTCGCTGTTGAAGAACAAATGATGTACGCACACTTCGGCTGTTATTTGCTTTTCGTTCATAGGTTTGTCCGACAATAAGGAAATTTCCTTTTCGGTACTGATGTGGAAAATATGTAGGTGTGCGCCTGTGCGTTTCGCTATTTCAGCTGCTTCGCTACTCGATTTGTAGCACGCCTCGGCTGACCTTATTTCGCAGTGCTTTTCCATTGGTATGTCATTCCCGTAAATTTCCTTCATGCGGTTTAGATTTTCGGCAATTATGCCGTCATCTTCGCAATGCGCGGCGATTATGGTGGGGGAGGCCTGCATTATTTTTTCAATAGCTTTCTTGTCCTTGACAAGCAGATTGCCAGTTGAAGAACCGAGGAACAGTTTTACGCCAGCAACCTCTGATGTGTCGATTTTTGCGATGTCATCAATGTTGTTTTCGGTTGCACCAATGAAGAACGAGTAGTTGACAAGGGAATTTTCTCCAGCAATGTCGAATTTTTGTTTCAAAAGTTCGTCATTTACGGTTGGCGGATTGGTGTTAGGCATTTCCATGTAGGATGTTACGCCACCAGCGGCAGCGGCTCTCGATTCCGAATAAATGTTGGCCTTTTGTGTGGCTCCGGGTTCGCGAAAATGAACTTGATCATCAATTACGCCAGGCAGAAGAAGCAATCCTGTTGCATCTATCTCGTTGTCGAAACTTCCTTGGATTTTCCCGCATGGTGCGATTTCATTAATAATTTCGTTTTCAATAGCCACATCGAGCAGTGCTTTTTGCCCCTCGTTTACAACCGTTGCATTTTTTATAAGTGTTCTCATTGCAATCATTTCTATTGGCAAAGGTATTATTTTAATGCCATTGTGCAAAAAAATAAATTTCTTTCTTGTCTCTGCGAAAAATGTATTACTTTTGCGGTCGGGTAAGTCTTATACGACCAGCTCCCTCTGAATCCTCCAGGTTCGGAAGAAAGCAAAGGTAAGAGGTTGTAGCGGTGCGATATGAGTAGCTTACCCTTTTTTGTCCCAAAGCCTAACAGAATAAAAGGCTAAAAGCTGAGATCATAGGCCTTTGAGCCTTCAAGCCTTTGAGCCCCAAAATAATCTTCCTAAACAATTACAAACATATTTCTCCAAACAAAATATTTCTTAACTTTGTACTCGATTTTGTCATTGTAATTCGAATATGAACTGCATAGTTGTTGACGATAGCGAAGTGGTACAGAAACAGATTGCTGGTTTCATCGAGAAGTCCGGCTTTTTGACTTGTTGCGGAACATTTGCCAATCCGGTGGGCATAGAGACATGCATCAATGAGAACAATGTTTCGCTTATTTTCCTCGACATTGAAATGCCACAGATGAGCGGTTTCGATTTCCTTGACAAATACAAGAAAAACATTCAGATAATAGTCATATCGGCAAGCAGGAAATATGCGCTCGATGCCTACGACTACGACATAACCGATTATCTTTTGAAGCCGATTGCTTACGAAAGGTTCCTTGTTGCGGCAAACAAGGCAGTCGAAAAGCATATCTTGCAAAAACATTTGAACGATGAACATTTCGCATAGGGAACTTTTCCTAAATTACATTGGACAAACATCCGAAAGCCCATATCTTGTTGAAATAGAACGCGCAAAAGGCGTATATATGTATTCTCCCGATGGCAAAAGGTATTTTGACCTAATTTCCGGTGTTTCGGTAAGTTCGCTCGGACATTGCAATGAAAAGGTTGCGGCTGCTGTGCGCGAGCAGGTCGACAAGTACATGCACCTGATGGTTTACGGCGAGTTTGTTCAGTCGCCACAAGTGCAACTTGCTGAATATCTTTGCGAAATGTTGCCCGATGTTTTCGACAATGTCTATTTTGTAAATAGTGGTAGCGAGGCAATCGAAGGTGCAACAAAGCTGGCAAAGCGCTATACTCACAGACGCAAGATGTTTTCGTTTGTGAATGCCTATCACGGCAGCACGCAAGGAGCGTTGAGCCTATGCGGTAACGAGGATTTCAAGCGTTCTTTCCGTCCTTTGCTTCCCGATGTATATCATTTGGAACTTAACAACTTTGACCAGCTGTCGCAGATAGATGAAGATACTGCATGCGTGGTTCTGGAATCGATTCAAGCCGAAGGCGGTGTGATGATTCCTACGGTTGAATACATGCAGGAATTGCGTTCGGTATGCACAAAAAAGGGCGCATTGCTAATTCTTGACGAAATCCAGACTGGCTTTGGCAGGACGGGGAAAATGTTCGGCTTTATGCATTTCGGAATCGTTCCCGACATTATTTGCTTTGCAAAAGCGCTTGGTGCAGGAATGCCGATAGGTGCGTTCGTGTCATCTCGAAAAATTATGTCGGCATTCAAGACAGATCCTGTTTTGGGACATATTACGACTTTTGGCGGTCATCCTGTTTCGGCAGCGGCAGCACTTGCAGGTGTGAAGATCATAAACGAGTCGGGAATAGTAGATACAATACAGGCAAAGGCAGATAGATTTAGGTCAAATCTCATGGGACATCCAAAGATTGAGGAGATTAGAGGCAAGGGCTTGTTGCTCGCCGTTGAAATTGGCTCGTTCGACAATGTGTTGCATTTTATCAAGAAGGCAATTGACAACGGACTAATTTCCGACTGGTTTATCTTCCACGATACTGCCTTCCGCATTGCTCCGCCGTTGGTCATTTCAAACGATGAAATTGACGAGGCAAGCGAACTCATAATAAAGACTCTCAACGAGATATAAAAAAACAGCAAGCACCAATTGATGCTTGCCGTAAGTGTTTTTGGAAAGCAAAATGCTATCCTATTTCCTTGATTTAAGTTCTTCTATTAGAGCTGGTACAATTTTCTTGTAGTCGGCAACAACCTTGTAGTCGGAACATGCGAAAATAGGAGCATTTTCGTCCTTGTTTATGCTGATAATCAGACCGGAATCCTTTATTCCACAAGTGTGATGTGCAGCACCAGAAACACCAATTCCAAGGTATGCCTTTGGTCGCACTGCAATTCCGCTGGTGCCTATCATTGCCTTTTCGTTGCTAACCCAGCCAGCATCAAGTACGGGACGAGTGCAACCGTTTGCTCCGTTGAGCAACGATGCCAAGTCTTCGAGTTTTGTCCACTCTTCTTTCGAGCCAATGCCAAAACCACCAACTACTATGCAGTCGGCTTCGGTCAGCGACTTGCAGGTTTCGTGTACCTTTTCAACCTTTACGACTTTCATTCTGTCGAAGCCCTTCAGTTCGCACGAGAAATCTTCCACCACGCCGTCTTTCTGGACAAAATCCAACTTCTTGGTAATACCAGCCTTTATTGATGCAATCTGCGGACGATGATTCGGGATGTAAATGTCACCGAGAACCTTGCCACCGAAAGCAGGAACAACCTGTGTGAACTGTCCGTTTTCAAGTATCTTGAGAGCGGTACAGTGTGCAGCAAGTCCAGTACGCAGTTTTGCTGCTACTGTCGGTGCAAGTTCGCTTCCGAGTGCGGTTGCACCAATCAGCACAATTTCGGGATGATATGCATTTATAATTCCTGCCAATGCTGCACCATAAAGGTCTGAGCGATAGTTCTCTAATTGTGGACTGTCGAATGCAACAACCTTGTCGGCACCATAACCGAACAATGTCGGAGCATATTTTTTCACATCATTGCCAACCATTGCAGCAATCACCCAGCTGTCGTTGTTGCGCATTGTTTTCAACCTGTTGGCTTCGCCAAGCAGTTCCAACGAATTTTCGCAAACCTTGTCATCGCCAACTTCGGCAAATACCAATATGTTCTTGTATGAATTTATTTCCATCATAAAGTCCCTTATATCACGAGTTTGTGTAGTCTGAACGCCTACATATATGTTTTTCTTTTCCTGAATTTCCATTACTTTATCCCTGCTTTATAAAGTTCATCTACAATGCGTTTTGCAATTTCTTCTGGTGTGCCGTCTATCTTTTCCGACTTGCGGCCCATTTCTGGAGATGCTATTCCTCCTGGTTGTGTCGGCGAACCTTTCAGTCCGACAAAATTGGGGTCGGGTTCAATGTCGTTGGCTGTGAAAACATTGAAAGGTTTCTGTTTTGCCTTCATCAAGCCCATTATGCTTACAAACCTTGGTTTGTTTACCTTGCGCGTAACGCCAACAACTGCTGGTAGTCCGATTTCGTAGTCGATGCTTCCGTTGTCCTGCTTTGCTGTAACGAAAATGCTACTACCATCGCAATCGATTTTGGTAACATTCATTACGTGAGGCATTTCGAGCCATTCGCCAAGCTGAGCCGAAACTTGTGCTGTGCTTCCGTCATCGCTTTCGTTGCCAGTGATTACAAGGTCGAAGTTACCTGCCTTTCTGATTGCTGCTGCCAAAATATTGGATGTTGCAAGTGTGTCGGAGCCAGCAAAAGCGCGGTCGCTGATAAGGTATGCTTCGTCTGCACCCATGCCTAGTGCCTGCATTATGGTGTCCTTCATTGTCGGTGGAGCCATAGTGAATACCGCTACTTTTCCGCCGTGCTTTTCCTTGATTGATATTGCTGCTTCGAGGGCGTGCTTGTCCAAGTCGCTTATTACTGTGGGAATTCCCGAACGGTCCCATGTCTTTGTTACCGGGTCAATCTTTATCTGGTCGTAGTATTTCGAGTCAGGTACCGGTTTTACGCAAACTGCTATGTTCATACGAATATTTTTTTGCAAAGATACAATATTATTTACGATTGTGGATTTACGATTTTAGATTGAATTTTTGATTCTTCAAATTGTTGAATTATTGAAAGCCCCAAAAACGGAATCAGATACTGAAACGAGTTCAGCATGACATTCCGTTTTTTTAATTATCGAATCATCAAATTATCAAACTACTTGAAACATAGAAACGGGCTTTAGCCTACAGAAACAGCGTAGCGTCAAACGCCGCAGGCATAGAAACCTGCCTCGTCCCTAGAACGGATACCCTATACCAAAGTTCAGCGTAAACTTGTTAACCTTGAATGGCTTAAACGATTCGAACCAAGCATCGGTGTCTGTAAGCGATGGGTTGTATACAGGGATTCCGATGTCGAAACGAAGGACGAGGAACTTAAGGTCGAAGCGCAGACCGAAACCTGTTCCCATCGCAATCTGCTTATAAAATTCAGTAAACTTGAATAATGCGCCAGCTCGGTTGTCGTTCTTGTCAATAGCCCAGATGTTTCCTGCATCGATGAAAAGAGCGCCTTGCAGGAACGATACCATTGAGAAACGGTATTCCATGTTGAACATCAACTTCATGTCGGCAATCTGGTCGTAGTTGCGGTAGATGTTGGAGTAGGAACCAGGACCTAGTGTTCTAACCTGCCATGCCCTTATGTCGTTGGCACCACCTATGAAGTATCGTTTTACGAAAGGCAAACCTTTGGTGGAGTTGCCGTACGGAAGCCCAATGCCGAAGAACGCACGGTAAACCATTGTATTCCTCTCATCTATGACATTGTAGAAACGGTAGTCAAAGTCGGCCTTAATGTATTGTGCGAACTCTACTCCGAGGAATTTGTACGAATCCGACTCCTTCTCAATCTTGCTTGCCGAATAAATTCCGTACAGCAGGTTACCACAAGTTTCCACATTTAGCCAGAAATAGGTGAAGTTCCTCTTTACATTAACATTCTGGTTGTTGAATATCATGTCGTAGCTGAAAACCATAAGGAATTGGTCTTCATACGAATACTTGATGTATAGGTTTTGTATTCTTCGCCTGAAGTCTTCGCTGAAGTCAAGAATTTTTACCCAGTAAAGTTCTATCGGGTTTATATAGTGAGTTATGTTTTTATTTTTGTATCCTATCCAGCTGTAACCGAAATTAAGGTTTGCAATTGTGCGCGTATAGTCAGGACGGTTTTGGTAGTTGTACGAAACGCTTAACTGTGTCTTTGGGTCGTGGCGTTTGATGAACTCGAAGTTGTTGAAGAAGGGAAGGAGCAGTTTTGGGAAAGTTAGCTTGATTTCTCCACCATATTCGAGTGTATTGAAGAATTTCGACTTGATTTCCTTGTTCGTTACGGTGTCATAAATAGCTGATGTCTGGAACGAAATGTTGGCTTTTGCCGAAAAAATCTGTGCCCCGCGGAAAATATTCCTGTTCTTGTACGACAATACACCAGCCATACCTAAGTTGCCAGATGTGTTGCTACCTTCGAGTTCTATGTTGAACGACTGGCGTTTCATTGGTGCGAGGTAAATGTTGGCATCGAGGAAGCGCTTGCTGATATTTTCTAGGTGAACCTCCTCAATGTCGGGCGGTGTTAGCTTAATGTTGATAAGGCGGAATTGCTTTAAACTCGACAGGTGGCTGTATGTGTCCTCTACATCTCGGATGCTGTACTTTTCGTCAGGTTTGAAGAAGCACGACTGCATGAATACCGATGTTTTGTGCGACATTTTTCCATCGTAGGTAAATTTTATGCCGTCCTTTACAAACATGTTTGTTTGCTTTTCCGACAAGTCGTTGCTTTGGGTTAGGTCGTAGTTGGTGTATATGTTTACATTCCTGATGGTCTGGCTCTGGAAAGCATCGTCGACTGCATTTTCCGTCTTTTGTATGCTTGTGGTCAGTTTCACTGTACAGTCGCCTTGCAGTGTATCAGCAAAGAAATGTACATTGTTTATCGAAAAGTAGTAGTAGCCGTTGAGTTTGAAGAACCTTGTTATGCGTTCGCGTTCTGCCTTTAGTGTGTCGGTATTGAAGCTCTGTCCTCGTTTGATGATTGTATTTGTCGTGTCGGAGAAAAACAAGTCCCTGATTGTTTCGTCGGCAATATCGTATTTTATATCCGAAATCTTGTATGATGGTCCTGCTGTTATTGTGTATTTTACTTTGGCTTTCTTGCGGTTATTGAAATGTTCCTCTACATTTACAGTAGAACGGTAGAACGACTGGCTTGCCATATAGGCGTTTAGGTTTTCTATGCTTTTGTTTGTGGCCTCGGTCGCATAAATGGTAGGTTCTTCTCCTATAGAATTTGCAAGTTTTTCTTTCCAATTGCGAGTTTTCCCGCTTTTCATGAAGTTATATACATACAAATTGAAAGGTATTAGTCCTAGAATTTTCTTGTTGCTTTTTTGGCTCAGCGTAAGCATAAGGTCTTCCTCTTTTATGCTGTTGTTGTCGCACTTAACCTTGTTTTTTACAAGAAGATATTCGCCTTCGCCCACAAATTTTGTGGCACGGCACGACGACAATGCGACAAGCAGTATGAGCATTGATGCCAGCAAAAGGATATTGGTGCGCGATATGTAGGTACGATAAGCCATTATAGGCGCAAAAGTAATAAATCAATCATTATTGTCCGAAAAATATTTTATGCGTAATAAGTGAGTTTTCAGCAAAAAAAGAAGCGACTGCATTTTGCAAGTCGCTTCGGTGGGGGAATAGGTTGTGTTGTTTAGAACTTGCATCCGATAGTAAATGAAATCTGGTGACGGTTGAACTTTATCTTGCTCGGGTCGCTTGATACGAGACCTTCGTACATATAATATACATACGAATTTTGCATGTACGAGTAAGCGAGGTCGAAGAAGAAGTGATTTGTACGGAATCCCAAGCCTGCGCTGACGAGCCATGTGTTGGAGTTGCTGTTTGGCGAAGAACTCTTGTATGGACTTGTGTAGTATGCTCCGCCAAGTCGCATGTTCAGTGCGCCCAATCTGTATTCTGCACCTAACTTTACACCATGTCCTACTTTGTAGTTGTTAATGATATTTTGAGTTTCTGTTGCAAAGTCATAATCTTCGCTTCTCATTTTCATTGAGTTGTAGTCGGCTAGGTCGTAGTCCAGATTAATAAGGATGTGTTCGTTAGGAATAATGCAGATGCTTGCATTAGCCCTCAGAGGCGACAGTATGTTGTACTCGAATTCTCCTTCTGGAGATTGGTATGTCATTGTAGAGTCCCCGAGCTGAGTTGCACATGCTGTGTTGTATCTGTCCCTTAAGCTCAACGAGGTTGGCGTATGTATAGATGCACCGAACCTTATCATTTCGATTGGCGAGTACAGGATGCCGAACTTGAAGTTAACACCGCTACCTGTTGTTCTTACATAATCTTCGAAAGTGAAGGTCTTAGGTCCGTTTGTGACATTTTCCCTGTTTTCATACGAAATGATATTCTGCCTGTAGTTTACCGATTGTATTCCGAGGTCCATGCCAACATATAACTTATGCTTGAAGTTGAATGCAATTGCAATGTTGTATTCTCCAAGCGAACCTTTCTTTGTTATTCTTTGGCTTTGCTTTTCGCCGTACTGGTCGTATGCACTGACATACTGGTCGGTAATTGTGTCAACAACCGGGTCGATGAGGTATGTTTCCCATGCAAGGTGGCTGTAGAACGGGTCGTTGTCGCCAAGTGCGGGATAGTTTGTGCCGTTGGCCCTGGCTGCAAACCAGTCGGTGAGCGAACCGTTGTTGTTTATGCCGGTAATGCTTACATTTTCGGCGAACTTGTTGAGCTTATTGTACGAAAAGCCCCATGTGAAATAAGACAACCCAATGTTTGACTCTTCCTTGCACTTTATGCTTTGTACGAATGATGCTTCGTTTATGTCGAAATAGTTTGCGCTATAGTCGCGGTTCTTTGAATCAAGATATGACGATTCGGTGTTGTTAATCTTGAAACTCGGCGAAAACGAGAGTTGTGTCGTCTTGTAGACGCCCATGCTTGCGGGGTTGAATCCGATTACGGACGGGTCGGCGCCTATTGCTCCGAACGAACCAGCCATTCCGTTGGCGCGTGCCGTTCCGTTTGGCATGTAGAACGAATATCTTAATGCATCAGCTTCTGTCTGTGCTATCGCCGAGGCGCATAGCAATATTGCAAATATGTTTATTACTAACCTTTTCATGACTTATCTCCTTCCTGAACTTGATGAATGTGATGATGAACTATGTGATGAGCTTGAGCTCGAATGAGATGAACTGGAATGTGAAGATGACGAGCTGGAGTGTGAGCTTCCGCTGTAGCTGCTGCTTGAGCGTGAACTGCTACTGCTTGATGATGGCGAGTAGCTTCTGCTCGAACTGCTTGACGATGATGAGCTTGATGGTGTGTAGCTTCTGCTCGAACTCGACGAACTGCTGTTGTACGACCTTGAACTTGAACTGCTTGAGCTGCTGCTCGATGGTCTTGACGACGAACTGCTTGACGAGCTGCTATTGTATGAGCGAGAACTGCTCGAGTTGCTGCTTGATGACGAACTTGATGGTGTGTAGTTTCTGCTAGAACTCGAAGAACTGCTGCTTGATGGTTTTGAAGTGCTGCTGCTTGACGGTTTCGATGAACTGCTAGATGAGTTGTAGTTGCTCGAAGTAGAACCGCTTGGCTTGTTGTAGCTACGATTGCTGCTTGGTGAGTTCACTCTGCCAGAGTAATTGTTGGCGTTATTATTTGCAGGCTCTTTGCTTACTGATGAACTGGAATTATTATTGTTGCCAGTTGTATTATCTCTGCTGCTAGCATTGTTAATGCTATTTGCTGGCTCTTTGTTTACCGATGAGCTAGATGAATTGTCAGAAGAGTTTATCCGCGATGCCGAATTATCGTTTGTAGGTTCTTTGGCTGCATTCGAACCTCCATTAATTCTATTGTTATCCTTTGTTTCTGTGCTTCCATTTGAAATTGTTACAGAGTTGCCATTTGGCGAAGAAACATTGTCGTTTACTCGTGTTATGTTTGATGAAGAATTATCGTAAGTTCTGCCTGGGTTTGTATTATTCGTTGGAGTTTTTACAATGGTTGTTCCGTTGTCGTTGCTACTGTTGCTGCCGCTTATAAAACGACCGCTACCTCCGTTGTAGCCACCCATCGAACCGCGGTGACCATAGTAGGTGGACCCGAAGACATTGTCATCGTTAGGACCATGTCCATTGCCATGACCGTGGTCGTGTCCATGATTGTGATGGTTGTGGTGGTTGTGCCAGTAGCCGTAATCGTTCCATCCCCATCCGTAGTAATGGCTGTAATATCCATAGTGATGGTGGTAGTACGGAGTGTAGTAGTATGGCGAGTAGTACCACGAGTAGAAATATGGGTCGTAGTAGTAGCTGTACGAATAATATGGTGTGTACCACGGATCCCAGTAAGGGTCGTAGTAGTACACAGGCGTGTAGTAGGTGCCGAACCTACGGAAGTGCGAGGTGTAATAGTAGTCGTCGCCTATGTAGTAATAGTTATTTTCGATGTAGTTTCCACTGCCGTCGTAGTAGCCATCACTGTCGCCATAACTATATTCGTCGTCATAATATGATTTGTTGTCTCCCTCTGAATAATATGTTACAGTGCCGTCGTCGTTGTGGTAATAACCGTCTTCGGGATTGTAAGTGCCTTCGGGAGTTGTAGGATTGTTATCAGAAACACTCACTGATTTGTTTTCTTCAGGTATCACTTCTTCCTTGCTTTTGCTGTAATATGCGTCATCGTAAACCTTTGTGGTATAAAGGCTTGACTCGCAAGATGCTAAAGTGAGAAGCACTAGGGTCGATATGTAAAACAAATGTTTCATAGTGATGAAATTTTTTCTAATTTTGTAACTTCAAAAATACTAATTTTTTTAATGCAATAACAAATTTTATACCAATATAGAAATGGCAAAGTTGACGAAGAGATCGGAGAATTATTCTCAGTGGTACAACGAGCTTGTTGTTCAGGCAGATTTGGCGGAACAGTCCGCAGTTAGAGGATGTATGGTTATCAAGCCTTACGGTTATTCGATATGGGAAAAAATGCACGACATACTTGACAAAATGTTCAAGGAAACTGGTCACACAAACGCATATTTTCCACTGTTTATTCCAAAGTCGTTTTTCAGCCGCGAAGCCGACCATGTTGAAGGTTTTGCAAAGGAGTGTGCAGTAGTAACTCATTACCGTCTTCGCACCAATGCTGACAAGACTGCAGTCGAAGTTGACCCAGAGGCAAAACTTGAGGAGGAACTCATTGTTCGCCCGACATCCGAAACTATAATCTGGAACACATATCGTAACTGGGTTAAATCGTATCGTGACCTGCCTATCCTTGTAAACCAGTGGGCTAATGTTGTTCGTTGGGAAATGCGTACCCGTTTGTTCCTGCGTACTGCCGAATTCCTGTGGCAGGAAGGTCACACCGCACATGCAACTAAAGAAGAGGCAATGGAAGAAGCCGACAAGATGGTTCACGTATATGCCGACTTTGTTGAAAATTACCTTGGCGTTCCTGTTGTTATTGGTCGTAAGACCGACAGCGAGCGTTTTGCTGGTGCCGAAGAGACTTTCTGTATCGAGGCATTAATGCAGGACGGAAAGGCTTTGCAGGCAGGTACATCTCACTTCCTTGCACAGAATTTTGCAAAGGCTTTCGATGTAACTTTCCTCAACAAGGAAAACAAACCCGAATATGTATGGGCAACCTCGTGGGGTGTTTCAACTCGACTGATGGGTGCGCTAATTATGGCTCACTCGGATGACAACGGACTTGTATTGCCTCCGCATCTGGCACCTATTCAGGTGGTTATCGTTCCTATCTACAAGTCTGACAACCAGCTAAATATGATTTCGGAACGTGTACACGAACTATGCGCTAAACTGAAAGCTGCTGGCATAAGCTACAAGTACGACGACCGCGACACTCAGCGCCCGGGATTCAAGTTTGCAGAATGGGAAATGAAGGGTGTTCCTGTTCGCTTGGCTATCGGTCCTAACGACTACGAAAACCACACATGGGAAGTTGCTCGCCGCGATACTCTCACCAAGGAAAGTGTTGCTGATGAAGGCATTATCGACCACATCAAGAACTTGCTCGAGGATATTCAGAAGAACATCTACAAGAAGGCATACGATTTCCGCGCTGCCAACACCTATAAGGTTGACACTTGGGAGGAGTTCAAGCGCATCATCGAAGAAAAGCCGGGCTTCATTTCTGCTCACTGGGACGGCACTGCCGAGACCGAAGCAAAAATCAAGGAGGAAACCAAGGCGACTATCCGCTGTATTCCGCTTGATGCCGAGGAAGAAGATGGTGTTTGCGTTTATTCTGGAAAACCATCGAAGAGAAGAGTGCTGTTTGCAAAGGCATACTAAGGAAGTTGAAAGTTAAAAGTTGAAAAGGCTAAAAGCAAAACAGCTAGACAGCAAAACAGCCATGGCTGTTAGCCTTTAAGCCTGCAAGCCTGTTAGCCCATAACCAGAAACATAGAAACGGGCGTCAGCCCACAGAACGGCGAAGCCCTCAACGAAGTTAAACTTAGAAACGAAATATTGTATGGAACGAAATACAGAAATACGAGACGGAATAATAAACACCTTGCTTGAGAAGTCGCAGTTGAAGCAAGTGGTGTACGACAATACAAAAGAGGCATTTTCGATACTGAAAAAGGTGCTTCACGACATTGTGATTGAATACAATGCACTTTTGAAGGATGCCGACGAGAGAATAAAGCTCGAGTACCGCGACCGCGGACTTTTTGAGACCGAAATCAAGGTTGCAGGCGACTTGCTGATATTCAACATGCACTCGAACATTTTTGAATTCCCACGCAACCACGAAATATGGAAGGACAGTTATTATATCGACCGTCCTTTGGTTACATATTCGGGAATTATAAACATTTACAATTTCCTCGCCGATTCGTTCAAGTACAACAGGGACGAGGACCTTGGCTACCTGATTGGCCGTATGTTCATCAACAACGAGAGCACTTTCTTCATCGAGGGAAGGCGCGAGCTTGGTTTCGGCTATCCTGCTTTCGGCAAGAACAAGATTGACTACGAAAGCCTGCATCAACTTGTTGAGTCGGCTATTGCGTATGTACTTAAGTTTGACCTGCTGGTTCCGCCGTACAACGATGTGAAGATTGTAAACGTGGACTACATGAAGGAACGCATCAACAAGTCGAAGATGCAGACAGGCAAGCGACTTGGTTTCGAGTACAATGCCATAAAAGGACTGCCTCAGATGGGGTGCGAAAAGTAATCCTTATGAGCGCAATACCTCGCCTGATATTGAAGCGCGACAAGGAAAAGTCGCTCATGCGCCGACATCCGTGGGTGTTTTCGGGTGCAATTGCCAAGATGCAAGGCAATCCGCAAGAAGGAGACTTGGTAGAAATCTTTTCATCAGACAACAAATATTTGGCAACAGCACATTATCAAGACGATAGTATAATTGCAAAAGTCTTTGATTTTGATCAAAATGCAATCGATGAGGCGTTTTGGACAAAACGGTTTGAGTCGGCAATAAACTATCGCCGCAATTTTGGCTTTTTCGACTCGCCCGACACAAATGTTTTCCGTCTTGTGAACGGCGAGGGCGATTTTATGCCCGGGCTGATTGCCGACTATTACAACGGAGTACTAGTGTTTCAGGCACATTCGGTAGGAATGTACAGGTTGTTTTCGCAGTTTGCCAAAATTGTTTGCAATTTGCTGGGAGATAAGGTCATATCCATATTCGACAAGAGCAGTGCCACAATCCCGCATATCAAAACTGAGGATTCGTTCATCTGGGGAGAATCTATTGAGGAACGCGAAATTTGCGAAAGTGGAAACCGTATGATAATCAACTTCTACGAAGGACAGAAGACTGGATTTTTTGTTGACCAGCGCGAAAACCGCAAGTTGGTCGGCGAATTGTCATCGGGAAAGCGAGTGCTGAATACTTTCGGATATACTGGTGGATTCTCGTTGTCGGCATTGCGGGGCGGTGCTTCGTATGTTGAGACGGTTGACATTTCAAAGAAGGCAATTGCACTGTGCGAAAGGAATGTGGAACTGAATTTTGCCAATGCACCGCACAAGGGTGTTGCAAAGGATGTCCTTGATTATCTTGGTTCTATCGACAATAATTTCGACATTATAATCCTCGACCCGCCAGCATTTGCAAAGAACCATCGCAGTTTGCAGCAGGGATTGAAAGGGTACAAGAATATTAATCAGAAAGCGATAGAAAAGATTAAGCCGGGCGGACTGATTTTCACCTTCTCATGTTCGCAGGCGGTAAGCAAAGAGGACTTCAAGACTATGGTTTTCACTTCTGCCGCAAATGCGCACCGCAATGTGCGTATTGTAAAGCAATTACCGCACGCAATCGACCATCCCGTAAGCATTTACCATCCTGAAGGAGAATACCTGAAAGGGTTGATGATAGAAATTGAGTAGCACCGCAATGCTTTGCGGTGTTATTGATTATAACCCAACAGTTTTTTTACCTAATCCTATCTATTGATCTTATAAGGGCCTCGTCCTTTGCGATTCCCCTTATTGCCAAAGCAATGAATATTGCAGCAACGATGGGGAGAACAACAAGAATGCTTGTCGAGTAGTTTGTTGCAAATTTTTCTGATGCCTGATATAGGAAAAAGAATGCAAGTCCAGAGCAACCTAAAGTAAGAATCAGGTTGAAGACGCATATTCTCATCTGTAGTATTCTGTGCTTGAACAGGAATATTGTGAAGATGAGTGTTAGTACTACAAACGATAGCAAAATAAGAAGCGGGAGAGTGGAGTAATGTTCTTCTCCGAAATCAACGCCATAAAGTCCCATGGGTACATCCGAAATGCCTGCATCGGTTGTCTGTTCTAGGCTTCCGAATGGGACAAAATAAAAGATTGCCATGCACACGAGTGCAAGCAACAGGAATAATGTTTGGATTCTTTGTATCATATTCTATATTTTTTGCAAAGGTAATCCATATTTTTGGGATATTGAGCAACCTAATAAAAAAGAGAAATAATTTTTTGCAGACACAAAAAATAGTATTATCTTTGCACCGCTTTTTCGGGGTGTAGCGCAGTCCGGTTAGCGCACCTGCTTTGGGAGCAGGGGGTCGCCAGTTCGAATCTGGCCACCCCGACAAAAAAAGCAAATCAAAGGT
This sequence comes from uncultured Bacteroidales bacterium, assembly GCA_905234755.1. Taxonomy (GTDB): domain Bacteria; phylum Bacteroidota; class Bacteroidia; order Bacteroidales; family ML635J-15; genus Bact-19. Next base: position 26,321 of record CAJOIT010000001.1, read on the forward strand.
TATATATTTGTTTCGGATTCCCTTAAGGGAATTTTTTTATATAATACCAGCTCGTTTAGTATCGATTTCGGTCTTGTAGTAGTTGTAAACCTCGTATGCAATTTTTTCTACATTACCCTTGAAGAATCGCTTCCTGCCAAGTCCGACAACCCATCTTATTCCGTTTATAGGATCGGCAAGAAACATGCTGTCTATTTCTTTTATGTTTTGTTCGTTGATAGGGCTTTCATATATTTTCATGCCAAGATTTTGACTGGCAAGTTTTGCAACTCTTGTTGAGAAAACCTTGTTGGCAGAAATTGTTTCAGGCGATGAGGCGTATATCAGGGAGTTGTCCTTCATGAAAAAAATGTCGGATTGAATGCTTCTCCTGAAATTACCGTTGCTGTCGGTTATGATAATGTCATCCAAACCTTTTTCTTCCTTTTGTTTTGCGCATAGCAATTCGAATGGGAAATTTGGAATGGCATCGGGTTGGGCAAATTCTGGCAGTTCGAGCACCTCGGTGAATATGCCGTTAGTGTTTATGCTGTAGTATTCGTGAGGCAGACTTTCTGCAGATATTAGTACAGAAAAAGTATTGTCTGTTGCTAACTTCTTGTTGTTTGTGCAGTTACGGAAAATGGTGATTGTTATGTAGAATTCCATGTAGATTCGATTCTTTTTCAGCAGCAGCATTATGTCGTTGGCAAATGATTTTGGCTTAAAATAGTCGTTTCTCATTCCGAGAGTTTCTGTCATTTGCTTTATGAACTTGAAATACATATCGAAATCATAAACAAGGCAAGCATTTCCACGAAGTTGTATACTGAAAGAGTCACCCCATAGCAGACCACGGTTGTTGAAGTTCAGGCAGGGCTTGTCTGATGGCATGAATTCTCCGTTTAGCATTATGTGTCGAGCCATTATTCCGAAATTATTTTTTTGCAGATTTCAAGTATTCCCGAGTTTGATTCTATTAGGATGCCTTTTACACCAGCGTTTTGTGCGGCATCAATGTCGCGCTGGCTGTCGCCAATCATGAACGATTTGGTAGGGTCGATGTTGTATGTGGCTATGGCTTTTTCGATGAGGAGACCGTTGGGCTTGCGGCACAAGCATCGGCTTATTGAGTCGTGGTGGGGACAGAAGTAAAAGTCATCGATAGTGGTGTCGAATTTGCCTAAGTATTTGCATAGTTTCTCGTGCATTGCGTTGACATCAGCTTCTGTATAAATTCCTTTTGCAATTCCGCCTTGGTTCGAGATAATGATTACCTTGAATCCTGAATCTTTCAGCAGTTTTATAGCCTCGCCTACGGTTTCAAGGATTTCGAATTCATCAATGTTTTCGCAGTAGCGTCCGAGTTCCCTGTTTACAACACCATCCCTATCGAGAAAAACAGCCTTGTTCATACATGCATTATCTTGTAAATTAGTTCCTTGTATATGTCGCCATCTTCGTAGCTGCCCGACATTCCCTTGCTTTTTGCATCGGCATCGCGGAGGAATGATATTATGCTTAATGTTTTTTCGATAGGGTAATATCTGGCTGCTGTCAGGTATTCGTCAACGAAATATGGGTTTACGCCGAGAGTTGCAGCAAGTGCGTTTTTGCTCTTGTCGGTGGCTGCATGAACCTTCATTATTCTTGTGAAATAGTCGAAAATCTGCTTTATTGCCAGTCCGATATAAGTGCTTTTGGGATTTTTCGCAAAGTAGTCGGTAATCTGGTAGGCCTTTAGGGCGTTTCTTGACCCAATTGCTTTCTGTAGTTCGAAGATGTTGAAGTCGCGGTTTACACCGATGTTTCTTGCAACTACATCTGCACCGATAGGAGAGTTGTCGGTAACAGCGGTCCTAAGTTTCTTCATTTCGCCATCAAGACGCGATAGGTCGGCACCGATGTGCTCGTACATAAGTCTTTGCGCATCGGGAGTTAGAGTGAGTTCGTATGATTTTGCGAGGTTCGAAACCCACCTTATCATCTCGTTTTCGTATAGTTTCTTCGATTCGAGTACAGCACCGATTTTTTCGGCGAGCTTTATTGCCTTGGTGCGCTTGTCGAGTTTTTGAGTTTCCTTTATAGCGAGTACGAGTATGGTTGATTTCAGAGGAGCCTCGAAATATACATCCATGTCGGCTAGTGGTTTCAGGTGCTGTGCTTCCTTTACGATTACAACTTGGTAGTTCGACATCATTGGGAAACGGCGGGCTGCTTGTATTACGGTCGGAACATCGGTGTCGCGTCCGTATATTACCACTTGGTTGAATGCCTTTTCCTGTTCGGTGAGCACATTCTCTGCAATGTAGTCGGTAATCTTGTCGATGAAGTACGATTCTTCACCGTAGAGAAGGTACACGGGCTTGTATATCTTGTTTTTCAGGTCGTTTAAAATTTGGTCGTATGTCATGACGAATAATTTTCAGGTGCAAAGATAAGAAAGATTCAAGGAATTAAAGATTTAAAGATTCAATTGTTTGAGATGCTTTATGGTTGTTTATGATTGCTAGCGCGAGCTAAAGGTTGTTTATGGAGGTTTGAAGTTGCTTAAGTGAGCTGAAGGTTGTTGAGACGCAAGATTTTGCGTCTCAACAATGTTGATTTTGGTACAGCAGATAAATTTCTATGCGAGATTACCGCAACAGTAAATCTTTAAAAGAAAATAGAAAATAAATTCATTTAGTTTAAATAATTTTGTCTCGTTTTGAAGATTTTGTAATCTTGCAGAAAAAAAATGCTTCAAGCAGGCAACCATTTAAAAATATCTGCGTTTATTGGGTGTATGCGAAAGGAAAAGTTGGACATAAACAATGCCGACGATGCAATGAAGATCGTGGAGGGCTGCGTAAAGAACGACAGGCAATGCCAGCAGATTCTTTACAACCAGACATTTACGAAAATGATTGGTGCCTGCCTCCGCTACTCGTCAAATTACGACGAAGCAATGGATTTCGTGCAGGATGGCTACATAAAGGTGTTCAACAAGATTGGAAGCTACAAGCCAACAGGTTCTTTGGTATCGTGGATAAAGCAAATTATTGTCAACAATTTGATTGACTCGTTGCGTAGGTCGAAGCAGAAGTTTGCCGAAATCGAGGAAGAACGCACCGACTATACCGACGACAGCGATGATGAATTGGAGCGCATAGCGCAAAACGACAAGAATGCGGAGCGGATAGTGGAACTTCTGCAAAAATTGACGCCAGCATACAGAATGGTGTTCAATATGTTTGTGGTTGAAGAACTTTCGCATCAGGAAATAGCCGATAGGTTGGGCATTTCGGTGGGAACATCGAAATCGAACCTTGCTAAGGCAAAAATGAGACTGAAACAGATGTTTATAGATAAATACGGTGAAAATGAGTAATTTAAAGAAAATATTATCCGAATACGAGGGTGAATTTAACCCCAACGGCTGGACGCAGCTTGAAAAGCGGTTGCCAAAGCCGTCATTTATGCAGAGGTTCGGCAAGTTTATTGTCGGATGGGCTGCAGGTGCATTGGTAGTTGCCGGCGTACTTGTGGCTGTGCTGTGGAATAATGATGAAAAGCCATCAACTGATGAACCTATTGCAAAATCCGAAATTTCAAATGCTGTGCAAGAAAGCGCAGGTGATGAAAATGTTGTTTCTGTTTCCGACCAGACCGCCACGCCAAGTGCAGAAATTTCTGAGCCCAAGCAAACCGCAACTGCTACCGAAATTGTAGAGCCCAAAAACACTGAAATTGCTGAATCGAAGGTAGAAACCGAACCTGCAAAGCAGTCTGAACCAGTGGTTAGTAACGAAAAGCAAGATGTGTCTTCCAGCAATCAGGACAATCAGCCCAAGCAAACACCCAAAACAATTTCGGAACCATCGTTCTCAGTTTCTTGCGACAAGCGCTGTACGCCAGCGACTGCAAAGTTTGTCGCTGTTGGTGTTGAAGCAGATTGCGAAGTGGTATGGGACTTTGGCAATGGGAAGCAAGGCAATGGAAACAGCACAACTTGCGAATATCGCAAAAAAGGAACCTACACGCCATCGGCATCGTTGTACCGTGGCGGAAAGTTGTTGAAAAAGACAACCCTCAATGCAATTACAATTGGCGAAACACCTACAGTTGATTTTTCGTGGAGGTCAACCGACAACACCTATACATTTTATACAGGCAGGACGCTTAATTTGTCGTACAAATGGGAAATAGATGGCAAGTCATTCTCCGACAAGTCGGTAGAGCATGAATTTGTCCGCAGTGGCGACTATCCGATAAAGTTAGTGTTGACAGATGGCGAATGTTCGGCAGAAGCAACCAAGTCGGTTAAGGTGGTAATTTCACATGTGTATTTTGTGCCAAATGCATTTACGCCCGATTCGGATGGTGTAAATTCGACATTCGGTCCGATAGGCGAAGACATGGATTTCAAGACATATAGTTTTGGTATAACTAATTCGAGGGGAGATGTGGTGTTTACCTCAACCGACCCTGCCGTGCAATGGAACGGTAAGATTAACAATGTAGGAACAGATGTGGAAGCTGGGGTTTACTATTGGATAATCAAGACGGTTGACCGTTATGGCAATAGCCAGACGCGGAAAGGCACAGTAAACGTAATGAGGTAGAGTATTATGATTTACAAAAGGTCGCCTATGGAAATGGGCGACCTTTTGTTTTTTAGCGTGGATTGTTGATTTATGCAATCAATCTAAAATCGTAAATCTAAAATCTAAATTTACATTATCTTTGCACCACTAAATTTTAAGACATTATGGTAAGAGTAAGATTTGCACCAAGTCCTACGGGACCGCTTCATATTGGCGGAGTTAGAACCGCATTGTACAACTATTTGTTTGCCCGTCATAATGGCGGACAGATGATTCTCCGAATTGAAGATACCGACCAGACCCGCTACGTAGAGGGTGCCGAGGAATACATTATGAATTCGCTCGAATGGTGCGGCATTAAGTTCGATGAGGGTATCCGCGAAGGCGGAAAATACGGTCCGTACCGCCAGAGCGACCGCAAGGACATTTATGCAAAATATGCACAGATGCTTATTGACAATGGTAGCGTCTATATGGCTTTCGATACACCAGAAGAATTGAACGAACTGCGCGCCGCTGCCGAGAAGGAAGGCAAAACCTTCATTTACAACTTCTCCACTCGTATGAGCCTACGCAATAGCTTATCAATTAGCAAGGAAGAGGTTGACGAACTTTTGAAAAACGGTACTCCGTATGTTCTTCGCTTCAAGGTTCCGGAAAACCGCGTACTCGAAACACATGACGAAATCCGTGGCGACATAACATTCAATACCAAGGAAATGGACGACAAGGTGCTGATGAAGACCGACGGCTTGCCAACCTACCACCTTGCAAACATCGTCGACGACCACCTGATGGAAATCACTCATGTAATTCGTGGCGAAGAATGGTTGCCTTCGTTGCCGTTGCACATACTTTTGTACGAAGCATTTGGCTGGGAACATCCTAAGTTCGCCCACTTGCCGCTGATTCTCAAGCCGAGCGGAAAAGGTAAGCTCAGCAAGCGCGACGGCGACCAGCTTGGTTTCCCTGTTTTCCCGATGCAGTTCAACAACAACGGCGAAATGTGCAAGGGCTACCGCGAAGACGGATATTTCCCCGAGGCTTTCATCAATATGCTTGCACTTTTGGGCTGGAACCCAGGCACCGAGCAGGAAATCTTCTCGATGGACGAGCTCATAAAGGAATTCACGATTGAGCGTGTTGGTAAGAGCGGAAGCCGTTTCGACCCCGACAAGACAAAGTGGTTCAACCACCAGTACATTTTGAAGAAATCGGCAGAGGATGTTGCAGAACTTTTCCGCAAGGATTTGGATGCTCGCGGTGTTGACTATTCAAAGATTGATGTTGTGCGTATTTGCGAACTTATGAAGGAAAGAATTTCGTTCATCCACGAAATGTGGGACGAAACCCGCTTCTTCTTCGAGACTCCGACGCATTTTGACGAGAAGTTCAAGAAGAAATCCTGTAAGGAAGACACCGCCGAGGTTCTCGAAACCTTGATTACCATACTCGACAAATGCTCAGATTTCAAGCCCGAAACCACCGAAAGTGCTGTAAAGGCATGGATTGAAGGCAACGAATGGGGCTTTGGAAAGGTTATGTCACCGTTCCGTTTGGCAGTAGTAGGCGAGGGCAAAGGTCCGAGTGTATTCGACATGATTGAGGTTATAGGCAAGGACGAAACCTTGAAGAGGATAGGAAATTTAGTTAAGGAATTGCGTTCCTGCTAAAATCGTTGAAGTACAAAACATATAGGAAATGTTGATATTAGAAAAACCATACGTATCGGAAACACTTATCCGTACAGCAATAGAGAAGAATCTGCCAGTTTTGCGCAACAGCATGTCGGAAATGCTTGTTGCACGTGGCAACAAGTTGAATTTGTACGATGACAATGCTTTTGCTGCTGAGTATGAAAAGAGGCATCGTCTTTATTCAATGTCCGAAAATGGACTTGGATGGATTGTGGAACACCTTAAGGACAAGGAACTTATTGACAAGATAGGTCTACTCAAGGACAAGGCTACATTCCGCCGTATATGCAGCAATATGTATCCCGACTTTTTCTTCAAGGAAGTGGAGGTTGCAGAACTCATAAAGATGAGTACTGACGGATTGAAGTTCCCACTTGTGCTTAAGCCATCTGTTGGATTTCTGAGCGTGGGAGTGTATGTAGTGCGCGATGAGGCAGAATGGAAAACCGCAATAGCCGACATCGAGAAAAATTTTGCAAAATCAAGTGCCCAGTTCCCTGAATTTGTTGTTGGCACGGCAAAATTCCTTATCGAAGAATATATACATGGTGAAGAATACGCAGTGGATGCTTATTTCGATGAAAACGGCAATCCTGCAATCCTGAACATTTATCATCACAGATTTGCATCGGAGTCGGATACCAGCGATAGACTATACTGCTTGAGCAAAGTACTTTACGATACATACGAGCAGACTTTCACCGATTTCCTGATAAGCACCAACAAGGTCATTGGGTTGCGCAATTTCCCAATGCACATTGAGTTCCGCTACGATGGAAAGAAGGCTATTCCAATAGAAATAAATCCGTTGCGTTTCGCAGGTTTCTGCCTCAACGAACTCCAGACGCATATTACTGGAATACACCCGGTTGTTGCTTACTTTGAAAACATACACATCAGCAAGGAGGAAATGTGGAAGGGTCGCGAAAACGACACTTATAGTTTCCTCGTGCTTGAACGCCCTGCACAGGCACCTGCAAATGCAGTGTTCGATAGCGCAAAGTTCAAGGCATCGTTCTCGGATGTTCTCGAAATCCGCGAGGTAAAGGAAGCCGCCGTTGGCGTTGCTGCAACAGCGTTTACGCGTACCGACAAGGCTCACGAGGCAGAACTTGATAGAATCCTGACTCTCGACATGATGGAGTTCATGAAGTAAGATTTTAGGTGCTTGTCATTACAGAAGCCAAAAAACTATTTAGACGACCTATCTTTTAGGTCGTCTATTTTACATCCCACCTCGGTCACTACGGCAACATTAGTGCCAAGTTCATCGGTAATGTTGATTTCAAAAAAGCAGTTCCTGCGGCCTGACTTAAGGCATTTTGCTTCGGCGATTAGTTTTTTGCCACGAACTTGATTTAGGAACATGATGTGGGCAGATTCGGTTACTGCAGACAGTTTTTCTGCATTGGCAGCCACGGCATAGCAAAAGTCGGCAAGAGTGAATATTGCTCCGCCCATAACTGCACCAACCGTATTCCGGTGGCGGTCTTCAATTTTCAGTTCGCATTTTGCGTAATTGTCTGCTACGGCAACAATTTCGATTCCAGTTACTTCGGTTGCAAACTTATCACCGCTAAAAATTTCTTTTACTTGTTGCAGGTTTAATTTATTCATTTTCAAACAATTCCTTTTCAACAAGTTCACAAACAATATGACCTATCATAATATGAGCTTCCTGTATTCTTGGTGTGCAGGTAGATGGAACATTTATCAGCAAATCGGATATGGATGCAATTTTTCCGCCGTCTTTACCTGTCATTGCTATGGTTGAAACACCAATTTCGTGGGCTTTCTCAAATGCATGAAGCACATTTGCCGAATTGCCCGATGTTGTTATTCCGACAAGCATATCGCCTTTATGACCTACAGCCTCTATTGCTCTCGCATATACATTTTCGAATCCATAGTCGTTCGAAACGGATGTCATGTATGACGAATTGCAGTGCAAAGCCTCTGCATATAGCGGTTTGCGGTCAAGATAGAAGCGTCCAGACAATTCTGCTGCGATATGCTGGGCATCGGCCGCGCTTCCGCCGTTTCCACAGAAAAGCACTTTTCTGCTGTTCCTGTATGTGCTGATAATCGTATCTTTGAAAGAGCATATTTTGCGCAGCAAATCATTGTCGTTGAGAATTGCACGCTTTACATCTATGCTGTCGCGTATTATTTTTTCTATGTCGGTTGTAAGCATCAGTTAAAAAGTGTTTCTATGGTTTTTGTAAGGTTTCCCCACGAAAATTTCTGTTTTTCCACAACTACATTCTTCTCGAATGTTTCTCTGCGTTCGTTTTCGTAGAAGTCAACTATAGCATCGGCAATATCTTTTGGATTTGGTTCTACCACGTATCCGACAACTCCGTTCTTAACAATGTCGGCTAGCTTTTTTACATTCGTTACCAACATTGGCTTTTCAAAATGGTAAGCCATTCGAGTGACACCGCTTTCCTTGGGTTTCTTGTAGGTTTGTACGACCATGTCGGCTGCCGAAAAATATTTGTGGACATCCATATTGCTAATGTACTCTATGCGCATTTCAAGGTAGTCGTTAATTCCGCTTTGGCGAATTTTGTCAATATATGGCTGAATGTTGTCTTTGAATTCGCCTGCAATTATAAGTTTCACATTGTACTTGCGTATCCTTTCATCCGAGAACGCATCTAACAGAATGTCGATACCTTTGTATGGCCGTATATAGCCAAAGAATAGTAGATACCTGTAATTCGGGTCGAGTGAAAGTTGTTCGATGGCCATTTCCCTAGGAATGCGCTCTCCGTATGGTACACTAATTGGCAGGTTAGAATATTTTTTTGGTTTCGGTGTTTTCTCGAAATGCTCTATGTCCTCGGCAATTCCTTTGTTTACGTACACAAATCCGTCAATATTGCGGGCAAATTTGTAGGGCAGGAAGCGGTCGAGCAAGTTGGCGTCTTCCGGTATCATATCCTTGACAATCGCCACTCGTTTTATTCCGGATGTTTTGTTAAGCCTATGTGCAATATTGCCCATGCATACAGCCATCTTAGAATTGGAATAAGCAAATATTACCTCGTCGGGAAGCGAATCCTTTATGTAGTTTGCAGTTTTATGCCAACTCACAGGATTCATGCTGTTTATCATCTGTGTTATCTTTAGATTTTCTGGTGATGAATCGCCGGAAAGTCTATTTTCATGCATACCTTGATATTTATAGGTAACAATCTCAACATCGTTGCCCTCGTCCATAAACTGACGCGCAAGGCAGTGGTTGAATGTAGAAACCTTGCTCCTGTACGGATAGGCTGTTCCAACTATAATTACTTTCATCTTCCTTTTCCTAATCAAGTGCAAAGTTAATCTTTTTACTAACTCTTGTGCTTCAAATCTTCATTTTTTTCAAATATTTAAGTCTTCCAAAATATTTTTCAACAACGGTGCATTGAGCAAAAAAAAAGTGTACTTTTGCTTCCCTTTTGCTTAGTGCAAAGGTGTTTTGAAGAAAGAGATTTAAAATGACAAAGTTAAGCGTAAATATCAACAAGATTGCGACCATCAGGAACGCGCGCGGTGGCAATGTTCCCGATGTTAAGTTGGCGGCGATAAATTGTGAAAAGTTCGGAGCTCAGGGCATTACTGTTCATCCTCGTCCCGATGGACGTCACATCAAATATCAGGATGTGTACGACATTCGCCCAATTATTACTACCGAATTCAACATTGAAGGTTATCCATCCAAGGAGTTCATCGAACTTGTTTTGAGAGTAAAGCCAACTCAGGTAACTCTTGTTCCCGATCCTCCCGAGGCTCTTACTTCCAACGCAGGGTGGGATACTGTCACAAACAAGGAGTTCCTGAAGAAAATAATATGCGACTTCAAGGATGCCGGCATTAGAACATCTATTTTTGTTGACACAAACAAGAAGAACATCGAAGGAGCAACTTATACCGAAACCGACCGTATCGAACTTTACACCGAGCCATACGCAACTAACTTTCCAAAGAACAAGGAAAAGGCTGTTGCAGACTTTGTAAAGGCAGCCAAGCTTGCAAACGAACTTGGACTTGGAATAAATGCCGGTCACGACTTGAATCTCGACAACTTGAATTACTTTGTGACAAAGGTGCCTAATGTGGCAGAGGTGTCAATTGGTCATGCTCTTATCTCCGATGCCTTGTATCTTGGTCTGGAAACGACCATCCATAAGTATCTTAACGAGTTGAAGACGAAGTAGATTCTTCCAAAATATGTAAAAAGCATCCGCGAAAACGGGTGCTTTTTTGATAAAGTACAAATTAAAAGAGAAAAAAAACGGCAGACACAAAATGCATCTGCCGTTAAAATGTATGTTTTAGTTATTCCTTTACGATCCTGTTTCTTGCAATCACTCTGTCCCCATTTACGATATGGTACATGTAAATGCCTTGCTTTAGCGACGAAATGTCGATGCTTGCATTGGTCGAAGTGATTTCCTGCGACAGCATCAAGCGTCCTGTCACGTTGTGCAATTCAAATGTTGTCGTACCTTCGGGAAGCGAATTATTCCAATTATTACGGGTTATATACTTTTATGCATTCATTGTTGTCGTTACATTTTATTACATACAGTCCAGACGGAAAGGATGCAATATTCATATAGAAGTCATTGCTGTCAGGAACAAATGACTGCATTAGTTGCCCTTGCAGATTGTAAATGCTTATATATGAATCTTTTGCGTTAACAATGTGTAAATTGTTGTAAGAATCAATATGGGCATCAAGTTTATCAATTTCGGTATCATTTTCTATTCCTGTTACGCACCATGTGAATTCTGGATTTTCATTTTCGAATACTAGTTCGTTAGACTCGTAGCAATCTTTCACCATACATACCGCCCCTCCAAGTGTACATGTCGCATTAAAATACAATGCTCTCATACAGCCAATTCCTTCAACCCAAGTATTAGGAATAGTACCTATAGGCGGTAACAATGTTATCCTTTTTCTTGGTATGTTGTTATATTCTATTGTGTCAACATTTAAAACAGTAAAAGTATATACTACACTATCTGCATCAGGACAATCATTATGATTATCAATAATATTTCTGAATGCGTATGTGTCGGCAAGAAGAATTTCGTCGCCTATATTTACATCAAAATCGTACATCAAATATTCGTGTTCGCAGGCGTAGAAAAAAACTTTGTGTCCTTCTTCTCTCACGCAAGCAATAATCTTATCTTCATATCCTTCTCTTGACCAAATAATTTCATAATAATCTTTGCCTTCGTATGTTCGGATATTTCCTACTCTAATTGTTTGTGTTCCTAAGTAGCAAAAACAACCATCATGACTTTCGGCACATGGCATTCCTGATTCTATATGCCAAACTTTGCCTGGCGTTATCATCTGTAGGTTTTGTGATATGGCAATGTTAAAACAACAAATATTTATTGCTGCAACAAGTAGTGATATTATAATGTTCCTTTTCATAATCTTACCTTTCGTTTAAAATATAATTGTCACAAATATAAGCATTGTTTTCGGATATGCAATAAAAAAATCAGGGGTGGGGCAATGCGTTGTATCTGGCGGATAAAATATCCTTATACTCTCGACTTCGGGATAAGTGTTCGGATTTTCCGAACGCTTTTTTTCTCGCCATAAAATTAAGATTCGATTTTTTCTAAAATTCCTTTTTGTCATACAAAGTAAATCACTTACATTTGCCACCAGTTTTGCAATGTAGTTAATTTAGATTTTGATTTTTTGAGAAATGAAAGTTAAGTATCAGGACTTGATTGAACAGTCATTCGATTTCCCGACTGAGGAATTTGAGGTTGAAGATGGAGAACTCCTTTACTACGACATCCCACTTATGGACTTGGTAAAGCAGTATGGTACGCCCTTGAAATTCACCTACTTGCCAAAGATAACCGAGAACATCCAGAAGGCAAGGGTGTGGTTCAATGTCGCAATTACAAAGGCCGACTATCAGGGTAAGTATGTGCAGTGCTATTGTACAAAAAGTTCGCACTTCCAGTTTGTTATGGAAGAAGTGCTGAAAAACAATGTGCAGTTGGAAACCAGTTCCAGCTTCGACATTGACCTTATCCGCGCACTGAAGGAGCAGAACCTTGTAGATGAAAGCCTGCATGTTGTGTGCAATGGATTCAAGATTCCAGCATACATAGAGAACATTGCCCGACTGATGAACGAAGGTTTCAAGAATGTTATTCCAATCCTCGACAACCCCAACGAACTGAAAGGTTTGCTTGAGAACGTAGAAGGCGACTTCAACGTGGGAATACGTATTGCAGCCGAAGAAGAACCTAAGTTCGAGTTTTATACTTCGCGACTTGGAATAGGCTACAAGAACATAATGCAGTTCTATCACGAAGCCATTGAAAACAATCCGAGAGTGAAGTTGAAGATGCTACATTTCTTCATCAATACAGGTATTAAAGATACTGCATACTACTGGAACGAGCTTAACAAGTGTATTAATGTGTATTGCGAGCTGAAGAAGATTTGTCCAGACCTCGATTCTCTTGACATAGGTGGCGGTTTCCCGATAAAGAACAGTCTCAACTTCGATTACGATTACGAATATATGGCCGAGGAGATTGTAAACCAGATAAAGATGATATGCACGGCTGCTAAGGTTCAAGAACCAGACATTTACACTGAGTTTGGTTCGTTCACCGTCGGCGAAAGCGGTGGAGCAATATATTCGGTAGTTGACCAGAAACAGCAGAACGACCGCGAAAAGTGGAACATGATTGACTCATCGTTCATAACCACTTTGCCTGATTCGTGGGCAATCAACAAGCGTTTCGTGATGCTTCCGCTTAACCGTTGGGACTGCCAGTACGAGCGTGTTTTCCTTGGTGGTCTTACCTGCGATAGCGATGACTATTACAACTCGGAGCAGCATGTAAACGCAATCTACTTGCCCGAATTTGACCCGAACGAAACGCTTTACATTGGTTTCTTTAATACAGGAGCATATCAGGAGGCGATAGGCGGTTTCGGTGGAATACAGCATTGCCTGATTCCTGCACCAAAGCATGTACTGATAAACCGCGATGAGGAAGGCAAGATTACTACAAGATTGTACTCCAAGGAGCAAAGTTACAAGTCGATGCTGAAAACATTGGGATACTACTAATAGTTTAAGATTGTTTATAAGTTTGAATGCGTTCAAAAGTTCAAGGGTTCAAAGATTCAACGAATTAAAACGAACTCAAACAACTTTGAACCTAGAAACGGCGAAGCCATTCAAACATATAAACAACAAAAAAGCGGACATTGTCCGCTTTTTTGTTATTCAACCACCAAGGTTCTGACGAATGTGCCTGTGTCGGTTGTAATTCGTATTGCGTATGTTGCTCGCTGGAATTTGGAAATGTCAACTGTTTCGCGGTCCGAATTGGATTCCTTGTCGAATACAAGTCTGCCGGTAATGTCGAAAATGCTTATCCTCTGCATACCATCAGCCGAAACATTTACTGTTGACATTGCTGGATTTGGATATATTTCAATGCTATTTTCATCAGTCATGTCGATTCCAGTGTCATCTGTTACCGTAATAAAGCCATCCTTTACTTCCATGTCGGTAGATGCTCCGTTGGTAGCAAACAAGATTACATTGTAAACGCCAGCGTTTTCATATACAACAGTTGGATTTTCTTCCTGAGATGCTGCAGGTTCTCCGCCTTGGAACGACCAGTAATACGATGTTGCATTTTCACTCAAATTGACAAATGTTACAGCTTCGCCTGTTCGTACTGCTGTTATGTCGGCTGTGAAATCGGCTATTGTCATGGCTCTAACATAAATGTATGCATCCTTTGTTTCAACATCATATCCATGTCCGTTGGTAGCAAATAGTGTTACATTGTAGTAGCCAGGCTCGTTGTAAATAACCACAGGATTCTCATCGGTGGAATTTTCAGGTGTGCCACCTTCAAATGTCCAGAAGAACGAAGTCGCATTTTCGCTGAGATTTTGGAAAGTTATTGAATCTCCGACAAATATTTCAACCGCAGATGCTTCAAAATCGGCATTGGTTACAGGCAATACTGTTATGTATGCCGTTTTTGTTTCGCTGTCGCTGGTACTTTCTCCTGCGGCAAACAATGTAACCGAATATGTGCCCGGCGTGTCGTATATTATGGTTGGATTTACTTCTGTAGATGTGGATGGTGTACCTCCTGCAAACGACCAATAAAATGCAGATGCGTTGACGCTCAAGTTGGTAAACGAAACCGATTCTCCTGCATTAATTGTAGTGTTGTCGGCAACAAAATCTGCGACAATATTTCCCGGTTGTGGCGGGTCAACTGTACCATCGGTAACGGTAATGTATGCGCGTTTTGTTTCTGTAACGCCGTTTACATAAATCATAATGTTGCTCGAACCGGCACGCAGACTTACATCGTAAACGCCTGGGGTGTTGTATGTTACATCCGGATTAGCATTGGTAGAAGTAGATGGTTCTCCGCCATCGAATGTCCAAGAGAAAGCAGTTGCATTTGAACTGCAATGGCTGGTAAAATGTACTGTCGTGCCGACTTGCACGGTTGTTTGGTCTGCTTCAAAGTCAACATCTATGTCGTTTCCCGATGGAGCTGTAACAATAATGTAGTTTTCCTTGGTCTCGGTTGCGGCGTTTGTCAGAAGTTCCAAAGTGCTTGCCGCAGCCTTAAGTGTAACGCTGTACATGCCTGCTTCGGCGTAGGTTACCGATGGGTTTTCCTCGGTTGAAGTGATAGGATTTCCGCCAGTGAAAGTCCATAGATAGGCGCTTGCGTTTTGGCTCAAGTTGGTAAATGTTATGGTTTCTCCTTCGGTTATACGCGTTGCACTTGCCACAAAGTCGGCATAAAGAGTATTCGGGTCTTGCGTTATCCTTAGAACTATTCCCGATGCAAATGGTATCTCCCTGTTGCTCAACTGCATGTTTATTGGAGATGTAACCGTTCCGTTTATAACGCCTGAAATATTAATGTTGAACTCGCCGACTTCGGTTGGTGTTCCGTAAATATGAATTGACTGGTATTCATTGGATTCCATATATGTTCCGCTAAGGCAGTAGCTAAGTCCTTCCGGCAAGTTTGAGAGGCCGTTGATGTCAATGCTTGAAATGTTTGCATTTGCATTGACGCTGTAATTACCATATAAGTTAATTTCTACCGATGTTGTTTCCGGACATTTTATCGTAAGGCAGAGGTCAACAGGCGTATTAACCTGATATGCCATTGGCTGCGAGGTATAATATGGAATGGTTGTTTCGGCAAAATCAGCATTTGACTCAATAGGGCAGGCGTTTGACAAGCAAACCAAACCTTGTTCAACCGTAATATAGTTTTCTTTTATTTCGGTGTCGCTACCATTTTCGTTTTCAACGGTCAGTTGTACTGTATAAGTGCCTATTGCAGAGTACGAATGGGTTGGGTTTTGTTCGGTAGAGGTTGCGCCATCTCCGAAATCCCAAAGCCAAGATGTCGGGCTGAACGCACTTTCATCGGTAAAACTAATTTCCTCGTTTACAGTTGCATTAGTTGTGCTTGCTGAGAAATTGGCGATTGGCAATTCTGTACCAGTTGCATTGACCACAAGTGTTATGCCCGATGAATATCCTTGTCCGAGCATATTGTTTGCCATAGTCAGCAGGAATGCTTGAGTTGATTCGCTGTAAGCACGAGCCACAATCTTAAGATCGAAATTTCCAGCAACAGTAGGTGTGCCAGTAATATGTGCTGTGTATGCAGTATTTGGATGCGCCATTGTGTCGCTAACGCAGATGCTCATTCCATCGGGAACATTCTGGAATCCGCGTAAAGCAATGCTGTCGATTACGATAGTCATGCCGGCTTCGCTGATTGATTCGGGAATCAAAAGCGTAAGACAAAGGTCGGCAGGAGTACCAACCGTAAATTCTGGAATCACGGCTGGGTGATACTGAATGATAGTTGATGAAAATTCGTCGGTTTCGGGGTTGGCAGGCAGACAAGGAGTCTCACATACGGTTACCTGTGCGAATGTTGTGGAAACTAATGCAATAACGGCAAAAATCGAAAGTATAAATCTTTTCATTACGGTACAGTTTAAATTTTGCTTACAAAATTAAGAAAAGAAATATTGAAAGGCAAACCTAAATGTTGTATGGGCATAAAAAAAGAGCGGAATTTTCCGCTCTTTTTTAGTTAGCAATTTATTATCAGTGGAATATGTATCTTACACCAAGTGCAACACCCCAACCGAAATATTGATACAAATCATTGGCTGGTCTATAATGTCCTAACAAATAGAAATGTGCCATTGGTCTTAAATCCAAACTCAATTGTAATGGAACATCAAGGTCTGTCAAGAAATCGTATTCGAGACCAATCTGAGCACCAACACCCAGAGAAATATCTGAGTGATCTGAATCGGCAATCAAGAAGTTTGCCTGAGCAGCAGGACCAACAAACCAGTTAAAACCAGAAACGATGTTCCAGTGCCACTGATACGAACCAGTAAAACCTAAAAATAGTCCATGGTGTATATTCCTATCAGTATGATGTATATACTTAAGATCACCAACACCAAGGTCAAGTTCCCATCTGTTATCCGCATCAACTTTCGTCAAATAAGAAAGTTCTGCTCCCAAAAATTCACCACCCGTGAATCTAGCACCAAGACCGCCATTGTCGCTCTGTGCATTTGCCTGCTGTACCGAACCAAAAGCCAGTGCTACAGCAGCAACCATGATAACTAATAATTTCTTCATACTTTTTTGTTTTTAATTATTACATAAAGTTTAACCAACCATACCCCATTTTCATGGTATATGGCGCACAAAATTACAACAAAAGATTTATTCGTTTTGTTTTTATCCTAAGATATATTAACCATCGATTGTTACAATAAATGCCCCGTCTTTTCTTACATCGTGTACATCGTAACCCAACGCCATTTTTTCCGCATCCCACGCCTCGCATCGCGAAATGCTGTTGGAACTCGATACGACAATCTTCTTGTAATCGAAGTATTTGCCGATTTCCTCAAGTGTAATCTGCGGACTTTCGGCAAGAATCACATAATCGACATCAACCTTAAAAAAAATTTCGCTATCAAACGGCATAAAGTTGTCGTCAAGGACATAAAGCCGTAGCCCATCGTAGTTTATGAACTTGTTTTTGAAAAATACTTTGCGGTTGTCAATAGTTGTTATGGTTGATAGCAACTTGTCTTTTCCGGATGACAGATTTACATATTTTTCCCTGTCGAGTCCTTTCTTTAACCAGTTATTCTTTGCTGTGAACTCAATTTTTTGGGGTTGCACTGAATCAAGGTTGGCGAACATAATGTTGTCGGTGCCGTCAATTATGTTTATCGCGGTGGTTTTGTTGATGTTGTATACGACCAAAGTCTTTTGCGAACTTGATTCCACCGATTGCCACAAGTCTATTGCGCTGAAAATCACGCAGAATATCATTGCAACAAGCAGATGCTTGTATCGTTTTGTAAAGAAAAAGTAGGTCGCAAACATTATTATTGCGGCATATAGCAAAAGCATCTGCGGTGCATCGAGGTAAATGTCCTGCATTGTGGAAAAAGGCAGTTTTTCGATTGACAAGCAGGCAATATTCATAGCTTTTGCAATCCACGACAGGCAATATGCGACAGCGGTTGAAACATACGGAATCCACGATACTGCAAAGAAAATGAAGCAAGTCCATATTGCAATAGTCGAAATCGGAATCATCACATAGTTGGTGAGCAGGAAATAATTTGAAAATTGATGGAAATAATAGAAACAAAGCGGTGCTGTTGCAAGTTGGGCTGCTACCGAAACGGTTGTGAGCGACCAAATCCAGTCGAGGACTTTGTTTCTTACCTCGAAAATTGCGTACAATTTTGGTTGCAAAATGATAATGCCGATTACTGCTGAATACGAAAGTTGGAATCCGATGTTTACAAGGTTGTATGGATTTATCAGAAGCAAGATGAACATGCTGGCGAATACCGCGTTAAGAGAGCCGGAATTGTTCTTCTGCAGTTTTCCTAATGACATTATCGAAAACATCAGCGATGCTCTTGTCACCGATGGCGACAAACCTGTAAACAATGCGTACAACCAAATTAGCGATATGGTAATCAGTACTTTTAGCCAATTGAGTTTTTCGTTTCGTACGAACGAAAGCAGAAAAATGATAATGCCGTAAATTATGCCCACATGCAAACCCGAGACAGCCAATATGTGCATTGCTCCTGCCGATGAATAGGCGTGGCGTATTTCATCGCTGAGCATATCGCTGTATCCCATTGTCATGGCCGACATAACCGAAACTTCATCATCTGAAAGTCCGAAATCACGCAGCAGTCCGACAAGTTTCATGCGTAGTCGTGAAAGTTTTGGGCGGAAACCTACCGCTTCATTGTCAACAAGCCGCCAATCGTCACCAGCAATGTAGTCGGAACTGAAAATCATGTTGTAGGCAAGGTATTTGCGATAGTCAAATTCCTCGGGGTTGCCCTTGTTTTCGATTCCCGACAGTTCCGGACTGAAAACAATCCTGTCGCCTGTGCGCAGAAGTACCGAGGCCGAATCTTTTTCCAAATAGAGTAGGGTACATCCCGAAGTTTCAATCCACTCGTCGCCGTCCCTGATTGCCGAAACTTCTATTTCGAGCGAAACATTGTTTTCCTTTATCTTGGGATCGTCGGCAATTTCACCGATTACAAAACCATTGTAACCAGCAAGTTTGTCGTTTGCCTCGCCTTCATTGCTGAAAGTTGTCAGCAAACATCCAGATGCGATAAGGAAAACATTGGCCGAAATGCCGACAGCAAGCGCTATGCTATATTTCGGAATCAGTTTGAATACAAAGAAGCATATTGCAGAGATGCCGAGAAAAGTCCAACCAATCCATTGCGGGATAGGCGCAAGCAAAGCCAATACGATTCCGACAACTAGCGGGATTGTCAGCCGGATGAACGGATAGCGTCTTATTTCTTCGGCAAAGGAGAATGTCATTGCTTGCTAATTTGTTCAAGCACTTTTATCAAATCGCTGTCCGACATTCCAAGGAACATAAGTGAAGAATTTGCAGCTTCGGCAAGTTCGTGGTTCGGATAGTCGGCAATGAATTTTTCGTAATACTGACGGGCTTTCTCCTGATTTTTCAAGATATTTTCGTAGATATACGCCTTCTTGAATATGCAAAGCGGATAATTTTTGTAATCCTTGTAGTTCTCCTCTATTCTGGTGAGATAAGTTATTGCGTTGTTGGGCTGGTTTGCATTTTCGCTTATTTCGGCAGCACGGAAAAGATATTCGGGAGCAAGTGTGTCATCTGCAAATTTGTCGGCGTAATCGGCATACAGGCGCACCATTTCTATGGCTTTCTCCTTGTCGATGGCTTCGGTCTTGTCCTTGTAAAGTTTGGTTTCCTTGGTGGTAATTTCATCGCGCAAGGTTTCCTGCTCGGTCTTTTCGTGCTTGCAACTTGAAACAACGCATAATATAAATGCTACGCATCCCAGTATTAATAGTTTTGTCTTCATTTTTTATCAATGTATTTGTTTGCAAATCTAAGCAAAATTTCAATTAGTTAAACAGGTATGTTTTATTTGTCATTTCGGAAGCCAGACTGAACACGCGATACGGAACGGTGAGCGTTGTGAAGACGGCTGTCCGAAATCTCCTATTGTACTGTATAAAAAGGAGATTCCGTATAGACAGGCTCACAAGCACCGTTCCTTATGCTGTTCGCTTTGTCTTACGGAATGACAGGTTGGGTGTTACGACAAACAAAAAAAGGCGAAAGCCTTTGCTCTCGCCTTAAATATGAAATTATGAAATACTTTATTCCACAACGATATTCTTCACAACAACGCCATCGGCAGTTGCAATTCTAACCATGTAGTTAGCCTTTGCAAAACCTTCTGCGCTGATAGTTTCGAAGTTGGAGTTTACATCCTTGCTCATTACTACGCGACCAGTCATATCAATGATGGTAATGTTCTGCATACCTTCGGTAGCGATGTTGATGACAGAACTTGTTGGGTTTGGATAAACGCTGATTTCGCTGATTGAGGATTCTTCTACATCAACTTCCGGGTCGATTACTAAAATATAATCTTCCTTGGTTTGGATAGGAAACCATCCACCAAATATATCGAGTGTATTTATTTCTTCATCTGAAGCGGCAAGAGTTACACTATAAAGACCCGCAGATTCGTAAGTGTATGAAGGATTTACATCCGTTGATGTTGCGCCATTAATTGCATCATTGAAAATCCATCTATAATATATTGTACCAGTATATGGTTCATCGTTCAATGTTACAGTTGTATTGTTAGTAAAATGTACGGTTTCGCCAGTTTCTATTGTGGTTACATCGGCAGTGAAATCAACATTGAAAACAAGAGTAGGAGTTTCGCTTACATTTACACCAACAGTCTTCGTGCTTTGTTCGTTGTTTTCTCCGTATGCAATAAGTGTAGTTGTGTAGTTTCCTGCTGTTGCGTAAGTTACTTCAACATTATTTTCTGTTGATGTATTTGGGTTTCCGCCTTCGAATGTCCATTCTATGCTTGTTGCATTTTCGCTGGCGTTTGTATAGGTAATTGTTTCTCCAGCAGTAATATAGATGACAGAACCACCGAGCAATTGTGTTGGAGTGGGATTGCTTGTAAAGTTAGCAACAACATCATTTGAAGTCTGTTCTTCAATTGTTACTACTATGCCTGTTGGGAAAGTGATAGCAAAATTGTTCAAAGGCATAGATCCCATACCTGCAATAGTTGCAGTTCCAGTTACTTCGCAAGAAATGTTCAGGTCGAAAACATTTGCTGTAGTTGGTGTTCCCGTAAGATGTATTGTAGCAAAATTGTTGGTTGTCGGGTCTATTTCGGTACGGCTTACGCAGTATGAAAGTCCGTCTGGTATATTTGTGAAACCCGTAATTGTCATGCTTGAAGTTGTAGCATTGGCCTGCATGCCCATATATTCAACATCAACTGTTTCGGGGCATTGTATTGTGATGCATACATCAACATCTTCGTTTACATTGTAAGTGAGTTCTTCTGGTGCGTAGTATGGGATTGTCGTTTCGCTCATTGTCTGGTTGGTTACGGCGGGGCAAGGATTTTCGCATACAATTTCTGGAGTTTGTGGATCTACACCACCTTCTCCGATGGTTATGACAATGCCAGTTGCAAAAGTAACATCTTGATTATTTAATGAATAAGGCATAGGAGATGTTATTGATCCTGTAAAAACACCCGACAAATCAAGGTCTATTTCACCATTTTCCGATGGTGCTGTACCTGTAATGTGGATAGTTGCATAAACATTTGTCGTTGGGTCCATATCCACGCGGCTTACGCAGTACGACAAACTTTCGGGCATATTGGGGAAGTCCGTTATGGTCAGGCTCTCTATGTTTGCTGTGGCGGGTATTGAAGCACCATACATGGAAATTGTAACATTTGTTGTTTCGGGGCATTTGATTGTGATGCACACATCAACAGCAGAACCTTGTTGGAAGGTAAGCGACTGCGGGCAGTAGTACGGTACGCTCGTATTGCTGAATGGTTGGTCGGTAATTGGTGTACATGCATTGTCGGTACACACGATGCTTTGTGCAAAACTGCACAATGTCATTGCAAATATTGCAATTGCTGAAAGTAAAAATCTTTTCATGTCCATGAAGTTTTAAATGCTAATTAGTTTTGTGTCTGCAAAGTAAATATATTTTTTTCAGTTGTACAATGAGAAAGAATGTATTTTTGTAGGGGAAGATATAAAATCTCCCCCTACTATGCACCAAACATTTTGTTTTATTCTTTTATGAATTTCTTTTGGATAACATTCGCGCCCTTCGACAGGCTCAGGGAGCGAAGACGAACAACATAAACACCTGCCGTCAAATCATTCACATCGCAAACCGCATTGTCGCTATTTACTTCCATGCGGAAAACAACCTGTCCCAAGGTGTTTACAATTTCGATTTCGGAAATTTCTTCAGATGATGTGATGTTGAGGATGTCGTTTGCTGGATTGGGGAAGATTGCGATTTCGGTGAAATTAGTCTGCTCTACGGCTCCTGCCCAAGTGAAAGCAGCCACATATTCGGCATCTTCCGTCACTATGGTAGTACGAGGATTGTCGGTATTGCCGTCAGTCCAAGCTACGAATGTGTAGTCGGGATTTGGTATCGCTAAAATCTGAATTTCGCTGCCCGATGGGAATGTGCCACCGCCACTGACGGTTCCCCAATCTTCTGAGAGAGAACGAACAACAATTGTATGGTATATAATAATTGCAAATTGTGCAGTGTATGTGACATCTTCCGTTACAGTTATTGTTCGCGGATTGTCGGTGTTGCCATCGTCCCATTGTTCAAACTGGTAACCATTATTGGCATTAGCCGAAATATCTATTTCCGAGCCATATTCGTATGAGCCACTTCCCAATACCGTACCCATAGTGTCGTTGTCGGACACAACAGTAACTATGTGCTGGTCAATTGCAAATATAGCGGTATAGGAAACTCCGTTCGTTACTATGATTGTGAGTGGATTGTCGCTAAACGACCCGCGTGAAGGATTATCATTTTCTATCCAATACAAGAAATGATAATGCTCGTTAGGTATTGCTGTAATTTGTATCTCAGCGCCTTCTACATACTCACCGCTACCGATTACATGGCCCATGTTTTCATCGGATGAATAAACTTCAACATTCCGTAGCACACCAAAGGTGGCAGTATATGTAGAGTCTCCGGTTACGGTAATTGTACGCGTATTGTCGGTGTTGCCATCGTTCCATGCTATGAATGCATGTCCTTCGTTTTCCGTAGCCGAAATCTCTATTTCTGAACCATAGTCGTATGTGCCACTTCCGCTGACTGTTCCCATTTCATCGTCAGCAGAAACAACAGTAATGTTGTGCTGGTCTATAGCAAATTCGGCAGTGTAGGTTGAATCTCCATTAACAGTAATTGTGCGGGGATTGTCGGTGTTTCCATCGTTCCATTGTACAAAATGGTAATGTTCGCTTGCTGTAGCCGAAATCTGTATTTCTGTTCCGTAGTCGTATGTTCCGCCTTCGCTTACGGTTCCCATGGACTCATCTGCAGAAGCAACATCAATTGTGTACTGGCTTATTGCAAATGTGGCCGTATAAGTTGTGTCTCCTGTTACGATGATTGTCCGTGGATTGTCGGTATTGTCGTCCGTCCAAGCTACAAATTCATGACCTTCGTTTGCGGTAGCAGAAATCACAATTTCTGAACCATAATCGTAAGTACCGCTTCCGCTGACCGTACCCATAGCATCGTCAGCAGAAACAACGGCAATTGAGTGCTGGTCTAAAGCAAATTCGGCGGTAAATGTAGAATCTCTGGTTACGGTAATTGTGCGGGGATTATCGGTGTTGCCATCGTTCCATTGAACAAAGTGGCAATGTTCGCTTGCTGTAGCCGAAATTTGTATTTCTGTTCCGTAGTCGTATGTTCCTCCTTCACTTACAGTTCCCATGAATTCATCTGCAGAAGCAATAGCAATATTGTGCTGGTCTATTGCAAAGATTGCCGTATAGGTTGTGTCTCCTGTTACGATGATTGTTCGTGGATTGCTGGTATTGCCATCATTCCATTGTACAAAGTGATAATGCTCGTTGGCAGTTGCAGAAATCTGTATTCTAGTATAATAGTCGAAAGTTCCACCATCGCTGACTGTTCCCATAGTTTCATTTGACGAAACAACTGAAACCGTATACTGGTCGGATATAAAGCTTGCCGTAAAAGCAGTATCTGATGTCACCGTTATTGTACGGGTGCTGTCGGTGTTTCCGTCGTTCCATTGCACAAAGTGGCAATGATCGTATGCGATTGCAGATATTGTCGCTATGCCATCGGTACAATCGGGATGCTGAGTAATTTGTACAATACCATATTGGGGGGGTTGCACTTGTGGCATCCAGCATATATGTTCTGTCTTCCCGAATTTCATTGAAATAGGTCCAATTTGAGGATGTATATGCCTCCAAATAGCCACATGGCAACCACACGGTAGCATTAATGCAAGAACTTGAGCTGAATCCAAACCCATAATAGTTGCTGGAAGTTAGAGGCGTTGTAAATTTAACATACACATCGGTCAGTCCGCAACATTGCCGGAAAGCTGCATTTTCAATGCTATCCACAGACCTGCCGAGTGTTAATGTTGTCATTCTACTGCATTGACTAAAAGCGTATTTCCCGATGGTTCTGACAGAATCGCCTATTGTAACAGATTCCAGGCATGTAGCACCGCAAAAAGCCAAGGGTTTTATCTCCGTTATATTCTCAGGTATAACCAAATCGGTTACTAGCCTATTGTTAATGTATAGGTTATGTGCGGCATAAAGCGGATTTGTATAAAGGCCATTATAATAACTATCCGCATTTCCGTCACCGAATGAAATATTACACCATTGGGCAATATCGCCAGTATAATGCACTTCCGTCAATTGATAGCAGCTATTAAATGCGGCAAGCCCTATACTCATTAAAGATTCAGGAATTGTTATTGCCGTTAATGTAGATTGCCCAAATGCACCATCACCTATGCTTGTAACAGAATTGGGAATATCAATATTGGTCATATTTGCACATAGGGAGAATGCTGCATTGCCGATACTTGTAACCGTATTGGGAATTATTGTATTGCCACATCCAAAAATCAAAGTATTTGTAGCAGTTTCGATAACAGCATTACAATCGTCTCTAGAGTCAAATGTTGTATTTGCACTTGAAACATTTATTTCCGCGATATTCACATCCGCAGAAGTTGAGAAAAAAGATATTGGCGGAATTTTGGCAACAAACTCTCCAATATTTAGGATGGTGCCATTGGTACTTCTATAGAACGCATCGTTACCAGCATTAACTATTCTAACAGCATTAAAATTGATTGTCGTTAAATTGTCACAGCGGTTAAAAGCGAATGTGTTAATATTTGTGACTGATTTCCCAATTGTAATCGATGACAACCCGCTACAGCCAGAAAAACTGGAAGAACCGATATAAATGACAGAATCGGGGATAATCAATTCTCCGGTGAGTCCAGTGCTATTAAAAGCATAAGCGGGAATTGTAGTAACATTATTGCCTATATTCAATGTTGTAAACGATGAACAATTTGTAAACGCTGAGTTATACCCTCCCAAATATGAGCAATTTGTTGCATTATAGTTTACTGTGTTCAAATTCTGGCATCTGTCAAATGCATATTCACGAATAGTGGTAACAGACCTACCGATAGTAATGGTTCTAAGTTCGTTGCATCTGGCAAATGCATATTCTTTGATTACTTCGACGGAATCGGCAATTGTTACAGTAGCAATATTCGAACAATCATAGAACGCATAGTTGTCTATACTTTTTACAGATGGAGCTATTAACAACGACACCAAGTTGTCGCAATCGTAGAACGCTTTTCTGCCAATATGTACAACAGTATTTGGAATGTTTGCATTGACCATGGACCTTACGGCTGATGCAATAGTGTCCTTTTCCGCACTTGTATAGTAATAACCGTCCTCGTAGTATCCATTTATTGACAGAGCGCCCCACGGACTTCCTGTAGCTGTACCATGAAATTCAATATTTGTAACAAGGTAGAAGGCAGAATCACCGATAGTCAACACTGAATTCGGAATTGATACAGAACCTAAGCTTCTGCAATTATAGAATGAATATGATGGTATGTTTGTTACTTCATCTCCTATTATTAAATCTGTAAAATTGTTGCAATTAGCGAAAACAGGATTGCTCAAATTTCCCATATTTGTACAGTTGGTCGCATTGAAATCCAATGTTGTAAGACCAGTGCAGTTCTGAAAAGCCGAACTGCCAATGCTCGTAACAGAATTGGGGATTGTTATCTCTGTCAGTCCGCTGCAATCATAAAACGCATATTCGCCAATGCTTGTATAGTCGTTTCCTATTGTTACCGATGTTAGCATTGAGCATTTGTAAAATGCACCATAAAATAAACTGCTGCCCGTCAATGTTACCGACCTAAGACTTCTTGGAATACAATATTGCTGTCGGTAATATGGTCTATAACATTGTACAACAGAAGTTCCTCCATCGTAACTTGTGTTGCCGAATATATACCCGAAAAGAGTTGATTCGGATGCTTCTGTTGCCGATGCACTACCTCCAACAAAAGGCAATGTCATCTCGACAAGTCCACTACAGCCCGAAAAAGCATGGCTGCCGATGCTCGTAACCGAATTTGGTATTGTTACCGATGTAAGGTTTAGGCAACCTGAAAATGCATAACTTCCGATACTTGTTACCGAACTTGGAATTGTAACCGAAGCAAGGTCATAGCAACCGGCAAATGCATAATCATCAATGCTTGTAACAGAACTTGGAATTACGGCTTCGGTTACCGTTGGGTAGCAACCGGCCAAAATGGTCTTGGTTTCATCGGTATAGACAAAAGGTTCTTCAACATATCCATTTACCGTGAGAGCACCCCAAGGACTACCGGTTGCTGTTCCGCTATACTGTATATTTCTGACATAATAAAAAGCATTCGTTCCGATGCTTGTAACCGAGTTTGGAATAAAAACGGTTGACAAATTGCTACAATTACAAAATGCATAGGCAGGAATACTAGTAACATTATCTCCAATATTCAATATTGTCAATGGCAAATTTGAAAACACCGACTCGTAATATTGGTAACTATTATAACTAATATATGTACAATTTGTTGCATTAAAGTTAATCGTGTGCAAATTATTACACCCGGCAAAAACATCATTGCTAATGCTCGTTACAGAATTGCCGATTGTAACCTCCCTTAACTCGCTGCAATTTCGCCAAGCACTAGTTCCAATTCTCGTAACAGAATCTCCTATTATAACAGATGTCAAACTGCTACAATTATCAAACGCTGCAGCACCAATTTCCGCTGGGCTTGTAATTGTTAATGTGCCAGTAAGACCTGTGCAATTTGCAAAAGCGCGGTCATATATATTGGTAAGCGAATTGCTGAATACAATAGATGATATTCCGGCACAATCCATAAAGGCTTCATAATAAACCCATCTTACAGAATTTGGTATTGTAAGTGTTCCTGTCAGTCCGCTACATCCACAAAATGCTCGTGAGCTAATACTTACGACTGAATTGCCGATTGTAACAGATGTAAGATTGCTGCAATTTTCAAATGCACTCCCGCCAATAACACTCATCACATTGCCCATAGTTACAGATGTGAGATCTGTACAATCTTTAAATGCCCTTAGTCCGATCTTCAGAACGCTATATGTTTCCGAGTCGTATGTAACGTAATCTGGAATCACAAGGTCGCCATTTAAATTTTCGCCACCATATACATACACTTCATTAGAAATATAATCTGTAATTTCATAAGTTAATGTTTGTCCGCTTTCGCATACAACCGAAAACATCTCGGCATTCATATTGTTCGCCCCAATAAAAGCGAGTGCCAGAATTACAATAAATCGTTTCATTATCGATGATGTTTTTATAATTGTTCTAAAAAATATTAACCCTCAATTTGACGGCAAAGATAATGCTTTTGTATATAAAAACAAGGGATTTTTTGTGCAACCTGAATTTTCTTGTTTATGAGGAAGCTGGATTGCATTATTTATATAAAATATGTAGGGGGCTGGTTTACTTGCCCCCTACAATATTATGTGACAAACTATTCGTCTATTCTTTTACGAATTTTTTCTGGATAGGCGTTCCCTTCGACAGGCTCGCTTCGACAGTCTCAGTGCGCTGCAGGGTGCTAATGCGAACCACATACACTCCGCTTGGCAAATCTTCAACATCACAAACTGCATTGTCACTATTCACTTCCGTGCGATAAACAACCTGTCCCAATGTGTTTACAATTTCGATTTCCGAAATTTCTTCCGATGAGATGATGTTAAGGATGTCGCTTGCTGGATTGGGGAAGATTGCGATATTGTTTTCAACTTCGCTTATGCCAGTCACAATTGCAGTTGCTGTTTCCGATGCATCAGATGTGCCACCGTTAGCGCAGTTGGTAATAATGTAATATGTGTCGCCTTCGTGGCCTTGCAGGTCGATTGACGATGTGCCAGTTTCGGTTGCAATCCTTTCTCCGTTGCGGTAAACTTCGTAAGAAGTTGCATTCTCTACTGCGTTCCACGATAAGACAACGCCATAAGATTCAATTCTTGCAGTAAGGTCGGTAACGGCGTTGCATTCTGGAATTTCAACAATTTCGTTGAATGTTGCAACAATGCTATGTCCGTTTTCGCTGACACTTGGGAATGTATAGCTTTCAACTGCGCCAACGCTCTGTCCGTCAACTATTACATCAGCAATTTCGTATCCTTCGTTTGCTGTTATAGTGAAAGTTTTGCTTTCTCCGCAGTTAACCTCTACTTCGCCAACTGGTGTTATCGAACCTCCATTTCCAGCGCTTGCTGTAATCGTGTAGGTAATAAGGTTGAATGTTACATTTATAGTTTGTTCGGTAGTTACATTCGTGATTGTGTACGAGTTGTTTTCATCAAGCGTAACTTCTGTTCCGTTGACCGTGATAGTGCCTATTTCGTAGCAAGCGTCAGGTGTAACGGTGAAAGTGAAATCGTCGCCTTCGGTAATTGTCTGTGTGCCAGACGGAGATACTGAACCTCCATTTGAATCGGAGTTTACAACAATCACAATTTCTCCTGCTGGGATAACTTCGAATGTTGCATAAATACTATGGTTAGCATCAACCCCCGAGAATGTGTAAGTGCTTTGCGAACCAACGCTTTGTCCGTCAACAAGCAGGTCTGAAATCAGGTATCCATAGTCTGGAGTGATTGTATAGGAGAGGCTTTCTCCACAATTAACTGTGCTTGAACCTGATGGGCTTATTGAACCACCGTTTCCAGCCGATGCTGTAATTTCATAAGTCAATAGATTAAATGTAACATTTATGTTTTGCGGTTCGGTTACATTAGTAATTGTGTACGAGTTGTTTGCATTTGGCGTTACAACAGAGCCGTTGGCAGTTACTGTGCCGATTTCGTAGCAAACATCTGGAAGAACAGAGAAAGTAAGGTCTTCTCCGCAGTCAATAGTATTGCTCTGGATGTTGACGGAACCACCATTTCCTGTCGATGCTGTTATTTCGTATGTCAACTGATTAAATGTAACATTTATGTTTTGCGGTTCGGTTACATTTGTAATTGTGTACGAATTGTTTGTCGCATCAAGATTAACAACATTTCCATTGACCGTGACTATTCCGATTTCGTAGCAAGCATTTGGTGTAACGGTAAAAGTAAAATCATCGCCTTCGGTAATTGTTTGTGTGCCAGTTGGAGTAACGGAACCTCCATTCGAGTCGGCATTCACTACAACCACAATTTCCTCTGGTGGAATTTCCTCGAAACTTGCATAAATACTATGGTTAGCATCGACATTCGAGAAAGTATATGAACTTTGCGAACCAACACTTTGTCCGTCAACAAGCAGGTCTGAAATCAGGTATCCGTTGTTTGGAGTTATAGTATAGGAGAGACTTTCTCCACAATTAACTGTGCTTGAACCTGATGGGCTTATTGAACCGCCGTTTCCAGCCGATGCTGTAATGCTGTACGAAATCTGGTTGAATGTAGCGTTGATTGTTTGTTCGGCGGTTACATTATGTATTGTGTACGAGTTGTTTGCATTAAGATTAACAACATTTCCATTGACAGTGACTGCGCCAATTTCGTAGCAAGCATCGGTAATAACGGTAAATGTGTAGTTGCTACCGTATTCCACCGAGTTTCCTCCGTTTATGCTTCCATGTTCAACATTCGAAATGATAATGTTGATGTCGGGAAGCGAGAAGTTTGAACAAGCCATTGCTGTACAGTTGTTTGAATCGGTGGTTGTAACGCAATAGTTGCCGTCTGATGTTACTGCAATGCTTTGTGTCGTAGCATTGGTCGACCAGTTATATTGGTAGTTGCCTGTGCCAGATGTCGCATTTGCGGTAAGTGTGTTGTCGCTTGATGTTATCGCAACCGACGGAACTGGATTTATAGTCACAGTAACCGAACCTGTTGATTCGCATTGTCCGTTTGTGGCAGTAACTCTGTAAGTTCCGCTTTGTGCTACTGTGATGCTCTGCGTTGTCTGCTGGTTGCTCCACGAATAATTGTCAAAACCGTTTCCTGCATTCAATGTTACAGTACCACCGCATTGTGTTATCGGTTCTCCAAGGTTTATGTTGCCCGATTCAATGACGGTAGCGGTTACTGGTGTACGCTCGCTTGAGCAAGAGCTTACTGTCTTTACAACCCAGTTGTAGAAGGTGTAGTAGTACGAACCGTATGTGGAACCATATTGACCAGTGATGCTAATTACATTATCAACCGTGTATGGGAAACTTGGGGTTTGCCTGTATGTATAGCGTATGTTACTTGCATAGATATTATAAGTTCCAGGCTCTAAATATACATTCAATGTCAGCGTGTTAAGACCTGATGTTAGCGAGAATTCTTGAGAGTACACTTGAGTATTTGAACTGTTAGTTATTGTTATGGTCCTGTTTTGGCTGGTCTGGTAAGAGTAATAAACATCTACCGAAACCAATGTTAGGTTTTGTGAAACTGTAAATGTAAGACCTCTGTTTTGTGTACTATTAGTATAGGCAGTTGCGGCCGAGTTGTTGGTGACACCTACATTGTAGTATTGCTCCGAACCTTGCTGCGCTTCTACATACAATGTTGTTGTTTCGGTGAAGTTTGCCGAGTATGAATCGCCTGTGCCAAGTTCGGTTCCTCCTGTTGCAGCATCAAACCAATGAAGTGTGCCTGTTCCTGTTGCCGAAAGAGTAATGTTTGAATTTACACATCCGTTTGCTGAGGTTACCGAGGCAATTTCTGGAATTTCAACTTCTATTTGCTGGGTAGCGGTGCTATTGCCGATGGCATTGGTAGCGGTAAGTGTGATTGTGTATGTTCCGTTTGTAGTGTATGTGTGAGTTGGTTCTGCTTCTGTAGAGGTTGTTCCGTCGCCAAATGCCCAAAGGTAGGAAGTTGCATATTCCGACTCGTTGGTAATGCTTATGTTCCTTGTGCAGGATTCTGCGATGGCTACCGAAAATTCGGCTACTGGTTCGGGTTGGTAGCAACTTATTTCTGCTTCCCAGCCAGTATTTACTGTTGAGTTGTTTGAGTAAAAGTAAATGGTAAGAGCGCCATCGCTGTTTGTGGCTGTTACAATGCCGTTTGTCCCTACCGAAGATGGGTTGGTCCCGCAATATTGTCCAATCTGCGTAGCCGATGTGCTTGTGCCGTCGTATATTGTGATATAGTCGTTGCAAGTTGTATTCCATCCTGTTGTCTGCTGTAGTCCAAGCTGTGTGAATGTAAGCCTAACGTATGCACCTTCTGAACTTGGGTAGATTGTCTGTGTATATCTTGCGTTATTACCATAATTGCCATCGCCTCCCGGGTCTCTGTATGTGCCAGAACAAGCGTAAATTGGGTCATTGCTCATGTCTATTACCGAAACGACTTCAATGTATGCGGTCTTTGTCTCAGTATCCGAACCAAAATCATTTGTTGCAACCAATGTAACTGAATATACTCCAGGTTCTTCGTATGTTACTGTTGGGTTTTGTTCATTTGAAGTTGCCGGAGTTCCGCCTTCAAAAGACCATTGCCACGATGTAGGTACATTGGTTGAAAGGTCGGTGAAAGTTACGGGACTACCTATAGATACTAATGTTTCCGATGCAGAAAAGTCGGCTGTTGGTGGTATTGCCTCATGTACTATGATTTGTTCTGTAGTGGATGTTGAGCATCCGTTTTCGCTTACAATAGAAAGTGTGACATTGTATGTGCCGTGAGTGTTGTAAGTTACGGTTGGAGTAGCGGATGTGCTAGTTGCTGGCGAACCTCCCTCGAAAGTCCACGATGTTGAATTATTGCATCCAGTAGTATTGATAAATTGTATGCTTCTGCCTTCGTATGCTTCTGCAGGATTTGTAGTAAATGTCGGTTCTGGACATAGACTTACATCCAAGCGTGTGCTTGCCATATTCTGGGTTGTTACTGTGAGTGTCTTTGAAACATATCCGTCTTTTGAGAATGTAACGCTGTAGGTGCCTGCATATATCGGGCGGTGGTAGTCGCCCACAGGTGCTGCGGTATAGACTTCGGTACCGTCGGCATCGTGGTTGTTGATGAATACTTTTACATCGCTAAGTGGCTGGTTTGTACAGCCGTCGGTCACTATTCCTCGGAAACCGTAGAGGACTTGCTCGGTGTAGTTAAGAATCGATTTGCGGTAATATCCCCAGTAGGTGTTGAGGTTTTCGCTGCCAAGCAGTTTTGTTGTTGTAAATTCAACGGTAGTTTCCTTGATGTGCTTGTAGTAGTTCATGTAGTCCTGACGTCCGCCGTCAATAGAGTACCATTCGCTACCTTTGGTTACGCCGTTCGAACCGCTAACATCCGATGGTCCAGTGAATCTGTTGGCGTTTATTGCGTGTACGGTATCTACGAACATCCACGAGATGTATTCCCACCAGCTGTCATCGGGATTCGGGTGTGCTGCGTGTGTCCAGCCGTCTTCGTCCCACGGGTAGTTCATACATTCGTCGCCGCCGTGGCAGTTTGCCGACATCACAAAGTTGTGTGCATCGGCGTAGGCTGTCATCATAGTGATTTCAGGTTCGTCTGGATATTGTGCCGTGTGGCTTGCGGTATTGGTTACGAACGGGAAGTTTCTGTTGAGGTCAACGCTGTTGTAGTTGTATCTGCGTGCATTGGCAATGCTTGTGCCGTCGTTGGAGCGGTAGAAAGTGCCGTCGGGGTTGGTGTTGGGCGAAATGTATATCTCCACATTGTTCACGAGGTTTGTAATCTGTGGGTCGGTGCCGTATTTTGTCAGCAGGTCATCGACAAGGCGGATAAGGAAGTACCATCCCGAAGTTTCGTCGCCGTGCATTGTACTGCTCCACCAGAATTCGGGTTCGTCCTCGTCAACGCCAACATTGTCCGAAATTGTCATATTTATAATCGGGCGACCGTAAACCGAATAGCCGATAGTGTCCATCTTGCACAATGTAGGATAGTTCTGTGCGTAGTTCTGCATCATCTCCAGATATACAGCGTAGGTTGGGTATCTGTCCCAGTTTGCCATCTGTGCGACACTTGTAGCCATATTCAATGCACGAGTCTGACGGTAATATTCGTAAACAGGCTCATATTCAATGCCGTATGTCTTGAACTGCTCGTATTCTGTGCGGTTTGCGTAGGCTTCCGCGTATGTGTCATTTACCTTGTCGATTGACATTATGCGGTTGAGTTCGCGTACAAGCTCACGATTTCCGTTGTGTGGGAATCTTAGCACCACTTCGCCACGATTTTCAAGAGTTTGCTCTATGAATTGGAGGTCGGACTTTGTCTGTCCAAAAACTGCCGATACAACTAGTATCCAAGCAATTGTAGTAATGACTTTTTTCATAAGTGAAAAATTTTCAATTTCGAGGTTCAAATTTAATAAAAAAATGTTAACAGCAAAATATTATTTGCTGGTTTTAGATAAAAACGGTTTATAGACGCAGAAAATGCTAATTTGTGCTTTGGAACAGATAATATTTCAGACACTCTGAATGTTATTATTGTTCGCTTTGTCTTACGGAAAGTTTTTACAGTACCTTTTCCAATTCGCGCAAATCTTCTTCAGTCGTTGACCAGCTTGTGGCAAAGCGAACAATCGTATGCGAATCGTCATATTTTTCCCAGAAACTGAAACATACATTTTGAGCCAGTTTGCTCATTTTCTTGTTTTCAAGGATTATAAATTGTTGGTTAGTAGATGATTCCAGATAGAAGCGGTAACCTTTTTCTTTCAGTAGGGATTTTAGTTTTTCGGCCATTTCAATTGCATGACGACTGATTTCCATATAGAGATTGTCGGTGAAAAGCGTGTCGAACTGTATGCCGAGCAGACGACCTTTTGCAAGCAGGGCACCGCGTTGCTTCTTCTTGGTAATGAAATGCTTAGGTGTGTTGTTGTGTGTAAAAACAACTGCTTCGCCACATAACGCACCGACTTTTGTTCCGCCTATGTAGAAAACATTGCACAGTTCGGCAATATCTTGCAAAGTGACATTGGTTTGCTTGCTTGCAAGCCCGTAACCTAGTCTTGCTCCATCCAAAAACAGCGGAATATTGTGCTTTTTGCAAACACTTGAAATTGCTGTCAGTTCGCTTTTGCTGTAAAGTGTGCCGTATTCGGTAGGGTGGGATATGTACACCATTCCCGGGAAAACCATGTGCTCGTGGTTGCCGTCGTTGTAGAAAGTTGTGACATATTCGTCTATGTCTTGTGCGTTCAGTTTCCCGTCTGTACCATTGAGAGTGAGTACTTTATGTCCAGTAAATTCTATTGCTCCTCCCTCGTGTACGCTGATGTGTCCCGATGTGGCTGCTATTACGCCTTCGTAGTCGGCAAGCATCGAACTTATGACAACTTGGTTGGTTTGTGTACCACCGACTAAGAAATGTACTTTTGCATTTGGGCGGTTGCATGCCTTTTTGATTTTTTCTTCCGCCATCTGGCAATACTTGTCGTCGCCATATCCGACAAGTGCTTCCATGTTTGTTTCTGCCAGTCGCTCAAGTATTTTTGGATGCGCACCTGCTATGTAGTCGCTTTCAAATGAAATCATATCCGAGAAATTTTTCGTGCAAAAATAGCGTTTATTTGCGTTCTTGCAATTGAATAAGGTTGCGGATTTATGCAAAAATGATTTTTTTAAACCTCTGCCAAAGTTCAAATAAAAATCGTATATTTGCACCTCTAAAAAAATGACAAATGAACTTTAATAACGATTTTCGCAAATACGCCGTAAAGCATAGAGGCGTAAACGGTCTTGTTTTTGACCAGTACACAAGTATTTACAACGGATACATTAATCCGACAATTATAGAGGAGCGCACTCTTAATGTTGCACAGATGGATGTGTTCTCTCGCTTGATGATGGACAGGATTATCTTCCTTGGAACACCGATCAACGATGATGTTGCAAACATAATTCAGGCACAATTGCTTTTCCTCGAAAGCAGCGATCCGAACAAGGACATCCAGATATATTTCAACTCTCCGGGCGGTTCGGTTTATGCAGGACTTGGCATATACGACACCATGCAGTACATCCGTTCTGATGTTGCTACCATTTGCACGGGCATGGCAGCATCCATGGCGGCGGTGCTTCTTTGCGCAGGCGCACACGGAAAGCGTTCTGCTTTGAAGCATTCGCGCGTGATGATTCACCAGCCTATGGGCGGTGCCGAAGGTCAGGCGTCCGATATTGAAATCACTGCAAAGGAAATCTTGAAACTTCGCGAGGAATTGTACGAAATCATTGCAAACCATTCGCATCAGGACATTGAGAAGGTTCGCCTCGATTCCGACCGCGACCACTGGATGATTGCAGAGGAAGCAAAGGAATATGGAATGATTGACGAAATTCTGTATAGGGAAATCGAATACTAAAGGTTGAAAGTCTAGCGGTCATGCAGAAGACCTGTCTGTCTGGCAGACTGTTAGCCCGTTAGACAGCAAGACATTTCGGCTGTTAGCCTTTAAGCCTGTTAGCCAAACTTAGAAACGGCGTTAGCCATAGAAACTCAGAAACGAGAAACATAGAAACAAAAAAACGCGGAATCAGATACTGAAACAAGTCCAGCATGACATTCCGCTTTTTTTAGAAACAGCGAAGCGAGAAACTTAGAAACTTGAAACTTACAAACGGCGTTAGCCATAGAAACTTAACCTAATGGACAAAAACGACAGATGTTCGCTATGCGGTCGACCGCGCAAGGATGT
The DNA here is from genome assembly GCA_905234755.1 of uncultured Bacteroidales bacterium. Lineage (GTDB taxonomy): Bacteria > Bacteroidota > Bacteroidia > Bacteroidales > ML635J-15 > Bact-19. The sequence continues at coordinate 62,427 of CAJOIT010000001.1, forward strand.
TGGAATCCTGTTTCAGGGTGTCAATGGAAATGTTTGCGATGACTGCATTAGGCGCGGATACGAAATATTGAAAGAGGAGGAACTGTTCAAGAAAGAAAAGCCGGCAAAGGGTATTAAACTAAAGAAACCCAAAGAGATAAAGGCATTCCTCGATGACTATGTAATTGGTCAGGACTTTGCAAAGAAGGTGCTGTCGGTGGCCGTTTACAACCACTACAAGCGCATCAGTCAGGAGAAAAACGATGTCGACATTGAAAAGTCGAACATAATAATGGTCGGCGAGACTGGTACAGGCAAAACTTTGTTGGCCAAGACCATTGCCAAGATGCTTAATGTGCCTTTCGCTATCGTTGATGCAACGGTTCTTACCGAAGCAGGTTATGTTGGCGAGGACATCGAAAGTCTTCTCACACGACTTTTGCAGGCAGCCGACTACGATGTGGCATCGGCAGAGCAGGGCATAGTATTCATCGATGAAATTGACAAGATAGCACGCAAGGGCGACAATCCGAGCATTACCCGCGATGTGTCGGGCGAAGGCGTGCAGCAAGGTTTGCTGAAGCTCCTCGAAGGCTCGATTGTGAATGTTCCTCCGCAGGGCGGACGCAAGCATCCCGAGCAGAAGATGATTGCAGTTGATACAAAGAACATTCTGTTTATCTGCGGTGGTGCATTCGAGGGACTTGACAAAATCATCGCTCGCCGTATGAATACTCAGGTTGTTGGTTATGGAACGCAGAAGAACATCGAGAAAATCGACAGCAAGAACATGTTGCAGTATGTTATTCCCGAGGACATCCGAAAGTTCGGTCTCATCCCCGAAATTGTAGGGCGTCTGCCAGTGCTTGCCTACCTGAATCCGCTCGACCGCGAAGCGTTGAGGCAAATCCTTACCGAACCGAAGAACTCCATTGTGAACCAGTATATTAAGTTGTTCAAGATTGATGGTATTGACATTAAGTTCGAGGAAGAAGCCTTGGATTATATTGTCGATCAGGCAATATCGTTCAAGCTTGGTGCTCGCGGATTGCGTTCGATATGCGAGTCGATAATGCTTGAAGCCATGTTCGAAATGCCATCTGAAAACAAGAAGACATTCACTGTGACAAAGGAGTACGCTGAAAGCAAACTCGACAAGACTGCCGCTATAAAGTTTAGAAACGCGTAAAAATGGCTGGCAGGCTAACAGGCCGACAGCCTTGAAGCCTTGCTTAATATAGAAGATGTTTATTAAAAATAATTATTTTCGCATCAACAATTAATCGTATGCCAATGCAGAACACCGCCAACATAAGTGCAGTAATACTCGTAAAGAATGCCGAGAAGACAATCACAGAATGTCTTGGAACGCTTCGTGAGTTTGGCGAAGTTGTTCTGCTTGATAATGGTAGTACCGACAGAACTGTTGAAATTGCTGGCGGTTTTCAAAATGTAAAGGTTTACAGCGAGCCGAATTTCTATGGCTTTGGCAAAATGAAAAACATTGCGGTGAGCCATGCTACCAACGATTGGGTATTGAGCATTGATTCTGATGAGGTGCTTATGCCCGATGTTGTTGGCAAGATAAATTCAATGCAATTGAACGACAATACCGTTGTTGCATTGTCACGACTCAACTACTATAACGGTCGTTGCATGAAATGTTGTGGCTGGTATCCCGACTATGTATGGCGAATCTTCAATCGGAAATATACCCGCTTCAACGAAAATATGGTTCACGAGGGCATCGAAATTTTGCCCGACACCGAGAAGGTTTACATCAAGGATGCAATAAAGCATTATACTTCCGACAATATCAGTTCGCTAATTGCAAAGATGGAAAGTTATTCCTCGCTTGCTGCGCAGCAAAAGTTTGAGGCAGGCAAAAAAACAAGCGTCGTTGCAGCGATTTTCAAGTCATTGCATACATTCAACAGGGACTATTTTTTCCGCAAAGGCATATTCTACGGTTATCGCGGGCTGGTGATTTCGGCGATAAATGCTGCTACAACCTTCCTAAAATACATGAAATTGTACGAAATGAGAATTAAGGAATAGCGAGTATCCTTTTTCTATCTTTCCACAAAAACCAAATAATACCAATCGTATGGATTGCCAACTCCAACGCTTGGTGTATATGGATATACAGCAACTTTCTTATGTGTCTGATTATAATACGACATAAATTCCTCGCAATCGGAAAGTGTTTGCCAAACATAATGCAAGTCTGTCTCGGTGTGATTTATTTCCATTGTGTAAATTCCATTGTCGTTAATGAACGAGATTTTCTCGTTTCCTGGATATTGAGTGTTTCCTGTAATGTGTGTTTCTGACGAATTGCCCTTGACAAATGTTTCGGGGAAATGAAGTACACCACATCCCATCCACATAATTGTGCCGTACATCAGAAGGTTGCTTTCATCTCGATAGTACAATTTGATATAGCCGTCATCGCCCGGTGACATATAATCCGCAAAGAATGGAATTTCGTTTCCTTCGCTTAGCTTGTTGGTAACATTCATAGAGTAGAAACCACGATACTCGAATGTCATGTAGTCAACCTTTGCAATTAGAATGTCCTTGTCCAAATATTCATCGGTTAGATTGACTGTTGGAACATCAGGAAGCGGTTCGTTTACTCGCTCGTTGATAATCTGCATGCCAATGTACTTACTAATTTCATTTTCCCAATCAATGTAAAAATGGTACCAGTATCCCCGATTGTCGATGCCATAGAAATATACCCATGCCCTTGTTGTCGGATGAAATGTCGGTAGGATTTCTATAAGTTGTTCCAGTGAATTTATATTCGGTTCTGCTTCATTGTCTATTTGCACGTCGTAAGTTGTCCTGACCATAATTGGGTATGCATCGGAATGCTTAAATTCGAGAAGCCATTTCTTGAAAATAATGGATAAAGTGTCAAAATTTTCACATCCTATTGAAATTGATGCATTTGGAACTTTTACATCATTATTTCTATAATTCAAACCAATTCTTTTGGTAATACTATCTGCCTCTGTATCATTGTAGGAATGAGATTCGTTTTCGACATATCCGTGCTGTGTCAAATAATCTATTGCTTCTTGTTTTTCCATTCCAATAATAGCTCTTAAAAAAGCAAAGTCGCCAGCAGGATATACTTCTTGAATTTCTCGTCCCTGAGTAGGATTCTCATTTTGTGGCGGAATAATACTTTCGCGTTCGCATGCTACAAATGAAAACGCAAGTGCAAATCCTACAAGCATTACCGATATTTTAATGTTCATTTTCATATTTTTATTTTTTTGCAAATATAATTTTTATGAAAAACATAGGCATTATATTTTTCAAATTCAGCGCAAAACATTGAGCTGTTACTTTTCAACTTTAACTTCGTTGAGGGCTTCGCCGTTCAATTTTCAACTTTCATTTTATCAGCATAAGATTTCCCTTCTTTGTCCTTATGCTGCCATCGTACATTTCGGCTTCCACATAGTAGGAATATGTGTCGATGTTTTGTACTTTGCCTTTGAGTGTACCATCCCAGCCTTTGTTTAGGTCGTCGGAGAAGAAAACTTCTTCGCCCCAGCGGTTGAAAATGCGGAATTGCAGAAGTCGCTTTATGCCAAGTCCGCGCACATATACAATGTTGTTGCCGTCGCCTTCGCTGAGTGGAGTGAATGCACCTGGCACATCGAGCGAAAACTTCATTTCTACATCTATATGTATGTCGAAAATACTTTCGTAGCAACCAAGCGAATCGCTGAGCCATACAGAATAGTCGGTGCTTCTGTTAGGGAAGAAAAACAAGGTGTCGCAGCCGATGGAAATCACGCTGTCAAGTGGAAACCAGCGGCAATCAAGTTGATTTTCGGAAAGTATCACTGCAACAACGGTGTCGCCGATGTTTATCGAAGCATAATCGGGTTCTACCGAAGCTTCAACTGGCGCAATTACATCGATATGAACAGAATCGGTTGCCGAACATAAATGTTCTGTATAAACATCGACATAGTATGTTGTGTTTTCTGTTGGTGTAACACTTTGTCGCGGATTGCTGTTGTTGATAGGTGCATTCCAGTAATATGAAACTCCGCCTACAACCATGATGTCGGTTTCGTCACCCAAGCATAATATGGTGTCGTTGCTTGTCAGCGGATGCGGACTTGGGTAAATTAGATATTCGTGCGAAACGCTGTCGTAGCAGTTGTGCTCGTTGGTTACGGCAAGCGAAACGACAAATGTTGAATCGTTGTACGATGGATTTGTCCAGTAAACAGGGACTTCCTCATCAGATTCGTTAAGCCTACGACCGTTCTGGTACCATCTCAGCTGAGCATCTTCGGATGACTGGTTTATTAGTGTGGCCGACAATGGCTCGCACAATCCGGATGTTATTTCTACGCTGTCGGCAAACAGTCCGAAACGAGCATCAACCTCATAGACATATATCATTTCGGTTATGTCAACCGAACATTCACCGCTAGTAAGGCTAAGTACTACAGGGAAATATCCCGACTGCGGAACATAGCCGTATGTATGCGTAACCGTTGGCGTGGTGTAGTTGTAACCACCGCCCACAACCCATTGATACGACTGCACATTTTGTGCATTCAGCATTCTGAAAGTCACATCATCGCCAGCGCAGATGGCTGTATCGCTGATATATATTTCGGCGGTAGGTCCGTTTATTCCTACAGTTGCATTTTTCACCACGCGGCAACCTGCTGGAGTTGTTACTTCGAAGGAAATTGTGTAGAAGCCTGGGGTATTGTAAAGATATTCGGGATTCTCGACATACAGGTTGTCGCCGTTTCCCATGTTCCAGTGGAACGACGGCTCTACGCCATCGGGCAAAGCCGTTGCCGAAACTTCAAAGATAGGTTGGGCAGGGTAGCAACTGAAATTTTGGAATTCAGGCGAAAGGCTTGCACTAAGTTTTTCCACATATACACCATTCTGGTAATCGACAGCATCAGTACACCCGACTCCGCCGCTTATATTCAGCGAAACAGAATACCTGCCTGGGCTAGAATAGCGGTGGGTAACCACGGGTCCGCTGTTGTCCCATACTTCCCCATCGCCAAAGTCCCATGTGTAGCTAAAGTTTGGATTTTCAACATTCGAAGTAAATATAACCAGGTCGGTAGTGCAGACACTGTCGTCAAATTCAACCGAAAGTTCCGGATTTGATACTGCGTGCAGACAGTCATCAAACGATTGGCGGTCGGTGCAACCATGTCTTGTGGTCACCATGTAATGTACAGAGTAGACGCCAGTATCGTTGTATTCGTGGGTTATTGGATTTCCGAGAGCGGTTTCGTTGTTGCCGAAATTCCACTGCACATCTTCAATCGGGTCGTTGGTATTTGTAAGAATGCACTCGAATTCGACTGAAGTTGGCGCACAAATCTCCTGCAATGGTGGAATTAAGGTCGATGAGGGATCGACAACATATATCGGTTTGGAATAAATATATACGCACTCGTCGTTTCCTTTTAGATATACGGTTACGGTATAGTCGCCAGGTTCGTTGAACCTATGTGGGTGCGATATGTTAGAATTAAAGTCAAACCATTCGAGTTCATCTACGGGCACATCGTTAATGCCCCAGTTGTAGGCAATCCATTCGTCACCGCCATAGTCGATTTCAACCGATGAGTATTGTCCCATACAGACTGTATCTGGATCCAAATGCCAAATAAATTCTCTCGCAGGGAGTTCAATAATAACACTATTATTAAAAGAGCACCCTGAATCATCATTATATCCAATTATGCTGCATTCGTACATGCCATATCCGGGGAGAGTGACATGAATGGTCGACTCGGTGGAATGCTGTTCGTAGTAGACTTGGGCATCACCACTACTGTATGTTCCGCCCATAATAGACCAGTCCCAGTATTGTGCACCTTGGTTGCTGGAAATATAGAATGTGTAGTCGAATGGGGTTGTGCATGGTGGAGTGCGATAGGAAACATGCAAGATTGGAGGCAGAACATAAATACTATCCCGATAGTATGGATCGGATTCGCAATTTAGGTATTCTGTCATTATGCCGATATCGTTCCAGCCTACATGAGTGTTAAATATGAATCCGTTGTATTCATCGTTGGCAGATCCATGTTCTCCATCTACAAGAATTGTAAAGTCTATAGTGTCGGAACTTTCATACATTGAATTGTATAAAAGATATAAATCAGTCGGGCATACTGTATCACCGTTTGCATGGATGTGGTTTGTGTCGGTAACCCAGAAATCCTCTGGAGGAATTTGCAGTCCTACTTTAATTGTATCGCAGCTGTTCGGATCATATTCGTGTAATGGACGGGTGTCTGTGCAGCCGTTGCGGTCGGTTATTGTAAGGGTAGGAATGTATGCTCCGGGTACGGTATAATTGTGGTTAACTGGTGTATAAGTGGTATGAAGTGTTGTCCCGTCTCCAAAATCCCAAAAGTAGTCAACAATTTCGCTGTTTTCAGTATATACGACATAATGGTTAAACTGAATGTTTTTTGGAGCGCAGTCGCCACACGAATTTGATTGCAGATTGCCTTCGGGATGGTTTACGATTATAGTTGGACCTTCAAAGGTGTCGTTGCATCCGGCACTTGTATAGGCAGTCATAGATGTTTCGTAAACACCGTTCATTCTGTATGTTGCATCGGGATTTTCGGCAGAACTCAGGCCTCCATTTCCAAAATCGTATCGGTACGAAACATCATCGCCAGTAGAGGTGTTTGTAAAATGTGCTACAAAAGGATAGTCGCACGAGAAAGTCTCGTCAACCACAAACGATGCATCTACATACTGCACAGTTACCGTAAAAGTTTCGGAGCGTTCGCATGGACCACCCGGGTCGGCGGTAAAAGTTCCAGTGTAAGTGCCTGGATTCTGGTATGCGTGATATGCTACTGGGTCGCGCGAAATAGGGGTTCCGTCGCCAAAATTCCATGTGCAGTTGGTCCCTGACATAAGGCTGCGGAATGCCGTGGAAACTTTTAGACAGGCAATCAATGGTGCATCGAAGCGCGGTACTAACGGTGCAATTGAAATCATGTCGGGATAGAATTGGGAGGTAGAGCATCCGTAACTATCTGTTGCAGTAACGCTGACATCAAAATGTCCGTGCGAGGTGTAGGTGTGACTAAGATTGTCGCCCGTGCCTGTCTGGCCATCACCGAAATCCCATGTCAATGTATATGAAGTGGAAACATTGGGAGCAGTAGTAACTTGTGAATGAAATGGCACTTGCAATGGAGGTTCGCACCACTGGTCAATATCAGTTGTTACCGATAACACTGGTGCTGAAGATACATTTATGGTCTGTGCATAATGCTCATCAAAGCAGCCGTTTCCATCGGTAACGCGTAGCGAAACAGTCAAAAGACCTGAATTTTGGTAGGTGTGCGAAACATTTTGTCCCGTTGATGTCTGTCCGTCGCCCCAGTACCACAGCCAGCTTGTAATTGGTGCATCGCCCTGAATTGACATGTCGCTGAGCGAATAGTCGAATGGCGTGCAGCCAGAGACTGGCGTTTCGTTGAAACGCGCTTCGGGCGACTGGAAAATCACAACTTCGCGACTGGCGGTGGCTGAAACTCCGCTGCTGGTGACTGTTACCGAAACGGTATATGTGCCGCCTTCGAGGTAGGAGAATGTAGGTGTTGCAAGTTGCGATACATCGCCGTTGCCCGACGACCACGAGTAGGCAACATTGGGACCTGCTCCCGTGACATTGCACCCGAAAGTAAGGTTTTGTGGCGAGCATCCGCTGAACGAATCGCCTATAATGGTTACGGAAAGCTGCGCTTTCGTAGCCAATGCCGAAAGCAGGAACAATATTGTCAATATGAAGGTTTTCCGAAACATCCTTATATTTTAAGATTCGTTTTCATATTTCTATTTTTACAAATATAATTCATTATGCCAATTATTTCATTTGTAGGGGTTGGTTTCATCCAATACAAAATTTATTTCAACAGCATTATGTTTCCTTTCTTCGTCCTAGTGCTTCCATCGTACATTTCTGCCTCGACATAATAGGAATATGTATCCATGTTTTGCACCTTTCCGCCAATCGTACCGTCCCAGCCTGTATGCAGGTCGTTTGAGAAGAAAACCTCTTCGCCCCAACGGTTAAAAATACGGAATTGCAGCAGTCGCTTTATGCCAAGCCCGCGCACATACACTATGCTATTCTCATCCTCGCTCAGTGGCGTGAACGCTCCCGGGACATCAAGAGTGTACTTAATGTCAACATCCACATGAATGTCGATGGTCTTTTCGTAGCATCCGAGCGTATCTTTCAGGATAAGTGTGAAATCGGTATTTTCGAGAGGATAAAGCAACAAAGTGTCGCAATTCCCTGCAAAAGCATATTCCGCAGGCGAAATGTAGCAGTTGAGCGGTTCCATGTCGGAAAATACAAATGCAGTAGCCGTATCACCAATATTTATGGACAGCAACTGCTCATAAACTCCTGCATCAAAATCTTGAAGCACATCAACCATGACTGAATCCAAAACCATACACTTTTTTTCACTAAACGCAGAAACATAATAAATGGTTGCTTCGTTTGGAGAAATAATTTGACTTTGTGTACTATCATTGATAGGAAAATGCCAGTAGTAGGTATTCCCGCCAAGTGCAGAAATATGAGCCTCACCGCCTTTGCAAATCAAAGTGTCGCCAATGGTATGTACATCTGGATTACGGTAAACCAAGTATTCATGCGAAATGCTGTCGATGCATCCAAGAGAATCGGTAATTGCAAGCGAAACCACATATAGCGAGTCCAGCTGCGTTGATGAATTTGTCCACTGCACCATGCCATCAGCGTATGGTTCGCCGTTCACATACCAGCGTTGTTCTGCTTCATAGGTTCCCGAATATGCCAGATTTCCTTCCAACGGCGAGCACGAGCCTTCAACGATTGCAGTGCCGTTCAAGTCCAACAGGCTAAAGTCGGAATTAATCCTATACACATAAACTTGTTCGGTCAGGTCAATCATGCAGTTGCCGTTTCGTATGGAAAGAGTTACGGGGAAATATCCCGATGCGGGAACATAGCCGTATTGGTGCGTAACTTCTTCTGTATAATAGTTGTATCCGCCACCCACAACCCATACGAAACTTTCAACATCAACGGCATTGGTCATAGCGAAATGCACTTCGCCACCAGCGCAAACTATAGTGTCGCTCAGCGAAATATCCGCTTCCGGACCAGTAATCGCCACATTGTGCGACATTGATGCACTGCAACCTCCGTGTGTAGAAACTTCAAGTCCAATCGTATATTGACCTGGAGCGGTATATAGGTACTGCGGATTTGCCACATGTATGGCATCACCATTGCCCATGTCCCAGTTGTAGATTATTGGGACATTCTCTGGTTCGACTGTCACAATTGAATGTATTGTCGGACTTACTGGATAGCAGTTGTATGCCGTACTGTCGATGGTAAAGTCTGCCGACACGATATTTTCAATATATATATCCCCTTCATGCGAAGCCGTATCGCTACAAACTGCGCCATTTTCGCCTCGCACCGAAACTATATGTCTAAATGAATAGTTTCCGGCTTGTTCGTACAAGTGTGTGATTGAACTTCCTGTTCCCGAAATTGTTGTGCCGTCACCAAAATCCCATTCGTGCCAGATTGAATTGTCCGACTCGCTGGACACAAAAGTCTGTACTGTACCAAGGCACACCTCTCGTGTGTAAACAACGAGAGAGGATGGGAAATTAAGGACTTTCACCCTATTGCGGAATGTTTCCGAATACTGACAGCCATGCCATGTCATTATGCTTAGTGAAACATCGTAAATGCCTGCTTCATAAAAGGTGTGGGTTACATTCTCTCCCGTCACGCTTCCTGTGCCGTCTCCGAAATTCCATGTGGCGGAATATATTGCATCATCGGTATTGGTAATGTTATGGAACTCGAATGTGGCTGGATTGCAACCTACGACAAGATTTGTCGGTGATATGCTCGAATGTGGGTCAACCACATACAACTGCTTGGTAAATACCGAAATACAGCCGTCATGCTGGCGAGCGTATGCAACAACCTCGTAGTTGCCACCGCTGTCGTAAGTATGTCGCGAGTCGGTGATTCCGTTGATTTGAATCCATTCAAGCTGGTCGGGAGATAGTCCGTTGCCTTCCCAGTCAAAAGCTACTTCGGCAAAGGCTGGCGCATTAATCACAACTGCTGTGAGCGGGTTCCCGAGGCAGAGTGTGTCGGTTGAAATTTCCCAGTAAAATGTGGGAGGTTTTATGTCGCAAATAATCTCCTGTACGAATTCACAATCCGACCCGTTGTTGTGGGCGATAAGTCTGCAATGGTATTTGCCGTAGTCGGGAAATACAACCGAAATAGAATCGGCAGTGGAATGAGGAACATTCATGTAGATGTTGTTATTGTCATTATTCCAAATCAGCCATTCCCAATAATCTGCGCCAAGATTTTCGGTCAGATAGAATGAGTATGCAAAAGGAGCGGAGCAATTGGAGTACGAAGCAAGGTGTACGATGGGCGGTTTCACATAAACGCTGTCCCATTGTTGCACTGGCGACAGGCAGTTGCGGTACTCTATCGTGAAACCTACATTGTTCCAGCCTGTGTCAACCTTGAAATGGTATGTAGTATATTCAGCACCTGAATTTACATCCCACGACATGCTACCTGCGCTAATTACGAAGAAGTAGTTGTAGTCTGTAGAATTTCCATACATTGAATTGTAAAGATATACTGTGTCTGTTGGGCAAAGCGTATCGCCGGGGATAAAGTTGTACATGACATCAGTTACACCAAAATGTTCCGGTGTAACCTGAGTTCCTGTAATTATACTTGCTAGTGGTCGCTCGTGCAGTTGGCTTGTGGCAGTACAGCCCAATGTGTCGGTAATGGTGAGTGTTGGATAGAATATGTCAAATTCGGAGTACACATGTTCTACTGATGATGTGGTAGTGTGTGTGGATGTACCATCGCCGAAATCCCAGTAGAAATCCACAACTGCAGAATTGCTTGTATATTCGGGGTCGTTGTAGAAACCTACGGTTGCAGGTACGCATCCGCCAGCAGTAGTGGAATGAAGTTCTGCATCGGGTTGGTTGACTACTATTTCCTGTCCCGTAAATCTCGACACGCATCCACCGGGAGATGTAACCGTAAGTGTTGGTGTAAATCTGCCGTTTTCCGAATATGAATGCATCGAAATGTCGTCAAAGCCAATGTATGTGTCACCGAAATTGTAGGAATATGTAAGGTTTTCGCCAACGGATGTGCTAATAAACCTCACCTCGAAAGGATAGGTGCATGAAAACAAGTCCTCGGGTTCGGTGCGGAAAGATGCGTGAACATCAACAACATCTACATTGAAAACCTGAGTTTGTCGGCATGGACCATTGGGGTCAACCGTGAACTCCACAGTGTAGTTTCCTACTTGTGAATAAGAGTGGCTTGCTTCGCTTCCCTGTTGAGCAGGCGTACCATCTCCAAAATTCCAGGAGCAAGTTATATCGTCGTTCACATCACTGCGGAAAGTTGATGGCGTATTGAGGCACATTTCTGATGGTACTGTGCAGGTTGGCGTCAGTGTTCCAATTACTACCATGTTGTTTTTGCGTACTATCTCCTTACAACCATACGAATCTATCACTGTGAGCATTACATTGTAACTGCCTGTATTTTCGTATGTATGAGAAGGATTCTCATCGTTGCTTTCCGAGCCATCTCCAAAATTCCAAGTTGCCGTGTATGGTCCGCCAAGTCCTGCATCGGTAGATATTTCCGAAGTGAAATCGACTTCGTGCGGAGCCACGCACCATTGTGCATTGTTTGCACTAATTGACACTTCTGGTCGTCTCGAGAGTGTGAGCATCTGGGAGTGATATTCATCACGGCATCCGTTGGCATCGGTAACTTCTAGCGAAACCGTATATACGCCAGGGGATGTGTATTGATGCCTTCTGTTGTTTCCTTGTGCCGAAACTCCGTCACCAAAATACCATAGCCAGTTTGTTATTTCGGCATCGCCTTCGATTGCTTCACTGCGAAATGCAACTACTTTTGGCACACAGCCTATAATGGCGCTGTCGTTGAATGATGCCGTTGGTCCGTTGAATACAACAATTTCGCGTAAGTCGGTGGCAGTCTGTCCGCCACTTGATGCCGTGACGGAAATTGTGTACCGTCCTGGATTGAGATAGGAAAAAGTAGGCTCTGCAAGTACCGACACATCACCATTCCCCGATGACCATGAATACGACACTTCGCCCGTTGCACCTGTCACATCGCATCCGAAAGTTAGAATCTGCGGTGCACAGCCCTCGAAACTGCCGGTTATCGAAACCGATAACTGGGCTACTGCAGTAAAATGCAACAGGATGGCAAATAGTAATAACGGTATGTATTTTAATATCTTGAGAATATCTCTTTTCATGTCACGATATTTTACAATATATAATAGTATGACAACCAAAAATACATTTTCGTTGCCTGAAGAAAATGTATTTAACTATAATTTAACATAATTTTAAGAACTGGGTCTGTTCTGTATGACATCCGTTTTTTGAACCTTTAGCTCGGTGTAAGCCAACCTAGAAACAGCGCTGCGTATAAACGGGCGCAAGCCCACACTATCGTATTAGCATAATGTTGCCTTTCTTGCTTTGTATGCTTCCGTCGAACATTTCTGCTTCAACATAATAAGAATAGGTGTCGCTATTTTGTACCTTTCCGTTTACAGTTCCGTCCCAGCCAGTTTGCAGGTCGTCGGTAAAGAAAACTTCTTCGCCCCAGCGGTTGTAGATGCGGAACTGCAACAATTGCTTTATGCCAAGTCCCCGTGCATAAACTATATTGTTGCCGTCGTCTTCGCTAAGTGGAGTGAATGCTCCCGGTACATCAAGTGTAAATATCTTTTCTACATCAATATGTATGTCGAACTTGTGGTCCGGGCATATTGTAGTATCTTTCATGACAAGCACATAGTCGGTGCTTTCCTCGGGGAAGAATACAATTGTGTCGCAACCGCTCATTGTGAGGCTTTCCTCGGGCGTAATGTAGCACTGGATTGCATCGTTGTCGTATGTAATTAATGCTATTGCCGTATCGCCCATGTTTATCCTGAAATATTCGTCAGACAATGAAATGTCGTATATTGGAATAACTGTTACCGTTATCGAATCGGCTATGCTACATTTGTTTTCGGTGTATGCATTGACATGGTAAACGGTTGATTCTTCGGGGATAACACTCTGATTGGGAAGACTGTCGGCAATTGGGTCTTCCCAGTAGTATGCATACGCATCCATCGCCGACATGTTTACCGTGTCACCGTAGCAGATGGTTGTGTCGTTGCTTACACGGAGCGTTGGCAGATGGTAAACATAGTAGTGGTGTGATATGCTGTCGGTACATCCGAGCGTATCGGTGGCAAAAATCTTGACAGTGAACAGGGTGTCTGTCTGAACGGAGTTATTTTGCCAGTTTACATTATTCCCTGTATGCTGGTTTCCATTGACAGACCATTGCAGGGTGCAGTCGTCGGGATATTCGTGAGCCAATGTGCCGACCAAAGGCGAGCATGCACCACCGTCATATTCTATAAGATTGCCGTCTGTATCGGCAAGGGTGAAGTCGCCACGAAGCCTATAAACAAAGATTCTTTCGGTCAAGTCAATCTTGCAGTTGCCTTGATGTATTGACAAGGTCACAGGGAAGTATCCCGATTCTGGAACATAGTCGTACTGGTGAGTGACCTCGGGTGTGTAGTAGTTGTATCCACCGCCGACTACCCATACCATGCTGTCCACATTGCTTGCATTAATCATCGACATGCTTATTATTCCGCCGGCGCATACAATGGTGTCGCTTAATCTAATGTCGGCGACTGGTCCTGTTATTTCTATGGCGTGACTTGCTGAAGCAGAGCATCCGGCTGGAGTTGTTGCTTGCAACGATATGTTGTAAGTGCCAGGAGCGTGATACAGGTATTGTGGGTTAGGCACATGTATGCCCTGCTCGTTGTTGCCCATGTCCCAATTGTATTCTACATTTATGTTGTCGGGAGCGAACTGTACATGGCTTTGTATGTTTGGACTTACTGGGTAGCACGAGAAAAATGTGCTGTCCAGTTCAAAGTCTGCCGATATGCTCTCAATCGTCATTGCATTTTCGTACCTTGCGGTATCGTTGCACGACATACTGCCTTCTTCGCCACCCGAAACTATATGCGTAATGGTGTAGTTGCCAGCCTGTTCGTATTGATGGCTGACAACGCTGTGATTTCCGTCCAGTTGTGTTCCATCGCCAAAGTCCCATTCGTGCCATATTGAGTTGTCGTTGTCTGCGGCTGTAAATGTACTGCCTTCGCCTAGGCATATATTGCTGGCACCGAATGTAACATCTGCATTTAAAGCATCGATTACCCGTATCCTGTTGGAATATATCTTGGAGAATTTACAGCCGTGCTCAGTGGATATACGCATTGTAATTCTATATGTGCCGACAGATGTATAAGTGTGTTCCAATGGCACATTGGGCGTATAAGTGGTGTCCATGGGCGAGCCATCGCCAAAGTCCCATGCTATGTAATATAGCGGGTCCATTGTTTCCGGTACTGCCTGAAACTCGAATGTCGCAGGGACGCATCCGGTTGCAAGGCTTTCGGGCACCATGTGAGCTCTTGCACTGACAACATAAATGTTCTTTGTGAAAATTGATACGCAACCGTCTGATTGACGAGCATAAACCGTTACATTGTAGTTTCCGCTGTCGACATATTGGTATAATTCCGATTGCATTCCCGGGGAAACGGGAATCCACTCAAGGTCGTCGTATGAAACGCTTTCGCCTGTCCAGTTGTATGCCACTTCGTTGTATGCTGCAGCCTCGGCTATGTTGATGGAAATTCTGTTTCCCGTGCAGATGGTGTCGCGCGAAAGCGACCATGACATTACTGGTTCTACGATTTCGCTGGTTACAGTATTCTCGTATTCGCATTGACCGAAGTCGTTGTTGTATGCCACAATCTTGCATTCGTATCTGCCGTATGACTGGTATGTTATATCAATGGAATCGACGGTAGAATGTTCGACATGCTGTATTACTGTTCCTGTTTCAAGGTCAGTAATGGTCCAGTCCCAATAATCGGCTCCGATATTTTTATTTATTTTATATGTGTAGTCAAGAGGTGACTGGCAGTCGGATATAGACCTTATCTTTACGATTGGAGGCGCTACATATATGCTGTCCCACCATAGCGTATCGGATTTGCACTGGTTGTAGTCGACTCTCAGTCCGATGTATGCCCAGCCAGTATCTTGTTCAAAAGAGTATTGGTGGTATGTTTCGCTGCTCTGTTCCTCGAAAGGATTGTCGTTCATGTTTATTATGAAGGTATAGTCGAGGGTGTCGTGGTCCTCGTACATGGAATTGTAAAGGTATATGGTATCCGATGCGCAAATGTTGGCTCTGGGAATATAATTA
Organism: uncultured Bacteroidales bacterium; assembly: GCA_905234755.1. Classification (GTDB taxonomy): domain Bacteria; phylum Bacteroidota; class Bacteroidia; order Bacteroidales; family ML635J-15; genus Bact-19. The sequence goes on from CAJOIT010000001.1 coordinate 77,887, forward strand.
TGCAGGGAATCCATGGCGCCAAACTCTTCTGGTAATATCTGGTATCCAGTCGATATTTCTGGTCCTTCCCTTGTGGCCGTGCAGCCGTTCTGGTCGGTAACGGTAAGGGTTGGCGTAAATGTTCCAAGGTTGTATATATGTTCACTTGTAGGAGTTGTGGTGTGTATAGATGAACCGTCGCCGTACTCCCAGAAATAATCGGTAATGATGTCGTTGTCGGGACCCCCGTTGGTTAGTTCTACTGTAAGTGGCCAGCATCCGCCGTCCTCCGATGCGCTGATAGTGACGATAGGTTCGTGAACAACGATAGTTGGTCCTGTAAATTGTGATGAGCATCCTGTCGGAGATGTTACTGTGAGGGTAGGGGTGAATTCACCGTTCTGCATATATGAATGCGACATGTTAGCCTCGTTTCCAGGTCGTTGGTCGCCAAAATTGTAGAAGTATGAAAGGTCGGAACCTACGGATGTGCTGATGAATTGTACCTCAAATGGATATGTACACGAGAACAAATCTGTAGGAACGGTGCGGAACGATGCTTCAACGCGCACAACCTCTACTGTAAATGACCTTACCTGACGGCATGGGCCGTTTGGATCTACCGTAAATGTAACAGGATATGTGCCAGCTTGCGAATAGCTGTGTGTAGCATTTGGACCGGGTATGTCTCCTGTGCCGTCACCGAAATTCCAGATGCTTTCGTTATCTACATTGCTTGAGAATACAGAGGTTTGGTTTACGCACATTTGCGAAGGAACGGTACATTCGGGAGAAATCATGCCTATAATTACTAGATGTGGTTCTTCAACCGTGGTACTGCAACCATATTGGTCGGATACCGTCAGCGAAACATCGAATTCGCCTGTACGCGTGTATGTGTGAGCTGGATTCTCTTGCGTGCTTGAACTTCCATCTCCGAAATTCCATTGTGTAGTGTATGTCCCGCCAAGCGCACCGTTAGTGGATATGTCGGATGTGAATGTAACTTCATGCGGGGCTACGCACCATTGTGCATCGTGTGCTGTGAATGATACCGTTGGGGCTTTCGACAAGGTAATCATTTGTGTGACAGTCTTGTTGTCAACACATCCGTTAGCATCGGTTACTTCGAGCGAAACGGTATATACGCCGGAACTTTGGTAAGTATGTGTTGGCGATGCTTGGTTTGAGGATTGTCCGTCGCCGAAGTACCAGAGGTAACTTGTTATTTCGGCATCGCCTTGGGTTGACTGGTTAGCAGCGACAAAGTCGTATGGTATGCAGCCTGTAATTGGAGTGTCTGAGAATCGTGCGGTAGGTACATGGAAAACAACCACTTCGTGGCTGTCGCTTGCTGTTTGTCCACCACTTGTGATAGTAACCGAAAGTGTGTATCGTCCCGGATTGATGTACGAGAATGTTGGTGTGGGAAGTTGCGATACATCACCGTTTCCCGATGACCATGAATAAGTTACATCACCGCTTGCTCCCGAAATGTTGCATCCGAACTGCTGTATCAATGGCGGACATCCGCTGAAATTCCCTGTTATCGAAACTGAAAGTTGTGCTACAGATAATAAATGCATCGAAACCAATGCCACAACTAGTACGGTTAACTTTTTTATATTCATAAGTTTAACTGCAAAATACGACATATAATCTTGCAAAGGTAAGATTTTTTTTGATATGTCTTAAAGAAAATTTAAAAAAAGTTTAAGATAATTTTTGCTAATGAGGCAAACAATAGTATATTTTGTGCCACTTTTTGTAGACGATGAATTTTTTATTGGCAAATTTTTCAAAAATTAATTTGCATATTATAAAAAAGTGTTAATATTGCAAAAAATTATTGTGGCGTATGAGATATACATTGTGCTTAATTTTTATAATCATAGTCTGCCGATTTGCATGTTTCGGACAGGACATACATTTTACGCAGTATTACGCTACACCTTTGGTATTCAATCCAGCAGCAACTGGACTTTTCGATGAAAATCTAAGACTATCAAATAACTACCGTACTCAATGGAGTGCAGTAGGCGTGCCTTATCAGACGGTATCCGTTTCCATAGATGCGCCATTCCGTTTTAGAGGAAAGTCGGGCTTGGGTGTCGGTTTCATGTTCCTGCACGACAAGTCGGGCGGAACAAAACTTACGGCAAACAAGTTCATGCTTTCGCTGTCGTATCTGTTGAGAATCAACCAGAAAAACACAATTTCGCTCGGAGTTCAAGGAGGATATGTAAACAAATATTTCACCCTTGATGGAATAACCCTTCCGAGCCAGTACAATCCCGAAACTGGTGTTTTTGATGTGACCTTGCCAAACAATGTCACCGACATGGAAACATCTCTCGGATATGTAGATATGCATGCTGGAATTGCATACAGTGGCAAATTCCGTAAGGCAGAACCGACAATAGGACTTTCTGTACTACACTTAAACGCTCCGCAAGAAACCTACTGCAACACCAACAGCAAACTCACACCGCGTATGTTGTTCAATGGAGAGGTAAAGGTTTTCGCGGGACAATCGTGGGCGGTAATTCCGCATATCCTTACCACATTCAACAAGAAGACAGAGGAAATGCTTTTCGGTGCATTAGTCGAGCGAGCAATACCGACAAAGTCGATAACATCCGTATTTTTCGGTGCTAGCGGTCGTACATCGTTCTCCAACTTCGATGCGGCAATGCTTACGGCAGGACTTACATTCTACGGAATTACTGTTGGAGCAAGCTACGACATCAACCTTTCGAAACTCATGCAGGCGACAAATGCTCGCGGAGCATTTGAGATTTCGCTGATATACAAGCTGAAAATTGAAAAGAAAAACTATATAACACTTCCTTGCGATAGATTCTAACATGAAAAGATACAATCCAGTATATACAAATGTATTCGGCATATTCAAGCGTATGGCAGTTCTTTTGGTGCTTGCCATTTTTGCATCAACGGCGGTAAGCGTATATGCGCAAAATCCAAACAGCGAAAAGTCGCAGTCGAAAGGCAAACTGATAAAGATGGCAAAGACCGCACTATACGAAGGCGATATATTTACCGCAACCGACTGTTATCAGAAGATAGATGACAAATATCCCGGTGATGCAAATGTACAGAAGACATTGGCAAATCTTTACTGGCAGGAAAAGAATTATCCGCTTGCACAAAAATATTTCAGGGCAACCTACGAAAGCGATGCGAAAGCAAATCTTGCTGAACTTTTTAATTCTGCCAAATGCCTTCAAATCATGGGCAAGTACGATGAGGCCAAGGCAGAATACGAACTCTTTGCTGCGAAGGGCAAGTCCGACAAGAATCTGCGCGAAAATGTAAAATTTGCCAAAACTCTTGCCGAGGAAATGGATAGGATAGCAAAAGACAGCACAAATAACAATATCGCAATCGTCCATTTGGATTCGACAGTAAATAGCAAACACATCAACACTTCTCCGCTTCCATACGGTGACAATATGCTCATTTTTGGTTCGCTTCGCGAAAACGAAATTACATATTACAACACTTACGGCGACACTTTGCCTGTGCGTAAATTTTATATTGCACGCGAGGACAACGAAATGGAATGGAGTTATGTCGGTGAATTTGACACTGTTTTCAATACCGATGATGCCGATGTTTGCAACGGTGCATTGTCTGCCGACAAGAGAAGATTTTTCTTCTCGAAGTGCCAGAAGGACGACAAAGGAAAAAGGTTGTGTGAAATATATATGTCGCGCCTAGAAGATGATGTATGGCAGACACCAGAACGCCTTCCCGATGTTATAAATGCAAGCGGATATACGACCACAATGCCGTCGATTGGCGTTTCGCGCCAGAATGCCGATGTGTTGTATTTTGTAACCGATCGTCCCGGAGGACGCGGTGGACTTGACTTGTGGTTCTCGTTGTACAACCCTAAGGACAACAGCTGGAAGGAAGCCAAGAACTGCGGAAAGCAGGTTAATACCATTGGCGATGAGATAACACCTTACTACGATGTTACTGCCCGTACATTGTATTATAGTTCGGATGGTATGATTGGATATGGTGGATTCGACATTTACAAGACCGTTGGCGAGGGCAAGAGTTTCAACGATATAAAGAATGTTGGCAAACCAATAAATTCAAGCTACGACGACCTGTACTATACCATCGACGAGAGCCGTAGAAAAGGTTTCCTTTCCTCTAACCGCGATGGTGGATACTCGTTGCGTAACGACAATTGCTGCGATGACATTTACGAATTCATTTATCGCGACCATATTGTAATCGCCGTTGATGGAAAGGTGCTGGGCGTTACCGACTCGGCATATTATCGCAGAATTGAGAAGGAATACGAAAAAACAAGAACTCTCAGCCTTGATGAGATTCAAAAGTCCGACAATGTTGAGGTTCTGTACGATTATCGTGTCGACTTGTATATGACCGACAAGGAAGGTAAAAATCACTTCTTGAAATCTACAGAAACCGCTAACGGTATGTATTTCTTCAGCCTTGAGCGCGATTTCGACTATTATATCAGCGTTAAGGACTTTAATAACAAGGAGAAAAAGCTTACTTTCACTACCAATGGCATAATACATTCCGATACGCTTCATCTCGACCCGATTATCATTAATACATTGTCGACTAGGTCGTTTGTCGTTGAGAATATTTACTACGATTTTGCAAAGTACAATCTTCGAGAGGAATCGAAGACAGTAATTGACACCACAATTTTGAAGATATTAAACGCATATCCTAGAATCATTGTCGAAATCAGTTCGCATACCGACAGCGTTGGTACAGACCAAAGCAATATGACACTATCGCAGAATAGGGCACAGTCGGTTGTAAACTACCTTATACAAAAGGGCATAAGCAAGGATAGGCTTGTCGCAAAGGGTTATGGCGAATCTAAGCCGATAGCACCTAACTCCAATCCCGATGGTTCCGACAATCCCGAGGGACGCCAGAAGAACCGCCGTACCGAGTTCCGCGTAATAGGTCACCTCGACGATGATGCCGACATCCTGTACGAATATGATTGACGGGCCTAAAGGCTAACTGTCTAGCAGAAGACCTGTCTGACAGTCTGCTAGATCGTAAGACTGCGAGCCTGTTAGCCTGTCCGATTGTTTGTCTTATTTCCTCTTCTTCGCAAAAAAATCCTTCATAATCTTTTCGCATTCCTCGGCAAGGATTCCTTTTGTCAACTTTGTCTTTGGGTGTAGGATTTTGCTTGAATACTTTGAAAATCCGCGCTTTTCATCATTTGCGCCATAGACTACTTCGGCTAATTGCGCCCAAGCTATTGCTCCTGCGCACATAACGCATGGTTCTACCGTCACAAACAAGGTGCAGTCGGTTAGGTATTTTGCGTTCATGTAGTCCTCGGCGGAAGTGATTGCCATTATTTCAGCATGAGCAGTTACATCGTGCAGATGTTCGGTACGGTTATGTGCTTTTGCAATAACCTTGTCGCCACATACGACGACCGCACCGATGGGTACTTCACCATCCAGTTCGGCTTCCCTTGCTTCCTGAAGGGCAATTCTCATATATTTCTCGTAGTCCATAGTTAGGGCAAAGGTAAGAAAAAAAGTTTTTGTTCGGAATAATTCTTTACTTTTGCCTGTCTTAAAAAAATTGAATATGGTCAAGGATTACGAAATAAAAGATGGAAAGTACATTGTGGAAGATGTCGTTTCGTGTTTCGATGTTGACTCCAACATCCGCATGAAGCCTGTTGCATTTATGAACATAGCGCAGGAAATGGCAACCCGTGCCGCCGACCCGCTTGGATTCGGCTACAACGAGATGCTGAAGAAGAATATGGCGTGGGTGCTTTCGCGCATGCACTTCGTGTTTATGGATACTCCGCTGTGGAACGATGAAATCAAGGTTACTACCTGGCACAAGGGCATTGGCGGTCCGTTTTTCCTCAGGGACTTTCTGATTAGCGGAGCCGACGGTTCGCAGAAGGTTGTCGGTACAAGTTCGTGGGTGGTTCTCGACTTGGAAAAGCGTGCGATGGTAAGGATGAACGACATTCTGGATATGATTCCCGACGATTCGGCCTGCCACGAAAACGCAATAGAAACGCCAGCGCCTAAGGTGATGATGCCGCGCAGTGCTGAGCCTCGCCTTGTTCGCAGCGAACTGCTTGGCTATTCCGACACCGACATGAACGCCCACACCAACAATGCACGTTATATGCAGCACGCAATGAACTGCTTCGACTATGCCGAAGTGCAGAAGCTGTCGGTTGCCGAAGTTTTCATAACATTTGCCCACGAAACCCGTCCCGGCGAAACCCTTGACCTTTACATGTACGACGAGCCACTTGCCGAACCAAAGCTTTCGATGAACGGCAAGCCGATTGTGCGTAGCACGCTGATAGAAGGCAAGGTAGGCGACAGGCAGGCGTTCTGCACAAAGATGATGTTTACGAAACGATAAAAATGTGGTGCATTCGTAGGGGTTGGTTTCAAACCTACACCTACGAATTACATATAAAAATCCCTCGCATCAAACGATGCGAGGGATTTTTTTCTATCTATTCTTTGGAAATTATTTTCTAATGTCCAATTCGTTGATGAGGTTCTTAGCTCCGTAGAGTTCATCAATTACCCAAAGTACATAGCGGGCATCAACATTGATTGTCCTTTGCATTTCGGGGCTGAAGATGAGGTTAGAGCAGAGCCATTCCCAGTTGCCATCGAAAGCAAGACCAATGAGTTCGCCCTTGCCGTTGATGATTGGAGAACCTGAGTTACCACCGGTAATGTCGTTGTCGCTGAGGAAGCAAACAGGAAGATTTCCGGTTTCGTCAGCATAGCGACCAAATTGTTTCTTCTTGTAGAGTTCCTTCAATTCCTTCGGAACGATAAATTCAGCATCATTCGGATTTTCCTTTTCAATGATACCATCGATGTAGGTCAAGTATTTGTACTTAACGCCATCGCGTGGAGCATAGCTTTGTACGGTTCCGTAGGTGAGACGAAGAGTAGAATTTGCATCTGGATAGAAAACTCTGTCCTTTTCAAATTCGCGAAGTCCCTGTGTGTAAACTCTTTCAAGAGTTGCAATCTTATTCATAGGACCAACGAAAGCCATCTGAAGAGGCATAATTCCACCGTAAACAGCCTTTGCAAAAGCAAGTAGCGGGTCAGCTTCGAATGTCTTCTTGTTTGGCTTGTCGAGGAAAGCATTGAGGCGGTTCTTGTCGGTGAAAATCGACTTTGTGTAAACTGCATTTACGAACTTTGAGATAGATTCTTCTTCGGTTTTGCCCTTGAAATTCTTGAAAATGTAGTCTTTGAAAGCAGAAACTCTTCTTTCGGCAGGGATAGTCTTGATGTAGTGGTTCAACATTCTTTCCAATGTTTTCTTGTCGGTGTTGACATAGTAGTTCTTGAACATATCATCAACGCCTTCCTTGAATTCGTTGCAGAAATCCTTAATCTGGTCGGCATTACCCTTTTCGTCTTCGAACATTCTTGACAGTGGGAGCATCTGCAATGAGTTCATTGTCATGTCGCTGCCCTGGCTGAGAAGCAAAGAGATAAGGAGCATGTCCTCGGTAGCCTGTCCGTACGATTCGTAAGCGCTCTTGAGGTCATCGAGAACTGTTCCGTAGAGTTTCTTGCGGCTGTCGTTTGCATTAGCCCATTTCTGGAAAGCAGCTTCTTCCTCTTCCTTAAGCTGAATAGCGTTGGTTTTCTTCAAGGTTTCGATTTCACCGCCCCAGAGCTTGTAACCGTTTGCGAGAGATGCGTAGGTGTCAGCCATTGCAAGACGGATATTGTCGTCAACATCCATATCTTCCTTCATTGCACCGAGCTTTACGCCGAGAGCGTTAACTGCGCTTGGGTTGTACCAGTCGCGTTTGTACTTCATACCATACGAGCAGAGGAAGCGTTCGGTGCTACCCGGGTAGCCCATAATCATTGTGAAATCGCCTTCCTTTACACCCTTTATTGAAACAGGAAGTGAGTGGAGAGGTTTGTAAGGAACATTGTTCTTGTCGTATGCCTTTGATGGCTTGCCATCGGGCGACATATAAACGCGGAAAATCGAGAAGTCGCCAGTGTGACGCGGCCACATCCAGTTATCGGTATCGCCACCGAACTTACCTATTGATGAAGGAGGAGCACCAACAAAACGAACATCGCCAAAGATTTCATATACAAAGAGGTAGTATTCGCCACCCTTGTACATTTCCTCAACAGATGCTTCGTAGTCGTTGTCTTTCTTAGCTTCAGCGATGATTTCCTTCATAGCTTCGCTAACCTTCTTAGCTCTTTCGTTTTCGGGAGTTTCGTTTGTGATGCCCTTGAGCACGCGCTCGGTAACATCATCGATGCGAACTACGCGGCTAACTCTAAGCCATGGACATGAAAGTTCTTCGTCCTTGCTCTTTGCCCAGTAGCCATTATCGAGATAGTTGTGCTCGGTTGTGCTGAGCTTGGTGATTGATTCGTAACCGCAGTGGTGATTGGTGAAAAGCAAACCTTCCTTGCTTACGATTTCGCCTGTGCAGAAACCGCTGCCTTCTGCGGACTGCAACTGGAATATTGCATCCTTAAGGCTCGAATGGTTGATGCTGTAGATTTCCTCAGCTGTAAGTTTGCAGCCAAGTTTCTGCATCTGTCCGTAGTTCAACTGTGCAATCTTATTAGGCAACCACATACCCTCGTCGGGGTCGGGTGTTGCGTTCAGCCATAGTGCGCCTGCAAAGAGGGCAACCAATAATGTACTGATTCTCTTCATAGTTATATCTGTTTTAATTTTATATTCTTTGCTTGCAAAAGTACCGATTAGTTTATTAGTGAAAAATTTATAAATAGTTAAAGTTTTATAAACTTGAATTCGCTGGTTGTGTCTTTTGTTATAAGTCTTGCAATGTAACTCCCTTGTGGAAGAAAAGAGACATTTACCATTGTGTGTCCAATGCTTTCCTTGTGCGATTTGTAAACAGTAACTCCTTTTAAATCAATGATGTCTATTTTGTATGGTTCGGTTAAGCATACATTTAGTATATCGTGTGCGGGATTTGGGAAAAATGTTTTGTCATCGGATTTGCTGTCTTTTATTTGGTCGGAGTCGGATTCCTCAGGAAATGTCGGTTCGGTATTGGGGTCGTTTACTTGTTGAGGTTCTGTTATTCTAAATTCGCGAAGTTTCGACTTTATGGTAATGAGCCTCCTTGTGTATTTTTCGTTTGTAACCCAAAGTCTGCCGTAGTCGCGGAAAGCAATTCCTTCTGTCTGGCTATACTTGGTTGACAATGCCGAAAAGTCTTTGGTTTCGACAGTGCCAGAGAAAAATCTGTTTCCTTCAAAATTCCTCAGCAGGGTGATGTAAGGCTTAGAGTCGGGAATACTGCCCGAAACATCATAGGTGTATCCAATTAGCGCAATGGTATTTGATGTATAGTCGTAGTCGGCACCGCATACAAGATAGTCGAGCTGTAGCGTGTCGATTGGCGTTATCGTATGAAAATCATTTGCCTTGTTGGGGATTGCATATAGATATGTCTTATGGTCAATCCAGTTTTTGGAAAACAGGAAAATAGTGTCGTCCTTTGCAATCATGGCTTCGCAATCGAAGCGAGTGTTGGTTGCCGAAAAGTCGGCTTCAGGATAGTCGCTATTGCCGTAGGTGAATTTTATTATTCGGGGAACCAAAGTGTCGAGTGCTGGATTTTCAAGGTCTTCAATCTTTATGCGCAGAATTTGCAGATTGGAGCTTACTGAACCAAAGTTTCCGATATAGAGATGAGTTTTGTCTTTAGCCAGATCTTCCCAATCCTCGTTTGTAACACCAGCAATAACCTTTGTGCCAATCACTTGGCCAGAAGTTGTGTCGATGCAATATATTTTGGGTTCTCCATCCGAATCGTTGTGAGTCCATAGCCTTCCGTTGATAAATGCAAGTCCCGAAGTTTCGCTTATTGTCTGGTCGAGTTCCTCAACTAGCACGGTCGGATCTTCCACTTGAGCCGATACAAAAAAGGCAACTGAGACAAATGCCACAGTTGCCAATATTTTTTGAATGAAATTCATAATTTAGTCGCCGTATTCAGCCATAAATTCTTCTACTTTCTCAACCATTTCCTTCGAGCCTACAACGAATGGTGTACGCTGGTGGATTTCGGTAGGAACGATGTCGAGGATGCGGTGTCCGTAGCCGTCGGTTGCCTTGCCGCCAGCCTGTTCTGCCAGGAAAGCAATTGGGTTGCATTCGTAGAGTAGACGGATTTTTCCGTTTGGCGACGATGCGGTGCGCGGATAGATGTAAACGCCACCCTTGAGCAAATTCCTGTGGAAGTCGGCAACAAGCGAACCGATGTAGCGCGAAGTATATGGACGGCTTGTCGGCTTGTCTATTTCCTGAACATACTTTATGTACCTCTTTATGCCTTCCGGGAATTTCAGGTAGTTACCCTCGTTAATCGAGTAAATCTTACCGCTTTCTGGTGTTACCATCAGTTCGTTCGACATGCAGAACTCACCGATAGATGGTTCGTAGGTGAAACCTGTAGTTCCGAGGCCTGTGGTGTAAACAAGCATTGTGGATGAACCGTAGATTACATATCCTGCTGCCACCTGCTTGTTGCCTGGCTGAAGGAAGTCTTCCTTTACGACCTTAGTGCCTTGCGGCGAAATGCGGTGGTAAATTGAGAAGATTGTACCTACCGAAACATTTACATCGATGTTGGAACTGCCATCGAGCGGGTCGATGCAGATGACATAGTTGCCGTTGATTGAAAGATCGTCATCGAAGATGATGATGTCGTCCTCTTCCTCTGATGCTATACCGGCGATGATTCCGGATGCTTGAAGAGCCTTTGTGAACATTTCTTCAGCAAACACATCAAGTTTCTGCTGGGTTTCGCCCTGCACATTGATGTTGTCGGTAGCACCGAGGATGTTTGTTTCAAGTCCTGCGCGGTTGATGCTGTTGTTGACTATTTTTGCTGCAAGACCGATGTTACTTAAAAGTCTTGATAATTCGCCTTTTGCGTATGGGAAAGCCGATTGTCTCTGAATTATAACCTCATCAAGGGTTATGAATCTGTTTACTGCCATAATAATTTATTGTTTTTTTACCGTTTGCAATTAATAATTTGAAAGCACGAAGTTAAGCATTTATTTTAAATGTCAACAAATTTAATCTGTTTATTTTTTTCGTTTTTTTCATTGATGCTCTATTCCGCCTTTTTTTCAAAAATAGATTATCTTTGCACGGTTTTTAAATCGAAAAAATGGACAAGAAAGAAAATAGGAAGCCCGTTGAAATTTCGGAACTTGGTGAATTTGGGCTCATTGACCATCTGACAAAGGATTTTACAGTAATCGACAAGAACCTTATAAAGGGAATAGGCGATGATTGCGCCGTTTTTGAGTGTGGCGACATTTGCAATCTCGTAACCACCGACTTGCTAGTAGAGGGTGTGCATTTCAACCTTATTTATACTCCGTTGAAACATTTGGGATACAAGGCTGTTGCAGTAAACCTGAGCGACATTTATGCCATGAACGGTACACCTAAATATATAACGGTTTCAGTGGCGGTCAGCCGTAAATTCTCGGTAACAGCCATGGAGCAGCTATACGAGGGCATTAAGCTTGCCTGCGACCGTTTCGATGTGGAGCTCATTGGCGGTGATACTACAAGTTCGATGTCGGGTTTGTTCATCAACATAACTGCAATAGGTCAGGCAAAGAAGGAGGACATAGCTTACCGTAGCGGAGCAAAGAAGAACGACCTAGTATGTGTTAGCGGTGACCTTGGCGGAGCATACATCGGACTGAAAGTCCTTGAGCGCGAGGCAAAGATTTACATGGAAGACAAGGAAATGCAACCCGAACTCGAGGGTTACGAATATGTAATCGAAAGGCAGTTGAAGCCCGAACCTCGCCGCGACATTGTGCGCGAACTTGCAAAGCGAGGTATTGTGCCAAATTCGATGATGGACATATCCGATGGCTTGTCATCTGAATTGATGCATATATGCAAGCAGTCGGGCGTAGGATGTAGGGTTTACGAGGAACGCATTCCTATACATGAGCAGACCGAAATCGTGGCTAATAGGTTCCACATGGATCCGAGCCTTGCTGCCATGAATGGAGGCGAGGACTACGAGCTTCTGTTCACCGTGCCTATGGATAAGAAGGATTTGGTTGAGGAAATCAGCGATGTCTCGCTTATCGGTTATATATGTGATGCCTCAGAAGGCAAAAAGTTTGTGCCTCGCAATGGAGCTGAACTTGACTTAAAGGCACAAGGTTGGACATCTTTTTGATCTTAAAAATCCAAAATCGTAAATCGTACTTCGTAAATAAGTTTTATTTTTGCATTTGCAATTGGGGAATTAGCTCATCTGGTAGAGCGTCAGGTTCGCAATCTGAAGGTGGTCGGTTCGAGTCCGATATTCTCCACAAAAGGCAATCGTTTATTTGTTTAATGGTTGCCTTTTGTGTTTCTAAGTTTCAATGCCTGCCTGTGCTGAGCTTCGCTCCCTGAGCCTGTGGTTGCTGAGCACCGCCGAAGTATCGAAGGGTCGAGGTACGGCGTTTCTGGGGCTTGCGCCCGTTTCTTGTTGAGTCGTGGCGCGCCGCGACTGTACAATGTTCAAAAATTCTTTGGCTTGTCGTAGGCTCTGGTTGCTGAGCCTGTCTACAGCCTCGCATCATGATGCGATTTTACATTATTATGATTTTCTTCGTTACCACCTTTCCATCCGTCATTGTAACCCTTACAAAATAGCTGCCTACACTCATTCCATTCGTGGAAATTACATTATTGCCATTGCATTGTTGCGTTTCATAAACAACACCGCCTAGCAGATTGCAGATTTGTATGCTTGCAATATTCTCTCCATCAATGTTTATTTTGGTGTTTGCAGGATTTGGATAAACCGATATATTGTTGTTGTCAATGCATTCGACACTTGCTTCGCCTACAGAATATACAATCTTGAATCCACCGGCAGTCCTTGATCCGTTGCTAGTAAATACAATTGTGGCTGTTTCACCATCAAAGCTTATTGGTTCCGGAAGTGTATCGCCGGAAAATTCTGCATATTTTCTTCCGTTGCGCAAAATCTTTACGAAATCCTTTTCGTATTCGGTGTCGAGTTCCAAAAATTCAAATGTAAAGTTTGATGTGCCTTCCGGAGTTAGCCTCCATCTGCAATCACTATTGTTTTGATAATTCCATCTGTCGCTACCATCTGTTATGGTGTCGCGCAGTTCGGTAAGTGCAGTGGAGAATTCGCAATATGTAGGCTTTATAGGTTCGTACGAAATAAGCCAGCCATCGCCGGATGCAGTTTCATCGGAAACAAATTTAATGAGCATTGATGTTGAATTTATCGTATAGCTGGCTTCTGGTGTGTCGTCTCCGAATAGACTTAATGCAACAGGGGCATCCTCGTTGTCGCCTGCATAAACAATTATCTTGTCGGTAGCATCAATGTCGAACTTGGAAATTTTAAGTGTGTATCCGTTTACCGAATCGTGCTGGGTTATCAGCCACGAGCAGTCGCTGTCGGGTGCATAGTCTCTGAGCGGTCCGCTACCATCATCGATTGTGCCTTCGTAGAAATTAATTTCCTTAAGTCCTTCGCAAGTTGGGGTTTCGTATTTTGGTGTGGCATTGATAATTACTTCGTGTGCAAGTCGGAAATTAGAACCTCCTGGCGAAAGGCTGCTGATAGTAAAGAAACCATCGTATGTGCCTCCCCAGCCCCAGTTAATGTGGTAATGCGTAGAATCATTGTATCCATCGAATACGAAGGCATGTCCGCTCTCGTATACATAGTCGCCCCAGCCTGCATAGTAAAGAGGAATCTTGCGGTCGAGGTGGTTGACCAATATGCCGTTCCAGATGCTGTCGGGGATTACGGTGTCGTTTTCGATGTTGTCGGGGATTACCGTTGGCAGGCTGTCCTTGAAGATGTAGCGGGCATCATCGCTGTATCCAAAGTAGTTGCGCATTGTGTAGGCTCCCTTGTGGTTGGTCATGCCGCTGCCGTTCGGACCATAGTTCATGTCAACCGACACGCCGATGTTGTATAGAAGTCGTGCAAGGTTTTCGTTGTAGTCGGTCGGTTTTACAGGCATATAGTCGTAGTCGTAGTGCTGTTCTGCAAAATTTACTTCCAGATGACCATAGTCGGGATGGTCGTATCCGTAACTGCCAGTGCCTTGTGTCGGGTATCTGAAGTAGTTGAAAATCTGGGCAATAGCTGTAGCTACGCAACCGACTACCACATGACCATCAGTGCCGTTCGCAGCATCTGGACAAGCGCTGTTGAAATATTTGCCCTGATTCCACTTTGTTATAAGAAGTGGCGCAACAGTTCTTACGGCACGGGCGTTGAAATTGGTAGCCGAATAGTGTTCCCATTCGGCGTTTGTGTGATAAGATGCGACTTGTCCATTCTTTATTGAGTATGAAATTTGTTCTGAGTATGATTTCAGCACGCCATTTACGCTTGGATGTCTGTCGGTTTGGTTGCAGGTACTTTCATACGAAAATGCAAGCAGAGGTTCTACCGACCTGTCAGCCGAAACTATTACAAATCCCGTTGGTTCAAGGTTGTAGACATGGAAAACCTCTTCACCGTTGTATATTTCGGTATATGAGTTTGCAATCTTGTAGTTGTCGGGATTTTGCCCAAGCTGGGGGAATCGTTCCGCGATTATGTTTTTGGCAATGTTTTCTCCATTGGTGATGCTGACATGCTGTGCGAATGCTATATTTATTAATAAGGTAGCGAATGTCGCAAGAAGAAATATCTTTCTCATTTTCGGTAATGAATTATAATTGATGCACAAATTTACAATAAAGTTTTGGAATGGCAATGAAGACTTAAAGAAACATAATTCGTAAATCTAAAATCGTAATTCGTAAATCATTTTGCTTTATCTTTGCGCTTTCATTTTTAATGCAATAGATTTTGACTGCTGAAAACTACATAGACACCTCGATTCCGTATGTAACGCCCGACTACATTTGTTCGCGCGTGCTGTCGCTGATGGACACTTTCAAGATGTCGCATCTGCCGGTTGTAGAGAACGATATATATTTAGGTATGATATCGGAAGACGAACTATACGACAAGAACTTGTTTGAGGGAAAGTTGTCTGAATTTGGCGTAATGCGATCTCCTTTTGTCATGTCAACGCAGCATATCCTCGATGTGCTGGCTGTTGCAACCCGTTTTTCCGTGCCGTTAGTTCCGGTAGTAAATACCGACCGCAAGTATCTTGGCGCAATAACCTCGCAAAACCTAATGGTTGCCTTGGCGAAAATTACAAATGTGCAGTCGAAAGGTGCTGTGCTTGTCCTCGAGATGGGCGTGCATGACTATTCGTTGTCGGAGATTGCACGGATTGTGGAGTCGGAAAATGCAAGGTTGATTTCATCGTATGTGACGGAATATGAGGATTCAACACGAATAGATGTAACACTTGTCGTAAACATGGCGGAAATATCGCCTGTAGTGAAGTCGCTCGAACGATATGGCTACAAGGTAAATACATTTTTCTCGGGAAGCAATAAGATTGATGACTTCTATCGCGAAAGGTACGAACTGCTAATGAACTACATGAAGATATGAGAGCGGTTCTGCTGTCGGTGGTTTTTGTCATTTGTTCGGTCGTTGTGCTTGCGCAGGAAAAGTATGTGCATATAGCCGACATTTCGATTTCGGGCAACGAAAAGACAAAACCTCAGACAATCATCCGCGAATTTCGATGCTCAGCAGGAGATAGCCTACTGGAGGATAATCTGGAAACCGAACTGCGGAACTTTGCCGACAACTTGCATAGGCTCATGTTGTTCAACAACATAGATGTGTCGTATTCGCAAGCCGATAGCACCGATGCCATAACTGTAAATGTGAATGTGGTGGAACGCTGGTACTATTGGGTTTATCCGATTCTCGAAATTGCCGACCGCAACCTTACATCTTATTTTCATTATAGGGATTTCCGCAAGATAAACTATGGTGTGGCTTTCGATTGGCTTAACTTTCGCGGGCGCAACGAAATGCTAAATTTTAAATTGAGGCTTGGCTACAAGGAGCATTATGCTGTGTCGTATCAGAAACCAAACATTGGTCGTAATAGGCGTAGCGGAATATGGGCTAAAGTGGAATATTTCAGGCAGAAGAAAGATATAGCAAGCATTGCTGAGTGCAAGCCAGTTTATGCCGAAAACGAAAATGTATATATCCGCCGAATGTTTGATGCAGGAATTGGATATGTGTTCCGTCCGAGTGTCAATTACGATTTTTCGCTGTCGCTTGCGTATCAGAACATTATAAGCCGGGATTCCCTGCTCGCTCCCAATGGCAAGTCGGTGCAGAATTTTATTGTTCCTTCCTTTGCTTTCGATTACGACAATCGTGACAGCAAGGTATGTCCAACATCGGGGATTCATGCGCAAATGGATGTGGATGTTTTTTCGGAACTAAAATCGTCAACTTTTGCATTCGCAAACATTGGTTTCGAGTACAATACAAGCATTTATCGCAGTCGCATTTTCTACCATGGCTCTATTTCGCACCGACAGTTTTTGGGGACCTACGATGAAATTCCTATAAACAAACGCATTGACCTTTGTAGTGGAAACATTATTCGCGGATTCGAGTACTATTATATATTAGGTAGGAATTTTTCAGCTTTGCAAAATACTTTTAGCATCAAAATCCTGAACAGACGCGATTTTATGTTGCCTAAATGGATACCGGCAAAATTCCGAAATCCTTATATTCAAATTTATGTTGATTTATTTGCCGATTTGGCGTATTGTAGTAATTTTGCACCCGATTTTGAAGCGGAGAACCCTTTGGCACAGAAGCCCATATATTCGGCTGGTGCAGGTTTAAGCTTCGAGACATACTACGACCGTGTGCTGAAGGTGTATGCGGCCTATAATGGAAACTTTAATTTTGTCGGAGTCTTTGTTGACTATAGGACACCTATTTATAAGAAATTTTAATTCAGTAGGATGGGAAAGATGAACATAGCTATTCACGGAAGGAACTTTGGAAACAGTTTCAGTGGAATGCTCATACAGCTGTTCGAGTTGCTGAAGGAAAACGAAATGGATGTGTATGTCAACGAGAAGTTCTACAATTTTATGGTTGAGAAGACTTTGTTCAAGCCTGAGGTAAAAGGCTTGTATTCCGACAGTTTGCCCGAAGATGTTAAGTTCGACTTTATGCTAAGTGTTGGAGGAGATGGCACTTTCCTCGAATCTGCGACTTTTGTAGGTGCGTCGGGAATTCCAATGCTCGGTATAAATACCGGTAGGCTTGGTTTCTTGTCGTATGTTAATTCCCAGAACATTGCAAAGGCAATTGAGCAACTTAGGAATCACGATTATACCATCGAAAAAAGGATGCTTCTTGATGTGTCGGCCGAAACGCCGTTCTATGGTGATATAAATTTCTGTCTCAACGATTTTTCAATACTGAAGAAGTCGCGCCTGAGCATGATAAAAATTAAGGTTTCGGCGGATGACAACTACATTAATACCTACTGGTGCGATGGTTTAATTGTATCGACACCTACAGGTTCTACGGCATATTCGCTAAGTTGTGGAGGTCCAATCATTACATCGCAGTCGGATGTGATGCTTATAACGCCGATTGCCAATCACAATCTTACTGTTCGTCCGTTGGTAATTTCTGCCGATTCTGAAATAAAAATTTCGGTGGATTCTAACGAGGGAAGTGTCTTAGCATCACTTGATTACAAGTCGTATTCGATAAAGAATTTGAAACAAATTGTAGTAAGGCGTGCAAATTTTTACATTAATTTTGTAAATCTATTTAAAAATACATATTTTTGCACCCTTAGAGAAAAACTCATGTGGGGCGTTGATTTAAGAAATTAACCACATGTAACTTGTTGAATGTTATACTTTTAGAACTATTAATAAAAACATGAGAAGATTTGCAGTCTTAATGATTTTTCTGACTTTTGTGACGATTTCTGTCGTTGCGCAGACAGGAGACTGGAGAAGATACAGACACGAATTGGTGTTCGGAGCTGGTACTGCCGCATTTATGGGTGACCTTGGTGGTGGCAAGGGCGTCGGTACCCATTTCGTAAAGGACTTTGACATTCAGGCGAACCGTTGGGCGTTTATGGCAGGCTACGGCTATAAGCTGACCGACAGATTTGCTTTGCGTACAGGCATCTACTATGGTAGGGTATATGGAAGTGATGAATTCACACCGGAGTATGCTCGTAATGGACGAAACTTGAGTTTCCGTTCACCGATTATCGAGTTGAGTGAGGTCGTTGAGTTTTCGATTCTTCGCGAAAGAATGGGTCATCGCTATAATATTAAGCGAGCAAAAGGTAAAAAACCGACACCAAACTTGTACATTTTTGCAGGTGTAGGTGGTTTCTTCTTTAATCCAAAGGCTCAATATCTTCCTCATGATGCCAATGGCAATCCGGATGAGTCGGATCCCAATTATGGCAAGTGGTACTCCTTGCAGCCGCTCGGAACAGAAGGACAGGGATATGTGCCTACCCGTCAGAAGTATAGCAGAATACAAATGTCGATACCATTTGGCGTCGGTTTGAATTGTATGATTACAAGGAGCTGGGGTATCGGTTTTGACTTTGGTTTCCGCTACACGCTTACCGATTATATCGACGATGTAAGCAGTACTTATGTTGACCCGGATGTTTTCGAAGATCCTATTGCAAGTTATTTCAGTAATCCTGACAGCAAGTATAGGGTTGGTGCTGGCGACCAGCGTGGCGACAGCAAGTGGAACGATGCGTATATGTTTCTTACTGTGAAAGTTACATATAAGTTGTTCTCGGTACATAGAGGTAGATCGAAATTTTAGGAAAATTTTAAAAATATTTGTGATGATTCTTCGTTATATCCAATATGGATAGGCAAAAGAGTGACACATATAAGCAATTAAAACAAATGACGGTAACATCGTTACTGTCTTTTGTTTTTTTATTCTCTGCATTGTCGTCCAATGCTCAGTACGGCCTTGAAATAGGGTTCAATGGGGGAGTCTCGTATTATATGGGCGACATAAACTATGCAAGGCAGTTCTATCATCCAAGGCATAATATTGGCGCATCGCTGAAGTTCCATTTCAGTAATAGATTCGATTTACGAATCGGATATTTCAGTTCCAAGCTCGTTGGAAAAGATGCCGATTTCAACAATGTGTTTCAGCAGGTGCGAAACAAGTCGTTTAATGTATCGCTCAACGAAATATCCGCACAGGTAGAAATTAATTTCTTGCCCTATCTTTATGGCGATGTCGCCCGAAATAGCTTTACTCCATATATGCAGGTTGGTGTGGCTGGCTCATTTATAGGCAAGACTGCAAATGCCGAGGATTTCTTCACTATGGCTATACCTTTCGGCTTCGGCTTCAAGAAAAATATTCTTCCACGACTTGTGCTAAGCGTTGAATGGGCTTTTCGTTGGACATTCTCCGACATGATTGATGGGATTACCAACGAGAGCATAAAGAAAGATTACGAAATTGCCTACGGCAAACCGCTTACCGAGGACATAAACATGAAGCAACTGGGATTTAGATATACAAACGACTGGTACTCAGTAGCATTAGTTGGAATATCATATACTTTTAAAATCGGTGGACTTGGCTGTCCTGCATATTACAAGAAACACGACAAATGACAATGAATTTACTGGAGCAAATAGATAGGTCGAAACTTCCGCAACATGTCGCATTCATTATGGATGGGAATGGTCGCTGGGCTAAAAAGCGCGGCATGATTAGGCTGTTCGGTCACAAGAACGGGGTTAAGACCGTGAAGGAAATCCTAAATGCTGCCGGTGACTTGGGCATAAGGTATGTTACTGTTTATGCATTTTCAACCGAAAATTGGAATCGTCCAGCCGATGAGGTTAGCGGAATAATGGGACTTCTGTCGAGCGCTATCGATGATGAAATCGAAAACATGATGAAGAACGGTGTTCGCGTGAGGATGATCGGTGAGATGGAAAGGTTGCCGAAGTATTTGCGTGAAAAAGTTGCTTATGTAATCGATAGGACAAAGGATAATAAAAAACTCGATTTTATTGTAGCATTGAGTTACAGCGGCAGATGGGACATTGTGGAGGCGAGCAGGAAGATTGCACGCGATTGTGCGGATGGAAAGGTTTCTCCCGAGGATATTTGCGATAGTATGTTTTCGCAATATCTGTCTACCGATGGTATTCCCGACCCCGAACTGATGATTCGCACCAGCGGTGAGTCGAGGATTAGCAATTTCCTTCTGTATCAGCTTGCGTACAGCGAATTGTATTTTACCGATGTGTTGTGGCCGGACTTCAATCGCGAGGAATTGTACAAGGCATTGATTAGCTATCAAAACCGAGAGCGCAGGTTCGGAAAAACAAGTGAACAAGTAAAAAAAGTAGAGGGATGAGACGATTTGTTTTGATATTAATGCTGTTTGCAGTCGTTGTTTCCACAGCGATAGCGCAGAATAACATATATTCGAGTGGAAGTATAGTAAATTACTTGTCGCCAAAGGAATATGAGATTGGCGGTGTCACAATTTCCGGAGTACAATATCTCGACCAGAATGTGCTATTGTATCTTACAGGACTTGAAATTGGCAAGAAAATATCTGTTCCCGGACAGGAAATTGCCGATGCGATAAAGAAACTTTGGGAACAGGGATTATTTTCCGATGTTAAGATTTCGGTGACAAATACTATAGGAGACAAGATTTTCCTCGATATCTACCTTGAAGAGCGTCCGCGTCTGTCGAAATTCTCGTTCAAGGGCATAAAGAAGGGCGAAGCCGACGACATTCGAGAACAAATAAAACTTACAAAGGGTTCGCAGGTTACCGAAAACATGAAGCTTTCTTCCGAAAAGTACATTAAGGACTTTTTCATTGACAAGGGTTATTTCAATGCTGATGTGACGATAACCGAGGAAGTTGATTCTAGCCTTGCAAATAGTGTTTCGCTTGTCTTCGATATTCATAAGAACAATAGGATAAAAATCAACAAGATTATTTTCGAGGGTAACAATTCGATAAAGGATGCTAAACTTCGTCGCAAGATGAAGGAAACCAAGCAGAAGACATGGTATAACATTTTCAAGGCATCGAAATTTATTCCAAAGAATTACGCAGATGACAAGAAGAAAATAATTGAAAAATACAACGAGGAAGGTTTTCGCGATGCAATTATAACCTATGACTCGATTTCTCCATACGATGAAAAGACTATCAATGTATATATTGGCATAGAGGAGGGACATAAGTTCTACTTCCGCAATATCAGCTGGCTTGGTAATACCAAGTATTCATCGGAGCAGTTGACGCAGGTGCTTGGCATAAAGAAGGGCGATATTTACAATAGCAAGGTGCTTGACGAAAAATTGCTCTACGACCCTATGGGCGTTATGGCTTTGTATCAGGATAATGGCTACTTGTTTTCAAATGCACAACCTGTGGAAGTGCTTGTTGAAAACGATTCCATCGACCTTGAAATGCGCATTTACGAAGGCAAGCAGGCAACTGTGAACCGTGTTACACTTGTGGGAAATACCCGTACCAACGACCATGTAATCATGCGTGAGGTGCGTACAAGTCCCGGAAGCCTATATAATCGTTCCGAAGTTCAGCGTACTATCCGTGAACTTGCTCAACTTGGCTATTTCAATCCTGAAAAGTTGAATGTTGATTTCAACCCTGACCCAGTTTCGGGAACAGTTGACCTTGAATATACCGTAGAGGAAAAGCCATCAGACCAGATTCAGGTTTCGGGCGGTTATGGATCGGGAATGTTTGTCGGTACATTGGGCGTTACATTTACCAACTTCTCGTTGCGTAACATATTCAATGCCAAGTCGTATCGTCCTTTGCCATCGGGCGATGGACAAAGATTGTCGATTCAGGCATCGGCAAGTGGCTTGTGGTATCAGAACTATAGTTTCTCGTTTGTCGACCCGTGGTTTGGTGGACGCAAGCCTAATTCATTCTCGGTGTCAGTATATCATTCCAATGTAAGGCAATATAAGAGTACTGAGGAAGCAAAGGAAGACCGGAAGACATTTAAGGTTACAGGTGCTGGCATAGGTTTAGGACAGCGCTTGCAAGTTCCCGACGATTATTTCACATTGTACCTCGAATTGGCGTACAAGCGTTACAACATTAACAACTACGAAGGCTACTCGATGATATTCGACAAGGGCGTTTCGAACAACTTGTCGTTCAAGGCTGTACTTGGACGTTCGTCATCAGGACCTAACCCGATATACCCTACCATGGGCTCCGAGTTCTCGGTATCGGCAGAACTTACGCCACCATTTTCGTACATGAACGGCAAGGATTATACAGACCCCAACATGACAATGCAAGAACGCTACAAATGGATTGAATATCATAAGTATAAGGCATCTGCTAAGTGGTTTACCACATTGTTGGGTCCAAAGGACGGCAGTTCGAGAGCTTTGGTGCTTGTTACAAAGGCTGAGTTCGGTTTGCTTGGAATGTACAACAGAAATGTAGGCAAGTCTCCATTCGAATATTTCCAAGTTGGTGGTGACGGACTTTATGGATATAATCTGTATGGCGCTGAAAATATAGGCTTGAGAGGTTATTCAAACCAGTCGCTTACTCCAGCTTCAAACGGTTATGTTTACAACAAATATACTGTTGAACTTCGTTACCCGATGTCGCTTAATCCAAATGCAACATTCTATGCTATTGCGTTTGCCGAGGCAGGTAACTGCTGGTATTCGATTGAGAATTTCCGTCCATTCGATGTCAAGCGTTCGGCTGGTGTCGGTGTGAGGGTTTACATGTCGATGATAGGCTTGATTGGTGTTGACTGGGGTTATGGTTTCGATGAAGTTCCAGGAAATCCGAGTGCAAACGGCAGTCAGTTCCACTTCGTAATCGGTCAGAATTTCTAAATGGAACGATTATTGCAATGTCAAGCGCCGTGCTATGTTATAAATGAAATTTTTAAATTAACTTTGCAGTATAATTGAATGTTGAATTTTTAAATAACTAGAAACTTAGAAATTAGAAACCAGAAACATTGAATTTTTGAATTATTGAATCTTTGAAACTTATAGATATGAAACGAGTATTTTTATTTGCAGTTGCGCTGATATTTGCAACATTGACATTCGGACAGAAGTATGCGTATGTTGATACCGAGTACATTTTGAATAATATACCGGTTTACGAATCTGCTAAAACCCAGTTGGAAGACCTTACAAAGGAGTGGAAGAAGGAAATTGATGCAAAAAAGGCTTCAATCGACCAGATGTATCAGAACTACCAGTCTGAAAGAATTCTCTTGACCGAGGAACTCCGTGCAAAGCGCGAGGACGAAATAATGAAGAAGGAGCAGGAACTCAAACAGTTACAGCAGAAGTATTTTGGCGAAAGCGGCATGCTCTACAAGAAGCGTGAGGAACTTATAAAACCTATTCAGGACGATATTTACAATGCAATAAAGGAAATAGCTACAGAAGGCAACTTCGCAGTTATTTTTGATACCGCAAACAACCTTAACATGCTCTATACCGACCCGCGTCACGACAAGAGCGATGAGGTTCTCAGGAAATTGGGATACAAGAATTAATTTTTGAAACAATTTAAATTTAGGATAGATGAAAAGGATAATTTTAGTGTTGGTGCTGTGCTTAGGCTGTCTGTCGATGTTTTCGCAGAAGGCTGTTAAGTTCGCCCATGTTGATGTGCAGGCAATTTTCGGCGAAATGCCCGAAAAGGCAGCTGCAACCAAGGAAGTTGAAGATTATGCAAAGACTCTCGAAGACCAGATGCAGGTGATGTATAAGGAATACGAGACGAAGATGAAGGAATATAGTGAAAACAAGGATACTTGGTCTGCTCTCATAAGGCAGGACAAGGAAGAAGCTATTATGTCGTTGCAACAGCGCATACAGAACTTCCAGCAGCAGGCCGAAACCGACTTGCAGAACCGTGAAGCAGCTTTGCTCGAACCTATCACAAACAAGATTAAGGATGCTATTAACGCAGTTGCTTCCGAGCAGGGTTTGACATACGTTTACGACAAGACCACTTTGCTGTATACTTCGCCCGATGCAACCGACATTACCAATGATGTAAAGGCAAAGCTGGGTATAAAGAAATAATTGATAAAAAAGACATTTCCCGAAGTATGCGATTCTTTTATGGAAATTGCATTCGACTTGGGGAAATGTTTTTCTTTTTTTTGCTGGCATATTATGGAAAACAACCCCATTGGAGTATTTGATAGTGGAATAGGTGGCTTGACGGTTTTGCGTGAGCTGCTTGCCGAACTTCCCGATGAGGATTTCATATATTTTGCTGACAGCAAAAATGCACCATACGGACCGCGCACAGTGGAGGATGTTACTGCATTGTCGTCGAGGATTGTGCAGTTTCTTGTGGACAAGGGTTGCAAGATTGTTGTAATTGCCTGCAATACTGCCACTGCCGCAGCAGTGAACTCCATGCGCCGAGTATTCAAGATTCCGATTGTAGGACTTGAACCTGCCGTGAAGCCCGCCTGCCTGAAGACTCGTACCCGACATGTAGGTGTGCTTGCTACCGAGGGCACATTTCGTGGTGCACATTTTAAAAATACCAGCGACAAGTACCGCAAATATGTTTCGTTGCACCTCGAAATAGCCAAGGAGCTTGTTGAACTTGCCGAGCATGGCGTTTTCTATGGCGATGAGGTCGATGCGGTAATAGAAAAGTACATTGAGCCGCTCAAGCAGAACAATGTTGACCATATAGTGCTCGGCTGTACACATTATCCGTTTTTCCGTCCTGTGATAGAGCGCATTGCCGGCGAGGGTATAAGGATTATAGACTCATCCGAAGCAATTGCCCGCCGCACCAAGGACATACTTATGACAACCAATACAATGCGAGTAGAAAATGCTCACCGCACTGTACACTTGTATTCGTCCGATTCACCCGAAAAGCTCTCCGAAATAGCCAAGTTGTACATTGGTGGAGAATTCAGCGTTGAGGGTAATGTGGTGATATAGGTCGCTTTCGTCTTACCATGCCCAGACAAGCAGTCCGCCACAGATTATTATTCCTGTTACAACCAAATCGATAATGCAGAATCCCATAATGTCCTTTGCATTAAGCTTTGCAATGGCAAGTGCAGGAATTGCCCAGAACGGCTGAATAAGGTTTGTCCATGCATCACCCCACGAGATGGCCATGCCAGTAAGTCCGGGATCAACGGCTAGGTTGGCGCCAGCAGTAAACATTATCGGAGCCTGAATTGCCCAGTGTCCGCCGCCCGATGGCACAAACATGTTGAGTACAGCGGCACACAGGAAAGTTAATAGCGGATATGTCTGCGGTGTAGAAACCGATATGCAGGCATCGCTGATGACTGTGCCGAGACAAATTCCCGATTCTCCTACGCCAGTTATAATACCCATAATGCCGGCATAGAACGGAAACTGGAGAAGTATTCCTGCAGCACCTGTTGCTGACTTTGTGAAAGCACGAACATACGACAATGGTGTTCCGTGAAGTATGATACCAAGGAACAAAAATAGCATTATCACCGAATTAAGGTCAAGAGAACCTCCACGGAAAAATAGCTTGATGACAAGATAAGTAAGTCCCAATGCAGCAATTACCCAGCTCAATATGTGGCTGTTTTCCATCTTTTCGGCAGGAGTGTTGCCTTTTTCTACCTTGGCAGGCTCGTCATCGCTGAGCAATTGCGGATTTATTGCAACAACCTTTTCGGGCTTCGGGTGCATAAGTGCGTTTACAGCGACAAGCGCAACTATTATCAGGGCAACAATCACAATGTTGTATGTACTTAGTACGGTGTCGGTTATTGGAATGGGATTTTCCAATGCCCCGCGTGTTACCTCTTTAAGTCCTTCGCCTTGAGTTGCCATTGTGAGAGGAATAGATCCCGAAAGACCAGCGTGCCATACAACAAAACCACTGTAAGCCGATGCTATCAGCAGGCGGTAATCAACACCTTGCAATTTCTTAGCAATTTCCTTTGCAAAGATTACACCTACTATAAGTCCGAATCCCCAGTTGAGCCAGCAAGCAAGCGAAGAAATTGCCGTTACCAATGCAATTGCACCCATAGGTTTCTTGGGCAACGATGCAAGCCAGCTTATACCTCGCTTAATAAGCGGCGCCGATGCAAGAGTAGAACCACAAACAAGGACGAGTGCCATCTGCATGGCAAATGCAAGCAGCGACCAAACTCCGTTGCCCCAGTTTTCGACTACTTCGAGTGGTGTCTGATGGCAGACCGGCATTGCGATAGCAAAAGCCACCACAGTAAGAATAACAGCAAAAATGAATGGTTCGGGCAGTAATTTCTGCACCAACTTCACACAGCCATTTATTATTTTCTGAAACATTTCCTGATATTTTGGTGCAAAAGTAAGAAAAGTTCAACAAAAAAAGAGGATGCGAACATCCTCTTTTTCGTTGTTATTAATAAATGGTACTATTTTTCGGGAACAAGTCTAACCTTTACATAGCTGTCGAATTTGAAATACTTTTCAGCAGCCTTTGCCATCTGGTCTTTGCTGATGGCATTGATGCGAGCATCTTCGCTAGTTGCCTCTTCGGGAGTTATGTCGCCTTCTACAAGGTCGATTACAAGGCTTCTCCAGTACTTGTTTTCCTTGACTTCGGTTTCGTGTTCGCGTTTCTTCTTTTCGATGACCTTTGCTATTTCTTCGCTACTTATTTCACCACCCTGAATAGACTTTATTACATTGAAAATCTTTTCCTTAAGTTCTGGTTCTCTTGCAGGGTCGCAGCTGTAGAAAATTTGAACAGCGTATCTTCCTGTCGGCTTGCTTGAAGTCATAGGATATGCACCTATAGAATATACACCGCTTTCCTTTTCACGAATCTGTTCGAGAAGTTTGGTGGTGAGAATCTTGCAGATAGCATCGATTTCGGTGTTGTTCTGTGCGTTGTATTCAAAATCGCCATGGAACATTATAATTTCGATACACTTGTCGTCCTTGCCTTTTCTTACATCCTTCTCTACGCCACCCTTTGGAGGACGGATTCCGAGGTCAACAAAGGTTTCGTTGCGTTCTACTGTTTCGAGCGAACCCAAGTACTTTTCAATCAACGGTTTTGCTTTCTTGGCATCAATATTTCCAACAAAGTAGAAAGTGAAGTTGCATGGGTCGTTGAAACGCTGTTTGTAGAACTTGCTCATATTCTTGAAGTTAACTTCATCGAGCAAAGCAGGTGTCATAGGTTTGCGGTATTCGCTGTAGTTGGCCATAATCCATCTCATCGAGTCCTGCCATACGCTCTGCGGGTCAAGGCTAGCATTTTCGAGCATACCCTTTTGCTTTTCAATGTACGACTTGAATGCGTCTTCGTTGAACTTAGGTTGTGTGAAATATGCGTTTACAAGTTCGAGCATTGTTTCGAAGCCTTCAACATCGCAGCTGCCAGTGAATCCTTCTTCGGTTTCACCAATGTATGGAGAAACATGTGCATTCTTACCAGAGAGATATTTCTGCAATTCAGTTGCATCGTAGTTTCCAAGACCGCTTTCGTCCATTACAGAGGTTATATGCTGAACAGTGAGAGCGTCCTTTGCGTTGAATTTAGAATAACCGCCATCGCTCTTTGCAGTCATAGTGATTTCGTCGGCCTTGAAGTCGGTGTGCTTAAGAACAACCTTTACGCCGTTGCTCAAAGTCCAAGTTTCGTAGCCGAACTGTTTGTTTACAGCCTTCTTCGAAACTTTACCCTTTGGTCCGAGAGCATCAACCAACGGTTTGTCGGCAACCTTGTCAACGTATGGTTCGGTCTTTGCCTGATTTGCTTCTTCGAAAGCTTTTCTAATCTGCGCTTCGGTTGGGAGTTTGAAACCATCCTTTTCTGGAGCAGTAACGAATACCACGCAGTTGTCGTCGGTAATCATCGTTTTAGCATAATTGTTTACATCGTCGAGTGTAATTTCGGGGATGTACTTGTTGTAGAGCTGATGTTCGTACTCTGCACTCATATATGCTGAGTGAGGTGGCATGAAGTTAGCCTTGTATTCGTTGATATAGCTTTCCGATTTCTGTTTGTCGCGCTCGTTATACTGCTTTTCAATCATCTTTAGCATGTCCTTCTTTGCGCGGTCGAGTTCAGTCTGTGTAAAGCCGTGCTGAATCATTCTCTGGTTTTCGGTAGCGAGAACCTTGACTGCATTTTCAATCTTGTCGTTCTGCAATATAGCAAGATTCATAAAGGCATCCTTTCCTCCCATAAATGGAGAATAAGCGCCAAATGCCTGTACGAAAGGAGGATTTGGAGCTAAAGCAATTTCTGAAAAACGAGCTATAAGCATTTGCGTCATGAGTGACGAAACCATGTCGCGGCGTGCGTCAGCTACAGTAACGGTCTTGGTCTGTGGATGCCTGTAGAAAATGTAAACCATAGTAGCAGGGCATTCCGGGTCGCTCGAAAGCTTTACAATGGTTTCTTTGCAATCGGGAATAATTTCCGTTGGGCGTGGTTTTGGATTCTCTGGTTTAGGAATCTGAGAGAACTGCTTCTTGATGCGATTTTCCATATCAGCAGGGTCGAAGTCACCAACTACGATAACTGCCATAAGGTCTGGACGATACCAAGTCTTGTAGAAATCCTTTATTACCTTCGGGTCGAAGTTGTCAACGACTTCCATAAGACCTATCGGGAGACGCTCTGCATACTTTGAACCGTTGAAAACTGCGGTAAGCATATCGTTTTGCAAGCGTGTCTGTGCGCCCTGGCTCAAACGCCATTCTTCGTGGATAACACCTCTTTCATCGTTAATCATATCGTCGTCCATCGAAAGTTCGTGTGCCCAGTCGTAAAGAACGAGCAAACCCTTGTCGATGAATTCGCTGTTGTCGGTCGGAACCTTGATGCCATAAACGGTTTCGTCGAACGAAGTGTAGGCGTTAACCTCGCTACCGAACTGCATACCAATTGATTCCATGTAGTTTACGAGCTCGTTCTTGCTGAAGTGTGTACTTCCGTTGAACGCCATGTGCTCGGTAAAGTGAGCCAAACCGCGCTGTTCCTCTGTTTCGAGAACAGAACCTGCATACACAGCGAGTGTGAGTTCTGCACGATTTTCGGGAATTGAGTTTTGTCTAATATAATAGGTAAGCCCATTGTCGAGTTTGCCTACAATTACCTTCGGGTCGTTGGGCAACTTGTCGGTAAGTGCCAAACCCTGCGAAAATGCTGCTCCTATACTAAGGATAACAAAAAGCAACAAACATGTGAATTTTTTCATTGTATCTAATTTTAAAATTTTCTGTTGGCAAATTTACTTTGATAATCTTTAATGCTACATTAAAGATTTCTTAAACTATCGGCACTCACGAGTTGCACCTGCTCGATTACTACGCCTTTCTCGTAGATGACTTTTAATGCTTCTGTTCCGTCTTCAAGGTAGAATGTCCAGATGCCTTCAGCGGTGTCGTTTACATATTTTTTATTGTATTGTACCTGACCATTAACATAATATACCTTGTTTTCTCCGTTTCGCAAACCATGTGTATAGTCGCCGGTACTCCAAATTTTTCCGCAGTCGTACCAAGCCACCCAGCGGCCATCGCGAAGGTTGTCGTTGTCGAGTGGACCTTCCATGCAGATGTTTCCGTTCTTGTAGTAACGTTTTTCGTACTTTGCGCTTGTGCTGTCAGCCTTGTCGAAGAATCTTATACGGCGGGTTTCTCCGCTGTCGAAAGTGTCGGTTACAGAATAATCGTATACTGTTGCTAGCGTATCGGTTGTGAGCACAGCGGGAAGCGGTTTTTCATTTTCTCCCTTGCACGAGAATAGGGAGTAGGCTGTTGCAAAAGCAAGAATAATGATTAGTTTTTTCATTTGTTATTTTTTGTTGAGACGCAAAGCCTTGCGCCTTTACTATTATCAATTATCCATTATCAATTGTCCATTATCAATTGTCCATTGCCATTCGTCTATTCCGTTTTTTCACCGAAAGCCAAATCGCCAGCATCGCCAATTCCGGGAACGATGTACGATTTTACAGTCAGTTCGTCGTCAATGGCACCTGTCCATATTGTTACCATGCTTTCTGGCAATACCTTTTCAATATATTCAAGGCCTTCGCGACTAGCAATCACTGCTGCAACATGAACATGCTTTGGTGTTCCGTATTCAAGCAAACCTTTGAATGCTAACTCGATACTGCTGCCACTTGCAAGCATTGGATCGCATATTATTACATTCCTGTCCTCAATGGATGGCGATGTGATGTAGTCGATTTTTACCTCGAACTTGCCGTTTTTCTTGTATTTGCGGTATCCGGCTATGAAAGCACTGTCGGCATGGTCGAAAAAGTTGAGGAAGCCCTTGTACATAGGTAGTCCTGCACGGAGAATCGTTGCCAATATGGGCTGTTCCTTGAGTGTAGGTACTGTTGCAATGCCGAGAGGCGTGATGACATCTTCGTCAGCGAATGACAGGCGTTTACTGATTTCGTATGCCATTACTTCGCCTATACGGGTGAGGTTGTTGCGGAATCGTAGTCTTTCCTGCTGGATTTGCACATCGCGGACTTCCGACAAAAACTGGTCGAGCAGACTGCCCTTGCCTCCTAAATTGATAATCTTCATAATCCTATTATTTTTACAAATTCGGTTGTAAAGATAAGACTTTGCTTTGTAATGGGAAATACTTTTTTTATTTTTTGCAATGCAAAACAAAGATATTTCCAGATAATATGTTGATTATTAAAGTCGTTTCATTGATTTGATAAATAATCGATGAGATTTATGTCTTTCCTGTGCTCATATTGGTATATGATTATTTTGTATTTATATTTATGTATAATATCTATAAATAATGCATTTAGTATAATCGTTAAAAAAAATGTTTGCCAGAATTAGAATAACATATATTTTTGCAAGCGAATCAGATGAGGGAAACCCTCTAATGATTCCTAAAATTGCCCTCATATTATCAAACTTTATTTTAGCCTCCGTTAGAATCCCAAGCTTACGGAGGTTTTTCTTTGTATATGGTTTGATAATTGAGGATTAATCAGATTTCCAATGATTATTGTGCGGTATTTTTATTTGTCAGCCAGACCGATGAGCGATATCAATTCCTCAAGGCTCACTTGTTGTGGAATTTCAAAGTCGATGCCTTCGTCCTTGATGAACTTGTTCAGCAAGTTGACATTCACAACGCGATGTTTCATGTCGATTTCAATTCTTTCGTATTGTTCGCCATTCACAAGGAAATACGCTTTGAAATAACCTCCCGATGTCTTGCAGGCGCAGGTTTTCATTTTTACCTTGCTAACGCCAACATATAGTTTGTCGCCAGCAATATGCTTGACAAATTCGCACGATTCCATACCGAACCGTTCTTCATCGAAAAATAATGATTGGTATCTGAAATTGTCGTTGGTTACCGATTTTACTGAATCGGGCGGATAGATTATCCTGCGTTCCTCCAACGAATATTTTGCTCTGAAGAAATTGTAGTAAGAAAATTGCGAGACATAAACGAATGCCTCTTTTTTCGTATTGTCGTTGAATGTGATGGTTGCTTTCTCCCACTTTTTTTGCGGGATGCACGAAATCATTGTCGTTGCCGACAGCAGAATAAGCAGGGCAATCTTTATTCTACCTGACCTCATTTTTCAGGGTTAGCATTTTCAATGCTGCTGCGGCTGCTTCAATACCTTTGTTGCCAAGTCGTCCACCAGCACGGTCGATTGCCTGCTGCTGGTTGTTGGTTGTAAGCAATCCAAAAGCGACTGGTGATGCATATCTGGTGTTTACATCCATGATGCCCTGGGTTACGCCCGAGCAAACATAGTCGAAGTGCTTGGTGTCGCCCTGTATTACGCAACCGAGGCAAATGACGGCATCGCATTCTTGGTTTTCGATGAGATATATTGCACCGAGAGGCAGTTCGAAACTTCCCGGAACGCTGCGCAAAACGATGTCGTCATCGCTGTATCCGTATTTCTTGAGTGTTTCTATAGCACCAGCAGCGAGGTTAGCTGTAATTTCCTGGTTCCATTCCGAAACAGCAATACCGATTCTATATGGATGTTCTGGATTTTGCTTTGCTATTCCAGTTTCGTTGTAGATTGATAGGTTTTTGAGTTCGCTTGCCATAGTCTTATATTAAAAAAATGGGGGACAAGTCCCCCTGACAAAAAATATGAAAGATAATGTGATTTACTTGTTAAGATGCATTTCAGCACGCTTGATGTACTTTTCGATGTTTGTCTTGTCGTTGCGTTCAAGTACATTGTAGTATTCTTCCTGTACTCTTGTGTATGTGTCAAGAGCCTTCTGGTATTCGCCCATAAGTTCGTAGGTGTTACCAGCCTTGATGAGGAAGAGCGGTGTGAGATAGTCGTTGTTGGCTTTGTCAGCTGCCTTTACATAGTTCTTAGCAGCTTTTTCATTGTCACCGAGTTCCATGTTTGCGTCACCGACAAGAGCAACAGCCATAGGACCAATCATTGGATCGTCGCTATCGAAACCTTCGAGGTAAGAAATAGCATCTTCGAATTCACCAAGTCTCATGCAGCAAACGCCGGCGTAGTAGCGAGCAGCATTTCCCGAAGGAGTTCTGCCATAATCTTCAACGATTGCAGCAAAACCGCTGTATTCGCCATCGATTCCGTTGAGTGCAAGATTGAAGCTGTCCTGTGCAAATGCAAACTCGGCCTTGTATAATTCGGTCATTGCCTCGCGGTTCTTAGGTTCGCGTACAAATTTCACATATGCGATGATTCCCAGTGCTATTACAACGATAGCAGCGAAAATTATGATAATGATTTTCTGATTTTTTTCGAACCAGTTTTCTGTGCGGTTCAATGCAGATTCAACATTCTGCATACCTTCTTGCTGTGTAGTTTTCTCCTTGTTTGACATAATCTGTTCTTAAAAATAACATTACAATTTGAGAGTGCAAATTTAACTCTTTAAATTGAATTGGCTTAAAAAAATCAGTTTTTTTTATTTGAAGCGTTTTGATAATGCAAATTGTTGATTAGTATATGTTTGCTAGAAAAAATTAAGGCTGCAATCGCAGCCTTAAGAAATATTTTTGATTTAGAAATCTTCTCTTCCAATCGCCTTTGGCAGGAAAGCCGAAATATCGCCATTGTGCTTGGCAATGTCGCGGACAATGCTGGATGATATGAAAGTATGTTCTGGCAGAGTGAGCATGAATATTGTTTCTATGTTTTTGTCGAGAAGTTGGTTGGCGTGTCCTATTGCGCGTTCAAACTCGAAGTCGGCTGAAGTGCGCAGTCCGCGCAGTATGAAACTGATATCGTGAGCCTTGCAGAAGTCAACTGTCAGTCCCGAATAGGTGACGACTTCCACCTTGGGTTCGTTGGCAAATACCTTTTTTATCAGTTCCACACGCTTTTCGCTCGAAAGCATAGCCGACTTTTCGGAGTTGATGCCGACGCCAACAATTATCTTGTCGAACATCGGCAGTGCGCGCCGTATTATCGATTCGTGACCTACGGTGATAGGGTCGAACGAACCGGGGAATAGTGCCGTCCTACTTTTTGTCATTCTCAGCAATTTTAGCCCATGAATCCTTCAGTGTGACGGTGCGGTTGAATACTGGCTTTTCGGGAGTTGAATCCTTGTCGAAGCAGAAGTAGCCTTTGCGCTCGAACTGGAAGCTGGTTTCCTTGGTTTCCTTTATGTATTCCTCGACCTTTGCGGTGACAACCTTCAACGAATCCGGATTCAGATAGGTGAGGTAGGTTTCGCCTTCGGCAAGGTCGTCGGGATTTTCCTTGGTGAACAGACGGTCGTAGAGACGAACTTCTGCATCAACGCAGGTATCGCAGTTTACCCAGTGAATTGTGCCCTTTACCTTGCGTCCGTCAGGTGATTTACCACCACGGCTTTCGGGGTCGTAGGTGCAGTGCAGTTCGGTAATGTTGCCGTTGGCGTCCTTTATCACTTCGTTGCACTTGATGAAATATGCATATCTCAAGCGAACTTCACCGCCCGGTTTCAGACGGAAGAACTTGTTTGGTGCATCTTCCATAAAGTCTTCGCGCTCGATGTAGATTTCGCGACCAAAGGTGAGCTGGCGTGTTCCTGCGTTTTCATCTTCGGGGTTGTTCTGTGCCTCGAGTTTTTCGGTCTGACCTTCTGGATAGTTGGTAATAACAACCTTCAGCGGGTCGAGGACTGCCAATATTCTGTAGTCGCGCTTGTTGAGGTCTTCGCGGATGCAGTATTCGAGAAGGCTCACGTCAATCATGTTTTCGCGCTTTGCAACACCGATTTTCTCTGCAAATGTGCGTATTGATTCGGGTGTATAACCACGACGGCGCAAACCGCTGACGGTAGGCATTCGCGGATCGTCCCAACCGCTTACATACTTGTTGTTTACGAGTTCGAGAAGTTTGCGCTTGCTCATTACCGTATATGAAAGGTTCAGTCGTGCGAATTCAATCTGCTGTGGGCGTTTGCCGGTCTTGTCAATCTGATCGAGGAACCAGTCGTAGAGCGGACGGTGAACTTCAAATTCCAATGTGCAGATGGAGTGGGTGATACCCTCGATGTAGTCGCTTTGTCCGTGAGCATAGTCGTACATCGGGTAGATGTTCCACTTGTCGCCTGTGCGGTCGTGCGGACGACGGATGATGCGGTACATTATCGGGTCACGCATGTGCATGTTGGGCGAGTTCATGTCAACCTTTGCGCGCAGTACCATCGAACCTTCCTCGTGAATACCTGCGTTCATCTCTTCGAGGCACTTCAAGCTTTCCTCGGCTGGACGGTTGCGGAATGGGCTTTCAATTCCCGGTATGGTAGGATTGGTGCGTTGTTCGGCAATCTGGTCGGGAGTTTGCTCATCGACGTATGCCTTGCCTTCGCGGATAAGCATCTTTGCCCATTCGTAAAGCTGGTCGAAATAGTCGGATGTGTAGAGCAACTTGTCGTACTCGAAGCCGAGCCACTTGATGTCGGCTATGATGGAGTTTACATATTCAACGTCTTCCTTCGACGGGTTAGTATCATCGAAACGCAGGTTGCACTTGCCGTGGTACTGGTTCTTGATGCCGAAGTTGAGGCAGATGGACTTTGCGTGTCCGATGTGCAGGTAGCCGTTTGGTTCTGGGGGAAAACGAGTGTATGTGCTTGTTACTTTTCCTGATGACAAATCGTTCTCAATGATTTGTTCGATAAAGTTCAGTGAATCCTTCTTTTCTTCCATCTTGCGAAATTTTGTTTGAGTTATAAAAACGCACAAAAATAATGCAAAATACGATTGCAGAATTTAGTTTTCTAATTTTTTTTGAAAGGAGACGGTGCAATAAAAATTGAAGGGCAGGTTTGAAACCTACCCTTACAATTTTTATATCAATTCCTTCAATTCCTTGAGAACCTGTTTCTTTCCGGGTTCGCCGCTGCGTTTGGCTGTTTCGGTAAAGTAGTGATGCTCGGTGATAAACTTGTACTGCATCTTGTTCCATTGCTCTATCGAGTCGATTTTGCCTCGCTCGAAAAGCTCGCGGAATAGGTTTTGAGAAATAGGTATGAAATCAGGTCTTCCTAAGTAGTCGAGGTCGGCATCGCACATAATTTCCTCGAGCAGGTTGTGTGGATTCTGGGGCACCTTGGTAGCCATTATCATGCCCTTGATTTTTTCAATCTGTTCGCGTGAGAATTTGCGCTTGCCCAATTCCTGCTGAGCCAATCTTGCACCAATTTCCTCGTTGTTGTCGTAGCTAGCCATAAAACCGGTATCATGGAACAAGGCTGCACAACGTAGCAACAGCAAGTCTTCTTCCGACACATTTTCCTTTGTTCCGATGTCGGTGACACGGTAAATGGCATCTGATGTGTGCTTGATATTGTGGTAGTATAAGTTTTTCGGCAGGTCTCGTTGCATCTGGTTGAAAATATCTTCCTGAAGAATCGAGAAGTCGAGGCTAAGCTTACGCACATTGAACAGATGGTTTGGCGTAATTTCATCTCCGTTTTCCGACAGTTCATCCAGAATGCCATCCACAAAGTACATTTCCATCTCGCCTTTGTTCTTCACATTCATCATGCCACGGGTTTCGCACTTGAAAAACTTCTTAACTAGTCGGTATGTTGCCTCCGAAATATTTACCTTGCCGACTTCGCCGTGCGATTCCATGCGGCTTGCTATGTTTACTGTGTCGCCCCAGATGTCGTATTCTATCTTTTGTGCACCTACAACGCCAGCAACGACTGGTCCGGTATGGATTCCAACACGCATTTTCATCTTAAGGTCGTGTTTTGCGTTGAGATCATCGAGGGCTCTTTGCATTTCCAGACCAGCAAGCACAACCTCTACAGGATTTGTCGCATCGCGGTTTGGCATTCCTCCTGCACACATGTATGCATCGCCGATAGTCTTGATTTTCTCGATGTTGTACTTTGCTATGATATTGTCGAACGATACAAACAGTTCGTTGAGGTACTTTATCAGTTCTTCAGGATTTGTTGTCGCAGCTATTTTAGTAAAACCTTGGATGTCGGAGAATAGTACCGTCACCATATCATATTTCTTGGAAGTTGCGTTTCCTGTCTGCTGAAGTTCATCAACGGTTTTCTGTGGTAAAAGTTTCTTTACCAGTTGTTCGGTTTGCTCCTTTTGTAATACAAGGTCGTTTGTGCGGTCTTCAACAAGTTTCTCGAGACGGTATTTTTCTTTCGTATGGATGATGTTTCTCCATGCTACAATCAGGACTGTTATGACAACAAAACAAAGGAAATAAAGAATGTAAGCCCAGACCGATCGGTAGTATGGTGGTGTAACCTCGAAGTTGAACTCGGCAATGTTGCTTATTTGTCCGTATCCGTTGCGGGACCGTACCAGAAACTTGTATTCACCTTCCGAAAGGCTGATGTATTCCTTGTACGAATCGGTTGTCCAGTCCGACCAGTCGTCATCCAGTCCTTCGAGCATGAACTGGTATTCGGTGTCGCCAAAAGTGTTGTATGCAAGTCCTGCCACCTCGAACCTGATTTTCCTGTCGAGATACTTTATCTCGTGCATGAGTTTTACATCTTCTTGATAATCATGGTCGAAAGCATAAATGATGGAGTCGTTTGCTACAGCTACGGTTCTAATCATGCACACGAATGCGCTATCTTTTTTCGTTTGCTGGTTCTTGTTTCGGGTGTACTTTATCAATGCATCGGAGGTGCCGAACCATACGACATCGTCATTTTCAGGGTAGATTGTTTCCACTACCGATTCTCGCATTTGTCCTAGTGCTGAGGTTTCGCGAACATAACTTCCATCGGAGTCGAAGCGTATTATACCGCATTCGCGTTCGTAGGCATCCGATAGTGAGCAGTTGTACCAAATATTTCCGCACGAATCCTCGCGTATGATGCCGAACACCGACGAACAGTCGGACCCAATGCAGAAGCATGTTGTGTCCTTGGCAAATCTTTCCTTTATTTTGTCGTAGCGGTAAAGTCCCAGCGAAGTCGAGAATACAGGACCAAGTTTCTTAGTTGAGTAAACATCAACCCAGTCGAAGTCGGGTGGCAGTCCGTCCGAAGCTCCGTAACTTGAAACCATAGCATTGAGGTCAAGAGAATCGCCGGTGTAAAAACTGTATAGTCCGTCTCGGTCGGTGCCTAGCCATACATTGCCATTGTTGTCGGATGTGATGGTGCGTACCGTACGCGTCATATTCTTCAAGTTGCCGATTTTCTCAACTTTTCCATCCGATATTGTGGTTACGATGATTCCCGAATGTCCGCCAAGCAGTACATATTTGTCTCCTCCAATGGTTATTGGCATCATAGAGATTAGCGACTCTTCCATTACCCTTTCGGCATTTCCTTCGTTTACTTCAAATAGTCCGCCCGATGTTACTGCGTACAGATGCCCGTCGTAAATACATAGTTGCCAGCAGTTTTCGTACACACCCCTAAGACTACGGAATCCGTAGATGACGCCACCGGGAGTTTCGAGTCGGTAGTGCTTGAACAGACCGACTGTTGTTCCTACATATAGTATTCCATTGTAGCGTATGACTGAAAGCACAGCACCTCTTAGTCCGCTTGATGCATTGAAAATCGAAAGTCCCGAATTGGTTTCAAACAGGCTAATTCCATTTTCAGTGGTAATCCATATCTTGTTCTGATTGTCAATGTATAGGTCGTTTATCGAATTGTCCTTCAAACCGTTGGATGTAGTTGCCATGAACCTCGCCTTGCCTTTTTCGTCGAACGACACAATGCCGCCTAACTTTGTGCCTACGACAAATGTTTCGTCGCGAAGGACAGCCATTTTCGAATATTCGTTTTTGTTTATGTATCTGTCGAAATCAGTGTTGAAATATTTCAGACCTTCGCTTTTGATATATGAGAAGAAGCAATTCCTTTGGCGGTCGCGCACTATAATGCGGTTTTCCTTTGCCTGTATAAGGTCGGCGACATCAATGGAGTCGACAGCCACACAAAGGTCATCCGATTCATATTTTCCATGATTGAGGCGTTGTAGCGGAGCAAATCTTCGTTGTATGTATGCTGTACCATTTATATCGATGAGGCGGAATGGCTTGTTCTCGATAACTTTCTTTATGGAAGAGTCCGCATAGACATACATGAAAAGTTTGTCGCTTGATGCAAAATATACCGCATCGTTGCATGTTGCTACCTTTACAATCTGTCCAAAGGCACAGTCGAGATTGTTTGAAAGTTCATCCAGACTCAGATGGCCGTTTATGTAAACTATCTTGCCGAATGTGTTGTACCCGCCATAAAAAATTTCGTTGTTTTCACTTACTGCTATTTTGGGGCGTCCGGGCACCTTGACGATTGTCCAGTGTTCGCCATCGTATTCCATGACACCATTGGTATTTCCGAAATACATGAGCGAGTTCTTGTCCTGCACCACGCAGAAATTCTGGCTTTCCTGACGATAGTCAGCCGGACTGAAGTTTTTTATCTGGGGAATACCGTATTCATCCGATTGTGCGAATGCTGTCACGAATGCCAGCACAAAAAACGCAATAACAAAAATTTTTCTTCTCATATTAGTAACGACTTGGCAGTTCAACATAGAAGCAGGAACCTTTGCCTACTTCCGATTCAACGCTAATTTTTCCATGAAGTATATCAATGTACGACTTGACTATTGCAAGTCCAAGTCCCGAACCTTTTGTTGCAAGCTCAACATTCTTCGTCTGGTAGAACCTGTCGAAAATGTTGTCTATGTCTTCCTTTGCTATTCCAACGCCGTTGTCGCGGACAATGATGCAAACCTTTTCGTTGTCGACGCTGTAGTCGATTTCCACCTTTCCGTTTTTGGTAAACTTTATGGCGTTGTTCACGAGGTTTATGATTATCTGTCTCAGCTTGACATTGTCGGAAATTATAAGCACTTCTTCGTGTTTCTGTGCAAGGTTTACGATTTGGACATTATTTTCGGCAATCAGCCTATCCGATTGCATTGATGCGCAAATGTCGGCGATAATCTTCTTCAGACCGATAATTTCCGTCTTTGCCTGTACAGTACCTGCTTCAAGCTTCGACATCTCGATAATGTCCGAAAGGACATTGTGCAGTTGGTACGATGAGTCGAGGATTATTTTCAGGTATTCCTGCTTTTGTGGGTCATTTTCGCTTTCGAGAAGCAGGTCGGCAAATCCTATTATTCCGTTCATCGGCGTGCGAAGTTCGTGCGATAGATTGCTTAGGAATACAGACTGAAGTTTCTCGCTTTCTTCGGCTTTCTTCAGTGCGGCATTAAGTTCCCTGATGGAGCGGTTTCTGTCGGTTACATCGGAAACGACCATAAGAGCATCGTTTTCTATTGGCGAGAATTTAAGTTCAAACTCGTATGGTATTCCTCCAATTGCGACTTCAACATTTTGAGTTTCGCTACTTTCCCCTTCGATTATTCGCGTTACGCACTGCCTTATAATCATGTCGTATTCCTTGCGCGTCATGTAGCTTATGAACCTTTCGGTAAATTCGTTTTCGCTCTTGGAATATTCGAAAAACGGGAATTTTTCTCCCACAAATACATCCTTTATCTCGGCATTTGCCCCGAAAATCACGGTTACATCTTTCGACATCTTCTTGAAATGCGCCTTTTGCATGTCCATGTCTTGGATTCTCTTGCGGTAGCCGAGCATCTGGTTTTCGTATATTTTTCTGGATGTAATATCAAGTATTACAGCCTGATACATGTCGGATGATATGGTGCTCGAGTACATTTCGACAACTTTTACCGTACCATCACCGCATTTTAGTTCACGCTCGGCGTTTATTATTTCGCCTTCATCCACATGAGTGTAGTCTAACGGCTTGCTGATGACGCTGTTGGTCGTAAAAAGCGCAACGATGTTCTTGCCAAGTATTTCGCGCGGTGGCATCTTTATCATTTCGCAGAAGCGGTCGCTGACATCGATTATGTTGCCGTGCTTGTCACCGATAAGCACACCGCATGGCGATTGCTCGACAATGACCTTGTAGCGGGATACTGCATCGCGCATTAGAGAGTTTGATTTTCGCACATTTTTCGGAGTGAAGTAGCATAGCGAATTTTCCTTGTCGATGTCGTAGATGTGCATTTCAAGGACAACCCTATTGTCTTCTGAAATTACCTCGTAGTCGAAAATCTCTTCCTTGCGGTTTGGTGCGGTTACTACGATGCTACGCTTTTTCCGCTTTGTAACCTTTAGTATGTCGGTTATATGATGACCGCGGATGTCATTGTTTATTTTTAGCAACGAGTAGGCTCTGCTGTTTACCTTTACGATTTCACCGTTTAGCATTTGTATAATTCCACAAAGCGAGTTCTCGAACAATGCCAGATTGTTGCGGTATTCTATGCTAAGGTTGTCCATTATCTGCTGTATCTCGCGCCTGTTTTCCATCACAATGGCGATATGCCTTGTATCGGTTGATGTGGCATAGAATACTTTGGCGGTGAAAGGTATGTCGCCCCAGATGGTGTTTTGCGCAAGAAATAGGTATTCGCTTATGCCGTCGTCGTTGCATAAATTGCCTATGTTGCGATCTGTTTCGTGCTTGCTGAACTTGCCAAGCGAAAAGATTGACTTGCTAAGGTATGCTTTGTAGTTCCAGCCCCACATCTTGACGGCAGCATTGTTAATGTCGCAAATGTCGCCTTCGGGAGTTACAAGCAGGCACAGTTCCGACAGCGCATCGATTGTTTCACGGAAAGGTCGCATGACCTTGTGCATCTCTTTCTTTTCGACGTTGTCCTTTTCGTTTACGGGAGTTACTATCGCTACGCAAAATTTTTGGTCTTCGAAATCTATTATCGATGAATATGCGATTACGCTGACATATTCTCCACTTTTTTTCATCAATGAAAAGCCGATTTGCGACGTTTGCATTTCGGTGCTGAAAAGCTTATCAATCGACGACTTTATTTTTTTGCGGTCTTTGGGATCAATGTAGTTCTCGATGTACAAACTTGGCAGGTCTTCTATGTCGTCAAGTCCGATGATTTGTCGCATGGCTGAGTTTTCGTACATCAATATGGTGTTGCGGTCGCATATAATAACTCCCGACTTTATGCTTCCGTATAGCTGGTTCACAGTGTTCCAGAACATAGCGTTTCCTTGCTTTTGACGGTCATACGAATCACGGTATTTCAAAAGCCCTATATATCTTGTCTGACCTTTCTCTTCAATCCTTATCATTGATTCCATAAGGTTGAGGTACGATCCGGTTTTTGTGCGCAGGCACAGGGGTTTGTCGATAATGTAGTCGCTGTTGGCAAACATTGCCAGCAGGTCAGATTTGAGAATCAAGTATTTGCCAGTATTTATCTCCGACATTATTTCTGCCACTGATGAATAGCCAAGCATTTCGGCAAATTTGATATTGACGCTAATGAACTTTCCGTTCGAATCTAGTTTGTATTCAGGCACAAGCTTGTCGGTTCCGAGTTTATTTTCGACAATAAGCCTGTTGCGTTCAATGTTGTGCTTTATAATTTGCCTGTTATGTTCGTCAATCTGTAGCTGAATCGTATCCATACCTGAATAATATGCAGTGGCAAAATTAAGACATTATTCGACACGGCAACCAATGAATACAGCAAATAGCACAAAAATTAATTCATCGTTATTTCACCCGTGCTGTTGATAAAAATGGGAATTCGTATTTCTTTTTGCTGGACGCTACGGAAAAACTTCACTAAATTTGCACAAATCAAACTTAAAGGACATGACACTAATTAAATCAATATCAGGCATCCGCGGAACTATAGGCGGACAAATTTCTGAAAACTTAACCCCAATCGACATAGTAAAGTTTACCACTGCTTACGGCATCTGGAATCGCAAGCAAAATCTTGGCAGCAACAAGATTGTTGTTGGTCGCGATGCTCGCCTTTCGGGTCAGATGGTCGAAAACATTGTAGTTTCGACATTGGTTTCGCTCGGTTTCGAAGTCGTAAATATTGGAATGGCAACCACTCCGACTACCGAGATGGCCGTAATTATGGAGAAAGCCGATGGCGGTATCATAATCACCGCAAGTCATAATCCAAAGCAGTGGAACGCATTGAAACTCCTCAATTGCCATGGCGAATTCCTTACCGACAAGGAAGGTAAGGATGTGCTTGCAATTGCCGAATCGGAAGATTTTACCTACAACGACATAGACCACATCGGCAAGGAAACGAAGATTGCCAACTACGAGGACAAGCACATCGACATGGTTTTGAAGATGAAAGTTCTCAACCTCGAAGCTATTAAAGCCGCTAATTTCAAGGTTGTAATCGACTGCGTTAACTCCGTTGGCGGAATCGTATTGCCAAAACTCTTGAAAAAACTGGGCGTGAACAACATCGTGGAACTCAACTGTGAGGCAAACGGACATTTTGCACATACACCCGAACCTATTCCCGAAAACCTCACGCAGATTGCATCGGAAATGCCAAAGCAGAATGCTAATGTCGGTTTTGTAGTTGACCCCGATGTCGATAGGCTTGCAATCATTTGCGAGGATGGACAGATGTTTGGCGAAGAATACACTTTGGTTTCGGTTGCCGACTATATTTTGTCGAAAACTCCTGGCAATACAGTTTCCAACATGTC
Source organism: uncultured Bacteroidales bacterium (assembly GCA_905234755.1). GTDB lineage: Bacteria > Bacteroidota > Bacteroidia > Bacteroidales > ML635J-15 > Bact-19. Next base: position 120,997 of record CAJOIT010000001.1, read on the forward strand.
ATCTACCCGTGCATTGCGCGATGTAACTGAAAAATACGGCTGTGCGTACAATGCTGCTGCAGTAGGCGAGGTAAATGTAGTCACCAAGATGAAGGAAACCAATGCTGTTATTGGTGGCGAAGGCAATGGCGGAGTTATTTATCCCGAAGTACATTATGGTCGCGATGCACTTGTTGGAATTGCATTGTTCCTGTCGCTTATGGCTGAAAAGAAAATGAAGGTTAGCGAATTGCGCCGTACCTTCCCTGAATATTCAATCTCGAAGAACAAAATCCAGCTCAACGAAAAAATCAATGTTGACAATATCCTGAAGACAATGGCTGCCAAATATGCTGGAAATCCTGTGTCAACAATTGATGGAGTAAAGATTGAATTCCCCGAAACCAAGGAATGGGTACACCTGCGCAAGTCGAACACTGAGCCGATAATCCGCATTTACTCCGAAAGCAGTACCATCGACAAAGCCGATGCGTTGGCAAAAAGGATAATGAAGGAAATAGAGGCAATTTACAATTAAATTTATAATGGATAATTGACAATGTATAATGCATAATGGACAATTGACAATGAATAATGGATAATCCCTCCACAATGTCATTCTGAACTTGTTTCAGAATTTATAGTGGGGATGTATGCAAGAGACAATGATCAATGCAAAACAAAAAAGTTCCGCCAATCGGCGGAACTTTTTTATTCTATGAAATCAAAGTTTACAGTTTTGGACCAGCATCAACCAATTTCTTGCCTGCTGGGTTGCTTGTGAACTTCACAAAGTTCTTGATGAAGCGTCCTGCAAGGTCGCGTGCCTTAACATCCCATTCATCTGCTGTAGCGTAGGTGTCGCGTGGGTCGAGAATCTTCGGGTCAACGCCTGGCAATGCTGTCGGAACTTCCAAGTCGAAGTACGGAATCTTCTTTGTCGGGGCGGTAAGTATTGCGCCGTCGAGGATTGCATCGATAATGCCACGGGTATCCTTTATGGAGATACGCTTGCCTGTACCATTCCAGCCAGTATTAACCAAATATGCTTTTGCATTGCTCTTTTCCATGCGCTTTACAAGTTCCTCTGCATATTTTGTTGGATGCAATTCGAGGAATGCCTGTCCGAAGCATGCACTGAAAGTTGGTGTCGGTTCGGTAATACCACGCTCTGTTCCAGCCAATTTTGCAGTGAAACCGCTAAGGAAATAGTATTTGCACTGTTCTGGAGTAAGAATTGATACTGGAGGAAGAACACCGAATGCATCAGCAGAAAGGAAGATTACATTCTCGGCTGCCGGAGCTGCGCTTATCGGGCGAACAATCTTTTCGATGTGGTCGATAGGATAGCTTACGCGGGTATTTTCGGTAACGCTCTTGTCGGCGAAATCAATCTTGCCGTTTTCGTCAACAGTAACATTCTCCAAAAGTGCATCACGACGGATAGCATTGTAGATGTCGGGTTCGCTGTCCTTGTCGAGGTTGATAACCTTTGCATAGCAACCGCCTTCGAAGTTGAAAACGCCATCATCGTCCCAGCCGTGTTCGTCGTCACCGATGAGCAGACGCTTCGGGTCGGTCGAAAGGGTGGTCTTACCAGTTCCGCTCAATCCGAAGAAGATAGCGGTATGCTTGCCCTGCATGTCGGTATTTGCCGAGCAGTGCATTGCTGCAATGCCTTGCAATGGCAGGTAGTAGTTCATCATCGAGAACATACCCTTCTTCATTTCACCACCATACCAAGTGTTGAGGATAACCTGCTCGCGGCTTGTGATGTTGAATACAACTGCAGTTTCGCTGTTGAGACCGAGTTCCTTGTAGTTCTCAACTTTTGCCTTCGATGCAGTGTAAACTGTGAAGTTAGGTTCGAAAGTCTTGAGTTCTTCCTCGGTCGGCTTGATGAACATGTTGCGTACGAAGTGAGCCTGCCATGCAACTTCCATAATGAAGCGTACATTCATGCGGGTATCCTTGTTAGCACCGCAGAAAGCGTCAACTACGAACAATTCCTTGTTGCACAACTGCTTCTTTGCAAGGTCTTTTACAACTTCCCAAGTTTCCTGCGAGCATACATGGTTGTCGTTCTTGTACTCATCGGTTGTCCACCATACGGTGTCCTTTGAGTTTTCGTCCATAACGATGAACTTGTCCTTGGGCGAACGACCAGTATAAATACCAGTCATTACATTTACAGCGTTGAGTTCGGTAAGTTGTCCCTTGTCGAAACCTTCGAGCGATGGGTCCATCTCGAATTTGAACAATTCCTCGTTTGAGGGATTATAATGAATTTCTTTTACACCTGTTATGCCTATTTTGGCAAGGTCTTTCAATATCTTTTCGTTCATTTGAAAATGTTTTATTTTGTTTATAAATGTATTTCGAAATTTTGGTTATTCAACAACAGTCAAATCTGTATATTTGACATCAAAAGAGCCATCGGTAATTGATTGAACTTCACCGTTGTTGTCTCTGTAGTTAAAGAAGAATGTTCCCTTAATTACTTTATTTTGGCTGTTGATTTCGGAAATAGTAATAGCGCCTGCTGTTGCTGGCAAGTCGTAGAATCCCGATTGGAAAACTCCATATACATCAGTACCGAAATAATGTACGCCTTCCGAAACATTAGTAGGCATTTTCAATGTTATGCTCTGCCATGCTTCCGAGCGGTCGCAAGCTCCTGTCAATACCATAGCTGTGTCGCTCTTGACTCCGGATATTTCTTTAGCATTCCATATTCTTCCGCCCTGCGTAAATGTAAATACACTGTTGTATGTGTCATCATCGAAATTGTAGTAAGTATATGGAACATTGGTGAATTTTCCTTCGGAGATAGACTTGAATGAACCGTCTGTGCGGTATGCCTTGAAATAAAATTCTCCGCCAACGGTATGTGTTTCTTCGTTTAGCGATGACAGTCTTACAAATCCACTTCCATCATCATTTTGCGTTGAGAATCGTTCTGTACCCGATGCCATGTTGGGTATGAACTCTGCATAATGTCCGTTAGTATGCGAAAAAGTATATTCACCCAGCTCTTTTGAGTTCAGTGTTATGATTATGGTTTGTCCGTTTGCAGAGGTTCCGTTAATCTTTATCTTGTGCTCGCTAACAATTGCTGTTGGGTCGGCTCCACGCCAGTTGGAACCGTTTACCAGACCATACATGGCTACTAAGTTTGCCTTGCCGGGACTCGTTCCTCCGCACGAATATAACAATGCCAGTGATGCGAGCAACAGCATTACAAAAAACATGGATAAATAACGATTCATATCTGTATGTCTTATTTTGTAAAAATGCAAATATAATCATTTTTAATTCAGTATGATTGATTTTGAAAAAAATCTACAAAAATGGAATTGTGAAAAATATTTTTCAAAATATTTTTTGCATTACAACAATTATATGTATCTTTGCGCTCGCTTTTTCTGCTTTCAGGAAAGCCCGCAATTTAGCAAATTAGCAAAAAGGAGAGGTGGGTGAGTGGCTGAAACCACCAGTTTGCTAAACTGACGTACTGGGTTACCGGTACCGGGGGTTCGAATCCCCCTCTCTCCGCAAAAAATAGCGAAGCTTTTGCTTCGCTTTTTTTTGTTTTCTGCAAATCCTTGAATGCATGCATTCAAAAGGGTTTGCAGAAAACAAAAATGAAAACGCAGCGGAGCAAGTTTTCTATTTTTTTGCAAGGACGCCCGCGACAGCGCAGGGGATCTGCAATCCCTCTCTCTCTTCACATTATTGTTTTAATTCTAAAGAGTTTTCAGAAAACAAAGAAGAAAACGCAGCGGAGCAAGTTTTCTATTTTTTTGCAAGGATGCCCGCGGCAACGCAGGGGATCTGCAATCCCACACAAAAAAAGGCTGCAATCGCAGCCTTTTCCCTTTTATGTACTAGTCAACTAATCGTCAATAAAAGCTCCACCAGTAACAGCGACAATAAGTTCACCGTCATAAATATAGTATCGAGTAAATTTGCCTTCACCGAATAATCTCGGAATCATTTCGGTGCCGATGTCTGCTGTACTATAAATTGTGTCTTTTGTTATAAGGCCATCTTCCACAAAAATAAAGCGAGGATTGTCCTGTCCTGCATTTGTGTTTGCTATACCTTCGGTATCAAAGACAATTTTTTCGATGCAATCAAGTCCGTTTTTCTTGACATACGAAGCGCCTGCTTCCTCATTTTCGGCAGAAACAACAAGGTATATCGGTGCCAAATTGACAATTTCCTTGTTAGCAATCAACGAGTCGATTACCATCTTGTCGCCATCTGATATTTCATCCTTGCAATACAAGGTAAGCACCTTATATATTCTGTCGTCCTGCGGTTTTACCAATCCAATAAGCGGACTATTTTCCGGAGAGAACTTTTCCTTGTATTCTTCCCACTCCTTATGCTTTTTTTCAAGGTCGGCACGGCACGACTCTATGTATTCGTTGTAATTGCGGTCGGTCTTCGTCAGTTTCAAATAGTTAACCGTTACTGTCGAATTGTCTTTAATATGTTCAATGTCAACAAGAATTCTGCCGTTATCAAACCAAGGCCAGACCTTATTGTCGTAAATTGTTCCCAAATAGTTGAAATCCTTATCGATAATAATAAGTTCGTGAACATTTTTACCATAATAGTCGGTATCGTAATACTTCTCTGCCCAATACACTCCGTTGGCTTTATCATATTCAAGTCTAACTCCCAATTCCTTGCTGTCACCTGCTAGCAAGAGAGCATCAACGGCAATCACAGTATCCAAAGCATCATATATATCTGGCTCTACATTATTGACTCCGCTCATCTTCTTACCAGTTTCCAAATCGTAGTACGATATAGTTCCACCTTTAGAATAAAACACGAGTGCATCCTTGCCGTCAATGTCAACCAGACCTCCCGGAAGCGTTATTTCACTTTCCAAGTCTCGGTCTTCCACGTCTAATACTATTTTTTGTGTCTTATACACTTCCAACTCATAAACTGCTGGTTCTGGCTTCGTGTTGCGATTGCACGAAAGCAATGTTGCCATTGCTGCGACAACCAAAAATAGTCTTGCTAAATTCTTCATAAATAATCTCCTTTTAAATATAATGTTCAACGTATTAAATCCTTGCAACCATTCCAAAACAAGATTTCGTCGTCTACTTTTTCGCCATTTTTTATTTTGGCGTCATAGCAATCGCAAACCGAGGCTGGTTTCTGCGGGCATTTCTTTTTCAACTTCTTTAAAATTCTGACAATTTCGTTTATTTGTTTCTTGTCCTCAACAATTGGCAAGGTGTATTCGATAATCTCATAGGTGGAAAAATAAATTTCCTCGTCAAGAGTCCTGTTCATTTCCACTATCCTTGCCTTTACTAAATCCAAGTTGCTTTGTTTGCTGTCCTGGCAAAAGGAAATCTGGTTGCTACACAAGATAGCGAGCGCAAGCAAGCATATTGTTGCAAATCGTTTCATTGTTTTAATTTTAATGGTTAACAAAATCTCCTGCTGCCTGCCTTTCCTTTTTTCTCCAAAGCGCAGAACTTTCTCCGGAATGGTTTTACATGTCTTCCTTTCAAATTATCGCTTACAAGCGATAAACATAGTTTTTGATATGACAAATATTAGTAAAAAGAATTTTTATTCGGTTACTTAGTTTTCAACGATGTCTAAATTTTATTTTGCTTGTAGCGAGATAATATTGTAACTTTGCAATGAAGTTTTAGTTATGGAAGTAGTATTTTTGGGAACGGGTGCTTCGCAGGGAACGCCGATTTTAGGGTGCGACTGCGAAGTTTGTAGGTCAGTCAATCCGAGGGACAAGCGTTTGCGTTCGTCGGTGCTGTTGCATTGCGATGGCGTTGACATGCTTATCGACTGCGGTCCCGATTTCCGCTACCAGATGATTCGCGAGGGTGCAAGCAATGTGGATGCAATCCTGTTTACTCACGGGCATGTTGACCATACCGGTGGCCTTGACGACATTCGTCCGCTCAACTACCTCACCAAGAAACCAATGGAGATATATGCCGAGCAGCGCGTGATTGATGCGTTGCATAAGCAGTTCTTCTATATCTTCGACAATAGCACATATCCGGGAGTTCCCAAAGTGAACATACATACAATTACTCCCGATGCCGAATTCAAAGTAGGTGACATAGCAGTTAATCCGATTCGTGCATATCACGGACAATTGCCTATCTTAGGATTTAAAATTGCAGGCTTTGCCTATATAACCGATGCTAAGGTCGTTCCCGAATCGGAGATGGAAAAGCTAAAGAATGTTACGACTTTGGTTGTAAATGCATTGCAGTATGATGCACATCCTATGCATTTTTCATTTGACGAGGCTGTGGATTTTGCTAAAAGGGTAGGAGCAGAGCAAACATACTTCACACATATTGGGCATCGTATTTCGCACGATTCTGCTTTGACAAAATTGCCGGCAAACATTCACTTGGCATACGACGGACTACACCTTATTATATAAAGTTGTTTTCGATTGAAGCAAAAAAAATGGCTACCGAATAGGTAGCCATTTTTATGAATGAATGCGATTATTACTTTACAATCGATTTGAATGTTTCGTTTTCGAAGAGGTTGATGAATTCAACATCCTTTGCTGCGAAATCTTTCAACTTTGAATCCTTCTGGCAAGCAGTTCTCAAGTTGTTGAAAACGCCTTCGTTGTCGGTCTTGCGAGCGCAAACAACAGCCTTCAGGTAGTAGTTCATAGCATCGTCCTTTTCATCACCACAGTCAAGAGCCTTCATAGCTGCATCGTTTTCCTTGTTGAGAACCTTTGCAAGACCTGCGTTGAATGAGCAGTCTTCACCGTAGAAGTTCGATGCGTTAGCATACTGACCTTTCTTTATTGCGATAACACCCTGACCAGCGCTAGCTTCATTAACACCAGTTGCTGATGAGTAGTTAGCTTCTGCTTCTGCTATATTGCCTTCTGAGAGTGCAATGTTACCCATGTTGTTGAGAACTGTTGCGTTTCCATTGCTCTTGCTCTTTGCCTTTTCGAGAGCAACCTTTGCTGCCTGATAGTCCTTTGTTTCGTAGAGAGCTGCACCGAGGTTGTTGTATGCTGACCATTCTTCTGGGAAGAGTTCGGTTGCCTTTGTGTAGATTTCTACTCTCTTGTGAGCATCTTCGGTAATTTCACCGTAGTGCATGATTTCTGTGAATGTGAGTTTGCTAGGATCTTCTTTGTAGATTTTTGCAATTTCTTCATCTGTGTTGCCAATGTTTGTTACATTGATAACAATTTCAGAACGACGCAAGCTCGGGAGAACTTCCTTTTCTAGTTCGTCAAATGTGCTCTTCATGTTTCTGATTTCTTCTTCTCTCTTGTCAGGGTCAGAATTCATGTTGATAACACGGATAATCATGTCCTTGTCAGCAAGGTTCGAGTTTTGTACTGCGGTCTTGAAACCATCCCAGTCTTCTTCGGTTACCAAGCTCTTGAAGAAGTTGCTGTCATCTGCACCATTTACGCCCTTGAATTCGTTCTTTGCGAACTTCGATGCGCTGTTCGAACGGTCGTTAGAAACTTTCTTGTTAATGTCTTGTGAACCTTCTGGTGAAGCGTATGACTTAAGTTCAACGCCGTCGAATCTTACGCGGTCATTGTCCTTTGATTCCTTAATATACTTCTGCATTTCAGCGATTTCGCTCTTCTTTGTTTCGGTAGATTTGATATCAGCTTTGTTCTTGTCGTAGTTGATAGCAGCGATCTTTGAAGCAGCGTTGTCCTTCTTGAAGTTGCTAGCTGCGCTTGAAGACTTTCCGCCAGTCATCTTTACGAGTTCTGGAGTAGCAACGATACCTTCAGCAATATCTTCAGGATCGAATTCTGCTTCCTTTGTACCCTTAACAGCAGTAATCTTCAAAACGAGTTTCGATCTACGCATTTCTGGCGAATAGTCGAACTTGTCGTTGTACGAGAAAGCACCACCTGGTTTGTACTTTATAACTTGTCCGTTACCAGAAATCTTTTCACCTTGTACATAGATAGGAGTAAGAGCCTTTTCTCCGCCATCCCATACCAAAGTTGGTGTTAATGTTGCAGATACTTTCTTTCTGAAGTACTTTTCTGGGAAATTTCCAGTAATGTTAACAGCTACCTGTCCGTTGTGAACTTCCAGTACTTTTGGATTTACGGAGTAGTTGATGTCATCGGCATTGGCTGCCATTTTTTTCAGGTCGTTGCAAGCACCCATTACAAGTCCTAATGCAACTACCGATGTCACAAATAATAACCTCTTCATAGTTTATTCCTTAATTATTCTTTTATATTTTAATTACTTATAATTAACAGACTTTTCCTTTGGGAAAAAATCTGTGCAAAGATAATATCTTGTTTTTGATTTGTAAAGAAAAAACAGCAAAAAGATTAAAAAAAATATCTAAAGGATTAATCTGGTAATCCCCATTGGATATTCATTGTTGAAAATAGTGTTCTCTATTTTCTCAAAATCTTTACTATTGTTCACAAAATCAATGTTGTTGGTGTCGATAATGACTATTTTTATTTGATTTTGCTGCTTGAAGAAATTGAAATATCCTGTTTCTATTCCTTTTAGGTATTCTGCTGTGATGTTTTTTTCGTATTCGCGCCCTCGTTTTGCAATGTTCTTGAGCAGAAGGTCTGTATTTTTATGCAAATATACATATAGGTCGGGCTTGGGCAATGTACTATATATTATGTTGAATATTTGCCTGTATAGCTTGTATTCGTCTTCCTGTAGTGTGTGGGCGGAAAAGATAAGGGATTTCATGAAAAAATAATCAGATACAATCAACTCGTTGAACAGGTCGAATGAGGAAACACTGCTTTTAAGTTGATTGTATCTGTCGGCCAGGAACGAAAGTTCCAGTGGAAACGAATATCTTTCGGGATTTTCGTAGAATTTGGGCAGGAAGGGATTATCTGCATATTGTTCTAGGAATAGTTTCGCCTTGCGTTTTTCTGCAATCAGTTTGCAAAGGCTGGTCTTTCCTGTCCCGATGTTCCCTTCGATGACCAAATACCGCAAGTCCATTATACGATGAAGTTTTTGCTTATCGACTTGTGGTGATATACATTATTTATTACTTCTCCAAACAAATTGCCTATAGAGATTACCTTTATCTTGTTCGACATTCCTTCCTTGATAGGAATTGAGTTGGTTGTAATAACTTCGATGAGAGCCGATTTGTTTATTCTTTCGTATGCTGGTCCCGAAAGTACCGGGTGGGTTGCTACTGCGCGAACGCTTTTTGCACCCTTTTCCATTATAATATCTGCAGCCATGGTTATTGTGCCGGCGGTGTCAATCATATCGTCAACGATAATGACATTCTTGTCCTTTACATCACCAATAACCATCATTTCGCTTACCATGTTGGCTTTGGACCTTGACTTGTGCGAGATAACCATTTCTGCATCAAGGAAGTGAGAGTATGCTTTTGCCCTTTTTGCTCCACCCATGTCGGGAGATGCTATTACAAGATTGTCAAGGTTGAGGCTCTTGATGTACGGAACGAACAATGTAGATGCGTATATGTGGTCAACTGGCACATTGAAGAAGCCCTGAATCTGGTCTGCATGCAGGTCCATTGTCATTACCCTGTTTACACCTGATGCCATCAAAAGGTCTGCTACAAGTTTTGCTCCGATTGCTACTCTTGGCTTGTCTTTTCTGTCTTGTCTTGCAAATCCGAAGTAGGGGATAACCGCTACGACTTGCTCAGCTGATGCTCTTTTTGCTGCATCAACCATGAGCATAAGTTCGAAAAGGTTTTCAACTGGCGGGAAAGTTGATTGTATTAGGAATACTGTGCAACCCCTTACTGTCTCGTCGATGCTTGTTACGAATTCGCCATCGCTAAACTTGAGCAGTGTACTTTCGCCGAGTTTCATTTCTGGGTTATAGCCTTTTACTATTTCTTCGGCTACATATCTGCTTGCCGAGCCTGAAAAGAATTTGATAGGTGACGCTATCTCGTTGTTTGTTGTCATGGTATTAATTTGTTTTTTATGTTTCGGACTGCAAAAATATTTCTTTTTGATATGGCTTTAAAGCAAAATGTTCTTTTTTTATTAACCCCTGTTTATATGTTGGTAATTAGGAATGTATATTAATTATTATATGTTTTGAACGAATGATATGGTTTCTGGTTTCAATGTTTCTAATTTCTAGTTATTATGCATTAAATTTAGAAATGGACAGCAGCCATGAAGCTGTGTAGCCATTTAAACCTTAAACTAAAAAAAGGAAAAGGCCGCCATTGGCAGCCTTTCCGTATGTTTTGAATAATTAAATTCTTTTAGTATTCCCACATGTCGTGTTCAACCTTGAACATTTCATCCTGAATTCTTTCGCCTTCTCTTATTGCTTCGATACCGATAAGGTAATCAGCTATAAGGCGGTTGTCGTAGTTGTTGGTTTCGGCAACTATGAAGCTTGAGAATCTTCTCTGTAGGAAAACATCATCGAATGTCCTATGTTCAGCTTCGTTGTGTGAGTTGAATGTCTCGTATGTTGTGAACAACGGACGATAGTCATTGTAGGCAATCCAGAACGGCCATACACGACCTTCGGAAGTGTATCCATCGAATGACATTGCCATTATGCGAACATCCATTACTGATCTTTGCTTGTCGAAGAACCATTCTTCCCATACCCAAAGTTCGTCCATTACACCACGGTCGCTTTCTTCAAGTTCCATCTTTTGTGCAACTTCGATGTAGTCTGGATTATCAGGATCGTCTGAATATGGGTCAGCAATCTTTATTGTACCTTCGTACGAAAGCAAAGAGTCTCTTGATGGGTCATCTTTCTCGATTGGAGTTCTCCACCAGTTGGTAATGTCGCCGGCATCAAGTTTGAAAACAGGATACCTGTTGTCGGTACTTTCGTTGTCTTCGATTTCCTGTCCGGTTGCCTTATAGAAAGTTTTTCCCTTGATTCCGATATCGTATACAAGATACAGAAGGTTTACCCTACTTCTCTGCGGTTGCAATTCGCCCGGATAAGTCATTCTTGTCTGCGGGTAGTATAAGGGCAGGTTCTGTTTTTCTTTGAGTTCCAATATCCTCAGAATCTTTTTCGAATACATAGCGTCTGCCTCTCTGATGTATGGCAGAGGAACTACATTTCTCTTCACAGTTGTCTCTCTGGCAAATGCACCGTCAAGTACTTGAGCAAACGATGTGTTAGCCAATGTAAGCATGAGAGCCAATAATACGGAAAAACTAACTAATCTTTTCATGACTATGAATTTTAATTATTTCAATCTAGCTGCAAAACCTGGAGCGTTTCTTGGTCCAGAAGGTGAGGATACCTTGATTCCGATGAACGAAATCGAAGAACCCGAAGCCTTCTTTGAAATGTCGGACAAGATGTCGCCCGGGATAGTATTGCCGCTTACTACTTGTGATGATGTTACACCTCTTACTTCCTTCATGTATGTGAATGATGTAACGGTATATTTTACATCCTTGAATGGGAAGAAACCGCCTTCAAGTACTGCATCAAGTCTTGGTGAACCTTTTATAGCAGCCTTTGGAACATCATCGCCACTCTTGTAACCACCGATTGTGATGATAGGAGACGGAACATTCATAACCTTGAATGTCTGGTGTCCAACAGACTTGCCATCTGCGCTTACATTTATTGTAACTTCCTTTGTCTGGCTTCCTGCTGGAACTGTTACGATATATTCTCCTTCGTATCCTGCAAGTTTACCCTTTGTGATAGTTGCGCCGCCGGTAGCCGATACATTGATGTTTGTGTAACCAGATGCTGCAACTGATACAGGGTTCTGAAGACCTTTGTAGAAGATGTTACAAGCTGTAGCTGAAATAGTTGTAGATGATGTTGCAACTGCGTACGATGACTTGTAAGGAATCCACTGGTCGCCAACATTTGACTTGTAGAAAATCAAACCTCCGTATCCGTGTTCGCCTACGCCACCAACATTTTTCCATGTACCACGACCTTCTTCGTCAAGTGGCAATGTGTCGTATGTAGCATTTGCGAGCTGCTTGTATTCTATTTCACCATTGGGCTTAACTACTGAATCATAGTAAGGAGCAGTCTGTGTGATGTAGATTGTTGGTCTCATCGTGGTATCGCGAGCACCGATGAATATCTGTGCTTCGTATTCGCTACCGCTCATTACAACGCTCTTGGATGTACTTACCAAACCTGTAAGTGATGAGATACGGATATCCATACCTTCGAGGTCGGCAACCATCTGTTGCAAAACTTCAGCTTCAACATTTCTAATATCCGACTGCAACTTAGAGAGCAATGCCAATGTACCAACGAGAGGCATGTGTCTTACAAGACCAAGTTCCCAAGGAATAGTTGCACCATCGTCAATCTTATCTGGAGTAGCAAGTGCAGCTGCAGTTCTCTTGTAGAATGAACTAGCTGTGTCAACTGCGCTCTTTGGATCCTTCTTGTCGGTTCTGAATACAGACATATTCAAAACCATTTCCCTGAAGTTATCCATCCAAGATCTCAAGCTGTCGCCCATAACACCGCCAGCTTCCTTATCCATGATTGCCGGAGCAGCGTTGATGTCGTCCATTTTCTTGATTACACAGGTATCGTTTTCAATGTTAGTCGGATCAACGGTTTCATCACTCTTGTTCAAGCACTGAACTTTAATTCTTCTGATACCATTGAAGATTTTATTACATTCTGCTTCAAATTCATGAGCTTCCTTTTGCAGTGCAGCATATTTGCCGGGCTGCTCGGCGGCTTTGCCGTCAATTCTTCCGTATAGTTCTCCGGTCTTAATCGAGAAGTTTTCAGTGGTCTGCTGAATACCTGCGTTTACCGCTACGAACGCGTTCAAAACTTCGTTTGATACGTTCAATGCCATAAGTGCGGTGTAGAACAGGTACATCATACCGATCATTTTCTGTCTCGGGGTCTCCGGACAATTTCCACCTGACATATAACTTTACTTTTTAATGTTAAACATTCAGTTAAAAATTCTCTATGCGGAAATTAATTCTGCTTGAAATTCATTGCAGCCAACATATTTCCATAAATAGTGTTCATTGCTGCCAAGTTCGAACTCAATCTTCCTATTTCGTCTCTGTAGCGCTTTGTGTCTTCTGCAGACTGCTTCATGTTTGCCATGATTTCGTCCAAACCAGTTGACAACTTCTTTGCTGCTTCGAACTGCTTGTTTGTACCTTCGAGCTGCATTTCGTAAACAGAGTTGAGAGCCATGAGGTTCTTGTTCATGATGTTCAACTGTTCGTTGTACGATCTGCCGCTACCAGCTGATGTTTCGAGTTCCTTGTTCATCGAAGCAATGAGCTTGGTGTATGTAGCTGAAAGTTCGTCGCCAGAATTACCAACAGACATTGCTGATCTTTCGTATGCGCTTGCCAACTTTTCTGCTTGAACATTGAGTTTCTGTGCTGATGCTCCGTAAGCTTCTGCAAACGAGTTAACCTTTTCTGATGCCATTTCGAAGTTTGCTACATAGTTATTAGTAGCTGCAGTTGCATCCGATACATCTTTCAACTTTTCGGTAGTAGTGTTCAAGTTCTTCAAACCATGACCCAACTTTTCGAAGAGTTCGGGAGTAATTTCTGCGCTCTCTATCATGGCGTCGAATTTTTCAAGAGCTGATTTCTTTGATTTTACAGCTGCCTTCTTGTCTTCGACATTGATGTTGTCCATTTCCTTGTCAATACCTGCAAGTTCCGGGTAAACCAAACTCCAGTCAACTTGTTCGTGAGGTGGTTCGAATGCTGAGAGGAAGAAGATCACAGCTTCCGTCATAAGACCTACGATAAGCATGACACTAGCACCAGGATAGTGCTGGATTTTGAACAATGCACCAACCATAACTACGGTTGCACCCCAACCGTAAACGTAACCCATAAATACTTTGTACCCTTTGGTTTGGGTCAATTCACCAAGACTCATAATTTTACTTTTTTTAGTTTATAATACTTTAATACTTAACTTAAATAAAACAATATAATTCAATATTAATATACCTGAGAATAGGATGTTCCATCGCCTCTATGACGACCGAGGTATTCGCGTACGCACCTGAAACCGATGTAGCTCTTTGCGGAATCCTGATATTCGTATGTGCGAGTACCATTCTGCATGTAGTATGATACATCCTTCCACGAACCGCCTCTGATGACTTTTCTCTTAAGTGCTGGAGAATCGTCTGGATGTGCATAATATTCGTAGTCAGGATTTAAATCATGTGTATAGTTGTATGCTGCTTCATCGAATGCATTGCTTGTCCATTCTGCAACGTTTCCGCCCATATCATAAAGACCGAATTCGTTAGGATCGAAGGTTGCAACCATAAGAGTCTGTACACCACCGTCATCGTAGTAGTTACCTCTCATAGGCTTGAAGTTTGCAACATGGCAACCGCTGTAGTTACGAGTGTACAAGCCGCCCCATGGATACATCATGAGGTCGAGACCACCACGAGCTGCATATTCCCATTCCGATTCGGTAGGAAGTCTGTAGTCCTGTAATGCAGCTTCTCCAGCAGATGCCTGCGAAGCGTTCTTCATCATTGTTCTCCATACGCAGAATGCGGATGCCTGTTTCCATGTAACACCTACTACTGGATAGTAGTCGTATGCCGGATGCCAGAAATATGCCTTTGCCAATGGTTCGTTGTACGAATAAGTAAAGTCGCTAATCCAGCAAAGTGTATCAGGATAGATATGTACCTTTTCGTGCATCCAGTAGCTGTATCTACCGCCATGTCTTCCTGCATCGGATTTGCCGTCGTAGTTTCTAACATCCCTATTGGCAAAATCTTCCCATTCTGCATCTTCTTTCATTTTTTCACGGTCCTTTATCGAACCTTCGTACTGACCAGTTTCGGGATTGAAGTGTCTTCCGATTCTAAGACCGTGGTCGGCTTCGCGTTCGAAGCTACGAGCAAGGTTTGCATCTTGCACAACACCATCGTCACCTGGTTTGAATACATGCTTTTGTGCAGCCTGTCTGAGGTCCTGCCAGAAATATTCATAATACAAAGCATCTGTATTCATGTCGATCTTACGGTTGAACCTATAGAGTTCTGCCGGTGGGAGAAGGAACAATGTCTGATTGAAATTATTAGGAATTTCATTCTTAATCAAGATGCCCTTCAATTCCAGATCTCTGTAGTCAAGCGGACCACTCCAGTCAAGGAAATTGTTATTGTCGTAGTCATCGAAATCGAATTCACCGTTTTCGTACATGTTCGTCATGAAGTTTACTTCTTCTTCCGATACTTCCGAGTCATCAATAATGAAGTCGGTAGGTTGGTACGACCTTTTTGTACTGATGTCACCGAAGTCGACAGAGTTCTTTGTTTCCTTTCCTAAAGTTGTCAGTGCCAGAGAGTCTCTAACCCAATAAACAAACTGCCTATATTCGGAATTTGTTATTTCCGTTTCGTCCATCCAAAAACCTTGAATGGTAACGGTTTTTGATTGAGCTGTCATTGCGTATGGAACATCCTGGTCGCTAGGTCCCATCTGATATGATCCCGGAGGAATGAATAACATTCCGTAGGGTTGAGGAGTGTACCACGTCTTACGCTCTACTCCTGTAAGTTCACCATTGCCCGAGTAGCTGCATCCGCTGACAAAGGCGATGATGAATACGGCTAAAATGACAAGTAACTTTCTCATAATATATAATATTTAGTAAGTTTCTAAAATTTGTTTCAATATACCTATTTATATTATAATCTTCTAACGCTTCTGTACCTACCCATATTGTTGTTCTTCGATACATTGAAGCAGTATCTAACCATAATTTCGTGAGAACCAGTGTTATACCTGTAAGAATTTCCTCCTAAAGGTATGTCGTAGCTATATCCAATACTCATGCCAAAAGACAGGTGAATACCAATCATTGGAACTATAGCATCGCTGAACCGGTATGACAATCCTGCCCAGAACTTCTTTTCGTACAAGTATTTAGCATTAATTTGAAATTCAAATGTTGATGCATATACAGCCATTGCGGAAAATAGCAAGTCGCTTGACGGATTTGGAAGAGTCCAGTTGTATCCACCAGCAATGTAGTAGTGCTGAGCAAGATAGGTCGAATTTGTTCCGCTGAATTTCAAGGTCGGCCTTGTGATGTGGCTGACAGAAAGTCCTGCCCAAAAGTCTTTTCCGTACAAGGTTGCGCCTGCATGCAAATCAAATACAGCCTTGCTGTCCTTGTGAGGTATGGTGGGGTCTCTATATACAGGGTCTCCGCCTAAAGATTCCGGAGTTTTCCATTCTCCATCTATGCTTCTGTTCAAAATACCAGCGCTTACGCCTACACCAAGTATACCGAATGAAAATTCATGTCTATATGCACCATTTACCATGAAACTGACATCATTATGAAAACCAATGGTTTCATGCATTACTGCAGCGCCCAAGCCCATGAAATCCTTTATTGGCATATCAAAGGTGAATAAAGTTGTCTGAGGATGGTCATCAAATCCAACCCATTGCTGGCGATGCATACTAGTGACGCATATTGCATTGTTAGCTCCTGCTGCCCCCGGATTATATAGGTTCTGCGAATATTCAAACAAACTGTAGTGCGAGTCATTTTGTGCAAATGACCAGCATGCAGAGAGCAGTATCAACAGACCCGATAGTATTAACCCTTTTCTCATACTGTTTACATTATTTTCGTTTTACAATAGTGTCTAACATATCAGTTAATAACCGTATACTATATCTCCAAATTTCAAGTTGGTAAATTAAATGCTTTTTTTTTATGCGACCAAATTTTATGAACTTTTTTTTGTTTGAGCTGTTAATTCCATTTAACTAATTTATTGTCAATTGGATATACTTTAAGAAAAATCTATTTTTCTTGCTTAAAAGTTGGAGGTGCTACATTTTTTTTTCTGTGGCACCTCCAAATCAAGTCAAGTTTTTAACAAAATTCTAACCAGATAGTAAATTTTCGTTTATTTTTTCTTCTTCTCCTGAGCTGCTTCGATTATGCCTTTGCACTGTTCGAGAGTGATTTCTTCTGGCGATATGTTTTTAGGAATTTTGTAGTTCTTTTTCTGGTACGAAATGTATGGTCCGAACCGGCCTTTCAGTATCTGCATGTCGGGGGCCTCGTCGAATGTACGGCAAAGAGCGTTTTTCATCTTCTCCTTCTTGTCTTCTATAAGCTCGATAGCCCTTTCGAGTGTGATAGAGTACGGGTCGTCGGTCTTAGTGAGGGAGTAGAACTTGCCGTTGTTTCTTACATAAGGTCCGAACTTGCCGAGCGCAACAGTTACTGCATCGCCTTCGTATTCTCCAATTTCGCGTGGCAGTTTGAACAAGTCGAGAACATCTTCAAGGGTTACATTCTCAATGTTCTGGTTTTTGCGGAGGCTTGCGTACATAGGCTTGTCTCCATTTTCAATAGAAGCGTATGGTCCGTATTTGCCTATCTTTATTATAATAGGTGCGCCAGTTTTCGGGTCGTTGCCGATATTGCGCTCCCACTTTGTGGCTTCCTTTTCCTTCAGCGATGTCTCAACTTCCTTGTCGAACGACTTGTAGAACGATTTCAGCATGTCGTTCCATTTGAGCTTGCCCATTGCGATGTCATCGAACTTCTCTTCAATCTGTGCCGTGAAGTTGTAGTCGAGTACATCGTCGAAATGTGCTGTGAGGTAGTCGGTTACGACAATACCTATTGATGTCGGGAACAGCTTGTTGCTTTCTGCTCCGTAGTTTTCGGTAGTTGTGCTTTCCTTGATTTTGCCCTTCGACAATGAAATAACCTTAATGGTTCTCTTCTTTGCCGGCTTGCTTTCCTTTACAACATATTCGCGCTGCTGTATTGTCGATATTGTCGGGGCGTAGGTAGAAGGACGACCGATGCCGAGTTCCTCCATCTTTTTTACTAGGCTGGCTTCGGTGTATCTTGAAGGAGGCTGGTCGAATTTTTCGATAGCTTCGATTTTTGAAGTTTCAGCCTTTGCACCTATTATTATATTAGGGAGTATGTCGGTTGTCTCTTCTGTATTGTCATCATCGCTTGATTCGATGTAGAGTTTCAAAAAGCCATCGAAGATTATGGTTTCGCCAGTTGCAATGAATGAGTATGCGTCTTTTTCATCACTGATTGTGACGATGGTCTTTTCGGTTTTTGCATCGGCCATCTGCGAAGCGATTGCTCTCTTGCGGATAAGGTCATATAGGCGCTGTTCCTGCTTGGTCGCTTCGATAGTTTCGTTGTCGACGAATGTCGGTCTGATTGCTTCGTGAGCTTCCTGTGCGCCCTTTACCTTGGTCTGGTATTTACGAACATGAAGGTATTCGTCGCCGTAGTTCTTGATAATGTTGGCCTTGATTGTGCCGATTGCAAGAGTTGACAGATTGAGCGAGTCGGTTCTCATGTAGGTTATGAAACCGTTTTCGTAGAGGTTTTGTGCGTACCTCATTGTCTGTGAGACCGAGTATCCAAGTTTACGGCCGGCTTCCTGCTGAAGTGTTGATGTCGTGAATGGAGGTGCAGGTGACTTTTTGCCGGGTTTCTTGGTTACATCCTTGACACTGAAATTCTTGCCGTTGCATGATTCAACGAAAGCCTTGGCTTCTTCGTAGGTCTTGAATTTCTTGCTAAGTTCTGCCTTTACAGAGTTACCATCGATGTTGAAAACGCCGACAACCTTGTATTCCGATTTTGAGTTGAACTCGGTAACTTCCCTTTCGCGTTCAACGATAAGTTTTACAGCTACAGACTGTACGCGTCCGGCTGACAGGGCTGGTTTAATTTTCTTCCACAGAAGTGGAGATAGCTTGAAGCCGACAAGTCTGTCGAGTACTCTTCTCGCCTGTTGTGCGTTTACCAGATTCTGGTCAATGTCGCGCGGATTTGCGATAGCGTTTTTAATTGCATCTTTTGTTATCTCGTGGAAAACAATGCGTTTGGTGTTTTCTTTCTTAAGTCTCAATACTTCCTTCAAGTGCCATGAAATAGCTTCTCCCTCGCGGTCTTCATCGGAAGCCAACCATACGGTTTTCACTTTTCCTGCGGCATCCTTTAGTTCCGAAACTATTTTCTTCTTGTCATCCGGGATTTCGTATTCCGGTGCGAAACCGTTGTCAATGTCGATTCCCAAATTCTTCTTTTCAATGTCCCTGATGTGTCCGTAGCTTGATTTTACAATAAAATCATCGCCGAGGAACTTCTTAATAGTCTTCGCTTTTGCGGGTGACTCTACGATTACCAAGTTGTTCTCCATACGACTTTTAAATTTGGCTGCAAAAGTAAGAATTTTTTTATAATTTTACGGCTTTAAAATTTTTGCGATATGGTTGAAGGATCAAAGGAAAATGTATCATATACAAAGAAGACTAAAGTTCGGATTTTCATTGTGTTATGGGTTCTGAGCGTACTTCTTCTCGGAGTTTTTATTGGATATTTTGCATTGTTGTCGCATGGAGTTTTGGGGTATATGCCGACTTTTGAAGAGTTGGAAAACCCAAAAGAGAACCTCGCAACAAGAATTTATTCGAGCGATGGACAACTGCTTGGTACATATTTCCGCGAAAACCGTTCTCATGTATGTTACGATTCAATTTCACCTAATGTAATAGATGCTCTTATTGCAACCGAGGATGTCAGATTCTACGAGCACTGCGGAATCGACTTCAAGTCGTTGCCACGAGTCTTCAAGGGTATTGTCACTGGCAATAGTGCAAAGGGCGGTGGTAGTACAATATCGCAGCAGCTTGCAAAGATGCTTTTCCCGAGGCAGAAGATGAGCAAACTGGAATTCATCAACAGAAAGTTCCAGGAATGGGTGATTGCAACCAAAATTGAAAGCCGGTACACCAAGGAAGAAATAATCACGATGTACCTTAACAAGTTCGATTTCCTTAACTTGGCTGTCGGCATAGAGTCGGCATCGAGGATATATTTTGATACTATTCCTTACGGATTGACAAAAACTCAGGCAGCAATGCTGGTTGGTATGGCGCAGAATCCATCTATGTACAACCCGATAAGATTCCCCGACAAGGCTTTGGCACGAAGGAATACCGTATTAAATCAGATGCTTAAGTACGACAAGATAACTAGGGCAGAATACGATTCGCTTATAAACGAACCGCTTGGCATAAAGTTCCGTCGTGCCGACCATAATCTTGGCTCTGCAACATATTTCCGCGAGTTCTTGCGTTTGTGGTTAAGCGCCAAGAAGCCTATCCGCGAAAACTATGTCGATGAGCGCGAATTTATTGAGGACTCAATAAACTGGGCTATCGACCCGTCATACGGCTGGTGCAACAAGAACAAGAAGCCCGATGGTACACCATACGACATTTATTCCGATGGACTTCAGCTTTATACCACAATCGACAGCCGTATGCAGAAGTATGCCGAGGAGGCTGTTGCCGAACATGTTGGGACATACCTCCAACCTGCTTTTACAAAGAGTATGAAGAGCAACAAGAACGCTCCTTACTACTCGTCGATAGCATCGTCAAAGAAGGAGGAATGTATCAATAGTGCTATGCGTAGGACTGAAAGGTGGCGCGTAATGAAAAAGGCAGGATTCAGCGAGGACGAGATAAAGGCTTCGTTCTACGAGAAAGACACCATGAGCGTATTTTCATGGGATGGCGACATTGACACCATAATGACACCTATGGATTCGATGTTGTACTACAAGGGCTTCCTGCAGGCTGGATTCATTTCGATGGAACCGCAGACTGGACATGTCAAGGCGTATGTTGGCGGAATAAACTATATGCACTTCAAGTACGATAATGCTACCAAGTCGCGCCGTCAGGTGGGTTCTACATTCAAGCCGTTTATTTACTGTCTGCTTATGCAGAACGGATATTCGCCATGCACCAAGGTGCCGAATGTTGAGCAGACTTTCAAATTGCCTACAGGTCAATATTATACACCAAGGTATTCTAAGTCGAAGTTGGACGGACAGACCATTACCTTGAAGCAGGGACTTGCTGGTTCGCTGAACCAGATTTCGGCGTGGGCTTTGAAGCAAACTACGCCCGAAGCGGTAGTCGCCCTTGCAAACAAGATGGGCGTACATAGCCAGATTGACCCGTTCCCATCGATATGTGTGGGTATTCCGCAGGTTTTGCTATGCGAAATGGTGGGGGCTTATTGTACTTATCCTAACAAAGGTATCTACACAAGACCTATTTATATCACGCGAATAGAGGATAAGGATGGTAACGAGTTGGCATCGTTTATTCCTATTCAGACAGAGGCAATAAGCGAGGAAACTGCTGCCCTGATGATAGAGCTTCTGCGTGGTGTGGTTGACATGGGAACAGGTTCAAGGTTGCGTTTCAAGTACAATCTTACTGGCGAAATTGGTGGCAAGACGGGTACAACCAACAACAACTCCGATGCTTGGTTCATGGGTGTTACGCCAAACCTTGTAAATGGTGCATGGGTTGGTGGCGAAGAACCGACTATCCGTTTCAGTTCGATGGAATTCGGTCAGGGAGCTTCGGCAGCTTTGCCTATTTGGGCCTTGTATATGAAGAAGGTTTATGCCGATTGGAGACTGAACAAGAAATATAGTCCCGAAGACAAGTTCCCGATGCCAGCAGGTATCAAGGATTTGATCGACTGCCACGAGTATGGGCAGAGCGGAGATTTGGATTTCGACGAAAACTAAAGGAAATTTACGATTTTTGATTTACGATTTACGAATTAGGAAATCGTAAGGTTTTACTCACCAATTTCGACTCTTGCACCTAAGAGTTTAAGTGTCTCAAAGAAATCGGGGTAGGATTTGTTTACACATTCACAATCATTGATAGTCAGCGACTCTGATGATAACCCCAATACGGCAAGCATCATTGCTATGCGGTGGTCGTTGTGTGAATCGACGGTAGTGGAACGGATATTTTTGCATGGCTGTATTGTCAGGCAATTGTCAGCGTATGTGATGTTTGCACCTAGTTTGCCAAGTTCGGTAACGATTGCTTCAAGTCGGTTGCTTTCCTTGCCGATAAGCCTGTTTGCTCCTTTGATTTTGCATTCGCTGTCGGCATTCAATGCCATAGCGCATAGTGGTGGAATAAGGTCGGGATAGTTTTGTGCATCAAACTCAAATCCATGTATGTTGGATTTGTGTACAATCAGTTTGCCTTTTTTCCATTCGTAGTTTGCCCCGAATATAAACAAGAGCGTATGTATCATCCTGTCGGGTTGCATTGAGTCTGGATTAAGGCCTGCAATTTCGACATTGCCATTGGCAAGTCCGGCTGCGATTAGGAATGCTGCATTGCTCCAGTCGCCTTCAATGGCGAGGGTTTTCTTTTGAAAAGGAGCGTTGCCATAAATTTTTATGTCCATGAAAAATTCGTTACGCATGGCACTTATCTTTGCTCCTGCTTCGTTGGCTATGCCTGCCGTCAATATTATGTAGCCTGTGCTTGTAGGATTCAATACCGAGATTTGACTGTCATCATTCAGTGCCGAGAGGGCAAGCATAAGTCCGGAGACAATTTGCGAAGTGTGACTTCCGTCTATTTGAAACTTACCAGAATTTATTTTCGCATTGCTGATAATGAACGGAAATTCTTGATTGTATATTTTCCAACCGAAGTTATGTTCGTAAAATTCAAGGTCGCGCCTGATGTTTCTTTTTTGCAAGGTTCCGTGCCCGTCAAGTATGAAATTGTCGGTGTGAAGTGCTATTATTGGTGGGTACATTCTGGCGCATAATGCCGATTCTCCGCAGTCGAACACATTGTCGGGACGATTAATGTCCTTGAGTTTTTCTGCTATTATTTTGCTTGCCTTGGCATCGTCGGAATTTCCAGCACCTGTTACCTTAATATTAATTTCTGGCAGTGCGGATATTGCCCAAGCCCTTTGTTCAAAGCTTTTGGATGGACATATTTTGGCTGTGCCACTAAGTTCCGACTTGCATATTTT
This sequence comes from uncultured Bacteroidales bacterium, assembly GCA_905234755.1. GTDB lineage: Bacteria > Bacteroidota > Bacteroidia > Bacteroidales > ML635J-15 > Bact-19. The sequence continues at coordinate 143,883 of CAJOIT010000001.1, forward strand.
TGCTATCATCCGATGAGGGCGGTTATTTGTTCAAGCGACATTTTCTTTATGACGGGTTTGCCGATGTCTTCCAAAAGCACGAATCGAATCTGCGAATCATCCTTTTTCTTGTCGTGACTTAATATCTCGATGTGCTTTTCGCTGAGGTTGTATGAAATGTCGTAGCCGAATGATGTCAGCAGTTGCTTTATAAAGTTAGCCTTGTCATTTTCCAACATTCCCATTTTCTGTGAAATGTCAATTGAAGCATTCATACCTTTTACTACAGCTATGCCATGGGGCAGATTTTCCAAAAGTTCGATGCTATGTCCTATTGTGTGACCGAAGTTCAGTATGTGTCTGATGGATGTGTCAAGCGGATCGTTCTCAACGATTTCGGTTTTTGTGAGGATTGATTCTTCGACTAATTTGCTAATCGTTTCGCAATCGCGGTTGAGAATTTTAGTTTGATTGTCTTGCAACAAATTGAGAATCTTTTCGTTGCCAATAAGTGCGTACTTTATTATTTCGCCAAGACCGCTAAAGTATTGTTCCTGCGTTAGTGTCTGCACGAAACTGCTGTCGGCGATTATGAAGTCGGGATTGTCGAAACTGCCAATCATGTTTTTGTTTTCACCGAAGTTTACTCCGTTTTTTCCGCCAATCGCTGCATCCGACATCGCCAGTAGGGTAGTGGGGATTAGTCCGAACCTGACGCCACGCATGTATATGTGTGATACAAATCCTGTAATGTCGCAGACTATTCCACCGCCAATGCCAACGATGTACGAGTGCCTGTCAATCCCAAGTTGCAGGAGCCGGGATATGATTTCTTCAACAGTTGCGAGGTTCTTATGGCTTTCGTCATCGTTGATGATGATTGTATTTTCTCCGTGGAAAATTTCGGGATAGGACTTAAGTAAGTTTTCAGAACTTATTATTGCAGTCCGTTTATCGCCCACGAGTTCATGAAAATAACTCTTGTCCGAGGAGAAATATATGGTGGTTGATGATTTTTTTTCGGTGCAATATGTCTTTTTCTGCATGATGGTGTAAAAAAATCCCATAGGTTAAGAGCCTATGGGATATGAATGGGGGAAATAATTATTTAACACTTATTACCTTGAATTCTACGCGTCTGTTTTTCTGGCGGCCTTCTTCTGTATCGTTGGTGTCGATTGGCTGCTGGTAAGCGTAGCCCTTGTACGACAGGCGTTCCTGTGCAACACCGTGAGCACTCAGGTAGTCAACAACTGCTTTTGCCCTGTTGGTCGAAAGTTTGGTGTTGTATTCGAGCGAGCCGACATTGTCGGTATGTCCGCCGATTTCGATGACCATCTTTGGATAGTCAACAGTGAGAAGTCTTACAAGGTTGTCGAGCTCGGCCTTCGAGATGTCACGCAGTGTTGACTTGTTGAAGTCGAAGAAAATGTTCGACAGGATGATTGTTGCACCAACATTTATTGGTTTCAGCTTGATGTCCTTTATGATTTCCTGATAGGATGTCGCTGCAGGAACATCAACATTTTCGCTGTGGAACAGGTAGCCTTCGGTTCTGGCAGTAATACCGTAGTTCTTTCCGGATGGCAAGCTGATGAGGTATTTTCCTGTCGCAGCGTTAGATTCGAGGGTTGCATAAACCTCGTCTTTTTCAAGGTCAACGATTTCTATTGCCGATTCCAAAGGAGCGCCAGTGTTTGCATCGGTGATAGTACCCTTCATAATGGTTAGCCTAACCTTTTTTACTTCCACTGTTTCCTGCTTTACTACGGTTTGTATTAATGCGTTTGAACTTGCAATTAGGTTGTCCTCCGTTCCTGCAACCATTGGCTTTTCGGGACCGAGAAAAGTGATTCTCCATATATCCTGTAGTCCAAGACTTCCTTCCCTGTTACTTGACATGTATGCATATCGTCCGTTACCTGTAACAATGAAAAAGATATCATCATCTGGAGTATTTATCGGAATGCCTATGTTTACAGGCTCTCCCCAGTTGCCGTCATCGTCCATTTCGCTGTAGAAAATGTCGTAGCCTCCGATTGTGCCTTCTCTTTTTGAGCTGAAATATAATGTTCTGTTGTCGGGGTGAATGAACACGCCTTCTTCATCGTATTCTGTATTGATGGGTGTTCCTATGTTTCTTGCTGGACCCCATTCTCCCTTTGCTGTCCTTTCGCTGATGTAGATGTCCTTTCCCCCTTTTGTCGGAGTTCCGAATTCATCTTTCGGGCGTTCGCTTACGAAATAGAGAATTTTTCCATCGGACGATATTGATATTGACGATTCATGGTATTTGGTGTTGATGTTTTTGCTGAGAGGTTTGGGTTTGCTCCAATTGTCGCCTTTTAGGGTGCTCTCGTACAAGTTGCCATCAGGAGTTCCCTTGAATGTGTAAAGTATGGAACCATCTGGTGACAAACCTACTGATGCGTCGTGTTCGTCTGTGTTCAATGTCTTCATGTTTGTCGGAGGAGCCCATCTATTGTCGCCTTCGTTGTACGAAATGTAAAGGTCCTCGAAATATTGACCATCAATATCGATCCTCCCGCCAACAGAACCTTCTCGGCGTGAGGTGAATATCATCATAGTTTCATCGGTGGAGATTACAGGACCATAGTCTGAATACTTTGAATTGATGTTTGGCCCTAGATTGTCGATGAATACTCGTGCTTGATGTTCCTTGAGCTTTTCAGCGGATTCGCATTCCTTTATCCTTGCCTCGACATTGTACATGTCCTCATTCATTTTCAATTTTTTGAGCTCATTTTTATAGTCTGAGTTCTTGAAGTCTGTATAGTTGCTGATTGCTTCCTTGTACATTCCGCACTTTTGGTAAGCCAAGCCCATTACATATTTGATGTCAATTGAAACTTTAGGATTCAGGCTATATGATTTTTCAAGGAAAGGTATTGCCTTTTTCTTTTCAGAGGAAAAGATGTAGCAAACGCCAAGCTTGTAGTTAAGCGCAGCGTTGTTGTTGTTATATGTGTTTGCAGCCAAGTATTCTGTCAATGCCTTCTGGTATCCGCCAAACGATGTCATAGAGTTGCTTTCAAAATTTTCGTCGCCCAGTTTTATGGCATTCAGAGCTTCCTTGTATCCTGACTTTTCCGATGTCTTGAATTCGTTTTTGTCAATCGGGATGTTCATTTGTGAGTAAGATGTCTGGAACATCAGTATGAAGGCAATCGTTAGTGCCGATATATATAAATTGAACTTCTCCATTTTCATTTCGATTTTACTGTCATTATTTATTGTATTCTTCACAAGTCGATTCAAAAGCGCCAAGACCGGTTATACCCATGGATTTTGCCATGTTCCAGTCGCTGCATGCTCCGTACATGTCCCTTGTCATTTCCCGGGCAGAGCCTCTGTGTACATAAGCTTCGGCATAGTCGGACTTCAGTGTTATTGCCTTTGTGAAGGCTTCGATTGCAAGCCTGTATTCCTCTTTCCTGTAATAGCACAATCCAAGGTTATTGTATGCGAATGCATAATCCTTGTTGTGTTTAAGGCATTCGTTGAATACATCGATTGCCTTGTCGTATTCCTTCATTTCGTATAGGGTTATGCCCTTGTTGTTAAGTGCTATGTAGTTGTCCGACTTCGCTTTTATTGCTTCGTCGTATGCTGCGATAGCTTTGTCGTATTCCTTGTTGAGCCTGTATGCGCTACCGAGGTTCTCCTTGAAAATGTCCATCCTTGAGTTCAGCTCGATGGCTTTCTGGTAGTCGGCTATTGCGAGGTCGTATTTTTCCTGCATCCTGTATGTCGAACCTCTGTCGTTGTACGCGAATGAATGCTTGTCGTCAATTTCGATAGCCCTCGTGTAATATTTTGCGGCTTCATCATATTGCGCCTTGTTGAAATGTATAACACCTATGTAATAGAACATATTTGCGTTTGTGCATCCTTGTTCGATGGCTGCTTGGAAATAATTCATCGCCTTGTCCATGTTCTTGGAAAGGAAGTAACAATATCCAATGAGGTAGGTTGCATTGTTGTCCTCCTTGCGTTTTACATATTCCTGCAGGTCGGTTATTGCTTCATCGTATTTGCCCTGTTGCATGTAGCAGGTGCCACGACCATAGTAAGCCTGAGCCATTTCGGAGTTGATTCTCAGCGATTTGCTGAATTCTGAAATTGCCTCTACATAACTGCCTTCGCTATAGAGGGCAACTCCGTTGTTGTATGCAATGTTGGCTTCCTGTCCTTCGGCGTTGACCAAAGTGCCCACGGTGTCTCCATCGGTGCTTGTGATAATCTGCGTAGGAACGATTATCTGGTCTATCCCAGAATCGTACATGCTACTGTCTTTGTCTTCCTGCGAAAAGGATATGCCAATGCCTAGGACGACAAACATAATTAAAGCTAAAAGTCTTTTCATTTCAATTACCTTTTTGCAAATAAGTTAAAATATAACCGCGTAAAATTACGCAAATTGCAAAGGTACAATTTTTTTGAATTGTTTCAGCAACTTTTTTTTATTTTTGCATAAAAATATATTTTATGAGAAAAATTGCTTTATTCTTAATAAGCACTGCGTTACCTTTTGTAATGTTTGCAAATGAGGTCTTGACTCTTGGTTCAAAACGCGACTTTTCGGTCGAAAATGTTTCTATGTCGGGATTTGAGATTAGGCTTTCATACGATAATCTGGTGATTTCAAATCGTGGTGACTTCCTGTCGGTTGCGCTTGATGGTACATATCCGTCTGGAAAAATCGGTGGGCCATCGCTTCCTGTATTTAGAAAGCCTATGGCTATTCCGCAATGTGGCAACTATAAGGTTGTTGTAAAGAAATTCACGCTTCGTGAGTTCGACTTGTCGCAGTATGGCAGGAAAATAGTTCCTCAGCAACATTCCGTCAGCAAGTCGGAACGTAATCCGCAGTTCGACTACAATGCCAAAGCTTACGAAACCGATGCATTCATCGGTGGAGAAAACGGTTTGGCTTGGATTTCTCCGGTTGGCACAATGCGAGGAGTTCAACTCGGCGAACTCAGCGTTTCTCCGATGCAGTACAATCCAGTGACGAACATTCTATATGTTTACAACAATATTGAACTTGAAGTTGTGTTTGAGTCGGTAGATTTTTCCAATACCGACAAAAATATCCGCAACGGCTATTCTCCGTTCTTCAATTCCACATATTCTTCGCTTGTCAACAAGGATATTTTAGATTCGTATTCAGACCTTTATCATACTCCAGTAAAGATGCTGGTTGTGGCTCACGAGGACTTTGCCGAGCAGCTTCAGCCGTGGCTGGAGTGGAAGACGCAGAAAGGTTTTTATCTTGATGTGAATTATGTGAGTTCTTCCTCTGCATCTGCAGCCAATATCAAGTCGTGGGTGCAGTCGCACTATTCGATGGGCGAAGATGCTGGCAACGCGCCGGTTTTCCTTGTCCTTGTTGGCGATGTGGATAGGATTCCCGCAAGCGCAGTGGGCGACGAGAGCGAACAGCAGACCGACCTTTACTATGCTTCGGTCGAGGGCGACTACTTGCCCGAAATGTATTGCAGCCGAATATCTGTGGAAACAGCAGAAGAACTTTCCATTGTGGTAGGCAAGACTCTCCAATACGAAAAATACTCTATGCCCGATCCGTCGTACCTTGGAAATGCGTTGCTCATTGCTGGTACCGACGACACCTATAATCCGTATATCGGACAGCCTACTATTGACTATGCCGTGCAGAATTATTTCAATGCTGCCCACGGATATAATAATGTATATGCCTACCTTGATTCGTACGACGGTTGCTACAACAATCTCAGCACTGGAGTAGGCTATGCACATTATACGGCTCACGGTGGCGAGACCGAATGGTGCGGTCCTCGTTTCACAAACGATGACATTGACGGCCTTTCAAATGCAGACAAGTATTTCCTTGCAATCGGCAATTGCTGCCTTAGCGGTAAATTCGGCTATTCGGTTCCCTGTTATGGCGAGAAGATGATTCGCAGCCATAAGAAGGGCGCATTTGCATATATTGGTTCGTCACCTGTGACATATTGGGGTGATGACTATTACTGGGCATTGGGCGCGACGAGCGTATTCGGTCAGACACCGCAGTTGTCGGAAACGGAGACTGGAGCATTCGATATGATGTTTAACGATGATATGTTCAATACGGTTTCATCTATAATGTATGTTGGAAATCTTGCTGTGACAAATGCAGGTGGCATGTCGAAATATTACTGGGAGGCCTACAATGTGCTTGGCGATGGTTCGGTTATGCCTTATAATTCTGTTCCGTCTGCCAATGCGGTTTCTCACGATGCCAACATTGTTAACGGCGGTTCTTCCTTCTTGGTTTCCGCCGATCCAGGTTCGTATGTGGCTATTACCGATGGTAATACAATATTGGGTACGGCACTAGTAGGTATTAGCGGCTCGGTAAGTGTACCTCTTGTTGCAGCGGCAACTTCCGACAATGTCCTGCTTGTTGTGACGCGCCAGCAGCGAATTCCGCATATCGAAACTATTCCCGTAGTTGCTCCCGAAGGTGCCTATATTTCGCTTGTGGGTTATTCGCCCGATGTGGTGCCGTATATGGCGGAAGAACTGCTGGACGGCTATTCGCTGACATTGCAGTTGAAGAATGTCGGACAGGGCAATTCCGATGCATGGTTGCCTATGACTTTGACTTGCAGCGATCCCAATGTTGTTATTACAGAAAACCGTTCGTCGTGTCCGCCGATTGTGGTAGGCGAGACTGTTGAGACAAGTCCTGCTTTTTCGTTTACCCCATCGCACACTCTCGATGATGGTTATGTGCTACCTTTTACTCTTACGATTGACGATACGGTAAACAACGAGGTGTATGTTTCGCATTTGAGTGTGGCTGTAATAAGGGGCAAAATCGAGATGTACAGTTATTCTGTTGTAGGCGATGCTGTGCCAGATGGAAACTTCTCGTTGTCGGTAAGTGTTACTAATAGCGGAACGCTTGCTGAACTTGTGCAGGTTTTTCTGACTAGTCTCGACGAGCATTTGCATATAGAGGAATCCCAAATGCTTTATGGAGTTGTCGGTCGCGATACTATCATTACCCGTGAATTCGCGATGTATGCCGATGCCGAAGTGCAGTATGGCGATGTGATTCCTGTTTTGGTGCAGATGTCCAACACCACTATGTCAGTTACCGATACGGCGTATATTACTTTCTGGTCATGCAATGTTGCCGTTCGCGACTACCCGTTTGTCGAGGACTTTGCAAGCGGTGAGATTCCCGAGTGCTGGTCGCAGGTTCCAAACACATCGGCGTCCTCGGAATGGAATGTTGTGACAACCGACCCATACGGATATATTGCTCAGGACGGCAATGAGTTTTTATTTATAAAGAATTACTCGTGGGATGATATGTCGAATATGCTTGTTTCGTCAAAGTTTGCTTTTGACGAAGACGCATCGGCAACCTTGTCCTTCCGCCATGTGCAGAAGGAATGGGACGGCGATTTCGATATTTTGTCGGTGTACTATAAGAATACAGATGCAGGTGATTGGCAGTTGCTAACCCGATACGATAGGGCATACGAATCGTGGACTGCAGTTGAAATCGAGCTTCCAGACTTGTCGCTGAACTACTATATTGCCTTCTTCGCAGACCTGAATTATGGCTTTGGAATAGGCATCGACGACATTCGAATCGATGTTGGCGGATGCCAGGTTCCGCATATTTCGCTCATTATTTCCGATCCCGAACATCCATATCTGACATGGACTGGAAATGCAGAAAATTACAGTTTGTATAAAAATGGCGAACTTCTTGCCGAGCTAACAGAGAACACATTCGCACTCGATTTTGGTAGTTATGATGAGGATGATTGTTTCTCTGTCGTTGCCCATTGTGAAGGTGGCGAAGAAAGCACAGGAGTTGTATGTCTTACAGGAGAAACCACAGCGATTGCGCCGTCGTTTGATATTTTCCCTAATCCCGCATCTGATAGGGTAGAGGTCGTCTGCGAAGGAATGACAGGCATTACCTTATATAATATGCTTGGCAAGGCGGTTGTGACAAAGGATGTCGATTCCGATGTGTTCTCACTGTCTGTCGACGCTTTGCCGGCAGGTGTATATATGGTGGCCGTTGATTGCACAAAGGGCAGGCTGATGGGCAAACTGACAATCGAATAATCCGCCCTCGGTGTCACCCTGAACTTGTTTCAGGGTCTGTAAACAATGGATAATTGATAATCTACAATTGTGGAGTCGTTGCACGCAACGACCCTACAATTGAATCATCAAATTTTACAAATATTTTTTAGTCTTGATTTGTCAGATTTGAGAAGATTTGTGGAATTTAACTTCGTTGAGGGCTTCGCCGTTCTGCCCGTAGGGCACTCAAAAAACATTCAATGAGTCGTTGTGCGCAACGACCAATTAAATCATTAAATTATTGAATCTTCGAAATTTCAAATTTATTAATATTTTAATTTCATATAATTTTATTTCTATCATTATTTCGATGCAAACCGTGTTGAAAAATTCCGTACTTTTGCATTTCCGATTCATTTATGGGGCTGACCTTGGTTTTGACAGCAAGGTAAATGATCGTGTAAGCATGCCGGGCAATGCAGGTTATCCCGTAAAAGTGTCTTGCAGAACAATAATTGGCGCAGAAAATAACTATGCTTTCGCTGCGTAGTCGAAGTACAGTAGACTTACCTTAATTCCGGCACAAGGTGCTGGAACGAAACATCGCTCGATTGGACGGTCTGGTTCCGTTTCGGCAAAGCGGTGGCAAGAAATACCGGACTGGTCGCTTCTATTCTCCTGTGAGGCGACGAGATTTTAGGAGATAAGGATTGGTTTGGGCGTTTGCCCCCGTGCCCGTCCCGACAACCAAAGGCAAAATAAGCATGTAGAAAGCACCCTCGTTTCTTGTTTGGACCCGGGTTCGATTCCCGGCAGCTCCACCATGAGGAATTTACGATTTTAGATTTACGATTTACGATTTTCAAATTATCCAATCCTCAAATCGTTGAACATTAAACATTGAACATTGAAACCTGAAACCTAGAAACGGCGCCAGCCATAGAAACGGGCGTCAGCCCATAGAAACGCCGCAGGAATAGAAACCACCCTTCGACAGGCTCAGGGGGCGGAAAACCTAGAAACGGGCGTAGCCCTTGAAACTTGAAACCTGAAACGGCGCCAGCCATATAAACAGGCGCAGCCCATGAAACGGGCGCCAGCCCTCCATTTGTTAACACTTCCAAAAATCTTTTGTATTTCATGCCTTTTGGCGCGTATTTTGCAATGAAAATATTGTTTTTCGTCCAATAATTAGATTATGAGGTAAAAAATCTTTTTAAAAAATAGGTAATATTAAAAAATGTTATTATTTTGCAGACAATAAATTTAGGATTAAAATGGATAATAATATATTGATAGTAAAGGTTATATCTTTGGATTCGCCTGCTTGGGAGGGCGTTTCGCAAGCGCACGCATGCGCGAGATTGGGCAAGTTTGCCAGCAAATCCCTTTGTGGTATTAACCTATTGTCGAATTTAATGAGTGTGGAAATATGAAAAAGATTTTAATAATTTTCGGGGTGCTGCTTATCTCGTTTATGGCAGCAAAAGCACAGACAAGAACTGTGACTATGTGTAGTAGCCCTTCGTATGGTACTGCTAGAACATGTGATCCAGTAAGCATCAATTGCGGTGAAACCATCAGGTTTTATGATACTGGCGGTTCGGGCGGAAGACATGGCACTGGTCAAAATACAGTCATGACATTTAATTCGCCGGCGGGAACAAAGATGAGAATTGCTTTCTCATATTGTACTCTCGGAAGTGGTGCTTCGTTGCAAGCATTTAATGCTGCAACAGCAACAGGTACGGCGATAAATTGTAGTGGTTCTCCGTCATTTACTACAACAAGTAATGTGTGTACATTTAAGTTTAAATCCAACACTTCAAATAAGGATGGTTGGTATGCTACAATAACACTCGAAAACTGTGCCAACAACTATTACGACCAGGTTAATATGCCCTGCGGTTCGGCAGCAATGACGATAGGGGGCTCATTGATAAACTCGGAAAGTACTGCATACGGCAACAATCTTATTAACGAAAGGACTTTTACGACAACTGTCGGTTCTCATCTCGAACTTACTTTTACCGACCTTCCTAACGATATGACTGGTACTGCTCATAACGATTCCATAGTCGTTTACAATGGACCTGATGCAAGCGCACGAATTATAGGTTCATATCATGGAGCAGTTATGCCTTCTACTATAGTTTCGTCGTCTAATAGTCTTACTATCAGGGTATATTCCAATGGCACAAACCCCGGCACTTGGGCCGCTACAATCCAGCCGGAACCTTGTTTTGATGATTCTGCCGAAGATATTACGCTCCTTTGCCCTTCAAGTTCTAACTACGAGGCAAAGACAATAGGTGGCGAATATTTGGCAAACCAATTCTACAGCCAGACATACAGGTGTGCCGACCCCAACTCGAAACTTCTGTTGAACTTTACTTCATTGCCAAACGACAGTATCTTCGACTATGTTGAAGTGTATGATGGCGACCTTGCGACTGGGGCACATCGTGGAAGATATTATGGAACAAATTTGCCGCGAACAATCTATTCCACAGGCAACGCCCTCACTCTCATTTTCCGAAGCAACGCAACAGTGAACGGAACATGGGGTGCAACAATAAATGCAATATGCCTCGACAACCTCGATGTGGTAGAACTGGATTGCGGTGAAGGGCATGCAATAAACTCAACCTATACCAATTTGCAATATACCCGACAGGTGTTTAGGGCAACCGACCCTAATGCACAGTTGGTCGTTTCGTTTACAACAATTCCGCACGATGATGACAACGATGTTCTGGAAGTTTATGATGGTTCTGGAACATCCGCAACTCTGCTAGGCCGTTATTTCGGTTTCGGAACTCCGCGTGATGTCGGTTCCATAGGCAATGAGTTGACTATTGTCTTCTACAGCAATGCTACCCAGACTGGTACTTGGTCGGTGGCGGTAAATGTTGATTGCCCGGATGAAAACCTTAGGTTGTATACCGATAGGGATACATCATATACAACCTGCAATGCGATGATTTACGATGATGGTGGCCCGAGTGGTAATTATTCAAGTGGACAAGGAGACCATTATGTAGTATTGCGGCCTGGTCGTGCGGGAAATGTGCTTTATCTTGAAGGCGAGTACACTTTTGACTGGCAACACGACTATATTACAATCTATGATGGCGAGGGAACAAGTGGCGAAGTGTTGTGGGGCGGAGGTCTTCACGGACACGGATATCCGCGAAAAAGACATACATCTGCTGCACATCCTTTTGATGGTCCGGACAATTGTATAAATGAATCAACACCAGCCGATGCGCAAAGTGCAGATGGACATATACTGAAACAACGACTTCTTAATAATACTATTAGTGGAACACCAGCTCCTATAACATGTGTGACATATTATCCTAAAGTTATGTCTAAGACAGGATCGCTTACCATAGCCTTTCACACAGGAGCAGCAGATGGCATAGAGTGTGAAGGGTTCTCTTTCCATGCTTATTGTGTTCCAAAGCCAGATGACTGCTATCATACTGGAGTTGTCATTGCAAAGCAGAGTTTTGATGTCTATCCAAACTATCCTGATCCTAATGGTGTGGAGTTTACTGTAGACGATAATCATCCGTATATGCAAGATGGTGAAATCCCTCAAGAATGGGAAGATGCTTGTTCGTACGAGTTCCGAGGCGATGGATTGACTTCCAATGATGGTAAATATTCTATTAGAGCTTTTGCATGTGACAATTATCAATATTTCAATTATCTTGACGACCATACGCATCCAGGAAATATACAACGTGGTTATTTGTTTAATATTGATGCTAGGAAAGACCAAGGTGATTTCTATAAGGGAAGGATTCATCTCAATTGTCCTGGTGTAGATAAGTTGCTAGTTTCGTTTTGGGTCGCAAATGTGAATAACCAATGGTATCTTCCCGATGATTCGATACATTTCCCCAAAATTAAGATGGCTTTTTATAGTGATGAAGCTTGTACTTCTGTATTGGCGGAGGATTCTACGGGTTGGGTGCCACGAATGGATATGCATGGCTGTATGTCTGATCCAAACGATTGGCAGTATTATTCGTTGGAATTGCCTAATGTTGAAGCTACCGATATCTGGTATAAAATTTCAAATTTGGGAAAGTCTAATGAAGGAAATGACTTTGCTATTGACGATATTGAGGTTCGTGCCTGTCTGCCGTCCACATTGCTTACACGAATCGATGGTGAGCATGAAATCTTTAGTTCGGCTAATGTCTGCGCAGGCGATACCTTGAAGTTGTCGGCTACGCTCGACTATTCTAGTGCAACTTCAACCTACGAAACCCCATATTATTTGTGGATACGAGGCATGAACTCAGACTTGAACGATCCAACATCGGAAATAGTCTGGACAGATACGATTATGTTTGATGGCGGTAACTTTGTTGTAGATGGAAATATTATAGCATATAGCCCGCAGACTGATATAGCATACGATCTTAATGGAGATGGTGAAATTGATGATGATGATGATGACCACTACGAGAATTATTCAATCATATACATACACGAGACACCATCACCAGCGGCGCCGGCATATTCCAACTACTACTACAAGGTAATTGTTGCTGGTACCAAAGAAGGTGTAACAAGCCAATACTGCTACTCAATGTCGGCCCCATACGAGGTTACCGTCACGCGAATACCAGAGATTGTGTTCGAGGGTACTAATGCTATATGCGTGGGCGGTACCATCAACCTTAGGGTAACTGATGAAAGTCCTACGGGAGGAACATGGTCAATTGATTCGGGAAGCGGTAATATTACAGGCAACGAATCTACTGGTTATCGAATAACAGGTGCACAGCCCAATGAAATTGTTGTAAGATATACAACTTCGGAAATAAGCGGTGGATGCTACAACACCAAGCATATTCCTATCTACCCGTTGCCAACGGTAAATATAACTCCAAATACACACACACTTTGTGAAGGATCTGATATTACATTACACCCAATTTCCAATCAGGAATCGTCTTTCTATTGGCAAGGTACTGGTGCACCGTATTGCTTGGCTGCCGACTATGCTTTGGATAATACATGTGCCGACTGGAATGTTGTGCCTGAGGTTCCTTCATCAACCTATAACTTGAGAGTTGTTACAACTCACAATATATTGGACGAGGATGGTATTACCGAAATACCACTTGATTGTGTTTCCACTGCCAGCAAGACCATCACCGTACTGCCCGAGCCGGACCTTAGCGTGGATGGCATTCCAAATGCACCTGTTTGTGCATATACTGAGCAAACCTTTACCCCATCGGTAGCCGGTGCAACTGGTACAGTAACATACAGTTGGGATGGCGGTACAACTTGGTATGGTGCTACCGATGCAGGCAGAATCCTTACTTTCACACCTACGCAGGATACGACTTGCCACTTGATAGCAAGGGATACAAGGGAAGTCGCCGGCGAAACTTTCGAATGTGACAAGGAAATGGATATACTTATTGAAGTTTATCAGCTTCCCGACTTCACGACTACGGTTACACGACCGCTCTGCCATGGCGATGCCAACGGTGTCATTGTTGTCTCCGCAACAGGAGGTACGCCATACGAATTTGGCGCCACCGGTCCGTACTACGACTTTAGACTTGGTTCAGGCTCTTACAGTCATGCATCTACTGGCGATAAGACTCAAATGACATACGATACGGGCATTACCCAAGGTACATATACCATAACGGTAAGGGACAGCCACAGATGCTTGCGCACTAGAACTGTGACTGTTAACGAACCGGATGCACTGCAGGTCGGTATAGGTGCGCCAGTTACCGAGGCTTGCGAAGGTCAGGCGAATGGCGTTATTACAGTAGTAGCATCGGGCGGAACCGAATTCACAGCACCGGATGATCCGTACCACTACCTGTGGAATGATGCTAATGCCCAGACAACAGAATCGGCAACGGGACTTGAAGCAGGAACATATAGCGTAACCGTTACCGATGCAAATGGTTGCGAGACAAGTTTGCAACATAACCTTACCACTCAGCGTCCAGTGGCTCATTTCACCATTACCGACGACTTTGCTAAGTGTCTTACTGCTGTGGCAAGTTCTACAACCTCTACTCTTACAGTTACTCTTGCCGACGACAACGAGGCCGAAGTGTCGATGTACTCGTGGACTGCCGACCCTGCTGAACATGCAGGTATGCCTGCAACCACCTCTGGCGCTTCGCTCAACTCTATTACAGTAACACCGAACGAGGCTAGTCAAACATACACATATACGGTTGAAATATCGTCAACTAACGGTTGTACAGTTACCAATAGCGTTGAGTTTACAGTTAATCCGATTCCATCGGTTGCAGTATCAGGCACAGTTACACCAGTAACCTGCTACGGCGGTGACGATGGAGAATTCACCCTTGTTGCAACCGGCGGAACAATCTTCGATAATGGTCCAGCCACCACACCTTATTATTATAACTTCACCGTCAATGGTGGCTCATCAGAATCATACTACAGCAACACATCAACTCAGGTCGAAAAGTCATTCGAAGGTCTTACATCGCAGACCTACAATGTTGTAGTCAGCGACTTGAATGGCTGTACAGCATCGGTAAGCGGTGGCGTAAATGTTCCACAGCCTTCAGAGCTTAGAGCAGAAATCACTGGTGCCAACACAACCCCGACCTGTGAGGGGCAGTCGGTTGGTGCGGCTACAGTAACTACCAACAACGGCGGTTCGCCGTACACTTCTCCAGCCGAACCATACACCTACGAATGGAACACAGGCGAAACAACAGCGACAATCGAAAACCTTGCCGAAGGCGATTATAGTGTAACAGTAAGAGATTCGCATGGCTGTACAGCAACAGCAACAGTGCATATTGATGCCCGTGTAGTTCCGGACTACAGCATCGTAGATGACGGCTTGACAAAGTGCCAGTCTGAATCAGAAACAGAGTTGACAGTACAACTTAATGCTTCGAATCAGGCAACAGTACAGTCTTATGCTTGGTCAGCTTCTGCTCCTACTGGCGTAGATGCTGGAATGCAAGCTCCAACAAACAGCAATGCTCTCACGGTAGTTCCTACTTCAAGTCTTACAACGCCATACACAGTTACATACACGGTTACCATTACAACCGATGAAAATTGCGTTGTGACAAGTTCTCCAGAACTTGTTATAAATCCGACATTAACACTCACTGGTACTGCCGACACAACCCAGAGCAAGTGTTTCTACACAGCTATTACACCTATTAATATAACATATGGTGGCGGAGCAAGCGGTGCAACATTCGAGTGGGTTGGTAATGCACCTTCTACAGGAATGTTTACTGTTGACGATTCGTCAAATCCTGTAACAATAACCGAAACCACCAACCTTGACGATGTAGTTGCTGGAACTTACAAATACAAAGTAACGGCTAATGGCGCATTGAGTCCTTGTGCAACACCGGTAATTACAGGAACGATAACTATTTATGACGAACTTACGGTTGACATTACAACCAACCACGAGTCGTGTGCAACAGGAAATATAGGTGTGGCAACAGCAACTCCTGATGGCGGAGTGGCAGACTACACCTATAGATGGCAAAATAGCGCATGGGAATCGGATAGCACTCGTAATATGATTGAAAATCTTCCTGGCGGAACATACAACCTTACCGTTACCGACTCGAAGAGTTGTACAGTTGCAAGCAGCGTTTCGATAACTGCAAATCCAAATCCAGTAATCGCTATAGCCGATGTTGAAACATTGTGTCCGACCGTTGGTAGTGCATCTGTTACCGCATCGATTACAACGACCACCACACCTAACTACACATATAGGTGGACTAACGATGGTGATTTTGCTGTTACAACGGCAAATCCGATAAGCAACACAACGCTTACAACAGTGACATCAACTGTAAGCGTGCCAAATGCTGGTTGTTCGCAAACATACACATTGCAGTTGCAAGTTGAGGATGCAAACAACTGTTTGTCGAATGTGGCAACCAAGGATATAACAGTAGCCGACATTACAACCCCGACAATTACTGCAAATGTTGCAGAATATCCAGCAACTCCAGTAAGCGGTTGTAAGTACAAAGTTCCAGATTTGACAAGCTTGGTAACTGTTGATGATGGTTGTACTACTGCTGCATTGGCAATTACACAAAATCCACTTGCAGGTGATGTGATATCGTCATCGCGGAATGTTACCATAACTGTTACAGATGGTTGCAATCATTCGGATTCGGAAACAATTTATGTAACTGTTCCTGATGCATTGGCTGTATCAATAACAACACCTACCAACAACACCTGCCCAATTGCAAGTGGTGACGACTATGAGTTTGGTTCTACCGCTTCTGGAGCAACCACACCATATACTTATTCGTGGACAACCGCAACCGCTGTTGATGGACATCCAGAACAGGCAACTATCGAAAGCGATGGCAGATGCCATACCTATAATATTGTATTGTTGGTTAACGATGACTATGGTTGTACAGCAGAAAGTTCTGTAACATTCTCGGCTGTTGATACTGAAGACCCGCAAATCACATGTCCGACAAACATTCCCGTAAGTACCGATACGCATGTAAGTACAGCAGATGTTACTGTACCTTTGCCAACAGGAATGTCCGACAACTGTACAATTGATTATTACACAAATGATTATACCAATACGACCAATGCAAGTGGAACATATCCATTAGGTACCACGACGGTTACATATACCATATTTGATATGTGTGGCAATGATGAAACATGTACATTTACGGTAACAGTAACTGATGACGAGCCTCCTTGCATCGGTTGTGATCCAGATGATCCCGACCCGGACAATCCAGATCCGTTCAACCCGACTCATGGTATCAGCTGTGAAAGCATTACAGGAAATACAGGTAATGTAGATGTTGTTACCGACCAGGGACAAAGCACCTATACACATCATGGTAGAGATTGGAATGTGGATGCCAATGATAATGTAGGCGTAACAAGTATAACATACACAGTTAGTGGCAATGTAAATACAACGCTTACAGAACCGAACACAACTCTTGATGGACAAGTATTTGGTATTGGTATAACAACGGTTACATGGCATGTTTCGGATGGCATTCATACTGTTGAATGTGAGTTTACTGTGACTGTTACAGATAATCAGCCACCGTGTATCGGTTGCGATCCTGATCCAGATGATCCTACAGTAGAAGGAATTAGCTGTGAAAGCTTTACAACCGTGGTAAATGGACAAAACCAAATAACTGTTTCTACATATCCAGCCTATGTAGACACTTATACACATAGCAGTGAAGATTGGGATATAACAGCAACCGACAATGTAGCTGTTGTTTCAAGAACTTGCGTACTTAGTGTATGGGACGATGTTCTAAATGATTATGTGGTAGTTGGCAATGGCATTGAGATTCCTAGCCAACCTGGCTTCGAGACATTGAATGGTGTTACATTCTCGCTTGGCGAAACTATGGTTACATGGTATGTGTCTGATGGAACATTTACTGTGCCATGTTCGTTCATAGTGAATGTAGTGGACACTGAGGATCCTTGTATTGGTTGCGACCCGACAGACCCCGATCCATACAATCCTGAGAATCCAACTGGTATAAGCTGTACAACTATTGGAAACCAAGTAAGAGATTGTTCGCCCGGACTTGAATATTATGTACATAGCAATACAGAAACAGCTCCAACTGACCCTGCTGATCCGACTTTGACACCAAACTGGACAGCAAACTGGAATGTTGATGTAGATGACAACACTGGAACAACAGGATTGCAGGTATATTATACATTAACTGGACATACTACAGATGTAACAGGTGAGAATACAACTCTTGATGGTCAGATTTTCAATATCGGTCTTACAACAGTTACATGGCATGCTGTTGATAGGTTTGGTAATGAGGCAACATGTACATTTACAGTATCGGTTGCCGACCATGAGGCTCCATGTATTGGCTGTGATCCAGACCCAACAGATGAAGATCCGGGTATAAGTTGTAATGACATTGCTCCTAATGTGGAACATACGGTAAGTGTTTCAACTTCCGAACATCTCAATTATTATCATCATGATAACAATTCATGGGATGTTACAGCAACAGATAATGTTGAAGTTTGGACAGTTACATACGCGCTATATAATGTTGACTGTGCGGTGCCATCAGTACTTGTTGAACCAAATACTACATTAAATGGACAGAACTTTAATATAGGAACAACAAGAGTGGTATGGACAGCTGTTGACTATTCTCACAATGAATCTACCTGCGAGTTTTATGTTACCGTTACAGATAACGAGGACCCGTGCATCGGCTGCGACCCTGACGATCCAGACAATCCGGATCCGAACGGCGTAAGCTGCATCACGATAGCCGGCACATCGAGCGGCGGCACAGTAGAGCGGGAGACGACGCCTCACCAGAGCTACTACGAGCACGACAATGATGATGACGAGGACGGCGACTGGGATGTCACCTACCACGACAACTCGACGGCGCACAGCGACATAACAGTCACGCTGACGATTTATGACGCATCAGACAACCAGATAGAGACCCATACTGGCAGCGAGTCCGGCAATGACCTTCCGAGTCTTGACGGCTACCGCTTCCCGATAGGCACGACGCATGTGGTATGGACAGTAGAGGACGAGTACGGCAACGACGAGCAGTGCGACTTCTACGTACATGTCAGCGATACCGAGGACCCGTGCATCGGCTGCGACCCCGACAATCCAGACAATCCAGATCCGAACGGCGTAAGCTGCATCACGATAGCCGGCACATCGAGCGGCGGTACAGTAGAGCGGGAGACGACGCCTCACCAGAGCTACTACGAGCACGACAACAACGATGCTTCTGACGGCAACTGGGATGTCACCTACCACGACAACTCGACAGCGCACAGCGACATAACAGTCACGCTGACGATTTATGACGCAAGATAGAGACCCATACAGGCAGCGAGTCGAACAGCGACATTCCAACTCTTGACGGCTACCGCTTCCCGATAGGCACAACGCATGTGGTATGGACAGTAGAGGACGAGTACGGCAACGACGAGCAGTGCGACTTCTACGTACATGTCAGCGATACCGAGGATCCGTGCATCGGCTGCGACCCTGACAATCCTAACCTGCCAGATCCAAACGGCGTAAGCTGCGCGACGATAGCCGGCATTGACGGAGGCGTAGTCTACATAAGCACGACGGAGCATGCGGACTACTACGCGCACGACAACGGCCAGGACGGCGACTGGGACATCACGACGCACGACAACTCGACAGCGGACGCCGACATCATAGTTACCTGCACACTTCGCGACAGCACCAGCAACGCGGTAATAGGCACCCTCTCCGGCCACGGCCAGGGCTCAGCCGACCGGCCTAGTCTTGACGGCTACCATTTCCCGATAGGTACGACACATGTCGTATGGCGAGTAGAGGACGAGTACGGCAACGCGGACTCGTGCGACTTCTATGTACATGTCACCGACGACGAGTATCCGTGCATAGGTTGCGATCCTGATCCAGACAATCCAGACCCGTTCAACCCGAGTACAGGCATCAGCTGTACAAGCATAGTTGAGTCCATGGGCGGTACGCTTGCAAATAATGGTGGTAGCTTCACTGTAAACACAAGCCAGAATCTCAGCTACTATCTCCATGAAGGTTATGAATGGGATGTTACAGCAAACGACAATGTTGGTGTCGCTTCGATAACATATACTATTAGTGGTGTTACGACAGAAATCAACCAGCCCGACACAACTCTTAACGGACAACGCTTCAATATTGGAACTACAAGTGTCGTATGGCATGTTGTTGATGTCAGCGGACTTGAATCTACTTGCCCATTAGAGATTACCGTTGTTGATATTCAGCCACCTTGCATTGGTTGTGATTCGACATCTATCGATCCATATACACCAGTTGATCCTGTTAATCCTGGCGGACATAATGGTATAAGCTGTGCAAGAATTATTGCTGAAGGCGGAAGTTCGATTCCAAGTACAGTGGAAGTTGGAACGACTGAGCCAAACAACTTCTATCATCATGAAGGTCCAAACTGGAACATTACAGCAAGCGACAATGTCGGTATTCCACAGGATAGCATTTATTGCAACCTTTATGACATGCATGGAAATCTCATAGCAAGTCACATTACTACACTTGATGGTCGAGATTTTGAAATCGGAACAACCACAGTTTTGTGGATAGTCGTTGATAACAGTGGTAACCGCGACACTTGTTCATTCGTAGTATATGTTCGTGATGATGATCCGCCTTGCATTGGTTGTGACCCGAATGATCCTACAGATCCATTCAATCCAGTGTCACCTACTGGTATCAGTTGTGCAAATATTACAAGTGGTGACGGTACGATAAATGTACCAGCTGATCCAGGTTTGACCTACTACCAGCACAACGATAATACTTGGAATGTAACGGCAAACGACAATTCTGGAATAGCCTCCATTACATATACAGTAAGTGGTGCAACGACTATAGTAAACGGTTTGTCATCCACATTGAACGGCCAGCGTTTCAATGTAGGTACAACTACTGTCACATGGGTAGCAACCGACCTCTACGGACTTACCGACACATGTACATTCAATGTATATGTTTATGATAACGAGCCTCCAGAGATTAGTTGTCCTGCTGGAATTACTGGAATTACATGTATAGGCAATGTGCCTCCTGCATATCAGACCTACGAAGAATTTGCCGCTGCAGGTGGTTCTGCTGCCGATCCTAATGGCATAGACGAGTCAAGTTTCGTTCTAGTTTCTCAGGTTTCTGACAACCATACATGTCCAGAAACAATTACCAGAACATATCGTATAGAGGATATGGCAGGTAACCAGCGTGAATGTACACAGACAATAACTGTACATGATAACATTGCACCAGTAATCACAGGTACTGCACCATCATTGCAAGTAGGTCAGGGACGCAATTGTAGCTATCCGCTTCCAGACTTTACTGCAATAGTAGGATTAATGTCATCGGATAACTGCACACCTGTAGCAGACCTTGTTGTTACCCAGTTGCCAGTTGCAGGAAATGCAACCATGATAACTGAAAATACAACGGTACGAGTAACCGTTACCGATGCTTGCGGAAACAGCACATATATCGATTGTACAGCTATTGTACCTGAAGCGTTTACTCATAGGGTAAGCTTTACCGAAATTTCTTGTGCTGGTCAATCATCGACTGTTACCATTGAGGGTGTAGGCGGAACAACTCCATATACAGGCGTTGGTAATATTGTTGAATATGCAGGTCAGCATAGTTATGTAATAACGGATGCAAATGGATGTACTTCAAATGTAAATATTAATATTCCAGAACCATTACCACTCTCGGCAATCATACCTATGACAACAGTTACGCATGTCAATTGTTATGGTGAAACGACTGGTGCCGCATCAGTTTCGGTAGATGGTGGTACACCAGATTATACGTATCAGTGGAGCGATATCAACCATAGTACAACTCAGTCGGTATCGAATCTTGCTGCTGGTCGTTATGTTGTAACAGTAACTGATGCTCATGGATGTACAGCTACATCGACAGTTGCGATCAATGGACAAAGCACTCCGTTGACAGCATCTGTAGGCAGTACAAATATTACACATGTATCCTGCTATGGAATGTCATCAGGTTCTGCTATGGCAGTCGTTTCTGGTGGTACTCCTGAATACAATTTTACATGGAATACAACTCCTGTTCAGAATGTGCAGACAGCTATCAATGTTCCAGCAGGAACATATGTTGTTGTTGTAACAGATGCTCATGGTTGTACAACCTCGGCAACAGCGGTTATAACTCAGCCTCAGTTGCTTGAAGTCTCTGCAACATCTAGCGATGCAACATGCGGTGGTCTTGGAGGTAATGTTACAGCAAATGTATCTGGTGGTACAGGAATGCCATCTTATTCATGGGTTAGTTCATCAGGTTTGACATATTCTAATGCACGACTTTCAAATGTCGCACCAAGCACTTATAACCTTACTGTTACCGATTACAATGGCTGTACAGCAACGACATCTGCAATCATAGGTGTTCATGGTTCAATTTCTGCAAGAATCGATGTAGTAGCACTTCCGGGTTGTGGAAGCAATGAGTCGGCTGGTAGATTGCAGGCTGTTCCTGAATCTGGTATATCACCGTTCTCGTACATTTGGAATACTGGATCTACGAGTGCAGTAGCATCGAACCTTACCGCTGGTTCTTACAATGTGACGATTACCGATAATTGGGGATGTACGGCAAATGCAACCTCTAGTATAGAGCAACTGAACACACTTGAGATAAGTGTTTCGGGAACAGGCGTAACATGCTACGGATACAATAATGCATCCGCAACCGTTGTCGCACTCCGTGGAGAACCTCCATATACATATAACTGGAGTAATGGAGCAACTACCGAGACTTTGCAGAATATTTCAGCCGGTAGCTACTCTGTAACGGTTATCGATGCCAATATGTGTGCAAAGGCAGAAACAATTGAAATCGCTCAGCCCGATCAGTTGATGCTTGTTTCTAATGTAAAGCAAATATCCTGCTACGGAAAGACTGATGGTTCGATTGCTTTGTCGGGCGAAGGTGGTAATCCTCCATATTCGTTCTCTGTATTGATGAACGGCAATAGTTTCTCAGGAAACTATATGGCTAATTTGCCTGCAGGCGTTTATGAAATGGAAGTTTCTGATGCAAACGGCTGTATGGCAAACAATACAATACAACTTGTAGAGCCTGATGAATTTGTATCGACATACAATGTCACGATGCCGTCATGTAGCGGAAACAACAATGGTTCGATTGAAATATCGGCAAGAGGTGGTACAGCTCCATACATGTACGGATGGGATTCGTACTACACAGATGTTCCGCTTCTGACAGGCTTGCGTCAGGGACAGTACAATGTCAGCGTAGTGGATGCCAACAAGTGTACATATCAGGTGGCATCAGTAATGCTTACCGATATGGCTGGCGACTGCATCAAGATTCCGAATGTATTTACTCCTAATGGTGATGGTGTAAACGACCAGTGGATTATCGAGAACATTGAAATGTTCCCGCAGGCTACGATTTATGTATTCAACCGTTGGGGACAGATGCTGTACAAGGGAACTGGCAACGATGAACCGTGGGACGGTAGTTATCGCGGACATTATGTTCCAGCCGGAACTTATCTGTACATAGTTGACCTGTATCAGAAGACAGAAGCTTATAAGGGAACTGTAACAGTTATATATTAGGTTAATATGAGCCATCGGTGATGGCTGTGCAAAACGAGGCTATTAATTGATAGCCTCGTTTTTGTGTATTTTATTCTGACTTTGTTTATATTTGCAACATTGAAACTATACAAGAATGAAAAGAACTTTTGTCTTATGGATTGCACTTTGTTTGCTTGGTTTAGCAGCAATGCAAAGTTGTGGCAAAAAGGAAGTAGTGTCCGAGGGAAATGCCATCTATTACTGGCGCACCGTATTTCGTATGAACAACTACGAGCGCGATTTCCTAAAAAAGCATGACATCAAAAAGATGTATGTGAAATTTTTCGATGTGGACAAGTCGTGGGAAGGAGAAGAGGCAGTGCCATTAGGAACAACTATTTTTCTCGACAGCATTCCAAGCAATTTGGAAATTGTCCCGACTGTATTTATTACCTCCGAGGCTATTGCCGATTATCCGCAGTATATCGACAAGCTATTGACTCGCGTAATTGATATGGCCGATGTTAACGGCATAAAATTCGGAGAGATGCAAATCGATTGCGACTGGACAGAAAGTCATGCGGATGAATATTTTTCATTCATGAAGGAACTGAAAGCCAAACTCGAACCAAAGGGCATTGCTCTTTCGACAACAGTACGCCTCTTCCAGCTTGGCTACGAAACTCCTGCCGCCGACTATGGAGTACTAATGTGCTACAATACCGGCGACATTCGCAATTGGAAAACAGACAATTCCATACTCGATACAAAGGATGTGGAACCTTACCTTGGCAAGTTGGGAAAATGCAAGTTGCCGTTGTCGGTAGCGTTTCCGTGCTTCTCGTGGGATGTTACATTCAGCGATAGTTACGACGATGAAGGCGAAAAATATATGAGGGGCATCGAGTACGACAAATACGATTTCTCTGATACAGAAAGATTCAAAAAACTATCGGCAAACAAGTATGAAGTAAATATTGATGAAGATGACTATTGGACTCCCAAGTATGTTCGCCATGAGGAAGTCTCGCTGGATGAAATTCTTGATGCCAAGAACATGATTCTGAAGAACCTTTCTTCTGCTCCTGTTCAACTTGTGATGTATCATCTTGATTCTGTTAACCTTTCAAAACTTTCGGACGATGATGTGGAAAAGATTTATCGTTAGTGCATTGTGCCTAGCATCGGCAATTATGACTTTTGCCTGCGGGTATGTTGAGGTAATTGGTGGCGAGGGAACTTATATGTTCAAGACCTACGATAGTGGCGTACGAAACTGGTGGGAGCCAGACGAATTGTGGAAGAGCAACATTTCCTTTTGGTACGATTATACTGGAGGAAAGGTCGAAAAGTCAGAAATAGAAAAGGCTTTGTACGAGTGTAGTGTTGATGATATTGACAACGGTCAAAACGGATTTTTCAGCTATCTGCATAAGGAGA
The DNA here is from genome assembly GCA_905234755.1 of uncultured Bacteroidales bacterium. Taxonomy (GTDB): domain Bacteria; phylum Bacteroidota; class Bacteroidia; order Bacteroidales; family ML635J-15; genus Bact-19. The sequence continues at coordinate 168,612 of CAJOIT010000001.1, forward strand.
AAGATAAGGAAGCTTTGCGTTACTGGACTATAAACAAGACTTTTTCGGAAAGAATGGGCGACTCGTGGTATTATCCGAAGCCTGCTGAAAAAGATGAGATGGCTCGCTGGGTTGCCGACCTCGAAAAAATGTGCGACAAATCATCATCGCAGCTAAAGGAGCGATTTACATATTTGCACATGCGTATTTTGTTCTACCTGAAGCAGTATGATGTTTGCCAAAAGGTTTGGGAAAAATATGATGCAGAGTGGTACGACAAGGAATTGAAGAAAAAATGTCATCTTTATTATGCAGGTGCATTGTTCTATACTGACGAAGCAACAAAAGCTGCACACATTTATGCAGACTACGAGGATTGGGAAAGTTTGCATTACTTCAAGAAGGATGTTGAGTTTATGCACCAGCTCTATGCCGATAATCCAAGTTCGAAGGCTTTTATGTTCTTTGTACAAAACTACTTAAACAATTATCAGGACAATAAGGCATTTGTAGATTGCAAGGATTTTGTTGCTTTTTGTGAAAAGGTCCTCTCCGAGAAGAAAACCGATAATCCAGCGCTTTGGCAGTCGGCACTTGCACACATTTCGTTCCTTAATGGTGATTTAGCCAAGGCTATAGAGCAAATCGAAAAGGCTCCCGATATGCAGGGCAATGAGTTGGCAAAGGAAAATGCTCGAATGCTTCGCCTTTTGTACAATTCCACTATGACCGATGCAGCCGACTATGCCGACAAGCTTAACAGGGATTTGCCTTGGCTTCTGAAAAAAGTTTACGAACTTGACCATTTGTGGGCAAACAATGGTCGTGGCAACGAGCATAGCCTCGATATGCTGGGACGAGTTATTTTAAGAAATGCTTTTCCGTATTATGTCGATGCAGGAAATTCTAATATGGCAGCCGCCTTGCTCAACGCTTTTGACGAGGTGCATTGCTACGACAAGGAAACGCGTGAATCATTGCGCAAGGATCCTAACGAAGCTGGCAATATGGAATATTATACATGGTATTTCCGCTACCTCGACACCACATCTATTGACAATGTGAAGGATTTCCTTGCTTTTGTAAAGTCGGGTGGCAAAACCAAGTTGGAAAAGTCGCTTGTAAGTAGGGGTTATGTAGGCGAGTCGATGATGAACGAACTGATAGCCACAAAGTATATGCGCGTTCACGAGTACGATTCGGCAATTGTATATTTGGAAAAGGTAGCACCGTCGTTCTGGAAAAAGCAGAACATAACCGAATTTCTGAAGCGCAATCCTTTCATGGAAGACTGGATTACTGCAAACAACGAAAAAGGTAGCATCTACAAGCAGTACAATCCGGCAAAGTTGTATTCATCGGTGCCTACAAAGCTTCAGTTCTGCAGGATAATGCGCGATCTGGAGCAGAATCAAGGCAAAATCTCCGACAAAGAAGAACTAGCAATAATGAAATACGCCTACGCGGTAGGTCTTGCACAATCGTCTGATTGGTGTTGGGCATTGACTCAGTATGCAAAGGGCAGTTATGTGAATTATGAAGGCCTTTATGGTACAATTACCAAATTGGAAGATTTGCTGCACTACGACAACGGCTGGGACTACCGCACATCGAAGTCGTATATTTTGCAGGACCGTTACCAAAAGGTATATTCGCATCTCGACGAGGCTGAAAGTATGACACAGAACAACGAACTTTTGGCTCGTTGTCACTACATGCGTGCCGCAATCGAACTGGATGGTTCGTATGTTGGAAGATACTATCGTAGTCTTGTTGGTAAATACGCCAACACAAAGTTTGTCGGCAACGAAAAGCATCATTGCGACAGGCTATCTGATTATAGGTAGATTATCTATTTTGTTCCCACTCGAAGAATCCTTTTTCAAGGATATTTCTGATGCCGTCTTCGAGTTTTACGAGAGGACGGTTAAGAACCTTAAGCATATCGGTATTGTCGGGGCAACGGCGCATCATGTCGCCTTCCTTCAGCGGTGGTAGGTATACGAGCTTTGATTTTGATCCTGTAATGTCAATTATTATCTTAGCAAGCTCTAGTATTGATGTTTCGCGTGAATTACCAATGTTTACAACATCATTGATGTATTCATCGGCGTATGCGATTTTTACAGTAGCGTCAATGTTGTCGTCGATGTAGCAGAAAGTGCGGCTTTGCGAACCATCACCATAAATGGAGATGTCATCGCCACGAAGTGCCATGTTGAGAAACTTGCTGATAACAAAGTCCTTGCTTTGCTTTGGCCCGTATGTGTTGAAGAAACGGAAAATGGTGTAGTTCAGTCCAAATTCCTTGTTGTATGAACGAAGGAACGCTTCACCAATATTCTTTACCACAGCGTAAGGTACACGCGAGTTGAGTGGCGTTGTGTGTGCGTTCTGCGGGAACTCTACGGGTTCGCCGTAAACTTCGGATGAAGAAGCGAAGAATACTCTTTTTACGCCAGTGTTCTTACTGAGACGGCAGATGTTCTCGATTCCGCGCAAGTCTTCAAGTACACCAACAGGATGAGCCTGAGTACGAAGTACGCCAACCATTGCTGCATAGTGGAAAACATAATGGAACTGGTACGATACCATTATCTCCATAATGTCCTTGTACTCGTTCACATCGCCCTTTATAAAACGAATGTTTTCCTTCATAGGAGGTAATTTGCGCAGGTCACCGGTAGAGAGGTTGTCCATTATTACCACAAGGTTAGATTCATCATCGGCTAACTTTTGTGCCAGCGAGCTAGCTATGAATCCTGCACCGCCGGTAACCAAAATGCGGCGTTTATATGAGTGACGCGATTTACTTGTCTTCATCGTATTCTTCTCCTTCTATTTTTAGTTCATCGAGGTCTATTTCGTCCTCTTCGTTGTATATCTGTATAAACTGTTCGTTGAAAACCTTCTTGTTGAAATGGTGCTCCAATGTCAAAAGCAGAGATGGTAGCAGTACAATGTTTGAGAACATTGCTACGAATAGTGCCGTTGATACCAAAATGCCCATCGATTGAGCTCCGCCCCATTCGGAAATCGTAAACATGCCGAATCCCAGAACGAGTATTATTGAGGTATATATCATGCTCATGCCGGTTTCGCCGAGAGCATTTCTGACGGATACGCCAATGTTTCCATCGGTGTGCTTAAGTTCTTGGCTGTACTTGGCTAGATAATGTATTGTGTCATCGACTGATATGCCGAAAGCAATGCTGAATACAAGTATCGTTGAGGGCTTTATTGGAATGCCAAAATAACCCATTATTCCAGCTGTTACAACCATAGGTATCACATTTGGAATTAGCGAAAGCAATGTAACCTTTACCGAACGGAACATTAAGAACAGGAACAGTGCAATTACCACTATTGCTAAAGCAAGACTGATGAAAAGATTTTTTGTCAGGTATGTCTGGCTGGTGAAATTCATAATGGAGTTGCCTGTTACAATTGTTTCGTAGCGGTCGGCAGGGAAAACCGAATCTATTTCGCTTCTCAGCTGAGGTAGCAGTTCCTCAATGCGGTCGCAACCTACATCGCGAATATTCATGCTGATGCGTGTTGCAGTGCGTGTGCTGTCGATAAACGACTTGGCAAGTCCTTCGCCATTCAAGTTCGGGACACGCTTCATAATGTTGGAATATGTGTTCGGGTCTGGTGGCAGTTCGTACTTCTTGCCGTTTGTGTATGCCTGATACAGGAATTTCACTGCATCGGCAATCGACATTGAACGTGAAAGTTCTGGATATTTCTTAAGCCGTTGCTGTAATGTGTCGAGGCTAACAATCTGGTCGATGTAATCGTGATCGTTGCGAAGCGAGTCCTTTGAAATCACAACAATTTCTATCGGAGAAACACCACCGAATTTTTCTTCAAGGAAATGTGTGTCCTGACATAGTTTGCTGTCATCAGGAATATCATCGAGTATGTAGCCGGCACGGTTGATAAAGAAAATTCCGCATAGCATCACTACAAATATAGTAATAAATACTGCATATACAGTTTTGCGGCTGTTGGTAACAATGTCTTCAATCTTGGCAATGATTGATGTTATAATCTTGTTGTCGATATGCTTGGTTGCTTTCTCTGAAGGCGGTTTGCAAAGACTGAAAAATATTGGGATTATCAGCAATGAAAGCAAGAAAACCGTCATTATGCCGAGCGAAGCCACAACGCCAAATTCGATTAGAAGTGTGTTTGTGGTGACTATGAATGTGGCAAAACCGAATGCTGTAGTTATGTTGGTAACGAATGAAGCATTACCGATTTTGCAGATAGTGCGGTGCAATGCCTTTACCTTCTGTCCGTGCAACTTGTATTCTGCGTGGTATTTGTTGAACATATAGATTATGTTCGGGATGCCAATTACAATCAGCAATGGCGGAATCATGGATGTAAGGACAGTTACTTGATAGCCAAGCAGTACCATATAGCCGAAAACCCAAATCAAGCTAAGAGCCACCACTATGAGCGAGGCAAAGATTACTTTTGGAGAACGGAAGAATATGTATAGTATTATTATGCAGACCAATGCTGCGAGAAGCGTGAAGATAAGCAGTTCGCGCTTAATAAGGTTTGTGACTTCGGTGCGGATATATGGATGTCCTGAAATGTGGGCATCAACACCGGCATCTTCGGAATATTTCTGCAAAATGTCTTCAATTTCAGCTACCGACTTCTGGCGTTCCGAGCTGTTTAGGATTTCGGGGTCAAGAGAAATAGTGAATAGGAACACATTTGTATCAGCGCTGTAGAGCAAGTTAGTGTAGAACGGCAAACTGAAGAATATGTTGCTAATGCTGTCGAGTTCCGCCTGCGATGAAATGGAATCTCCAAAAATGCGTACTGTTTCGAACTTTTGCTTTTTGATTCCGTTTTCATCGGTTACGCTTGCCTTGCGTATGTTTACTGCTTCAAGCGGACTGAAAGTTGACTTAACATCCTTGTGCGATTTTATTTGTTTAGAAAAATTGCGGAACTTGTCGAAGTGCTCGTAGTTTGTAAGCAGGCAACTGTCATCTATGCCTATAGCGATGGCATTGGCTTCGTCACCGAAAAGTTCCTTGAACTTTTTGTTTTGCAAATAGACTTCATCGTCTTCCGAAAGCATACGGGCATAGCCGTAGTCCATGCTAATGTGCAGAGCCTCAAAACCTAAGAATGCCGTAACTATCACAATACCAATGATTAGATACAGCTTCTGCCTCAATATCAGCCTAGCAATTTTCTGCCACATAAATTTCCAACATTCTAAAAACGAGCAAATATAATGCTTTATTCTTTAATTAAAGTTTCCTTGATGAATAATGTTTAGGAGGGAAGGTTTGAGTTTGTTTGAAATCTTTGAATCCTTAACTCTCGTAATCAATTTTCAAATCTTCATATCATTGAATCATTGAACCTTTGAACTTTTGAACCTTTGAATCATCACTTTATTCTTCCGTTAATCTTTTTATATGAGCTTCGTACTCCTTGAGTATTGCTCCGAACAGCAAGTCACCTTCGAGCATGTAGCCATCGTTGGTAAAGTGAATCCTGTCGGTGTTGGCTAGTCCGTGCTTCTGCCAGGTGTATATCGACTTGCTTCCGCCCATGACTGCGTATAGATTCCACAATGATGCGTGGTAACGATTGCAAAGTTCTTTCATTGCCTCAACAACCAGCGGTTGGTTGGTATTGTGTCCTGTACGGTATCCGCAGAAGTCGTTGTTGCTGACAAAGATTATCGCACAGTCGGGGTTTACGGAAAGTATTGCATCAACAATCTTGCGATAATTTTGCACAAACCTGTCCTTTGCAAAGTTTTTTCCAGATGCATCGTTCACGCCAAGAGCAATTATGGCGAGGTCTGGATTCACGGCGTCCATTTGCTTTAGCAAAAGGTTTTCCTTGACATACGATTCTGTTGATGCTCCATTGGTTCCGATGGTTACAAATTTTACATTCGGCAGCGAATCCTCGACCAGCACGCCGTGAATGTGTATCGGTTTTGCCGAACGCGAATCGACATTGCGCACAAACCTGAATACAAGCGAGTCGAACGAGTGGGAGAACACCATTTCTGTACAGCCTTCCGTAAAATCGGTTGTGCAGTCAACCATTATTGAGTCAACATTGGTGTATATGTCGTAGCTGGTGTCGTTGACATCATGAATCAACTTCACCTTTGTGAACTCGTGCATCTCCTTCATTGAGCGTTTGGGGAAGGCAAAAGTCAGGTTTGCAATGCTGTCCTTTGTAAAAGCGACAAATCCCGAAAGTCCTATTGGTGTACCAGTTACATTCTTTATAATCCGCTCGAACTCCCAGTTGCCCGAATTTCGCGATACATAATAATATGGATGGTTGTTCTTTGGTGCGATTGAAAGCGGAGCAAGCAGTCCGAAATCGCCATGCGAATCGTGGCAAAGACTTTCGAAATGCCTTCGCAGACACCAAGAAACCACACCTGCCTGTATGTGCGAGTCTCCAAGATGCAACACTGTAAATCCTTCATCACCATCGAAGTAGAAATGGTCGAGCTTGTTGAAGAAAGTTTCGAGGTTGGGATTGCCAGATGGCGTATAAAGTATTGATGAGTCGTAGTTTACGAAATCGTATTTTCTTTCGGGGTAGGGGAAGGAGAGCGACTGGGCAATGCTGGCTAAAGAAATGCCCATTAGCGCAAGCATCAAAAAAATCTTTCCTATGTAGCCCCTGAAAGTCATGCCTTACTTGTTCCTCTGCAGATAGTTTGTGTATTCGACAATTATAGCATTGTAGAGCATATTGGAAATGACCTGCGCTCCCTGTGGTGAGAAGTGCGTGTAGTCCTTTGCTGCAAGTGGCGGGTCGGCTTCAACCCACTTGGGCATAGAGTTGCGTCCTCCCATAGCCTTGTATGTGTCCCAGAATGCGCAGTTGTTGCGTGCGGCAGCATCGCGCAACATATCGACCATAGTGTCGAGAATAGGATACGACTCATATATGTCCTTGTTCTTCACCGACATGTCGTTTGGTCCGACAATCATAATGGATGCTTCTGGACACATTGCCCTGATGGTTCGCACCTGCGACATGAAAAGGTTTGTAAAATATGTTGCGCCCTTTGAGTCCTTGGTGTTTGGGACAGCGTTGGCTCCGAATTGCAGAATGAACAAATCAGCACCGAGTTTCGAGTATGATGCCGACAAAAGCGAGCGGTCGGTGCCGGTGAAAACTTCGCCGCTACATCCGCGCATTGCAATATTGTCTACAATTATGCCGTGGTCATCCTCAAGTGACACGCAGTAGAAATCTGGACTGTCGAATGCCTCAAATTCGAGAGTTACATCGCTGATGTAGTCGGGCGACTTGTAAGCATAAACATTCAAGCCTTCTGAAATTGGCATACGGCCTTCGTTTACAACTGCTCCGCCAACTTTCACGGTTACATTCACCTCTTCGGTGCAGTTGCCGTAGTAGATGTACACATTCTTGAATTTGCGCGTGTTGCCGTAGCCCATGGATGACTTTGTGAAACTTATCCAAGCCTTGTATGGTTCTTCGGGGCGTTCCCACAGCGAATCGCGAATGGGCGAGAAGCGGTTGAAAGCCATCATAGGACCGTATTTCCTATGCGTTACGGCTGGGTCTCGCTTTCCGAATCCGGGACAGCGAATCCATCCTTCCGATGCGTCCTGTTTCATGCTGTACTGTGAGTAAATGGCTACTGGTGAGCACATTCCTACGCCGTTACCACCAAAACGACCTTGCAGCTTGTATCTGATGTAGGCTGTTATGCGGTCTCCTTCAAGTTGACTGTCGCCGTAGTGCAGAACCCTGATTTTTTCGTATTCGCCATGGTGCGACAACTTGCGGAAAAAATGGTCGAGTGCGGTGTTGTTGCCTGCAGGAAATTCGAGCGGGTTGACTGCCGATTTAATTTCCTCGATGTTGTAGTTGGAAGCGTCGTCGTTTACAACATTGTCGGATGTTGGGTCGGGTTGCTCCTCATATTCGGGCATATCCTTCAATTTTGCTTGTGTTTTTTGTGGGATTTCGTTGTCAATGTCAATCTGGCTGGAAAGCAGAGAGTCGAGGTTTACCGTTGTTTCATCCTTTGCCGATGACGGCAAGAAGTCTCTGAATGATGGGCAGTGAAGTACAAAATTGTCGGTTATCCTAATGCCGTCCTTCGGAAAAACAGCCATCACCCCAGCAATGACTGCAAATATTATCAATATGAATATCAGTGTATTCCTAACTTTCATCTTTTTGAATTTTGAGAGTGCAAAGGTAGTTTTTTTTTGATAGGTTTGGGAGAAAAAATGTAAACAACATTACCACATATGAAGCAACAAAAAAAGCCACGCCTAAGCGTAGCTTTTTTGATTTTCTTCGAAATTTTGATTAGTCCTTATGGTTCGGGCAACCTTCGTGATGATGCTGGCAACCTTCATGGCCTTCGTGACCTTTGCAGCCTTCATGATGGTGGCCTCCTTCGTGCTTGTGGCATCCTTCGTGGCCTTTGCAGCAACCTTCCGGCTTTTCACCGTGGCACTTGTGGCCGCATCCGTGGTGACCTTCGCCACAGCATGGCATGTTGTCGAACAAAGCTTTCTTTTCGTCGAGGCTCAGGTTGTCCCAGTTTGCCATTCCTTCTTCGAAAGCAGCCTTCTTAGCAGCCATTTCTTCTTCTCTAGCCTTCTTTTCTGCAACCATCTTGTCGAAGCATTCTTTGCGCTTGTTCAAGAGTTCAGCCTTCTTTTCATCGGTCTGGTTTGCCCAGTCTTCCCAAGCAGCCATATCTGCCTTCTGCTCTTCGCTCATTTCGTGGCAGCACTTGTGGTCACCATCCTTGCAGCACTTGTGTTCACCTTCGTGATTGCAGCATTTGTGTTCGCCTTCAGCGGCATCCTGCTTAGGTTCGTTGTTGCAGCAAGCTACAAGCATAAGTGCAGGAACTAAAAGGAAAAATAAATTCTTCATATTCGTATTAATTTAAATTAGACTGGGCAAAGGTAATGCTTTTTCAAAAAATCGAGTGCGTGTTTGATAATTTTAGGATTTTTTTAATGAATTGTTCCAAGTTTTAATGATTCTCGCGACATATTTTGGCATAACCAGAATGTTCATTTGCAAAAATTTAAAACAATAAAATCATGAGAAACAAAAAGAAAAACTACACGCAACTCGAAAGATGCATTCTGGAAACTGCACACGGACAATTTTTCATCGACAGGGCAATTCTGTTGGACAAAGTCATGAAAAAGACAGAAAACTCCTGCATAACAAAAATCGATGTGGAAAATAGTCTGCAGAAACTTATCGAGCAGAATGCACTTTCGCTACATACATGCTATGTATTGGAGGACAGAAGCATAATAAATGAGAATTTGCTTAAGACTGCAAAAATTATCACTCCTATTGTAATATTTATGGCAATATTGTTTCAGATTTACCTCAGTTTTGCCTGTTGACAGACTATACTAAAAAAACGCAAAAAACTCAATCGCCCAAGCGCAAATATTCTTATTTTTGCATCTTCAAAATTTTTAGAAGATGGAATACAATTTTACGGAAATTGAGCGCAAATGGCGCGAATACTGGAAGAAACACGACACCTACAAGGCTGTTATCGACAAATCTAAGCCCAAATACTATGTCCTCGACATGTTCCCCTATCCTTCGGGAGCAGGTTTGCATGTTGGACATCCGCTTGGATACATCGCTTCCGACATCTTTTCAAGATACAAGACACTGAAAGGCTTCAACGTTTTGCACCCGATGGGCTACGATGCCTTCGGTTTGCCAGCCGAACAGTATGCTATACAGACGGGTACTCACCCTGCAATAACAACTGAAAAGAACATCAACAAGTACCGCGAACAGCTTGACAACCTCGGCTTTTCGTTCGACTGGAGCCGCGAAGTGCGCACCAGCGATCCGAAATACTACAAGTGGACGCAGTGGACTTTCATTCAGCTTTTCAATTCGTACTATTGCAACCAAGCACAGAAGGCTCGTCCGATTAGCGAACTTGTCAAAATTTTTGCCAGCCAAGGCACCAAGGGACTTGACCTTGCTTGCACCGATGACCTTTCGTTCACAGCTGATGAGTGGAATTCGTGGGACGAGAAAAAGCAGCAGCAAGTCCTGATGAATTACCGTCTTGCATATCTTGCCGACATTCCCGTAAACTGGTGTCCGAAACTTGGTACCGTGCTTGCCAACGATGAGGTTGTTGATGGCCTGTCGGTACGTGGTGGCTACCCAGTTGAACGCAAGAAAATGCGCCAGTGGTCGTTGAGAATCACGGCTTACGCACAAAGACTTCTCGACGGACTTAACACCGTTGATTTCCCAGAACCTGTAAAGGACATTCAGAACAACTGGATTGGTCGTAGCGAAGGTGCATCGGTATTCTTCGAAATCGAAGGCCGTAGCGAAAAGATGGAAATCTTCACCACACGTCCCGATACCATTTTCGGCGTTTCGTTCATGGTAATTGCTCCAGAACACGACCTCGCTCTTTCGCTCGCTACTGATGAGTACCGCGCAAAGGTTGAGGAATATGTAACTTGGGCAAAGAACCGTTCCGATGTTGAACGAATGGCAGAGAAGAAAGTCAGCGGACAAATGACTGGTTCTTATGCAATTAACCCATTTACAAAAGAACATATTCCAATTTTCATAGCCGACTATGTATTAATAGGTTACGGTACTGGCGCAATTATGGCAGTGCCTGCACACGATAGCCGCGACTTCGCTTTCGCACGTCATTTCAATCTGCCTATTTCGCAGGTAGTTGCAAAGGAAGGTGCCGAAATAGTTCCTACCGAGCAATGGACAGAATCTTTCGATTCGAAGGACGGCATTCTTATGAATTCCGACTTCCTCAACGGACTTCGCGTAAAGCAGGCCATAAAGGCAATGAACGACCGCATCGAGGAAATGGGCATTGGCAAACGCAAGGTAAACTACCGTCTGCGCGATGCTATTTTCAGCCGTCAGCGCTACTGGGGCGAACCTTTCCCGATTTACTACAAGGACGGAATCCCATATCCGCTCGACGAGTCAAAACTTCCGCTCGAACTTCCCGAAGTTGACAAGTATTTGCCAACCGAAACTGGCGAACCGCCACTGGCACGCGCAAAGAACTGGTGTACTTCCGAAGGTTACAAGTACGAAACCTCCACAATGCCAGGATTTGCAGGTTCTTCGGCTTACTATCTGCGTTACACCGACCCGCACAACGACGAGATGATTTTCTCGCCCGAAGCCGTAAACTACTGGCAGAATGTTGACCTTTACATCGGTGGTCGCGAACACGCAACCGGACACCTTATATATTCACGCTTCTGGAACAAGTTCCTCTACGACCTCGGTCTGGTACCAAACGAAGAACCATACAAGAAGCTCATCAACCAAGGTATGATTCAGGGGCGTTCGAACTTCGTTTACCGCGTAAGCAGTTTCGAGAAGATGGCTGAATACAAGGTTTGGCAGTTGCTGAAGGACAAGAAGTTGGGCGTTGAGTTCAAGCAGGACTACAAGGACGGCAAGCGCCGTTTCGACTTCTACTGCGACGAAAAGAAGATACTCATTGAAATTAAGCGCGAACATTCGCTCGAAAAAGTTGCCGAAGCCTACAGCGAATACGCAAAGGACAAGGGTTACAGAATATTGCTCATCTCTATTTTCGATGTTATGAATCGCATCGATGTTGTGGAACAGAAGATAAAGGACCTTGTTGCTGGTGGTGATGTGCCTGAATTCGAGGAAGGCGAAGCATTTGTTCCAATCAATTTGTTCATTTCCAAGAATATCCCAGGTCGAGAAGAATTTACAGTTCCGATTCATGTTGACATCAACATTGTAAGCAACGATATTCTCGACATTGAAAAGTTCCGCCAGTGGAGACCCGACTTCAACGATGCACAGTTTGTACTCGAAGACGGAAAATATATCTGCGGATGGGAAATTGAAAAAATGTCGAAGTCGATGTACAATGTTCAGAACCCCGACGACCTTGTAGAACGCTACGGAGCCGACACTTTGAGACTTTATGAAATGTTCCTTGGCCCTGTTGAGCAGGCAAAGCCATGGGATACCAACGGTATCGAAGGTGTTGCAAGGTTCATAAAGAAGTTCTGGAGAATGTTCCACGACGAGGACAACAACTTCTGTATTTCGGAAGAAAAGGCTACACCAGCAGAACTGAAGACTTTGCACAATACCATCAAGAAAGTTACCGATGACATTGAAAGGTTCTCGTTCAACACCTGCGTAAGTTGCTTTATGATATGCTGCAACGAACTTGGCAAGTGCAACAAGCGCGAAATACTTGAACCGCTATGCGTTCTCATTTCGCCATACGCACCACATATCGCCGAAGAATTGTGGCACGAATTCGGACACGACACTTCGGTTACCAAGGCTCAATGGCCGGAATACAACGAGGCATATACAAAGGAAACAACCTTCACATACCCGATTTCGTTCAACGGAAAGATGCGTTTCAATCTCGAGCTTCCGCTTGACATGGATCCGAAGCAAATCGAGGAAACCGTCATGGCTAACGATTTGACAAAGAAATACACCGATGGAAAGCAGGTAGCAAAGGTTATCGTAGTTCCGAAGAAAATCGTGAATATTGTTGTAAAGGGATAATATAATAGGCTCGTTTTTCTGTCATTCCACAAGTCAGAACATACACGCGATACAGAATGTGGAGCGTTGTAATGTTCGACTATGCGGAATCTCCCACGGAAACGTTTCAACAGGAGATTCCGCATAAACGAACTCACAAGCAACGTGCCTTATGCTGTTCGTTCAGTTTTACGGAATGACGTCTATAGTCTTATTCTATTGTTTCGATATAAAAGCTCACAGGGCGAAATCCGTCATTGCAGGAAATCATTGCCGAGTTTGGATTTTTCATCCAGCCATCGTAGAAATTGCCACGACCTGCGGCAAGTTCGCCGACAAACAATTTCATCGAATCCCAAGCACTTTCGCAAAGACCTTCGGGCTTTTGCCCATCTATGGAAATCCAATCATCGCCTTCGTTGACATCGCAGGTGTGTTCAATCGGATTTTCGTATTTTGCCGAAAGGTCGGGGTAGGAGCATTTGCGGATGACAGTTATTCTTACTTTTTTCATGATTACATATTGTTCGTTTCAAGGTCAATACGATCTTTCTTTGGCAGTTTCTTGACGACCTCGGCGTATGAGTGAGCAACGAGCTTGCGAATCATTTCGTCATCCACATCGCGGTTGAACCATATCTGGTTCCAGTATTTCTTGTTCCAATGCCATGCTGGTTCTATTGCCATATATTTGTCGCGCAGTTCGATGGCATATTCGGGTTCGCACTTTACGACCGCCAGTTCGGGGTTGTCGAGTGCTATGCAGGCAAAAATGTGATTCTTTACGCGGAATACCAGCACGGTTTCATCGAACGGAAAATCTTCGGTCGCCTGTGGGTACGAAAGGCAATGTTCGCGGAATATCTCAATGTCCATTACTTTATGCTTGAATAGTCGGTTAGTGTTACATTTACTTTCTCGAGGCACTTTTCCTTCGACATGGCTTTGGGGTTGGTGCCGGGAAGTCCTTGCGGGATAGGTTGTCCGATTTGTTCGAACAGCCAAACCCAGTAGGGAGGGAAAGTGCCATCGTCGGACTTGAAGTTCATAGGAGCTTCGCTGAAAATATGTTCTTCGCCGTTTATGTACGAGTTGCGCACAAGTTCGCTGCAATACTGCTCATCGTTGTCGGGCAGGAAATACAGGTCGTATTTGCGACCAACAAACTGCTTGGCATTTTCAACATATTTGCTGGCATTACTGTTGTCCGAAAGGCGCATCACATCAAGTTGCGGCAGCGAACCATCATGTAAAGTGAAGTCGCACAGGAAGGTGTCGAGAGGGTAGCGGTCGACACCATGCTTCAATGTGGCATCGATAATCCATACCTTGTCGTTTTCTACTTCGGCTATTGCGACATGAATATAGTTTATGCCGGTGCTATCGCCAGTGGCGGCGGCAATTGCCGAACTCATTTCGGTGGTGTCGGTAGCATCAAAGTCGAGCGGTAACCCAACAAAGACAAGGTCGCCAGTTTGGAGTTGTTCGGTATTAATATCGTCAGTGTCCACCTTTTCTGCATTCCGATTGCAACTTGCAAAAGCAATGGTTGCTATTATGGCGAGTCCAAGAATAAGTTTGTATCGTTTCATCTCGTATTTTTGTTGTATCAAATTCAGTTACAAAAATAAAAAATGATTCCTTATAATGACAACTGAAATGGCGATTTCGTTGCTCGATGTGTAAAAGTCTTTTTACTTTTTCATCATAAAATAATCATCAAAAAATGATGATTATTTTATGATGATTGTATAATGTGTTGATATGTAGGAATTTAAACTCTTCTTAGCGTAATGATAGTAATTTCTGCATTTGCTCCGATTCTTGCTGGCAGAGTGCATCCGAGACCAACATTTATGTACATTGTCTGTCCGTTTTCATCGTAGCGACCATCGGTGTCCTTGAATGTCCAAGAGGCGGGTGTCCACCCGAAAAGTTTTATCTGGGCGGCGTGCGTGTGTCCGCAAAGGGTGAGCGGAATGTCGGTTTCGCCAAGAACTTCTCCGCGCCAGTGGCTCGGGTCGTGGGTGAGCAGGATTCGGAATCCATCGGTGCCTTGCATTGCTTTTGGCAGGTCGCCCATGTCGATGGTGCGGAAACCTTGGTTCGAGCAGTTTTTGTTGTCAACACCGATGATGGTTATCTTCTGCCCGTTGCGCTCAATCGTGAAGTTGTCGTTGCGTAGTAAATGCCAGCCAAGAGTGTTTCGCTGCAGGCTATCGAGTCGCTCTACTGCATTTTCGCGGCTGAAAGTCGTATCTCTGCGATGCCTATATATTATAAAGTCGTGGTTGCCGAGTATGCTGGCAACGCCATCCTTTGCCTTGATGCTTTTCAGTGTTTCGATGTAAGGCTCTGCTTCTTCCACGCCAAGGCTCACCAAGTCGCCAGTGAAGCAAACAAGGTCGGGGTTCTGTGCGTTTATGGAATCGACAAACCGCTTTAGCTGTTTAGGACTATCATCGAAAGTGGAAAGATGCAGGTCGCTGATGTGGACAATCTTGTATCCCTCGAATTCGGCAGGAATGTCTTTGTGCGAGTAGTCCCATTTGTTGATGTCGAGTTTGAAGCGCCCGATGAAATATCCGTAGGCGAGTACAATCCATGCGAAAGCCACAAGTCCGAATGCAGTCCATCCGAAAGGTGCGTAGGGCATAGAGTAGTGGAAGCATTTGGCGATAAGCCATAGTACGAACCATAAGATGTTTGGCACTGCAGTAAATACAATGCTTATTGCGATAAGTGAAGCGAGCATCATGCCTAACATGGGGTGGTTTTGTTATTTTTGTCCAGTTCTTCGAATACAGAATTGTTGCTGACAAATTCAGGAACAATCTTTTTCATCTCGGCTACGATTTCCATATCGTTCCTGTTGGGTGCAATTTCGATGAGGTGTTCTATAGGCTTTGCAATTTCGGAATGGTCGTAAACGCGGACTTTCGCAACCATAATCTTCTTGTTTTCGGTTGGTATTGTATTTTCCTTGGTAGCAAGCAGTTCCTCGTACAGCTTTTCGCCCGGACGAAGTCCAGTGTATTTGATTTCGATGTCGGTACCGACTTTCAGGCCCGACAGCATAATCATCTTTTCCGCCAATTTCGCGATTTTCACGGGCTGTCCCATGTCGAAAATGAATATTTCACCGCCTTTGCCCATGTTTCCTGCAATAAGTACAAGCTGGCATGCCTCAGGTATTGTCATGAAGAAGCGAGTAATTTCAGGGTCGGTGACTGTTAATGGACCACCTGCCTCGATTTGTTTGCGGAAACGCGGTATTACCGAGCCGTTTGAGCCTAAAACGTTGCCAAAGCGCGTGGTAATGAACTGAGTGGAGACATTTTCGGCATTGTTGAGCGACTGCGTGTAGATTTCTGCAATTCGCTTGCTGGCACCCATTACATTTGTTGGATTTACGGCCTTGTCGGTGCTAATCATCACAAACTTGCCTACATTGTGCCTTACGGCTGTATCGGCAAGAATCTTGCTTCCCATCACATTTGTAATCACCGCTTCGGATGGATGGTTCTCCATCATTGGGACATGCTTGTAGGCGGCTGCATGGTAAACTATTTCGGGTTTGTACTTGCTGAATACTTGTTCTACCAGAACCTTGTCCCTGACATCTCCGATAACAATAACAATGCTGTTGAACCTATAATCTTCGCGGATTTCAAGTTCGATGTCGTACAAAGGCGATTCGGCGCAGTCGAACAAAATAATTTGTTTCGGGCTAAATCTTGTCAACTGCCGTACAATTTCGCTTCCGATGGAACCTGCAGCACCGGTGACCATTATGACTTTATCGCTTAGATTGCGGTTCATGTCATCTGTATCGATATATATTTCTGGTCTTTCGAGAAGGTCTTCAATCTTGAATTTTCTTATCTGGTTTACTGATAGTTCTCCGTTAACCCAAGTTGAAACTTCTGGGATTGTGCGGATTTCTACATTATGTGCCATGCAGATTTCAAGTACAAAATTCTTTCTAGCTACCGACAGGCTTCGTTCTGAAATTATGAGTAAAGAGACATTCCGTTCCTCAATAATGCCTTCCAAGTCTTTAATATGGTATATTTTTATTCCATCGATTTTGTTTCCTGCAACTTTCTTGTGGTGTTCGATGAAGCCTACAACCCTATATTGTGAACGCCTGTCGCGTTCGATAGCCCTTTTGGTGGTTTGAGCAAGTGCTCCCATACCATATATAAGAACATTGTTGCTTGCTTTCTGCTGGCTGTTGTAATCGGCATATAGAATCTTGATTAGCAACCTTGAAAATATCAGAGTAGATGCAGAAATAAAAGTGTCGATTATGAGTATTGACAATGGAACTATATACTTTCCGATTATTGCGAGCGTAACGATGTCGGCAAGCACCAGTGCGGCTGTACCGCACGAAATTACAATAAGTATCCTGATGATGTCGTGTGTTCCGGTGAACCTTACCATTCCCGAATAGGTCTTTCCAATTAGGAATGATATTGCCCTGATTGCCGTTACTGTCAGTATGGCTATTGGCATAAGTTCGCGTTCTGTTTCCGATGGGTGGAAGTTGAACCTAAGGTAGTATGCAAGCACTATTGATACGATGCAGATGACAATATCAATAAGGAATACAACCCATCGGGGAGTAATTCGGCGCAATATGTTTATGTTGGGAGTCATGATTTTCTTAGTATTATTACTCTTTGTTTGTCGTTGTAAAGTTCGTTGAAGCCGTATGTTTTGCAAATGTATCCGATGCTTTTCTCACTATAGAAGCAAACATGCGTAGGGTCATTTTTGTAGTACCAGTTGCAGAAATCGGTTTTGTCGGAGACAAATTCTGTCATAATACCCAAAATGCCACCGTTGTTCAGGATATTGCATATTTGTTTTAGTTCGTCAGCGGGACGGAAGAAATGTTCGAAACATTCGGTTGCAAACACAAAATCATATTTTTTGTCTATGTTTATTTTGGGGAAGAAAAAAGGGTCGTAATAGTCGCATTTTAGACCGTTTCTTTCGGTTATCTGCGCTAAAACCGGATTTGGACCGCATCCGTAGTCAATGCCTGACATCCCTGCCGAGAGGTACTGCATCGCTGGTTCGACTATACGGTTAAGGAATTGGACATATCCTTCATTTTCAATACTGTTCTGGTGAAACGAGTAGCGTTTTTTTTCTTCATCGGCAACTAGATGGTCATTTTCGTCCATATATACAAGCCCGCAGATGTCGCACTGGCAGTATGTTTTTCCGTTTGCGGAAAACGATTTTTCGGTAAGGCAGTTGCACAATGGACAATTCATGGCTATTCCTCGTTGTCGGCAAGTTCCACGCGCAGTCCCATGTCCATTATTCCCACAAGGTTTTCGGTGCGCATGGCCTGATTGTATTCAACATGATATTTACCGGGAGTAGCAAAGCGTACATTTTTCTTCCACAAAATCTGGTTATCCCAGATGTCGCCCAGTCCGCTTCCCGTCCATTTGCCATGTTCGTCTGCAAGTTGGCATTCAACGGTATCCACAGCTTTGAATCCGCTTGGCGACCAGGAGTTTATGAAAAGCCAGAGATTGCTGTACGGATATTGGTTGGCATGGCGGACATTTATGTATATGTCGTGCAAGGCGGCGGTGTCGGTAATCTCGAACTCAAAGTTCAGAGGTTTCGATGAGTTCCATACATAGTCATCTATTTCAATATATTCCTCGTAAACCTTGTTGCTGTCGCACGATGCAAGGAATGTAGCAACTACTGCAATGGTTATGAATAAAAAGCACTTTCTCATTCTTGTTCCTTTTTGTTGTTATCCTTTGCCGGCTTGGATTCTTCTGCCGTCTTTGGTTGACCATCCTGCGGTTTGCCAGGCTTTCTGTTGTTGTTCTTGTTGCGGTTCTTGTTTTTGGGCTTAGGTTTCTTTGCCTTGTCGAAGCGGGTAATGCTTTCGGAGTTCAGTTCGTCGGTGTAGGATATCGAGCGAGAACCTGTCTTTTCCATCTCGAATACATTTTCGGGAAGTATGCCTTTCCTGTTCTGCTCCAAGATGCCCTTTACTGTATCAACATCGAAAATCTTGATTGTAGGAATGTCGTTGATGCGCACTTCGTAGTACATCTGCTTCTTGAAGATGTCGTTCTTGATGTGGTGAGCATCGCCTTCCTTTGTGCGCAGTACCGATGCGTTTTCAGGGAAGTCTTTGCGTGCATCGAGGTAAACGCCGAGTTCGTAGTTGAGGCAGCATTTCAGTTTGCTGCACTGTCCTGCCAGTTTCTGCGGATTAAGCGTAAGTTCCTGCAGACGAGCCGAGTTAGTTGATACAGAGTTGAAGTCCGACATCCAAGTGGTGCAGCAAAGTTCGCGTCCGCACGGACCTATGCCGCCGATTCTTCCTGCTTCCTGGCGAGCGCCTATCTGCTTCATTTCGATGCGGATGTGGAATTCCTCTGCCATACGCTTGATAAGTTCGCGGAAATCGACGCGTTCTTCGGCTATGTAATAGAATATTGCCTTGGTCTTGTCGCCTTGAAATTCGGTGTCGCCAATTTTCATCGACAGGTTCAGTTCCTCGGCGAGTTCGCGAGTACGGAGCATTGTCGGGCGTTCAAGTGCAATAGCTTCCTGCCATTTCTTGATGTCGTTGGCGCGTGCCTTGCGGTAGATTTTCTTTATTTCGGCAAGACGAAGATTTTTTATCTTTTTCATCTGGTAGCAGGCAATCTGTCCTATTGCTGAAACAATACCGATGTCGTGTCCGGGCGAGGATTCAACTGCTACGATGTCGCCAACCTGCAAGGGCAGGTCGAGGTTGTTTTCGTAGATGCCCTTACGGGTATTCTTGAACCTTACTTCGACATACCTTGATTGTGCCAGAGGGTCGTTTATATCCGACAACCAGTCGTAAACATCAAGTTTATTGCAACATCCCTTGGCGGAAAATGTGCAGTTGCTGTCATCACAGTTGTCTAATGGTGTATTTATTATTCTGTCTTCCATGTTATTTGCGTATTATTTTCATTATGTTGAACGCAGTGTCGGCAAAAATTATTTCCGAGTTACCGTTGCGTTCTATTTGGTAGTATGCTGTGTTTAAAATTGTCATGAAGTCGTTTGCATTGCGCTGGTTTATGAACCTTGCAAACTTTTCCGAGAAATTTTCCTCATCCTTTGTAAGGTAGGCCGTTTTTCTGTTGACGTTGAATGCAAAGTTTTCCCTTACCATTATTAGGCAGTAGTTGATGAAGCTTTTTTGCCTTTCGCGCGAAAGTTTTGAAATGTTCTTTGCAAAATCTAGAGTATCTTCGATTTTTCTGGAATAGCAAAGCCTCATCAGCGAGATGAAGTTCTGAAAATTGAATTCGTTTTCTTCATCTTGTTCGAGTTGTTGTCTTGCTTCGAGGAAACTGCCGTTGCTAATCTTAACGACATCGTTGGCTTCTTCGTCACTTATGCCGTATTTTTCGACTAGCGTCTGTTTAAGCGGTTCATCGGCGATTCCGAGAACTTTTATCGGTTGAGTTCTCGACTGTATTGTCGGCAGAATGTCCTCGCGGTTGTTGCTAACAAGCAGAAAAACGGTATTTAGAGGCGGTTCTTCGAGAATCTTTAGAATCTTGTTGGCGCACTCGGTGTTCATTTTCTCGGGCAACCATATTATCATCACCTTGTAGTCCGATTCGTAGGTCTTGAGGCTGATTTTCTTTATTATAGATTCCGATTCTGCCGCATAAATCATGCACTGCTTGTTTTCGCTTTGCAGGTTGTTTGTCCAGTCGCGGTACGAAAAATAGGGGCTTTTGTTGACCATCGGTCTCCATAGGTCGATGTAGGTGTCGCTGGTGGCCTTGTTTTGTGAACCTTGTGTGATGTATGGGAACACGAAATGCAGGTCGGGGTGGACAAGTTTCTGGTACTTGAGGCAGCTCGGGCAAACTCCGCAACTGTCGTTCTCTTCCTTGTTCTCGCACGAGAGATATTGGGCAAAAGCTATAGCAAGAGCCATTTTCCCGATACCCGGAATGCCGTAGAAAAGATAGCTGTGGCTCACTCGATTTTCCTTGTAAGCCTGTACGAGTTTGCTCTTTATTTCGTCCTGTCCTATAACATCTTTGAATCTCATTCCTGCAAATTCTGAAACAAACTGCAAAAATAGATAAAATTCCAGATTTAAGAGCCATGATTGCGATTTAATTTCTGAAATGTAGGCATTGTCGTGAATCCGATTTCTTATGAGGGTAAATTCTTGAAAAAATGCATCATAGTTAATAACTTGGTTTATTTTGTAATGTATTGTGTTTTAATAATTTAAAGAGGAAAATCCAGCTAAGTTATTAACATTGGTGGGAAAGAGTGGGTGTAGGTGTTTTAAAGTGGGAAATTATGTTTAACTTTGCGCCGAATTTTGAAAATGTAGATTATGTTTGTAGGTGAATACATAAGCAAGCTGGATAACAAATGCAGGGTTATATTTCCTTCGCAGTTGAAGCGTCAGGTTCCCGACGAGGAGCAGGCGGCTGCTTTTGTCCTCAAGCGTGATATTTACGAAAAATGCTTGGTGCTTTATCCTATGAGCGAATGGAATCGTCAGACTGGTTTGCTGAAGAAAAGGCTTAATCCTTTCAACCGCAAGCATGCTGAATTCCTTCGTGAGTTCTACCGTGGCACTGCCGAGGTTTATCTCGACAACAACAGCCGTTTCCTGATTCCAAAGGCGCTGCTCGACTATATCGGTGGCGAGAAGGAACTGGTTTTTGCTGGACAGGAAGGCAAGGTGGAAATTTGGGCTAAGGCTGTTTACGAGCAGAAGTCGATGGGCAACGACAGTTTCGCTGAACTTGCCGAGGATATACTTGGTGGTGACTTTATGTTTTCGGAGGATTAGCAGATGAGTGAATATCACGAACCGGTACTTTTGCGTGAGAGCGTTGATGGGTTAAACATCAATCCCGATGGGGTTTATGTTGATGCGACTTTCGGAGGAGGAGGACATTCGGCTGAAATTTTGTCGCGTTTGTCGGCAAAGGGAACTCTCGTGGCAATTGACCGTGACAGTGATGCTCACAACAACA
Source organism: uncultured Bacteroidales bacterium (assembly GCA_905234755.1). GTDB lineage: Bacteria > Bacteroidota > Bacteroidia > Bacteroidales > ML635J-15 > Bact-19. The sequence continues at coordinate 190,250 of CAJOIT010000001.1, forward strand.
AGATTGATGACGCAAGACTGAAGCTAGTCTTTGGAAATTACCGTTATCTGCGCAATTATCTCGATTACTATGGCATTGAAAAGGTTGATGGCATTCTTGCTGACTTGGGCGTGTCGTCGCACCAGTTTGATGTGGCCGAACGCGGTTTTTCGTTCCGTATGGGCGGAAAACTTGATATGCGTATGTCGGAGCAGTCGTCGCGCACGGCCGCCGATGTGCTGAACAGTGCTTCCGAGGACGACCTTTTCCGCATTTTCCGTAACTATTGCGATGTGCAGAATGTAGGCAAACTGGTAAAGTCGATTGTTGCCCGTCGCGAAAGCGAGCCATTTGGCGAAATTGACGATTTCGTAAAGTTTCTTGAACCATTTGCGCCGAAAAATCGCGAGATAAAGTATTATGCACAGATATTTCAGGCATTGCGGATAGAGGTAAACGATGAAATTGCTTCGCTTGGAGATTTCTTGACGGCGGTTCCGCAGGTGCTTGCAAACGGAGGCCGTCTGTCGGTGATTTCCTATCATTCGATGGAGGACAGGCTGGTGAAGAACTTGATTCGCACCGGCAACATCGATGGTAACGACGAGCGTGATGTGTTTGGTCGTGCCGACTTGACATTGAAACCAGTAAATAGGCAAGTGATAGTGCCCGATGACGATGAGGTTGAGAGAAATCCGCGTGCAAAATCGGCAAAACTAAGAATAGCGGAAAGGGTGTAGGGCATGGATTTTATTAAAGGAGTACGCAGTGTTTTGTCGGGAGAGATAATAATGTCGAAGCTCACCAAGAGGAGAGTCGGGATTATTGCATTGTTGTTCTTGCTTGCCTTGCTGTATGTGGTCAACCATTTCCATGGAATTTATGTTTATCGCGAAATAAACAAGTCGGAGGAACGCATCGAAAAGCTTCGTGCCGAAGGCGTTGCCATACAGTCGGAATTGCTTAAAAAGACAAATCGTCGAAATAGTGTGATTTCGTTGCTCAAGGCAAAAGGTTCGACATTGGAGGAGTCGAAGCGTCCGCCACACAAGATTATATATGACTCCAAGAAGTCAGGTCGTAGAAAAATGAAAAAATGAAAAATAAGAAGAGAAATATAACAGTTCGTAATTCGTATATCTTCCTGGTGCTTGCCATTCTGGTATCGCTGGTGGTGATAGGGCGTATTGTTTATCTGCAGATTGCCACGCCTGCCGAGGACAAGGAGAGCGAATGCGTGAGAACGAATGTCATTAAGCCCAAACGAGGCGATATATATTCGAGCGATGGTAAATTGCTTGCAACTTCGGTTTGCTATTATGATACATATCTCGACTTGGCTTGTCAAGGCGTTAGGTCCATGTCGGATTCTTTGTTCGATGCAGAAATTGATTCGTTAAGTATCTGCCTCGCAAATTTGTTTGGCAACAAGACGAAAGATACATATAGAAAAGAAATTAGGGAAGCCAAGAATAAGGGCAATCGTAGCTATTGCATAAAGAGGCGTGTTACTTTCCTGCAGTACGAGGAGATGAAGAAATTTCCTTTTTTGCGCAGAGGTAAGTATCGTGCAGGTTTCTATTCTACTGAAATATTTGAGCGCGAAAAACCTTTTGGCAAGCTGGCAAGGCGCACCATCGGCGAGTCGAGCGAAAAAGGACATTATGGACTGGAATTCAGTTACGACAGCGTGCTGACTGGTGTTGAAGGCTATGCCGCATTCCAGAAGGTGTCGAAGGATGTGTGGGTCCCGATTGAAAATTCCACCGACTACATTAAGCCTGTTGATGGTAAAGACCTTATAACAACAATCGACATAAGTCTTCAGGATATAGCCGAAACCGAACTCGAAAACCAGATGCTTCAGCATTCGGCGCAGTATGGTACTGTGGTGGTGATGGAAGTCGCTACAGGCAAGGTTAGGGCAATTGCAAACCTTATGCGTGACTCTGTAAATTTCTACGAGAATTTCAATTATGCAGTAGGTAACTTGTCAACAGGTGGACATACGGCCGACCCGGGTTCGACATTCAAGATTGCATCGGCAATTGTTGCTATGGAAGATGGGTACATAACGCCTGAAACTATGGTAAAGGTAGGTAATGGCGTTGATACATATTATTCAAAGGTTGTCAGAGACTCGCATACGCCCGACAGCACATGGCTTTCGGTGCAACGCATAATCGAGACCTCGTCGAATGTTGGTACTGCTCGTTTTGTTTACGACAACTACAAGCACCAGCAGCAGAAGTTTGTTGATGGCATCAAGCGTCTGCATCTTAACGAACCTTTGGGTATCGAACTCAAGGGTGAGGCAAAGCCAGTGATACACGAACCTGCAGAAGGAAAAAAGATTTGGTCTGGTATTTCGTTGCCGCAGATGGCATACGGATACGAGGTTTCGATAACCCCATTGCAGATGCTTGCCTTCTACAATGCCATTGCAAACGATGGAAAGCTTTTGCGTCCGATGTTTGTTGAGGGACTTTCGTACCGGGGCGAAATGGTTAAAGAGTTTGAACCTTATGTAATCGACCCGCAGATATGTTCGCACAAGACAATCGAAGCCGTAAAGCGAATGCTCGAAGGCGTGGTTCAGAATGGTACTGCACGCAATTTGCGCAACGAAAATTATCCGATTGCTGGTAAGACTGGTACCGCGCAGATGAACTACGGCAAGGACGGACAAAAGGTTACATATCACGCATCGTTTGTGGGTTATTTCCCTGCCGACAAGCCCGAATATTCCTGCATAGTTTCGATTTACAACCCGTCAGAGGGTAGCATTTACGGTAATGTCGTTGCAGGAAATGTTTTCCGCAAGATTGCCGACAAAATATATTCGATAGACACAAAGGCTGTAGCCGATGAGGTTAACGACGACCCAGTGTCGCATTTGCCACAGAGCAAGTCGGGAAATCGTGAAAGAATACAAAGTGTATGCGAAATCCTTGATATTCCTACAAACATCGATAATTTCTCAACAGTGAAGTGGATTCGTTTCCAGGATTTGTCGAGCGACAAGGAAAATTTTGCGCCTTATTCTCCCGAAAGTCCGAATCTTATTCCCGATGTCAGGAATATGGGTGCATCCGATGCTATTGGGCTTCTTGAAAAAAGCGGTCTCCGTGTTATGATTTCGGGGCGTGGTCGTGTAGTTCAGCAGGTGCCATCGCAGGGAACAGTGTATGCAAAAGGTGATTCGATTTATTTGACTTTAAAATAAAAGGAAGATGGATATAAATGTTTCGTTGAACAAATTGAAAGTGGTAAACTCGGTTGTAAGGCAGTCGAGTTTCGAGAAGATTGAATTTGATTCGCGTAAAGTAGGTGCTGGCGATATGTTCGTGGCAATAGTCGGAACTGCTTCCGATGGTCACGATTTCATTGAAACTGCAATTGCAAGCGGCGCAAAGATGATAGTTTGCGAAAAGATGCCCGAAAAACTTCACGATGAGGTAAGTTACATCCAGGTGGAATCGTCATCCGAAGCACTTGGAATTTTGGCATCCGACTACTACGGAAATCCTTCAACAAAACTGAAACTCGTTGGTGTTACTGGAACAAACGGCAAGACGACAATCGCAGGCACTTTGTACAACTTAACCCGCAAACTTGGCTACAAGGTTGGTCTTTTCTCGACAGTAAAGGTTATTGTTGATACCGAAGTAATTCCCGCAACCCATACTACTCCCGATCCGCTTCAACTCAACGGATATTTGGCAAAGATGGTTGATTGCGGTTGCGACTATTGCTTTATGGAGGTAAGTTCGCATTCTGTAGTGCAAAATCGCATTGCAGGTTTGGTTTTCGCTGGTGGCATTTTCACCAACATTACTCACGACCATCTTGATTTCCACAAGACTTTCGCTGAATACATAAAGGCAAAGCAAGGATTTTTCACCATGTTGCCAGCCGAGGCTTTTGCTATTACCAACATTGATGACCGCAACGGCGAAATAATGTACCAGAACTCGAAGGCAAAGAAATACAAATATTCGCTTTTGTCGGGTGCCGACTTCAAGGCAAGAATCGTTGAGGATGGTTTTGCAGGAATGCAACTCGACATCAACGGTAGCGAAGTTTGGGTGAACTTCATCGGAAAATTCAACGCATACAACCTTTTGGCTGTGTACGGAACGGCAATTTTGCTTGGTTTCGACAAGATGGAAGTTTTGAAGGCAATGAGCGAACTTCATCCGGTTGATGGTCGTTTCGAAATCATTCGTTCCAAGGAAGGTGTTACGGCAATTGTAGATTATGCACACACGCCCGATGCCTTGCAGAATGTAATTTCTACAATCAACGAAATCCGTTGTGGCGAAGGCACATTGATAACCGTAGTCGGTTGTGGTGGAAACCGCGATAAGACCAAGCGTCCCGAAATGGCTGCAATAGCATCTGAGATGAGCGACAAGGTTATCCTTACATCCGACAACCCGCGCAACGAGGAACCCGAAGACATCCTCGACGATATGCAGAAGGGCGTTGAACCGCAGTGGAAGAACAAGGTTCTCAGAATTACAAGTCGCGAAGAGGCAATTCGTACGGCTTGTATGCTTGCCAAGAAGGACGACATAATTCTTGTGGCTGGCAAAGGTCACGAGACTTATCAGGAAATAAAAGGTGTTCGTCATCATTTCGACGACAAGGAAGTTTTAAGAAATGCATTTAACAACTAATAGATTATGTTTTACCATTTATTTCAGTATTTGCAGGATATAGGAATGCCGGGTGCTGGTGTTTTCCAGTACATTTCGTTTAGGTCTGGCATTTCGATGATAGCGTCGCTTATCATTGCAATATGGTTCGGAAAGTGGTTTATCCGTCGCATGAAGAAGTCGGGAAAGACCGAAATCGAGGAGACGCGCACCACTATGAACGATGCGCCAGTCGAAAATTCGCAGAATTGCGACACCTGTGTCAACAATGTTAAGAATTTCAAGAAGAATGTGCCGACAATGGGTGGTCTTATCATCATTGCGGCAATCGTGATTCCGACCTTGTTGTTTGCGCAGTTGAACAATGTCTATACAATCTTGATGCTTGTCACAACCCTGTGGCTCGGTTGTCTTGGTTTTCTCGATGACTACTTGAAGCAGAAGAAGCACAACAAGGACGGTCTTAATGGCAAGTTCAAACTGTTGGGACAGATTCTGCTAGGTTTCGCTGTAGGTGCAATATTGTATTTCTCGCCCGATGCTGTCATTAGGGAAAAGGTTGCTGTGGAAAATCCGCAAGGTTGCGAGGTCGTTGAGGTTGTCGGCAATTCCGACTGCACAGGCGTAACCGAGTACTCGGACTTGAAGTCAACCAAGACTACAATCCCGTTCTTCAAGAACAACGAACTTGATTATCGTTGGTTTGTTGCTTGGGCTGGCGACTATGCCGATATGCTTGCTTGGCTTGTGTTTATCATAATGACAATCCTTGTCGTGGCGGCTGTGTCGAACGGAGCAAACCTGACCGATGGCATGGACGGACTTGCGACAGGAACTTCGGCTATCATAGGTGCAACGCTCGGTATTCTGGCATACGTTTCTGGTAACCGCGTTGCCGCCGAGTACCTTAATATATTGTATATCCCGAATACTGGTGAATTGATGGTATTTGCTGCCGCATTCATGGGTGCAACCATCGGTTTCTTGTGGTACAACACCTATCCGGCTCAGGTTTTCATGGGCGATACTGGAAGTCTTACTCTAGGCGGTATTATCGCTGTGTTTGCAATCATTATCAAGAAGGAACTTATACTTCCGATACTTTGTGGAATATTCCTAGTAGAGAGCCTTTCTGTCATAATACAGAACCGCTATTGCAAGCATTACCGCAAAAAATATAAACTCCCCAAAGGTGTGCCAGTGCCAGTGGAGAAGCGTCCGTTCAAGATGGCGCCATTGCATCACCATTATCAGAAGAAGGGAATGCCCGAATCCAAGATTGTAGCCAGATTCTGGATCGTGACTTTGTTGTTGGCTATTATTTCAATTGTAACTTTAAAATTAAGATAAGAAAGTGGAAAAGAGAATTGTTGTATTAGGAGCAGGAGAGAGTGGAACTGGCGCAGCTGTGCTGGCCGCAGTAAATGATTTTGATGTATTCGTTTCGGACAAGAGCGAAATCGCCGAAAAGTACAAGGAACTTTTGAAGGACTATAATGTACTTTACGAGGAAAAGCAGCATACAGAGGAGTTGATTCTCAATGCCGACGAAATCATAAAGAGCCCGGGTATTCCCGAGACAGCCCCCATGGTTGTAAAAGCTCGTCAACTTGGTATTCCAGTAATTTCAGAAATAGAATTTGCAGCTCGCTATACCAATGCTGTAAAGATTTGTATCACAGGTAGTAACGGAAAGACTACAACCACCATGCTTACATACCATATCTTGAAAAAAGCTGGTCTCAATGTAGGTTTGGCAGGCAATGTTGGACAAAGCTTTGCATATCAGGTGGCAACCAAGGATTACGACTACTATGTAATCGAACTCAGCAGTTTCCAGCTCGACAACATGTACAAGTTCAAGAGTGACTTGTCGGTGCTCATGAACATTACTCCCGACCACTTGGACCGCTACGATCATAAGTTCCAGAACTACATTGATGCAAAATTCCGTATCTTGCAGAATACAACAGCAAAGGATTCCTTCATATATTGTTCAGACGACGAGGTTATTATAAACGAAATTTCGAAGCGAGAAATCCTTGCTACCCAGTTGGAATTTACCCAGAAGAAGAGAAAGGTGAAGAATGGTGCAGCACTTAGCGAGGACGAAAAGTCAATCGACTACATAAACAACAGTAGCAAGACCTTGACAATGCTCATCGATGACCTTTCGATAAAAGGCAAGCACAATGTATATAACTCGATGGCTGCCGGTATTGTTGCTCAGGTGCTGAACATCCGCAACGAAGTTATCCGCGAAAGCTTGATGGATTTCAAGAATGTGGAACACCGCATGGAACCAGTCTTGACAATCAGGGGAATAAAGTTCATCAACGATTCCAAGGCAACCAACATAAATTCGGTATGGTACGCGCTAGAATCTATGACAACTCCTGTTATTTGGATAGTTGGCGGTAAGGATAAGGGTAACGATTACGAGGAGTTGCGCAAACTTGTTGACGAAAAGGTAAAGGGCATTGTTTGCCTTGGCATTGACAACAGTCCTATTCACAAGGCATTCGACAATACAGGACTTCCTATGGTTGATGTTACAAGCATGGATGATGCAGTCAACGAGGCTTACAAGATGGGTAAGCCGGGTGATACCGTACTGCTTTCGCCTGCATGTGCAAGTTTCGACTTGTTCGACAACTACGAAGATCGTGGCAACAAGTTCAAGATTGCAGTAAGAAACTTATAGTTTAACGACGATGGCATTTTCAAAAGTTAAATTAATATTTGGTGGAAACCGAGGAATATGGCTGATAATTGTAGCCCTGTTCATGTTTTCGGTTTTGTCAGTTTACAGCGCATCTGTGCAGTTGCCGGGTACTAATACTACAGCGCATCTGTTCAAGCATGTGTTCGGACTTTTGGTAGGTGCCGTAAGCATATACATAATACATAAGATTCCAAGCAAGTATTTCCGTAAGGTTTCGTTCCTCTTATATTGGGCATCTGTAATCTTGTTGATAGTCACATGGCTATGGGCTCCAGAAGTAAATGGTGCAAAGCGATGGCTTTTCATTGGTCCTATAACCGTGCAGACATCCGACTTTGCGAAGGTTGCCCTGCTGATGTATCTGGCAAACAAGCTGTCGAAAAAGGAAGGCGAGATAACAAGTATCAAGGAATTTGCAAAGTCGATATTGCTGCCAATCTTTATAACTTGTTTCCTTATAATGCCGTCTAACCTTTCCACATCGTTGCTGGTTTTGCTTGAGGCGATGGTGCTTTTGTTCTTCAGCAGTATAAAAAGGTCTTACTTCTGGGGATTGACAGGCATATTTCTCGTGGCAGGTGGTTTGCTGTTCGCGGTAATTCTCTACGGAAACATTCAGATATGGCGTTTCCCGACATGGAAGGCGAGGGTTGAATCGTGGGTTGATGGCAATCCGTCAAAAGAAGACCAAGTGCAGGTTAACAATGCTCGTATGGCTGTCGCATCAGGAGGTATCCTCGGAAGAGGTCCTGGTAATGGTCATGCAAAGGTAAAACTTGCCAATGCGCATTGTGACTACATTTTTGCCAATATAGCAGAAGAGACAGGTTTGGTTGGGTCTATATTGCTTATATGGCTTTACATAATGCTGTTCACTAGGGCAATATCTATTGTGAAGAAATTAAATAAACTTTCCAATGCCGATGGAGAACTCGAGCCAAAATACAAGTTCAGGCAGTATCTTGTGCTAGGGCTTACTTCGATGATAGTTATCCAAGCATTCTCCAATATGGCGGTTTCTACCGACTTGATGCCTGTTACCGGTCAGACGCTTCCGTTTGTAAGCTACGGAAACTCATCGCTTGTTTTCATGGGATTTGCAATAGGCGTTATACTTAGTGTAAGTCGCGAAGTAGAAGACGAAAATGCACCTATTGTCAAGGAAACTGAAGCTGACGGCGACATTAGCCTTGTTGAGGATGGAACAGCAACCAATGATGTAGATTCTTCTGCTGAGGCAACAGTTGATAATGCTGAAGTTACCGGCGAGGAAGTGCTTGAGATGATTGATGATAATGAATTAAATAACATAGAAGAAAATGAACGGAAATAAATTCAAGGTGCTGATTAGCGGTGGTGGTACGGGCGGACATATATTCCCAGCCGTTTCAGTTGCAAATGCTTTGCGCGAAAAATATCCGCAGGTGGAAATTCAGTTCGTTGGTGCCGAAGGCCGTATGGAAATGGAAAAAGTTCCTGCTGCTGGTTACAATATAATTGGCTTGCCTATAATGGGTATGCCTCGCAAGTTGTCTCTGAAATGGTTCAAGTTCATTTCGAGCGTGATTAGGAGCAACAAAAAGGCAAGGAAAATAATTGCCGATTTCCGTCCAGATGTTGCAGTAGGTGTAGGTGGATATGCAAGTTACCCATCGTTGAATGCAGCATCAAGGGCAGGAGTACCTTGTTTGCTTCAGGAGCAGAACTCATATCCCGGTGTGGTTAACAAGAAACTTGCTGGCAAAGTGCGCAAGATTTGCGTGGCTTACGACAAAATGGAACGCTTTTTCCCTGCCGAAAAAATTATGAAGACAGGAAATCCTGTTAGGCAGGACATCAAGAATATAGATGCAAAGCGCAATGAAGCATTCGAGTTTTTCGACCTAGAACAAGGTAAGCCCGTTGTGCTAGTCGTGGGTGGTAGTCTTGGCGCAAAGACCATCAACGAAAGCATTGCTGGCGGACTGAAAAAGTTTGCCGATGTTGGCGTACAGCTTATATGGCAGACTGGTAAGGGCTACATTGAGACAGCAAGGGGAATTGTCGGTGCAGAACCTAAGAAGGGTTTGTATGTCAACGATTTCATCTACAAGATGGACCTAGCGTTTGCTGCCGCCGATGTTATAGTTTCGAGGGCTGGTGCAAGTACGATTTCCGAACTTTGCATTGTGGGCAAACCCGTTGTGTTTGTGCCTTCGCCCAATGTAGCCGAAGATCATCAGACCAAGAACGCAATGGCTCTAGTTGACAAGAATGCCGCCCTTATGGTAAAGGATGTCGATGCTCGTAATGTTCTTGTTGATAAAGTGCTTGGTTTAGTTTCTGACATGCCTATGCGAGAAAAGCTTTCGCAGAACATCAAGAAGCTTGAATTACTTGATGCAGCAAATGTAATTGCCGAAGAAGTGTATAAACTGGCTTATGAAAAGTAAATTTGCTAACATATATTTTGTAGGTATCGGTGGAATTGGCATGAGTGCCATCGCTCGCTATTTCAATGCTTGCGGGTACAATGTCGCTGGTTACGACCGCACACGAAGCGATGTTTGCGACAACCTCGAAAAAGAGGGAATACAGGTACATTACGAGGATAACCTTGACTTGGTTGGTTCTTGCTACAAAGACAAGGAAACTACGCTTGTCATCTATACGCCTGCAATTCCAGCCGACCATACCGAACTTACATTTTTCAGGCAAAATGGTTTTCGCGTAATAAAGCGTGCCGAAGCCCTGGGACATCTTTGCGAAGGCAAGAATTGTCTTGCTGTGGCTGGTACTCATGGAAAGACTTCCATTTCGACCATTACCTCGTGTATAATGGCTGGCACGAAGGAAAAATGTTCGGCTTTCTTGGGCGGAATATCTAAGAATTTCAGCTCAAACCTTCATCTCGAACCACAAAGCAAGAATGTGGTTGTGGAGGCAGATGAGTTCGATCGTTCTTTCCTGCATTTGTCGCCATCTACGGCTCTCATAAGCCACATCGAAGCCGACCATCTTGACATTTATGGCACCTACGAAAACATGGAAGCCGCATTTGTGGAGTTTGCAAACGGAAGCACCCAGAACGGAAACCTTGTGCTGGGTCCCGATATTCCCGAATCTGTTAAGACAAGGCTTCGAAAGGACTTGAATGTATATTCGTACGGTGTTGATAATCCGGATTTTGATTTCTATGCTACAAACATTTCGTATGGAAACGGACTTTGCGTTTTCGACATAAAAACTCCGTTTGGAACTGTTGAGGGCATAAAGTATAGGATTGGCGGTCGTCATAACATCGAAAACGCCGTTGGAGCAACCGCAGTTTCTATGCTTAATGGCGCTTCTGCCGATGAGGTTCGCAATGGATTGGAAAATTTTATGGGAGTGCTTCGCCGCTTCGACATACAGTTGCAGACCCCAAAATGTGTATTTATTGATGATTATGCTCACCATCCGGGCGAAATTTCGGCTTTCCTCGGTGCGGTAAAGCAGATTTATCCGCAAAAGAAGATAACAGGCATCTTTCAGCCTCATCTTTACTCGCGGACAAATGATTTCTATATGGACTTTGCAAAAAGTCTTTCTGTTTGCGATACGCTCATACTTTTGCCGATTTATCCTGCTCGCGAACTGCCGATTGAGGGAGTGACTTCATCGCTTATTTACGACAACTGCAAGGCAAAGGAAAAGTATCTTTGTGAAAAAGCCGACCTTATCGACCTTATTGGCAAACTTAAACCCGAACTTTTGCTTACAATGGGAGCAGGCGACATCGACAGACTTGTGAAACCGATAAAAGAATTTTTGTCAGGCAATGAAAATTAGAAGGGCATATAAGATTATCGTAGGCATAGTGCTGCTGACGGCATATATTGTCACTACAGGCATATATGTTACCCGTAAGTACAAAGAGTTGATGTGCAAAGGCGTGAGCATTGAAATTGACAATTCGTATGCGTTTATAAACAAGGATGTAGTATTGAAGATACTTGACGAAGGTGGCATGGTTCTAGATTCTACGGTAAAATATTCTGAAATTGATTTTGCTGGAATAGAGAGGCTTATAAACGAAAATGTCTATGTTGAGGAAACACAAGCGTACGGAGATTTTAAAGGTGATGTTTTCGTAAAGATAAGACAGCGCGACCCGATGCTAAGGGTGGTTACCGAAGATACTGCATCTTTCTATCTTGATCGAGACAAGAAAGTTATGCCTTTGTGCGATTACTTTTCAGCCGATATGCTAGTTTTGTCGGGACATTTGAGGTCAGATTGCTTTTATTCATCGGATTCTGTTGATAACTATAATGTAAACCATGATAAAAATTCATTAAATATTAATGATATTTGCGATTTCGTTAATTATTTACAGTCCGATGAGCTGTGGCGCAACCAGATAACGCAGGTATATGTAAACGATTCAAACGAACTTGAACTTGTGCCGCGTGTTGGCAACCACATAATACTGCTTGGCGGACTTGATGACTACGAAACAAAGATGGATAAGCTGGAGGCCATGTATAGCGAAGGTTTTGATATTACTGGCTGGAATGCTTATTCTGTTGTGAATTTAAAATTTAAGAATCAGGTAATTTGTAAAAGACGCAATAATGGATGACAGTAAGAAAATAATCGCAGCAATCGATATTGGAACGACCAAGATTGCAACCGTGGTTGCCCAGTGTGGCAATGGCAAGATTGATGTGCTTGGTTTTGGAGCGGCACAGTCTAACGGAATAAAGCACGGTGTGGTGCGAAATGTTGATGATACGGTAAAGGCGATAACGGAATCGCTCAACAAGCTCGGCGAAAACTACGACGCTAATTTCAACGAGGTGTATGTTGGTATTGCTGGACAATATGTGAAGACTGCCGACAATACTTGTCGCGTTCTTGTCAACGGTACAGTGACCGAAAGGCATCTTATCGAACTTAGGGACATGGCAATGAATGTAGTGCGTCCGGGTTCCGAAACCATTGACGCAATATTACTGTCGTATACTATTGATGGTCGTACTGTCGATAATCCTATTGGTATGCAGTGCGAATACCTTGTCGGCAATTTCCATGTCATAACAGGGCAGACCATGATGGTGAACAATATCAAGAAGTGCGTTAACATGGCTGGTCTTGATGTGCGCACGGTTTTCCTCGAGCCGTTGGCTTCTGCCGAAGCAGTGCTTACAGAAGAAGAGAAGCGCAAGGGTGTAGCACTGATAGATATTGGTGGTGGAACAAGCGACTTGGCTGTTTACAAGAACGGAGAAATTGTTCATACTGCCGTTATTCCTATCGGTGGTGCTACTGTCACTGGCGACATCCGCGATAAGTTCGGAATTACCTACGAGCAGGCCGAAAGCATGAAGTGCATGTACGGAAGTGCCGTGCATATTACAGCACCTGATGTCAGCATAGAGGTAAAGACTGCTCGTGTAAACAGCAACATTTATGTGTCGCGCAACGAAATGTCGGAGTTGATACAGGCTCGTATGGAGGAAATCCTGAATGCTGTCAAGTTCCAGATTGAAACCGTTTATGCCGACAATGTTCCTGCGGGCATCGTAATTACTGGTGGCGGTTCGCTTGTAGCAAATCTCAGCCAGATAGCAAGTTTCATAATGAAGAACAATATCCGTCTGGCTTGTCCGACAGCTAATATCTATGGTGCTAATGCCGATTCGCTTAAGCGTCCGCAGTATTCTACGGTTGTTGGTCTTGTGATGAAGGGTTACGACTACGAGATGGGTCTTAGGAAAAAGGAAATCGTTATGAATGAACCTAAACCAGCTCCGCAACCTGTTGAACCTAAACCAGAACCAGAGCCAGAGCCTGTTCCAGAACCCAAGCAGCCCGAACCAAAACCGCAGAAACCGAAAAAATCTTTTGGCTCGGTATTTAAGAGCTGGATGGACAAACTTGAGGATGACGAGTAGTATAATATAAAGCATAAAAATATGGACTATAAATATAACGATGAGTTTCAGTGCGTTTCGGCAACAGATGCCGCTGTTCGCGCAACTTCTGCAACACAAGTGACTAATGTCGATGATGTTTCGGCAGGAGCAAATAATCTCGATGATGTTCATACGATAATAAAGGTAATCGGTGTTGGTGGCGGTGGTAGCAATGCCGTTAATCAGCTGGCAAGGTCGGGCATCGTTGGTGTTGACCTTGTTGTATGCAATACCGACAAGCAGGCATTGAACGACAGTCTTGCGCCTATTAAGATACAACTTGGCAAAAGATTGACTGGTGGACTTGGCGCTGGCAACGACCCGAAGGTTGGCGAAGATGCCGCTAAGGAAGACTTGCCAGAAGTTGAGGAATTGTTTACTGAAACTACAAAGATGGTCTTTGTTACTGCCGGTATGGGGGGCGGAACTGGAACTGGTGCTGCTCCTGTAATTGCAAAGGCGGCAAAGGACAAGGGAATGCTTACCATTGGCGTAGTTACCGTGCCGTTTTCTACCGAAGGCACACAGCGTATAAATCAGGCAAACGAAGGCGTTATGAAGATGCGCCAGTCGGTAGATGCTTTGCTTGTGATTAACGATGACAAGCTGATTGAGTTTGACGACTGCTCGTTCTCAAACGCATTCCAGAAAGCCGATGAGGTGGTTGTTACTGCGACAAAGGGTATTGCCGAGATTATAACAAGGCATGGTCATGTAAATGTTGACTTCCGCGATGTGAATTCGGTAATGAAGGACAGCGGTGTTGCTCTTCTCGGCTCGGCGGAAGCATCGGGCGAAGACAGGGACATAAAGGCAATTTCCGAAGCTCTCGATTCTCCATTGTTGCACGACAACGATATAAAGGGTGCTAAAAACATATTGCTCAATATAACTACACCGAAGGGGCAAAATGAGTTGACAATGAGAGAGTTTGGTCGTATTACCAAGCATCTTCAAAAGGTGGCAGGGCAGGGAACCAATGTTATTTGGGGTACTTGTTACGATGATACTCTCAGTGATACTATTCGTACGACCGTAATCGCTACGGGATTCAGTTACGAGGAAAAACCAATGGAGACACCGCCAGATGTTAGTACAATCGAATTTGGGAAACCTTTGCCTATGAACGATGTAGTGCTTAATCCAACCGAAATTAGGTCTGCTAGTGAGTTCGCCCACATGAAGGATTTGGACAAGCTCAACGAAGACGACTATCTTGAAAGTCTCGAAGTTGAAACTGCTCTTGATAGGAAAAACAAGAATAAATAATAATTGTAAATATTTGACTATGAGTATTTTTGAACAAGTTAACGAAGATATAAAGAAGGCGATGCTTGCACGCGAGAAGGAAAAACTTGAAGGTCTGCGTGCTGTTAAAGCTGCTTTCTTGTTGGCTAAGACAGATGCTGGCAATGCAGAACTTACTCCAGACAAGGAGATGCAGATAATCCAAAAGTTGGTAAAACAGCGCAGGGAAACTGCCGACTTGTACAAGTCGCAGAACCGTCCCGATCTTGCTGATAAAGAACTTGCTCAGGCAGAAGTAATTGCAGGTTACCTTCCAAAGCAACTTTCCGAAGATGAGGTGAAGGCTGTTGTCGCAGAGATTATTAAGGAAACTGGCGCAAGCACAATAAAGGACATGGGCAAGGTTATGGGTGCTGCAAGTGCAAAACTTGCTGGTCAGACCGACAACAAGACGCTTTCGGGAATAGTGAAGGCTATGCTAGGATAAGGCGTAGAACCTTTTTATACACTCGCAAACATATAAAGTCTCAGCTTCACTTATGCTAGGCCATATTGGGAGGCTGAGAACTTTTTTTGTGGCTATTTGAGCATTGCTGAGGTTGTGCTTTAGGAATTTTCTTCCATCCAATATCTTCTGTTCAGATAGGAGAGTGGAATAATGAATTTTTGTTTCTATTCCATTTTCTTTCAAGAAAATACGGAGTTCATCACGATTCTCTGCTTTTATGACAAACTTGTGGAAGTTGGGGAAGGTGCAATGTTGTGGAAGAGTAATTTCATTAATTCCATCTAGCAAAGAATAATATCTTTTTGCAACCTCGTTCATCCTTGAATTTGTCTGAGGAAGCTTTTCTAATTGTGCTAGCAACATTGCTGCCTGTGTTTCCGAAATCTTGCTGTTGTATCCTGCAATTTGCGGTACGCCATTTTCAAGTCCGTGGTTTACAAGTTTTTTAATCATGGCGTATTCGGCTTCGTCATCGGTTAGGACTGCTCCGCCAGTTCCGTAAGCCGAAACTATTTTTGTCGGGTCGAAACTAAGGCAACTTAGATTGCCGATTTTTCCTGCAGATTTTACTCCAAGAGCTTGTGCTGCATCTTCGATAAGAGGAATGTCATGTCTTTGGGCTATGTCGCGGATTTGTGCCTGTTGTGGATGGCAGTTTCCGAAAAGCTGAACAAGGACTATTGCTTTAGTGCGTGGCGAAACTGCTTTTTCAAGACAATCAAGGTCAAGCATGAAATGTTCTGCCGATATGTCAACGAATACAGGTGTTGCTCCGCAACGCAGTATTGAGTCCAAAGTAGCAACAAACGAAAACGGTGGCAGTATTACTTCATCTTCTTGACTTATGCCGGCAGTTTGCAAGGCAAAAAACAAAGCATCGGTGCAAGAGCCAGTTGCGACAGCATATTTTCTGTCGCATGTTTCAGCAAGTTTTTGCTCTAATTTTCTGGTATATTCTCCATTTACATATTGTCCCGATGACATTATGGCATCGAGTTCCGCCATCATTTCATCGCGGTTTTCTTTGAAAAACCAGTCGTATCTGAAGAATGGGACTTTCATTTTTCCTTATCGCCGGCAGTTTCTGTAGCCACTTTCTCTTCCTTCTTTGGCATGAGTTTCTTGTAGAAGATAATCATAAGGAATACCGAAATTGTGATTGCTGAGTCGGCTACATTGAATATTGGTCGGAAGAAAATAAATTGGTCTGGTGGGGTTCCCCATCTGATTACAGGGCAATAAAACATATCTACAACATTTCCTGCAAGGAATCCAGCATATCCGCCACCATCAGGGAACATTTGTGCTACTTCGCCAAAGCTTTCGTTGAAAATAAGTCCATAGAAAGCGCAGTCGATTAGGTTTCCTGCCGCGCCTGCTATAATTAGCGAAATGCAGGAAATGACAAACAGGTTGCTTCTCTTACGGATTAATGTCACCAAGTACCAAATTAGTCCGCCTACAGCCAGTATTCGGAATATGCTAAGTGCGAGTTTGCCCCAGTTGCCACCGAATTCCATTCCGAATGCCATGCCGGGATTTTCAACGAACTTAAGCATTACTCGGTCTCCGAAAATATGAATTTCCTCACCTATTACCATGTGCGTCTTAACCCATATCTTAAGTATCTGGTCGATGAGCAATACGCCGAGTATTATTATAATTGGAACTATTACCTTCTTGTTTTTCATTCTATGTGAAATTTGTTGCAAAGTTACATTATTTATCGGTTTTGGAGAAATTAATGTCTATTTCACTTCGATTTTCCTGCTTGCCATTCCGTTTTTGTCGCTAATAACGACAATGTAAGTTCCTGCACTAAGATGCTTGAGATTCAGTTCTACATCGGAAGCCTTTACTTTCTTGTGCAACAATTCTTTTCCGTTCATGTCAACAATAGCTACATTGCCGTTGAAAACAGATCCGAACGAAACATTCAGTATTTCATTGGCAGGGTTTGGATATACCGAGAACGAAGAAGCGTTTAGTTTGCCAATTCTATTGTATCCGTTGCGGATGGCAAGTGCATATTCACCATCTTCAAAATCATTGATTGTGAAGCATTGTGATGGTTTGCTGTATTGAGCAGGAATTACCCTCCAGTTTTCCGACCTGTCGCGACGATAAACCAGCGAAACGGAATCACGCATAGAGCTTTGAATATAAGGTTTTTCCCAGCCTGCTGCTCCAGAGCAATTAAATGTTATCTTTAATTGTGCCGAGAAAACATCTGGCCTTATGCTTTCAACGAGCCAATATCTTCCTGGAACAATTTCCAGTCCCTCAACTGGTTCTGCAAAATCATCGGGAGCAACATAGTTGCAGGTGGTTCTCACCATTGCATCGCCATCTATTTCATTAACAAACATCGAACAGTCAGTCTTTGAGAATGTGTAATTGTCGCCAGAGTTTATTGTAAGCGCTTGGTCGACAGTGGCATCTGCCGTGTGTTCGTAGTAGTCGCACATTACAAGCGCAGGTTCAAACGGAATAGTAAATGTTTGGTTTCCAGTTTCTCCCGAGAATTCAAGAACTTTTGTTTCTGTAGTAAAATCCGATTTCATGAATGTGATTTCAATTCTATTGGCATCGGTAAAATTCTCGCGTTCAAGCATTTTCTGACGGACATAAACTGTAACATCGTAGTTGTCGCCATTGGGAGTAATTACGGCTGAGTCAATCGAATAGTGAGGAAATCCCTTTGTGAAAACCCACGAATCGAAGAATGGTGTCATGTCGATGCCAGTATGCTGGGTAAGGAAATCGCGGAATTGGTATGATGTAGCATTTTTGTACGAAAATTCTGCAAGATAAGCCCTAATTGTCTCGAAGAATACTTCATCGCCCAAGTAGTTGCGCAAGGTGTGAACAACAGATGCTCCCTTGTCGTAAACCGTTGATGAATAGGTGTTTTCAACAGGGAACGGCGTTAGCGGATAATAGCCATCGTCCCTGTAGGTTTTTGTAAGCACTTTGTAGTGCGCATCGTGGCGGTATGCGCGACCAGCATCGGCTCCGCATACAAATTCCTTCCAGATGGTTTCGCAGTAGGTTGCCCAGCCTTCGTTGAGCCACATGTCTTCGGCAGTGGCGCAGGTTACCAAATCACCAAACCAATGATGCGAAAGCTCGTGATAATATAGTGTTTCATAAACGCCTGGTCCAGATGTTACAAATGTGCGTCCGATGGAAATGTTGCCTACATGTTCCATTGCACCTGCCGAGAAGTTAACAAGCACATACCCAATGCGTTGCCAAGGGTATTCGCCAAACAAACTTTCGTAAACGCGCAATGTTGTATCGAGGCGGTAGAACGACTCTGCAATCTTTGCACTGTCGCTCGGATAGCCGTAGATGTCAACAGGAATATCGCGCGAAACGCCATGATATACATGGTGGTGGTGATAGTATGGTCCTACTGCTACCGATTGCAGATATGTTGGCACTTCCTGTGTCAGATTCCAGTAATAGGTGGTTTTGCCGGTCTCTTCATCTATTTGTACTTCATTAAGTTCTCCGCTCGAAATGGCGGTGTTTTCCGACTGCGTTGTTATGATTGTCGTATATTTTGCCTTGTCGGTAAAGTTGTCGTTGCAAGGGAACCACACGCGACCGTAGTTGTGAGGCACATCCTGAAAACCACATCCCATATTAAATGCATAATCTCCAGAGAAATAGAATCCGCCCCATCCCGACGGGTCCTTCTGCGGTGCACCGTGATAATATACATCCAGGTCGAATGGTTGGTCGGCAATTGGTGCCGTTTCAAAATTTATGGTTATTATGGAATCGTTGTACGAAAACGATGAAATGCCGTAGTCGTTGCATACGATTGAATCAATATTCAGCCTAAGCAGATAAAGGTAAATTGTTGAAACATTGTCCTCGGTAGTGGCGAGGTTCAGAATTGTTCTTCCCGAAATGCTCTTTCCTGTGAAATCGCTGATGTCGAGATCAATCGTATAGTGTTTTACATCAATAAGTCCTTCATAATCGTGCTGAGCAAAAGTCAGCAGAGGCAAAAATGCAAATATTATAGACCAAGCAAAATTCTTCATGTTTTGATGTTTTTTTGTTTTCAGTAATTATTTATTGGATTGGTGTTTATTTCAGATAGATACGAAGCAAAACCATCAGATTTTTTTGTGACGATGTCATAAAAAATTTCCTTTGTGAACTGTTCGCTTTCGTAATGCCCGATGTCGAGCAAAAGAATTTTTCCTTCCGCCAAGAACCAGTCGTGATATTTTATGTCGGCTGTAATGTAAGCATCTGCATTCGAGGCTATTGCTGTGCGTATGTACGATGCTCCGCTTCCTCCGCATACTGCTACGCGACGAATTTTCCTGCCCGTCTTCGCACTATGGCGAATGTTGCCAACCTTGAATGTCTGCTTTACGGTTTCAAGCAACTCGTCCTCGGTCATTTCCTCTGCTAGCTCGCCAATCGCACCAAGTCCGACCTGTTCCCACTGGTTTTCAATCTGATATATATCGAATGCAGGTTCTTCGTACGGGTGAACCTTGAGCATTGCCGAAACAACTTTCGCTTGCAAGTACGACGGACAAATTACCTCAATTCTCACTTCGGCTTCGTGATGCTGTTCGCCGATTTCACCTACAAACGGGTTGCAATTTTCGTTGGCACGGAAAGTTCCAGTACCATTAAGGTTAAAACTGCATTCATCGTAATTGCCTATGGTTCCTGCACCGGCCGAAAACATTGCATTGCGTACCGTTTCGGCGTGTTGCTGTGGAACATATACAGCAATCTTGCGCAACATATCGCCTTCAGCATCAAGTACAGTGCAGTTCTTTAGCCCAAGTTTTTCGCACATTTTCATGCTTACGCCGTTTTGGGCCTTGTCGAAGTTGGTATGACCGCAGTAAATTGAAATATTGTTCTGCAAAGCTTTGATAATCGACTTTTCCACATTGTTACTGCCCGTAATGCGCTTAATGTTTGGGAATATCAGCGGATGGTGCGACACAATCATGTTGCAGTGCTTTGCAATAGCTTCATCCACTACTTCGGGAATAATATCTATGCAAATAAGTACGCCATTGATTTCCGCATCTGGAAAACCGACATTCAGCCCTGCGTTGTCGTAGCTTTCCTGAAGGCTAGGCGGAGCAAAGCGCTCAAGTTCCGATACAAGTTCTTTTACTTTCATGGTAATTTTATTGGGGGGCTAACAGCTAAACAGGCCAACAGTCCAACGGTCAGCAGTCTTGCAGTCTCGCTGTCAAGCTGTCCCGCTGTTTGCCTTTAAGCCTTTCATTACATCTCGTCCCTAATCCCTTTAAGCATTTCCTTTATGCTTTCGAGGCGTGCGACAATCTCCATGTTTGCTTCCACATCGGTGCGGTTTTTCGACAGGCGCTTGCTTGCACCGTCTAGTGTCATTCCGCAGTCCTTGACCAAATATTTTATCTGCTTCAGCACCTCTATGTCCTTCATTGTGAACTGGCGGTTGCCTTTTGCTGTGCGTTGTGGCTTTATGAATGCCTCAAACTCCTTTTCCCAGAAGCGGACATTCGACTCGGCAATGTCTAGGTACGATGCCACTTCGCTTATGGAATAGTAAAGTTTGTTGGGATTGAACTCGTATGTTTTTTCTTTTGCCATAGTATATTGCAATTTATGTTGCAAAAATATGTTTTTTTCGGGAAATCACAATCGGGTTGCAAAATGTTCAAGCAAATTTATTGGATAGGAGTTTTGTCTGTTAACGAATAGTTTGTACTTCGACCACCTTCTTGGTTTTTGACGAGTACCCCCTTATCAACCAGATCGTTGATGTCGTTTAAGGCGGTATCGGACGAGCATTTTGCAATTTTTGCCCATTTGCCAGTCGTCAGTTTCCCAAAGAATCCGTCAAATAGCATATTGATGAGTTTCTTTTGCCTAGTGTTGAAATTGGTCTCGGAATGCACATCCCAGAAATGCGCCTTTTTCAGAACCGATGACAATGTGTTTTCGGTGGCAAGTAGCGATTTCTTCATACATTCCAAGAACCACAAAATCCATTCGGTGATATTTCCATCGCCTCTTTGTGCGCGTTCAAGGACATTGTAGTAATTTTTCTTGTCGGTCTGTATTTGGTTCGACATACTGTAGAAACGCATCGGTGTCCCATCGGCTCTCGACAGCATCATTTCGGTCAAGGCTCTTGCTATTCGACCATTACCATCGTCAAATGGATGGATTGTGACGAACCACAAATGCACAATTGCAGCGTTTAGTACAGCATCGGTCTTATTGTCGGAATTTACCCATTTTATAAGACGATTCATTTCCATCTTTACTCTGTTATATGTAGGTGCTTGATAATGAACTTTTTCGTACCCCATTGCACCAGAAACTACTTGCATTTCGTGAGTGCGGTACTTGGCAACATCTATTCTGTACAAACCGCTCATTCCAGTAGGAAACAATACATTATGCCATCCGAGCAGCCTTTCGGCAGAAAGCGGGGCACTGTAGTTTTGGGTTGCGTCAATCATCATTTCAACAACACCATCAATGTATCTTGACGATTTGGTTGTTCCTGCCATAGGGATTCCAAGCCTTTGTGCTATCGATGACCTGACCTGTTCAAGATTAAGCATTTCGCCTTCAATTTCTGATGACTTTACAATTTCGAGAGACAAGTTGGTTAGCTGTGCTTCGTTCTGCTGTGAAAAACCTATAGATGATAAATTCCCGAGAACCTTTCCTTGCAACAGTCTCACTTCCGCAAGTTTATTAATTACGGACGCTGTATCATATCTGAATTTCCACCAGCCTGTATGTTCGTGCAGGTACATATTGTAATTTTTTTGCAAATGTAAATCTTTTCGGTAAATAAATGCTTTATTCACCGAAAAATTTTCGGCGAATAATATCGCTAATCGCCGAAGGTGCTTGCGAGAAAAAGAACCACATTGTTTCAGATGCAGTTTGTTGTGCTACATCTGAGTATAGTGCAAATCTCGTTATTTCTATGAAAATTAAATACTTATTACCCCCATTGCCTTTCCAAAATCATCTTTCGTCAGCCTTTTCCCGTTATATGTAAAGGTGTCGGACAATTTAATCGAATGCTTTTTCAGTCCGTTGCTGAAATACAGGTATATGTTCATGTATTCATTCTGGAAAGTGCTGAAATTCTCGGCGTTGACTGTGATTTTTGCCTCGATTATGGTTGAAATTTCCTGCTGGAAAATCGGGTAGTTGCCCCGCTGTCCGAAAACGCTGTAGATGCCTTCGTGGCGCACAAACGCCGACTTCAGCGGTTGGTTTGTTTCCTCGAACAATGCCGTAGGAAAAGCTATTTCCACCTTGTATTCCTTTTCCACTATGTTGCCAGCGTTGCGTATCATAAACTTGGGGTAGAAATTCATCGATGAGAATTTTCCGCCCGACAAGGTTGGAATGCCGTTTATGTTCGTAACGCCAAGGAATTCGAGGTCGCAAGTGCTTATTTTCAGATAAGCGGTGCGGATTTCCGACTCGTTCATTACTATGCATTTGCCTTTCTTCCAGCGGTAGAACTTGCTGTCGGAAAATAGGTGAGGGGCGTTGTTGTTTGTAGGAATGTGTATGTGGATTATCTTGCCATTCGATTCGGGAACTGTGCAAATGTTTACCGAAAGGTCGGAAATGGGATTGTCTATTTGCGACTGGATTTCGTGGAAAATCCATTCTTCACCCTTGTCGAAGCCTTTTACAAGGTCGAAACTGTCGGCACGCGAACGCTTCTGCGCGATTCCGAATATCAGTTCGCCTCCACCGCTATTGGCAATCGCCGAAACCATCTTGGCAAGCTTTGCCGACTGTCCCGCGTTCCACTGTGAACCGCCGACTAGCCACAACGAATCGTGACAACTCACCTTGTCATCAACAAGTCGTCTGTAATATTCGAAATTATATTTGCCTTCGATTTGCATTGCTACATGTCGAAACTGGTAATAAACTCCTCGTCAATGAAATTGTCGTAGCTGCAACAAACATGTGTAGCAAAGCTGATAGCGCAGTAAATCACCTTGCGCCATACATCTAGCGGAAGACTTTCGAGGTCTGATGCGTAAACATTCTGCTTTATGAGTCCGTAAATGAGACCTGCATTGAAGCTGTCGCCAGCGCCGACTGTCGATACCGGTGTAATGCGTGGCACATCGAACACCTTGTGGAAGTCGGGAGTGAAAAGGTTTACGCCGTACTTGTTTGCAGTATAGATGAAATTGCGGCAGCCGTAGCCTTTTACTATTTCGTTGGTATCGAGAGCCGAATTTGAGTCGTAAATGAGTTGGAAATCCTCGTTCGAACCTTTTACAATGTCGGCGATTGCAAGGTTTTCCTTGATAAGCGGCAAGGCGCGTTCGCGGTCTTTGAGGTGCGAAGGACGGAAATTCGGGTCGTAGATTATTATAGCCCCAGCTTCCTTAGCCTGATGCAGACAAGCCATGAGGTCTTCGCGGACTTCGGGCTTTATTGAGGTAAACGAACCGAAAAGCACAATGTCGTCACGCTTCACTTCGGGGAATGTTATCTTTATTTCACCGTTTACGCGAATCTTGTAGAAGCTATATGCCGGTTCTCTCGTATCGTACAGGAATGCGAGAGCCACACGCGACTTTGCATCGTTGTACAAGGTCAAATACTTGGTAGACACATTGTTGTCCGACAGAAAGTCGGCAATAATGTTACCAATGGCATCGTTAGCCTGGTCGCCTACGACATAAACTTTTTCGCCCAATCGTCCCAGCGACACCGATGTGTTCAGAATAGGACCACCCGGGCATGATTCCACAGCTTTTCCGTTACGGAAAATGATGTCGTAAACGGTTTCGCCAATACAATATATCTTTCGCATATTCCTGTCTTTTATAACATTATAATAATCTGCGCATTGCGTGAAACAAACTTCACCGCCTTAAATGCTGTGCAAAGATACATTTTTCTTGGGAAATGGGCAAGGTAATAATTTTCAATACAAACTTTGGTGCGATGGTGGTGCGATTTGGGTATATGAAAAATGCAAGTACCTGTTTTTGAGATACTTGCATTTTTTAGTGGTTGTCCCTGGAGGAATCGAACCTCCACAACCAGAACCAAAATCTGGTGCACTACCATTATGCAAAGGGACAATCGCTCCAACGCAAAATTGGGACTGCAAAAATACACATAATTTAAATGCCAGCAAATTTATTTTTGAAAAATCTGACTATATGACTATTTTTGCAAAAAATACAAAAACACAAAAGTGAAAGTTATTGTCGGACTTATAGTTGCTGTGCTGCTATTTATTTCTTGCACAAAAGAAAAACCGTGTGAATTATTTATTTACAGTGATGGAGAAATCGGCTGGGAGAAAGAACCATGTGAAATATCATTCGAAGGGAAAAACTTTCCTGCCAGAATAAAATGCAGAGGTGGATATTCTAGCAAATTCGAGAAGCATTCGTATTCGGTGGAGTTTGACGAAAAAATACCGCTTGGAGGACTTCCCGAATCAAAAAAGTTCATACTCAACGCAAACTACATCGACAAGACATTCATGCGCCATGTAATATGCTACGATTTGTTCCGAGAAATGAATCCAGAAAGAAATGCCGCTCCACAATGCAAATATGCAAACTTAACCGTCGACTCCATATATTCGGGGCTTTATGTCGTAATGCAACACATCGATGCCAATATGCTTCATCTTGACAAGACCGATACAATGGCAATGCTGTTCAAGGAACCGCCGGTGTTCAAGAACGAACCCCACGACAGTATTGATCCTCTGGAATATTATGACCAGAAATACCCTAAAAAGAAGCAATGCGACATGACTGTATATATGGAAGAATTCAAAAATTTGCTTTTCGATTCCGACAATGAAACATTTGCCACTGAGATTGGCAAATTTGTCGACATTGAAAATGTTGTCGACTGGCATTTGTTCCTTTTGTTCTCAAACGGAGAAGATGGTATTAAAAAGAATTTTTTCCTTTATAAGAAGGATTCGCATACACCATTCCGTATTGCCCTTTGGGATTGCGACCATTCTTTTGGCCGCGATGGCGACAACGAAATGAATATGTTCAGAAGCATGGTGGACAGCAACAAAAACATTATGCTCAAGCGATTGTCCGAAATCCCATCTATTGGATACAACGAAAAGTTGCAGTGGCGATGGAAGGAACTGCGCGACAAAAATATAATCTCGGAAGAACATTTCGCCGAGTTAGTCGCTGGTTACAACGAAATCATACAGCGCGATGTGAAATTGAACTTCGAACTGTGGCCAGGAAATAGTCCCAACTATTTCGACAGCAACACCTACGAAGAGGAGCTCGAGCTGATGCAAAAATTCGTAGAAATCAGGATACCGCAACTTGATGAACAATTCGGTTACATAAAAAAATGAAATTTTGCATACATTATTGCTTTGCAAAATGCCGTCAAAAAGATAATTTTGCCACTCCAAAAAAGATGTTCTTGCGATGAAAAACATATCAATCATCATACTTGCCGCCATTTGTATGGCTGTTTCGCTGCCGGCAATGTCGCAAAGCGAGACTAACAATGTGCAGTTGGCAAGCAAGTACTACCAGAACGGTGAGTACGAAAAGGCTCTAACATTGTACGAGGACTTGTATGCCAAGACCGAATACAAGAGCTATCGCGACATGTATGTGTCGTGCCTTACTTTGCTGAAGCAGTTCGATGCCGCCGAAAAGTTCCTGAAAAAGGAAATAAAGAAGAAAAAATCCGATTTCTACCTATACATCGACCTCGGAATGGTTTACTACAACATGAACCGTAGCAGCGAAAGCGAAGAACAATTCGCAAAGGCAAAGGAACTGGCACTCTCAAATGAGAGTTCTGTAGCAAGTGCAGCAAGTGCATTTCAGTCGCACAGGCAGTTCCAGCATGCCATCGACCTATACGAAAAAGCTGAAAAGAAATTTCCTAACAAGAAGTACGGACTAGAAATCGGAAATATCTATAGTATTGAAAAGAACTACGAGAAGATGATGGCATATTACCTTGATTATCTGAATCAGGAAACTGTCAGTACCATAGAATCGCGATTGTCGTATATAATTGCCAACGACAGCGAGGACAAGGCCATTACCATTATCGAAAAATCTCTAGTGGAGCAAGCTCAGAAAAAGCCTAATAGTTCACCGCTTAATGCGCTTACAATTTGGTTGTACACTCAGACTGGGCGTAACGAACTGGCAATGAATCAAGTTCTTGCATATAGCAAGCGTATGGGTCCAAGTTACGACAAGGAAGTCCTTGAGTTTGGTAACGAAATGGCCAGCATGAATGAAACAGAACTCGCAAAAAAGACATTCGAATATCTGCTGAAGCGCAAGCCGTCATCAACATTTAGCAACGAGGCTTATATAGGATTGCTTACAATGTCGTATAAATTAGCGGTTTCGAAATTGCATCCCGATAAAAAGGAACTTGAAGAACTTGATTCGACAATTACATTGGCAATCAAGGATATGGCAATAACAAAAGCATACGACTTGATAATCATTTCCGCAAAGCTGAAAGCCTTTAACCTTGGCAAATGCGATGAGGCTATCGACAGGATAAACGAAGCAATAGCAAGCAACTATTACAAGCAGCAGGTTCCCGAGATGAAAATGCTTCTTGGCGACATATACATGCTGAACAACAATCCGTGGGACGCTACACTTACATACGCTCAGATAGAGAAGTCGAATGCTGGAGCCGACATAACAAGTGAAGCGAGGTTCCGCAAGGCCAAGCTGGCGTATTATACAGGTCAGTTCGAGTGGGCGCAGGCGCAGCTCGATGTGCTTAAGGCTGGCACATCCCGACTTATCTCCAACGATGCGCTGGAACTTAGCCTGTTCATCACTGAAAACTACGACATGGACACCACCGAGACCACTATGCAGACATTCGCCCGTGCCGATTTCCTGACATTCTCGAAACAATATGCCGAGGCTCTAAAATGTCTTGATACTATAGAGCAGAAGTACAAGGGACATTCGTTGTCGGATGATGTGCTTTACCGCAAGGCTAAGATTTACGAAGAAATCAACGACTTGGACAAGGCAGCATCGCTGTACAAGGAAGTCTTTACAAAATATGGTTACGATGTTCTTGCTGACAATGCTCTGTTCAGGTATGCCGAAATTTGTGAGCGACAGGGCAAAAACAAGGAGGCGGAGGATTCTTATTTCAAGATTATCAGCGACTACTCGGGAAGCATTTATTCGGTAGATGCGCGAAAAAGGATGAGGGCATTGCACAATGGCACAAGTGATTGAAAAGGATAGGATAATTCTTGGGATTGACCCGGGAAGCAACATCATGGGCTATGGCATAATCCACGAGAAAGGGAAAACCATAAATTTGGTAGCTTTCGGCATCGTGGATATGCGCAAGATGGACGACCATTTCACAAAGTTGAAATATATTTTCGAACGCACTACACAGCTAATAGATGGTTTTCATCCTGATGAGATTGCCATAGAGGCGCCATTTCAGGGCAAGAATGTGCAGTCGATGCTGAAACTTGGGCGTGCTCAGGGAGCAGCTATCGCAGCGGGACTGCAACGCACCATACCTATTTTTGAGTATGCGCCGCGTAAGGTAAAGCTTGCAATTACCGGAAATGGTGCGGCATCGAAGGAACAGGTGGCGGCAATGCTGCAGAAACTTCTCAAGATAGAGGAACTCCCAGAAAAACTTGATGCTACCGATGCAATTGCAATTGCCATGTGCCATTATTACCAGAAACGAAGCATTGTGTCGGGCGAAAGCCCTTGCAAGAGCTGGAAGGAATATGCAGCAAAGAAAGGCATAAAAATCTGAGAAATCAAAATACTATAGTTTTTTGCATTTTTTTCAAAAAGTCCTTATTTTTGTGCCGATAATATTAAATTTGCAACAATGAATACATACACCAAAACCCAAAACATCATCGACTACACCGTAATGGGACTGCTTTCCGTATGCGCAATTTTGGCGGCAGCAAGCATTCCGTATGCGCTGACATGCTTTATTTTCCTTTGGTTAGCATCGCTTGTAATATTTCTCATTACCAGCATACGTAGTAAGATTTACAAGACCAGCGTACTTGCATTCATAATCGACCTGTACTGCAAGATAAATATGTTTGCCGGAGTTTGGTTCGTAAGCAAGGGCTATGCAGGCAAGGAAATGATAGGAACATATATCTCGGCATTGTTGGTTGGCTACCTTATCTACGACCTGATTGCGAAGAAAATTCCTGTGCATCGCCCATTATCATATCTGCTGATATATGCAATCACAACTGGTGTTTGCGCAGCGATAACGATGTAGGCCTGATTTTGACTATTTTTCGCGGAACGCATGTTTTTTCTCAATTCCCGAAAAATAAACGATAATGATTGATGATTTTTGTGCGACCTCGCTGAGGTCGTTTTTCTTGTAATTATTTATTCTATAGATATTTGACCTCTCCGAGGTCTGTTTTCACTCTACACATTTCCAAAGACCTCTGTAAGGTTGGACATTTATCATTGCTGTCTGCTAAAATTATGCAAACCCACACAAAATGCGCTGTGTCAGATTGTTATGTAGGCAAGAATCATGTGGGCTTGTTAATTGGATAGACATGATAACCTCGGAGAGGTTACATATATAGATATATTGTTGTCCGCTAAAATTTCAACAAAACCGCACAAGTTAAAGTGTATCATATTATTACATCAATAGCAAAAATAGGCAAGTTTGATTTTGGAAAGAATATATCAACCTCGGAGAGGTTGCATATATAGATAAAAGAGTGCATTTGTGGGCGTTGGCGCATATTTTTGCAGGCATTAATAGGTATTTATAAAAACATTGCAAGCAATAACAGCGACCTAGGGAAGGTCGTATAAAATGTCAAATCCAATAATATTCGCAACTACAACAGACAAACTTCCTCCAATAGCAAAGATAGGCGCTGTCACAATTGCGACAAATCTATGCTATACAAGTTGTAATCGGAAGTAAGAATATAAAGGTACTTGTAATCATATAGAAGTTTCAGACAACTCTCTTCAAATAGTGTGGCAAAAGTATCAATGTCCTTTAGCAGGCAAATCTCCTCATCTGTCGCAAACATCAGCCCCAATTTTGTCATTACTGCCGTATGCACAGGTGCCCAGAAATTTAACATTCTTACACATTTTTTATTTTTACGGTCGAACAAGTAGATGTTTTCTGTAGTAACTACAAAAGTATCTGTACCAAATGCATATACATAAATTATATGCTCATTGATAGTCAATAGTCTCCTTATACCTCCTGTACGTCCCAACTTCAAACTACCGAAAAAAAGGCTACTTGAATCGGAATGTTGTATTGCAATGAAAACACGGGCGGAATCCCATGGAAAAATCGAATAGTTTTCGCTATCGAAACTCAATGCAGGTTCGGAATAATCATCCATTTTGTAAACATCAAACCCCGATTTCACGACAAAATCAAAATCATAGTCCGACCAGAATATATCGTCGATATACATATAGTCAGGAAATGTCAGGCTTAATATTGTATCTTCTTCGGACAAGGGAAACATCTGGTTGCCAGCAAGCATAAATATACCCATACCAGGAATTGTTGCAAGGCTAATATCAGTAAGGTCTATTTCATCTTTTGTTGTGATAACTGTCGTATAATTTCCCTGTGCCATCAAAGAATTTCTAGTTGGCAACAAAATAATAACTATCAGTAAAATATATAAATAGCAAATTTTAATTCCCATAACTTTATTCTTTATTAATTATTTCTTAAAAAAGTAATTATTTTCTTCCCATTTTTCTTTCTTATTAATATCAGGCGGTGATTGCTTTAAACATTCGATAGCATAATAAACTTTTTTCCCTTTCTTCAACGATTCATATTTGTCACTACTTAATAGATTTGTGGATCCACTAACAGAAGGTATTTCAACAAGTTCAGACAATGTTTGAATTTCGTTCATTCTTTTTTTATAAAACTCTTTACTTTTTTTATGATCAACTTCCATTAAGTCAAGTTGTTTTTCCAATGCATCTGAAACAATTTTGTAACTTTCAATTGTAATCTGATCATTAACCATTACTCCCAAAGGGACACCTTCTTTTATGCCAGATACAATGTTCCCCAATAAATTATTTTTCATCATGTCATTTACATGTTCAGCACCGTCTGCGATATTATCGATAGAAGTAGAAACTTTGTTTTTTATTAATGCTTCGTTCTCTGTTTGCGTTTTTATTCTATTTATATCCTCTATGGATATGCCTTTTTCTATTAATTTTTTTTCAGATTTCTCCAATTCTTCTCTATAAAACAGTTCATTCTTCTTAGCTATATTTTGAGAAACTGGATTTTTGTCCAAAGATTCTTGATATATAAGATTGAGAGTCGCCTTATAGTCAACTTTATACTTTGCTAGCAGTAGAATCTTTTCAAGACAATCATGTTCTGCATTATAATTTGCATTTTCCTGTATATAGTAATTATTTAACTTTAAGGACTCGTCCCTTAAAGAATCAGCAAACTCTTCTTTAGTAAGCCCCATTGCTTTTAGTTTCTCATTAAGCAAATTTTCCGCCTCTCCATATACTCTAATAAGAAATGAATTTATATCTTCGTCTTGTAAATTATTAGTTTTCTTAAAAAAATCCCATTCAGTATCCACAAAATTCGATTTTTGCGACATAAATTCGTCCCAATTCGAACTTGATTGGTAATACTTTCCATATAAAAGTTTTATAACATTCTGATTATTAAGCGATTTTCTTTGCTCGTCAACTATGTCAGAAGTGCTCACGTTGTCGCTGGACGGCACATATCTATGCTGCAATTTTTCAGTGCCTTTGGGTTGATAATTATACATAAAGTCTTTCCCTGTTGTTGCTTTATATTCCAAATTGTCGTGAAAAGTAGCTGCATGTCTTTCCGTTGTTATCATATACTCAGTATAAGTTTTATCGTACTTGCGTTGTCGCTCTCTTTCCTCTTCTATTCTTCTTTGTCTTTCCCGTTCTGCTGCCAAACGTGCTGCTTCATTCTTACGCTTAAGCCATTCTTGATGTTCGGCATCTCGTTGCGTTTTCCTCTGTCTTTGTTGTTCATAATAGTTGCTGCTGGAAGAACTGCGAGACGAAGATTCATAGTCAAATCTTATTCCACCTGAAGTGCCATTTTGTGTCTGTCCATTCTGACCAATAGTTTCTGCCCAATTGTAATTGTGAAGTCGTCTTATTTGATCATCAAGGTCTTGTTGTTGTTGTTGTTGAAGGAAATTATTAATATTTTGTTCTGTGTCAGAATAATCGTCGTATTGTGCATATATATAGTTCACAAAAATAATAGTACTTAATAACAAAATAAGTCTTTTCATAATCGTTAAAATTTAAGGTTAACAGATGCTCCTATTGTATTGTCCATAGGATTGTATAATGGTGTAAAAGAAAAATCGGCAGCAGATTTTTGCTTAAGTTTCTCATAGCTTTGCCGATTTAGGACTTTTATCTTCATTATTTTACTAATATATCTGATTACATTTGCGTAAAAAAAAGATCCTTCAATAAGAAAAACAGAACCTATTAAAGGACCTAAAAGTTTTCCTTTAGAATTTGTAATCGCATAAGCAAACAAATATGCTCCAGCTGCCTCACCAACCAAAAATGGAATTAAATATCTAGGATTCCAGAAAGAATATCTCCATTTAAAATGCTTGTATTCGTTAATTAAATAACTATTATCTTCACTAGTAGTCAACATTATAGGCTTTGCATTTGAAGAAATGAAAAATACACTGTCGCTATCTTCCCAACTGTAAAATCGTACGAAATTATTTTCTGGATTTCCACCTATTACTTTTCCTTCATTTGTTATTTTACATTTAACATGTACAATTTGCGCATCCATAGCATTGTTTTCCGGTGACGTTAGAAAAAGTTTGTAATCCTCTATGATTCTACTAGAATTTGTCATATTACTTAATAAGTAAGTTCCAATATCAAATCCTACTTCAGTCAAAAAATCATATCCTAATTTCTGTTGCCATGTAGCATCTTGAGAAGAATTTATTGTGGCATGAATTCCTGCGGCTGTTTTTCGTAAACTTTCATACCCAGCTGAAGCAGCACTTGTCAGCCATGTAAAATCATTTATTGTTTCTGAGGCAAATTGTATAACGCTAAGTTTCCTTTCTGGAATGAATTGGATGGCTTGAGATACATTTAAATTTTCATACCGTATTTTATAAGGAGAATCATTGTTATCAAATTTTATTTCATCACCTTGTATTATAATATTAGCACCAGTAGCGTTGGAAACATCATTAATTTTTAGAACCATAGGAGTAGGATTGAAATTATCCATAAAAACCCATGAGCCAGAATATTCATCTTCAAGCCTCTTTGGATGAAGTAATTCATACGTGTCCTTTTTAAATTGCTCAATAGTATCATCAAACATGTCAAAATTATCCTTCGAAATTCTTTCCAACAAGCTTATTATCTCGTTAGCTTTTGCTTCATTATCGTTCTTTGCATATATTTTTGCCAATGTGCCGACCACGTATGGCAAATCCTTGTCACATCCAATGTACAAATATATTTCTCCATACCTTATTATGTCATTTTCTCCACCAACATCACATGCTTGTTCAAATGTTCGGAAATAAAATTTGCCGAGTTCTTTTCTGTTGACACATTTTGGCAATGAATTGACATATTTGGGAATATCCTTGTGTGCAATGCCATTGTAATACAAAGAATCAATAGCTTTGACAATATTTATTGCTGATAAATATCCAGCTTCGCATATAGAAAAATTCAAGTCATCTTCATTTAATATTATCTTTTCTCTCTTGATTTTCATTATATTGTTTTTCTGCTTCACCCATGTAGGGCCATCTTGGTTGCTCCAGTTCTTATATCGTACAACATCATCTCCAACTTCTATCAGCTTTACTGGAAGCCTTGTTCCATCATTCATGTACAGCGTATCTTGCGCCTTGACATATACACTTGCAATAATAACCAAAATAAAATATACGAACTTTTTCATACGCATTAAAATTGAAATGTAAATCCTGCATTTGATGGAGAAATAGACAATGACAAAGATGCACTTTGCACCTTTTTTACTTCTGCACAACTATTATTAAAAATCTGCAAAGACTTTCTATATATTTTTTTTACACAAAGTACCATTGATATTCCTGAAACCAAAACGGGGAATCCTGCAAAAATAAGTTTTGTGCCTAATTTAGATTGTTTTTGTCTTGCAGAAGAATTAATTGCAATACCTGCAATTTCTAAACCCAATCCACAAACATACAAAAAGTACCCACTGGCGTTGACAATATCACCTACAATATATTTTCTATATGCTTCAGGACATGTTTGGTAAAGAAATGACCTACACTCAAACGATGTCATATATTCAGAAACAGTATTTCCTGCATATTTATATTTCGGCTTTTGTTCCATTATCTTTCGCTCCATTATAGGTTTTCGTTCCATTATAGGTTTTTGCTCCATTGATAATTTTGCATTAGACTCTAACTTTATCAATCGACCTGTATGTAATCTTATTGCAGCTAAATCTTCTATTAAACCAACAATACTTCTAATACTATCACTAGTTATAATTTCGTCGGATGTCGTCCCATTATTATGTTCTTCATTAGTGTCAATAATTTGTGACGGATCATCAGTAATATTCGATGGCGAATATGCTTCTCCATTTTCAAACAAAATAGACGCAACATTTGAAGTTCTTATACTAAAGATTTGCCCATTTGAATCGCCATAGTGCTTATATTTAATTTCATAATCCGATATTTCCAATACTTGTGCATCAATACGCCCAGACTCTTTGGTAATAATAATGTCTTGTGCAAAAAGCGTAGTTGTCCCAATCGCAATGAACAAAGCAAATAGAATTTTTTTCATCTTAAAATCCCTTATCCGTGTCGGGCGCAACCTTTTCTGCCCACCAGCACCAAAATAGGCAATTTCTACACAAAGAAGCGTGGCGCTGACATACCACTCTTCTGATAGAGGTCGTGAGATTACCTAGAAATGCAAGAATGACATTATAGCCCACGCTTAAATAAGCGAGACTCATCATACTTGTCTGGCACTTCTTAGAAATTTCTCACGTTTCTATCAGCAAGACGAGCATAACGCTTCGTTAATCAAATATGTACGGCTTGGCAAACCAAACCCGACTGCAAAAATAGGTAAAGGGAATGAAACAGCAAAATTTATTTTTTGCAATTATTTTCTAAATCTTGCAACACACTACAAATTAGACTTGACTTGATTTTTTGTCCCTCTCACAACATAAATGCTTAATTTTGCCGTTTTATTGTATTTGCAACTCGGATGATTTTTCACAACGGCAACGGCAAACAGCGGCTTTCTACTCTGTGGATTCGCTCGGTGTGCATAATTTTTATGCTTTCCGCGATGCCGTCGTTTAATCTGTCTGCACAGTCGCTGATAAGCTTGAAAAATCTGTCGGTGCATGGCGATACACTGGTGCTCGACTCGATGAGCGTGGTGCAAAGTTCCATAAAATTCGTAGATGCCGACGGAAATCCAGTGGAGGCAAAATACCATTTCGACTTCGAGACCTCGACCATAGTGTTCGACGAGAAGCCGCCAGCAGGGACAAAAGTCAGTTTCAAGACCTTTCCCGTGAATTTCTCGAAGCCTGCACAGAAATTCGACCGTAGCAAGTATATGCTCTCCGACCACGAGCACGAACGCACCGGCTACGACCTCATTCTGACCAAGGAAAACTACGACGACTTTTTCTCGCAAACCGAACTTTCGCGCAAGGGAAGCATTTCGCGAGGCGTAAGTTTCGGCAACAACCAGAATGTTATAATGAACTCCAATCTCGACTTGCAACTTGATGGACGTATTGGCGATAATCTTTTCATTTCGGCTGCAATAAGCGACAACAACATACCAATACAGCCAGATGGAAATTCGCAGAACTTGCAGGAGTTCGACAAGGTTTTCATAAAGATTTACAATTCAAAGTTTGCGATTATTGCTGGCGATTTCGAGCAGAAGAAACCACAGGGATATTTCCTAAGCTATTACAAGAAGTCGCAAGGAATACACCTCTCGGGCAAAAAGCAGTTCGAGACAGCAAAGTACGGCATGGGCGAACTGAATGCTTCATTGGGAGCGGCTGTTGCCAAGGGCAAGTATCACAAGATGCAGATTGCGGGAGTTGAAGGCAATCAAGGTCCATATAGGCTTACTGGTGCCAACAACGAGGCATATGTAGTGGTTTTGGCAGGAACCGAAAAGGTTTACATCGATGGAATTCTGATGTCGCGCGGTAGCGACCGCGACTATGTTATTGACTACAACCTAGGCGAGATAACTTTTACTGCTCACCAGCCAATAAACAAGGACAAGCGCATAATCGTAGAGTTTGAATACACCGACCAGAACTACACACGATTTCTAGTTACCTCTTCGAACAGCTTGAAAATCGACAATACCGAAGTATGGTTCAATCTCTACCACGAAGGTGATAGCAAGAATCAACCCATCAACATCGACCTGCGTGATTCCGACAAACGCTTGATGTCGGGCATTGGCGACAACCTTGACCAAGCTATAATTCCCGGTTACGATAGCCTTAGTTTCAATATCGATGAGGTTCGCTACAAGGTGATTGACACGATTGTCGACGGTATTCAATACGATTCGGTTTTTGTGTATAGCACAAATCCGCAGGATGCGTTCTATAGGGTTTCGTTCTCGCTCGTTGGAGAAAACAAGGGCGATTACATTCGTGGAACATCGGCGGCAAACGGCAGGGTTTACGAGTGGGTTGCACCAATAAACGGTGTCCCGCAGGGAAATTACATTCCTTATACCAAGATAATTGCCCCGCAGAAAAAACAGATGGCGACATTCGGCGCAAAGTCTAAGTTCGGAGAAATGACAAATGCATCGGTAGAAGTTGCATTGTCTAACAACGACCTAAACACCTTCTCGAAACTCGATGCTGGTGACAATTTTGGTGTTGCAGTAAAAACCACTGCCGAACAGTACATTGTGAAAACCGAGAAAAACACTTTGAGTTTCGATGTGAATTATGAATTTCTTAGTCGCAACTTCGAGGCAGTGGAATATTTCCGTGAAACTGAATTCACAAGAAACTGGAATACAAACTCGTACTATGCCGATTCGCATTGCGAGAATGTTGCTGGCGGTCACATCCGATATGCCAACCGCAAGCATGGTAATTCGCTCTACACCACATCGTACATAAATCGTGGAGCGGAATATTCGGGATGGAAGAACGATTTTTCGTCCGATTATCGACTTGGCACTTGGCGAATTTCGGGAGACGCATCCTTGCTTGCAAGCCGCGACTCGTTGAATACCACTCAGTTCCTGCGACACAAGTTTGATGTTTCCAAAACTTTTGGCAAGATAATGCTTGGCGCTCGCGAAGAAGGAGAAAGAAATGTATGGCATAACAGCGATGGTTCGCTTCTTCCAAACAGCTATTCATACAGCCAGTACGAAGGTTTTGCCGGCACATCGGATTCTACGCGGCAGAAGTTTTCGCTGTCGTATAAGTTTCGCAACGATCGCAAACAAAACCTTGATGTCCTGAAGGATGCCACTCGTGCACATGACCTGTCGCTTTCGGCAGAAGTTGGCGGAAAGGACAACCATCGCCTTCGTGCAACTGTAAACTATCGACTTCTGCAAGTGCGAGATACAATGCTTTACTCTGCCGAACCCGAGGACAATCTTACAGGCAAACTTGAATACAATTTCAAATTGTGGAAAGGCGCGATAACTTCATCAACCTTGTACGAAATAGGTTCGGGCTTGGAAAACAAAATCGAATACACCTACATAGAAGTTGCGCCAGGACAGGGCGTTTATACTTGGACAGACTACAACGGCAATGGTATTCAGGAACTTGATGAGTTTGAGGTTGCATTTTTTGCCGACCAAGCCAACTTTATTCGCGTGCTGATGCCCTCGACTGAATATGTGAAAGTGTATTCCAACAAGTTTAATCAGAGCCTAAACATAAATCCTGCATCGCGCTGGAAATCGAAAAAGGGTTTCCGCAAGTTCCTGAGCCGTTTCTCCGACCAGTTTGCCTACAGCATATCACGGAAAAACACCTCGGACAAGATTGCCGAATTTGCCAATCCATTCGCCAACAACATAAATCCAGATGAACTCGTGTCGCTAAATTCATCGATTCGTAACAGTTTGTCTTTTAATCGAGGAAAGCCCAAGTTCGGCATTGATTACATTGTACAGTCAGTCAAGGGTAAGAGTTTGCTTACAACAGGTTTTGACTCGCGCACAAACTTCACGCAGAACATTCTTATTAGGTATAATATATCGCCAAAAGTTGGAATGCAAAACACTACCATTTTCGGTAAGAAAACCTATGAATCGCAGTATTTTTCCACTAAGGATTATAAAATCAGCAGTATAAAGGACGATTTCCAGTTCAATGTGCAGCCTAACATAAATAACCGCATCTCGCTGACATATAACTTTGAAATCAAAGAAAATACATCTGGCACAGAAAAGTTGACAAGCAACAATGCTGGAATCGAATACCGCCTCAATTCGGTAAAGAAAGGCTCGCTGAATGCTAACTTTAACTTTATATACTACAAATACAGTGCTGCAGGAAATTCGGCAATCGACTACGAGATGCTTCAGGGGTTGCAGCCTGGCATGAACTTTACTTGGGGGCTTAACTTCCAGCGACAACTTGCCAATGGATTGCAAATCAATATATCATACACAGGGCGCAAGAGCGAGACTTCGCTAGTTATTCACACTGCCAGTGTGGAGGTTAGGGCGTATTTCTAGTCTGATGATTTAAAGACTATTTATTATTTTTCCCCTTTATTTCCTTCACCTTCGCATACTCACCATCTTCAAGCAATGTAATTTCATATTTGTGCTTTCCGTCTTTTGTCTGCGTGTAGCGGATGTTGCCGTTAGCGTAGGGGTAGAGAGGACGAGTGCTATAAATTGCTTTGCCGTTCTTTTGTAGCCATTGCCCGATTTCTTTCATGCGTTTCAAAGCCTCTTCTGGAAGTTGTCCGTCTGCATCGGGGCCAATGTTGAGCAGATAGTTTCCGCCTTTGGCGACAATGTCTATCAGTGTATGTATCAGTTTGCGAGTGCTTTTGTAGTTGTCGTTCTCTACATACGACCAGCTATCGCCCATGCTCATGCATGTTTCCCACGGATAGGGCAGGGTATGTTCTGGGACTTGCTGTTCAGGTGTGCGGTAGTTTTCGTATTTGCCACCTACGCTGCGGTCAACGATTATTAGGTCGGGATTGTCCTTGCGAGCCATCGTGGCAATGCGAGGCATGTCGATGTCCTGTATGCGAGCGTAGCAACCTAACCATTCAATGGTTTCTTCGTTCAAGCTCCATTCGGGACGCACCCAGCCGCCATCAAGCCATAAAATGTCGATGTCACCGTAATTGTGCGTTAACTCATATATCTGGTTGTAGGTGAAGTCCTTGAACTTCGCCCAGCGCTGCGGATTTTCATATATGTCGTAGTTTACATTGCGGTCGGGAGTTGCCCACTCGTGCGCCCAGTAGTCGTCGTTGTGCCAGTCGGGTTTTGAGAAATAAAGACCTATCCACATTCCTTCGGAACGGAACGCATCAACGATATCCTTTGTAATGTCTGGTTGGGATGCTGTGTGATACGGACAGTCGGTTCCAACAACGCTGTAGTCGGTCTGCTTGCTGTCGAACATACAGAAACCATCGTGGTGCTTTGTAGTGAAAACCATGTATTTCATCCCTGCCTCCTTGGCAGCCTTTGCCCATTGCGTGGCATCGAAGTGCTTGGGGTTGAAAGTCTTGTTCAAGGCTTGGTATTCCTTCTTGTATTCGTAGTAGTCGGCGCCGTTGCGGTTTATCCACGGCTCGTTGCAGATGCTCCACGATTCCACCACACCCCACTGCGAGTACATACCCCAGTGCGCCATAAAGCCGAATTTCAAGTCTTGCCACTGATCGATGCGGTTGAGAATTACAGTGTCGGTTTCGGGCTGACTGTCACTTTGGGCATTCGCTGCAAAAGTTGCCAATATTATGCTGAGTAGAATAATTGTGTTTTTCATCTTATTTTGTATTTGATTGTGATGTCTTCCAAGTCCTTGTCATCGCTGCTGAAGCCAACTTGCAGGATTAGTTTCTCGCCGTCTTCGGGATAGGTCATTTCTCTTGTTTTTTCGTCGAATTTGCGCAGCCAGAACTGATCAAAATAGCGGTTGATTCCTATGCCGACGGTTATTTTCTCACCAATGGGAATTTCAACTTTATGTATCCCTATGAGCGATTTTTGCAGTCCTGTCGTGTCGTTTGGGTATTTGAGATACAGTTGCAATACTGCTTTTCCAGACTTGCATTTTGCCTTGCTTCCGTTGTTGCTGATAGTGGCATAAACCACTTTAAAATATTTGTCGTATTTGACTTTCTCAATGCTGAAATCAGAATATGAGAGTCCGTATCCGAATGGGAACAGGGGCTTTTCTTTCATATATCTATAGGTGCGACCTTGCATGTTGTAGTCGTCGAAGTCGGGAAGTTGTGAGGTTGATTTGTAGAAAGTCACAGGCAGACGGCCAAAATTGTCGCTCTCGCCAGCCAATGCCGAAGCAACAGCTTTTCCCATATCTTCGCCACCATACCAGCATACCATTATGGCATTTGTCTCGTTGATGATATTTTCGAGAGCAATAGCACTGCCAGTACACAACAGCAATACCAATGGTTTGCCAAGTTTTTTCAGTTGCCTTATTTCTTCAACTTGATTTTCGGGAAGTTCTATCCTTGTGCGGTCGCCCTTGTGGAATCCAGGGATGTCGATTGGAAGTTCTTCGCCTTCTAGTTGAGGATTAAGTCCGCCAGCATAGACAATTATGTCGGCATCATTGGCAGTTTCGGTCATTGCAAAGCGTTGGCTCAGTCCTTCCAAAATGGTTGAAGTGTGTAGCGGTGTGCCATTGTAGTTGCCGAGAGGCATAAGCGTGTCGTTTGCATTAGGACCTACGAGGAAAATCCGTTTGCCGTCAATTGGTAAGATACCATCATTTTTTAGCAACACAAATGTTTCGGTTGCTACATCGTGAGGGGTAATTTTGTGTGAGAAATTAAAATCTGGATTTGACTCTGCGAGTTCCATCCGCAACGACAAAACTCTCCGCAAATGTTCGTCAATCTTGCTTTCTGGAATATAGCCAGAATCGACGGCAATTTTCAACGCCTGCAGGCCGCTTCCGCATTCAAGGTCGACTTCGCTTCCGAAAGCATCGGATGCTGCGAGTGCTGCGCTAGCATGGGTTTCATGGCGTGGAATCACTGTGTCGCGTTCCCAGCAGTCGTTCAAAGCCCAGCAGTCGGTGACGACAATGCCGTCGTAATGCCATTTGTTTCGCAGAATGTCAACAAGCAATTCGCGATTGGTACAGCATGGAGTTCCGTTAAGGCGATTGTAGCCGCACATTACCTGCTTTACATCACTAAAACCGATAATATATTCAAATGCAGGCAGATAGGTCGTCCATAGGTCACGTAGCGAAACATTTGCATCAAACTGGTGGCGTATGCCTTCGGGACCGCTATGTACGGCAAAATGTTTGAGACATGCAGCAGCAGTAAGTGAACCATCAATACTGCCGTGTTGAAGTCCGCCGACGCAGGCTTTTCCCATTTTTGCAGTAAGGTAAGGGTCTTCGCCGTAGGTCTCCATGCCACGTCCCCAGCGTGGGTCGCGGAAAATGTTGATGTTTGGCGTGAAGAAAGTAAGACCTGCATAGTCCCCGTAGTTGCCTTGCGCTTGTGATTCGGTATATTTTTTGTGTGCTTCTGCGGCTATCCGCACGAAAATATGTTCAACCATTATGTCGTCAAAAGAAGCGGCTAATGCTATTGGCATTGGCCAAACTGTTGCAATTCCGTTGCGACCAACACCATGCAGGGCTTCGTTCCACCAGCTGTATGGCTTCAGTCCGAGACGTGGAATGGCTGGGTTCTGGTGTTCCAGCAGCGAAAGTTTTTCATCAAGTGTAAGTTGTCCGATTAAGTCATTCACACGCGCATCTATGTCAAGCGATGTGTCCTGAAACGGGTATTGTTGGGCAGAGCATATTTGCGGAATTACAATGCAAACTATTGATACAAGTGTTATAAATAGTCGTCTCATTGCACAAAATGTCCTCTATTGAATAATAAAAGCTCCCCGAAGAGAGCTTTTTATGTTATGCGTTTTCTATTTTAGAAGTCATCGCTGTCGTCTTTG
The DNA here is from genome assembly GCA_905234755.1 of uncultured Bacteroidales bacterium. GTDB lineage: Bacteria > Bacteroidota > Bacteroidia > Bacteroidales > ML635J-15 > Bact-19. The sequence goes on from CAJOIT010000001.1 coordinate 231,664, forward strand.
TGAATAACAGCATTACCTTTCTTTGCAGCTTCTTCTTCAGCCTTCTTTACTTCGTCTTCGATACCGTAGTCGGTTGATACGACACTAAATTCGGTACGGCGGTTGAGCTGGTGGCAAATTTCCTTCTTTCCGAAATCAGAAATCTTGTTGATGTAGTCCTCGGTAAGAACATCTCCGACTTTCAAGAAAGGATATTGCTTTGCCATCTGCGCATTTACTGTTTTTGGTTCGGTTTCGCCAAAGCCTTTAGCTGTAAGTCTGTCTGGTTTTATACCCTTAGAAATCAGATAGTCCACGCACGATTTTGCTCTTGCAAGCGAAAGTGTCATGTTGTAGTCGTCATTACCACGGAAGTCGGTGTGAGCGCGCATTTCGATGGTAATGTTCGGGTTGTCGTTCAAGGTTTTTACCAAACCATCAAGCGAAACAGTTGATTCTGGTTTCAAGTCGGCCTTGTCGTATGCGTATTCGATGTTCGGCAATTCAATGACACGCGGTATTCTACCGAGGTTAAGTATCACATTGTAAACCGTATCGTATTCAACTTTTGCTGTCGAGAACTTTATCGAATTTGAGAAGTAATCCTTTGATACTTCGCCCTTTACTTCATATATCTTGTCTTTCTGCAATGTCATGTTGAACTGACCTTTTTCGTTGGATGTCAATTCTTTAACGACAGCACCATCAGCATAAACTGTAATTTTTGCATCTTTAAGCGGAATTCTTCTTTCGATGTTTGTTGTATCGTAGATTGCTCCGTTCAGGGTAATTACAAGTGGCGGCAATATGAACGAATAAATATCATCGCTTCCTTTTCCGCCCTTACGGTTGGATGAGAAATATCCTGATTCTTCCTTGCCGTTGAATATGATTCCGAAGTCATCAAACGATGAGTTTATCGGGTATTTCATATTTTCAACGCCAGTGTAATCTTTTCCTTTTTTAACTGCCTTGTAGATGTCGAGGCCACCCATTCCCTGATGTCCATCCGATGCAAAGTATAAATCTCCATTTTCGCGTATAGTCGGGAAAACTTCGTCACCGAGGGTGTTGATTTTCGGACCGAGGTTTATAGGTTTGCTAAACTTGTTGGATGTTCCAACTCTTTGTGCCATATACAAGTCTTGTCCACCATAGCCACCTTCAACTTCTGCACTAAAATATAACACTTTATCATCTGGAGATAATGCTGGATAGCCGACTTCTGCAGCTTCGAATCCAGGGATTTCGATGAGGACAGGTTGTCCCCATGCGTTTCCTTTCTTAGTACAGAGATAAATCTTGCATGGCTCATCGACTTTCTTTCCAGCCTTACAACGAGTGAAATACATGTCAGTTCCTTTAAGAGAAACTGTTGATGCGCCTTCATCGTCTTCGGTGTTGACACCTCCTACAAGAGGTGTTGGTGACGACCATGCACCTTTTCTGTCCTGAGTTACCTCAAATATATCGGTAAATTTCTGTCCCGATTTGTAGTTGTCGCGGCTACCTTGAGAGCCTTCGCGCGATGATGTGAAATATACGGTGCGGTAGTCCTTTGATGCCCAAACAATTGAGAAGTCGGCCTGTGCAGTGTTGAACTTTGACACATTTGTAACTTTGTATCTTGTCGGACGGCTAATCCAGCTAGGAACAATCTTGCAAGATTCCATACCGCTCTTTGCACGGTGGTCTTGAGGCGCATATTTTAGATATTGCTTGTAGTAGTCGATAGCATCTTCGTACTTGCCGTTCATTCTAAGCGCATCGGCGTAGAAAAGGAGAACATCAGGCTTAATAACACCCCTTACATAATTCTTCACCGCAACCCTGAAATACAATTCCGACTTATCGGTGTTACCGAGTTGCTTGTAGCAGAAACCAAGTTGGTAGTTAACCTTTGCAAGGTCTTCCTTTGCCGAGATACTTGGTAATGCCTTCTCGTAATAGTCCTTTGCCAAGTCGTATGAGTACTGGTTGAAATATTCGTTTCCCTTGTCAATCAAAGCTTTCTGTGCTTGCATGAACAGCACCGTGAAAACCATTATTGCTATTGTAAACAGTCGTTTCATATATATAGAATATCCATGTTAAAAATAGTGCGCCAAATATACATTTATTTTTTCAATCAACAGCAAACTATTGTAAATATTTCTTTGTGGGGCTATGCGCGTTTCTAAGTTTCTTGGTTCCTATGGCTGACGCCGTTTCTAAATTACAGTGGGACTAAAGACGGCTTTGAGGCTTTTTACCTTTCAGCCTGTTAGACTTTTAGCCAGCAAGCCTTTCTGCCTATTTCCCCATAAATATATCCCTTACAAAATTCTTTGTTTCGGTTAGTCCTTTGGTTTCAACGCTTGCTTTTTCCAATTTATAACCTTGTGCGTTGTAATATATTATGTAGTTGTTTTCGGGTTTCAGTTCTAATTCGTATTTGCCGTTCTCATCAGTGGTTTGCGTATCCATGAGGACATATTCGTCATTCATAATCTGGATGTCGACATTTGGAACTGGCTTGTTCAAGTCCTTGTCCCATACAGTGCCGGTTACAGTAAATGAAAGTTCGGGCAGGATAAAATGATATAGGTCAGTCTTGCCAACTCCGCCTCTGCGTCTTGATGACAAAAATCCTTCCTCGCGCATACCTGTGAACACGATTCCGAAATCATCGAGCGAGGTGTTGATAGGGTAGCCCATATTTATAATAATGTATTCGGAATTTTTGACCTGCTTTGCCAGATAGATGTCGAATCCACCCATGCCGGGATGTCCGTCCGATGCAAAGTAAAGGTCACCGTTGCTACGAATGTAGGGGTGAACTTCATCCTCTTCGGTGTTGATGCTGCTTCCGAGGTTTTGTGGTGGATTGAACGGCTGGTTCTTGCGCTGGCGGGTAACACGGTAAATGTCCTTTCCGCCAAGTCCACCAAGTAGGGAGTCAGCGACAAAGTACAGCGTAAGTTCATCGTCGCTGATGGCAGGGTGACCGATAGAAATGCTGTCGGGAATGCCTTTGATTTCAACTTCCTGTGCGTTTGTCCAGTAGTTGCCGACTTTCTTTGCCATGTAAATTCGGCAGCCTTTGTCGCTGTTCTTGTTGTATGTACAGCGTGTGAAATACAGGTTGTTGGATTTGCGGTTTAGGCAGGCGGCACCTTCTTCGGCTGTGGTGTTTATTGTGCCTGGAGCAATCTTGGCTTCACTCCATCTGCCTTCGCGGTCTTGTTCGGCGTAGAAAATGTTTGAACAGTATTCTCCCGATTCTGGACTTACGGTTACATGCGTTGGTGCGTTGCGCGTAGATGTGAAATAAACTTTCTTGTGTGTGCGTGCTTCGTAAAACGGACAATAGTCTTCGCCGCCTGAATTTATTATCGGTTTGAGTGTCACCTCGTAGCGAGACGGATTGGCAAGCATTTCACGTGTGAGCGCTATGCTTTTTACGCCTTTATGAGCAAGTCGACTGTTGGGCGAAAGTTCCTCAAATTTCTGGAACTGCGTGAGTGCCGAGTCGTAGAGTTGTAGCATTTGCAGCGCCTCACCAAAGTATAGGTAAACCAATGAATCTTCGCATCCGTTTTCGATTGCCAGTTTGAAATTTGGTGCTGCTTCTTCTGGAATCGATAGTTTCTTGTAGCAGTAGCCAATCTTGTAGTACAGCTCCCAAACCAACTTTTTGTTGTGCTTATGCTTTTCGGCAAGTGGCTCGTACATCGATATGGCTTCCGAAAACTGTTCGCGCTTCAGAGCGGCGTCGGCAAGCTTTAGTGCTTTCTGTGCTGTGAGTGTTGCGCAGAGGAACAATGCTAGTAATATGGCTGCAAGTCGTTTCATTTTTAAATAAATGCAAGGTGCAAATTTATATTAATTCAATTTTCGCGCCAAAAAATAGGGGCGGATTTTTTTGAATGCTCTTATCAATGAAATCGATTGCGCCTTGTACAAACTCGTGCAGAAAAGTGTCAACTTTCGTTAAAAAGTCGTGCAGAAAAGTGTATGATTTTCTTTGAAAGTCGTGCAGAAAAATGTATCTTTGCGGCGAAAAGTCGTCAATAAAAGTGTCAATATAATGGAAAGAATAGGATATAACTTGTTGGTACAGTGGAAGAATAGCAAAGATAGGAAGCCTTTGATATTAAATGGTGCCAGACAGGTGGGAAAAACTTGGTTGCTGAATGAGTTTGCAAAGCGAGAATACAAGAAGACTGTTATGTTTAGTCTCGACCGTCACGAGAAGGCGCGTCAAGTTTTTATCAATGGTGGAAGTGTAGAGCAATTGTTACGTGCATTGTCTGCTTTGTCGGATATTAATATTACTCCCGGTGATACATTAATAATTCTTGATGAGATTCAAGAATGTCCGCAGGCACTTACTGCGCTAAAGTATTTTTGTGAAGATGCACCTGACATACATATAGCAGTTGCAGGCTCACTTTTAGGAATATCATTGCACAAGCAAAGTTCGTTCCCTGTGGGTAAAGTGGATATTATCAGGTTGTATCCGATGAATTTTGAGGAATTTCTTCGCGCTGTCGGTCGAAGTCATATGGCAGATGAACTTTTGCGGGGAGACTGGTCGGTGATTAAACTTTTGGAAAAGGAATACATAGATTTGCTGAGGCAATACTATTATGTCGGTGGAATGCCAGCCGCAGTATTGGCATATCTTGACAATGGAGATTTGAAAAATGTCCGTAAGGTTCAAAAAAAGATACTTGCCGATTACGAACACGACTTTTCCAAGTATGCGCCACAGAACGAAGTGCCCCGTATTCGTATGGTATGGCAGAGTATTCCGTCTCAATTGGCTAAGGAAAACAAGAAATTTGTATATGGTGCATTAAAAAAAGGAGCGAGGGCTGCTGCATTCGAGGCGGCGATACAATGGTTAGTCGATGCTGGGCTTGTGTATAAGATATGTAGGACTACAGCAGTAAAAATGCCTTTGAAATTTTATGAGGATCCAAGTGCTTTCAAGTTGTTTGTGCTGGATGTAGGTCTGATGGGTGCAATGGTTGACGCGCCTGCTTCTGCTGTGCTTGTTGGAGATGATATTTTTTCCGAATACAAGGGTGCATTTACAGAATTGTTTGTAGCAGCACAACTTATGGGAACGGGATTGCCGGTATTTTATCATAGTGTAGAGGATTCGAGGGTGGAACTTGATTTTGTCGTGCAGATTGGTTCTAAAGTTTACCCTGTTGAAGTAAAGGCGGAAGAAAACCTACAGTCAAAGTCGTTGAAAACTTTTATACAGAATCATCTGGATCTGCGAGGCATCCGTCTGTCTATGAAACCGCGTATAAGTCAAGATTGGTTGGAATGTATCCCGTTATATGCTTTCTGCGAGGATTTTAAAAGGTTAGACTCTATAGAATAACAAAAAAATTAGGGACGAATTTCGCCCCTAATTTTTTTCTGTTTTGTTTTTCAATTTACTTGTTGCATTCCTTCTTGCAGTCGAAAATTTTGTAGATGCCTGCTGCAAGTGCACCGCCAACGAATGGACCTACGATGAAAATCCACAAGTTGCTGAGCGCGGTTCCGCCTTGGAATACTGCTGGAGCTATAGAACGAGCGGGGTTAACCGATGTTCCAGTGTAGCGGATGCAAACGAGGTGAACGAGAACAAGTGTAAGACCTATTGCAAGTCCTGCTGCATTGCCAGCACCGTTCTTTTCGTGAGTAGCAGCAAGTACTACAAATACGAATACGAATGTGAAGAAGATTTCGGCAATAAGACCGCCAACCATTGAAACGCCCGATTGCAAGTCGTTTGCGCCAGTTCCTTCCATTCCCGACTCCTTAGTGAGCCAGAACAAGATAGCCGAACCGATGAAAGCTCCAATAACCTGGAAAATCATGTACATGCATGCATCCTTCCAGCTCATTCTGCCGCTCAATGCAACACCAAGAGTAATTGCCGGGTTGATGTGGCATCCCGAAATTTTGCCGATTGCGTAAGCCATGCCTATTACAGCGAGACCAAACGCCAATGCTGTTCCAACAACTGCTGGAATGTTGTTAATAGGGTCGCATCCTAGGCTAACTGCTGTTCCGCATCCCATAAGAACCAATACCATGGTTCCGATCATTTCTGCTAAATACTTTTTCATTTTGTTGTAATTTGTTTAAGGTTAAAATATTAGTATATATATGTTTTTCTATAACAACAAATTAGCAACGGAAAAGCAATATATTTATCGCTTTTGTTTATTGCATTGCAAAGGTAACAAAAATTTTACGGAGCAAATATATATTTTTTGAAATATATAATGCGATACTTCTATTCTAAATATTTTTCGTATATTTGCGAACATGAAAAATTTTTTGAGGCTAATACGGTGGAAGAATATTTTGGTTATCGCACTGACAATGATGGCAATGCGAATGCTTGTGATTTTCCCCGTGTTCAAGGTTTACGGAATTGATGTGATGTTCCCCGACTGGGGATTCTACATGCTGATGCTCGCAACTATGCTCATCGCTGCCGGCGGATATGTTATAAACGACTACTTTGATGTACATATCGACAGTGTGAACCGCTCCAAGAAAATGATTGTAGGCGTGACAATGCCGCGAAGAAAAGCAATCGCCCTGCACCTATGGCTGAGCATTTTCGGATTGGCTTGCGGTATAGCAGCAACTGTCGCAGGACACAGGTTCTGGTATATATTTATTTTTATAGGTGCATTTGCACTGCTTTGGATTTATTCGCGCGACCTTAAAAAAACAACATTCTGGGGCAATTTGCTAATTGCCATGCTTTCGGGAATTGTGCCTCTGCTTGTCGCAATGACAGAATATTTCGCTGTTGCTGATTCGATTTCATACTGGGACATTTGTCACATAAATGCTGTAAAAATGGCAATGCAGGTAATAATTTTCTTCTCGGTATTTGCTTTCTTGTTCACATTGATGCGCGAAATTGTGAAGGACTGCGAGGATATTGAAGGTGATAAACTGAACGGTGTCCGCTCCATTCCTGTGAAAATAGGGTTGGTAAAGACAAATATAATTGTAGGTGTTCTGGCTCTAATTTCATCGGCTTTAGTTGGATTTTTCTGGTATGACTATTTGTCGCAGACACGATTTTTCATGTATGAGTCGGCGGCCTATACTTATTTGGGCTGGCTTGTAGTTTTGCCGACCATGATTGTGGTTGGCATTCCAACACTATTTGGAACATCGAAGCGCAAATATTCGTTTGTTAGTGCAGCATTGAAAGTTATTATGGTTATTGGAATTGCATTTAGCATAGTGTTCTGTCATACAGTATTAAGCAATGGAAACATTTGATTCGAAATACAATATTCTGCTTGCATCTGCAAGCTACCGTCGTCGCGAATTGCTTACGCAGCTCGGCGTGCAATATTCGCTGGTAAAACCATCGCAGGAAGAGGAAGTTGTTCCTGCCGACATTTGGGTGGAAGATGTCTCAGAGTATCTTGCCTGCCAGAAGTCCAATGCATACAAGGAATTGCAAGGCAACGACCTTCTTATTACTGCCGATACCACTGTGGTTGTTGATGGTAAGATTTTGGGCAAACCAAAGGACTATTCCGATGCCTTTCAAATGCTAAAGTTGCTTAGTGGCAAGACTCACAGCGTAATTACTGGCGTATGCCTTCGCTCGGTCGAAAAGACTGTGAGTTTCAGTGTAAAGACTGAAGTTACATTTTCAAATCTTGACGATGAGGAAATTCGATTCTACATCGAGAATTTCAAGCCATACGACAAGGCTGGTGCTTACGGAATTCAGGAATGGATTGGCAAGGTGGCGGTCGAAAGCATCAGCGGTTCGTTCTACAATGTGGTTGGGTTGCCTGTGCAAAGGTTGTATAGGGAATTGAAGAAATTCTAATTTAGTTTGATTGAAATAGATTCTTTTTATCGCTCCTTTTTTCAGATTCTGAAACAAGTTCAGAATTACAAAAAAGGAGCAGATGCAAAGCATTGCGCATTATTGTCATCCATTGAGAAATCGTAAATCCATTTGCATCTTTTTTCTTTTGCGATGAGACACAAATTGCGAAAAAAGTTGCATGTTTGAGACACAAACAATCTAATCTTTACTTGATAATCTCCTTTATTCTTATCTGCTTTTCAATTATTGGAGTGGTTTTCTTAATAGGTGCAGGGACATTGAAAGCACACACCTGAAGTTGTTTGTCGAACTCAGATTGGGAAATGCTAGTCCTAACAAAGATTTTCACTGGCTGGTTGGGTAGAATGTCGAAATAGTTGTCGGAGAATGCATTGTCAACGCCGGTTATGCTTATGTATGCGCCACGGACGAAAGTTTTGCTGCTGAGGGTTACGAAGTATCCGCCATCGGTCTTTTCGGATTTCCATTCAACTTCGGATTGTGGGAAATTCATTTCCTTCATAGTGCCTAGGAAATAGTTGCTTTCGGCAGTGTAGCCATTGCGTTGGGGAACAAATTCCGCCCTGATGAATATTTCCGTTTTCTTTTTGCGACCAATAATTTCTTTTGTTGGTTTGCTGAAATATATCTGCGAAGTATTTGCCTTGGCTGTTACATTTTTGGTTTCGTTGAATATGGTGTCACCGTTGAAGTCGAGTACGCTTACCGAAAGTTTTCCGTTGCAGTCGCTGAGGCTGTCGGAGACGATGTAAATGTTTAGTTTTCCGTCCTTTTCGATTGGTGACACTATTATGTTGCGATATGCTTTCTTGGCAAAATAGTGCTGTGCTTTCCAGCGTCCGTAGAAATCCCTGCTCGACCATGAAGCCACTGGCCAGCAGTCGTTGTGCTGCCAGAAAAGAGTTCCCATGCAGTAGGGCATATCGCGGCGGTGTGCAAGTATGGCTGTGCGTATTGCATCACCTTGAAGCAGTTGGCTTAGGTAGAGTGTTTCCTCAAAGTCGCTTGGCTTGCGGTATTCGCTTTCCAAGTACCAGAGTATGCGATTGTTGGCGTTGCTACCTCCACGCTGGTGCGACATCATCACCTCCGAATGTATGTCGTGGTCTTCGTAGTTCGGTGCAAACTGCATTACGCTCTGCATATCGGGGAAGGACTGGAAGCCGTATTCGGAGAAGAATCGGCATCTTACATCGTTGAACATCGAGGTTTTGCCTTCGGCTTGCCAAACTCCCCAGTAGTGTCCGTCGCCATTGGGATTCCAGGTTGAATCGCCAGTTTCGGGCTTGCTGTACGGGTCGCCGTTGAATGGCGAGGATGGCACATAAAACCTGTCATCGTACTTTTCAACCACATCGGGAAGCGTGACAAGGTAGCAGTCGGTGTATTGCTTGAGAATCTTTTCGGAAATTCCTTTGCCCATTGCATCGTATCTTTTCTTGTATCCCCAGCCGTACCATGCCGCCTGGCATTCGTTGTTGCCGCACCATAAAGCAATGCATGGATGGTTGCGAAGACGTATCACATTGTCGATGGCTTCCTGCCTTACGCTTTCAAGCAGTTCGCCTTCGGTCGGGTAGAGGCTGCAAGCGAACATAAAGTCCTGCCAAACAAGGATTCCGTACTTGTCGCACAGATCGTAAAAGATGTCGTTTTCGTAAATTCCGCCACCCCACACGCGAAGCATGTTCATGTTGGCATTCACGGCATCGAGGATTGTGCGCTCGTACATCGAATTGGTTACTGCGGTGAGGAAACTATGCTGCGGAATATAGTTGGCGCCTTTCATAAATGCTTTTACGCCATTAATTTGCACGGTGTATGATGTTCCGAACTGGTCTTTTTCGCGCAGAATTTTAATGTCGCGCAGACCAATGTTTTCGCTGTCGCTTACAGTAGTTGAGCCGAGCGAAATGCTTGTCGTGAAGTGATACAGATTGGGTTCTCCAAGTCCGTTGCACCACCAAAGTTTAGGATTGCGTATGCTAACTGGGATTTCTATTGTGTTTTTGCCTTGCTTCAGTTGGGCTTTTGTTGTCCATTTTTGCTTAAGTTCGTCGGTTGTGACGGTCATTGTGGCCGTACCAGACTTTCTTGCTTCCACTTCGGCAACTACTTTTAGCGATGCATTTGTGGAGGTGATGTTTTCCTGTATGTATCTTACATTGTTTATTTTCAAGTCGTTCCAAGCCGATAGGACAACTGGTCTCCAAATTCCGCTTGTTACAAGCCGAGGCCCCCAGTCCCAGCCGTAGTGGTAGCCAGCCTTTCGTGCGAAAACACCGACCTGCTTATCGAAAATTCCACCGTTTGCCGACTGGTCGTTGTCTGAAGCATATTGGAAATCAAGCGCATCAAACTTTGGAATGTCAACCTTGATGGGCGAATGCAGGTAAACGCGCAGTTCGTTGCCTTTGTCTTTGGCGATTCCCTTAACATTGACAGTCCATGTGCGGAACATATTGTCGGCTTTTAGGATTAGGCTGTCGTTGAGATATATGTCGGCGTAGGTGTCAAGCCCGTAGAATGTCAGTTCAATGTTCTGGCGACCAAGCATTTCGGTGCTGATGTCGAAAGTGGTTTTGTATTCCCAGTCCTCCTTGTCAACCCACTGCACACCGCGCTCGTTGAGGCGGAAAAACGGGTCTTCGATTATGTTGTTGTCAATTAGGTCGGTATGCACTACTCCCGGGACGGTTGCCTTGTGCCAGATGTTGGTTCGCACTTGGCGGAATGTCCAGTTTGACGAAAGAGTGTCGGTTTGTGCGAATGCTGTGATGGCGATTGTCGCCAGTATTATTGTGAATATTAGTCGTTTCATTGAAAAATGTTTTTATTATACCTACCGAATATCCTTCGGATTACATTTCCACTTTGCGTTCTTTCTTTCGGTTCACGCGTTCATTTCTGCGGTTTTCACGCTCTTTACGGCGAGTGTCTGCGCGCATCTCGCGTTCTTTTCGGCGGTCGTCGCGCTCAGAACGGCGAACCATAGCGTTGCGGCGTATGTTCGACAGTTTGTCGCCAAGTATCAGTACCTGGAATTTCTCTCGGCGTTTCTCGTCTTGCATGAGCAAATTAAATTTGAACTGACCGTCGCGCATGCCGTCTTCGAGGCAGGCTGACTTAAAACGCGCATACGCATTTTTCTGTAACCTATGCGCAATCGGTGCATTCAGGCGGAAACTGGCTCGCTTCGATTCGTATTCGATATTGATAGTCCGTAACTTATCGTCAACAACTTTGGCAAACATATCTGCCGTTTCCTGCGAGGTTTCTTGGTCGGCAAACTCGAAGTAGAAGTGGTATTCTGACTCGTTGACATCGGCAAAACCGACAAAGAACTTCGTCTTTATCTGGGTTTCCTCTTCTGCCTGATGAACGGCATCGATGAACTGAGGTTCATAGAGTTTTTCACCAGTCAGCGACACTATTCCGTTGACCTTGCTAATTATATGAATTGTCGGTGTTTTCTCGTACATTCCACCAACTTCTACAAGGTCGTTCATGTTGTATCGGAACAAACCCGAATATGTTGTCACATAGACGCAATAGCGCTTGCCTTGTTCAAGTTCGTCGAGTTGCAGGAATCGCTTGCGTGGCTTGTCCATATCTTCCTCAGGCACAAACTCGTAGTAATGGAGATGTGGGAACAAAACCGATTCGTTGCTCATGTCGAGGGCAAAGCCGAAACGGCATTCGGTGGCAATGTATCCCAATTCCTGATAGCAGGTCTGCTCCAAGTCGAAGTAATCCTGATACTTGTTCATATAGACTTTGGTATTGCCACATTTCCAAGTGCTTAGAATCTGGAGTTTCGGCCAATAATGGCGAGGCAGGATTTGTCCTCCGTTTTTGTCGCGCAATTCGCGCAACTCTTTTGCACGCTTGGGACGAGGTCGCATATATGATTCCAACTCTATGCGTATGTCGCTATCTATCTCAAACTTGTCGGACAAAGTTCCTTTCTCGACATCTTCAATCATTAGGTCAAGATTTTCATCCACAGTGCGTTGCAATTCCAGTATTGTTGATGGATTTGCCGTTGACCAGAGAGTAACATCCCAATGCTGGATTGCCAAGCGCATGAGCGTATAGTTGCGTGCCGCGTAATCGCTTATCGACATTACACTTGCAGGTGCAGTATAGCGTTTCTTGATAATATGTGGCAAGTCGCGAACCAAAACGCCACTTACCGAACCATAAAGAGTACCATCGGGAGCATAGCCCTCACATTCCTTGCCCACAATGGCAAACACCTTGCCAGCCAGTGCCATCTTGCGATGCTTAATGAAGTTCCATACCCACACATTCGACATTTTTCCGTAAACATCGCGCAGGTACTTGCGTGTCATTGGAATCCATTTGGGGGCTGAGGTTGTTCCAGAAGTTGTGGCGTACATTTCGGGGCGGCCGGGGAACAAAATTCCAGTTTCTCCGTTCTTATGACGGTCAACATATCCTCGAAGTGCTTCGTAGTCGTTTTCGGGAACCATGTGCCTGTACAAGGCGAACAATTCCGTAGCAGTGGAAGCGGACAGAATTTCTTCGAAATTGTGCTCTTTGCCGTAAACGGTGTCCTTGCTTATTGACAAAATGTCGCGCAAGGTGTTTTCTGATGCCAAGCGAGGGTGCTGCGAAGCGTGGTTTAACCTTGTTGTCTGGGTGCCCCCCTTGAAAAGAAGAGCCAAATTTAAAAGTAAAGGGTAATGTAAATGTCTCGCCATAGGCATTAACTTTTATTATTTGAAATGACCGCTAATTTCCATCATCAACTTCTCCTACTCCTCAAGATAAATTTTTATTTCATCGCCGACATGAATCACATGGTCTTCCGCCATGCCGTTCCATTTCTTAATTTCGTTAATCGAACAACTGTATTTCATCGAAATGCGGAACAGATTGTCGCCAGCAACCACCTTGTGGATTATAAGTTTGTCGCGCTTAATGGTTGATGGAAGTTCCTCGGTTGCAATTATCGAATCGTTCACTTGCTGCGGAACGTTCTGCACCTCGGTCATCTTCGACAGGAAGACGGTAGTTTTGTCAAACGGCATTGTGAGTGTGTGGTATTCACCATCGTTTGGAATGTAGGAAAGCAGATATTGCGGGTTCAGTGCTTTTAGTGTCTCGTAGTCGATGCCAGCGGTTTGCGCAACATTTTTCAGGTGAATAGGACCTTTTACCTGCAAGGTGTCGGTTTTCATGTATTCGATGTAGCCCTTGTTGGGGAAAAGGTTGTGTTCGGCGTGATACTGCATCAGGTATTCCATTGCAATGAATGCACCGACATAGTTTTTCATCTGTTCGGTGAAAAACGGCAGCAAATCCCAGTGGTTTGTTTTTCCTCCGCTGCGTTCGATTGCGTTTTTGACCGTGCCTTGTCCGCCGTTGTAAGCCACAAGTGCAAGTTGCCAGTCGCCAAAGGTTTCGTAGAGATAGCGCAGGTAGCGGCAGGCGGCGTCGGTTGATTTGCGCACATCGCGGCGTTCGTCGATGTAGGCGGTGACTTTCAAGCCCATGACATCGGCTGTTGGCTTCAGGAACTGCCATAATCCAACTGCGCCAGATTTTGAAATTGCGTTAGGGTCGAGCGATGATTCCACGGCTGCCAAGTATTTGAGTTCGAGCGGAAGTCCGTATTTTGCAAAATATTCCTCGAAGATTGGGAAGTAGTATGCCGACAGTCCGATTACCTTCTGCATCTTGGGGCGATTGCTAAGTCCGTATGCCTTTATGTACTTCAGAACAACATCGTTGTATTCTAGCTTTATGCTTGTGAGTTCGTCGAGGTTGGCGATGCGCTTTTCATATACTATTTCGGGGTAGTTCGGCGCTTTCAGTTGCCTGATGCTGTCGGGAATGCTTGAGGGCGAACGCCACCAGACGTTTACCGAGTCGCACATTTTGCCGATGGAAGAATTAATGCGGTTTATATATGTAGTGTCGGACTGCGAAATTGCGGCGAATGAGATTGCTAGTGATAATATCGTAAAAAATATCCGTTTCATCTGCGTGATACAATTTTGCGAAATTCGGAATAATAATCAATTTATGTATATGGTTGCAGAACAAAGTATCAACAGACGGCTATTCATTATTTTTATCTAAAATGTTTTAACAAATTGTTTAGTGTCGCAAAAAAGTATTATCTTTGAAATTTGAATAAATGCAACTATTGATGATGCGAAATATATTAGCGTATATCGTTGGTTTTCTTGTTGTTATTACTGTTTTAATATCATGTGGAGACAACAAGTCTGCCGTGTCGGATGTCTTTGATGCTGTTCCAGATAATTCTTCATTTGTTGTAAGCACGACAAATTTTGATTCCGTTGCTTCGTTGTTCAGCAATGAAAATGCTCTTATGCGATTGTTTTATTCTCCGAAGTCGGAGCTTGGAATGCCGCTTTGCTGTATTGTTGACAGTCTTAATAAAGCGGGAATGTTTGGTGAGCATTTGTTGTCAGATGCCGTATTGGCAGTACGAAAGGATGGCAATAGCGGATTGTGCCAACTGCTTGTGTGTCGCGCAGATATGGACAACAAGAGTGCTGTGTCGGAATTTTTGGATACATTGAAGCGGATTGACGGTATGGAGTCGCGCATTTTCAACGAGGTGGAAATATTGAAGTTAAAGTCAACATCTTTTGCATCTTCTCTTTCGATGGCATTTTCTGGAGGACTTGCAATGTTTTCGTCGTCGGCGAGGTATATCGAGGATGCAATTTCGTGCGTTTCGGGAAGTGGAAAGCGACTTAAGGATGATGAATATTTTGCTAAGGCATGGGCGTCGTCGGGCAAAAATGAAATTGCCAATGTGCTATTCGATTCGAAGGCAGTTCTGGATATTTTCAAGAGCGAACTTTTCGACGACTGCAATGTGGTTGCCGATGCAGGAACAATTGACAGTTGGTTTACATTTGATGTTGTTAGCAAGAGTCCATTGTCGCTCAACGGATTTGAGTTTGCGAAATCGGATTCATCTCGCTTTTCAATGCTTGTAAAGTCGCAACCCGACATAGAGTTTGGAGCTTTGTCGGTTATTCCAGACAAGTCGGCTGCATATATGCTTGTATCATTTGCCGATGCGCAGAGATACGATGAAGCATTGACCTCGTTTATGGAATCAACTGGCAAGTCTGCCGAACGCAAGAGAAAAATTGACAAGATGAACCAGGCTTTGGGTTTCGATGCCAAGACCAAGTTCTATTCCATGATTAAGCGTGAGATTGCGTATATTGCATCGGAAAATAACGATAATCCGGAAAGCGGAGTTTTTGTAGCCTGCGGATTACAGTCGCAGTCATCAGCAGAGCTTTTGCTGGGTGAGATGGTACAGGCATCGGATGTGCAGAATATTGACGATGCGCAGGGTATTAAAGTTTTCCATCTGCCATACGATGATATTCCATACGCCCTGTTTGGCGATATGTTTTCCAATTGCAGGGGCGAGTATGTATGTTGTATCAACAATTACATGGTGTTTGCAAATTCTATTGACGACATTCGTATGGTTGTGCGCGAAGTTTCGCTTAACAACACCATGAAGGCGAGCATTTCGCACAGGGAATTCCTTGGCAGATTCTCAACGAGTTCTACAATATTCATTTATTATTCGTTTGCAAGTGGCTCGGAAATAATGAAGAGGATTTTCTCGCGTCAGTATGCATCCGACATAGAGTCGAACAGTTCGGAAATTGCAGGCAATGGAGTTCTTGGAATACAGTTGAAGCGCCTTGATGATTTTGTTTACTGCAATGTGTCGTTTGGTGAGACTGACAGCAAGACGATTGCCGGTTCGGAAATAGTATGGGAAACCAATGTCGGCACTTCGCTTGCTACAAAACCATTTGTCGTGCGCAACCACGATACGGGCGAAAAGGAGGTAATAGTTCAGGCAAAGAACAATATGTTGTATTTGTTCGATGCTTCGGGAAAGGAAATATGGCACATTTTGGTTGACGATGCAATAAAGAGCCAGATTGTTCAGGTTGATGCCTACAAGAACGGAAAGTTGCAGTATGTGTTCTCAACTAAGGACAGGATATACATGGTTGACCGTCTTGGAAATTTCATAACCAAATTCCCGTTGACTCTCAGAGGCGAAGCAACATCCCCATTGTCGGTTTTCGACTACGAAAACAATCGCAACTATCGTATGTTTGTCGCTTGTGACGATAAAGGCGTATATGTCTACGATGTAACGGGCAATTTGCTTAAAGGCTGGGACTTCTCGGGAACAGAGAACAAGGTAGAATCGGAAATTTCACATTATGTCATATCGGGCGAAGACTTCATAGTTTTCCACGATAGCTACAAGGCTTACTTTGTGGCGCGTAACGGAAGTTCGAAGCTGGAGTTCCTGACTAATTTTAAATTCTCGACGAACAATATGTACTGTGATGTTACAGGCACGCCAAAATTTGTGACAACAGATGAAAATGGTGTGGTACGCAGATTCTTCAAGGATAAGCATCAGGATTCGCTGAAGTTGGGCGATTTTTCGGAAAACCATAGCTTTGCAATGAAGGACATTGATGCCGATAGTCGTCCCGACTATGTATTTGCCGATTCGACCAAGCTTATGGTGTTCTCGAATAATGCCAAGTTGCTGTTTGAACACGATTTCGGCTCAGAAATCTCTGCAATGAATTTCTACCAGTTTGGCGGGCAGACAAGAATTGGTGTAACAACCGAAAATAAAAAGCTATACCTATTAAATATGAACGGTACAATGTATGATGGATTTCCTCTTGATGGAGAAACTCCGTTCAGCATTTTCGAGGCTGATGGCGGTTCCGCATATAGTCTTATTACAGGAATGAAAGGACGATTAATTAATTATAGAATAACGAAATAAGTATCATTATGAGAAAATTGTTTGAAATATTGGCGTTGGCATTGATTGCAGTAGCTTGCATTTTGCCATCATGTACAAAGGACAATTTCGATATGGACAGGCTCAGTGGTGAAATCGCCTACGATGGTAGCTTTGCGATACCGTTGGCTTACAGTGATGTGTCTTTTTATAAGATTCTAAACATTATGGATACATCGATTGCGCTTCAGGATAACGATGATGGCTATCTTTCGATGTTTTATCACTCGTATGTGGAGTCGAAGAGGGTACAGGACCTACTAAATCTTGGTTCTCAGCATTTTGAGAAGACGGTAGGCGTGTCGGATATGCACTCGAAGATGGTTCGCGCAGGTTCGCAGTTGTATTATAGTACCGAGGAAGTAATATCGTTTACACTGATAAATGATGACACGGAAAACAATGAGGCAGAAATAGATTCTCTTGCATTAAATTCGGGATCGTTGGATTATACAATTGAATCTACTTTGGGCTTTGCCGCGAAGTTCGTAGTTGAATTTCCGTCGATAACGAAAGGTGGCCGACCTCTAAAGGATTCAATTTCATTGTATTCGACAGATAATTACGACCGCAGAAGTCTTTCGCTTGCTGGTTATACTATTGATTTGACGACAACAAGCAGACATTACAACGAGATACCTGTCAAGATAAGTACCATGCTTGACTGTGGAAATTCAACACCAACAATGGGTAATTTCTCAATAACACTTGATATTTATGATTTCAATTACAAGGGTTTGTACGGATACTTGGGCAGAAACGAACTTTTGTTCCAAAGCGATACCATAGACATTACAATGTTTAAGCAGAATCCGAAGTATGATTGGGAGCATGCTCAATTTTATTTTAAGAAGCCTCGTTTGACTGTTACATACTGGAATTCTTATGGTGTGCCGGCAATGTTTTACTTTACCGAGCTTGATGCCTATATGCAAGCCACCGATGAAACTTGGAATATAGACAGGATAACTACTCCAGAGTTCCCATTGGGCGAATCCAATCCTTTTATATTGAATTCGCCAAGTAGGCCCGGGTCAGAGGTCGAAGGTATGGTAACTGTTAATGCCGAAAATTCGCATATTGACCAGCTTATTCCAAATCGTCCCACATGGATTCATTTTGCCGCAAAGGCTGAAACCAATCCAGGAACTTCTCACGAGCATAGTAGCAGAAACTTCATCGATGGGGAATCAAAGGTCAAGGCAAAGATAGAAGTGGAAATCCCGTTGTACGGACATTTGTATAATTTTGTGTATAGGGATACAGTGGATGTTGATGTCAGCAATTACTTGGGTAATCTGCCAGTGAAGCGTATGGCGGTAATGCTCAATGTTAGGAATAATATGCCAGTAAAAGCAAATGCACAGTTCTATCTTGTTGATGAAAACTACATTGTTCTTGATTCGTTGATAAAGACACAAAATTCGATGGTTCTTGAAGCCGCTCGCGTTGATGCTAATGGTCGACTGATGACCAACGAGCCGGCATCTGCGATTACAAAGATAGAACTTACACGGGAACAAATAGAACACATGTCAAATTGCAAGCACATTCTTACGAAGTTTACTGTAAATACAGCTGGAGATGCTTATGGCGGTCAGGATTTGAAGTTGTATAGAGATTATGGATTCAAGGCAAATTTGGGTCTTGATGTCGATTTGGATGTGGATGCTAATGTAAAAAACAACTAAAAGGGAGGTAAATGGTCATGAAGAATTTTGCTATAATACTGATAGTCGCTTTATTGTCGCTTCCTTTTTTGTCGAACGCACAGCAAGCCAACACGCTATATTATATGGATAGGGTGTTTCAGTCACAAACTGTAAATATTTCCGAGATACCAGAAAACAAGGTGCAGGTCGGCGGACTGATTGTGCCTATTATTGGCCAGTTGCCACCGGCATTCTATTTCAATTATGGAAACAACTCGTTCAATTACAACCATATTATCCATCATGGAAAAGGCGAAATGAAGGACAGCCTTGTAATTGACTTGCCTTTGCTTATGAAGAAAGTGCATAGGAATACATGCATACGCGGGGAGTTTAGGCTCGACTATCTTAACTTGTCGGTCCGTACAAAAAAGAATTCTGTTATTACGGTTAATCTGTCCGACAGGTTTATGTATGGCACTACTATACCAAAATCCCTGTTCGATTTCTTCTTGAATGGAAATAAGGAATATATGCTCGAAGGCAAATCGCACGACATTTCCAGATTGTCGTTTGGCGCATCGGCATTCCATGAACTTGGTGTCGGTTATACGGCTAATATCAGGGAGAAACTGTCTATAGGTGGACGAGTCAAACTTCTGTTCGGTATGGCGGATGTGAGTACAAAGGTTACAAGCTTAGAGTTGAATACCGATCCTGAAATGTATTTTATTACAGCAACAGCCGATATGCAGATTCGAAAATCTACAGGATTTTTCGAGTATGATGGTGAAGGTTTCTCGTTCGGAGAAGGCAAGCAGTTGCTTGGCGACCTTTCTGCCTTGGGCAATGTGGGACTAGGTTTGGATTTGGGTGCAAGCTACAAGATTACCGACAAGATAGCCGTATCTATGTCGGTAACAGACCTAGGCTTCATAAACTGGCTTCAGAATTCGCAGATAGCATCTACAAAGGGAGAATATACCTTCGAGGGTGTGGAACTTGGTTTCAAGGAAGGAGAGGATGGAAAACTTTCGTATGGAATAAATTCAGAAAGATACAATGCCGAGCACATAATGGATACGCTTGTGGAATTGTTTGAAATGGACATTCGCGATAAAAGTTATATGACTTGGTTGCCGTCAAATGTATTTGTCGGTGCAACATATCAGTTCCACGAGAAATTAGGTTTTGGCGTTCTTTATCGTGGAGAAATATATAGGAAAACCTACAATCAGGCTTTGTCGCTTTCGGTTAATTCGAATCTTACGCATTGGTTGTCATTGCATGCAAGCTGGTCGTTGATAAACAATACTGTAATGAACTTGGGACTTGGAATGTCGGTGAGAGCGGGCTTTATTACATGGTTTGTTGTAACCGACGATGTAATCGGTTTGGTTTTCCCGCAGAAAGCAAAGACGGTAAATATGCGGATGGGTTGCAACCTTACATTTGGTCATAAGAAGAAAGTTCTAAAAACATCAACAAGACTGTAAGTAAGTGGTGAAAAGGCAACAGGTTCATACTGCCATATATTATATTGGATTGCTATTGATGGCATTTTTCATGCCGTTGTCAATTTTTATGACCAATGCGTCCATGATTATGATTGCAGTAAACTGGGTGCTGGAAGGCAGGTACAGGGAAAAACTGCAGAGGATAAAGGGCAATTGGAGTATTCTGGTATTTTGCTCCATATACATTGTCCATCTTTTGTGGCTTGCAAACACATCAAATTTTGCGTATGCGGCGAATGACTTGCGTGTGAAATTGCCATTATTGGTTTTACCAATCGTAATCGGAACATCCCAATTGCTTTCGACAAAACGATTGAATCAAATATTGTTGGTGTTTGTCGGCGGAGTTTTTGTTTCGTCTTGCATTGGCGTTTCGGCACGATTGCTTGGCTTTGGCGACAATTTCAGGGATTTGGCATTGTTTGTGAGCAACATAAGGCTTTCTCTTATGTCCTGCCTCTCAATATTCATCATGTTGTATTTTGTGGCGAAGGGCATATTTTTCAGGCGATGGACAATAATTGTAGCCGTATTGGTAGTCTTGCAGATGCTGGTATTCATGTCGCTTATCCAGTCCATTACCGGATATGTCTGCTTGTTTGTTACTCTTGTTGCCGTGTTGATTTCTGTTTCGGTAAAGTCAAAACGCAAATTGTACTCCCGTCTTTCCTTGTTGCTGGCTATTGCTTTGCCTTTGGCAGTAGGAGGGCTACTAGCATATTGCATCCATGATTTTTATGAGCCTACATGCGAAAATGTGCAGTTGGAAAAGACTGCTCGTGGAATTCCGTACGATGATGTCCAGTTGGATGGCACAATCGAGAATGGTAATGTTGTGTGTATGAACATATCGAGACAGGAACTTGAGCAGGCGTGGCCAGAAAGGAGCAGTATTCCGCTTGATAGTCTCGACCATCGAGGACAGTACATATATTATACGCTCTTGAGGTATATTACTTCGCTTGGACTGACAAAGGATGCCGAAGGAGTGGCAAAGTTGTCGCCTGATGACATAAAAAATATTGAGAGTGGTGAGACAAATTACAGGTTCGTAAGAAATGGCGGTCTGATAAATCGCATTTATGTGATAATATGGGAATTCGATGTATATCGTAAGACGGGTGACTGCAACGGACATTCGGTGACTCAGCGTGTTGAATTTCTTAGGTACGGAATGAAGCTGATTGGCAGGAATTTCTTCTTGGGTACTGGCGAAGGTGATGTAAACGACGAGTATCAGTCCATATACGAGGAGGAAAACACCAATTTAAGGCAAGAATATTGGCATCGTGCACATAATCAGTTCGTTACTTTCTTTATTGCTTTTGGCGTGTTCGGATTTCTGATATGTATTTTTGCATGGTTCTATCCAGCATTGTCGGGTTTTAGGTCTCGCAATTATTACTTCTTGATATTCTTCCTGATTGCTACCATATCAATGTTTTCGGACGATACGCTTGAAACATCTACTGGCGCTGTATTCGTAGCGTACTTTTTTTCACTTTTAAGATGGACAACAGATGAAAAACAAGGAATCAATGACGGGCAATGAGAAATACATGAGGATGGCAATCGAAAAGTCGATTGAAAGTGTACAAAATGGTGGTGGACCTTTTGGCGCTGTTATAGTGAAGGATGGTGAAGTTGTTGCTGTTGCTTCCAATTCGGTAACTATTGATAATGACCCGACTGCTCATGCAGAGGTAAATGCAATAAGGCAGGCATGCCGTAAACTTGGCACCTTCGACCTTTCCGGTTGCGAGATATATGCATCGTGTGAGCCTTGTCCCATGTGCCTTGCATCGATATACTGGGCTAGAATTGACAGATTGTACTATGCAAATACCAAGTCCGATGCCGACAAAATTGGATTCAGCGACAGTTTCATATACGAAGAGTTTGCAAAGCCTGAATCGCAGCGCAGTATCAAGGTTGTTTCCATGATGCGAGACGAAGCTTTGGCTGCATTCAAAAAGTGGGAAGAAAAAACAGACAAGACCGAATATTAGTCATATTGGGTAGATTTTGAAACTTTGCAAGCAACAATATCGTCTTGCTTTTGTCGTTCAATATGGCGTTTCTGATATAGGTAGTAGCCTGCTCCACCAAAATTTACATTTTGTACTTTGCTCTATTGTAAAAAATAATTTATTTTGCTACAAAATCTGTTCTTCCTGATTGTTGTACAGATGTAAATGTTAAAACTAATACGATAATGGGAGTATTTAGATATATAAAACAAGTATTGTCAGTGTTGTTTGTTGTATTGCCTTTGTGTATGAGTGCCCAGCAGGATACAGTTTTACTTAATTGCAATACTACACTGACTTCTTGTGATTTGATGTTATACGATTCGGGCGGTGAAAATGGAAATTATTCGAATAACGAAAACTATACTCTAAGAGTTTATGGAACCGGTACCAATGGTATGGTAGTAGATATAATTTCATTAAACACAGAATCGCAAACTGTAGATTACATTAGTATATACGAAGGCGAGAGTATGAATTCTGAATTTCTTGTCGCTAGTCTTGGTGGGCAAGTTGAGGACAGTGTGTTCTTTTTGGAAAGCAACTGTGTTACAATAAGATTCCGTTCCGATAATTCGATAAACAGGGCTGGATTTGTGATTCGTATTCATTGCCAGAGAAATTGTCAGGAATATTCGCAGAATATTTTATACGATGGCATTTACGAAGAAGGTCATATAATATGTAATTCGTCCTCGATAGTTTCGAATCCGATATTTTACAACAATAATGTGGAATATGAGCAGAGCATAGAGAACACATTCTTCCGGTGGAATGTAATAAACGAGTATCGCGAAGTTTCGGGTATGGGACTCAATACGCTCGACGGTCTGTCTCCTGGAATGCATCTGATATGTCTTAGTACCTTTGATGTTGCAAATTGTATTGTAAGCAGTGATACTATGCTGTTTGTTGTGATGAACGAACCCGATTTGTCTTTGTCTGGAGTCCCTGAAATTGCAAGATTGGACGATACATTGGTTATTTCCTGTGATGTTTCAATGGATTGGGATTATAGTTCTACTTCAGGCTGCATTACCGCCAGTGAAATAACATCTTTCGACACTATTATACATGGATTCCCTGCTGATGCTGTTGTGAATGATATTAATGACATTGAGGCGATTTGCCTGGAAATGGAACACTCGTACTTAGGCGACCTTGAAGTATGGATAACTTGTCCGTCCGGTAATAGAATGGAAATTTTCAAGGGGTATGATTCTTTTATTACACATATAAATATTTTTATGGGAGAACCTATAGATGATGACCCTGAGTCGTGTATGGCGGGAGTTCCGTATAATTATTGCTGGACGCATGATGCTTCCCAGTCGATACTTGATGTTGCTGCCAATCCGCCGACATATACATATACTGATAATGCAGGGAATTATTATTCCAATCATATGTATATTCCTGCGGGCGATTATATTCCGAGTGGCGATTGGTCAAGTCTTTTGGGCTGTCCCTTGAATGGTGACTGGCGTATCTTTTTTGCTGATAGTATCGCTATGGATGACGGTTTTTTGTTCTCGTTTTCTATGCAATTTAATTCTGAATTGTATGAAGATACAGCAGCTACTCCAATTTATGAAGACTACGATTTCGCTTGGAATGGGCATGGCATAATATCAGGTCAGGATGGTTCGTCAACAATACTGGTAAGTGGCGAAGAACCGGGTTTGCAAGAATATACGGTTTCTGTTACAAACAATTATGGTTGCACATATGATACTACATTCACAATATATTTCTGTAGTCCTGATTATGTGGAAACATTTATTACCGAATGTGATAGCGCAGAATACAACGGTGTCGTATATTATGAAAGTGGCGACTATATGGTGGGTGCTGTTTGCGGTGACGAAGAGGTGCTACATCTTACGATAAATCATTCTGTCGATACGGCAGTTTATGTAAATAACTTTGGGGATTATGAGTGGAATGACGAAACATTTGTCGAAAGTGGAACATATACTATGGTATTACAGGGAAATAGTGGTTGTGATAGCATTGTAACCTTGCATCTTACGATAACAGATATTGCAGAGTTTGAGTCGGAAAAAATCTTGCTTTATCCCAATCCTGCTGACGATATTATTAATATAGTTTCGGAAGCACGTATTTCGAATGTTGAGATAGTGTCTCCGATTGGAAAGCTTGTTTTTGGCAGCCCTGTCGATGCAGACAGTGCATATTTGGACATAAGAAATCTGCCATCGGGAGCATATTTTGCAAAAATATGGTTTGGAAACGACAAACTACCTGCGGTTATGAAGTTTGTCAAGCGGTAGTATGCTGGACAGACTTGGCTCATCCGAACATTATAAAAGCAATCATAACATTATCACCTATATTTTTTTGAATATTAGCGATATCTTGTGTAGTTTTGCACCGTCGAATCAAAAAAGTTAACTATGTTGACATTCAGGGAATTGGCTTTAAATCGCCAGAGCACCAGAAGTTTTTCCGACAAGGAAGTTGAACTAGAAAAGATAAAAAGAATATGTGAGGTGGCAAGTTTGTCGCCCTCGTCGTGCAATTCGCAGCCGTGGAAAATGCACATAGTAAGACCAACTTACGCAAAGATAAGCGATTTGCGCAAGGCTTGCCAGGCAGTCGGTTTGAATCCTTTCCTTGACAATGTATCAAATTTCATTGTAGTTGAGCAGACTTTCGGAAATATGAAGTCAAAGGCAGGTGGCTTTTTCTCGAATAACGACCTGAATTCAATCGACTTGGGCATTTTGGCGGCACATATTTGCTTGGCAGCCGAGGAAGAAGGACTTGGCACATGCATGATCGGTTCGTTCAGAAATAAGATAGCCAACAAGGCTATGAATTTCAGTTCTTTCCGAAGGATAAGGCTCGTTGTTGCAGTAGGTTATGCTAGTGATGACTACGAAATCCGCAAGAAGACAAGAAAAAACACCGAGGATATAATTGATGTAATTGAATGACATGGCAAAGGCAAATTGGAGCGGAAAGACTGGTGGAGGTCGTTTCGGGCAGAGAGCTATGTTTAAGATTCTCCGCTCGGTAGATGTAAGGTTCGCCTATGTAGTATTGTATTTGGTCATACCTTTCAGTATAGCATTTCGTCCGAAGCAATTTCGAGCCATATACTATATGCAAAGGAAGCGTTTGCAAAGAAATCCCATTGTGGCGTTTTTCCAGACCATCCGTAATTTCTTGTTGTTTGGCAAGGTGGTGCTCGACAAGTTCGCCATGTTTGCCGGCAATACGGCACAATTCAAGGTTAATGTTCATGATCAGGACTTGTTTTCGCAGATGCTTAGCAAAGAATGCGGATTCATAACGGTGGGAGCGCATGTGGGAAATTTCGAGATTGCAGGATGTACATTGCAACAGTACAGCAAAAAGTTTAACTTTATCTCATGGGGTGGCGAAAGCGAGGAAATGATAAGTCATCGTCTCGAAGCGTTCAAGAAAGTCAACCCCGATGCCAAATTAATTACTATAGGTAACAATATCTCATATCTTTTCGACATAAAATCGGCTATTGATAACGGGGAGACTATTGTTACTTCATGCGATAGACTTTGTGGTAGTCCCAAGCACTACGATGCTGATTTTCTTGGCGAAACAGCATCTTTCCCACTCGGAATTTTCTTGATAGCGACAAAACTCAAAGTGCCTGTATTGGTTGTGCATGTATTCAAGTACAGAGGTTTGAGGTACGAAGGCTTTGTGAAGGAACTGAAATACGACCAATCGATAAAGTCGGATGTGGAACAGGCCAAGTCGCTGGCTAGGCAGTATGTTGAAATACTGGAGGATTCGGTTGTCAAGCATCCGCTTCAGTGGTTCAATTACTACAATTTCTGGCAACCAATATCATGATGCTTTTTATATAATGAAATGCTGTTTGTGTGTTAAAATACGCACTCGGTATAATGTTGATGGGGGTCGGGCAACATTTTGGCTATTAAGATTGTCAATATAAGTGTAAAATACTTAATTTGCTCGTCAAATATAAATAATATGAAGCGTTTTGTCCTTATATTCTTCTTGATGCTGGTTTCGATATGCATGATGTCGCAGAATGTGAATGTCAGCTTCTCCGGCTCAACGATATATGGCCGGTATATTATGCTTGACAGTGTTGTCGTTCATAATCTTACACGCGGATGGACAATGACAGTTGTGGCTCCCGATACAGTTTGTTCGCTTTCGCCAATGGCGATAGATATGGCTTCGGTTGACAATAATGGATTAAAATCGAATGTTCCCAATCCGTTTTACGGCAAAACTGAAGTTGAAATTTCGTTGCCTGCTCCAGACAATATCGGAATCAAGGTCTTTGATGTTGGCGGACGGCTTTTTGCCGAATATAATGGTTCCCTTCCCGAAGGAAATCATCGCTTTGAAATAAATCTCAGTGCTCCGCAAAGTTATCTTCTTGTATTGTCTACATCGGAAGGCATGTCGTCCATAAAAATGCTGAATATTGGAAGCGGTGAAACAAATTCCATAACATACATGGGCTATGTAAACGAAGTAAGCAAGCTTATTGTTGACATGGACTTCCAATATGGCGATAATCTTGAATGTACAGCATATACGACATACGCCGACAGTGTATATGAAAAAAGACTAATTATAAGTCCGATAGCCGAAACTCACCAAGTATTCCGCTTCAACTTGAAGTCTGGTTCGTCTGACCTGCAGACGGCTTGCGAAGAATATACATGGATTGATGGCAACACATATACGGAAAGCAACAATACTGCAACATATACGGTGATAAACTCGATAGGTTGCGACAGTGTTATCACGCTAAATCTTGAAATTTATCATGCAGATACAACCGAAATTGATGTCCTGTCCTGCGAATCGTACATCTGGGATGGGCAGACATACGATGAAAACGGCACATACGAACGGACATTCACATCAATTCATGGTTGCGACAGTACCGTAATCATGCATCTGGATTTAGGTCATCCAGTAGATAACGAAATAGATGTTGTATATCCGTATTGTGAACCATATATCTGGGAAGGTCAGTCATACGAGGAAAGCGGTACATACGAACGGACATTCGCATCGATTCATGGGTGCGACAGTACTGTGGTCATGCATCTTGAAATGGAGGGGCACCCTGTAGGTAGCGAATTTGATGTTTCTTCGTGTGGACCATACCGTTGGAATCAAACAACTTATTATCAAACAGGAATATATCGACAGCTTTTCCAGACCGCTATGGGATGCGACAGCCTTGTTACCATGAATTTGACAATAAATAGTCCCGTAGAACATGAATTTGCAGAAACAGCATGCGACTCATACGAGTGGAACGGGCAGACATACAGCGAGAGCGGTAGTTATGTGCAGACTTTGGAAGCGTTAACAGGTTGCGATTCGGTGGTAACCCTAAACCTTACAATTTATCCGACATATTTGGATACGGTTACAGTATCCGGTTGCGATAGTGTGGTGATTGAAGGTATAACATTTACCAATACTGGATTTCATGAATTCAA
Source organism: uncultured Bacteroidales bacterium (assembly GCA_905234755.1). Classification (GTDB taxonomy): domain Bacteria; phylum Bacteroidota; class Bacteroidia; order Bacteroidales; family ML635J-15; genus Bact-19. Next base: position 259,118 of record CAJOIT010000001.1, read on the forward strand.
CTATCAGAGTGTTAATGGCTGTGACTCAACGGTAGTCGTGTCGATTGTGATATGGCAACCAGAAACCAGCGAGAAAGACACCCTCGTTTGCGAAAGTTATGAATGGGAAGGTCAGATTTATACAGAAAATAGTACACAGATTGTTCATTATCAAACCATTCACGGATGCGATAGCGCAGTTACGATAAATTTCATTGTAATGCATCCGCCTGCCGAAACCGTTGACATCAGGACAGTTTGCGATTCGCTTGTTTGGGTCGATGGAAATACCTACTACGAAGATAACGATGAGGCTACCTATACATACAGGCTGGTTAGCGGTTGCGATTCGGTCGTTAGGCTAAGCCTGACTGTTTTGCATTCTGTCGAGTACGAGTTTTATGCATCTGACTGTGGTCCGTATTCTTGGAATGGGCGGACTTATTACTCATCTGGCAATTTCACTGCGACATATACGGCAGAAAATGGTTGCGACAGCATAGTGACATTGCACTTTTTGCGATTGAACAACATTGTGTACGATACTATTTATGCCTGCGATTCCTATACATGGCAAAATGGTGTCACTTATACACTTGACGATGTTCCTTCGGGACGAGAATATATTAGTGCATCGGTTATATATACAAATTCTTATGACTGCGACAGTTCTGTTTTGATGAGGTTGTTCCTGCGGGCCAACGATTTGGTTGATACGCATCGTGCCTGTGAGTCGTTTACTTGGATTGATGGAAATACTTACACAGAAAGCAACAATACGGCAACAGTAACATATACAAACCAATATGGTTGCGATTCCGTTATACACCTTAACCTTACAATAGGACACAACGATGGCGTTGTGCATGAGGTTGAAATAGAAGAATGTGCCTACTATCAGATGCCCAATGGCGAGTATCTCATCGAGTCGGGTGATTATCAGCGGACAATAATATCATCGTGCGGATGCGATAGCATTGTGCTGATACATTTGACAATTACTGGAGAAAACGGACTTGAAGGCTCATTCTACGATGGGCGCGACAATAGAACTTACCGCACAAAGCAGTATGGTTGCCAGACATGGATGGCCGAGGATTTGAGAACTTCGTATTTGGCAGACGGAACATCACCTACTAATTCCTATTCCTTGTTATATTTCAATGGTTATTATGACCCAAGTTATGCTAGTCGGGAAAATGGATTTTGTCCGCAGGGATGGCATTTGCCTACAATCGATGAGTGGAATGAACTTGTAAACTATTTGACGCTTCATAATGAATATGCTTGTGGCGATTCCGGAAGCGTTGTAAAGTCAATGGTGTCGGACACAGGCTGGACATCATCGAGTGTAGATTGTTCGCCAGGAAATAACCAGTCGGAAAATAACCTAAGCGGTCTTGGTATTAATTCTGATGGAAAACAATGGTTGGGTCCAATTGAGAAAGACGGTTATCACGATCGTGTAAACTTTGTATTTCTAAGAGGAACAAATTCCTACTATGCGACTAACCATTATCGATACAATGTCTTGAGTATTACAAACGATGCTACCAGTATCAGGTTTGAACATCTGGATTATCCATACGGAGCAAGAATAAGATGTGTAAGGAACGATTAATATCTTTGTTATGAAGGACGGTACGAATATATTAAGATACATTTTTGCGGTTTTGATGCTTGTATTGCCATTGTGCATGAAAGCTCAGCAGGATACGATTTTACTTAATAGCGACACAACGCTGACTTCCTGTGACCTGGTTCTCTTCGACTCGGGAGGAAAGTGGGGAAATTATTCAAGTCTTGAAAACCATGTCTTGACAATTTGTGGAGACAGTTCGCATAATATGATAATAGATGTGTTTTCTTTTTATACGGAATCAACTTACGACTATCTTGAAATATATGAAGGAACAGGAGTTTCTTCCAATACAAAAGTATGTAGGCTTGAAGGATATTTGGATAGTAGCCAGTATTTCTTGACAAGTAGTTGTGTTACATTTGTTTTTCATTCGGACAATTCCGTTCAAAGGGCAGGTTTCGAGATTCATGTGCATTGCAATATGGCTTGTCAGGAGTATTCCCAGAACATTCTATATGATAACATTGTTGATGGGGCAGTTCCCATGTATGTGGTTTGCAATTCTCCATCGATAGTTTCCGACATTTCATTCCAGAACAACAACATGGAATATGAGCAGACATTAGAAAGTACCTTTTTCCAATGGAATATACTGAATGAAGGTCGTGAGGTGTCGGGTTACGGGCTCAATGTGCTCGACAGCTTGTCTGAAGGAGTCTATCTTATCTCTCTTGTTACCACTGATGTGTCTCATTGCATTGCAGTTAGCGACACTATGTTGTTCCTGATGCAGGGCAAGCCTGATTTATCTTTGTCGGGAATCCCCGAAAATGCAAGTTTGTACGATACTTTGGTTATTTCCTGCGATGTATCCATGGATGTTTCCGATTATGACTTCATGAATGATACCACTGCTTATATTTCCCACATCTCTGGTTGTATTGAACAAGGAACAATGTATTTTGATAATTATATATATGGATATTCCGATTATGCTTTTGTTGATAATATTAATCGGATTGAGTCAATTTGCGTAGAAATGGAGCACTCGTATATAGGCGATTTGGAAATGTGGATAACTTGTCCTTCAGGAGGCAGGATGGATATTTTCAATGGATATACTGGTGAAGGTGCGTCTTCTTGTTCTATGGAATTTATGGGAGAACCTGTTGATAATGAATCATATCCTTGTATGCAAGGAGTTCCATATAATTATTGCTGGACACATGATGCTTCACAGACGATATATGATGCTGCAGACCATAATCCACATACATATACATATACTGATAATAGCGGGCAATCGTATTATAATCATTATTATATTCCTGCTGGAGATTATATTCCTGCTGGAGATTGGTCAAGTCTTTGGGGCTGTCCTGTAAATGGAGACTGGCGTCTTTATATTTATGACCATATGGCAGGCGATGATGGCTATGTGTTCTCGTTTTCCATTCAGTTCAATTCTGAAATTTCAATTGATAGCGCTAATATGGTGCCGGTTTTTGAAGAAGATGATTTCGTTTGGAGCGGACAGGGCATAATCTCTGGTCAGAATGGTTCGTCAACAATAGTGGTAAGTGGCGCAGAGCCGGGGTTGCAAGAATATACAGTTTCGGTTACAAATAATTATGGTTGCACATACGATACTACATTCTCCATATTTTTCTGCGAACCCCATTTTGAGGAAACTTACATTACCGAATGTGACAGTATAGAGTATAACGGAGTTGTTTACCATGAAAGTGGCGACTACTTGGTGAGTGCTGATTGTGGTAACGAAGAAATGCTTCATCTTACTTTAGGGCGCAAAACTGATACTGTGATAACAGTGAGAAATTGTGGAGAATATGAGTGGAATGGTGAGATTTTTACAGAAAGCGGAATATATAGGCGAGAATTCCAAGGTTTTGCAGGATGTGACAGTGTGGTTAGCTTGAGGCTTTATGTGGGTGAACCCGAAGTTCTCGACACTTCTGTTATCGCTTGCGACCAGTATGAAATGAATGGCTACACATATACCGAGGAGGGAAATTATATACAGGTTTTGACCACAGTAAACGGATGCGACAGTATAATATTGCTTTCGTTGAGGTTTTCCGAGCCGATAGAGACTGAGGTGTTCGAAAATGTACATGCTTGTCGGTATATATGGAATGGACAGACATACGATTCCAGTGGCGATTATGTCCAGCATTTATCGAGTGGGACTTATTGCGACAGCATTGTTACTTTGCATCTTGTGCTATATAGTCCGCAAGTGCCACAGGTATATGCTACCGAAATTATGGAGCCTTGCAATCAAGGTGCGGTAATGCTGTATGCCAACGATTACGCGTCGTATTTGTGGTCGAGCGGAGAAACATCGCAGATGATTATGGTCGTTCAGCCCGGATACTATTATGTGGAGGTTACCGATGATTATGGTTGCCATTATTATTCGGAACCTATGCTGGTTGGTGAAAGCGATTATATTGATGAGCTTCCGAATATTTCATATATGACCGTAACATCAGAAAACCGGGTAGCAATTTTGTGGGAACAAATTGATTCGTGGCATTTGGATTCGTATAACATATACAGGGAGGACGACAACGGCCTTTTCGAACTTGTTGCGAATGTCGGGGCGGAGCAAGCCCATACTTGGGTGGATGAAAATTCCAATCCATCGTTTGGAGCAAGGGCATATTGCGTAAGTGCTGTGGATGATTGCGGTGCGGAAACGCGGAGAAGTGAACAGCATCGCAATATCTTTGCATATATAGCGGACAATGGAAACTTAATGTGGACAGACTATGTAGGAGTTAATTACGATTACTACAAGATATACGAGTCGCCCGACATTGGCAATATGGTGTGCGTTGATACTGTTCCATACGGGACAAATCGCTATGAACTCGACCCGAGCATGTATCAGGAAATGTTCCCTTCTTACAATTGGCCGTTCAATGTATACTATGCAGTCGAAGGTTTTACCGTTGACGGTTCGGTTAGTTCTATGTCGAATCGCGCAAGCACATCGTTTGTTACACATACTGTGGCGGTTACGGCTTTGCAGGGCGGTTCTGTTACTGGAGGTGGCGAATATCCCGAGCATACGGTGGTTACATTGCAGGCTTTCCCCGATGAGGGATACAAGTTTGTGTCGTGGAACGATGGCAGTATTGATAATCCACGGGCTGTATATGTGTCTGGGGATATGTATTTTACTGCTTATTTTGCCAATGACGATAGGTATTGCGTGTCGGTGGTGGCATCAGATAGTGCTGGCGGTTTTGTCTTTGGCTCGGGAATGTACGAAAGTGGCAGTATTGCTACAGTAGGGGCTTATGCCAAGGATAATTACACTTTTATGGGCTGGGATGATGGAGTTCGCGAAAATCCGCGTCGTTTTGTTGTTATGGGAGATGTTTTGCTGTTGGCAGTTTTTGATTCTGGCGATGCAGTTATGGAATATAAATCTGATGGTATTGTCGTGTATCCTAATCCTGTCGATGAGGAGATGAATATACTTTCAGAAAGTGTAATTTCAATGGTCGAAATCATTTCATTGACAGGGCAGGTTTTGTATAGCCAGAATGTTGCATCAGAGAATGTTGTTATCAATGTTGGCGACTTGCCATCAGGAGCATATTTTGCCAGAGTGTTGTTTGCTGGGGAAAAGTTGCCTGCAAATATAAAGTTTGTCAAGCGGTAGCACGAAGTCTCATATTTGATTGTTGTCGATGAAAATTTGTATTTTTGTCGTTCAAATTTTTACACGATGGAAAAGACTTTAAAGGAATTTCAGAGACTAATTGAGATACTTGACGAGTTGCGCGAGAAATGTCCGTGGGACCGCAAGCAGACAAACGAAAGTCTCCGCATACAGACGATAGAGGAAGTTTACGAACTTTCGGATGCCCTGATGAACAACGATGCCGATGAGGTGAAAAAGGAACTTGGCGATGTGCTTTTGCATGTTGCTTTTTATGCCAAGATAGGAAAGGAGAAGGGCCAGTTTGAATTGTACGATGTGATTCATGGCATTTGCGAGAAGCTGATTTTCCGTCATCCGCATATTTTTGGTGATGTGAAAGCCGAAACTGCAGAGCAAGTGAAGGAAAACTGGGAGCGCATAAAGTTGCAGGAAGCACCGAAGAAGACCGTTCTTGGCGGAGTGCCCGAATCGTTGCCATCCATAATCAAGGCCTATCGTATGCAGGATAAGGCGCGTGGTGTTGGTTTCGACTGGGACAAGCGCGAGCAAGTGTGGGACAAACTTAACGAAGAGTACAACGAGGTGCTTCTCGAAACTGCAATTTCCGACAATCAAGACAGAATTGAAGCCGAATTTGGCGACCTGCTGTTCTCGGTGATAAATGCTGCTCGTCTCTATGGCGTTAATCCCGACACAGCCCTCGAACGCACCAACCGCAAGTTCAAGAACCGTTTTGGCTACCTCGAGCAAAAGACCATACAGCAGGGACGCGACCTCAAGGACATGACTTTGGCGGAAATGGACGAAATCTGGAACGAAGCAAAGAAGGAGTATAAATAGTTGTTATTTTCAAATAGGTAATGCTATTAACCATCCTCTCTTCGGTTCTCTTGTTTTTCCTCCTGGTTCAGGCGGTTTTCTACATTTTGCCAGCAATTGGGGTGCGGAAGAAAACTGTGGATGAGGCATCAGATGCCGAATTGCCTCCAGTTTCTGTAATAATTGCTTGCCGTAACGAATTGCAAAACCTAAAATCGAACCTGCAATACATAATCAATCAGCAATATCCCGAGTTTGAAATAGTGATTGTCGATGACAATTCCACAGATGGAATGTATGAATATGTTTCAAATTTGGTGAATACATCTCCTTGCAGCATAAAACTTGTCAAAAATGATGGTAATGGCAAAAAATCTGCTCTGACTTGCGGAATCCGTACTGCAGCATACGAACATTTGATTTTTACCGATGCCGATTGCTGTCCTACTTCCGAAAAATGGATTTCTGGCATGATGTCGCACTACGATGAGGAAAATCCGCTTGTGGTTGGCTACGGAGAACTTTCTGGGAAAACTTTTGCTGCTCGGTTTGCATCTTATGATGCTGCGCTTATTGCCTTGCAGTATATGGGATTTGCATCGCTGGGGCATGCCTATATGGCAGTTGGTCGCAACATCGCGTATTCGCGCAAACTTTGGGACACGCTTGCCGGTTTTGCATCCCATTCCGACATGGCATCTGGCGATGATGACCTCTTTGTCAGGGAGGCTGCAAGGCATATTCGCCCCACCGTATGCATTTTGCCCGAGGCAAAGACAATTTCTCCTGCAAAGGACAGTATTCTGAAACTTCTACGGCAAAAGTCGAGGCATGTTTCAACATCTGTAAAGTATAGTTTGATGGATAAATTCTTGTCGGGAGGCGAAATAGTTACACGGACATTATTCTTCGCAATGGCTGTTGCAATGGCGTTTGTAGATTGGAAAATTGCACTTGCTTTTGTGGTGGTGCGATTGATAATGGTTTTGTTTGCGTTAGGAAGGTTTTGCTCGTTGACAAAAACCAATCTCAATTTATTTATGTCGCTGATATTTGATATCTTTGCGCCGATTTTTTATTTTGCATTGTTGGTTTATAAAATCTTTAATCGGAAAACGGAATGGTAAAAAGGACGACCGAACTTTCGCGCATGAACGACTTGGAACTCAGGAAACTTGTGCTTGATGGCGACGAGATGGCCAGTCTTTGCCTGTTCAAGCGCTACCATGCTGAAATAAGGAAATTCATTGTTTCGCGCGGTTGCGAAGCCGATGATGCCGACGATGTGACCATAATTTCGTTGCAAAAGATATGGAAATCAATGGTAAACTATGATGAGAGCAATGACGCTTCGTTCAACACATGGGCTTTGACGATAGCAAAGAACACATATTTGGACTGGAGCAAGACCTATAATTCGCAGATGATACAGTCGGCAGACGAGTGGTCGCCCAATGCAGCTGACAATACCACGCCCGAAACGCTGATTGAGGAAAAGGAACGTCAGGCATACGTTGAATCGCTGCTTGGACAGCTTTCCGAATTTGAACAGAAATTGCTGCTGATGAGGGGTGCAGGCATGAAGTACGAGGAAATTGCTAGCGAACTCGGTGTTACGCTTCAGGTGGTGAAAAACAGGATACATCAGGCAAAATTGAAACTTGTAGAATTGTCGAAAGATGTTAGAAAAGATTAAGGCATATTTCCCGGAACTTACTGATGTTCAGGTTGACCGTTTGGTTGAATTGGAGTCGCTTGTGCGCGAGTGGAATGAAAAGATAAATGTGATAAGCCGTAAGGATACCGACAATATTTTTGTTCATCACATTTTGCATTCGATGGCTATTGCTAAGGTGAAGCAATTTAAGTCAGATGAACTTGTCCTTGATGTCGGTACTGGTGGCGGTTTTCCCGGGATTCCGCTTGCAATAATGTTTCCCGAGACTAAATTTACGCTTGTTGATAGCATCGAGAAGAAAATTAAGGTTGTGAAGGGCATATCGGAAAGTCTTGGACTAGCTAATGTGGAGGCAATGAAGATTCGTGCTGAGCTACTGCCACCAAAGTACGACTGTATTGTTAGTCGCGCTGTGACAGCTTTCCCCGATTTTGTAAAGATGACACGCAATGTGCTGAATCCTAAATCAACCGAGCATTCGATAATCTACCTGAAAGGCGGAGATTTTGATGATGAGCTGAAAGGTATGAAAAACTATTCGGTTACGAATATTTCAGACTTTTTTGGCGAAGAATTTTTCGAGACAAAGAAAATAATTTACCTGAATTTGTAGTCGTTTCTATTCTTCTTTTTGTCATCTTGGACTTGTTTCAAGAATAAAAAAGAAGAAACTTTATGTGATTAATAAGCAACGATGAATTAATCTTCGGGTGGAAGTTGTTGATTTTTAGTTTGTTATTTGATTTTTGTTATTAAATCGAAAAAAATGCTTTGAAATCAAAAAAATGTAGTACTTTTGCAATCCCAAAAGGCATACCGAATGCCCGGGTGGCGGAATCGGTAGACGCGCTGGTCTCAAACACCAGTTCCTTCACTGGAGTGCCGGTTCGACCCCGGCCCCGGGTACAAAAGAGAGATTGCAACCGCAGTCTCTTTTTTTTGTTTCACTCCCCAATATTTTCTGTCGAAAAATGCAGATGTCGTATTGCATATTTCTCACATATACATAACTTTGCAAAAAAAAAATAATATGAAGAGACTTCTCATAATTTTAGCGATAATACCATTTTGTCTGCATTCTTTTTCGCAGGTAGAAAGTAAATTGCAGAAGGCCGATGCTCTTGCAAAGGCTTGTCTTTCGAGCAATGCAGATATTTATGCCGAATGTCTCGGCGAAGCCAATGAAATGTATTTTTCGGCTTACAACGAATTTGTTTCGAAAAACATGTCGGCAACAGAAGTTGGAGAACTGCCATACGCTCGCATGATGTTTCATGTGGGATTTTACAGAATGCATAACTTTTATTTTAAAGAGTGCATTCCATACTATGACACAGCAATGAGCGTGTATGCAAAAGCCGACAAACTCGACAACAACGATGTATGGAGGTGCTTTGAAATGCTTGAAGTGCTAAAATCATACTATTCTTACGATTTGGTTGACTATGAAAAACAATTACGCTATGCTTTGCTGAATGCTGATTTCACAAAGAAATATCTCAAAAAGCAGTACTACGAACTTTCTTCTGCCATGGAGGAGGTTGCTTTTGCTTACATGAATATTAATGAATACGACAAGGCTAAAGAAGCTATAGACGAAGCCTTAAAGGCCGAAGAAAAGGCAGGTGGCAAAGATTCGGAACATTATTTCAGCCTTGAGCAATACAAAGATCTTATCGTTTCGCAAGAGGAATATTCAATAGAGGCATATATACCTATACTCTACCTGCCGATAGATAAACCCGCCAACCGTCGCGATTCGCTCTATAACAGGCTTTTGGACAGCTATAATGTCGATGAAGCCATGCCACCGTTTGAGGAACTGCAAGACTCGTTCGAAAAAGACGGAATGAAAAACTCCGATGACAGCCTACTTTATGCCAAGTCGTTATATCATATAGCAATCCGCTGCTGGGATGCATCACAAAGCAGTGATGACGATGAAACCACAGCACTTATGGTAGCCCGCGCCACTCGCTACATGAAGTCGGCAGACGAACTTTGTATTTCTCCCGAAAATGCAATTTCAGAACCCCATGCCGACATATTATATATGATTGCAGTAATTTACAATAGTCGCGACGAATGGGAAACAGCAATGAAATATGCTGAGGCATCGCTTGATGTTTACAAAGTATTGCCAACCAACGATTATCAATTCTCCCGTTGCATGAACATACTGGATGCATTGGATAGTTATTATTGTTACGACGAAATGCGCGATTGCGAGAAGGCTATACGCTACAACGAAATGATGATAGAAATGAGCCGTGGCACTGACATCGACAGGTATATTTATGCTCTGATTCAAACCGGCGACAACTACACCAGAATAGGAAACTACACCAAGGCTCTGGAATACTACATGCTAGCCTACGAAAACAATGATAATCCAAACGGTGGAGATTCTGAGATACTGCTGAAACTTGCCGACACATATATGAACCTTGGCGATAGCAAGTCGGAAGAAAAATACCGCAAACTGTATGAAGATGTACTTGCTAACGAAATGCCTATTGACGATGATTATTACATTCCAACCTCTTATATGTCAATCTCCGACTTCTTGACGGTAGCAGTTGACGACGATGAGGTAGAACAACTATACAGTAGCTCTTTCCTTCCTACCAAGGGAACACATTGCGATTCGTTGCGCTACGACGCTGTGTGTGCCATTATGAAACGCAGTTCGACAAATCCAAGCGAGCGCATAAACAACACTCGTCCGATAATGATTGCCTTCGAGGATTATTTTGCAAAGGGAAATGCCACCCACACAGACAGCATATATTATGCTTATTCGCTATACAATGTAGGAAAGTACATTAGCGATGCATCCAAGGGTTTCAAGGGTACGCAAATGCTGTTGGAAGCAAAGGAAATGTTTGAAGCATTGTCGTTGACTAATACCCGAAACTATGCCAACACGCTTTACGAACTTGCCTTGGCGAAAGATCGATCTATTGAATATTACACAGCTTCGTATAATGTATATAAAACACTGCCAACCAATATATTCATCAATAATCGTTGCATGAAAATCTTGGGAGATTTGTTAGCGTATGGAGAAAATAATGACGATTACAAGTTCTTTATCAAAACTATCGAAGAAGTTGAATCGTATCTTGAACAGCATCCCGACTATATGGAGGATGGTGAATTGGAAACCTTAAAAATAAAAATCGCTATACGGAAAGCAGAAGTGTATTACAAGCTTTTTGATTACAATTCATCCATACTTTGCTACAAGAAGGCCATTTCGCTGATGGACAAGACCGATATGAAGAAAACATATACTTATTGCGAGACAGTCCACAAGCTTGCAGATATTTGTCGTTATAACCACAACTACGATGATGCCAAGAAATACGCCAAACAGTACGAAAAGCTGTCGAAGAAATTCAAGCAGGAAGAGAGCGGTGAAGACGATTCATGGGTTGGCGACGACACTTATGATACCGACATTTATGGTATGGAGGAGCAGAGCGAACTGGAAAAATTGTACCAATACCTATCTATGTTAAACAGTAGCGTAAGGTCCAATAATGTCAACGACTGCAGGCCGTCTGCTATTGAAACTTTTGGCAAGATAAAGAATCTGCTTGCCCGCGATGGCTTTAATACAAGCAAAGACAGTTTAATTTACGAGTATTCGTTGCTTCACATGGGCGATATCGAATATATAGCAGAAAAATACGATTCCACATTGGCTTACATGTCGGAACTAGATAGGTTCTTGCCGCAAAGTAATAGCATTTCTGGTTATGTATATGCAGATGTACATTATTATTACATGCTTTACAAGGCTCTTGCGCTAGACGGAAAGGAAGAATACCGTGAAGCATTGAAGATTTTTGACCTTATTATGGATTATTACAAGTTTTTGGAATCCCAAAACGAGTATTATGAGATTGATTATATTATGATGCGTTATGTCGCCTATTTATATACTTCGCTTCACGACTACGACAAGGCATTTGTGTATTACGACTATTTGATGTCGCATTTCGATGAAAATGAGATAAGCACAGTAGATTATAGAAGCCGCGATAACTATTTTGCCACGAAACATGCTATGGCATCCACCTACGCCGAGATGGGAGAATATGTTTCGGTTATCGGATGCCTTGAACCAGAATTCAAGCGCATTGAATATACCTATGTCAACAGCGACATTTGTGCTGGAATATGCAATTTGCTTGGCAATGCGTATGTAGCTGTAGGAAATTACGACCGTGCATATAAATGCTACATTTTGGCACAGGAGTCGATAAGAGTTTACAAAGGTGCAGATACTTTTGCCGAGGTGCAGACTCTCAACAATCTCGGAAATTTCTGCAAGAAGACTGGAAAATACAGGGAAGCAATCGACTATTACGATGATGCTCTTGAAATGTTGGACAGAATACAAGGCAGCGCACCTACCCAATATGCTATGCTATACGAAAACAAAGGCTCTTCATACACTATGCTAGGGATGTACGACGAAGCAATGTCGCTTTTCGAGAAATGCCTTGCGATAAATCAGGAAACATACGGAGAAAACAGTTCGAATTATGCTACAACGCTTTGCAATATCGCACTGGCATACAAGTCGAAGGGAGACTATGACAAGGCCTTGAAGAATTACAACGATGCACTAGCCATTTTACGTAACATCTACGACGACAGGCATCCGACTTATGCAGAAACGCTCAACGGCATAGGTGATGTATATTTCGCGAAGGGCGAGTACGACAAGGCTGCAGAAAGTTTCTCAGATGCAATGGAGATTAACAGGAAGCATCTCGCAAACGACTTTTCGTTCCTTACTTCTGCCGAACGCGAAATGTACTGGGAGAAAAACAAGGATATGAGTCAGCACATACTTCGTTGCGGAAGCAAATTGTCGAACAATGGTGTAATTTCGAGCGGAGCCTACAATGCCGAGTTGATTACCAAGGGCTTGTTGCTGACATCCGATATTGAGTTTACGCGTTCTGTTTACGAAAGTGGCGATTCTGCTCTTATTTCCGACTATGCGGAACTTATTTCCATGAAGGACAAGCTGGGTAAAGCTTACGAAATGCCGGTTGAGGACAGATACATCGACTGCCGCAAACTTAAGGAGGAAATAAACGCCACAGAGCGTGACCTTGTAGCTAGGGTCGAGAAATATGGAGGCTTCAATGCATCAATCGGACTTACATGGAAAGATGTGCAGTCGGCAATGCGTAAGGGCGATGTAGCAGTTGAATTTACAAGATACGAAGTCGATTCAACCGAAACGCGTTATGCAGCACTTGTGGTCAACAAGTTCATGAAATCGCCGATATTTGTTCCGCTATGCACCGAAAAGGACTTGCAAAGACTATTGCGCACAGGCGTTATGCCCGAAAAACCATCAGACGACCGCGGCGCAACCGTTTTGCGCGACAGGCGTATGGGCGTATATACATCCACCGACCTATACAATGCAATATGGAAGCCTTTGGAAAAGTTTTTCACACCAAACGCACGCATATATTTCGCACCAACAGGATTACTGCATCAGGTAGCAATAGAGTACGCCATGGTTAATTCCTCAAAGTCGGTTTCTGACATCTACGAAATTTACCGCGTATCTTCGACTCGCTTCCTTGCCATGGACTATTCGCCACGACCATTCGACGAGGCTGTGCTATATGGTGGCATCAGCTACGATTCAGACACGGCATCCATGAAGCGCGAAAGCGAACGCTTTGGAACGCGAGCCGCATCATATAATTCATTTGCCGACATCAGTAGGGATGAGGAAAGGACGAGTTTGAGTTATCTGCCAGGCACCAAAACCGAGGTAGAAACCATTAATGCTAAACTTAAAGCCGGAAAAATCAAGGTCGACATGCATATAGGCGAGGCTGCCAACGAAGAATCGTTCAAGAACTTGTCGGGAAAGAAGGTTTCGCTTTTGCATATTGCCACACACGGATTCTTTGAGCCTGTCGATACTATTCTCAATTCAGATCAGTCGCTCAACTTGTCGGGACTTTTGCTTGCTGGTGCCAACAACATTTGGACAAACCGACCAGTTCCAGAGGGCGTTGAGGATGGCGTGCTCACTGCAAAGGAGATAAGCAATATGGATTTGCGTGATGCTGATATGGTGGTTCTTTCAGCCTGCCAGACAGGGCTTGGCGAAATTACCGATGAAGGCGTTTTCGGACTTCAGCGTGGATTCAAGAAAGCAGGTGTGCATACGCTCATAATGAGCCTCTGGTCGGTTGACGACAATGCCACCCAGTTGATGATGACTGAGTTCTACTCAAACCTGATGGCAGGAATGTCGAAGCGAGAAGCCTTCCTGAAGGCACAGCGCACATTAAAGGAGACAAAAGGCTTCGAAAATCCAAGGTTCTGGGCAGCGTTCATAATGCTGGATGGAAACGAAAAGTGATTTACGATTTTAGATTGACGATTTACGATTTTAAATTGAACTTTTAAACAATTATAAACAACATCAAACCACTAAAAATTTAGAAACAAAAAGTAATATGAGAAAAATACTACCAATAATCATTCTTGCTTTCATGTGCAACTTGTCGTTCTCTCAAACCGACACCACAGCCATATTCCATATTGCAGATTCTCTGAAAAAACTAGGCGACAAATTTAGTGACGAAAAAAAATACACCGAAGCATTGGAATTGTACAATCAAATGGCGGAAATGACAAAAGAAGTCAATGATGGTGTAAACGAATATTATATCAAGGCGTTATGCAATGTCGGCAATTCGTATTTTTTCCTAAAGGATTATCAGAAAGCATTGGATAACTTCCTACTGTCGGCAGAATATTACAAAAAGTATAAGGTTGATGATGACCCTTTATACGCGTCAAAGTTGAACGATATTGGTGTTATGTATTTTTATATTGGAGACTATCCCAATGCTCTGATGTATTATACTCAAGCATTGGAAATGAGAAGAAAAACGCTTGGTGAAGATGATAAAGACATCTTATTGTCGTATAATAACATAGCTCTTGCATATTCGCGTATGGAAGATTACCAGAATGCTTTGAAATTTAATCTAAAATCATTTGAAGGCACAAAAATGATATATGGGGAGGGGACTAAGAAATGTGTAACGCTTGAAAATGACATTGGTGCCGTATATATGAAAATGGGGGACTATTATAATGCCATGAAATATTTTATAAAGGCATTGGAGACATGGGAAAAGTATATTGGCGAAGAGAACATAACATATATAAGGCTGATAGAAAATGTTGGTCGTATTTATTCTAGGGTTGCCAATTATCAGGAATCCTTGAAATATTATATGCATGCATTGGATGTCGTTGAGAGAAATGTTGGAGAAGAACATGTTAGGTATGCGTCTTCTATGAACGATATCGGAATAGTTTATTATAATATGGGCGAATATGAAAAATCCCTAAAAAGTCTAAACCGAGCAATGGAAATTCGGATAAAACTTGAGGGCGAGGTGAACCAAAGTCATGCAAAATCGCTCAACAATATCGGACTTGTATATCAGGATATGGGAGATTACCAGAACTCATTGAAAAGCTACTTCCAGTCATTGGAGATAATGAAAAAGACAGTCGGAGAAGAAAGTCCTGAATATGCAGCTTTGCTCGACAATATCGGCAATGCTTATAATTTTATGGGGAAATACGAAGATGCTTTGAATTACCATTTTCAGGCATTGAAAATTAGAAAGAATACTATCGGGGAGGAACATCCCGAATATGCAAATTCGTTAGGAAACATTGGAATTGTTTATTTGAATATTGGTGACTACCAAAATTCTTTGAAATATCACACTATGGCAGCAGAAATCTACCGAAATACATTCGGAGATAATAACCCCAATTATGCATTGTCGATGAAGAATATTGGTGTATCATATCAAAGATTGGGAGAATATCCGAAAGCATTGGAATACTACTTGCGAGCATTGGAAATCCAAGAAAAAACACTTGGCAAGGCGCATTATGAGTATGCAATGTCAATGTGTGGTATAGCGCGTACATATTATTGCTTAGGGGAGTATCATAACGCCATACTGGCAAACAAGCAGGCCTCGGATATACTCAAAAGTAGCCTTATAAAGAACTTTTCGTTTATGACTACGCACGAACGCGAAACATACTGGAATCTTCAATATGATAAATTTTATATAAATATAAATAATGTGTACGATATGCCAGACGATACTCTTGCTACAAAAACATCATACGATACCGAACTGCTTACCAAAGGTCTGTTACTTGCTTCAGAAATTAGCATGACCAACATAATAATGGAAAGCGGAAACAATGACTTGATTTCGGAATACGAAAATATGAAAAATACGCACCAGCTTCATAACATGGAACTTGAAAAGCCCATTGCCGAACGAATATACAATTGCGATTCGCTCGAAAACGAAATCCAGAAAATGGAAAGGCATATTATGGAGAGTTGCAAGGAATTCGGAGATATAACCAATTTCATAAAGATTGACTGGAAAGATGTGCAAAACTCAATGAAGGAAAATGATGTTGCAATTGAGTTCTCCGATTTTAGTAGCCATGATACGACTAGATTTGTCGCACTTGTGCTTACAAAAGAGATGGAAGCTCCT
The DNA here is from genome assembly GCA_905234755.1 of uncultured Bacteroidales bacterium. Lineage (GTDB taxonomy): Bacteria > Bacteroidota > Bacteroidia > Bacteroidales > ML635J-15 > Bact-19. The sequence continues at coordinate 275,485 of CAJOIT010000001.1, forward strand.
GCCTGCGTGCCTCTTTTTACTAATTTTGAAATGCAAAAATTGATACGCGGTATAGTACCTGTAAAGTCAAATGCTATAACCGGCGATGAAAATCGAGGTGTGACGACTGTAACTGCAAAGCGGCAGGGAATATACGAATCTATGGGGCTTTACGAACTGCTATGGAAGCCTTTGGAAAAGTTTTTCCCCGAAAATCCTCGCATTTTCTTTGCACCGTCGGGAATGTTGCACCAGATTGCAGTTGAATACGCTCCAATAAGTCAAGGACAAACAATATCCGACAAGTACGAAATCTACCGTGTGTCATCAACGCGCTTCCTAGCCATGGACTATATGCCAGCACCTATGAATAATATTGTGCTATATGGAGGAGTGTATTACGATAGCGACACCACAACGATGAAGCGCGAAAGCAGCAGGTACGCAACGAGGAGCACCACTTTTGCCTCGTTCAATTCCACGCATGACGATTACGATCGAGGAAGCCTCACATATTTGCCTGGAACCAAGACCGAGGTCGATAATATTGTAGGCAAGATGAAGAAGAGTCGCATAAAGACGAAGCTTTATAGTGGTGCAAAGGCCAATGAGGAGTCGTTCAAGGCGTTGTCGGGAAGTGATATATCTGTCCTGCATATTGCAACCCACGGTTTTTTCCTGCCTACTGAAGAAAAAATGTCGGGTGACCAGTCGCTTGTGCAGTCGGGACTATTGCTGTCGGGAGCAAACTACGCTTGGCAAAATCAACCTGTCCCCGAAGGAGTCGAGGATGGTATTCTTACAGCCAAGGAAATCAGCTTTATGGACTTGCGCAAGACCGACCTAGTTGTACTTTCCGCTTGCCAGACTGCACTAGGAGAAATATCTGGCGAAGGTGTGTTCGGTTTGCAGAGAGGTTTCAAGAAGGCTGGTGTCCGTACAATAATCATGAGCCTATGGCCTGTGGACGACAATGCCACATTGTTGATGATGACCGAGTTTTACACCAACCTAACCAAAGGAATGTCGAAACGCGAAGCCTTCCTTTCAGCACAAAACAAGGTAAAGACCACAGCAGGCTTCGAAAATCCAAGGTTCTGGGCTGCATTTATTATGCTGGACGGAAACAATTAGTAGTCGCGCAATGCCTTGCGCGAAAAAGCAATGCCTTGCGCGAAATGAATGAATTGCAGAGTTTTGTGCCGTGCAATGTGTTGAGTTACAGTGGATAAGTAAATATTTTTAAAATATTGCAATATTTTCTTGTCAGTTCAAATATGTTTTGCTATCTTTGTTAGCAAAAATTTTATCAGTTAAACAATGGAACAATTAGTAGGTGAAATAGTTCAGGTTATTGGTCCTGTAGTAGACGTAAGTTTCGAAAAATCAGGGTCAGACCTGCCGAAGATTTATGACGCTTTGGAAATAAAGCGCGAGAATGGAAAACCTCTAATCGTTGAATGCCAGCAGCACATCGGAGAACACACAGTAAGAACCATTGCTATGGATTCTACAGACGGTTTGTGCAGGGGCATGGAGGTCGTCGATACCAAGAACCCAATCAAGATGCCAGTTGGCAATCAGGTAAAGGGTCGTCTTATGAATGTTATCGGTGACACCATCGACGGTATGGAACTGCTTCCAAAGCAGGACGGTTACCCAATTCATCGTCAGCCGCCAAAGTTCGAGGAACTTAGTACCGATGTTGAGGTGCTGTTTACAGGTATCAAGGTTATCGACCTTATCGAGCCATACTCGAAGGGTGGTAAGATTGGTCTGTTCGGCGGCGCTGGTGTTGGTAAGACAGTTCTTATTCAGGAACTTATCAACAATATCGCTATCGGATACGATGGTTTGTCAGTGTTCGCAGGTGTAGGTGAACGTACCCGTGAAGGTAACGACCTCCTCCGCGAAATGATCGAAGCAAATATTGTAAAGTACGGTGAGGGCTTCAAGGAATCCATGGAAAAGGGTTCATGGGACTTGGAGAAGGTTGACAAGGAAAAACTTAATGACTCCAAGTTGAGCATGGTTTTCGGTCAGATGAACGAGCCCCCCGGAGCACGTGCAAGAGTTGCTTTGTCGGGTTTGACAATCGCAGAAAGCTTCCGTGACGGAACTGGCGACAACTCTTCGTCAACAGGTCGTGATATTCTTTTCTTCGTTGACAATATCTTCCGTTTCACACAGGCAGGTTCCGAAGTTTCCGCACTTCTTGGACGTATGCCATCGGCTGTAGGTTATCAGCCTACACTTGCTACCGAAATGGGTGAAATGCAGGAGCGTATTACTTCAACCAAGGGAGGTTCTATCACATCTGTTCAGGCAGTATATGTACCAGCCGACGACTTGACTGATCCTGCTCCAGCAACAACATTCTCGCACTTGGATGCAACAACGGTATTGAGCCGTAAGATCGCTGAGCTCGGTATCTACCCGGCTGTTGACCCGCTCGACTCGTCATCGCGTATCCTTACCGAGGCAGTTGTAGGAAAGGCTCACTATGAAACAGCTCAGAGAGTTATCAATATTCTCCAGAGGTATCAGGAATTGCAGGACATCATCGCTATCCTTGGTATGGACGAACTTTCAGACGAAGACAAGCTCGTCGTACACAGAGCAAGACGTGTTCAGAGATTCCTCTCTCAGCCGTTCCATGTAGCTGAAGCATTCACTGGCTTGAAGGGTGAATTCGTAAAGATTGAAGATACAATCAAGGGATTCAACATGATTCTTGATGGTGAAGTTGACCAGTACCCAGAAGCTGCATTCAACCTTGTTGGTACAATCGAACAGGCAATCGAGAAGGGTGAAAAGATGATGGCAGAAACTAAATAATAGTTGCTATGACAGTAGAAATCATCACACCTGAAAAGAAGTTGTTCGAAGGCGAAACCTCAATGGTAAAAGTGCCGGGTTCAAAGGGTTCGTTCCAGATGCTGAACATGCACGCTCCAATAGTTTCCACTTTGGAAAAGGGCGAAGTAGTTATCCGTGAAATGAGCGGTAACGAACAAAAGTTCAGCGTTAATGGCGGACTTGTTGAATGCAAGAACAATAAGATTGTTATTCTCGTAGAAGAATAATACAACTGAAAAATAATTCGTAAAAAGGAAATTTCCAGTGGAAGTTTCCTTTTTTTGTTTGCGAAAAGTTTCGCATATATGAATATGCATGATTGTCATAAAAAAGAGAAAGTGCGCATTTCTCTTAGGATATTTTCAGCAGATTGTTTAACTCTTTGTACTTTGCGATAAGTTCTTCAAGATTTTCGCGCTTTACGAATGAACCTCCATTTTTAATCAAGTCCACCATCTGCTTTTCGTGTTCCGAAAGTTCCGACTTGCCTTTTTCTGCTTTGCGCAAAATCGGGCGGGCTACCATATTGAACATAATTTTGTAGAATCCCTTTAGCCTCTCGCGGTGCATTCCTCCCTGCAGGTAGTAGAACGGCACATCGATATTGTTCTGTTGAGCCAATGCAAATGCGTATTTATCGCTTTGCGGTGTCATTCCTACTCCAGCAATGATTACAGGATTGAATTTCAGTCGAGCCATGCGTATACCGTTTATCTTGCCGGCACAAATCCAGCCGAGGAAAATCACGGGTTCGCGTTCGCCATGAAACATTGTATTGTCGATGACGGGAATGGCTGGAATGCCGATTATTTCGGACAAAAGTTCAGCATATTCCTTCGTGAACCCAGTATTCGATTCGTAAACTATTGCCTTTATTCCTGCCATTTTGTTTCGATGTAGTGTTGCTTTATGCCAAAGAATGTCTTGAGAGCTTCCAGTTGTGCAAGTATCTTCTGCTTTTGTTCTTCCGAAATGCTTGATTTTGTCGCGATAATCATGACATTCTTGTGGGTGTGGGCATCGGAAATGAATTCGACAACTTTCGTCTTGTAGCCGTGATATTGCAGGTAAAGCACCCTTATGCTGTCGGTGACCAGTTCTGCCTGGCGTTCCATAAAAATGCCGTGGCGAAGTATTGGCGACAGAATTTCGTTTGGCTCGCCATTTTCCATTTCATTGCGAATCTGATGCTGGCAACACGGTGCTGCGACAATTACTTGTGCTCCAGCGTAAACTCCTTTTGCAAGTGCATCATCGGTGGCGGTGTTGCAAGCGTGGAGAGCGATAAGCATATCGAGTTTGTCGGCATTGTAGCTGTCGATTGCACTTTCGGCGAAATGCAGTCCAACGAAGCCCGATTCGGTGGCAAACTTGTTGCATAGTTCCACCATGTCGTGGCGGATTTCCACGCCGGTGACATCAGCCTTGCACTTGAGCGTATTGACAAGGTAGTCGTAGAGTGCAAAAGTGAGGTAGCCCTTGCCGCTTCCCATGTCAGCGACTTTTATTGTACGGTCGGTTGGAAGTGTATCGATGTGACTGCTAAGGATTTCGATGTAGTGGGTTATCTGTCTGAACTTGTCCTGCGACTTTGGATTTACATTGCCGTTTGCATCTGTTATTCCAAGCAGATGGAGGTATTTCTTGCCATCAGATGCTTCCAGTTTGCGGTTTTTGTTACGGTCGTGGTTAAGCGATGGCAGTTCTGTAATGCTGGCTTCCTGCTGCTTCATCTTGAAGTGGTTGCCGTTGTGTTGCAATACAAAGTCGCCAGCAGTGGTGAAAAGCGTTGCAAAGCGATATTCTTCACCGATATGCTTGCGCAGATTGGCAAGTGCTTCATCGAATGCGTAATTTTTCACTATGTCGCGCTTCTGGTAGCGGTAGGTGAAGCTGAGTTTGCGTTCGCCCTTTATTTCCACCTGCTTGATGTAGATGTTGCGCACATCGATGTCCTTGCGTAGTGGCGACGACAATGTTATCTTGACGAATGTGTTCGTTTCGAGGCTTTTGTCAATCTGGCTGATGAATTCTTCCATTCCGCTAGACCATTATTAATGCTTTGAACTACCAATGTTCACGAGTTTCTTCATACCATCGGTAATCTTTCCTATGATTGCATTGGGGTTTACAGGTCCTTGTGGCTGTTGTTCTTCCTGATGCATGTAAATCTCATCGATTACCGATGCGTATTTCTTTTTTATCACATTTCGTTTGAGCTTTAGGGTGGGGGAGAGTTCTCCTGTTTCCTGCGACCATTCCTCGCAAACGAGGCGGAAGCGCTTGATGCACTCGTATTCGCTCAATGTTTTGTTCAGGTTGTCGATTTCGCCCTGATATTTCTTGATAACTTCCGGGTCATTTATGAGCGCAACATTGTCGCGGTAGTGAATTTTGTGCTTCGATGCATAGAAGTGGAGGTAGTTGAAGTCGGGCGAAATGAGTGCGCTTGCAAACTTTTCGTTTTCACCGATAATCATTACCTGTTCTACGAAATTGGAGTTCTTAAGCTTGTTTTCGATTACCTGCGGAGCAATGTACTTGCCGTTTGACATCTTGAAGATTTCCTTCTTGCGGTCGGTAATTTTCAGGAATCTGCCTTCAACAAGTTCGCCAATGTCGCCGGTATGGAACCAACCGTCCTCGTCGATAACCTGACGGGTAGCCTCCTCGTTGTTGTAGTAGCCCTTCATGATGTTCGGACCTTTGGCAAGGATTTCTCCGTCATCGTCAATTTTTACTGTTACGCCATCGAGGATTGGACCTACTGTTCCAAGCATTGACTTGTCCCAAGCTGGCCAGTTTACTGCTATTACTGGCGATGTTTCGGTAAGACCGTAGCCTTCGCAAATCTTTAGTCCTGCAGCTGCAAACAGTTTGGAAATGTGTAAGCTGAGCGATGAACCACCAGCCACGATTACTATGATGTTGCCACCGAAAGCAGCCTGCCATTTCGAGAAGACAAGCTTACGGGCTACGCTGAGTCTCAACTTGTAGAATGCCGAGTTGTTGTTGCGTACATCAAACTTGCTACCAACCTTTAGTGCCCAGTTGAAGATGTGCTTCTTGAACGGAGTCATGTCCTTTCCCATCGACACAATCTTGTCGTAGAATTTTTCTGCTACGCGCGGTACCATGTTGAAAATGTGAGGTTTTACATCCTGAACATCGCGCATAATTGTTCCGAGGCTTTCGGCGTAGTAGATTGAAATACCTTTTATCTGGAATGCATAGTTCATCATTCGCTCGTAGATGTGGCACAAAGGCAGGAAACTTACTGCTCTTTGCTTGTAAACTGCTGGTATAACTGGTCTTACCCCGTACGAGTTGGAAAGGATGTTCTTGTGCGAAAGCATTACTCCTTTCGGATTGCCTGTTGTTCCTGAGGTATAAACGAGAGAAAATACATCATCTTCGCTGATTTCTTTTTTCCTCTCTTCGATAAGTTTCTTAAGTTCAGCTTCACGGCTTCGGCTGTCAATCATCAGGGTTGTCCAGTTGTCGGCTTCGGGAACATCGGTGAAAGTGAAAATGCGAGGTTTTTCTTCAAGGTTCTCAACAACTTGCTTAACTTTTGCGTAAAGTTTTGCGTTCGACACGAATACCATTTTAGCTCCGCAGTCGCGCATTATGAATTCAAGTTCCGCATTGTTAAGTGTCGGATATACAGGCACATGTACCAATCCTGCCATTGCAATTGCCATGTCGAGGATGTTCCAGTGTGGCAGGTTCTGCGAAATGCTTATTATCTTGTCGCCTTTCTGCATTCCAGCATCTATAAGCGATGCAGCACACATGTATGAGTATCTTCTGTAGTCGGCAGGTGTGTATTTTATCCATTCGCCCTTGTCCTTGTGTGCAAATGCCACATCAAGGTCAGCATGTTCGTTGCTGTAAATGTCAAGGATGTCGAAAACTCTTGTTGCTTTTGTCTCTTCTACTTTTTCCATGAATTATTTGTTTTTGTGAACGGGCAGCTTCCGCACTTTATTGGGTGCTTTATTATGGAAGATAGCCAGTATCTGTATCCTATTGTAAAGTTAAATGTTTTTTTCTGGTATCCGTATGTTATGTTGAACATAAGGTCGCTCTTGTCGTTGAGGAAGATGGCGTACTCTAGGTCGGCAAGAAATCCTACCGAGTATTCCCAACTGCCGTTTTGTTTCCAGCCTTTTTCATATTCGTAATTTGGCACGGTGCTCCAGCATTCGTGTCCGTAGCCCATAAGTCCAGCACCGAAGCTTAGTGAGTTGCGGTATATCTGGAACATCCTTACTTTCAGTCCTGCCTGCAGGAAAAGTCCGGGTTTTGATATGGCATCGCTGAGTCCACCGAAGTTGGCCCTGAAGCAGAGGATGTCGCTTACAAGGTAAGTTTCAACGCCAAGGATTACGCAGGGTTCAAGTACGAAAGTTGCGTTTGCATCAATCTTGTTTTCGTAAAGATTTTTGTTGGGTTCTTTGAAGAAATGGAAGCCGAGAGGCGAAATTTTTAGCTGCAAGGTTGTCTGCCCCGACATCTTGCTTGGGGTAAGCATAGTTGCTAAAACTATGGCAATCAATGCAGTATAAATTAAACTTCGTTTCGTCATATACGGCAATATATAATGCAAATAACGCACAATTTTATTATTTATTTCCTCTTCTTGAAAATTATTTGTTCATTATTCGTTGTTAATATTTTTTGTCTGGTTGTCTTGTTGTCTAACAGGCTCGCAGGCTAACAGCCTAACAGCATCGAAGGCTCGCAGTCCAAAAGACTAAAGTACGACTGGTCTTCTGAAAGTTCAAAACATAATTTGATTTTTTCGGATAGGTTTAAAATAAATGTATATATTTATCCCATAATTAAAATGGTATAGTTATGAAAAAGAACATTTTAATATCACTACTCGTTGTTGTAATGGCATTTGTAGGCTGCGAAAAGCCAGAGCCGATAGAAGTATCTCAGATTGTAGTTAATCAGGAGGACATTACTCCAGTAACTCACAATACCAACTTGTCATATACAGATTGTCACTCCCACCAAAGTAAAGGATATTATGATCCGATTATAATACCGAATTATGACAACGGAGTTTTACAAATAACAATTGAAAATTATTGTATTTCTTGTGGTGTTTACACTGTTATTGCAGAATCGGAATTAGATGCTCAAACCATTACTGTAGATTTTGGTGAAATATATGAATCTCAAGCCAATTGTATTTGTTCCATAGATGTAGATTATTCAATTGACAATATTAACCCAGGAACTTATGAATTAATAATAAAGCATGGCGGTTTAGTCAAATATCAGGAAGAAATAACTTGTGAATAATCGCCTAGTCATTTCCAAAAACTTCGTTCAGAACTTTAAGTGACTTTATTTCCGATAGATTTTCGGTGTGAATCTTATAGTATTCCAGCATTTGACGGATGATTTCCTTCCGGTAGGCGTAGGGAATTTTCATATTGCCAGTTTCGTACGATGCGCTAAGGATTGTGGAAAAAGCGATACTTAGTTGCTTGTCAAACGATTCCTCCTCCGATGTGAAAAATGGCAGGAACATTCCTTCGCGCGAGTTGAAATATGGTGTTTCGGCGCAATAGTTGTTTGTTATCTCGAATCCGAGGTGCCGTGCGAACTCCTTCAGGAAAATTATGTGCAGGTTTACGATATTGCCTTCCGAAACTTCTATCGCTTCGATTGTGCTTTTGAAGAATTGATACAGTGCGGGATTTTGCTCTTCTTCCTTTACCATCTTCATAATCACTTCGGCAATGAATTGCGATATGCAAATTTTTACCACATCGCTGTCGATGGCGGTTGGACTTTTTACAAGTTCGCAGTACGATATGCTTTGCACAGAGCGTGTGTCCTTCAGCCTAAGTTCGGTGCGGACAATGTTAAGTGGAGCAAAAATGTTTGCCTTTTGTCCTGCTTTGCGGGTAGAAGTTCTAGCCAGTACCGATATTTTTCCGCATGCTTCGCTGAACATATTCACGACAAATGAGTTGTCGGTGTATTTTATGCGGTTGAGTATTATGGCTTCGGTGGGGATGAGCATAGGAATGTTTCTGGGTTTTTGTGGGCTAAAGCCCGTTTCTAAGTTTCTGGGTTTTGGGGCTAACAGGCTTGCAGGCTAACAGCAAAAAATTAGCTGTCTTGCTGATAAGCTTTCAGCCTTTTAGCCAATTATCCATTGTTCATTTCAAGAATAGAATTTTAGTCGTTGATTTTTGTTCGCCAATTTCGGTAGATGCAAATACCACATATACTCCTGATGCAACTTTGTTTCCGTTTAGGTTTTTTCCGTCCCATACTAGTTGTCCTCCTGTTGCGCGAGCTTCATATACTATGTTGCCGGAAATGTCGGCTATCTTAACAATGGAACCGGCGACAAGACCTCTTATTGTGACTGGACCATCGTAGTCGGACTTGACAGGATTGGGGAATGCGTATATTTCATCGAAAGTATCAAAGCCTTCTGTTGCTGTGCCTCGGTAAGAAATTATGCCTTTTGGAGTTGCAAAAAATACATCGCCAGTTTCGGGTACAATGCTTATGCACAATACGTTGTCGCTTGGAATTGGACTGTTCTGCGTGTTGAAGTGGTGTATGGTTTCTATTCCATCGGCACTGGTATAGTATGCTCCGCCGTTTTGTGTTCCGAACCATTTGCAGTTAGCGCCATCAACACCGATTGCTGTTACCACATCGGCAGATAGCAGAATGTCGGCATTGTCGGTTCCATCATTGCGTGGTACTTTTATCTGTCGTCCATTGAAAGTAGCACTTTCGAACACCTTGTCGGGATTGTAGTAAACCACTACGCCCTTTGCCGTGCCTACCCAGATGTACCCGTTCTTGTCCTCGGCGATTGAGTATACATCGTTGCTCACTAGTTCGCCTTCTTCATTTGTCACATTTAAGTGCTTGTAGTAGTCGTCCGAAGTGTTATCAGGAGTTCCATTGTCATAGAAAACAAATAGACCACCAGTTTGTCCCAGAACAAGCCATTTTACTCCTGACTTTGTAACAATCATTGATTTAATGTTGCGTGTCATGTCGGGGAACGAAAATCCTGTCCACTTCCCTGCTGGAGTCATCACATGAAGGCATTTTGCAGATAATGAGTTAGTTACCCATAGGTTTCCGTCTTTGTCAAATGCTGTGCTGCCGATTCGTACCCAGTCAATTCCATCGATTTGCATGAGGCTGCTGTTCTCGCTGTTGTAAAGTTTATAGAACTTGTTGTCTTTAAATTCTACCAGTCCTTTCATCCATGAGCTTAGGAAGAAATGGGATTCGTCTTGCGGGTCAATAGTTACACTTACGATGTCGTAGATTTCTGAAAGTTCAGGTATTTCGTTTGCGGTGCGAGTTGTCCACTCGTAGTTTTCGTATTCATATATTGTCGGATATGTCCATCTCGGGGTATATGCGGCATTGTATCCTCCTCTTACAGCTATTGTTTTAGCTTTCGACGATGAAATGTAAAAGACATTGTTGTTGCTTGGTGAGTTTATTCTTAATGCATCGCCCTTGTCTTCACCTTGGTATAGCCAGCCCAGTCCATTTATGCCATCAGCAATCAATATTTTTCCATCGCTAATTTTTGCATCGTTTGCTTTTATGTTTAACCAGGAGTCAACGGCTTTGTAGTACCAATTTTCGGTTGTTAATTCCAGATTCGAGTTGTATGTATAAAGGGCAGTTCCTGTAGAGCATACGAGAGTTGCATCATCACAGGAAAGAGAACTTATTGATATTCGTTCTGGCATTACATGAACCCACGAATTTCCATCGTATGCCATTATTGAGTCGCTGTTTTGCATAGTGCTTTTATAATTTGCAAGCAGTTTCCCATTGAACCATTTTACAGTGTTGAAATTGTTGTTTTTCACCCAGAAGTTTGGCGCCGTGCTGTCAATGTCGGTTAGTACCTGCCAGTTGGAGAAATTTACTAGGTTGTTTGAAAGATTTCCATGGAATATTCCAGTCGTAGTTGCTACATACAAATCATTCCCTTTGTAGTCCATGTCGTTTACATGTATGTAGGTTCCGTTTTCACCGATAAACCATGTTTCGCTGATTTCCAGTCGTTCCAGATTAAGCTTTACAATTCCGAAGTCGCAACCGAGATATGCAAATCCGTCTATCGCTATGATTGAGTTTATCGATTTGCTGCTGTTGATTGACTTTTTCTTTATGTCGTTGATGTTTACGATTTCGTTTCCGCGTATAATATCAATGTTTCCGCTTGAATATCCGATGACTACGCTTTTTGTCTTTTCATCGTATGCTATTCCACTCGGTGTTATGTCCGATAGCACATTGAACCTGTTGAGCCTTTCGATTTCTTCTGTATTGCTGTCGTACTTTAATACGCCACATTCGGATATTAGGTACACTAGGCCATCAATTTCAACCAATTGTTTCCCGTTGTTGTACGAGAAATGGTCTTGCCATTGACCTACTGCGACCTGCGCCGAGGTTATTATTGATATTATCAGAAATATCAGCGTTGTGCATATATATTCGATTTTATTCATCATTCTTGGTGTCCTTTTAGAAAATCTGCCATTTTTTTTGCTGCATTGCCACGATGACTGATTTTGTTCTTGATTTCGGCTGGAAGCTCAGCAAAGGTTTCAGTGTATCCATCGGGAAGAAATACTGGGTCGTAACCAAAACCGTTGTGTCCGCGATATTCCTCGATAATGCGGCCTTTTACCTCGCCTTCAAATATATGTTCCTTGCCATTGAGAATCAATGCGATTGCTGTTCTGAACCTTGCCTTGCGGTTTTCGTGACCTTTCATATTGGCGAGGAGCTTTGCAATGTTGTCGTCAAAAGTTGGATGTTCGCCTGCGTAGCGTGCAGAATAAACTCCCGGTTCTCCGTTCAGACATTCCACTTCGAGACCAGTATCATCGGCAAAACAATCGAGACCGAACTTGTCGTGTATGTATCTTGCTTTTTGTAAGGCATTGCCTTCTATGGTATCTTGTTCCTCTGGAATTTCATCATGGCAGTTTATGTCCGACAGCGACAGTATTTCGATGTCGTTGCCAAGAATCCCTCTCATTTCTTCGAGCTTGTGCTTGTTGTTACTTGCAAGAACGAGTTTCATATCAATGGAATTTTATCTTCTTTAAAATCTGGCGCATAATGTCGGGGAAATACAGGTTTACGATGCGTTGCTTGTCGTCCTCGTAAATCGGCACTTTGGTGCTGGCGTAGTTGCCCGAAATAAATTCGCCGTTGGTGTTGTATATGCTGAAATGCACGCGCATAAGCCTCTGCACATTCCTTTGTCCGCTAATATAAGGGTCGCGGTAGTCGGTCTTAATGTCGAACTGGTTGATGAACAGGAAATAATCTACATTTCGGCGGCTTGCTATTTCTTTTAGCACTTCTGGCTGACCTATGATAATGTGCAGGTACATGTCATCTGTATTCTGCTTTCGTCCAATCAGTTCTCCGTTTTGCATTCCGGGACGGGCAGCTATCATTTCCTCTTCGCGCTGTTTGCGCCTTGCTTCTTCCAATTTTTCAGCACGCTTTTTTGCAAGCGGTCCCATATTTTCGGTGTCGAGTTCTAATTCCGCCAGCCGTAATTCGTACGACATGGTGGTGTATAATCCAGAAATGTCTGCTTCTGCATCGCGTGTGTTGTCTTTTAATAGGTCAACTACCTCGCACGAGTCGTTGAGAGCATTTGTGAGCTGCAAGTTCAGCTGGTAGCGGAAAAATTCCATAATCTCGTCGTGGGAGAGTCCGTCTCGCCTTGCAATGTCGGCGGTGGCATCGTTGAAGTATATCCTTTCATCGAACGGGACTAGCAACACTCTTTTCTGACGGTTGTACCTGCTGTTGAAATCAAGGTATTCCTGTCCGTATGTTATTGTTACGAAAGAAATTACAACAAGTATTATGGAAAAAATTCGTTTCATTTTAGAAAAGGTTTAGTATGTCGTTAAAGATTATGAATACCATGAGCAATAGCAATATAATCAATCCGATTCGCTGTATTATGTCGAGAGCCTTGTTCGGCAGTTTGCGCCTTGTTATTGCCTCGATTGCGAGTAGCATTACATGTCCGCCATCAAGTGCTGGAATCGGCAGAATGTTCATGAATGCCAGTATGATGGAAATGATTCCAGTCAGTTTCCAGAATCTTGCCCAGTCCCATACAGGTCCGTACACTTTTGCGATGCCTATAGGCCCTTGCAGGCTTTCGCGAGCGCTTTCCTTGCCGCTGAAAATCAATCCGAAGCCCTTGATGTTGGCGTAAAGTGTTTCCATAGCATCGCGCCAGCCGTACTTCATTGCGCTTGCAAGCGTGTAGTTTCTTGTCTCGTACTGCGGTTGCTTTACAAAAACGCCAATTTTTCCAGTGCTGTCGATTTCTACAGGGGCGGTATATTCGCTACCGTTGGCGGAAAGCACAAAGTCGAGAGTCTTGCCACTATTGTGTTTCAACAGGTCGCGCATCTGTCCGAAGCTCAGGACTTCCACATTGTCAATTTTCAGCAATCGCGAATTCGCCTTGATGCCAGCCTTGTCTGCCGACATTCCGCTTACAACGCTGTCGATAAATACCTCATGGTTCGACAGGTCGAACAGCATTCCACCGCTTTTCATGTACGAGTAGAGCGTATCTGGAATTTCAATTTCCTTGCGGTAGCCATCGCGGTCAACGGTTATTGAGTTGGCAAAGAACAATTTGGCAGAGAATACATCTTCGTAGCGTTCCACATCGTTGCCGTTTATTGCAACAATCTTGTCGCCAGCCTCAAATCCAAGGAAACGACCGTATTCGGATGGATAAATGCCTTCGCTAACATTTTCGACAGGAAGATATGCCTTTGTAAATGCGAGATGCGAGAATCCGAGAATCAGCACGGCGGCAATAACATTCATTGTCACACCGCCAATCATTATTATCAGTCGCTGCCATGCGGGTTTTGTGCGGAATTCCCACGGCTTTGGTTCTGCCGGAAGCTGGTCGGAACTTGTGGTTTCATCTACCATTCCATCTATGGCGCAGTATCCGCCAAGCGGGAAATATCCGACACCCCATTCGGTGGATGATTCATCTTCATCGTATTCCTTCGGTGCCTTGCGCGAGAACCAGCTGAAAATCCACTTTCCATTTACCTTTTTTGCCCTGAATAGAGCAAATGTTGGTTCGGTGAAAAACATCGGGAAGTCAAAAAACAGATAGAACTTCTTGACTCTAACGCCGAAAGCCTTAGCTGCAAGGTAATGTCCAAACTCATGTATGACAACCAGTAGCGAAAGCGCCAGAAGCAGTTGTACGGTCATTGTAAGTGCGCCCATGGTTCTTCCGTTTTATCTGTTATCGCTTGAATTTTCGTTAGGATATACGATTGAGAAAGAGTAGTCCTTCTGGATGGAGTAGATGTAAACTTCCTTGTTGCTGTACGACTTAGGATTGTATCCGCTTGCGTTTACATATTGCCTTTTGCCACCAAGACCTTCCTGTACATGGTTCTGGTCGATGATGCTTGTGAGGTTCTTACCTGCCTGTTGCAACAGCGGAATGAAATAGTTGATTGCATCGGCGGCAATGTATGCATCGGTATTAGGCTCGCATAGGAAAGCATTATGGAACTTGCTTATGAACGACTTGACATCCAAGTTCTTGTAGTTTATGCTGATGTCGGAATAGTATGTGAATTTAACTTCTGCATAGTAGTTGGGGTCAATGCTTTCGTAGTTCATAATTTTGGGGTCGGCGATGAGGATAATTTTGTAATCCTCGCAGAGTTTGAAAACTTGTGTGAGTACCCTTGTGATTGCCATTTCGTTTTCGAAAGTCACTACAATCAGGTTTTCTTTTCCTTTCTGCAATGCACTGCCTATTGCTTCGATGCTACTGCCGTTGAAAGTCAGTTCTGTTGCTTCTACACCTGCGTTTCGCATTGCTTCCACATATTTAGCCGATGAAGACTTCGACTCGTCAGATGTCCCCTTTATAATCAATGCGTTGCAGTCGCCCATTTGTGCAGCGTATTTTGCAACTTCGTTGCGGATGTCCTGCTTGCTCGGGTTAAGCATGATGTTGTTGGGATAGTTCTTTAGAACATTTTCATCGGTTATGAACGGCAAAAGCATTGGTACGCCGAGGTTTAGCGAGTTCAGGTAATCGACTTGACTCTTGTATGCAGGACCAATTATCATGTCAACATCATTGAGTTTACCGCCGTCAACCATTTCGGTAAGTATTGTGTTGTCCTTGCCGATGTCGTAGGTCTTGAAGGTTATGTGTATGTCCTCGTGCCTGAAATTTTCGAGAGCAACCAGGCATCCCGAATAGAAATCGACAGCCCTTTCGGTTGCGGTGCGTATTTTCTGTGGAACTTTGCGTTTTTCCTGACTTGCAAGGTCACGAAGGTTGGCGCCGGTCTCGAATGACATCAGCAATGCCACTGTAAAATTTTTCTTGTCGGTGTAGATTGATGCAGAATCAGGCTCTTCGGTTTCCAGATTGTTGTTTTCCACAGGGTGAGCATAATTTGTCTGGTCGTTTTCCGTTTCGTCCTTGTCGGTGTTTACTATAGGATGAACAGCAGGAATGTTAGTTTCGCTTGCCTCCTGTTTGCGGGGTATGCGTATTGTTTCGCCAATAGACAGCGGTCGGTCGGCAAGACTTGGGTTTTCGGCGACAAGTTCATCGAGGCTTATTTCGTACTGCTTGGTTATTTTATAAAGAGTTTCGCCTTTTTCTACTGTGTGATAAATGTATTTGGTTTCGTCACGGGGTATTGCAATGTTTGTCGGCTTTGTTTCTTCTTCGGTTTTTGTTGTTGCAGTATTATCTTCTGTTTTTTCCTTTTGCGGGAAATATATTTCATCGCCAGCCCTGATGCTTTCGTTGCGGCTCAACTTTGGATTGGACTCGTAGAATTCCTTTTCGGTAGTATTGAAGCGTTTGAGCAACGAATATAGGGTTTCGCCTTTCTTTACCGTGTAAATTATGTACTTGCCATCCTTTGAGATTTCGTTTTCAATCGGAATCTTTATTAACTGACCTATCGACAGTGTTCCTGTTTGCAATTCGGGGTTGGCATTAAGGACATCCTTTTCCTTTACGGAATAAGCCTTGCATATTGAGTACAATGTTTGTCCTTGCTGTACCGTGTGCAAATAGAACTTTTGTCCGTTTTCTAGGACTTTTTCCTGTGATATTTCAATGTTTACCTGTGCCGTTGCACCGCACACGGCAAAAATTGCAGGAATGAGGAGTATTATGATTCGTTTAAGCATCTCGATTATTGTTTATCTTTTTTGTCTCTTAATTTTGATGTGTATTCGTCGTAGTATTTTTGCAGGTCAACGCCTTTGTTGTACAGGTCATCTGCGAAATATGTAACCAGTTTCTCGATTGTGGTGTATGATGAGAATCCGCGTTGCACGAACATAGGGTGTGTTGCGTTCTCGTCGAAAATCACAAAGGCGGGGATCCTGTAGTCGGGATGAAGCAATGACAGTACAAGCTGGTGAGGGTACTGCACTTGCTTGGTTTCGTTTACGAATGCCTTGCCGGCAATTGTCAGCGTATCGGCAATATCGTAAGGTATTTTTGCTGCGTAGTAGTTTTTGTTTATGTAGTCGGCAACGACTTTTTCCTTCCACGAACCGCCGAGCATGATTTTGCTGCTTGAGTTCCATTCGGAATAAATGTACAGCAGTAGTTTCTTGGGCTGTGTTTTCATTTTCTCCACCGCCTGGTTGAAGTCCATCCAGTCGATTGAACCGTTGAACATTTCTATTGTGTCGAGTTCGGGGCGGAATGCAGCGTTGAAGCATTGCATATATTCGTCCCATGCGCTGTACTTGTTGATTCTTTCGGCAAAGTATACGAGCAGAGGTTCAAGGCTTTCTACGTTCATAAATCCTGGGACAGGAGCGATGTTGCCTTCGAAGTCGATGAATACTATTGACGGATATGACATTCGTCCGCTTAGGAGCATCTGCGCAAGCAAATGTGATGAGCGGTTACCGGTCTGCAAGTTTATAAATGGCTTTAATTCTGTGGTTTTCTCACCTGTTTTCTCGTCGGTATGCTTTACAGGGAACATTATGGTGTCGGTGGTTTCGGCATTGAACTTCACTGGGTAGAAGTTGGCGTTGATATAGGCTGCCAGTTCCGGATTGCTGAAAGTCTCGGCATCCATCTTTTTGCACCATCCGCACCAGTCGGTATACATGTCTATCATTACCGTCTTGGGCATCGAGTCCTGCTTTCTCATTGCCTCCTCTATGCCCATCCATTTTATCTGCGCCGTAACGACCTGTGCGCCACAGACAACCGCTATAATAATGAACAAGACCTTTTTCATCTCATAAAAATTTAAACTGCAAATATACGAAACTATCCGTTTATAAACGGTATCGTAACCTTAAAATTATTTTAACAACTGGCTTTTTATATTGCAATGAGTATGCCGAAAAGATTTGAAGATTTCTAGGGGCTAACAGGCTTGAAAGCTAACAGGCAGACAGCCTTGCTGTCTTGCGGACAGATTTTAGCGAAGATTTGAAGATTCGGTGATTTAGCTTCGCTGAGCTGAAGGTTGACTACACCAAGCTAAAGATTTACTTCGTTGAACCTTAGGGCGATATTTGTGGCGATAAGGATTATCTTTTCTCTATTATTCTTTTCCCTTTATAAGTGCTGAATGCGGCAATACTGTCTGCAGGTTTTGTGTCATAACCATTATACATATTCATGTGTATGCTATCGTTGTTTATACAACCTTCAATATAATAATATGTTATGCATGATTCAAATTTTACCGTTTTTACTCCATAATAGGCGCCATCAATATCAATCTTTACTTTACATTTGGCTTCTTCTTCATAGTGTTGTGCGTTAATATCGTATATTGTACGCTCTCTGACATATACAGAAGAGTCATCGTCCACAGGCAATATGTCCACCACAACATCTACATCATAGGGAGAATAAGAGCTACTAGTACGAGTATGTTTTTCGCATTCGTATGCACCATACCAATTTGAAATAATTCTATAATCACTATGGGCTTTTTCACATGCTGTACCGAAAAATATTGCAGCTCCATATAATATAAACAAGAAAAATTTCGTTTTCATACAATTAAATTTGATTAGTAATTGGGGCAGTCCATTATTTGCAATGACAACTGGGAGCCAATCGGGACTTCAAAATCTTTTTTTATTTCTATAAAATCAGTGGCTTTAAAGAAAACATTTTCTCCAGGAATTAATGCCCTTGCTAGTCCATTTATTGTAATCGACTTCTTTATTCCATAGCTGAACGTATCATAATTGTATATTTCATTTACCACAGTATTGTCGTCGCAAATCAACTGAAAAACATTTATCTTGTCAACATACATGTAATTGGGTAAAATAATATTGGCATCATCTACAAGGCATGTTTCCCAACTGTCTGGAATCAATGCCGAATTTATAATTATATACATTGGATTCCGTATTCCAATGCCCTCCATATCATTTGCAATAGATCTTATTTTTTGCCTATCAATGTACCATATTATTTCATTTTCATTCCACTCTACTCCGTACCAGTGGTATTGTTGGCTATAATTGATTACAGGGATTTTTTCAAAATTGTTATTTGCACATTCTGTAGGACAATTGAAATTCCAATGAACATTACAGGTAACACTATCGGTCATACAACCTTTGCCCTCAAAGATGTCAATCTCGTTGTACCAGCAATCGGTAGTTTGAGAATCAGGAGTTTGATTCCATAACCAGAATGCAGGCCAATAACCTTGCCCTGTCGGAATCTTTGCATATATCTCATAATAGCCATATCGGTACGGCGCCCATGAAGATATTTCTCCAGATGTATATTGATGACTGCCTCCATAATAACAATTGTTTCCAAGTGGACAAGTATGATCTTGTCTAATAGTTCTTAACACAAGATTTCCATTGTTGATATAGACATTGTTGCTTGTATATACTTGCGGCTCCTCGCCTGTGTTTTTGCCGTGTACCGAATTGTTTACTTTTTCCCATAGTATAGTATTGAATGTTGTGAAATCATCCTGAATGACAACTCCCCAATTGGGATCCACAGAAGGATGCTGTGCAAATACAAAAATTCTGCAAAGCACAAAGTTTAATAAAAATAATATTCTAATTTTACTCATAGCAATCTTTTATTTTTTGTCCTTTATATAAAGTTATAGTTTTTAAATTATGTCCTAGGAGAAGATTATAGCGTACATATATGCTGTCGCCCGTAAAACTGCCACGAAAGTTATAGCTTAGTGCATTTATACCGCTTACATACCACATGTCTCCATACGGATCGACCTTTACTTTTATATCTATATATTTATATCCCGACCCTGGGGGGACATTCTCTTTTTTTTCTTTTACATAAAGAAGGGAATCTCCGTCTGCCAATAGTACATTCAGAAGAACATTTTGAATACTATCCTTGGATTCCTTTTGGCACATATAAGTTCCTGCCCATTTTATGCGATAATCCACCTCTTCTTTCTCGCATGAAACAAAAGCAATTATAGAGATTGTTAATAATATCAATATGGTAACAATTAACTTTTTCATATCCTTACACTTCTATTCGGTCAATATCATACGCATGCTACCAATCTCCTTGCCATCCACAATCAATGAATACAAGTACATTCCTGCTGACAGTTCCGACGCTCTTATAGTTGTTGAGCCATTACCCTTTGTATTAATTGGCATCTGCTTCTTCAGACTTTCGCCCCAACGCGTAAATGCAACAGGTCCTCTACACTCAAGGCGTAAGGAAGATGTAAAATTGCCAATTATTGTTTTTCCTTGGCTGTCTAATTTTAATTGTGCAAATACAGAAAAAGTACTTGTTGATAATACCAAAATCAATATAAAAACGAACCTTTTCGTAAGCAAGTTTTTTTTTACAAAAATAATTTAAATTTTTATTCAGAAATATTTTTTACATTTGCCATCCGTAAATAAAATTACAAACAAATTAAAAAACAAATAAAATTATGAGTGAAATCACAAAATTGAATCCACAGGGTGTTTGGAAGAACTTCTATTCACTGACACAGATTCCGCGTCCATCGAAGCACGAAGCAAAAGTTGTGGCTTTTGTAAAGGAATTTGGCGAAAAGTTAGGTCTCGAAACTATAGTCGATGAAATCGGCAACGTAATAATCCGCAAACCTGCAACTCCAGGTATGGAAAACCGCAAGGGTGTTATCCTTCAGGGACACCTCGACATGGTTCCGCAGAAGAACAACGAAAAGGTTCACGACTTCACAAAGGATCCGATTGAAACCATCATCGATGGCGAATGGGTACGCGCAAACCAGACAACTCTCGGTGCCGACAACGGTATGGGTTGTGCTGCAGCTATGGCAGTTCTCGAATCTAAGGACCTCGTTCACGGACCAATCGAAGCTCTCTTCACAATCGACGAGGAAACCGGCATGACAGGTGCTAACCACTTGAAAGCTGGTATGCTCAAGGGCGACATCCTTATGAACCTTGATTCAGAAACCGAAGGCGAACTTTATGTAGGTTGCGCCGGTGGTGTTGATGTAAATGTTACCATGAAGTATGACGAATGCGCTGCTCCTGCTGGATATACAGCTTACCGTATCGACGTTAAGGGTTTGAACGGTGGCCACAGTGGCATGGACATCAATATTGGTCGTGCAAACGCCAACAAGCTTCTCGTTAGATTCCTCAACCACTGCCTCTACAAGACCAATATGCATCTTGCAGAAATTAAGGGTGGTGACATGCGCAACGCTATCCCACGCGAGGCATACGCAATAGTTCTCATCGCTAATACCGACTGCGCTAATTTCGAAGCAGAAGTTGCAAGATTCGATGGTTACTACAAGAGCGAATTTGCTGCTACAGAAAAGGGTATTGCTCTTTGCGCTGCAAAGGTTGCTATGCCAGCAAAGGTTGCCGAAAAGGAAATCGCAGAAAAGATAATCAAGGCAACATTCGTATGCCCTCACGGAGTTGTAAGAATGAGCGACTCTATGCCTGGTTTGGTTGAAACATCGAACAACTTGGCAATCGTTGAGTGCAAGGATGGTAACTTCAGCGTTAAGTGCCTTACTAGAAGCTCGGTAGAATCGGCAAAGAAGGGTACTATGTACAAGATTGGTACTGTTTTCGATCTGATTGGTGCAAATGTTGAATTCTCTGGCTCGTACCCAGGATGGAATCCTAACATGAATTCACCTATCCTCAACACAATGAAGGACTGCTACAAGCGTCTGTTCAACGAGGAAGCAAAGGTTATGGCTATCCACGCTGGTTTGGAATGCGGTCTGTTGGGCTTCGTATATCCTAACTGGGATATGATTTCGTTTGGTCCTACCATCGAACATCCGCACTCACCGGTTGAGAGAGTAAATGTTGCTTCGGTTGAGAAATTCTGGAAGTTCTTGGTTGAAACCTTGAAGAATGTTCCTGTAAAGTAAGAATTGGAATGATTGAATAAAAAAGGCGGAGAAATCCGCCTTTTTTGGTTTAACTTCGTTGAGGGCTACGCCGTTCAGGTGGTTTGAAATGGTTTGATGTTGTTTGAAATAGTTTGAATCAAACCATCATAAACAATATAAAACTTATAAACGGGCTTTAGCCCATAGAAACGGCGTCAGCCATTGAAACGGTCTATAGCCCTCAGAAACAGCGAAGCATAGAAACAAAAAACAAGGAATCAGATGCTGAACCAAGTTCAGTATGACATTCCTTGTTTTTTCAGAAACGCCGAAGGCATAAAACGGCGTAGCCTTTAAACGGGCGTAGCCCATTCCCCCATTACAAATTCACCCCTGCCGAAATACTTGTTATATGCTGGTTGGTGTTGCTGAAAAAATTTGTGTAGGAGTATTTTGCATCGATAAATAGCGCAATTTTTGGATTGAAGCAGTATGAGAAACGAAATGCGGTGTTGCTTTGGACGAAATTGCTAGAAAGTACTTGATAAGTTTGTATTATAGGTATTTGCCATATAGTGTTGCCTGATAGGTTTAGATTATGGCGAGTGCTTGCATAGAATGCCGCATTGGTTGAAATGTTGATATGTATTTTTTGTCCGCGGAATGTATATTGACCGCCAATTTTGCAAACTGCGTGTTCAAGGTTCAGGTTTTGCGCTGGTGATTTGTAATTTTCGCTATGCGACAGGTAGCCGAGAGCCATAGAAACATTCCAGCGGTGAATCTCGTTGTTTTGTCCGTAAAGCGCTGAAAGTTCGGTATTGCTGTCGTAAGATGAGAATTGTGCCAGACTTAAAATCATTGGATAGACATTGTCGGTTGCATCGTCAAATATGTTTTCTATGCCTGTTTTGTGACGGAATTCGGTCTGTGCCTTAATTGACCAATGTGTTGAACGGTCGTAAAGATATGCTAATTCGGCATTTGCGCAATGTTCGGTAGCCCGAGCCATAGGCAGTTCGTTCAGTGTGGAGATTATTTTCTGAAATGTGATATACTTGTATCCCAAGTTGCCAAACCATCCGTCACTTTTAGATGCCAATCCGATAGAACCGCCAGTAGAGTATCCTTTGTAGTAGTTTTCGTAGTTGCTTCCTTGAAAGCGGTAGTAATGTGTGCCAAGTCCTGTGAAATGCACCACATTCGGCACGCCCAATTCGCTGAAGAACTTCATATTGTTTGTCTGCTTGTATTTTTCTCCGCATATATCGATTCCGAGGAGATATTTTTCCGAAATCATTTTCGAGAAACCAATTGCCACATTAAGGTCGGTGACCAGATTTTTGGGGCGTGGGTCAATCTGGCGGTAGGCGAGGTCGGCGCGATATTTGGCATCTATGCCTAATTTCCAAGTTTTGCCGATGCTTGTGCTTAGTCCGCCACCGAAACGATAGTTCTGGAAACGCAAGTCTCCGCCAACCGAATCGCCAAGAGTATATGGATAGAGCATTGCAAAATCGTTGGTTTCGTTGAACTGAACATCAGTAATTTTGCCGTTGCTATATGATGCACTGCCCCAAGTTGCACCTTTTTTGTTAGTAAGGAATGTATTTACATCGAAATTCCCCGAAATTGCACCTTTACCAAGTTGAGGAACAACCGCTGTGCTTTCATTTCTGTGATTCATTCCCGCAGAGACATTTGTAAGCGAATATTGGTTCTGCATTACTTTCAGCGAAGGCTTTTCCAATGTGTTGAAATCCCTGTAGTTCCTGTCGTGTGCGTTTATGCGTTCTGCAATGGGAACAGAATCGTTGGCTGCGTATAGCGAGGCTGATAGAAGGATTAATATGGTGGTATAAAATGTGCGCATGATAGGGATTTCAATGATTCAAAAATTTAAAAATTCAATGTGGTTGTTGTAGGGGTTGGTTTCAAACCAAACCCCTACGAACACCACATTATCAATTGTCCATTGTTCATTATTAATTATTCATTGGTATTACTCCATCGTATGTCCTTGTTGTTGCTCTGGTGCCGTTGGCATCTATTGCCGAACCTTGTTCTTCAATTAATGATGGAACGCATTCGGTGTTGAAGTCATCGGTAGAATTGTTGGTATCTTGTAGTATTTTCCGTCCATCAGATGTGAGCGACAGCATTTTGCGTCTTACGCTCTTGAAATAGCGTGTCTGGTCGTGGTCGATGGTTCCGCAATGTGTCCAGCCGGCATCGACGCTTGGCGGAAGTATGTTCCATTGTCTTTCGGATTCTACACTGCAGTTCACGCCATCGAGAATCCATTCGTTTGGAATCTGGTACGCAGTGCGTTCCATATCGAAGTCGCCGGCAGCAAGATGCATTGTGTAGTTGTATGTGTAGGAATAACTTTGCAGATATGCGTTCTTTTCAACAGGAATCCTTGCAATGGCGTACGACTTGAATCCACGGTTGTGCAAAATCCAGTAACTGGCCGTGTAGCAGTACCATTTGTCCATATTGGGCACGGTTGCTCCGTCGATGTCAAGGTTTTGTGGCGATGACGATTCGTCGTACCATTCGAAGTCGGCGTGGCTGAGGTCGAATGAATTTGGATTTGCTTCGCGGTGGTCGATGCCGACATCACATATTATTACGCTTTCGCCGGGTTGTACGGGGTGTTCGGTGCCACTGCCAGGAATTACATATATTGCCTGTACGGTCATTGTACTTGCTTGAATGTCTGGCGTGTAATCGTATCTTACCGTAGAGGTGAACTCCGATTCCAGAATCGCAACACCATCGGCATAAAGCACCTTGTCGGTATTATTGTAGAGTTTTATGTAGTTGTCGCCGTTGTATGATGTTCCTGATGAACGCAACGTGCCTGTGAAAAAAATCTCTTCGATGATAAAGTCCTTTCCAACTCCCACGAGGTAGGTTGTAATGGCAAAACCGCTGTCGTCGATTATGTTTACCGATCCGACACTTCCGCTCAGTATTGAATTGCAGGTTGTCCCGTCCACAAGGTATTCCACTTCGCAGGTATAGTCGCAGTCGTAAATGCCCTTTGTCATTTCAATTTCATCGCCGTAGGCGACAAGTTTGGTTTCTCCTGTGGAACGGTTGGTGAATTTCACCTTTTCGTTTGTCCGCGATACGACATTTACATTCTCGGGCATAATGATTCTTATGCACTTTGTTGGAAAAATAAAGTTCACTTCTTCCTTGTTGCAGGAACTGAAAGCGATGACTGCCATTGCAATCATTAAAAATAATATCTGTTTCTTCATATCTGTAATTTTAAATTTTGCTACATTCGACATATAATTGTTTTGTTACCCCACGCAGTCATTCCGTAAGACAAAGCGAACAGGCGTAGAAACGAGCCTTGTGAGCCTGTCTGTACGGAACTCCCTCACGAAACGCAGTGAGTAATCTCCTTTTAATAGTGGTTCACTAGGAGATTCCGCACAATTGAACAATATGACGCTCCCCGTTCCGTATCGCGTTATTGTTCTAACTTGCGGAATGACCGTCTTTTTTATCGCGAATTGATAATTTTCTGTTTTCATATTTATTATGAATCTGTTACAAATTGAATTATCATTTTAAATTTTCATATTTATTTCCATTCCAAAATAAGGTATTGCATTTCGTCTGATTAGCACTCCGTTGCGCTTGAAGTCAGGCGTATAGTCGAGCAGTTTGTTTACAAACAGCGACAAACTCAGCCATTCGCCTATGTTCTTTGTGACTTTCAGGTTTATGTATAATGCTGGCGGAATAGTGTATTTCTCGTACATATTCTCGTTGGCGTTATATACAAGATGTTGGAGCAGAGAATTTTCGGCAACCGCTTCATCGGTATAGTCGTGCAGTTGTCCGTCCGATGCCGAAAGATACTGCGTTGGCTTGCAGTTTTGGTTCATACGCTTGGTCGAAACGAACCACATTGCCTGTATCGAGGTCGAGAATATCAGTTTAAGTTTCGGTATTTGCGTGTCGAGAAGCAGGTTGGTGCTTAATTGTTCGTTTATGCGTCCGTCGTTCCAGTCGTAAAGTCCGATGTAATAGTCGGAAATTATAGTATTGTTGACCACCGTGCTTACGGGGTAGAACATCGGTCGACTGTTGAGGTAAGTGCTTCTGAACCACGCACCGCTGAACTTTATTGCCGTACACAATTTCTTTATGCGCGCCGATGAGAATTCCCATTCTATGCCTATTTTGTCCTGTCGGCTGCCATTTTCTACAAAACTGTATCCGCCAAGTTTCCTGATTGTTTCGTAGGGAATGTTTGAAAGTTCTGGCTTGTATGCAATGTCGGCAGCAATGGTCGATTCGTCGTAGTCCTTGTATTCGAAGGCAGAGTAGGTGCTTGAATATCGGAACCCAGATGACATTTTTTCATTGAAAACGCATACCCACAGACGATTGCCTTCTATTTCGAAGTCAACTCTGAACTCGCTTTTTAGATTCCTTGCCGGCTTAATGTCGTAGTTCGTTGCATCTTCCCTATAACTTAGGATGTTGTATCGGCTGTATTCTGCTGGGGAGTATTGGTTGTAGTAGGCAAGTTGTATGATGTCGATGTAGTTGGCATCGGGGTAGAGGTAGTTCATTGTCGGCATCTTGGTTGTGCTTCCTATTCCGCCCGAAAACGATATGCTCCATTGCTTGTTGCCAAAATGTGGCAATGTCCATTGTATGTTTAATCGTGGGTCGGCGTATAGTTTTGCGTGCATTGCATATTTTTTGTTGAGTCCAAGTATTGAGGTTGTGCGGACGCCGATTCTTGCTTCAAGCAGATGCTTGCCGATTCGTGCTGTAGTATAGTCTTGAATATAAAGCGATAAGGTGTGCAATGCTGGTATTTCGTTGAAATTGCGTGGACGGTTTCCCCATCCTTTGGTAGTTAGCGGATGCGAAAGGTCGTATATCTGACCTTTGCCGAAATTTTTGGACATATTCCATTCTGCACCGAATTTCAGAGCGTTTACTATGTGCTGGCTACTGAATTCGTAGTCGGTTGTTGACTTTACGAATGCTGTAAATGGTTTGCCGTCAACCTTGTAGTTTGCGACATATTCGCTGAAAAGCAGGTAGGCATCGTATTCGCCCGGTTCGTTGCTGCTTGGTGCTATGCCTGCTCGCGATGGTGCTACAAGCACTTGGCGTTCAAGCATATCGAACTGCTGGTTGACCTGCATATTTAGGACGGTCTTTTGGAAATGCTTGTTTTCGTTTGGCAGTATGCACACTCCGCTACCGACCACAATATTGTTGTAGTTGGACTTGAATGTGTTTATGCCTGAATAACTTAGGTTTTCGTCTGTCTTGTAGTTGTCGAACGAACCCGTGTATTCTGCCGATGGGGTGATTTTCAGCGTTATGTTTTCCTTGCGCATTGTGCTAGTCAACCTTACTGATATGTTTGCGCGTTTGTATTCTTCGAGCGGGTTGCGTATGTCGGCGTAGGCGTTCAGCAGTCCGCCGTCGATGTTAAGGATGGTGTTTTTGCTTGAATCCAGAGCAAAGCCCTTTCCCAGCGATATCAGTTGGCTTTTGTCGTCGGCTTTGAATCTGGCGTTTAACTTTGTCGGTTTTCGTATTTTCTTGATGTTAACCACGCCGCTTGTCAGGTTGCCGTATTCTACCGACGGTATTCCGCGCATTACTTCTATGCTTTCGATGTCGTCAGTGCTTATGGTGCGCATATCTACGCCACGGTTGGTCATATCTACGCCGTCGAAGCCACCGCCTTGCACATACTGCATATTGGCATCAGTATTTATAGGTGCGCCATCGACTACGAATAGCGTTCCGAGCGAATGTGTGGAGTATTGCTGGCTATTAAGTTTTTGTCCGCTGGCACCGAGCGAACCGGTTTCGCGCAGAGAAATGGAGTTTGCCTGTGTTGTCGATGGCGTTTGCGATATTCCGCCAGGCAAAAGTTCCATAAGGTCGCCAATGCTTGTAGGTTGCAGGTGGCTCATTGCATCGCGTCCTATGGTCGATACCGACCCCATTTTCTTCGATTCCGATGCGGTTACAACAACTTCGTTGAGTTGGTAGTTGTGCTTTTGAAGATGAATGGTGATGTTGCGGTCGCTATTGAGCAAAATTACAGATTTGTGCGGTTCGTACTGGATGTGGGTAATATATAAGGTATATTCGCCCTGATTCAATGTAAGTCTTGCTATTCCTTCTTCGTCGCTTATTGTGCCTGTTGATTTGCCGTTGCTGTCCGACACATATATGTACGCGTCGGCTATCGGCGAATTGTTTACTTTGTCCAGCAACTTTAAAATCAAGGTGTTGCCCGCAAGAACGCTCGCAGGCAACACACAAAAGCACAAAATGATAAAAATAATTTTCATCGTTGGCAAAGGTATATTAGCCGTTTATGCCAGTCAATCACAACAAATAATGATTTGGAGGGGTAAAAATCACAACAAATGGCGATGTTTTCGTAGGTATATTGCATTTTACCTTTGCAATATGTCTTGAATGACAGATTTTGAATGTTCATTTGATTAGTAATTAAAAAGTTATATGTATGAATAGGAAAATTTTATCATTGATTGTGATTGTTTTGTGCGGCGCGTGTTCGATTTTTGCGCAGCAACCTGCAAACTTTGGCTGGTATTCGGCTGCAATTGCCGATGCTAATGCCCAAAACAAGGCTCAGACCACTGTATATGGTACAAAGGTCGATAATGCAGGGTATGTTTATACTATGGTAAGTATGGGTTCGGATGCCGACACAACTGGCGATGCGGCTGCCACCCAGGGACATTTTCTCGGCGAGGATATGACGGGTGCCCCGTATTCGGGAACTAGTTACAACAATAACATTATGTTGGTAAAGCACGATTTCAGCGGAAATGTTGTCTGGAAGGTTTATTCGAAGAATGGTGATGTAGATGTGTCATCGAGCGACTATACACCGACTGCCGACGGTGGCGCATTCTTGGCGCTGAAAGCCCGTCACACAAGCAACAATTTCTACGGAAGCGACATTCTGTTGCAGATTGTCGGCAACAATGGCACCGAGACAACACTTACATTCTCTTTCCCCGATGCCGATTATCACAATGTTTATCAGCCAGTTTTCGTAAAGATTGATGCTGATGGAAATATTGTTTCTGCTGTTCGTGCAACCGTTGATTGGAATCCAGTGGACAATCCGGCAGCAAGTTATACTTGGGGAATTTCGGATGGATTTTCGCTTTATGGTGCAGCACAGGATGCCGATGGAAACTTCTTTGTTACAGGCAATCTCAGACGCACGATGCATATTGGCGAAAATCAGATTTTGGCACACAATGTTGCTGACTGGGATGGCGGTTCTGGCTTTGCCGGTTCTGCATTTGTGCTGAAACTCAATGCCGACCTTACTTACAACAGCCATATTGTTACTGGCGGTAGCAGTGTTGGCGAAACTGCCAAGATGATGAAGTACAGAGATGGCAAATTGTATGTCGTAGGTTATTTGAAAGGAAGCAATGAGGCGGTTACTCTTGGCGAATCGCAGATTACACCAGACGACAAGTATAGTTTCTGGACAGCAAGGATAAATGCTTCCGACTTGTCGGTAGATTATTTGTCGCTGGTGCAGGGCGCATTGGTTAACAACAAGAACTTTATGCAGGTAAATGCTCTCGAGTTTGCACCTGACAATTCAAATTTCTTTGTTGCTGGTGGCATACAGGGCGGTTTTAATGTCGGAACAGATGAACTGGCAGCACAAGGAACCGTGTATGCAGGTTTTGTTTTCCGTTGCAATGCTGCTACTGGTGTTGCCGACAAAGGTTTTGTAAAGCAGACAAGCGGAATTTCAAATAATTTCGGACTTGTTGTAAATGCCGACAGCGTTTTTGCATACGGCTACAACTGGGCAAGTTCTCCAAAGTCGAATTATTTTGATTCGTTTAACCACAATCTTGAATCTTCAACATCATACATCCTTGCTGAATCACAGGGTTCGATAACCGCTTGGTCGTGTGCTGCCAAGGGCGATTCACTCTTGATTGCAACTCGCGTGCAGGCAAACAAGGCATTGGATTTTGGTTATGCGACAGAGGCAACTTCATATACATCAACAACTACTTGGCACGGTGTGATTGCTGAATACACTTTCCCGGGTTATGAATTTACTGCTCCACAACGCTACGATGTTACCTTGAATGTCGGTGAGAATGGCCGTGTTACAACCGATCCCGAAACTTTGACTGGTTTGCTCGCAGGTACGGAGGTCGTTTTCACGATTGTTCCCGATGAGGGCTACGAATTAGATGAGTTTTTGCTTGATGGTGAGGCAGTTGCTGTGGAAAACAATACCTATACGCTTAATGTTACAGCCGATGCAACTGTTGATGTAACTTTCAAGTTGATACCAGTAGAACCAGAAACATACACTATAACCTTGAATGTCGGCGATAACGGCAGTGTTACAACTAATCCCGAGAATCTTGAATCAATAGTTGAGGGGACGAATGTTGTATTCACCATTGTTCCTGATGAGGGCTACGAACTCGATGAGTTTTTGCTTGATGGCGAAGTGCAAAATGTTGAAAACAATGAATTTACGCTTTCTGCTATTGACAATGATCACGAAGTTACAGTATCGTTCAAATTGACAGTTGCTGTTGATATGGTAGATGGTGCAAATGTGGAGATTTATTCGTATGGCAACGAACTTCGCATAATTGGTGCCGAAAATCAAGATGTGTTTGTTTACAATTTGCTCGGTCAGTTGGTAGATATGTTTGCTGTAACAAGCACCGATGAGGTTCGCACGCTGAATGCAGGAACATACATTGTAAAGGCAGGAGTAAATACAGTTCAAAAGATAGTCATTCGTTAAAATTTAGGTTAGATTTCTTTGTCGGGGCAGATGTTGTTATTTGTAGTCTATAAAAACGGAGGCTGTCATACTGAACTTGTTTCAGTATCTGAGCCTCTGTTTTGGTTTCGATAATTCTTTTATGTTTCGTGCCCCGACTTTTTTTTTTGAATGTAAAAATTTAGTAATATGAAGAGATTTTTCGGATTTTTTGCAGTAATAGTCGTGACTTTTGCACTTTTTTCGTGCAAAGGTAATACGGTAGATGTCACAGGACAGGATGCACCGCAGGCAAAGACGATGCAGGTTGATGAAGTACTTGCCAACCTTGATACAATGGTTGGCGATACGGTAACAGTTGAGGGGTTATGTATGCATTTGTGCAGGCATAGCGGTCGCAAGATGTTCCTTATGGGCAGTGACGACACGCAGATTTTGCGTGTTGAAAGTGTAGAACTTGGCGAACCATTCAAGCAGGAGTGTTTAGAAAAAATTGTAACAGTGAAGGGGATTGTAAGGGAAGAGCGCATTGATGAGGACTATTTGCAGGAGTGGGAAAAGCAACTTCAGGAACAGGAACCACAGCACGGCGAAGGTGCTGAAGGTTGTGGTGCCGAAAAGCAGTCGCGTCAGGAAACCGCCAATACCCCCGAAGCCCGCATTGCCGATTTCCGTGCCAAAATTGCCGAGCGCGAAGCAAATGAAGGCAAGGCGTATTTGTCGTTCTATCATATAGATGCGTTGGAATATAATGTAATTGACAATGAATAATTGATAATTGATAATGTTGTAGGCTCGCAATGCATTGCGTGCCTACAAGAAACAAAATAAAACCATTTCAAACGTACAGACGCAAGACCTTGCGTATCAACAACCAGAAACCCAGAAACGGGCGTCAGCCCATAGAAACTTAGAAACTTTTATGATTGATTGCATTAACCTAACCCATTACTACGGCAAAAGGTGCATATATGAAAACCTTAGTTTTTCTGTTCCACGAGGACGCATACTCGGTTTGCTTGGCAAAAATGGAACTGGCAAAACCACTACAATAAACATTCTAAGCGGTTTTTTGAAACCCCGTAGCGGTGAATGTCGGATTTTCGGGCAGAACATAATCGGTATGAATCCAGAACTTCGACGAGACATTGGTTTGCTTATTGAAGGGCACGTGCAGTATAGTTTTATGACTATCCGCCAGATTGAGCGTTTTTATGCTCGGTTTTATCCAAAATGGGACAAAAATGTGTATTATGACCTGATGTCAATGCTGAAAGTCGCCCCAAACCAGCGCATTTCGCGGATGTCGTGCGGACAGCGGTCGCAGGTGGCATTGGGACTTCTGATGGCGCAGAATCCGCAGGTGCTTATCCTTGACGATTTTTCGCTTGGTCTCGATCCTGGCTACCGACGGCTTTTTATCGACTATCTGCGCGATTTCGTGAAATCATCCGAAAGGACAGTTTTCCTGACATCTCACATCATACAGGACATGGAAAAACTTATTGACGACTGCATTATAATGGATTACGGAAAGATCTTGCTTCAAATGCCAGTAAATGAACTGCTTGAAAAATATCGTCAGTACAATTTAAAGTTGACCGATAATAGCGATTTGTCAGGAATTGAAGATATTTTTCATCCTATGGCAATGCATGGCAATGTCGAGTTCGGTTCTTTTTTGGAAATGGACAAGTTGCAGTCGCTTTTGCAGTCAAAAGGTATCAAATACGAGAATTTAACCTCGCAAAAGGTAAATCTTGAGGATGCATTCATCGGGTTGACGGGAAAATATTAAACAATGGATAATGGACAATTAACAATGGACAATTTTTTTGGCAAACCGAAGGCAGAACAAAACAAACGAAGAACTTTTGTTTTGCTGAGGTGTAGCTAAAAATCATGAATGAAATGACATAATCTGTATGCTCGCAATGCATTGCGAGCATACATGAAAAAACGATTTCAAACAATATTAAACAACTTTAAACATAGAAACCAGAAACTTAGAAACGGCGAAGCCCCAGAAACATAGAAACAATTAGAAACGGGCGTCAGCCCATAGAAACCAGAAATAATTATGTTTTACAAAGAATGGATAAAAACGAGGTGGTTTTACCTTGTATGCATATTGGTTACATTTTCGCTTTGCGGATATGAAATTTTGAACATAAACCGGCTTGTTTCGTTGAAAGGTGCATCCCATTTGTGGGAAGTGGCAATGTTCCGCGATGCAATATTTATCGACTTGCTGCATTATGTTCCGCTGTTGGTGGGAATAGTTGCCGCAGTGGTTCAGTTTGTGCCCGAATTGGTTCAGAAGCGGCTGAAACTAACTATGCATCTTCCGCAGGGCTATGTGCGTTCGCTTAGCGAAATGCTAGCTTTTGGCTTTGTGGCGTTGCTCGCTATATTTTGTGGCAACCTTGTAATGCTTATAGTTGGACTGAATTCGGTTTTTGCTGGTGAAATTGTCAGTCACATAATCCTGACCGCTGTGCCTTGGTATATGGCAGGACTTTTTGCCTACGAACTTGTCGCTTGGATTTGCCTTGAACCCGTGTGGCGCAGGCGTATTCTCGACATTCTTATAGCAGTCGCTTGTCTGAGGGTATTTTACATGTCGCCATTGCCCGAGGCCTACAATTCTATGCTTCCGTGGCTTGGCGTGGTGGTCGTCATTGGACTTGCCTTGCCGCTGACATCGGTTGTCCGTTTTAAAGAAGGGAGGGAATAGGTATGAATAAGATTGAAAAAATATGGGTGATGGTCGGACGCATTTTCTTTGTGCTGACATGCGTTTTTCTTGCCGTTTGGATTCTAACTTGGGTTTTCCATTTTTCAACCGACAAGTCCGAAAAACCACCGTTTACACTATATAGTTCTGCAATCGATGATTTTGCAATGTTCAAGAACGATGAGGATGGAAAGCATTTTTCCGACTGTAAATCAAACGAATATACCGAAGCTCAATTTCATGGCTTGTTGCCACAGTTTTATTGCCGTCAGTTGATTATGGACAACCGTTTGCCTGATACGATAAATGGTGTACCTGTTGACGCAAAGTTTATTCAGAACGAAAATTTCAGTTTCAAGATTGCACCTTCCGTTGTAAATAAGCATGAAATACCGCTTTATCCGCTTATGGAGTCAATGTCTGGTCGCGTAGACCTCGAAATGCCCGATGATGTTTTCTGCATTACCGATAACGGAATTGAGTTTGTTGACATGAAGACAAATTCTGTAAACAAAGAAAAAAGCGACTTGTTTATGCAAGTGTTTGTGCAGAAGAATTTTGCTTTTCCCGCACATATTGTTTCTGGAAATCCGTCAGTAAAGAAAGAGTACGACAACGGCTATTTGCTTACAGATTCGAATGATAAACTCTATCATTTGAAAATGATGCGTGGACGACCTTATCTGCGGTATATTGACTTGCCCGATGGCATGATTCCCAAGCATATATTTGTGACAGAGTTTCGCAATCACAAGTCGCTGGCATTTGTAAGCGATACCGAAAACAGTTTCTGGATGCTTTCGGCGAAAAATTATAGTTTTACACAAGTGGAACTCCCTGCCTTTAATCCCGAAGCGGAATCTATGACCATTATAGGAAACTTCCACGACTGGACAATAAGCATATCTTCAAAAGATGCTTTGTGTTACTATGCTATCGCAGCCGACGGACTTCGCTGTTTGAAAACATACGAAGTGCCAGATGCGGAACCGACAACCATCCAGCGTGTCGGAAATTATATTTTGTTTGTACAACTGCGTTTGCTTTCGTCATTGGACGGTGATGTGAAACCGCGTGTGGCGTTTCTGGGAGAATAATGGTTTATTCGAACCACTAGAAACCTAGAAACGGCGTCAGCCATTGAACGGCGAAGCCCTCAACGAAGTTAAACAGCGCAGCGAGAAACTTATATTTTTGTTTCCTAATAGTCAGCATATTAGATTTTATTGTTGTCCGCTAAAAAATCGAACTAACTTTGTAAGTTACTAATTGCCATTTATTTACACAAATGTTTTGGTAGTGGGGTTGTCATTTCGGAAGCTAGTCGTAACACGCGATACAGAATGGGGAGCGTTGTGAAGACTGCTGTCCGTAATCTGCTAACGGATTATTACTAAGCGGATTCCTGACAAGCGAACTCACAAGCAACGTTCCTTATGCTGTTCGTTCAGCTTTAATTGCTACGCTGCGTGAGCTAAAGGTTCCGGAATGACGGTGTGTGGATTTAGCGGACAACAATTAATTAGATTTAGCGCATCCCAACAAATTAGTATAAACCCACTTCAAAATCGCCATAAATGATGATATTCTGGAAAATTATGTGGGTATATTTTTGTGTCGTAAAAACAATGAGGATATAGAATTTAAAACATTTAAACAGCAACAACTTAAAAATCAAATTAATATGAGCACAAGTGTTAGTAAGATTTCCCTTCTATGGGTAGTAGTTATGGTAGGTTTCATGGCTCACATGATTACCGATGTTCTTCCTGCATTCTGGGGAGCAAACATAGCAATGCCTGATGCTACAGGTGAAGTACATACCGGCATGATATTCTTTATGATTTGCATATCCTTTTTCGTCCCTATGTGCGGATTGCTTTGTATGCAATACAAGAAACATAAGGTCATGAGAATAGCAAACTTTGTCCTGGCATGCATTATGCTGCTGTTCAATGTGTTCCATACAAGCGAATTGTTTATGGAATTTAATCCAGTGCAACTGCTCATACTTCCGACAATGATAGTATTGAGCATTTATTTGTTTGTTTTCTCACTTCGTGCATTAAAATCTGAAAAATAACAATATGTCAAATTAAAAGTTTAATAATATGGATTTACAGATTGGTGATATTCAAGAAACTGCATTAATAACACTGGCAATAAGGGCCAGCGAAACTGCTCGTCCTGATGCAAGAATAAAGGATTATATGGCAAAAGAAATAATCGACACTTTGCAAGTTGACGTTAGCAAATACGACCAATTCATGTCGCACGAAGGTGTTGTCGCTCGTACCATAATGTACAGGGACAAACTCAATGAACTTATCGGACAATACCCCGATGCTCTTTGTGTAAATCTGGGTTGTGGTTTCGACGATAAGTTTGTGCAGGTCGACAACGGAAAAATCACTTGGTATGATGTCGATTTGCCTGATATTCTTGCCGTTCGTCGCAAAGTGTATACCGACAGGGACCGTTGTGTGATGAAAGACGGAAGCGCACTTGATTCTGAATGGACCAAAGGTTTGCCAAAGCGTTCGACCAACATAATAGTGATGGAAGGCGTGCTGGAATATTTCACAAAAGAAGAAGTAAAAACCTGCCTGAACATGCTTTGCGATTCGTTCGAACACGGATATCTGCTTGCCGAACTGCATCATCCACTTCTTGGCAGGAATACCAAGCATCATGATGCTGTGAAATACACAAATGCTGAATTCCATTGGGGAACCAAGTCGGGCAAGGAATACTTTGAATTGGAACCGCGAATGACATTACTTTCGGAACAAAGCTACAATGTGGAAATGAAGAAATATTCGGTTCGGGCAAAACTTTTCGCCTTCTTCTTACCGCATCTGAACAACCGACTGGCTGTATTTAAATGGTAATCAAACTAATCATCGTAATAAAGTAATAATATGAAGACGGTTGTTAAAATTCTCCTTATGATGGTCGCTTATCTTGCAATATTCATTGCTGGTGCTTCGAGCGGAATAATCCATCCTATGTGCTATGCGTATATTGGCGCGGTTTTACCACTTTTATGCGCGTTTGTATATTTATACACATCGACACTTATTCGCGGTTTCGGAGTCGCAACAGCCCTTAATGGATTCATACTTGTCCTTTTCCTGCTGGGTGGCGAAACCGATCCGTCTTTCATTATAGGCATTGTTGCTCTAACTGCAATTTCCGAAATAGTAAGGCTATGCCTTAGATACGACACGCTTAAAGGCGTTCGCTGGAGTTTTGTGCCTTTTGCTTTTTCATTTTTCGCATACACAATCCATTGGTGGACAGATACTGAAGGCTCGCTTGCCGCTGCAGTTGAAGAAATGCCAGCTGGATATGATGAGTTGATGAAACAGGTTATTGACAATATTCCAGTGTTGATTATCGTATTGGTTTTGACAATACCAATTTCGATAATTGCAATGCGGATGGCAGAACACGCGATGAAAAAAAAACAGGGCAATAGTTTGACATTGAACTGAAATTATTAAACTTTCTTGTTATCATCCTTGCCGTCATTACTCACAAGCTTCGTGAACCATGTTTCCGTAAGACAAAGCGAACAACATAAGGAACGTTGCTTGTGAGTTCGTTTATGTGGAACGCTGCTTGCAGCTTCGCGAAACGAAGTGAGCAACCTTTAGCTCGGCAAAGCCAATCTAATCTCCTTGAATATAGCCGCACTTCGACTACGCTCAGTGAGCGGCTTATTACGCTCCCCATTCCGTATCGCGTTATTGTTTGCTTAGCAGATGCTTTTGCGCCTCAACATAGTAAACAAGTTTCCTCGCCTTCGGCTGTTAAAGCATTCTAACTTGCGGAACCTTTAGCTCGCGCAGTGAAACAAGCAATGACAGTCTCTTTTTATTTCTTTAGGAAATCAGTTATACATAAAACTAGAGCCAAAAGCAGACAACAAAAAAGTGACTACCCAAGGTAGCCACTTTTACGATGATTTGTATGCCTTTGAAATTTTCAGTTATTTATGGCTTTTATTGAAATGAAACTTTTTCAACTAATGATTTTTCTCCGTTTGTAAGTCTTATGACATATATTCCAGCGGAAAGATTGCCTTTTTCGATTATAATCTCATTTTCTCCCTTGCTGGCAACATATGTTCTTACAACTCTTCCGCACATATCGCTCATTGTTATTTCGCTGTCCGATTCAAGTCCAGCGATGTTCAGAATTGCGTAATCTTGTGCAGGATTGGGATAAACAGATATAATATTTGCATCGTTTTCTGTAACTTCTGTTGGCGAATTGGCTATTGTAATGTCATCAATGTGCAGGTTGTAGCCGAAATCTGAAATGCCTTTTATTATAATGTAACTGCGATTTGCCTCCTGCTGAGGAACGGTGTACGACATTTCAGCCCAGCCTTCTTCTGCAGAGTAGCCGTTTACAGTTGCAATAAGCGTGGCATTGTCGGTTGAGGGAGCATCGTTAACATAGATTTCTATTTTGTCGTCGTATGGCTGCTCATTGTTGTACATATTGATTTGCGGACCATAAAGATACATCTTAAGTGAAAGAGTACGGCTTTCGGTAAGGTCTATGGCTGGAGATGTCATTGTCGCC
Organism: uncultured Bacteroidales bacterium; assembly: GCA_905234755.1. Taxonomy (GTDB): domain Bacteria; phylum Bacteroidota; class Bacteroidia; order Bacteroidales; family ML635J-15; genus Bact-19. Next base: position 312,944 of record CAJOIT010000001.1, read on the forward strand.
CAAGCATCGTAGAAATTGTATGCATTGAAAGATGCCACATGTGTGCCAGATGTTGGAGAGCAAGCAGGGTATGTCGGGTTTGTGTTGGAAATCCAATTCTGGTCGTTGTCCGATGCATCGAGAGTCCAGCAGATAAGTCCGAGTTCGAAATCTTCAGTCCATGGGAATTCGGTAATTTCTTCACATGGAGTCGAGAAATTGTAGATTTCGGACGGTGCCGATTCTTCATCGCCACAAATTGTTACAAGGTAGTAGTCGTATAGTGAACCATGGCTCAATCCGGTGATTGTATATTGGTTGGTTCCGCCGGCAATGTCTTCGGATTGATAGTTTTCTGCATCCGATTCTTTGTAGTATAGGCGCACAGCAGTTGTGTTGTCTGTTGGTGTCCACGAAATAGTTGCTTCGTCGTCGTTTACATTGGCGGCTATTTGCACTGGAGCTGTACACGAAGCCGACATTTCTACTACAAAGTCGTCAACAAAGCATGAAGGATATGCTGCCGAGCAAACCACACCGTTGAGCCACAATGCAATGTAGTGACCGTCGCCTGTATATGCCGCCATATTTATTTCTTTTTGCTCCCATGCATTGGTTGCGCCAATTCTGTGAACAGTATCAATCGGAACAAATGTCAGACTATCTTCAGGGTCTGTCATAACGCCAACGACTAGTCCTACTTCTATGGTTTTGTTCGACTTGTACTGAAATTTTACGGTCGTGCTCCTTATTTGTACCGAAGTTGAAATCTTTGGCGATATTGCATACTGTGAAGTAGGTCCCTGCAACATGAAAAACAAACTGTTTGAACTTCCGTTTGCTCCTGTCGGACATATTGTCGGACAATCGTATTCCATTGTTGACTCGTACGAGAAAATTTTGCTCCAGCATTCGGGAAATGATTCGTTTGAGTATGTTTCAAGTCCTTCGAAATCTTGAGAATAAGGAAGCGTTTTCTCACAATCGTTCTGGGCATAAATCAGATATGCTCCCCAAATCATAATCAGTGATAATAAAACTTTTTTCATTGTCTTTTTTTTGTTTGTTGTGTAAATAAGTGTAATAAAATTAACTTTAGATTCACAAAAGTATAGCGATTCAACTCCATAGTAAATCCCCATATATGATGATTTTTATCTTCAATTTTAGCCAAAAGTTGTGATTGGTGCTTGACGAGCGAAGTCCTATTTTTGTTATAAAAATAATAGGTATGAAATATCGGTTCTCAATATTGGTAGCAATCGTTCTGACAATTGGCATTTTTGCAGTGGGATGCAAGGAAAGAAACTCATATATGGTAACCTTTAATCCAAATGGAGGTGTCGGAACAATGTCGTCTCAGGAATTTGTCGAAGGCGAGGAAAAGGCTTTGTCGGCAAATTTGTTTGTTCGTGAGAACTTTAGTTTTTCGGGGTGGAACACCATTGCCGATGGTAGCGGAACTGCTTATAGCGACGGACAAAAAGTGATGTTGGTCGCCGATGTTACTCTATATGCGCAATGGATTCACAATAAACCGCAGGGCAATGATACAACCATAAATCAGGATGCCGACACTGTTTGTGTTGTCTTTGATGCAAATGGTGGTGTCGGCGAAATGGAGCCGCAATTATTTGTGGTTGGAGTCGCTCAGGCATTGTCGGCAAATGCATTTACGCGCGAAAACCATAGTTTTGTCTTTTGGAATACGATTCCAGATGGTTCTGGCAGAACATATTCCGATACACAACAAATAACCATTTCGGAAAACACCACGCTATATGCGCAGTGGATGGCATTGTCTGGCGATTCACATTCTTTTGTTGACCTTGGGCTTCCGTCTGGCATATTGTGGGCTACTTGCAATGTAGGAGCTGCCAATCCCGAGGATTACGGCTATTATTTTGCTTGGGCAGAAACGATGGAAAAGGGTGCTTATACATGGGAAAGTTATCGCTATGCCGAGGGTACAACATGGAACTATCCCCGTCTTACAAAATATTGCAGTGACCCGCTCTTTGGCGACAATAGTTTTTCCGATAATCTGTTCGTAATTGAGGCTTCCGATGATGCCGCCACAGCAAATTGGGGATCAGACTGGCGTATGCCTACAAGCACCGAAATGCAGGAGTTGTTCGACAATTGCACACACTCATGGACGACACAAAATGGTATAAACGGACTTTTGTTTGTCGGTTCTAATGACAATTCTATTTTTTTGCCAGCCGCTGGTTATCGTAGTGGATGCGATTTAAGTTACGATGGTTCGTATGGCATATATTGGACAAGTTCGTTGTACGAAGATGTTCCCAGTCGTGCGTGGGGTCTTTTCTTCGGTTCCGATAGCAACGAAACCCGACAAACTTACCGTAATTGCGGACTGACAATCAGAGCGGTGAAAAGCAGACAATGATATTGAAGTAAAACTTTCAAACGCCGCAGGCATAAAACCTTAAAACGGCGAAGCCCACTGAAACAGCGAAGCGTAGAAACTTAGAAACGGGCGTAGCCCATAGAAACGCCGCAGGCATTCAAACGGCGCAGCCTTCTACATATTGCAGTTGCCACCTTCGCAGTTGAGCAAACAATTGCTACATTCCGAAAGTTCGCCACGCAGACGAGAGTTTATCATTCCCGAAATGCGTTCCTTGAGCGGTTCGATGTGCATATTCATCAGAATGTCGTTGGCAAAGGCGAACATAAGCATCAGCTTTGCTTCCTTGGTGCTAATTCCGCGCTGACGGAGGTAGAACAATGCTTCTTCGTCGAGCTGACCAACGGTTGCTCCGTGGCTGCACTGAACATCGTCGGCATAGATTTCCAACTGCGGCTTGGTGGTCATGCGGGCATCGCCAGTGAGGCAGAGGTTGCGGTTGGTCTGGTAAGCTGCAGTTTTCTGTGCACCTTCGTGAACGATAATTTTACCCATAAACGAACCGCGTGCCTGCTCGTCGAGTATGCCCTTGTAAAGTTCGTTGCTGTTGCAGTTTGGCACAAGGTGCTCGATAAGAGTATAGTTGTCAACATATTGCTTGCGGTCGATGAGGTAAAGACCGAGCAGGTTGGCATCGGAATGTTCCCCATTGAAGCGAACGCGCAAGTTGTTGCGTACGATGCCGCCGTGAAGCGTCAGTACAAACGATTCGATGTTGGCGTTGTCACCAAGTTCGGCAAGGTGACTGCTAACTAAGCTCGACTGGTCTGGCTCGTTTTGCAAAGTGTAGTGAGTGAGTTTTGAGCCATTTCCTATGAACGATTCGGTGGTGTCGATCACGAAATTGTTGCTGCTGTTGAGCGTATGGTCGCATACTACAACCGACAATGACGAGTTTTCGCCCAAAACAATAAGGTTGCGCTTTACAATGTTCTTGCTGCCGAATCCGTGATTGAGATTTATTATCTGCAATGTCTTTTCGAGGCGAACATTATCGGGAATGTAAACGAAAAGCCCGTCGTCGGCAAGCATTGTGCTGAGGTTTACAAAACCATCGCCGAAGTTTGATGCGCTTGAGTTGTAGTATTTCTCAAAAATATCACGATGCTTGGTCTGTGCTTCCTTCAAACTGCAGATTATCGCCTTGTCGGGAAGAATCTTGTTTTGGTCGTAGTACATTCCGTTCGATACGAGAACCACTTCGGCATCCATATTTTCGACCTCGCACTTGAAATATTCGTTCAGGTCAACATTGGTCTTGTTTTGCAAAACATTGCCAAATTCGGTGCTGAAAATGTCGGCGATGTTGAAATTGCGGTAATTCTCGGTTTTAGCCGTTGGAAGTCCGTTCTGGCGGAAGCTTTCCAAGGCCTCGTTGCGCTTGGCGAACATGAAGTCGGTGTCGGACTTGCGGAACTGTTCGGCGCAACTTTCAAAAATGTCTATGTATTTTTTCTTGATGTCCATGGTCGTCCGTTGTGATTATTCTCCAAGCTGCTGCTTAATCCATCCGTAACCTTTCTCTTCGAGTTCTAGAGCGAGTTCCTTGCCTGCGGTCTTTACGATGCGTCCGTTGTAAAGAATGTGAACAACGTCGGGAACGATGAAGTCGAGAAGTCGCTGGTAGTGGGTGATGACTATGCACGATGTTTCGGGAGTTTTGAGCTTGTTTACTCCGTTGGCAACAATTCTGAGTGCATCGATGTCAAGACCCGAGTCGGTTTCATCTAGAATCGAGAGGCATGGACGGAGCATTGCCATCTGGAAGATTTCGTTGCGCTTCTTTTCGCCACCCGAGAAACCCACATTCACCTGACGGTTTGCAAGGTCGTCCTTCAGTTCTACGAACTCCTTCATTTCACGGGTGTATTTCAGGAATTCCGAAGCTGTCAATTCGGGCAAACCGCGGTATTTGCGCTGCTCGTTGATGGCGGTCTTCATGAAGTTTATCATGCTTACGCCTGGGATTTCAACCGGGTACTGGAAACTCAGGAAGATGCCTTCCTTTGCGCGTTGTTCTACGCTCATTTCGAGTAGGTTGCGTCCTTTGAAGATAACTTCACCATCTGTAACCTTGTAGTTTTCGTTACCTGTGAGGACAGCCGAAAGCGTTGATTTTCCCGAGCCGTTGGGACCCATTATGGCGTGAACTTCGCCCTCTTTTATTTCGAGGTTTATACCTTTTAGTATTTCTTTGCCGTTGATTTCGGCGTGTAGGTTCTTTATAGTTAGCATAGTGATTTATTTTAAGTTCATATTTAAATCATTAAAAGTATGTTTTATTTGTATCATATTTCTAGTATTTTTTCAAGGGTTGTATCAGTAAAGGTTTCCCATATGGCTAATCTAAAAGGTTTGTAGTCAGGGAAAAGTTGCTTCACAAATTCAATTTCGAAAACCAACCTTAAGTCATTAGGATCGGCATTAGGATGTACTTCATGTTTTGAACCAACGCGAGCAACTTTGATATAATAAAGATCACGTATTCCTTTACTTTTGCGATATGGCATAAAATAATATAGGTGATTCAATTCCACTGTAGATGGAAATTTCTTGCCTGTATAGTAAATGTTTATAGAGCCATCAAGTAGCAACTTTATAGTATCATTCTTTACAAGCGATACTAGAAGATTCTTTTTCGTATCTAGTCCGTTGACGTTTATTACTTCTTTGTTCTCGATAATCTCTTCAGGAAACTCTTTGGCTATTTCCAAAAAGTTGACGGGAGCAATGCTATTTTGCACAGAGTATTTTTTGAGAGTGGTTTTGTCGCCGAACATATACTTGGCAAATATTTTTACTGTCTCAACATTTACAGAATTACCGAATTGCTTATAAGCCTGTGCTTCTATTATATCGGGTTGAAATGTATCAGGGAAACTCTGAAGTCTTGCACATTCCCTTAATGTTAAAAAACGTTTTCGGCTACCCACAATGCTTGTTTGTGTGATTGCAACCAATGCAGGAAAGTAAGTTCCTGGTTTTATGCGAATGCCAGAAGGACGGAATTGAAGAATGTTGTCCCATATGCTAGGATGTTTATGTTGTCCAGCTTGCCATTCCAACTTTGCTTTTGCTCCAAAAAATAGAGGGTGCATTCTTGCGCGTGGGAGCCATTCGTCAAGAAAAGTTTTGTTTTCAAGATAAAGTTGGTTGTTTTTGAGAATAAAGTTGGATTTCCATTTAGGATATGCTGACAAGTTTTCTTTAGGGTCAAGAGGTTTGAGGTACTCACTCCATACAGGGAAGCCTGGTAGTTTATCTCCTTTTATATTTTGGACAAACTCATCCCACAAATTTAATAATTCTATTTTATCATCGGATAGACGATAGTGGTCAATATTTGCAATCTCGCTATCATCTTGCAAAATATCATCAATACGGCACTTTGGCAGTTTTTCTGTGTCAAAAATAAATTCTGGCAATTCTCCGATGTCTTTGCGTACGCACATGATATAGACACGTTCGCGGTGTTGGGGAATGCCAATATAATGAGGACTGAATATTACAGGTTCACATAATACATTGTAGCCTATAGCAACAAGATGTTGGTGAATAACTCGCCATGTGTTGCCTTCATCATGTGATGCAAGGTTGCGCACATTTTCCAATAAAGCGTATTTGGGTCTTGTTTGTTGCATTATTCGTTCTACATCAAAGAAAAGAGTCCCTTTTGTTTCGTCTTGGAATCCTAGTCGTTTTCCTGCTTTTGAAAATGCTTGGCAAGGAAAACCTGCACACAACACATCATATTCTGGTATTTTTGCAACATCGACTTTGGTAATATCTCGTTCAGGACGCAATCCGTAGTTAACCTCGTAGGTTTTGCGGCAGTCTTCATCAATGTCGCAGGCGTAAACACATTGTCCACCAAGTTGCGACATGGCTTGATGGAAACCACCTATGCCACAAAAAAGGTCTATAAATCGAAATTTCTTCATTTAGAGTTATAGTTATAACGGAAAACAACAAATTGGTCAATATCTTTCTTCTTTATCATGAATTTAGGATTACGAGCAGAACCGTCAGGTTGGTGTCCTTGATTAAATTCAGAAAGAGCCTCTCGATAGTTTATGCGATTAAGTTCCAGAATTGTCATTTTCATAAATTTAACACCTATTTTGAGTCGTTTGGCATATGACAATTCTTCTTTTTTCATGTAATGGTTATAAGCACGAACTTCTTTATACCCTTTATCTTCACAATCTTTCTCGGTTTCGTGTTCATAAATAACATACCAAAATCTGCCAAACATATTTATACATTCAACAAATGTCGTTTGGTCATTGCCGGGAGCTTCTTTTGCGTTTATGTCGCTTGATTTTAAATCACCATAGAATTGTGCTTTTTTGAACCAAATATCAAAGTCGTATTTGCCAGTTTGTTTCCCTTTGTTTGATTGTCCTGTATAAATTATATGTGGGGATGTATCATTGTTGATAGTAAACTGATTGAATTTGTATTCAAGATACCATCCTGGCCATTCTGTCTGTCTCCATTCTGGCCAATTGGCTTTTTCCATTTCTTTTACAGTCGGTAGTACTTTGAGCCATTGTCCAAATGTAAAACCTTTATTAAATTGCTCAAATAGTGAGAATAAAATATTTTTACCAGTTTCCTTGCCATCTAAATAACTTGCAAACTTGCTACCATGAATTGCGTATATATGATTGCCATACATGTCTTCTTTATGAAATACTCCATTTGTTAGGGCTTGAAAAAGGTCGTTTATGTATATGTGTGCAGATGAATTATGTACAATCTTTTTAAGATAGGTATCTTTGATGAAATCTACAAATACAATCAAGCCTTTATAGTGATATACACCAATGAATCGTACATCGTATGGCAGGTTCTCATTTCTAATTTCATCGCAATACTCCTTGTACCAATGTGGTAACTGCACTCTTTTTTTGAATACTGGATGAGGATTGCCTAAATAAGAAACGGCACGATTTAGTAGAATGTATTTTTTCCCATTATTGATATATGTGAAAACACGCTTTCCTGCAATTCCTTGTATTTCGCAATGTTCTTTTCCCAAGAATTGTATCAAGGCATCTTGCTGCTGCTTTGGGGTAAGCACTTGATCGTGTGCAACTTCAAGGCTTAAATCTGGTCTTATTTGTTCGCTATCTTTATTCATATATTTTTCGGTTTGCAGTATTATGCATCGTCCTTACCTCTATTGATTTGCGGATTCCGTGAGGATAGTAGTCCTTGGTGTCGTCGAAGATTGCTATGGCTTCCGACCTGATTTCGGGGTATTGCTCTCCGATTTTCATGAGCATGTCGTAGGCGGCTGAGCGGACCGATGCTTGCAACTTGTTGTCCTTTATGCTGTCGAAGCAAAAATCCATAACATCGCAGCTTTGTCTTTCGTCGAGTTGCAGGTGCGAGAGTATCTTGAGTGTTTCGCGACGGTGTCCTGGCTTTGCGATGTTGGGCAGGTTGTCGATGAGCATTTGTGAGTATGGCTGTATGTCGCTGGCTTTTCGTTCCGCATATTTGCAGAGAACCCAGCTTGCCCGCCACGAGAAAGGTTCGTTTTCGAGCGAAAAGACGACAAAACTACCAATCAGCTGCCTGTTTGCCAGCAGGTAGTTGGTCGTAGTCTTCACATCGAAGTACTTGACTGTGAGAAGTGGTAGTATGTCGTTTTGTCTTTCCAACTTTAATCTTTCGTTTTTCTATTTTCAGCGCAAAGCGTTGCGCTGCTACTCAACTTTCAACTCTTAACTCTCAACTCTCAACTTTACCCAACGCTTCCCTCCAGACTTATTTGCAGAAGCTTTTGTGCTTCTACCGCGAATTCCATTGGCAGACGGCTTATTACTTCCTTTGCGTATCCGTTAACTATCAGACCGATAGCGGTTTCGGTGGAGATGCCGCGCTGGTTGCAGTAGAAAATCTGGTCTTCGCTGATTTTTGAAGTTGTTGCTTCGTGTTCAACTATTGCAGTTTCGTTGTTCACATCGAGGGTGGGGAAGGTGTGAGCTCCGCACTTGTCGCCCATGAGCAGCGAGTCGCACTGCGAGAAGTTGCGGGCGTTGTCGGCGTTCTTGCCAATCATCACCATTCCTCGATACGAGTTCTGACTTCGTCCTGCCGAGATACCTTTTGATACAATCGTGCTGCTGGTGTTTTTGCCGATGTGAATCATTTTCGAACCTGTATCGGCCTGCTGGAAGTTGTTAGTAACGGCTACTGAGTAGAATTCCGAAACAGAATTGTCGCCCTTAAGCACTGTGCTTGGGTATTTCCATGTTATTGCCGAACCGGTTTCCACTTGCGCCCAGCTGATCTTTGAGTTTTTGCCGTTGCAAAGTCCGCGCTTGGTTACGAAGTTGTAGATTCCGCCTTTGCCTTCCTTGTTGCCTGGATACCAGTTTTGTACGGTTGAGTACTTTACTTCGGCATCGTTTTCGGCAATTATCTCAACTATTGCGGCGTGAAGTTGGTTTTCGTCGCGCTGAGGAGCGGTGCAACCTTCCATGTAGCTTACGTATGCGCCTTCGTCGGCGACTATAAGCGTACGCTCGAACTGACCGGTGTTGCTTGCGTTTATGCGGAAGTAGGTCGAAAGTTCAATCGGGCAGCGCACTCCCTTTGGAATGTAGCAGAACGAACCGTCGCTGAATACTGCCGAGTTGAGAGCTGCGAAATAATTGTCACCCGATGGCACCACCTTGCCCATGTACTTGCGAACGAGGTCGGGGTGGTTTTTCACCGCCTCGCTGAACGAGCAGAAGATTATTCCGTCTTCGGCAAGGCGTTCCTGGAAGGTTGTCTTTACCGAAACGCTGTCCATTACAGCATCGAATGCAACGCCCGAAAGTCGTTTCTGTTCATCGAGCGGAATACCAAGACGGTCGAAAGTGTTCTTGATTTCGGGATCGATTTCGTCGAGCGAGTTGAGTTTCTTCTTCTGCTTTGGTGCAGAGTAGTATATTATGCTCTGGTAGTCGATTGGTGGAATATCGAGGTGTCCCCAGTTTGGCTGTTCCATGTTTTTCCACTTCTCAAAAGCGTTGAGGCGGAATTCGAGCAACCATTCGGGTTCGCCCTTCTTCTGGGAAATCAGTCGTACCGTTTCTTCGTTGAGACCAACGGGAATTTCATCGGCTTCGATGTCGGAAACGAATCCGTACTTGTATTCCGATTGGGTGACTTCCTTTATAAGTTCCTTGTCCTGTGTGTTTTCAGACATTTTTGTACTTCTTTATTTAGGGTTGCAAAGATAACAAAAATTCAAAAATTCAAAGATTTGAAAATTTGAAAATTCAAAAGATTTGAAGTTGAAATGGTTAGTATGGAGCAATTTTTTTGAGTTTCTAGGTCTGATGATGTTAGTAAACTTTTATTGTTGAAAAAACATTAGATTTTATTTGGTGTATTGAAATTGATGTGTTAATTTTGCAGTATAATTTTAAACTTTTAAAACATAAGTAATATGAAGAAATTAGTTATTGTATTGGCAGTTATTGCAATGGTAATCAGCATGTCATCATGCAAGAAGAATGGTAGCACAACTCCAACAGGTGCAGCAAAGGCTTACTATGAATGCTTGAAGGGTGGTGATTTCAAGGCAGCAGTTAAGAGTACTTATAAGTATAATAAGGAAATGACAGCTGAAGAACAGAAGAAGGCAGACGAATCTATTGACGCATTGGCAGACAAGCTCTCAATGGCAATGTCATTCACTGGTGGTATTAAGGATTTTACAATCAGCGATGAAGCTATTGACGGCGAAATGGCAACTGTTAAAGTAAAGATCACTTACGGAAACGGCGAATCAGATGAAAAGACCGAACAGTTGAAGAAGATCGGTGAAAATTGGTTCATTTTCGATGGTGAAACAGTTGAAAATCCTAATGATTTGTTCAGCGGAGACGAAGAAGCTACTGACGAAGAAGAGGAAGAAGAAGGTGAAGAACTTGCTGATGAAGAATAATCACTAACATTCTTTTTAGTACTATAATTTCTGCATCGAAAGTAATTTCGGTGCAGAAATTTTTTAAAAGCATAAAGCAATATCGTTCATCGAATAATGAAAAAGCCACTTGTATTCGTTTTGGTTCTTTTAATTTTCTGCATAGGATGCAGTCACCATGTGGAATTAGTTGTAGATGAGTCCAGACTTCAAGAAGGTGACATTGCTTTTCGTGGAGGGACGAGCATTGAGAGTAATGTGGTGGAAATTGCCGACAAGAACGGAATATACTCGCACTCGGGAATGCTTGTGAAATATGAGGGTAAGTGGAAAATTGTTCACGCTGTTCCTGGCGAGGAAAACGAAACAGGTGGAATCCAGTATCTTAAGATGGATGACTTGGATTTGTTTTTTGCACCTGACCGTGCTTGTGCAGGTTGCTTTGCCCGCTACGACACCACACCGGAAGTTCTTGAAAAAGTGGCACAGGAGGCTATAAGGTGGTGGAAAAAGAAAATCCTTTTTGATAACGAATATCTTATGTCCGACACGACAATGCTGTATTGTTCCCAGCTTGTGCAGTTGTCGTTTGAAAGCCAAGGTATTGATGTCGCGCAAGGTCGATGCCATACATTCCCATTGGCAAAAGAAAAGGTGATTTTTCCGTCCGACATATTGGAAAATCCTAAAATTACAAGGTATTACATATTGGAAGAAAAGCCGAAGAATTAGACTTCTGCTCTTCGTTGCAAAATAATTCTTAACTTTGTCGTAAATTTTTACGACGGTGAAACGAATTTTTGTATCGGTAACCAATGACATGACCAATGATCAGCGCGTGAATCGTGTTTGTAATTCATTGTGCGACATGGGCTACGATGTGCTTGTGCTTTGCCGAAGACTGAAATCTTCTGCAGAATTGGAACCTCGCAGATACAAGGTTAAGCGTTTCCGTTTGTTGATAAACAAGGGATTTCTTTTTTATGCATGTTTCAATCTAAGGCTCTTTATATATCTGTTGTTCCATCGTTGCGATGCGCTTCTATCAAACGACCTCGATACATTGTTTGCTAATGCGCTAATATCCAAGCTAAAAAGAAAGAAGCTGTATTACGATACTCATGAACTTTTTACTGAGGTTCCCGAACTTTTGAATTCTGGTTTCAAGAAAAAGGTGTGGCTGTGGATTGAACGAAAGTGCATTCATCGTCCAGTTGCGACATATACCGTATGTAATTCAATAGCAAAGTATTACAACGAAAAATACGGACTTGACATGAAGGTTGTCCGCAATTTGCCTACATCGAAGGAAATGCAATCGTATGATAATCGCGAAAACATTCTTTTGTATCAAGGTGCGCTGAATATGGGGCGTGGAATAGAACTGCTTATTGAAATGATGAAGCATATTCCTGATTATAAGCTTTATATTGCTGGTAAAGGTTATATGGATTCAGAGTTGAAAAAGTTGACAGCAAATTTGAATCTGACAGATAGGGTTGTCTTTACCGGAAATCTTCGCTTTGATGATTTGCACAAACTTACATCGAAGGCAAAAATTGGTTTTTCGGTGGAGCAGGGCGAAAGTTTGAATTACAAGTATGCTCTTCCCAATAAGATTTTCGACTATATTCAGGCTGGAACACCTGTCGTTTGCTCCGATTTCCCAGAGATGCGCGCTGTGGTTGAGGAATATGCGGTTGGAAAGATTTTTGCATCTCACGATGCCGAAAGCCTTGCAAAATTGGTTAAAAATATGCTTGATGATAAAGGCAAACTAAATGAATATCATCGCAATTGCTTAGAAGCATCAAAGGTTTTGAACTGGGAAAACGAACAGAAAATATTGTGTGGAATATATGAAGGCAAGTAGTTTTGTAAAATTGGTATTGGTGGCAATTTTTGCCTTGGTAGCCCGTGTGTCGTTTGCTCAGTCGGGTGATGCTGATTTCGACAAGGCAGAACAATTTTATTCCGAACAAAACTTCAAGAAGGCGGTTCCGTTTTATCGAAAGTCAGCAGATGCAGGGAATGTTTCGGCGATGTATTCCTTGGCAAACTGTTATTATTATGGTCAGGGCGTTGAGCGGAATGTGAACATGGCAGTCGATTTGTGGCTTCAATGTGCCGAAAAAGGCCATGCTGAGGCGCAGAATAGGATGGGTGCCTGCTATTATGAGGGCGAGGCTGTGAAAAAGAATTACAATGAGGCTGCTCGTTGGTGGAAATTGTCTGCCGAGCAGGGAAATATGTCGGCGCAGTATGATTTGGGAATCTGCTATTACAATGGGCATGGCGTTGAGCGCAACTTTGAAATGGCGATGGAACTTTGGCGCAAGTCCGCAGCGCAGGGCAATGCCGATGCAATCGGGATGCTGAAAATGTTTGAGTGAGGAAGTTTCTTGTTTCAAGATTTCTGGTTTCATGTTATGTGCAACATAGAAACATATAAACGGGCGTTAGCCCATAGAAACCTAGAAACATAGAAACAGCGTAGCGAGAAACGGCGAAGCCATTCAAACAGGCTTTAGCCTAGAATATTGCGAACATTTGTTTTGCTATGAGCAAGTAGATAATAAGACCCATAATATCGTTGAAGGTGGTGATAAATGGTCCTGTTGCGATGGCGGGGTCAACTTTCATCTTCTTGAGCAACAATGGGATAAGTGTGCCAAGAACGGTTGCAAACACAATTACCGAAAGCAATGCAACGCTTACCGACAATGTGAGTGCAAAGCTGTCGGAGAAGAAGAAGTTGTATGCGAATATCAAGCCTCCGCATATCAGTCCGTTGCAAGCACCTATACGGAATTCCTTGAACAACTTTTTGCCTGTTGAATGGATGTCGAGGTCACCACTGGCGAGACCTTGCACCACGATAGCCGATGACTGCACACCTGCGTTTCCGCCCATTGCGGCGATTAGCGGAAGGAACATCGCTAGCGATGTATACGATGCCATTTCTTCGTCGAAGACACCGATTATTTGCGATGACAATACACCGCCGAGCATACCGATAAGCAACCACGGTATACGTGATTTTGTCTGCTTGAATACGCTGTCCGAAAAGTTGACATCCTTGGTAATACCTGCGCTCAACTGGTAGTCCTCTTCAGCATTTTCACGGATGACATCTACAACATCATCGATAGTGATTCTACCCATCAGTCTGCCGATGCTATCGACAACTGGAATTGCAACCAAGTCGTACTTTTCCATGATTTTTGCAACTTCCTCGGCTTTGTCATCAGTTTTCACCGATACGGTGTCCTCTTCGAGAATGTTGACAATTTTCTGGTTCGTGGAACTGAACAGCAACGACTTCAACGAAACCGTACCTTTAAATATATTGTTGTCATCAACGACATATAGGTAGTAGATTTCATCTATCAGTTCGGCTTGGTCACGCATTTCGCCTAGGGCCTGCTTCACGGTAAGGTTTTCGTTTATGGCAACGAGTTCCTTAGCCATGATACCACCGGCTGTATCCTCGTCGTAGCTCAACAGGTCTACAATATCGCCAGCTTGGTCAACATCCTTGACATGCGAAAGAATTTCCTCCTGAACATCGTCGTCAAGGTCACCAAGAATGTCGGCGGCATCATCAGATTCCATCTTGTCGATGAGCTGTTCACCAATGACATTGCTTGGGATGGTTTCCAGAAGTTTTTCACGCTCGTCGTCCTCAAGTTCAACAAGAACATCAGCCTTGGTTTCGGCATCGAGTAGCATGAAGATGAAAGTGCAGTCGTCAAGATTTATTTCTTCGAAGTATTCGGCGATGTCGGCAGGATGCATTTCCTGAATCATCTCCGCGGCCTTTACCGAGTCTCGGTTCTTAACGATTTCGGTAAGTTCTTCTAAGAATTCCTTTTTTAGTTCGACTGCCATCTTCCGAAAAATTTGTGTGCAAAGATACAATAATATTGACGATTTTTGATTTACGATTGACGATTTTTTTTATTTGCAATAATGTAGCGACGCAATGCATTGCGCCGCTACATTATATCATGCTAACCACCATGCACACCGCCATTAGTATTGCATAGTACAAAAATATTCTTGTGTCAAGATATTCTTTCGGGCGGATTCCGTAGAGCGATTTTACTACAGAGACGAGTGCAATCTTTTCCATTATGTTTCCGACAACGAACGCGATGGCAACGCCAACAATACCAATGAAGTTCACAAGAATGAACCCTAATGTGATGTTAACCAATAGGTTTATTGCTGCTGCTGCCAATATAGGACGGCTTTGCCTTCTGCCGACGAGTATGCTTTCGGGAAGTATGAACCTGAACATGGCGGCAAAGCAATAAATATTGAAAACCAGCGCACTTTCGTAGAAGTCATTGTTAAAAATCAGCGGGTATAAATATTTGCTCGTGATTATTGCCACCATTGCAATGGGAATGCAAATGTGCATTATGCGTTTATTTTCGCGCTTGATGCTTTCGAGTGCTTCCGTTGTATTTTCGTTGTTGGCTATGCGTGAGGATATTGCTTCCGACAAGGCTGTGACAGGCAATAGAATAAGTGGAAATTCCTTTGCACCATAGCGGAATTGTGCGTATGTGCTTTCATCAAATTTGTATGCGACAAGAAAGCAGTCAATATATTGTATTCCTTTTACTATCAGTACGCTAAGCATGAAAGGCGCGGATAGTTTCAGGAAAAGTCCTATATATTTCCCAGAGAATTTCAGTCGTGAATACCTTAATATTATAATAGCAAGCCAAGCAAATTTTATTGCCGTTGCAAGCAGAAGTCCGTACAATCCGTAGCCAAGGTCGTTGGTTATAATCACGGGGATTGTAACGGCAAGTATCTGCAAAGTGAATGCTATAGCGCCGTATGCGGCAATGTGTTTTGGCTTGTTTTCAATAAGATAGATGTATTCGACAAGGTTTGCCGGACTCGATAGCACTATGTATGCCAAGAGTATTTTCAAATAAGGTATACGGTTTCCGCTGAATCCTACGAGTGTTGCAATTTGCGACTGAAGTAGGAAAACAGCGATGGCTGTAATCAGCGACAATGCCGTGAAGATTACGAATATGTTGAAGTAGGTTTCGGTTTTTTCCTGCGTTCCTTCTCGTTTCAACGAGAGCATCGTCTGCAACATTCCGCCAGTCCAGAAGAAGCAAGTTGCACCCGAAATCAGCAGGAAGGTTTCGTAGGTTCCAATCTGACTGATACCAATGCTTGTTTTCGACAGGATAATGCCGATGAGAAGCAACGCAACAAATCGGAACAACTGCAAAAATTGCAGTGCTCTTACGCTGTTCAGGTATTTGGAAATCAGTTGCACTCTTTATTTGCCAAGTCCTTCAAGATAGCCAGCCATAATCTTTTGTATGTACTTGCCGATGATGTCGAATTCAAGGTTAACGATGGTACCTACCTTGAAGCAGTGAAAGTTGGTCACCTGATATGTGTACGGAATTATCGATACGGAAAAAGTATTTGCCTTTGAGTTCACAACAGTAAGACTTACGCCGTTTACTGAAACAGAACCTTTTTCTACCGTGATGTTGCCTTTTGACTTATCGTATTCGAAAGTGTAGTACCAGCTTCCGCCGTTTTCGGTAACATCGATGCACTTGGCAGTCTGGTCAACATGTCCCTGAACCAAATGACCATCAAGGAGTTTGTCCATGCTCATGCTACGCTCAATGTTTACTTCGTCGCCAATGTTCAGTAGACCGAGGTTCGACTTGTCGAGGGTTTCTTTCATTGCCGTAACCTTATAGGTCTTTGTTGGTTTGTCTATTTCTACAACTGTGAGGCATACGCCGTTGTGTGCAACGCTTTGGTCGATGCGAAGCTGGTCGCCAAACGAGCAGGTGAAATAAAAATGAATGTTGCTCTGTTCCTTTTCAATTTTGACCAGTCTTGCGGTTTCTTCTACTATTCCTGAAAACATATTCCTTTGTTTTTACTTATAATCAATTTGTTAATTTTTAGCTTGGTGTTCCTTGCGCAGCAAGT
This sequence comes from uncultured Bacteroidales bacterium, assembly GCA_905234755.1. Taxonomy (GTDB): domain Bacteria; phylum Bacteroidota; class Bacteroidia; order Bacteroidales; family ML635J-15; genus Bact-19. The sequence continues at coordinate 329,281 of CAJOIT010000001.1, forward strand.
CGTTGAGTTCCTTTACAGGGTTGAAGGTTATCAGCGGTACTTCTACGAAAATCGTAAGCCAGTCGGCCATGGAGCCATTCCATAGTCCCGGATGTTCCAGAACCTTGATTGGCTTGCCGTTGTATGTCTTTTCCGATACGAAGCATGTTGATGTGTCAACGAATTTGTTCAAGTCGAACTTCTTGCCTGTGTAATCCTTAGTGTAGCATACGAGGTCAACAGGGTTGAAGTGTGTCGATTTGTTGAAATAATCCTTTTGCTGTTCATCGGCAAGGTTTATCTGGGCTTTTTCGACTATCTGCAACGAAACATTTCCGTCTTTTCTTACTAGGAATGGACCGCCGCCGGGTTCACCAGTGTTTTTCACCATTCCGCATACGCGAATTGGGCGATTCATGAAATTATTGAGCGTTTTGCAGAGGTTTCCGTTTCTTTCTATTGTTGTGCAGAAGGTCTTTTCAAGGCTATCGGCTATGCGGTTGCAATTTTCTGCCGACTTGTCGCTTCCGAGGCTCTGCATGTACGACTTTATGTTTTCTGCTGTTTCTATCAGCACTCCACCGAGAAGTTTCTTGTAAGGCAGAGTTTCTGGCATATAGTCTTGATGAACAATGTTATCGATGTTTTTAATGAAAATTATGTCTGCATCGATGGCGTTAAGGTTCTGCAACAGAGAGCCATGTCCGCCAGGACGGGTGAAAAGTTCGCCCGAATCTGTCTTGACAAGACTACCATCGTTGTAAATTGCCACTGTGTTGGTGGATTTTTCCTGGAACGAGAATTTTACATCAACATTTAGTTTGTTCTTTTGCAAAATCTTGTCAAGTAGTTTTTTAAACATTTCGTAATGTTCTTCCGAAACTGTAAATTCGAGTTTTGCAGGATTATCCGAATTATTCATTGCTACGCCTTCGAAGATCTGTTCCTCAAACGCGGTGCGCGAAAAACCATTGTATTTGTGGAATTCTACAAGACCTTTTGGCAGACCTGCATAGTTCAGCGGTTCGTGGAGTATATGGTCGGAAACTTCCTCCAGATTTTCGGCATCCTTAATGCTGCCTTTTAGTGTGTCGAAAAATGCGAACTTTGGCAATGAATCTATTGTCGCTTTTACAGAGTAGTCGCCTCCGTCGTGGAGATTTTTCAGGTTTGGCTCGTTGTTGAATGCGATTAGTCGCTTGAACATTCTAGTTGCTGCACCCGATGCCGGCACGAACTTTTCGATACTGTAGTTCTTGCTTTGAATGTCGTATATATCAATGTAATGTTGTTGATTTTCAATGACTGTTATGCCATTTTCTGGCGTTGCTGGCGCTGCAATGTCCACAAAGTTGCCTTCGCTTTCGAGGAGACTTTTCTGTCGCTTTATTTCGTTTTCGCTTAACATACGGTTTTCAAGTATTTAATTCGGGGTGCTAAATTAATAAAAATATTGATGGTTTAATTCGTAATGCTTTATTTTGTATTTTTACCGCAAATTTTTGCACGGATGATTGATGTACAAAACATAACTAAGTCGTATGGTAGCCTTCAAGTCTTGAAGGGCATCGACTTGCATATTGAAAAGTCGGAAATAGTGTCGATACTAGGCGCAAGTGGTGCGGGTAAGACGACTTTGCTTCAGATTGTTGGTACTTTGCTCAAACCTGATTCTGGGAAAGTTATAATCGATGGCATTGACACTTTTTCGCTTGGCGAAAAGAAACTTTCGGCATTCCGCAATTCGCATATTGGCTTTGTATTTCAGTTTCATCAGCTTTTGCCGGAATTTACTGCACTCGAAAATGTCTGCATACCAGCCTTCATTGGAGGCAAGGGCAAGAAGGAAACTCGAAGCCGTGCCTTGGAATTGCTTGATGCTCTGAATGTGCGCGAACGAAGCGAACATAAGCCATCGGAATTGTCGGGCGGTGAAAAACAGCGCGTTGCCATTGCTCGTGCTTTGATAAACAACCCATCCGTTGTGCTTGCCGATGAGCCATCGGGAAACCTTGATTCGCAAAATGCCCGCGACCTCTATAAAATCATCTTCGACCTGCGCGAAAATTTCAAGCAGACATTTGTAATTGTAACGCACAACGAGGAGCATGCCCGTCTGACAGACCGCATGTTCACAATTTCGGATGGAGAGATACGCCAATGAGATTCTTTTACGACAATACCATTTCGGGCGACCATCACATTCTTAGCGAGGAAGAGTCGAATCATTGTGCGCGAGTGCTTAGACTGAGAGTCGGCGATGAAATTTTCATTGCGGACGGGCAGGGAAATTTGCATCGTTCCGAAATTGAAACCATTGATAACAAGCATACTACGATACGCATTGTGGAAACAATTGCCGAGTACAACAAGTTGCCGTATCGTCTTCACATTGCCATTGCACCGACAAAAAACATGGATCGTATGGAATGGTTTCTTGAAAAAGCCACCGAGATAGGCATTTCGGAAATCACGCCCATCATTTGCCACAATTCGGAGCGCAAGGTCGTTAAGACCGACCGCATGAACCGCATAGTGGAGGCAGCCATGAAGCAGTCGTACAAAGCTTATCATCCGCAGATTAACGAGGCTGTGAAGTTTCTGGACTTCGTGAAGAATGATAGTTCCGAACAGAAATTTGTAGCTCATTGTGAGGATGATGGCAAACGAATTTACCTTGCCGATGTTGTGAAGCCGAAAACATCTGTTACTATACTTATCGGTCCAGAAGGCGACTTTTCGCACGAAGAAATTGAACTTGCCTTGCAAAATTATGTGCCTGTGACATTGGGTAGCAGCCGTTTGCGTACCGAAACTGCTGCGCTTGTGGCTTGCGATATTGTGTCGATAAGGAACCAGATGATGTAATTGGTGTGAGCAAACAATAAACCGCTGTTCTCTCCGTTATTCAAGCGGATTTTTTATGAAAAAATTAAATGTGTCGAATAAGTAATTTTTATATCTTTGCAAGATGTTTAATTGGAAAAGTGTATATTGTTTAATTGTTGGCGTAATCGCTTTGCTATCAGTGTCTTGTAGTGAATATTCCAAGGTGCTGAAAAGCGGTGACAGCGACTTGAAATATCGCAAGATGTTCGAATACTACGAAGCCGAGGACTACTATAAGGCGCTCGGTCTTATCGAGGACATAAAGGCGGTGTACAAGGGCACCGACAAATACGAGACGCTTTGCTTCTACAACGCATATTGCAATTACAAGCAAAAGGAATATTCTTTGGCAGGCTATCTGTTCAAGGAATATGCCCGTTTGTATTCAAACACTGAGCGTACCGAGGAAGCCGAGTACATGGCAGCTTACTGCTACTATACAGTCTCGCCAAGTGTTTCGTTGGAACAGACATATACCGAGTTGGCTCTCAGGGAATTGGAGTCTTTCAAGGAAAAGTATCCCGAATCTAAGTATAGCGAAAAGGTTGATGAGCATATCAAGGATTTGAATTTCAAGCTTGAGACAAAGGCATATAACAATGCAATGCTTTATTACAAGATAAGCGACTACAAGGCGGCAATAGTTGCGCTCAGGAATGTGCTGTATGACTATCCTATGACAACTTACCGCGAGGAAATAATGTTCACAATGGTAAAGGCATCGTACACCCTTGCAACAAAAAGCGTTGAAAACAAAAAGTTGGAAAGATACAAAAACACAGTGCAGGCATACTATGCATTTCTGGACAAATTTCCTAACTCAAAGAAAATCAAAGAAGCAGAAAAATATTTTACAAACTCACAAAATTATATAGAAAGTAAAAATGGATTACAAAAAGACTAATGCTCCAACAAACTGCATCACACGCGATGTAGTCGAAATGGCAGAAAAGACAGGAAATGTTTACGAATCTGTTGTTATCTGCTCGAAGATGGCTGATCAGGTTAATGCTGACATCAGAAAGGAACTTTACAAGAAGCTCGAAGAGTTTTCGACCTTCAACGACAATCTTGAAGAAATCCACGAGAACCGCGAGCAGATAGAGGTGTCGAAATACTACGAAAAGTTGCCGAAGCCGACAAATATCGCAATTGAGGAGTTTATGGCTGACAATGTTTACTACACCAATCAGGACATAAACATCAAGAAGGCAGAAGTTGAGGAAGAAGCAGAGCCTGTTGCAACTGCAGAACCACAAACAGAACCGCAGGAATAACATAATATGCTCAACGGAAAACACATATTACTCGGTGTTACAGGGAGTATTGCGGCTTACAAGGCTGCAAATATTGTCCGTTTGCTAGTTACGCAAGGCGCCGAGGTAAAGATTGTGATGACTCCGTTGGCAAAGCAGTTCATAACACCGCTTACACTTGCTACTCTTGCCAAGAATCCAATTTATGTCGATTTTTTCAATCCGGAAAATGGACAGTGGAACTCGCATGTGAGCCTTGGAATGTGGGCAGATGCCTACTTGATAGCTCCTGCAACTGCTAACACTATCGGCAAGATGGCAAACGGAATAGCAGACAATCTTTTGCTAACATCCTACCTTTCAGCAAAATGCCCAGTGTTTGTCGCTCCTGCAATGGATCTTGACATGTTTGCTCATCCTACGGTGGAGAAAAACATCGAGACGCTAAAGTCGTATGGGGTTCATTTTATTGATGCTGAGGACGGGGAGCTTGCAAGCGGACTTGTAGGCAAGGGACGGTTGGCTGCACCAGAAAGCATTGTCGCTTGTCTCGACAAGTTTTTCGATGCTCATCAGTCGCTCGCAGGCAAAAAAATCATGGTGACAGCGGGACCTACCTATGAAAAGATTGATGCAGTGCGCTTCATAGGAAACTATTCGTCAGGAAAGATGGGATATGCCATTGCTGAGGAATGTGCAAATCGTGGTGCAGAGGTGGTGCTAGTGTCGGGACCAGTTTCGCTGAAGGCGAAAAATCCTTCGATTAGAATGATAAAGGTTGAGTCGGCACACGAAATGTACGAGGCTTGCAATAGGGAATTCCCGCAATGCAATGCCGCTGTACTTTCGGCAGCTGTGGCCGATTTCACTCCGCAGAATGTGTCGGACACAAAAATCAAGCGTAAGGACAATAATCTTGAAATTTGCCTAAAGCCAACAGAAGACATTGCTGCAAGTTTGGGCAAGATAAAGGAAAACCGTGTGCTTGTGGGATTTGCGCTTGAAAAGGAGAACGAATTCGAAAATGCAATGGGCAAACTGGAGCGCAAGAACTTCGACTTCATAGTGTTGAATTCCATGAACGACAAGGGCGCAGGGTTCAACCACGACACAAACAAGATTACAATCATTAACCGAAGCAAGGAAGTGAAAAACTTCGACTTGAAGTCAAAGCTTATGGTTGCAAAGGATATTGTTGATGAAATTAAAAACCTTTTAAAACCGTGATTATGAAAAAGATTCTTTCCATTGTCGTTGCAATGTTCACTGTTTGTGTCGTGATGGCCCAGGAATTTGAATGTCAGATTCAGATTTCACACCAGCAACTTCAGGGAACCAACTACGAGAAGATTTTCCAGAGCATGCGTAAGGACTTGTACGAGTTTGTCAACAATACAAAATGGACAAACAATGTGTTCTCGAAGAACGAGCGCATTGAATGCAACATTTCAATAACGGTCGAAAAGGAAGTCGCTTCCGACGAGTATTCGGGCAAGATTCAGGTAACATCGTCTCGACCAGTTTATGGCACATCGTATATGTCGCCACTTTTCAATTACCTAGATGACAAGTTCCAGTTCAAGTATGTAGAAATGGAACCTATTGAGTTCAATCCCAATGTGTTTACTAGCAATTTGTCATCTGTAATTGCATACTACTGTTATATTATGTTAGGTCTCGACTACGACAGTTTTGGTTCGCAGGCGGGAACGACATACTATCAGCTTGCAGAGAAAATTGTGCAGAATGCCCAAAGTGCGCAGGAACCTGGCTGGAAGCAGTACGAAAGCACAAAGAACCGCTATTGGCTCACCGAAAATCTGTTGAACGACCAATATTCAGGTTTCCGCGACTTTATGTACACCTATCACCGTCAAGGGTTGGACAGACTTGCCGACAAACCTAGTGATGCCCGTACATCGGTGGAGGAATCTCTCGAAAGTTTAAGGTCTATGCATCGCCGCCGTCCAGGGTCGTTTTTGATGTCGATTGTCAGCACTGTAAAGAGCGACGAAATCATAAATATATTCTCGGATGGTTTTTCGGATGAAAAGGCGCGTGTTGCCAACCTGATGAAAGAAATAGATGCTGCAAATTCAAGCAAGTACGACAAGATAACCCGCTCGGAATAATGATTCGCAATCTTTCGATTAGAAACTACATCATAATTGAAAAACTCGATATTGACTTCAATTCGGGTTTTTCCGTTATTACAGGCGAAACAGGTTCGGGCAAATCTATGATTATAGGTGCGATTTCTTTGCTTTTAGGCAAACGCGCCGATACCGATGTGCTTTTTTTGAAAGACAAGAAATGCGTCATTGAGGCAACTTTTGACATAACAAAGCTTGGTTTGAAAGACTTGTTTGCCGAAAATGATGTCGATTATTCGGATGAGACCATTGTCAGACGTGAAATTTTGCCCGAAGGCAAGTCCAGGGCTTTCGTGAACGACATGCCGGTGACGCTTACCGTACTAAAAACTCTTACCGACAATTTTTTAGACTTGCATTCACAGCACGAGAATCTTTCGCTTACAACATTGCCTTACCGCTTGAGGATTGTGGATTCGGCAGCATCGACTTTGTCACTTTTCGATGAATACAAGCAACAATATGCCGAATACCAGTCGCTCGGGAATCTTATGACCAAGAAAAAGAACGAGTTGGCAAAGGCATTGCGCGATATTGACTACTATCGTTTTCAGGCACAGGAAATTGAGAATGCTAAACTTGGTGCCGATGATGAAATGGAAGAGCTTGAAGCCCGTGCATCAATGCTTGAGAATGCGGAGGAGATAAAGTCGGCTTTGTACGACACATCAAATCTGTTTGATGCTGGTGAATATTCAGCAAACGCTCTATTGAAGCAGATGCGTGGCAATCTGGCAAAAATTGCGAAGAACTTCAAACCTGCCGAGGAACTCGAAAATAGGGTGGGGTCGGCACTCATAGAATTGTCGGACATTAACGATACTATTGGCAAACTGTTGTCGCAGGTGGAGGTAAATCCGCAGCAACTGCAGGCAACCAACGACCGCATTGACTTGCTTATGGGACTTATGACCAAGCATCGTGTGGCAAATATTGCCGAACTGAAGCAAAAATATCAGGAATACAAAGGTTTTGTTGACAATAGTGGCAATCTTGAAGATGAAATCGCTGACCTTGAAAAGAAATTTTCAGACAAGGAAAAAGAAGTTCGCGAGGTTGCAAAAAAGCTTAGCGCAAAGCGTAGTGTCTCTTTTGCCAAAACGCAGAAATACATCAAATCCATGCTCATTGACTTGGGAATGCCCCATGCAGAGTTTGAGATTGCCAACGAGATTACCGAGCTTTCGCCAAATGGAATTGATAATATTTCGTTCCTTTTCAGTGCCAACAAGGCTGTGCCGGTACAACCAATAGAAAAAGTTGCATCTGGTGGTGAACTTTCACGCTTGATGCTTGCATTGAAGTCGCTTATGGCAAATTCGATGAACATTCCTACCATACTTTTCGATGAGATTGATACTGGCGTATCTGGCGAAATTGCAGCAAAAATGGGCAAAATTATGCAGAGAATCGCCCAGAATGTGCAGGTTCTTGCCATTACGCATCTTCCGCAGGTGGCTGCTATGGGCGATGAGCATTTCAAGGTTTACAAGCAGACCGATGACAAGCGCACCATATCAAGCATTATGAAGCTTAACAATGAAGAGCGCATAACCGAAATTGCATCTATGATGAGCGGAGAAAAACTCACTCAGGAAGCGTTGGAAAACGCAAAGGTGCTGCTGGGAAGGGATTAAAAGGGTTTCTGTGGGCTGACGCCCGTTTCTAAGTTTCAATGCTTTCAGCGTTTCTACGCTTCGCTGTTTCTGAGTTTCTAAGTTTTTGGGGTTTCAATGGTTAAGGCTAGTTTGAAAGTACCCGGGTTTCAGAAATATCTCTTGGCTGTTCGACCGTTTGGCTGTTAGCCTGTTAGCCTTCAAGCCTGTTAGCCTTCAAGCCTTCTCGCCTTCTTATCTTATTAAGTCGAACCAGTCGGCATCGAAGCCGATAGTCTCCAGGTAGCCGCTGTTTTTCAGTTTGCGGTATGCCCATTCATCGGCGTAGTTCCATTCCAGAAAACTCATGTTTTCGTAATCGACCACAAATTCCTGTGCTTTCATCTTTATCAGGATTTCGTATTTCTTCGAGGTGATGAAATAATCCAAATGAGTGTCGAATTTCATGGCTTGCTGCTGTTGCTGGTCGATAACATCAAGTTCGGCTCTTGACTTTACAAGATATGGAAGTGCCGAGTTGTCGAGTCTTGCCATGAACGAATATTCAATGAAAGAGCTGTCGCTGTGAGCAAAATTGTAGTCGGCGATGACAACATGCCAGTTTACGAGTGCCGATAGCGAAATCACCACCATGAAGGCATAGCTGTTAACCTTGAAGAGGTAATACATTGTTTTGCATTTGCTTACCTTTATCATTATGGAAATCAGTCCCACAATAACCAGCACAAGGAAGAAGAAAACTATGATGCGTCCAAATGCCAGTCCGAAGTATTTTACATACCAGAAATTTCTTATTCCTACCGAAATCGTCATTATGCAGTTTTGTGCAAGCCAAATCATGGTCAGAATCTTGAGCAACTTGTTTCGGCTGTAGAAGTTGAGGTTTTCGCGGAAGAACAACAGTGTAATCATCTGCGATATGAGTATGGCGAATGTCAGTATCCATGTGCCTTCGTGTACAAATTCCTTTAGGAATGATCCATCCCACGAGAAGAACCACACATAGCGTATGTCGCTTATGTTGAAGAATAATAGCACAATGTTTAGCATTCCGAGCAGCATGACGCCGAAAAAGTTGCGGTTCTTGAGTGTCTGCGTAAGTCCGCGATGGAATATTCTTTTGCGTTTGCGTACAATGGTTTCGTCTTTGCCAGCCTCGTAGGTCATAAGTTTTTCCGTCTTTTTGCGAAAAGCAAAGTTTGCAAAGACAAGTCCAAAAAGGAACAGCAGGATAAACTTGAAATTAAGTGATTCTATTATATCGCTGACCCATTCACCGAATTTGGAACTGCCTAGCGAATACAAAATGACGAAAGCCATTGTTATTACAAAAGCGAGCACCGTGAGCCAGAAAATCTTGCTTTTTTTCATTTTGGGTTCGCCGTCCTCGTGCTTTTTGTGAACCTGCGGAACAAATGAAAGTGCAGCATTGCGGAACGATTCGAAGGTGGCATACATGTAGCTACGGTATTCCTTGAATACAATAATGCTGTTGCAGGTAAAAAACATGAGTATGTTGACGAAAATCGTCCAATTGGTGTGCGAATACAATACTGCAAGCGATGTTGTCAGAAGTATGAGCAATGCGGTGATTGTCAGTTTGTTGAACTTGAATGGACGATTTAGAAAAATCATTATCGGAATTGTTACCCATTCGAGAATCACAAGGTTTAATCCGATGCTTTTTTCAAAAAATAACATCGTGAATGCCAAGGCGGTAGTAACCGCTGCGAAAATGTATGCTAGTCTTTTCATGTCTTTTGAGCTTAAACCAAAATTAATTAAATAACAAACATTGTGCCTCAATATTGTACGGACATTCTAAAAATTTGTTTTAAGAAATTTTTTTATGGCGGTATTGTGAAAAAAAGCATTAACTTTGCAACCTATTTTTCAGACATAAATACGAATCCGATAAACAATTATTGAGATGACAGAAAACGAAAAGAAAAACGAACTTACAGTTACCGAGAAACTTAAGAACTTGTACAGATTGCAGCTTGTTGATTCCAAGTTGGATGAAATAAAGACCCTCAGAGGTGAACTTCCTTTGGAAGTACGCGACCTTGAAGACGAAATCGCAGGTCTCGAAACCCGTATCAACAACTACAAGCATGAAATAAAGGACTTGAATGCACAGATTTTGGTTTCTGACCGCAAGAAGACAGAAGCTCAGGCTTTGCTAAAGAAGTATCAGGAACAGCAGAACAATGTAAGGAACAACAGGGAATTCGATGCATTGACAAAGGAAATCGAAAACCAGGACCTTGACATTCAGTTGGCAGAAAAGAATATCAGGGTTAGCAAGGAGGAAATCGAAAATAGGAACAATATGATTACCGAAGCAAAGGATCGCCTTGCTGAGCGTCGCAAAGACCTTGACATGAAGAAGGTGGAACTTGATGGTATCATTTCCGAAACCAAGACCGAAGAGGAAAAGTTGAATGCAGAGCGTGAAGAAATTTCACAGACTATCGAACCTCGTTTGCTTTTTGCTTACACCCGTATTCGCAACAATGCCCGCAACAAGCTTGCAGTCGTTACTATCGAACGTGATGCTTGCGGTGGTTGCTACAACAAGATTCCGCCTCAGAGACAGTTGGATATCAAGTCGAGCAAGAAAATCATACCTTGCGAATATTGCGGTAGAATCTTGGTTGACCCCGAAATACTTGAAAAATAGTAATATGCTAATACTGAACCTATCTTCGGATAGGTTCTTTTTTTGTTTAGAGCTAAGAAAAAAATCGATTAATATTTTAAATTTGAGAGAGTTATGAATAGAGTTTTATCATTTTTCTTTGTTTCGTGCTTGATGCTTGCATTTGGAATGGCATCCGCACAGACGACCTTCACAAAGGTTACTAGTGCCGACCAACTTGTTATTGGTGGCAAATATATCATTGTAGCCGAGGATGCCACAAATGGAGCATTCGCTATGGGTGGACAGAAAAGCAACAACCGTGCTGCAAATTCAATCACCATCAGTGGAAACACAGTGTCGGTTACCGAAGCTACACAGAATTCTACAGACAACATAGCCAATCAGGCGGTTGCTTTGGTACTTGGTGTCGCAACTGGAAATGCTGAATATTATACATTCTATGATGCAATTAACAACGGTTACCTGTATGCGGCTTCATCGTCTGCAAACCAATTGAAAACCCAGACAACAAACAATGAAAACGGAGAATGGAACATAACATTCAACGGTAATGCATGCTCAATAGTTGCATCTGGTTCTACAAATCGCAATGTTATGCAGTACAATTACAATAACGGAACACCTTTGTTCTCCTGCTACGCATCTGCAAACCAGACCGCAGTAAGCCTTTTTGTTGATGCATCTTCGCTTAGCGATGATCCTGCAATGGTTGTTACAGCTCCTGCAAACAACGCATTTTTCTTTGCAAATTCGGTAAATGTGAACCTTACAGTTCGCAACTTTGAACTTGGCACCGATGGCAAGGTAAAATATACGCTCGATGAAAATGCTGCTCAGTATTCAACAGAAGCAACATTCACAATCTCTGAAATAGAAGATGGCGAACATACTCTCGTTCTCGAACTTGTTGATATGGACGAAGAATCGCTCGAAACTCCCGTTACTGCAACTGTAACATTCACAACCGATGCTGACCATTCGACATTGCTTACAATTCCAGCAATTCAAGGAACAGCCGATGTAAATGCTTACGATGGACAAATCGTTGCAACACAAGGCGTTGTTACGGCAAAAACTCAATACGGATTTTATATTCAGTCATCGCAAGAAGCATACAGCGGATTGTATGTATATTCGCCCGATTATGTTGAATCAGTAATTGTTGGTGAAAGTTATATTGTCCGTGGAACAATGTCCGAATACAATGGACTTACTGAAATGAATGCTCTTACGCATGTTATTCCTACTTTTATTGATTTGGCAATTGTACCAATAGAGATTTCACTTGATGAAGCAACAGAGCAGTACGAATCGATGCTGGTAAAGGTAACAGGAACACACAATGGAACATTCCTTGGCAATGCTTGGCAGATTGTAAATGGCGAAAATACCTTGTATGTCGGAAAGGATTGCTTCACTTACACTCCTGTCGAAGATGTAGAATATGAAATTACAGGCGTTCTTTCATATTCCAACAATCCTAACTACAATGTAGAATGGGTAATACTTCCTCGTAGTGCTGCCGACATAACCGAAAATGTTGATGGCATTGCTCTCCGCGTTCTTTCTCCGGCAGAAGGTTCAACTGTTATGGCAGACAATGTTGAAGTTCAGTTCCGCGTTTACAATTTCGTTCTTGGTACTGATGGCAAGTTGAAATACACTTTGAACAATGGTGAAGCACAATACATTACTTCTGAAGAACCATTTACTGTAGAAAACCTTGCAAACGGCAGCAACACATTGACTTTCGAACTTGTTGATATGGAAAATGCATCGCTCGAAACTCCTGTTACAGCAACTGTAACATTCGAAGCTCGCACAAATGGTCAACTTGCAATTCGCGACATCCAATACACAACTGCAGAAGACGGTGCATCTCCTTATGCAGGACAAACAGTTACAATAAGCGGTACTGTTACTGCTCTCAACAGCGATAAGTTCTACATTCAGGATGCCGAAGCAGCATGGAGCGGTCTATACATATATAATACTAACTCCGATCGCACTCCTGCACGCAACGATAATGTTACCGTAACAGGCGCAATATCTGAATACAACGGTCTTACTGAGCTTACACCAACAGCTGTTGTAAACAACGGAGAAGCAACTCCAATCAACGGACTTTCACTTGCAAGCATCAGCGAGATTGCAGAACCTTACGAAAGCGTATTGGTAACCGTAACAGGTACTTGCACCAACATTGGCGGAGCAAAGAAGTGGACTATCAGCGATGGTACTTCAATCGTAGTATTTGGTCTTACCTACACTCCGACAATTGGAACATCGTACACAGTAACCGGTATTGTTGATTGGTTCGGTCAGGATGGCATCTGGGAACTCAAGCCACGCGATGAAAACGACATTGTTGTAGGTGGTACTGTTCCAACCATTTCAATAACCAATCCTGCAAACGGAAGTACAGTTTACTCATCAGCAGTAAATGCAACAGTAGAAGTTTTCAACTTTGAAGTTGGTACCGACGGTAACATTTCGTTCTCTATTGACGAAGAAGAAGCTGTTTCTGGAACAGAAACTTCACACGCATTTACAGGACTTACAAATGGTGAACACACAATTCATGCAAGTTTGGTTGCAAACGACCAGACAGTAATTGCATCAGCTGCCTCAACATTCACTGTTAACCTTGCTGGACCAAACTTCACAGCAATTCGCGACATACAATATACAACTGCAGAAAATGGTGATTCTCCACTCAACAACCAGACCGTTTGGGTTAAGGGTGTTGTTACATCAAACTTCATCAACACACCTTACAGACCTGTTAAGGGCTATTCAATTCAGGATGCAAACGAAGCATGGAGCGGTGTTTGGGTTTTCGACTCAATAAACAATCCTAACATTGGTGATTCTGTAAAGTTACAAGCACTTGTAACAGAATATTACGGACTTACCGAATTGAAGAATGTAACAAACTATGAAGTTTTCGACATTGGTGTTGCTTCTCCGATTGATGTAACAGTAAACGAAGCAAAGAGCGAGGCTTACGAAGGCTGCTACATACGCGTTGAATGCGTTCGCAGTGTAGGACACACAATGCCATACGGAAACTGGAAATGCGTAAACGAAGCAGGTGATACTGTTTCATTCAGTCACAATTTTGCTTCCGATGCATATACTATAGAAGATAACAAGTATTACAGGGTTGCTGGTATAGTTGAATACTCATACGGAGCATATTATGTTAACTATCCTTCCGTAAATGATATTGTTGCAAATTGCAACTTGGCAATAGATGAGATTGAAGAAAATTCAATTGAAGTTTATCCAAATCCTACAACTGGCATGGTAAACATTGCAAATGCTGAGGGCAAGAGCATAGTTGTTATCAATACTCTCGGTCAGGTTGTTGCACAGATTGACAATGCTGCAGAAAACCAGGCAATCGACCTGTCAAGACTTTGCGACGGTACATATTTCGTCAAGGTTGACGGAAATGTTGTAAAGGTAAGCATGATAAGATAACAGAAGATTTATGATAGCGAAGAGGAAGTCGTTTGGCTTCCTCTTTTTTTTGATTTTCAGACAATAAATGAAAATTCAGCCGTTATATAGAAACGAATATTAAATATTAAAGCAATGAAAAAATCGATTTTAATATCACTGCTCGTTGCAGCAATGGGTGTGATTATGTTTGTGGGATGCGAAAAAGATATAGACGCAAATGATATGTATGCTGCATGTGAAGGACAGTGGAAATGCATTGATAATAAATACTCTAGCGATGATGATGAAATATTGTTAAGATTTAGCACAGATAGTGTTTATATTGATGTAAACACTAAATATAAATGTGCATTTCCGAAAGGGTGTTACAAATATGATTTTTTTTTCAGATACACTATGCATATATCTGGAAAATTATAATATGTCGTACATATATTCCATTAACAATAACAAAAAACGGATGTCTTTGAACTACACTGGAACAGTTGCTGCTCCTGCTAATGACCCGCTACCAGAACTTATTTATAACTTTAGAAAATTAAAATAATATTGTTTATCGTAGTTAGTGTAATATGAAAAAATTTCCGTTCGTTCGGATTTATAATCCGAACGTAATCGAACAGCGGATTTGCAGCCTTTAGCTCGCTGCTAGTAGCAGCAATCCGCATTCCTACATTTCACAAATTCTTCTTGCTGTATTTCTTTACCATCTCCTTTGCATCCTGTAGGAGCCGTTTTCGCAACCAGTCCGGACTTACAACCTCGACCTCTGCCCCCATAGCTCTCAAGGCGTTGATAAAATCGTCGGTTGGAACCAAACACAATTCGAACAAATTGGGAGCGACTTCTTTTTGTGTGCTATGGAGGGGCAATGAATTCAAATATTTGGCACGCAAGTCTGTGGTTCTCAGTAGAACTTTTTCTGCTTTGCCATCATTCATTATCACACCGAAATAGCGTGAAAAATAATCGTCAGCATAAAAATCGGCGGGCAATTTGAAAAACTTGTTTGTAATTTTCACATCATCCATACGGTCAAGCGCGTAAAGGCGCAACGAAGCATGAAAATCGGTGTGAGCCAGCACATACCAACGTCTGCCAAAGTAGCGCAGGGCGTACGGCTCAATCTCAAATTCGCGTGCCGTTTGCATTTCGTAACTATGGTAGGTAATTAAGATGCGTTGACAATCACGCATGGCTGTTGTAATTTTCGACAGGAATTTGTTGCTAGACGTAGCAGCTTTTTCGAGAATTATACGGTCGTTTAGGTCAAGGTTTTCGCTCATAAGGCGATTCACAGCGAAAGCGGAATATAATAATTCGTGAGTTTCCTTGCTGTTTTCAATATAGTACTTGTCTCTATGCCGGTCGTATTTTATTTGAACCGAGAATATATCCTCGATAGCGGCTTTCGTCCTTATGAATGTGCGCCGCGGAATTTCTTCTTCATTCTCGCGTGCCAACGATTCATTTATTTCTTTCAAGGAATAGCCGTCTTTGCTATTCAGCAGCAACTCCAACAACCAGATGTAACGCTTGAAAAGTGATGTGGGTGTCATAGTTATTTCCAGTAACGGGTTTCGAGATAGGTAATTAACTCAGGATACAAATTCTTTTCATCAATGGGAGCGAGAAACTCTTTCGGATCAACTTCAATAAGTTTTGATTTATCTACAATGGTTTCTCTAAAGGTGGCAATGTCTTTTTTGATTTCAGCATTGTCATTTGGGCGAACAATGATGTGAATAAAATCATCTGCTTCTAAAGGTTTCTTTTTGTATCCAAATCCACATACGGGATGCTTAGCAATAATCTGTTCCATCAGTAATTCTTGTCTGGCAAATTCATACAATGGATCCCATTCATAGTCCAGTATCCACTCCTTCAGATTAGAAGATGTCAAGTTAGCTAAATCTACATATCGTTCAATGCTCTCTTTTCGTGCGCGTTTTTTGGGCGTCTTTTCGTAGGATTCTGTATATTTCCACTCAATAGGAATCAAGATTTTTTTCTCTTTTTCTGTTTCTACTAACACAAAAGCATCTACAGATGTGCATTTTGCCCCCCTTGTTTCATGTTTTTCTCCCAAAAGTTTCTTGTTTTTACAAACAAATTCAAAAGTGATATAGCCACCATCTTTATCTAGCGGAGATGGAATAACCTGTTTTATTTGCAGACCTGTCGCTTTTTCAATAATAGCTTTAATTGCAGCATCATCTTTTCGCAATGCAAAAAGATGGTTGAGACAGTGGATTTGTGAGGAAACAAGATGTCCTGAAGGCATAGATCCGCTTTCGCCCCACCAAGTAATGTCATGATCTTTAAAATATTCAATAGCGAAATCCCTAATGCCACTATATAGATTAACACTGCTACATATAGGTTTTAGCATATAATCAGGATAGATAGTATATTTTTTATTATTACTTTTGATAATCATTGGTCCGTTTGCTTCTGCTTTTTCCATTATTGGCTCTGATAAAAGTTTAATTTGACGGCTCGTTTGGAGACAATTATATTCTAATACCTTCTGATGCTTAAATTCAACTTTAATTTTAGATGACCATTGTCCATCATTTATTGTTTTAATCAAGGTTTCTTTTTCTGATTCTATCATTGGATGTAATTTGTCAGTTAGAAAAATGCCATTAATATTCTTGCATTTTCCTTCTTTGTACATAGAGTATATATTTTCAAACGACCGATGTGTAGAATCTTTAGGAATAAGAATATTTTTAGACATTAGGTCGACCATTACATTTACATAAAAAAACAATTCTGAAATTATTCCAACTTTTTTATTAGTACTTGTTTTTAGCTCGTATATGTTAAGTGTGTTTTTATAAATACTCCAAATATCTAAGAAACTACTAGGTGTTATTGAATAATTTTCTTTTTTTGAAACAAGTTTGTCAAATAGATGTACAGGTAATTGATGGTCTATCGCTTCGTATATTGATTTATATTTGTCACAGTACGCTTTTTCTATTTTTGCCTCTTTGTGGAAAATCTTTTTTTCAGTATCAGTATTTTTATCAGTGATAGGGACATTAATGACTAACTGATGTTTTCCAAAATTTTTTATTTCCTCATTGTAGTTATCTGTGTATGCCCACGGATAGATTTCAGTAAATTTCTTTAATCTATAAATAAACCTATTATAATGTTCCTTTTTATTTCTTGCAGTACTTAATAATATATCACCTGATATTTTAACCATGTCAATGTATTCTGGCAATAATGTCTTCAAACAAATTGCCCATCCTTCAAATGCAGAATCATCTGTTTGCATATTGGAGGTAAGACCTTTTTCTTCCATCTTTATTGTCAATACTTTATCTTCAACAGAAAATTTCATTCCTGACGGCAATCTGAAGTTTTTGTTTTTTGCCTGTAGCTTTTCTAATATTTCTATACTATTCATATTGATAAATTTAAAGCAACTCCTATTTAAACAAATTTACATCGTTTCTCCAAACCCCGCCGAAGCCCGTTAAACAGAATCTAAAGATAACGACACAGCAAATTTATGTATTTTTCTATAAATTAACAATTCAAAATCTCCACAGCCTTTTCCACATCCATCTCCGTAATCCCCACAATCGGGTCAATGCGAATGAAATGCTCTTCCTGCTCGGGCAGTACATCCTTGAGGTCGTCCAAGATGACATAACGTTGTGCGTCCATGCCAACTCCAAGCACTTCGTTGAAATAGGCCTTGATTTCGTTTCCTCGGCTTGAACAGAACATATCTGCTGTAATCACATCCAATTTGCTCAAATCCGTTTCCAACAATTTGTCATCGTCCAGATGCATTGGCGTAATGCCCTCAATCCAACCCGGCAAGTCGCGGTCGTACCACATGCGTTGCAAATTGTCCAACCCCATATAGCGCCACGAGGAACTGACAACAATACGAGCATCGGTTGCATCAATGATTTTCTGGAGGTTTGTTACTGACTCTGGGTCAAACAAATGACCATACTTGTCCTTGTATGGCAAGTCTTGTGCCTTTAATTTTGCATAATATCTTTCGGTATTCAGCACGCCGTCGAAGTCAAGAAAAATCAGAGGATGGTCTTTTCCGTCAAGCTCAGCTTTGGCTTCTTTTTCCTTTTCAAAGCAGACATCCGCCGTTGTCCTGAAAATCCTTTGCTCGCCACGATTGCCTGTAGCTTGCCAATTTTGCAAATATGGATTCTCTTTATCAACAAGGTAATCACAACTTTCCTTCAATGTGTTCATATCCGTGTCGAAAAACAGATTTTCCGAAATAGCAGGCAACATTCTGAAAACTTCCCTGCTTCCATCGAAGATTTCCTTGTTTTCCAAGTATTCATTCAATGTTCCCATTATGATGAATTTCTTTTCTTCAACGTGATGCAATACAGCCTCCTTCATAAATCCATCAAGCACACCCCTAAGCCTGCTATCGTCATAATTTGCACCGCTAGCCTTCAAATATGCCTCCAAATGTGGCATGTCATAGTAAAGTTCAATTTTCCCGTTCATTTTTATATGCATTTATTTCGCACAAAGTTACGGTGTTTAATGTGCCATCATGTGGCGCAGTGTAAAAAAATTTTAATAAATTTTCGTTACAAAAATAATCTTTTCCCCTCGTAATAACAGCCGTTGAAAAAATTCCATAACAAAATAAAATTGCGAACACAAAATATTTATAATTTTACGCAAAATTTTTTAACGCAAACACTAATATAGAAAATACAATGATTAGAGAAGATTTCTACACCCGCCACGTGGGTCCGAGAGAAAGCGAATACGCTGAAATGCTCAAGAAAATCGGAGCAAAATCACTCGACAAATTCATTGATCAGGTCATTCCGACCAAAATCAGACTGAAAGAAAACTTGAAGCTTGATGAACCGCTCACAGAAGATGAGTTCCTCGTAAAACTCAAAGCTATGGCTTCGAAAAACAAAATCTACCGCACACTTATCGGTATGGGATACTACGGCACTGCTGTTCCATCGGTAATTTTGCGCAATGTTTTCGAAAATCCTAGCTGGTACACTTCATACACTCCATATCAGGCAGAAATTTCGCAGGGACGTCTCGAAGCTCTTCTTAACTTCCAGACCGTCATCACCGAACTCACCGGAATGGAACTTGCTAACTGCTCGCTCCTCGACGAAGGTACCGCAGCAGCCGAAGCAGCAAGAATGATGTTCGAATGCCGCTCGCGTCAGGCAGCTAAGGAAGGCCGCAACGTAGTTTTCGTTGACAAGGACATCTTCCCGCAGACCTTGGACGTAATTCTCATGCGTACCGAACCACTGGGAATCGAAGTAGAAGTCGGCGACTACAAGAAGGTAAAACTTTCGAAGAAATATATAGGTGCAATTCTCCAGTACCCGAGCGCAAGCGGCGAAATCAGGGACTATGCAAAATTCACCGAAACTGCACACGAAAACGAAATGCTCGTAACTGCAGTTGTTGATACTATGGCTCTTGTTCTGCTCAAGTCGCCGGCATCGTGGGGCGCTGACATTGTCGTTGGTAACACCCAGCGTTTCGGACTTCCGATGGGATTCGGCGGACCACACGCTGCTTTCATGGCCACTTCCGACAAGTACAAACGCAAAATGCCGGGACGTATTATCGGTGTCAGCGTTGATAAGTTCGGACGCAAGGCTCTCCGTCTCGCATTGCAGACCCGCGAACAGCACATCAAGCGCGAAGATGCTACATCGAACATCTGCACCGCTCAGGCTCTGCTCGCAATGATGGCTGGTTTCTACGTTGTATATCACGGACCAGAGGGAATGAGAAGAATCGCTAACAACATCTACTCATCAGCAAAATTCCTCGCCGCCGAAATTAAGAAGCTCGGCTACAAGATTGAACATACAAACATCTTCGATACAGTTATCGTAAACGGCGCCGACAAGAAGGCTATCGAAAAGCTCGCTTTGCAGCGCAAGATAAACTTCCACTACATCGACGAAAAGACCGTTGGCTTCAGCACCGACGAACTTATTTCGGTTGCAGATGTAAACAACATCCTCGAAATCTTTGCTCTCGCAGCAGGCAAGAAGGCAAAGAAGGTTGAAGATGTTCCGATGGTAAATATGGATGCTAAGTTTGCAAGAACAGACAGCATTTTCAACCAGAAGGTATTCAACAGCTACCACAGCGAAACCGAAATGATGCGTTACATCAAGAAACTCGAAAGACGCGACATTTCCCTTACCCAGTCGATGATTTCGCTCGGTTCGTGCACCATGAAGCTCAACCCTGCAACTTCGATGTTGCCACTGAGCTGGCCGGAATTCGCAAACATTCACCCGTTTGTTCCAAAGAACCAGGCTCTCGGTTACTACGAACTCATCGAAGACATTTCGAAGGACCTTTCGACAATTACAGGCTTTGCAGCAACAACCTTGCAGCCAAATTCGGGTGCAACTGGCGAACATACAGGCCTTATGATCATCCGTGCTTATCACCACGCAAGAAAGGAAGCTCACAGGAATGTCTGCATTATCCCGACATCGGCACACGGAACCAACCCCGCAAGTATGGCAATGGCAGGTTTCAAGCTTGTTCTTGTCAACTGCGACGAACACGGTAACATCGATGTTAAGGACTTGAAGGAAAAGGCAGTTGCCAACAAGGACAACCTTGCTGCAATGATGATTACCTATCCATCAACCCACGGCGTATTCGAGAACAAGATTCTCGACATCGTAAAGATTATCCACGACAACGGCGGTCTCGTATATATGGACGGTGCAAACATGAACGCACAGGTTGCTCTCACCAACCCCGGAACTATCGGAGCAGATGTTTGCCACCTCAACCTCCACAAGACCTTTGCTAGCCCTCACGGTGGTGGCGGTCCTGGCATCGGAACCGTTTCGGTATGCAAGAAGCTCGTTGACTTCCTCCCGACACACAGCGTAATCAAGACCGGCGGCAAGAAGGGCATCCGCGCTATCACATCGGCTCCGTTCGGTAGCGCAATGATACTTCCTATCACCTACGCTTACATCAAGATGATGGGCGAACGCGGTTTGAAGGAAGCAACTAAGATTGCTATCCTCAACGCAAACTACATTGCAAGCGAATTGAAGGATACATTCAGCGTTCTCTACACTGGCGAAACTGGCCGTTGCGCACACGAAATGATTCTCGACGTTCAGAAGTTCCGCGCTGAATATGGCGTTGAAGCTGCCGACATCGCTCACCGTCTGATGGACTTCGGATTCCACGCTCCAACATTGTCGTTCCCAGTACACGAAACCCTCATGGTTGAACCTACCGAGAGCGAAAGCAAGCAGGAACTCGACCGCTTCATCGAGACAATGAAGGTTATCAAGGCTGAATGCGAAGACATTAAGGCTGGCAAGTACACCCACGAGGACAACCCGCTTGTAAATGCACCTCACACCCAGTTCGAATGTACTGCAAGCGAATGGAACCACTGCTATCCGCGTGAAAAGGCAGCATTCCCGCTACCATGGATCAAGGAAAACAAGTTCTGGCCGTATGTTGCAAAGATCGACAATGCTTATGGCGACCGCAACCTCGATTGCAAGTGCAACCAGCTCGAAGAAGAATAATCAATTGATTGATAACAAAAAAGTCCGGCAGAAATGTCGGACTTTTTTTGTTATACATTGAAATTCTCGGTATGCAATTCAGAATCATTTTTTTGAATCATTAAATTTTTAAATCCTTGAATTTTATGTAACTTTGCGCCAAATTAGATTTAAAATACGATGAAAAATTTCATAGAAGAACTCAAATGGAGAGGAATGCTGCAGGATATGATTCCCGGCACTGAAGAAGCTCTACAGAAAGAACACGTTGCGGCATACGTTGGTATTGACCCGACTGCCGACTCACTTCATATTGGACATTTGTGCGGAATAATGATGCTCAAGCACTTGCAGAATTGCGGACATAAGCCCATCGCTCTCATTGGCGGTGCAACAGGCATGATTGGCGACCCGTCGGGAAAGTCGCTCGAACGCAACCTGCTTGACGAGGAAACCTTGCGTCATAACCAGCAGTGCATAAAGAACCAGCTCGCTAAATTCCTCGATTTTGAATCCGATATTCCAAACAAGGCCGAACTCGTGAACAACTACGACTGGATGAAAGATTTCACTTTCCTCGAGTTTGCCCGCAAGGTTGGAAAACTCATCACAGTAAACTATATGATGGCAAAGGACTCGGTAAAGAAGCGTCTCAACGGTGAAGCCCGCGACGGTATGTCTTTTACCGAATTCACATATCAGCTTTTGCAGGGCTACGACTTCCTGCATCTCTACCAGACCAAGAACTGCAAATTGCAGATGGGCGGTAGCGACCAGTGGGGTAACATTACCACAGGAACAGAACTTATCCGTCGTACTTGCGGAGGCGAGGCCTACGCGCTTACTTGTCCGCTTATCACCAAGTCGGACGGTGTGAAGTTCGGCAAGACCGAATCGGGTAATGTTTGGCTCGATCCTGAAAAGACAAGTCCGTACAAGTTCTACCAGTTCTGGCTCAATGTTTCGGACGACGATGCAAAGCGCTACATCAAGATATTCACCACTTTGGACAAGGAAACAATTGATGCGCTCATCGCACAGCACGATGAAGCTCCAAATATGCGAATCCTCCAGAAGCGTCTTGCTGAAGAAATTACCGTTATGGTACACTCGCGCAGCGAATACGACGCCGCAGTCGAAGCATCGCAGATTCTTTTCGGCAATGCAACCAGCGACGCTCTTCGCAAGCTCGATGAAAAGACTTTCCTCGCTGTATTCGATGGCGTACCTACATACAATGTTGCAAAGGCAAAGTTTGATGCAGGAATAAATGTTCTCGACCTTCTTGCTGGCGAAACCGATATTTTCCCATCAAAGGGCGAACTGAAGCGCACCATCAAGGGCAACGGAATGAGCATCAACAAGGAAAAATACTCCGACGAGGCTGGAATCATCAATACCGATAACCTCATTAACGGCAAATACTTGCTTGTGCAGAAGGGAAAGAAGAACTACTTCTTGGTGATTGCAGAATAGAAGCAGAACAGATATTTAAGAAAAAGGATTTGCGGTATTCTATGAAGAATGTTGCAAATCCTTTTCTTTTTTTTACACCTTTTTTCACCATAATATTAATCGGTATTTGAAATTGTTGTATTTTTGCAAAAAGAAAAAATCAAAGAGGAGACAACTAAATGGCAACGATCACATTGGAATACGATGGCAGAAATTCGGCAATCAAAAAGCTAATTGCTGAAATTCTTAATCTTGGCGCAAAGGAAAAGGTTGAAGAAAGTCCATACAACCCCGAGTTTGTGAAAAAGATAAAACGTGGGCAAGAAGACATAAAAAACGGCAAAGGCATAAAAATCAATATTGAAGATTTATGGAAATAATCCTTTCTCCTGACGCGAATGACGATTTGCAGTTCTGGAAAAAGTCTGGTAATGTTTCCGTCCAAAAGAAAATTGCAAATCTTATTGCCGACATTGCCGCTCATCCAAAGACAGGCATTGGCAAACCCGAAGAATTAAAATACGACTTGTCTGAAAAATGGTCTCGTCATATTGACAGGAAGAACCGCATTGTGTATCAAATATTTGAAACAGAAGTTCATATCCTGTCATTAAAGGGGCATTACGAAAAATAAGGCTTGAGAAATCAGCCTGTAGGTAAATATAGCTTGGCATTGCATTTCTACCGTAGAAATGCAATGCCAAGTTTTTATATGTGTTTTTTGCAAAATACATTTTCGCCACAAATGTGTTCTTTATAAAAAACACTTATCCGTCTATATTGCCTCCGATGAGATTGGTAGTGTATATCTGAAACTCCATTTCTCTTCTAAATAACCCCTACTTTTTTGTTTTATTTCAAAATATTTTTTGTCATATCGTTATGGTTTCTTATATTTGCCCTCGGTTTGGCAAACAACCAAGCCGATAAATTTGATTATTAAAAACCGATGTGCCGATGGAATATAACCGGTGACGGATTTATGAAGAGAAATTTAGTTGCCATTGTACTTATGGCGGTAAGTATGCTGCTTGCCTTATCAGGGTGCAAGAAGGAAGGCTGTACGGACTCGAAGGCATCGAACTACGACGCCGATGCAAAGAAGGATAATGGAACTTGCGTATATACAACCCCACAACCGGACCCCACCGATACAATCGTAATTCCAACAAAGGAAAAAACGTTTGACTGGGACCTTGAGTTTGAATGGGCACCATCTGCAGATTCTATAAAAAAATATACCGATGATCCGGAATATAAATACGTTTTTATAAATGCCACAAACCTGCAGGCCCCTTCAGTAACTCAAGAAGGCATGCCGTGTAGCGGCTATCCAACCCGGGTATTTAAACGTACACGTGATACACTACAAACCCGCCTTGATATAAACCCAAAGAAAGTTCGGGGTTCCGGCACGATTATTGTAGATAGGACATTGTCTGACGATGTGGCCCCAGGCGAACTCGGTATACCCAGGTCTGATAGCACATGGTATGCCGATAATGGTTGGCGAGTAGCATATCGTCAGATTACTATGGGCAAATAGTTTTGTTTTAGTTTTTTTCCTTGTTATTCCATTCCTTTCCCGTCATACCGGCGTATCAGCTCCCGCAAAAAATGAAAATTTTTGTGGGTGATTTCGGCCGGTACCCCGTTGCAACCACCCGAGACCAATCCACAACAAAGTCTGACGAGATTCCGACTTTCATCGGAATGACGAAAAAACTGACGAGACCCCGGTCGAAATCACCATACTATTTGCTCAGATAAAGGATTTTCCAAAATATTTAAGGTCGCCATAAGGCGACTTTTTTTGCATATAACGATAACTATTGGCATTGCTTTTCTTCGGTTGAAAGGCAATGCCAAGTTTTTATATGTGTTTTTTATAAAATACATTTTTGCTCCAAATGTGTTCTTTATAAAAAACACTTTTGATATATTTTTGTATTTTGTAAAAAACACTTATCTTTGTGCTGTCATAATTTTTAAGGTATGGAAAAGTTATTTGAACGACACGATGAGTATGTTTCGACAGTTCCTATGGAATATGTCCGCAGTATAATGGACAAGATTGATTGGTCGTTGAGACTTATTGCAATAAAGGGTCCTAAGGGGGTTGGCAAATCGACCTTGATGCTTCAGTACATAAGGCGCAATTTTGCTCCCGATGACCGCCATGTACTTTATTGTTCGGCAGATACATCGTATTTTTCAAACCATACCTTGGTCGATGTCGCTGATAATTTTTGCAAGCATGGCGGGACACATCTGTTTATTGATGAGATTCACAAGTACGAAAATTGGAGTGGAGAAATAAAGGAGATTTACGACTTGCATCGCAACCTGCATATTGTTGTCAGCGGATCCTCGCTTCTGAGAATAAATGATGGGCAATCTGATTTGTCGCGTAGGATCAAAGAATATGCAATGCCAGGGCTTTCGTTCCGCGAATATCTTTGGTTCGAGCACGGACTCAAGATAGATTCACTTTCGCTTGAAGAATTGCTTGCTGCCCCCAATGCCTATTGCCAATATGTGAAGAGCGTTTGCCATCCTTTGGAATTTTTTCCGCAGTACCTTCGCGTAGGCTACTATCCGTTTTATTATGAAGGCAAGAAGGTGTATCAGAGCAAGATAGAGTCGGTTGTGAACTATATTATAGATGCAGAACTCACAGGCTACAGGAATGTAGAGGTCGGCAATGTGCGGAAAATAAAGGCATTGCTTCAGGTGCTTTCACAGATTGTGCCATACGAGGTTGACATTGCCAAGTTGTCGAAAAGCATTGGAATACAGCGAACGACAACACTAAAGTACCTTACTAATCTTGAGGAAGCTGCTCTCATACGCAGGCTTTTCGCCGGTTTGGATAGGATAGGCGACTTGCAGAAGCCAGACAAGATTCTGCTTGACAACCCCAATTTGCTGTATGCCTTGTCGATTGCAACGCCTGAAATAGGGACAGTGCGTGAAACTTTCTTTTGCAATCAGCTTGCTTCTTCGGGGCATAAGGTTGAATATGGAGGCTTGAAGTCGGGCGATTTTCGGATTGACAGGGAGTGCGTGATAGAAGTCGGAGGCAAGGACAAGGACTATTCCCAAATACGAAACGAACGCAACGCCTATATCGCAGCCGATGATATTGATAGCGCAGTTTTTCACAAGATACCATTGTGGGCATTCGGAATGCTGTATTGATGATTTTGGGACAAATATATAGGGACATTTTTAGTTTCATTTTTATCGAATAAGATTTATTTTTGCAACTCAAATAAATATATACGAATATGAAGAAAATATCATTACTGCTTGTCTGCCTTGCAATGATTTTTGCATCGTGCGACAAGAATGGCAAGAAAGGCGGAAACGCCGAAGGTTCGGTGGCTTATCAGCGCGACCTGACCGAAGAAGAAATCCAGAACGGCATCCTTACCCCCGAAGTGCTGTGGAAATTCGGACGACTTGGCGATATGCAGGTCAGCCCCGATGGTAAGACCGTACTTTACACCGTAACTTACTACAGCGTAGAGACTAACGGTTCCAACACCCAAATCTATTCGATTCCGGTCGAAGGCGGCGAAGCAACAAGGCTCACCAACGACGAGAGCATTTCGTGCTTCAATCCACGCTGGACAAAGGACGGCAAAATCGCTTACCTCTCAACCGAAGGCGATGCAGTTCAGGTTTGGACAATGACAGCCGACGGCAAGGACAACAAGAAGATTTCGAACCTTGCATTTGATGTGAATTCGTTCAAGATTTCACCAACTGGCGACAAGATTATGCTTATCGCCGATGTGAAGATGGACGAAACTCCAGCCGAAATATACCCGGACCTGCCAAACACCAACTGCATAATTGCAACAGATCTTATGTATCGTCACTGGAACGATTGGCACGACTACAAGTACTCGCATATCTTTGTTGCCGACTTCAACGACAACATAACCAATGCAGCCGACATTATGGAAGGCGAAAAGTTTGATTCTCCGCTCAGCCCTTACTTCGACGATGCAGAAATCGCTTGGAGCAACGACGGCAAGAGCATTGCCTACACTTGCAAGAAACTCAGCGGCAAGGATTATGCAGTTAGCACAAATTCAGACATTTACCTTTACAACCTCGAGGACGGCACCGTTAAGAATCTCACCGAAGGCATGATGGGCTACGACAAGTATCCTGTTTTCTCGGCAGACTCGAAGAAACTTGCTTGGATAAGCATGGAAACTCCTGGCTATGAATCGGACAAGGAACGCCTTTTCGTAATGGACTTGGAGTCGGGAGAAAAGAAGTATGTCACCGAAAAATGGGACTACGGCTGCTCGAATGTAGTATGGGACAACGAAAATGCAGACAAATTGTACTTCACAACAGTTCTCAATGCAACCTTCCAGATTTTCTCGGTTGATCTCAACACTTGCGAAATTGCTCAGCTCACCAAGGGCCAGCACGACTTTACTGGGCTTGCTGCTTGTGGAAACGATTTGCTTGCATCAAAGACATCAATGTCGATGGCTACCGAACTTTTCGTTGTCGGAAAGGACGGACAAGAACGCCAGCTCACAAATGTAAACAAGAACATTTACGACAAGATTGAAATGGGCCGCGTAGAAGAACGCTGGGTTACCACCACAGACAACAAGCAGATGCTCACTTGGGTTATTTACCCGCCAAAGTTCGACTCTACAAAGGTTTACCCTGCAATCCTTTACTGCGAAGGCGGTCCGCAAAGCCCAGTTTCACAGTTCTGGTCATATCGCTGGAACTTCCAGATAATGGCAGCCAACGGCTACATCGTAATCGCACCTAACCGCAGAGGTCTCCCGGGCTTCGGCACCGAATGGAACGCACAGATTTCGGGCGACTACGGCGGACAGAATATGAAGGACTATGTTTCGGCAGTTAACGCTATAAAGACCGAACCTTACATCGACGAAGACCATATTGGTGCTGTCGGTGCAAGCTACGGAGGATTCTCGGTTTACTGGCTCGCAGGTCACAACCAGGACAGCCTGTTCAAGGCATTCATCGCACACTGCGGAATGTTCAACCTCGAATCGCAGTACGCATCTACCGAAGAAATGTTCTTCGTAAACCACGACCTCGGCGGACCATATTGGGAAAAGGACAATGCAATAGCTCAAAAGTCGTACGAAACTTCGCCTCACCACTTCGTACAGAACTGGAATGCACCTATTCTTATTTTCACAGGTGGCAAGGACTTCCGCATTCCATATACCGAAAGTCTGCAGGCATTCAACATGGCACAGATGCGTGGCATCGAGAGCAAGCTTGTGGTATTCCCCGAAGAAACCCACTTCGTTCTGAAGCCGCAGAACAGCATCCTGTGGCAGCGCGAATTCAAGGCATGGCTCGACCAGCATTTGAAGAAATAAGCGTTAATATTGCATAACGACAAAGCACATCGGAACGAGTTTCTGGTGTGCTTTGTCGTTGGATACCTTTAATTATTCCCTCATGAAAGTGTAATATTCCGCAAACATTCCCTCATGAAAGTGTAATCTTATGTAGATATTCCCTCATAAAAGTGTAAATTTATAATAAACATTCCCTCACAAAAATGTAATTTTTAAGCATAAGTTTTTAATAATCAGTGAGGTGCATTTTAGAACCACAAAATCGATAAAACTGATGGCGTTTGAGCTTTTTCAAACTTTATCCACCATTTTTCCGCCGACAACGAAATTATTATTAATTTCGCGACAAATATATAAGTAGATTTTATGAAGAACACATTGACATTATCAATTATATGCATGATATGCATAATGTTGCAATCGTGTATGCCAAAGACATCTATCATGCCTGTGGCTCACGGAAATCCAGGCGACATAATTGTTGTAATGAGTAACGAAAACTGGCAGGCAGAAGCTGGAGATAGCATCAGAGCAATATTTTCCGAATTTTGTCCCAATCTGCCATACGAGCAGCCTATAATGGATGTCCATCAGATTCCATACGACAAGTTTGTGGAAATAAACCAGTTGCACCGCAACATAATTTTCTTTGAAAGAATTGCTGGTCAGGAAACTGGCGTGGTGAATGTCGAAAACGACAAGTACGCCAGAAATCAGGTCTTCGTGCGGATAACGGCAGCCAACCAGACAAGTTTCGTAAAGGCTTTGTGCGAAAAGCGCGACTATTTGCAGAAACTTTTCCTTACAGCCGATCGTGACCGTTACATAGATTCATTCAGCAAAAGCCGTAACGAGGTGGCAGAAAAACAGTTGGCTGACACTTTCAACATTAGTCTAACATTGCCGTCATTGTATCGCATAGATGAATTTCTTGAAGATTTCTCGTGGATTTCGTACGAAACCAAGAAGACAACAAACGGCATCTTCGTTTACGAATATCCGCTTACCGATACAACAAATCTTTCTGTGGAACAGATAATTGCAATGAGAAACAAGGTTTTGGAAAAGAATGTCCCAGGTGGACGCGAAGGCTCGTATATGACCACCGAAACCAAATTCGACTATCCGAGCATCGAAACCATAATGCACAACGGTACCAAAACCGCTGTAGTTCATGGTATGTGGAAGATGCACGGCGATTTTATGGGCGGTCCGTTTGTAAGTTACAGCAAAATAGATGAAGCCCGCCAGCGCGTGGTGTGCGTAGAAGGCTTTGTGTATGAGCCTAATGCGCCTGTGCGTGACAAAATTAGAAACATAGAAGGTATAATTTATACATATTCACTTAGATAAATAGTATAACAAATTATGAATCAAACACTTGTTGCAGAGAATGTCGTCAAGAAATATTCGAGCCATCTCGCACTTGACAAAGTGTCGATTTCGGTTCCCGAAGGATGCATTTTCGGTCTGCTAGGTCCCAATGGCGCAGGCAAGACGACACTGATACGAATAATAAACCAGATTACCGCCCCCGATGAGGGAGCCGTGTATATAAACGGAGAAAAACTTTCAGGAAAGCACATAGCTCAAATTGGCTACTTGCCCGAGGAGCGCGGACTTTACAAAAAGATGGCTGTTGGAGAACAGGCATTGTACCTCTGCCAGCTCAAGGGAATGAAAAAAGCCGATGCTATGCGCGAACTGAAAAAGTGGTTCGAGAAATTCGAGATTCAAAACTGGTGGAATAAAAAGGTAGAAGAGTTGTCGAAGGGTATGCAGCAGAAGGTTCAGTTCATAACAACCATTCTACACAAGCCGAAACTGCTCATCTTTGATGAGCCGTTCAGCGGATTCGACCCGATAAACGCAAACTTGCTAAAGCAGGAAATCCTTGAATTGAAGAAAAACGGTTCTACAATAATTTTCTCCACCCACAATATGTCGTCTGTTGAGGAAATTTGCGACTACATTGCATTGATAAACAAGTCGAAGAAGATACTCGAAGGCGAGGTTAATTCCATTCGCCGCGAATATGCTCCCGACATCTATGAGGTGCAGTATTCGGGATATTTCAACAAGATGATTGCAACGCTGACATCCGACTACAAGATTTTGGATGTCAAGGAATTTGAAGGCGGAAGCAAGATGAGCATCGAACTGCTCAACAAGGAGATGACCAACAACGACATCATCTCGCGCCTGACAAATTTCGGCAACATTGAATCGTTCCAGAAGGCACTGCCGAGCATGAACGATATTTTCATCAGAGTGGTAAGCAACACAAATTCAGAACAAGCGCAAGCACAAAACTAAGGATATGAGCAAGATAGGACTTATAATAGGTAGGGAATACAAAACCCGCGTTCGTAAGAAATCATTCATAGTAATGACAATTCTAGGCCCGATTTTGTTCGCAGCCTTGATGGTGGCACCGGCAATTCTTATGCGTCTCGAAGACGATGATTTCAAGAATATCGCCGTAATAGATGAAACAGGCTTGTTCGACCAGTATTCGCTGAAGAATACCAAGAGCATAAACTTCGATTTTGTATCTGAAAAATATTTCCGTGGCAGCTACTACGACCTCTCCGAGGCTAAGGCAAACCTGAAGGATTCGGAGCATTACGCGTTGCTTTACATTCCTATAAACGCTTTGTCGGCAAACAACGGTTCGGTACAGCTTTTCTCGTACCAGCAGCCTAACATGGGCTTGAAGATGCACATTTCCAACGGAATAGAAAAGAAAGCAGAGGAAATGAAGCTTAGCAAGAAAGCCGAGGAACTGGAAATCACCCAGCAGGAAATCGACAATATTCTCATGGTTGCCAACACATCGATAAATGTAATAACCACTACAATGAACGATGATGGAACCGAAAAGGAATCGTCTACGACAGTGGCAATGATAATAGGCTACATTTGCGGATTCCTAATCTACATGTTCATATTCATGTATGGCTCGATGGTGATGAACGGCGTAATCGAGGAAAAGTCGAACCGCATTGTAGAAGTTATTGTTTCATCGGTAAAACCTTTCCAACTTATGCTTGGCAAGATTATAGGCGTGGCATTGGTTGGAATAACTCAGTTTGTTTTATGGGTAATGCTGACGCTTGGAATAGTTACCATAACCTATGCAGTATTGCAGAAGGACTTCTCTACAGCCGACCTTAATCCGCAGACACAAATTATGGGTTCTTCGCTGACAGATGCTACCGATGTAAATACCGATGACATGGCAAAGTTCGATGATATAATGAAGGCGATGAATTCGGTAAATTATGTTGGATTGTTGCTGATGTTCCTGTTCTACTTCATCGGTGGTTATCTGCTATACGCAGGAATGTTCGCAATAGCTGGCTCAGCAGTCGATAATGAGACAGATACACAGCAATTTATGTTACCAATAACAGTGCCACTCATACTGGGCATTTTCGTAATGCTTTCGGCTATCAACAATCCCGATGGCAGTCTTGCGTACTGGTTCTCGATAATTCCATTCACATCGCCGATAGTGATGCTGGTAAGGATTCCGTTTGGTGTACCTTTCACCGATATTATCATTTCAATGGTTTTGCTTGTTGCAACTTTCATTGCTATGACCTGGCTTGCCGCCAAGATTTATCGCGTTGGAATACTGATGTACGGCAAGAAGACCAACTACAAGGAATTGTGGAAATGGTTGAAGTATAGGAACTAAAGGTGGAAATACAGAATGATTTTAATTTGCTTGCCTCCAAGTTACTAGAATAACACATGAACCATATAAAATATGGCAGACGAAGTAATTATAAAAGGAACTGATAATATTGAAATTATAAAGGGACGCATCCTTGAAATAAGAGGTCAGCGCGTAATGCTTGACAAAGACCTTGCAGAACTTTATGGAATAGAAACCAAAAGGTTAAACGAGGCGGTCAAGCGTAACATAAATCGTTTTCCCGATGATTTTATGTTTGTACTGACCGATAATGGTTGCGTTTGAGGTCGCAAAATGCGACCTCAAAAAGAGGCGGTAACAGATACAGACCTTTTGCTTTTACCGAATACGGCATAGCAATGCTCAGTTCTGTATTACATTCTGAAACAGCTATACAAGTCAACATAAATATTATGAGGGCTTTTATATCCATTAGACATGCAGTTGCTGCGATGCTGTCTGCCGATTTGCGTTACGAACAACTCTCCCACAAGGTTGACCAACTGAACGCTTATGTTGAGGAAATTCTTCACGATCAAAACGATATAAATTCTCAGCAGGAGCAAACCAATAATGAGATTGCAATTCAGATAGAAGCTCTTAACGATGCCCTTGATAAACTTCGAGAAACAAAATCGGAACCAAGAAGACAAATCGGTTTTAAACAATCTCAAACAATTTGAAACCAATAAACAAAACTTTCAACTTACTTTACGCTTTTCCAAATACTCCAACTTTCATCTTCCCAGTGGTGGTAGATGTGCATTAGGATAGGGTGCGATATGGTCTTGAAGCCATCGCGAGTGTAACCTTTCTCGGCATCATAATCTATGTTTCCATCGGCAAATTCGGCTATCCAGTTGAATTCAATGGGTAGAGTAGGGTGGTTTTGCAATCCGAATTTCCATACTGTTAGAGCCAGCATGCCTTGATCGCGTGTCTTGGTGTATGGATTTGCAAATTCGTCAATGGTCTTTTCGTGCCAGCAGTCCAGAAATTCGGTAGACGAATCATCAAACAGATATACACCGCCATTCCAATGCTGCCAGTCGTCGGGAATGTTTATGCCGTAAGTTTTGGAAATGTAAGCAGAAAGATGGTTGCAATGTGGCATATCATGTTCAAAATTTGTCCAATCGGCAGGATTTTCGCCTAGTTTTGGAAGAATATGCTGCTTATAATATCGGAAATCCAATTCTACGGCTTCGCCATTGCTATTTCTCCAGCACATTCCCGACTTGTTGAAAGCAAACTTGCCTAGAGTAAACGACCTTACAAACGGCAGATACCTTAACAAAAAATATCTGCTTGCTCCTAAAAAACTATGTTTGGTTTGGGCAAACAAATCTGCAAGTTCTTTTCTGTCGTGCATTATGCTTTCATCGTCAAGATTGAAATTTCCGATGCGTTTTGCAACATTTGCCTTGAATTTTGCAATAACTTCTCCACGATGTGCATGGTTTTCGAGGCATTCGCAGTTCATTGCATGCGGACTGAAATACTCCAGTGTGGCATTGTCATTGGCAAATGTTATCGGTGCCGAATAGTGGCAGAAAATTTCATCAACCTTTTCGGACAGGCAAACCACATCGCTGTCAAGATAGCAATAGGTATGTCCGTGTGAAAGAATTTTATGCAACGAAGTTTTCAGGTATATGCTTGCCTCGTGGTCGTTGTATTCGCTTGGTGTTGCGATGTCAATAATATTTTCGTACGAAATAGGAATCTCGTTTCTGCGGCTATCGGTAACGACAATAATATCGTTGTGCGTAAACCTTTTCAACCTTTCGATAGAAAAAGCGAGCTGGGAAATACATCTTTCGGGACCACAAACTGCAAAGACGAATTTGTTCATTGTTAAATTTTTCGTTCGTTCAAATATTCATAATCGTGCAAAAATTGTCGTTTCTCCGCTTTTATCTCCTTTCGCTGGTAACCTCTGTATTCCGATAATAGTTTCCGGTATTCGCATTTTTGTAGCCGAAGCCCTTCGTCGCTCTTTATCATCATGCGGAACTCCGAGCAGATTGTCTGGTAGATTTCGGGGGCATAAAACCTGTAGAAATTATCATCGAGAAGCGATTCCAAAATATTGATATTGTTGCGTTTGAAATCAAACAGGCTTTCGCGTTTCGAGATCCCGCCAGCGTGGTCGTTGTAAACCGACCAGCACTCGTTAAAATATCTGAACTTCGAGTTCTTTATCAGTTCCAGTTCCAATGCCCAGCTAAACGAAAATTCCTTGAACTTGTAGTTACGCATGAAATTCCCCAAGTCTTTCCATCTGCAAACAAGAGAGGATGTTGGAATTATTGTTCTAGTAATCAGCATTTGCGGCTCAAAGTCGGGATAATACTTGTTCATCTGCGAATATGTTTTCCAACCGACTTTTGTTCTTTTCATAAACTCGGCATTGACAGTGTTGTTCATCTGGTGTATTTCGGCATCGTGGAAGCATGCGGAATATTCTGGATTCTGCTCAAGGAAATCGATTTGAGCTTGCAATTTACCATCGTAGCACCAGTAGTCGTCACCATCGAGAAAAGCAAAATATTTTGTACGGCAATTCATTTCTACCGCCTTCCGTACCGAATGCAGTACACCCGAATTTTTCTCGTTTACTGAGAGGGAAATTTTATCTGGATGTTCAGTTTGCAATCGCTTAACAATTTCCACCGTAGAGTCGGATGAGCAGTCGTCAAAGACATACACCTTATAATAATAAGTGCATTTCTGCTCCAGCACAGATTCTATGCACTTGGCAATAAACTGCTCGTGGTTGCAGGTGAAAATGAATATTGAAAGAGTTGCTTCGTTCATTGGAACATTCTTACATGACTGCAAAAATACAAAAAAGTTGATTTGTTTTATTTTTTCTATGCTATGTAATAATTACTCAATATTTTAGTTATATTTGTGTCGTTGATTATATTAGACGAAATAATTTAATAAAAAGATAAATGAAAAGGTTGCCCGCCCTACTGATTTCATTGGCTTTTGCCTTGTCGGCATTGGCCCAGCAATCATGCCGTTTATGCGATACTATACCACCATACAAGCATAGCATAATGTTACAATTTAATAGGGCATTTCTTGACATAAGAGGAATTCCAAACTATTTGATTTATAATGTAAGATTTGAGGATGGATTGGAACAGAATTACTATGCAAACCTTCGCTACGGCTATCGTGTGCATAAGAATATACTAGTAGGGCCTGAATTGATGTTTTTTAGTCAGAAATATTTCTTTAATGATAAAATATTGCATGTAACGAGTTTTAATGTTGGCGGATATGCCCGT
This sequence comes from uncultured Bacteroidales bacterium, assembly GCA_905234755.1. Taxonomy (GTDB): domain Bacteria; phylum Bacteroidota; class Bacteroidia; order Bacteroidales; family ML635J-15; genus Bact-19. Next base: position 364,710 of record CAJOIT010000001.1, read on the forward strand.
TTCCATGTAAATAGATGGCGAGTATTTAAACCATACGCTGATGTGGGAATGTCATACAATTATGCCCATGGTAAGTATAGTTGGGTGGAGAATTATCAGCCTACTGATGAAGAAACACAAAGATTCCAACCGCGCGATTTCCATCGTTTCGATGCGTATATAGCCCCGGGAATGTCATTCATGATATGGCAAAATCACTTTAATATAGACATTGGCATAAAATTTTCGCCATTTAGATACAATGTAAATAGCAAGATGTTCGTTTTTACTTGGAAAATCGGTTATAACTTTAATAGCAAGCCATGAACAGAAATTGCATAATATTGACTTTATTCGTTGCTATTTTATTATTAGCTGGAGTTTCCTGCCGCAAGGTCGTGACCGACAAGTTTCCCGACTATCCGCAGAAACTAACGGTAAATTCCATAGTAAAGGCGGGGGATCCTCTTATGGTAAATGTGTCGTTAACTGGTAATGTTAACGATATTAATCTTCCGCTAATATATGATGCTGAAGTGTTTCTGTATGTAAATGGTTGTTTTGCCGAAACATTAGAGTATGAAGGGAGCGGTTATTATTCATCTACCATTGTAGCAAACGAAAACGATAGTCTCGAATGTGTGGTTGCATACAATGGCGACACAGCTAAGTGCTGCTGTGTAGTGCCGCAAAAGGAAACACCATTAGGTTTTGAATATGTTGAAAATGCAGGTGTTGATGACTGGGGTGAAATCTTGCCTGCACTTATAACTACTATTAGAAACGAAGCACCCCTTTGTAAGTATTACGAAATAAAAATATTTACAATTGAAAATTATAGTGTAAATGATATTAACACTTGTGGAGTTATGTTGATGGACATAACTGACCCTATTATTAAAAATGAAGGACTGCCATTACCTCTGTTTTCAAATGAAAAAGCTTCTGGACAAGACTTCTCTGTTACATTGAAGTTTTTGCCCCAATGCCAGAGCTGGATAAATGGCAAGATGCTGACTCGTCCTTTGCTTGTGAGGTTTCGTACAGTTGATGAAGAATATTACAAGTTTACACGGATGCATTACCTTTATACCGAAGGTCGCTATTCGGAAGGCATAATTGACAATCCGGTAATGTTCAATGCATACTCGAATGTCGAGAACGGTTACGGAGTATTTGCAGCTTATACTGAATATGTTGACACAGTTTATCCACCAAATTATTCGCAAAGATGAGAAGATTTTTGGCAATATTGATTTGGGTTTGTGTTTCTGTTGTAGCAATCTGCCAGAACAAAGTTTCTGTTTCGGGATTCGTTACTGATTCTGAGACAGGCGAAGTGCTGATTGGTGCCAATGTAGTGGATAGTGCAAGGCATAGTTGGAGCATTACCGACAATTCGGGATATTTCTGTATTCACACACAATTGCCAACAGAGATTGCTATATCATTCATCGGCTACTCAACAAAAAGATTATCAGTTGATGTTTCAACAAAATTGCCATTAAAGATTGCCCTCTCGCCTGACAAACAGATGCTTGGCGAGGTAACTGTGGTGGCGCAAGGCAGAAGGTCGGGTGGCAGTGTCTCCGAAATGAGCATAAAGGAAATATCCGAACTTCCGTCGATGGGCGGAAAGCCTGACATTGCAAAGGGAATGCAACTTCTACCAGGAATAAGCACACAGCGCGAAGGAACAAGCATTCTGAATGTACGAGGCGGAAACCCGGGCGAAAACATGTACCTGTTCGACAATGTACCGATAATCTATGTAAACCATCTCGGTGGATTTTTCTCTACCTTCAACCCCGACATAATCAACGACATCTGCATATACAAGGGCGGTTTTCCTGCCAGATATGGCGGAAAGTTGTCGTCTATTATTGACATAACCCAGAAGGAAGGCAACAAGAACAAGCACTGCGGTTCGTTACATGTTGGACTTACCGATATTTCGGCGACAGCTGAAGGGCCAGCGGGTTTGAAAAATTCAAGCTATATAGTGTGTGCACGAAAGACGATGGTGGGGGCATGGTTGCTTCTCACATCTTCGTTAGCCGACCAGAACTATCTTATCGGGTATGGTTTTTATGACCTAAACGGAAAATTTTCGTGGAGTCCGACTGACAAGGACAAGTTAACTGTAAATTTCTATATCGGTGATGACTATTTGGGGCTAAGAAGCAAAAAGCAAGCTGACCACATGATTTTGCAGGATCAGTTCCGTCTTGGATATATGTGGGGAAATGTAATGGCATCGGCACAGTATAAGCGCATACTTGGTAGCAAGACATTCCTGTCGGCCGGTATTTCACATTCACGCTATAGACTGAGGACGGGCTACACGATAAAACAAGCTGACGATACGCTGCCCGACATTAGAAGCCGGTTTCTTTCGTCTCTTGATGTAACCATGCTTGATGTGTCGGTAAAGCACGACTTTTTCAAGTTCTGGAATATGGAGGCTGGTTTGCAGGGTGAATATCAGTCATATTTGCCAACTTACAACTTTGAGCAGAAAAACAGCATACGCCGACCTGCCGTCTTTGCATATTTGTCCACTAGTTTGCAGTTCTTGAAATATTCAAGCGTTACATTAGGTGTAAGAGGCAACGGGATAATGTCGAAAACATACAGCGACTATTCGCTTGAACCAAGAGCATCTTTGATGTTTGGCTTTTCGCCCAATCACAGGTTAAATATGAGCTACATGAAAGCCACCCAGTATTCGCATCTGGTATTAACATCTGGAAGCATAATGAACAACGAAGTCTGGATTCCATCGGGCGAAAATATTAATCCTGCAAAAGTTACACAATACTCTGCCGAATGGGAAAGCGATTTCCTAGGTGGCAAACTGTCGATGACAATAGGCGGATACTACAAGGCTTCAACCGATCTCGCAACCTACAAGGATGGCTTTACCAATTTTATGGGCGATGACAACTGGGCCGCCAAAGTCGAGACTGGCGGAATAGGTCGTGCGTACGGAGTAGAATTTCTGCTACGCAAGAAAGCAGGACGATTCACGGGTTTTGTAAGTTATTCGTATGCTAGGTCGTTCAGGAAATACGCCAACATAAACGATGGAGAAGAATTTCCTTACGATTTCGACCGTCCGCACAATTTCAACATTGCAGCCAACTATAGGATAAACGAGAAATTCACGTTAAGTGCCACATGGACATATCAGACTGGATTGCCATATACGCCGGCATTAGGCAAGCAATATGTTCCTGCTCTTACCGAAGAAGGTGAATTGTATATGTACGAATGCCTGATTTATGGTGAGCGTAATAGTGGCAGAATGAAGGACTATCATCGTCTAGACATCGCACTTACCTACGAATACAAAACCAAGAAAGGTCGCGATGCTGCATGGAGTTTCAGCATTTACAATGCGTATTTCCGTCAGAATCCGTTCTTCTATTACTACAATGTGTCAGATAGCGATGGTTTCTACTATCCTAGAATTGACAATAATTCTTTTGCACTGAAATTATACCAAGTTAGTTATTTCCCATTCATAGCTTCATTCTCGTACAAGGTATATTTCGGAGGAAAATGATTTTTTGTTAGGTCGAGTTTGCGCACAGCACAAAAAAAATAACAAATCCCAATCGCATGATTGGGATTTGCGTTTCTATGAAAAAGCAATTTTTATTTAATTATCGAAGCGATTTTTTCATGGAGCATGGCAGCGGCTACAGCCTTTGTCTGAAGAATCATATTCTTAATGGCCTTGCCGTTGCTTTTACCATGACCAACAATAACTGTTCCGTTAACGCCGAGTGCAGGTGTTCCTCCAACATTCTCGTAGTTGTAGTTCTCGAAGAACGGGTCGTTTATGCCTCTTTGTCTCAGTATGGTGTAAATGGATTCGGCATGCTTCAGGTAGATGTTGCCTACGAACCCATCGGTAACAATCACATCCACCTTGTTGGTGTCGGAGCAGTCACCACCTTCAATGTTACCAATGAAGTTGATGTTTTTCTGTTCCTTCAGCAACTTGAATGTAGCCTTGGCGGTAAGGTTTCCCTTGCCTTCCTCGGAGCCAATGTTCAGCAGACCGATTCTCGGGTTTTCTATACCCATTACATATTGAGCATAAACTTTGCCAATGAGAGCATACTGCACCAGAACTTCCGGCTTTGGGTCAGCGTTAAGTCCTACATCGAGAATGAGGTTGTTCCCGCCCTTGTTGTTAGGGCAAATCGACGACATGCAAGGTCTGATGATACCATCGAGTACACCGATTACCTTTGTCGCACCAACCATCATTGCTCCAGTATTTCCTGCGCTTGCGAATCCGTCTATTAGTCCCTGCTTGAGGTAATAGAAGCCCTTGACGATTCCCGAATCCTTCTTTTCGAGGAATGATTTTACGGGGTCATCGCCCATAGCGATAGTTTCGGAACAATTAACAATTTCAAAAACACCAGCATCGACGCTGCGATTGGCGAAATACTTACGGATGTACTCTTCTTCGCCGAAGAGGAACATCCTGTCGTCCTTGTCCAAAACTTCTAAAGCAAGGATAGCACCATCAAGAATGGCATCCGGTGCGAAGTCCCCACCTTGTATGTCAACACCAATGTTCATAGTTCTTTATATTTTATTCGCCCTTTGGTTCGATAACGAGTTTACCTCTGTAGTATCCGCAGTTCGGACATACATGGTGGTATTGGATTGTAGTTCCGCAATTTGAGCATGTTGCCAATGTTGGGAATTCTGCTACATAGTGGGTACGGCGTTTGTTTCTTCTCTGTTTAGATGTTTTTCTTTTAGGATGTGCCATTTTCTTAAACTTTTAGTTAGTTATTATTATTCTTTAATTCGCGCAACGCTTCCCATCGCGGGTCTATTGCGTCTTCTGTTTTTTCTGTATCTTCAACCTTGTACTTGTCAATAAGTTCCATCATCTTGGCGTTGCAGGTCGGATTACCATTTGCATCGTCGGGATGATAGTGAGCTATCGGCAGTGCAAAGTGCGAATATTCGTAAATGAACTCCGAAATGTCTATTTCGTTCGCATCGCGGCTTAGGGTTACGGCATCGCTGTTTGTGTCGAAGTTGGTCTCGTCGCCGTAGTTGACCAGAATTTCATCGCTGATGGCGATTGGCTGGTCGTAGAGTTCGAGACATCTGTCGCAGGTCAGCTTTACCGTTCCCGACAAGTCGAAGTTCAACAGCATCGAGGTCTTTTTCTTTGTCAAGATTACCTTCACATCGACCTCTCCGCCCTTTATTTCACCCTTGTCATACGACTGGAAAAACGCATCATCGGCTCTAAAACGGAATAAATGTTCCGTTTCTCCGAGGCCGTCAAGCGGGATAATATGTTGATTAACACTATCCATTCCAATCGAAAACATTAGAAATAAATTTGTGCAAAAATACAAAACAATTTGAAAAAAGAAAAAGAAAAATTTTTCTTTGTTAAAATGATGGTGAAAAATATGTGGATTCGTTGCACGCAACGAACCTACATGTCTTTCCTCAGTATTATCCTGAATGTTGTTCCCTTGCCTAATTCCGATGACTTGACAAAAATCTTTCCGCCGTGGTATTCCTCTACAATTCGTTTGGCGAGGCTAAGGCCTAATCCCCAGCCACGGTTCTTGGTGGTGTAGCCGGGCTTGAATACATTCTTGAAGTCCGACTTGCTAATGCCCTTGCCAGTATCGGAAATTTCGATGCCGACATGTTTCTCGGAATCATCTAGGCATATCCTTATGGTTCCGTTTGTGCCAATGGCATCGACTGCATTTTTGCAGAGGTTTTCGATTACCCACTCAAACAGTTCCACATTGAGAGGCAGGAAAATAAGTCCGTGCTCATCGATATTGGTTTCGATATGCACTGTCGATGGAATGCGCGTTTTTAGGTATGTCACAGTATTGCGGATGCAGTCGGTGAGTTCTTTTTCGTGGAGATTTGGCTTGCTTCCGATTTTTGAGAAGCGTGCTGCAATCTTTTCAAGTCGCTTCACATCCTTTTCGATTTCGCGGAACATTTCAGTATCGCCATGTTCCTCTCGCATAATTTCGAGCCAAGCCATGAGCGATGATATTGGCGTGCCAAGCTGGTGGGCGGTTTCCTTCGACATTCCAAGCCATACATGATTCTGCTCCGACCTGCGCGAAACATTGAACACCACATAGCCCATAATTATGAAAATAGCAATAAGCACAAGCTGAACAAATGGGTAGTATTGCAATTTCTTCAGCAGCAGCGAGTCAGAATAATATACTGTGTTAAGCACATTGCCATCAGGGTCTGTTATGGCGAAACTCTCCTTGCCGTTGTTTTGAAATTCCTCAAGTTTCTCTTCGGCATACTCTGGGACTTCCATTTTGACGGTGTCAAGATTTCGGTACGAAATTATGGTTTTGTTGTCGGAATCGACAAGTATCACAGGTATTGTCTGGTTATTTTCGAGTACTTCGAAAAGAAAGCCAATGTCGGCATCCGGTTCGGAATTGATGAATCCCTGCATGGCGTGCGACCACAGTTCCATCCGTCTGTATTCCTCCTGCCTCAAGTCTTCCATCAGGTTGTTGGTGTAAATAAGCGAAAGCACGAAGATGAGCGCGGCAAACGCCATCAGTATAATTTTCCATTTCTTGTCGAATCTGTATGCCTTGTCCATTGCTTATGCTTTTATGTCAATCCTAATTTGGAAATCTTGTCGCAGTCCGAGCAGATTTTTTGCACTTCCGCCATTTATTGCTATTTCGAGCAAACCTAGTGAGTTGAAAATACACACTATTTCCGATACTTCTACTTCCTTGTACGATTGGTAAATCTGAGTAACCTTGTACGAATGTGTGTTAAGTAGGATTTCAAATTTATTGTCGCCTACGGCATTTTCGAAAATCTCCCTGCTGATGTTTGAGATGGCGTTACCATACGAATCGATGTAGATTATGTTCCCGAGAAGTCCGCGTGGTGTTGTCTGCGGTGCAAGGTCAGTGTATCTTGTTACATCTTCTATTTCTTCTCCGAGTTGCCTGATGTCTTTTCCGCGGAGCATGAACTTTGCAATTTCAGCGAACACATTTTTCTCTATGAAAACGCAATCCTCGTTTCCTGTCCCGACATCTATTGCTATTGCAAGTTCTGGCTCGGCCTTAAAAATTATTCCAAGAGTGCCGTTGTCGGTGCATATAAAATATTGCTTCATGTATTTTGCAACTATGACTTTCATGTCGCCTTTGGGTTCGCTGTCTACACCTATAATATGTATGGTGCCGGCAGGAAAGTCGTTGATGACGCTTCCTAGTACGAAAGCCGCCTGTTGCCAGTTGAAGTGTTCAATGTTGTGCGAAATGTCAACGAAAGTAGTATCGGGCTCCGACGAGAGTATAGACGCCTTTACTGCGCCTATGTAGTAGTCGCTGTTGTGCCAGTCAGTCGTGAGTGTTACTATTTTCGTCATTTCTTCAGCAAAAAATCATAACTATGCAAAAAAATGCTTTTCTTTGCTCCGCAAAAATATCAAAATTTATCAATGACTGAAAAAAGTATTCTGATTGAAATAGAGGATTTGCAAAAATTCTTTGGCGTGCGCGATGAAAATCTCGGGTTGCTAGTGCGTCATTTCCCTACATTGAAGATTGTGCAACGCGGTGATGTTGTGAAGGTTGTAGGCGACAAAGAGGTGATAAAGGAGTTTGAGCGCAAGCTGAACGCCATGCTTGAATTTTTTGGCAAGTACAACCGTTTGGGTGTTGAGGAAGTCCGCGAAATTCTGAGCAGTGAGACCAATTCGGTTAGCATTGCCGAGGACAAGGATGTGCTTTTGTACAGCATCAGCGGCAAGCCGATTCGTGCGCGTACCGCCAACCAGAAACTGCTTGTTGAGTGCTTTCAGAAAAACGACTTGCTTTTTGCAACAGGACCTGCGGGAACAGGTAAGACATATACTGCAATAGCATTGGCTGTCAAGTCGTTGAAGGAAATGCGAGTGAAGAAGATAATCCTTTCCCGTCCTGCAGTTGAGGCTGGCGAAAACCTAGGTTTTTTGCCCGGCGATGTGCGCGAGAAGCTCGATCCGTACCTGCAACCGCTTTACGATGCTTTGCTCGACATGATTCCTTACCGCAAATTGGAAAAGTATCTCGAAGAAAAGACCATACAGATAGCTCCGTTGGCTTTCATGCGCGGACGAACCTTGAGCGAGGCTTTTGTTATTCTCGATGAGGCACAAAATGCTACATATACGCAACTGAAAATGTTCCTCACCCGTATGGGCGAAAATTCCAAATTCATTGTAACTGGCGACCTTACACAGATAGACTTACCAAGAAAATCAGAGTCAGGTTTGCTTTCCGCCCATCGTATCCTTGGCAAAATTCCTGAAATTTCGTTTGTCCAGTTCGACAAGGGCGACATTATCCGTCACAAGGTCGTGGGTAGGATTGTGGATGCCTACGAGAAAAGCGAAAAGGAAAATGCATCGCATGATGATGCGAAATAGCATTAAAAAATATCTGTAACATCTTTCGCGCAAAGATTTTCCGAAAATCTTGCATTTTTGCAACATATTTTTATTAGCTTTGCTTCTTGTTTTGTTTTAAATGGCGAGACGGTTGGTCATATTGCTGCTGATTCTTGTTGCGGGACTTTCTCGCAGCTATGCTCAGTTTGACAACGATTTCTGCAACGATATAGATGACAAGAAGCTGATAAAGTCGTTCCAGAAGGCCGTACAGTTGCTTAATGACGGCAAAATGAATGAAGCCGAGGCTGCTTTTGCCAAGATACTCGATGAGGAACCTGAATTTACAGAGGCGTGGGTTGCGAGTTCGGAAATAAACTACTCGAAGTACAAAACTGCAAAGGATTCCAAAACGCAAAACAACTACTATTCACGCTATGTAAAATGCCTCGAAAGTGTTGCAAAGACTTGTCCATCGTACCAGAACTATGAGGTAAACTATACCCTAGGCAAGATTTTTTTCAGCCACGACAAGCTTGATGTCGCAAAGAAGTATTTGTCAACATATACAGCAAACGCAAAAAAAGGTACCAAATACTATACCGATGCCGAAAGTACAATCCATTACATAGACCAGTACCTGAACCTTATTGAAAATCCAGTGCCTTTTGAGCCTGTTGTCGTTGAGGGCGTTTCGAGTGCATATGATGACTATCTGCCGCTTATATCGCCCGATGGTTCGCTTGCTCTTTTCACAAAGGCATATACTAAAAAGGAAGTCCAGTCGATTTATGGTGACAGGTTTGTGGAGGAGTTTACCGTCTCGAAGGCAGCCGATGACAAAGGACTTGTTTTCTCGCCTGGCGAACCTCTGCCTTATCCGTTCAATACGGGCAAGAATCAAGGTGCTGCATCAATTTCAATCGACAACAAGACCTTATTTATAACAATTTGCGAGTTCGTTAGCAACAACTACGACAACTGCGACATATACATGTCAACGCGCGTGGGCGATGGATGGTCGGAACTGAAATCGCTCGGTCCAAACATCAATGGCTTGTACACATGGGAGAGTCAGCCGTCGATTTCTGCGGATGGTAAAACCTTGTATTTTGCTAGCATACGCGAGGGCAATGTCGGTTTTGATCCAGATAATCCAACCTCCGACATATACTATTCCACAAAGGATGAAAAAGGCAATTGGGGTAAAGCTAGAAACCTTGGCACAAAGATAAACACGCCTGGAAATGAAAAGTCTCCATTTATTCATTCCGACAGTCAGACGCTATATTTTTCATCCGATGGACATCTTGGAATAGGCGGTTACGACATTTTCTTTACCAAGTTCAGGGACGGTGACTGGACTAAGCCTGTAAATATTGGCTATCCGATAAACACCAAGAATAATGATCTTGGATTTGTCGTTAATACTCAAGGAACCAAGGCTTACTTTGCATCGAATAAACTGAACGGAAAAGGCGGATGGGACATTTATGCTATTGACTTGTACAAGGCAGCGCGTCCCGAAAAGGTGTTCCTTGTGAAAGGTCAACTTGTTGATGATAATGGTAGCATGATTACCGATGCTAAGCTTGAAGTGAAAAACACTCGTACTGAGGAGGTTTCTGAAGGTATTGTTGATGCAGAAACTGGTCATTATGCGGTGGCTGTAACTGCAAAAGACGAAAAGGACGATTTCCTTATGGTGGTAAAAAAAGAGGATTACAGTTTTACATCTACGCTGATTGAACCTACCGAAGAAACTTTTGAGAAACCAATAGAGGTAAATTTCGAGGTAAAGCCAATCGCAGCAGGGAAGTCGGTGCAGATAAACGACATATATTATGCTACGGCATCGTATGAAATAAACAGCAAAAGCCTTGCTGTGCTTGATGAGTTCGCCGATTTTCTTAAAACAAATCCTACAGTAAAGGTTGAGATTCGCGGACATACGGATAACATAGGTAGCGCCCAGACAAACATAACATTGTCGAACAATCGTGCAAAAGCGGTTTACGATTACCTTTTGACAAAGGGCGTTTCAAAGTCAAACATAAGCTACAAGGGATTCGGACCTAATATGCCAATTGCCGACAATAGCACAGAGGCAGGTCGTGCAAAGAACAGAAGAACAGAATTTTACATCCTGTCGAAATAGCTTGTAGGTGTTCCAATCTTTTTTGTAAATTTGTACCACTAAATTTCAATTCTTATGAAGCGTAAACTATTCATATTTACCTTATTGGCAGCATTACTGTTGTCATCGTGTGCTAAGAATTACGAGGAAAAACCGTACAACAAAGGTGTTAACATTATTCCTGTGCCAAAGGAAATGTCAGTGGACGAAACCAAGCATTTTGTGCTTGACAAGAATACAGTTTTTGTTGTCAATTGTGATTCTGCAAGGAATGTTGCCGAGTTTTTTGCAAAGAAGTTGAGGATTTCCACTGGATATGCTTTCAAAGTTGAGGAAAACGGAGAAAAAAATTTCATCGTGCTTGAACTTGACGCCAATGCTCCTATTGTCCGCGAAGGTTACAACCTTTCGGTATGCGAAAATGGCGTATCTGCAAAGGCATCATCTACTGCGGGACTATTCTATGCCATGCAGACCATGATGCAAATGCTTCCTGCCGAAATAGAATCAAAGGATATTGTAAAGAACATAGAATGGCGTATGCCGTATGCTGATATTGCAGATGAACCTCGCTTTGCATATCGCGGTGTGCATCTCGACCCATCGAGGCATTTTGTTGATGTTGAGTTTATTAAGAAGCAGATAGATGTATGGGCTATGTACAAAATCAACACCATGCACTGGCATCTTACCGATGACCAGGGCTGGCGAATTGAAATAAAGAAATATCCCGAACTTACCAGTGTAGGCGCAAAGCGCATCGAGGGCGAGGGTTACGAATACGGTGGATTCTATACTCAGGAGCAGGCAAAGGAACTAGTTGCCTACGCAGCCGAAAGGTTCATAACAATAATTCCTGAACTTGAAGTGCCAGGACACGAATTAGCAGCAATTTCGGCTTATCCATGGCTGTCGTGCAACAACGATACTGTAACTCCGCGCATTGTATGGGGAGTTGAGGATATTGTGATGTGCCCGGGAAAGGAATCTACTTTTGAATTTCTGCAAGGTGTTATTGATGAACTGGTTGAAATTTTCCCAAGTGAATATTTTCATATCGGTGGTGATGAATGCCCTAAGGTTTTCTGGAAGAAATGTCCTTTGTGCCAGGCAAGAATAAAGGAAGAGCACTTGGATGAAAATCCCGATCATTCGCCAGAGGATTGTCTGCAGAGCTATGTCGTGAAGCGCGTAGAGGCAATGCTTGCAAAGCATGGTCGCAAGATTATCGGCTGGGACGAAATTCTTGATGGAGAGATAAATCCATCGGCAACAGTAATGTCGTGGCGTGGCGAAGATGGTGGAATTGCCGCTGCCCAGAAAGGTCATGATGTTATAATGACGCCATACAACGGTGGTATGTACATCGACTACTATCAGGGCGATAGCAAGATTGAACCAGTTACTATTGGTGGCAATTCGATGCTCGAAACCACCTACGGTTACAATCCTATTCCCGATACCTTGGCAAAGTTGGGGCAGGGCAAGCATGTGCGTGGTGTGCAGTGCAATCTTTGGGCAGAATACCTATATAATGATACCTTGCGCGAGTACCGCTACTATCCGCGTTCGTTGGCATTGGCGGAGGTTGCTTGGTCGCCATTGGAGAAAAAGGACTATGCCGATTTCTGTAGGCGCTTGGACAATGCATTTGTTCGCCTTGACATGCACAATATTACCTATCATATTCCGCTTCCAGAACAGCCAAACGGTTCATGCAACTTCGTAGCATTTGTCGATTCGGCCGTGCTTGAGTTTACAACCTCGCGACCAGTAAAAATGGTTTATTCCATCGATGGTTCCGACCTTACCCCAAACTCAAAGGAATATACAGAACCTATTGTATTAAAGGAGAATACAATGGTGAAGATTGCTTCGGTAATTCCATCCGGAAAGATGAGCAAGGTGCGCGAAATTACGGTCGAAAAGCAAGAATATGCTCCATCGGTTGAGGTTGCAAATGCTGTAGAGGGACTGAAGATGCACAATGTTGCGGGAATGTTCCTTAATGTTGCCGAGTTGGAGAAAGCTACTGGCAAAGCAGAAAGGGATACTGTAATTTCTAAGCTGGTTGACATTCGCAGTGTGGCAAATTTTGGCGAACCGCTCAACGGATACGACAACTATGCATCAATCGCAGAGGGATATTTGCGCATCGATGAGGACGGCGTTTACTATTTCTCCACAGATAACGAGGAATTTTGGATTGATGGACAGAAATTAATCGACAATTCGTGCGAAGTTAAGCGTTTTTCACGCAACGACAAGTCCATTGCCCTTGCAAAAGGTTTGCATCCGATAAAGATTGTCTATTTGGGACACATAATTGGCGGTTGGCCATCGGTTTGGAACGATGGAAAGGTCGAAATGCGCAAATCTGGAGAGGAGAAATTCGCGAAGATAGACGGAAGGATATATGTTGTCCGCTAAACACCCAACACGTCATTCCACTACCTTTAGCTCACGCAGCGAAGCAAGTAAAGCTGAACGAACCGACTAAGGAACGTGTCGTGTGAGTTCGCTTGTGCGGAACGTTGCTTGCAACCTCACGAAGTAATCTCCACAAGAAACGTTTTTCAACAGCAGATTACGGACAGCAGTCTTCACAACGCTCCCCGTTCCGTATCGCGTGTTACGACTAGCTTCCGAAATGACAACCCACTTTTTTAGCGGTTCGATTGAACGGTTGGCAGAGAGTTCGTTAGACAGGTCTTCTGTGAGACATTTATACCTTCAATGTCTTCAAATATTTCTTTTGTTCATCCGTAATCCTGTAGCTTTCGACAGCCTTCTGGATTGACTTGTTGTGAGTCCATTTTTCGAGGCGTTTCTGCTCGATTATTGGCAGGGTAGCATCGTATTGCTTGGCTAGTGCGGTTGCAAAGTACCATGCGATCATCATCTTCACATAGTATTCATCGTTGCGGATGTTGGCAACCCATTCAAGGTATTCGGGATGGAAGTCCTCATCCAAGAAATGCGACATAAGTGCCTCTATGCCAAAGCGAATGGTGTAGGGCTTGTTAGATTTCATCCAGCGGCGGATGTCCTTTAGAAGTTTGCCATGATTTTTCTTGAAAGCCTTTGGACTCATGAGGTCGCAGGTTGCCCAGTTGTCAACATGGGGTAGGAGACGGTCAATTTCGGCAATGCTACGGTCGTAGTCCTTGATTTCGGAAATTATGAAGCCGTGCATGTTGTTTTCATCGTAGTACTGGTGTGGCAAGTTCGACAGGAAATCATCTATTTCTGCATCCTTGGCAAATTCCTTTGCCAGTTTGCGAAGTTGGGGCGTGCGCACGCCAATTATTCGCTCCTTGTCGATGGTGGGCATTAGCTTTGAATGAAAATCGCGGTATCCCAAGTCCTGATTAGCAAACAAACTTTCGCGAATCCTGACGGTTACGGGCTTGTAATTTTTAGCGTAGGCGAAAAGTTCAATTGGCAGATGGCAGTAGCCTGTTGGGTTCTTGTCCAAGTAGTCCTGATGGTAGTCGTCTGCTGGATAGAAATTTTTCAGCGGTGCGACTTCCACTTGCAATGGGGCGTTGTATTTCTGTGCTTCCAATGTCATAATTTCTTGTATGACTGGCAAGTCCGACTTGTTGGTGTAGTATATTCCAGTGCGGTAGCGTGTGCCGAAGTCTGCTCCCTGACGGTTGAGGCTTGTCGGGTCGATGGCTTTGAAATACAGGCGAAGGATTGTCCGCAAAGCAATTATGTACGATTCGTATTTTATTTCCACTGCTTCGGCAAAGCCAGTGAGGTCGGTGTAGACCTGTTCGTAGGTTGGATTTTGAGTGTTGCCGTTTGCGAATCCCACCTGAGTGAATGTTATGCCTTCTATTTGTTTTAGGTAATGTTCTGCGCCCCAGAAGCATCCTGCGGCAAGAAATATGTTTTTTTCCATGTTATTTCGTCTTTAGTGTTCCGTCATTGTTGAATAGTTCGCAGATGTCGGTTGGCTTTTGTAGCCAGATAGTGTTAAGTCCGATTTCCTTTGCGCCAAGGCAGTGCTTTTCGCAGTCATCGATGAAAAGGGTTTCGGCGGCGATGAGGTTATGCTTGTCGAGTATATGCTGGAAGATTTTCGGACTGGGCTTGCGTTCGCCAATCGTATAAGAAAAGAAAATTTCATCGAAACCTTGACCGACAAAGTCGAAGCCAGCTTCATTGTTGAGGTATTGGGTGAAATATTCGGCATTTACCACGTCGCTGTTGCTGAGGATGAAGGTGTGGTAGTGTTTGTGAATCTTTGGGAACAGCAGTTGGTGTTCGCGTTTGAAATCTACAATCAGCGAGTTCCACGCATCGCAAATTTGTTCGTTGGTGATGTTGGTATTTAGGATTTTGCGGAATTCGTTGCAGAATTCGTCGGTTGTTATCTCGTTTGCCTCGAAGCGTTTTGTAAGTGCGAGGTCATATACTTTGCGGTAAGGTTGTTCGCAGGTAATACCGAATTCGTGCAACCGTTTGTCGATTAGGTTGATATCGATTGTGATTATTGGCCCGCAAAGGTCGAAAATTATGTTTTTTATGTTGGGCATTGTTATTCTATCCATTCAAATGAGTATGCTTCGTTGTATTCAATTTGAAAATCCACCATGAATTTATGGAATTCCTCTTTGAATGTTTGTTTATGGTGATGTTCCTTCTGGTTGTTTATATATTTTATGACATTGCCGATGTCGGAAATGCTATATGTAAATGCGCCGTATCCGTTTTGCCATTCGAATTTGAAATGGGATAGTTTTTTTCGTTAATGTATGCGTTTGATGATTTTTTTATTTCTCTGACAAGGTCGGATAGGCAGCAACTGGGTTTCATATTTATAAAGATGTGGATATGATTATGAGTGCCATTTATTGCTAGCAATTTCTGTCCTTTGTTTTTTACTATCCCTGTTATGTATTTGTAAACCTCGTCTTCCCATTCGGGCATAATTAGGGCTTGTCTGTTTTTTACAGCGAATACAATTTGAACATACATTTGAGAAAAGCAGTCTGCCATAATTTTTTTGAGACAAATTTATAACAATTTTTTAATGTGATCTGTATTCTAATATGAGGTTTTGGGCTGTGAGATAAATATGTTGATATGCGACCTCTCCGAGGTCGTTGTTTTTTCATTTGCGTTGATCTGTATATGTTTGACCCCTCTGGGGTCTGTGGATGACATCATTTATTGCCCTTCCGTGGGTTGGGAGGGGTGTTAATGTTCGACCTCTCCGAGGTCGTTGTTTTTCGTTTGTATTGTTCTATATTTGTTTGACCCCTCCGGGGTCTCGAATGATGTCACCAAAATGTGTGGAGTTCATGGATGACAACATTTATTATGGTTGCCACTTCTGGGTTTATGGATTTGCCAAATTTGCGTCTATGTTCGCATTAACCATTAAATTATATGACCTCAGCGAGGTCATATAAATATAGCTAGAAATAGAGTTGTGTTTTTCGACCTCGGAGAGGTCGTATATTCTCCTACAAATTTTCGTATCTCGGGGAGAAGGTGTCGCCGTCTTCCATGTTGCCGGTTGAAATGCCTTTCTTGAGCCAGCGGGAGCGCTGTGCCGAGGTGCCATGGTTGAACGATTCGGGGACGGTGTATCCTTTGGCGCGTTTTTGCAGATAATCGTCACCAATGTGGGCGGCAATAGCCAGACCTTCCTCAATGTCTCCATCCTCTAAAGAATTGAACATGGCATTATCCCTGTTTGCCCACACGCCTGCATAGAAATCAGCCTGCAGTTCGAGGCGTACGCTAACCTTGTTGCTTTCGGTTTCGCTGAGACGGCTCATCTTTTCGTGGGCATCGCCGAGAGTGCCGAGCAGGTACTGCACATGATGTCCCACCTCGTGGGCAATGACATACGCGTAGGCAAAGTCGCCAGCCGTGCCGAATTGCTGTTTCATGTTTGTGAAGAACGACAGGTCGATGTAAACAGTTTGGTCGGCAGAGCAGTAGAACGGACCGGATGATGATGAGGCACCACCGCATCCCGATTGTACAGAGTTGGTGAACAATACCAGTTTCGGGGCGACATATCTTTTGCCTCTCTTGCTGAATTCGGCAGTCCAGACATCTTCGGTTCCTGCTAGGATTTTCTTTGTGAACGATGCCAGTTCCTCTTCTTCGGCTGTCGGCGTGTATGCCGATTCGGTTTCGGTACCGATGTTCAGGTTTTGTATTGCATCCGATGGGTCTTTGCCAAGCAGTAGGGCGATGATGCCTACGATAATAGCACCACCAATACCAAGTCCTGCACCCATTTTCTTACCTCTTCTGTCATCTACATTTGTGCTTTCGCGTCTTCCGTCAAGTCTCATAGTTTTATGATTTAAAGATTCAATAATTTGATAATTTGAAGATTCAACAATTTTGCCTAATTATAATTCTGCAAAGTTAAGGAAAATAACTCTATAATGGATAATGAACAATTGACAATTAACAATTGACAATTGGCTGAGGCTGACAAGATGCACAAGCGTTTTTTTTCAAAAAAGATGTTCCGGCGCCTTAGCAGAGCAAAAAAGTTTCGCTATTGTTCTGCTTTCGGCTTTGGGAACATTCGCTAAAGCTCAAACGGAGTATTAGTCGCTACGCCGTTCTGTCCTTTAGGGCACTCAAAAGTCTATGAGCGTATGCGAATATAAAAAAAAGACCCCGCACGCGGCGAGGCCTTTATATTTTATCTTTATTGTAAAATTACTTTACAACATTGATCTTAACAACGCTTTCGTTAACCTTTACGAAATAGGTTCCGTTTGCGAAGTTGCTAGCGTCGATAGTCTGGTTCGAAGCTGCATTTTCGATGCTTGCTACAACCTGACCGAGTGAGTTAACAACTACGATGGTAGCACCTTCTGCGTTAGCAACGGTGAACATATCGTTTGCTGGGTTAGGATATACAGAAACTGCTTCTGCAATGTTTTCTTCAACTGAAGTAACATTCAAAGTAACAGGAATGCAGTGTCTGTTGTTTGTCAAATCAGGATCATTGCCAGTGTATGTAATAGTGAAGCATACATCGAATGTGCCAGAAAGACCAGCTTCAATCATTTCCTGTGCAGTAACTGAAATTGAATATGGCGCATCCAAAAGCGAGTACCATGCTCCTACAGGAATACTAATTGTATCATCAGCTGTTCCTAAATCCACAGGCATGCCTCCCTGCATCAATGATTGTCCACCAGCTGTAATGTCGAAAGTTACTGTACCTTCTACTGCATCGTCAGCACCGTAGTTAGCGAAGAAAGGCAACAAAGTCAATGCTTGGTCTGGAGTTGTTAAGGTATATGAAGCTTGTGCTTGGGTTAACTGATTATTTGAAATACCACCAAAGAATCTAGCTTCAAAGTCTGATGTTGGAACATATACAGCACCATCGTCAACATATATAGCAAGAGCAACATTGTATAAGGTAGTAGTGCCTTGACCAAATTCTGGAGCTAGCCACCAAAGACCTCCACCCTGAGAGGTAAAATCGTATTGCATATAAGTTTGTCCTTCAACAGCAGAAGAAGCTCCGCCTACTGGCAATGCAGCAGCACCATTGTTAGCCTTAATTGCTACCCAAAAATCACCGCTTGGAATTGCAAATGGTTCATTCAATGTTACTTCCTGCCAACCCTCTTCGGTTCCTGCTGTAAAATCCTGAGTATAAGCTGTGGTTGCGGTAAGTTCATAGTAGCCCAACGAAGCATAAGAACCACCTAATACAGGATTTGTGTAAATCTTAATAGTGTAGGATGTGTTTGTCAAAGGAGTTTCACCTTCATCTACTTCAGGTTCATAAGCGTGATAAAATTTAACTTTTGTGATATTGCCGGAGAGGTTTGCATCAAATGCCTTTGGAGCCATAGCATACTCTAGTCCTTGCTCCAATGCAGCAGCGCCATCAATTGCTACGCTACCTACCCATGCACTTCTTTCTGCTCCACTTGCAGGAACATTCATCTTCTTCAGCTTAAGGTCTGCATTCTGTGCGAAGCACACACTACCTATTAATAAGGCAGCTAAAATCATGTAAAATTTCTTCATAACATTAAAATTTAAATTAATAATAAGTTTCTTTTTAAAAATGAACTGCAAGTTTAATAAAGTTTTCAATAGGTGCAAGCATTTTTTTTGACTTTTATACAATGAGGCAGAAATTGATTGTATAAAAGAGTGTTAATCTGTTGTTACATAACAGGTGGGCGGAAAGTCATGCGAGTTTATCGGATAAGTGTTTCTGCAAAATTCTTAAGGGAAATTACACTTACTGAGGGAAACGGTATGCTATGTAGTATGTTGAAATGCTTGTCGTTTGAAACAATGTAATGTGCATTTGCCGCTATGGCGCAATCGACAAACTTGTTATCGTCGGGATCGGCAGTTATAAGATTGAAATGATAATATGGTGTTATTAGTTCAACATGTTTGCTTTCCAAGATTGCGTCGACTATATAAGATGCTGTATCAATGCCAACCAAGCGTTGTACAATTTCAGTGTATTCTTTCAATATCTCATTGGATACGCAAAGTGTATTTTCTCCAGAAAGGATAGATTTCCATACAATAGAATACGGGCTTCTCTCGGGGATACTTTGTATTAGGCTATTTGTGTCGAGAACTATCCGCATAACGGTTATTTGCTGTTTCGCATAAATTCATGAAGATCGATTTCTCCAATTTCGTCCAACCGCTTCTGATCCAATATGCCTGCATCCCAAAGTTCGTTCAGGTGGTCATTAAGTTTTTGTGCATAATAGTTGCTTAAAACCTCCTGCAATTCCAAAAGGTCCTTTTCGTCCTTTTTGCGTTCAAACATCTTTAGCAGATGAATTTGAATAGGATTAAACACTGTTGTTTCCATAATACATTATATTTTGTCGCAAAAATAAGAAAAAAATGAATATGAGCAAAGTGTTATTTACCACGCATACATCACAGCGTACCACACCGCAACAAACTCCACCAAAGTGAGGTAGCCGTCGAAATGGAACATAATGTCGCTGGTGTACACTGATGTGCCCTTGTACACCTTGCCATCGCGAATGGTGGCTATAATATCGCTGGTGTAAACGGATGTACCTTTATATATCTTGCCATCGCGGATTGTCATTACTATGTCGCTGGTATAAACTGAGTTGCCCTTGTACACCTTGCCATCGCGTATAGTGTAAATCACATCGCTGGTGTAGACGGAGTTCGCCTTGTAAATCTTGTTGTCGCGAATGTTGCATACGACATCGCTCGAGTAAACGGAGTTTTTCTTGTATACCTTGCTGTTGCTGAGGTTGCAAATAACATCGCTGCTGTAGACGCTGGTCTTGTTGTAAACCTTCACTGGACTGACGGCAAACAACGAAACGGAAAACAGCACTATTAATATGGTTGATATTATTGTTTTCATGGTAGAATAAGTTTTTTGCAAAGATAATAAATGATTTGAAGATTGTAGCATCGCAATACTTTGCGATGTTTCAATGGTTCAATTGTGGTGTCGTTGCGCGCAAGGACACGCAGGTTGTTTAGGAGTGCCCTTGGGGGCAGAATTGCTTTGCAATCGACATAGTCAAATCTCACAAATCTATTCAAATTCAACAAATATTTGTAAGATTTGGAGTGATTTGTTAGATTTGCTTGCGCGAGCTAAAGGTTAACTTCGTTGAGGGCTTCGGTTCTGTGGTTCAAGGTTCAAAGTTTAAAGTTCAAGGTTCAATGGTTCAAAGATTTGAAAATTTGAAGATTCGAAGATTGCTTACGCAAGCTAAAGATTCAAAAAATTGTAAATCGTACTTCGTAAATCGTAAATCCCTTTTAGCTTATACTTCCGTAATTTACCTTGTTTTTGTTGAAATTCCTCAAAGCAACCAGCAAAAGTTCGTTTTCGGGCTTGGCAAGGTCGGGGTCATCGTTGAGGATTTCGTTGGCAATGTCGCGGACATATTGTATTAGTTGTCCGTCCTGACTTAAACTTGCCATTTTTAGGTCGATGGCGAATCCGCTTTGCTGCTTGCCTTCCATGTCGCCGGGACCGCGCAATTTGAGGTCGGTTTCGGAAATCTCGAAGCCATCGGTGCTATTTACCATGGTTGAAATGCGGCTGTAGGCGTTTTCGGAAAGATTGGGCTTGGTCATCAGTATGCAATACGACTGAGAACTGCCTCGTCCGACCCTGCCGCGCAACTGGTGCAACTGCGACAAACCAAACCGCTCTGCACTTTCGATAATCATAACGGTTGCATTAGGCACATCAACGCCAACTTCAATCACGGTGGTTGCGACCATAATCTGTGCATCGTTCTTTTCGAACATCCTCATGCCCAGTTCTTTCTGGTCGGGCTTCATTCGTCCGTGGACAACAGCCACGTGGTAGTTGGGTATCGGAAATTCGCGCACAATGCGGTCGTAGCCGTCCTCCAAATCCTTCAAATCAACATTTTCCGATTCCGAAATCAGCGGATATACAATATATACTTGGTGTCCTTCTTGAATTTGCTGTCGCATGAAGCCGTAGATTTTCAGTCGGTACGCATCGGTGAAATGCTTGGTTATAATCTTTGATCGTCCTTTCGGAAGTTCATCGATTACCGATACATCCAAGTCGCCGTATAGCGTCATGGCCAGTGTACGCGGAATTGGCGTGGCGGTCATTACAAGGATATGTGGCGGCAACTGGTTTTTCTTCCACAGTTTGGCTCTTTGCTCAACGCCGAAACGGTGTTGCTCGTCTATCACAGCCATTCCCAAGTTCTTGAAAACCACTGTTTCCTCGATAAGCGCGTGAGTTCCCACCAATATGTTTAAGCTTCCATCGCGAAGTGTGCGGTCGATTTCGGTGCGTTCGCGCTGCTTGGTGGAGCCAGTTAGCAGACGGATGTTTACGCCTATGCCATCAAGCATTTTCGACAGCGAGCGGTAATGCTGTTGTGCCAGCACCTCGGTCGGAACCATAAGGCATGCCTGGTAACCATTGTCGACTGCCATTAGCATGGTCAGCAGTGCCACAAGGGTTTTGCCACTTCCCACATCGCCCTGCAGAAGTCGGTTCATCTGACGACCGCTGCAAACATCGGCACGGATTTCCTGAAGCACACGGGTTTGTGCTCCAGTCATCTTGAACGGAATTTTCTTGTGGAAACATTCTTTGATGTAGTTGTCCTTGCTACGGTCGAAGACAAATCCGCGTACAGTATTGTGGCGGTGTAACTTTGCCCTTTGTATGTTTAGTTGTATTATGAAAAGTTCCTCGAACTTTATGCGGTACTGCGCCTGACGTAGCATTTCGGTATTTTCGGGGAAATGCAGTTCGCAAAGAGTCTTTTCCAAGCCTAGCAGGTTATATTTCTGGATGATATGTCGCGGAAGCGTTTCGGCAACCTTGCCGTGAATGTCGGGCAGGAGCGAACCAATGAGCGTCTGGAAAGTCTTGCTGTTTATGTAGTTGCTTTTCGACTGTTCGGTGGTGCTGTATTGTGGGGCGAGTGTCACCTGCGGTTTGCTTTGCCACTTCGACAGTTCCTCCATTTCGGGATGTACAATGTTGATGCGACTGCTAAATTCACTCGGCTTGCCAAATAATATATAGGTCTTGTTGCGGTCGATGCTTTTGCTTATCCAGTCGATGCCTTGGAACCATACGACTTCAACCACTCCAGTGTTGTCGGTGAATGTTCCGACTAATTTTTTCTTGTTGGCACCGATTTTCTGCAGTTCAAGACCGATAAATTTCCCTTTCAGCTGAATGTATGGCAGGTCCTTGTTTAGCTCAGCCACAGAATAGAATCGGCTGCGGTCGACATAGCGGTAGGGAAAGTAATAAAGCAGGTCGCGGAAAGTGCGAATGCCGAACTCCTTCTTGAAGATTTCGGCACGCTTGGGACCCACGCCTTTCATGTAGGTAATGTCAGTATCTAAAAAATCTGCAACCATACTCAGCGACAAAGAATTTTTCTAACTTTGCCACCGCAAAAATAATAAATTTTGAAACTGCCCGGCAACATATCATATCTGCTAAGGTCGAAGGAGAACGAAAAACTTCCCGACGTATTCAACGAGTTCATTTTGGATTCGATGTTCCAGATGAGCAGTTTCGTTGATTGCTGCGAGTACAGATTGAATATGCTTGCCGACAGCACCGTATTGAACGTCAAGGATTTTGGTACAGGAAATAGTGGACAGCGGAAAGTAAAAGACATTGCTCGCAAATCGTCTACCGATGTGCGATATGGTGGTGTCATGCAGAAAATTATTGATGCATTCAAGGTGGAAAGCATACTCGAACTGGGGACGTCGGTAGGAATAGGCACGATGTTTCTGGCTCGTACAAATGCTAAGACGGAAGTTACGACAATTGAGGGTTGTCCCGAAACTAGCAAGTTTGCCAAGTCGGAATTTGCCAAGCGCAAAATCGCCAATGTGAACTTTATAAACGATGATTTTGACCATCTTTTTGCAAGCAACGTGCTGAAAGACCAGCGTTTCGACCTTGCTTTTATTGATGGCAACCACACCAGTGAAGCCACTATCCGATACTTTGACAATATTATAAAGAGGTATAGCAACAAGAAGTCAATTATCATCGTGGACGACATCAACTGGAGCCGTGATATGTATGCTGCGTGGAAGAAAATTTCGTCTCGTATGTCAGATTCGCTGAGGATCAACCTTTTCCGCATGGGAATAATTTTCAGCGGGTATGATTTTCCGAAAGCAGAGGTGAGAGCAGAGATTTTCAAATGGAATGAATAATGGACAATGAACAATTGACAATTGACAATTGACAATTGACAATGAACAATTGACAATGAACAATTGATAATGAATAATGGATAATTGCTTACGCGAGCTAAAGGTTGACAATGGACAATTGACGATCCACACCCTCGGTGTCATGCTGAACTTGTTTCAGCATCTGAACAAATAACAATGGATAATTAATAATGGACAATGAACAATGGATAATTTGTAGGCTCGCAATGCATTGCGAGCCTACGGAATCATTAAACGATAAAAATTAAAATTTTCAGTTGCATTTTTCACCAAATGTCATTTGCTTTTGCAAAAATTCGCTATATTTGTAGTTTGTTTTATATTACAACTGAAATGCGTATAATGTAAATTGATTTTTTATGAGAAGAATACTGTTGTTTGTGTCTTTGTTTTTCCTTGCTGTTGTTGCCTTTATGGGCTGCCACAAGGATCCGCTGGACTATGGGAATGTAGGTGTGCTGAACTTAAATCTGCAACGAGGATACAAGACTATGAACAAAGGAGCTGTAGAGTCATTTGATGCCAGAGTGACAATTTTTTACAGCGAAAAGGATACAATTAGCTATAACTGCCGTTTCGTTGATGTCAATGGTGATGGACTTTATAACAACGATCCTTCTGCGCTAGACTGCATATATGTTCGACGTGAGGTAGGTTTCTGGGTTGGTGTGCAGGCTGTTATTCAGGGAGATACGGTTTCGGGAATGTCAGACCCCATTGCCTTGCTATATTTGTCAGATGAAAATTCAGTGGTTGACGTTACTATTGTGCTGGAGGCTGGCTATCCGCGCATAGTGATGAGTACAAACACGGAAGTTGTAGGGGAGGACATTTTGATTTTTGGCGAAGTGCTTGAAGGTGGCGATATGGTTGAAGAATACGGATTTGCTATAAGGCGAGGACAACTCGGTGATGAGGAGAAGCGTATTTGGTCAAAGCGGTTTTTGTCCGAGAGGGATATGCAGGAATTGTTCTCATATGCCGACTATGAATTTTATGATGCAGAAATTTTTGATAATGAAACGAATAGGTTTGGTTGTGCACTGGAAATGATGGACTTTGATTCGGTGGAATATTCGGTGGCTGCAATTGCTTTGCTGCGTATGAATGAAGGCGATTCCATACAAGTGGCTATACATAGTCCTGTGGTTGGCATGACGATTTCCGGCGGCGGTGCGATTATAGAAGAATATGTTTACATTGACGAACCATATTACAACGGTGATACGGTAACATTGTACGGTTACTATGTAGGAAATAAGGAATTGAACGGATGTGGCTTCGTGCTTGGCTTCAGTGAATATGAACTTACCGACACTATGCCGTGCCGCTTAGATGGTGCTAGTTTCTCTTATTCGTTATACGGATTTCAGCCTAATACTACATATTATTTCAAGGCATATGTAAAAACGGCAGATGGCACTATTGTAAGCGAAGAAACAGGGCAGTTCCAGATTACTGGAATGATACAGGAATTTGCCGTATATACCGAATCTGCCACCGAAATTACAGAATCGTTGGCAACCTTGAACGGTTATGTTACTTCTACAGATGGCGTGCATTACTGCGGTTTTATATTTAATATGGGAACTTATAATGATACCATAATGGTTGAATCATTTGCTGGTGGCAGTTTCTCCTATCAGGTGTCAAATCTTACTGCTAGTACAACATATTACTATCAGGCATTTGCAATTAGAGACGGCTGGGATTTCGGTCAGGAGGTGTCGTTTACGACAGCGATTTCGGAACAACAGGAAACTTCCTACAGCGAGCCTACAGGTAATATGGATGGTTACGGATATGTCGATTTAGGTTTGCCGAGTGGCTTGCTGTGGGCGTACTCCAACATAGGAGCGACAAATCCTGAAGATTACGGCAATTACTATGCTTGGGGCGAAACGGAAACAAAGGAGACATACGACTGGAGTACTTACCGTTATTGCAATGGAAGCGAAACCACTCTTACAAAATACTGCTACGATGAAAGTTATGGCAACGACGGCTTTACCGATACTCTGACAACATTGGAAGCAGATGACGATGCCGCAACAATCAACTGGGGTTCCAATTGGAGAATGCCTACACAGACGGAAATGCAGGAACTGGTAGACAATTGCGATACAACTTGGACGACGCAGAACGGTGTAGCAGGGATGTTGTTTACAAGCAGAACCAATGGTAATTCCATCTTTCTGCCCGCTGCTGGCGGCCGCGTCGATAGTAGTCTCAGCGCTGCCGGTTCTTTCGGCTACTACTGGTCGAGTTCGCTCAGCTCTAGCGATACCTACAACGCGTGGGACCTCTACTTCAATTCTGGCGATTGCAGCATGGGCCGCAGCTACCGTTACTACGGGCTATCCGTTCGCGCTGTTTGCCGGTCCCAGAAAAAATCTGTTCTCCCCCCAAAGCGCGCAAAGTAGCGAGAGTGCAAAACAGGCGGAGAAGGCGGCAAGTCGAGCAGTCGGGTGCGGCGCACACGGAGTGTGCTACCTAGCCGCACACGGCAAACGGTTTGTTGCCTGCTCGCGCACCAAGGTGGAGAGTTGAGTAAAAATATAGTTTGCGTTCCGTCCAAGAAGAAAAGGAAATGAAAACAATGGACAATTAACAATGGACAATGGACAATTAACAATGGACAATGGACAATTGACAATGAACAATGGACAATGAACAATTGACAATGAACAATGGATAATTAACAATGGATAATTGACAATGGACAATTAACAATGGACAATTAATAATGGACAATGAACAATGTATAATTTGTAGGCTCGCAATGCATTGCGAGCTATAGTGTGATAAAATTACAATATGTTGATTTATAATAATTTATAATTCACCCCAAAATAAATTTTGCACATTGAAAATAAAGCAGTAATTTCGCGCCGTTTTTTTAATTATAAATTATAAGTGATGAAGAATTATTTAGATTCAGAAAAGAAGAAAGAAATCTTTTCAAAACACGGGAAGTCTAATACAGACACTGGCTCAGCTGAGTCACAAATAGCCTTATTTTCCTACCGTATCAGTCACTTAACCGAGCACCTGAAGTCGAATCGCAAGGATTTCAGTACTCAGCGTGCCTTGACTGGTCTTGTAGGTAAAAGAAGAAAATTACTCGATTATCTGAAGACCAAGGATATCGAAAGATACAGGGCTATAGTTAAAGAATTAGGCTTACGTCGTTAAGACATTCGGAAAGCAAGACAAATGTTTTGCTTTCCTTTTTTATTTGCAAATTAATTAAACACAATAGATAATGTACAACGAAATTAAGAAAGTCATCACTTTGGCTGATGGCAGAGAAATTGAAATTTCCACCGGTAAACTGGCGAAGCAGGCAACTGGTTCGGTAGTGGTGAAGATGGGTAAAACCATGTTATTGGCAACAGTTGTTGCAGCAGATGATGCGAAGGAAGACGTTGACTTTATGCCTCTTTCGGTTGAATACAAGGAGAAATATTCGGCAGTTGGCCGTTTCCCGGGTGGATTCAACAAGAGGGAAGGTCGTCTCTCGGACTATGAAATTCTCGTTTCACGTCTGATTGACCGCGCATTGCGTCCGTTGTTCCCGAGCGATTTCCACGCAGAAGTATTCGTAAATGTAAACTTGCTTTCGGCAGACAAGAACGACACTCCCGATGCACTTGCAGGACTTGCAGCTTCGGCAGCACTTACAATCACCGACATCCCATTCGAAGGCCCGATTTCGGAAGTGCGCGTAGCCCGCATCGACGGTCAGTTCAAGATTAATCCGCCTTACGATGAGTGCCAGAGAGCCGACATCGACATGATTGTGGCTGCTACCTACGAAAACATTATGATGGTAGAAGGCGAACTCAACGAGGTTAGCGAAGCCGAAATGCTTGATGCAATAAAGTTTGCTCACGAAGCAATTAAACCTATGTGCTTGGCACAGAAGGAACTCCGCGAAATGTGCGGTGTTGCCGAACCTGCTCCTTACTGCCACGAGGTTAACGATGAGGACCTCCGCAAGAAAGTTTGGGACGAAACATACGACAAGGCTTACGCTGCCGCTATGACTCAGACCGCAAACAAGCACGAACGCGAAAGACTCTTCAACGAGGTTAAGGAAAATTTCCTCGCTCAATACACCGAAGAAGAACTCGAAACAGTAGAAAAATTGGTTGACCGTTACTACCACGATGTACAGAAGGAAGCTGTTCGTCAGATGGTTCTCAACGAGAGAGTTCGTCTCGATGGTCGTAAGACAGACGAAATCCGTCCAATCTGGTGCGAAGTTGATTACCTCCCGACAGTACACGGATCGGCAATCTTTACCCGTGGTGAAACTCAGTCACTCTCTACAGTTACCCTTGGTAACAAGCTCGATGAGCAGACAATTGATGGGGCAATGATATCAGGTTCTGAATCATTCCTGCTTCACTACAACTTCCCGCCATTCGCAACTGGCGAAGCTAAGGCATACAGGGGCGTTGGTCGTCGCGAAATAGGTCACGGAAACCTTGCACACCGCGCATTGCAGAAGGTAATGCCAGTTAAGGGCGAAAATTATCCTTACACCACAAGAGTTGTTTCCGACATCCTCGAATCGAACGGTTCGTCGTCAATGGCGACGGTTTGCGCTGGCTGTCTTGCTCTTATGGACGCTGGTGTTCCGATTTCACGTCCAGTTTCGGGTATTGCAATGGGACTTATCGCCGACCCCAAGACTGGCAAGTATGCAATCTTGAGCGATATTCTCGGTGATGAAGACCACCTCGGCGACATGGACTTCAAGGTTTGCGGTACCGAAAAGGGTATCACAGCAACCCAGATGGATATAAAGGTTGACGGACTTTCATACGCAACTTTGGAAGAAGCCCTCAATCAGGCAAAGCGCGGTAGAGAACATATCCTTGGCAAGATGCTTGAAACATTGCCAGGTCCGCGTCCTACCTACAAGGATTACGCTCCACAAATCGAAACTATGGTTATTCCTAAGGATTTGATTGGTGCAGTAATAGGCCCGGGCGGAAAGATTATCCAAGAAATCCAAGCTACTACCAACACTATAATCGCAATTACCGAAGAGAACGAAAAGGGATATGTTGAAATCTCTGCAAGCAATGCAGCCGACATGAAGGCCGCTCGCGCAAAGATCAACGCAATCGTTAAGCGTCCCGAAGTAGGCGAAGTTTACACTGGTGTTGTAAAGGGCATCACAACTTTCGGCGCATTTGTTGAGATACTTCCAAACTGCCAGGGATTGTTGCACATTTCGGAAATCGACTGGAAGCGCATCAAGACTATCGAGGAAGCAGGTTTGAAGGAAGGACAGGAAGTGGAAGTTAAGATTATCGACATCGACACCAAGTCGAACAAGATAAGACTTAGCCGCAAGGCATTGCTTCCGAAGCCCGAAAAGCCACATCACAAGCGCGAAGAGCGTGAAGAAAATGCAAACGGAGCAGAAAACACTCCGCAAGCAGAATAATAAAAAAATACGAAAGAGGCCTTGAAATATGGGCTTCTTTCTTTTTTTTGACATGAGGGAAAGCGACTCGACCCATATCCAGAATAGCGTAAGGAAAATCATAACGATTATCCTGTTTTCTGTTTCCATTTATGGAAATTCTTGGGCGCAGAATCTCAATGAACGGCGCAATGCAATAAAAATCACTTTTCTGTCGTGGGTTACGGGTTCTACTAAGATAAGTTACGAACGCTCGTACACGCCATTGCAGACTGGCGAACTCACGCTTGGACTTATCTGTGCTGGCTACGATAAGTTTAGAAATCATCCAAAAGGTTTCACTGCAAGGTACGCCCATAAGTTCATATTGGTAAATAACACCAACTACGCGCTTAACGGATTCTATGTCAAACCCGAACTGGTGTGGTCGAACTTTACATACGACAAGCGTGATGAGGATTTCAGAACGAAGTCGAGCATGGTTGCATTGTTTGCTTGTCCGGGCTATCAGTGGGCACGGAAAAAGTTTGTAATCGATGGCTATGTGGGCATTGGTGGCTCGTTGGGTCGTGAATCCGATACCAATTACCATCATGGTTTTGTGCTGTGGAAATGTTTCGGCACTTACTGCAAGAATGTTGCAATGACATTTGCAATAAAATTGGGATATAGTTTTTAAGGGAACGAAAGTACAATCGAACATTACAACGCTCCCCGTTCCGTATCGCGTGTATGTTCTGATTTGTGGAATGATGTATAGACAAAAAAAGACACCCGAAGGTGTCTTATGTTATTTTATTATATGCTAATTTAGAACAATCCGTGAAGTTCAGCATCAATCTTGTCGATTACTGTGCTGAGGTCTTCGGGTTTGTTGGCGAAGTCGATGTTATCGACATCGATGATGAGGAGTTTGCCGCTGTCGTATTCAGATGCCCATGCCTCGTAGCGTTCGTTTAGGCGTGTGAGGTAGTCGATGCGGATTGATGATTCGTACTTGCGACCGCGTTGTTGTATCTGGCGGACAAGCGTAGGCACGCTGGCGCGCAGGTAGATTAGCAAGTCGGGAGCTTGAACCACCGATGTCATCAACTTGAACAAGCTGAAATAGTTGTCGAAGTCGCGGGACGACATAAGCCCCATCGAATGTAGGTTAGGAGCAAAAATGTAAGCGTCCTCGTATATGGTTCTGTCCTGAATTATGGTCTTGTCTGACTTGCGAATTTCAAGTATCTGGTTGAAGCGGCTGTTCAAGAAGTAAATCTGCAAATTGAACGACCAGCGCTGCATGTCCTCGTAAAAGTCGTTAAGATAAGGATTGTAGTCAACATCCTCGAAATTCGGAGTCCATCCGTAATGCTTTGCCAGCAACTTAGTAAGAGTAGTCTTGCCGGCTCCAATGTTTCCTGCTACTGCTATATGCATACCTCTAAAAATTTTACGGTGCTAAATTATATTTTTTTTTGCAAATACCCGTTATTTTTCCAACTGAATTTTACTGCATTCCAATTTATTTTCATCAAGCAGATAAAGCAGGTCGTGCCTGATGCGGAATTTGTCAGCTTTTTTATCATCGGTTGGAATGGGAACAGTCTTGTCGTCAGCTACATCGTAAGCCACGATTTCGCCATTGATGCTGTAGTACAAAATGTCGTTGTCGATGCAGAAGTCGGAGCATTCGCCATTGGTTTCGAATGCGCGGTAGAAATTGCCGAACTTGTCGAGAATCAGCACTTTGCCATCATCGGTGAGCAGAAAAAGATAGTTTATCGACTCGCGCATCACAAGCACTTCGGCATCGCCAAGCTTGTCGTAAATGTTGGTTCCCTGTTGCGAGACTTCCAAATTCGGGTTAACCCTTCTTACGCATGAATTCTGCTCGTCGAATACCCAGAATCCGCCAAATACCGATGAGCAAACCACCTTTATATTATATAGGCCGGCATCATCGAGCATTAGCGGGCTGAGAAGTTCGGCAAGTTTGCTGTCGAGATAAATCAGTTTGTTGAATTCGGAATAAAACACAATGACCTTGAACGGATTGGAAACATCAAGGGACGACATGCTGCCTGCCGGATAATTGTCGTATGCGCAAAGGAAATTCATGTCGGCATCGTACTTTGCCACCACATTGTTCTTTACAAGATAGATGTTTCCAAGCCTATCGACCTCGACAGCACTTGCATCCACCGCCTTGCTCCACGGCGTAAAGTCTTGTGCTTCGGCAAATCCGAACAGCAACAACAGAACCGATGCAATTATAAGTTTATTCATGCCACAAAGGTAAGAAAATTTGTAGGCACGCAATGCATTGCGTGCCTACAAATTATTGACCATTATCAATTGCATATAGTTACAGATGCTGAAACAAGTTCAGCATGACTTTGTGTGGGGGTGGATTGTTAATTGTCAATTATTAATTGTCCATTCCTAAAAAAAAATTACTTTTGCCATCGTTTGATTAACATTGCTCGACACAGATGGAAAAAATTACAATAATTGTCATGTTTCTCGGAGGACTGATATTTTTCAGTCATCTGCTAAACAAACTTTTCGATAAGACAAAGATTCCCAATGTTTTGATATTAATCACAATCGGCATTGTCGCTGGATTTTTCATCGACAGCAAAATGTTTTTTGGTGAGGTAGGACGCATATTCACAACCATAACCTTGATAATAATATTGTTCGAGAGCGGTGTAGGACTGAAACTGCAGGAACTGAAGTCGTCTATCCTCTCGGCGACATTGGTGACGATAATCAATTTCATTTTTTCCGCCGGAATAGTCGTTGGCGTAACAATGTGGCTTGCCGACTTTGATTTCACAACCGCACTTTTCCTCGGTTCCATCCTCGGCGGAACATCCTCGGCAGTGGTAATTCCAATGGTGCGACAACTCAACATGGGACATAAGGCAGGAACGGTGCTTCTGCTCGAATCGGCATTTACCGATGTGCTTTGTCTTGTTGTCGGTTTGGCTGTTCTCGAAAGCATGAAGGCTGGCGACCTCGAGCCAACGGCAATACTTGGAAACATGGCAAAGTCGTTCCTGCTGGCAATTGTGCTCGGTTTGTTTGGCGGTTTTGCTTGGAGCCTATTGCTCAACTGGATACGCGGAATAAAAAATTCAATGTTTACCACTTTGGCACTCGTTTTTATAGTGTACGGATGTGCGGAATTGCTCGGACTTAACGGCGGTATTGCAGCTTTGTCGTTTGGTATTGTGCTAGGCAACTCGGAATATTTCGACAAGATGAAGCTATGGAAACGCATTTTCAAAATTGAAACAGCCAAGCTCAACGACAACGAAAAGAACTTTTTCTCCGAAATCGTATTTGTGTTCCAGACATATTTCTTCGTTTACATCGGCATTGTGATTGAGTTCGGCACACCATTGATATACCTCATTTCCATAATGATAGTGTGCCTGGTAATACTTACAAGGATTCCGACCGTGCGTCTGCTTGTGCGGAAGGACTGCACCCCTGATGACAAGCTTCTGATGTCGATAATGATGCCGAAGGGACTTGTACCTGCAATTCTGGCATCCATTCCTCTGCAGGAAGGGCTTCCGTACGGACAGGAGATTGCCGAAATTGGTTATGCCGTGGTGCTTACAAGCATAATAATGTGCAGTTTGCTAATAATAATCCTCGGCAAGAAAAAGAAAACAAATGTGCAGACAGATGCAACAACGATACTTCCAATTGAAAACCAGACAGAAACAGCCAATGAAAACACAACAGAAACAACAAATGCAGTACACGAGCCGAATAACAATTAAGTCGCTTGAAGGTGGAGGAAAACATATTTTCGTTCAATGCACAATACTTGGACAAAAGTATTTCATGCTGATTGACACGGGCTGTTCCAACACAGTGTTCGATAGTGGTGCCGAAATATTTTCGGGCATTCGTTTGCACGACATAAAGGACAATGGAAAGAATTTCAGTCTGAACGCTGCGATTGATGATGTTAAGGTTGGTAGAATCAAGGACTTCGTTATAGGCAAGTTTAGTGTTAACATAAATCGCGCTGTATTCATTAGTCTCGACCACATCAACGCCCTCTACGAAAGCATGATAGGTTGTAAGATTATTGGCATACTCGGCAGCGATTTCCTTAAAAAATACAAGGCGGTGATTGACTTTGGAGCAGGAAATATGACATTGAAAAAATAGTTATATTTTTGACAGATTATCAATTAAAACTTATGAAAACGAAATTTTTTATATCACTACTCGTTGTAGCAATGAGTATTATGTTTATAAGTTGCGACCGTGGACCTTTTAGTGTGTTCAAACCTAACGAAGAACTTTTTGAATATACTTGCTATGACAAAGGCAGTTATTGGGTTTATGAGGATTCTGCAACACACGAAACCGATAGCATCGCAGTTATCACCAAACCGGAAAAAGCTGTTTCTTCAGACAATAGGTCAGGTACAGCTTCTAAAGTAAAGACATTTAAATATAAGTACAATTATGTAAATAACAATAAATCCATAAGCGATACCATTTCATTTGAACCAACGATATACGGTAATATGCATAGTACAGGTTTTTATAGCAATTTCCCCGAAGACTATTACTTATTTCCAAGATATCCTTATGGAAAAACGGTTCGATCTGCTTACGCTCTTACATATATTAACTTGCGAAATCCAGTAAATGACACTAATAACATGGCTTATTATCCACATCATAATAAATTTTATCAATCGTTAGAAATTGGAGCGAACAGATTTAATCTAGTGAAACGTTTTGTAATTAAGGATAACATTAAGTTTGGTCCTAGGTTTGATTCTGTTATCACTTACTGGGCAAAGAATATCGGTGTTATCCGATGCGAATGTTACGATTCCTCTGGTGCAGCAATAATGAATCTAATAAGATATGATGTGAAAAATGTAAAGAAAAAAGAATTATATTAAAATAGAAAAATGATAACAATATTTAAGACTTTCTATGTCCTTCGGGATTTGTAATCCCGAAGGTAAGAGTATAAGGATATTTTATCCGCTAAATTTTTTTCTCCAAAACTCTATTGTACATTAATTTATTTCCCATATTTCGACACAAGACGGCAGAGTTTTTTCCTGCCGTTTTTTAGTTGTTTTCCACACCAAAAAAATAAAAAAAATTATCTGTCATTCTTTTTGAAAAAAACACTATATTTGCGACCTTAAAAATTTTATGTAAACTTAGTAAAAATTTAGTAAAAATGCGTAACAGAGGAGCGATTATTTTATTATCGGTACTGCTTGCAATCATCAGCTTGTACTACCTCTCTTTCACATTCGTAGTGAACAAGGTAGAAGGCGATGCAGAAGAATACGCGCAAGCATACGTTGATAACGGAAATTATGGCAATCTTACAGATGCCGAGCGCAACAGCCTTATCGACAGGCAAAAGAAAGCGTACTTGGATTCTGTTGACAATCAAGTGGTGTGGAGATACATCAAGAAATACACCTATAAGGATTGCAAGGAAAGAGAACTTAACTTAGGTTTGGACCTGAAGGGCGGTATGAACATTTCTATGGAAATTTCTGCCGAAGATGTGCTTTTGTCATTGGCAAGAGACAACAACGACCCTGCACTTCAGGCTGCAATCGAAAATGCTAGAAAGCAGACATCAGATCAGACCGGTACAAGTTTCATCGAAACTTTCGGCAAGGCTTACAAGGAATTGCAGATGGCAGACAAGCCAGCAATGGCATTCCATTTCGCAACATCGCAGAATCAGGACAAGATCCAGATAACATCAACTGATGAAGAAGTAATCGATTACTTGACAAAGGAATACGATGCAGCAATCGGTAATGCTTACGATGTTATCAACAAGCGTATCGACCAGTTCGGCGTTGTTCAGCCTAACATTCAGAAGGACGTTGCTGTAAAGGGTGTTTTCCACATCGAACTTCCTGGCATCAAGGATCCGGAACGTGTTGAAAAACTCTTGAAGCAGGCTGCTGTTCTCGAATTCTGGGAAACCTACAACTACGATGAAATTCGTGCTTCCCTCATTGCTGCAGACCAGACAATCGTAGCATTGAAGAAGGCAGAAGCATCAAGGGGTAGCAATAGCGAACCAGTTGCTGAAGCAACCGAAGAAGTTGCCGAAGCTGAAACTGCTGAAGTTGTTGCTGAAGCCGACACCACCGCAGTTGCAGATACCGCAGCAACCGAAGAAAACACTGAAGAAGTTAGCACCGACAGCGAATATTCAATATTTAACAGGTTACTTGCTCAGGCAGGTGGACATAGCGTAGGCGGACCATGCATAGGTTTCGCAAAGAAAGCCGACATGGAATCCATTATGGCCGACCTCAACCGCAAGGAAGTTAAGGGCTTGTTCAAGAAGGACCTCCAGTTCGCATGGGGCTTCAAGGAAGTAAAGGACGCTCCAGGTTATTATGAACTTATTGCCCTCAAGGCATCGAAGGACGGCAAGGCTGCCCTCAACGGTGAAGTTGTTACAGATGCTCGTCAGGAATTCGGTCAGACCCGTGCTACTGCAGAAGTTACAATGGCAATGAACAATACAGGTTCTACACAGTGGGCAAGAATCACAAAGGAAAACATTGGCAGATGCATTGCTATTGTTCTTGATAACGCTGTCTACTCTTATCCAAGGGTTAACGATGAAATCAAGGGTGGTCGTTCACAAATCACAGGTGACTTCACACTCAACGAGGCAACCGACTTGGCAAATGTACTGAAGGCAGGTAAGATGACAGCTCCGGCAGTTATCCTTTCGAAGGAAGTTGTTGGTCCGTCACTTGGTCAGAAAGCTATCGATTCGGGTATGTACTCGTTCATCATCGCTTTCATCCTTGTACTTATCTACATGATTTTCTACTATAACAAGGCTGGTATCGTTGCCGATGTCGCTTTGATTTGCAACCTCTTCCTAATATTTGGTGTAATGGCATCGCTTGGTGCTGTTCTCACTCTCCCAGGTATCGCAGGTATGGTACTTACAATAGGTATGTCGGTCGATGCTAACGTTCTTATTTACGAGCGTATCCGTGAAGAAATGAGAGCTGGCAAGATGATTAAGTCGGCTGTGGCTGATGGTTACAAGAACGCTTATTCGGCAATCCTCGACTCCAACATCACTACTATTCTTATAGGTATAGTTCTTGCTTACTTCGGTGTTGGTCCTGTTAGAGGTTTCGCAACCACTCTTATTATAGGTATCCTCACATCATTGTTCACAGCTATCTTCATCACCCGTATCATCATTACCAAGATGCTTGATAAGGACAGAAAGGTTACCGTTGGCAACAAGCTCACAAACAATGCTTTCACCAACTTGCATTTTGACTTCCTCAAGGGTAGCAAGATTGCATTCATTATTTCTGGTACATTGATAGTTGTAGGTATCATTTCATTGTGCACTTTGGGCTTGAAGCAGGGTATCGACTTCACAGGTGGTCGTAACTATGTTGTTAAGTTCGAAAACAATGTTGTTCCCGAAGAAGTTGCCAATGCTCTCGAAGGCGTTTATGGCGACCG
Source organism: uncultured Bacteroidales bacterium (assembly GCA_905234755.1). Classification (GTDB taxonomy): domain Bacteria; phylum Bacteroidota; class Bacteroidia; order Bacteroidales; family ML635J-15; genus Bact-19. Next base: position 400,995 of record CAJOIT010000001.1, read on the forward strand.
TCCAATCGTTAAGACTTTCGGTGATGCAAATCAGGTTAAGATTACAACCCAGTACAAGATTGACCAGATAAAGGACAAGGCTGCTGGCGAAGAAGCTGATAACTTGCTTTACGAAGGTTTGAAGAACGGAAACTTCCTGCCAGCTGACGTTGACAAGGATAAGTTCTTCAGCGATTACCGTCAGACATCGCAGGTTGTAGGACCTACAGTTGCTGACGACATCAAGACAAAGTCATCTGTTGCTATTCTCCTCGGACTTGTGGTTATGTTCCTCTACATCCTCCTCAGGTTCCGCAAGTGGCAGTATTCACTCGGTGCAACAGTTGCTTTGATACACGACGTTTTGATAACCCTCGGTATTTTCTCGTTGCTCTACTCGGTAATGCCGTTCAATATGGAAATCGACCAGGCATTCATCGCAGCAATCCTGACAATCGTAGGTTACTCAATCAACGATACCGTGGTTATCTTCGACCGTATCAGGGAATACACAGGACTCTATCCAAATCGTGACAGAAAGTCGGTTATCAACTCGGCAGTAAATAGCACGGTTGGTCGTACAATCAACACCTCAATGACAACCTTGGTGGTATTGCTCGCAATATTCATCTTCGGCGGTGAATCAATCAGAGGCTTCTGCTTCGCATTGCTCATCGGTGTTATCGTAGGTACATACTCTTCAATATTCATTGCTTCCCCAATGGCTTATCTTTTGGGCGTTGGCAAGAAGAAAGAAGAAAAGAAATAAAACATACAAACGAAGAAAGGCTGTCCTGCAGCCTTTTTTCGTTATTGAAGAGAAAATTAATTTAATAATAGATGATATATGAGACAATTAGCATTAGTATTAGTAGTATTCGCACTTGTAATGACAGGTTGCAAGAAGTCGGCTAACAACGGACACGAAACCAAAACCGCCAAGGACGCAAACGGTTACAGCTACGAATATGTAGAAAACGACCCATCGGGTACAAGAATCTACACATTGGACAACGGTTTGAAAATTTACCTTGCAGTAAACAAGGATGAACCGAGAATACAAACCTATATCGCAGTAAGGGCTGGTGCAAAGAACGACCCACGCGAAACAACAGGTCTTGCTCACTACTTTGAGCACATGATGTTCAAGGGAACTGACAAGATTGGAACAAAGGACTGGGAAAAGGAAAGCGTTTTGATTCAGGCAATCAGCGACAAGTTCGAAGAACACGCTGCTGAAACCGACCCTGAAAAGAAAACTGCAATCTACGCACAGATCGACAGCCTTTCACAGCTCGCATCGCAGTACGCAATCGCAAACGAGTACGACAAGATTTGTTCGATTCTCGGTGCTACTGGAACAAACGCATGGACATCTTACGAAGAAACCGTTTATGTAAACGAAATTCCATCAAACGAAATCGACCGTTGGGCAAAGGTTGAGAGCGAAAGATTCCAGAACCTTGTTCTCCGTCTTTTCCACACCGAATTGGAAACTATCTTCGAAGAGTTCAACATGAACCAGGACCGCGATGGTCGTAGACTCAGCAACACCATTTTTGCAAAACTCTTCAAAAACCATCCTTACGGAACAGCTATCATCGGCAAGGGCGAACACCTGAAGAACCCGTCAATGGCAAATGTTATGAAGTTCAAGGCAAACTACTATGTTCCTAACAACATTGCAATATGTATGTCAGGTGACCTCGATTTCGAAGAAACCGTAAAGATTATCGACAAGTACTGGGGCAAAATGCAAAGGAACGATAACATTCCCGAATTCACCTACACTCCAGAAGAAGAAAGAACTGCTGTTGAAGAATTTGAAATCCACGGACCAGAACCAGAAAATGTATGTGTTGTATGGCGTACTCAGGGTAACAAGTCGCAGGAAGCTAAGTACTTGTCTATGATTGGCCAGATTCTCTACAACGGCAAGGCTGGTCTTATGGACCTTGACCTCAACACCGCACAGAAGGTAATGGGCGCATACGCATACGGCTATGCACTTAACGACTACGGAATGTTTGAAATGACAGGTATGCCACGCGAAGGTCAGAGCCTCGAAGAAGTTAAGGATTTGATGATGGCAGAACTCGAAAAGGTTAAGAAGGGCGAATTTGAAGAATGGTTGCTCGAAGCAATTGTAAACGACATGAAGCTTGACCAGATTAAGCGCATCGAAGGAAATAGCATTGCCTACTCGTTCGTAGATGCATTCATCTCGCAGACACCTTGGGAAGAAGAAATTTTCGACATCGAGAAATACGAAAAGATGACTAAGGACTCTCTCGTAAAGTTTGCCAACGAATTCTTCAAGGACAACTATCTTGTTGCATACAAGCGCATGGGTGAACCCGACAATGTAATGCACGTTGACAAGCCAGCTATCACTCAGCTCAACATCGACCGCGCAAGCGAATCAGAATTTGTTACCGAACTCAAGAAGCAGGAACCTGCATCTATCAGCCCCGAATTTGTTGACTATGCAGCAAAAATCCAGACTACTGAAATAGCAAAGGATTTGCCGATGAGCTACATTAAGAACGAAACAAACGAGTTGTTCTCATTGTACTACATTCTTGATATGGGTAAGGACAACGACAAGAAATTGGCACTCGCAGTTGATTATCTCGACTATCTTGGTACTACAGAAAAGAGCGTTGAAAAACTTGCTGAAGAATGGTATCGTCTCGGTTGCAACTTCTATGTAAGCAGCGGTTCAGACAGATGCTATGTTTACATTAGTGGCCTCGATGAAAACCTTGAAACAGCAATGAAGCTCATGGAAGAAATCCTTGCTAATGTAAAGCCAGACAAGGAAGTTTACGACGAATATGTAAACAGCATCCTTAAGGGACGTGCCAACACTAAGCTTAACAAGAATGCGATACTTAGCGGACTTGTTTCACGCTCGAAGTATGGCGAGGACTCACGCTTTACAAACAACCTCAGCGAGGAAGAACTCAAGGCAATCGATCCTGAAGAACTTACCAATATCGTAAAGGACATGCTTAACTACAAGCACCAGATTTTCTACTACGGTCCGCGCAAGATGGATGATGTCGCAAAGGTTATAAAGGAAAACCACAATGTTTCTGGCAACTATAAGGATTACCCTGTCGCAAAGGAATATGTAGAACGTGAATACGACAAGCCACAGGTTCTCTTCGTAAACTATCCGATGACACAGGTATTCATCGAATTGGTTTCGAAGGATGTTAAGTTCGACAGGTCGTTGATGCCAATCTCGACAATGTTCAACGAATACTACGGTGGTTCAATGTCGAGCATAGTATTCCAGGAAATCCGTGAAGCAAAGAGCTTGGCATACGGTTGCTACGCAGGCTACAGCGAAGCATATAAGAAAGATCAATCCAACTATGTAATTGGATACCTCAGCACTCAGCCCGACAAGATGAAGGAAGCTCTTGAGGCTCTCGGCGAACTCATGAACGAACTCAAGCAGTCGCCAGAATCGTTTGAAATCAGCCGTCAGGCAATTATCAGCCAGATAAACACCGAAAGAATAATAAAGAGCGGTATCTTCTGGAACTACCTTTCAAATAAGGAACTCGGAATCGAAAACGACTACCGCAAGGAAGTTTACGAAGCTGTTAAGAATTTCACACTCGAAGATGCAACCAAGTTCTTTGATGAACACATCAAGGGAAAAACCTTCGACATTATGATTGTAGGTCCAAAGGAAAAGGTTGATTTCAACTTGCTCAAGAAGTACGGTGATGTAAAGGAACTTACAGTTGACGAAGTTTTCAATTTCTAAAATTGTTACTGACACTAGATAAAATGGCGGCTAATAACCGCCATTTTTTTTTCATGATAATCCGCAGAGAAAAACATTGCCTTGTCTTATTCCTAATCCGAACAAAAGCATTACCTTTGCACCTGCAATTTTTCAACGGAATTGTGTATTCAAAGTATTGATTAACAAAATTTTATAATATGACAAAGGAAAAAATATTCTCGAAGCAGTGGTTCTTTTCCTACTTTTTGGTATTTATAGGTAGCCTCCTATTTGCCGTAGGTGATGTGATGTTTGTAAATCCATATCACATGGCACCGGGTGGAACTTACGGTCTGTCGAATGTGCTTAATGCAATATGGCCATGGAAGGTGAGTTTATATGCAATCTGTATGGATATTCCGCTACTTATAATAGGTACGGTAATTCTCGGACCTAAATTCGGTATTAAGACTATTGTGTCGACTATACTGATATTTTGTTTTACCTTCTTGCTTGAAATGTTCTGGGGTTATGTTCCTGTAATCCACGATGGCGCTATAATGCAAGCTCCAATTGATGGTGTAAGCATGGTTGAGATTCCAAACAATGGAGGCTGGTTCATTCCAGATTATTTCCTTAATACTGTTGTTTCGGGTATAATTTATGGTCTTGCAATAGGTTTGGTTTTCAAGTCGGGTGCAACATCGGGTGGAAGCGATATTATCTCGATGATACTTCACAAGTACACCAAGATTTCGCTTGGAACGCTTGTTTTAATTGTCGATAGTATCATTACATTGACTTCGCTTGCACTTGGTGATTTCCGTCTGCCAATCTACTCAATCATCCTCATTTTCATCGAGAGCAAGGTTATTGACATTGTGGTTGAAGGTGTAAAGAGCTACAAGACGATTTTCATTGTCAGCGACAAGTACGAGGAAGTCCGCCAGATGATTATCAACGACCTTGAGCGCGGTGGTACTTGCATGAAAGGCATTGGAATGTACAACGGCAAGGAGCGCAATTTCATATATACCACAGTTTCGCGCCGTGAGTTCACTCACCTCAAGGAACAAATCTACGACATTGACCCAGAAGCCTTCATCAATGTTATCGATAGTAATGAGATTCTCGGAAACGGCTTCAAGGCGATAAAGGAATAACAGAAATGTTTGTGGCAATATGGTATGGGTAGGTTTTCAAACCTGCCCATATTTATTTTGTGCATGTGAATTGGTAAATATGCTGGCAAGTTGTATTGTCCAATTAGTCACAAGGATTGCGAGATTTATGGGCTTATTTTTGACACTTACACCGAAAATTTATGATAAACTCGGAGAGGTTACATATATTGTAGAATAATGCATTTATAATAAAGCATTGGCGCATGTTTTTGCCAACTGCAAAAACTGTGACAATGCAAAGTTTAACGGAGTAATTACAACCTCATATAATAAGAGCAATCAATAACAAAAAAAAGGGCTACCCAAAGGTAGCCCTAACCAAACAACATAATAACCATTAAATTATTGATTCTTTTCCTGCTGGAGAAGTTCTTCCTTCAAAGCTGCGAGGTTGGTAACATCACCGATAGTGGTCTTTTCCATCTTGTCAGCTGGTTTTGCCTTCTTTGCCTTGCTTTCTTTCTTCTTTTCTTCTTCTGCAGGTTTGTTCAAGTCTTCATAAGTTCTCGAATGGGAAACAAAGATCTTCTTGTTTTCCTTGTTGAACTCAATAACCTTGAACGGGAGCTTTTCATCAATCTTAGCAGGTGTACCGTCTTCCTTAATGAGGTGACGAGGAGTTGCGAAACCTTCAACACCATATGGCAATGCAACGATTGAACCCTTGTCGCTCATTTCAACGATAGTACCTTCGTGAATTGAATCAACTGTGAAGATTGTTTCGAATACATCCCAAGGATTTTCTTCAATCTGCTTGTGACCGAGGCTCAAGCGACGATTTTCCTTGTCGATTTCCAATACAACAACCTCGAGTTCTGCTCCAACTGAAGTGAATTCTGACGGGTGTTTAATCTTCTTTGTCCATGAAAGGTCTGAAATGTGAACGAGACCGTCAACGCCTTCTTCGAGTTCAACGAAAACACCGAAGTTGGTGAAATTGCGAACCTTAGCCATGTGCTTCGAGCCAACTGGGTACTTCTGTTCGATTTCTTCCCATGGATCTGGGTGAAGCTGCTTGATACCGAGAGACATCTTGCGTTCTTCACGGTCGAGGGTAAGGATAACTGCCTCAACTTCGTCACCAACCTTCATGAATTCCTGAGCTGAACGGAGGTGCTGTGACCATGACATTTCTGATACATGAATCAAACCTTCTACGCCCGGAGCGATTTCGATGAATGCACCGTAGTCGGCAATAACAACAACTTTACCTTTAACCTTGTCACCAACCTTGAGATTTGGATCGAGAGAATCCCATGGATGAGGAGTGAGCTGCTTGAGACCGAGAGCAATGCGCTTCTTGTCATCATCGAAGTCGAGGATAACAACCTGAATCTTCGAATCCAAGGTAACGATTTCTTCTGGATGAGTAACGCGTCCCCATGACAAGTCGGTGATGTGGATGAGACCGTCAACACCGCCCAAGTCGATAAATACGCCGTAGCTGGTGATATTCTTGACAGTACCTTCAAGTACCTGACCTTTTTCGAGCTTAGAGATAATTTGCTTCTTCTGTTCTTCGAGTTCTGCCTCGATGAGAGCCTTGTGAGAAACAACTACATTCTTGAATTCATCGTTAATCTTAACAACCTTGAGTTCCATTGTCTTGCCAACGAATACATCGTAGTCGCGAATTGGCTTAACATCAATCTGTGAACCTGGCAAGAATGCTTCGATACCGAATACATCAACGATCATACCGCCCTTAGTACGGCACTTGATGTAACCCTTAACGATTTCATCGTTTTCGCAAGCCTCGTTAACTCTATCCCAAGACTTGAGCGACTGAGCCTTCTTGTGTGAAAGAAGAAGCTGACCGTTTGAGGTTTCCATGCTTTCTACGAAAACTTCAACTTTGTCACCGACCTTAAGGTCTGTTTCATAACGGAATTCAGCAGCATTGATAACACCTTCAGACTTGTAGCCAATGTTTACTACAACTTCTCTCTTGGTGATTGCTACTACTGTTCCATCTACTACAGTGCCTTCCTGAATCTGGCTGAAGGTTTCACCGTATTTCTTTTCTAATTCTTCGCGGCTTACACCGTCGAAATTGTTTTCTTTTTTGCCTAGAGCATCCCAATTGAAATCCTCGATAGGCTGAATGTTCTTTGTTGTCATTTAATTAAATACAATTAATTTGGTTAGACATTATTTATAAAAAAATCGAGCCGCAAAGGTATTGCTTTTTTTTCTGATTATCAAAGATTTTTTTTACCTATTATTTAATAGAATTTTCACGATTATGAAAATATGCTAATAAATAGATGTGGAATTGGGTTAGGAGTGGTATGCATACAAAAAAAGCGAACCTAAATTCGCTTTTCTGTGCCCAGGACAGGACTTGAACCTGCACGCCCTTTGTGAGCACCAGCCCCTCAAGCTGGCGTGTCTACCAATTTCACCACCTGGGCAAACACGGGCGCAAAGGTAATGCCTTTTTTTGTTATGGCAAAAGTTTTTTTTGCTTTTTTTTCATTCGAAAAATTTGTGGCTCTATTGGGCTTTTCAAATTGGGTAAAAGTTGGATTTTGCACTTATTATACAAAAGGACATAAATATTTTTTTGCTGTTTTCATAAAATATTTATTTTTGCGTTTAGAAAAAAATATGTTTTAATTTAAAGTATTATAAAATGAAAAAGAGTGTATTCTTAATGATTTTAGCAGCTGTATTTGTATTTGCATCATGCGGTTCTGTTTCGAATGTTGCTTCTTCTGACACAGTTGCAAAAACAGCAGGAACTTCATGCGGTTCTTCGCTTGTAAATCTTTACAAGTCGTACAAAGCTGCTGGCAACAAGGTAAACATGAACGACTCTAATGTCCTTACCAATGCTATCGCATTGTCGACAAGCATTGCAGGTTTGAAGCAGAATGGCAAGGATTCGGCTTACCGTAAGTCGTACATTGCAGGAATGGTACTTGGTGGTGCTGGTATTCTTACCGAAACCAAGGCTGGTCCTATTTACGATGGTTTGGTAACTTCTGCAAATGCTCTGTCGGGAATTAATACCTCGTCAAGCGCATCAACGCTGACTGGCGCAGCAAATGCACTTACTACAATTCTAGGATTGTTCTAAGTTACAACTCAATGAAAAAGCAAAAAAGCGGAGATTTCTCCGCTTTTTTGTTGATTATTAATTAGTTCAAAATCTGCTATCAAAAAATCCCTCAATGAGGGACAAATTCAAACAAAAATCTCCCTCATTGAGGGAGATTTTTATATAACCATCTTTAATTGATTGATATTCAATGTTCTACAAAGCGAATCTTGCTAATTATTTTTTACCCGTATGTCCAAATCCGCCTGCACCACGTTCAGTTTCGTTGAGTTCATCAACCTGAATCCATTCGGCTTGCTCGTGGCGGGCTATAACCATCTGGCAAATGCGTTCGCCGTGCTCAATCTTGAAATCTTCATTCGAGAGGTTGATTAGGATTACACCTATTTCTCCACGATAGTCGGCATCAATTGTGCCGGGAGTATTGAGGACTGTGATTCCGTGCTTCAGTGCAAGACCGCTACGAGGACGGATCTGTGCTTCGTAACCTTCGGGAAGCTCGATGAAAAGACCTGTTGGGATAAGCTTGCGCTCCATCGGCTTCAGAACAACTGGTTCGGCAAGGTTTGCACGAAGGTCGATGCCTGCCGACTGCGATGTTGCGTACTGAGGCAAAGCATTTGTCGATTTGTTTACTATTCTAATTTTCATGGTATTATCGTTTTAATATTTTGCGTTTGATTCCAGAAACAACACCTTTTACCAGTGTGCGCTCGTTGTATATAACAACTGCAATATACACAAGTAGGAGTAAGGTGTTAACAATCAATGTGATAATAGTGCTTTCAGGGTATAGGAATTCTTTCATGTACTTGCTTGCAAGGAATATGCCTACAGCAAGTGCAAAGTAGCCTATAATCGGCATAAGTTTGTAAGGTACAGGATTTTTCTTCCGTCCAATCAGGTACGAAAGCACCATGCAAATTCCGTATCCTGCAAATCCACCCCATGCGCAAGCCATATATCCAATCTTAGGCACAAGCAGGAAGTTGATTGCCAGCAGCACAGCGCAACCTATAGCTGAAATTATTGCTCCCCAGTATGTCTGATCGCTCAACTTGTACCAGAATGACAAATTGAAGTAAATTCCCATAAATATTTCAGCCATCATTACGATAGGAACGGCTGCAAGTCCTTCCCAGTAGTCGCTGCTGATTATGAACTTCAGGACATCCATATATGCCATCACTGCTACAAATGCCAGAAGCGTAAAGATGACAAAGTATTTCATAACCTTTGCTTGCATCTCCTTGCTTTTCTTTGCCTCTTCGCGGTTTTCGCCGAAGACAAACGGCTCGTATGCATAGCGGAATGCCTGAGTTATCATTGCCATAATCATTGCAATCTTCACGCATGCGCCATATATGCCAAGTTGGGTTTCGCCTTCCTGTCCGGGGACAATGAAGCGGTAACAAATCTTGTCGGCAACCTGGTTCATTATGCCTATGATTCCGAAGATTAGCAACGGCCAAGTGTATTTCCACATTTCCTTCATCAACTTGCCGTCGAAACCATTGCGCAATGCCTTGAGTTCTGGCAGGAAGCCGAAGGTTATCAGCGAAGTGCATATTAGGTTCACTACGAAAATGTATCCTACCTGATAGCTCGGGCTGTACCATCCCATAAGCGACGGACACCATACGCACATCTTAGGTGCAAGCAGGAATATGAAGAGGTTCATACCTATATTCAGGAATATGAACAAAAGTTTTAGCGCTGCAAACTTTATCGGTCGTTTCTGATAGCGCAAGTAGGCGAACAGTATGGCTTGGAAAGCATCGATTGCCACCACAATCGCCATCATTTCAATGTATTCGGGATGGTCGGCGTAGCCAAGTGCGTCCGACAGCATGGGAAGAAAAGCCGTGCATAGTGCGATAAACAAAATTGCGACTGTGCCTACCGAAATCAGCGATGTGGAGAACGCCTTCAGGGGATTCACGCCTTCCTTGTTGGCAAAACGGAAGAATGTCGTTTCCATACCGAAAGTAAGGATTACAAGAATAAGTGCTGTGTACGCGTAAATATTTGTTACAATTCCGTAACCTCCCGATTCGGCTGTTATCTTATAGGTGTAAAGCGGAACGAGCAGATAGTTGAGGAATCGTCCTATTATGCTGCTAAGCCCGTAGATGGCGGTATCGCCGACTAGCTTCTTCAGATTTGCCATAATCTATTCCAATACTTTGAGTATATGCAAAAAAGAACACAATCACCCAACTTAATGGATAATTATGCTCGACAAAAAACAATAAAACTATTATTACTATCTTCTCTTGTGCCTTGGTTCATCAGAAACTGTGAGTTTCTTTCTTCCCTTAGCTCTTCTTCTTGCCAATACCTTGCGTCCTTCAACGGTTGACATTCTTTCTCTGAAACCGTGTTTATTTCTTCTTTTTCTCTGTGAAGGTTGAAATGTCCTTTTCATTGCCTATATATTTTTTATGTTTTACAATTAAATTTTCTTCCCTTAAAAAGGGACTGCAAAAGTACTGCTAATTTTTTAATCCACAAAATTTTGTTCATATTTTTTGAAGAATTATCTTTTGCTTTGTAAATTATTGGATTTCAATGGATTTGCGTTCCTTGCTATGTTTCTGTGTTATGGCAAAATACAAAAACACGGAATGTCATGCTGAACTGTCCCCTGCGATGCGCTGAGCCAATGCCGAAGCGAGCCTGTCGAAGGGCAGCATCTGATTCTGTGTTTTTAACCAAACCTCAATTGTTTAACATTGCGAGGCTACAGGATGATAATTTTCTTTGTTATCACCTTTCCATCCGCCATCTTTACCTTTACAAAATAACTTCCTGCCGGCATATTTTCTGTTGATATTACATTAGTGGCGTCGCGCCGCGGCACGACACTAATGTAATATACTACCTCACCTAGCAGATTGCATATTTGTATTTCTGCAATATTTTCGCCTGCAATGTTTATGCATTCAGTAGCTGGATTTGGATAGACTGACAACACAATATTCTCGTTCTCGTCTACTTCCACCTCGTTGCAATGATTTACATAAATGTCCTTGGTTATGGTCTTGGTATTGCCGTAGAAATCGGTGATGGTAATTGTAAGCTGCTGCTCGCCCCAATATGTGGGTGTAGCAATGTTATAATGCTTGGCGATGATGTTTTCTCTTATTGTGTCTTTCAGCGTGGCTTCTGTTATCACTTCGGAATACTGGTACAGCATATTGTCATTTCCGACAATCTCTGTATCTATTCCAATTTCTTTAGGCACAAAAACATCCGGATAATATATACTGTCTATTACTTGCCCTGTACTGAATTCCAGGGTATATGGAGCCGATGGTCCACTAATGTTTACAACACAATCTATTGTGTCAAGATTACATACTGTATCTGGTATGAAAACATCAAAATCAAGTTCTGGTAATTCTGTATAGCATAGTCCGTCCAGCCCCTCGTGGTCTGTCTTTACTATCCACGGCTGCTGATAGTAGCCGTTAAACATTTCATCAATCTCCTCGTTGTAATCCGTATATCCACCCATTACAAAACCGCCATCAGGTGTTGGGCTGATACTGCCGAGATACATGCTTCCTGTTGCATTGCGACCTAGAGGATGATAGTAGCGGCGATACATTATTTCTCCTTTGGGCGACAATTTTGTTAGAGTACCCTTTAGGGATTGTCCTTGTGCCGCCACGCCAGTACTGATAACATATATGTATCCACCTGAATCCACATGTAAATCGTAATTGCTTTCTTCTGAATGTATTCCAACATATCCGGTTTTGTAAAAATTTTCGATTATTTTTTCCCATACAAGTTCGCCATTGTCATCTATCTTACGAAGGCAGTTCGCATAACTAGGCTCATCCATATATCTGTCTCTGTAGCAAACGGGATATACTCCACTTATAACATAGCAGGAATCGGGGGATTGTGTAAAGAATAGTTCTCTCCCATTGCGCCAACCTTGTCTGCCATATTCTCTGCGCCACAAAGTATTACCTGCAGTATCGACTTTACTTATATGCCAATAATGATTCCCTGTAATATCTCCTAAAAGTATTAAATTTTCGCCATCTGAACTTTGAATAACAGATCCTCCATTACATAATTCATTTCCATAAAGCATGTTTTTCTTCCATACAATATCATCCAATGAGTCGATTTTCCATAGTGTTGCATGATAAAAATCACTACTAATTGTGTCTCCAAGTTTCGAACCATAAATATATGTATAGCCATTAATATAAGAAAATGTGCCTTCTCTCTCATCTGTTGGCGTAGAATCGCTATTGAAATATAAAGATTTCTCCGATAATAAATCTAATGAGCCTGTAAATTCACAAATGGTTATATTATAAAAATTTTTACCGAATATATACTTAAATCCTCCATATTCATTTTGTATGATTTTTTGGCTAAATACAGATTCAAAAGTGTCTGTTATTGTATCTCCAATAAAAGACACATACAATACATTACCTATAGAGTCCAATCTTGTAACCATTGAGCATCGCCTATAGTCAAACTGTTCTTCGTTTCCTGCTCCACAAATTGCTATATAGCCATCCATAAAAGGAGTAAGAGAAACTAGGATTTGCATATCATCTCGATTATAGTTGATTATTTTATTAAATTGAGTCTGTGCATAATAGCATCCCGACATCACAATCAACAAAGTCAGCAAAACAAACTTTTTCATAACTACTCAGTTTTTGCTTCCTGCGGTGTGCTTTCAATCTCCTTCCACTCGAAAATGTCTTCCTTCTGCTTGGGGCGTACGCTGTCGAACCACTTGAAATTTTTCAGGAAAAGTTTGTCATTGGTAATCTGGTCCATTGGCAGGGCAAGGCCGTCGGGCTTCTCGAAGAACATAATATCCTTTATGGTCTTGTCCTCGTAGAATACACGCATATTGCTGCTAAGCAGTTTGTTTTGCGCTACAAATTCGTTGGCTTCCTCGTCCTCTATATAATATATGGTCTGGCAGTCGGAATAAAGGTCGGTGCGGTAAAGTTTCTTGTCCTTCAGGTAGCCGTTGATGTTCTTGCAGTTTATCTGATTGTAGTAGTCGTCCTCGACGTACTGGCACAGGAACGACGAGTTTTTCATCACAAACGAATCGGGCTCCTTGTTCACGAACTTCACCGAAATGTACTCGGCGGTTGCCTGCATATTGTCGCTCCACATTATGGGACTGAAGAACAGTTCGGCAATGGAGTCGTTGGAGTGGAAGGCAATGGAGTCGCACCGCGCCTGTCCGTCCGACTTGAACGCCTGCACCTTGTGGAACGCCCGCATCAACTTGAAGTCGAGCGTATCGCCTTGCTTTTCGGTGGTTATGAAAATGGTGTCGGCGTGTATGAACAGCGAATCACCGTCCATAATATAGGTGAGCAGGGTGCTGTCGGTCATAAACGCCTTTTCGGGTTCCTCGTAGAAATAGCCGTAGTTTCCGCTGGCAATCATATTGTTTGAAGTGTCAATAATCGACACATTGCGGAATCCTTCGCCAAAACGAATTTTGCGGTCGTAGTATAAACTGTCGCCGTAGAGGAAGTTGCTTCCCGATTGTAGCCAAGCGTTATTCGTAAGGTTCGCTTCGTCGGTAACGGTATTGTAGCGACCGTATTCGCAGTATAGGTAGTTGGAGTCGGAAACTATCTCGGTAGGACCGAAAAAGTCGGCGATTTCGCTTTCGGTGTTGTATTTCAGCGTATCGCTTGAAATTGAATAGTCGGGATTCTTGAGCACCACGCCCTCGACGGCATAGTAGTCGTAAGTCTCTGTGTAGTAGTACCCCCACTGGCTGCGCAGGCGGTTTTCGCCATCGTACATTCGTCCACCCTCGAAGTAGTAAATGAGGTTTTTGTCGCGGTCGTAGTCGAGGGAGTCGGTTATCAGGTACGACTTGTTGTGTTGCATAATCACCGAGTCGCGCATCTTTGCCATTCGGATGTCGCCGTCGTACTCGGCGTATTTGCCAATGAGCAGAATTGTATCGCCCTGCTTGAAGCGCACATTGTTGTACGCCTGCACCGAGTTGGTTTCGTCGTAGAAGTAGGCGGAGTCGCAGAACATGTAGATTTCGTCGTGGCGGAAAACCACATCGCCGAGCAGGCGCTTTGCCTCGATGCCCGATTTTTTGCTGTATTCAAGGGTGTTTGCGTGAAGAATCTCCACTTTCTTCTGCGCCAATGCAAGCAAAGTCGCGAAAGTGAGTATCAATGTCAGCGCAAACCTGAATTTCATCTGCGGTAAGTTTGGTGAGACTTAGTCTTTCACAAGTTCGTCGATGATGTCCTCGATGGAAAGACCTTCGGCTTCGGCCTTGTAGTTCTTTACAACCCTGTGGCGCAGAACAATCTTTGCAACTGCCTGAACATCTTCGATGTCTGGAGAATATTTTCCGCCAAGCACTGCCACGGTCTTTGCACCAATGACAAGGTATTGCGAAGCACGCGGTCCTGCTCCCCAGTGTATGAACTTGCGTGTAATTTCGGGTGCAATCTCCGAATCGGGACGGGTCTTGTTTACGAGGCTAACGGCATATTCGAGTACATTGTCGTTAATCGGAATCTTGCGGATAAGGTTCTGGAAATAAATGATTTCCTCGGCACTGAGTATCTGCTTGATTTCGAAATTCTTGTCGGCTGTGGTGTTCTTCACGATGCGGATTTCGTCGTCGAGACTTGGGTATCCGACATTTATGTTGAACATGAAACGGTCGAGTTGTGCCTCGGGAAGCGGATAAGTCCCTTCCTGTTCGATTGGGTTTTGGGTTGCCATTACGAAGAAAGGTTCATCGAGTTTGTAGATTGTTCCCGATGCGGTTACCGAGCGTTCCTGCATTGCCTCGAGCAGAGCAGCCTGAGTCTTAGGCGGAGTACGGTTAATTTCGTCGGCAAGTATGAAGTTGGCGAAAATCGGGCCTTTTATGAACTTGAACTGGCGGTCTTCGCCGAGAATTTCGCTACCTATGATGTCGGATGGCATAAGGTCGGGCGTGAACTGGATACGCTTGTTCTTCAAACCGAGAACTTCGGCTATAGTGTTTACCAACAAGGTTTTTGCCAGTCCCGGTACACCAACCAGCAGGCAGTGTCCACGGCTGAAAATGGAAATCAGCACTTCCTTCACAACCTGATCCTGACCGTAAATCTTCTTGCCAATCTCGACAAGCATCTCATCATATTTCGACCTTAAGGCGTTTGCCGCCTCCACATTGTCCTTGTACTCAATCATACAGATAAATTTTAGAGCGCAAAGATAATGATTATTTACGATTTACGAAGTACGATTGACGATTGATGAATTTATTGTTTCTGGGTTAACTTTGTTGAGGGCTTCGCCGTTCTATGGCTGACGCCGTTTCTGTGGGCTGGCGCCCGTTTCTCGCTGCGCTGTTTCTAGTTTCTGGGTTTCTATGGGCAAAAGCCCGTTTCAATGGCTTCGCTGTTTCTGGTTGTTTGTGTTGTTTGAAATTGGCTTGAAAATTTGATGATTCAATGGTTCAATTTGTAGAGTCGTTGCGCGCAACGACTCTACAAATTGGACATTGTTAAATTGGATATATTACATATCAGACAACGAAAGTGCCCCCAGGTGTATTTTCATTTTTGCAAGTTCTGGAGTCTGCGACAGCATAACTTTTGTTTTCTCCTTGAGAATCTTTGCGTTATATTTCTCTTCATTCTTTTTCAGCTCGTATATCCAAACTTCCTTTGCCAGAGGGTCTGCTACGATAAGGTCAATCTCATTAGCACCTTTTCTATCCCACCATTTGCCTATAATGTATTTGCCTTCCTCGGCAAATTTATTGGCAAAATAGCGTTCCATCATAAATCCCGAAACTGTATTATAGTCGCGTTCCACAATAGCAGCAAGCGATTTTAGCGCATTGTTTTCGACAAGCGACTGATACTTGTAAAAGAATCGGAACCAAAAAACAAGAAAGCTGTCGTTGAGTTGATAATGGACTTTTTTGCTGTTTGCTTTCGCAAAAATTGGCAACGACTTGTTAATTAAACGATAATAGTTTTCGAGGCGAATGAGGTAACTGCCAATGTTGTCGATACCCAAATCCGATTCAATTTCGGCACGAGTTTTCATTCCGCCGGCGATGCTTACAAGAATGGAGAAATATATTGCGTAGTCGGTGCCGAATTCCTCTATAAGAATGTTTTTGCCCTCGCTGATAAATGGAGAATTCTCTTTTGTCAGTGCTGCAAGCATCAGGTCTTTTGTTATGTTTCCGTTGTCAAGCAGCAACGAGACATACCAAGGCACTCCTCCTGTAATGCTGAACAATGCCAACAAGTCCTCTGGAGCATAGTTGGGATTAAAGTCGGCAAGAATGCTTTTCAATGTGGATGTTGAAAATGGTTGAAGCATCATTTTTGCATTAGCACGACCGAATAGAGGTTCGTTGTAGTCCTCAAATATTTTCTTCATCAGAGTGAATACAGATCCACTGATTATCAAGTTCAAATGGCTGTCGCGCCTATACAAGTCCCAGTCGCGCTGCATATCACCAAAAATATTTGGATTCACTTTCGCGAAGTTCTGAAATTCGTCTATTATCAATGTAAACGGCTGTTTGGCTGACAATTTCATTACAATGCGAAATATTTCCGAAAATGAATTGATTTTGCCTACAATAGGAGAATCTAATTTTCTGTTTATTTCCTCGATAAAATCTTGACATAAAAGGCCTTCTGCTTTTTTGCCAACAAAAAAGTACAGCACAGTGGAATCTTCGCATTTCAATGCCAATTCGGTTTTTCCAATGCGTCTTCTTCCCATCAAAACAGTCATTTTTGACTCTTTTTTGCTTTGAAGAAGTATTTTTCTCAGGTCATCCTGTTCTTTTTCCCTATTGTAGAATTTCATGTCAATAAATTTTAGTAATTACAATTACGGTAATGGCTATTACTATTTTGCAAAAGTACATATAATTTTCTAATGTACAATAGTTTGTATGATTTTTTTGTATTTTTTGTGGAGCCGCAAAATTTTGCGGCTTTAGATAGTACTATATTTGTGGCGGTGCAATGTATGTATGCTATTCATCCCGCACATACCTTACCGACAATCCGCATATTTCAGGCATACTCGATACCCATTCATGCATTCTGAAATCTATCTGCGTTGCTGTGGTGTCATGTTCTATTTGCAAAGCAGACAAATAGTCTTTTTCGCGACCTCTTTTCTTTTCCCAAATGAAACTTGATATTCCTAAATCCTTGAACTCAATACTATCTTTACCCTCTCCAGTATATTCATTGTATGGGTATTCTGGTCGCATAATTCCACTAGGAATCATTGTCATGCCAGAAACATTGAAAAGCGTGTGCGTGCTATCATCTAATCCCCACAAATCCCTGTCGCCACATAGCATGAGAATAGTATAATATTCGAAGTTGCCCCACTTGTCTTTTTTATCATTGTTAATGCTCATTGTCAGTTTTTCAAAATCGTCCTTTGTCGGCAAACGCCAGCCATCGGGACAACATTCAATCGCCGCATTGTAATTGTAGAGTACGCCGTATTTTTTGTATTCGTCGGTGGCTTTTGCCTCGTTTACATTGGTGCCATTGTAGTTGTAAACATAATAGCGAGGTCCGTCAAACGATACAGAATCGACATCGTTGCCATCTACGGATGGAAGATACCTGAAATTTTCGGCAAACCAGGTGGTTCCGTTTATTGTCACTGTCCTATATTCGTAGCCATCGCGGTTGTCGGTAAATGTTGAACGCTTCAAACTGAACTTTACTGGCCTGTCCTTTTCGCAGGAGCAAAATGCCAGCAATGCAATGATTATTATAGTTATTGTTGTTCTCATAGTTATTTCTTTTTATTGTTGTTGAACCGATAACCTATGCCGGCATGTATGTTTAAACTCGAATTATATATTTTGGTATTATATACATTCATTATCTCTCTGTTGGTGTCATAGTGGAAATAAGGAGTGTTGGAATCGGCTTCCCACGAGGTAAATCCTATGCTAGCAAGGAAATATAATCCACACGGGAATGAATGTCCGCCTTTGAATTCCAATCCCCATCCTAAAGCATAGCTGACATCGAAATCCTTATTGTGGTGGCTATGATCAAGATTCATTATAAAACCTATGCCCCACAAATTTGCATGACCTTCGCTGTATTTTTCACGAGTCCAAAATATTCCTGGGACAAATGTTGTCCACGACCTATACGAAGCATACACACCCAAGGAACTTTTTTTGTTTACAGGAAATGCAACATCCAAATCCAAATTCAAGTCCCACGAAACTCTGTATTTGCCGAAGGAGCTGCCTGTGCCAATGTTTGCACCTATAAAGGGTTTGCATAGTTCTCTCTTTGTTTTTGTAGTGTCAGAAGGTTGCTCGGCAAAACAGGCAAAGACGAGAAATGTTAATATGAAAAGTATTAATAGTTTTTTCATGCAAATAATTGAAAAATATGTTGTTGCAAATCTATGATAAATATTTGAACTTCAAGCTACTTTTTGAAAAATTTTCAACTATGGGGGGGGGGTAAATTATTAGTATTCAATAATTTACGCTTTTATAAATAGTCTCTGCGATAACCATATCATACACATGATACTGAACGGGTTGAGGTATATTTAGGCAAGTATCTAATCAAATAAGATATTTGGCCGTAACAGATTGCTTACAACCAAGTATTTCTGTTGGTTTCCCAGCATAAAGAAGTCGTCCGCCGGCTTCGCCACCTTCGGGTCCAACTTCGATGAGGTAGTCGGCCTGCTTTATTACATCGAGGCTATGTTCGATGAGGATGAGCGTGTTGCCGCTGTCGGTCATCTCGTTGAAAAGGTTTAGAAGCTTGTGAATGTCATCCAGGTGCAAACCGTCAGTCGGTTCATCGAGGATGAAAATTTCTCCGCTGCGATGAAGCTGGTCGGCAAGCTTTATGCGTTGCAGTTCGCCGCCTGAAAGTGTAGTCATTGACTGGTCGAGGTGCAGATAGCCAAGTCCAACCTTTTCCAAAGCCTTCAGTTTCGGCAAAAATGGCTGGTCGGCAAAGAATTCCACGGCTTCTTCAACGCTCAAAGCCATCACTTCGGCAATGTTCTTGCCTTTGTAAAAGTGCGAAAGTACTTCTTCGTTGTACCTTGTGCCGTGGCAGACATCGCAGACGGTTTCTATCGATTCCATAAAAGCCATGTCGGAGATTATTACGCCTTTTCCACCGCAGGCGGGACATGCGCCCTTCGAGTTGAACGAGAAAAGTTGCATGTTGCTATGGTTGGCTTGTGCGAACAATTTGCGTATCGGGTCGGAGATTTCGAGGTAGGTGGCAGGGGTTGAACGAAGGTTTATGCCTATGTTTTTCTGTCCGATGAATATGGTTTTGCGGTCGCATTGTTGCTGGAATTCCTCCATCAGTGACGACTTTCCAGAACCTGCAACACCTGCAATCACTGTCATCACGCCTAATGGAATGTTGACCGAAACACTTTTCAAATTGTGCAATGTTGCATTCTTAATGCTTATAAATCCTTGTGGCTGGCGAGTTTCGGTTTTGAACTGGCTTTTGCTGCGAAGCATCTTGCCCGAAATTGTGTCGGATTTTAAAAGTCCTTCGTAAGAACCTTCATACATAATTTCTCCACCATGTGCGCCAGCCTTTGGTCCCATGTCGATAATATGGTCGGCCATTGCAATGATTTCGCGGTGATGCTCCACAATCAGGATGGTGTTGCCGTGGTCGCGCAGGTTGCGAAGCGAATCTTTCAGCTTGCTGATGTCCTGCGGATGCAGGCCAACGCTTGGTTCATCAAGCACATACGCCATATCTGTAAGCGGTGAGTTTATGTACTTTGCAATCTTTATGCGCTGAGCTTCACCGCCAGAGAGCGTTCCCGTTCCACGACTTAGCGAAAGGTAGCCTAGTCCAATCTGCATCAATGCCTGCAAGCGTTTTGCAAGTTCGCGTTTGATATCAACGGCAAGCGGGTCATCTATTGCCGAAATGAAATCCACAAGGTCCGAAATTGGCATGTCGCCGACCTCGGAAATGTTCTTGCCGTTTATGCGGCAGGAGCGAATTTTTTCGTTCAGACGTGTGCCTTTGCAGTCGGGACAGGTACCCATCGTAAGCATCGGGTTTATTGCTGCTGCGTGGAGCAGACCTTCTTCCGAATTTATGATACTGCGGTACATTCGGGGGACAAGACCTTCGTACTTAGCTGTTTTGGGCCAGTTTGAAGGCGGATTTTTCAGTTTTATCTGCGGAGAATACAGGAAAAGGTCAAGTTCTTCGGGCGTGTAGTCCTTTATTTTCTTGTCGAGGTCGAAAAGTCCGCTGTGTGCATAGCGAATCCAGCGCCAACCACCTTTGCCGAATGCTATATAGTGTATGGTATCCTCGTCGTTTAGCGACTTGTCAAAGTCAACGAGTTTGTGAATGTCGAGTTCGCGGATTTCGCCCAAGCCAGCGCAGCGCGGACAACTTCCTGCCGGATGATTGAACGAAAACGAATCGGAATATCCGACAAAAGGTTTGCCTACGCGTGAAAACAGAAGTCGCAGCAATGGCTGAATGTCGGTGTATGTGCCGACAGTGGAACGGCTGTTCGATGCAGGCTTTTTCTGGTCGATGACTATTGTCACGGGCATATTTTCAATCTTTCCGACCTTGGGACGACCGTATTTAGGCAGGTATTGCTGAACAAAACTTGGAAAAGTCTCGTTCAGTTCGCGGCGGCTTTCGGCAGCAATGGTGTCGAGGCAAAGCGATGACTTGCCAGAACCAGAAACGCCTGTGAATACTGTTATCTGATGTTTTGGAATGTCAACCGAAATGTTCTTAAGGTTGTTTTCGGTAGCATCGGTTATTGAGATTTTGTCGGAAGTCATAGTTGTTCAAAAAATTAAAAATTCAAAGATTCAACAATTCAAAGTTTAATGTTCAAAGTTCAAAGATTTGATGATTTGCTTGCGCGAGCTAAAGGTTAGCTTCGCTGAACTAAAGGTTGATAATTCAAAATTCATAAATCCTATTCAATCGTAAATCTAAAATCGTCAATCGTAAATTACATTTATTCTTGCTCTCGTATTGATTCCTTGTGGATTTCGGAAAACAGAGCTGCAATCATTTCCTTTGACAGACCTATTTTTTCGGCGTATTCGCTTCGCGATTCCAAAACTTTTTTCCAGCGGTCTATTTGCAGAATGGCAACATTGCGTGCTTTTTTCAATTCGCCAATCTCGTTGGTAATTGCAAACCTTTGCTTCAAAATGTCGATTAACTGATAGTCGAGGACATCAATTTTGTTCCTCAGCGTTTCGAGTTCCATTTCGTAGTTGTGGTCATCTACGGCTGGACTTTTTATCTTCAAGCTATCGATGAGGCTTTTGACCTTTGATGGTGTAAGTTGTTGGTTGCTATCGCTTAACGCTTGTTGCGGACAGCAATGCGATTCAATCATCAGACCTGCCATGTTGAGGTTTATTGCCTGTTGTGCAATTTCGGCGATGTATTTTGTGTCGCCTGCAATGTGACTAGGGTCGCAGATGATTTTTATGTCGGGCATTCTCCGAGCTAGTTCAATCGGTATTTCCCAGCAAGGCAAGTTGCGAAGTTTTGTTTCCGAAAATGGGTAAAATCCTCGGCTAACGGCAATTATGTCATTGAAGCCGATTTTGCGGAAGCGCTCTATTGCACCGCACCACAGGTCTATGTCGGGGTTGGTCGGATTTTTTATAAATACCTTGAAATCACCGCCTTTGGCTGCATTGGCAATTTCTTGTACCGAAAACGGATTTGCAACGGTGCGTGCGCCTATCCAGAACGCCCTGAATCCGTATTTTGCAATTTTTTCAATGTGGTTTGCATTGGCTACCTCGGTGATTACAGGAATGTTAAGTTCATTCTGAATGCGTTGCATCCAAGCGAGCGCTTTTTCGCCAAGCCCTTCAAACGAGTCGGGATGTGTGCGCGGTTTCCATATTCCTGCACGGAAATAGTCGGGTGCGACAAGTTCTTTCAGTTGTCGTGCCGTAGTATATACTTGTTCCTCGCTTTCGGCGCTGCAAGGTCCGCATATCAGCATCAGTCTGTTAGCCATCATTGCAATTTTGCGCAAAAATAATTTAAATTCCGAATACTTAAATCATGTTTTCTTCGTTAATAACAATGTGATACATGAATTTATGTGCAATATGGCTGTTTCAAATAAAAGTATTAACTTTACGGCTCAATTTTTTGTATTGATATGAAGAAGTTTTTCAATTTTATATTCAGCAAAGCTTTCTGGTTTAACATATTGGGAATCATATTGTTCTTTGTGTTAGCCATAGTGATACTAATGGTTAGTTTGAAGTCGTGTACAAGGCATGGCGAGGCTGTTACAGTGCCTACAGTTGTAGGAATGGATGCCGATGAGGCTATTGCAATGCTTGAGGACGAAGGTTTCGGCTATGAGATTATTGATACGCTCTTTATCGACTCGTTGCCGAAAAGTGTTGTGGTTGAGCAGAATCCAGCCAAGGAATCGCTTGTAAAGCACGGCCGTACGGTGTATATGAAGGTAAATACCGCCAACGAAATTATGGTAAGGATGCCATCGTTTGTAGGCGAACAATATAAGACATTGCCTGTCAGACTGAAACATTCGAAGTTGAAGATGGGAAGTGTGAAGTGGCAGAAGGATGGGGAGGTCGTAAATATTGTCTTGAAGCAAATGTACAATGGTCGTCCGATAGAGCCGGGAACCGAGATAAAGCAAGGTTCGCGCATCGATTTTGTCGTTGCTGGACGAGACCCTAATTCGAAGGAAGAGGACGAAGACGAGGAGGAAGAAATTTCTACGCTCGAAGAAATGAGCAAATTGGAGGAAGCTTCTGCTTCAAAGTCTAATGAGACTAATTCCGATGAATAACCTAAAATGCTATCTATGAAAAGGTTAGTTTTGATATTATTTTTTGTTGTTTGTGCGTTCGGCCTTTTTGCGCAGGAAGTTATCATTGACTGTGGAAATCCGGCGCTTAGCGACTACAGCGCAAGGTATTTCGAGAAATATGGCGAAAAGATTACAACATCTGATACTCTTGAATTGCCGTTTTTCGATGATTTTTCTGCATCGTACATATATCCCGATTCATCGAAATGGGATGACCGCTATGCGTACATAAACAATTCTTGTGGCAAGAATCCTATTTCGATAGGCGTGGCTACTCTTGATGCTCTCGACCAGTACGGACGAGTTTACGCAACACTCCCGATAGGAATGTCTGATGTAGCCGACTACTTGACATCCAAGCCGATAAATCTTCAGCGCAATGCATCGGATTCGATATATCTGAGTTTCTTTTATCAGTGCGGAGGCAATGGCAATATGCCCGAATATCGCGATTCGCTTGTGTTGCAGTTCTATTCTGTTGACGATGACGAGTGGCGAAGCGTTTGGAGGGCTGCGGGTGGCGAATTGATGAGCAACTTCGAGCAGGTGCTTGTGCCTATTGCCGATTCAGTTTGGCTGAAAAAAGGATTTCGTTTCCGTTTCCTCAACTATGTGAGTATCAGTTCAAACTATGAGCCGAGCTGGCAGAGCAATGTCGACCAGTGGAATCTCGACTTCATAATCCTTGATGCAAATCGCACCTACGACGACACTATTATCGAGGATGTGGCAATGATTAAGAATGTAGGACCATTCCTTAAGGATTACAGTGCAGTTCCGTGGAGTCATTTCCTGCATAAAGGCCGCGAGGCGGTTTACGATTCCATAACATTTTCGTATGCCAATTTGCAGGATGCAACTCACAATATCAACCGCCAGTACGATGTGTACGACCGTGATGAGAGGTCTTCGTTAATACCTGCGCGTACATATATCGATTACCATTGTGGCGACGACAGCGAAAACATTGGTGCCAGCGAGGAAATTTCATATACCAAGAAATTCTGCTATTTCTTCAATGAGGAAAGCTATCTGGCAGATGATTCTGCGAAATTCCTCATCAGGGCAAACATAAAGACCGATGTTGCACAGGCTCGTGAATATTACCGTTGGAACGATACGGTAAGGTTCTATCAGGATTTCAAGAACTACTATGCCTACGATGATGGTTCTGCCGAAAAGGGCTACGGACTGTCGGGACAAGGAACAGCTAATGCGAGCCTTGCGTACAAGTTCGATACATATATGACCGATACGCTCTATGGCGTTTACATCTATTTCAACCGCACTCAGGGCGATGGCAATGTAAAGTATTTCTATCTTACCGTTTGGGAGGATAACAATGGAGTTCCTGGCGATACGATAGTAAGCAGGTTGGGCGTTCGACCATTGTTCTCGAATAGGATTAATGGATATGTTTATTATCCGCTTGATACTGCGATAGTTGTCAGTGGTACTTTCTATGTTGGCTGGATAAAGACCACCAACGATATGCTCAATTGCGGTCTCGATATGGAAAACGATGCTCACGACAAGATTTTCTACAATGTGTCTGGAACTTGGGCAAACTCGATAATTTCGGGCGCGCTGATGATTCGTCCTGTATTCGGCTACGAACTAATGCAAGATGCCGCTTCTGCTCCAATTCGACGCGTTACAACAGCATGCAGCATTTTCCCAAATCCTGCATCTGACGAGATAAACATAGATGTCAATGCAGATTTCAGCGGCGTGATGATATACGACAGCCTTGGTCGTCTGGTAATGCAGTCGGGTAGCGAAAGTGTCATAAATGTTTCTGCATTGCCCGATGGAACTTACTTTGTGAAACCTTATTCCGAAAGCAAGGTTTTTGATACCATTAAGGTTCTAATAATGCGATAGCCCGTATGGATAAGGATTTTGAAGAACTTGAAGATTTCGATGAACTTGATGACCTTGATTTTGATGATGAATCGGGTTGTGAGGAATCTGGCGAGGAGAAATACGAGCATAAGCATTTGGTAGTTGAAGCAGGGCAGAAGTCAATGCGAATCGACAAATATTTGTCCATCCGCCTGCCAAGCACTTCGCGCAATAGGATTCAGTCGGCTGCCGAAGGCGGTTGTGTGTATGTTAACGGTAAGCCGGTGCGTAGCAGCTACAAGATTAAGCCCAACGATGACATAAGCATAATGCTTTCGTTCCCCAAACGCGAAACTGGCATTGTTCCGCAGGACATTCCCCTTGATGTGGTATATGAGGACGATGACCTTATTGTTGTGAATAAGCCTGCCGGATTGGTGGTGCATCCGAGTTTCGGTCATTATGATGGCACTTTGGTGAATGCGTTGGCATATCGTTTCAAGGATTTGCCGATGTTCAACGCCGACACTTTCCGTCCGGGACTTGTGCATCGCATCGACATGAATACATCTGGATTGCTCGTTGTGGCCAAGTCGGAAGTCGCTCGCGAAGGACTTGCGAGCCAGTTCTTCTATCACACCTGCAAGCGTGCCTACAATGCTCTTGTGTGGGGCAATATGCCCGAAGATGAGGGAACTATAATTGGCAATGTGGGACGCAACCTCAAGAACCGCAAGATTATGGATGTTTTCCCCGATGGCGATTACGGCAAGGAAGCCATAACGCATTGGCGCGTACTCGAGAGACTTGGCTATGTGAATCTTGTCGAATGTCGCCTCGAAACGGGCAGAACCCACCAGATTAGGGTTCATTTCAAGCATATCGGACATCCGTTGTTCAACGACTGGGAGTATGGTGGCGACCAGATATTGAAGGGTACAACCTTTACCAAGTACAAGCAGTTTGTTGAGAATTGCTTTAAGATTCTTCCGCGTCAGGCATTGCACGCCAAGTCGCTTGGATTCATACATCCAGTAACCAAAAAGGAACTGTATTTCGAATCGGAACTTCCGGATGACATGACAAAGTGCATTGAAAAGTGGCGCAACTATGTGGCAGGAAGGGAGATGGATTAAGGAAGGTTACTTATAATATTGTTTTTTGTAACTTTCAACTTTCACTTTTCACCTTTCAATTTTTTTATTAGTTTTGCAAAAAATTTTAAAGCTATGGCAAGTAGAAAAGTATTAAAGAGAGACATTGATTACATGACAAGCGAACTTTTGTCGGATTGCGTATTGTATGTTGACTTGTATCCAGCACAGCCGACAGAGCCTGTTACCGAAATCATCAATGGTGTATTGCTCAAGAAGCAGGAAGTATTTTCAAAGATTAACACTCCAACCTCGAAGATGGAAAAGAAGGCAGTAAAGGAAAACTACAAGGGTTATATTTCCGAAATGCTTACCACCGTCAACGAAGGCTACGAAAAATTAAGCAAGTTGCCGCGCAAGTAATGCAGCGGATTATAAGTGTCGAAGGTGTCGGCGATGTTGTTGTGTCAAAGCGGCACAATTGCGTGCAGATTCGTTTGACCGTTCATCCCGAAAAGGGCTTGCAAATGTCAATACCTTTCAGGGTCAGTTATGCTGACGCTGAAAGGTTTATTTTTAGCCATCGCGACTGGATTTCCGAAACCATGAAGGCACAGCAACAGAAAGGTGCAAGGCGCAAATTCACTCCACAGTCGCATTTTACCTGCCGTAGCACTACGCTCAGGTTCGAGCCAACCGACAATCAGAAAAGAATCCTTTATGCCAAAGTCAACAACTTTGTTGTGACGGTTTTCTATAATCCGGAGCTTGTTGATTTTGAGCTTGATACAGTGCAGAATTTCATAAAGAAGGTGCTTCTTGCATCTATGCGCAAGGAGGCAGAGACAATTCTATATCCTCGTGTAGATGAGATTTCGCAAAGAACGGGGCTGAAATTCCGCAAGGTTTCGGTAGGTACGGCGCATACGCGATGGGGAACATGCAGTTCGCGAGACGAAATAATTTTGTCGTGCCGGATGCTTCTGCTTCCAGATTATCTCATTGATTTCATTATACTTCACGAGCTTTGCCATATTGCCCACAAGAACCACGGTGCAAAGTTCCACGCCCTTCTCGACAAATTGTCGGGCGGAATGGAGGATAAGTACGACAAGGAATTGAAGGCTTGGAACGGCAGAATATTGCCGGATGCTGAGTCCTAGTCCTGCGGTTTCTTAAAAATCTTACTCCTGCAGATATGCATTTTATTATATAGGTATAGGAATGATGTGTGAATCACGCCAAACCCATATTTGCAACTTCTCCTGAAATTTATAGAACTAGCCTCCTTGAAATATTTGGTAGGGCAGGTGACTTCGGCAATTTCGTATCCTGCATAGAAAATCTGCGCAAGCATCTGGTTGTCGAATACAAAATCATCAGAATTTTGGTTGTAGTTGATTGCACGGAGCACATCCGCCGAAAATGCGCGGTAGCCTGTGTGGTATTCCGACAATTTCTGGTGCATGAGTAGGTTCTGCGTGAATGTCAGCATTCGGTTGAACCAGTACTTGTATAATGGCATTCCGCCTTTGCGAGCTCCGCGACCAAGGATTCTCGAACCAAGCACTACAGGGTAAACATCGTTGGCTATTATGTACGACATCGACTCTATCAATTTTGGCGTGTATTGGTAGTCGGGATGAAGCATGATTACTATGTCGGCACCAAGTTCAAGCGCCTTGTTGTAGCACGACTTCTGGTTTCCTCCATAGCCCTTGTTCTTTTCGTGAACAATAATGTTCTTTATGCCAAGTCGTTTGCCGACCTCCACGGTGTTGTCGCGACTAAAGTCATCGACAAGAATCACATCATCCACAATGTCGAAAGGAATTTCGTTGTAGGTTTGTTCCAAAGTCTGCTCGGCGTTGTATGCCGGAAGCACAACAACTATTTTCTTATTCTTTATCATTTTCCGCTTTTTTCTGTTTTATATTTTCGCCCATGGCAATGTATTCCAGACCTTTTTGTGTGTCACCGAGGTTCATGTATGTGTAACCGAGGTTGGTGTACGACAAGTCGTCATCTGGGTCAAGTTCTATTGCTTTTTCAAGTACAGGGATTGACTTTGCATAGTTGCCCGAAATTCCGTATGCTACACCCAAGTCCTTGTAGTATGCAGCAGTTTTTTCGAAGTCGCATGTTTCTGCCTTTTCGAAGCATTGCAGCGAAGCTTCAATATTTCCAAGTTCGCGACCGTAAAGAACTCCCAGTACATGGTATGCTTCGCCACAGTCGGGCTTTACCTTTATCAATTCACCAATCACATTCAGTAATTCGGGAACTGTTGATGTTGTGAGCTTATTGCGAAGCATTCCTGGAGTCTGGTTTAGTACAACTTTTATGTTAGAATTGGCAATGTCGTGGTTTGGAAATGCCTTTATGATGTTCATGTAAGAATCGAGGGCATTGGCAATATCACCAATTTCGAAGTAGGCGTTGCCGAGAAGGTTCATTGCATCGCTGTAAACTGCCGAGGAACTATGCTTTTTCGATTTGCGTTTTCCATCGCTTGCATAAATTTCGTTCGATTTCTTCAGGTATTTTATCGCCTTGTTGCATAGTGCATCGTGCAGTTCCTTGTCGTTATCCTTCACTTCCTTCGACTGTGCGCGTTCAAGGGTTCGTCCGCCAGCGGCGCAGTTGCCTTTTGCCGATTCCGATGAAATTTCTACATCGTGACAGAAAAGTACGGTGTCGTTTTCCCAGTCGGCATTGCGGGTTATGGTTTTCAGCGTAAAAAGGCAAAGCACTATTATGCCGACAACGCCGGTAATGTATTTTGCCGTTGTGATGTTTTTCGTGAGTTTTGGCAAAACTTCAGCAAAGAACCATGCTACCATCAGGCAAAATCCGATTGATGAAATGAAAACGAAACGCTCGTTCATCAGTGTGCCGACTGCAAAGAAAATGTTGCAAACTGGCGCAAGCGGAATGAGAAAGAACAGTATCGAATACGATGCAATGTCTTTCTTTTTTATCATTCCGTAAATTGCATAGATTCCCATTGCTAGGTATATTGCCAGCGAAAGCAGAGCGAGACCGTCCGAAAGTTCGGTTTTTGGAATCTGCCACGGGTAGTAGTCGTAGGTAAGAGGGTGGGGGAAGAACAGTAACTTAATGTACATCAACAAGGTTACGAATATTGTGCCGTACCTTTCGGAGAAATTCATGTTGATGAACGGGTCGTTCATGAGTTCCTTGGTTTGTTCCGAGTGCTCCCAACCGAGAACCATTCCGCGCACTGCCAAAAATGCTACCGATGCCAAAGCAAGCGGAATCATAACCTTGCCTATTTCTTTCCATTTTGCATTGGTGAAATAGTATAGTGTCAGCGGAACGAGTGCGAGGAAAACTATTGCATTTTCCTTCGAGAAAAGACCGCACAGCAATGCAAGTCCCGACAGTACAAGGTAGTACATTTTCTTGCTGTCGATGTACTTTATCGACCACCATAGTGCGGCAAGCGAACCGAGCAGCGTTAGTATTTCATCGCGACCTTTAATGTTTGCAACTACTTCTGTATGAATTGGATGGAATGCGAAAAGCAGTGTTGCGATGAATGGAATCGAGAACCACCACGATTTGTCCCTGCGAGGGAACAACCTTACGAGAATAATGTACAGAAGCACAACAGTAAGTGCGTAATATACAGCATTCATCGCATGGTTTATTGCAGGACAACCCTGTCCGACCAGAATGCCGTTTTCATCGTGGAAATCCTTGCCGAAAAGTTCTATTTCGAGAGCAAATGTCGCAAGCGACAGCGGACGGTAGCGACCGCCGGCAAGCAGTTTTTTCTCCTTTACGATTTGTTCAACTGTGTGGGTGCTGTCGTTGAAAACCCAGAAGCCCGTGAAGGTGTCGTATTTGAAGATGTCGCCAATTCCCGAAACGCCGTCCTGGGTGAACGAATTGCGGATTAGCACCATCGAATCGTCAAGAGCATAATCGTTGCGTAAAGCGTTGACATACAATGCAAGCGACACTACAGCGAGAATTATTATCGGGATTATTCCTGCCTTTGCTTTGGGCATTTCGGCTAGGGGAGTTGCAGGTGTGGCTACTACCTTTGCTTTATTTTCGTTTTTGCCTTTGTATTTCGGTTTTGACATGTCTAATTTATGATATTTAGGCGCAAAGGTACAAATTTATTTTAGATTGACGATTTGTTGAATCCGCATTCAAACATTTTCCAATAAAAACACCACCATATACAATTTTTCATTATCTTTGACCTTTAAAATAAAATACAAGAAATGGACAGCGAAATACTAAAGAAAGCCCAATATTGGACAAGCGAAGTTTTCGACGAGCAGACACGCAAGGCTGTCGCCGAAATGATTGAAAATAACCCCGAACAGCTCAACGAGTGCTTCTACAAGGACTTGGAGTTCGGCACTGGCGGACTGCGCGGAATTATGGGGGCGGGAACAAACCGTATGAACCGCTACACCGTGGGAATGGCTACGCAAGGACTGGCAAACTATCTGCTTGCACACTGCGACAAGGCTAAGGGAATCAGTTGCGCAATAGCACACGACAGCCGTAACAACAGCCGCGAATTTGCAAAGATTACCGCTTCGGTACTGTCGGCAAACGGAATCAAGGTGTATCTGTTCGACAAACTGCGTCCGACACCCGAACTGTCGTTTGCAATCCGTCACCTGCACTGCAATTCGGGAATCGTCATAACCGCTTCGCACAACCCCAAGGAATACAACGGATACAAGGTTTACTGGAGCGATGGCGGACAGGTAATTCCGCCGCACGACAAGGGCATAATCGAGGATGTTAGGAAAGTCACAGTTGAGGACATCAAGTTCGACGACGCTTTGAAGAATGTTGTGGAAATTGGCGCAGATGTTGACAATGCCTACATCGAAACACTCAAGTCGTTGTGCCACAATGTAAAGGACAATGCAAGTGCAAACCTGAAAATCGTATATACCCCAATCCACGGTTCGAGCATAAGCGTACTGCCACAGGCACTGAAGAGCATTGGCTTCAACGATGTCAACATTGTTGAGGAACAGGCAGTTCCCGATGGCAATTTCCCGACGGTAAAGTCGCCAAACCCCGAGGAACGCGAGGCTCTCACGCTTGCAATCCGCAAGGCAGAACAAATCGGAGCCGACATCGTATTCGGTACCGACCCCGACAGCGACCGTCTTGGCGTAGTGGTAAACCACAATGGCAAGTTCGTAATCCTCAACGGCAACCAGACAGCATCGATACTCGTGCATTATCTTCTCGACAGTTTCAAGTCCGAAGGTCGTCTGAAGGGAAAGGAATTCATCGTTAAGACCATCGTTACTACCGAACTTATTCCGCAGATTGCCAAGGATTACGGTGTAAAATGCCTTGATGTTCTCACTGGCTTCAAGTACATTGCCGAGGAAATTGAAAAGAACTACGGCAAGATGCAGTTCATCGGCGGTGGCGAGGAAAGCTACGGATTCCTAGCTGGCGACTGTGTTCGCGACAAGGACGCAGTAATCGCCTCGATGCTGGTGTGCGAAGCTGCTGCCAGAATGAAGGCACAAGGCAAAACCCTGATGGACTTGCTGCTGGACATCTACATAAAGTACGGTTTTTACCTTGAAGGACTGAAGTCGCTCACCAAGCCCGGACAAAGCGGAATGCAGGAAATAGAGGCTATGATGGAGAAATTCAGAAGTACGCCGCCCGAGTCGATTTGCGGAGTGCAGGTTGTTATGGTTCACGATTTCCAGGCTCGCAAGTCGTACGACAAAATCAGCGACCTCTGCTACGACATCACTCTGCCTAAGTCGAATGTACTGCAATACGACCTTGCCGACGGCAGCAAGATTACAGTCCGTCCGTCTGGTACCGAACCGAAGATTAAATTCTATATAGGTGTAAAG
This sequence comes from uncultured Bacteroidales bacterium, assembly GCA_905234755.1. Taxonomy (GTDB): domain Bacteria; phylum Bacteroidota; class Bacteroidia; order Bacteroidales; family ML635J-15; genus Bact-19. Next base: position 432,710 of record CAJOIT010000001.1, read on the forward strand.
GGTAAGCTCGAAAGTCCGAGCCAGTACGAGGCAACTGAGGCAAAACTGAAGGCAAGAATTGATGAGATAATTGAAACAATAACGAAAGGCTAACAGGCATGAAGATGTCGCCATATAGCCATTCAAATTGTACAGACGCAAAATTTTGCGTCTCAACAGAAACAGGAACATTGTACAGTCGCGGCGCGCCACGACACAACTAGAAACTTAGAAACAACTTTAAACTTAGAAACGGGCTTTAGCCCACATAAACTTAGAAACAAAAAACTTATAGACTATGGCAAAAGATGGAAGCGGTTGCTTAGGAGCAACATTAATCGGAGGAGTAATTTTTGTAATACTTCTTATTTGTGGAATTTATGTATGGCGTTCGTACAACAAGATTGTGGAAGCAGACCAGGCAGTGAAGAAGCCGTGGGCTGATGTGCAGGCAGCATACCAGAAGCGTGCCGACCTCATCCCCAACTTGGTTGAAACCGTTAAGGGCTACGCAGCTCACGAGCAGGGAACTTTGACTGCTGTAATCGAAGCACGCAGCGCAGCAACTTCAATCAATATCAACGCCGACGAACTCAACAACGAAACATTCGCTAAGTTCCAGGAGGCACAGGACAATGTATCGAGCACTTTGAGCCGCTTGCTTGCAGTGCGCGAGGCTTATCCCGAACTGAAGGCCGATGCTCACTTCACGCAGTTAATGAACCAGTTGAAGGAAATTGAAGCAGAAATCGCAGCTAAGCGCGAAATCTTCAACGCAGCAGTACAGGATTACAATGTCCTTGTGATAAAGTTCCCGAAGAACTTGGTAGCAAAGATGTTCGGATTCGGCGAAAGGGCTTACTTCGAGGCTAGTCAGGCAGCACAGGAAGCACCGAAGGTACAGTTTTAATACAAACCGTCATTCCGCAAGTCTGAACAATAACGCGATACGGAACGGGGAGCGTAATATTGTTCGACTGTGCGGAATCCCCTTAAGTACACAAAAGGAGATTCCGCATAAACGAACTCACGAGGCTCGTACCTATGCCTGTTCGTTCAGTTTTGCGGAATGACATTAAAAAAAGTAATAATTATGAGTAAAAACATTTTGTTATTAGCAGCCGCAGCAATGTTTATCCTGCTGTCGTGCAACAAATCAGCCGACAAAAAGGCAACAGACGAAAACGAACCGGCACAGACCGAACAAACAGCAGAAGAAAAAGGACAGGAAGTTCTTCTTGTCAAAAGCATTGAAAAAATTATTGACGGAGAATCTGCAGGTACAATCTATTTCAAGTACGACGACCAGAACCGCCTTGTCAGCCAGAAAGACGAATACGATGAATATTTGGTAACATATACCGACAACGAAATCAAGGTCGCAACCGAAAATTCAACTACCACATACAAGTATTCAAACGGCAAGCTGACAACCGGTAGCATCGATAACGGCGAGCAAGGCAAGATTAATATCAAGTACAATTACGAAGGGGAAAAACTTAGTTGGATGACCCGTGATTTCGGACAACTCGCCGACCCTTATTATACAGGTGAGGACATTATATACAAATGGAAAGACGGTTGCATGACCGAATATTCTATAGTTTACAACACCGACGACATGGAAGAACCGCAATCGACTACGGAATTTGAATATACCGACATTAAAAATCCGTTTACAATCGATGTGCTTACAAATTACTATGCCGAACCTGGAATTTCATCGTTTGGAAAAGATTTGACATCGGAATATCTTCCATCCAAATCGCATTTCAGCGGCATAGTCGATGGTTGGGAAACAGAGCAGAACACCACTTACGAGTACAAAATAGACGACGCTACCGGCAGGATAACCGAAATAACAATCAAGGATGAAAACGAAACCGACTACGATGGCGAAATCGAAAAGGAAACAACTGTCTGCACCTTGAAACTTAATTACTAAATAAGTAGAACAAAAATTATTAAAAATGAAAAGTATAAGAATAGCAATTTTGATGGCAATAGCAGCCATAATTTTGGGAAGTTGTGCAAAAGAACCAACTTCATTATTTACTGTTGACAAGACCGAAATTTATGTTGGCGATGTCGTTTCTTTTACTAATCAGTCAAGCGATGCAGACACTTACCAGTGGGATTTCGGCGATGGCAAAACATCTTCGGAGGTCAATCCAATTCATTCATACGAAAGTGCAGGCACCTACACGGTTACTCTTATTGCAAGCACAAAGAAAAATTCAAGTTCATATAATATGACCTTGACTGTAAAACGCCCTAACGAGTTTGTTGTCAGCAATACGCATTATCCTGTGAATAATGTTGTCGTTTTATGTAGTGAATCTGTTGATGGAAATGTTTATGAGATTTATTTACTAAATGGCGAAATACATTTTAACCAAAACTATGACCGCTTTTTAGGCAATGGCTCTGCACTTGGAATAATCTTATATGCAACATCTTTTGAGATAGGTACTTATATGATTAGCAACAATGTTTATGCTACATTAGGAACATGTGAAAATGTTGAAGCGTACATTAATTACAACTATTCTACAGGCACCGCTATGGAGAGAGAAGCAAATTCAGGATATGTTTTCGTTTCTAAAGAAGGTAACAACTACATTATTGAAGTTGATTGCCTTGACGAAAGCGGTTCTAAGATTACAGGTTATGTAGAAACTCCTATAACAATTATTAATTTGTAAGAATGAAAATAAATCATTTCGCTTTTTTTGTATTTGTAGCAGTCCTTTTTGCTTCCTGCGGTGGTTCAAAGGAAAACAAAACCGAAGAACTACAAGTAGAGACTACCGACAGCATAGTGGAGGAAGTCGCGGAAGAACCGTCGTTCCTTGTGAAAAGCATAGAAATCAATCAGGATGGCGCCGTTGACAGCAAGGTAACCTTTGAATATGATGAGCTAGACCGACTAATAAAGACCACTACCCGCCGCAACATCGGTACCGATGACGAATGGTTGTCGGAAGCCACAGTAGTTTATGGCGATGGCATAATAACCTGCGAAGGCGCGATGAAAAAACTGGAACTCACCTTGGATGGCGACGGCTTCGTGAAGAAGTCGGAATACATTTCCGAAGGCGAAGGCATTGTGCAGCGCTACAAGTACAAGTCGGGCAAGCTTAGCGAGTGCCTCGACGAAACGGACTGCGGCAACATTTATTTCTGGGATGGCGGGAATGTAAATATTGTAAAGGTTTATGCGCCTGCATGCGACGGTGGTATTTCGTATGACAGCACTTTCTACAAATATGGCGATGTTGACCGTCCCAACATTGATGTGCTGGCGTTTGCCGAAGAGTCGGGATTTCTCCCTGGTGCGACATCGGTTGCCCCGAAGGGACTGGTTTCCAAGTTTATGCCTACGGAAAGAAAGACCAATGTCTATAGCGACGCTCACATGATAATGGCGACCTCCATATTAAAATATACCTACACTGTTGACGATTACCAGCGTGTAACCGGCATCGAATGCGGATATAATTATTACGACGGTGAAGAAGAGGAGTCGGGAACTTTTAGCGTGAAGGTGAATTATTGATGCTTGTAGAGATGTTGCGTGCAACATCTCTACTGCGATGAAACACATTCTGTAGGCTCGCAATGCATTGCGAGCCTACAATTTTACCCGTACAGGCGCAATTCATTGCGTCTCACTGAGAAACATACTTTGCCCTTCTTTTTTTATCAACAAAAAACTTTCCATTTATAAATATTTCTTATCTTTGCATCCTTAATTATACTAGGATATTTGTTGCTTTATGAATAAAATATTTATGACCTTATGCAATAACCGCCAGAATAGGCGTAATGGGATTAATCCCACAAATGAAAATACTATTGCTTGCAATGAAGCTAATGCATCAATTGTAAATTGTAGCACTAGTGGTGCTGTGGCACCAGTGGTGTCGCGGCGTGCCACGACCACCACAACATTGTCAACCTTCAGCTCAGCGAAGCTAATTGTCAATTATCCATTATCCATTGTCCATTGTAAATTATCCATTGTTAATTGTACATTGTTAATTGTCCTTTGCTGCTTGCTCTTTGGCGGTAAGGCTTTCGCGCAAACAACAATTAAAATGGGTGCAGATGGCACAGACCATGTTTTCCCGTTCAACAACTTTTACAAAAACTCTTGGAATCAGATGATTTATACCGCAGAAGAACTCGGCGGAGCACAGACCATCTCTACGATTAGTTTCTTGATAGGTGGAGTACCATCTACGAATTGGTCGGCTACCAATTTGAAGGTTTACATGGGACATACATCTTTGTGTGGAAACTCGGGGACAGAAGACTTGTCGACAACAAGTTGGGTGCCATCATCCAGTCTTACCCAAGTGTATAGTAGTGCAAGTTACACCCCAACAACAGTCACCACTTATACCGATTTTGCACAAAACTGGTGGGTGACGATAAGTTTAAGTTCTTCATTTTCTTACAATGGTACCGACAACTTGGCTATCGTTGTTGCCCAGCAATGTTCTACATATCAGAGTGGCTTGACATTCAAGTATATTACCGATGCACATTATCAGTGCCTTTATAGACGTAACGACAACGATACTGGATATGCCAGCCATCCGGGAACTAACTCTGGAACACAGTCAAAAAACAGGCCTATACTTAAACTTACAGCTTCTGGGACTGTGGGTAATGTGATAAACATTAAGAAGACCTCGGTGGCTATGGGGCAAGAATATTATTTTGTTGACGAAGGTGGCGACGGCGGTGATTGTTCTAATGGAGATGCTGCCAACAACTACTATACCAGAGCTGCCCAATTTCGTCATGTATTCACAGCCCCCGCAGGTGCTGCTATCACTGCATCGTTCTCATCACTGTGTACGGAATCATGTTGTGACAACCTGAATATTTATAATGGTAACAGCACAAGCAGCACTGCCTTGGCTACAAACTTGACCACAACTCCAAGTGGCACCTATAGTTCCACAGGGCAAAGCATGACATTCATGTTCAAAACAGATGGTAGTGTCAACCGTGCTGGATTTAAGACAAACATTTCTTGCGTTGCAGCTTGTATCTCTCGCACCCTCTCCTTTGCCTCTGGATCTAATCAGGTAGCCATGGGTTCTACAATTAGCCGTCCGGCTGTTCCATCGGCAGGTGGCGGAAATGTTACATACACATCTTCTAACACGTCTGTAGCTACTGTTAATTCTTCTGGTGTGATAACTGGTGTTACTGTTGGCAGTGCAACAATTACAGCAACGATTCCTGCAAATGGGGATTATTGTGAGGCTACCCAGATATATACTGTTTCTGTGGTAGCACCAACTCCTGTCATAACCCAGACCACCCCTCTGCCTCAGTGCGGCATAGCGGATGCAGTTCTTACAGCAAGTCTTCCAGGTGGCGTGGCTGTTCCTTCGGGATATACATATCACTGGTACTCAAATTCTGCTTGTACCACAGAAATTACTAGTGGTGTATCGGGAACTAATAATAATACGCTTACTTATCCTATTGCAGCCAATACAATAGTATATTGCCGTTTGGAAAGAAGGGTGGCAGTAAACAATGTACAAGAACAGACATTTACTTATAATGGCGGCATTCAGACATATACCGTACCTGATGGAGCTACCGAACTCCAGTTGGAAGTATGGGGTGCGCAAGGCGGTTCATATAGTTCCTCCTATTCTGGCGGGTTAGGTGGCTATTCCAAGGGAACATTAAACTCTCCGACCGCTGGTAGTACCTTGTATGTAGTTGTCGGAGGACAAGGAGGTACAAATACGGCCACACCGACAACTGGTGGAGATCAAATAACAGGCGGTTACAATGGTGGAGGTAATTCGGTCGTTCACTATTGGAGTAGTTCTTGGTCGTTGCCTCAGGCTGGTGGTGGCGCTACTCACATAGCGACTGTTACTGGCGTACTAAGTTCTTTGTCATCGCAACAAGACAAGGTGCTTATTGTAGCAGGTGGTGGTAGTGGTGGCGTTTATTCTTACGATGGTAGTACATATCGCGGTTTTACTGGTTATGGAGGTGGTGGTCCGACTTCAACTGCTTATAGTTCAACTTATCAGGCAACACAAACTACAGCAGGAACTGGAGGTTCTTTTGGACAAGGTGCTTCTTATACTGGGAAAACTAATTATAAATTCGGACCTTCTGGCGGCGGTGGCGGCTGGTATGGCGGAGGAAACAGACAGGATGCTCAAGATACTTATGCCGAAGAATTGGTTCGTGGTCACGGCGGTGGTTCGGGTTATATAAAGTCAACCTTGACTTCCACATCGTCAAGCAATGGTTACCGTTCCGGTCACGGTCAGGCTAAGATTACGGCTACTATACCTGCAATAGAGATTGCAAATTCAAGTTCTGCAGTTTCATATTCGGTAGAATGTACTAACTGCGACGACCCGGCTGGCACATACGCAATCAGCGGTTCGGCTACACAATCGATTGGCACTGGACAGAATCTTACGCTTACTGTTAACAATACTACAGGTTATACAATTGCGTGGGAATCCGCCAACTCATCAATAGTAACAGTTTCTGGCAGTGGAAACTCGGCTACTATCACTGGCGTAAGTTTGGGCAATACTACCGTAACGGCTACTATCACTCCTAGTGATGTAAGCATCTGCCCGAAGACACTTATATATACTATAACCGTAAAACCGACAATTACATTTGATATTTCAACCAATTGTTCCGGCACTGCATCGGGACAGCCAGAACCGCAGACTGTTACCGTAGGCACCAATGTCACTGTGCCTTGGGGCGGAATAACTTGTAGCGATGGTAAGACTTTTGTAGGTTGGAATGCTAGTTCGGATGGAACTGGTCACGCCTATCGCGAAGGCGACCAAGTACAGGTTATGCAGAATACCACTCTGTATGCTATCTTTATGGCAGACCCCTGCGACAACATTGTCGATATGCAGGTAGGCGTGGATTATGAGGGTATCCTTGGTGATTTGGGATTGTGGGATACGCATAATGCTACATGTACCTGGGACGAACCTGGCGAAGAGCGCGTGTATTCGTTCACTCCCTACAAGACAGGAACACATATATTTACTTTTAGTACCACTGACGGTGACCCAGACTTTTACATAAGCACATCGTGCAGCAATACGATTGCGACATTGTATTGTGCCGATGCAGACCCGGATGAACAATACGAAATGGACCTTACGCGAGGTATAACATATTATGTTATTGTTGATAATGCTGATGAAGATGGTTCTGCTGAATATCTTGTCAGAGTTGATGTGCTGGACCCGTCAGGTGGCGTAAATTCACCTTGTGGTACAACTATTATTTATTGTTCCACATCGGGTAACGATGGCAACGATGGTGGCAGTACAAGTCCTGTAAAAACACTTTCGCAGGCTTTGACTTTGGCTAATAGTGTTTCTCCTACAGCAGATAACCCTGCCATCATCCGTATGGCAAGCGGTACATATAATGTCAATGCTCCTGTAAACCTTATCAGCAATGTAATAATTGACGGACAGTGGACGGCAAATACCACTACGGGCGTTTGGACAAAGGGTACGACACTTACTACTATCAACCGTACGGCTACCAGCCCCGAGGGTGGAACAACTATGCCACGCATAACTGCTATTGAAGGCAACAACAAGAGCAACTTCAAATTGCAGGATATAAAGGTTACCACAGCCACAGCTCCTGCCTATTCAAGTATCTCTGGTAACAATTATGGTGTTTCTACCTACGCTGTGCATTTGAACGGTTGTAGTGGATATGAATTTGTTCGTTGCAGATTACAACCTGGAAATGCAAGCGCAGGAAAAAATGGAACAAACGGAAGTACTGGAGCAAGTGGCGGTAGTGGAAGTAATGGGTCCAGTGGAAGTTCGAACACTGCATATTCAGGTGGTGCTGGTGGAACCAATTCTTCCTGTAGTTCTGCCAATGGCTATTCTGGCGGAGCTGGAGGACGTGACTATAGTAGAGGATCTCAAGGTGGAGGTTCTGGTGGAGCAGGAGGAAATGTGGAATCTTCTGGCTCTAATGGTTCTGCTGGTAGTACTGGTTCTGCTGGTACGTCATATTCAGGTCAACGTGCTTCAGTAAATAATACATCGACATATTATGGCGAATATTTCAAGGGAACACAGGCAAGGACAGGTGGTAATGGTGGATATGGAACTGGAGGAAGAGGCGGTGGCGGCGGTGGTGGCACCGATGCAACTGCATCTTGGTGCGAGAGAGGCGGCGGCGGCGGCGGCGGCGGCGGTGCTGGTGGCTGTGGCGGTACTGGTGGTACTGGTGGCTACTCTGGTGGCTCGTCTTTCGGCGTATATCACTATGGCAGCACTTCTTTAGGAACATTTACAGATTGCAACATTGTTTCTGGTACTAGTGGTTCTGGTGGCTCTGGTGGTAGTGGCGGCGCTGGTGGTACTGGCGGCTCTGGTGGTTCTGGTGGCTCTGGTGGTACTAGTGGAGGATTTATGTGTACCGCATCAAGCGGTTCTGGTGGTGCTGGCGGAAAAGGTGGTAACGGAGGAACTGGCGGTGCTGGAGAAAGTGGTGCTAACGGCGTATCCTATAAGATTGCCATAGTAACTACTGCTGGAGTTTGTACTCCTACTACCTCAGGTTACACCACAACACCTAACAATTATATTACTTCCATCGATTACGGTTCATCATCAAAGCAGGGCTGTACAAACTCGCAGATTTCACTTAGCAAAACATCAGGCTCGTGGGCAAGCGGTCAGTATGGCACACTAATTAATGATAAGAATAGCACAACTTCTTCATATACATCAAGTTCTGCAAGTATTATAACTGGCTATGACGCTACGGGCACATACAGGCCTGTAAGCAATGGTCCGCAAATATTCATCACTCAGTCGCGTAGCCTCGGCGAAATATCCGGCGAAGATGCTTTCTGCAACGGCGCAACAGCCGAATATACCTACGATGGCGATTATATTTCGCAGGGCGATGTACTGCAGTGGCGCCTGGTTTCATCCGATGGCAATACCCTATATTATGCACACGCTGAAATGGCTGCTTCAAATGGCGATGAAAGCGGTACAAAGTTCATAATCAATACCGAATCCCTGAATCTTGATGCCGGCATCTATTATGTAAAGCTCGAAGTCAAGAGCGATTGTTGCGGTGTTTCAATTCCTATCTGGAAACAGATAACGATAAATGACACTCCAACTGGCGTTATCGCACTATCGGGAACCTCTCCTGTCTGCTACAATGGAAGCACTACCGTAAGCCTTACATTCACAGGTGCTGCACCTTTCGACTATGAACTGAGCGATGGTACAAGCGGTACAACATACGATAATCCTGCAACGGTAACATTGTCATCAATTACAGCAGACAATACCTATTATATAACATCTCTCACAGATAATACCGGCTGTTCGGCAATCGCATCAGACTTGACAGGAAGCGCAACGGTAACTGTACTCCCAGTTATGTCGGCTGACATTACAGCCCCAATATCCGGCATCTGCATAGGTACTACAACTACCTTGACGGTCAGCAATATCACAGGTGTAGGGCCATACAGCTACCAGTGGCAGAAATCGCCCAACGGAACAGATTCGTGGTCGAACATAACTGGCGCTAACGCAGCCACCTACAACGCACCTATAAGCGAAGCAGGACACACATACTACAGGGTCAACATCACCGACAACGGCAATACCTCCGACTGCAACACCTTGACAAAGGAAACGGATGTAGTTGTATGGCCGGAATTGTCGGCTGACATTACAGCCCCAATATCCGGCATCTGCATAGGTACTACCACAGCCTTGACGGTAAGCAACCTCAACGGAGTAGGAACCTACAGCTACCAGTGGCAGAAATCGCCAAACGGAACCGATTCGTGGTCGAACATAACTGGTGCTAACGCAGCCACCTACAACGCACCTATAAGCGAAGCTGGTCACACATACTACAGGGTCAACATCACCGACAACGGTCGCACCTCAGGTTGCAACACCTTGACGAAGGAAACGGATGTAAATGTATATCCAGCCTTCACAGCCGGTACAATTGCATCTACTGGCGAGACCATCTGTAAGGATGCCACTCCTACTGAAATAGGCAGCACAACTGCAGCTACCGGTGGCGACGGCAATATTCACTACCAGTGGTATGTCGGCTCAACAGCCATAGATGGCGAAACCAATGCAACATTTACACCATCAGACTATGCAGGTACGGTTGGTACATATACCTTCACTCGTAAGGCTAAGGATGAATCTTGCAATTCAACACTTATACCATCGGAAGGCAGCTGGATTCTCACAGTTGAGGAGGCTTCCGTAGGCACGGTAACAGCATCTGCCGACCCGTCCGCTATATGTGTCGGCAAGTCGGCAACGCTCTCGGCAAGTGCAACAGGCAACAGCGGAGCAATGTCGTATGTATGGAGCAGCGGCTCTACATCTGTAACGCCTAATGCTACAACAACATACAATGTAACGGCAACCGCAACAACAGCAGTTGCTGGCTGTACTGCCGAAACAGTCAAGGAAGTGACGGTAACGGTTACAGCACCGTCGGTTGACGGAATCGCATCCGGCGATATGGTTTGGTCGGGCAACGCCGGCACAACCAACTGGACAACCGCAGGCAACTGGCTCACATACGGAGGTTCCGATTATTCGGTTGCAGCATCGGTTCCGTCTGCATCTACAAATGTATTCCTTGCCACCTACGGCGAATGCGTAACCAGCAACCCCGCACTCACTGCAGCGGCAGCCACAAAGAACCTCAATATAGGTTCGGGCAGGGCGCTCTCTCTCGGAAGCTACACCCTTTCGGTGGCTGGAAACCTCACCAACAACGGAACATTCAATGCCGGTACTGGAACAGTGGTATTCAACGGCAGCACACCTCAGACAATCTCCGGTACATCGCTCACATTCAACAATGTAACCTTCAATAATACTAAGAACTTCACGCTTGACGAATTGACACCGACTGTAAGCGGAACGGCAAACTTCACCGCTGGTATCGTAACTGGTGATATGAACTTCGGTGCATCGGCAACCACTGCCAATGCAAGCCGTGCAAGTTATGTCGAAGGCAAGGTTACAAAGGTCGCAGGTTCTAGCGAATTTACATTCCCGACAGGTAATGCAGGAGTGTTCGGTTCGGTAACCGCAACTCCAACTGCCAACACCTGGGTACGCTTCCACAACCTTGTTGCTTCAGGCGACGCCCTACCAGCCGACTATCCGCGCTTCTGGAATCCGAACGACAACTGCGACGACAACAATCCTCGCCTCGACCATGTAAGCAACTACGAGTACTGGGATATAAATAGCCCTGCAGGTCTTAGCGGTGCAACGATTGTTTCATCAGCAGACAACGCCGACAAGCATTTCGGCTCGACAGAACCTGCTCCAACCGCATCGGATGTTTTCGGTGCAATCTGGACAGGCAGCTGCTGGTCGAACATCGGCGGAAGCAACCAGACAATCTCAGCTGATAACAAGACCATTATGATTGAAGGCGTTGACATTCCGGCAGTAACCCGTGCAGGTACGCCGTACTTCACCCTCGGCTCGAAAGATCACGAAACCCTGTTGCCAATCGAACTCGTATCGTTCACAGCCGATTGCGATGGTCGTTCATCTCTCGTCGAGTGGACAACAGCAACCGAGAAGAACAACGATTACTTCTCGCTCGAGCGCTCGGACGATGCAGTCAACTTCACAGAAATTGCACGCGTGGCAGGAGCAGGCAACAGCATCGAACCGATTGACTATGCATACACCGACTATGGCATCCACGGTGGCGACAACTACTATCGCCTCGTTCAGGTTGACTACGACGGTACACGCACCGTTTCGGAAATCGTGGTTGCAAACTGCATCGAATCCGATGTTGACGAACCCGAAGTTCAGGCATACCCGAATCCGTTCAATGGCGAGCTCACCTTGGTTTTGGACAACTTCGACAATCGTCCTGCAACCATCGAGGTTTACGATATGCTTGGCAAGCTCATCTACATGCAAAAGGCTGATGCTCCGCAGAACAGCTACGAGACGATTTTGAATCTCAGCAATCTGCCAACTGGCGCATACAATGTAAGGGTTAGCACAGCGGACTTTGTAATTAATCGACAGATTGTAAAGAATTAACGATTACCCCAACGTCATGCTGAACTCGTTTCAGCATCTGTGAAAAATACAATGAAACAATAATCTGTAGGCTCGCAATGCATTGCGAGCCTACAATTTTTTATGCATGTAAGCATGTAAAGACGCAAAATTTTGCGTCTCCTCAACTAGAAACAACATCAAACCATTTAAAACAACATCAAATAACCTTAAACAACCAGAACGGCAAAGCCCTCAACGAAGTTAAACATAGAAACCCAGAAACGGGCGAAGCCCATTCAAACGCCGCAGGCATAGAAACGGCTTTAGCCACAGAACGGCGCAGCCCTCAACGAAGTTAACCTTTAGCTCGGCGTAAGCCAAACGTCGTAGGCATAGAACCCAGAAACTAATCCTCGAATCTTCAAATCCTCAAATTTTTAAACATCCTCAAACAACTTTAAACTATTGAACTTTAAACTTTGAACAACTTGAACGGCGAAGCCCTCAACGAAGTTAAACCTAGAAACGGGCTTTTGCCCACAGAACGGCGAAGCCCTCAACGAAGTTAAACCAGAAACTTAGAAACCGCGCAGCGAGAAACTGGCTTTAGCCCACAGAACGGCGAAGCCCTCAACGAAGTTAAACCAGAAACTTAGAAACCGCGCAGCGAGAAACGGGCTTTACCCCACCTCTTCCTCGTCCGTCCTTCTAAATATCTTATACCCAACAAACGCTATTGCTATTGACATCAGCGGAGATATTATGTTGAAGAAGCAGTAGGGTAGGTATTCTAATGTGGAGACTTTAAGTACCATCGATTGCGTCATACCGCAGGTATTCCATGGCACGAGTACAGAGGTAACAGTTGCCGAATCTTCGGTAGAGCGGCTTAACAGTCGACCTTCGAAACCTTTGTCCTTGAAAAGTTGTTTGTATATATTGCCAGTCAGCACAATGCTGAGGTATTGGTCGCCAGTAGCCATATTGGAGAAAAGACCTGTCGCTACCGTTGAAGTAACAAGCGATTTTCTTCCGCTGATGCCTCGGGCCAATGCGGCTGTAATGCTTTTCATCATTCCTCCGCCTGTGAGTGCTCCACCAAAGGCAGATGCGCAAAAGATGAGGAATACAGTGCTTAGCATACCTTTCATGCCACGAGTTTGCACAAGGTTGCTTAGGGTTTCGTTGCCTGTGTCGATGGCGGTGCTATCGTAGTAGGTAAGCATCAGTCCTCGGAAACTGTTTCCTTCTCCAATTTGTGCTACTATGTCGGGTTGGGCAAAAAGCATTGTTATGCCTGCAACTAAAGCCGATAAAAACAATATTACAGCAGCGGGTAGTTTCAGTGCTATTAGAACAGCCGTAAAAAGCGGTATAAGCATCAGCCAGGGATTTATTACAAAGGTATTTTGTAAACCTTCGGCAAATGATTCTGCCTGAGCGGTGCTTTCTGCCGAGTGGTTTAGGCTTACGACGAGGAATATTATCAAAGTTATTACAAACGATGGAACAGTGGTAATAAGCATATAGCGTATGTGCTTGAATAGTGGCACTTCGCCAACCGATGAGGCAAGCACAGTGGTGTCGGAAAGAGGAGAAATCTTGTCCCCGAAGTATGCACCTGAAATTATTGCGCCAGCAGTCCACCCTGCAGAAAATCCATGTGCCGTACCTATGCCCAGTAGTGCTATGCCGACTGTTGCCACGGTAGTCCACGAACTACCGGTTATAAGCGACACCAAGGCGCAGATGAGGCATGCCATGAATAGAAACAGCGAAGGTGTAAGAATTTTCATGCCGTAATAAATCATTGTCGGTACGACACCGCTCATCATCCAGCTGCCCGAAACGGCACCTATGAGGAATAGTATTAGAACGGCAGGTCCGATGGTCTTGATGTTTTCGCCTATGGCGCCATTTATGTCCTTCCATGGAACCTTGTATCCAATCATGGCAATTGCAACAGCAACAGCAGCGGCGAATAATAGTGCCGTTTGGCTGGCTCCATCAATGGCATCGGAACCAAATTCCCTAATGACAAGTATTTGTAATGCCACAAGCACTGCAAAAGGAATAATTGCTATTGTCCAATGAATTCGGATGGTTGACGGAGGTGCATTATTATCCATTTTCGTTTCCAATCAAATAAAAACTTGTTGATAATCAATATTCGTTTTGCAAATATATACTATTTTTCAAATATCTGTTAAATACGAAAGATAAATAATGTCGAATCATCAAAACGAAAAAAGAGTTAGTTTTGCGACAAAACAAAAATAGTCCCAATATAATATGAAACAGAAATTTATATTATCGCTTGCATTGGCTTTTTGTCTCGTCTCGTGTAATAGCCTTCCCGAGCTCAAGGAACTGAAAATCCAAGAAAACGACGAATGTACACTCAGTAGTCCATCGCAAATGTCAAAGGCAAAAGACAGCACAATATGCATTGTTGACCGTTCCCGTGCATACGAAATAGACATTCGTTCAGGAATGATTGAAAGCATAGGCCTTGATGAAGTTTCTCGCGATTTTGCAGGCTTCCTTGCCAAAATTAGCGGACAGCAACTTACCGATAGCACTCCAATACAACCGCTTGCGTTGTTGGGTTACGGCGATAGCAACAAAGAAGCTCTATACGCATACCCATTGCCAGTAATCGATTCCACAGGATATTCAATACTGCCAGCAACTATATTTCACAATGGCAATGATTTCAAGATTTTGTTCGCTGACAATGGCTCGGTTGCTGTGAATATTCCACAAGGTAATTTTAGCTATTATCTTTCCGACAGCATAGTAATCACCAATTGTGCATCCCAGTACGAAAGTGCGCAAAAGCCCGACAATATTCCGAGCCTTATGCTTTTCGTTAAGCAGAAGTCCAATGAGTTTGTCTTGCAGAAAACAATTGACCTTCCGCGCCGTGAATCGGAAAATATGGCAGCCGAAAGCAATGTGATGAATCCGATATACACCTATGTCTCACAACCGCAGTTCTGCGCCTTTGGAGGAAAAGTTTACGCATCACAGGCTGGCTCTGTCTTTGAAATTGCAAAGGGTGGCACTGCAACAAAAATCACCGAATCGTCGCGGACAATATATGCGTTCAAAGTTGATGACAAGGCAATCACCGCAGTCGAAGGTAGCGAAGGTAATTTCGGCAAGATTGTAGAATATGATCTTGAAGGCAAGCTGAAAGGTGAAAAAGATATTCCGATTTCGACCGAATGCAAATGCAAGTGCTGCAAGTTCATTGACGGCAAACTGTACATGATATATCTTAAGGGACAAAACTTTTTCTTAGCAACAATCTGATATGGAATTCCGTACAAAAATAGACATTCCAACCTTCGCGTTTGACATTACATACTCAAGCAGATGTATTTTCGTAGGTTCGTGCTTTGCCGAAAATATAGGAAATAAGCTCGTAGGCACTAAAATCCACACATCTGTAAATCCGACAGGAATACTTTACAACCCGTTTTCGATATGCAAAAGCATAAAAAATGCCCTCGGAGGCATGAAATATGGGGAAGAAGATGTGTTTTTTTCGGGTGGAGCATGGAATTGCTTCGATTTTCACAGCCGTTTTTCCAACCCAGAGAAGAAGAATTGCATTGCAAGCATAAACTCTGCAAACGAAACTTTTGCTAAGGAAATACGCAATGCAGATGTAATTTTTGTAACATTCGGAACAGCCTTTGTGTATGAACTTCCTGAGACTGGAGAGGTTGTCTGCAATTGTCACAAGCAGCCTGAAAAAACATTTGTCCGTCGATTGCTTAAGGTTAACGAAATCGTTGAATCGTGGTCGGAATGCATAAAAAAATTGTCGGATGCGAATCCAAATCTGCATATTGTTTTCACGGTCAGCCCAATCCGCCATTGGCGCGATGGTGCTCACCAGAACCAAGTCAGCAAATCGACATTGCACCTTGCCATAAACGAACTCAATTGCAAATTTCCGCAGACTGGGTATTTTCCCGCCTACGAAATCATGATGGACGAACTTCGCGACTACCGATTCTACACGGCCGACATGGTTCATCCGTCAGAAACGGCTGTGCAGTACATCTGGGAATGTTTTAGCGAAGCTTTTTTTTCGGAACAAACAAAATCCATGATTGCAAGGATTGGTAAAATAACAGCCGCTGCAAATCATCGCCCATCAAATCCGCAATCAGATGAGTATAAATTATTTTGTAAAAAGAACTTGGATGAAATTGAACGCATAAGGGCAGAATATGAGAATGTTGATTTAAGTGATGAGGAGAAAATCTTTAAAAGACAGCAATGATTTTGTCTTTTAAACATTTTAAAGCGAAAAACTCATTTCCGTTTTCCAATCCAAACATTATATGTTATCTTTGCAGTTTCGTTTTAAACACAAAAAATTGATTTTACAGATATGGCAAAAAATGACCAACTGAACGAAAAGGCGCTTCCAGAAGAGGGAAAGGCACGCTTTGCACTTGGCAAGAAAAACTACATAGCCCTAGCAATAGGCTTCGCAATATTGGTAATAGGTTACGCACTAATGGTAGGCGGTGGTTCAACCGACCCGAATGTTTTCACTGGTGACGAATTATTCAACTTCCGTCGCATAACACTGGCTCCGATAGTGCTGATAATCGGCTTTGCAGTCGAAATTTTTGCAATAATGTGGCGTCCGCGCACAAAAAAGAATTAGTATATGGATTGGCTGGAAGCATTAATACTCGGTTTGATTCAAGGACTTACCGAATATCTGCCCGTTAGTAGCAGCGGACATTTGGCTATAGGAGCAAAACTTTTCGGACTCAATGGCGAAGAAAACCTAACTTTCACCGTGGCTGTGCATGTAGCAACTGTGCTTAGCACATTGGTTATCTTGTGGAAAGAAATAGTTTGGCTGTTCAAGGGATTCTTCAAGTTCAAATGGAACGATGAGATGAAATATTTGGTCAACATCTTGATTTCCATGATTCCTGTGGCAATAGTCGGTTTTCTTTTCAAGGATACCGTTGAAGAAATTTTCGGTTCGGGACTACTAGTTGTTGGCATTTGCCTGCTCGTAACCGCAGCTTTGCTGGCTTTCGCATACTATGCAAAACCACGCCAGAAGGAAAAAATCTCCATGCTAGATGCATTTGTGATTGGTATTGCTCAGGCTGCAGCAGTTTTGCCAGGACTTTCACGCTCTGGCTCTACAATTGCAACAGGACTTTTGCTTGGCAATAAAAAGGAAAATTTAGCACAGTTCTCATTCTTGATGGTGATTCCTCCAATTTTAGGAGAAGCATTGCTCGATGTTTTGAAAATCGCAAAAGGCAGTGCCGATGCAGCAACTGCATCAATAGGCGCTTTGCCTTTGGCTGTAGGTTTCATAACTGCATTTGTGGTTGGATGTCTTGCCTGCAAGCTTATGATAAACATTGTGAAGAAGGGCAAACTGATATGGTTCGCCGTATATTGCGCCCTCGCAGGTATCGCCACTATAATATTCCTCAGCTAAATGGAATTCTTTTCGCTCGATAGGTTGCCCGATTTCGAGACTGGCGAAGTCATAATCTTCGACAAACCTTACTCGTGGACATCGTTCGATGTGGTGAACAAAGTGCGTAAGAAAATCAGCGAATACACGGGCGTACGCAAATTCAAGGTAGGACATGCAGGTACACTCGACCCGCTTGCAACAGGAATACTTGTGCTTTGTACTGGCAAGAAAACCAAACTGATAGAGGAACTGCAAGGCGGCACCAAGGTTTACGAAGCCGAATTTTGCCTCGGTGCGACAACCCCATCATTCGACCTTGAAACCAAGATTGACAAAACTTTCGACATTTCTGGCATTACCGAACAGCAAATCCGCACTGCGCTTGCAGGACTTTGCGGTGAGCGCGAACAGATGCCACCGGTTTATTCGGCCGTGCAGGTGAACGGAAAACGCGCATACGAGTTTGCAAGGAAAGGTCGCACTGTGGAACTGAAGCATAAGTTAATAACAGTTTACGACATTGCCGTTAACAGCATCGAACTGCCGATTGTAAAAGTAACAGTCACTTGCAGCAAAGGAACTTACATTCGTTCGTTGGCTGACGAATTTGGCAGAAGTCTCGGCAACGGAGCTTACCTGAAATCTCTCCGCAGGACCCAAAGCGGAGAAGCAAGAATTGAGGATGCTGTAAAGCTGGAAGATTTTGTGAAATATATTGATGAGAAAATTGGCAAAAGGCGAACAGGCTAAAAGCCCTCAAGCCTTTGTGCCTTCAAGCCCCAAACAATTAGAAATTAGAAACGGCGAAGACATTCAAACGCCGCAGGCATAGAAATCAGAAACTTAGAAACTCAGAAAAGGGCATCTGCCCATAGAAACCTAGAAACAGCGCAGCGTAGAAACCATTTCATGATTTTTTTCTCTTGCATCTCCCAAAATAATTTTGTACTTTTGCGGTTTGTAATTTATCATGCGTAAATAGCGGATTTTTAAAAGTAAATTATTGATTTATAATAAGTAATACAAATGAAGTTATCTCAATTCAAATTCAATCTTCCGGAAGAACTTATTGCTCAGTACCCTTCAAAGTTCAGGGATGAGTGCAGACTTTTGGTCTTGAACAGAAAAACTGGCGAAATAGAGCATAAGGTTTTCAAGGATTTAAAGGATTATTTCAGCGACAAGGACTTTATGATTTTCAACGACACCAAGGTTTTTCCTGCTCGTCTGTACGGAAACAAGGAAAAGACCGGTGCTCGCATTGAGGTTTTCCTGTTGCGAGAACTCAACCACGACCAGCGCTTGTGGGATATTCTTGTCGATCCGGCACGAAAGATAAGAATTGGTAACAAATTGTATTTCGGAGAAGATGGCAACGAGTTGGTTGCTGAGGTTATCGACAATACCACCTCTCGCGGAAGAACATTGCGCTTCCTTATCGACGGAGAGTACGATGAATTCAAGAAGACCTTGTATTCGCTCGGCGAAACTCCTCTGCCAATGCATATCATCAAGCGCCCGACACAACCTGAGGACGAAGAATGGTACCAGACCATTTATGCAAAGAACGAGGGCGCAGTTGCAGCTCCAACCGCAGGCTTGCATTTCAGCCGCGAACTTTTCAAGCGTCTCGAACTTGTAGGCGTAGAATTTGGTTTCCTCACACTTCATGTAGGACTTGGCAACTTCCGCAGCGTTGATGTCGAGGACCTTACAAAGCACAAGATGGATTCGGAGCAGATGTTTATCTCCGAAGAACTTGCTGATACTGTTAATCGCAAGAAGGCAGAAAACCGCAGAATATGCGCAGTAGGAACAACTGTGCTTCGTGCTTTGGAATCATCAATAACCACAAGCGGAATGCTTAAGCCATTCGATGGCTGGACAAACAAGTTCCTTTTCCCGCCATACGAATGTATGGTTCCAAACTGCATGATTTCGAACCTGCACCTGCCAAAGTCAACTTTGATGATGTCGGTAGCAACATTCGCTGGCTACGAAAACCTGATGAATGCTTACGAGGTGGCAGTAAAGGAAAAGTATCAGTTTGCAACTTACGGCGACGCAATGTTGATTATTTAAGGCAGAAAGGCGAACAGACTGAAAGCTTATCAGCAAGACAGTTAAACAGCCCGTCAGCAAAACATTTTGGCTGTTAGCCTGCAAGCCTGTTAGCCCTAAACTAAGAAACTTTGAAACGGCCTCAGCCCATAGAAACAGCGAAGCTATAGAAACTTAGAAACAAGAAACATATAAAACTATTATTATGACCAAAATGACATCAAAGTATGTGGGTGGACTTCGCACCGAAAACACTCACCTTCAGTCGGGTAACAGGATTATAACCGATGCTCCGCTCGACAACCACGGCAAAGGCGAAGCTTTCTCGCCAACCGATTTGCTGGCAACAGCATTGTGCGACTGCATTTTTACAATCACAGGCATAACCGCACAGACATACAACTTTTCGATTGACGGAGCAACAGCACAGATTGAGAAGATTATGAACGAGTCGCCGCGTCGCGTTGCAGAAGTAAAAATCGACTTCGACTACTCGATGTGTAACTTAAATGAAAAGCAGCAGACAATAATCAGGCGCATACCCGAAACCTGTCCTGTTTCTCGCTCGTTAAGCCCGGAGGTAAAGCAGACAATCACTTTCAAATTTTAAGGATTGAAATAGTTTGAAGTTGTTTGTGATGGTTTGAAATGGTTTGAGAACTAAGGACTAAAAACAACTTCAAACAACCAGAAACCAAGAAACTTAGAAACGGCGAAGCCATAGAAACCTGAAACTTATAAACGGGCTTTTGCCCACAGAACGGCGAAGCCCTCAACGAAGTTAAACCAGAAACAATTATGAATATAAAGCTTGGTATAAAAGGCGAAGAAAAAGAGGTCGTTCGTCACGAAAACACAGCAGCGGCCTACGGAAGCGGACTAGTTGAGGTTTATGCAACACCTGCTATGATTGCCCTAATGGAAAAGACTTGCTACCTCTCGGTAATGCCTTATTTGTCTGAAGGCGAGGGAACGGTCGGCACTCATGTAAACATTTCGCACAGGAAGGCAAGTCCGCTCGGCACGGTAATCACCTGTCATTCCGAAATTGTGGAAATAGACCGTCGTCGCATAGTATTCAAGGTTGAAGCCTTCGACGACAAAGGTGAACTTATTGGTGACGGCGCACACGAACGCTTTGTCATCAATGTCGAAAAGTTCATGAGCAAGTAGCATGTGGAAGCTTCTTGTTGCCGTAGTTCCCGCAGTAGTGCTCATCGTGTACATATTGATACGCGATAAGTACGAACGCGAGCCTATTAGGAAAATTTTGCTGACATTCTTCGCGGGAATGCTGGCAATTCCACTTGACTTGTCGCTTATAGCTATATTCGACCTTGATTACTTGCCGTTGATGTGTGAGGGGGAGGTGAGTGCGCAGATTGCAACTGCATTCTTTTCTGCAGCAATACCCGAGGAATTTTCAAAATTTGTAATTCTTTTCCTGCTCATCTGGTGGAGCAAGGATTTCAACGAGCGCATGGATGGTATTGTGTATGCCGTATGTATTTCAATGGGATTTGCCACAGTCGAGAATGTTATGTATGTGTTTGAAGATCCTTCTTGCGCATTGGGTAGAGCTTTGTTTGCCGTACCAGGACATTTCCTGTTCGCCGTGCTTATGGGATTCTTTTTCTCGCTTGCAAAGTTCAGCGTCAAGCACAAGTTCCGCAACTGGACAATGACTTTGCTTGCACCGATATTGGCACATGGTATTTACGATGCAATACTGATGGTTGCTGATGTTACAACTGCTGGTTGGTCGGCATTGTTGACGATTGCCTTTTATGTTTTTATTTTCGTGCTGTGGGGGATATGCCTTGGTAAGATTTCAGAGCATGTTGAGACATCGCCCTTCAGCTACTGGCGGAAATATAAGGACAAGCAACAGAAAAAGGAAAACATTTCCCAAGACCAGAAGATAGATAATTTGAAGGAATTCTTTGACAGGTAGCTATTTACCTCGATTTCTCAATTTTGCAAAGGTATCCTAACTTATATAAATTGAATAGCATTAGTTTTGGACTCTTCGAGTTTAGCAAATGTTTTTCAATCGTTTTGCCAAAAATCTTGTAAGTCAGTCTTATTGTCCAAAGCAGATGCATCTTTTTTAGTTTGGAGTAATGCCTATATAATCGTATATGGTTAAAAAATAATGGACTTATTCCATCAATGTGCTTCATTTCGACAAGATTTTCGATGCCAGCTCTTGTCTTTGCAAGAAATTTGTCGTTTGATTCAATGCCTGTGTGAATCACCGGATTGTCAATATGAATAATCGGTATTTTGTTTTCTTGAAGTTCAAAACCGAAAAGGCTGTCCTCGTGTCCGTATTTTTTTAGGGCTTCGCAGAAGCGTATTTTTTCAAAAACCTTTTTCGACACCATCATGTTGTTGGTTGTAAAGGCGGAGTAGGGGGATTGGTTGCGCTTTTTTGCGGTGGATTTTTCCACTTTTGTGCCGAAAGTGTATCGCAGTGATATTTCTGGGGAATATTGCAGTTCAGTGTAGGTCGTTCCGCCACAAACGACATCGGTGCTACTGTTTTCGATATACCTATTAATATATTGTGGGTCGGGAATTGCCGAGTCGCAGTCGATGAAGATTAGTTTTTCCCCTTTTGCAATGTCGGCAAGACGGTTGCGAGTGTGACTTCTGCCGTGGTTTTGGACATTGACGATATGTTGTGCTCCATGTATTTTTTCTATGCATGAATTTTTCTTGGCGTAATCTTCATCCGAACCATCTTCAAGGACAATTATTTCAAAATCTACTTTCGCTTCGGCGCATTGCCTTGAAAGTTCGGCAACGAGGTCTTTTACATTGCAGTTGTATGTCGGGATGCAGATGCTAAGCATCATTGTTTGTTGTTTAAAGAATCATCTTCTTCGCTAAAACGCTGAATGTCAATCATAAGTTGTTCTACCTGCTCGTTCACTGCTTCGATTTCCGACGAAACATCTTCGGAGTGAATCCCAATGGTGTCGTGAGGGTTTTGCATGGCGTTGAGCTTTCTTAGAATGCTGTCAATCTTTTTCCTGTTATCATTATTCCATTTGTCGAACTCATCTGGACATTTTTTCCATAGAGGTTCAATGGCAGCATCATAGTCGTTTATCAGTTCTTCGAAATGCTCGAGGTCTGATTTAGCCTTGGCGTCGTTTTCATTGAATGCCTTGTTTGATGTGCTGTATAAAACCGTTGCGATTTCATTTCCAGCCAATATCGCCTCGTCGCAATTCTCGAATTTCATTTCAGCATATTTTTCGGCTAGTTCGCCATAGTCTGATTCGTATTCGCCGAGGTTTATTGCGTTCTTTTTGTCGATGTTCTTCTCGCACGAAACCATAATCGTAGCAAGCAACAGGACAAGACAAGCAATATGTTTGACAGATTTATTCATTAATGCCTAATTTGTTAAGGAATTCCTCTTCGGTAAGAGTGTCACCGTTTAGTTTTATCCTTCCGTCCTTTAGTTCCTTGATTGTGTCCTTGCCAATGACTACCGAACTATCTTCCAGCATCACGGGTTCTTCGTAGTCTCCGCCGTCATTATATTCTTCGCCGAACATTTCCTCTATCATCGGGCGGACGGCTTCCATGCGTTCCTTGAGGGATTCGTCGTATTTTTCGTCAACTTCGTCCCACAAATCCTTGTTGTTGAAATTTATCTTGTCCTCGAAGTCAGCAATCAGACCGTTTTCCAAATCTTCCAGACGCTTGAGGTCGTATTCACCTGATTCCTTGCCATTGTTGTATATGTCCTCGATGACATCGCAGTACAGCATCATTATGTCCCGATATATTTGGTGGACATTTATATTTTCGATTTCTTTCGCTAGTTTTTCTTCACGCCCTTCCAAATCCGACCTGTCGGGTGTGCGCTGGCAAGCGAACATTGAAAGTGCCAATGCAACAAATGCTAATGTTTTAAATACGGTTTTCATTTCTCGCGTTAAATTTTTTTGCAAATTTATGTAATTTTTTTCAAATCTGACTACTAAACCTTTATAGATGTTGACAATCCGCTTTTGAAAACTTAAATGCGAAAAATTTTTCTCTGACCAAAGATTAATTGTAAATTTGTGCTGTTATTTTTAGAAATATTTCACATGGCAAAGTATTCATACACAGAGAAAAAAGATACTCGTTCGGGTTTCGGAGCAGGTCTGCTTGAGGCAGGAAGACAGAATGACAAGGTTGTGGCATTGTGTGCCGACCTTACCGGTTCGTTGAAGATGGGCGATTTCCAGAAGGAATTTCCACAGCGTTTCTTCCAGTCGGGAATTGCAGAGGCAAACATGATTGGAGTTTCGGCTGGTTTGACAATCGGAGGAATGATTCCATTCTGCGGAGCTTTTGCTGGGTTTGCAACCGGTCGTGTTTACGACCAGATTCGCCAAAGCGTAGCTTATTCAAACAAGAATGTAAAGATTTGTGCTTCGCATGCTGGTATTACCTTGGGCGAAGATGGTGCTACTCACCAGATACTCGAGGACATTGGTCTTATGAAGATGCTCCCGAACATGACGGTTATCTGTCCGTGCGACTACAACCAGACAAAGGCTGCTACTATTGCTGCTGCAAAGTATGATGGCCCTGTTTACCTGCGTTTCGGTCGTCCGGCTGTTCCAAATTTCACCGATCCGAACCAGGTGTTCGAAATAGGTAAGGCTCAGCAGTTGTACGAAGGTTCGGATGTTACAATTTTGGCTTGCGGACACCTTGTATGGGAAGCCATTACTGCTGCCGAGGAACTTCTTGCCGAAGGCATAAAGGCAGATGTGTTCAACATTCATACTATAAAGCCTTTCGATGCTGAAACTGTTTTGAAGTCGGTTGCAAAGACCAAGGCAATAGTAACTGCAGAGGAACACGAACTCAATGGTGGTCTGTTTGATACAGTCGCTCAGGTTATGGCAATGAACAATCCTGTTCCTATGGAAGCTGTAGCTGTTCGCGATTCATTTGGCGAAAGTGGTACTCCTGCCGAACTGATGAAGAAGTATGGCCTTGATGCAGAAAATATTGTAAAGGCAGTAAAGAAGGTTATGGCTCGCAAGTAGTTCTCAAGAATTTCATTTGTATAATATAAGGTATCCATCGTCCAAAAAGCGATGGATATTTTTTTTGTCTGTAAATTATTCAATTATCAAATTTTCAAATCGTCAAATTTTTCTAATCATTGAATGCACTTTGGCACGAACTTTGTTATATTCTTAGGCGGTGATGAAAAAATAATTCTTCGCCAGATGTTCTTTGGCACGAAATTTGAATGTGAATAAATTGTAAAATTAAAATAAAATTATTGTTAAATAAAAAAAATTAAAGTCATGAAAGCAAAAGTAACATTTTTGATGGTAATGGTAGCGTTCTTCTTCGCAAGCCAAGTTTCAGCACAGGAAATCTTAACAGCAACTAGAGTTGTAAAGTCAAGAGGTGCACAGTCTGAGTATGTTGTTCCACAGGGTGACAACGCAATTGAAAGACCAGTTCTCTCAAGAGGTGGTTGCGTAGTAAAGCTCGACAACTGGACAGGTTATTATGTTGATATTTGGGTAGACAAGGCTTACAAGGGCCGTCTGAATCCATGGGAAAACTCACAGCTCATTCTCCCGGAAGGTTTCAACGAAGTTTACTGCCGCACAATGGGTGAAAGCTACCAGTGGCAGTCGGGTGGCGAATGCAACGAACAGTTCGTTCTGCAGGTGCCAGAAGAAGACGAATAAGAGAATTTAATAAGTAGAATGATGAGCCAAGCGGCTCATCATTCTTTGTAAATTTTAAAAGTTAGAGATATGAAAAAGATAATAATATTAGTAACAGCGTTTTTGCTCGCTGCTGTTTGCGCAAATGCTCATAAGTATGCGCTGATTATCGCAGTCGGCAACTACGACCAGAACTTGACCGGATGGTATCCTATCAGTGCTGATCACGATGTTCCACTGATCCAGAAGACTTTGACTGGACTTGGATTCAAGGAAGAGGACATCATGTACTTGAAGGACGAGCAGGCTACCAAGGCTGGTATGGTTAACGCTTTCAACGAACTCCTTGCAAAGGTTTCGGAAGGCGATGAGGTCGTTATACATTATAGCGGTCACGGACATCAGATTTTCGATGACAATGGCGACGAAATCGATGGTCTAGATGAATGCCTCGTTTGCTACGACGCTCCTATGAAAATGACTGAAGGCTACGATGGTAGCTTGCATTTTAGGGACGATGAACTTGGCGCTGTAGTTGAGAAATTCCGCATTAAGTTGGGCAAGGACGGACATATCCTTCTTTTCCTCGACTCATGCCACTCTGGTACAGGTACTCGTGGTGCTGCCAAGGTAAGAGGCGGTGCTCCAGCTTTGGTTCCTGCAGGATGGCACGCTCCAAGCGGTGCTCCTAAGACCGACGGTAAGGTTGGTATGGGAATGGGTGCAACTAGCTCGCGTGGTGCTGTTGATGCAAACAACCTCGCAAAGTATGTTGTATTCTCTGGCGCAAGTGCAAACGAACTTAACTACGAAACATTTGACGATGAAAACAATTCGGTTGGTTCGTTGTCATACTGCTTGTACAAGTCGTTCTCACAGATGAAGGAAGGCGATACCTATCGTCAGGTATTTGCAAGGATAATGGCTGAGATGGCTGCTAAGGCTCCTTTCCAGAATCCTGCAATCGAAGGTGATGTTGACTATACAGTTTTCGGTGGTGACTTCACCACTCAGGCAGAATACTTCAATATGACATCAGTAAAGAACGATTCTGTTATCACAATCAACGCAGGTCGTCTTGTAGGTGTAAATCCTGGTACTACAGTAGCATTCGTTGCTCCTGGTACTTCACGCCTCGATGACAATACAGAGGTTATCACAACTGGTCGCGTTATCAGTTCCGAAAACTTCAAGTCGCGCGTTGCTCTTGATACCAAGAAGAAATTCAAAACAGCTCAGGATGCATGGGTATTCGTAAAGGCTAGAACTTTCACTGACCAGAAGATTAAGGTCAGCATTGACCCAGAAATGGATCCGGCTTTGAAGAATGCTCTCAATAAGGAAATTTCAAATTCAAGTTTCGCAGAACTTACAACAGAGGCTCCAGAAATCACATTGAACTACGGTCGTACCCGTGGTGCAAAGGTTATCTCTGTAAGCAATGCATTGTACAACAAGGAACTTCATAAGATTTCAAATGTTGACGAATCTGCTCTCGAATCGGATGTAATGTCAACCTTGAACAATTTTGCACAAGGTAAGATTATTAAGGATTTGGATTTCACCGATGACCGTTTCAATATTGTAATGGAACTTCTTCCTGTTGAAGCTGACATTTATGACGATGGAACATTTGAAATTACCGAATATCTTGACAAGGATAAGTTTGTTGTAAACGAAGTTCCTGGTTTCACAGCAGAAAACATGGCTGTAATCAAGGTTACAAACAATGGTACAAAGAAGGCTTTCTTCAATATCATTGACATTCAGCCTGATGGTTTCATCAACCCGATTATCCCGACTGTTAACGACAGCGATGGTCGTGAATACTACCTCGAACCGGGCGAATCAGCAATCCTCAAGAATACAATCGTAATGTTTGGTCCACCATACGGAAACGAAGTATTCAAGGTTATTGCAACCGACAAGCCATTCAACCTGTCTGCTACAATTATGCAGCACGGTAGCTCTTCGAGAGGCGACTCATCCAACATCTTCGAAAGCGCACTTGGCATTGGCAACTCTGGTGTTAACACCCGTGGTGCTGCAACAATCAGCGCAAAGAAGCAGGATGACAAGATGGGAACTTTCGAATACACTTTCAAGATTATGGAAGGCGAAGAATAATTGTTGATAATAAAGTTTTGAAAAGCATCTCGAATTCGAGATGCTTTTTTTATTTTTGTCGTATGAAAAAGGTATTGATACTTGTGGCTTTTGTCCTTGCGTTTGCATCTTTACGGGCGCAAAACCTTCCTGCATGGTTGCTCGGAACATGGGAAATACCATCGGTTTCGGCGTATGCTGGCAGTTCTTTCGAGGAATGGACAAAAGTTTCAAATGATCAATGGGAAGGAAAGACCTATCGTATGTTTGGAAAGGATACGATAATTTTCGATAGGATGAAAATGCTTGTTGAAGGAGGGAAAGTCGTTATTAAGATGACGGCAGAAAAGGAGGGCAAGCGGTTTGAAGCAAGTTTCGTAGGAACCAAGCTTTGCGAAGAACTATGGGCGTTTGAATGTCCTGAAGCCGATTCCCCATCAGCAATATACTATCGTAATCTCGGCAATGGTCAGGTATATGTGTGGACCGAGGTCAAGACAAGTTTCGATGTTTGTGCCGACTTCATAATGTACAAGCAGAAATGAACTTAGGTTTTCCTATATTGTGTTTCCCACCATACGATTTCCGCATGAAATCAGAAGCTGGCAAATCGTTTATTTTTGATGAGATACGCAAGAAGTGGGTTGTCTGTACACCTGAAGAATGGGTTAGGCAGAACCTTGTGCGATTTTTGGTGCAGGATTGTGCATATCCGCAGGCGCTTGTTGCTCTCGAAAGGCAGGTTAAGGTTGCCGAGCGCAGTTTGCGTTTCGATGCTTTGATTTACGACCGCGAAATAAATCCGCTAATGCTTATTGAATGCAAGGCACCATCGGTAAAGCTTACGCAAAAGGTTTTCGACCAGATTTGGCACTACAACTATGAGGTAAAAGCACCATTTTTCATTGTTACCAACGGAATTAACCTTGTTATGGGGCGCTACGATATTTCTACTGGCGTAGAGATTTTCGATAGCGTAAAGGCGTTTGATGAGTTGAAGAGGTAAAAAAAGAGGCTGCTGAGCAGCCCCTTCATTATTTGAGAATCACCTTGCTATTTAGTAGTTTGTCATCAATTTTGATTCTGATGTTATAAACACCTTTTGCAAAATCAGAAAGGTCAAGTTGTTGACTTTCTCCAAAACTATATCCGTACGATACTTCTTGTCCCATGACATTTACTACGCTGTACTCGAAACCCGTTGCTTGTGGCAAGTTGATGGTAATTTGACCACTTGTCGGGTTGGGGTAGATGCTCATTGTGGTTTCGTAGTCATTTATGCTTGTTACCAGATTCAATATCACATTTACATTAAAGTCCACATACAAATTACCGCTTGTGGCGCGAAGTGTCAGAGTTGCAGTATTTTCTTCTGCATTTAAACGCGTGATGTTTAGTGTGTTGTTTTCCACCTGAGCAGAAACGGCTGTTTCGTTGCTGTTTGTGAGAAGCGAATAAACAATAGCATCATCCGGACTATCGTCATCGGTGGCAACGCCAGTTAAATCAATTGTGGTTGAGTCTGGGAATAAGTTTGAAGTCCAGTCTGCAACAGGATTTGCGATGTATGGAGGCTGGTCCTCGTGTGGAGTGGGTGCTGTTCCGTTGAAATCATCCATGCAGAAGTAGGCAGGTGTGAGCATACCACCGCCGTTGCTAATGGTTGATTCCAAACTAAATGAGATTGATGCAACTTCGCCTAGCGAACTTAGGTCGAACCATTCCCATGTATTCAAAATGTAATCGTCATCGGAATTGTCGAAGCGGTAGTCTGCCAAATAGAAGTCCAAGCTGCCAGTCGTGTTGCCATTCGAATCCTTGCCTGTAGCATGAAGTACAAAGTAATCTGGGTCAGTCCCGTTGCTTCCGCCAAAAACTAGACCATACTCACCATAAAGCATGTGATTGTATGCCCAAAGGTTATTGGTGACATAGCATCCTGTAACCGAGTGTGCCAATCCATCAGCAGCGGTAATTTCTGTGCGTGATCCGTAAGTATATGCAACAGCATAGTTTGACGAACCATTGTGTCCCTCGCCAACGATTGCGGTGTATTGCGCATCCAATCCATCCAGTGATGTATCTGTTCTATTTGAAGCAGTGAAACCACCCCAGAAATATGTCGAATAGTAATTGCTGAATAGCCAACCTCTACTCATCATTTGAGATTCGCCTTCTTGCGCTGGAGTCCAGTAGCTTTGCGAAGAAAGTTCAACATCTTCGAAGTCGGCAGTTGCAATTTCAATTGTAAATTCTGAGCCCGATACCGATACATTCATTTCTGCTGTTTTGCCATTGCTGGTAGCGGTAACGACAACATTGCCGGTAAATTCGTTTGGCGTATTGCGTACAATGACAAGCATGTCATCATAATCTATATATGCGGTTACATAATCTCCTTCAGCCTCGGCTTCGTATTCCATAAATAGGTTGTTGTTGTCGGGGTCGTCGAAAACGCCTTCCAAATCAAACGAAAGTGTTTGTGGGAAAGTCGTGAAAACAACTGGACCAAGTGGATTTGCAACTACTGGTGGCATGTCCTGTGCTACGCATGTAACTGAAAACGATGTTGTGATTGTGTCTTCTGCGCTAATGGCCTGTAATGTGATGGTTGAAACACCGCCAGTTGAAAGAAGTCTTTCCAAAGATACGGTATTGTTTTGCAATGTTGCGCTTACGAGTGTCGGATTGCTGTTCGAAAGCAATGAAACTACAATGTTTTCATTATCATCGTCTGGGTCATCGAAGACATTGGATATGTCAACATTCCTGCTGTCGGGGAAATTTTCCATTGTAATGTCGCTGATAGGATTAAGCACAATTGGCGGTTGATTTGTGTCGGCAAAATGTTCATCAGCACCGGCGCAGGGTGTTTGCGAACGTGTTTCCCCGTCAATGTCTGTGGTGACATACGACAGCGGATTGGCAACATTAATGCCATCATTGCTCATTAAGTGTAGATCTTGAGCGCTTACAAACGATGGTGTGCATATTGCGGAATTTGCATCAAGGCTAACCGAGTCTGTCCAGTCTGCCAAGGTGGCGCAGTCGCTGGAACCGTTCCTGCCGAAGTTTGAACAAGTGTACGAAACGCGGTTGTAGTCGCTGTATCGCTCTGAGATAGCGACATTGAAGCGTAGAACATATCCTTCGTTGGATTCATTGACAAGAAGATTGTTGTAAAAATGAATTTTCTGTACTTTTTTTTCAACATGGATATTGCCGTTAGAACCAGATCCTGAACACTTAAAAGTATTATGTGCACAATCTATATATGAATCTAAATTTGTATTGCTGCCATTTGAGATTCTGAAGCAATAGCTATAACTCGATGCGTTGGAATTAAGATTTACAATGTTGTTCCTGAAAATGATATGATTTTCTTCGTTGCCTACGCATGGACGCAGTTTTACCGCTGTGGTGTAACTTGTTGTTCTGGTAACATTAATTACATTATTCTCGAACACGCAGGCATTGTAGCATTGGTAAGCATCAATAGCATTATAGTCTGTCTTATAGTCGTTTGCATTGACAATGGTGTTGCCGCGAACTATTGCATCGTTATAAAAAGATATATATATGGATTTGAACTGCTGGTTTGAGAACGAGCAGTTTTCCACTATAACGCCAGTGTTGAACTGCGACATATTATATCCTTGCAAATATAGAGCAACGCCTCCATTTATAAATTGGCATCCAACAAATTCGTTGTTGTTGCAATACACACCTGACCCGCTGTTCATGTGAACCAAATTTTTGTCGTTGTCGGTCGATGACGAGTTGAAATCGTATCCGACAAACCGTACATTCTCGAAGCGTGAGTTGTTTACACTACCTGTAAAACGAAGCAACTGTGCTTTGTTTTCCGAAGTTGTCGTGATTGTCAAGTTCTCAAATGTAACGAAATTTGCGCCATTGAGTTTCACAGTGCTGTTGTCGGTGTAACCTGCATTGCTAGTTATGACAACCTGCTGATTGTCGGTTCCCATACCTCTGAAAATAACTCTGTTTGTAGTACTTGTTCCCGAGATGGAGTTGATTGTTACATACTCCTCGTAGGAACCTGGGGAAACTTGGAAAATTACTTCGCCAGAGACACCTGCCGACAAAGCGGATGCTGCTGCGCTGAATGATGGATAGTCAGGGTTGTCAGCATTATTGGAGCTGATTGTGTAAGTTCCTGACAATTGTGCGTTTGCGCTCACTACAAAGAGGAACACTAGGAGGAAAAGTGAAATGTTTCGCATAATATTAATTATTACGAAGTTAATAATATAGCAAGACATTCGCAAGAAAGGCGCATAATTGCACCGCTTAGCACCACCCTTGTTCCCGAAGGCTTGCCGTTAATTATTTGTTCTGGCAGGTCTTCTGACTCACCTGAACCGGACACCTTCCCATCCAAACATGGTGGACAGTGGTTTGTTATTGCCCAGTCTTACACAGGTTTACAGCAGCGGGCACTGTTGCCGATTTGCACGGCATTCCCTTAACCAAAACAGTTGCAAAATTAGTGTTTTTTTCGTTGGGAGAAAAGATTGCTATGGCTTGTTTTTTATCGCAATAAATATTTTGCCAAAACTCACATAGGAATTATCTTTGCTGAACGGTAATAAAAATGTAATGTCATGATGTATCTGCTTATTTTGCTTGCGGTTTCGCTCGCAGTTTCGGCTGTAGGATGGAAATATTTCATCTATTTCTTCAGTTTAGGGTATGGATATGGCGTTGCTGCTCTTGCAGTTGCAATGCTAGTAATGTTTGGTGGTGCAATATCGCTGCCGACTATAGCACTATGTGCTTTGTTTTTTGTGTTCGGCTGCAGGTTGGGAACCTATTTGCTTGTGCGAGAACGCAAGGCTACAGCTTATCGTAAAATCCTTTACGACCCGTCGTTGCAGAAGAAAAAGCCTATTGGTGTGATTATTAGCGTATGGCTGTTCTGTGCGATACTGTATGTTGCACAGGTAAGTCCGGTTGCTTTCCGTTTGGCGAATACCGCCGAAGGACTACCAGTCTGCGACCTTTGGGCGTGGATAGGTGCAGGTGTAATGCTATGCGGAATATTGCTCGAGGCTGTCAGCGACGCACAGAAAAATGCCGCCAAGAAGCGCAACCCCAAGCGTTTTGTCGATACGGGGCTTTATCGTATAGTTCGCTGTCCAAACTATTTGGGCGAGGTTGTGATATGGACTGGCGCATTGTTGAGCGGTATAGGCGCAAGCCTCTGTGTATGGCAGTGGGTGATTGTCGCAATTGGATATGCAGGCATTTTGTATGTTATGTTCAGTGGTGCTCGCCGTTTGGAACTCCGTCAGGCGGAAGTTTACGGCAACGATGCCGAATATCAGGCATACGCCAAGAAAACACCGATTCTGATACCTTTACTTCCTATTTATAGTCTTGCAAAATACAAGTGGTTACAGGCGTAAACTTTATTTCATTCTCTCCATTATCTCCCTAAACCATACCGTAAACAATTCGGGATGGAGTTTCATTTCTGACTTTATGCTTTCGGGCTTTGCCCAGCGGTAGTCGTCGGCTTCGGTGGGGTTGGGTAGGGGAGTGCCATCCCAGATACCAGTATATACATGGTCGATTTCGTTTTCGGTGAGACCATTGTCGAATTTGGCGGTGTAGTGGAAAGTGAAGGCAAATTTCAAGTCGCAGTCGAAGCCCATTTCGTGTTGCAGTCGCTCGTGCATGTAGGTTTCCATGTCCTTGCCTTCGACAAGGTGGCTGCAACAGGTGTTTGTCCATAGTCCTCCCGAATGGTATTTAGAGGTGGCGCGTTTCTGCATTAGGATTTCACCAGCGCTGTTGAATATCACAACAGAGAACGCACGATGAAGTAGCCACTGCTGGTGTACAAGGAGTTTCGGTGCATAGCCGTTTACTTGATCATCGTGCGTTACCGTTGCAATTTGTTCCATGTGGTTATTCTTTTCCCAGCAACCTGAACATTTCCTTCTTGTATGCTTCAACACCGGGCTGGTTGAACGGGTTCACGCCAAGCATATATGCGCTGATACCGCAAGCGAACTCGAAGAAGAACATCAGGTATCCGAGGTTGAACTCATCTACAGCATCAAATTCGATGCGGATGTTAGGAACATTGCCTGCCACATGTGCATTCATTGTACCTTCGGCAGCCTTGCTGTTGATGTATTCCATATTCTTGCCTTCGAGGTAGTTGAGCTTGTCGAGGTTTTCGTTGTCGTGGGGAACAACAGGAGCATCGCTGTCGTCGTCAACCCAGAGAACAGTCTCGAAAAGTATTGGACTGCCGTCCTGAACGAACTGTCCGAGCGAGTGAAGGTCGGTGGTGTATGATACCGATGCGGGGAACAATCCCTTGCCGTTCTTGCCTTCGCTTTCGCCGTATAGTTGTTTCCACCATTCGGCAAAGTAGCTGAGGCGCGGATTGTAGTTGACCATGAGTTCTACCTTCCTGCCCTCATTGAAAAGCATATTTCTTACTGCAGCGTATTGTATTGCAGGGTTTTTCTCGTTGTTTTCGAGGCAGATGTCCTGTGCGAGCGAAGCACCGTGAAGCATTTCCTCAATGTCGAATCCTGCAATTGCAATCGGTACAAGTCCAACAGGCGACAGTACCGAGAAGCGTCCACCAACATTGTCGGCAATGATGAAGTCATCGAAACCTTCTTTGTCGCACAAAGTACGAAGTGCGCCCTTGTTTTCATCGGTAATAACTACGATGCGGTCGCGGATGGTTTCGTTGTCGAAGCGTTTCTTCATTTCGTTGTATAGAAGTCTGAAAGCAACTGCCGGTTCGGTTGTGGTTCCTGACTTTGAAATTACAACTATTCCGAATTCCTTATCCTTCAAGTATTCCATGAGTTCTGCATGGTAGTTTCCGCTGAGTGTGTGACCAGCGAATATCATTTCGGGGTTCATTTTGCCGAAATGTGGTCTCAGTGCTTCGATTGTTGCCTTTGCTCCGAGGTATGAGCCGCCGATACCTATTACTACTACGCAGTCGAGCTGACGCATGCGGTCGGCGATGTTTAGAATGTCCTCAATGTCCTCGTCGCTGTACGAGGTTGGCAAGTCCATCCATCCGAGGAAGTCGTTGCCTTCGCCGGTACCTTCTGTTAATGTGCTAAACTTTTCCTGTGCAAGTTTGAGCATTTCCTGATATTTGGCGTTGTTGCCGAGTGCTTTTTCGATGTTTAGTTTCATTGTGCTGATGATTTTAAGTTGATTATCTAAAATTTTAAGTTTTCCATGTTGTTGTCTTTCAGAAATATTGTATTGAATCCCAATGTATTTGCCGCTTTAATGTTGGCTTCGTTGTCGTCGATGAAGATGCTTTCTTCGGGTTTGATGTGTGAATGTTCCACAACGTAGTCAAAAATGTCGCGGTTGGGCTTCTTAAGACCGATTTCGTGCGAGAAGTAGGCATGTTCCACAAGGCTTTCAAGTCCATCTACACCATGAACGCGCTTAAGCAACGCGGTGTAGAATCGGTAGTGGACTATGTTGGTATTGCTGAGGATAAAGGTGCGGTATTTGCCTTCGGCTTTCAATCGTTTCAGCATGTCGATTCTTGCGGTGGGGAAGTCCATGATTAGTGCATCCCAGCATTCTTCGAGGGTTTTGTCGGACAGTTTGCATCCAGTTACGCGACGAAATTCATCATAGAATTCCTTTTCGGTAATGCTGCCTACTTCTAGGCGGTCGAAAAGTTCATTTTGCGCGGCAAGTGTGTATAGTTCCGAAAAGTTGGTCATTCCATATTGTGCAAATGCCTTCTCGCTCAACTTTGTGTCGATGTTGAGGATTACATTGCCTAGGTCGAAGATGAGATTCTTTATGTTTTCCATCCCTGAAAATTTCACACAAATTTAAAAGAAAATCTGTTATGTGATGAAAAAATGTTTGAAAAGGTTTATGAGGGTTTAAATATTTGATGTGGTTTGTGTCAAATGATGATGCAGGAACCCAGAAATGTTGAGTAGAAAATATTTTTATTTGTTATTTTTGAAAGAAATTGTATATTTGCAACAGATTACAATATGGAAGTGCCGAAACAGCGTATTGTATATTGAATTGTACTGAAAGTAGGCATTATAATGTTATTAATTATGAGGTGTAATTTTAGTTTGTTGGCATTAATTGTTGCAACATTGATGTTTTGTTCTTGTAATACCAAGACAGATGAAGTTAAAAATGTAAAAATTTCGGAAAAGTATCCTGATGTGGAAGTTAAAGACCAGCATGCTGTTGGTATAAATGGAGAATCTCTTAATGTTCAGTCGGCTGTAGTAAACGACACATTAATTGCAATAACGGTAGAACCAGGAGATGTGGCGATTGAAAAGAACATTTCTCAATGCTTAATTTTTGCAAAGGACCCTAAAGGAATGCAGGAGCAAACCCCTGACGGTTTAGTCGTTAATTGCGATGGAAGCAGAACATGGATGTTCTATGCTACATTGGGTAGTCCTATTGAAGAGCAAGTCGAACCACAATCTGTTGATTATCATCCTACAACTTTTCTTGTGGTGAGCGAGTACCTTGACTACAACGGTACAATATATAAGCACGAGTAATCTGCTGTAGAAAAATGTATAAGACTTGCATTCGGTAGGATGCAAGTTTTTTTGTTTCTATTGAATCTTAGCAAACTCTTTTGAACAATCGTCAATCGTTTTTCGTCAATCGTAAATATTATCGTATTTTTGCTGTGATTATTTTAAAAACTTAAATCTTATGCCAAGAAAAAAGGAGAATCCAGTTGTAGAAGACTATTCAATGTATGTTTTTGAATTGCCGTTGACGGCGGATGAAAAGAAGACCATTATTGATATTTTGTGGAAGGACTTTGAGTGGAAGGCGGATTATAGTTCTTTCCAGATAAAGACGTTTGACGAGGATTTGGATAAGAAAATAGAAGAGGAAAATGAATTGCGAAAAACTGCGCGGTTTATTGCTGAAAAAGGCTTGCTTGATGTCATAACCATTGCGATGGCTATATCTTGGAACCGCAGGGACGATTTCAATGCAATAAGGAAAATAATCAGGAAGTATGCAAAGAACGAGTATGAATATTATTTTGAACGCAACTGTGAAATATGGAGAATAGGGAAAATATTGTCGCGGATTAGACTTACGCAGAATTACCTTAGACCGCGCATTGGTGAAAAGAAGAAAAAAGTTGAAATTAATGATGAAGTGTACACAATTCACGAAAGAAGGCTGGTTGAACTGAAGAAGGCCTATAAAGACGTAATGGAGTTGCGTGATGCTATTCTAAAAGAAGCAGTTCCGTACAAGGATACACCGGCGGAGAAAATATAAGTTTTTTTGTAAGTCCTTTATTAACAATTTTTTCCGATGACAAATAAAGTGGAAGAAATCATTGCGCAAGAAAAAGCGACCTTTGTATTTGGTTTGCCGTTAACCGAAGAGGAAAAGCAGACGATTATTGATATATTGCGAAAGGATTTTGTTTGGAAGGAGGGTAATAGTTCTTATCAAATAAAGAAAAGAGGTTCAAAATATTTGGTTCGCGAGAAGCGTTTTAGGATTGAGAGATATGAGGTGTCTTTTGAGGAACAATGCGAGAATGAAAGTATCATTCGTAAACGGCTTTATGAATTTGCAGAAATGGGCTTGTTGGATACAATAACTATTGCATTTGCCTCGTGTTGGAACCTTAAGGATGATTTTGCTGTTGTCAGGAAGATAGTGAGAAAATACACTGATAATGAATATGATTATTATCGAGAACGTAGCAAGGAGTTAAAACTTATTGTTTCTTTTTTTTATGTATTGGATTCTAGGATTGGTTTTTTGCGCAAAATAAAATATGATAGCAAGGTAGAAATATATATAAATGGGGATAAATATAAAATCAGTAAATCTATACTTGATGAATTAAAGAAGACGATTAAAGACAAAAAGGAACTGGTTAGGATTCTTAAAGAGGAAGCCACTCTAGTTCCGAAACAAGAAGATTCTAATCTTTAGTTTCCCAAAACTTAAATTGTGGGAGCAATAAGTTTGCATTTGATTGAATGTTTTTGGCTCTTTTTTATTTACGAAAATATGTTTTTTAGCATATTTAGAGTGATGATTTCCAAATCGGTTTTTCTCAACAAATGACCTAAATAAGAAGATTTTGTTTTTCTGACCTCCCAAATTTTACCCGTAGGTAAAATTCACCAGTATTTGTGCGGATATTTCCTAAATTTTTATATTCGGAATTATATGTTGTATAGCATATTTTTGTAACTATGCCTTGTCCTATTGTGTAAGTTAATATGTTTGTAAATAGTGAGTTATATTTGTAACTATAATTTTATATAACAAAATTTCAATATATAATTTTAGGTAAAAAATTTTTTCCTCGGCATTTTTTATTTTTTTTAGATAATATAAGTGAGGAAACCAATCCTCAAGAAAATAAAAAAAATAATTAATTAAAAAATTAAAAAATTATGAAGAAGAAAAATTCTTCCGAGTCAGTTCTTGACTCAATGAAAGTGAGTGGCAGTCAGTTGCGTAATCCCCAAAACAGCAAGGCTGCAAAGTTAAATAGTCTCGAGCAGGAGGATGTTGATGCCCGGCAGAAAGAATGGGAATCTCAGACGCCAATTGTCGAAAGGGTCAAAGCAATGGTCGAGGAAATAGAGGCGGAACGCGAGTTGGAACGGTCGGGCATTAGCAAGGAGAAACTTGCCGAACTGGACGAAATTGCAGACGACTTGGAACGGCTCATAAAGGAGTACGACACGCATTGCGAGGAAACGGACAAGTGGCTGGCGGAAGTTGATGCTGAACTTGCTCTAGAAAATGAATCGGATGAGGACTTTGCCAGATGGGATAAAGTCATCAAAAATGCCGAGCGGGTCATAAAAGAGTGCGACAAATCCTTCGAGGAAGCAGAACGACTCATAAAAGAGTTCGATTAGAAAGATGGGGAATAGTCCGGAGGTAAAACACCAAAAAGGCCAACGAAGAAAATGGAAAAAATGAGATGAATGAAAAACTCACACTGCTGTAATGGCGGTGTGAGTTTTTTTGTTTGGAGAGAATTTAAGTCTTGGCGTTTTTTTGCTGTTGATAAATGCAATCTTGTTGTTAATAAACGGAAACAGCAAGTTGTTGTAAAATGTTTAATTTTGTAGCGAAATAATTACGGAGTTTCCGAAAATCCGAAGAAGAGTAGGACGATAAAAAGGAATTATATGGAATTATTGTATTCTAGCAGTGATTTAAATCAAGTTGGACTTCGTGTTATGTATGTTTTGTATAGGCACGATAATAAGTTTGCAAGAGTGAAACAATTTTACAGATTTAAGGAAAATGTAAATGATAAAAAACAAACGACATCTTTAACTTTCGAGTTAAAGCCAGCAAAATCCTTAAATAGGGTTTTCTTTACAGTAAATGCAAATGAATCTAGATTTGATAATTGTCCTTTCTTTATTGAAGGTCAAGAATATTTTTGTAGTGCTACATGGTATTGGGAGAAAAAACATAAAAAAACACAGTCAACCGCTTTCCCAAAAATTGAGAAGCTGAAGTATCTTTTGGAGAAATGCTATGGCGATGCTTTTGAATTGAAGGATACTGGGGATGTTTGGGAGTTTTATGGTCCTTCTGATTGCATGAAATATATTAAGGAGGTTAATTCGAAAAATGAAAATACAAATAACGGTAATGGGTCGCAAATATCCGTTCCGAAAACTGAAAAAAAACATAATGTTTCAAATTATCTTCCTGTGCATCCCTTAAATCTGATCCTTTACGGCCCTCCAGGAACAGGAAAGACCTATAATACACTTTTTCACGCGTTGTCAATCATAGAACAGAAAGATATAGACAAACTTATAGACGAAAAATTTCCAGAAAAAACACCCAAAAGTAAACTCACGAAAGAGGAATATGAGTCGTTTAAAAATGATTTTGACAAATTTGTTGAGAAAGGTCAAATCGTCTTTACTACTTTCCATCAGTCTTTGAGTTACGAGGATTTTGTAGAAGGTATTAAACCTATAACGACAAAAGCAAGAGAAGTGAAATATG
The DNA here is from genome assembly GCA_905234755.1 of uncultured Bacteroidales bacterium. Classification (GTDB taxonomy): domain Bacteria; phylum Bacteroidota; class Bacteroidia; order Bacteroidales; family ML635J-15; genus Bact-19. Next base: position 472,216 of record CAJOIT010000001.1, read on the forward strand.
AGGTTCGTCCTGGAATATTCAAGAGATTGTGTGAAAGAGCAAAAGATGATAAAGATAATAATTATGTACTCATCATTGATGAAATAAATTGTGGTAATGTTTCGCAGATATTTGGCGAACTTATTACTTTGCTTGAAGATGACAAGCGTCTTGGAAAAGATGAGGAAATAACTGTTAAGTTGCCATATTCTTCCGCTATGAATCCTAATGCGGAAAGGTTTGGCGTTCCAAGCAATCTATATATAATAGGTACAATGAATACAGCCGACCGTAGTGTAGAGGCTCTTGATACCGCCTTGCGCCGTAGGTTCGAGTTCAAGGAGATGATGCCTGATGAAACATTATTGGATAATGCTGAAGATAAAGAGATTTTAAAAGACATTAATTTGCGTATTACTGCTCTTAAGGATAGGGAACATCAGATTGGGCATAGTTATTTTATGAATTATGATATTAAAAATAGGGATGAATGTTTACGGAAAATCTTTAAGAATAAAATCGTTCCTTTGCTTCAGGAGTATTTCTATGGCGACTACTCGAAGATTGGGCTTGTACTCGGTAGTGAGTTCGTTAAGGAAGAGAAGTCTGTTGAATTTGCAAAAGGTTTTGAGTTAGAGTCTGAGAGAGGAACTACATATAGGTTGCTCACAGATGATGAATGGGAAAACCTAGATATGGACAATGCGATAGGATTTTTGCTTAACGAATAAACTTGTTTTTTGAGATGGCATCGCAGCGAATACAGGTATTTGAGTATGGCGAACTTATTGTAGGAAATGACGGTATCGCACAAGAGCAATTTGATGCTCTTGCGAGATATTACAATGATGACAGAACCTATTATTCATTGATTGATGACGGCATAAGGTGTGGCATAAGGTTCAAGCAGTATGTAGGAGTTCTGAAGGTTGGCAATCTCATAATAGAGGTGTTGCCTAAGGCAGATAAAGATGAGAATGAAAAAGAAGGCGAAAAAGATATTTGGCGTTCTCGTCTTATACAGATGTTGAAGCGTGTGCATAAACTGAAAATATCCGCACCAACGGTAGCAGGACAGTCAACCACAAGTTCAATATTGGATGTATTTATCGAAAAGTTTCTTGACCAGGTGGATGAACTTTTGAACAAGGGACTCGTAAAATGCTATCACAAAGAAGATGCAAATATTGGAGCATTGAAGGGAAGGCTGCTATGGTCGAAGCACTTGGTTAAGAATTGCATACACAAGGAAAAGTTTTATGTAAACTATACGACTTACGACTACGAACACATACTTAACCGTATATTGCGAAAGACACTTGAAGTTATTCCTAAGTTGGTGTACAGCACATCATTGCGGGGGAGGGCAGTTTCTTCTTTGTTCTCCTTTCCTGAACTTAAGGATATTTCTGTTTCCCCAGAATTGTTTTCTTCCTTGAATTTCGACCGCAAGACAGAGGATTACACATTTGCGATTGATATTGCAAAGTTAATCCTGCTGAATTATTCTCCAGACTTTAAAGAAGGTAATAATGATATTCTGGCATTGATGTTCGATATGAACAAACTATGGGAGGAGTATATAGGTTGTGTTTTGAAACAAAAGTTGAATGACTACAATGTTTCTTGTCAGAAAAAGGAACAACTATGGAAACCAGCAAATAGCGAAAGGACAAAGACCGTTTGTGCAGACATAGTAATCAAGAAGAACGATAATGTTACCGCAGTTCTCGATACAAAGTGGAAATGTCCGGAAGAATATGCTTCTGATGCTGATTTGCACCAGATGTATGTGTATTTGAATCGTTTCAATACACGAAGAGTTGCTTTGGTGTATCCTGGGGAAAAAACTGATGTGAAAGGTTCTTTTGTAGATAGTGACAACAATTCTTGCGATATGATTTTTGTTTCTTGTAGTGGAGACGACTGGGAGGATAATATCGTAAAAAAGATAAGAGGCTGGTTAGAGTCGTAAAACTATTGATAGAAAGCAAAATAAAAGGGAATGCTCGGTTTAATTTGGGGTATTTCCTTTTTTTTGTTGTAAATTGCAGTAATGTATTGTTGATAAGGAAAATGTGGTGTAAATTCCGTTTTTTTCAAACTTTTCCCCATAATTTTTGGTCATCTCCCAATTTTCTCTTATCTTTGCACCATGAAAAAATGAAGAAAATGGGAACGGATATGATTAAATGAAAATCAAATTGAATTTTTAGGGAATCTTTGCTATGTTATAGCGAAATGATTTCTTGTCGTCAAAAAGTACGACAAATTTTGTCAAAACTTTTAAAAGCTACGACACGTTTTGTCGTATGTTGGTGCTAATATTGTGAAGTTTTTTGATTGTTTAATAAATTAATACTTATAAAAATGAAAAAAAGTACAACAAAAAAAGAGAAATTCGATGCCTTGAAGACATTCTGCAATCTTTCTAGGGAATTGGATGGCAGCAAGAGCGCAATGTTCAACCTGTTTATGCCCGAGTTCTTTGAAGCACCCGATTTGTCGGAAGACGATGAGGAAGATGGGGATCTTCCTTTTGTTAGGGGAAAGCGTCACAATTCGATGGCACTTACAGCATCAAAAATACCAATCGTGAAGAAGGAACTTGCGAGTTTCGCCAAGTATTTGAAAATGTCGGAGATTGAGGCGTTGTTGGTCGTTGCGGCATATACAAAGGCGATTGGGGACTGCGATTCTGCTTTCGACATGAGGGATTGCGTTGATTATTTCGACTTGAACGCCGTTGATTTTATGCCACTTCGGAAATATTTCAACAAACTCATAGAGGATGGAATTTTTGTAAAGTCGTCAACCTCACATCGCTTGGAGTACAAACTGGAACCCAATTTGGCGGAGTCGATACAAAACAGCACCCCGTATGTAAAGGCTGAGAAAAAGGAGATAGACAGGTACAGGTTCTGTAGGATAGTGTCGGATTTGATTGAGGAGAGAATCAACTCTGGTCAGCCGTCGCGCTATTTGTTCCAGAATGTGGAAATGCTTGAAAATCAGAATTCAAACATGGAATTTGTGCAGAATCTGAAAAAACTCATCACAGATGTCGAGGAGCGTACACTTTTTTATGAATGTTGCGACGATTTTATTGTGGAGACGCGTTATCGTGAGACCACCTTGGAGTCAACGCTTTCGGACATTTACGACACCATGCGCAGGCGTATGAATGCGGCTTCGGATGTGGTTAAGGGCGAGCATCCGTTGTTAGTTGCCGAACTTATTGAGAAGTCGGAAGGCAGTTTTATTTCTGACATTACACTGCATCTTACCGAAAAAGGCAAGGAATTGTTCCTTGAGGATGATATTCAGTTGTATTCCAAAAACGGTGCTAAGGACAAGCTGCTTAAATTGCCAGAAAGCATTTTAGAAAAGCAGATGTTCTATGATTCGAAACTGGAGAGGGACATAAATTTCCTTACTCAGAGTCTAATGGATGAAAATTTCAAGAATCTGCAGCAGAGACTTGAAAAGAATTCCTTGTCGAAGGGCGTGGCTGCAATTTTTTATGGTGTGCCGGGCACTGGCAAGACCGAAACCGCAATGCAGATTGCCCGCAAGACTGGTCGCAAGGTTTACCATGTTGATATTAGTGCAAGCAAGTCGTGCTGGTTTGGTGAGAGCGAGAAAATCATCAAGCGTATTTTCACCGACTATGGCAGGATGTGTAAGGACGAGAAGTTGAAACCGATACTGCTTTTCAACGAAGCCGATGCCTTGTTCAGCAAGCGCAAGGATGTAAATTCATCTAATGTGGCACAGACAGAAAATGCAATACAGAACATCATTCTCGAGGAACTTGAGAAGCTTGATGGCATCCTGATTGCCACTACAAACCTTGCCGATAATCTTGACCCAGCCTTCGAGCGTCGTTTCATTTTCAAGTTGAAATTCGACAGGCCAACGCTTGAGGCTAAGCAGAGCATCTGGCAGAGCAAACTCGTGTGGTTGGCCGAGGAGCAGTGCCTGAAATTGGCTGCCGAGTACGATTTTTCGGGTGGCGAAATCGACAACATTGTCCGCAAGGTCGTAATGGACGAGGTTATCAGCGGTAACCGTCCCGATTTCAGCTTCGTTATTGACCAGTGCAAGAACGAGAAGTTGTTGAGTTCAAAACATGCAAAGGTAGGATTCTAAATGAGTTAAAAGTTAAGAGTTGAAGGACTTTCACTCACTAGGCAAAAGAGTAACGACTATGAGTATAAAACAAAATCGGGCGATTTCAAGCGCCCGATTTCTATTTTGTAACATGATGCTATTAATGAGTTAGATTTTCTTTAATGTTGTCAATTACTTTTTGACAATCATTACGAATTTCATTCCCTGTGTAGCGTAAAACGACAAATCCTAACCTTTGAAGTTCTCTGTCAATATTCCTATCACGTTGTGCTTGTGATTCCGTGCGTTCGTGGTAGGTATGACCATCTGCATATATGCAAATCCTTACATCTCCCTTTTCAATATAGAAATCTGGAATTGTTAGGATATTCTCGGGATCCACTTCTTTTGGAGCATCATAATAAGAACCATCTTTGTTTATCCTTCGCTGAAGTATAGTATTGAGTCCATTTTTATGCAGTTCCAGAAGCATTTGTCGTTCAAGAGGGCTTTGGCAATTAATGACACAATTGTAACAATCTTCACAAGAGCAATCTCTGTCTCTACGGCATCTATCATAGGTTTTTTTATAGGTTCTTTCCCAATGATAATCATTAGGTTTCGTTTCCCAAAAATCCTTAATTTTTCTTGCATTTTCGACATTACAATTGAATTTTTCCATATAAGAAAATAATCCAGTTGCATAATTTATTCTGTCTTGTAATTGATAAAGAGCATCTTCTGTGACATATTCTGCAAGATACCAATCACCAATCCTAATATTTAATTCATATTGGGATGCTTCACTCGGTTTTACTGGAGTTTTGCGTCTATCAACCGGGGTTATTGTTATTCTTGTATCAGTAAGTGCCATTTGTTTAAGTTTATTCCTCTGCCATCAACAGTTCCAGCATGCTGATTGCTGACTTCGAAACGGGAGTACCAGGACCGTAGATTGCTGCTACGCCTGCATCGTAGAGGAACTGGTAGTCTTGTGCTGGGATAACGCCACCGGCTGTAACCATGATGTCGTCACGACCCAACTTCTTGAGTTCTTCTATCAAGGCAGGAATCAAGGTCTTGTGACCTGCTGCCAACGACGATACACCAACAATGTGAACGTCGTTCTCAACAGCCTGCTTTGCTGCTTCTTCCGGTGTCTGGAACAATGGTCCCATATCGACATCGAAACCGCAGTCGGCATAACCTGTTGCAACAACCTTTGCGCCACGGTCGTGTCCGTCCTGCCCCATCTTAACAACCATAATACGTGGTTGACGGCCTTCTCTTCTTGCAAACTCCTTGCAGAGTTCCTTTGCCTTTTCGAATTCGGCGTCATTCTTGGTCTCCGAAGAATATACGCCAGAGATAGTCTTAATCACAGCTTTATGTCTTCCTACTATTTTTTCACATGCATCCGAAATTTCACCCAATGAAGCGCGAACCTTTGCTGCTTCAACAGCAAGTTCGAGCAAGTTGCCTTCGCCAGTTTCAACGCATCTGGTTATTGCATCGAGAGCGCGGCGTACATCGTCGTTGTTGCGGTTTGCTCTCAATTCCTGCAATCTTCTTACCTGCTGGTTTCTAACAGCGGTATTGTCAACTGCGAGAATATCAATCGGGTCTTCCTTTTCGAGACGGTACTTGTTGATACCAACGATAGTCTGGTTTCCGCTGTCGATACGAGCCTGAGTGCGTGCTGCAGCTTCTTCGATACGCAACTTTGGAATACCGCTGTCGATTGCCTTTGCCATACCGCCAAGTTCTTCAACTTCCTGGATGTGCTTCCAAGCGCGGTGTGCAAGGTCGTTGGTCAAGCTTTCAATGTAGTACGAACCAGCCCACGGGTCAATCGAACGGCATACATTGGTTTCTTCCTGAATGTAGATCTGGGTGTTACGAGCGATACGAGCCGAGAAGTCGGTTGGCAATGCAATAGCCTCGTCGAGAGCGTTGGTATGCAACGACTGGGTGTGTCCCAATGCTGCGCCCATAGCTTCGATACAAGTACGTGTAACATTGTTGAATGGATCCTGCTCGGTGAGCGACCAACCTGATGTCTGGCTGTGTGTACGCAGTGACAACGATTTCGGATTCTTCGGGTTGAACTGGTTTACAATCTTAGCCCAAAGCATACGAGCGGCACGCATCTTTGCAATTTCCATGAAGTGGTTCATACCTATTGCCCAGAAGAACGACAGACGCGGTGCGAAAGCATCAACGTCGATGCCAGCCTTGATACCTGTACGGAGATATTCAAGACCGTCGGCAAGTGTGTATGCCATTTCAATGTCGTTGGTAGCACCTGCTTCCTGCATGTGGTATCCCGAAATCGAAATCGAGTTGAACTTAGGCATGAACTTCGAGGTGTATGCGAAGATATCACCGATGATTCTCATTGAGAACTCAGGCGGATATATATAGGTATTACGAACCATGAATTCCTTGAGGATGTCGTTCTGGATTGTACCAGCCATTTCTTCTTGCTTTACACCCTGCTCCAAACCAGCCACGATGTAGAATGCGAGAATCGGCAATACTGCGCCGTTCATGGTCATTGATACAGACATCTTTCCAAGAGGAATCTGGTCGAACAATATCTTCATATCCTCTACCGAGCAGATACTAACACCAGCCTTACCAACATCACCAACAACGCGTGGATGATCGGCGTCGTATCCACGGTGGGTTGGGAGGTCGAATGCTACCGAAAGACCTTTCTGGCCAGCAGCAAGGTTACGACGGTAAAATGCATTTGATTCTTCAGCGGTGGAGAAACCTGCATACTGACGGATTGTCCAAGGTTTCTGTACATACATGGTCGAGTATGGTCCGCGGAGGAAAGGTGCTACACCTGCAGCGTAGTTCAAATGTTCCATTCCGACAAGGTCGTCGGCGGTATATATGCTCTTAACATTTATTTGTTCGGGGGTTGTCCATAGCGACTTGTCTGTGCTGTTGTCGCAACATCCGGATGCCTTGCCCGTATATTTTATATCTTTGAAATTCGGTCTCATAGGTCTTCTTATAATTCGTTAATACCTAACATTTTCTGATATTCCTTCAAGGTTTCAAGAACATTGCACTTTACGTGGATGTAGTTCTTGATTCCCTTTTCTTCGAGTGCTGGACGGCATTCGGGGTCACCTGCTACAACAAGTATTGCCTTGTCGCCGAGAAGTTCTGCAATCTGCGGAACTGCTTCTGCATATTCATCGTCAGCAGAGCAAGCAACAACTATCTGAGCCTTCGATTCCAACGCAGCCTTTGCGCCTTCTTCGATTGTTGCGAAACGGTTGTTGTCCATAACCTTTATGCCAGCCACTGCGAAGAAGTTCGATGAGAACTGTGCTCTTGCACGGCACATAGCAAGGTTTCCGAATGTAAGCATGAATGCCTTTGGTTCTATGCCGCTGCGGTCGGTTGCAAGACGAAGAGCTTCGAATGCTTCTGCGCCACGGTAGGGCTTCAGCGGTTCGGCAACCTTTTCGTGCGAACAGCAGTCTGCTTCCGGCATTACCATTCCCATTAAGGTAGGAATATCGCGCGAGACGATTTCCTTTGTGATGTTAGCTTCCGCTTTTTCGTTGAAGTTCGGGAACTGGTTGGTTCCAAGCAGGGTTTCGCGGCGAGTAGCGATGTTCTTGTCGCGCTTGTCCGAAACGGCCTTGATTTCTGCCTGAACAAATCCTTCCTTGAACTTGGCAACGAATCCGCCGCCATCTTCAACGGTCTTGAACAATTCCCAAGCGGAATTTGCTATCGAGTTTGTAAGATTTTCGATGTAGTACGAACCAGCACCTGGGTCAACAACCTTGTCGAAGTGAGATTCTTCCTTAAGGATGGTCTGCACGTTGCGAGCAATACGGTTCGAGAAGTCGGTTGGAACTTCGAACGGGAAGTCGTAAGGCATAACCTCCAAGTAGTCAACACCGGCGATTGCTGCGCTCATTGCCTCGGTAGTGCCACGAAGCATATTAACGTATGCATCGTAAACGGTCTGGTTCCATTCGCTTGTGGTAGCGTGAATCTTCATTTTCTTTGCGCATTCCGATTCGCATCCGTAGGCGTCAACTATGTTTGCCCACAGCATTCTAGCAGCGCGGAACTTTGCAATTTCCATGAAATAGGTGCTTCCAACTGCAAACGAGAAGAACATCTTCTTTGCAACTTCTTCGGCGGTAAGACCTTCATCAGTGAGGCGTGAAAGGTATTCGCTACCTTCCGACAACGAGAATGCAAGTTCCTGAACCGAAGATGCACCTGCACAGTTGAATGTGTAGCCGTCAACGCAGATTACGCGAACTCTCTTGTAGTCCTTTGCCATCTTCACGCATTCGGCAAGCAACTTGAAAGCCTTGTCCTCGCAGAGGAAACCTTTTGTTGTGAGGTTCATCAGCGGGTTGAAGTCGAAGTTTGCAATTACATTGTCCTTGTCAATTCCCAACGAATCAACGTATGCAAGGAAATTTTTCAAAGTTTCTGATGTCTTCAAGCAGCATCCGCAGAACGATACTGGGTTCTTTTCGATGTTGATGTCGGCAAGCAGAGTTGCAAAATCTTCCTTGGTCTGGACTTTTGTGTTGTCGATGTAGAAACCGAACGATTCGATACCCTTGGTGAGCAATAACTTTGCTTCCTTGTTTGCCTTAGCGTAGTCGCCATCGCAGCAGCAGATGCCGTGGTGGATGAACCAGTTGTTGTTGCCTTTGGTTCCGCGAACAAACGGGAACTCACCGGGCTTCGAGTCCAAATATTTTATGTCATTTAGGTTGTCGGCGCGGTAGTAGGGGCGGACATTGAATCCTTCCTGAGTTTTCCATACGAGTTTCTTCTCGTAGTCGGCGCCTTTTAAGTCCTTGATTATCGCATCCTCCCATTCTTGGGTCGGCACGGGAGGAAATTCTTGAAATAATTTTTCTTCCATTTGTACAGAAATATTTTTAGGGTGCAAAGTTAATACCTTTTTTATTATAAGGTATATGTTTTTGTTTTATATGTGCATAAAAAAATCGGACAGCCGAAACTGCCCGATTTTATTGGAAAATAAATTGTTTCGGTTAGTACAAAATCGTCACAGTACCAGTGTAAGCCCTGTCTTTTTCAAGGTTTTCAAGGTTTACTATGTACATGTAAACGCCAGAAGGTACATAGTGGTCACGATAACGACCGTCCCATGGTTCATCTGCACCTCGACCTTCGTACATTAGCTGTCCCCAGCGATTGTAAATGTAAATATAAGCTTCGGGGAACATCTCTATATTTTCGATAACCCATGTGTCGTTAACACCGTCTTCGTTAGGTGTGAATACATTAGGAATCTTAATACATTCGCCGATATGGTCGTACATTGAAAGTGCATTCATAGTTATGCGGCAGTCGTTTGCATCGGTAACCGTTATGCTGTATGTTCCCTGAACGAGGTCAGTCATCATGTTGGTTTCGTTTGCTGAATTTGCCCATGCGTATGTGTAAGGAGCTTCACCACCAGTAACTTCCAGTTCGATGCTACCGTCGCGTCCGCCAGTACATGATGGAGAAATAATTATCGGAGTCACCTTTATTTGCTCTGGTTCAATAATGTTGGTTTTTACAGATTCCGAGCATCCATATACATCGGTGACAACTACCGTGTACATACCAGCGCTAAGTCCGTCGAATATAGGACCACCAGTTGTGGTTAAATTACCGAAATGCAAAGAGTATTCAATCGGGGCGGTTCCTCCGGTTGCAGTTGCTGTGATCTTTCCTCCTCTACCGCCAAAGCACTGGATGTCAGTAGTTTCTGCACTTATTATTAGTCGTTCAGGCCATGTTATTGTGTAAGTGCTTATGTCGGTACATCCGTTGCCATCGGAGATGGTGAGCGAGTAGCTTCCTGCTCCGAGTTCGCTTGTGCTGGTATTGTGTGTGCCATTGCTCCATGTGTAGCTGAATGGCTGTGTTCCTCCTGTGGCACTTACAGTTATTGTACCAGTGCGTTGTCCGAAACATTTAGGATTTGTAAATGATGAATTTACCGTTATCGGGCGAGGCTCGGTAATTTCGTAGGTTGCAGAACCTTCGCAACCCCATGCGTCTGTTACTGTTACCGAGTATGTGCCTGCTCCTACATTGAAGTTTGTCTGGTAGGTTGCTCCGTTGCTCCAAATGCAGCTCTGGAATGGCATTGCAGCAGTTTCGGATGTTACATTAAGAATGCCGGTATTATTTCCGTTACACATAATTGGATTTTGTTCTTCAATTGTGGCTGGTATTATACCTATGTTTCTTATTGATACATTTTGGGACAGCGTGCAGTTGTTTCCATCGGTTACGGTTACTGAATAACTGCCCTGCATGAGGTTGTCGACCGAACTTTCGGTTGAACCATTATTCCAGCGGTAGGTGTACGGAGGTTCTCCACCCGAAACATTTACGGATGCATTACCTAACGAAATGCCACATTGTACATCGTTACGCGTGATAGGTGTGCTCATTGGATCGGGCTGTCTTATCGTAGTTGATGCCGTTGATGTACACCTTGTTATATTATCGGTTACAGTTACATTATAGGTGTTTGGTTCAAGTGTTGTGATGTTGGCTGTGGTCTGGTTGTTAGACCAGATGTATGAGTACGAGCCCGAACCGCCTGTCACGTTGGTTGTAACAATACCATTTCCAAATCCATAGCATGTTACATCTGACGGTGTAATTGTTATGTTTGGATTGTCATTTACAGTAAGGTTCAAAGTGACTATACTATCACATCCGTTAATTGTCTGTAAGTCCAGAACATATGTGCCATTTTCATTTTCATCGAACCCATTTTCCGTATATCTTTCGCCATCACAGATGCTAGCATTTATGACGGGGTAGTAGGTAGGATTTACTGTGATTATACGGGTCGTAGGCTGAGCATTTGTTCCCGTAAGGGCAATTCTGATGACATTGTCGCCAGGAGTTGTCCATTCTACATCTATTGATTCTGTTCCTTGTCCCGAAATTATGTTTCCGCCTTGTACGCTCCAGTTGTAGTAGGAGCCTGGGACAACGGTAGAGTAGGTTGCGGTTTCGCCTTGACAAACTGGGCTTGGACCATCGATTGGAATGTCGCAGTAGTCAAGATTAATGATTCCGCTTACGGATGTTTCGTTGCAGGCTTCGTTTTGTCCTGTTGTTGTTATAGTGTAATTGATTGAGCCTACATCGCTAACATTACCACTAATGATAATCTGGTTTCCTACTTCGGTATAGTCAATTCCCTTGTCGGGAAGTCCGGTTATCGTTACGCCAGTAGCGCCACCGCCGTATTCAAATGTGAGTTCGGTAATGTCGTACAGATAGCAGCCGTCAAGTGCATTTACAGATGCTGGTGTAATTGTTGGCGGTGTTGCAAATGTAATAGTAACATTGTCCGAAACAACAGTTGACGGGCAGTGAATATTTTCGAAATGCCATGTCATTGTCGCATCGTATGGATATGTCGTTCCTGTGTATGTGATGGTTGCAACCGGTGAATTTATATCACTGATGCTTATGCCTGCTGGCAGAGGTGTAGTCCAGCCGCCAATCCATTCGGAACTTGGCCATGATGCGTCAAGAGTATATTCGTTTGCGCATACATTGTCATCGTCACCAGCAAAGATTTCGGTAATATCATTGTACAATTCGAGGTTGTACATTTGGTTGAGTTCAGCCGAACATCCATTGGGAACAGAAATCGATGTTATGGTGAGCAACATAGTTTCGTTAATTGTATGTGATGCTTGGTAAGGTGTCGTCACAGTGAAGTCTTGTGATGTCTCGCCTGCCGATATTGTGTATGTAACAGTAGCTCCTGATGGCGATGAGTTTATCGTGAAGTTTGATGAACTTCCAGCGCAGACTGGTGAAATACCAGTTATCTCCACTGTAGGTGACGGGTTGATGGTAACATTGGCGTCTGCCGATTCGATTCCGCAGTCGTTCACGATATATGCAGTATAAGTTCCAGAGTTTATAGGACTTACATGTGTAAGTTCCAGTGTCGGTGTATTTGAATTTCCTATTTCTGCACCATTGTATCGCCATTGGTATGCAGGGTTGCAAAGGAGATTCTCGTCAACATCTATGCTTAATGTTATTGTTTCGCCTTCGCAAGCTACCACATCGTCAATTGTGAATGGTTCAGGTTCTGGTTTTACAGTGACAGTGTCGAGAACTACCTTAATTATACCGCAGCATGATGTAGAAAGTTCGGCTCTTACAATAGCTTGTTGTATTTGTCCTGTTGTGTTGTTAAATGCAATTTCAACGCAACGACCTGTTGTTACACTGGTTATTTCTGCTACCGTTGATGTAACATCCCAGTTAATTACTATTGACGGGTCGAGGCTAGCATCGGTTATGCAGTATTCGTGGACGCTTGTACAGCAAACGATGTCGTCTCCTTCCATTTCTATCTGCGGAAGAACAGGAGCCGCCTGAATCATGTTAATGAAATTGGTGTAATTGCCCGAAGAACCAGAAGGCGTCTTTAGTCCTGTGGTCGAGTAAGATACAATGGTTCCGCTTGCCCCGCTTGTTGGTGTAGCACCTGTGCCAAACGAAGTGAATGATATGCCATTCATTGCAATTGGGATGCCTGTACAGCTAGCGATTGGATGTTCGTCAGAGCCGGCGATTATCTCAGCTTGTCCTGCAAGGTTGAAATCGTATCCTGTAGTTGTTGATGTTTGCAGTCCGGTGTTGGTTACTCTTGCAATCTTTAATGCAATACCGTTTGCTCCTGGTTGTCCGATACCACCTGAGCCTCCACGACCACCAGCACCGCCAGCACCGCCGTTTCCTGCGCTACTTGCTCCAGCACCTCCAGCACCTCCAGCACCACCAGCACCTCCAGCGCCACCGGCACCTCCAGCGCCACCAGCACCAGCTGTTCCAGCAAATATGTTGCTGTCGGTAATTCCTGTTATTGGAGTATTATATAGGTATAGTCCGAATGCAGAGCCGCCTCCGTAGCCACCTTTTCCTCCGCAGCCACCTGAGCCGCCGCCACCACCGTGGCCTCCGCGACCTCCATTATTACTACAGCTTCCGAGGAAACTTGGGCGTTGGCTTCCGCCGCCGCCGCCGCCACCGCCGCCGCCGCCGCCCTTGCCGGGACTTCCAGCTGCGCCTGGGGTGCCAGGAATAAACATCTCACCATAATTTGTTGTGTTTGAGAGAGATGGTGGTGTTTGTGTTGCGCTTGCTCCTGCTGCTCCAGCGGTGCCTGTAGAACCTGCTGAACCTGAAGAAGGCGTGTTATTGCAGTTTTTGTTGCTGCCGCCGCTGCCGCCGCTACCACCGCTTCCGCCTGTCGAATTAGGTCCTCCAGAGGAACCTGCTGAACCTGAGTATGCCGAACCGGAATAATCGGGGTCATAGTTTCCTCCATTACCGCCGTTTCCTCCAGCGCCGCTTGTAACACCATTTTCTGTGACACCAGCTGCACCTGTGCCTCCCGATGTGTAGGTGCCACCAGCGTATCCATTATTTCCGGCTCTACCAGTTTCGCCCTGCTTGCCGTTTCCAGCTGTGCCAGGTTTCAGTTGGCAGCGTACAATTTCGTAGTTTGAGCAGTCCTTTAGGTAAACCGCATAGTTTGATATTCCGTAGTTAGTAGCCACGACAACCTGTTGTTCCGATGGGATAAGTTCGGTCGGATAGAATCTGTACACCAGTCCATTGGCAGGTTTGCATGTCTCGTTGAATGTGCAGCCTACTGCCGATGCTACCTGTGATGGGTTCGACCAGTCTGTTGATACACTGATGTATTTTGAAGAGCCTGTCTGTCCGTCACGGACTCCAACACGAGGAGTCATTGTTGTTTCGGTACATGGATTTATGTTTCCGTAGCATATTTCAATCACATTCGTGTTTTCATAGAGCTTTATCTGGAAATTCTCTGAATATGTTGATGTGCGGCAGCTTGTTGAGTATGGTACAAGGTTGAACCATTCTATTGTGAGTACGCCGCCAGAATAGCTATAGTATATGTTTCCGCTGTATGGCGGATAAAGGTCGTGTAGCAGGGCAAGTATCGAACTTGTACTTGGTGCGGAAAGTGTTGAAGATGGAGCACTGCCGAAATTTACAAATCCGTTTGAGCATACATATAGTTCCGAACCGCTGAAATATGTGGTTCCGCATAATGTAAAGTCGAAAGGTAGGGTTATTGGCAAGGAAGCATCGTCGCCAAACGAACCTATGAGAGTTGAATTGTTGTGCGGAAGATTGGAGTATGCTGCTGTTGCGGTTTCGAATGTCCATCCGCTGCAACTGTAAATATTATTAACTTGACTTCCACTTGGTAGGTCGTTGCGTGCATTTTCGGTTTCAATGGTGATGTCCTGCAGACGGAATCCGCTTACGGCATTACCTTGCAATGCAACTACCGCTGGTGCATTGGCAGAACCAAGAGCGTATGTGTTTGTACGGCGAATTGTGGTCGCACCTGCAGTTGATTTCTTTTTATTGAAGTTGTCAAAATAGCCACCTTCAAGGGTGATGTTGCTGACAAGGTCAATCGGATAGTCGATTTCGTATATGCCTTCTGCCATCCTTATTATAGCGCCGGAGCATTCCGACATGCTAAGAGCCGAAACGATGTCGGTCGGGTCGGATGGAGTCATTCCGCTTCCGTTTCCGTTGACATCGACATAAACAACATTGCAGTCGTTCATGGAGTTGACATCAATAACATCCACAGTCATTTCAGTTTCGCCGGAGCATCCAAGCGGAGTGCTTACTGTAACACGATATGTTGTTGATGAACTAGGAGACACATTGATTTCGGACATATTTGTAACTCCATTGCTCCATGTGTATTGGCAGTTGTCGCAGTTTGACACAACAGTGGACAATGTTACATCTGTACCTGCACATAGTCTTACATATCCTGGTTGGATTGCTACAGTTGGACTTGGATGAGCAGTAACATTAACATTGGAGATTTCGGAACAAGTATTTGTTACATTGGAACTTGTCTGTGGGTTGTATACTGTTGTGCTATTCGATACTGTTACAAAGTATCTTGTGGATGATGTTGGATTGTCGCTTGTATTTGGTGCATTTGAACCATTCGACCATGAATATGCGTTTGCGTTAGCTGCTGTGACAGAAAGTTGAACAAGGTCGCCTGAACAAATTTCCGATGGAGTTGCGCTAATGGATGCGATGGTTGGCTTTGGTGTTACAATAACATAAGTGTAGAATGAATTTGTTCTGCTTGGCGTTGATATTTGCAACTCGTACCATCCAGTCATAGCTGTGGTTGCGTTAGGTCTGGAAACTGCTGTTCCTGTTCCGATTTGAGTTCCAGTTGTCATCTGGTTCGCCCCGTTGAAGTACCAATTGTATGAAGTCGCATTGTTCACATTCGAGCATGTCAACGATATTGTAGCGCCTTCGCAAACCGGAGAGTTGGATGTAACATTGGCTATAATGTTACAGTCGGTTGTTGCCTGTCCATTAAGCCAGCTCTGGTGCTGGGAGTTGAAAAGAATTGTTCCTGCTTGTTTTGAGTAGTTGGTAATCAAGAAGATATACCATTGTCCAGCTTGAGCGTTTGGTATGTAGCACCATTCGGTATCTTCTGTGGTGTAACTGCAGTCGATGATGTTTCCATCTGGATAGCCACCCATGTCGCCGGAGTGGTTTCCGTTGCTTGGGCGGTGGCTTCCATTACTTGTGCTTGTGTTGAGACCTCCGGTACATTTTGTTCTTACAAGTTCTTCGGCTGTTGAGGCAGTGAAAGGTCCCCAGCAAACGAAGTCGATGTCGTATCCGTTGCTATGTTCCATGTAAATGAGCAGGTCGCCAGGGTTGTCGATTCGCATGTAGAACCATGCGGGGGACGGCGTTGTATAACAGCAAGCAATGTTTTCTCCGCCACTGCTGAAGTCGGTTGCCTGGGTGCTGCTTGTTCCTGCGGGGAACGAGTATGAACCTTCATCGGTACAGAAAGCTAGAGCTTCGTTGCAGAAATCTGCGCTTACACCACCACTTCGCAGTTGCTTGAATTGGTTTTCGGTGTAAAAGAATACATCTGCGCCAGATGCTTTCAGAGAAGCATATTCTTCGCGTTCATCAGCAGTCATCTCATTGAGCGGTTTCGCCCTTAATATTTCTAGTCGTTGGTAGTCTATTTTCGACTGCGAAAATAGCCATGGCGACAGCAAAACGAGAGTCATGCAGGTTATGACTTTTTCCATTGTGCGTATTTCTTTATAAAAAAACTTCATACTCGTTATTTTTATTTTTCGTTAATACATTTTGTAAATGCTTGTTTTTCTGTATGTTAAACATGTGAACATACTAAAAAAACTATACATATTACGACCGCAATTTAAACCTTTTTTAAGAAATAGGCAAGATTTTTTTGCTTTTTCTAAAAGGTATAACGAAAAATTGAAAAAAGGTTGCTTGCTAATTTATGCTTTTTTTTAATTTGTTCTCCTGCAAGCTTTGGATGTATGGTTGCCTTTGGCGTTTTTTCTGTCAATCATTTTGCATTTTGAGTGTGCCATTATGTTTTATATGGACAATTAATTGTCAGGGTATCCTTGCAACATCTTAAAATTCAATAGTTTGAGTCTTTTTGGAAATTTTGAAAAAAATATTGATGTAAAAAATTGCATTGACGAAAAAAGTAGTATCTTTGCAGTCCAAAATTTTTGGAAGATTTAAAGTAAAAATAAATTAAAAAAGTAAGATATGGCACATCATCAGTCAGCTAAAAAGAAGATTAGACAGATTGAAGCAAGGAGATTGCACAACAAGTTTTATGCTCGTACAACCCGTAATGCAGTTCGCGCATTGAGGGCTATGTCGGTTAAGTCCGAAGCTGAAACTATGCTTCCGAAGGTTGCAAAAATGTTGGACAAGTTGGCAAAGACCAATGTTATCCATGCTAACAAGGCTGCAAACCTTAAGTCTTCTTTAGCAAAGCACGTTAATCAGTTATCGTAATTGATTAGACGGGTTTTAAAAATTGCTGTTTCGCTTTTGAGTGGAGCAGTTTTTTTGTTTGTAGGCGTATGAACGAACATAAAAGCATAAAGGATTGGGCAGAGGACGAGCGACCACGGGAAAAACTGATTAACCTTGGTCCCAAATCGTTGACGCAGGCGGAACTGTTGGCAATACTTATTAGTTCGGGCAACAAGCGGAAAAGTGCGCTTGACATTGCGCGGGAAATTCTTGCCGACTGCGATAACAAGATTGATAATCTTTGCAAACTATCTTACAGCGACCTGCTGAAATACGAAGCAATAGGTGTGGCAAAAGCGGTAACTATCGCTGCGGCAGTGGAACTTGGTCGTCGGCGTGAAAATATTGTTGCCGAGCAAATTCAAAATAGCCAAGACATCTTTGCCGCCATTGCACCGAAAGTGATTGATGAAAGTCGAGAACTGGCATACGCCATCTATCTTAACAACTCCAACAGAATTATAAAGGTGGCTAATGTCGGTGTTGGTGGAATCGACAAAACTTTGGTTGACACTAGGATTGTGATAGGTGAGGCACTGCGCTTGAATGCGGTTGCATTGGCTCTTGTCCATAATCATCCATCGGGAAACATGTTGCCCAGCAAGGAGGACGATGCTTTGACGCGCTCAATGTCAGAAGCCTGCTCGCTGATGAACATCAGGTTTGTCGACCATGTGATAATCAGTAGCAACGGCAAGGATTACTACAGTTACCACGATAAGGGAAGAATATAAAAGGCTAAAAGTCCAGAAGAAGAACAGGCTAAAAGCCGGCTTCAAGACTTCATCCCAAAACAACTAGAACCCAAGCTAAAAAAACAGAATCAGACCCTGAAACAAGTTCAGGGTGACATTAGGGTTAGAAAACTAGAAACAATTAGAAACGATGTTAGCCATAGAAACTTAGAAACGCCGAAGGCATAGAAACTGGCGTCAGCCCTTACACTCCGTATCCAAAATTACTTAGGTTTCTGTCGTTGTTGCGCCAATCCTTTTCGACCTTGACGAATGTTTCGAGGAAAACCTTTTTGCCGAAGAATTTTTCGATGTCGAGGCGTGCCTGAGTGCCGACTTTTTTTATCGCAGCACCTTTGTTGCCAATTATGATGCCTTTTTGTGATTGGCGTTCAACGATAATCACTGATTTTATGCGTATTATATCGGGACTTTCCTTGAATTCTTCGATGGCGACTTCGCATGAGTAAGGTATTTCCTTCTGGTAGTTGAGCAGGATTTTTTCGCGAATGATTTCAGAAACGATAAATCGTTCGGTCTTGTCTGTTAGCTGGTCTTTGGGGAACCAAGCAGGACCTTCGGGCAGAAGCGAAACTATTTCGTTGAAAACTGTGTCGAGGTTTGTGCCGTTGAGAGCCGAAATTTCAAAAATCTTTGCATTTGGCAGACGACTTTCCCAGAAAAGGCGCAAGTTTTCAACTTCTTCGGTGCTTGCAAGGTCAATCTTGTTTATGAGGCAGAGTACAGGAATTTTTACTTTGCTGAGCCGTTCAATGTATTCAGCGTTCTTTTCGGCTGACTCAACCACATCGGTAACATAGAGAAAAACATCGGCATCATCGAACGAAAGCGATACGAAGTCCATCATCTTTTCCTGCAACTTGTAGTTGGGCTTTATAATTCCGGGTGTGTCGCTGTAAACAATTTGGAAATCTTCACCATTGACTATGCCGAGAATGCGGTGGCGCGTAGTCTGCGATTTCGATGTGATGATTGATATTCTTTCGCCTACTAGGGCGTTCATGAGCGTTGACTTTCCGACATTCGGGTTGCCAATAATGTTTACAAATCCTGACTTGTGCATTGTAATGTTGTTTTGGGTGCAAAGATAAGAAAGTTTATGGTTAGTTGAGGCTTGAAGGCTCAAAGTCATAAAGTCTTGAAGCTTTTGCCTTTTAGCCTTTAGTCCTTTTAGACAGTGAATTTTTCCACTATTTCAAGAAGTTGGCTGCGGTTTATGGGCTTGGAAATAAAGTCGTTGAATAGCAGATATTCGTTGCGTTCCATGTTGTTTATAGCCGATGAGGCGACAATATTTGTATTGGGCTTGATTTTTTTTATTTGTCGGGCGGCTTCAACACCATTGATTTCTGGCATTTTCAAATCCATGATTATCAAGTTGTAATCGGTTTTAGTTGCCATTTCAATTGCTTTGCTTCCATTGGATGCATAACTGACGGAATATCCTTCGCGTTCCAAGATTGCATTGAGCAACTTGAAGTTAATAGGTTCGTCATCGACAACTAATATTGAACCGTTTTTCATCGGATTAATGTTTGTACAGCGCAAAAGTACAGTTTTTTTAGGTTCGCGAAAAATAAAAGTTGATTTTATAAGTGTGCAAGTTGGAAATGTTGTACTTTTGTTAGGTCGTTTCATGCACGGTTATGAATGAACTATCGCGTAAGATAATCTCGAAACTGCCCTACGGCGATGATTTTCGCTTTGTTGATGAAATTACTTTTGTCAACGAAAGTCGGATTGTCGGGAACTATACCTTTAGGGTAGATGCGCCATATTATGCTTCGCATTATCCGCATTTTGCAGTCACACCAGGAGTATTGCTTCTTGAATGTATGGGACAGATTGGACTTGTTGCGCACCTTGTCTATATTGAAAAAATATATGAGCGCGAGAATGTTGCGTTGACTCCATCTTTGTCAAATGTGCAGGCATCGTTTCAACTGCCTGTCGGTCAAGGTGAAAAAGTTATAGTTGAGGCGACTAAGATATATTACCGTGCAGGTGTATTGAAATCGGATATTTTGTTGCGAAATTCCAAAGGTGAGGAGTGTGCGCATGCTGTCGCCCACCTAAAATTTGTAGAAAAATGAAAAACAGGGTGGCAATTACAGGCATGGGCGTAGTAAGCCCTATCGGGTCAAGCATTGATGACTTTGCAAGGGCATTGCGCAATGGCGATTCGGGAATTTCGTATTTACAGGAACTAGAGGAGAAAAATTTTGTATGCCGAGTTGCAGGTATTCCTAAACCAATTCATCATAAAGACTTGATAGATAAATTTTTGCCGGAATATGGCGACAAGTCTATAAGGTATGCACTCTCGGCAGCCATCGATGCTTGGCAGGATGCTGGGTTTGAAATTCCAGACTTGTTGTCAAACTCAACCGATGATAGGTTGGCTGTAGTTGTTGGTAGTACCTGTGCCGGTTACGATTATTTTGCGCGGATGAAGGCGCTGATAGATGAAGGTCGTACCAAAAAGTTAGGCAGTTGGTTTGTTGTAAACACTATGCATAGTGGACCTGCGGCGTTCCTTTCAAGTCTTTTGTCAGCATCATGCAGGACGGAAAGTGTGTCATCGGCGTGTGCATCTGGCACCGAGGCTATTGTCAGGGCTTACGACTTGGTTTCCAATGGTGTTGCAGATATTGTCGTGACTGGCGGTTGTGACCCCGATTCTCCGTATGTTTGGGCTGGATTCGATGCAATGCGTTTGCTTTGTCGCAATGGAAACGACAATCCGCAGTCGGCAAGCCGTCCGATGAGCGAAAATGCGAGCGGTTTTGTCCCATCTGCAGGTGCAGGAATTTTTGTTGTTGAAAATATGGAGCATGCGCAATCGCGTGGAGCAAAGATTTATGCCGAGATTGTTGGCGCTTGCGTTAATTCGGGAGGACAGCGCAATGGGGGCAGTATGACATCGCTGAACTCGCAAAAAGCGGTCGAATGCATTCAGAATGCCGTGAAAATGGCAGAAATAAGCCCAACAGAAATTTCGTATGTAAACGGACATCTTACCGGCACTATGGCTGACACATTGGAAGTGGCGAATTGGTGTCGAGCGCTAGATTTGAAAAATGATTTTCCATTCATAAATTCCAGCAAATCGCTAATAGGTCATGCCCTTGGAGCGGCAGGCGCAATAGAAACTATTGCTACTGTATTGCAAATGTATCAAGGATTTGTGCATGTTTCAAAAAATTGCATGCCACTTCATGCCGAAATTGCAAATATTTACGATTCTGCAAAAATTCCGCAGCAAACTATTGAGAATGTTAGCATTGAATATGCAGCAAAGGCAAGTTTTGGCTTTGGTGATGTAAATGCTTGTTTGGTTTTGAAAAAGTATAGGTAGTGATGAATAAAACAGCATTGATATTAGGTGGATTTGGCGGAGTAGGGTATGCTTGTGCAAGCATTTTGGCCGAAAAAGGGTACAATTTGGTTATTGTTCATCGCGGACGAAGAGCGAAAGCGGAAGAAAGCATGCGCAAGGTGCATGAACTTGAAAAGTATGGTATCAATGTTATTGATATAAAAGGGAATGCAACTACCCCCGAATGTATGGAAAAGGTTTGCAATGAGTTGCGCGATGTTCGTGTGAATTGTTTTGTTCACGCCATTGCCGATGGAAATATCGGAAATATTTTTTCAGGAGACAGAATTTTGAATGTGGATTCGTTCCAGTACACTTTCAATTCAATGTGCGTGTCGTTCGCAAGTTGGACGCAGGTTTTGCTCGAAAGAGGTATTTTGGAGGAAAATTCACACATATTTGGTTTTTCAAGCGAAGGAGCAAGTATTGTTTTCCCACAATATGCAGCAAATGGCGTTGCCAAGGCTGGTCTTGAAACATTGTGCCGTTATATGGCTGATGAACTTTCCTGCAAAAAAATATTGGTGAACATTATTCGTGCAGGAATCATGGATACGGCTGCTGTTAAGGCTTTTGGCGAGTGCAATTATATGCAGAAACTTGTGCAAAAAGGATGTCGGACAAGCAGTCCAAGGGCTGTGGCTGAGAAAATGATGTCCATAATCAGTACTGAGGATTTTGTTACAGGACAAATTGTTGATGTATAGGATGGGCAAATTTCACACTTTATACTTTGAGTCTACGCGAAATTGCAATCTTGATTGCAAATACTGCTCTACTGGCTCATCTTGCAAAAAGAAATTTGATGACATCCAATACGGCAAGATTGTACGACGCATTTTGGAACCAGCGTGGGCACTTGGAACGAGAAATATCAGTTTCTCGGGCGGCGAGTTTCTGTTGAGGGACGATCATATGGCTTTGTTGAAAATCGCTAGCGAAATGGGTTTCTCAGTGAGCATTGTCAGCAATGGTATTTTGTTGACAGATAGTAAAATACAGGAACTAAAATCTATTCTTGGCGATAATCTTTATGTATCGCTTGGCATCAATTCCTTTGACGCAGAAAACAAGGAAACCCGCGAGGTAGGTTCTGGCTTCATTATGGATGTGGTAAATCGTTTGCAGAAACATGGTGTACGCTTGAACATTTGCGTTACAATTGGCGATTTCAACAAAGAGAGTTTCAGAAATACCGTTGAGACACTGCAAAAACTTCATCTGCCGTTCAATAGGATTCCGTTTGTGGTCAGGAATTGCAATGCTAATGGATTGATGCTAAATGCGGAAATCTTACAAAAATATTTTCATCCATATCTTACAGATTGCTACAATGGACATGTGAGTTTTGTCCCGTATTTCTTGAATCCTAGTGATTATGAATTGATTACTGGAAATAAGTTGCAAGAAGATGGTTTTGCTACAGATCCGTCTGTTGGGTGCTGGGTTGGGTCGTACTATGCAATAAATCCCGAAGGTTATGTTTCGCCATGTCCGCTATTTGCCGATTCGGTATATGCAGGCAATGTGCTTAATGAAAATCTTGAGGATATTCTGTTCAAGTCGGAACTTTTCTGCAAAATCACCGACAGAAAAAATCTTGAAGGTAAGTGCGGAAAATGCAAATACACAAGCACTTGTGGCGGTTGCAGAGTGATGGCATATTACAGAACAGGCAATCCTTTTGCCGAAGACCCGACTTGTTTTATTGATAAGTTAACCGATGAGGAACTCTTGGATTATGAGAAAAGAACCGCGAGAAATTTTAAGAATTACAATAGGATGTTGAGAAGCGCGAAGGGGTAAAGGGTGTTTCTAGTTTCTGTATTTCATGTTTCTAGTTGTTTTACAGCTTCGTAAATGTTTCATAATCCGCAAGGTCTCTATCCACAACGCTTCCAGCCGAGACAATGACATTTCTTCCAATTTTGTGATGCGGTAGAATTACGCTTCCTGCACCTATGTATGAATAGTCGCCAATTTCGCATGGTCCGATGACGGCGCACGAGGGACCAATATTTATGAAATTCCCAAGTTTGACCTTGTGTCCGATGGTCGAGTTGGCGTGGAGCATGCACGATTTCCCCATTTCGAAGCCGTAGGATATGTTTACGCCCGGCTGTATAATGGAACCGTTTTGTGGAATAATCGAAATGTTGTAGAAAAGTTTTTCGTTCAGTATGTTTGTTGGTTTTCCACCAAGAGCAATAAGTCTTTCATAAAGTTTTTCACGCATTCGTGGATTTCCAACAGCAACGCAAAATTCTGGATTTCTTGATATTTCAATGCGCAAATCTTCTTCAGTGCCGATAATCTTATGTTTTTGTCCTAAAAGTTCAACATTGGTGTTGGGCTTGTCGTCATACAATACAACATCGGTCTTTCCTGTAGAAAGATATATTCCCAAAGTTTCAATTCCTGCCGAACCTGCTCCTGCGATAATCATAATTTATAAATTAGTTTGTTTACAATATTTAAACGAATACTCGAATCTGCTCCGTAGCATTTCTGCCGACCTTGATTTAAGCTGTGGAACGAGAAAACTCATTGGAAGTTCAATGAGATAGATGAGTGCATCCTTGAATATGCGGTCGTCATTCATTAGAGTTGCAGTCTGACGAATCTTTTCGTTGTTTTCCTGAATCTCGGTTTTTGCATCTGTTGAACTGATGTTAAGATTGGAAAAATATTCTTTTAGATTGTTTTCGAAGATTTTTATCAATTCATCACACGATTTTTCGCTTAGTTTTAGCGTTTCGTGTTCGATTCTCCGCTGATGCCACTTGGTCAACTGGTTTATAAGTGTGTCGTATCGGGCAAGGTTTAGTTTTTCGATTTCCGTTTCAGCGGTTTTTCTATTTTGTTTTAGAAAATTGATTATTTTGCCGAGTTCTGCCGATGGCAAATTCCAAAGTGAACAATGTGGCGGGTACATTACCTTGTTGAATGCAATGCAAGTATCGTGCAGGTTGAAATATTGCATAAGGTTTGGAATGTGGTATATGTTTTGGCGGAGTGGACAAATCTTTATCATTAGTTGTGTGTTCGCTTTTTTGCAATATTCCTTGAAATACAGATAGTTGTTCAGTACATTTTCCATGTTTCCGCCAACATGAACCGACTTGTATATGTCATTGTCAACCGCATTTATCGAAATGGTGATGTTGAATTTCAACTTTTCCAGATATGACTTTATGCGCTCGTCGAGTATGCTCCCGTTGGTTGATACCGATATTATGCATTGCGGATTTTCTTCGGCGATGATGTCCCAAATCTTGTAGTACAGTGGATTCAGGAATGTTTCTCCGCCTGTGAACGATGTGTTTTGCAAGTGTGGAATGTAAGGTCGCAGTTGTTCAACGAATTTGTCGTCGTACGGACGGCCGTAAAGTGGCGCATGTTCGCGATTGCTTCTTATGCTGGTCGAAAGTTCTCCGCTGCACATTATGCATTCGTAGTTGCAGGCATTGCTTAGCTGAAACTGGAATGCGGTTGGCATGTCGGTTTCGTGTTCGGGTTTTATGTAGTCGTAGTGCCAGGCGGCTACCGAATAGTAGTTTCCCAATTTCAGTTGTGCGAGGCATTCTTCGCAGCCGTTTCCGAAGTCGTGCTTGTCGAGACATTTGCGGATTTCCTTGATTGTTTTTCCGTTCCATGCATCGGAAATGCTGTCGTGTGGATATTGTCCGAGCTTGTTTCTGAGGTTGTAGTAGCAAGCATACATTTCACCCGATGGCATGAATGTAATCTGCTGGAATGGCGCATAGCAAAATCTTGTCTTGTCCTTACTTCTCAATGCGTTGTACTTGAGAAGGTCGGATTTTGACGCTTGACATTTGCTACTTCTGAAGAACCTTGAAATGCTCATCGTTTATCCGTAATTTATTTCTTGAAAAAATGATGCTTTATTATTGTTTCGTCTGTTTTTGTTTGGTCTTTGCCAATTGCATAATCGGCAAGGTCGGAGGGGGAAAGAGTTGTAAGTTTCTTATAAAAGTGATTGCTGTTAAAATAGTCTGGCATAGTTGATAATGCGTTTTCCAATTTTTTTAACGCAGCAATACATAGTGTGTTCGCGTCATCTTCGCTATAACCAATTCTTTTTAACTCGCATAATGTGTTTTGAAAAGTGATTTTCTTGTATTCCTCTATTTTGTCCTTGCCCAAATCAACATTTTTCAGGAATTTTTCTTTTTCTGCTTCTTTTTTCTCCTGGTCAAAAATCCATTGGTCAATGCGTTTAGTCAACTCCTTGAACTGCATGTTGTTCCATTGGGAGGTTCTATCCTTTTCGCTAAATACCTGTCGTGAATAAAAGTCTTTTAATTCCTTTAATTCTGAAATTGGCAGGGAATATAAAGCCACTTCTTCTGCTCCATATACATTTCCAAAGTTAAGCGAGTATTTGTTTTCGTTGCAGAATCTGACTAGGTCGGGAAGTTCGTACCTGTTGGCTCTTAGCGGGCATATAGGAATATTTAGGTGTTTGCCTTGTTGCGCAAGAGTGTCGCCAAAGTATTTCATGTTTGCCATTGTTTCCTCGAACTTTGCATTTACGCGGATGGCCTCGTATGTTTCCTTGGTCATTGCGTCAAACGACAAGTTTATCTTGAAGTTGCCGCGTTCCAATAGCGACTTTATTCTGTCGTTCAATATTGTGCCATTTGTCACAACCGATAGGTAACATTTGGGATTAAGCCGTATGGCATCTTCCCAAATGTCGTAGTAGAGGGGATTCAGAAACGGTTCTCCTCCTGCAAATACCATTTCTTGCAAATCGGGAATAAACTCACATAATTCCATGCGGAAATCCTGCCCGAAAATACTTTTGCTTGGAGGTCTTTTTTCTCTGTTCGCGCGTATGCTTGACGAGAGGGTTCCGTTGCACATAATGCATTCCAGATTGCAATTATTGGATAGTGTCATTTCAATTAGTCGAGGCTTGTTTTTCCAGATTCTCGATACTTTCAGGCAGTCGTACTGGTTTATTTTTACCGACTCATATTCGCCATTCCTAAGACCATTTTCGCATATTTCACAGGCTTTGGGCAATTCTTTATTGCGCATACATCTTCTGTATGATGAAAAAATTTCTCCATTCCATATCTGCGACAATGAATTTTCTGGATAGCAAGCCATCATGCTTTTGTCGCTACGGGTGTTGTAGCAACATGGAGATATGGTTCCGTCAATGCATATCTGTATCGATGAGAACGGAGCATTGCACAGGAATTTGTTTGATTTTCTATGTCTTCCGAACGAGAATAATATTTTCTTTTCAATCTTTGACATAATGTATTTTTTGATATGCAAATGTATTTAATTTTTTAATATGATTGGAATGAAGGAAAAGAGAGCAAGGTAATTCTGCTAGGATGGCGCAATGTCTTTCAATGAGTAAAGTAAAGTTCTTGTTTACAATGCACTAATGTAGTAAAAAAGTTTTTTGTAAAAAGGTTAGCCGTTTCAGAAAAATGTTGTACTTTTGCGCCCGCAGTTCGGGTAACTGCGAGTTTTAGTTTAATTATTAAAAATTAATATTTTATGTCAGTAAAAGTAAGACTTTCAAGGCACGGTCGTAAGGCAAGAGCATTCTACCACATCGTCGTTGCCGACAGCAGATCACCACGCGATGGTAGATTTATTGAAAAACTCGGAACCTACAATCCGATGACAAATCCTGCAACAATCGAATTGAACTTCGATTCTGCATTGGCATGGCTCCAGAAGGGCGCACAGCCAACCGAAACCGTAAGACGCATTCTTTCGTACAAGGGCGTTCTGATGAAGAAACACTTGCTCGAAGGCGTTAAGAAGGGTGCTTTCAATGAAGCAGAAGCAGAAAGACGCTTCAATGCATGGATGGACGAAAAGAACATCAAGGTTAGCAACAAGAGAAGCGAACTCGCAGCAGCTAAGAAGGCTGACGAAAAGGCTAGACTTGAAGCAGAAACCAAGGTTAAGGAACAAAGAGCAGAAGCTATCGCTAAGAAGCGTGCTGAAGCAATGGCTGCTCTCGAGGCAGAAGCAAAGGCAGCTGCTGCTGAGGCTGAAGGTGCAGACGAAACTGCTGAAGCTCCAGCTGAAACTCCAGCAGAATAAGCTATGCTGTTTGACAACAAGGAACTCGTCGAGATTGCGCAAGTTGCAAAGACATACGGACTTAATGGTCATGTCAGCATAAAGTTCAACAGCAGTTTCTCCGAGGACTTGTTTGATGAAGAAATACCGGTATTCCTACTTATTGATGGGATACCGGTTCCTTTTTTTGTAGAGGACTACAAAAATTCGGGCGGATATGTCGCCACAAAGTTTAGGTACATAGATGGCGCCGAAGCTGCCGAAAAATATGTAGGTTGCAAGGTGCTTGTCTTTGCCGATGATGTGCAGGACGATGAGGAATACGATGAGGAAATGGACCTCATTGGCTACAAGGTATTCGATGCGCATCACGGGTATGTGGGCGAAATCGTGGATTTCAACCTGATACCAGGAAATCCAGTTTTTGAAACCGACTTCAACGGTAAGACAATAATAATTCCATACACAGAGGAAATTGTCGTTGACATTAACGACGACAAGCAGGAAGTTTACATAAATGCTCCCGAAGGACTGATAGAGTTGTATTTGGAGTAGTCACCAAAAACATTTTGCGGATAGGTTTTTAATGTTTACTTTTGCAAACATTAAAAACATTTGTAATGAATAGGGAAGATATTATAGAAGTCCTTGGTGCTGTGTGCTATCCCGAAACGGGTAAGCCACTCGAAGCCGAAGGCATGATTGGAGACATTGAAATTGATGGTAAAGAAATAAATGTAACTCTTTTGTTCTCAAAGGCTACAGATCCGTTTCTTGCATCAATTAGGCGCGATGTGAAAGATGCTTTGGAAGCTCATTTCGGCGATGTAGTGGTAAACATAACCACAAAGGTAAAGCCGAAGGAGGTAAAAGCAAAACCTGCTGAATGTGGCGTTGGCAAGGTAAAGAACATCATTGCCGTTGCAGGTGGCAAGGGCGGTGTAGGGAAGTCAACTGTTGCCGTAAACCTTGCAATTTCGTTGGCGCAGAAAGGTTACAAGGTTGGTCTGCTTGATGCTGATATTTTTGGCCCGAGCGTTCCAAAGATGTTCAATACAGAGGATGCCCAGCCAATGGCCGAAGCCGATGCCGAAGGTCGCGAAATCATTATGCCTGTTGAGCAGTACGGAATAAAATTGCTTTCGGTAGGTTACTTTGTTGCTCCTGGTAGTGCTGCAATCTGGCGCGGTCCTATGGCGGCAGGCGTTATGAGGCAGTTCATACAGAATACCAAGTGGGGTGAACTTGACTACTTGCTTTTCGATATGCCTCCAGGAACAGGCGACATACATCTTACTTTGGTGCAGACGGTTCCAGTTACAGGCGTAGTTGTAGTTTGTACACCGCAGCAGGTGGCAATAGCCGATGCACGCAAGGCCGTTTCGTTGTTCCGCACAAAGGATATAAATGTGCCGATTCTGGGTATTGTTGAGAATATGTCGTGGTTTACACCAGCAGAATTGCCAGAAAACAAGTATTACCTCTTTGGAAAGGACGGTGGCGTAGAACTCGCCAAGGCTATGGACACCGAATTGCTCGGACAAATTCCTATCGTGAAGTCTATCTGCGACAGTGGTGACAATGGTATGCCGGCATCAATGGAGTTTGCAAGCATAGTAGGAAAATTGTTTGCTCAGCTTGCGGGAAATTTGGTTAAGGCAGTGGAAAAGCGCAATGCTACCTTGCCTCCGACAAAGATGGTTGAAACAAAGTAGTATTCACATAAATAATTTTCAAAATGGAAGAAATAGTAAAGAAAATCCAAGCATCTATTGACGAGATAAAGCCGTTTCTTCAGCAGGATGGCGGTGACATTGAACTTATTGAAGTTACTCCGGATTTTACCGTAAAGGTAAGGTTGCAGGGAGCTTGCGGTTCGTGCCCATATCGTATCCAGACCTTGAAACTTGGTGTAGAGGACAAGCTCAAAACCGATGTTCCTCAAGTTAAGGAAGTGGTAGCAATATAATAGCGAATTGGCAAAATAATAAAACGGCGGAAATGATTTTCATTCCCGCCGTTTGTTTTTTGGTAATAATCTATAAACTACTTGCGGATAATCGGAGCATCATACAAGTTGTATTCTTTCATTACTTCGTTGTAATCCATAGTATTAACACTGCCAGTCGATTTTGTTACCAAAGCAGTTCTCGGGATCTTGATTATTCTATAGGTGTTGGTGAAGTTGTTTGTCCAAGTGTAGCCATCGCCGGCATCGGCAGTGAAAGCGAAGATACCATTGTCGGTAAATGCGTACTCGAAAAGTTCATTGCCATTAATAAGCGGTAGAGGCATCCATAAATCATCGCCCGAGACATTTGCGATTTTCATGTAAACCAAAACTGCATCCGATTGCGAAAACTGACCTTTGAGTTCAGTATAACTTTGTGTTGATTGCTGTTTGCCTATAGCATCATTGAATGCAACGCTGGCTTCGTAAATTGTGCTTTGTGTAACAACTTTTGTGCATCCCGAAGCTAAGAACATTGCCACAATCACACCAACAATAAAAAATACACTTTTTTTCATTTTACATCATGCCGAGTTATATACCATGCGGCTCCGTCGGTTTTAAATTAATAATATGTTTGACGGTGCAAATGTGTCGTAATTGCATGAATGTAATGTGGTGTTTGCAATTTGATGCCTTAAAAATGATATTTGATGGCTGCGATTTGTAATTTGCAATTTGGGAATGTCGTTATCATGAACTAAAAAAGCCACCCTTTCGAGTGGCTTTTTTGTTATAGCAGTGACTGAATTAGTTGTTGTATTCA
Organism: uncultured Bacteroidales bacterium; assembly: GCA_905234755.1. Classification (GTDB taxonomy): domain Bacteria; phylum Bacteroidota; class Bacteroidia; order Bacteroidales; family ML635J-15; genus Bact-19. The sequence continues at coordinate 502,296 of CAJOIT010000001.1, forward strand.
GCCAAAACTTCCTTAACCTTTTCAGGAGTCATTCTGCCGTAGGTCTTTCCGCCGATGCTCATAACTGGAGCAAGACCGCAAGCACCAACGCAACGGAGGCAGTTCAATGAGAACTTTCCGTCTGGAGTTACCTGTCCAACTTCAATCTTGAGTTCGTTCTTCAATGCGTCGAGAACCTTTTCAGCACCTCTTACATAGCAAGCGGTACCAAGGCATACATTGATTGGATGTTCGCCCTTAGGAGTCATAGTGAAGAAGCTGTAGAAGCTAACAACACCATAAACCTTTGCTACTGGAATATGCAGGCATTCTGCAACATATTCCTGTACTTCAGCTGGCAAGTATCCGAAATGACCCTGAGTCTTGTGGAGAACATTGATCAATTCTCCCTCTTTGTTACCGAAGGATTCACATATTTCCTTGATAACCTTCATATTGCATTCTGACAATTTTATTGTAGCCATATCTTTTTCCTTTGTTTAAATTTAACCTTCAATTTCTACCTTAGTTGATCTGTCGATGTAGTGGGTATGCAGCTGTTCATGTGACAGATGTCCGCATGGTTCACCATAGTATTCCTTGTAGATTGCTATGATGTCCGGATTTTCGTGTGACTTACGAATCGGCTTGCCTGCATCTTCGCGGTAAGTAGCTTCCATACGCTTGCGTATGATGTCGCTGTTACCGTGGTGGTAAGGCTGACCTGCGCCACCGATACATCCGCCTGGGCATGCCATAACTTCGATGAAGTGGAAGCCTCTTGGGTTGCCGTTGCGAACTTCTTCCATCATTGCGCGTGCATTCGAAAGAGTGTGGCATACAGCTACCTTAACTGGCAATCCGTCGAAATCAACTGTAGCGGTCTTAACACCGTCCAATCCACGAACTTCTTCGAAGTCGATTCTTGGGAGGGTCTTCTTTGTGTGAACTTCGTAAGCTGTACGGAGAGCTGCCTCCATAACACCACCTGTTGCACCGAAGATAACTGCAGCACCTGTCGATTCGCCGAGCGGGCTGTCGAAGTCTTCTTCTGGAAGCTGGCTGAGGTCGATGTTGAACTGCTTGATGAGGTGTGCAAGTTCGCGGGTCGAAATCGAGAAGTTAACATCAGGATCGCCGTTTACCTTGAATTCTTCACGAGCAACTTCGCTCTTCTTTGCCAAGCAAGGCATTACAGATACAACTACCATGTCTTCGCGCTTAACACCAATCTTCTTTGCAAAGAAGTTCTTTGCTACAGGACCGAACATCTGTTGCGGTGACTTAGCTGTTGAGAGGTTGTCGAGGAGATCCGGGAAGTTCTTTTCCATGAACATGATCCATGCTGGGCAGCATGAAGTGAACTGAGGCATTGCAACCTTTTCGCCATTGAGAACCTTTGCAACTCTGTGGAGAAGTTCTGTACCTTCTTCCATGATGGTGAGGTCGGCGCTCCAGTCGGTATCGAATACATAGTCGAAACCGATGCGGCGGAGAGCAGCAGCCATCTTGCCGGTAACGATAGTACCAGGTTCCATACCGAATTCTTCGCCGAGAGCAACACGAACTGCAGGAGCTGTCTGAACAACAACTGTCTTGGTCGGGTCGGCAAGAGCCTTCATTACATCGCTTACATTGTCAACCAATGTCAAAGCGCCAACTGGGCATACCTGAACGCACTGACCGCAGTTTACGCACGAAGTAGTTCCGAGGTCGCTTTCGAATGCTGGTGATACAACTGCTGGGAAACCACGGTTGATAGCTGACAAAGCACCAACGCTCTGGATCTGGTTACACATAGTTTCGCAACGACGGCACATAACGCACTTGTCCATGTCGCGGTAAACCGACTTGGTAGTGTCCTTGCGGTAAGTTGACTGTTCGCCCTTGAACGGGATTTCGCGGATGCCAAGCTTTGTTGCCAATGCCTGGAGTTCGCAGTCGCCCGACTTAGCGCACTGCAAGCAGTCATTCGGGTGGTCGGAGAGGATAAGTTCAACGACGGTCTTGCGAGCGTTGATAACGCGTGCATTGTGAGTGTGAACAACCATTCCTTCCATACATTCGGTAACGCATGCTGGAGCAAGGTTTCTTCTTCCTTCAACTTCTACGACGCAAACACGGCATCCACCCGGTTTGTTTTCAAAATTCATTCCTGCAAGTTCAAAGTAGCACAATGTAGGAATATCGATGCCATTCTGACGAGCTGCCTTCAATATGGTGGTTCCAGCTTCGACTTCAATCGGCCTATTATCTATTGTTAATTTTACCATTTCTAAATTGTTTTTACGGTTTGAATCTTAATTACTTAACTGATATAGCACCAAACTTACACTTTTCGATGCAGGTACCACACTTAATACACTTTTCTTGATCGATTGCCATTGAAGCCAACTTGTGACCGTTTGCAATGTAATCGGTTCTTGTGATTGCGCTTACTGGACAAGCCTTAGCACATGCTCCGCAGCCTATACAAGCTTCCTTGTCGATGACATACTGCTTGAGAGCCCTGCACTGACCAGCGCGGCACTTCTTTTCTGTAACGTGTTCTACATATTCGTCCCAGAAGTTGTTCAATGTCGACAATACTGGGTTTGGTGAAGTCTGACCTAAACCGCACAAAGCAGAATCCTTGATTACCATTGCGAGGTTCTTCAGCTTTTCGAGGTCTTCCATTGTGCCCTTGCCTTCGGTAATCTTGGTGAGGATTTCGAGCATACGCTTGTTACCTACGCGGCATGGAGTACACTTACCGCAAGATTCTTCGCAGGTGAATTCGAGGAAGAACTTAGCGATAGAAACCATACAGTCGTCTTCGTCCATAACGATCATACCGCCCGAACCCATCATTGAGCCAGCAGCTACGAGGTTATCGAAATCAACTGGAGTGTCGAGGTGCTTTTCTGTCAAGCAGCCACCCGAAGGACCACCGGTCTGTACAGCTTTGAATTTCTTTCCGTTCTTGATACCACCACCGATTTCGTAGATGATTTCGCGAAGGGTAATACCCATAGGAACTTCGATAAGACCTACGTTGTTGATCTTTCCTGCCAAAGCGAATACCTTGGTACCCTTTGACTTTTCGGTTCCGATTGATGCGAACCATTCCCATCCGCGGTTGAAGATAACTGGGATGTTAGCGAAAGTTTCAACATTGTTTACGTTGGTCGGGAGTTCCATATAACCAGCCTGTGCTGGGAAAGGTGGCTTGAATGTAGGTTCGCCACGCTTACCTTCCATCGAGTGGATAAGAGCGGTTTCCTCACCGCAAACGAATGCGCCGGCACCGTAGCGGAGTTCGATTTCGAAATCGAAGCCTGTTCCCATGATGTCCTTGCCCAAAAGGCCGTATTCTTCAGCCTGCTTGATAGCAACCTGGAGTCTGTGGATTGCCAATGGGTATTCAGCACGGATGTAGATCAAACCTTTGGTTGCGCCGATGCAGTAACCGCAGATTGCCATAGCTTCGAGAATCGAGTGCGGGTCACCTTCGAGGACGCTTCTGTCCATGAATGCTCCCGGGTCACCTTCGTCAGCGTTGCAGGTAACGTACTTCTGTACACCTGGACGGCTCTTTGAAGCGATTTCCCACTTAACACCAGTCGGGAAGCCTGCTCCACCACGACCGCGGAGACCTGATTTCTTTACTACGTCGATAGCCTCAGCTGGAGTCATTTCGGTAAGAACCTTACCCAAAGCAGCATAACCTTCGCGAGCGATGCATTCGTCGATGTTTTCTGGATCGATGAAACCGCAGTTACGCAAAGCGATACGGATCTGCTTCTTGTAGAATTCCATGTGCTTCGAGTCGCTTACATGTTCGTTGTTATCCGGGTCTGTGTAGAGAAGACGGGTAACTTTTCTACCTTTAATAATATGTTCTTCGATGATTTCCTTTGCATCTTCAGGAGTTACCTGAGTATAGAAAGTGTTGTCCGGAATAACCTTTACGATCGGGCCTTTTTCGCAGAAACCGAAGCAGCCAGTCGGAACAACCTTTGCAAATTCTTTCAAACCGTGAGATTCGAGCTCCTTGTCGAGCTGAGCCATAATTTCATGGCTTCTGGATGCGGAACAGCCAGTACCGCCGCATACCAAGAGGTGCATTTTGTATTGTGCCATTAGTTCTAATCCTCCTTATTTAGATTGATCTGTAGTTAGCAGGAAGAATTCCTTCGATCAATTCTCCGTTCTTAATATACTTTTCAATGATTTCGTCGGCCTTCTTTACGTCAACGTAACCGAATACTACCGGGTCGCTACCTGGGCGAGTTACTTCGATAGTAGGTTCTGCGTGGCAGTATCCCATGTCACCAACCTGAATTACCAAAGCCTTAACGCCTCTCTTGTCGAGTTCTTCCATGAGGTAGTTCATGATTTCCTTTGCACCTGCTGCGATGCCACTGGTAGCCATACCTACCTTAATCTGAACGATAGCGTCGGGAGAATTGCTGTTTTCTCTCAGCTGCATTTTGCCTTGCATTTCTTCTTTAATTCTTTTTAGTTCTGCAAGATTTTTAATTTTATTCATACTTGTCCTCCAAAGTTAAATTTGAAATATTTGTATTACACTTATTTACACTAATCTCTAGTTATAAAAATTAAAGTCCAAAGATAATTTATTTAGTGTTTCGTAAAATGCTTTTTTGCCCTAACTTTTGCTTTTGCCCTAATTTGTAAATATTCTAAATAAGAAGGTTGCTGCTATTTGTCGCAATATGTTTATATACAAATGCTTATGCTGATTTTTGCGTAGGTATTCCATTCTAAATAAATGTTATTAAACATATAGGTATGGGGGAGGGTAAGTAGGATAATTTATTCTCCGCAAATTTGCGGAGAATAGAAAGTTTTTTCTCCGCATAGGGTTGTGTCTATATTTGTGAGGATATGTTTTTGTGGGTTATTTTTCCCAGTTTGCTACATTGGATTTTATGTAGTTGATTGTGTTCTCCATTTGTATTTCGTCCTTGATTATCACATCGTAGAATCTTTGTACCCAAGCGAAAGGTATGTCGTGTGTATTTGCGTATTTTGTTGTTGCGGACTTTATTCCGCCTATTACTGTCGATAGGTATCCTCGTCTGTCGGATACTTTTTTCATTTTTGGGTCGAGGCTCGGTGCACCGCTCTGGACGGTGCCGGCGCTGCTCTGGGCGATGCATGCACCGCTCTGGACGATGCATGCACTGCTCTGGACGATGCATGCATCGTCCTTACGCTGCCCCTGCGCCTCTGCCTGATGTATGTTCACCAGCAGGTGCACATGGTCGGGCATTATCTGAAAGATTGGGATTTCTGCGTATGGATAGTGTTCGTGTGTGGACTCGATATATTGTTTTAGGGCTTGCCCGAGTTCGGATAGTTGCATTTCGCCAGCCTTGATTTCTCCGAAGGAGTGTACGCGATCTCTTGAGTTTAGCGTTATATGGTACATGCCATCATTGTAGTTGTGCCATTTTGCGCGTGTGGTATGACGGTTGGGTAAGTCCATTTGTTTGTGTTTTGTGCAAAAGTAGTGATTCTTCGTGAGAAATGTGTGATGTTACCCACACAAAAAACTCCCGTCTTTCTTAAAACGGGAGTGTGGGATAATGTTGATTTTTAGCGTGTGTGTTTGCAAGGTGCATAAAAAATCTCCTACATTGATGTGGTAGTAGAGTGTAATTTATAAAAACAAAAGAAGATGCTTATTCAATAATTAGGTCAACAATTTTTCTCGCCATTTCCATTTCTTTTTCAAATCCTTTTTCTTCTCCTTTTTTTCCGTCCAATGATTTGCTTGCATCAATTACAAGTATGAAATAGGTATTTTGATTTTGCATGGCATTTTCTTTATATTCTGAATTTAATATCCAAATGCCATTACTTTCGTATTCTTGTTGTACCTCCCTTTTGTTTATATCGTACCTTTTGTTGTTGCCATTGGTAATACCTTCTATTTTAAATTCGATGTCGCCACCTCTATAGTCTTTATTAGACGGAATTAGGGCATTGCCTTCGATTCTATAAAAATGAGATGCTTTATTAATGTTAATTCCTTTTAATTCTATGTCACTTATTATATAATCAAATCCTTGTTTCTTAAAAGTTCCTATGAGTGTTGCTTTTTCTCCGTAAATGCTTTCAAAATTCATTTTAATCCTCTTGCCTTGATAACTTTTAGGAACACGGAATGAGTACGATGATGTCTTGAATTGTTCTTTTAAGTCTTCGAAAATCTTTTCGTAATCGGTTGCTCTGATTAATTTTGGAGCATCACCTTTAGATGAATATTTAAAGCATTCCATTTGAGATTCAATCCATTTATCAAAGGTTTCATCGGACATTTTATTGCGGTCCTTGTTGGATAGAATGTCTGCTCCTTCCATAATCATTGGATACACTTCAAATAAGTTTTTTCCAAAACCCATTGCTTTTTTTAATTTTTTTTGCACACGTTCTGGATATTTGTCGTGTTTTATTGGGAATAGTATCTGCTTATCTTCTTTTGCTGCAATTTCTGACCAATTGTCAAGACCATCTGTCATTAAAAATAAATAGTATTTTGTTTGCTTGTCCCGTTTCATTATGCGTTTGCGTACATATCTTATACGGTCACATGCAGTTTCAACAGCATAGTATACAGAAGTGTTTTCCCCTCTCATCCTTTGTGGAATCTTGGAAACACCACTCTTGAAAACTTCTGCATCTTTTTTATCTACTAAATTAGATGGTTCAATTTGCTTAAAAAGATTCTTGAACATTCCTCTGTGTTTGTTCTCTGCCTGAAAATAGTCGCCATCTACCTTTTCGCTAAAACCTATGACATCACTATAGATTACATTTGTGTGGGTTGCACATGAGGTCATTAATGCGACCAGAATAATAAATCCCGATAATTTTGAAAAATTTACCATTTTACATAAAATTTTAATTATTAATACTAAAAATATTTTCAAAAATTTTTGCATAAAAAAAGCGTGATACTTTCTAATATCCCGCTCGTTGAAGGTATTTGGCGTAACCTGAAGTGTACGAAATAAGATGAAAGTTCACGCGTACTGCGCAAATATTCACTTATTCTTCCCACTTCTTAAAATCGCCAAATTTTACAACGAGAAGAAAAAAGCAAAATCGCTTTATGTATGTTTGTGCTGAATGAGTTTTGTTCGATCAGTCAGCGGTGTTTTTCTTTTCAAAAAGAAGCCCCGAATTTAATCGGGAACTTCTGTATTTTTTGTCCATTTTGCAGTTGTCGTTGCTCGCAACGACCCTACAAATTGTCCATTGTTAATTGTCAATTATCAATTATCAATTGTCAATTGTCAATTAGATCGTCATACCGCCGTCAACGCTCAAGGTTGCACCGTTGATGTATGCAGCCTCTTCGCTGGCGAGGAACAAGTATGCCGAAGCAATTTCTTCGGGCTGTCCGAGACGACCTACCGGAACCTTTGCTCTCATGCCGTCAAGTACATTTTCAGGCATCTTGGCAACCATGTCGGTTTCGATGAAACCAGGAGCAACTGCGTTTACAGTGATGCCCTTCTTGCCAAGTTCGCGAGCGGTCATACCGATAAGACCAGCCTTTGTTGCTACATAGTTGGTCTGTCCGAAGTTGCCGTACAAAGCAACAACCGACGATGCGTTTACGATACGGCCGTAGCCCTTTTCGAGCATGTAAGGAGTGATAGCCTTGATGCAGTAGAAGCTTCCGCTGAGGTTGATGTCGATAACCTGCTGCCACTGTTCGATAGTCATCTTCTTCAAGGTGCTGTCGTTGGTGATACCTGCGTTGTTGATGAGGATATCAATCTTTCCGTACTTGTCGTTTACTCTCTTTGCTGCTTCGCAAACTGCCTCGTAGTTGCTCGAGTCGATAGCGTCGAATTCAGCTTCAAGGCCCATTCCCTTCATCTTTTCGATGAAAGCGTTGCCTCTTTCTGCGTTACGAGCCCAAAGAATAACCTTTGCGCCTTCCTGTGCGAATCTGTTGGCGGTAGCTGCGCCAATACCAGCGGTTCCGCCAGTGATGATAGCTACTCTATTTTCCAATCTTTTCATTGTGTTAATTTTTTAAAACCTTTCTGCATTTAATAATTTTGCTGTTCCAGCTATTGCGACCTTTCCGTCGGCATCCTGAAGGGTGCACTTGATTGTTCCGCGGTGCTTAACCTCGTCGAGTTCAACAACTTCGAACACTGCATTGTAGTCCTGCTCTACGAATACCGGTGACATGAATTTCATTTCCTGGTACAGGTAGATAGTACCTTCGCCCGGCCACTGTGTTCCGAAAACCTTCGAGAATACTGCACCAGCGAAGAATCCGTGTACAATGCAACGCCCGAATATGCTTTTCGAAGCATACTCGGGGTTGATGTGTATGGGGTTGTTGTCGCCGCTAATCTGAGCGAAAGTGTCAACATTAGCCTGCGTGTACCTTACCTTTTCGGTGTAGGTGTCGCCCAATTTTATCTTGCTCATAGTCAACTTGTTTAGAAAACCATTGGCTTGAGGTTCGGGTCGATGATGAGGGTAGCCTCGGTTGCTGCCTGGATAGCTGCAACTGCGGTATCCTTGTCGCCGAATTCGGTGTTGTATTCCTTCAGTACGATACCCTTGTCGGTAACTTCCATTACGCCCATTTCGGTAACGATGAGGTTAACCTGCTTTGCAGCTGTGAGCGGGAGGTTGCACTTGTGCAATATCTTGAAGTTGCCCTTCTGGGTGTGTTCCATAGCAACGATAACGCGCTTAGCACCAACAACGAGGTCCATTGCGCCGCCCATACCCGGGGTAAGTTTGCCAGGAATCATCCAGTTTGCGAGGTTTCCTTCTTCGTCAACCTGCATAGCGCCGAGGATGGTAGCATCCACATGTCCGCCACGGATGATTTCGAACGAATGAGCCGAGCTGAATGTTGCTCCGTCGGGAAGAACTGAAGCGTATCCGCCACCAGCATCGATTATGTGTTCGTCCTGTTCGCCTTCGGCGGGTTTCGGTCCCATTCCGAGGATACCGTTCTCGCTCTGGAGGTACAATTTTACGCCTTTTGGCAGATAGTTCGGAACCATTGTAGGCAATCCGATACCCAAATTGACAACATCGCCGTCGTGGAGTTCGAGAGCCACTCTCTTTGCGATAGTTTCTCTAATTTGATTTTTATCCATCATACGTAATTTTTTTTAGTTAATTATCTGTTTTCCAGTTCGAATTTCAGTCTTTCGGTGAGCAGAGGGATAATCTTGTAGAGGTCGCCTACAATACCGAGGTCTGCTACTTTAAATATAGGTGCAAACTTGTCCTTGTTGATTGCAATGATGAATTCCGACTCTTCCATACCTGCAAGGTGCTGGATTGCGCCCGAAATACCGTTTGCAATGTAGAGGTTAGGACGAACGGTCTTACCAGTTTGGCCAACCTGACGGTCGTGAGGCATAACGCCTGCGTCAACCATTGCTCTTGATGAAGAAACTTCGCCGTGAAGAACTTCTGCCAACTTGCCGAGCATTTCGAAACCTTCCTTATTTCCAACGCCACGACCACCCGATACAAGAATCTTTGCGTCTGCAATATCAACCTTGTTAGAGGTAACCTTAACATTTTCAACAAGTTTTACTTTGAACTTCGACTTGTCGAAATTAATCTTTACATTCTCAACTTCGCCCTTTCTCGAGGTGTCCTTTGCCATCTTCTGCATAACGCCCGGACGAACGGTTGACATCTGTGGACGGTGATTTGTACACATGATGGTAGCCATGATGTTTCCGCCGAAAGCAGGACGGGTCATCATAAGTTCCTTGGTGTCTTCCGAAATGTCGAGCTTTGTGCAGTCTGCAGTAAGACCGGTGGTTATACGAGCCGACAGACGTGGACCGAGGTCACGGCCGATTGTAGTTGCGCCAATGAGGAAGATACTCGGCTTGTAGTCGTGGATTATTTGGGTGATTGCCTGAGTGTAAGGCTCGGTGATATAGTCCTTCAAGCATTCATCTTCAGCGAGCAGTACATGGTCTGCACCGTAAGCGATGAGTTCCTGAGCCTTGTCGGCGATGTTGTGTCCCAAGAGGACTGCGTAAACCTTCTCGTTGAGTGCTCCGGCCAAGTCGTGAGCCTTGCCCAACAGTTCCAATGCAACCTTCTGTATTACGTTGTCGCGCTGTTCGATGAAAACGTAAACGTTTTTATATTCTGATTTATCCATATCGGTATCCTATTAAATGATGAATTTTTCTTTTAATTTGCTAATGATGAGGTCAACGGCTTCTTCTGGGCTAACTTCGTAGGTTTCGCCTGCAGGCTTCAGAGCCTTGGTGAACGACTTGAATACTCTTGTCGGAGAACCCTTAAGACCGAGAAGGTTTTCATCTGTTCCGGTCTTGTCGGCGTTCCAGATTTCAACTTCGCGGTTGTAAGCCTCAACGATTCCGTTTACTGTCATATACCTTGCCTTATTGGCAGTTGAAAGAACTGTGAAAACGCATGGCATTTCGGTTTCGAGAATCTGGTAACCTTCTTCGGTTGACTTCTTTACGCGGCAGTTCTTACCGTTGACTTCGAGGTCGAGGAGGTACGAAACCTGCGGGAGGCCAAGGTGTTCTGCAATCTGCGGACCAACCTGTGCGGTATCACCGTCGATAGCCTGACGGCCAGCAAGGATGAGGTCGAAGTCGATTTGGCGGAGAGCACCTGCGATAGCCCTTGATGTAGCGAGGGTATCGGCACCACCGAGCTTGCGGTCGGTGAGGAGGATGGCGCGGTCAACGCCCATTGCCAAAGCTTCGCGCAAAGCTGCATCAGCCTGTGGAAGACCCATTGTGAGGACGGTTACGTGTGCTCCATACTTATCCTTTAGCTGGAGTGCGAGTTCGAGAGCTCCCTTGTCGTCTGGATTTATGATGCTGGGGATACCTTCACGGATAAGGGTTCCGGTTTTCGGGTCAAGTTTTACCTCAGTGGTATCCGGTACTTGTTTTATACAAACTACTATATTCATTTTCTTGATTTTAATGTTAGTGAAAAATTATTTTAACAGTTTACCTGAGATTACCATTCTCTGAACTTCTGAAGTTCCTTCGTAGATTTCGGTAATCTTAGCGTCTCTCATCATTCTTTCAACCGGATATTCGCGAGTGTAACCGTATCCGCCGTGGAACTGAACAGCCTTGGTTGTCATTTCCATTGCAGTTTCGGCTGCGAACAACTTAGCCATTGCAGCATCTGCCGAGAATGGAACGTGCTTGTCCTTCTTGTCGGCTGCGCTGTAAACGAGCAATCTTGCAGCTTCGATTCTGGTTTCGAGGTCAGCAAGCTGGAACTGAGTGTTCTGGAACTGAGAAATCGACTTTCCGAACTGCTTACGTTCCTTTGTGTACTTAACTGTTTCGTCCATGGCGCCCTGTGCAATACCGAGAGCCTGTGAAGCAACACCGATACGTCCGCCGTCGAGGGTGGTCATAGCAACCTTGAAGCCCTTTCCGAGTTCGCCGAGCTGATTTTCCTTAGGAACTATGCAGTTTTCGAAGATAAGTTCGCAAGTTGACGAACCGCGGATACCCATCTTCTTTTCCTTCTTACCGATTGAGAATCCTGGGAATCCCTTTTCAACGATGAAAGCAGAAATCCCCTTTGTACCCAACGACTTGTCGGTCATTGCGATAACGATGTAAACATCTGCATTGCCTGCGTTGGTGATGAAGATCTTTGTTCCGTTGAGAACCCAGTGGTCACCGTCGAGAACTGCAGTGGTCTGCTGTCCTGATGCATCTGTACCAGCGTTAGGTTCGGTAAGACCGAAAGCGCCAATCCATTCGCCGCTAGCGAGCTTTGGCAAATACTTCATCTTCTGTTCTTCGGTTCCGTATTCCAAGATAGGGCCGATGCACAATGAAGTGTGAGCAGAAACTACGATACCAGTAGTAGCGCAGCATCTCGAAAGCTCTTCTACAGCCATTGCATAGAGTTTATAATTACCACCGGCTCCGCCGTACTGTGTCGGTACCGGAATTCCCATAATTCCTAATTTTCCCATCTTCTCGACGGTTTCAATAGGAAATCTTTCTTCTTCGTCTATTTCTGCAGCCAAAGGTTTTACTTCGTTTTCTGCAAAACTTCTAATCATCTGCTGAAATAATACTTCTGTTTTTGATAATCCAAAGTCCATAATTATCTTTTGTTTTTATTAATTTACGGTTATAAAAATCAATTTTTTTTAACGGTCGTAAAGGTACAATTAATTTTTGACAATGAGACATACTTATATTAAATATTTTTATGCACAATGTTAATTTGTTGAAAATAAATGGATAAACGCCCAGTAGGCTGTCCGGTGGATACAAGTTTTGAGAGTAGTTTCTGCTGATTCCATTTGACTAATAGTTGTGCTTATAAGTTGCCATATCTATGTTGTTTTATTGAGTTATGGCAACTTTTAGTTATTTATAAATTGCCATAACTATGTATTTATATTGAGATATGGGAACTTTTTATGTTTTATAAGTTGCCATAAGTCTGTTATTTTTATTATTTGTGGCAACTTTTAATTTGTTATATTTTGCCATAACTGAATAAAATTTTCATTTGTGGATGGTTTATAAATAATAAATATTACCTTTGCTCCGTATTTCAAAATTATTGTCCGATGAAGAAAATAATTGCAAGAGACAAGGAAATCAATCGGTTGGAAGAACTTTATAATTCGAAACGACCAGAGTTTGTCATTGTTTATGGTCGCAGACGAATCGGTAAGACATTCCTTGTGAACCAGGTATTTGAAAAGCGATTTACTTTTTCGTTTGTAGGTGCGAAAAAGGAGTCACAGAAAATGCAGTTGAAGCGTTTTGCAGCACAATTGCAAAGGTATGGTAGCTCAACTTTTACTCCGGCACTCGAAACTTGGGAAGATGCCTTCGACGAGTTAAGACGCTTAATTGAAAGTAAGCCGAAAAAGCAGCGCAAGGTTATATTTCTTGACGAAATGCCGTGGATTGACACTCCGCGAAGCCGTTTCTTGTCGGCATTGGAATATTTTTGGAATGCGTGGGCGGCACAGCGCGACGACATTATGTTTATTGCTTGCGGTTCTGCTACTTCGTGGATGGTCAACCGCATTTTGCGGAATAGGGGCGGACTTCACAACCGCTTTACGGCGCAGATTTATCTCCGTCCGTTCCATCTTAACGAGTGCGAGGAGTTCCTGCATTCTTCGGGTTGCAACTGGGACCGATACACCATACTACAGTGCTATATGACTTTCGGAGGTGTACCTTATTATTTGAGTCAGTTGAATTCGAAGGAAAGTCTTGCTCAGAATATTGACAGGTTGTTTTTTGCGAAAAATGCACCGATGAAACTCGAATTCGATGAACTTTTCAGCGCTTTGTTCCCTCATGCCGACAAGTATGTGGATGTTATGAAAGCTTTGTCGCAGAAGCGAGGCGGAATGATGAGGTCGGAAATCATTGAAAGCACTGGCATTTCTGGTGGTGGACTTTCGAAAATCCTCGACAATCTTGAACGCTGCGACTTCATAACCATATATTCGCGTTATAAGAGTTCCGTGCGCAATTCCCTTTACCGTATATGCGATCCTTATACCTTGTTTTATTTTAAGTTCGTGCATTCTGGCAATAGGAAGGATGTCCATTTTTGGTCAAACAACTTGACTTCTCAGTCGGTGGTTGCTTGGCAAGGATTCAGTTTCGAGACTATATGCATAGAGCATCTTGACCAGATAAAGAAAAAACTGGGAATCAGTGGCATCGGTACAAATTCTTGTACTTGGCGCAAAGTTGGAACAAAGGACGAGCAGGGAACGCAAATCGACCTTCTCATTGAGCGTGCCGACAGGGTGATTAATATTTGCGAGATGAAATTCTCCGATTCGGCATATAGCATCACTAAGGATTACGAAAATAAACTGCGGACAAAAATTTCAGTTTTCCGCGAAGAAACACGCACTACAAAATCGATTCTGCTAACAATGGTTACAACATACGGAGTTACTACTGGCATTCATTCTGGAATCGTTACTAATGAAGTGTGTATGAACGATTTGTTTGAAAAGTCGTATTAAAAACCACTATTATTTGTTGTCTTATAAGTTGCCATATCTATATATTTTTGTTAAGTTATGGCAACTTTTGTGTGTTTATAAATTGCCATATCTATATATCTTCATATAGTTGTGGCAACTTATAGTATTATGAAAAGAATTGTAATTGGTTGATTGTTAGGTTTATAGTACATTACAAATGCTAATATTCGTATGTGTTGGATTACTGCGTTTGGCAGTGAGCTAAAGGTTACAAATCCAACGCGGCAATGGCGACAATGGTTAACGGGCTTTTAGCCTTTTAGCCTGCAAGCCTGTTAGCCTTTTTTTACCAATTCTTTTCCAGAGGTCGTTTTTGTGCTTGCTGTGCCTTTTGGACCTTGTCTTGGGTTTCTTTTTCCTTCTGGCTTAGCGATTCCAGGTAGCGTTCCATTTCTTCGCGTGACATGTTTTGATCTTGGTTTTGCTGCTGTTGTTGCTGGTCTTGCTTGTCCTGATTATCCTTGTTCTGGTCTTGGTTCTGTTGCTGGTCTTTGTTTTGATCCTGATTCTGCTGTTGCTGCTGGCTGTTGTCGCCGTTCTGCTGTTGGTTTTGCTGCTGTTGCTGCATAATCTTGGTGGCGACAGCCATATTGTGGCGTCTGCGGTCGTGGGTGGGGTCGAGCTTCAGGGCGTTGCGGTACGACTCTACGCTTTCCTTGTACTTGTTGGCTTGCATGTAGGTGTTGCCAAGGTTGTAGTAGGCTTCGGCTTTCTGCTTGTCGGTGAGGTCGGTGCGAAGGTACTCGTTGTAGGCGTTTACCGACTTCTCGAACTGGTCGTTGCGGTAGTTGGCAGCGCCTGAGTTTTTGTAAACGCTAACCTCGGCGGGATTGGTCTTCAATGCTTGGTCGTACTGTGCCGCCGCCTTTCCGTATTCGGCATTTTCGTAGGCCTTGTTGCCCTTGCGTATTTGTGCGCGTTCTTCCTGTGCGAAGGAGGTAGCGGCTGCAAGGAGAAGTATTATGATTGTTGAAGCTATTGTTTTCATGGACAGCGTTATTTGAGACGCGCCATGGCACGTCTTTACATTGGTGTATGTTTTATGCATTGTTTTCATTATTCTCCTCCTTTTTGAACAACTTTATCTTGCTTAGAAGCGGATTCTTGCGTTCTACTAGGAATACTTCAAGAACGAGTAGAAGCAGTGCTGCAAATACGAAATACTGGAACCTTTCATCGTACTCGGAGTATATCTGCTTTGTTGTTTCGCTTTGCTGTAGGCTGTTGAGTTCGTTGAGTATTGCATCGGACGAACTTGAGCTGTTGGATGCACGGACATATATTCCGCCTGTAATCTTGGCAATTTCCACAAGTGTCTGCTCGTCGAGTTTTGTCATGACGGTGTTGCCGTTGTTGTCCTTCATGTATCCGCTTCCCTTCTTGTTGGGAATGGGCACGCCGCTTGGCGAACCGAAACCTACTGTCATAACGATTATTCCCTGTTCCTTGAGCGATTTTGCCACCTCGATAGCATCTTCTTCGTGGTTTTCGCCATCGGTCATAAGGATAATGACTTTCGATGCTTCCTCGTTGCTCGAAAATGAGCGTGCAGCAAGTGTCATTGCTTTTGCAAGGTCGGTGCCCTGCACGGCAATGTCGTCCGTGCTTGTGGATGACAGATATAGCCTTGCCGAGCGCACATCGGTGGTAATTGGCATCTGCACGAATGCATCGCCTGCGAAAATCACCATTCCGAGACGGTTGCCGTTGAGTTTGCCGAGAATCCTCTCGATGAACATCTTGGCGTTGCCCAGACGGTTAGGCTTGACATCTTCGGCAAGCATCGAGTTCGAGACATCGAGAGCGGTAACAATCTCTACGCCCTTGAGCGTTACTTCGCTAAGTTTCGAGCCGAACTGCGGGCGGGCAAGTCCGATGATTATGCAGGCTATTGCGAGGCATACCATTATCAGCTTGGCGATTTTCCTGCCGAGGCTGGCTTCGGGAATTAGCAGCTTTACAAGGTTGGCATCGCCGACTTTTTTAAGCCTTCTGCGCCTTATGATTTCGGCTGCGGCAAACAGTATCGCCAATGCTGCTATCACGAGCAGCAACCATAAATATTGTGGATTCTGAAACCTGAACATAGCTTAAAAAGTATTTTTTAATACCGTTAAACCTAAAATTTGTTCTATCAGCAGAAGTATGAACGCCCATACGAGTATCGGCATATATTCTTCGCGTGGCTTTGAGAACGACTTGACATCGAGCTGAGTCTTTTCCATCTTATCGATTTCGGCGTAGATGTTGCGCAGACTCTCGTTGTCGGTGGCGCGGAAGTATTTTCCGTCGGTCATTTCGGCAATCTGCGTGAGGCTTTCCTCGTCAATCTTTACATCAATGTCTTGATATACAGTTGTTCCGAATGCAGTCTTGAAAGGGTAGGGGGCTTTACCGTTCTTGCCTATGCCGATGGTATAGACGCGGATTCCGTACTCCTTGGCAAATTCGGCTGCCGTGGTTGGCGAAATGCTTCCCATATTGTTTTCACCGTCGGTGAGCAGTATGATGACCTTGCTCACGGCCTTGCTGTCGCGCAGACGGTTTACTGCGGTTGCAAGACCAAGTCCGATGGCTGTTCCGTCGTCGATAAGACCGCTCTTAATGCTTCCGAAAAGGTTGAGCAGTACGGCATGGTCGATGGTAAGCGGGCACTGCGTGTAGCTTTCGCCGGCAAACACCACAAGTCCGATGTTGTCGTCCGGACGTGATGAAACGAATTCCATTCCGATGTTCTTTGCGGCTTCGATGCGGTTGGGACGGAAGTCCTCGGCCAGCATACTGCCGCTTATGTCGAGTGCTATGGCAATGTCGATGCCTTCGGTTTTCTGTTCTTCCCAGCTGTCGGTGCTTTGCGGGCGGGCGATTACGACAATTATAAGTGCCACGCATGCCAACCTAACGGCAAACAGCACATGTCGCATTATGTATCTCCACGGCAGGCGTTTGCCCTGAAAAGCTTCTAGCGAACTGACATTCATCGAGGCCACCGACTTCTTGCGGCGCCACACATACCATGCTATCATCGGAACCAGCACGGTAAGAAGCCATAAATATTCGGGATTTGCAAATTCAATGTTACTCATAGTTATGCCTCTTTGTCGTTTTTCTCCCCAGTGGTAATCTTGTCGGCTTCTATTTCTGCCTGGACGTTTATTGCCTTAGGGTCGTTAACAATGATTTCCTTGGTGTGTTCTACAAAGTCGAATGCGTTTCGCAGCGAAAGGTCGTTGTCGCCCTGCAGCGGCTGGAACTTTGCGAACTTCACGCTGTCGGCGAGTTCAAGCATCTGACGCAGACGCATCTTGTCGTCGCTGTCGATTGGAATGGCGGCGTTGAACATGTCGAGAATTTCGGATGTCGTCATCTGCTCTGCATCGATGCCGTAGCGGTTGTCGATGTATGTCCTGATGGTGTCGGTGAGTTGGACGTGGTATTCCTTCACCTGTCCGCGGCTCCAAATCTTTTCGTTGCGGATGCGTTCAAGGTCTTCGAATGCAATTTCGTGGGCAGGACGCTCGGGCTTGATTTTGATCATCGGGATAGGCGACTTTCCGTGTTTCTTGCGGTAGATGACATAGAATATTATCGCACCGGCAATCAGCACAATGAGTATCAGCCACCAGAATTTCGAGAAGAAAGTCTTAATATCGTACCAGAATTCCGCCCAGTTGAAAGGTGTGTTGTAGAGTTCGTCGTTTATGTCCTCAATCTCGAAGAGCGTGAAAAGTATGTCGCCGCTTTCAACTTTCTGACCTTCCTGTACGAATACCGAATCGACGCTTCCGTAAACATAGTGGGTTTCCATTATGTCCTTGTCAACAACGAACATACGGTGCGAGTCGGCATTTGCTATCGAGTCGATCTGCTGCTGGTTTGTGAAGCCGGTCTGCATCACTTGCGAAGCGTACTGCTGTATCATCTGTCGCTTTATTTCCTCGCGGAGCATCTGTAGCGTGTCGGCTGACATCGACTGCTTTATGGAGTCGGGGATGTACTGCTCGATTTCGTTCTTGAAACCGTCCTTTCCGAACAGAACCGTTCCTGCATATTGTGCAAAAATGGTGTCGCGTGGAATGGTGTCGATGAGTATGTACGGATTTACCTTGAGGTAAAGTTCGGCGGTGGAAAATTCGTTTGTGTCGGCACCAGAAACTACCATGAACCTTATCGGCGAAATTACATTTATACCTGTGTCGAAGGAGGTTATGAGGTAGTCCTTTGTGTATTTTCCGCCATCAATTTTTGCTTCGTTGTCCTTGATGAGGAATATCTTGTCGCAAATGGTGTCGGCAAACTGCTGCGGTATCACCTGCGACTGCGGGGGAACGTCTGCGCTTATCGAAATCAGCGTCTGTTCGCCTACGATTATGCTGTCGTTCTGCAACTTTGCCGAGATGTTGTAGTTCTGGGCAGATGTTGCTATTGCAATGGCTATTAATATTAAGGTAACAACTGACTTTTTCACGGTTATCTGTTTTTAAATAGTGCAATCAACGGTTTTACATAGTCGCCGTCGGTACGGATTACTGCCTTGTCAACCTTGGCTTTGGTGAGTATCAAGTCGGCGGCTTCGTTCTTTTGCTTCCACCAGCGGTCGTATTCCTGGCGGGTTTTCTGCGATGCGGTGTCGATCCATCTCTTTTCGCCGCTTTCCATGTCGCGGAAGTAGGCAAGACCGACATTCGGCAGACTTTCCTCAAACGGGTCGTAAACCTTCAGTGCGGCAATGTCGTGCTTCGATGCGGCAATCTTCAGCGATTCAGAGAAGTCGGGCGACATGAAGTCGGAGATTATGAATGCTGCGCTACGCTTTTTTATGGCGTTGGTCAGGAACTTCAGTGCCTCGTTGATGTTGGTCTGCGAACTTTCGGGCTTGAAGTCGAGTAATTCGAGGATTATCCTCAGTATGTGCTTCTTGCCTTTCTGTGGCGGTATGAACTTTTCAACCTTGTCGGAAAAGAATATTACGCCAATCTTATCGTTGTTCTCTATTGCCGAAAAAGAAAGCACGGCGGCGATTTCGGCTATGAGGTCCTTCTTCTGCTTTGCGCGTGTGCCGAAGTCCTCCGAACCGCTAACATCGATGAGAAGCATCACGGTAAGTTCGCGCTCTTCCTCAAACACCTTTATGTACGGCTGGTTGAATCTTGCCGTCACATGCCAGTCGATGTCCTTTATGGGGTCGCCGTACTGGTATCCGCGCACCTCGCTGAAAGTCATACCTTTGCCCTTGAATGCCGAATGGTATTCGCCAGCAAAGATATGGTTGGAGAGCATTCGGCTCTTTATCTCAATCTTGCGGACTTTTTTCAGTAGTTCCGATGAATCCATAATTTATTCCTTTACATTCTAAATGTCTAATTTTTGTTGTTTGTTTATTTGTGTTGTCGTTGCGCGCAGCGACACACCGCAGTAACAAACACAAATACTACGGAACATCAACTCTGTTGAGGATTTCGCTGATGATTTCCTCGGTTGAGATGTTTTCGGCTTCGGCTTCGTAGGTAAGTCCGATACGGTGGTTGAGAATGTCATGGCAAACGGCGCGGACATCTTCGGGGATTACATATCCTCTGCGCTTGATGAAAGCGTATGCTTTTGCTGCCTTGGCAAGGTTAATAGATGCACGTGGCGAACCTCCGTAGGCAATCATGCTCTTGAGTTTGTCGAGCTGGTAGCGTTCGGGGAAACGGGTTGCAAATACTATGTCGAGGATGTAGCGTTCAATCTTTTCGTCAAGGTAAACATCTGCTACAACTTCGCGGGCCTTTACGATGTCTTCTGGCTTCAGTACTGGGTTTACCTGAACTTTCTGCTTTGCAAGGTTTGAGCGGATGACAAGTCTTTCCTCCTCGAATTCGGGGTAGTCGATTTTTACCTTCAGCATGAAACGGTCAACCTGTGCTTCTGGAAGCGGATATGTACCTTCCTGTTCTATCGGGTTTTGAGTTGCCATTACGAGGAATGGATTGTCCATCTTGTAGGTGTGTTCGCCAATGGTTACCTGGCGTTCCTGCATAGCTTCGAGCAGAGCCGACTGAACTTTTGCCGGCGCACGGTTGATTTCATCGGCGAGGATGAAGTTCGCGAAAACCGGACCTTTCTTCACGATAAAGTCCTCGTTCTTCTGACTGTAAATCATAGTACCGATAAGGTCGGCAGGCAGTAGGTCGGGGGTGAACTGCACACGCGAGAACTTTGCATCGATTGCTGTTGCAAGCGTGTTGATTGCCAATGTCTTTGCCAAACCTGGAACACCTTCTAGAAGGATATGTCCGTCGGAAAGCAAACCGATAAGCAGACCTTCAACCAAGTGTTTCTGACCAACGATAGTCTTCGACATCTCCATGTTTACGATGTCGATGAATGAACTTTCTCTTTGAACCCTTTCGTTAAGTTCTCTTATGTCAATTTCCATATCTTGAAACTTTTATTCGTTTAACATTATTCCTTGTTTCTAATCAGCATTGCAGCCGACAGGCATACTATTGCCGACGACATCATCATTATTATGTCCTTCATTGAGCCTTTCGACAGGATGCTTAATACAACGGTCGCTACGCTCAATCCGAGTGCTACGCAGTTAAGAATGAGTGCTGGTAAATTCTGTTTTTTCTTATCCATGTGCTTTTGTTTTTTATTTGCAAACGCAAAAGTAAGGTATTGCGTATGTATTTCAAACTAAAATTAGTTTAGATTAATGTTTAAATAGTGTTAAAAGAATTAGATGATTTGATAATTTGATGATTGGAAGATTTGAAGATTCAAGGATTTAGTTTCGTTGAGCTAAAGATTGATGATTTTGGGAGGGTTGAGCGATAATATGTTTGGAAAATCCCGTTTCTAAAAAAAATACTTGTGCAACCAAAAAAGTATTATCTTTGCGGTCTCAAAATTGGATGGCCTGATAGTTCAATGGATAGAATGGCGGTTTCCTAAACCGTAGATTCGGGTTCGATTCCCGGTCGGGCTACGAAATACAAATCACAAGTGTTTGAAAATTAAGTGCTTGTGATTTTTCTTTTGGCAAATCGCACCACCATCGCACCACGGATTTCGGCGAATGGTTTTAGCATAAAGAAATACGATGAAAAAAAAAGCCAGCCGCAAAAGCGACTGACTTGTGATATTAACTCTCGTTGAATATGGTAATTCAACGATGCAAAGATAAAAAAAAAGCCACTCGTTACGAGTGGCTGCAAAAACAATAATAACATATGGACTTAAGTTCTGCTAGCATCAATGTCCCGCTACTGCCCTGCGCAGATACATTCTTTGCCGGAATGTTGATGATTTCCTTCGGCTTTTTGGGATTGTGACCCGTACCAGCATAAGCATAGAAAGTATCACCGTCATTGAACGATTCAAGCAATCCTATTTCGATGCGGTACTGCTCATCTTCTCTCTTTGCATTAAGATAGTCAATCATTACATCAACAATGCCCTCGTTAGCTGATTTCCTTACCATAACAACAGCAACCATGTCATCATTGAAAGCCGTTTCTTCATCGGCATCATTTACCCAGTTTAAGTTGAGCGACAAAGTTGTTTCGTCCTCATTAAAAACTACCTGAAGGTCTGTTAATCCTTTCCTTGAAAATTCTCCGAAGGAGAGTCTTTCAAGGTCGATTTCATCGTTGACAATGGCGCTGTCATAATTGATGCGAACTGCAGCGTTGAACGCCGACTGCTTCTTGGCATTGCTCCAATTCGACAATTTTGTTATCGGATTGGCCTTTGCCATGATAGATGCTATCGTTTTGAAGTTCGACCTAACTGTTACCTGTGCTGCGGTTTTCGGATTGGCTACAGAGGTCGCAAGAGACCTCATGTAGTCAATGCCTTTCCACGAACCGCCAACTACTGTTCCCGTTTTCCCTGAGAAACCTCCCAGAATACCTTTCTTAATCTTTCCCATGATATGATAATTTTTATTAGTTAATATTATGATTTCGTTTTACCTCTTTTACAAAACT
>CAJOIT010000002.1 GCA_905234755.1 uncultured Bacteroidales bacterium
TCCTTAATAACAATAATACTTATACAGGAAATATAACTGACACTAATGTCTCCAATACTATCAGATTTGTTATTGGTGGCGGACATCATATTACCCAAACTGGATACCAATATTATTGTGGTGAAATAGCCGAAATTATTGCATTAGACACAACTAATGACGATTTTAGACAACAAATATCAAATTATTTATTAGAAAAATACAGCAGATCCGTTTCTCTCGGACTAGACATTCATGCATACGGCTTCGGCGACACCACTATAACAACCGCATACAACCCCGACTTCACATCATACCTATGGAGCACTGGCGAAACTGATTCTGTAATACATATAAGCCAACCAGGACGCTACACTGTAACCGTTACTAATAGTTTCGGCGTTACCAGCACGGATGATATAAAGGTTTATTTCCCAGAAGTTTACCAATTGCAGGACACTACCATTTGCGCTGGTGATACTATCCGTTGGGACTTAAAACTTCCTCAAAACGACTACTCTTACCAGTGGTTCAAGGATGGGGAAGAATACAATGATGAATATCACTATCTACCAATATTTGAGGAAGGTGCATACAACTGTCTAATCACAGATTCACTCGGCTGTACCTTCATAACTGATACCATGCATCTGGCAATCGACAACTACGAACATACAGCATCATTCGGAAATGCCGATACCACCCTTTGTTACGGAAACCGACTGCGCCTATTATCCAATTACGAGGAAACTGCATCGGCAATATGGCAGGATGGCAACACAAACCTCGAATATTACCTATCACAGCCTGGCACATATACTGTAACCACAACCAACGCCCGAGGTTGCCAAGCCGTAAATACAATAAACGTAAACCTGCAAGGTCAGGTGCCTGTAGCAAACTTCAGCATTGAGGGGCACTGCCAGAACGCAGAGGTTTTCGCCACCAACCTAAGCACCTCAGAAATGGGAGAAATATCGCTATACAGATGGTACGCAAACGACAGCCTTATCGGAACTGACGCAAATGCTTCTCACATCTTTACTGAATACGGACAGCAAAACATCAAACTCTATCTCGAAACTACAGATAACTGTATAAACGATACCACAATCTCAGTCTACATCGACCCGCAACCACAACCAGACTTTACGCCAAAATTCTTCTGCCAGAATGCACAAACAGAAATTCACACACAGTCATCAATTGCGGAAGGAAATGTAACCGCTCATTCTTGGATTATTAATAGCGAACCGCAAACTGGTGACAACATAACTGCAATGTTCTGCAATAATGGAATAAACGCTCTAACGCTTTCGGCAGAAAGCGAACAGGGGTGCATCGGAACAAAGGACATCGAAGTGAATGTGCTACAAGCAGAAATGCCAACAACGGAAATATCCGGAATTTGCCTCGGACACGAAACTACATTCATAAACAAAACCCCATTCAACAACATTAACCCGCAAACCGCTTGGGAATGGAACTTCGGTGATGATACGGAAACTTCTCCAAACAAAAACACAACCCACACATACGACACAACAGGAACCTACAATGTGTCTCTCACAGTATCATTCGCAAACCACTGCTCAACCACAACTGACACTACAATAACAATACACGAACTGCCCGAAGCAACAATCACCGCAAACGATGGTTGTGTCGGTTCAGAAACAACTCTGGATGCAGAAATAATCTCCGTTGACAACATCACTGCATACAAGTGGCAGATTGACAGCATATTCGAATCGAGCGAACAGCATCCTACATTTGTTGCAGACACAACAGGAACCTTTGCCGTAACCCTTGACATAAAGACCGAATATGCCTGCTCGTCGCAAACTACCGACAGCATAACCATATACGAGAATCCAAGCATAATGTTCACTCAGTCGCGCGACTGGGGTGGCAATCCGCTGTATGTGGAATTTGAAAACATGTCTAACGGTGCAACATCATACCATTGGGACTTCGGAGGAATGGGCGAAAGCACACAACCAAACCCATACTTCATTTTCACCGCTCCAGGCACATACAATGTAACGCTTGCAGGCACAAGCTCAGACGGCTGCACAAGTCGCTATACATCGGCAGCGATAACAGTTGTGGAACCAATTGTTGACATAATGCTGATGGACCTGAAGACTACCATTGAAAACTCATTCGCAAAAGTTTCCTTCGTGATAGTCAACCTTGGAACTCTGCCAGTGGAAGACCTTGTGCTCGAACTAAGATTTAATGACCGGACCCTCCGCGAAAGCATCGACTATATTGCACAGGGTGAAGTTCGTCCATACACCTTCGGCACACAAATGCCTGTACCGCAGAGCAACGACATAAAATCTACAATCTGCGTGGAGGCAATTGTCCCCGACACCGAAGGTCACAGCGATACGAATCTAACAAACAACATCCTTTGTATTACCGATGCAGAGAACTTGTCTGTTGGCATACCCTACCCGATTCCTGCACGCGAGCAAATCACCTGCGACATATACACAAAGATTCCTACCGACCTCGACATTTCAATATTCAACATCTTCGGAAAACTTGTAAAGCACGAACAAATCAGCCAGCACAAGGGCTACATGAAGTACGTTGTCAATGTTACGGATTTGGCTAGTGGAATGTATTTTATCAGAGTAAACTCAAAGGATGAAAGCATTACGCACAAGTTTGAGATAAGGTAATATACGAAATATCAACAGGCTATTTCTAAGAAATATTTTTTCCAGATAACCATTATGCAATCCTAGCGATGCTAAATTTGCTGTTAAAACAACTCGCGAAGCGAGTAACCTTGATTGCCGCCTTGGCTGGTGAGCGTTAAGAAAATCGCTGGAACGAAGCGTAAAAAGTCATACTGTTTGAAGACGGAACGAAGTGTAGGCAAGTTTATGACTTTTAGCGTAGAGATAGTGATTTTTAGCGAAGCAGACTCAGCGGACATGGTTTTTGTTTACTTTTTGCCAACAATTGTCGAAGACAATCATGAGCACCGCTGAAAACCAATAGTAGGGGCGAATAGCAAGTAAAAGCCCTCGCGGCTCGAGCGAAATTAAAATTTCACAAACTACAAACATCTGTTAATCAACACATAGCATATTTTTCCATTTTATGATTTCCATTTTATGGAAAAAGTATTAATTTTGTGTTCGATAAAAATACAATAGTATGGCAAAAAAAAGTGTAACAATTGACAATCCGTTTGTTACGACAGGATATGTCGGAGCAGAGTACTTTTGTGACAGAGAAAAAGAAACAGCAGACATAATCGGATTATTACGCAACGGCAACAATGTTGCTCTCGTATCTCCACGCCGTTACGGAAAAACCGACTTGCTACGTCATTGTTTCTGCCAACCAGAAATCGCAAACAATTACTACACTTTCATAATCGACATATATTCTACCAAGTCGGTTTCGGAATTAGTTGGCAAATTGGGTTCAACCATTCTTGAAACACTAAAATCTAAAGGTAGAAAATCGTGGGAAAAGTTCGTTTCGGCACTATCATCTGTGAAACAAGGCATAAGTTTCGATATGAATGGTATGCCATCGTGGACTATGAGCGTAGGCGATATAGAATCTCCATCTGCTACTCTTGATGAAATATTCTCGTACCTACAAAACGCCGACAAACCTTGCCTCGTAGCCATTGACGAGTTTCAGCAGATTACAAAATACAACGATGATGGCATAGAAGCATCACTACGCACCTATATACAATATTGCAGCAACGCAAAATTCGTATTTTCAGGTTCACGACAGCATCTGATGGGAACGATGTTTACATCGCCAGCACGCCCTTTCTATCAAAGCGTTACATTATATGGTCTCAAGCCATTGCCTCTTGAAAAATATACGGATTTCTGCATATCCCATTTCAGCAGCCGAGGAAAAACCATAGACAAGAATGTCATAGCAACTATTTACGACAAATTCGATGGGATAACATATTATATGCAACGAGTTATGAATGAACTATTTGCACACGCAAAAGCAGACAATACCTGTACAATATCCGACATTGATGCTGCCGTTTCTAATATAATTGATGTATCATCACCGATATACGAGGATTTGCTTTACCAACTTCCAGAAAAACAAGCGCTTGTGCTAAAAGCCATTGGAAAAGAAGGCAAGGCGACCAACATAACATCAGGAAAATTCATAAAGGAACATGGACTAATTTCTGCAAACTCAATAAAGTCAGCGGTTCCAGCACTTATTGACAAAGGTCTGCTAACTTTTGAACGAGGAGAATACAGCATTTACGATAGATTCTTTGCTATGTGGCTGAATAAGAACTAATAAACGCAGACTTTTGCTCATGGAAACTATTTCCTCAATGTCCTAAACTTCTCGGCACTACAACAAATATCTATGTCTACATTCGTCTCTATGCCTTCGAGGCGACCATCCTCGCAAAACTGCCAGAACACCCATTCTGATGGCAATTTCTTGGGATTTTCCTTCTCGGAATAATGCGCAATCCATATCGGATACTTGCGGAAACGCTTGTCATCGGTAATGACCTTCTCGTAGAAATTGCTATATGTATATATAATAGGTACGACGTTGTAATGCTCCTCCACAATTGTAAGCCAATTAAGCAAACCATTTTTCAAACTTGTGATGCTCTGCACCTTGCTGTATTTCTCAATGTCAAGCACAGGAACAAAATCGCCCTTTTCCAACCTTACCGTACGAATAAACAAGTCGGCTTGCTCTGTGCTGTTCTCGTTCGGTCGGTAATAATGATATGCTCCGCGTGGCACATTGTATCTCTTCAGTTGACGCCAGTTTTCAGCGAAATTCTTGTCCTTGGTGTCGTTTCCTGCCGTAGCACGGACAAACGCAAAATCAATCTTGTTCTTATCCACCATAGTAGCCCAGTCAATATCGCCTTGATACTCCGACACATCAATTCCAAAAAGATTGTACTGCGGATACATTTCGCGGTAGGTTTTCATTGGAACGACACTCGTAACCTCCTCGTTCTGACCGTCACCAAAGAACCTGTTGTAATATTTCTTCAAATACGGAAAGGAAAAGTAGCCACCAACTGCGACAACCGCCACAGCAAGCACTACCCATAGGAATTTTCGTCCCCTGCCCTTTCTACGCTTTGCCATCCAAAACTATTTCGTGACAAACTTGTCCTTTACATACTGTGCAATCTGAACAGCATTGGTAGCAGCGCCCTTACGCAGATTGTCAGCAACAACCCAGAAATTTATTGCATTCTTGCAGGAATAGTCGAGACGGATACGACCTACAAAAGTTTCGTTTTTGTCCTTGGCGTTTATTGCCATCGGGTACAGATTGTTTTTCGGATCGTCCTGAACAACAAGTCCCGGAGCCGACTTCAAGTCTTCCATAATCTTATCCAAGTCGGGCTTCTGCTCGAACTCAAGATTTACGGCCTCGCTATGTCCGCCAACAACAGGCACGCGCACAACGGTAGATGTTACAAGCAAATGCGGAAGTCCCAAAATCTTGCGGCTTTCGTTCACAAGTTTCATTTCCTCTTCGGTATAGCCGTTCTCGAGGAAAGCACCTCCGTGAGGCAGACAATTCAAGTCAATCTGATGCGGATATGCAGGTTTTTCAACTGGTTTGCCTTCACGCTCGCACATGAGTTGGTTAACTCCCTTGAATCCCGAACCGCTTACCGACTGGTAAGTGGAAATCACTAGACGCTTCAATCCGTACTTCTTCAGCGGAGCAAGCACAACCATAAGTTGTATTGTACTGCAATTCGGGTTGGCAATAATATGGTCGTCGGCAGTAAGTTCCGAAATGTTCACTTCGGGAACAATCAACTTCTTGTCGGGATACATACGCCAAGCAGACGAATTATCGACAACGTATGTTCCTGTTTCGGCAAACTTCGGAGCCCATTCGAGCGAAACATCCTTTCCAGCCGAGAATATTGCAAGGTCGGGACGCATTGCAACAGCATCGGCCAAGCCAACAACCTTATATTCCTTGCCTTTGCAAGTTATAGTACGACCAATTGAGCGTTCCGATGCAACGGGAACAAGTTCATCGAACTGAAAGTTGAGTTCCTCGAGAACCCTGAATATCTGAGTGCCGACCATTCCGGTGGCTCCAACTACTGCTAATTTCATATTATTACTATTAATTAAACAATATTTACTTCATTTAGAGGAGATTTCGGACAACCGTCTTCACTACGCTCTCCGTTTCGCATCGCGTGTTCAGTCTGGCTTCCGAAATGACCATTAAATTTACAATCCCAAATTTGCCGAAACATCGAGCATCCTCTTTATTGGACGGTATGCCTTCTCGCGAATATCCTCCGAAATGTTTATTTCGGGCATTTCGTATTTCAAGCAGTTATAAAGTTTCTCCAAAGTATTAAGTTTCATAAAGTTGCAATCGTTGCAACCGCAAGTTGAATCCAATGCGGGAGCAGGAATCAAGGCCTTTTCGGGAACTGCCTTGCGCATCTGGTGCAAAATGCCCGATTCGGTGACAACAATAAATTCCTTTGCATCGTTGTTCTTCACATACTTAAGAAGTCCAGCCGTACTTGCAACGAAATCGGCAACTATAACAACTGGCTTTTCACATTCTGGATGAGCGATAACCTTTGCACCAGGGTGTTCTTCCTTCAACTTTAGAATTGCCTCAAGGTCGAAACGGCGATGCACATGGCAGGCACCATCCCAAAGAACCATACTGCGCCCAGTCTGTGCGTTGATATATCCGCCAAGATTCTTGTCGGGACCGAAGATTATCTTCTCGTCGGCAGGCAGACTTTCGACAATCTGCTTTGCATTGGAGGAAGTTACGGTTATGTCGGTCATCGACTTTATTGCCGCCGTGGTGTTGATGTACGAAACCACCATATGGCCTGGGTGAGCAGCGATAAACTTTGCAAACTCATCGGCAGGACACGAATCAGCAAGCGAGCATCCTGCATTGAGGTCTGGAATAATAACTTTCTTGTCGGGGCAGATGATTTTTGCGGTTTCGCCCATAAAGTTAACGCCAAGGAACACAATTATTTCGGCATCAGTCTTGGCTGCCATCTGAGCCAACTGGAGGCTGTCGCCAACATAGTCGCTAATATCCTGCAATTCGGAATTAATGTAGAAATGTCCAAGAATTACGGCATTCTTTTCCTTTTTCATACGGAGAATCTCCGATTTCAAGTCGATATTGCTGTCGATAGGCTGGTTTACAAAACCATATTTCTTTACATCTTCCTGTGCTGTCATCATTTAAACTGATTTATCTGTAGTTCTTTTTTCTCGAATGCGCCGCCAACGACTACAATATCGGCACCCGCCTCGTATTTTTGGTTTATTGATTCAATATTTCTCAGTCCGCCGCCGACTATAAGCGGAGACTTTGTGCATTTGCGAACGGCAGCCACCATCCTGTCGGGAACTGGATTCAACGCACCGCTGCCCGCCTCCAAGTAGGTCATACGAAGTCCTAGCATTTCGCCAGCCACGGCTGTAGCAACCGCCAAATCGGGTTTGTCGGCAGGGATAGGACGAGTATTGCTGACATATTCCACAGATGTTGTCCTGCCACCATCGACTAGAATATATCCCGTGCTTATTACCTCGATGTTCATCTGCATAAGCGAAGCTGCCGCAACCACATGGTCTCCAATTAGGAACTCTGGATTTCGTCCCGAAATAAGCGAGAGCAGCAAAATGGCGTCCGCCTTTTCGGAAATGTGGCTTGCATGTCCAGGGAAAATAATGACAGGCTTCTGCGTATTATCCTTTATAGCTTCGATGCTTTTGTCGAGATTGCCGAGCATATAGCTGCTACCCACAAACACATAATCGGCACTCGAAGCCTCGATTTTTCGAGCAAACGCCGCAGTTTCGCTCGCCGACTGTTTGTCGGGATCTATCAAAACTGCAAGTTGTCGCTTGCGCTCTTGGCAGTTCCGCAGTATAGTACCGTATATATTACCGTTTAAAATCACAAGTGCGAAGATAGTAAAAATTTTGAAATGAAAAATACGAATTCCTCAATCAAAAACTACAGCGGCGTATTTCCCCTATCCTTTTCGAACAACTCCAGATTCTTCACCACACCATTTTCAATATCAAACCGGACGCAGGTCATAGTACGATGTATGCCCATGCGACCCGCTGCGCCTGGATTTATGTGAAGCAGATTATATTTCTTGTCGTTTACAATCTTAAGAATGTGCGAATGTCCCGATATGAAAAGTTTTGGAGGCATAGCCTTCATTATTTCGTTTATCTTGTACTCGTAGCGACCAGGGTAACCGCCAATGTGAGTCATCAGCACATCGAGGCCTTCAACCGTGAAACGTTCTATTTCGGTAGTACGCATACGAATGCCCCAGCCGTCGCAATTACCGAAGACCGCACGTACAGGCTTGCGAGCTTCGAGCGCATCAAGCACATCTTCGGTACCAATGTCACCTGCATGCCACACCTCATCGACAGGCTCGAGAAAATCAAGCACATCATAGTCCAAGAAGCCATGCGTATCGGATAGTAAACCAATCTTTTTCATATTAATACACAAAAATCGTGAGTGATACGGGGAATATCACTCACGACCAATTAAAACCTTTATTATGAAAAATTTATTAAGATCCTTATTCAGTCACTTCTTCGGTGAACGGAAGAACCGAAACATACGATTTGTTGTCTCTCTTCTTCTGGAACTTTACTTCACCGTCACAAAGAGCAAAGAGTGTATGATCTCTACCAATACCTACGTTGTTGCCCGGATGATGAACTGTACCACGCTGACGAACTATGATATTGCCAGCGATAGCAATCTGACCGCCATATACCTTAACGCCTAATCTTTTACTTTCGGAATCACGACCGTTGCGCGAACTACCAACACCTTTTTTATGTGCCATAATTTTACTGTTTTATGCGTTAATACTTTCAATTTCAATCTGAGTCAAAGCCTGTCTGTGACCATTGAGGGTCTGATAGCCTTTTCTTCTCTTTTTCTTAAACACCAGCACGGTTTCGCCTTTGCAATGCTTAATAACCTTTGCTGATACCGATGCGTTATCAACTGTCGGAGCTCCGACCTTAACGCTGCCTTCATTGTCAACAAGAAGTACACGGTCCAACTTGACACTGCTGCCTTCTTCGCTTGCCATACGGTTTACGAAAAGCTTTGTGCCCTTTTCAACCTTGAACTGTTGACCTAAAATTTCTACTACTGCGTACATTTCTCTATTTCTTAAAAATTTGGACTGCAAAATTAATGCTTTCTATCCACATGGCAAAAATTTTTCAACACTTTTTTGCACAAAAAGGATTTTTAGACATAACACATTGCATATCAACAACATATATTACACCTAATATAATATAAAAACTTACTTCCAAATTCCTAAATTACACCTATTTAAATAAAGAAAGGAATAATTTTATTTTTTTGATTGTAGCGATTGAGATTATTGCTATATTTGCACCCCAAAAATTAGATTATTGTTTTTAGAGAAATTTTAAACATTTAAAGTAATGGCAGTATTACAGAACATTAGAGAGAAATGTGGAGTATTGGTTATCGTTATTGTAGGTTTGGCTCTTTTGGCGTTCCTATTGGGCGACTTCCTTAGCTCAGGACGCATCGGACACGGTGACGATTCAGTTATTGCAAAAATCAACGGTTCGAAGGTTGACTATAGCGAATGGACTGCTAACTACAACAACCACCGCTTATTCTACGAAGTTGCACAGCAAGGCAGGAACATCGATTCCAACACAGAAAGAAGCTTAAGAGAAAGCGCTTGGAACGACATCCTTAACACATACGCATGGAACAAATACTACGACGAAGTAGGTCTGGGCATCAGCGACGAAGAACTCGAAGACCTCCTTTACGGTCCTGTTCATGCACACAACATCATCGTCCAGAATTTCGGACTTCAGAAGAACGAAAACGGAGAATACGACACAAAGGCTCCAAAGAACTTCTTCGACAACGCAGAAAGCGATCCGAATTACGAGGTGATTGCTGAATACTGGAAGAAGGCAATAAAGGAAGACCAGATAAGTACAAAGTACGGCAACATGTTGTCGAAAGGTTTCTACACCCCGACTGCTCTCGCAAAAATGTACTACGAAGACCAGACCAATATGGTTGATTTCGCATACGCATTCCGCGAATACAGCACAATAAAGGACGAGGACATCACTGTTTCCGACAAGGATTTGCAGGCTTACTACGACAAGCACAAAAAGAGATTTGTTGAAGACCAGAACAATAGGGACATCGAATATGTAGTATTCGACATTGTTCCATCTGAAAGCGACATCGATGAAATAAAGAAGAGCACCGAAGAACTTCGCAATGAATTGAATGCTCTCGAAGAAAACGAAGTTTCTTTCGCTCAGGTAAACAGCAGCAACAGCCGTCCAGAAGACAGACGCATCTACAAGGACGAGTTCTTTGCAAACCAGAAGGATGTTGAAAACATGGGATTCGATGAAGAATTCTTCAATTCCGAAAAAGGTACAACATCTGATGTAAAGATGGTTGGTAATTTCTTCATCTGCGGTAAAATCATTGAAACCGCCAACAGACCAGACTCAGTAAACGCTTCACACATTCTTCTTATTCCAAACGACAGCGTTACAATGGAAATGTGCAAGGCAAAGGCTGACAGCCTCGCAAATGTACTTAGAAGCACAAAGGCAGATTCTGCTACATTCGCAGCAATGGCAATTGAATACTCACAAGACCCAGGTTCAAAGAACGATGGCGGCAACCTTGGCGACTTCACCGAAGGCACTATGATTACCGAATTCAACGATGCTTGCTTTGCTAACGCAGCAGGAACAATCCAAGTTGTTGAATCACCATACGGTGTACATATCATTAAGATTAACTCGCAGACAAAGCCTGTAAGAAAAGTAAAACTCGCTGTTCTCGATCAGGAAATCAAATTCTCCGACAACACCTACGAAGCTGCATTCCACGCATCAAACAAGTTCATGGCAACAAGCCAAACTGCAGAAGACTTCGACAAGAATGCAACCGAGCAAGGTCTTAATGTAAGAATGGCAAACAGAATCACCGACATGAGCGACAATGTAATCCCGGGCATCGACAATGGTCGTGAAATAGTTCGCTGGGCATTCAACGAAGACAGAAAAGTTGGTGACGTATCAAATGTTTTTGAAAGCTCTGCACGCGACAAATTCCTCGTTGTTAAGCTCTCGAAGATTCGCGAAAAAGGCTTCACCCCATTCGAGGACACAAAGGATGTTATTGAACCAGAAGTTAGAAAGCAATTGAAGGCAGAAAAGATGATGGCAGAAATGAAGGGTATGACTATCGATGCAATCGCACAGAAGTTCAATGCAAAGGCAGACACCCTTACCAATATCAACTTCTCAAGCTTCTCGCTCCCAGGACTCGGTCTTATCGAGCCTAAGGTAAATGCAGTAGCATTGAACAGCGAAGTAAACACAGTATCGGAACCTATTGATGGCAACAACGGCGTATATGTAATAAAGGTATTGAAGCAAACCGCAGCTCCTGAAAAGCAGGACTTCGAAAACGACAAGCTTGCTAAGATGCAGGAATACATGAGAAACTACTCATACCGCATGAACAATGCCGTAAAGAAACTCATAAAGATTGACGACAGAAGAGCTAAGTTCTTCTAGTCAATGCATAACAACTACAAAAAAAGAACCTCGTGAGGTTCTTTTTTTGTTTATATTGATTTCTTCTATAATTTTGCAGAAACAACAAGAGGATGAAGCGTATATTCAACTTTATAAAGCCATATCTTTTTGCAACATTCTGCTTTATTGTTTCCGTAATCCTGATAAAAACAATAGAAGCATTTGCAATTAGCAATGACATAACATTTGAAATATATCTCCGCTCAATTGCCACAAACCTAACTGCATCAGGAATCATTTGCATTTGCCTCTTGCCTATTTACCTTGCTATTAATTTCTTTTCTCACAAAAGTGCATTACTGACAACAAGCATATTGCTTTCCATTATTATTCTTTCTGAAATCTCTCTCGCAGTATATACTGCACACAACGGCACTCTCTTAGGAGCAGAACTGCTTGCCAGACCTGCATCCGAATCCCTTATGTCAGTAATAGGTGCATTCGGAATATTTGTACCAATAATATCTGTTATTGCAATAGTCGCAGGTTTCACTACAATTGTAATGCTTCTGTCGAAACTAAACATCAAGGTTGGCATCCATATTTCAGCCCTTGCCGTGATACTGCTGTCGATTCCGTGCATATTCTTATCAAAAAAATATCAGGGCAAAGAAAAAGTAGAAAACAATTACATAACCTTCAAGACTTATTTTCTTGTTAGCGACTGCCAGTCATTTATGGAATATTTGACAAAAGACGACTCGGAATACTGCGCCAAAATAGATTATAACAAGGAATACATTGACACATATATCAAAGACAATCCAGACTTTATTGTTCCTGACCCATTATATCCGATAGAGCGTATCGACAATACTCCGGATGTACTATCTAAGTATTTCAAACCTAGCGACAAAAAACCAAATATCGTATTAATAATAGTCGAATCGCTAGGACACGAATTCATGGAACCATGCTTCGCACCTTTCATTGATTCGCTCGCACAAACTGGACTGTACTGGCCCAACTGCCTATCTACAACGACACGCAGCTTTGGAGCAGTGCCTGCAATAACAGGGTCGGTAACAGGACCTAAAGGTTTCCAATTCGGAACAATGCCACAGCACAATTCTCTGATTTCGACATTAAAGGACAACGATTACCAAACCAATGCCTTCTATGCAGGATACTGGGAATTTGATTGCATATACGAATATTTGACCGAAGAGCGCATTGACTACATGTCGCCATTCTATAAAGAATATCAAGAGGCAAACGACAATAGTCTTGGCACATGGTGGGGATACCACGACGAAATATTATTCGACAGAACCTTCAACATAATTAAAGAGCAAAACAAAAATCCCAAATTCAATCTTATAATAACATTATCCACGCACGACGGTATGGACCTGGCAAGCGCAGAACAAGAAGATGTATACCTAAAAAAATCATCCGATGTCGCTGACAAATACGGGAGAAAAATAAAATCCTTATACAACACCAGTAGATTCAGATATGCTGGCATTATGTACGCCGATGAATGCATCAAGGATTTCTTCAGCCAATATAAGACTTTGCCCGATTATAATAATACCATTTTTATAATTACAGGCGACCATTCTTCGGGAGAAAATTGCAACGACGACCTTGCATTCCATAGGGTTCCCCTGATAATTTGGTCTCCCTTGCAAAAAGGAAACGACAGATTCAATTCAATTGTCACCCACAACGACATTCTTCCTTCCCTTACAAAACTGCTAAAAAACAAATTCGGGCTTACAATTCCGCAAACAACACATGCCATTGGAACAGGATTAGATACATCAAAGGATGTTTCAAAAACAAAAAAAATGCTCATCCTTGGATACGACCGCAATAAAGACTTTGTTTATAACAACCATTATTTCAACAGGAAAACAAACAAATTGTACAATATCAACGATGATTTAAGTCTATCGGAAACAAACGATGACAAAACCCTTGAAGAGATAAGTCAAAAACTTGACATATACGAATATGTGTACAGATATACATATAACAACAATGCACTTACCAAACATCCTATTTTAAAACGCGAATCATACGACACCATTAAACAAATATATTGCGACAAGGATATTGTTTGCGTAACTCCCGATAGAAAACCCAGCGAAATCGGAGTCAACTCTTATGACCTGCTACCAGAAATCAAAATAGAGAAAAAACATGGTTACCGAAAAGCAAGAATTTCCATTGACGCGACAATATTCATTAACGATAGCCTTGATATAAAGAACTACTCCGACATTGTATTCGTATGTTACAGCAATAACAACATGATATACTCTCCCGACAAAATTGTCAGATACATTGAGGACGAAACAATCAGGCAGGGACAAGAATACAAACTAGAACTCAAAAAAACATTTAACCTAGATACAGAAAACAACAATGTGGTATCGGTTTCGATAAAAACACCTGCCCAAGATATATTTTGGACACCAAATTCTAAAATCACAATTAAAAACGCAGTAATAACCCTAGAATGTAGCAAATAATGGAATACAGGAAACTATCTATAGAAGACACATCCATAATCAAAGGCATTGGTATACTATGCATCATCATGCATAATTTCTTACACTGGACAGTACCTCTAAATGCCAAGGAAAACGAATTCGGGTTCAACCCAGAAAACATATTTAGTTTTTTTAATGCTTTTAACGATTATCCTGCTGATTCATTTAATATTTTCTTCAGCTACCTTGGGCACTTCGGAGTACAGCTATTCTTATTCATCAGCGGATATGGACTTGCCATATCAATGATAAAAAACCATAAAAAATACTTCCAGTTCATTAAGGACAGATTAATAAAATTATACCCGCTCATAATAATTGCATTCATATTCCACTTCATGTTTGCAATAGTAGCATACTATCATGTACTGGAATGGAAAGAGTTCCGTAGTTTCATATACAAGTTCCTGCTCGTACACACATTAATACCAAACGAAGGCATGA
Source organism: uncultured Bacteroidales bacterium (assembly GCA_905234755.1). Taxonomy (GTDB): domain Bacteria; phylum Bacteroidota; class Bacteroidia; order Bacteroidales; family ML635J-15; genus Bact-19. The sequence continues at coordinate 14,624 of CAJOIT010000002.1, forward strand.
GCCTTAACGGTCCACTATGGTTTATCGGACTAATTTTCCAACTATATCTATTATTCCCGCTAATATTCAAGCTAATATATAAATATGGCTTCAAGGCATTCGCTATAATATGCTTTATATCGTATGCAATAATATACCCGTGCATATACACTGGAATTCTTCCCGACGGCATACTCATCATGCAAAACTTTCCCGGACATCTGCCCGAATTTGCACTCGGAATATACATAGCAACATCAAAAAACAAATGCTACAACTGGATAGCATTTATTTTGGCGATTATAGCTTTTTGCGCAGGCAACTTCTACAAGGCAGCGTTCCCCTTAACTTTCATAAGCATAACATATATTACAATGTTCTTGTACATGTTAGCGACTAAACGCGGGAACATAAACGCATTTAGCAAAATCCTAATGTTCATAGGCAACCTGTCAATGGTCATTTTTGCAACCCACAGCCAACTCAGATGGCCATTTGTATCCATTGCTACAAATGCCGAAAATCCATGGTACACATTAATGCTACTTGCTTTTTTCATAATCACGGCAATAATTATTGCAATTGCCGCAAAAGTCCTATACCAGTGGATGATTGAAAAAATTTCAAAAATAAGATTAACAAAAAAAGGCAATACAATTCTAATTTTATGCGCAATCACTTTTTTTTCAACGAGTTGTAGCGACCACAAGCCATACAACTATCCTCAGTCGAAAATCTGGGCGCACAGAGTAAACGATACGGCAAGCGCATACGAAAAAAGCAAGAAGTTCACAGGACTGGAAGTCGATGCAATATATTCCGATTATCAGGATAAAATATTTGTCGGACACGACCTAGAAGACACCGCAAACAACCTGCAAATTGAAAACTGGTTCGAGTATGTGGAAAATCCATCGCAGAAATGCTTCTGGATAGACATGAAAAACCTTGACAAACACAACGCCAAGCCAATATCGACAAAGCTACTCGGCATAATGGATAAGCACAAAATGGCCGACAACCTATTTGTAGAAAGTCCCGACGCAAAAGCCCTGAAAACAATCAAAAGTTCAGGATTACGGATAATCTTGTGGACAGATAATCCTGTATGGAACAACATCGACACTGCAACATGGATTGCACACACCAAGGAAAAAATTGAGGAACTCAACCCCGATGCCATTAGTAACGAGGCAGGAATGTTCGAACTTCTTACCGAACATTTTTCAAATCAGAACATACATCTGTGGCAAACAGCAATAAAGAACGATAAAAACATAGAATATACACGCAAACTATGCAGAAACAATTCGGTAAAGGTCGTGCTGGTTGATTATGATGAACCTATCAACTACTGAATCAACTTTACAAGATATATATCGCCCATATCCGAAACGAACTTGTACTGGCTAAACTTTTCCGCATCAAAATCAAATACACCATTAGCGTTATCATTTAGGAACGGATGATATGAAATCTTGTGATATTCAAGGTTTTTGTTTGGCAAATCGTTCAAATCATAATTCTGTTCCGAAACATTTGTATAAGTAAGTTCGCGATCAAACTTTGCATTCGACATACCACAGGCAGAAATCTCAAAGTGAACAGCAGGAGCATTGCAATATAATGTAAATACGCCATTTTCATCGGTATAAGTATTCATACCTATCCAATTCTCTGCCCAACCACGAACAAGCGCCCCCTCTACAGGAATACCAGTCTCCTCATCCACAATCCTACCTTTGATTTGGATATTGTTGTACCCAATCATATTGAAATAATTAATAGGTCGCTCAACTTTTCGAGGTTCATATTTCGAAAATTCTGCAATCTCCTTAACTGCAGGCTTCAATGTTCCCACAATCCTTTTTCCTGATGCTGTCTCCGTATATCCTTCATGATTCAGCAAACCTGTATATTGTGCCTCGAAATGTGTATTAGGACATTCTTGAAATTCCCACCATCCAAAACCTGCGCCACCACAATCGCGGACATATTCGTATGCTTCCTTCATAAACTTCCGTTGGTCGTCGTATGTAATCGAATCGTCATCGGCGGGCAAAGCGGTCTCCCCTATCATCCACGGCTTGCCTATGTACTTGGCATACCAGTATATTTCGCTCTTAACCCGCAATGGATGATATGTATGTATCTGTACAAAATCAACTGGCATAATTGAGGCATCCCACTCAAAAACTTCAATAGGTTCTGAAAAACCTATGGTAAACAATTGCTTGGGAGCATACCTGTCGCGCAATCCTTTCCAATACGAAACAATACGCATAGCCTCAATCTTGTCCCGCTGTGGGACAGAATCGAAATACAAGGGTTCGTTCATGAAATCGTAGGCAAAAACAGCTGGATTATCAGAAAAGTATGAAAGGATCCCTATTGTAAAATCCCTTATTTGCTTGTCGAATGGCGGTTTAAGCAACAACATGACATGAAGCCCGTTGTTTTTGGCAATTTCTACCATTTCAGAAAAACCTTGCAATATATCTTCCTTGCTTTCATCCAGATAGTAATCTTTTCCTTCCGTACTTATTACAAAACGACCGCTTCCATCCTTACCATACCTATCCAAACAAACTCTTATAGTATTGAATCCCATCTCTTTTATTAATTCAAAATGGGCATTCATCTGATTTGCAATTTCTTCCTTGGTGTTACTTTCGTAAACACCTATTTGCTCATAGTATTTCGCCGGTGATACGACAAATTTTCCATCTATCGTTCTAAAATTTACCACATAATTGAGCATTATCGGGAAATACGAAGAATCGTTCAATCCAAATTTACCAGTTTTGGCAACATGCACAAAATCATCATAAATAACTGAATCATTATATGATTGATTAACAATATTATACTGCATTTTGCCGTCGCTACCACACGAAACTGCTAAGCATACGACAGATAATAAAAATCCTATCAGAAAATACCTGTACATGGTGTGTGTTATTTTTCAACCTCAAATGGATTATTCGATGTCATATCATATTGAATAGCAGAAAGTAACATCTGAAATCCAAGTATCAATGGAATCACTGCCAACATAATCGTTCCCGTAGGGGCGGCCACATTACTAGAAGCATATACAACCCATTTCACAATACCGAAAACAATTCCGAACAAAAACAATGGCAGTCCAAAAATTATATACAACGAGTTCATATTGAAGTCGTATATGAAGTACCTCAGCCAAATACGACGCAACATTGCATAAAACAACTTTGGAGGAAATGTAAACAAGGTCTTAGTTATAGAAAGGTTGGATTTCTCGTTGGCATAAATGGCAGGCATTGGCAAATCCTTGATTCTCGCACCTGCATAATAGTTTTCAATAATCAACGAACTTTCAAAGAAAAACCTGTTGGAGATTCTGCTATAGTCTATCCTGTTTAATATGTTCGATGTTGTTGCAAAATAGCCGTTTGTCGGGTCTGATATATTCCAATATCCAGATGATATTTTTATCAGAAAGCTCATGCCAAGATTTCCAAATCGGCGCACAAATGGCATATTCTTCAACATCTTGCGGTCAAAGAAGCGATTCCCCTTAACAAAATCATACTTACCTGTCGACAATAGTTCCACCATCTTGCCAATGTACGAAGAATCCATCTGCCCGTCACCATCAAGCTTTATCACAATATCAGCATTACGAGCGACAGCCTCCTTGAAACCTGTTATCATAGCTCCGCCAACGCCCTTGTTTTCCTCGTGGTTAACAACCACAACGCGACTGTCGTTTTTTTCGATTTCCGACAACACCGATGCTGTACCATCTGGCGATTTGTCGTTTACTGTTATTATCATATCTACACTCGCGGGTATCTCCGACACCACTTTGCGGATATGCTCCTCAACCTTATAACATGGTATTACAACTGCTACTTTCATTTATCGGTTCCCCTTTCTTGCTTCGCCATAATCGGGACTATCTAACAAATTCCAATACTCTTCAGAACGATTCAAATTCAAAAACGAATTGAAATATGCTTTGCTTGACATTGAATCATAATGTATAACCTCGTGGTAATACTGAATAATATGAAAACTGGAAAAGAAAATCATCAGACATAAAACTGGTGTTACAACTATCTTGAGTACTTTCCTACGGCTAAAGAACCATTCGAAAAAAGCAGCAAGCGGAATTGCCATCAATGCAAGGCTTTCAACCATCGGCCGCATCGAATATCCGCCACCATACCACCAGCACCACCACGATGATATGACATACAAATTGAGTATGGAGAAAATTATTATAGGAATAAAATATTGCGAACATTTTTTCCTTAAAAACCATATTCCCGGCAATATGCACAACAATATTGGAGAATACAAAAACAATCCTTTTCTAAATCCGAACAAACATTCGATAATTTTCGGGTCAAGCCAATAGAATCCCTCATCTGAATATGAATAATATACAATATGTCCGGTCACAACCTTCCAATATATAAATTGAGGAATCCAAACCATTATGACCAATATCACCATTACCAGATATTTCTTGTAGTCGTGCAGAAACATCAACAATCTCTCGCGAATATGCTTGAAAGATGTTATGCCATACAGCAGGAATACCAGTACTACAAGCAAATTGCTTGGTCGCACAAGGGAAATCATACCCGCTACCACACCAATTGCAAAGACATATTTCCATTTCTGCTCAACATACCACAGTTCTGTCAAATACAAGAATACTGAAAATAGGAAGAAACTGTAGCTATGCGACATTGCACTTTCGAGAGTTGCGTACCAATACAAAGGAGAACACAAACCAATTATAGCCAGTGTTATAAGTGTTACCATATCCGAAAAATATCGCAGCAGGAACTTCCTCAAAACCATCATTCCCAATATCACGAAAAATACACCACTGAACAATAGTGCAAATGTGTATGGTAAAGTAAATCCGTTTGGTTCATAGCCAAGCGGTTCTGCCAGAAGATGTGCCACAGCAAAAAAAGGAGAATACATAATCGACAGCCCACATGTCGTCTTTATCATGAAATCTCCATCTGAGGTTGTTATTGGCCAATATCTCTTTTTATATGGATCTTCATTTTTCCAGAACGACAATTTTATGTCTTTTTCAATAAACAATGCAGGCAAATACGAATAATAGGAAATCACATCGTACGCGATTACCCTTTCGGGCTTATTGAATTTATTGGGGACAATAATTTGCACTAAATATACTATCGCCAATACTATTACAACAATGAGGCTACCTATGTTTTTCTTTGCCTTCATTTACTTCTCAATCAATTTTCTGTACTTAATCCTATGCGGGTCAATATCACCTAACCTTTTACGCTTATTCTCCTCGTATTCGGAATACGAACCCTCGAAGAATACCACCTGCGAATCGCCCTCGAATGCTAGAATATGTGTTGCAACACGGTCAAGGAACCAGCGGTCGTGGGTGATTACAACAGCGCAGCCTGCGAAATCCTCCAAACCGTCTTCCAAAGCACGCAAAGTGTTGACATCTATATCGTTGGTAGGCTCGTCAAGTAGCAATACATTTGCTTCCGACTTCAAGGTCAACGCCAGATGCAGACGGTTGCGCTCGCCACCCGACAGCACTCCGCACTTCTTTTCCTGATCGGCACCGCTGAAGTTGAAGCGACCAACATACGCACGAGCATTCACCAATTTTCCGCCAAGCTGAACAAATTCCGCACCGCCCGAAATAACCTCGAAAACGGTCTTTTCGGGGTCAATTGCTTCGTGAGCCTGGTCAACATAACCGATTTTTACGGTTTCGCCAATCTCGAAATTTCCGCTATCGGGCTGCACGAGTCCCATCATAAGGCGGAAGAGCGTTGTCTTTCCTGCTCCGTTAGGGCCGATTATACCGACAATTCCTGCTGGTGGAAGCGAGAAGCTAAGGTTTTCAAACAACAACTTGTCGCCGAATGCTTTGGTTATATTGTTGGCGACCAAAACCTTGTCGCCCAAACGCGGTCCGTTGGGGATAAAGATTTCGAGTTTTTCCTCTTTCTGCTTTACATCTTCGTTAAGCATCCTATCGTATGCCGACAGACGGGCTTTTGACTTGGTTCCACGAGCCTTTGGCGACATGCGTACCCATTCAAGCTCTCGCTCCAAAGTCTTGCGACGCTTCGAAGCAACCTTCTCCTCCATTGCCATACGAGCGGTTTTCTGCTCCAGCCACGACGAATAGTTGCCCTTCCATGGAATACCTTCGCCACGGTCGAGTTCGAGAATCCAACCGGCAACATTGTCGAGGAAGTAGCGGTCGTGAGTAACACAGATTACAGTACCCTTGTACTGCTGCAAGTGCTGTTCGAGCCAATGGATAGACTCTGCATCCAAGTGGTTGGTAGGCTCATCAAGCAACAGGATGTCGGGTTCGGTAAGCAACAATCGGCACAATGCCACGCGGCGCCTTTCGCCTCCCGAAAGATGAGCCACCGACTCATCGCCATCGGGACAACGCAGTGCATCCATGGCTCGTTCGAGCTTCGAATCGATGTTCCATGCATCAGCAGCATCAATCTTGTCCTGCAATTCCGCCTGACGGTTCATTAGCTTGTCCATCTTGTCAGGGTCCTCGTAGTACTCGGGCAAACCGAACAAATCGTTTATCTCCTCGTACTCCTTGAGCATCGAAACTATTTCGTGTACGCCTTCCTCAACAATTTCCTTCACGGTTTTGCTGTTGTCGAGTTCAGGTTCCTGAGGCAGATAACCGACTGTATATCCTGGCGAAAAAGCAACCTCGCCTTCAAATGCCTTGTCGACACCTGCGATAATTTTCAGGAGCGTTGACTTTCCCGAACCGTTTAGACCAATTATACCTATTTTAGCACCGTAAAAGAACGACAGATAAATATCCTTCAATATCTGCCTCTGCGGCGGAATCTTCTTGCTTACATTGACCATCGAAAAGATGATCTTGTTGTCTATATCACTCATGTTTAATTATTTACAAAATACTGTATCGGATTTCCATATTTTCTTAATCCTCAACTGCAACCTCTTCCGCCTGCAGTACCTCCTTGGTATCGGTGTCGTATACAAAGACGACAACCTTGCAGTTAGCAATGTTCCAGGCTGAGTTGACATCCTTGGTATAAGATTTCTCTATAATAGCAGCCTTTGCCAGTTCTTCTGTATCATCCTTTACGCTCTCGCCCAATGCGCCAGAAAAACTCGTGCGGAACACATGATTGTGTACATAGTCTTCAATGGTTGTCGGATCGGATTCATAGTCAATCTGACCTCCTATAATGTTATCTTCGACCACATATACGCACAATGACAATTTGCGCGAGCATGCCGTTTCGGCAGTCAACTTTACATTTGCCGTCATTGAACCATTGGCAACAGATGGGATTACCTCTATCGACAGTTCTGGGGTAACATTAACATAGTTTGCAAACAATGTCGCCCATTCAGTCGGTGCATTACTTAACGACAAAGGGTCCAATGTATTTACCAATCCTGCCGGAAGTCCTTCCAAATCTGTATAAGTACACAAATAATTACCCTCTTCAGTTCTAAAATCATCCGCAAAGGCCGTTCCCGGCTCCGGCGAAGCGTATGTTGAGGTACAATGCATTGCCACAGGAACAACTGCATCGTGGTATGTACCTTCCAATGTAGCTATCATTTTATGTCCTTTGGGACAATTTCCACACTTATGTCCTGTAAAGTCAATGATAAGAACCTTGCGGAATAGAGTCTTTTGACCAGTTGTATCAGTAGGATCCTGCTGTGAATTATTAGGATGCTTCAGATATTCACCTTCTTCTATCTTGTCGCACGAAACTGCAAATATTCCTGCAAGCAGGACTGCGATTGTAAGTATTATTGTTTTCTTCATAATCATTTTATTTTCGTTAAAATTTTCCTTCGACAACGCTCACTTCGACAAGCTCAGTGTGCTACATCTTTTAGAATGTACTTGAAATTGAAAGTGCAAATCCGTTTGATGCTGGTACATGCCTGCACACACCGCCAACGCACATAACGCCTTCGCGCTGCTTGCCGTAGGTAAGCTGAATGCGGTTACCACCCTTCACATAGCCGAAGCCAACATTGAAATAGTGAACTCTTGCGTCTTTATCGGGATTGCCGTAGTTCCAGTTGTCGAACACGGTGAAAAACCAGTTTGGCATAGTAAACTCAATCTGCCCAAGTATCCAGTTGCCCTTGTCCTGCTTGGTGAACATTGCCTGAACTTCACCCTTTAAAGCATACTTGTCAGTAATCTTATAAGTTGCTTCGATAACACCGATGTTGGCTTTCACATTGTCATGTCCAGCCGTACCCATAAGAACATTATAGTTGTAGTACAAGTTCATATATGCAATGTTGGTGTACCATTTCTTTGACCATTTCTTCGAAATTTCCACATTGATGTCCTGATAGTAAAGTTCGTTGCCAACAGCAAACAAAGATGTGTTGTAGCCGTATGTTCCTGATGTGCCGATTGGTGTTGAATCGTTCATTGCTGTCTTCTTTATGTTATGAACACGCGAATAGTTGAGTGTTATGGTTGTTCCATACTTTCCGCCCAACTTGCTACCTTTCTTAAACTTATAGAAAAACTCGCCCTTTACACCCCATTCGCCCATTGGCTGGCTGGCGTATGGATAGAATGCCTGCAAAACATAGGTGTAATTGCGCGTAATTTCTGGCAAATAACTTACTGTCAAATCGGAAAGCGTAGCATTGCGGTCGCTACGGAGCGACATATTATCGACCCACTTGGTGGAAAGAATCACGCCTAGACCTTTCTGCGAATAGGTAGCATTGATAAGGAATGCTTGGCCGGGACGATAAATATAGTTGTTGTCAGCCGACGGGTCGTTTATCTTGTAGGCATATTCTGAAATAAGGTTGAAGCCAGAATAACCGATGTTAAGTCGTCCTGCTCCAGTTGCCACATTGTTCGGCAAGTTGTATATAGGATTGTCTTCCTTCTGATACTTGCTAACAAAACTACCGCCGATTCCGAAACGGAACTGGCTGTCGTTCAACGATTTTATCATTTCATTAAACTGAATTTCGCCATCTACACCACGGAGAATGCCATCGGAAAGTTCCCAGTAATAGCGTTGCTTACCGACTAAGCCTTTTATGTTTACACCTGGGACAATCGTGTACTTCACACGCGCACCGAGAATTGCATTGTCGATGCCGAGCGACTTCTCCTCGTAGGAACGCAGTGTAAGACCATTGCCGAACTGCTCATAGAAATGACCAACCGTGACTTCAAGCTTGTCGTTGGTGAAATTAGCCCAATATGACGGAACGCCGAAGCCATCATTCTTGCCACCCGAATTAGGAAATCCGAGCAGAGTGTTGTAATACCCTTCAAAACGCACGCCAGCTGAAAATTTCCCATACGAAATCATAAAGTTGGCGTATGAATTCGACAGCAACCGTTCATCAACGGCAACTGCGCCAATCTTCTGGTCCTCGAAATAATATTGCAGGTCGCTCTGGAAATTTCCAGAAACATTGAACTTGTTCTCATTCTTGCCATCCTTCTGCGCAAAAAGCTGAATTGCAGGCAAAAATACAACAAGCAGAAATAAAAATCTCTTCATATACTATAATGTTCGCATTATTAGTTGTAAAATGGTTTCCTTTTGAGGAAAACACGGAATCAAAGGCACTATTCCTCCTCTTTTTCTACCTTCTCTTCTTTCAGCGACTCACCAGCAGCCACCTTCTTTATCATTTCGAAAGTTTCTGCCTCATCGCCTTCAAGATACGATGTGTGTTGCCAAGCCACATTGCCCTTGCCATCGAGCAGGAACGAATGAGGAACATTGTTCACATTCATTGCACGCTTGAAATCGCCATTTGCATCGAGGTAAACATCAAATTCCCATCCTCGTGCATTTACAAACGGACCAACCGAATTGGTACTGCGGGCATCGTCTATCGAAACTGCAATTATCTTCACGCCAGTCTCGTCAGCCCAATCCTCGTATGCTTCGCTAAAAGCGGTCAACTCCTTGATGCACGGCTTGCACCAAGTTGCAAAAAAGCATATCATTACTGGCTTGCCATCATTTTCGATTATTTCCTGCGAATTTACCACCTTGCCTTTCAAGTTCTTGAGTTGAACCTGCGGAATCTCTTGCGAGTACATTGTTGCGCATACTGCAAATGCAAGTATTACTAAAACGATTTTCTTCATATTCGTATATATTTTTAAAAACAAAGATAATGCTTTTTTAGCAAAAAACATTCCACAACAACAAATATTTTCATTTTGCAAATCAGCAACTATTTTTTCAAAAAAAAGATTGTTCGAATGAAAATATTTTCTTACTTTTGCAGAAAATTTTGGACATATGAGACATATTATTACCATAATAGCAGCCTTAATAGTTTGTGCATCACAAACTTTCGCTCAATTAGTTATATTGGACCAGCAAGGCAATGATATCACAAACACAACGGTAAACATAACCAATGAAATTTATTTTAAGGTAAAGAACACATCGTCATCAGATATAGCAAATATAAAATGCTACCTAAAAGTCAGTGCCAATGAAGATGCTGTATATGAAACTGACGCCACTTGGGAATTCTGTTCAATCCAATGCGGTATAGACGGTGGTTGTCCAAAGTTCTCCTTAGCAGCAGGTGCAGAACAGCTTGTTCACTTGGAATTTTCTCAAGTAAATAATACACCATGCGACTTTTTGGTTTACACATATCCAACAGGAGGCAATCCAACAGCAATATTTACAATACATTTCGATTCATTTACTGGCATATCAAACGCAACATCTAAATCGTTCAATGTTTACCCAAGTCCAGCAAACGAATCGTTCACAATCGAAAACGGATTTGGCAAGAACAGCTATGTTGAAATCTACAACGTTCTCGGACAAATGGTAAAACATGTAGCTTCCGACAACAACAACCGCATTTCGGTAAACTGCAGCTCTTGGAAGAACGGTTATTATGTTTGCCGCCTCTACAACGATGGTAAAGCAGAAAAGACAGTAAAAATAGTTGTTGCACACTAAACAGAATATACTAATAAAAATAGGGCTGGTCAAAAGTTTTGGTCAGCCCATTTTTTTAAATAAGATTTTTCAATGAAACTCTTAGACTACGAAAAAATAAATACAAAAGGCTACCTTATTGCCGCTACATTCATCGTTGCATTAGGCATTGGCATACAGTTCAAATACATGAACGAGTTTCCTGCATTCATACACGCATGGGCACAGGACGACAGGTACGCACTTGCCATAGGATTCCATGACAACGGCTTCGACCTTCTCCACCCCGAAACCATGATTTACAACAAACAATTCCCCGGATGGTGGGAAGAAGCCTACGACACAACCATTACGGCAGTCGATTTTCCAATACACGAATATATTATCGCACTGCTGATGAAACTTTTTGGAACGACATCGCCATGGGTATTCCGATTATGGACAATAATTTGCAGTTTCATCGGACTATTTTTCCTATATAAAATGTCGTTCCTAATAACGGAAGACTTCCAGAAGTCCCTGTTCGTCACTGCAATAGCAATGACGGCTCCTGTATATGCCTACTATTTCAATGGATTTCTGCCAGGAATACCAGCATTTGCAATAGGCGTTGTCGGAATGTGGGCTTACATAAAATATGTTCAGCAAGGTAAAAAGAAATTTTTCCATTTTGGCATACTGCTCATGGCACTTGCAACACTTATGCGTACTAGTTTCGCCATAGAACTTATCGCCATTCTGGGATTTGAACTCTTGAGGATTTTCCGCAAGGAAAGCACTTTTGCCGACAAACTGCCAAGTGTATTACTATCGTTTGCGCTCATTATAGCATATATGCTTTGGAACTCGCATCTGCGAAGCCAATACGGCTCGCTATTTCTCAACGAACTTATGCCTGCCGACAATGTTGAAGATTTTCGTGACTTCCTTAACGATGCAAAAAATAATTGGGAATACCAATATTTCCAGAAATTACATTACCGCATTTTCGAAGTGCTTGCCGTATTGGCAGTAATTGCAGGGATTGTCAAGTTAATAATGATACTTAGGGGCAACAAAGACGAGAAAGCAAAGAAAAAGCAACTCACAATCTGGCTTATACCTATTATATATCTGTTCGGATGTCTGCTATTCTTAGTTGCCATGATAAGGCAGTTTCCAAACCACGACTACTATTTCGTTGATACATTTTTCTTACCCATATTGATGCTATATGCTTTGATGCTAAGTGCATTGCCTCGAATAAAGAATTATGTTGTTGGTGGAATAAGCCTTGTTGCACTGGGTGTATTGTGTTTCTTCATGATTTCCAATGTGAAAGAAACTCAGTCGAGCCGCCGCTGGATAGAAGACGGTGCATACAAAACCTACCTCAACTTTGATGGAGCAGACCAATTCCTTGATTCTCTGAACATTCCACGCAACACAAAGATTCTATCGCTCTATGCTTACCCGCAGAACGGTTCTTTCATACAAATGAAGCGCAAGGGCTTTTCGGTAATGTGGCACAAGGAAAAAATCGTAAAGCCAGCATTAACATGGGACTTCGATTACATTGTCGTTGAAAACCAAGTTTTCCGCGGCACCTTCGATGAACGCAAGGATGTGCTTGGTCGTCTGAACAGGATTGCCGACAATGGCAGAATTTCGGTATGTACACTATCGGACACAATCGTATGCACAAATCCAGAGGAATTCTTCGCTGAAAAGCAATAAAAAAGCCGCCACAAGGACGGCTTTATCTAACAATGATATGATTCTTACATTGTTCTGCCTGGATATACTTCCAAAGCATGCTTCAAAACCTCGATTGCATTTTTGAGGTCTTCAATCTTGAGAACATACGCAACGCGAACTTCGTTCTTACCAAGTCCTGGGGTGTTGTAGAAACCAGTTGCAGGTGCAACCATTACGGTCTGACCATTGTACTGGAATTCTTCGAGCATCCACTTTGCAAACTTATCGGAATCATCGATAGGAAGCTTAACCACTGTGTAGAAAGCACCCTTAGGATTCGGGCAATATACGCCTGGGATTTCGTTCAAGCCCTTAACCATAAAGTTACGACGAGCAATGTATTCTTCGTAAACTTCGTGGAAGTACTGGTCGGGAGTATCGATAGCAGCCTCAGCAGCCACCTGACCGAATGAAGGCGGGCAAAGACGAGCCTGCGCAAACTTTGTTGCAGTTGCTATAACTTCCTTGTTCTTAGTTACCATGCAACCAACGCGTACACCGCACATGCTGTAACGCTTCGAAACCGAGTCCATCATGATTACATTCTGCTCGATTCCAGGAATGTGCATTGTAGAGAAATGCTTGTGTCCATCATAGCAGAATTCACGGTAAACCTCATCAGCATAGAGGTAAAGGTCGTGCTTCTTAACGATTTCAGCCAACTGCAAGAGTTCTTCCTTTGAATAAAGGTAACCTGTCGGGTTGTTAGGATTGCAGATTACAATACCTTTGGTCTTTGGTGTGATGACCTTCTCGAACTCGTCTATTGAAGGAAGAGCGAAATCGTTCTTTATGCTTGAAGTAATGGGCTTAATAACAACACCTGCCTGCATTGCAAAACCGTTGTAGTTTGCGTAGAAAGGTTCTGGAACAATAACCTCATCGCCAAGGTTGAGAGTTGTCATAAATGCAAAGACTATAGCTTCGGAACCACCAGTTGTGATAAGCATATCGTTTTCTGTAACATTGATGCCAATCTTCTGGTAGAAAGCAGCCAATTTCTTTCTGTAAGAAATGTTACCTGCGGTATGGCTGTATGCTATAACCTTGTCGGTCATATTCTTTACTGCCTCCAATGCAACTTCTGGAGTCTTAATGTCGGGCTGACCGATGTTGAGATGATAAACCTTTACACCTCTTGCCTTTGCTGCGTCTGCGTAAGGAACGAGCTTACGAATTGGCGACGACGGCATGTTTTTTCCTTTTTCTGATATCTGTGGCATATCTTTTAATTTATAATTTTATTGTATTAAAACTTTTACTTCTTGTTTGGCTTTACTTCTTCAGACTTGACTTCCTTGACTTGCGGATTAACGACTTTCTTTGTGTCATCAACTTCTTTTACCTTTTTTTCGACAGGAACAGTCTTAACATCATTTGCATTGGGAGCAACGATTGTTCCCTTAATTTCCAACTGGATTGGGTTTTCTTCTCCCTCGATATAAACCTTTATGGTTTTGGTAAACTTGCCAACCCTGTTGCTGTCGTATTTTACCTTTATCGAACCTTTTTTCTTCTTTGCTATCGGTTCCTTTGGCCAGTCAGCAGCGGTGCATCCACACGAAGTCTTTACATTTGTCAAAGTAACAGGTTTCTTGGTCACATTCTTGAAGGTGAAAACACAGCTTGCATCGCCACCTTTTTCCATTGTACCGAAATCGTGTACCAACTTATCGAACAAAATGCTTGAACGCTTTTCTACATTTTCAGTCTGTGCCTTTTCCTTCTTTTCCTTCTTTGGTGCATTCTCCTGCGAAAATGCCATACCTGCAATCAGTATGATCGCAACAATAAAAAGTATCCTTTTCATGACTATAATTTTTTACAAAGGTAGAGTAAATTTTGATTCAACGATTAAAAAATTTGATGATTCAAAAATTTGAAAATTTGATGATTGTTTATGATGATGTGAAACTTAGAAACAATCCTTTTATCTCAATCTTACCTTGGAACCTTCGACAGGCTGAACACCCTGCTCCCAACCGTTCTTCTTGTAGAGTTTGTTTATCTTGACCGCATACTTTTGCGAAATGTCTCGCATTGTTTCGCCATGTTGAACAACATGAACCGTATATTTCTTTTCCGCCTTATTGCGCTTTGGCTTCAGATATATAATCTCACCTGCTTGGATTGTATATTTCTTAGGCAAGTCGTTGTACTTGGACAACTCCCACGGAGCCATTCCCAATTTGCGCGACAGAACCTGAATGTCCATTGCATACTTCAATACTATATAATCCGTATTGTTGTTCGTTCCCAATGAATATTCCGACATGCTAAGTTCAAAGCCATTCGATGTATAATACCTCGTAGGCTTCTT
The DNA here is from genome assembly GCA_905234755.1 of uncultured Bacteroidales bacterium. Taxonomy (GTDB): domain Bacteria; phylum Bacteroidota; class Bacteroidia; order Bacteroidales; family ML635J-15; genus Bact-19. The sequence continues at coordinate 29,675 of CAJOIT010000002.1, forward strand.
GTCAGCAGCAGTGCCATCAGCTGGTTTTTCGGCAGAAGCAATAACATCAGAGGTCACAGATGCTGGAACGAATGTACCTGAATCGTACTGCGCCAAGTTGTATTTTTCGATGATTTCTATAAGACGGGTAGCGTATGTGGGACTTGTGGCGTAGCCTGCTTTTTTCAGCCCTGTAGCCCAACCCTTGTAATCCTTCGGATTCAGTTTGAACAGCGATGCATAGCGCTGGTTGTTGCGCAGAAAGTCGGAATGGTCGCGAAACGACTCCGATGCATTATGATACATACGGAAGCATTCATTCTTTGCATCATCGTCAACATACATTTTACCGCCTGTCCAGTCGGAATGACATTTTATGCCGAAATGGTTGTTACCCTTTATCGAAAGCTGCGAAGTTCCACTGCCAGACTCCAAAATACCCTGTGCCAAGGTGATACTTGCTGGCACCCCAGTTCTGCCCATCTCCTCGACAGCAATCTGACAATACTTATTTATGTACTCCTCCTGCACCGACTGTGGAAAACACATCGGCACAAACATAAACATTATCACTATTATCAGCAGACTTCTCATCTCGCAGTTTTTAGGATTGTAAAAGTAAAGATGCAATATGTACCACAATTCGCCAACACAAACAAAATATCAACAATTCAAAGTTGAAACCAAATCTTTTTGTAAACTTGCAGTATGAAATTGTCGCTCAACATATCACTTTTCATAATATGCCTGCTTGCTCTATCATCGTGCAGTAACAATAAAAGGCTGACTACAAACGACATAGCAACAATAGAAGTAACAACGCCGTGCTCCGAACTCGGAGAATCCGACAATGAATTTTTCCGTGCCAGTGCAAGCGCGACATCAAGTAGCATAAATCTTTCGCGAGACAAAGCCATTAACCAAGCAAGAACACAATTAGCACAAAAAATTATTGACAACACCAAATCGGCAGGCTCCAAATATTCATCAAAATACAAAAATACCGACATTAAAACCTTCGAATCGGTTGCCAATGATGCCATTGAAATACTTCTAAAAGACTTGTCACCAACCTGCGAAAAATACAGCGAAACAAATGGCAGATACACAACAAACATTGCCCTTGAAATCGAAAGAAGCAAAGCATTAGACAAAATAAAATCATTGTTATCCAGCAAAATACAGGAATTCGACGCTGAAACATTCGCAACATTCTTCAACGAATAGGATTTCTAAACAAAATCTTGCTTGTTTCAAGTCAAAAAACTACTTTTGTATTGTCTAATTTAAAACGGCAAAACCATGATAGTACTGACACTCGATGCAGGCGGAAGCAAATTCGCATTTTCCACGATAAAGGACGGAAAGTTCATAGGTGAAACAAATAAAATCCCATCCAACAGCCACGATTTGGACTTATGCTTAAAAGGCATGATTGATGGTTTCAAGCAACAGCAAGAACTTGCAGGTGGACCTATCGATGCCATAAGCTTTGCCTTCCCCGGTCCTGCCGACTACCGTCAGGGCATCATCGGCGACACCGAAAACCTGAAAGGCTTCCGCGGTGGCGTTCCGCTGAAGGCAATGCTCGAGGAAATATTCAAGGTGCCGGTATTCATCAACAACGATGGCGACCTGTATGCCTACGGAGAATCACTCGCCGGTTCGCTGCCACTTATCAACGCTCAGTTGCAAAAGGCGGGGAACAAAATGCAATATAGGAATGTCGTGGGACTGACCATAGGTTCTGGCTTCGGTGGTGGATTCGTCCACGACAAGATTCTCGTCAGAGGCGATAATGTAACCGCATGTGAAGTCTGGAAAATGTCAAACCGCCTTGACCCCGACCGCAACTGCGAAGAATTAATTGCAATACGCTCATTGAGAAGATTTTATGCTGAATACGCAAGGATTCCTTTCGATGATACGCCTATGCCACGCGAAATATACCTCATTGGCATCGGAAAGGAAAAGGGCGACCAGCAAGCAGCAAAAAAGGCATTCTACCGCATGGGCGAGTGCCTAGGCGACGCTGTTGCAAATATGATAACCATTTTCGATGGAATAGTTGTAATAGGTGGTGGCGTTTCGGGTGCAAGGGAACTCATTATTCCCGGCGTAGAAAACGAACTGAAGCACAACTTTGCTACTCTGTCGCGCGTTACGCAGAAAGTCTATTGCCTAAACGACGAACAACAACTGGCAGAATTCTTAAAACCCGAAAGCAAAACACTGAATGTGCCATTTGCGGACAAAACTGTAGAATATTCGTACATGCCAAAGTGTGGCTACATTTTCTCATCATTCGACACCAGCATGATGATTAATATAGGTGCTTACCACTTTGCAAAGGAAATGTTGAAAAAATAGGGCTACGCATGTTTGTAGGCACGCAATGCATTGCGTGCCTACAGAATTATTCATTATCAATTGTTAATTGTCCATTATCAATTACTTTAGTCCAGCATAGTACTCTGCCACTTTCTGGCAATACATCTTAGTTTTGCGTTTGCAATCATCCGAGACATTTTCAGGAGAAAAAGCATCAGAATCACTTGCATACCAAACGCTTTCCTTTGCATTAACAAACGAAAAACCTCGTCCGAAAGTTGAAAATGCAGTCGGGCAATGCTTGCCAAAAATATTCTCGCTAAACGGAAATTCGTCATGCTCAACGCCTAAAGCAGAAAGCAATGTCGCCGAAATATCAGCCTGGTCGCATGGCAAATCACAGACAAACGACTCATTGACCGCGCCGCCCAACCATTGCATAACAATGTGGCTCTTGTCCAAACTCTGCCAGTTCTGCGAACGGAACAACCGTCCATGATCCGACACCAATATCACAAGCGTCTTGTCCCATACTGGCGACTGCTGCATGTTCTCCAGAAAAACATTCAGGCATGAATCTGTATAATAATAGGCGTTCATGCTCCGCGAAAGTTCATCATCGGTACCATACGGCGACACCGGCGCATCAAATGGCTCATGGCTATTAAGCGTGAAAAGTATTGAAACCGAACCTGCACCCACATTCTGGACATGGGAGAAAAATTCATCAAACATACACTCGTCATCATAACCCCAAGATGCTTTTCTGCAATCAAGATGCAAGTTGTTTTGCGACACAACCTCTACCCCATTCTGACGGAAATACGAGTTCATGTTTGCAAAATTGGCATCACCGCCATAATAGAACGATAAATCACTGTAGCCATTGTCGGCAAGCTTGCGCAAAAGCGAAGACATCTGCTGCGACTTTTCAGGGAACTTAATCACCGAATAGTCGAGTAACGATGGTGTTCCGCTGAAAATTGACGCTATTCCGCGAACACTTCTGTCGCCCGATGCATAACAGTTGCCGAAGAAAATACCCTTGTCGCGCCACGAAAGCAACTTTGGCGTAACACTTTCTGCTGGATTGTCGTAGCACATTGCCGTCCATGTGAAGCTTTCGAGAAGCACAAAGACAATCTGATCAGGCTTTTCTCGCAAAATCTTCCTTCCATGAAATGGATTTGCTGTCGTATCCGATGGGATATCAAAAGTTTCATCGTAATACATGTATTTTTCAAAATCGGCATCGCTAGCAAAGAAATAACTTCCGAAATTCCAGTAAACATTTATTGCCGAATGGTTTGCAAACGAATTGTCGCAAAAATATACCGTACCGACATTTATTGGTGCCGTACCTACACCTCCTCTGGCTAGAATCACCAAAAGACCTGCGATAGCAATGAACAACAATGAATATAACTTTTCGGGAATCAAACTTTCGTACAATTTTCGTGTAAACAGCTTGTACAGGAAGAAAAGTGCAACTGTAATCAATATTGCAGTCACCAACAAAATCACAATCCTCAATATTGGCGTTGAAGCAAAGACTAGTTCTGGATTGCTAAAATATTGCAGCACTGATGCATCAATCCTAAATTGCCACGACCTATAAACCTCAGCATCTCCAACCGCTATCAGCGAAACAACAATAAGCATCAAGCCTGTAAGCACACCCATGAACACATTGAAAGCTTTATGCGACTTTAGAAACGAAAAGAGAATGAAAAACGGCACTAGAAATATACCTATATAGGCAACTGTCGACAAATCCATGCGCAATCCGTGCAACATAGCTCCGAAGAATTCGGACACCGAGCACGAAAAACCATTCGCAAGGTTGAACAGCATAAAAAAAACACGCATCAGTTCAAAGGCTACAAGCCAAAACAATAGATACACAATAAATAATATGCCTCGCCTAAAGTTTTTCATCGTGGCAAAACTATTCGTTTTTTTGCAAACAAAAAAATGCAAAATGCCACATCGCTAATAATCAACTAGTTAAACAATTGCTTTTTCATTTCACCTTAACCATTTAAGCCTCAACACAATAAAAAGTTGCCATCAGCGTTCATTTAACATAAAAGTGTTGATAAAAACCAGTTTTATAAAGGTTTTGTAACGGATTAGGAGATACTTTTGCAACCGATAAAGAATAAATAAACGCAAGGAATATGTTGCTATTGGATGACACGATTAACGCAGTTGCGGCAAGCGAAACCGCAGCAGAAGTTGTTGAAAAGGGCGCTGCTAGCCAGTCGTACTGGGACTTGGCAATACAGGGCGGATGGATAATGATTGTTCTCGCAGTTTTGTCGGTGCTTGCAATTTACATATTTATCGACAAGTATTTGGCTGTGAAAAAGGCAGGCAAGAATCAGGACGGATTCATGCAGAACATCAAGAATTATATCAAGGAAGGAAAGATTGATAATGCGATTGACAGCTGCCGCAATAACGACAGCCCGATTTCGAGAATGATAGAAAAAGGTCTGCAACGCATTGGTCGTCCTCTCAACGATGTCAACACTGCAATCGAAAATGTCGGCAAGCAGGAAGTTGCCAAGCTGGAAAAGGGACTTGCACTTCTCGCAACAATAGCCGGTGGTGCTCCAATGATTGGTTTCTTCGGAACAGTAACCGGTATGGTTCAGTCGTTCTCATCGATGGCAGCTGCGGGAAACGCACTCGAAATTAAAGACCTCGCAGGCGGTATCGAAACAGCACTTGTAACAACAGTCGGTGGTCTGTTCGTTGGTATCATCGCCTACTTTGCCTACAACATCTTGGTTGCAAAGGTAAACAACTTGGTAAACGACCTCGAATCCAAGACAACAGAATTTATGGATGTATTGAACGAACCCGCATAAACTGACAAACCATGAGCCTTAGGTCGAGAAATAAGATTAGTTCGGAATTCAGCATGTCGTCAATGACCGACATCGTATTCCTGCTGCTCATCTTCTTCATGGTGACATCAACTATGATTGCGCCAAACGCCTTGAAATTGTTGCTTCCATCAAGCAACAACCAGACGCAGGCAAGTCCACTCGCATCGGTGTCAATCAAGGACAACCAGAACGGCACTTACACCTACGCTGTCGGCACAACCATAATGCCATTCGAGAATCTGGAAACAGCACTTGTTAAGGAAATGGCAGAAAAGAGCGATGAAGCATATGTTTCGCTTCATGTCGACAAGTCGGTGCCCATGGAAGAAGTGGTTAAGATAATGAACATCGCAAAGAAACACGAATACAAACTTATATTGGCAACGCAACCCGGAGAATAATGAACTATTTCATGCAGCATAAGGAAGCTTTTATCGGTTCGGCAATATTTGTTATTGCTGTACTGCTTTTCCTTTTGCTCTGCGGGCTGAAAATGCCGGATCCCCCATTAGTGGAGGAATGCATACTATTAGACTTTTCAACTCCTACAGAGGAGTCAACATTACTTGATACCAGAGGTGGCGGCGGAAATCCCAACGCAGGAGCATCGACCGCTAATGCAACTACAAGCAATCAAAATACCTCTACACAAAACTCAAATTCAAACTCAAACTCAAATCCCAGCGTCGAATCTCAGGCCTTCGAGGATGCTGCGCCCCTCCCATCAGGTAATGATAGCAAAAGTGAAACAACAGAAAACACTGAACCAACGCCGACATCGAGGACTGAAGGTCGCGTCAACTTTGGCGGACTTGCTGGCGGAAACGCTTCGGGCAATGGCGGAAGCGGTTCGGGCAGCGGCAACCCTGGTTGGGGTGGCGGAAGCGGCTCGGGCGGCGGAAGCGGAAATGGTCCCGGCGGTATCGGCGGAAGCATAGGCAACCGCAAGGTTACCAAGGTCTTGCCCGAAAACAAGGACAATATGACTGGAACAGTAAAACTCAAGATAACTGTCAACGAAAAAGGAATCGTAGAAACTGCTGAACCTGCAAGCGGAACAACATGTAGCGAGTGCGTACCTTTCGCAATCAAAGCCGTTAAGCAATGGAAATACGAAGCCAAGCCTGGAAGCGGCACACAGACAGGAATTGTCACAGTTGAATTTAAACTGAAGTAATCCAATGAAAACAACAAGATTTGAAATTATTATCGCACTGATAATAAGCGTTTTGTTGTGCAATTCCTGCAAAAATGACAACGGCTTTACAATAGATGGACAAATATCCAATTGCTCAAATTGCAACATCGTGCTGGAAAAACTTTCTCCGATGAAAATAGATACCGTTGCGAGTGCAAATTCGGGATTCAACGGAAAATTTAGTATTACCTACAACGATAGCATACGACATTTATACAGAATCAGAATAAACAATGCTACTCCAATACATATTTGCGCAGTCAATGGCGAAAGCATTTCATTATCAGCAGACTTCAACAATATAACCGATTATTCAATATCAGGCACAACCGATTGCGAAGAACTGAAGCGACTAAATGTCAGAATGATAGAAAGCACGCAAAAGGTTGAAGAACTGCGAAGTACTGTAAGCCAGCAATTCGGCATCGACAAGGCAAGTCTCGAAAAAAACAACCACATTGCCGACAGCTTATACCAGAGCGACAAACAGTTTATTACCGATTTCATTAAGAAAAATCACGAGTCACCGATAATATATTTTGCCCTGCACCAATATGTTTCGACTACGCCGATAATGCAACTCCCTGCCGACTACGAAACCTACAAGTATGTTCTTGATGAAATGAAAGCTCACAATCCCGACCTTGAGGAAACTCGCTACCTTGAATCGGAAGTCAAGCGCTTCGAATTGCAGCAGGAACAACAAAATCGGCAATATGTAAACCTAACCGAAGGTTCTCCCGCTCCTGACTTTTCGCTACCCGATGAAAACGGTGAAAAGATTTGTCTCGCCGATTTCAAAGGCAAGGATATAACATTGTGCTTCTGGGCATCGTGGGAGAAAAAATCGGTTACTGCAATACAAAAATACCTAGCAGAAAACACCGACAGACAAATTATCCTTATTTCCCTCGACACCAATCGCGAACAATGGCTTCAGGCAATAAAGTTCCACAAATTAGGCAACGCAACAAATCTATGCGACTTCAAGTCGTGGGAAAGCATAACCGCAAAACTCTACGGAATAAAAACTATTCCAACATTTGTGGAAATTTCGGAGGAAGGAAGGATTGAGAAGATTCAATGATTCAAATTCTCCAATCATAAATCGCAAATCGTAAATTTCATTATCTTTGGCACACGGATTGCCCATATAGGGTGCGTGATTAAAAATTAAGAATTAAGTGCCATTTTGACATATTTTTTATGAACAAATTTGACGACTACAGATTGATGTCCGATGTGGAAGAAGGCGAAAGCATTATTCCTATTTTTACGGATGTGATAAAGAAAACTGATGATTTAAAGGACTTTCCTGAATTTCTGCCGATACTACCGCTTAGGAACTCGGTGCTGTTTCCAGGAGTCGTACTGCCAATAAACATTGGCAGAGAAAAATCCTTCAAATTAATACGCAACATACAGAAAACCACAAGGATTTTTGGTGCATTGTCGCAAATTGACGCAGAGGTAGAAGACCCGAAATACTCCGACTTGCACAAAATCGGTACAGTAGCCGAAATACTGAAGGTTATCGAAATGCCAGACAACACCATTTCGGTCATAATCCAAGGAAAATCAAGGTTTGAAGTGTTGGAATACACAAGCGATGACCCGTATTTCACTGCAAGGGTGCGCTATCTGAAGGAATCGCCGGATGTACGCAAAGACAACGATATGGATGCCATAATATCCTCAATAAAAGACATTTCCATAAAGATTGTCCGCATGACACAAAATGCTCCGGGCGAACTGGCATTTGCATTGAAAAACATTGACAACCCGACTTTCCTTGTAAACTACATTGCAACAAACTGCAACTGCACCAACGATGAAAAACAGTCGCTTCTTGAAACCAACGAACTGAAGCAGAGAGCAATAAACCTTCTTCGCCTGCTCAACGAGCAAAAGCAGTTCCTTGACCTCAAGAACGAAATTCAAGGCAAGGTAAAGAAGGATATGGACAAGCAACAGCGCGAATACCTTCTTAATCAACAAATTAAAACCATACAGGAAGAACTTGGCGGTTCTCCTTACGAAAAAGAAATCGCTGAACTGCGCGAAAAAGGCAACAAGAAAAAATGGAGCAAGGAAATAGGCGAAGTTTTTGAATCTGAGCTGAAAAAACTTGAACAGTTGAACCCAATGTCGGCAGAATTTTCGGTGCAGATGAACTATGTTCATGTGTTCGTCGATTTGCCATGGAACGAATATACCAAGGACAATTTCAACCTTAAACATGCCCAAAAAGTCCTTGACCGTGACCATTTTGGACTGGATGAAGTTAAAGACCGCATTCTCGAACACCTTGCAGTTCTGAAACTTAAGGGCGACTTGAAATCTCCGATTCTCTGCCTCTATGGCCCTCCGGGAGTCGGCAAGACCTCGCTTGGCAAGAGCATCGCTGACGCACTTGGCAGAAAATATGTCAGAATGTCACTTGGTGGTCTGCACGATGAAGCAGAAATTCGTGGACATCGCCGTACATATATTGGTGCAATGCCAGGAAGAATTTTGCAGAACATAAACAAGGCAAAATCATCAAACCCAGTTTTCATCCTTGATGAAATCGACAAGGTTGGTAACGACTATAAGGGCGACCCATCATCGGCATTGCTCGAAGTACTTGACCCGGAACAGAATACCGAGTTCCACGACAATTTCATCGACCAAGAGTACGACTTGTCGAAGGTAATGTTCATCGCTACGGCAAACAACATTTCGACCATAAATCCCGCCCTTCGCGACAGGATGGAAATGATTGAAATCAGCGGTTACATTACCGAAGAAAAGCTAGAAATTGCAAAGCGTCACCTTATTCCAAAGGAGTTTGACAACCACGGAATTAAGAAATACAAAATCAAGGTTGACGATTCAGCAATCCAGAAAATTATAGAGGACTACACCCGCGAATCAGGAGTTCGCGCCCTCGACAAGCAGATTGCAAAACTGGCTCGCCGTCTTGCAAAAGCCATCGGACTGGATGAAGAATATCCAAAGACCATCACAGCCGAGAACCTTGAAACTTTCATCGGCAAACCGCTATTCCACCGTGACATGTACGAAGAACAGGAATATGCCGGCGTGGTCACTGGACTTGCATGGACGGCTGTCGGCGGCGAAATCCTCTACATCGAGACAAGTCTTTCGGCTGGTGATGGCAAGATGACGCTCACTGGCAACCTCGGCGATGTGATGAAGGAATCGGCAAAACTGGCTATGGAATATGTAAAAGCACATGCCGATGTACTTGGCATTAAGCCAGAAGTCTTCAACAAGTGGAACATCCACCTGCATGTGCCCGAAGGCGCAATTCCAAAGGACGGCCCATCAGCTGGTATCACAATGGCAACCGCTATTGCATCGGCATATACCCAGCGCAAAGTGAAGTCGCACATTGCAATGACGGGCGAAATCACCCTTCGTGGAAAAGTTCTGCCGGTAGGCGGAATCAAGGAAAAGATACTTGCAGCAAAACGCGCAGGAATCACCGAAATCATACTTTCGCGCGAGAACGAAAAGGACATCAACGACATAAAGCCAATTTACCTCGAAGGAGTTGAATTCCATTATGTTGATACTGTTTCCGATGTATTCAAACTTGCCATTACTGACAAAAAAGTAAAGAACGCTAAAAAACTCGACACAAAATAATGCAACGCAATCGCACCGACATTGACCTCATGGCTCCAGTTGGCTCATACGAGTCGCTGATGGCAGCAATACAAGCTGGAAGCAATTCCATATACTTTGGTATTGAGCAACTTAACATGCGCGCCCGCTCGTCAAACAACTTCACTTTCGATGACTTGCGCAACATTGTATCGATATGCGAAGAGCACAATGTCAGAACCTACCTCACCGTAAATACTATTATCTACGACGAGGAAATGGAAAAGATGCACAAGGTTGTGGATGCTGCCGCAGAAAACCATGTCACAGCCATAATTGCCTCCGACATTGCCGTTATGCAGTACGCCCGCAGCAAAGGCGTTGAAGTTCACGCATCAACACAATTGAACATTTCAAACATTGAGGCGGTTACATTTTTTGCGCAGTATTGCGATGTAATGGTTACGGCACGCGAACTAAGCCTCGACCAAGTGAAATACATCACCGAGCAGATTCGCCAACGCGACATCCGTGGACCAAAGGGCGAACTTGTAAAGATTGAGATTTTCTGCCATGGTGCATTGTGTATGGCTGTTTCTGGTAAATGTTATCTAAGTTTACACGAATACAACCACTCTGCAAACCGAGGAGCATGCTTGCAGGCATGCCGCAGAGCTTACAGCGTTACCGACATCGAAAGTGGCGATGAACTCGAAATCGACAACAAGTACATCATGTCGCCAAAAGACTTGTGTACAATCGGTTTCGTGAACAAAATCATCGATGCAGGCGTAAGCGTACTGAAAATTGAAGGTCGCGCCCGCTCCTGCGAATATGTCAAGACGGTTGTGGAATGCTACAATGAAGCACTGAATTCCTGCTTTGATGGAACCTACGACCGCGAAAAGATTGATGGTTGGAAGAAACGCTTGGAAACGGTCTTCAACCGAGGATTCTGGGACGGTTACTACATGGGACAACGACTTGGCGAATGGTCTGAAGTTTACGGATCGAGAGCTACAAAAACCAAAGTATATCTTGGCAAAGTTCTCAACTTCTTCTCGAAGATAAATGTCGCAGAAATAAAACTCGAAACCGCTGAAGAACTGAATGTCGGTGATGAAATCCTGATAACAGGCACAACCACAGGCGCTTTGCAACAGACAGTAGACGAAATCCGCGAAGACTTGAAGCCAGTGCAAAAGGTTGTGCAAGGTTCGCTGTTCTCAATAAAGACAAATGATGTTGTCCGCCGCGGCGACAAGCTATATAGGATTGTTGATACACAATTTGCAAGTTGCGAGTAATGGAAATCTGCATCCACGACCTCTGGAACGAATACGAACTCATTGACTGTGGCAATGGTCGCAAACTTGAGCGTTTCGGTGAAATTACCCTCATCCGCCCCGAAATATCAGCCACAGGCAAACCACATCTTTCCGAAACACAATGGAAGGAAATGGCGAATGCAGAATTTGTAGAGACATCAAAAAAATCGGGAAAATGGAACATTTTCAAGCAAAATCCTGAAACATGGCAGATGTCGTACAATTCGCCATCGGGAATTCGGCTTACAGCCAAACTTTCGCTGACAACATCGAAACATATCGGCATATTTCCCGAACAAGTCATAAACTGGCAGTTCATCGACCGCGAACATGGGGACTTCGGAAGCGAAAGTTTTCTCAACTTATTCGGTTACACAGGATTATCCACAGTTTTCGCATCCAATTTCTTTGAAAAAGCAACACACATCGACTCTATACGCAAGATGGTTGAATGGACTCGTAGCAACGCAGAATGCTCTGGCAGAAGTAACATACGCCTCATCACCGAAGATGCCCAGAAGTTTGTAGAACGCGAAATCAAGCGTGGAAACACCTATGACGGCATAATCCTCGACCCGCCAGCCATTGGCAGCGGAGCAAAGAACGAAAAGTGGATTTTTGACGAAATGATTGAAAATCTGCTGACTAATGTAAACCAGATTGCAAAACGCAAATCATTCATAATAATGAACCTCTACACGCATTCGGTTTTCGGCATGGACATCCACGAACTACTGCACAAATGCTTTCCAAATCACAACATCGAAATTTGCGAGGAAGTAAAAAGCACATCAATATACGGTGGGAAAATAAGCCACGGAATATTTTTGTGGATGAAGTAATAATTTAGGAAATTCAAAACAATTCATTACTTTTGCCTAAACAGTATATAATATATTCAATATGAAAAACATATTTAAAACAATAATCGCATCATTAATACTAATATTAATATTACTACCTAGCTGCATAATTATTGAATATCACCCCGAACATGATAAGGGAAGATATATAGGTATATGGGCGATAATGGAATCCGACTCAAAAATAATAAAGGATGGTAATTTGATAATTAGAACATCCATAAATGATTTGGATTATCACGAAGTAACAACTGACAAGAACAACAATCAGGTATTGAGTGATGAAACATGGACTATCGGAATTGATACTATCGAAAACGGACACGGAAGGTTCCTTAAGGACTGCGATTTGAATTTCTATGACGAAAATACTATGATAAAGATGCTTATATACAAACATATTGATACTATTGAAAACACAGATACGACAATAATAACAACTATCAAGAAGAGATACGAAGGAGATTGGCAGGTATATAAGAAGGAAAATCGCCATGATAAGACCAAGATAGTATTTACGATAAACCACACAGAGATTGACACATGCTATGAAAAATATACATCAGACGGATTTGTTGATGACGAAGTAATAAACAATGGCTACTGGGGCAGTGGTTCATGGACTTACGAAGTTGAAAAAATAAAAGGAGGCCTTAAGCTTTCCGGAACTTATGTGAATGAAGACGAATACGGATACGAAAACCTTGTGCTTAAGAAATCCTTTTAGCATGCACAATACACGAATTACAGCACAACAAACTATGTAAAGAAGTAAAAAACGTATATGAACAAAGTTAGAGAAATTCCCATAGAAGAATTTTTCCGCAATTCGGAAAAATCATCGTTCGACATTTCGCCAGACGGCAAACACATTTCGTACATGGCTCCGTATAAGTCGAGAATGAACATTTTTGTAAGTGGCATCGACTTGGCAGAACCACATCAAATAACTTTCGAGGAAGAGCGCGATGTGGCCGGCTACATGTGGGCTAATAACAACCGAATCCTTTTTATGAAGGACGATGGTGGAGATGAAAATTTCCAACTTTACGGCGTTGATGCCGATGGTTCCGATATGCGTCCCTATACCAAGATGAAAGGCGTCCGCACCCACATTCTTGACGACCTCGAAGAAATTGACGATGAGATTCTTATAGAGACCAACCAGCGCAATCCTGAGATTTTCGACCCATACAGGCTAAACCTCAAAACAGGCGAAATGACTATGCTCGCCGAAAATCCAGGCAATATTCAAGCGTGGATGACCGACCATGACGGAAAACTGCGAATCGCCTACTCCATCGTTGATGGTGTAAACCAGGAAATGCTTTACCGCGATACCGAGGACGAGGATTTCCGCCCCGTTATAAGAACTTCGTTCCGCGAGGATGTTTCGGCAATCGTCTTTACTGCCGACAACAAAAATGTCTATGCAATTACAAACCTCGGTCGCGACAAGTCGGCTCTTGTGCTGATGAATCCAGCAACAGCCGAGGAACTTGAGGAAATATTTACCAACGACCGCTACGACATTTCTGGCGTTGGATGGTCGAACCTACGCAAAAAATTGACAGCTGTTTCGTATGTTGGTCACAAAGATACGGTACGGCATTTCTTTGATGCCGAGGCAGAACGCATCAACACAAGGCTTACCGCAGCCTTCCCTAATCATAAATTCGGCACCGCCGCCACCAACAAGGCAGAGGACATGAGAATAATCTATGCAGGCAACGACCGCACTCGCGGCGCATACTACCTATACGATGTCAAAGCCGACAAGCTCAGCAAGATAGCCGATTTGTCACCATGGCTAAAGGAGGAAGAACTATCGCCGATGATTCCAGTGGTTTACACTTCGCGCGACGGCCTGCAAATAGAAGCATACCTGACCTTGCCAAACGGCTACTCGCTTGAAACAGCAAAAGGACTTCCTACCATCGTTATCCCCCATGGCGGACCTTGGGCACGCGACTATTGGGGCTACGATTCTGAAGTGCAATTCCTTGCAAATAGAGGTTATGCCGTATTTCAAATGAATTTCCGCGGTTCTACTGGCTACGGACGCAAGTTTAAGGAATTGTCGTACAAGCAATGGGGACAAACCATGCAAGACGACATTACCGATGGCGTTATGTGGCTCATTGACAATGGATATGCTGACCCAAAGCGAATTGCAATCTACGGCGGAAGTTATGGCGGATATGCAACCTTGCAAGCCTTGGTAAAAACGCCAGAACTTTTTGCCTGCGGTGTTGATTATGTTGGTGTTTCAAATCTTTTTACCTTCATGAATACAATTCCGCCATACTGGAAGCCGATGCTTGAAATGATGTACGAGCAGGTTGGCAATCCAGAAATCGACAAGGAAATGCTTGCAGAGAACTCCCCTGCCCTGAATGCCGACAAGATTGTCCGTCCGCTATTTATTGCACAGGGTGCTAATGACCCACGCGTCAACAAGGCAGAATCTGACCAAATGGTTGATGCTTTGCGCAAACGAGGCGTAGATGTTGACTACATGGTGAAGGACAACGAAGGACATGGATTCCACAACGAGGAAAACAGATTTGAATTCTACCACGCAATGGAAAAATTCTTGAAAAAATACATGAAATAGGAAAAAGTAGGGGCAGGTTTGAAACCTACCCCTACTTTTTCTTTCGTTTATACATTTCCTCCATCGAATCAATAATGTTTTTCATATAAATGCGTAGCGAAACTGGTTCCAATACCTCAACCTGATTGTGCATAGTAAGAAGCTCCTGAACAAATTCGTATGTTGGTTTTAGATTGTACTCGAAGATGGCGTATTCATTGGTTGCCTTCTTAATGTTTTCCTTTTGCGAACTATGCAAAGGAAGCGAGCGCAAATAGCAGTCACGATAACCAAACTCAGCCCCCTTGTAAGCCTTTACGACAATGTGTTCCATTTTTTTGTTGGTAATGCTGATGCCGATAATGTTGTCGAAAACCTCTTCGGGATTGTTGTCTGGCAGTTTGTATTTCTGGTCGGTACATTCAGCATTATTGATTCTGTCGAGAGCATAAATGCGTACTCCGCGTTCCGACTTTGCGAGCACATACCAGCGCTGCTTGTATAACTTTACACAATATGGTTCAATTAAGAAATTGCTTTCCTCCTTTCCGAAACCTTGATGCCAAATGTGGACTTTTCGTTGGTCACGAATGGCTTCTATCAAAGTTGTTAGAAACATTTGTCCAGACGGAATATTTTCGAGCAAAATGCGCTTTTTCAACTGCTGGCTTTCGCAGACAAAGTTGTGCAACGACATTGAATTCAGTAACCATGATTTTGTTGAATCGGATTTGCTATCATCGCTGGTGATGAAATAATTGTATTCGCCACACCCTTCACATTCGATGTCGATGCCAAAGATTTCAGCAATATCGTTGATATGTCGCAGAAAGGTACGCTTGCTTAACTCCAATCCGCCATCGCGTTCTTCGCGTTGCCATGCTCTATTTATTTCCTTGAACGGAACTCTACCTCTTCGGCGTATGTAACTTATTAACCACACATAATTGGAAATCAATGATTTTGTATCCATATTGCGTTCGCATTTCTATTAATATTTGCAAATCTAAGAAAAAGATACGACAAAAAATGTCCGAAGCAAAGAAAAATAAAAGGCGAACCTTTTGAGTCCGCCCTTTAAAGAATGAGAGTAGAGTATATTTTTAATAAACTATAGTTACCGCACCCTTGTATGGTTCATCGTCATTGAACAAGTCGATTACATACAGATATGTTCCAGCTGGTACGAAATGACCTCTGTAGCTTCCATCCCAAGGTTCTGCATAACCCTTAGATGTGAACATCAATTGACCCCAACGGTTGAATATATGAACCTCAGCAGCCGGGAACATTTCAATGTTGACGATTTCCCATGTATCGTTAACGCCATCGGCATTAGGTGTAAATACATTAGGAATACGCAAGCAGTCAACATCCACATCGGTCAATGTTATCAGCATTTCAGTTGACTTACAGTTGTTTCCATCAACTACGCTAACCACATACTCGCCAGACGGAATGTTCTGCAGATATGATACATCAGATGTGCTATTGTTCAAGCTGTACAAATAAGGCTCGACACCACCGACAGCACTTACATTAATCTTACCTGTACGGCTATTCCTACAGAATGGATCCTCAACTTCCACATTCATTTGCAGTGCATCGGGTTGAGGAACAAGAACTGGCTCGCTTACATCGCAGTTGTTGTTATCAATTACATGCAATACATAGTATCCTGCGCTCAAATTGTTGAATACGCTTATGTTTGACTGTTCAACAAGACCTTCTATCATGTAGCGGTATGGGAGGACACCACCTTCTGCAGTAACCTCAATACGACCTGTCTTGTCGCCATTACATTTAATCTCACCAATAGTTGTTTCAACATTTATTGCCGCAGGCGCTTCAAGTGTTATTGTCCTAGCAACAGAGCAACCTGCTGCATCAGAAATTGTCACCGAATATGTACCCATGCCAATGCCGGAGACTTCACTTTCGTGGGTAGAATTGCTCCAGAAATATTCGTAAGGAGCCATACCACCGAATGCAGAAACTACAATGCTACCATCCTTTGAATTATGGCACAACGGCGCTTCTGAATATACCTGGACATCCATTTCCTGCGGTGATACAAGATTTACACCTGCCTGACCAGTACATCCCCAAGCATCGGTAACTGTTACCATATATACACCCGCAAAGAGGTTGTATAGTTCAGGAGATACATTTCCTGTATTCCATGAATAAATAGCCGGTTGTGCAGCATTCGGACATACAGCAGCAATAGAACCATCGTTGAAACCGCTACAACTTACAGGCTGAGTAACTGTTGCATTTACAGAAAGCATGCCCTGCATCGATACATTTGCCTCGGCACTTGCCATACATCCGTTTGCATCTATTACTGTAAGTCCATAGGTTCCAACTCCGAGGTTATCATTCGTCATTTCCGTTATTCCATTCGACCATACATAAGACTGATATGGTAATGTTCCTCCGATTACCGAAGCGGTCAACGAACCTTGCGAAACACCGCAGTTGATGTCGCGGACATTGATAGTCGGACGAAGTTCGAGTGGCTGAACTATTGCACAAGGCAATACTGCGGAGCATCCGCCATTATCGGAAACCGTGACAGAATAGCCACCAGCGACAAGATTGTTTGCTGTCATACCCGACTGTCCATCACTCCATTCGCAGAAGTATGGCGGATTTCCACCTGTAGCTGTTACTGATGCAGTAGTGCTACCACCATAGCATAATACAGTGCCAGGTGTCACTTGCGGAACAAATTCAGGAGCCCTAGTAATTGTTATACTAGCAGTACCTTCACATCCGTTAGTTCCTGTCGCCGTTACAGTGTATAAATCATCTGCATATACGGTGGTTGTCGCCGTTGTCGCATTGTTCGACCACAAGTAAGAATCAACAACACCAACTACATTCAAATCGATAGATGTTATAACGCAATTCAGTTCTGTACCTGGAGTACTTGTAATACTTATAATTGGAGCATCAAAATCCTGTCGCAAGGTTATGCTTGCTGTTGACTGACATTCGTTAACTGCAGTTACAGTAACAATATATTGACCTCCAGCTGTCAATGTTCCATGATCGTCATCGCCAGTGTAGTTGCTACTCCACAAATATTCGTATGGTCCATCAGCACCACTAACTATTACCGTAATTGGCATGCTTGGATTATTACAATCCAGAGTAGTAATATCGCCAAGTCCATTATTAATAGTTACTTGCGGAGTATCATGGTTGTCTGCTACCGTTATAGAAGTAGTTTCAATACAACCGTTGAAACCAGTTGCGGTAAGATAGTATACTCCACCTGCCAAGAATGTATTGGTCTGTGATGCCGGAGTTGTACCGCCCGACCACATATACGACTGAGCATTACCAACAGCAGTTACAGTAACTCTCGATACTGCACAATTAAGTTCCAATCCATTCGGAGTATCAAAGTCATAAAGTGTTGGCGGTTCCAAATTGCTGTCAATAGGTATCTGAGCAGATGCTGTACAACCATTGCGTGCTGTAACAGTAACTGTATAAGTACCTGGGGTTGTTACATATTGTTCAGGACCACCACCCCACAAAGCATTGCTCCATGCGAAACTATATCCACCCTGGGCAATAATATGTATTGAATCCAAATTACATGTAAGAACTGTTTCTCCTGTAATATTGTCGATTCTTGCATCAGGTGGGGTAAAGTTGTCGAGCATCTCTATACTAACCTCATTTTCGCATCCGTTAATACCCTGAACTGTAACAGTATAAATACCAGCCTGAGATATTGTTATAGACTGTGAGAAGTCTCCATTATCCCACAGATATGTACCTCCGCCAACAATATTGGCAGTCAAATCGACTGTTCGGTGAGCACAATCAAGTGCTGGATATGAAGGTGTTATAGAAGCCTGAGGTACTGTAAAGTCTTCTGTAATAACAACGCTTGCATAATTAACACATCCATTTGCTCCTGTTGCAGTTACAGTATAAGAACCAGCAGCAGTCAAATCAATTTCCGCACCTACATGTCCGCCTGGCCATTCGTACGAAACACCTGTTCCTGTTGCAATAGCATGTACAGATTGAGCATTACAATTAATTTCGTTGAATCCGCTTTCGTTTCTTATCGAAACAACTGGTGGCGTAAGGTTTTCCGAAATCGATACAGATGTCACTGCAGTACAACCATTGGAAGCTGTAGCTGTAACAGTATATACTCCCGTACTTTCAACCTGGTTTACTGCGTCATTAGGATACAAACCTCCTGACCAAACATAGCTAACTGCATCACCAGTAGCAGTAAGTGTCAAATCGGTTGTTGCACATGTAAGAGTAGTATTAGGAGCAAGGATTTCCACATGCGGTCTACCCATTGTTTCCGTTATCTCTATATCAGCCGTAGCCGTACAACCATTATCTGCCGTTGCTGTAACAACATATGTACCTATAGTTGTAAGTTCATTCGGTGCCTGATTAGTATATGAACCACCAGACCAACTATAGTAAACTACGCGGGCAGAACCTACTGCAGTAACATTTATTGTCGAAACATCACATGTGAGAACATTTGTTCCTGTAACATTGTTAATGCTAACTGTTGGTGCTTCGAAATCAGACCTGATATCAATGCTTGCAACAGATGTACATCCGTTAGGTGCAGTTGCTGTTACATAATATGTAGCAGCTTCTGTGAAAGCATTACCTGTACCTGTCAAGTTTTCACCGCCAGACCATTGGTAAATATCAGCATCGGTATCATCTATGAGTGATACAGAAATCGAAGGTCCAGCACATGTAAGTATATTCGTATTCGAGTTGTTTCCTATTTCAACATTAGGAGTTGAAATGTCCTGCTGGATTTCAATCTGCTCCGTTGCGACACAACCATTTTCGGTAGATGTTGCCGAAACAATATATATACCTGGTTCGGTTACCGAATATGTAACACCAGTTCCGGGACGAGTTCCTGCCTCATTATTCCACTCGTATGTTACAGAAACATTTGCACTAGCGGAAAGTGTTATTTCATCGAACGGATCCCCATCCGAATTACACATAAGCACTGTGCGCGGTGCTTCAATCGAAACTTGTGGCAAGTTACCATCGCTACTGATTACTGATGAAGCCGATGCCGTACAACCATTCGGTGCTGTTACTACAACTGTATATGTACCAGCAGATGTTACATCCTGTGAATCCCATGACAAAGTTGCCCCCGTAGTGATAGATGAAGCCACAAGTTCAATTGATGGATTAGCACATGTAATAACGCCAGTCTCTGGTGTTACTTGCGCATCAGGAATGTCATTGTCGATACCGACATAAATGGTTGCAGTTGCCATACAGCCATTAGCAGCAGTAGCTGTTACTGTGTATGTATTCTGCTCATGAACAGTATAACTTGCCTCATGAGGTCCCTGATACCATGCGTATGAAGTTCCGGTTCCTGATGCTGTAAGAGTAAGAGACTGCTCGGCACAAGTCAAAGTAGGATTATCTGGACTTATGCTTACTTCCGGCAAGTCAACATCCTTGTCGAGATGTATTGTTGCCTCGGTTGTACAACCGTTATCAAGTCTTGCAGTAACAGTGTAATCACCACTTACAGGATAATTGTCAAGTGTTGCAACATTCGATGGCGACCAGGTCATAGTTCCATTTCCTGTTGCGTTAAGAGTTATCGATGTAGTCGTACAATTCAAAGTAGTTGTTGACGGCGGTACAATTGATACCGTTGGAGTATTGCTATCACTTAAGATTTCAAACGATGCAGTAGCCGTACATCCGTTTTCTGCCAAAACTGTTGCCACATATACGCCTGGAGCTGTTACTGTCAAAGGATTGGTGTTTGTTGCAGTCGGTTCTGTCCACGACAATGTTGCGCCAGTAGTAGTTGTTGTTGCGAGAAGTTCTATCTGGTCAACATCACAAGTAAGCTCGTTTGTATTAGGACTGTTTTCAATTCTTACATTCGGCATAGAATTATCAATACCAACGACAAAGTCATTTGTTGCCGTACATCCATGTGCATCGGTTACCGTTACTATATATGTTCCGTCTGTAGTGAAAGTATTGTCGGCAACATTTACAGAATTCGACCATGAATACGAAGTTCCACCTGTTGCGGTTACAGTAATTTCCTGTTGTGTACAAGTGATAATATTTGTTCCGCCTGCAGTGGTATTGAGAATATCAACAGTAGGTAAAGAATAAATAGTTACCGAAACATCATCAGTATAATCTGTAAATGATCCGCTATCGCTACATGAGTTTGCACTCAATGTTGCAGTATATGTATATGTATTATCGCTTGTAGGAGTTACTGTTATGCGCTCGCCGTTGGTTGTACTCAATCCAGCGCCTGCAGATGGGCTTGCCGACCATGTAACCGTATAACCGGAACCAGCATTTGATACATTGGCCTGCAATACAAGATTATCACCAAGACAAACATTGTCTGCGACAACATCTACGGCTGGGACATCTCCAAGAGTAATTGATACTGAATTCGTTACCTCACAACCATTTGCATCGGTAACTGTTACCGAATATGTTGTCTGACCTGTAAGGTTCGGTGTTACAAGCACATCGCTTGTCGAGTTATCCGACCAATGGTAAGAGTATGCTTCCAGACCGTTAGATGCATGAGCTGTAAGCGTGGTATTTGAACCTGTACATATTGACAACGAACCCGAAATTGTAACTTCAGGACTTGTCGGCATATTGGAAATTACCATAGCCTGCTCGGTGTAGCAATCGGCAGATGTTGTTTCGTTTGTTATCCTTACGGTATATGAACCTTCTTCAAGGTTGCTGAAAGTTACAGCAGCACCTGTTGATGTCTGGTTTGGTTGACCAGTAACGCTGACAGTATAAGTAGAACCAGCAGTACCACCAGCAAAGTTGCTTACTGTTATAGTGCCATTGTAAGGAGCAACACACTTAGTGTTATCGGTCTTTGCTATGTCGGCGGTAGGTGTTTCGGAAACAGAGATAGTCTGCGAAACTGTAGCCGTACAGTTGTTTCCATCCGATACTCTCAATACATAAACCACATCTGCACTTCCTGGTGTTACTGTCGGACTGATGGTAATGGATGAGGTTGTGGTCGATGCTGGCATACCAGGTGTTATGGTATGTGTTGCATCGCTTTCGGTAGTGCATGTCCAACGATACTGGCTGAATGATGCCGGATTAGCTGTCAATATAACCGATGAGCCGTTGCATATTTCGTCATCAGATGCATCAATAGTAACATCTGGCGTATCGTAGATTGTTATCGAAACAGCCATATCATCGTCTGTACATGGAGCTGTTGCACCTGTGGTAGTAACAGAGAAATCGAAAGTACCAGTTTCTGTTGGCGTTCCGCTCAATGTCAGCGTATGAGCAGTATTGTCAAGGCTTGACTGAACGCCAGCAGGCATTGTTCCATTAACAGAAAGGCCTGTTGCACCTCCACCGTAAGTAAATACAATGCTACTCAATTCGGTTCCAAGGCAGAAACTCTGTGTTGTATTTCCTGCTACATCCAATTCAACGCTTTCGCTAACTACTATTATTCCATACCTTTCTGCAGGCTTACATGGTGGTATTACACCGGTTGTTGTTACAGTGTAACGGAATGTTCCTGTTTCAGTCGGTGTACCATAAATAGTAACGGTATGCGCTACTGTATTTACGGTAAAATCAAGACCAGCAGGCAATGCATCCGCAAGCGTTTGCTCGTCTATTCCAGTTGCTCCACCGCCGTAGGTGTAAACTATATTTGTGAAAGTTTCTGGGAGACAAATGCTCTGGTTGTCGGTTCCAGTTGCCGATGTAAGCAAAAGTGTTGCGTTTGTAGAAATAGATATTGTACCGGATAGCGACTTGTTTTCACATGGCTCTTCAACTCCAGTTGTCGTTATCGTATAATCATATTCACCAGCCTCAACACCCAATGATGGCGAGCCATAAATAGTCACTACATTACCAGATACTGATGCTGTAATACCATCAGGCAAACCTGTTACTACTGCTCCAGTAGCAGCGCCACCGAAAGAGTACTGAATGTTTTCTGCCCATGGAACTTCGACACACAATACTGCATCTGGCGAATCCGAAAGCAAGGTCAATTCGGCTGGATCACTTATGGCAATCGTAGCCGTAGTACTTACATTTGAACAAGGAGATGTAGCACCAGTTGTAGTAACTGTAAATGTTCCCGCAGCTGTTGGTGTTCCACTTACAGTCAATGTGTGAGCTGTTGTATTGAGTGATGATGTAAGTCCAGCTGGCAAGTTGGTTGCTTCAGCGCCTGTTGCTCCCGTATATGTGAACACAAATTCTGTAATATTGGAACCTTCGCAAACTGTTTGCGGTGAATTACCAGATGTTAGTTCGATTGTTGCAGGATCTGTAACCGTTATGGTACGCGTTACTGAAATATTATCGCAAGGCGATACTGCACCGGTTGTTGTTACCGTATAATTATATGTTCCTGCGGTCACATTGGTTGTTCCAGTAATTACTATAGTATGGTTAGATGTGTTAACATTGAATTCCAATCCTGTTGGAAGGCCAGTAACATCGGCACCATTTGCTCCTCCTCCGTATGTGAATACTATGTTTGCAGAAGATTCGCCCTTACACAATGTTTCGCTACCTGATGTATAAGAAAGTGTTGGAAGCGGATTTACAGTGATTAACATTGTGGTTATTGTTGCACACTGACCGAAATCAGGAGTAAATGTATAAGTATTGGTTCTGTTGGTAATTGCCGGCGACCACGAACCAGTTATGCCATTTGTTGATGTTGTTGGCAAAGCATCAACGGTTGTACCTTCGCAATATGGACCAGCCTGATCAAAGGTAGGAGTTATATTACCTTCGTTGACAATTATACGACCGGTAACGGTTTGCTCCGTACAACGAAGTCCTGTTTGGCTAACTGTTGTTATAGTATAATTATAGGTATTATGAGTTGTCGGAGCACCAGAAATGGTAACTGTATTTCCAGATATGTTCATTGTAACACCATCCGGCAAACCGGTTACCGTTGCACTTACAGCCACACCGCCCAAAGTATACACTATATCAGTTAATGCCTGACCTTCGCAAACTGTCTGTATTTCCTCTCCTGAAACATGAGTTATTGTAGGTGCTACGGCAGTGTATGTAAGCGGGATATTTGTAGAACAACCAAGATTATCCGACAATATGATATTGCAAGTCTGCTCAGTATTAGTTGCGGTTTGTGGTTCAATTGTCATATTGTTGCCTGCAACCGTAGCAATGCTTCCGCAGTCGTTCGAAACACCTTCGAGGTCAACTGTATAATCCCAGTTGCTTGGCAAAAGGTCTTCCGAAAGTGATATTTCCCAGTCGAATACATATCCGTTGTCTTCTGCCCAGCTGTCGCAGACAGAAATTGACCATGTTCCATTTAGTGGACAACCAATAAGGTTGGAGAAGTTCTGGAATGGCTGATACATTTGCGTTCCTGCATCTACATTGGATGGTATTATATGATGAAGCGTAGTTGTTTCCGCAACTCCGTCGTCATATACTGTTGTCGAAGAGGACATGTTTGCCACATTATAAACATAGCCAACTGTAGTGTATTGTGAATTGCTTGTCCATGCATAATCGTAACCTACACCATGTATATTGTGTTCGTTGCTTCCATCGCAAATTTCCGCGGATGTCAAATCATCGCCATCACTAACATCATATAAGTCAGGCTCACCAAAATAAATTCTAGTGTATCTGCCTTCAACGGTATAAGATGAAACCACACCGTTTCCTCCACAAACATATGTGAGGAAATACTGTGCCGCCTCCTGAGAAGCAAACGAAAATGCATTGTTTTCTGTTGTATTGTCGCGTGTCAGCCATACTATATAACCTTCATCACCTTCATATGTATATCCTATTACATAATACAATGTATTATCATTGCCATCCGTAATTCTATAAACAACATAATCTCTACCTGAATAATAGCGCGACAAGTAATTAGTTATAAAGTCTTGAGCATCTGTTCCGCTACTGAACGAAGCCAAATAATATGTATATCCGCCTGTTGTATATGCTTCGTTCTGGTCCTCAAACACCTCATAGCGGCCTAGCATATGCTGACCTGTGTACCAGTTGGTTGCAGATGTTCCAACATGCCAACGAGTTGTAGTTACTCTATCCGGCCATACATATGTATATGGGTCAATTGCATTGCTGCTATATACATCGCTTTCTGAGTCGTTGCTGTAGTAGTCCTGCAAAATTATAGCAGAACGACCATTAGGACATGTAAGTTTTATCTGCACATCACCGATGAACGAATGTTCCATATTGAGGCGAACATACTTTATTGCATTAACATTAGTTACAACATCGCCATCATTGAAATCGTAGAAAGTAACATCTGATGTATAGCACTGCGTAGCACAATTCAATCCATCAGGGATGAAAGTTGTTTCGGCATGACCAAGAGATGTTTCAATTGTATGAGGTTCCGGATTGACTTGAATGTCGGAACCTGTACCGCCGATTGTGATTTCACGGCTGTCTCCGACACATATATTACCAAGAGCATACGAATCCAAGCTTGTTTCCAATCCGCCCGACACACGGATTCTTCCGTATGCAACGGTTGAACATTGTCCCTCTGATACAGTAAGCGATACATCGTAGCCCTGCTCTGCACCCGGAGTATATGATGCATTCTGTGTATTTACAACATATGGAGCGACACCGCCGTGAGGATTAATGCTCCATCTCCACGATGGATTGGTGTAGCCAGTCTGTGTACCACCCATATTTACACCAGAACCAAGACATACATCGAAATAGTATCTGTCACCAATAACTTCGGTGTAACCTGTCATAGCCACTGTCGCATCAGGACAATCGATTTGGCATTCTGGAGCATCAATATAAGTTATTCTCTCGCAGTTTGTTGTTGACGAAACAAATGATGCTGTTATAGTATGTTCCTGTCCATCACCCTGTATTCCGCTAAGCGAATATGAAATAGGGCTTACGAAAGGAGGTGTGAATACCTGTGATACTGAACCATCAGAAATTGTAAGAGTACCGTCAACCGGCGGATCGGTAAAGTTGATATTACCACTAACCGAGAAAGTCTGGTCGGTACTGCAATCGCCAACTATTGTTGTAATGCTTGATATGCTACAGTCATTAACAATTGTACAGTCGGAACGGCCAGCATTGGGATCATTGAGATTTGTCTGGTTCATCGTTATTGTGCCGGTACAACCAGCAAAGTTTGCGACCACAACAATATAAATCTCCCCTTCCTGTGCATTTGTAATTTGCAAATACTCATCATGAGAAGTAGAACCTCCATAGTCAACAAGGTTTCCGCTAGGAACTGCCAAGGCAAAAGTTCCATTAATATAAGTGCTTGTAGTTGATGAAGTAGGCGTTGTTCCTCCATACGAAGTGCCATAGTATGTAGCCTGATCTGCTCCGGAATAATACGAATAGTCCGTTCCATTTGTCAAGTCATTTGTGCGGTCGCAGGTAACATTGTCAAATGGTCCCCAGCAACCGAAATCGACATCACCACAATCGGAATGAATTGTCATATTGATAGGACCGGGTTCGGAAATACGCAGGAACCACCAAGTAGGACTATGAGTAAGGAAACTACCTATTCCGCCTTCGGTGTCATCTTCTGTATCACTAATTGTCAAAATGTATTCTGCCACATCGTTTGACGCGCAAAAAGCCATAGCCGATTCGCAATCGGGACTACCGGTAATCTCTGGTGGCGTGCTGGAGTACTGGGCATACAAAGTTACATCTGCACAGCCCAAATCTACAGTTGCCCCAGCAGTATAAGAAGTTCCCGAGCCATCGGCAGCGGTATTCCAACCGTGGAAATATGGCAGTGAGGAACAAGTGGGTTCCGTAGATGTAACAATTGCGGTTGTTCCTGTTGCACCAGAAGGTGCAGCACTTGCCGTACCACCTGCACAATTTGTGGTAGTATTATAAGTTAAACGATGTGAAGTTCCCGTTACAGTAACAGTATAAGAACCAGTTGCACCACAATAATCACCACTAGTAGCCAATCTTGCAGTAATGACTGCCGTACCTGTTGAATGTGCTGTTACTACACCTGTTGACGACACCGTCGCTACATTCTCATTAGATGATGACCAAGTAATAGTACCAGAAGTACTGCCGCCACTAATTGTAGGATTCTGCGAAGTTGTTCCTGTACAACTTGATATGTTTACATTAGAATTATTGAAGGTCAATGTTCTTTGTATACAGTCATCTATACAGAATTTCATTTCTGGACGTTGCGAGGTAGTTGATCCTGTTGAAGTTGACACATTGTTGCCATCAAGAGTTACTGATGAGGAGGAATTAGTACAATATGCCGTCATATTATCAACACTCGTATAATAAAAATTAGGATATGTTGTACCACTTGGAGTAGTATTGCTTGTTCGCCTAATAGCTACCAATATGTTACTAGCCCCATCCCAGTAAAGACCTGCCGAACTTATATCAATGCTCGTCCACTCGTTAATAAAGCTAATAGTTCCAGAATATACCAATGTCAAACCAGCATCTGATATCCAAGAAGTGGGAACTGCTGTCTGGGAAGTAAATCCAACATAGACCTCAAACGACAAAGCATTTGTTGTGGTTTCCGCATAGTGTAACGCAAGCGATCTAAGCGTTCCTGCAAAAGCACCAGCTGCAGTTAATTCGGTAGCAGTATATAGTTGCTGAGTATATGCATAATAATTGAAATATGTATATATACCGCCATAAGTTCCTGAAGATGACGAAGTAGAACCAGTACCAATTCTTGCACATCCATCATTAACATTCACAGTCAGATACAATATCTTATGACAATAAGCAGAGTTAGAAGGAGTATATTCTATTCTAATAGTTGTAGATCCTTCCGCTACTCCTGTTATCACACCGTTAGTTACTGTTGCAACTCCAGTATTAGACGATGTGTAAGAAATCGTTCCTGAAGGTGTAAGCGTATTGGTAAGGGCATTAGAAATATTATATGTACTACCTGCTGTAATATTTATTGTACTGGGATTTAGCGCAAATGTACCTGTTGGCTGAGTACAATCTTCAGTTATACAGAACTTAGCATTGGCACGGTTTGCTCTTAATGCCTTACTTCCGCTAAACGACCCGAGATTGTAGGGATCTGGATTATAAGAATCGCTGTAATGATCCAAAACACTATTTGACACACTGGTATACGTAAAGTACCTGCTTGAATATCCATTTGTATTCTCGTCCATTGCCACAAGGAGATTACTAGTGCCATTATAATCAAAAGGTGCAGACAAGTTAATGGTAACCCACCCTTCTTCGCCAGGAATAGTCCAAGAACCGCTATACACAATGTCTGCAGCAGTAACAGTTTCGTAATCCGTAGTGCTTGCAAAAGTACTACGTGTCACTTCTTTCATATACAGCACTATATTATTTGTCTGGGCTGTTGTTGTCGAAGATGGCTTATGGTAGAAACTAACAGAGGTTATCTGTCCGGACGTTCCAATTTCCCCTGCGGTATATATCTGTTCTACAAACGAATATCCGTATAACGAATTGAAAGGTACATAATAAGTTGTAGATGTTCCAGTTCCTACGGTAACACAGTCATCCGACGGAGGAGTTGAACCACATCCTGAAGCAGTTATTGTGGCAGACCAACCATCAGCATAAGTTGAAACATCCGAACTCCATACTACAGTCATTGTTCCGCTTGTTGCTGTTAGATTAGCAGGTGCAGCCGAACCACTATAGGCACTCAAAAGTGCAGTTCCAGATGTAGTGCCATCATATACAGTTATCTTATCGTAATTAGATTCCGTATTAAACGTAGCAAAAGATAATGTTATATTTCCTGTTGATGTGAATGTTGCCGTCATGCTCTGGCTATTGCTATAACTACCATTCGGTCCTCCTGAATCGTAGAAACAATATGTAGTACCACAATCTATTGTTCTTGACAATCCGTCTGCCATATTGAATGACACATCACAAGAAAGAGGTGCCACATACTTGTATGCAAGAGTATAGGAACCAGAAGTTGATGAACTATATGCTGTTATATACAAAGAAATCCATCCGGTTTGAGTAGCAGTATATGTAATCACTGATTGATTTCCACTACAACCATCGTCATTATATGCCAAACATGACCTATCGGAACTATAACAACCGTAGCCATAACCATATATAGCCATATATGTATCAAAACCTGCCGTTCCTCCTCCTTCCCCTTCTGGACAAAGAGAAAAGGTATATGTCCGACCTTCAGTAACATAAACATCATGACGATTATAACTACCACTCGAAACACTTTCACTTAATGTCTGCCAAGTTGTAGTTGGAGAAATATCGCCAGGATAATTACATGTTCTATCAGAGAAATACGAGCTTTGCGCATAACTCATTTGCGGTGCAAGCATACTCCACGAAAGCATCACAAATATCACAACTAATGCCGTTCGCATTGGCATTACCTTATTCATGAATATATGGTATATATTTTTCATAGTCGTATGTTTTATTTGTTCTTACCGTTTTCGTTATAGTTTGCTGATGAAGCCTGTTCTGCTCTCTTGCTGTTTTTACTATTCTCAGCAGACTGCTGGTTTACAGGTTGAGCATTTACTGGCACAGCATGCAAATCGCTTGATTTTTTTTCAGAATTTTTCTCCTGCGATACCCTCATTTCGGGAGATTCTGAAACTTTTACCGTAGTAACATTGCCCGGATGTTTAGTAACCTTGACATTCGACGGCTGCTTTTCGTAGTCCTGTGGCGATGCTGGCGGGAAGTCGCCATTCTGCTCCCTGTACTCCTTCAAAGCATCGTTTACGGCATCAACAATCATTTCTGGATCAATGCTCTGCAAAGCCTCATACATGAAAGTTTCGCCATTCCTATATATCGTGACTCTATTTACATCTGGATTTTCAAGTATCATCTTCGAAACGAACTCCCGCATTTCTGGCGAGTTTGGAAAATCTGCCATCTTGAAATAAGTGATACGAGTACCATTTTCGTAAAATTTGGTATCGCCGCTGTCCGAAAGCTTTACTTGTGAGAAAACAGGCAGACATATAGACATAATTGCTATGCCCAAAATAAGTTTTAATAAACATCTCTCCATACTCTACTTCATTAATAATCAACAAATAATATACAATTCTACTCTATCTCTTTTTGCGATTCCGAACCATAAAAATACAGTTACAGAATTAACGACCAAATTTACACAAAGATTTTAAAAATGCAAAAAAAATTTTAAATATTTTTTAAGATTTACAAAACTGACATTTCAAAGGAACAATATTTGACCTCAAAAAACGACATAAAAAACACAAAAAAAATAGCGGCGCAATACATTGCGCCGCTACAAAATTTATTATCCATTGTTAATTGTTTACAATAATCTATACCCAGATGCTGAAACAAGTTCAGCATGACATAGGGAGGGCATTATGCATTATTAATTATACATTGTCAATTATCCATTATCAATTGTCCATTGTTCATTCAACCACAAACCTTTCAACCAAAACCTTGTCACCAGAAACAAATCTTGCGAAATAAACGCCTGGTCTAAGTTCATGGTAGAACTCCATCGTCATTCCTTCGTCAACATAAATGTCGCGCTCCTCAATGATAGCACCTGACGCATTTACAAGCTGATATACAAGATTTCCGCTTATTCCTGCGAAGTCGACCATGAAGCGTCCATCATTCGGGTTAGGATAGAGCGATGTAGAAACTGCAACCTCATCGGCAACACCAACGGCAATGTGCTTGAATGTAACACGGAAAGTATGGTTTTCATTGACATCAGCAAACTCGTATGTATTTCCATCTGTAATTATGTACTCGCCATCAACGAAAACGCTGTCAAGCTCGTAGCCAATATACGGATTGAATGTAAATACCTGCGTTGCACCAGGCTCAACTTCGACAATGCCAGATGGTGACAATTCACCATGAGGACCAGCTTCTGCGGTTATGAAATATACCAACGGACGGAACGAAACATAGATGTAATGATTTTCTGTCACATTCTCGAACATGTAGGTATTGCTTTCGGGCGAAAATCCCTGTCCATCGACAACAACCCTGTCGAGCATATAACCATCGTTCGGAACGAAAGTAAACTCTATGTCATCACCATTGAGGACATACTGTGTTCCGTTAGGAGTGATTGAACCATTCGCTCCAGAAACAGCCGTTATCGACCACATAGGCAACAAGTCAAAGTTAACCCTTACGACATGGTCTTCGAGAACATTTTGCAAAGTATACGAATTACCTGTAAACTCGACACTTATGTCATCGACAAGCACTTCGGAAACAATATAACCGACACTTGGAGCGAATGTGAATGTTATGTCGGAACCCTCGTCAACTTCCTGCTCTCCCGATGGGTTTACGCTTCCATGTTCGCCTGCAATGGCTGTTACTACATGCTTGTAAACCTCAAACGATGCCGAAATAGTATGGTCGGCTGTAACATTCTGGAACTGGTACGAATCGGCTACATCGACAGCCTCGCCATCGACGAGCAACGATGAAATGTAGTAGTGTTCGTCGGGAATAATCTGGAAGGTCTGGCTTTCGCCATCTACAACACGGACTCTGCCGCTCGGCGATATGCTTCCGTGTACACCGGCAGTAGCTGTAATTTCATGCCTAATAATATTCATAGGTGTAAATATCGCAACTACTGCATGGTCGGCAGTTATGCTGTCGAATGCATAAGAATTGCCTTCAACATCCTGCGAGATATTGTCGACCAAGAAATTAAGCAATTCGTATTCTGCTTCTGGTTCAAACTCCAATGTAAGGTTGTCGCCATGGTTTACTGTAATAGTTCCGCTCGGCGTAATAGTTCCGCCTTGTGCGTATGCCACTATGGTATAGGTATTTATTGCAAACTCGGCATGTATTGTATGATCCTCCGTAACATTTACGAAAGTGTATTCGCCTTCAGCAACTGCCGATGGAACATCCTCGTCATCAACTGTTACCGATACGATATGGTAACCAGCATCAGGAACAATATAGAATGTCTGGTCGGTACCGTTTTCTACAGAAACATCACCATTAGGAGTTATAGTACCATGTTCGCCATATGAAACAGCAATCGGATAATATACATTTTCGACAAACGAAACTTGCACATTGTGGTCAGCTGTAATATTCTCGAAATAATAATTGTAACCATGTGCAATCAGTTCTTCCACCGCATCGACACCGTCAACCAAGAACTCACGAATGATAAAGTCATCATACGGAATTACCGAAATTGTCAAGTTTTCTCCCTCCTCGACAACGACATCGCCACTTGGAGAAACAAGTCCGTTATCACCAGCGACCACATGAATAGTATGGTAAATAATTTGATTGAATGTTGCATGAATTGTATGTGATGCTTCAACATTCTCGAAGGTATAAATGTAACTTCCTTGTTCTAGTTGCTCGGCAATACCGTCAACAATCACATCGCCCGGACGATAACCCTCATCGGGGATTACAACAAACGAAACCGTATCACCATGCTCTGCAACAGTGACACCATCGGTTACAATATGTCCGCCCTCACCAGCCGATGCTGTAAAGGTATAGCGTTCGGTAAATGTTGCTATCAATGTATGTTCTGCATTCACATCGGCAAGCGTGTAGATTCCGTCAACTACTTCGTCTGAAACATCCTCGCCGTCAAGTGTCAACGAGAGCAAATCGTTGTATTCGTCAGGCACGATTGCAAATTCGGCGCTTTCGCCAGGAGCGACTTCTACAATGCCATCAGGGGAAATCGTACCGTTGCCTTCCGACGAAACATTTATCACATAGTCGGATACCAAAACCTTGAAATCATCAATATACAAGCGATACCTATTTGCTTCCGACTTACATTGTATCTCAATATCAACAAGTTGCCCTGCAAAATCGGAAAGGTCAACCGGTCCGTATGTCTGATATGTTTCGTTGCTTACAGTCAGCGAATCCAATTGCACTGTGTCGTTCCCATTTGAGACAAGCACCAAGAAAGTTTCCGGATAAGAGAAGTTGCCAGCCTTGTACTTGAACTCCAGCTTTGCGTTCTGAAGAATCTGCAACTTTGGTGAAACAAGATAATCGTCGGCTTGATTTGTGCGTGAGAATGTGTACATAGCCTCGCCATTTGCAATAGACCAAGTCCTGCCATCATTGTTGTAATCATCTATTTCCCAGCAATCAACATCAGAGAAATCCTGTTCGTACGGAAGCGTAAATATGCCACACGCGGTTTTTTCTGTCCAACCAGTTGCACCGCAATTCGACTGGACATATATATAATAATAGGTATAAGCATCCAATCCTTCTATTACCGACCTACGCCAACCATAACCTACCGAATCGGGTTCAATAATACCATCGAACAATTCAGCAGTTTCTGTTTCTGGGTCAATAGGTTGAGATGAAATCTTCAAGTTGTATGAAGTTTCGTTGTTAGCAGGATAAATATATATATCAGCAGAATCGCCATATTCATAGAAATATATGTCATCGGCAGACGGATTCGGGCAGTAGTTTTCGTCAAGGCCAACGCTTACAGTCCAAGTCTTTGATGTTACACCATCCTCGGCAGTAACTATATATTCTACGGGTACTGAGAAATTACGCTGCACACCGGACTGCACATTGACAGTAGCATTCTCCGAAATTGTGAAGGTCGGAGTAAAATACATACTGTTAGACACGCTAGCAACATAAACCGATATGGTAGCATTTTCCGAATCTATAACCGATTCTGCAGTCTGTTCCGGAACTTCGAAGGTAAGAATTTCCGCTTCACTACTCATAGGTCTCAACAAGATATTGTCGATTGAACATTCGCGGTAGCCGCTCAATACAAAGTCGAAACGAGCCTCGCCCACATACTGCGGAACATTTATCGACATCCTAGTCATTCCGTTGCTTGACGCATTCTGTATAGCAATAGACCTTAACGTATCGGTTCTATAATTGTTTACATACAAGACAAACAGCGAATCGGGACGAGTAATATTTTGTGTTGACTGCAATACATCAAATTCGAGCGAATAGTGTACATCGGCGGTCAAATTGAATCGCGGTGACAGCAAATGAGCTTCGACCTGCGAATTTCCGTATGCCAAATGAGCCACTCCATCGCTTACCGACCAAGTATTACGTCTGTTGCTTGTAGTTCTCCAGCAATCGGGAAGTTCGCCATTGGCGACTTCGAAATCCTGTGTATATGGCAAATCAACTATCTGGCAATCGGTTGTTGCCTCAACAGTTGCACTGTACCAGTCGCTTTCTACACCTGCAACGCAAACGCCTTGGATTTCTGCAGAAATATTGTAGCTGACACCCGACTGAAGTCCACCGATTGTCAAACGCGGTTCGTCAACAGTAGCTTGAACGGCAGCACCGCCGTCGATTGAATACCTCACAAGCCAAGTTCCATTTATGGCATTTATATCCGACCATGCCAATACAACACTCTCTTCTCCAACCGACTCGACAATCAAATTGCGTGGAGCAATACAATCGACAGCCTGGTCGATTGTCAGATTGTCGACATAAACGCCACCTGCATTGTTTGCCTTTCCGACAAGTATCACATAATTGATTCCGACACCCGTTCTTGCATTAAATGTGTAGGTGTACCATCCTGCCGACAATTCTTCGCCGACTTCATCGCCATCCGACACAAGATAGTTCTTCGAGATATAGCCGAGTTTCTGCGGATTGCCGTTTACGATGTCAGGATAACTATTAACCCATACCTCCACGCCTTCGTCGGCTGCAGAAGCGGAATTTGTCGAGCGGTAAACATCAAGACTTATGGAGTATCCGTTGATTGTTTCGGCAAACTTGATTGCCGTAGATGCCAAATTGTGTACCGAACCAGCCCTCGTATCGGCAAGCAAAGCCTTTGGAGTAGAGTTGTCGCCTACAACAGCCGAAGCACTCATCCATGCTCCGTTAATATAGCTTACGCCCGTTCCAGTACCGGCAGCTGTCCTTTCTTGCGACCAGCATACCGGAGGGAATACATCCGAATTAAAATCTTCGATGTACGGGAAATTCCTTACAATTATACAAGGTGTGGTAAACTCTATTTCAGCATAGACTGAATTTTCGTTGTCGCACAAAGTGCGTACCCTAACATTGTATGTTGTAGAAAGCTGAAGATCTGTCAAGGTAACAGTTGTTTCATCAACGGTAAATGTAGTGTATTCAGAATCCGATTCCTTCTTGTAGCCGACTTCCCATTGCGTCATATTGAAGCCCAACCACGACAAGGTTGCTTCATCGTCATATATATTCGAAGCCGTCAAACCTTCCGGATACTGGCATGCTGCAATCGTTGATGTAGAAAGTAATGACCATTCGCTGTTGCCATTTTCGCCTGTACAGTTTGCACGGACATAAATATCGTATGGCGTTGATTCTGGAAGTCCAGTAATTTCGTAGTGAGTATCGGTAAGGCTAACCTCTGTGCCTTCGGTATCCAAATCGAAGCCCTGATTTCCATACTTCAAAGTCCAGTTGTCACCCACATTGTCTGACGACCATGTAACATCGAGTTCATTTTGCAAACGAACTGCGTCCAAATCGTTAACAACATAACAATGTGGCAATGCATATATCTGAATTTCATACGAAACATCAGCACCATCACTATCAATAATTACGTATGTAGAACCTGCAAGACAATCGACAGAGAACGATGCATTGGTCTCATTTGTCTTTGAGTCAACCATATACGAATACAATGAACCGCAATTATTCATTACGAATACATTGAAAACTCCGCTGAACGAATGCGCATCAATAACAAGCATCTTCCTTGCCTGCAAGTCAATCCTATATACCGCATCGTTGCCCGGAAGTTCAAATCCAAACTCAGGCCTATCGGTGTAATAAGTGTTTATCATATTGTACAATCCCTCGGTTGTAGCAGAATTGAAATACGGCAAATCGTTTTCGGCATCAACCACATACGGATTTGAACAATCGGCACCAAGAGGAGAATCAATGTATGTAACATTTATGATCCAGTCCTTTGTATCCACTCCATTTTCAGCAGTAACTGTAAATACTCGCGGATTCGTGAAGTCGTAAGCCCTGCCCTCGATCTGATTTATGCTTGCCAAAGGCGAAATTTCTATTGTAGGTACAATAGATGTAATGTCGTACATGCGGCTAAGTGTTGCATTGACGGTTGCATTATCGTGATCAATTGTAACATCGAACAAACCGTCCGTCCAGAACGATAGGATTTCTACATCGGCAACAGCATCCCGCCTTGAAACCATTACAGTCCATTCCTGGGAAATTCCCGATTCAGCCGTAACCGTATATACAAATGGATATGAAAGGTTTACAGCCTCTCCGCTTTGCGGACTTATTGTTGCAAGATCAGAAATCTCTATTTGCGGAGTTACACCTCTCAAGTTCCACGAATACGGAACATCGCAGGTAATTATATGATTTTCGGTGTCAATATGCACATTGTCTGCACCATCGAATGCAAACGAAAGAATATCGTTTTCATCGGACAGACGTACAATCGAGATATTATCGACAGCAGCAGGGAAAGGTGATGAATAATAATTGTTAAACCATTCAAACACAACAAAATAGTTACCACTTTCCAACGAATATACATTACCTGAGAATCTTTCCCATGTAGACGAAGCAGAATTAACAAAAGATCCTACATATATCCAATTATCATAGTCATATACAAGTTCAAACGGAGAATTTGACTCATAAGGTACAAGGTACACACCCATTCCATTATATATTTCGGTCGTACCATAATAACTATATTCCACACCATCACACAGCCAGTCGAAAGAAACATTAATGCCACCTGGAGAATCCATATTAATAGCAAAATAAGCGTCCGAATAACTAGATCCGCTATTATTAAAACCGTATGTAGCTCCTCTGTCATTTGAAACATACATCGCCCTTTCACCATCGCGCGAAACAGCCGTACCAAAATACCATCCGTTAGATTCATTATCTCTGCGCCATCCCTGAATATAATCAGATTCAAAATCCTGATAATATGGCAACGACATGATATTAATATCTGGCGTTTCAAAATATAAATGCGTCCATGAACTATGCTCGTAATCGCTACAGCCAGGAGAAATATAAATGTGGTACCCCTGTCCCGGTTCAGGCAAATCCAAATTATAATCAAGCGAAGTTGAAGTTATATAATACGATTCGGCATTAATCTCATCATCAGACATTTCTGTAAATGACGGATACAAAAGATAACTGCTGTAAGAATACGGGGAGAACCATGAAATATATGCATTATCCTGCAAGACATCGGCTGTAAGTCCATATACCGGCTCGCAAGGTGGCAAGGTAGAGAACCTTACAGCTCTCGACCATGGACTTTGTTCCGATTCGGAGCAATAGGTGCGTACAAATACATAGTAGTTGCCATTTGGATAATCTGGATTTTCATCAAGGTTTTCGGCTACATACGACATCGTAGAAACCAACACCGGACTTTCGGTAGCCTCATCGGGATTGTCTGACATAGTTACCAGCACCTGCCACTGCGAACCTGTAGCCGATGTCCACGAAATGTCAGCGGAATTGCGAGTGATGTTATCCACACTAACATTACCCTCGAACATACAGTACGAAACATATTCAACGCTTATATTATCGATTGCACCCGGCGGATCGTCACGTTCACGATTATTATCAGACCAGAAGAATACCAAATAATAGTCACCAGGTTCCATTATATTATGTTCCTTGGAGTTGGTATGCCAGTTCCATCCATCGCTAACTGAATATTCAGACAAAGCGTTAATATCCAACGCATTTATCCATCCATTAGGTGATGACAAACTATTACTCATTCCGTTTGCATTTCCCGCGTTTAACGACGGATTCAAACCAACAGGAATAAGGAATGGCCTTACGCTATGATGATAATACCAGCCCACACATTTCCAGTCCAACTTAACCCTAACTACTCCTTGCCGATCGAATCTCAGGCGACAATACGCATACGAATAATCCGTTGTGTTTGTCCAACAATATGAATTATTAGCACCACCATCCATGGATACATACATTGACCAGTCGCTATTGTTTCCTGTTGCTGTACCCAGATACCATCCGACTGTATTGTTACTGGTCACCCAGTTTTCAACCACTCCATCCTCGAAATCCTCATAGTATGGCAATGGCAAGGCTTCAGTTTCAGGCGTTGTAAATGTAGTGTGTACCCAGTCGCTTATTTCGTTGTCGCCACAATCAACTGTAACATAAATGTGATATGTGTGTCCCGGCGTTAACGAATTATCCGTATATGTTGTCGCTCTTTGTTCTAAATACTCGGCAGAAGCAAGTTCTACATCTGTTAGTTCAGTTTCCGATTTTACTATACGGTAATTGGTAACATCATACGGATGCCTCCATGAGAGGTCAACGGAACTAGGCCTTACAAAAGCCTTAAGTTCGTATATCGGCTCGCAAGGCGGCAAGGTGGTGAAAGAAACACCGCCTACCCACGAACTTTGTTCCGATTCGGAACAATATGTACGAACAAATGCCTTATAACGTGTATTGGGGTTAAGTCCACCAACATTGGGAGTCAGGCTATTTACAAGCACTGGTGTTTCTGTAGCCTCTTCGGCATTATCTGCTGTCGTTACCAATACCTGCCATTGCGTAGCAGCGCCATCATAATCATACGATAGCGCTACCGAATTCTTGCCCACCAAGGTAACTGCTATATTTTCAGGGAACAAACAAGTAGACGCGACTTCAACACTTATGTTGTCAACTGCAGCTGGAGGCATTGTACCAACACCACCATCATTCTTCCAGAAGAATACCAAATAATACTCTCCGGATTCACGCAGTGCAACTTCGCTTGACGACCTCTGCCACGATGAATTCCTTCTTAATAATTCTGAAGCTTCAATCCAACCTTCAGGCGCCGTATTTGTGCTGGAAGTCATACCATTGGCTTCTCCTGCCACAAGTACTGGATTTACAGATGCTGGAATCATATATGCATGAAGCAAATCATAACTACTTTCACCGTAACACCACCAATCGAACGAAACATTCACCACTAAAGGATAATCGGCACGCAAACGACAATATGCATAAGAATACGATGTATTATTAGTTGTATAAGTATTTGTCTCTCCATAATCAGACGAAATATACAGTGATTTATCTCCAGTATTTGCTACTGCATTACCTTCATACCAGCCATTTGAATCATTGTTAAGATGCCAGTTCTGCAACACATCGGACTCGAAGTCCTGATAGTATGGCAAAGGCATTACCTCATCGGACTCTGTTGTAAACTGGAAATACGTCCAGTCGCCAAAACCATCGTTGCAGTCGGCACTTATATAAAAGTAGTATGTCTGGTTAGGCGTAAGACCATCTGCATAATACGACATTACTGCACTTGTATTAACAGTAACATATTCTTCCGAACCTAAAGCTTCAAGTTGACTTTCTGTCATTGTTGTAGGCGAAACATACACATGGAAGTTATTTGTATATGGATGATCCCAAACAATTCTAGCCGATGTAGCAGACAGAACACTCAAATGAATATCGGTTGAGCCTACACATGGTGGCCATGTAGTAAATTCTACCCCTTCCGACCACGGACTTTGATGCTCTGCAGAACAATACGCACGCACATACACATAATACTGGGTGTTCATTTCCAACCCGCCTACCGTTGCAGAAGTAGTATTTACACTAATGGGCGATTCTGTTGCTAACGCGGGCTCGTTCGATGCGCTTACAAGCACCTCCCATTGCGATACCCCTTCGACATCTGTCCACGAAAATTCCACAGAAGTCCTGTCGTAATCATTAACGGCAACATTCACTACAGGCAAGCAATACGGCAATGTCGCAAACTCCGATTCATACCATAATCCCAGATTCGTTGCCGAGCAGTATCCACGAAGATATACATGATAATCTGTTTCGGGAATAAGATCGTTAAGCGTATATGATGTATTTTCAACTAATATTGGCATTTCAGTTGCTTCGTCAGGATCGCTGGCTGTTGTTACCAATAACTGCCATTGCGAAACATACTCGCCATCCGGCCACGAGAAAGTAGCAGAAGTCTTGCCTATATCCGAAACATTTATATTTCCGCTATACAAGCATGACAGCGGGGAAGTGACATGCAGATTGTCAATTGCCGCCGGCGGCTGATATCCGTAACCACCATCATTTTTCCAATAGAATGCCAAATAATACTTTTCTTCTGTCAGAGTAAACTGCTCTGACACAGTTGACCAATTACTATTACCAACCAAACCACCACTAACACTTATCCAACCGCTTGGTACACTGCCGTTATATATATACTCAGTGAATGTAGGCTCCAATGAAACAGGGATAAGGAATACATTTAAATAATCATCAATATAATAATAGTAACTCTGATAATAATCTCCGTTACATTTCCAGTCGAACGACACATTTACAATACTCGGCGTACCGATATTCAGACAACAAAATGCATAAGATTCCGATGTGGAACCAAGATCGTAATGATTAGAGCCACCGTTATTATCGGATATATACAACGAATAAGAACCTCCGCTAGACGTTCCGGAACCGACATACCAGCCGTTTATACCGTTCCTCATAACCCAATTTTCTACAGCACCTGACTCAAAGTTTTCATGATATGGCAAATTTTTAGCTTCCAACGGAAGGTAAAACTCTGCGCTTACCCAGTCGCTATACTCTGTCTGTCCACAATATGAACGTACATACACATAATAGCGGGTCATAACAGGAAGATTGGAAACCGTATAGCTGGTATTGCTGAGAGTCACAAGGCTGGCTTCTTCCAAATCGCTATCACTCATTTCCTCTTCCGAAATATACAACTGGTATGATGTCGACAATGTACCGCCTGTCCATGTTATTGTTGCTCGTGTCGGAGTTGTCGCCACAGAAAGGTTTGCAACCTTACAATCGGGGGTATCAAATTCTACAGCACTGCTCCATTCGCCGTAATTATATTCGGAACAGCCACTACGTATATATGCATAATAATGAGTATCAGGAGTAAGACCTGTTATTGTCTGTGTCGTCGATGTCATTACAACTGGCGATTCGGTTGCCGCCTCGGGATCCGAAGATGTAGTCAGCAATACCTGATAACCTAAACCACTACCGGACGTGCCTGTAATTTCTACAGAACTACTTCCCAGTACGTTTGCACTCAACGAAGCTGTAGCCGTACAAGGTTCTGCAATCTCTATGTCATCCACAGCAGCAGGTGGTGAATAAGTGCCGGAACCATCGTTCTTCCAGAAAAATACCCAATAGTAGTCTCCTGCAGTGCTAATGTCAATAGTCCTACTGCTAATCTGCCAATCTGAGTGTAAAGAAAGCTGTCCTTCAGGATTAGCCACATCAATCCATCGGGAAGGCGTCGAATTGCTAGAACCACTCTGATTATTAGAATAGCCCCCATTAAGTACCGGATTTACACTTGTAG
The DNA here is from genome assembly GCA_905234755.1 of uncultured Bacteroidales bacterium. GTDB lineage: Bacteria > Bacteroidota > Bacteroidia > Bacteroidales > ML635J-15 > Bact-19. Next base: position 71,042 of record CAJOIT010000002.1, read on the forward strand.
GAATCAAAAATGCTCGTAGTAAATCCCACCTTGATTCTCCATTGCATTTCCACTTGAACGACAACAAATAACTGCCGGCATTGGCGAAATTGATTAAACGCCATGCATATACATACGAAACATCTCCCGTATAATAGTTTGCTGAATTGTTGTATGTAATATAAAGAGAATTGGACGGACTGACACTTGTATAACTGCCGATAATCCAGCAATTTACCTGGCCATCATTTGCCAATGTCCACTTTTCATTTTCAGTACTATTTTCAAAATCGCAGGTATATGGAATAGTAGCTGGAGGCACTCTAGGAATAAACTCAATAGCACTACTCCATTCGCCATGAGTTGATTCGGTGCAATAAGCCCTGATATAAGCATAATAGTGTGCTAATGGTGTCAGACCAGTAATTTCCTGCGTGTCAGAAGTCATCAGAATGGGTGATTCTGTTGCAGTAGCAGGATTTGACGAAGTTGAAACCAAAATTTCGTACTTCACGCCATTACCTGATACGCGCGTCAGCAATGCACTACTAGGACTTAGAACATTAACGCTTAATTCGCCCGTAGCACCACATGAAGTAACAAATCCTACAGCACTGCTCCATGGTCCATACATATCCTGGGTACAATAACTGCGTATGTATGCATAATACTGAGTTTCTGGAGTAAGACCTGTTATTGTCTGCGTTGTCGATGTCATAGCAACTGGCGATTCGGTTGCCGTAGCAGGGTTCGACGAGGTTGAAACCAATACGTCATACTTTACGCCATCACCAGACGCACGCGTCAATGATACCGATGTTGAACTCTGGACATTAGCAGTTAAAGTAGCGGTCTTATCACATGTAGTAACAAAGCTTACCGCACTGCTCCATGGTCCATACATATCTTGGGTACAATAACTGCGTATGTATGCATAATACTGAGTGGCTGGTGTAAGACCGCTTACCGTTTGCGTTGTCGATGTCATAGCAACTAGCGATTCGGTTGCCGTTGCAGGATTCGACGAGGTTGAAACCAATATGTCATACTTTACGCCATCGCCAGACGCACGCGTCAATGATACTGATGTTGAACCTTGGACATTAGCAGTTAAAGTAGCGGTCTTGTCGCAACTGGTAACAAAGCTTACCGCACTGCTCCATGGTCCATACATATCTTGTGTACAATAACTGCGAATGTATGCATAATACTGGGTGGCTGGTGTAAGACCGTTCACTGTTTGCGTAGTCGATGTCATAGCAACTGGCGATTCGGTTGCCGTTGCTGGATCTGACGAGGTCGAAACCAATATGTCATACTTCACGCCATCGCCAGAGGTACGCGTCAATGATACTGATGTTGCACTTTGGACATTAGCAGTTAAAGTAGCGGTCTTGTCGCACGTTGTAACAAAACTTACAGCACTGCTCCATGGTCCATGCGTGTATTCTGAACAATAGCTGCGTATATATGCGTAGTATCGTGTACCAGGGATTAAGCCTGTTATTGTCTGTGCAGCGGAAGTCATCGCAACCGGCGTTTCAGTTGCGGCTTCGGGATCAGATGAAGTGGAAACCAGAATTTCATACTTTACACCGTTACCCGATGTACGATTAATCGATGCAGAAGAACTTCCAGTTGAACTAGCATTTATTGTTGCGATTTCATTACAAGGTTTTGCTATCGAAATGTCATCGACAGCCGCTGGAGGATTTGTACCGGCACTATCATCATTCTTCCAATAAAACACAAGAGTATATGCTCCGGCAGTTGAAATTGTGATAGTTTTTGTTGAAGTAATCCAATCACTTTCACGATTAGTCCACAAGAACACTCCCGATGTATTGTAACTTTGTGAAACATCGGCCACATTAATATAACTGGTGGCAGGAAATGAATTTGTACTGCCAGAAACATTACTGGCTGGCGGAAATGTAGTACCCGATGGCACCAACGCGGCGTACATGGCATCCCAGCAACCACTTTCGCCTCGAGCTTTCCACTTGAACGAAACTACATAATCGCCAGTATTGGCAAAATAAAATGAACGATATGCATATCCGTACGAAGAACTACCATTATCATAGGAATACGAAGAACCATCATTAGTTATATACAAAGAATTAGAACCGCCACTGCTCGTACCACTTCCAATCATCCAGTAGTTTGTATAAGAACCATTTGAGAATGTCCAGCGACCATTTTCAGTACTATTTTCAAAGTCACAGTAATATGGAGGCGCACCGATAACACTTTCCACCTTCACTGAATATTGAGCTTTTTGTGAAGAATAATAATTATCCGCTATAAGATAATAGGTTGTACCGCCAGTCAACGAAAGAGATTTTGCCCCAGAATTCCAACAATTACCAATTACATTTGTTCCTGTATTTCCATAAGAAGACATCAAGAAGAAATCCGGGTCGCCTGAAGGTTGAGCCGCTGTAAAAACATACGAACCGGAAAATGGCGGCGTGAAAGAAAAAACATGCTCTTCTCCAGGTTCTTCGTAACCACAACTTGTGTATGTATTCCAAACACTAACAGTTCCCAATGTTCCTGTATATGTAACCCCAAGTTCCATAGGTGTAACAGGATCAAACAGATAGTATCTGCCAGCATCAGGCCAAGTAGAAGCTGCTATCGTAGTACTCTGTCCGCTTGTATAATGCGTCATATTATGGGACGCATCCACCAGAATTATATCATTGCCTCCTGTGCACATACCATGCTGGCATACAACTGCAGGATTTACAGAAGGAAGCGAAGACGGATAAATTACAATTATCTTGTTTGTAGTTTCATACAACTGCACCTGCCAAGAGTATATGTTTCCTCGCGATGACGAGTTATAAGTGGTTGTTGCAAACTCGATTACACAAACCCTATTAGGAGAAGTTCCCAGCACCTCATACTTAACATACCCACCATCTGCTTCAGAAGGCATATAGCCGTCGCAACCGAAAAAGTTTATCTTCGGAGCATTTGATGCAGCATTAGAACTGGAAAAAGGACTACTATAATTATACGTTCCAGTCACAGTTTCGCCAAACTTCAGGTTACCATCGGCATTTACAGAAAATTGCGTATAATTTGTCGCACCAAACTTAAATGAAAAACCTAAGTCATGTACAGCAGAAACTGCATAATCTCCTCCACCGGTCAGGATTGTCGTTGGACTTGAAAACGTTCTCCACAGACTAGTATTCGTACCTGTAGTAAACTTATAATCTGCCAATGATTGTCCAAATGCTGTAATACTAAATGACATAACAGCCATCAAAACAAAAATACCCAAGCATATTTTATTTCTCATATCAATAAATTTTATTCGTTTCAAAAATCTAAAATTCGTGAGGCAAGCATCTACAAAATGAGAACAATACCTCTAATAAATATAAAAACGCGCAAACTTACAAATTTGAATTCAAATTGACAAGAAAAAATTAAGAAATATACCTTATAAATATAAAAGAATCTGAATGAACAATGGATAATTAGCAATGGAAAATTGATAATGTATAATGGACAATGGACAATTTACAATTGATAATGGATAATTGGCATAACCATAAAAATGTGCACCGTCCATAAAATATCAAAGCCACATTCTCACCATCGAAAACCGATTTTTAGTCCCAGACAAGCAAAAACATTTCGTCCCTCGCAAAATACTTCGCCCCTCATTTTGAAATTTCGCCCCTAAAAACGAACTTTTACGACTGAAATACAGCGCAATACCACATTTATTTTATCAGCACTTTTAAAGTGTATTCCTTTGCATCGCAAAATTCAAAACAATTTAAATAAAGGAAAAATGATAAAGGAATTATTTGTTGATTATTACAAGAACGCAATTGTAAACAACTGGAATCTCCCTGCTTTGCAGGACTACGACAACAAAGAATCAGTAATCACTTTCGGAAAATTAGGCAACAATATATTAAGGTTGCACAAATTGTTCAAGGACTGTGGCATAAAGGAAAACGACAAGATCGTTCTCGTCGGCAAAAACTCAGTAAACTGGGGATGCGTTTACCTCGCAGCAACTACTTATGGTGCAGTTATCGTTCCTCTGCTTCAGGACTTTACACCTAAAGACATATACGCACTGACCAACCACTCCGATGCTCGCTTGGCATTCGTTTCGGAATACATCTTAAACAAGATGGATGTCAGCAACTTCACAATCGTTGAGGAAATTTTCAAGCTCGATAACTTCGATTCTTACTACACTCGTAACGGCGAACAGCACACTTTCGACCGTAATATGCAGGAAATTACCGCAAAAGATTTTACATTGCCGAATCTTCCAAACGACAAGCTAGGCGTAATCCTCTATACATCAGGCACATCAGGTAGTCCTAAGGGCGTAATGCTGACGCTCAACGCTTTAGCAGCAAATATAAAGTTCGCACGCGAGAACATGTTCCTCGTAAGCGGCGACAAGTTGGTTTCGTTCCTTCCGCTCGCACACTGCTACGGCTGTGCATTCGACTTCCTCTACCCGCTCACCGAAGGATGCCACATAATCTTCCTCGGCAAACTGCCTTCACCGCAGGTAATACTCAAGGCATTCGGCGAATACAAGCCACGCTTGATACTTTCGGTTCCGCTGATTCTCGAAAAGATATACAAAGGCAAAATTAAGCCGACACTCGAAAAACCTGCAGTTAAGTTCATGACAAAAGTTCCAGGACTCCGCAGCATCATTTATCGCAAGATTCGCAAGACCCTCGAAGACGCTTTCGGCGGAAACTTCATCGAGCTTATCCTCGGTGGTGCAAAGGTAAACCGCGAAGTTGAAACTTTCCTCAAGAAAATCGGATTCCGCTTCACCGTTGGCTACGGCATGACCGAATGCGGACCACTTGTAGCATACAGTGGCTGGAAGACAAACCCAATGTACGCAGCAGGCAAGCTTGTCGACTGCCTCGAAGCAAAGGTAGAATCGAGCACACCAGGCAAAATCGGAGAAATCCTTCTCCGTGGCGAAAACATAATGTGCGGTTACTACAAGAACCCAGAAGAAACAGCAAGAGCTCTCGACAGCGAAGGTTGGTTGCATACCGGCGACCTCGGCATTATCGACAAAGACGGCTTCATTTCACTCAAAGGTCGTAGCAAGACCATGATTCTCACCAGCTCGGGACAAAATGTATATCCAGAAGAAATCGAATCGAGACTCTGCAACTTCCCATTGGTTTCGGAATGCGTAGTTGTAAGTCGCGCTGCCAAGATAGTTTCGATAATCTACCCGAACCCTGATCTCACAAAGGGAATGTCTCCAGAGCAAATCGAAACCGAACTTGCTGAATACCAAAAGCAAATAAATTCCGAAATGCCAGCCTATATGCAAATCAACAAGATTCAGGTTCGCGACCAGGAATTTGAAAAAACGCCTAAAAAGAGTATCAAGAGATACCTATACGAATAATCGAAACACACAACAAAAACTCCTAATGAAGAAGCGCAGGCCTCCCAAGTCTGCGCTTTTTTTGTGTGAAATATTTATGTAGCGGCGCAAAGCATTGCGCCGCTACAAGAAATATCAAACCAGCAAGCATATTTTATGTTTTTAGAAAAATTCTATATCTTCGCAACCGATAAAAAATAATACTATGATACAAAAATTTCTCACAGTAATAATCCTTTGCGCAATAGCATCATTCGCATCAGCCCAAATCGACTATACCGACTGGGTTGGAAACTACCCCGACGGATGCACAAGCATAACAGTTGGCAAAAAAGCCAGTGCAGACGGATCGGTATTCACATCGCACACCGACGACAGCCACCGCTCTAAATCGGAATTCAACATAGAGCCAGCAAGGGACTACCCCAAAGGCGCAACCAAGAAAATATACAAGCGCGTGTCGAAAAACATCTACGCAATGCCAACATACGAATTTGAGGAAGTTGGTGAAATTCCGCAGGTTGCACACACATACCGCTACATAAACACCGCCTACCCCTGCATGAACGAAAAGCAGCTCGGCATCGGAGAATCGACCTTCGGCGGACGCAAGTCGCTTGTTTCAGAAAACGGCATCATCGACTGCACACAGCTATGTCAACTGATGCTTGAGCGTTGTGCTACAGCCCGAGAAGCCATAAAGTTAGCAGGCGAACTAATAAAGGAATACGGCTGGATTGATGTTGGAGAGTGCCTCACCATAGCCGACAAAAACGAAGTATGGCACCTTGAAATAATCGGTCCGGGCAAAGGCAAGAAAGGTGGAATTTGGGTTGCACAGCGCGTCCCCGACGACCACATTGCCGTAAACGCCAACGCTAGCACAATCAAACACATAGACCTCAGCAACAGCGATATGTTCATGGCAAGCGAAAACATTTTCAAGATGGCAATGGATTCGGGTTGGTGCAAGTCGGAAGCCGATTTTGAATTCTGCCACGCCTACGCTCCCGAAAGCCGCAACAGCATAGCTGCCCGCCGCCGCGAGTGGCGCGTGTTTGACCTAGTTGCTCCGTCACTAAAACTCGATGCCAACGACAAGGACTATCCATTTTCGGTAAAACCCGACAAACCAGTGACTTTGGAGCAACTTTCGATGATTTTCCGCGACTACTACGAAGGTACGCCGTACGACATTACCCACGCACTTACAGTTACCGACAAGAATGGGAACGAAGTAATTTCGCCAATGGCAAACCCGCAGATGCCATACGACCAGATGAAAATCGAGAATGTACGCGGTTCTTGGTACGATGTTGACTCGAAAACAGGCAAAATCGAAATGCTCGGAGAGCGCACAATAGCCCGCTGGTACACGATGTATGCCACTATTTTGCAATGCCGCTCATGGCTGCCAGATGAAATTGGCGGTGTGGCCTGGATTGCCCTCGACAATGTTGCAACTTCGATTTATGTGCCCTTCTACCCACAGATAACGCAACTGCCAAAATGCTACGAAACCCCCGGTCGTCCAAACGGTTACACTCAGGAATCGGCTTGGTGGGCGTTCAACAGATTGGGCACACTTACGCACCAGCGTTGGGGCGACATGCGCAAGGATGTCGTTGATGCAGTGTGGATTCCTTGGCAGAAAGAACTTTTTGACAACCAGAAAAATATTGAGGAGGGAGCCAAAACCCTGATGAACAAGAAGAACGGGCGCAAGGAAGCCATTGCCAAGTTGACCGAATATTCAAATATGTGGGGACAAAAAGTAGTTGACAAGGCATGGAAACTTGGCGACTTCCTTTGGACAAAATACGATGAAAAATTCTAAGCAATGTCGTTAAGGTTCAGATACATACTAGCAATATTAATGAGCATGATGCCCATTTGCACGGTATTCGCGCAAAAGGATTTCATATCATCGCTGAAAAAGAACCTTGGCAACTATAATCCGCTGTACATCGAAGCAAAAATTGAATCTACCCCCGTAAACGAACATCTTTACCCCAAAGTTCTGATTGAGGAAGAATCTTACACCTTAACACAGAATGCAATATCATACTACGATGCAATATCATCGCTACCAGCCGAAACAAAAACTGCGGTGCTGAAAGCGCATTCGGAAATTGCTTTCGCTGCGGAAAAAACAGGGCAAAGCTCTTACCCAGACGAACTTTTATGGCTTCCATTTGCAATATCGGCATTCAACAAGAACTTTGAACAGGATGGGAACTGCGGGTTCTGGGGTTTGCAATACTTATATGCAATAAAATATGGCGTTGAAATCAGTGAATGCACAGACGGACGACACGACATAATACAATCGACAAAGGCTGCAATCCGCCAACTTAAATATTTTCACGAAAAATTTGAAAAATGGGACATTGCCTTGGCCGCCTATCTTTTCGGTCCATCGAACCTCAAACTAATGCAGGTTCAAGGCAAGCAAACTTCTGAAATATACACCTCGCTTGACCCATACGGCAAAAACATTTTCGACATCTGGTGCGCAGTGATTTCATGGGCAGAGAACTACAGGAACAGCAAAATCGAAATCAAGGAAATCGAACAGCAATACGACACCATCCGCATCAGCGACCGAATTCATATCGAACAGATTTCCAAGGTAATGTGCATAAGTCTAAATGAACTGAAATCTCTAAACGCGACATTCAGTTGCGAGGTTATTGATGGACGAAGAACCCCTGTAACATACAGATTGCCGTCAGGTCGCAAGAACGATTTTGCAACACTTCACGACAGCATTGTGAAGTACAACGATACGATATACTTTCCACCGCCAAAAGCTCCTGCCGAGCCGAAAAACTATGTCGTGGAAGGCAACGGCGAAAAAATAATATACAAGATTCAGCAAGGCGACTATTTGGGTAAGATTGCGCAAAAGTTCGGCGTAAAAGTCAGCGACATACAGGCTTGGAACGGACTTAGTAACACAAACATAAGCGCAGGAAAAACCTTAGTGATATGGACTGGCAAAAAGGCTGCACATAGCAATCAGTCCACACAACCAAAGACAACATCGACTACGCAACAAAAGCCTGCAACACAATCTAATACAAGCACTTCAACCTCTGCTACATTCAACGCAAAGGACTACACTCTGGTGGAAACCTACACTGTAAAATCTGGTGACAATCCATACAACATCGCCAAACGCTATAGCTGGGCTACCGCCGATGAAATTCTAAAATGGAACAACATCGCAGACCCATCGAAATTGCAGATTGGTCAGAAACTAAAAATCTACAAGAAAAAGTAAAATCGCGAAGATTCGCCATCAAAAAAGAGAGATTATTTTACAAAAACTGCAAGTGACAATCGCATCCAACAAGGATAACATTCTACAATTCAACAAATTGATTTTTTTGAAAAAAAGTAAAAAAAATGTTTGTCAGTTAAAAATGTTACACTATCTTTGCACCGCTTTTCCTCAGTAGCTCAGTTGGTTAGAGCACCTGACTGTTAATCAGGGGGTCGTAGGTTCAAGTCCTACCTGGGGAGCAGAAAAAGACGAACAAAAAGTTCGTCTTTTTTCGTTTATAATCAAATCATTAGCAAACCACACGAAATGAGCAACTCCAATAGCACTAATCCATTACTAACCTTAATTCTTTTTTAACATCCCAAGCATATAAAACTAACTAAAAATTAGTATCTTTGTCCCAAATTTTTTTAACGAATGAGTAGATTTTCAGTAATAGAAGACACGCAAAAACTGCTTGAAGTTATAAATCAGGCGATTCTTGACAAAAAAGGTGAAAATGTTGTCAACATGGACTTGCAATCCATTGAAAACCACATTACAAAATACTTCGTTATTTGCACAGCCAACTCGGTAATCCACGCCAACACACTTGCCGACTATATCAGGTATCAAACGCGTGGTACTCTAAAGGAAAGACCTTGGAAAGAAGAAGGATTCGAGAACAGCGAGTGGATTTTGATGGACTATGTTGACATTGTGGTACACATTTTCCTCCCCGAAGCACGCGAGTTCTACAAGCTCGAACAGCTTTGGGCTGACGCAGAAACCAAATCTATAGAAAATAAATAAGACAAATGGAAGGTAACAAAGGATTCAAGCCCAACAACGAAAACCAGGGCATGCCAACCAATGGTGGCAATGGCAAAGTGCGGATTATCATATACATAGTAATCCTCGCCGTGCTAATCGCCATAACATTCATTGACTTTGGCGGCAATGCAAATGAAATAAATTGGAACAAGTTCGAGAACGAAATGCTTCTTAACAACGATGTAGAAAAGGTCGTTGTTGTCAACCGCGAACGCGCCGACATATACATAAAGCCAGAAAGCATTGACAAGTATGGTGGTGCATCGGCAGGAAGCAACATATTTTCGGGTTCGATGCCTTCATTCTACTTCAACATTGGCGATGTAGAAAGCTTTGAGTCTAAACTTGCTGAAGCACAGAAAGATTTACCTAAAGAACAGCGCGTAAGCGTTGAATACAAGACCGAACACGACTATCTCGGCTCAATAATCAGCTGGATTTTTCCTATTGTACTAATACTTGTATTATGGTGGTTCGTTTTCAACAAAATGAGCGGCGGAAGCGGTGGCGGACAAATTTTCAGCATCGGCAAGTCGAAGGCGCAGGTTTTCGACAAGGAACGCAAGGTCAAAGTCAACTTCAAGGACGTTGCTGGACTTGAGGAAGCCAAGGTGGAGGTTATGGAAATTGTAGATTTCCTCAAGAATCCTGAAAAATACACAAAACTCGGTGGTAAAATTCCTAAAGGCGCATTGCTTGTAGGCCCTCCGGGAACAGGTAAAACCTTGCTGGCAAAGGCAGTAGCCGGCGAAGCCGATGTTCCGTTCTTCTCGCTCAGCGGTAGCGATTTCGTTGAAATGTTCGTGGGCGTAGGCGCATCGCGTGTAAGAGACCTTTTCCGCCAAGCAAAGAGCAAAGCGCCATGCATTATCTTCATCGATGAAATTGATGCCATTGGTCGCGCTCGTGGAAAATCAAACAGCTTCAGCGGTAATGATGAAAGAGAAAACACTCTGAACCAGCTTCTTACCGAAATGGATGGTTTCGACACAAACAGCGGTGTCATAATTCTTGCCGCAACCAACCGTGCCGAAATCCTTGATTCAGCACTTATGCGTGCAGGTCGTTTCGACCGTCAGATTCACCTTGAACTTCCCGACGTACACGAACGTGAGGAGATTTTCCAAGTTCACACCAAGAATTTGAAGATGGCTTCGAGCGTAAAGATAGATTTCCTTGCCAAGCAGACACCAGGTTTCAGCGGTGCCGACATAGCCAATGTATGCAACGAAGCAGCCCTCATCGCTGCGCGTAACGACAAAAAGGAAATCGACAAGCAGGACTTCCTTGATGCAGTTGACCGCATAATCGGCGGATTGGAAAAGAAAAACAAGATTATTTCGGAAACCGAAAAACGCACTATAGCATACCACGAGGCAGGACACGCAACAGTAAGCTGGCTTCTCGAATATGCAAATCCTCTGCTGAAAGTCACGATTATCCCACGCGGAAAGGCTCTCGGCGCAGCATGGTACTTGCCGGAAGAACGCTCAATTACCACCAAGGAGCAACTTCTCGACGAAATGTGCGCAACCTTAGGAGGACGCGCAAGCGAGGAAATCAACTTCGGAAAAGTTTCAACTGGTGCTCTCAACGACCTCGAACGCGTTACAAAACAAGCAATTGCAATGGTTTCGTTCTACGGCATGAGCAACGACATTGGCAACCTCTCCTACTACAACTCGACCGACGACTACGGATTCACCAAGCCATACAGCGACAAGACCGCCGAAAAGATTGATGCTGATGTAAAGGCTATGGTCGAGGAACAGTACGAACGCGCAAAGGAAGTGCTTCGCAACAATATGGAAGGTCTTACTCAACTTGCAGAAACGCTGTTGGAAAAAGAAGTCATCTTCAGTGACGACCTTGAAAGGATTTTCGGCAAGCGCAAGGGCGAAAACAAGGCTCTCGATGCAATAAACGAGGCTAAGGAACAGGAAAAAGCAGAAGCAGAACAGCAAGCAGAGGCTGAACCCAAGCAAGAAGAAAACAACGAAAACCAACCCGAACAAGATGCCTAATATTCTGAAACGGACCATATTTGGAGCACTTTTCGTAGCAATCACCTGCTTAATGGTGTTGTACAACGAACACACCTGCGCAATATACATAGGATTTTGCGCTGTCATTATGCTCCATGAGTTCATGAAGATGTTCAAAATGTCCCTTTTAAGGACAATGTTTATCGAAACGATTGGCACTTTTGCTATACTTACAGCATATTGGGGCAGCAAAGGACTATTTATAACCGCCATACCGCTTTTAGCATTGATTCTTTCCCTTTTCATAATACAACTTTTCGAACACGACACAAAACAGGAAGAATACCTTGGCAAGTCTTTCCTCGCTCTGATATATATTGCGCTACCTCTTAGCCTAGCCACATACATTGGCATGACTGACAACCAACTGATAATGGCTGTTTTCATACTGATTTGGATTTCGGACACAATGGCTTATTTGGTTGGCTGCAAGTTTGGCAAGCACAAGATTTTCGAGCGCATTTCGCCAAAGAAATCATGGGAAGGTGCAATTGGCGGATTTGTTTTTACAGTAACTGCTGCTGCATTTGGCGGTTACCTTTTCCCAAAACTGGGATTCGAGGTATGGCAATGGTGCATAATAGGAACTACCGTTGGCATTTTTGGAATACTTGGCGACTTCATCGAATCGATGTTTAAGCGTAGCGCAGGCGTCAAGGATTCAGGCAACATAATACCAGGACACGGCGGTATGCTCGACAGACTCGACAGCTTCATTTTCACAATTCCGTGGGTAGCGATAGCTGTGTGGGTGATGAGAAGTTTCAATGGCTAACGCCCGTTTCTGGTTTCAAGTTTCTAGTTTCAGGTTCAACGTTTAACGTTCAAGGGTCAACGTATTTCAAAAATCGATTATCTTTGCGCCATAATCGACACGCAGGAACAGCAAACGACTAAAAGGGGATACGATTATGAAAGTAAAACTTCAAGAGGGAATAATCAAGTCTTTCTATTGGAATGAAGCATAGGATTCGTGATATACTTATAGTTACATTCATAATGCTCTGCCATTTCACTTCGATGGCAGCAGACTCAAAGAACCCAAAGCTTTTCATAAAGCGAATACACAAAATAGCAACCGGTGATACTCCGTCGCGCTCACTTGCCGACAGTCTCACAAGACTACTTACAGCAAAACAGAAAACAGGAGCCGAAATATTGTGCGATTTTTCAAACCTGCCCCAAAGCAATTCCAAACCCGACAGCCAATATATAGGCGACTTGCTCACAATATTACCAAACCAAATCGAACAAAATGAACGCGACAAGCTATTGTCGTACCTTGAAAATGGCATAAGCCGCAAATACGTATGCAACTACATCATCAACAGCGAAAGCTTCCATAGCCTGTGCGCCAAGCATGGAATTGAAAGTGGAAATGCTGGCGTCTTGGAAAATAGGGACAGAAACGCCGAACTGACAATGCTAGCACAACGTGTATTCTCGTTCACCAACAACAGAAAGGCCTCAGCCGAAGAACTCAACCTCCTGCTCGACGGCAATGCCACAGCTGCATCAGTCGCCGACAGTATAGTGTGCAACAGCCCAATAATGAACACATTAAACGACTCTCTTTATGTAGAATGCCTTGCATCGGCGCTCGCCATAAATCTCAGAGATCGGGAAAGAGAACACTATATCGGCTTGCTTTCGCAGAACTACACACGCCGTGCAATACTCCGCCTCATCGTCAATAGTGAAGATTTCGACAGCTACTGCAAGGAACACGGAATAGAACGCGGACAACTGCACATCGGCGGTTGGAAGAACAACGAAGACGGACTGACATTCATCGACCACATTTCAGGAGCGAAAGTCACAGGATACTTCTCTGCCGATGGCGAGATGTGCTACTTCGACGAAAACGGGATACTGCGCACAAACTGGAACAAAGTCGAATGGGAGACCGACACCATAAGCGAACTTTACTCATACGACAAGCTATGTGCCGACATTGAAAGGCTGTCGAAGCAATACCCCTCGCTTCTCACAATCGACACTTTAGGTGCAACCGCTGACAGAAGGCTTGTTTTCGACCTCATAATCGGCAATGACAATTCAAGTAGACAAGTCATCGTACAAGCCACGTCACACGCACGCGAATATATGTGTAGCCAACTTGTGATGTGCCAGACAGAGCATTTCCTACAAAACTTCTGGTCGGGATCATTTGACGGCGCAAGCTATTCGGAACTGACCGAAGACTGCCAACTTCATATAATCCCGATGCTCAACCCCGATGGAGTGTGCATATCTCAATTCGGACTTGACAGCATCCGCGACCCGCATATCCGTGACAACATAATGAAGATATACTACGCAGAAAACCCCAAGGCTCGCAATCGACCAGAACTGAACACATTCCTAAGAATGTGGAAGAGCAACGCCCTCGGAGTTGACTTGAATAGGAACTTCGATGTCAACCGCCATATCAAGACATTTTTGAAGTCACCCCGCAGCGCAAACTACCGAGGTGCCAACGCGCATTCAGAACTCGAGACTCAGGCTTTGGTCGGACTTGTGGAATCGTTAGGAAACATAGTGACCCTGATAAGCTATCATTCGGCTGGCGAGGAAATTTTCTGGGCATATGGACAGAAAGACGATTTCCGACAGCAATGCCAGAACCTTGCCGAAGGACTTAAGGACATCACCAACTACGAATATCATTCGGAGGAGGATTTCGGCACAGGATGCAGCAACTGGGCTACATCTAAAGGCATAAAGGCCGCCACTATCGAAATCGGTTTGGGCACATCCCCACTGCCTATATCCCAATTCCAGAAAATATGGAACGACAACAAGGATGTGCTGCCGTTTCTGATGAAAAGCAAATAAGAACTACGCCGGGTCTGGTTTCTGGTTCAAGGTTTAACGTTCAAAGTTCAAGGTTCAAAGGCTAAATAAGGCGGCAAGACTGTAAGACTGCTCGCCTGTTAGACTGTGAGCCTGTTAGCCATTTAAAACATCAACGAAATCACATCCTCTTTTGTTACGCCGAGGAAATAATCTTCTGGATTCACCTTAGTAAGCAAATCGGCAACACCATCCTTTTCGTGACGCACACCAATTAATAATTTCTCAAAATCGCTGACATCGCGCTTAGCAAAGAAATCACCGTAAATCTTTGCAGCGGAGATGATTCCCTTCTCGATATTGAGATGCAACTCGACATTTCCGCCCTTTGTCCTAATCATCTTCGAGAACGAATATTTTGGAGAGTGACCGAAATTCCACTCCCATGTGGAGTATTTTTCATCACGCAACTTCTTTATTGCAACAAGATCTTCTTCCGTAAATTCGTATAGTTGACAATTTGCACGGGTTTCCATAATATGCTTCATGATAAGGTCTGCAAACTGGAGAACCGTCATCGGCGATTTAAGATGCTCGCTAATATTTGTCACGCGCTTGCGTACCGACTTTACGGCCTTGTCCTCGAACTTCAGCGGATTTACTTTCAATGCATTCGACATATCGGTCATGGCTGTATCGAACAACAATGTTCCATGATGCAACATTCGACCGTTGCTTACGCATTGCGCATTGCCAGAAAACTTGCGACCATCAATCATAAGGTCATTTCTACCTTCGAAGCGAGCATCTACCCCAATTCCATTTAGCACCTCTATTATGGGCTGGGTGAAAGTGCGGAAATTGCCCTTACTGTTGCTTTCGACAAAGGTAAAATTCAAGTTCTGCAAATCGTGGAACACAGCCCCACCGCCTGTTAGACGCCGCACAACCTTAATGTTCTTTTCCTTTACATAGTCGATATTTATTTCGGCAAGCGAATTCTGGAACAGACCTACAATAATTGCAGGCTCGTTGCGCCAAAGCATGAATATATCATCAGTGAAATGCGTGAACACATATTCTTCTACCGCCATGTTGAAATAGGCATCGTTGGAGTTGTTGAAAATACAAAGCATAGGCAAAAATTATTAAGTTTATAGGTTTCTGTAGCTGGCGCCGTTTAAATGCCTGCGGCGTTTGATGGCTTCGCCGTTTCTTGTTTTAATGTTTCTGGTTTAAAGATTTGAAAATTTGATGATTTGAAAATTTAAAATTTTCCTCCTATTGGCACTACGGAATCTTTACTATAAAGATAGACAGAACGGTAGTTGCAACCGTAGCCTATCCAGAAGCCTTTAGCGTCTTGTCCATCAGGGGCTATAATGTTGGTCTTTACTGTAGCAGGATTGGTAAACGGGTTGCCATCGGTAAGATAGTTCCTGTACCAAGACTCCCAGATATTGTATGAAACATTGTCGATTGTCGATAGTTTCAACGAAACAGAATCGCCCTCACGGAAACAGAAAATGTCGCCAAGCTTATTTATAAACGAATCACGTTCCTCCTGAGTAAAGAAATTATCGTAATATGCATTGCGCTCCAAGCCCTTCACAACCATGGCAAACGACATTTCTTCGCCATCGGCCAGCTTGTCGCTTACAATATGGTTCAAGGCATACGGACGGTAGTACATTGGTTGAAATTGATTCTTGACATGGATTGTGTAATAGTTGCTCTGGTACTTCGGATCTCGCCAGTTGATTCGCATAACGGCAAAACTATCACTCATAAAGGTCGGGAACACTGTATCTATCTTGATAGTATCGGGAATGTATGTTGACGATGTATAAGTTTTCCCCTCGTACAAAATCTTGAGGTCGTAGCGATGGTTTAGTTCCCCTTTGAACTTTGTTCCCATGAAGCATTTGTACGGCCAACGTTGTATCGGAAGGTACTGCAAGGTGTCGGAAATGCTTCCATCCGAAACGATTACGGTAGCCTTTGTGTCGTTAATCTGCAAATCATTTACGGCATTGGAATCTAGTTCCTGGAAATATGCTGTGCTTTTCGACAGGAAAACTACAGGATAGTCGTCAAAATCGACATATCCATCTACAACCAGACAGGGTTCCGACTGCGGCAAGTCGAGCGTAATGTCCTTGATGCACGACGAAATTGCCACCAACGACAACAACACGACAATTATCGAAATCTTAAGCAAATTTTCTCTCATCGGCATCAGAATTTAAAGTTCCATGTTATTGCTGGCAAAATAGGAATAATCGACAACTGCTTTGCAACCGTCTTGTAAGTGCCATCCTTCACATTTCCTGTGTTATAGACATAAATGAAATAAGGATTCTTGTGATTGTAAACATTGTAGATGGAGAAGTTGAATGACGATTCCCAATTCTTTTTCGTCTTTATATCGTATGTTACCGAAAGGTCGAGGCGATGATAAGCAGGCATACGATACGAATTGCGTGAGCCATACACATTTACATAATCTCCATCAATCATATAGGATGCAACCGGCAAGGTCGTGGTATTTCCTGTCGCATAAACGAAAACTGCAGATGCCGTAAGCCTTTCTGTAATCTGATAGGTGGCAGTAACGGACAGGTCGTGGCGACGGTCGTACTTGGCAGGGAAAGGTTCTCCATTGTCGATTTCGTCAAAAATCTTATTGGTTTTCGACCAAGTATAGCCAATCCAACCAGTGAAAAGCCCTACTCTTTTCTTGAAGAAAAATTCAACGCCATACGAATAGCCCTTACCGAAAATGAAATAGTTGTCGGCATTGTCGGATATGTCGTCACCTGGCAAAGCGCCGTCCATGTATTCAATCTGGTTTTTCAGTGTCTTGTAGTAAACCTCGATTGAGCCTTCAAACTTGTCGTTGAAAAGGTTCTGGAAGTATCCGAGAGCGTACTGGCTGCCCTTCTGTGGCTTCACAACATCGCTACAAGCAACCCAAAGGTCAATAGGCAAGGTAGTTGCAGAAATTGATGCCAAGTGTATGTACTGCGAATTGCGCATGTATGATGCCTTGATTGACGAATTTTCGGTAAGCGAAACCTTGAACGATGCACGAGGCTCTATATCCCAATAGAATGCAACAGGCTGATTGTCCTTGTAACGGATTTCATCAATAGTATTCTGGTGCAATTCGTCCTTTATGTAACGAGTAAATGGTCCCACCTGAACGAAATACGAATTACGCACACCAATATACAGCGTGAAGCGGTCGTTTATCTTGAAATCGTCGCCAATGTAAATTCCTACTTCGTGGGCAAACTGGTTGTTATTGTTCGAGAAGTCGGAACCAAGCGTGGTGTCGGAAATTTCGGCAGCCAGCGTATTGGGCGTAAACTTGTGATGCGTGTATTGAACGCCGAACTTCACCGTATTTTTCGGTCCTGCAAGCCAAGTGAAATCCTGCTTCAGGTTCCAGTCGTTTATTCCAGACTTCTGCTTTATGGCAAAACCGGAAGCATTTTCGTTGTTTTCTGCATTTTCGTCAACCATAGTCAGCATCTCAACGGAAGTATTGAACTTGTAGTTAGACCAAATAAGGCTGGTATTTGAAAAGAACTTGTTGTTGAACACATGATTGTAGCGCAAGGTAACAAAGCCGTTGCCCCACGGCATATTCATGTTGAGCCCCATCTCCTTGCTTCCGAAACGGAACTTGTCGTAGCCATAGTATCCGCTGAGATAGAGGCGGTTGTTGTCGTTTATAATCCAGTTTGCCTTGGCATTTATATCGAAGAAATAGTAGCCAGAAGTCCTCAGGAGCGATGTTTTCTTTGTGAACGGACGAATCAGAGCATCAATATAGGTTCTTCGTGCCGAAACTATGAACGAAGCCTTGTCCTTCACGATAGGTCCCTGCACCGTAAAACGCGAAGAAACAGAACCTATACCACCTTCAAGATGATATTCCTTCATGTTGCCGTTCTTCATCGAAATGTTTAATACTGAGCTAATTCGTCCGCCATATTCGGCAGGCATACCGCCCTTGAACATTTCCATGTCCTTTACGGCATCGGCATTGAACACCGAGAAGAACCCGAAAAGGTGCGATGCATTGTAAACGGTTGCCTCATCGAGCAGAATCAGATTCTGGTCGGGACCACCGCCACGCACATAAAAACCGGCATTACCATCGCCAGCCGACTGCACGCCAGGCATCAACTGTATGGTTTTCAGCACATCGACCTCGCCCATAAAGGCTGGCAAAGTCTTCACCGTCTCCACCGGCAGGCGCACCACGCTCATCTGACTGCTCTGCACATTGGCCTTGCGCTCGGCACTTACCACAACTTCCTGTGTCATTATTGCAGCTGCCGACAGATGCACGGTCAGCGTTTTGTCAGCGTTCAAGTTGATGTGCAAAGTGTCGTCCTTGTAGCCTATAAATGAATAAATTATGTCGTATTTCCCGCTTGGAAGCGTGAGCGAATAGAAGCCGTAACCGTTTGCACTTGTGCCGATTGTCTGTCCGGCAACCATTACATTGGCACCAATCAGGTCTTCGCCAGTAGCCTTGTCCTTTATGTAGCCGCTAATCGTATATTTCTGTGCAAAGGCAAACTGCGGCAACATCATAATTGCCAGCAAGATACAATATACACAAACACGCTTCATCTCCTAGTTGAATTGGACTGCAAAACTAAAAAAATATATTGTACAGCACGGATGTTTATGAGAATTTTATATAAAAATTTCCCATTTCATAAAAGTCGGCTACTTACGCCTTCTTTTCAGCACATGCTTAAGAATAGTAAGCGTATGTATCTCATTGATAATAAGAATACCAAATGCAATAGCGAGTGTCACCTTCAATGCAGTAAAACCGCTAGCAGCTGCAGCAGCGAACTGGTCTGCAACAATGTTGTAAGCCGTCCAGAAAATACCAGCACCAGGAACAAGCGGGAAAATCCCACAAATTAGGAATACCGCCACAGGGCATTTCCTTATTATAGAAAACATTGTCGATACGAATGCAACCAAAGCAGTTGACAGGAAAACATTGACGCCCAACGACATTGCCGTATGCCGTGCGAGTATAAGGTAAAGCAACCAGCCAAACATTCCCGCAAGTCCGCAGAAAATGTAGTTTTTCCTCGGCACACCGAAAAGCACAGAAAACGCCAATGTACCAGCAAATGCCGATATAAGCTGTACTGCCATTCCAGATGTACCACTGTCGGCTGCAAGTTCTTGAAGCTCCTTCATTTGCCCCGATATTCCAGCATCGACCATAAACGAAACGGCAACACCAATTGCAATGCATAGGAAGGTCAGCATGGCATCGAGCAACCGCGTCACACCTGCTATATAGTCCTCGTTTGCAATGTCGCGGATACCATTTGTGAACGGCACTCCAGGAATCAATGGTATTATGGCTCCGATTATCATGTTGCTAAGGTGAGTGCCAAGCCCCATTGCAAACATTGCCATGCAAAGCAGAGAAGCAATCAGTCCTCCTACGAAATTGCCCATAATCCTCGACATGTACCTGAATCCCACAAAAAGCATAAATGCCCACAACAACATCCCAGCGATAAACGCGGCTATGCAGTCGTAGAATCCGCCACCAAAAACTATGCAAAACGCAGCACTGCCAACGGCAGATGCAGCAATCTGCTCAATCGCGGGCTTGGATTTCATCTTGCGGATAAGCTTGAGACGGCGCTCCAACTCGTCAACATCGCACTTGTTTGCCTCGACATCGCGCGAAAGTTGCTTTACCTCAACGACCTTTTCGAGACAAGTTCCCTGTATGGGTATGTATTTGGTACGCGCGTAGTTGCGTTCTGTAGCCATTATGCCATTGCTGAGCACGAAGAAATTTTCGTCATCGATGCCGAAATGCCTTGCAATGCGCGTCATGGTCTCCTCGACATTTGAAATTTCGTCGCCATTTTCGAGAAGAATAGAACCAGCATCGTATGCCAAGTCCATGATGCGCCTTCTCTCAGAAGCCGTCAACTCATCACTCTTGCAAGATTTCGTATCTTCCATAACTACTCTTTCTCAATACTTTCGCTAAGAACCTTGTACAATTCCGGCAGTCGCTTCGAAATAGCCACAGGACGATTGTTTTCGATGAAACAATGCGTACTTTGAGCTGTGCATACAATTCGACTAGCAACACGCATTATGTAGGAAATTTCAAACTTTATCTCGCTGAACTTTCCCAACGACACCTCAATCTCAATAACATCCTTGAAAGTTGACGGACTTTTGTAGTTGCATGTCACCGAAACTACGGGAGAGAATACACCTTCCGCCTCTACCTTGTCGAAACCATAACCAAGCTGGTCGAGCCAGTCGATTCGTGCCTCCTCCATGAAGCGCACATAGTTGGAATGATGCGTAACACCCATTTTGTCACACTCATAATACTTGACTTCGTGCCTGTATGTATGCATAAACAATGATTTAAAAATCGGCGCAAAGATAAAGCAAAATGATTTACGAATTACGATTTTAGATTTACGATTTGGGGCATTTTTTTTAACTTTGCACAAAAATTCAAAGACAATGAAAAACGACATACCAGTATTATTGCTCACAGGCTACTTGGGTAGCGGAAAAACCACTTTGGTAAACAACATACTTTCGAACAAAAAAGGCATTAAGTTCGCAGTGATAGTGAACGACATAGGCGAAGTAAACATCGATGCCGACCTCATCGAAAAAGGCGGAATTGTCGGACAAAAAGACGACAGTCTTGTGGCATTGCAAAACGGTTGCATCTGCTGTACTCTGAAAATGGACTTGGTGGAGCAGCTCAGCGAAATCGCAAGTCAGCACAAGTTCGACTACATTGTAATAGAAGCAAGCGGTATCTGCGAACCCCAACCAATTGCTCAGACAATATGCTCGATACCAAGTCTCGATGAAAAATACACGCGAAACGGACTGCCTTACCTCGACTGCATTGTCACAGTTGTGGATGCACTGCGCATGAAAGACGAATTCGGTTGCGGCGAAAGTCTTACAAAAAAGCATATTGCCGAAGACGACTTGGAAAACCTTGTAATACAGCAAATTGAGTTCTGCAACATTATACTGCTGAACAAGTCATCGGAAATAAACGAGGTAGAACGCAACCGCCTGAAAGAAATAATACGGGCAATACAATCCAAGGCACAAATAATTGAATGCGATTACGGAAACATCGACCTCGATGAAATTATCTATACAGGAAGTTTCGATTTCGAAAATACTGCGACTTCGGCAACTTGGATACGCGAAATCGAGGACATTCACGAAGAGGACGAGCACGAGCATCACGGTCACCACGAAGAGCATGAGCACGAACACCATCATCACGACCATGAACATCATCATCACGACCACGAAGGTGGAGAAACAGAAGAATACAACATTAGCACTTTCGTCTATAAGGCGCGCCAACCGTTCAACCTAGGTCGCTTCGATGACTTCGTAGCCCGCAAGATGCCCAAGAACATAATAAGATGCAAAGGAATGTGCTATTTCAAGGACGAGTTCGATGTATGCTACTTGTTTGAACAGGCAGGAAAACAAATCAGTCTGCGCAATGTTGGCCAGTGGTTCGCCACGATGCCCGATGACGAACTCGAAGACTTTATCCTGCGCAATCCTGCAATTTTGCGCGACTGGGACGACACCTACGGCGACCGTATGCAGAAACTTGTATTCATAGGTCAGAATATGGACAAGGAAAAGATCCGCGAAGATTTGGACATGTGTTTGACGAACTAATTGATGACATACAATCAAATCATGCATGCTCAAGAACAATCTCACAAGACCTTTTAGGCTAATTATTATATAAAATACAATTTTCTTTTGCAAATCATGGCGAATTGCATTACATTTGCCACATAATTTAGATTAAGTATTGTTTTGCATAAGATGAGAAAATTAATTATATTGTTTATTTTATCCATGTTGTTGGGTAATTATGTTCATGCTTACGATTTTTCCGCTGTATGCAGCACAGGGCAGACATTGTACTATAACATTACTTCCAACGTGGAACCTTATACGGTGGAAGTTGTACCAGAAAATGAAAGTCTGCCATACTATACAACCTATCCCACTGGCGACCTCGAAATTCCAGAAACGGTTGAGTATAATAGTATAACATATACCGTCACGAGCATTGGTGAGTGGGCATTTTGTCTATGTAGCGAGCTGACAGGCACTTTGACTATTCCAGAATCAGTTACAAACATTGGGGCTCACGCATTTGAAGTTTGTAGCGGACTGACAGGCGATTTGACTATTCCAGAATCGGTTACAAGCATTGGCGATTATGCTTTTAGCGAGTGTATCGGACTGACATCGGTATCATTACCCAACTCTGTTGCAAGTATTGGCAATGATGTGTTTTGGGGGTGCAGCGGGTTTACAGAACCAGTCTATAATGCCAATAGCTTTGTTTTTTTTCCAAATGGATATACAACAGAATATACAATTCCAGATGGAATACAGAGAATTGAAGGCGGTGCATTTAAAGATTGCAGCAGTTTGACAAGCATTACAATTCCCGAATTTGTTACATTTATTGGGGATGGAGCATTTTTTGGGTGCAGTGGATTGACATCATTTACAATTCCAAATTCTATTACGAGTATTGGATCCTCTGCATTTTATGATTGTAGCGGATTGACTACAGTGAACTTTTATGCACAAAATTGCACATATATGCCACATGCCTGGTATAATGCAACATTTACAACCTTGAATATTGGTGAAAGAGTTAAAAATATTCCTGATTATGCATTTAGTGGTTGCACAGGATTGACCGAAATAACAATTCCTGATTCCGTTGTGTACATTGGCTATGAAACATTTTGCAGCGGACTTATTACAGTTAATTTCAATGCAACAAGTTGTACCACAATGTATCAGCCTTTTACTATTTGTGAAGCATTAGCGACATTGAATATTGGCGAAAATGTCACAAATATTCCCGAAATGGCATTTTGGGGAGTCAACATTTCCAATATAAATGCATATTCATATACCCCGCCAACTATTGATGAGATAGCATTCGAAAATGGGGTTTACTTGACAGCCAACGTCTATACACCTTGTGCTGCTGCCAATAGTTACCGAAATTACCAAATATGGGAGCAATTTGCAAATATTCAGGGTGATACAACAGTCAACTTCTCAATTTCAGTTCAAACAGAAAACGAAACTATGGGAAGTGTGACTGGCGGTGGTAACTATTCGTGCGAAGCAGAAGCAAGCATTACCGCTATGCCAGGTACAGGCTACCGCTTTCTACAATGGAACGACGGCAACACCGACAATCCACGAACTGTCGTTGTTACTGCCGACAGCACTTTTACCGCTGGTTTTAGGGCAGTTTACACTGTTACCGTACTGTCAAACAACGAAGCATACGGCTCCGTATCTGGCGGCGGCACCTACGATGAAGGTTCTGAAGTCGTTGTAACTGCAATTCCAAATCAAGGCTACCGCTTCCTGTCGTGGAACGATGGCAACACTGAAAATCCGCGTACAATTATAGTTACAAGCGACAGCACGTTTGTGGCGAACTTTGAGCAGATACCGCTATACACGATTACAGTCTTGTCAAACAACGAAGCATACGGCTCAGTTTCTGGCGGAGGAACATACGAGGAAGGAACAGATGTCATCATAATGGCAATGCCAAACGGAGGCTATCTGTTTGATTCGTGGGAAGATGATAATGCCGAAAATCCACGAACAATTACTGTTACGAGCGACAGTACTTTCATTGCCGATTTCGTTAAGTGCGAAATAACACAAGCCATCGACACAGTTGTAAACAATTTCGTCACTGTTGGCGATCACACCTTCTACTCTACTGGTCGCTACTCGTTTGAAATACTGCACGAAAACGATTGCGACACCATTTTCGACATTAATCTTACGGTTCTTGCAGAACCTGAACCTTTCGACATAGGACCAAACCCAACCGATAAAATACTCAACATCAATTCCGAAGGCTTCATTTCGTATGTGGAGTTCTACTCCCCTACCGGGCAGCTTGCTTTACGCAAGGAAGTAAATGGTTATTTCGTGGAATGCGATGTCGAAAGTCTTGTTTCTGGAATTTATATTGTTAGAATTTACGGCGATGAAAGCAGTCTACCGTCAGTCTATAAGATAGTAAAAGAATAAATGCTCGTATCAATGCAATAATTCTAAAAAAAATGTTTAAGTTTGCAATTGGTAAAAAAAGGTTGAGAATGAAGAAATTTATATTGCTTTCAATAATAATGGTTGCCATTTCTGTGGCGAATTGCAATGTTGGATTTGCACAGACCGATAATAACAGGTACGAAATTCGTAGCCATAAGAGTGTTTCTCCTATGGTAAGAAATACCCGAGAAGCCTCTTCCTGTTCTGGGTGGGGGACATTTACCAACTTTTCTGCCACCGATATGAATGGGGGAACTCACGATATTCAAAGTTATTTGAACCAAGGAAAGTATGTCGTAATCGAATTCTTCTGTGCGTGGTGCAGTCCGTGCTGGCAGTATTATCAGGGAGGTACTCTTGAAGAGTTATACAATACATACGGAGATGGCGGTACCGGAGAATTTGTTGTATTGATGGTCGAAGGTGAACTTACAAATACGGAAGCTCAGATAACAGGTACTACCACATCACAAGATTATGCAGGTATGTCGCAGGGCGACTTTACAAATGGCGGCACGAATCCTATTCCGATTATTGACGCAACCGAGAATCTTGCAGAAAACGTTTCCTTGTATGAGGGTTCTGTGCCATCTGTCTATCTGTTCTGCCCATCAGGATATGTCTTCGACGTTTATGACAATGGACAATCAACGGCGAATGATATATACAATTTTGCTACAAGAACTTGCCCCAATGAAGAATCTCTGCCTGATATTGGCATAGCTAAGCCAGTTGTTGTGCGGATGGGAGAAATAGCTACATTTTCTTCTTGTGTAATAAGTTTGACCGATGTTACATACGCCTGGACATTTGAAGACGGAACACCGGAAACATCAACGGATGCTATTGTAGATGTGGTTTGGGATACCCCGGGAATGCACAGAATATCGCTTACGGTTGCCAATGTGAATGGACAAGTGGAACATCCCGATTCCGTGTATGTAATAGATTGCTCCTCAGGAATTTCAACGTTTCCGTTTGTAGAGGATTTTGAGAGTGGGCAGGGGTGCTGGATTTTGGAAAGTGCCAATACTGTAAATGAGATAACTATAGGTGATTATTCCGACGGTATGAACGGGTTGATATTTAGCAGTTTTGAACAAGCCAATAACTATAACCAGTATTTCATCTCGCCCGAACTTCACCATACTGGCGAACTTAACTTGTCGTTCAAGTACAAAAAGGACGGAAGCCAAAGCACAGGTGAAAATTTTTATGTAAAGTATTCAACAACAACATCTGACATTTCCAGTTTTATAACGCTTGGTTCGATGATTACCGCGAATTCTAATAGTTGGGAAACATATACAGGAACCCTTCCGGCAGATGCAAAATACTTTATGATAAATTATAATACTGATTATCAGTACTATTTGGTTGTTGACGATTTGACTATAGAAAGGGCTGCCTACTGGTCATGCGACTTCGAGGGCGATGAAACGTGGACTTTAGGAAACGACCAGCAGGATGGAAATGTGCAGTGGCAGATTTTAACGCCAGAGACTTATCCATCCACACTTATCTCCGGCGATAATGCCTACCTAACCCCTTTTGTATTTAATGGCGATACACTGAACATTACACCAGAACACTGGGCTTTGGCGGACTTGATTAGCCAATTGACTGATTTTGGAGGACCCGGGCAGGTGGCTGAAAGTTCGTGGATTGAATTCAGCAACATTAATCTGACGGATGCGGAGAACCCACAAATTACATTCCGGCAAATTTTTAAACAGCTTAACGGCGTAGAAACATCTATAAGAGTTTCGACAGATGGCGGACAAACATGGACTGACCATATTGTAAACGAGGAAGTAGAAGACAACACATACGGAGAATATGAAATAAGAACAGGCATTCGTGAGGCAGCTGGAGAAGGAAATGTTAAAATTCGTTTTCTTATTAATTCTGATGCACATGTCGTGCAAATGGGTTATGGTTGGGAAATAGATGACATTGAAATAAAAGAGGCTCCCGATACTATTATAGCAACTGCAGGAGAAGGCGGAACGATTTCTCCGAGCGGTAATGTACTGGTAGATGATGGCGATGATGCAGCATTCACAATCACTCCCAACGATGGCTATCGCATTGCAAGCGTAATGGTTGACGAAACCGAAAATGTTACCGACCAACTCGTTGATGGCACTTACACATTTGTGGATGTTATAGAAAATCACACGATTGCAGCGACCTTTGAAGAAATCCACACATACACCATTATCGTCCTTTCAAGCAACGAAGCATACGGTATGGTTTCTGGCGGTGGAATTTACGAGGAGGGTACTGATGTTGTAATAATGGCAATGCCAAACGGAGGCTATTTGTTTGATTCGTGGGAGGATGGCAACTTCGACAATCCGCGTACAATTACGGTTACTAGCGACAGCACTTTCGTTGCCGACTTTGTCAAATGCGAAATAACACAAACCATCGATACCACCGTACAAAACTTTGTAACAGTTGGCGACCACACTTTCTATTCTACAGGCAACTACTCGTTTGCCGTGCCATACGAAACAGCTTGCGACACCATTTTCGACATCAACCTTACCGTGCTTGCCGAACCTGAACCTTTCGACATCGGACCAAACCCAACCTCAAAAACACTAAACATCAATTCCGAAGGCTTCATTTCGTATGTGGAGTTCTACTCCCCTACCGGGCAGCTTGCTTTACGCAAGGAAGTAAATGGCAATTTCGCCGAATGTGATGTAGAAAGCCTTGTTTCAGGAATTTATATAATAAGAATCTACGGTGCAGAAAGTAATTTGCCGTCTGTATATAAAGTTGTAAAGGAATAAAAAACATGAAAATAAAAAGTACATATATGAGAACCTGTTTATTGCCATTGTGCACAATAATGTTTGTAATGCTTTTTACCTCATGCCAAAAAGAACCGCTTGAGCTTACCCCTCTGGCAACATTGAACATAGAACTGGTGAAAAAGTATTCCGCCGAAGGCATAGTAAGCAAAAGTCAGGTTACCGATTTTGAGGCAACCGTTTCTATCGCATACGAGGACGACACAGTAGTATATGATAGTAGGTTTGTTGCTGTTGACAGTATAGCGGATTACTATATGTACGACTACGGTCGTAGCAATATACTATATGCCGCTATGGGTAAGCCTTTCCGCGTGCTGGTTGATGCGACCATCGGCGATATAGCATTTCACGGAGAATCGGAAATCTATATCCTAGAAAACGAACCTTTGACAGCATCCATAGATTTGGTTTCCACATTCAATTATGTTGATCTTGGTCTGCCCAGCGGACTAAAATGGGCAAACTGCAACCTCGGTGCAAGCTCACCAGAAAAAACAGGCAAATACTACGCTTGGGGCGAAGTCACAGAAAAACAATCATACAACTGGAATACATATAGTTTCTACAAAGATTCGGCTTTGGTAAAATACACCAGCACAGACGGATTTACCGCCTTGGAATCTGCCGATGATGCAGCAACAGCGATACTTGGCTCGGCATGGAGAATGCCAACAAAGGAAGAATTCGCCGAATTGTACAACAACTGCACAAAAGAATACACTTCGCAAAATAGCGTGAATGGTTATCGCTTAATAGGACCAAACGGCAATAATATCTTCCTGCCTATGGCTGGAGGTCGTGATGGCGAAGGCCTTTTGAGCAACGGTGAAAGCGGTTTCTACTGGGTTAACACCTTGTATTCCGATGCCCCCGAATACGCGTGGGGATTTATCCTTGAACCAGCATCATGCTACGAAACAAGCTATTACAGAATGTTGGGACAGACGATAAGACCAGTGTATAATGGACAATGAACAATGAACAATGGACAATGAATAATGGACAATGAATAATGGATAACTGTAAGGTAGTTGCGTGCAACTACCTTACACAGAAACCTAAAAACTTTTTTCTTCGCGTATCATAAATTTTATTATCTTGCGTTTTTATTTTGAACTCAAGATATTCTTATGAAGAAAATATTAGTCATTGCTATATTAAGCTTGATATTTGCGGCTAAATCTTTTGCTGGACTTGAAGTTTACTTCATGTACACCAAGTTCAATTCGCCTCAAGGGCAGTACATTGAAACATACATGAGCACAATAGGAAGTTCTACTGTCCTGAAGGAAATCGGCAACGGGAAATACATGTCGGAAATAGAAGTCGTAATGATTTTCAAAGCAGGCGATTCAATTGTGAATTTCGAAAAGTATGTCCTGCACGGACCAGAAATTGCCGACACAACTGCCCCGAATCCCAATTTCATTGATGTACAGCGTATAAACCTGCCAAACGGCAAATACACCTTCGACATCAGCATACGCGACATCAACAGCGACAAGCCGCCATACTGCTTCTCCGACACAATCGTAATGGATTTCAGCAACGAAGTGAAATTCAGCGACATAGAACTTGTAGAAAGTTATACAAAGGCATCAAGCGAATCGTCAATAACCAAAAGCGGTTACGAACTTGTACCTTATGTTGCAAATTTCTTCCCCGAAAACATGAACTCGCTGAAATTCTACATTGAGGCATACAACACCAACAAGGCACTAAACGATGAGTTCATGCTCAAATACCACATTGACGATTACCAGTCGGGCAAGGAGATTCCACAATGCAGCCGCTTCAAGAAAATGAAGCCAGCCGAGGTAGTTCCATTCATTGGAGACCTGAACATCGAAAAGCTTCCTAGCGGCAACTACAACCTTGTGGTAGAAATAGTCAATAGAAACAACGAAACTCTAACCAAGAGCGTTTATTTCTTCCAACGACAGAACAAAAGTACATTCAGCAACGAGGAATACGAGGCTCGGGCACGACAGTTCGACCTCAACAACACCTTTGCCGGAAACTTAAATTCACGCGACTCGCTTGTATATTACCTCAAGTCGATGCGCCCGATAGCCAGCGTTTACGAGCGTCCGTTCATCGACAACCAGCTTCGTACGGCTGATTTGGCAACATTGCAGAAATATTTTGTTGAATTCTGGGTAAAACGCAATTATGTAAACCCCGAAAATGAATGGTATCAATACAAATTGCAGGTGGAGAAAGTTGAACGAAACTACGCCACAACTATCCGCCATGGATTCGAAACCGACAGAGGCGTCATTTACCTGCAATACGGAGTGCCGAACCACATTTTCCAATCGCCAATAGAACCTGGTGCCTACCCTTACGAGATATGGCAGTACTACCGACTTGGCGAAGACAACAACTGCAAGTTCGTCTTCTACAACCCAAGCATGGAAGGTCACGAATACGAACTGCTCCATTCGAACAAGCAAGGCGAAATACACACCTTCAACTGGACCCGCTACCTATCGCGGAGCAAAGCGACATCATACGGAATTTCAGACACATACAATTCTGTTGACAACGCTTCATCGGGATACGGACAGAATACTTTCAACAACGACTGGGAACGCCGCGCAATAGAGGAATTTAACAAGTAAGCCAATGACACCTAAGATATTAGATGGCAGCAAAGCCAAATACATATACTTCCCCGAAGAACAGGACACAATAATAAGCCGTTCTGGCTACAGCACCTTATATGTAGGAGCAAATGCCGACACAAAGGAGAAAATCGTCCTGAAAAAAATATCCACAGCAATGTTCGGGAACGATGCGCAACGATTCAAATTCTTCGCAACAGTATGCAACGAAGTTAAAAATGACGGTCTTGTAAGCATCGATGACATGGTTTTCGATGGAAGCGACATCTACCTCGTATGTGAATTCGTATCGGGACGCACTCTGAAGGAACTGATATACGATCCGAAATTCATGGACTACCGCAACGATATTTTCTTCTTGCGCATAATTGCAAACTGCCTCGAAACTTTGTCGTACATACACAAACTAAAACTTTGCCACGGAAACCTAACACCAGAAAATATCATCGTGCAATGGGACGACTGTGAAGAGTTTGACTTCATGCACCCGACGACAAAGATTTTAAGCATCGAAAGCATAAAGTTGGGATTCAAGAACATGCCTCTCTTACGCAAAGTTTCCGACACAAGATACCAAAGTCCCGAACAAATAATCGGATTCGAAGACCTTGTCGGCGACTACAGCGATACATACAGCATGGGACTTATAATGTACGAGGCATTGGCGAGGGAACCTGTTTTCCCCACCGACAAGCCAATAGTAAAACGGCAACAAGTTTTCGGCAAGGTGGAACAGCACTACCGTCTAAGCGAAGAAGCATACGAAATTATCAAGAAAGCAACAATACGACCTCTGCCATTTGTTCCGGGAGCAATAAGCGACGATGCACAGAAACTCATGGTACTCAAAGCATTAAACGACAGGTATCAGTCGGTAGAAGTTTTCAAGAAGGAATTGGACGAACTAATAGGAAATTTATAAATGGATAATGGATAATTGATAATTGATAATGTATAATTGACAATTAATAATGGATAATTAATAATGGGGTAAAAGAAGAAAAGGCTAAAAGGCAGAAAGCTTATCAGCAAGACAGCGAAACAGCCCGGCAGCAAGACATTTTGGCTGTTAGCCTGCAAGCCTGTTAGCCCAAAACTCAGAAACTTAGAAACTTAATATAAATTAAAAACATCACGATTATGACAGCAGACGAAAAAAACAGAATGCAGAAGAAATGGGACACTGAAATAAAGTCTCTCGACTCATGGAGCATGTTCAAGGTAATGGGCGAACTTGTAAACGGTTTCGACCACTATGCAAAGTTAGGTCCATGCGTTGCAATATTCGGTTCGGCAAGAACAAAGGAAAACAACCCATACTACATTAACGCAGAAGAAACTGCATGCCAGTTGGTTAAGAAAGGTTATGGTATCATCACCGGTGGCGGTCCCGGCATCATGGAAGCAGGAAACCGCGGTGCTCAGCGTGGCGGTGGAACATCGGCAGGTTGCAACATCGTACTCGAATTCGAACAGGCAGCAAACAAGTACATCGACAGCGACAAACTCGTTACTTTCGACTACTTCTTCACCCGTAAGACCATGTTCATGCGTTACGCACAGGGATTCATCATTTTCCCGGGCGGATTCGGAACATTTGACGAACTTTTTGAAGCAATCACATTGATACAGACCAAGAAAATCGCCAAGTTCCCGATTATCCTCTACGGTTCGAAATACTGGACCGGTCTTTTCGAATGGGTAAAGACATGTGTACTCGAACAGGAGCACAACATATCGGAAAAAGACCTCGAAATCTACAACATCGTAGATACACCGGAAGAAGCTGTAAAGATTATCGAAGACTTCTACCGCGACTACGAACACAAACCGAATTTCTAATCATCATTGGAAAACAAAAAATAAGCAAGCCGATTGGCTTGCTTATTTTTTTGCTATTGTCCCAAACATTCTAGTGTCTGAAATGCCTAATTCCTGTGAATACCATAGGAATCTTGTTCTCATTGCAGAATTTTATTGTATCCTCGTCACGGATTGAACCTCCAGGCTGTATTACAGCAGAAATACCCTCCTTGTAAGCGATTTCGATAGAATCTGCAAATGGGAAGAATGCATCCGAAGCCATCACTGCACCATTTAGGTCAAAACCGAAACCTTTTGCCTTCTCAATTGCCTGTTTCAAAGCATCCACACGCGAGGTCTGACCTGTACCGCTTGCCAAAAGTTGTGCATTCTTCACAAGCACTATTGCATTCGACTTGGTACTCTTTACCAACTTGTTGGCAAAGAACAAGTCTTGAATCTGCGCAGATGTCGGCTTTTCATTGGTAACATACTTCAAGTCGTCCATGCCCTCGATGCGAGTATCGCGTTCCTGAACCAAAACGCCGTTTATTGCAGTACGCAAAACATGCTTCGACACATTATTATGCTTCTGTACAAGAATTATGCGGTTCTTCTTCTGCTCAAGCACCTCAAGCGCCTCTTTTGTAAAGTCTGGTGCAATTATCACCTCAAAGAAAATCTTGTTTATCTCCATTGCCACCTCGCGGTCAATAGGACGGTTTGTAACAATGATTCCTCCGTATGCCGACACAGGGTCACAAGCGAGTGCATCCTTCCATGCCTTGAGCAAAGTGCTACGGGTTGCTACGCCACAGGCATTGTTGTGCTTTAGAATTGCAACAGTTGTATCCTCGAACTCGCGTATCAAGTTAATGCCCGCATCAATGTCGAGAATATTGTTGTAGCTGACTTCCTTTCCGTGCAACTTGGTGAACATCTCATCGAAATTGCCGAAGAACTTTGCTTCCTGATGCGGATTCTCGCCATAGCGCAGTGGCATGTATTCGCGCTTGGACAGTTTCAACTGCGACATCGAATCATTGTCGAACCAATTGAAGATTGCAGAATCGTAATTGGAACTGATGCCAAATGCTTCGCGAGCAAATCTGCGACGAGTTTCCAAGTCGGTGGAGCATCCATTTTCCTCAATTATGTTGCAAAGTTCCTGATACTGACCTTTGTGCGAAATTATCAGCACATCCTTGTAGTTCTTTGCAGCCGCCCTAATCAGCGAAATGCCACCTATGTCAATCTTCTCGATTATGTCGCTCTCCGATGCATTCGACTTAACGGTTTGCTCGAACGGATACAAATCTACAATAACCAAGTCAATCTCAGGTATTTCATACTTCTGCATCTGTTCCAAATGGCTTTCTTCCTCACGAATGGCAAGAATTCCTCCAAAAATCTTAGGATGCAAAGTCTTTACCCTGCCATCAAGAATTGACGGATAACCAGTAACATCCTCGACCTTTGTAACATTAACATCCAATGATGAAATGAAGTCGTAGGTGCCACCTGTAGAATAAATCTTAACACCATGGTTGCTCAAATTCTTGACAACCAAATCCAAATCGTGCTTGTCGAACACTGAAATCAACGCAGACTTAATAACTTTTTGCATATATTTCTTTTTTTAGTCCTATAATTAATTTTACTTTTTATTCATAAATCGTTGGCGTACAACCTCGTACACAACCACTGCGGTAGAAACTGACACATTGAGCGACTCGGTCTTGCCTTGCATCGGAATCTTTACAAGTTTGTCGGCACGCTTCATCAAGGTCTTGGACACGCCAACATCCTCCGAACCCATTATTATTGCCGTAGGTCCCGAGAAATCCTCATCGTAAACAATATTATCAGTTTTTTCCGTTGCCGCATACACGCGGAATCCACTTTGTTGCAGGAACAGCACGGTATCGACAAGATTTTTCTCGCGGCACACTGGAATATTGTATAAAGCTCCTGCAGATGTCTTTATCGCGTCCTCGGTAATTCTCGCCGAATTGGTCTCGGGAATGACAATGGCAGTAACGCCAGCACACTCGCAGGTACGCGCTATCGCACCGAAATTGCGCACATCGGTAATGCCATCAAGCAATACCACCACAGGTGTAACGCCCTCATCGAAAGATTTCAACACCACCTGCTCAAGACTTTGGTAGGAAACTGGTGAAATATACGCAACCACGCCCTGATGATTCTTATTGGTAATCTTGTCAAGTTTTTCGGCTGGAACATACTGAATATTCAGTTTGTTACGACGCAATTCAGCCATAAGTTCCACAGCAAGGTCGCCTGTCATATTCTGCCTGACCAGCACCTTGTCAATCTCCTGCCCTGCCCTAATCGCCTCGAGCACAGGTCTTATTCCAAAAATAAATTCACTCATTGTTCAACTTTGATACTGTAAATATTTTTCCTGACCGCCAAGTCGTCAAGACCTGCGACCATACCGACTGATATGTATTGGACCTCAACAGCGAAAAATCGTTGCGGAGCCCCGATGTATTCTCGAATGTAAATAGCAATCCATTTGTGTCGCCATATACCCATTCCTCGCTTGTAGGCGTTATGTTGACAATGGACGGCGGTCCAAGCATTATGTACAGCATGCCACGGTCCGTTTGCCAGCCTTCAATACTGCTTGGGAAAAACATATTCGCCAATGCCACACGGCTATAGAACACCCGAATCTGCTCCTTGGCATTCTTTTCATTCTTCGACAAACCCAACCAAAATGCATCAACAGATTTCTTAATGTTCTCTGATGAATCAATCCTAGCAAACTCCTTGTCGGTACAAATAAGCTTCAATGGTTCCAACATATCGACAACCTTTGTTACCGATGGATACGACTGGTTGTCGGTTGCCACAATGCCAAACTTTTCGTTTTTTGATGTCGTTCCTAATGCATACAAGCCAGCCCTGTCGATGCGCAAGATATCGCCGAAAGTGTATCGGAAAATTGAATCCGGCAAATTCGGAGCTTTTACAGGAGAACTCAAATAAGGTGGAAGCGAAACATAGCTTTTCTCGCTGTAAAACTCAATATCTACAGACTTGTTACAATCAGCGCCAGCAGTTAAGACCAACGATTTGCCAACCGGTATAACATTGCCAAACAAAACCTCACCAGAATTTGCCGTAGCGACATACTTGTCATCATTGAAACCTGGTGTATTTTTCAAGTCGCAAAGCAAGCGTTTGCGAATGTCGTAATTGACATTCACGAAATCGACGACAAGTTTGTACGCCACCTTATTTACCAAAGCGACTTTAAAACGACCATACACATAATCGCCCGACGAAACATCGAAGGTATAGCGCATTGATGCAGTATCGGCAAGCTGAAAGTCGCTTGCGGTGCGCAGATAATATTTGACATAAATGTTTATCTCCTTTTCAAGCGGATTTGCAAGAGCATTTTTTAGTTCCTGCGTCCTTATGCGAAAAAACACATCGGCTTCGGAATCAGACGATATGTATGCAGTAACTTGCGGATTAACAACCGAGGAACTTGGCTTGTACATTGCCGAAAAGTCGGACGCAGACGACTTTGATACAGTAGTGGAGGAACGCAAATCCCTCTGGAACATCCAGCATCCGCCCATAAACAAAAGCGACAACAACAGCAATATGTACACTACTCTTCTAATATTCAGTCTCCTTATTTTGGAATTTTCTCTCCATTTCCTTCAAGAAAGCGTTCTTGTCTGTATTGCCTTCGAGTACCACATTATAATTGTCGGTATACTTCTCTTTCGAATCTGCTATTATTGACCTATACTTATTCACGCCATCACCTTCCTCGGAATATGTCTTGACATATTTTCCATCTGTATTGAAATAGAAGAACTTATCATTGTCAACCGTTATAAGCATCTCGAAAATTTCAGACGCCGTACTTCTCGACTTTACTATCCTGATGTATCCATATACATTACGCAATACTCGGTGCTTGCCTAAACTTACTATACCAATAGGACCACCATAAACCATTCCTTTCTTCTGTGACTTTCGGTCGTATACAAAGTTGACACCCGTAATTATAACCTTGTTTTCGGTCAGCATCTTCGGAATCTTGTTGTAGTTGCCGAAACTTACGCTTGTCATATACTTGTTGTACTCGGCAGTATCAAGGAACTGCTTCAACGCCACATTGTAGTCCTCGTCATTTTCGTCAAACACATCCGAACTTGCCGCTGTCAAGACCTTTGCCAAGTGTTCGTAGGCCGCATTAGGCATTGGCATATTGATAAACATCGTGGTATTAAACACGGTGGTATCGGTTTCTACATTATAGTTGAATGTACCATACGAATTTAGATTGAACACCTTGGCATCGAAATTCTTGCTAAAGGCGAAATGTCCTTCTCCATTTATATTGCAGGTGCTGGCATCAAGAGCCATATAGTTGCCAGGAAGATTTGGCTCATATAACTTATCCTTAGATGCAATCTCGTACTTTCCTGAATCCACATCGTAATGTATGTAACCGTTCACATCGAAAATTGTCTCATCAGCAGAATTAGTACGCTTTGTAATAAATGCTGGATATATCTTGTTGTTGCCAAATAAGATTGATGTCCTCAATGGCTTATTGTTTATAGTCTTCAAATCACTGGCAATCGGTATGTATGCATCCTCTGACGCTACAAACGACTTAAACTTGAACCACTGGGCAGAATCGCACTGATAAATCATCTTGGCAGCACCATCATATTCCAAAGTATCCTTTCCTGCATACACATTAATCCTACCCTGATATCCGAAATAGCGAGTCAGCAAGAAATTGTCGGGATCCGACACATCTCCGTGAGCCCTAGTTTCTCCATCAACGACACCAATATCGGCAAAATGTATGGTCTGCGGTTCCTTAGTATCGTTTATGTAATCGTAATAAGCATCACCTGTAAAATCACGCCTTCCGTTTATCTTTACTGTCGCATTATAGAATTTATACCGTTCATTTGTAACATTTGCTGTAATTTTTGCATTACGCAAAGTATCCATTGCCGCATCCTCCCTAATTATCAAATCATCAGACGGGAATATTGTGGCATCGGCGACACGGACTACACCGACCTGCATTGCCTTTATAACATTATTTCGGTAATTATAGACCGCATTGGGGGCATGAAATGTCAGATTGTCCTGACCTTGCTTAATCGACATGAATTTAGAACTTCCCATAAATGCAGACTCCCATTTCTCCCAATCGGTTTCTACATTTATATTCTTAATTGCGTCAAGTACATCCTGCCTTGTTGAAAATGACAGCTCGTCATCGTCCATAT
This sequence comes from uncultured Bacteroidales bacterium, assembly GCA_905234755.1. Lineage (GTDB taxonomy): Bacteria > Bacteroidota > Bacteroidia > Bacteroidales > ML635J-15 > Bact-19. Next base: position 108,147 of record CAJOIT010000002.1, read on the forward strand.
TCCAAATTGTTCTATCTGAAATACATGTATACTTGTTCACTGGGAAATTCTGTGGTGCCAATGTGTCAATTGAAGTAAAGTCGCCTATTTTCTTGACAAAATCAATGTGCGACTTCTGTTTTTGACCATAAAAAGCAATATCATTGACATTATTACGATAAATATTAAAATCAGCAGTATCCGCATCAAAATCCTCTTTATTATATACAAAGTCATTCGACTCAAGGAAGGCCTTTTCTATATAAGTTTTTCCTTCTCCATGCAATCCTTTCGATGTAATAACAAGATTACCATCAAGATGAGCCTTTCCATCATACATAACAAAGTCGCTTGTATCCTTATCCACATGGAACTTATCATTATTAACCTCCCAATGCAAAGTATTCTCAACTCCTTCTACCTTCGGGAATTGTACAGGCGACTTTTTAGGTTGCATTTGCATTTTCTTGGAATGTCCATCCATGTCATTCGGGAAAAGAGTAACATACGCATCGCTGAAAGTAGTATTCATATATGCAATTGTACCATCGGCACGCAATCCCTTATTACTCAAGTCAATATCATTTATAAAGGTTGCCTTTCCATTATATATCGGAAGACCAGATGCTGGTGTCTTATGCTCGAAACCCAACGACCAGTCGCTCTTGCGCACCACAAGCGTCTCGTTTAGGTCGGGTAAAATACCACCGCTAACTAACACACCTGCAAAATGTATATTTTCCTTACTGTAGCCTTTTATACTGTCAAGGACAAACGGATCAACCTTGAAGTAGAAATTTTTCCTATCGTATATTCCACTGTAAATATCTTTCCTATCGTAGTACACATACGAATCCTTTGTTGAAACCAACCTGGGATACTCGTCGTAGTCGGCAAATCCCGACTTATTCTGCGGATAATCAATATAGAATTCGCCAGAAAGACCTTCAATCATATTGCGGACAATGGCTGGTTTAGGCTGTCCGTTTGCATCTAGGAAATTCATATCAGGCGTTGTCGTAGCGACCATTTTCATTGAGTCGCAATTAGAAACATCAATCTTAAATAGTCCATAATTAAAAAGGAATCCCTTGCCATACATATAGAACTGACCGGCCTGAAGCAAACCGTCGAACATAAAGTTCCTGTTCTTCTGTATTACCAAGTTTCCATTCTTCGGATACACAGTAACATTCTGTGAATCAGAAAGATGCACACTAGGAACTCCCGACATCTTTAATTCGAAATTAGATAGGCTTAATTTTGCATTTGACACCGTATCATAACCGATTGCATTCGTTGCCACCTGCCTTGTGTCCTTGTCAACCTTTACTCCACTTTCCGATTTCACCTTGCTATAGAACACGATTACATCAGAATCGGCATCGCCCCTATGCGCCGCAAGGAAACGCCATGTCTCCTCATGCACCTTTATCTGTTCCGATACCTGATTATACGAAATATAACCCTTGTATGTGAGTTCAAACACCAATTGCAATGCCTGATCGCGGTCTACCTTCATGTAATTTACCAAATCGGTAAGTGTAAATTCGGGATAGCCACCTACATAATTTACAACAGAAGCAACTACTTCGAGAGGATTTCGTGCATCATGCTTCTTCAGTGCCCTATACTTCTCATACGAATAGTAATCAGCCGATTCAAAGAGCACTTCGCTAGGAGTTCCCTGCGTATTTATCGTAGATATTTCAATTATTGGCTTATCCACAACCCATTTCATGGATGTAAAATCCATCGAAAGCTGATGATAGGTGTCGACAAAATTTATGTTCGAAAGTCCTTCCTTAGTCCTGATGACCTCCAAAAATCCGTTCTCCACATAATCGTACTGCTTCTCCTGCTTTCGGTTCCTACGACCCTGTTCGGCTGATTCCTTTTCAAATGCCCTCTTTACTACCGTGTATCTAATTGATACCGATGGATGGTAAATTGAGTCTTGTGCCAAACGGAACACCACTTCGCAATTATCTGCCGCAATTTTTCCCGGGTCGAACACAAACGCATTGGCATACGCACTGAACGAAACACTATCGTTCTTTACAATCCTTATTTCGGCCTTGTTGTCATCGACACCGCTACCGATAAAATTTCGGCCACGCACCGAAAGTCCGCCACGATAGTCAACATCCTTCAAGATATTCTTTATGTCGAAATCCTGCGAATAGCTTGTAAAGCGCGGATACGACGACTTATACGGCTTTTCTCCGTTTTGCGCCTTATCGAGAAGGTCGCCCATAAGGTCCTGTGTAAAATAATACTTGTTACGGAACACCACGCTGTCGGCCTTGACCATAATATCGGTCATGTTCAAGTTGTATTTGTTAAGTGTCACGCTCATGCTATCAAGCGGATAACCGACTCGTTCCCACCCAAGTACACCACCAGCGCCAACCCATGTCTTTGCAATAGGATTTAGAATTCCGCTGGTCGAATATAATTTCAGGCTATCTCTATCCTGATACCCTATTAGGTCAACATTGTCGAACTTTATAAGGAACTTTTCGTTTTCGTATGTAATCAAAAAATCAAGCTTGTTGACCGTCCACTTTGTTCTCATATTGTTGGCAACAATGCGGTTGCGTAAAAACACATTGAAATTCTGTAAAAATTCCGACAAATCATTAACACGCACCTGCCTTCCAGCATTAGCCATGTCGAGCACCTTCTTCTCGAAAAGTTCAAATTGTCCATAATCGTACCCCCTGCGCTTAAACATCATAAGCACATCGGTGTAACGCACAAAATCCGGATATGGCTTGCAACCCTTCGACTGCAACTTGTTTATCGTCCTAATAAAGTTGTCGCGTTGTGGCGAAGTCAATGAATCCGACTGCCAGAAAGCAAGGAATTCCTTCTGCATACTTGCTCCGTCCTTGCGCATATCGCCAGTAAACGACAATTGCTGGGCGAACTCCTTTCCAAACTTGGTCGGTTCCATGGTAAACTGGGCAAAAGCGGAAACCGTAGCAATGCATAACACCAGTATGGAGAACAATCTTTTCATATTACCATCTTATTTTTCAAAAACACAAGCTGTCCACTCTTCAGTGGTCAAGCATTTCACATACGATAGCCCGCACGAAGCACAGACCTCTTTAATCTGGTCGATTTCTGTAAAGAAGAAACCGCTAAGTAGCAAAACAGCACCCTTTTTCATCAGTCGTGCGTATGTAGGTATTTGCTTTTTCAGTATGTTGAGATTAATGTTTGCAAAGACGAAATCGTATTCAACTTCGGGTATGTCCTGCACATCACCACACGAAGCGACTATATTTGAAACGCCATTGCGTTCGGCATTTTCCTCGGTATTTTCGAAAGCCCATTGGTCGATGTCGATTGCATAAATCTTTGATGCGCCGAGAATTGATGCATAAATTGCAAGTATTCCGGTTCCACAGCCCATATCAAGACCAACCTTGCCCTTAAGGTCTAGTTCGGCAATCAATCTGCACATCATCGATGTTGTTGCATGATGTCCAGTACCAAACGACATTTTCGGTTCTATTACAATCGTATGCTTTGTATCAAAGGTTTCAGTATGGAATGGAGCCTTGATAGCCAGATTGTCATCGACCACTATTGGCGAAAAATTCTCTTCCCACTGCTTGTTCCAGTTTTCCTGCGGAATAATCTTTTCGGTTGCAGAAACACCAAACTGCGCCAATATCTCATCTACATCAGCCTTGCTGTATTTTCCTTCTTCAATGTAAGCAAGAAGTTTTCCGTTTTCCTCGCTGAAACTGTCGAAGTTATGCTCGGCCAGAAAAGCCACAAGTATGTCCGACAGGTCGGGGTTGCTTCGTGGTATCTCGATTGAAAGTTCCAAATAGTTCATTTCGACTCGTTTTTTACAAAAAAAAGACGATGGAAGCAAGCTTCCATCGTCGAAATAAATTAAATAGCCTTTATTATGCTAATGAAATCGTTTGCCTTGAGCGATGCTCCACCTACCAGTCCGCCATCGATGTCGGGCTGTGCAAACAAGTTTGCAGCATTACCTGCATTTACGCTTCCGCCATAAAGGATTGTGGTATCATCAGCAATCTGTGAATTGTAAAGTTTTGCAATCAGACCACGGATGAAAGCATGGATTTCCTCTGCCTGCTCAGGAGTTGCGGTCTTGCCTGTACCTATTGCCCAAACTGGTTCGTAAGCAACTATGGTATTTTTGAAATTTTCAGCAGAAACATCCTTCAAAGCATTGCGCAACTGCGACTCGATGACCTCGAAATGCTTTCCAGCCTCGCGATCTTCCAACTTTTCGCCACAGCAAAGTATCGGTGAAAGTCCGTTTGCGTAGCACTGTGCGAGCTTGGTTGCAATAACCTCATCGGTATCGCCGAAATACTGACGGCGTTCGCTATGTCCGATAATTGTGTATTCAACGCCCAAGTCCTTAATCATATTTGCGGCTACTTCACCTGTATATGCGCCTTTCTCGAACTGCGAGCAATTCTGTGCCGACACATGAATTTTCTTTGTATCGACAGCTGCAACACAGGTTGAAAGGTGGGTAAACGGCGTACCGATAATGACAGTCTTGTTGGCTGGCATGTCGTAAGTTTTCATAAAGGCGTTCAACTCTTCAGCCAAAGCCTTGCCCTGACTTACGAGAGTATTCATTTTCCAGTTTCCTGCAACAATTTTCTTTCTCATATCAAATCGTTTTTATCGTTAATATATCTGTTTTTCACTAACCAGTTGTAAATTATCTTAATCACAGCCATAGCCAAGAATGCCGACAATATCCAGACGATATAGAGCAGTCTGTCGCGCTGGTTGTGCTGTGGAGTAAGCATTGTGCTAGTAAGTTCGTTCTTCAAAGTTTCAACTTCTGGAAGATTACCGTCGTGCCACTTGTCTATAACAGTACCCTTGCGGATTAACAGCAAGCCCGGATTAGAACGGACAATTGTCTTGAGCGTTATCGGGTCGGTATTGTAGAAATCGTATTTCACAGGATGTTCTTCCTTGAAATTTTCGATAGACTCTGCATTCGATGAAGTCATGCAGTAGAATCCCATATTGTTATTCAAAGCATAGTCGGCAATCGAATCAAACTCGGCAAGATGTTCCGTATCCATATCTTCTAAACGGAGTGCTATCATCAAGAACGAATATCTTTCATCTGCCAGCACGCGCGGAGCTATGTCGGGTTCCGTAGCCTCGTCGGCATATACGGCTTCTACGAATTCTAAATCTTCGGGGGCTTCATCAACTCCAAGCACAACAGTTTTTCCATCTGCATCGTTGTATGTTATCCTTATCTTCGACACATCAATGTCGCCTTCACACTCCTCGCAAATGTACTTCTCGAACTTCCACGAAGCATCGGGAACCGATGAAACATCGGCATACATCTGCTCGCCGTCTTCGTTTTTGTACACAAGTTCAACACCATCGAGGTCGACTTCTATCCCACTCTCGGCAGGTACAGGTTTTGTCATTGTAAAGTCGTGAATAGGTGGAACATAGCCAGGGTCGATTACATTGTGCTTTGCATCAACAAATTTCCAAGATTCATCAGGCAAATTGTCAACAGAAAACTCCTGTTGCTTTCCACCCTTTTCATAGATAAACACGCTTTCAATCACGGGCTTGGGTGCATCTTCGGGAACAATCATTCCCTCGGCAATGTTTGCGCCAATGTGATACGGGCGGAAATCGATAATTGGCAAAGTTTTCAAGCAATATAATGATAATCCGAGAGATGCAAATCCCACAACGAACATTATTACCCACTGAAGTGCAGGGAAATATGCAGGTTTAAATTTCTTCCGCTGTGCAAAAAGCAGAATTGCCATTGCAAGTAGTACCAGATTCTTGAAGAAGGTTTGCCAGTTGGTAATTACAAGCGCATCGCCGAAGCATCCGCAGTCCGATACTGGATTTGCTATTGCCAGCCAAAGTGTCAACGGAGTGAAGAATATCATCATTAACAAGGCTCCCAATGCGCCAAGTTTTGGCAACTGATTGAAAAACAAGGAAAAACCTATTACTAGTTCCAATACAGCAAAAATTATTGCCATCGGCAAAGCTATGCTTTCAATTGACGACAATTGCATTGCTTCCAGATAGTCGGCAATCTTGTATCCGTATCCCAGCGGGTCGATTACCTTAACGAAGCCGGAAAATATAAATGTGGCTCCGACAATCCACCTGAATAATGTCCTTAATATCTTCATCATATATCAACTATTTTTATTTTACAAAGTTATGTTTTCTCAATTCGTTTACAATCTTTTCCGATATGCTTTCGGCAGGAAGCATTTCGCCATTGCACGAACAATCGATACGCACAAGACGGCTGTCGGTTTCGGCTGCCTTAATGTAGGTTTCGCGAACCTTTTTTTGGAAATTCAGATCTGCCTCGTGAATATCGGTCTTGCCGTTTAGGTAGTCCCGGTCCTTGCCAGTTCGGTTTTCGGCAAGTCGCTTTTCGGTAAACGAGAAAGGCACATCGAGGAAAATATTGAGGTCGGGACGCGGAATCTTGAAATAATTGAACTCAAGATTGAAAATCCAATCGAAAAGTTTCTTTTTTTCGCTTTCATCCTCAATTTTGGCGCACTGGAAACCTATGTTTGAATACACATATCTGTCGTTTATGACAAACTTGCCTTCGCTGAGCCATGCGTTAATCTTCGGTGCCATATTGTAGCGGTCGCCAGCAAAAAGCAACGAAACCAAATACGGGTTTACATCGCCTATTCCGCCAAACTCACCACGCAGGAACCGGTTTATCATGTCGCCAAAAATTTCGGAATCGCCAGTAGGGAAATGCACATACTCAACAGCCTTTCCCATTGACTGCAAATATTTTGAAAGCAATTCGACCTGAGTTGACTTGCCCGCCCCATCAAGACCTTCAATTACTATAAAAGCCATTTCGTTCCTCCGACATTAAAATGCCAAAGTTAAGAAAACTTTTACAAATATGAAATACGGAGAATAAATATTTATGCCCCAAAATATGGCTGTGATTGTTATTAATTATTCACGGGATTATGTCGGATTTTACGACATGTTCAAATAAGCAAAAGCGAGTTTTTTTTGTGTTGCGGATAAAATATCCTTATACTCTCGCCTTCGGGAGTGCAAATCCCGAAGGACGATTCTACTAATTGTACGGCTTATGCGTGATGTAATAATTGTCAGTCCACGGCTGGAACTTAAGCTGCTTGGTATGGATTCCTCGTGCAATAGAATCAAGCGTTTCGGAGCCCAAGGACATAGAAACCGATACCGTTAAGCGAGATGCGACAAGCCCGTACGCCTTACCGCCTGGCATCTTTGAGTTTTCATCAATCGTAATGTTGGTGAAAATCGGTCTGTCCTGCGCTATTCCACTCGACGGCTTTGTTACCTGCATGTAGGTATACAGGTTTTCGTCTGCTGTTGACACGGCAAATGTAAGCGCCTGCTCTTTATCAATATCAGGATCCATTTTTACCAATCTTCGCACAACCGTTTCGTCATCGGCATTTATCTGCGCAGCCAAGGAACTGTAGAACGATGCCACCGAAAAAGCCTGCTCAATCTGTGTATACGAATCGTTTGAAACCCTATACGACTGATTATTATACACCTGTATTGATTTAGACTCGGTATCACCATTAGTTTTTACTTCAAGATAATTGAAAGTTACATTTACCTCCTGTAAATTAGCATTTTTGCCAGGTGCATATTTTATATTGCAATCATTGTTGTACCTAGAAAGCTCCATTTTTTTTGCTCTTCTATCCGGGACACTTATTCGGCAACCATCAATTATCCCTGTGCTACCTTTTGCGATAATTCTTCCATTGTCAATGTTTACCTCGAGCTCGTATGTAAAGCCATCAGCAAGTTCCGGTTTTCCAACCCATATTGTGTTTCTGTCGCTTGCAAAATATCCGCTTTCCTTAGGAATGCTGTCAACAGGCCTGAAATTCCAAGTCTTCAAAACTGAATTTCCTTGCATCTTATGCAATTTCACCTGCACATCGCAATCGTAGAACAACGAATCCGATACCGAAGCCATTTCAGATGCTGGTAAATTGCCGATAAAACACTTGTTTACCTTGACATACTGCATATCCTGCGACTTGTCGAGAATACAAAAAATCGCCGGTGCATCCTGCCACTTGTCGTTTACATCAAAGTCGGAATTGCATGAAGAGAAGGCAATTATCAAACTCAATATACTTATTATCAATATATTTCTAACCATTTCTAAAACTCTAATCCGAACGCAAAGATATAATAAAAATGAATATTACGAAACATTAGAAACAAAAAAAAGGGCGACATGCGCCCTTTTCCATATTTTTTGAGATTTCTATTCTTCGTATTCGTATGCCCATGTTTCAGTAATCTTTGAAACCGAAGTAGGTCTCGTTTCTGTCCTTTTAACCACTTTCCCTGTAGGTGTTTTCTTGTCGTATGTATATTCGGACTCCTCGGTATATGTAAGGTTAGCGCTTTCGTATGTACAACTAACTACATTGTTGCGAGAGCATATAAGGGCATCTAGTCCATTATCCTCAACCAAACCCATAACGCGAGCCATCTGCGGATTATGGTTCTTGTCGTAGGTGTACGAAATCTTAATTGTATCACCAGTCGTAGAAATCATGGTCACATTCGAAATATTCTTCTTCTCCCACTCAAAAACATAGTCGTTGATTCTTTGATCGTATTCTGCTTTCGACCTGATTTCGTTTTCTTCGATGCTTTCTGCCATTTCCTCGGAAACCAGATATGGGAGCAACGATGTTTCCATATATGAATAATTACGAGGATACCTCTGGGTATTAACCGTTTCCTTTATTGATATTACCTTGTTGCCATCATATTCAAACACCAACCACTTATATGGCAAGTTGTTTTCAGGAAAGGCCTCGGTAAAATACTTTATTTCCTTAAGCTTCCTCGTGTCATCGTCGTACATGAATCGTATGCGAGTCTTTCTTTCGGCAGCAATATTGGATGTTATACCAATAATCCTGTTGTTCTCCTTTTTGTTGTACTCATAATTGTAATTGTACCAGACATCACCATTGCTCCTAAAAACTGTACGCGATGCAAGATACTTTCCGTCCCATATCCATTCTTCGCGCAAATACTTATCGATAGGCGGATTTTTATGTTCCACACTATCAATTATTACTAGCGACTCTTTCTCAAACCACACTTTAGACAATTTGTCCTTTGGCTTATATACACCACTCTTATTGCATGATACAAAGAGAATTGCGCTCAACAGAACAAACGATACGACTGCTATCTTTTTCATAAAAACCTATTAATTTAAAGCGGCGCAAAAGTACACATTCATTATCAATTAATAACCGCTAAAAAGATTTTTTTTCTTAAAAAAAACAAAAAGTTTTCAACAAATCCAATATATTAAAAATCAGCACATTCCATGCTGGCAATAATGCACATAAAAAAGGCTTCCACAAGGGAAGCCTGATTGTATTAATAATTTGCAAATTTACTTATACTCGTATGTAGTTGTTCTTGTTGTTGTTGTCTTATAACTAAAAGAATAGCCTCCATTAGAACTTGTATTTTCATAGCGATACACAGTAGTGACTGATGTCGGATATTTACCATCATATTCGTATGTGTATTCATCTATTGTTGTTATAGTTTTGTTATTGCTCGTATAACTGCATGTTTCCTTTACTACATTATTTTTTGAATATGCGAAATGCAACCCATCGGCTTCTTCTTCGATTACACAGGCTGCTCCATACATACCATAATAGGGATTAATATTATTGTCGTATTCGTATGTAGTGGTAACTGGATCTTCATCGGGTTCTGCTGTTACCACCTGCGAAATATTCTTGCCGTCCCATGTAATATTTGCAGTAATTGTATAAGTATGTGTTGCTTTAGCCGTAAGTCCTTTTTCTTTTAGTTCCTTATATTTTAAAATATAACTAGGTATCAATGACTTTGCAAAATCAGACATATTCTTATCTGAAGCGCCCCAATATTCCGTCATAGCCACCTTAACAGGCAACTTACCTTCATATTCTATATCATAGCTAAAACCTAATTCATTGTCTTCATAATACTTCACAGACTGCAATTTTTTGTCGTCGTTATATGCGTATTCAACCTTTCCTCCGTCAAATGTCAAACCAGTCAGACGGTTCTTGTCATCATAGATATAAGCAACATTAGCATCAACATTACCGTGGCTATCCTTAATTACGACAGAACTCAAAGTCTTGTCACCCCAGTTCCACTCTTCGGCAACATAACGAGGCTGAGCCGTTGTATCAGTTCTTGTGGTAGTCATATCAGGGGTTACTTGGGTGGTCACATCTATTGTTGTCCACTCTTTATAAATCTTTGCAATCTTCTGTTTCGGCTTGTAAACGCCGTCTTTCTGGCACGACACAAATGCAACTGCCAACAATGCAATTGCTACAATCAATAAATTTCTTTTCATCTCTTTAATTTATTTAAATTAAAATATCAGTATATAATTGTCCTCAAATATATGACATTTCTGCATACCAGAGAAAAAAATATTTATATTCATAAAAAAAGGCTTCCACTAGGGAAGCCTGATTATTTAACAACTTCAACAAATTACTTTGTGTATTCGTAAACATCGGTAGTAACTGTTGTAATGGTGTGCTTGCCACCCAACAAGTAATCGCGGTTTTCAACTGTAGTAGTCTTAACAGTCGAAGGACTCTTACCGTCGTATTCGTATTCAACAGTCTCAACAGTTTCTGTAGTTATAGTAGTATTGCCCTGTACAGTCTTGCTGGTTCTAGTTGTCTTTATTATATTATTCTTCGAGTACATTTCTGCAGAAACGCCAGTACCGCAGTAGAAGCCAGCGTAAGGATTCAACTTACCGTCATATTCGTAAGTAGTTGTTACAGTTGTTGCATCGTCTGACTTAGCATCCATCTTTACGATATTCTTTCCATCCCATTCAATTGTAATGTCAGTTACAACAGTTCTTGTATCTTTAGCTACAATTTCTTCATCACTATCGTTGCAAATTACATCAACAATCTGTCTCGGCAAAACCATAGCAAGAGCAGCTTCGCACTTCTTTGCAGGGTAGAATCTTGTAACCTTCAACGAATTAACAACCTTTCCGTCGTAGTTGATTTCAACTGTGCTTTCGAGGTTTGCGCCATCGTTTACAGTAATCTTCGAGAACTTCTTGTCATCGTTGTAGGTGTATTCAATCTTATGATCACCATACTGAGCGCCAGTGATTCTGTTCTTGTCGTCGTACGAATAAGTGGTCTTTTCTGAAGCATACGAAACACCTGTCAAATTCCAAATCCTTGATGTGAAAGTTCTGCTCTCAACAGTCTTGTCACCCCAAGCCCATTGTTCACAAACCCATGGATCAGCTTTAGTCTTGTCTTCGTGCTGACCACTAGCATCACTATAGACATCAGTGCTTTCCCAGCTACGGGTAATTTTGTCAATTCTCTGTTTTGGCTTGTAAACGCCGTCTTTCTGACACGATACAAATGCAACTGCCATCAATGCAATTGCTGCAATCAATAAATTCTTTTTCATCGCAATAAAGTTAAAATATTAGTTAATTAATTATTCGCAAATATATCTATTCAGACAAATAGCAATAGTTTTTTCAAAAAAAATTACAACTTGTGATGCATCTTCTTTGCCTTGGTTTCAAGATAGAATTTGTTGTACTCATTGGGTTCCACCTTGATCGGTACGGTTTCTACTACTTCAAGTCCATAACCCTTGATTCCAGCCATCTTGCGCGGATTGTTGGTTATGAGACGCATTTTGGTAACACCAATATGTCTTAATATCTGTGCGCCAACGCCATAGTCGCGCTCGTCGTCCTTGAAACCAAGGTGCAGGTTTGCCTCAACAGTATCGTAGCCCTGCTCCTGCAACTTGTAGGCGGCAATCTTGTTCATCAGACCAATTCCACGGCCTTCCTGATTGAGGTATAGCAAAACGCCCTTGCCTTCTTTGTCGATCATCTTCATCGACTCGTGAAGCTGTGTGCCGCAGTCGCATTTCTTCGAACCGAAGATGTCGCCGGTAGCACAACTCGAATGTACACGCACAAGCACTGGCTCGTCGGGTTTCCATTGGCCCTTGATAAGAGCTACATGCTCCAGACCATTGCAATGCTGGCGGAACGGGATAACGTCGAAATTGCCATATTCAGTCGGCAGGAACACCCTGTCGCCCATATCCACAAGGCTTTCGGTCTGCAGACGATACTTTATAATGTCGGCAATACATATAATCTTAAGTCCGTACTTGTCGGCCACCTCGAAAAGCTGAGGCAGACGAGCCATAGTTCCGTCCTCGTTCATGATTTCGATAAGTGCTGCTGCGGGGTAAAGTCCTGCCAGACGAGCCAAATCAATTGATGCCTCGGTATGTCCTGCACGACGAAGCACGCCCTTGCTCTTTGCGTAAAGCGGATTTATATGACCCGGACGGCCAAAGGTTTCGGGCTTGGAATTCGGGTCTGCCAATGCGCGGATGGTGGCAGCGCGGTCGTGTGCCGAAACACCAGTAGTACAGCCTTCCAACTTATCAACCGTAACTGTAAATGGTGTTCCCAACATCGAGGTATTGTTCGACACCTGATGTGCAAGCTCCAGTTCCTCGCAACGCTCCTCGGTAATAGGCGCGCAAAGCACACCGCGACCGTTATGCAACATGAAATTCACAATCTCGGGAGTTATCTTCTCGGCGGCAACTATGAAATCACCTTCATTTTCCCTATCCTCGTCGTCAACCACGATGACAATCTTGCCCTGCTTGAAATCCTCAATGGCTTCTTCAACAGTATTCAAATGACGCTTAGTATCTTCAATCATTTCGTTTTCCTTTATAGCGGGAAAGCACCATGCCTCCCTTTTTTTAAGACCGCAAAATTACATTAAAAAATCCGTTTGCAGTCCATAAAAAACAAAAACTTTACAAGCTGTTTTTCCTACTGCTCATCAGCCTCATCGCCACGGTTCTTCTGACGCTTTAATTTAAGGAAATTTATAATCTTATTCATTACTCGCGGATTTATCCTCAGGTTGTCGTTGGCTACCGAAACAACAAGATAAATACCTATCGGCAACAAAATGATTGAACTTATCCACATTCCGATATATGTAGGAGTTACAAGTTCCTTGACCGTGCTCTCGAATGTGGTTGAAATAATGTAGTACAATAGGAATATGAAAACAGAAACTACCGTAGAAAGGCCAAATCCTCCCTTTCGAATTATAGAACCAAGCGGTATGCCTATCAAACAGAACAACAAGCAAGCCAACGACAACGAATATTTCCTGTACCACTCAATTTCGTGACGAACTATCCACCTCCGCGTACCGTCAATTTCATCCGACACAATATTCAAATAAGTATTCGCCGAACGGGAATAATTCACAGCAAATTCGTACACCCGCTCCTTCTGCACATTGTCCATCATCGAAAGCAATGTATCTATCTTGATTTTTGAAACTACCGATTCTCCCTCTGCCGTAATGTTCAATGGCGGAGCCTTCGGACACATTGATGGCATATTATTGCCATATACATCGGTAATTCCCTTGTAAATCTGAAAGCGCTTGAAATTCCCACATATTTCCTGCTCCCTGTCGGACAGAGCAACATACAACGAGTCCATTGTATATTTCAACTGCTGATTGTTGAGCATCTCGTATCCGCCTTTGAAAAATTCCTCGTTATTCTTGTCGATTCCTGTCGCATCAAGTTCCAAATAAGTAACCTGACGGTCAAACTTAGAACTCTGGTGCTGGTACTTACTGCCCTTAATATCCTCGTGCCGAGTTCCATCATGAAGTTCGAGAATCATCATCGAATTATCCTCTGTTATCATGATATTTCCTGACGAAGCCATAGTTACATTGTTAGGTGTTGATGTACCGCGATGATCGTAGATAAGGACACCATTCAAGTCGTTGTTGCGAGTCTTCTGGTCAACCTTAATGAAAATATCATCAGCCGGCTCTACAAATATGCCATTCTGGATTATAACTTCGGGGCGCTGTTGCTGTATTCCAAACAACAACGATCTCATTTTCAAGTTGGTATATGGCATAATATTATTTGAGAAAATGAAAGCAGCAACGCTTATTACAATATTGAATGCTAAAAGCGGTGCCATTATCCTGTAAAGCGACACGCCACCCGACTTCATGGCAAAAAGCTCGTTAGTCTCGCCAAACTTGCCCATAGCCATAATTGAGGCAAGTAGTCCTGCCAATGGCAATGCTAAGGGTACAAGAGAGAACGATGCATAAAACATCAGTTCGAATATTATTGAGAAATCAAGTCCCTTACCCACAAGGTCATCGATATATCTCCACAGGAATTGCATCAATAGTATGAAGACGCACAACAGGAATGTTATCACCCAAGGTCCTATAAACGCCCGCAAAATATATCTGTGCAATCTCTTCATGCCGACTTGCAATTTTTACAAAGATAAAGGTTTTTTGCGAAAATACTCCTCGACAGCCCACCTGTCCTTCTCGAGCTGTTCCACAAGTTTTTCAACTTTATCAAACTTCCGCTCGCCTCTGATTCTTGAGCAGAACCTTACCTCCACAGACTTGCCGTACAAGTCATCGGAGCATCCGAGAATATGAAGTTCAATGCTTTGCGACTTTCCCTCGAATGTAGGGCAAAAACCGATGTTAAGCATTGATTCGTAGCACTTTCCATCAACAAAAGCCAATGCTATATACACACCGTTGGCAGGCACAACCTTACGACAATCTGAAATTTCAATGTTGGCCGTAGGAAACCCAATAGTGCGACCAACACCTCGTCCATGCACCACTGTACCCGAAATGCAATACTTATATCCAAGATACCTATTGGCGGTTGCCACATCGCCATTTGCAAGCAAATTGCGTATGGATGATGAACTTATGTCATCGGAATAGTCCAAATGGAATCTGTCAAGGCGCGAAACTGGAATTTTGGCAGACGATATTTCCGAAACGCCATTTTCCTTATGCCCGATGGAATTGTTGTAGCCTAGCAAAAGCCTCGAAACCGAAAGCTTCGAAACAAGTATTTCATCTATGAATCTGGTGCCAGAAAGCGCTGCAATTTCGGAATTGAAATTCAACACCAACAAATTTCTCACTCCATAATTCTCGAACAAAGCGAGTTTCTCGTCCATCGTCGAAAGGAGACTTATTTTTCTACCGAAAAACTCCGCCGGATGAGGATTCATGGTTATTACAAGCTCTTCCTCACCAATATTTTCAGCCATCTGCTTTATTTGACCTATAATATATTGGTGACCAGTATGCACACCATCGAACACACCGACAGTTGCCACGCAACCACGCGGAACATCCGATGATATTTCATGAAATACTTTCAATTCGAAATTTTTTGCAAAAATAAATATTATTTACGATTATTAGATTTACGATTTTAGATTTGACAGAGATATATCCATGCAATTCATGGTATGCAAAAAATTGATAGTTTTGCGGTATGGACAATGCTCAGATTGCATATCAACGGCTGACAATAGAAAAGGACTGCTCGGAACTAATGGCAAAGCTACCGAACCGAATTTTCATTAACGGTAGATTCGTTGGCATTATGCAACAGAAAAAAGTCACAATAATGATACAGGAAGGGACATACAACATCATGATACAAAGCGTATTTCCTTTCATGTACGCCACATGCATAGCAGAAATAAGCCAAGGTGTGGAAAATGTCATCTCGTTCAAAAATCGGGAACGGATATGGGATATTCTGTTTACAATTGACCTTGTACTATGGATTGCAGGATTCTTCGTCTCTCTGCCGGAGCCATGGGATTTAGTTTACGAAATTTCAACCAATGTTTTCCTTGCATTATGGCTCATTTACGAATTCTGCATACGCAAAAGATACTATAGGATTAGACAAAGGACAATTGGCAATGGATAATGGATAATGTATAATTGACAATTAATAATGGATAATGGATAATGGATAATTAATAATTGATAATGGATAATGGATAATGGATAATTAACAAAAAAGGAGTTCGCAAGCGAACTCCCCTATTGTTCTATCTAATAAGCATTATTGTTCCCTGCCTATTGTGTATTACACCGTTCCAATCCTCGAATGTACAGAACCACTGATATAGTCCTGGAGGACATACGGCATCACCTTGTATCTTATTGCCCCAGTCGGTACCGTCCCATGCGCCTTCGCTACACGATTCGCACGATGCCGATGGATCGTATGTGTCGCTTCTGAATACAATAGCACCCCATCTGTCGAAAACTGTAAGCATATAGTTGTTCCTTGTGATGCCATTACCGCATATCCTGAAACAATCGTTTATACCATCTCCATTTGGAGTGAACGATGTCGGAGCATAAAATGCGAACTCGTTCTGTATTATTATGGAGCGAAGAGTGGTATCGCGACAATATTTATCCGATTCTGCCACTAGCATTACCTCGAACTCACCAATTCTTCTGTACTTGTGGCGAGGATTCTCGAACAGAGAACTGTCGTTGTCGCCAAAGAACCAGTAGTAGCGTTCTGCTCCAGTAGAATAGTTTATAAATTCTATCTCAGAATCAAGCATACCGGTAATCAAAGGATCAGTCTCGAACAATGCCTTAGGTTTCGGATATACGGTAATCATATTGTTGTATGTCTTGTAGAAATGACAACCGAAATTATCTACAAGTTCGAGTGATACATTGTACGAACCTTCGCCACTATACACATGCGTTGGTCCCCAAGCATCAGAGAATGCATAATCGCCGAACTCCCATAGGGTCTGGTTGGCTGTATTGAACGGCGTGAATGTTACTGCAAACGGAGCACACCCTGCTATTTCTGAAGCAGTAAACAATGTATCTGGCTTAGGCCTTACATTTATCAGAATCGAATCTTCCACTGGTGTGGTTCCACACATATCGGACAAGGTTATATGAACCATCGTTGTCGTATCAAGATTTATGGTAAATGGAGCTGGAACTATTACGCCATTATCGATTGTAAGCTGATACGGACCTCCGTTTCCGCCTTCCGACTCAACATTTATCAATGCACCAGTACCCGGGCATATAGTATCGTAGCTTGTAGTAACAGCCCTTATGTTCAGTGGCGGATTCAATGTTATTGTCACTGGTTGCGAAACAGCAGTACATCCTGCACCATCGGTAACGGTAAGGGTATATGTTGAATTTTCTGTAGGTGTGACAGTCAATATATTGGAATATGATATTACCGAATCCTGACTTGCCCAAATATAAGTGTAGAACGGTGTTCCACCAGCAGCCTGAGTAGTTATGGTGGTTGTCTGTCCATTGCATATCGTCTGGTTGCTCATCGGTAATATATATATAGGTGTAGGTCCTTCAATCGTTATACTGCTTTCGAGACGGCAGTTGTGATCATCTGTTACAGTAACCACATATTCGCCAGGAACGGCAGTAATATTGTGCGTTGTTTCACCTTCGGGCCACAGGTACGAATATGGCGGTACACCTCCCTGCACATTGATTAAGGCTGTTCCGTCAGCAGTATTGCCACACGATGCCGCTGTTGTCATTGTATTCGAGAACATCTGCGACGGCTCATCAATAATAAAATAGGTGTTTACATTACATCCGATATTATCGACAACCGTAACCGTATATAATCCAGCGCAAAGTCCACGATATATGTAGTTTTCTGACCCCCACATATACTGGAATGGCTGAAGTCCACCATGCATAACGATTTCGGCACTACCATCGCACGAACCGAAACAGGTATTATGCACGAGAATCATTGAATCGATAACCATCTCGGGGCTTACGGTAATAGTAAATGTTTCTGTATTCGACTGACAACTATGATTATCGGTTACATATACAGAATAGGTTGTAGTCTCATGAAGGGTTGTTTCAAAATTTGGAGTATTGCCAACACTCGAGCCGTCACTTGTTATCCAATGGAAAGTGTAAGGCATAGTTCCACCAATTGCAGAAGACTGAACAAATGAAGTCGTACCTTCGCAAATCGCACTATTTCCATCGGTAGATACAATAAGAGGATCGGGCTGGTTAACTATAAACTCGCGCGACAATGAACATCCATGCTCATCAGCCACTGTAACAACATATACGCCTGCCGACAAATTTTCACGACGGGCTGGTGCAAAACCAATATCCGACCACAAATATGTAGGACGACCTGTACCACCTCTTACAGATATGCGGATTGAACCGTCGTATGAACGATAGCAGGAAAGGTCATTGCTATATGTTGAATTGTCAACGACAACTAACTCATCGGGTTCATTTATCCGATAGTCGAATGTGAGTTCGCAACCATTTGCATCGCTCAAAGTTACGCTGTAGTCGCCTACACATAAATTGTACAATGTATTGGATGGAGCACTCCACGAATACGAATATGGTAATGTACCACCTGTAGCGGTAATAGTCGCTGAACCTTGGCAGTCACGGTAGCAAGTATTGTCAACAGTTGATATATCACCTATCATCTTCGAAGGCGCAAAGATATTTACAACCGTATCTTCCGATGCACATCCGTTAGCCTCGATATGCAATGACACCGGGTGGGTTGCTGCTTCTGGGTCTTGCCAGTGTATCACATACGGACCAGCACCGCTTCCCGATTCAACAATTGCGCCATCGAAATCCCAGAAGTACTGAGCGTTGTTTCCAACTGGTCCAGCCGATGTCATATTGCCGAAATATGTGATAGTTGTAGCATCTCCGTAGCAACTTATTGGCAAATATGCGAAAGTATTAGTCGGTTGCGGATAGAATTCCACAATCACATCATCGTAAGTTGAGCAGTTGTCGTAGTCGCCCAAATAAGCTTCTGTCCATCTGAACTTATAAAGACCCCATGTATCAACAAAAACATTTGTTGTTGGAGAATGTTCAGCAGCGAAGGTTGCACTTCCACCAGCAGGTGCAGAAACTACAGTCCATGTACCTTCATTTCCGGCAGGAAGCGGAGTTGCCGACAGCATATAGCGGTCGGTACAAACGCGAGCATCAACACCAGCGTATGGAGTTGGCTGAACGCAGCAGTGTGCATCATCATGTGCGCGAACCGTAATAATGAGGGTTGTATCGTAAGTACAACCGAAATTGTCGGTAGCAAAAAATGTATATTCATGATCGCCAGGAACAGCTGGCATTGCTGTAGTAAGCGCAACATGGTCCTGTGCCACACTTTCGCCTTCCCATGTCAAATCCTGCGAGGTTGCTGAAATATCAAATTCAGTCTGATATGAAATAATATTGTCACCAGCTGGAATCATGTGATCTGCAAAGTGCAATTCTACCGAGAATACTGTTCCATCATCCGAACCAAGGTGGTCCTGAATATTTATACACCACTCACCGTTTACAGGACATCCGACAAGGCTTGACCAGTTGCCGATTGGTCTATAGTCACCTCCTGGAATGTATGGATGGTCGGTATATGTATATCCAACATTATTTGTATATGTGTATGTTGGCGGATTGGATGCAACAGACTCTATTGTTTGTGTTGCTGTTTGATTCCAGCAATAATGATATGGAGTTCCTTGAATACAAGCATCGCCTCCTTCGTCAACAGGTTCGCCCAAGAACTCCCAGCCACAGTCAGAGCAAGCACTGCCATATCCATTGAACAAGTCCATTCTGTTTCCTGATGGACAAGTTATCCAAACTTCAAGGTCGCCGATGTATGAATGTTCGATTTCCATACATATCGACTCGATGTCGCTCGCACTCTGGATTGTCTGTCCCTGAGCAAAAGCGTTATGTTCGAAGCACATCGTCTGCACATAATTTGTAACATCCTCGAAGCAGTGTTCCTCAATGATGGCTTCTGGAATCTGCATAACCCATTCATCCGGCTGCTGCACATGACCATCAAGCCTGATTATTTCACCAATACAAATTGTATCAGGTGTGGCAGTTGTTCCATTGAATGTCGGCGGCAAAGAAATTACCACAAGGAAAGATTCCGGATAAATGTATGTACAACCGTTAATATCAGTAGCCTGCAGATTAATGTAATATGCACCTGGCTCTATATCTGCCGTAAGTACATTGTGACCCTCTCCAGAATCCTCGTGACGACCATTTACATCTACCCAGCTCCATGTCCAGTCAAGGTTTTCATCAGACTGATGGTAACCTTGCGGAGCATCGTTGTTCGGGAAAACGCCATGAGCCGCAATACCAAGGTCATCATTTGAACATGCCTCGTAGCGTTCCTCAGTAGCATTCCAACGGGCAGTTATATCAGGCACCAAGGTAAAATCCTGACATTCCATACCACAGCTTATCTCTATAGCGAAACCAGCATACTGACCAGAACCATCTGTATGCCATGTAAAAGTAGCACATGATGAACTTAACGAATAGTGATGTGTGACTTGTGTTCCTGATGAAGAACTACCTATTCGAGAAGCAACTAAATTACCATTTGTATTTGTGCCTTCATATATATACATATAATCCCAAGTCGTACTTTCGGTAGTCATTGTAACATCAAGTTCCATTGGATAGTTGCTCGGCACGCACACAGTAACTGTGTAATCCTCATAACTAGAGTAGTTGCCATTGGGTCCACCAGAGTCGTACAATATTGCAGAGCAACCTGTCATGTTTACAGTCTGGTTACTGTTCATCGTTATGGTCTGCTGTGCAAAAGAGCCAACAGCAAACATACATAACAGAACGACTAATAATATTTTAATGCTACCTGTTTTCATAATGCGTCCTCCTATATTCGTTAAAGAGTTTAGTCAAGTCGTAATTTGAATAGAAGACAAGAAGTTTTCCTGTATTTCCAATCAAATAAGCATTAGACGAATCGGGTAATATTTCATAATAATATTCCATCACATTGAAAGTTTCCGGATTATACTCAGTTACCTCGGCTCCAGCCATCTTGGTTTCCTTGTCCAAAAACCTCAATTTTGGGAAATCAGAAGTTTCAGGATTAGCAATTTCCTTTATGACATACGCATTTTCTACGAACCAATTGATATATTCAAGGTCGGCAGGCCTATTCTGCTGCATATTGATTAATTCATCTTCGGGATAAATCGCATACAATCGACTATCAATTGCAAGCGACTGCGAAAATAAGCCGAATCCCATGAGAATCAGCGACAAAAGCAATATTATCTTTTTCATAAACATAACTTTTCAACTACATTTGTACTTGCATAACGCAAAAAAATTTTCATGGTTGCCTACTGCATGAAAAAAATTTTTTTCACATTATGCAACAATCGGCAAAGATATACTTTTTATTAGAGGTAAACAAGGATTTGCAAGGTTTTTTTAGAATAATTTTTCAGGCGCGGTTATTTGTATTGTAGGGGCAGGTTTGAAACCTGCCCCTACAATACAAATACGCCAATCATCTTATAAGATTCACCGTCCCCTGCTCCTTATGCAAATTTCCAAATACGTCCTCAAACTGGCAATACCACTGGTAAACGCCATTGGACAAAACCTTGTCGCCCTTGCGCTTGCTTCCCATGTCGGTGCCATCCCACGAACCTTCCGAACATGCATCGCAACTGGCTTCGGGGAAATAATCGCTTGTCTTGAAAACCAACTCTCCCCAACGGTCGTAAACGGTCAACAGAAAACTGTTCTTCGAAATGCCACTGCCACAAATTCTGAAGCAGTCATTTATGCCATCGCCATTGGGCGTGAACGATGTAGGTGCATAGAAGGAAAGTTCGTTGTAAACCATTATGGTACGGGAAGTAGTGTCAGTACAGAAATGTTCATTTTCGGCTACAAGCACGACCTCGTATTCTCCTGCAGATGGGTACAAATGGCGCGGACTTTCGAACATAGAACTGTCGTTGTCACCAAACGACCAGAAATATCTTACAGCATCAATTGACCTGTTTACGAAAAGCACCTCGGCTGACATTGCCGACACGGCTTGTACATCGGCATCAAACAGCGCCTTGGGACGAGGATAGGCATGTATCATATCGGGCATAGTCCTTTTCACACGGCAACCATACTCGCTTGTAACAGACATTGTTACATCGAAGCCACCAGCCTTGCTGTACTCATGCGTTGGCGTTCTGGTTTCGGAAAAATCGTTGTCGCCAAACTCCCATAGGTAATTACTTCCGCTTACAACCAACGGGGCAAACGACACAGACAACGGTACACAGCCAAAAACCTTGTCGGCACTGAACAATTCATCGGGAATCGGATACACATGGATGAGAACCGAATCCATAACCGACGGAGTGCCACACATATCGGAAAGCGATATGTAGAACATGGTTGTCGTGTCGGGACGTACCGTAAAAGGTGACGGCACTATGCTCCTATCACCAAGCGTTAGTGTATATGGTCCGCCATTGCCACCAGCCGCCTCAACATAGACAAGCACCTCTTCGCCCGGACAAACGGTATCGCGATTGGGCAAAATGGACACGATTCGCAAGTCGGGATTTATAGAAATAGTAACAGGTTGCAATTGTACCGAACAGCCGTTTGCATCGGTAACCGTCAAGATGTAAGTCGATTCGACAGTAGGAGAAACGGTGTATTGTGAACCAAAATAACTACCGCCATCGGAACCAGACCAAGCGTAGTCGTAGAAAGGTGTTCCGCCCGAAACTTGTGTTGTAAGTACCGCCGACTGTCCCTTGCAAATTGTGACATTGTTCATTGGCAATGCCTGCAAAGGCAATGGCTCGGTAATTTCAAAGTCCTGCGTAAAACGACATCCCAAATCATCAAGCACCGTGACGGTGTACATACCAGCAGATGCGACAAGCGTTTCGGTAGTATTTCCATTCGGCCAAAGGTAGGTGTATGGCGGAGTTGCCCCCGAAACAAATATCCTTGCCTCGCCATCATCGCCACCATTGCACGAAACAGGATTGAGCGAAGAGGAAACCATAAAGTCATCTGGCTGGGTAATCACAAAGGTCGTTATTGCCGAACATCCTATGCGGTCGGTAACGGTAACGGCATACATTCCGCCACAGATTCCATCGTACACATAATTCTCTGACGGCCAACTGTACTGCAATGGCGCAAGACCTCCACTTACAACAAGTTCCGCCCTACCATCGCAATGCCCATAACAATTCACATTGCGCAAAATTACACTGTCGATTATTAGTTTTGGACTGACAGTAACTGTCATTGTTTGCGTTCGGCTCACACAATTTTGTGCATCAACGACATAAACCGAATAATGTGCTGTTTCGGACAGATTAGCAGAAAGACCGCTTCCTGCCTCGAAAGAATTTGTTCCGTCGTTCCAGAAATAACGATATGGAGCAGTTCCGCCAAAGGCATTTACAAAAACTGGCGTAGATTCCCCCTCGCACACTGCATAATCGGAAGTCATTTGAACCACAATTGGTTCTGGTTGCGACAAAGTTGCATACGCGATTTGCGAGCAATTATTGGCATCGCTTATAGTTATCGAATATTCGCCTGCAGGCAAATTTACCCTGCTTGCTGGACCTTCGCCAACATCCGACCACAGATAATGCAAATCGCCAGTACCACCGCCAGCATGTACCGTAATAGCACCATTACCAATGGAATAACAGGTAAGATCGGTCGTAGTTACCGACTGCACAACAAGTTCAGGTGGTTCAGTAAGCATAAAATTGCTTTGCGCAGTACAACCGTTAGCATCTGTAATCACAAGATTATAATTTCCCGCTCCAAGATTCAGCAGTTCGTTGCCAGGAGCAGCCCACGAATACGACACAGGAAGCAGGCCACCATGATGAGTAACTACGGCAGAACCTTCGTTTGCATGGAAACATCTGTCGTTCACAACCGAAATGGAATCAATGACAAGTTTTTCGGGATTAAAAATCGACACAAGCGTATCGTTCGACTGGCATCCGTGATTGGTAACTTGTAGCGTTACAGCATGAGTACCAGACTCCTGCCACGAAACGACATGCGGACCTAACGGAGTTGCACCATACTGCACAAAACCACCATCAAAATTCCAAGCAAAATCGGCATCGGCACTCATATTTCCAGTGTAAACAATAGAAGTTTCGCCACTAAAGCATGAAATTGGCGTATAAGTAAAGGTCGCATTCGGTTGCTGGTTGAAAGTCATAGCAACATCGGCAAAATCGATGCAACCTGCCTGTCCCAGATAATGCTCGGTCCATCGGAAAGTATATGTACCCCAGCCATTTACAACAACTTGTGTATTAGGAGCATTCGGACTGGTGAAAGTTACCGAATTGTTCACATTGTCGCCATTAGGATATGCCACCACCGACCATTCCCCAGTATTCCCGTTTGCCAATGGCTGAGCCGAAAGATTTGTCCTGTTTGAGCAAATACTTGCTGGAGCGGTCAGAATTGCAGTTGATGGTGTAATACAACATTCGGGGTCACCATAATTGCGAACGGTTGAATACAAGGTCGTATCGTAGGTACAGCCAAAATTGTCGGTTGCAGAAAACACATATTCGTGCTGACCGGGGACATTGGGCAATGCAGTCGTATTTGCAGAAACACCACCAATTATGTTTGTTCCATTCCAAGCCATATCAGAAGGATCATATTCGGTCTGGAATTGAATAAGGTTGTCGAATGGAATAAGATAGTCGGCGAAATGCAGTTCCACAGAGAAAACCACGCCATCGTCCCAACGCCTATGGTCCTGAATATTAATGCACCATTCGCCATTAATAGGACAACCGACAAGGCTCGACCAGTCACCAGTAGGACGGTAATCGCCAGCAGGTATATATTCATGACTGTAATACGGATTTCCTGCATTGTCGGTATAACTATATGTTGGAGCATTTTCGGCCACCTGCTCAATCGTACTTGTCGCATCGTGACTCCAAGTATAGTGATATGGATTTCCAGGAGTGCATGGGTCATTATCATCATCAATTGGTTCGCCAAGGAACTGCCAGTCGGAATCTCCGTGGTAACCATCGAAAAGCGTAAGCCGATTCCCCGATGGACAAGTTATCCACATTTCAAGGTCACCCAGATACGAATGCTCCATATCAATGCCAATGGACACAATGTCGTTAACATCCTGTATTACCTGACCCGGGGCAAATGCGCTGTGCTGAAAGCACATCGACTGCACATATCCCGTTTCGTCAACAAAGCAATGCTGTTCGACAATTTGATCGGGGATTTCCATACTCCAAGGGTCGGGCGGCTGGACATGACCATCGAGCAAAACCGCCTCGCCGGGACAAACTTCCGGAGTAACTGTAGTTCCTTCAAAGGTAGGCGGAAACGAAACCACCAAAACAATCGGTTCGGGATAAATATACCGGCATCCGTTCTGGTCGGTAGCTTGAAGCGTTATGTAATATCCACCCGATGGGAAAGTTGTACCAACAGAATAGACACCATTGGCTCCCTGAAAACCATCAGCACCGCACCACAACCAATTATATATAAGATTCTCGTCCGACTGATGATAACCATTGGGGGCGTCATTATTTGGAAATACACCATGCGCTGCCAGTGTAACATAAGAATCTGGGCAAGCCTCGTAACGACCTTCGGCCTCGTTCCACCGCGCATCAATGTCAGGTACTACAGTAAAATCTTGACAAGGTGGTCGTTGAGAAAAAGAAACCAAATACATTACCACGGCACATAATAGCATCACTAACTTTTTCATGTCACTAAATTTTAATGTTTACATGCTTAACGAAACAAAATAAAAAAGGTTGCCTGAAAAAGTAGAAAATTTTCAATTAACCGAATATCAAATCATCAGCTTCAAGATTTGTCCATTATCGATTTTTACAGATGCTGAAACAAGTTCAGCATGACACCGTGGGTGTATTGTTTTTTGTCCATTATCCATTGTTAAAATAAATTGCAAAAACAGACAATCGAAAATTCCTTTGCATCTTGTCGGCAAATCGTCCATCGTAAATCCAAATTCGTAAATATTATTGTATTTTTGCACCACAATTTTTACACGCAAGATGAACGAAAAATTCCATAACAAAATTTCAAGGATTATATTTATAATCATTGCATTAGCAATAGCAGCAGTAATGTTTTCAAGCGTGAGCGACTACGGAAACACCACTGCCGAAGACGAATACCAGATAAGCCAAGCTGTCCAACTCGACCGCTACTACCGCAGTTTCGGCAAGGACACCAGCATTCTTGAAAATACCCACCCTATGTACAGCAGTTGGTTCAATGCTCTGACAGTTACAATGTCGGATGTGTTTGCAAAACACGAAATAAGAAGCGTGCGCCATGGAATGAATATCGTTTTCGGATTCTTAGGGATAATTTTCGCCGCCATGCTTGCTAAAAGATGCCGCAACTGGCGCACAGGAACTTTCGTTTTGCTACTTTTGGGATTTTCACCGGTAATTTTCGGGCATTCAATGTTCAACCTTGACGACATTCCCGTTTTTGCGACTTTCGCAGCATCGCTGTACTTCACAAAACGCCTTGCCGACCATTTTCCAAAACCAAAAATCATCGATGCGATATTTTTTGCCTTGTCAACAGCATTGTGCATCACGACAAATCCAGATTGCTCGCTAATTGTTGCAATTGCTCTCATACTTTGCATTATCGGACTTATCGCACAACGCAAACACGAACTAATCAAGAAAGCAACAATCAGATATTCAATATTTACAATTTGCTCGCTAGCAATCATTTGCGGAATTGTAGTGCTTCTTGTTCCACAAGAAATTGGCGCTTGGCTGGAATCGTTCTCTCCGACTTCACCCACAAGAATTCTGTTCCAAGGAAAACTCTACTGGACTGACCTTTTACCGTGGTACTACAATGTAAAAATGCTGGTTATGACGATTCCTGCAGCAATTTTTGTCGGAATGTTATTGGCGCTAGGTTTGTGCTTTGTAAAAAAGTCAAACCGCACAGAAATCATAACACTTTTGGCAATATCGGTGCTAGCTATCTTGCTTTTCTCGCTCAAAACCGACACCAACGGCATCTGGCAGCACTTACTTTACGCCGAAATTCCACTATACATTGTGGCTGCAATCGGCTTCGACATGCTTGCCGAATCGTCACGCTCAACTGCAACACAAATTGCAGGCATAGCAATACCTATACTGCTGATGATAATGCCTGCCGTTCATATTTTCCGCAGTAACCCGTACAGCCACATATACTACAACGAATTTACAGGTGGCGTGCAACATGCATTCGGCCACTACGAACTTGAAAACTACGGTGTAAGCAACCGCGAAGCAGCACAATGGATAATCGACAACGGCAAATATGGTCTTTCGGGAAATCAGCTTTTCGTAGCGACAAGAAGCGAACTTGCTGGAAAATATTATTTCGGCAAGTACAAATACGAGGTTTCCATAGTTGAAAGTCGCTGGGCGGAACGCGCAAACCACCTCTGGGACTACGCGATTTTCCCCGTTACAGGCATCGAACCCGAAATATTGACAAGTTCGTATTTTCCACCCAAGAATACGGTTGATACAATAAGCATTGACAATGTGCCGATATGCCTTGTATTGCAGCGCACCGACACCTGCGACTTATACGGACGAGGATACCTTGCCAACAACGATGTGCCACACGCCATCGAACTGCTCGAAACGGCTGTTCAAAACGATTCTACCAACGAATCGGCAATGATAAACCTCATCGATGCAAACCTGCGCATAAACAACAAGGGTGCAATGAAAATGTGGATTGACCGGTTCCTTGCCATCGCCCCACGCAACGATGTAGGCAACTACTACAATGCTTATTACCACAACATTACAGGCAACAACGATGAAGCAGAACGCATCTGTAAGGAAATAATCGACTACAACCCGCGCTTCAGTCTTGCCTACATGTTCCTGTCAACCATTTACATTCAGCAGAAGCAGTTCGACAAAGCCGAAAGCACAATCCTTGCAACCGTTGACTATGACATATACGATGAACAGGCGGCTCGTCAGCTTGTTCGCGTTTACAACGCACAGCAGAAGGACATCCGCGATGCTGAATTGTCCTATTACGATTACGCTTACAAGTCATACGATAGGCGTGGCAAAAAGGAACTCGCCGAGAAATTCAAAAAGTTGTACGAAGAGGCTAAAGAAAACCGGCAGAATACTAACAATTAAATCGTTACAAGATTTTGTCGGCAAAAATTTATTTTTTTGTTCGCATCAATAAAAATATGTAATTTTGTCCCGATTTTGATCTGTTAGCTCAGTTGGTTTAGAGCGCTTGCTTGACAGGCAAGAGGTCACAAGTTCAAATCTTGTACAGATCACTTTTCTTTTTTTGGTCTGTTAGCTCAGTTGGTTCAGAGCGCTTCCTTCACACGGAAGAGGTCAACAGTTCGAATCTGCTACAGACCACACAAGCCCGACAATGTCGGGTTTTTCATTTTTGTGGCATTACTCTATCTTTTCTGCGAGTTCGAGCCATCGCATTTCTTTTTCGTCAATGCTATCAATGAGTTGCGAATACTCCGCCGACTTTGCTGCAATTTCAAACGGCGAAAGTTTTCCCGAATTAAGTTCGTCCTCCATAGCAGTACGCTTTGCATTCAATTCTTCCAACTCCTTTTCTAGCATGTCGTATTCGCGTTGCTCATTGTACGACAACTTTTTCTTTTGCGTTGGCACAACCTTTTTTGGTTCCTGCGACACTGGTTTCGGTTCCTTGGCTTCCTTAGGCGATGCGAACTCAATATACTTGTCATATTCCTTTGAATCGCGGAACTGCGTATAGTTGCCAGGAAAATCAACAATCCGCCCATCGCCCTCAAACACAAATATATGATCAACAATCTTGTCCATGAAAAAGCGGTCGTGCGAAACAAGAATAACCGTTGCATCAATCATGGTCAGGTATTCCTCAAGCACCTGCAAAGTCGTTATGTCCAAATCGTTGGTAGGTTCGTCCATTATCAGCACATTGGGTTGCTGAATAAGCACAGTACAAAGGTACAATCTGCGCTTTTCGCCACCGCTGAGCTTGCGCACAAGCGTATGCTGCATATCGCCCGTAAACATGAAATAATTGAGCAGTCCCGATGCAGAAAAACTCTTACCATCACGCAACTTCACATCATCCGAAATCTTGCGAACAATATCAATCGGTTTGTCGTCATCGTTGAAAGTAATGCCGTCCTGAGTGTAGTATGCGAATTTTACAGTCTGACCAATCTCAATGTGACCGCTGTCAGGAGCAAGATTTCCTGTTATAAGGTTCAAAAAAGTTGTCTTACCCACCCCATTGCGACCAACGATTCCAATCTTTTCGCATCGCGAGACCTTGTACGAAAATTCATCGATAATCTTTTGGCTACCAAACGATTTCGACACATTGTAAATATCAATGATTTTCTTTCCTAGACGCTGATTTGCAACATCGAGTTCAAGTTTTCTTTCATCTATTCGCTGCGATGCCCTTGCTTTCAGATTTTCAAACTCGTCGATACGATATTTTGCCTTGTGTGAACGAGCCTTTGGCATACGGCGAATCCATTCCTGCTCCGTACGCATTAGGTTCTGCGCCCTCTCGATATTGGCTTGCAAGTTTTCAATGCGCTCAGCACGCTTTTCGACATAATAGGTGTAATTCCCTGAATATGAATATATGTTTCCTCCATCCATTTCGATTATGGTATCGCATATACGGTCGAGGAAATAGCGGTCGTGTGTAACCATGAATATAGTTATGTTTGCTGACGACAAATAATCTTCAAGCCATTCTATCACATTGAGGTCCAACTGGTTTGTCGGTTCATCAAGGATAAGGAGCTGTGGTTCGCAAATAAGCAGTCCTGCAAGCGCAACACGCTTTTTTTGTCCACCGCTGAGAGTACCAATTTTTTTGTCAAGGTCGTGAATATCGAGTTTACCTAGGATTTGCCTGATGCGCGATTCGTAATCCCAAGCATTAAGGGCGTCCATCTTGTCCAACAGCGATGGCAAAACCTCGTGAGATTCTGAATAAAGGCAGTCGTTGTATTGGCGGATAGTCTGAGTAATTTCATTTTCGAGCACAAAGACGGCATCAAGCACTGTGCGGTCCGGATTCATTTCGATTTCCTGTGGCAGATAACCGATTCTCACATCGCGCCGGCGGCTCAATTTTCCGCTATCGGACGAGTCAACGCCTGCAAGTATGTTCAGTAACGAGGTCTTTCCCGTGCCATTCTTGGCGACTAGGGCAATTTTCTGTCCCTCGCCTATGCTTAAGCTGATGTTTTCGAACAGCAACTTGTCGCCGTATCGCTTGCTTATGTTTTCCGCCTGAAGAAGACTTTCCATATCACATTCCCCTACTAGTCATGCTGAACTTGTTTCAGCATCCGTTTCTATAATTAAACACACATTCCCTTTTCAGATTCTGAAATAAATTCAGAATGACAAAAGGGAAGACAAATCCACAAACACTTTTATAATCAGAGACAATCATTATTTTCTCTCTACTACTAGTCATGCTGAACTTGTTTCAGCATCTGTTACTATGATTCTTTTAACGATTTATAATATTCCGACACTGACTCAATTATTTCATCATCTACACCAACCTCTTCCGCCAAGTCTTTCCACTGCGGATTCATCTCTGCAACAAGATTATTTTTCCAATCACGATGCCATTGTTTCAATTGCTTTTCTCTTGATATTGCATCTTCAACATTCTCAAAATCATCAAAATAAACTAGTTTCTTACAATTATATTTTGCAGTAAAGCCATCGTTGACATGCGCCTTATGTTCGGCAACCCTACGAACCAAATCGTTTGTTACTCCAATATAAAGCACATTATTGGTGTAATTTGACATCATATAGACATAATATGTTTTCATATTGTTTCTATTACATCCGACTTCTCCTTTTCAGATCCTGAAATAAATTCAGGATGACAAAAGGAGAAGGATTATCCACAAATACATTTATAATCAACGACAATCATTCTCTTTTCTCTCTACTACTAGTCATGCTGAACTAGTTTCAGCATCCGTTACTTCAATTATACCAACCTTCCCTTTTCAGATTCTGAAATAAATTCATGATGACAAAAGGGAAGACTGATTCAAAATATCTTCCAAATCTTTTCATCTGGAAACGGCGCCTCAATGACAATTTCCTCCTTCTTCACTGGATGAACAAAAGTGATCCGCACAGCATGAAGATTAATGCCTCCATTTTTGTTGGAACGCGGATATCCGTACTTCAAATCGCCACGGATAGGGCAACCCATATTGGCGAGCTGACAGCGAATCTGATGATGACGACCTGTATGCAAGTCAACCTCAAGCAGATAATACCGCTCCGAATGTCCAATCACCTTGTACGACAAACTCGAGCGCTTTGCCTCTGGATGCTTTTCATCAACCACATACGACTTGTTCTGTTTGACATTGCGGTAAATGTAATCCACAAGCGTGTCGCTGTCCTTTGGCGGCTTGTTGCCGACAACCGCTAAATATGTCTTATGCGCATCCTTAGTACGGAAAAGTTCGCTCAAGCGCGTCAATGCCTTGCTCGTCTTTGCAAAAAGCACCACTCCGCTCACAGGCCTGTCGATACGATGCGGAACACCAAGGAAAACATTTCCTGGCTTGTTATCGCGCTCCTTTATGTAGGATTTCAGAATTTCAGACAGTGGCTTGTCGCCAGTATTGTCGCCCTGCACAATTTGCCCCGCCTGCTTGTTAACGGCAATTATGTGGTTGTCTTCGTACAGAATATCAACCGTTTGCGGACTTGTGTTTTGATGTTCAGCCATGATACGACAAAATTTGTCAGTACTGTTCCTGCTCGTTAGGAAAATCCGCCGACTTCACATCGCTGATGTAGTTCGAAACCGCATCAGTAATTATCTTGTCCAAATCGGCATAACGGCGCAAAAAGCGTGGAGAAAATTCCTGAGTAATACCAAGCATGTCGTGCATTACAAGCACCTGACCATCGGCGGCACCTGCTCCAATGCCAATGATTGGAATCTTTATTTCGGAAACTATGCGCGAAGTAAGGCTTGCCGGAATTTTTTCCAATACAATGGCAAAGCAACCAAGTTCCTGAAGCAGATACGCATCTTCCACCAAACGCGATGCTTCCTCATCATCCTTTGCACGCACAGCGTATGTTCCAAACTTGTTTATACTCTGCGGGGTTAGTCCCAAATGTCCCATTACAGGAATGCCAGCCGAGAGAATGCGCTTTATGGATTCTTCCGACTCCATTCCGCCTTCGAGTTTCACGGCTCCTGCTCCAGTTTCCTTCATGATACGTATTGCAGACGACAAAGCCTCCTTAGAATTACTCTGATAAGTTCCAAATGGCAAATCGACAATTACCAAGGCCCTATCGACAGCGCGAACTACGCTTTTGGCATGGTAAATCATCTCGTCGAGAGTTATCGGCAAGGTTGTTTCGTAGCCAGCCATCACATTCGATGCCGAATCGCCGACAAGAATAACATCGATTCCAGCCCTGTCAATGATTTTCGCCATGCTGTAGTCGTAGGCAGTGAGCATCGAAATTTTTTCGCCACGATTCTTCATCTCCTGAAGAATATGGGTGGTAACCTTCTTTATTTCCTTATGTACCGACATAATGGTATGTTTTTAAAGTCGGACAAAAATACAATATTATTTTAGATTGACGATTTACGATTTTAGATAATTAATAATGTACAATGAAACATTCAAACAATTTCAAACCATTTAATTTTTGAATCCATATTCATTGTACAGACGCAAAATTTTGCGTCTCAACAAAACAAACCATCGCAACGCATTGCGATGCTACATATCATTGAATTTTTGAATCTTTGAATCATCAAATTTTCAAATCATTGAATTTTCATTACCTTTGCACAAAATTTGACACCATTATAATTATGGGATTACTAACTGGAAAAACAGCACTGATAACTGGTGCATCTCGCGGAATAGGCAGGGCAATTGCAATTGAATTTGCAAAAGCAGGCGCAAATATCGCATTTACCTCCACCCACCGCAACGAAAATGTCGATTCGCTCGAAAAGGAACTTGCAGAACTTGGCGTTGAATGCCTCTACTTTGAAGCCGATGCAAAAGACTTTGCCCGTGCAGACGAAATTGCCAACGAAGTGCAGAAAAAATTCTCGCGCATTGACATCCTTGTCAACAATGCAGGAATCACCGCCGACACTCTGCTCATGCGCATGAGCGAAGAACAGTGGGACAATGTAATTGCCACCAACCTGAAGTCGGCATTCAACTATACAAAGGCTGTACAGCGCATAATGCTAAAGCAGCGTGAAGGTTCAATCATCAACCTTAGTTCGGTGGTGGGACTGTCGGGTAATGCCGGTCAGGCAAACTACGCCGCATCGAAGGCAGGAATCGTAGGTTTCACAAAGTCAGTAGCCAAAGAACTGGGCAGCAGAAACATACGCTGCAACGCCATAGCCCCTGGTTTCATCGAAACCGACATGACAGCCGCACTGAACGAGGAACAGAAGAAGTCCATCATCGATGCAATTCCGCTCAAGCGAGCAGGTCGCCCCGAAGATGTTGCCAACGCAGCCGTATTCCTCGCCTCAGATATGTCGCAATACATTTCCGGTCAAGTAATTAATGTTTGTGGCGCAATGTTGACATAAAAGTTGACAAGATATGAAATCAAAAATAATTGTTCTAATAGCATTATCCGTAGTTTACTCAACTATTATGGCGCAAGACATCCAGAGGTTTCTTGGAATTTATGATGTCCATGAAGTATGTACTTGTACGACAATAATGCCTAATTATATTGATACGATTAATTGTGAAATAGAAATAATACCTTCGAGCGTTGACACTTTGGACATACAATTTTATCTTCTTTCACATCTTGAAGACACAATAAGGGCAAAAATTACGGACGAAAATTCGTTTCAAATTCCTATGCAAACATATCAGTTGTTTCCAGAATACGATGATTACCATAACAATAACTTGTACAGTGGAGGCAGTGGAACTTTAATTCAAGATTCAATAGAAATTAATTACACTTCGGGAAGTGCTTTAGGCTTTTTTTTGTGTACTTGCAAGGGGAAAAAGAGAAATAACGCAGGTCTTTCCGATTATAAGGACAAAAAAATGTTTGATGTTTATCCTAATCCTGCCAGCAACTCAATTTCAATAGAAGTTGAAAAAGACTATACGGATTTGACGATTGAAATCATTGATGAAACGGGCAGAGTTGTTTATAGTAGAAACGACCTTGAAAATCCTATTTCGCTTGACAATTTCGTCACAGGAATTTATTTTGTACGCTTGCAGGTTGATGGCGATGTTACTACTAAAAAAATTGTTGTGGAATAAAAATATGGTGCAATGCTCTCATAAAAATCTCGGAAAATGAAATTCTACTTTGAATATTCCCCGTGGCTGCTGATTCCGATGGCGATTGTCGCCGTTGCAATAGCGATTTTCCTGTACCACAAAGACAAAACTTTCGCCGAAATAGAGCCGTGGAAACGCAAACTGATGACAGCACTGCGTGCAATATTCATTTTCCTTACAATGGCACTTCTGCTCAATCCTATTGTAAAACACCTCACCTACGACATTCGCAAACCGATTGTTGTAATCGCACAGGACAATTCAAAATCAATACTTTACAATAAGGATTCCTCATTTTACAAGAACGAATACACCAAAAACATCACGCAACTTGCCGAAGATTTAAGCGATAAGTTTGATGTCTGCATGTTGCCGTTCTCCGACGGAATAGAAAACAGCGACAGCATAAACTTCACAGGCGATGCAACCAACATTTCATCGGTATTCAGCGAAATATCATCGCGTTACGCTGGTGCAAACATGGGTGCGGTAATCCTCGCCACCGATGGAATCTACAACAAAGGTCAAAATCCTCAGTACGCATCTCCATCCAAATACCCCGTGATGTGCATTGCAATGGGCGACACAGTTCCGCACAAGGACTTGATGATTAAGGACATCGTCCACAACAGCGTAACTTTCCTCGGCAACAAGTTCCCCGTGAGAATCCTTGTTTCTGCCGACAAATGCTCCGAAAAGCAGGCACAGATAAAAATCACAAGGAAAGGTCAGAGCGTTTACACAAGCAATTTCGACCTGCCCGAAAACGGCACGACAAAAAGCATTGAGGTTGAACTTAGCGCCGACCTCATCGGATTGCAACAATACAAAGTTTCGCTGCAACATCTTGACAAAGAAACAAGTTACGAAAACAACGATGCCGAATTTTACATCGAAGTCATCGACAAGCGAAGCAAGATTCTCATTCTAGCCGATGCGCCCCACCCCGATGTCGGTGCAATAAAGTCGGCACTGAAAAGCAATCCCGACCTCGAAATCGAAACCAAGTATTCGTACGAAAACAACATCAGCGCAAAAGGCTACGACCTTGTGATAATCCACCAGTTGCCGACCATCAAAAACAAGGCGCAGAATGTTTTCACCGAGATTGAAAAGTTCGGCATACCGCAGATTTTCATACTCGGCACACAGACATCGTTCTCCGACTTCGACAAACTTGGCACCGACCTGAAAGTAAACGCAAACTTCAACTCGTTTGATGACGCTGTGCCATCGCTGAATTCGAGTTTCAACTCGTTCACAATTGATGCGCCCGAGTTCCTGCAACAACTTCCGCCGCTCAAAGTTCCATACGGAAGTCCGAAAATTACTGGCGAATCAAAAACACTTTTGTACCAGACCATTAACGGAATTAAAACAGAAAAACCGCTTGTATTCTTCACCGACAGGGACAACCGCAAATGCTGCTACATTATGGGCGAAGGTTTGTGGCGCTGGAGAATCTACGACTACAAGCAATCATCAAGCAACGAGAATTTCAACACACTGATAAACAAGATTGTACGTTTCACAATCACCAAGCAGCAGAAAAACAAACTGAATGTCGAGGCAAAACGCCTTTACACCGACAACGAGAACATCATTATCACCGCCGAATTCTACAACGATGCATACGAACTTGTTCCCGACCTTGAAATCGAAGCCACGCTGAAGGACAGCACCGACAACGAGTTCAAGTACATGATGGAACCCAACGGTAATTCCTACCGCATCGACCTCGGACGGCTCGGCAAAGGCAACTATACCTGCAACTTCGCAACCGAATTCGACGGAAACAAATACGAAACTAACATAGCCATAATGGTCAGAAACCTTAACCTTGAAGCACAGAACATTACAGCAAACCACAATGTTCTGTACTCGATAGCCAGTACAAACGGCGGAAAGGTTTACTATCCAAGCGAAATTTCAAGGATAAAGGACGACCTCGAGGCTAACCCCAACATACAGAGCGTTTCATACGAAAAAGAATCGCTGTCATCCATAATTGACTTCTGGTACATTTTCGTGTGCATACTGCTTTTTGCAGCAACTGAATGGTTCTTAAGAAAGTTCTGGGGAGGGTACTAAAATTAACGACATGAATTTCTTCAATTTCCATACGCACAACACATCGGAAACCTCGGGCATAATAAGCCTCAGCGAGTACGCCAACCTGTCGGAAGGCAAAAAATACTCGGTGGGACTGCATCCATGGTACTGCGACAAGAATTCAATCCACAAGATGGCGGAAATTGCGCGTGCTGCCGAAAATCCGCAAGTCGTAGCCATCGGCGAAACCGGCTTCGACAAGAAAAGCGGTCTTGACCTTGCAGGACAAACCGAAATCTTTGAAGCACATGTGGCATTGTCGGAAAAACTGCAAAAACCGCTGATAATTCACTGCGTAAAGCAATTCCAGCACCTTATTGCAGAAAAGAAGAAATTGCAACCTTCGCAGCCGTGGATTCTGCACGGATTCTGCGGAAAACTATCGCAGGTAAG
This sequence comes from uncultured Bacteroidales bacterium, assembly GCA_905234755.1. Taxonomy (GTDB): domain Bacteria; phylum Bacteroidota; class Bacteroidia; order Bacteroidales; family ML635J-15; genus Bact-19. The sequence goes on from CAJOIT010000002.1 coordinate 144,999, forward strand.
CCCACTTATCGACTGTGGAATTTACTTTTCAATATCACATTCCCTGCTGTCGAAGGACAAGAAATCATCAAAATTCTTCTCGTTTGTACCTAGTGAACGTCTGTTTTTCGAGACAGATGACGGAAATTTCCCTGTCGAGAATGTTTACAAGTCGGCAACTCGCTGGATGAACATTTCGTTGGAAGAACTCTGCGAAATCATTGACAAAAACCTGAAATCCATAAACTTATGAGTTGGCAGGAACGCACCGAATTGCTTCTAGGCGACGAAAAGATGAGAATTCTTCGCTCGGCGAAGGTGCTTGTCTGCGGACTTGGCGGTGTGGGCGGTGCTGCAGCCGAACAACTTGTGCGCGCTGGCATACAGAACCTTACGATAGTCGATGCCGACTGCGTTTCCGAAACCAACATCAACCGCCAGCTTATTGCCACCCACGAAAACATAGGGAAACCTAAGGCAGAGGAATTTGCCAAGCGCTTCCGTGCCATAAATCCCGACATAAACCTCACTGTTATAGGTGAATATCTTCGTGATGAGTTTCTGGAATCGACACTGAAAAATGGCAACTGGGATTTTGTTGTCGATGCCATCGACACGCTTTCGCCCAAGATGCACCTGATGAGAATCTGCCACCAGAATGGCATTCCATCTGTTAGTTGCATGGGATCTGGCGGAAAGAAAAATCCGCAGATGATTCAGATTGCCGACATTTCCAAGACCTACAACTGCCGTCTTGCGCTTATGCTACGCAAACGATTACACCGAATAGGCATCTACAAAGGCATAACCGTAGTTTTCTCGCCCGAACTTGTCGATAAAAGCGCCATTGTAGAGGAAGAAAGCACAAACAAGAAATCAAATGTCGGCACAATAAGTTACATTCCAGTGGTTTTCGGCTGCATGTGCGCGTATGCTTGCATAGATTATTTGACAAAACAAACAGAAACAAGTCATTCTGAACTTGTTTCAGCACCTTCAGCTCAGCGAAGCTAATCTGTTTAAGATTAATGTTCGTCTGGATTTTTAATCCTTTAGCTCGTAGCCTTACCGTAAATCAGATACGACAAGTTACAATCTAGAATAAATATTTTTTCAAAACCCAACCTATTTTAGGTATGATTTTATTGAATTACAAATGCAGGAATGCAGAGCGAAAAAAGGAATATATGCCATATAAAATTATTCTTCCAACTTAGAAACAAAATCAGGCAATTATTCCTTAGTCATTAATAAATAAACATTTCCAAGCAACCGTTTTCTCAGTGCATTGCGTAAAATCAATCGAAAAAAATCTTTTGCCTATTCGGAAAATAGATTTACATTTGCCGAACAAAAACTTGGAAAAGTGTCAAAAATAAGCAAAAATAACCTTGGAAAAATGTCAAAAATTGGCATAAAATATATTGGAAAAGTGTAACATGATAGAGAGAGAATTAGATAAATACATTGATAATCATTACAATACAAGCAAAAATGCACTTTTGCTTACTGGAGCAAGACAAACTGGAAAAACTTTTGCCATAAGAAAATATGCAGAAAGGAAAGGATTGGACTTGCTGGAAATAAATTTTCTGGAAAATCCTGATGCATCATTGATATTCAAGGATTCCAGTACAAAAGATATATTGCTGAGGTTATCGGCGTATGCGCACAGACAACTGGAACCAAGCAAAACGCTTATATTCTTCGATGAAATACAAAAGTGTCCCGAAGTTGTAACAATGATTAAATTTCTTGTTGACGAAGGAAGTTTCAGATATGCCCTGAGTGGCAGTTTGCTTGGTGTAGAACTTAATGATGTGCGCAGTGTTCCTGTCGGATATATGAATATTAAGGAGGTTTTTCCTCTTGATTTACAGGAATTTGTAAAGGCAATAGGCATCAGCGATGAAATAATAATGCATCTAAATGATGCTTGGGAGCAGAGAAAAGCGGTTGACGAGGTGATACACAACAAATTGATGAAGCTTGTGCAGTTATATTTGATTGTTGGTGGAATGCCCGCCGCCGTACAATGCTATATCGACACCAACGACATATATGCGGTGCAACAGAAACAAAAGGAAATCATCGCACTATACCGATGGGATATTTCCCAGTACGATTTCAATAGGAAACTGTACATTAGGGAAATTTTCGATATGATACCATCGGAACTAAATGCAAAAAACAAACGGTTTATTCTCAAAAATCTGAATGAACATGGACGTTTTTCGCGCTATGAGGATAGTTTTTTGTGGCTGAAAGATGCTGGTGTAGCATTGCCAACTTACAATGCTGAAATTCCTGCTCCTCCGCTAAAGTTGAACAGTCAACGCAATCTTTTCAAACTATTTCAGAACGATGTGGGACTTTTGGCTTCGCAGTATGCAGATGGAACTGCCCTACGCATTTTAAGCGGAGAAGTCAGCATAAATTATGGAGCAATATACGAAAACCTTGTTGCTCAAGAACTAAAGTCGCATGGATACAATCTGTATTTCTATAACAGCAAAAAACTTGGAGAACTTGACTTTCTGCTGGAGCATGATGCCGATATAATTCCAATTGAAGTTAAATCAGGCAAAGACTATGAAAGGCACAATGCTCTAAAAAATGTAATGCAAACTGCAGAATATGCTCTGAGAAAGGCATTTGTATTGTGCAACAGCAACTTAAGCATCAAAGACAATATCATTTACGCACCAATCTATATGCTAATGTTCATTAAACGCAATACAATCAATAGACCTCTAATATACAAAATTGACCTTGACGATTTAAACAATAAACAAATAACTCTTTGACATGAAAGCCAACAAATCAGTCCTATATGTTTCGTACGATGGCATGACCGACAGCCTCGGACAGTCGCAGGTTATTCCTTATCTCACCGTGCTTTCGAAAAACAGCTACGACATCCACATCCTCTCTGCCGAAAAGCCAGAAGCCTATGCGAAACGCAAGGATTTCATAGCGAAACTTTTGTCCGACAACAACATACAATGGCATCCGATTCCATATACCAAGAAACCGCCAATAGTTTCCACTATAAAGGATGTCTTCCGCATGAAACGCGAAGCGAGTCGTCTGCACAAGAAATACAATTTCAGCATAATACATTGCCGCTCATACATTTCGGCATTCACTGGCGTTTACATGAAGCGCAAGTTCGGTACAAAGTTCATCTTCGATATGCGTGGCTTCTATGCCGACGAGCGCGTTGACGGAAAACTCTGGAACCGCAGCAATGCAATATACAATGCCGTTTACAAGTATTTCAAGCGCAAGGAGAAACTTTTCTTCACACAGGCCGACCATACGATAAGCCTCACCTACGCAGGACGCGACATAATACACACCTTCGAAGGAATGGAAAACATACCTATTGAAGTAATCCCTTGCTGTGCTGATACCGAACTATTTGATTTCCATAAAATTGACCCTGCAAAAGTTGAGCAGCAGCGCAAGGAACTTGGAATTGCCGAAAATGAATTTGTCGTTACATACCTAGGTTCCATCGGCACATGGTACATGGCAGAAGAAATGATGCATTTCTTCAAGCTACTGAAAGCTAGCAAGCCCAACGCAAAATTCCTTTTCATTTCGCGCGACAATCCGCAGATAATACACTCGCTTTGCGACAAGTACGACATTAGTCATAGCGACGCTATAGTGCATCCCGCCGACCGTGAAAATGTGCCGACAATGATTGCCGTTGGAAATGTATCGCTGTTTTTCATAAAGCCGGTTTTCTCAAAGAAGGCCTCATCACCAACAAAACTTGCCGAACTGCTTGGCATGGGTATGCCCGTAATCTGCAACGGCGATGTCGGCGACCTCGACAAGTTCATGCAAGATACTCCTTTCGGACTGATTACCACAAAGTTTGACGAAGAGACTCTGAATGGTCTTGTTTCACAAATTGATACGCTACAGAACCTTGACCGCGAATACCTGCGCAAAATCTCACTTGACCTTTTCTCACTAAAAATTGGTGCAGAACGGTATTTGAAAGTGTATGAAGGGCAGAAAGGCTAGCAGGCAAAAAGCCTAACAGAAGGTCAGTCGAGCAGACAAACAGTCTAAGAGTCGTGACATCTGCTACGAAACAAAAAAGGGAGAAACGAAACGCCTCTCCCATATAAATCGTAAATATAAATTTTACAGTTTGTGGATTACAAGTCCCGAACGGAGTTTCGGTTCGAACCATGTAGTCTTCGGAGGCATGATGCTTCCCGAATCAGCGATGTTGATGAGCTGATCCATTGATACTGGATACAAAGCAAATGCAACAACCATTTCGCCTGAATCAACACGACGCTTCAATTCGCCAAGACCGCGGATACCGCCTACGAAATCGATGCGGTTGCTAGTGCGGAGGTCAGCAATACCAAGGATGTCGTTGAGAACGTGCTTCGAAAGGATGTTTACATCAAGAACACCAAGTGGAGTGTTGTCGTATGTTCCCTGCTTTGCGTTCATCTTGTACCAATGACCATCGAGATACATGCTGAATTCGTGCAACGAAGCCGGCTTGTAGATTTCTGTACCCATATCCTGAACTACAAAGTTCTGTACGAGCTTGTTCATGAAATCTTCCTTGCTAAGTCCGTTCAAATCCTTTACAACACGGTTGTAGTCGATAATCTTGAGCTGTGTGTCGGGGAAGTGAACAGCCATGAAGAAGTTGTATTCTTCCTTGCCAGTGTGGTTTGGATTCTTGCCTGCATATTCCTTACCTATACGGCTAGCAGCAGCTGTACGATGGTGACCATCAGCAACATAAGTATAAGGAACCTTGGTTGCGAACAATTCTTCGATGCGCTTGTTTGTTGCATCATCGTTGATTACCCAGAAATGATGTCCGAAACCATCTTCTGCTACGAAATCATATTCAGCTGGCTGGTTCTTTACGATATTTTCAACGATTGCATCAATTTCGGGAACGGCCTTATACGAGAAGAACACAGGCTCGATGTTTGCATTGGTGTAACGGGTGAGAACCATACGGTCTTCTTCCTTCTCAATACGAGTAAGCTCGTGCTTCTTGATAATGCCGTTGAAATAATCTTCGGATGAAGCGCAACCTACTATACCATACTGTGTACGACCGTCCATTGTCTGGGCGTAGATGTAGAATTTTGGCTTGTCGTCTTCAACGAGCCAGCCTTCGCTCTGCATCTTCTTGAAATTCTCAACTGCCTTGTTGTAAACTACTTCGCTGTGAAGATCGGTACCCTTTGGAAGGTCGATTTCGGCGCGGGTTACATGAAGGAGCGATTCCTTCTTGCCTTCTGCCATCTGTGCAGCTTCTTCCGAGTTCATAACATCATAAGGCAGACACGAAACTTTCTCTACCAAATTCTTAGGAGGACGTAAGCCTCTGAAAGGTTTTACTATTGCCATTTCTTTATGCTTTTTTAAATAAGTTATTACATTAAAATTTTTCGCAAAGATAACTTTTTTATCAGTTGAAAAAACTTTATTGCATTTTTATTCCTGTCAAAAAAAACTTTTCAATTTCTGCAAAAAAAGTCTTACCTTCGCACCTTAAATTTAATACGAGATTCTATGGCTACAAACAGCAAAATCATCATGGACGGTCTTACATTTGACGATGTACTCCTTATCCCCGCATATTCGGAAATCATACCGGCACAAGTAACTCTTGGCTCGGTGTTTTCCAGAAACATAAAAATCAATACGCCAATAGTTTCGGCAGCAATGGACACTGTCACCGACAGCCGTATGGCAATAGCAATGGCTCGTGAAGGCGGTATTGGCGTAATCCACAAAAATATGCCTATCGACATTCAGGCTCGCCATGTAAGCCAAGTGAAGAGGGCTGAAAATGCAATGATTCTAAACCCAGTCACCATCGATGTTAAAAGCACTGTTGGCGATGCAAGGAAAATCATGAACGAATATAATATCGGCGGTTTGCCAGTAGTTGATGCCGAAAAACGCCTCTGCGGTATTCTTACTAGCCGCGACATGCGTTTCCAAGACGATGCCAGCAAGCCAATCAAGGAAATCATGACTCCTGCGGACAAACTTGTTACCGCCGACCAGAACACAAAAATCGAAGCAGCAAAAGATATTTTCAAGAAATATCGCATCGAAAAGTTGCCGGTTGTTGACAAGGACAACAAACTCGTAGGACTTATCACCTACAAGGACATCACAAAGGCAAGTGTAAGCCCCAACTCGTGCAAGGATTCGCATGGTCGTCTGCGTGTAGCAGCCGCCGTAGGTATAACTGGCGATTCGCTCGAGCGCATGGAAGCATTGGTAAATGCTGGCGTTGATGCTCTCGTAATCGACACCGCCCACGGACATACCAAGAGTGTAAACGAAGTGCTGAAGTCTGCCCGCAAAAAATTCACCGACATCGACATCGTTGTTGGAAATGTAGCAACTGCCGAAGCAGCGAAACTGCTCGTAAAGAATGGTGCCGATGGCGTAAAGGTCGGCATTGGTCCTGGTTCGATTTGTACAACCAGAATCGTGGCTGGTATCGGCGTTCCGCAGCTTACAGCAATCATGAATGTCTGCGAAGGCATCAAGGGTTCGGGCGTTCCTGTAATCGCAGATGGCGGTATCCGCTACTCTGGCGACATAGTGAAGGCAATAGCTGCAGGCGCATCATCAATCATGGCAGGTGGACTTTTCGCAGGTACCGAGGAAGCTCCTGGTTCAACAATCATTTACAACGGTCGTAAGTTCAAGGAATACCGCGGTATGGGATCTCTCGAGGCAATGCAGCTCGGCTCGAAGGACCGCTACTTCCAAGACATGGAAGACGATGTTAAGAAACTCGTACCGGAAGGAATTTCGGGTCGCGTACCTTACAAGGGAACTCTAAACGAGGTTATTTATCAGCTCATTGGTGGACTTAAGGCAGGTATGGGCTACTGCGGTGCAAAGAACATTGAGGAACTTCACGAAAAGGCTCAGTTTGTACGCATCACCGCTAACGGCGTAGTCGAAAACCATCCGCACGACATAACCATAACAAGGGAAGCTCCAAACTATTCACGCAACCAATAAAGGAATTTTAAGATGAAAAAGACAATACTTGTAATTGCAACATTGCTTTTTGCAACAATATTGTGCGCTCAAGATAGGACTCTGCTCGAAATCGACAACGAAAAGATTGATGCAGACGAATTCATACACATTTTCAAGAAAAATGCAGGCCACACAGGAAATGTTACGCGCAAGGATGTTGACGAATACATGGAACTCTTTGTCAACTTCAAGCTAAAAGTCCACGAGGGACAGATGCAGGGACTTGATACTTCGCGCAGTTTCAGGCAGGAAATTGCAGGCTACCGCAAGCAGCTCGCGCAACCCTACCTCAGTGACAAGAGCGTAGAGGAAGAACTAATCAAGGAAGCCTACGACAGAATGTGCTACGATATAAATGTCAGCCATATCCTTATTACGGTAAACAACAATGCATCACCTGAGGATACGCTGAAGGCGTGGAACAAAATCAACGAGATCTATAAGCGCGCTGTCAATGGCGAAGATTTCTCGAAACTGGCGGACACCTATTCGCAAGACCCCTCAGTCGCCAAAAATCATGGCGATCTCGGTTACTGCACAGTGTTTGGTCTGGTTTACGACTTCGAAACGGCAATGTACAACACAAAGCCGGGTGAAATCTCGAAGCCTTTCCGCACCCGCTACGGCTACCACATTGTAAAGGTCAACGACAAACGCCCTTCAAAAGGTCGCTACAGAATTGCACACATAATGGTGGTTTCTCCACAGGATGCAACCGATGACCAGAAGCGTGAAGCAAGGGAAACCATCGAAAGTGTTTACGCACAGCTCAAGGCTGGTGCCGACTTTGCTGAAATGGCCGACAAGTACAGTGCCGACCGCAGAACAGCAATCAAAGGCGGCGAATTGGGCTGGATAAATGTCGGAGGCAGAATGATTCGTGAATTCGAAGAAGCAGCCTTCAAATTGAACAATGTCGGTGACATTTCTGATATCGTTTCCACAGGCTATGGATACCACATTATCAAACTTCTCGAAAAAGAACCAATAAAGCCGTTTGAGGAATGCAAGGCTGACCTCAAGTCGAAGATAAGCGGAAACATGAGGTCGTACAAGGGCCGCGATGTTGTTGTTGCCAACTTGCGCAAGGAATACGGCATTAAGGACATGTCGAAGAAGGTTGCTCCGTTCTACAAAAAGTATGTTACCGATTCCATTTTCAGTGGAACTTGGGTAATAGACTCCACATTGAAGCTCGACAAGGTGATTTTTGAGATAAAAGACCAGAAATATACAGAAAAGGATTTTGCTAAGTATTTCCAGAAGTTCAATGTCAAGCAACCGCCAGTTGACATCAAGATGTTGGTACTCAATGCATATAAGCAATTCGGAGACAAGAATATAATCGAATACGAAGAAAAGCACCTTGAGGAAAAATATCCATCATTCAAGTATTTGATGAAGGAATACCACGATGGCATTTTGCTTTTCGCTCTTACAAACGATGCCGTATGGAACAAGGCAATTGCCGACAGCGCAGGTCTTGAAGCCTACTACGAGACCGTAAAGGACAACTACAAGTGGGGAGACCGCTACCTTGTGGAAACTTTTAAATGCAAGGACGAAAAGACAGCTGTTGCTCTTTTAGAAGGCTTAACATATAACCCATATTGGGAAAAAGAGAAAGTTATCAGCAAATTAAATGAAAAGGATTCTACTGCTGTAATTGCCGGCGAGTTGGCATTGGAAGAAAAAGGTCACAGTTTGCTTGTTGACAATGCAATTCGCGAGCATCCGGTTAATGCTGACACTGTAATATCAATATACAGAAGCGAGGAGGACAACTCTGTTACATTCATAATGTATCAGGAGCCGAAGATAAAGGAACTCAGCGAAATCAGAGGCATTGTCACCGCCGCATATCAGGATTACCTTGAAAAGCAGTGGACTGAAAGTCTGCACAAGAAATACAATGTGAAGATTCATGAGGAATTGCTCGACCAAATTGTAAAGGAACTTTCCGAAGATAAGCAATAATGTACGCTAAATTGTTAACATTCATATCGTTCGCCATAACATTATGCTCGTGCGCTCACAATAGCGAAGAACCCGCGCAAGAAAAGTATGTGGCTAGTTTCGGCAAGGAAAAACTTACAGAAACAGAACTCATGCACGCAATAGGGGCATTTGCCAAGGGCAACGACAGCGCAGAACTGGCAGACGAATACATTGACGGCTGGCTTACCGAGCGAATCATGTACAACGAAGCTTCAAAACTCCTGTACGACACTGCCGAAATCCACCGAAAAGCAATGCAGTACCGCCGCCAGCTATTCGCTCACGAATACTGCCAAAAGTACATATACAGCAATGTGAACATGAATGTTACCGAAAAAGAAATTACCGACTACTACGACAAGCATCTCAACGAATATGTCATCAACACCACATTCATTAAGGCGCACTACATGACAATCTCGCCAAAAATTGTAAGGTACTACGAAATATTTGAGAAGCTAAGGAAAAGCGACCTCGACAGCGAACAGGAACTCGGCGACTACTGCGATGGTCCCGACAAGAATGTTTATTTCGTAAAGGAATGGGTTGAACTCAACGACTTCATAAAGCTGATAAACTTCAGCGGAACCATCGAACCTTACGAACTTAAATACAAAAATACACTCGACTTCGTACACGACACACTGCACCACTTGGTCAAAATTGACGACTACCTTATCCCCGGCGACCTTCTACCTATCGAGCTTGCAAAGCCAAGAATCATACAGATTATCATGAATAAGCGCAGACACGACAAATACTTGCAGAACAAACGGGAACTAATGAACAAATACAAATCTGACGGAACTATTGTCATTGGCAACAAATAACTTATGAAAAGAATACTTTTTATTTCAATAATATGCCTGCTTGGGGCAAGTGCCTACTCGCAAGGAATCATCGACAAGATTGTCGGAATAGTTGGAAACGAAATTATAATGATGTCCGACATCGAGAACCAGTACATACAGATGGCAAGCCAGCAAATGAATGTGAACGAAAACACTCGATGCGAAATCCTCGAGGACATGTTGTTCCAGAAACTGCTATATGTGCAGGCTCAAAAGGATAGCATCGAGGTAACGCCAAAGGAAGTTGAAACCGAACTCGACCGCCGATTGAGCGTATTCATAAACCAGATTGGCTCGGAACAAAAGCTGGAAGAATATTTCGGCAAAACCATAAAGTCGATAAAGGAAGACCTGCGAAGCACCATCGAGGAACAAATGATGGCACAGAAAGTTCAGCAGAAAATCATCGGTGACACCAAGGTAACACCATCGGAGGTAAAACGCTATTATGAAAAACTGCCAGCCGACAGCATTCCGACCATCGAAGCATACTACGAACTTTCCGAGATCGTCATCAAGCCCGAAGTTAGCAAGGAAGACAAAGAAAAGGTTATTGCCGAACTCAACAAGATTCGCGAGCGCATACAAAACGGCGAAAGTTTCTCGACAATGGCTGTGCTTTATTCCGAAGACCCCGGATCAGCAATGAAGGGTGGCGAACTTGGATTCGTCAGCAAGACTGACCTTGTACCCGAATTTTCGCAGGTAGCGTTCAACCTGACAAGTCCGCTGGATGTCTCACAAGTGGTTGAAACGGAATATGGATTCCATATCATTCAGATGATTGAAAAAAAGGGCAACATGATGAATTTCCGCCACATCCTGATGAAACCAAAAGTAAGCATGGAAGCACTGGAAGCAGCCGACAAGAAAGCAAACGAAGTTTACGACATCCTCAAGACCGACACAATCAGTTTTGTCGATGCGGTAAAGAAATACAGCAACGGTGACAGCAAGGGTTCCGATGGAAAAGTCATGAATCCGTACTACGGTGATGCCCATATGACATCCGACTTCCTCGACCCATATACCAAATCTGCAGTGATGCCACTAAAGGAAGGCGAATACTCGAAGCCGTTCCTATCTACAGACAACAAGGGTATCCGCGTTATCAAGATTGTACGCCTTGACCTCGATGTAAAGGAGCACAAGGCAAACATGAAGGACGACTACCTCACCTTGCAAAGATACGCCCTCGAGGACAAGAACAGCAAGCTAATAGATGAATGGATAAAGGACAAAGTCAAAGGCGTTTATATCAAGGTTGACGATGAATACAAGGACTGCAAGTTCAATGTTGACTGCTGGATAAAGTAAGAGCTAAAGCTCCAAGCCTTTAAGACATTGAGCCTTCAAGCCCCAGAAAAGCCTAAGGCATAAAAACAGCGAAACGAGAAACCTAGAAACGCCGAAGGCATAGAAACATAGAAACAGCGAAGCTAGAAACTTAGAGACTAACACAACCATGAAAATCGCAAAAATCAAAACCGAAGTTGGCACCATGAAGGTGAACTTCTATTTCAACGATGCACCAAATACGGTAGCAAATTTCATAAAACTGGCGGAAGAAGGCTTCTATAACGGACTGCGCTTCCACCGCGTAATTCCAGAATTTGTAGTGCAAGGCGGCTGCCCATTCTCGCGCAACCTAGGCGACCCAAGAGTCGGCACAGGTGGACCGGGCTACAAAATCAAGTGCGAGCTTAACGGTGGCAACCAGTACCATGACCGCGGCGTACTCTCGATGGCACACGCCGGACGCGACACAGGCGGTTCGCAGTTTTTCATCTGCCTTACTCGCGAATACACCAAGCATCTCGACCGTCAGCACACTTGCTTCGGCAGAGTGGTCGAAGGATTGGACGTGCTTGACAAAATTCGTCAGGGATGCAAGATTGAGGAAATAACGATTGAAGAAGAATAATACTAACGAAAATGAAAACCAAACTTTTCGCCATCACCACATTGCTTCTTGCCCTAATAGCATGGAGTTGCAATTCGCCAAAGGCGACCGAACCAACCGAAAGCACTGAAACTGAAACAAAGTCCGAAACAGAAGCCGTAAGCGAAAGCGATTTTTCGGCACTTGTCGGACAATGGTGCGATGCGCATAACACCAAGGATGTGGCTGTCTTGTCGAACATATACGGCCAAAATGTCATGTTCTATGGTTCGCCTATGGACAAGAACGAATGCATTGAAAACAAACTGGCGTTTTTCAAGAAAAAACCAGATTTCAAGCAGGAAGCAACTGGCGAAATAACGATCGAAAATATCAGTGTGGATGAGGTGAAATGCAGTTTTACCAAATCTGTTACCGTTGACGGCAAAACAACCGACTACCCCTCCTACTTGCATTTCCGCAAGGCTGGCAACGATTGGAAAATTTCAATTGAAAGCGACCTTGTTACAGATGAAAATCTAGCAAAACGCACCGAAAAGAAGAATCTCAATCAGGAAATGGGCGACAGATATGATGTCCCTGGCACTTACGATTTCAACGGCGACGGAAAGAAGGAATCGTGCTACCTGCTCGAACCAAAGAAATACGATGACGAAGACCATTTCATGGAATGCGAAGGCGAATGCAACTGCCTTATCATGTTCTCCGACAGCAACATACCGCCTATCGAGGTTGAAACCTGCATTGGAGGCAAACCAAAAATTTACGGCGATCTGGATGGAAACGGCACCATTGAAATTGGCATTTGGCCATGGTGGTGGACAAGTTGCTGGCATACCTTCTATATATATACGCTTGTAAATGGTGAATGGGAATTCTTTGTAGAACCGTTTTCCGTACACTGCAACCTGATGGAAGCTCTGGAAGAATCTGGCGAACCTATCATCACTCCTGTAAAAGGTCAAAAGGATATGTTCAAGATAATATACTCCTACTTTGATGAGGAAGAAGGCATAATGGAAGGAACTGAGATTGTAAAGAAATTGTAATTATCAGTATTCTACCTCGGTTAAAAACAATCCATCTGCTGGCACCGACTGACCAGCTTCGCAACGATCCTTGCTTTCGATAATACGGCAAAAGTCACCTACCGAAAGTTTGTCCTTTCCAACCTCTACCAATGTGCCCACGATAGCGCGCACCATATTGCGGAGAAAACGGTCAGCGGAAATGCGAAATACAATCTGGTCGCCATCCCTAACAAACTCTGCACGATAAATTTTGCAATTGTTGGTCTTCACATCCGTATGCAACTTGCTGAAACTCGTAAAATCAGTATAATTGAACAATTTATCAGCCGCTTCCTGCATTCTGGCGACATTGAGAGAATAGCGGACATGCCACGAAAAGCCCTTTAAAAATGGATTCTTTCGCTGCGTTATTACATATTTGTACGAACGTTTCTTTGCATCAAAACGAGCATGGAAACTTTCATCAGCCTTGACAATTGAAAAAATTGAAATATCATCGGGCAACACTCCGTTGAGCCGATCAGTGATTTTTGCATCGATTTCCGCATTTGCATCAAAATGCGCCACATAGTATTCGGCATGAACACCAGTATCGGTACGTCCACAACCGGTTACGGAAATATTTTCGCGAAGAACCTTTCCCAAAGCCTCCTCCAGCGTTTCCTGCACGGTTGAAGCATTAGGCTGCGACTGCCAGCCATGGTAATGCGTACCAACATACGAAAGGTCAATTCTGTAGCGCATATCCGTTATTGCTTGCTTATCTTAATTGTGTGAACCTCATCGCCGACACGAAGCCTAGCAAAATACATTCCTGCATTAAGCTCTGAACCGAATTTTATCGGACTCTCAACGTTCTTACCTTCAATTACAATTTGCCCAAGAGTATTTACAACCTCGTAAGCTACTGTTTCTGCTCCATTTACGCTGAACTCAATTGTAATTTCATCACCAAAAGGATTAGGATATGCAGAAATATCTCCTATTTTGTCAATATTGATTGCTACAGGTGGGTCGATTGGCGGTTCATCGTTTCCTCCACAACGAACAATGTTGGAATAAATTCTATCGTAAGTTACATCTCCCAATACTAGCGGATGGCTCATCTTTATCATTATGCGATAGTAAGTTCCGCCTTCGTACTGATTCATCTGAATGTAATTGTATGTACTGAAAAGCACTGAATCTACAACTTCCAATGTTTCGGGCGAATCACCTGCTAGCAGATATGTGAAAGTTTCGGTAATGCCCATGTACGGACTCCAGTTAAGGTTGCAAACATTGTTGTTGTCGCAAATGGCTGCAAGTACAATAGTGCGGTGGAAATCGTTTACCTCGCTCTCGTCGCCACAGTTGCTTACTGCTGTTACCTTATATTTATAGTATTGTTCCGCAACATTTACAGCAGTATCCTCGTACATGGATTCGTTGTTGAAGCCTACCGTAGCTATTTGTGAGAAACCATCACCAGAATCGCGGTAAACCCTATATGATGCCGTACCTTGGTTTTCTGTCTTATTCCAACGCAATATTACCGAATTCGATTCTGTAACACTTGCAAGCGCAAGTTTATCACCTGTATACGGACGGCGGAAACTTATGTTTGCCTCATCGTACAGACGACAGCCCATATTGTCGGTCACTGTTACCGAATAATCACCCTCGGCATCCACAACTACAGTCTGCGAAGTAGCATCATTGCTCCACTGATACGAAGCATAACTGCCTGCATCGAGCGCATAGGTTTGTCCTTCACAAAGAACCATATCCTCAAAACTTCCAATCAATTGCATTTCTGGCTCAGTTACAACAGTGTCTATTACAGTTGTACAATTGTCTGCATCGGTTATCGAAACCGAATAATTGCCTGCTGAAAGCGAGTTAGCATTATTTGTATTGGAAATACCATTACTCCATGCAAATGAGAAACCACTATTAGGTGTTATGGAAATTGCACCATTGCTTGCGCCGTTGCAGGTAGCATCTGTTACAGAAACACCAAAATTGTGCGGCTCGGCATCCTCTACAACCACCTGAATTGTATCGGTGCAGTTGTGGCTATCCTTTGCTACCAAGTAATATGTTCCGGGGGCAACATTTTGGTATTGCTGTTGTAAGCAAACAGGAGTGAGATTTTCATTCAACCAGAAATATTGCGCGTAAACTCCTGTTCCTCCTGTTGCCGATGCCGATAGTTGAGCATCGTTTGCTCCAGCACAAGTGGTTGGTGACAATTGAGCCGAAGCAATAAGCTCTGCTGGTTCTATTATGTTCACCGACAAGGTTGCAACACATGAATTTGCATCTGTAACAGTAAGCGAATACACGCCTGCAAAAATGTTTGCCCTGTCCGATGTGTTTGCACCATCCTGCCATGTATAAAGATAAGGCTCTGATCCACCTTCTACAGTTGTGGAAATTGCACCGTTGCTTGCCCCATAACATGTTATATTGGTTTGATTTGCAGTAACATCAAGTGCCGATGGCTGTGAAATGCTACGCGAAACACTTGCCATACAACCATTTGCATCGGTAATAGTCAGTGAATAGTTGCCGGATGAAAGATTTGTCCTGTCCTCTGTTGCAATGCCATCGTTCCATGAATAGTTATATGCTAGCGTTCCGCCTGTGACTGAAACTGAAATAGAACCGTTTTCGGCTCCATAACAAGTTATATTTGATGCTTCTGCTTGTACCGACAACAAATCGGGCTGAGTTATCGTGAACGACTGCGAAACGGTGCAATAATTTCTATCGGTTACTGTGCATGAATATTCGTTAGCAGCAAGATTATCTATTGTTGCTGTTTCTGCATTGTTATTCCATGCATATGTGTATGGCGAAGTTCCACCAGAAACATTAAGCGAGATTCTTCCCGAATTGTCACCGTTGCACAAAAGATTGTCAGATGTTGCATTGGTAAGAATCTGATCTTTCTCAACAACCGTAGCTGCTAATATTCTAGTGCAGGTTCCCGATGTTATTGTAACCGAATAATTTCCTGCGCCAAGATTTGTGCGTTCGGTTGCCGATGTATTGCCATTTTCCCAAACAAAAGTCGATGCGCCAAGATTTGAAAGCGAAAGACTTCCTGTTTCTCCGAAGCAATCTGGCTGAATATAGGTAAGATTCTGATTTTGAAGTGCGGTTCCATATTCGACAAAGAATACCGAATCTGCTATTATTTTACCTGCCGAGTTTTTTGCCAAAATATGCTTGTAACCTCCCGAGATGCTTGCAAAACTTCCACTTGTCTGCCAATTTTCGCCATTGTCAATCGAATATGCAGATGCTCCGCTTGCCGAAATTGTCATGCTTGCATTGCTGCTACCATCACAGGTTTCGGATTGCGATGAGATAGTAAATTCGGTGTTGCAGTCGATGCAGATTCTTGCCACATTGCCATTATTACATATCGCCCAAACAACTCCGTTGCCTGCCGATGCAATGCTCTGGTAGTTCCCTTCGGCAACTTCGCTCCATATTGTTGAATATTCATAAATTTTACCATTGGAAAGGAGTACATATACATTTTCGTCACATGCTGCTGCCGAAACTATGTCCTGAGGCAACCCAGGTTCTATAAGTTCCGCAATCGGCGAGCCCGACGGATTGAAACTTGCGATTCCACTACCAACGGTTATATACATATTTCCAGACGCTGTCTTTACAAAACGAGAGTTAGCACTGAGACTAATTCCCGCCGTCATTTGCACCAACGCATTATTTTCTACTTTATACAATGCATTTCCCGCTATTGCGAAAAGACCATTGTTGCATACCAAATCATTTACTGCTACTGCACTTTCAATGGTATCAACCACTGCCCCACCGCTAATTTTCAAGATTCCGAAATTTGTTGCAACATAAACGAAATCAGCATCATCGGCGATTGCATTCACATTTGTCTGCGCCACAGCCGATACATTTATTCCAGCCTTACGCAAAAGCGAATTGTTGGTTCCAATCCAAACCGTATCGTTGTGCAGGCATATTGCATTAACTGTAAGGTTCTGTAAATTTCGCTTGTATGACAACCATGTGTAATCAGAAACCATGTTTATTCCGCCATTTCCAGCAATGCACACCGTTCCTGCATTGTCGCCCCAAATGAAATTCGGCGTATGGTTAATCAAAGTGCGATTTGTGTGATAAGTTTCAGCATTTCCCTCAAAGTCCATGACTGCGATACCATTATGCATATCGGCGCACCATATTCTTTTGCTTGGCAGACTGCTGACCATAAGCTTTTCCGCTGAGAACTTATCATTCAGCAAAACGCTTGATGTTCCATCGTACTTGTAAATTCCGTTTAGGTTTCCGTAAATGATGTTTTGTGCAAAATCCTCGCATACTGCTGACACACCAACCGTTATGCCATCAATTGTAGTCCAAGTATCGTAGTCGTATGACATTATTCCCGTGCTAGTTGCTGCAAGCAAGTCCCCATTGAAACGCTGATACACACCATACACAAACTTGCCAGAAAAAACATCGGAGAACGACTTAACATTTCCATCAGCACATATTTCTACCAATTTTCCATTGCTACTCACCCACGCATTCTGCCCACGATCAACAAAAACACCTGATACAACATTTGAATAATCGTAATCATCCAAAATTACTGTCGTAGTACCTGAATTGAACTCTATTACAGCTGTTGCTGTCGCGTACCAAAATCTGCCACCAGCAAGAGCTGAAATTTTTCTAATATTACTTCCCGTGAAATCGTTTTGCCACGCATTGCCATTGCTTATTGAAACTCCAGTTGTTGTAGCAACATAAACTTTTCCGTCAGGAGCAACACAAATGTCGTTTATAGAATTGCCAGCAAGCCCGTTTGCTGTTGTAATCACATTAAAACCAGTGCCCTCATACGAAACCAATCCGTTTCTAGTTCCGATTAAAATATTGCCATCAGCATCTTGGGCAATACAAGTCACCGTATCGGAAGGAAGAACCTGCTCGTAGCCAAACAAAACTGACGATTGTCCATATACACTCGCCAAGCAAGTGATAATAAATGCTAAAATTAGCGATAATCTTTTCATTTGAATAAAATTTTCTTGTATTGTCGCAAATGTATGAAAATTATCGTTTCGGATGAAACGCATTTTCGTAAAGTTATCATCATGCGGTTGATAACAAGTTCAATAAGTCTCCTTAACAGAAAAAAACATGAATTTGAAAATTGTAATTATTTTTTCAACAAAATTTATGGAAGTTGCATAAATTTGCACCCGATTAAATTTTTCAGAAAATGCTTACATTAAAGTTAATACGCGACGACAAGGATTTCGTCATCAATCGTCTGAAAATTAAGAATTTCGACGCAACAGAATTAGTAGAAAAAATCATAGCCTGCGATGATCGCCGCAAGGAATGTCAGTTTGCAAAAGACAACATACTGAAGGAATTGAACACCATAGCAAAGCAAGTTGGTCAACTTTTCGCACAAGGCAAGAAGGACGAAGCCGAACAGGCAAAATCTAAGACTGCCGAAATGAAGGATCAAGTGAAGGAACTTGAAGCAAAGCAAGCAGAAGCCGAAAAGGAACTCAACGGCTACATGGTGCTTCTTCCAAACACTCCGCACGAATCCGTTCCACTAGGAAAGGGCGAAGATGACAATGTTGTTGAAAAGATGGGCGGAACTATTCCAGAACTCAAGTTCAAGAAACCGCATTGGGAAATCATAAAAGATTTGAATATCATCAACTTCGACCTCGGCACAAAGATTACAGGCGCAGGATTCCCCGTATATCTGGGCAAGGGCGCAAAATTACAGCGCGCACTCATAACATTCTTCCTCGATGAAGCCGAAAAGGCAGGTTATGCCGAAGTTCTTCCCCCACTGATGGTCAACGAGGACAGCGGTTACGGAACAGGTCAACTTCCCGACAAGGAAGGACAGATGTACCATGCAACAGTTGACAACTACTACCTCATCCCAACTGCAGAAGTTCCTGTAACCAACCTTTACCGCGATGTCATCCTCAACGAGAAGGATTTCCCGATAAAGAATGTTGCTTACTCGGCATGTTTCCGCCGCGAAGCAGGTTCGTGGGGTGCAAATGTACGCGGACTTAACCGTCTGCACGAATTCGACAAGGTGGAAATCGTACAGATTCGCAAACCAGAAGATTCTTACGAAGCACTGGAAGAAATGAAGGCTCACGTAGAAGGTCTGCTCATTAAGTTGGGACTGCCATACCGCATTCTTCGTCTCTGCGGTGGCGACATTAGCTTTACCTCATCGCTTACATTCGATTTTGAGGTATTCTCGGCAGCACAGGAAAAGTGGCTCGAAGTAAGTTCTGTTTCTAACTTTGAAGACTTCCAGGCAAACCGTCTGAAACTCAGATACCGCACAGCCGACAAGAAAACCCAACTTTGCCACACTTTGAACGGAAGCGCATTGGCATTGCCGAGAATCATGGCTGCAATCATTGAAAACTACCAGACCGAAGACGGAATTATAGTTCCTGAAGTGCTGAGGAAATATACAGGATTTGACAAGATTTAAAATAGTGTTTCTGGTTTAACTTCGTTGAGGGCTACGCCGTTCTAATTTCTAATTTCTGATTGTGCAAACCAGAAATTTAGAAACACAGAAACTTAGAAACAGGCGAAGCCTATAGAAACCAAGAAACTTAGAAACTATTTATTTGACTGTTCACAAAAAAGTCGGATTACATGCCGGCTTTTTTTATTTTTAATATTATTTTTACCACCCCAAAATTGAAGACGATGACGGAAAAGCTTTGGACAGTTAAGGAATGTAACGACAGCCGGTCAGTTGAACGGTTGATGAAAGATGTTGGAGTGGACAAACTTATAGCGACCTTGCTTGTTCAGCGCGGAGTACACGACTACGATGAAGCAAAACGTTTTTTCCGTCCTCAGCTCGATGACCTTTACGATCCTTTCCTGATGAAGGACATGGACAAAGCCGTAGACCGTCTTACTCGCGCAATCGACAACCACGAAAAAATATTGATTTTCGGTGACTACGATGTAGATGGCACAACAGCCACAGCACTTATGCTGCGCTACCTGAAAAAACAGAACGCAAATGTCGATTTCTACATTCCCGACCGCTACTTGGAAGGCTATGGACTTTCGACACAGGGTATCGACTACGCTACAGCAAATGGAATTACGCTACTTATTACTGTTGACTGCGGAATAAAGGGAAACGACAAGATTGATTACGCCAATAGCAAAGGTATAGATGTGATTGTGTGCGACCACCACACCGTTGGTGATGAACTGCCAAACGCATACGCCGTTCTCGACCCCAAGCGCCCCGATTGTGGCTATCCGTTCAACGAACTTTCAGGCTGTGGCGTGGCATTCAAATTATTGCAGGGTTACATACAAAAACATAAGCTCGACATCGAGGATATAACATGCTATCTTGACCTTGTTGCCGTAAGCATCGGCTCTGACATTGTGCCGATAATCGGCGAAAATAGAATTCTTGCCTTCTACGGATTACAGAAACTGAATACATCGCCTTGCACAGGGCTTGAAAGCATAATCGACCTGACCGATTTGAGCAACAAGGAAATACAAATCAACGACATTGTTTTCAAGATTGGTCCTAGAATAAACGCAGCCGGGCGTATCGACACTGGCAAGACCGCCGTAGAACTGCTGATTACCACTGACCGCGACTTTGCATTGCAAATAGGCAATTCCATTGATGGGATGAATAGCTACCGTAAGGAAATAGACCGCAACATCACCGAAGAAGCTATTGCTCAAATCGAATCAGACGAGACATTGAAAAATGCCTATTCTACCGTTGTATTCTCACCAAACTGGCATAAGGGGGTTGTTGGAATCGTAGCATCGAGACTTACCGAAACATACTACAGACCGACAATAGTGCTTACCGAAAACAATGGACTCATAGTAGGTTCTGCTCGCTCGGTAGAAGGCTTCGACCTGTACAGCGCCGTCACTGCATGCAGCGACCTGCTCGAAAGTTTTGGCGGTCACACATACGCAGCAGGACTGTCGATGCAAAAAGAAAACCTTGAAGCATTCAAGCAAAGATTCGAAAAGTATGTACGCGAAAATATTACCGAGGAACAAAGGCATCCTATAATTCGCATCGACACAGAAATAATGATAAAGGAGATTACTCCAAAAAACTACCGCATACTTAAACAGTTTGCTCCTTTTGGACCTGGCAACATGTCTCCGGTTTTCGCCTCACGGCAAATTTACGACAACGGCATGGGCAGACAAATCGGCAAAAACCTCGAACACCTGAAACTAAAAATCGTTCAGCAGGTTGGCGACAACAATTGTATCGATGGAGTAGGATTCGGATTCGGCAACTGCTACGAAACCATTTCCGACTACAAGCCATTCGACATCTGCTACCACATTGCCGAAAACAATTTCATGAACCAAACCACACTGCAGATACAATTGCTAGATATAAAAAGTAATGGCAATTAACAAATTGTCATCCCTAGACAACGCCCCCAATATTGCTATACACTAGCCACTACGAGCATCAAATATCATGAATATTGAGCAAAAAAACGCACCGTTTCCGATGCGTTTTTCTTTTATAACAAAATCTATTATTTATTCATCAAGTTCTATGTCGTCAACATTGTCGGGCAAGTCCATACCGAACTTGATTGTAATTCGGCTCTTGTCGGGACTTGCTTCGTCGATGGGAAGAAATGAAAGTTTGTCAGCAGGAATGCCTTGTCCAACAAAGTATTCCCTCAAGTTTCTTTCTCTCATGCTATTCATCATCTTGTACATGCCTTCGATTTCCGAACCAGAATACAACTTGTTGGCCGCTTCGGTAGTATTTCTGACATTAGCCTTCTCTTTTGCGTAGTCCACCAACTTCGGGTCTTTGTCCCTTATCGCCTGAATAGCCTTGTACTCCTCGACTGTAAGTTCTTCGCGAATTTTGCCATTTGTTTCAAGGAAATAGTCCATCTTCAAGCGGAAAAGTGCAATCTGGTTCAGATTGGTAGTCCTGTCAAGAGACTGCGTTATCGACATTTTTACATCTGGCTTGCTCGAAAGAATGTCTTTCAGTTCTTCCGACAACTTGTTTAGTTGCTGATAGTTCTCAACAGTCAAACTGCGGTCGGTAATATCCATGTACATATCGCGGAAATTGTCCTCTGCACCATTTTTCTTGAATGCATCGAACGGACTAGTCGCGATCTTCACCATCAAGTTGCAGAAGGTCTTCCAGATGAGTTTACCTATCTTGAATGACGGGTCGTCGATGTTGCCGGTAACTGGAAGGTCAATTGAAATCTTCTTGTTTCTGTCGGACAAAATGTAAAGACCTGCCTTCAATGGAATGTTGCCATACTCTGCTTTCACATCCTTGCGTTTTTTCTCAACCGTGCAGTTCAAAATGTTGAGTTCGTTCGAACTGTTGAGATAGTTGTTTGTGATGGTGCTTATGCTCGACAGCGACAAAATACCGTCGGTAAGAGGATATGCTGTATAATGTACACAATACGGCGACAAATCCTTCAACTTTATGTTCTTAAGTGAAACATTGAGTTTCATGTTAGAGAAGTTAGACAGCGAACCAACAAACGAACCTTTCAGTTCGCCCTTGTCTCCGACCTGAGCTTTCAGCTTGGCATCGAACTGCGAAACAAGGTTCAGGTTGTTTGCATTTACATTGATGCTTGTTATCGGAAGCACAAACTTTTCGAGCAAGGAGTTGTCGGTATATACGATGCTGGAATTGTCAAGTGTAAATTTCTTGATAGTCAAGTTCATGTCACCGCTAGATTCTGCCTTGTCTTCCTCTTCGTCTGCAGTATCCTCGATGAAAAGATTATCGATGTTGTCGTGCAGAGTGTCGTATATAATGTACTCAGTCTTTATTCCGTCGATAAGTATTTCGTTGAAGGCAAACAAGCTCTTTTCGGTATCAATCTTATCAATTCCAACCTTTATCTTATTTGCTGTAATGACATCGTTTTCATCCATATCCTTCAATACGATGTCGTTGATTTCAACATCTCCGTTTGCAACAATGTTCATTATGTGTTCGGTAGAACCTTTGACAGAAATCTTGGATGTGAGTTTGCCGTCGAACGATGAAACATTCATGCTTTCCTTGAGATATGGGAAAACTGGTGCGAGCGAGAAGTCCTCTAGGTCAATATCGAGGGCGTATTTGCCGTTTTCCATTCCGTAGGCCACTTGAAGTCCGAGTTTTCCACCTTCGGCAAAGTCAAGGTTTATACCAACGTCGGTATCTTCGCCGCTGAAGTAGATATGCGGGATTTCCAACTGCAGGTTGCCCATATTAAACTGGCTGCCAATCGCAACATCGCGATAGTCAACTTCTCCACCCTTCAAGGTAATGTCGTTCAGGTTGATAATCCAGTTGGTACTGTCCTCTTCTTCAGGTTCTTCCTCATCGGAAGCATAGAAGTCGATTAGACTGTCGAAGTTGAACGCATCGCCATCCTGAATAATCACAGCCTTGGGATTGATAAGGGTAATCTCGTTGAGTTTAACCTCGTTGCTGATGAGTTTGAACGGGTTTATCTTCACAATAAGCGTATCGAACGAGCAAAACTCTTCCTTGTCGTCCAACTCCATCATTTTCAATCCCATGATTTTCACCTTGCCGACAAAGAGATTGGTCCTTATCTTCTCGACCGTTACCGTACGTCCGCAAAGTTCCTTGCAGTGGTTGTTGATGTAACTCTTTGCAATAGGTCCTGCAGCGAAGTTTACTATTATGAGCAGTATCAGGATTACTCCAATGATAATGCACGGAATTTTAATGGCTTTCTTTACACCAGGTTTCATCGTATTATCAATTAATTATTTTTCCATTATCTTGCCGATGGCATTGTCGTACAGTTCCTTGGCATCCTTTATGAATCCGAACGATTCGTCATCGATTCTCAGTTCGCCCTTGGTAACATGACCGAGGAGAGAGAACGGAACTTTTTCCTTCATCATAAAGTCAACAAAATCGTCTTCCTGGTCTTCGTTCATCGAAACTACAACGCGGCCTTGCGATTCTCCAAAGAGGAAAGCATCGGTGCGGAATTCGCTCGCTGTAGTTATGTCGAAACCAAGGTTCTTTGGCATTGCCGACTCGAGCAAAGTTATGTACAAACCGCCGTCTGAAACATCGTGCATCGACTTCACAAGTTTCTTTGCTGCAAGAACCTGCAACAATTTTGACAGTTTTACTTCAAAATCGAGGTCGAACTTAGGTGCCGGAGACTTCTTCACCCTATGATATGAATATAGGTATTCGGAGCAGTTGATATCATCTGCACTTTCGCCAATCATGTAAATTACATCGCCCTTGCGGTCGAAGTTCAGCGGAACATGGTTGTTCTTGTCGGACAAAATGCCCAACATACCGATTACTGGAGTCGGGTCAACTGGTTCGGTCTTGCCTGCGATTGTGGTCTGGTTGTAGAACGATACGTTACCGCCAGTAACTGGTGTGTCGAAAGCACGGCATGCTTCGCCCATTCCCTTTATAGACATTACGAACTGCCAATATGCCTGCGGATTATATGGAGAACCGAAGTTCATGCAGTCGGTAATTGCCACTGGTTTTGCGCCTGTACATGCGATATTTCTTGCTGCCTCGGCAACTGCTATTGCTGTACCCTTTTCTGGGTCGGCCTTAACATAACGACTGTTGCAGTCGGTTGTGAGTGCAAGTGCCGTGTTGGTGCCCTTTACATTTACCATACCTGCATCCGATGGCTTGTTGGTAGTCATGTTTACGGTACGAACCATAGAGTCGTACTGCTCGTAAACCCAACGCTTTGATGCGATGTTCGGATGTCCTGTGAGGAATGTTGCAACATCGTGCAAGTCAACATCTTCCTCTGGAATTGAATTTATGTCGAAATGCTTGTAGTCCTTCATGAATTCAGGCTCAACATATTCGCGCTCGTAAACAGGTGCACCACCGCCAAGAACAAGGCTCTCGGCAGGAACTTCAGCTACAACTTCGCCCTTGTAAGAGAAGATGAGCTTGTCCTCGTCGATAACTTCACCGATTCTTGCACAGTTGAGGTCCCATTTTGCAAATATTTCCTCAACAATATGTTCCTTGCCCTTCTTTATGCAGACAAGCATTCTCTCCTGCGATTCCGAAAGTAGGATTTCCCATGCTTCCATGTTGTTCTGACGCAATGGAACAAGCGAAAGGTCGATGTTCATACCGCTTTCGCCCTTTGCCGACATTTCGGATGTCGAGCAGATGATACCTGCTGCACCCATATCCTGCATACCAACTATTGCGTCGGTCTTTGCGAGTTCCAAAGATGCTTCGAGCAAAAGTTTTTCCTGGAACGGGTCGCCCACCTGAATTGATGGAATGTCGTCGGCAGAATCTTCGGTGAGGTCGGCTGATGCAAATGTAGCACCGTGAATACCGTCCTTGCCAGTTGAAGAACCAACGATATAAATAGGATTGCCCTTGCCTTTTGCGATTGCCGAAATCATGTCGTTCTTGTCCATGATACCTACCGACATTGCATTTACAAGCGGGTTGGTGTTGTACGATTCGTCGAAATTGACTTCTCCACCAAGTACCGGTACACCAAAAGCGTTTCCATAGTCACCAATACCTTTAACAACGCGGCGAAGCAACCATTTTGTGTGCTCGTTTTGGATGTTTCCGAAACGCAGCGAGTTGAGTTGTGCTACAGGACGAGCACCCATTGTGAAAATATCGCGGTTGATACCTCCAACGCCAGTCGCGGCACCCTGATATGGTTCTACTGCTGACGGATGGTTGTGGGATTCAATCTTAAAAGCACAAGCGAGTCCGTTGCCTATATCGACCAAACCTGCGTTTTCTTCACCAGCACCAGTAAGCAAGCAACCACCTTTGCGAGGAAGCGTCTTAATCCAGCGGATTGAGTTTTTGTACGAAGCATGTTCGCTCCACATTACTGAATAAATGCTTAGCTCGGTGTAGTTCGGTGTCCTGCCAAGCAGTTGTTTTATTTTTTCAAATTCTTCTTCGTTGAGACCTAAAGCTTTAGCATCCGAAAATTCAATGTTCTCCTTCGACATGGTATATGTTTTTTTTGTTATCAAATAAGCCACAAAGTTAAGATTAATTTTGTGTGTTTTGGTTTGAATGACGATTTTTTTTGAACAAAATTTAAGGCACTATTTAACCTTGCCATTCCCCTCTATCACAATATTCCCTCCATTATTGACAAGTCCGTTCTTCGACTTCACAATAACCTGCGACCCATCGCCTACGATAAGCGTTCCATTTACAATAAGCCTCGACGACCTGTCAATCTTCAGTTTCGACTTTGGCTCCAAACGATACTCACTGCCCTCATTGATAACCAAGCTACTCATTTCCTCCACGCTTACCACGCTTCCTTTTTCCTGCACAAACTCGGAACCGCTCTCACAAATAAGCGATGTAGGAGGAGCAAAAAGGTTGGTTATACTATCACGCATCGGCTGGGATATGGTAAGATTCTGCGTTAAGGTTATGGACTTTTTAGAAGCAAGCCTTGCATTTTCCTTCAACGAAATACGTCCTGTCCAAATCGCATCATTTGTAATCTCGTAATCATCCCAACGCACATCTATCCGATAGCAGCCATTATCGAGCGGAGTAATTTCTATGCCAAGTCCAGTAAGATAGGTCGTTTGCGTATTGCGCGAAAGCTGTGTCGAATACTGGCACTTACCTGTTGTCATCGAATTGTAGAATGTCTTTGTATTGCAAGTGCTCGGATTAGTTCCCATATTTAATCGCCTGTGAGCGCAAAACATATCGCTGGCATCACCATTTGCAACAAGACTATCAATTTCAACCCTGCCAATATTTTTCCGCCACAATGGCTTTTCATTAACCGTTGAAATTATTTGGTCATCATCAGACACGACGAACTGTCTTTCCATATCATGGGTTCCACAAAAAGCATTTTCAACATCACGGCTATGATAATAATCATGTCCTGACCAATTTATGCATTTAATTTTATAAACCGTATCTGCTATATGATACGAATAATTCCAATAGCCTTCGGCGGGAATCATTTTAAGGTTATCGCGGTCGTTAGACGAAAAGACATCCTGTTCCTTGCCACTAAGCACATCACGACCAACCTGATAGTAGGCATATACACCTGCAACACCGGTGGGACGACAATCGTTCTCGTTGGCATACTGCAGAAAATCCAATTTGCCATTTCTGCCCGACTGGTGATTTTCAATCCAAATGTATTGGTTGGACGACTTTTCGTTGTCCTTGTACGGCAGTTTTATCCGCACCGCATCTCCGTATGTCACAAAATCGCGAAGAATAAAGGTTTGAGCGCCATCAGCCTTTGTAATGTCGGCATTTATCGGATTATTATTCACATCGCGGGCAACAATCCACCAGTCGTTTGCATTTCTATTACTTTCATGAAGCCAGTGCATACGCCAGCGCTCGTAACCATTGCACGACACCAAAGTAGAGCCAGCACCACCCATCAGTCCATATCCACCCTGCAAGGGCAGAAACGGCATGTATTCTGACGAACGGCGATGATTTCCTCCTGATGTATGAAACGAATTCGGTCCGAAAAACGAATGTGAAATTTCATGCTGCACTATGCCCGTAGGATTAGTGGAAACATCATGTGTTCCAACACATTGTGCCGTACCAATCCCCGAAAACGGGTAATACGAACCATTTATCAGCAGTTTTTGACCGCTCAACAATGATGTCGAAAAGTAACCGCTACCAGCATTATCGCCACCATATTCCTTTGTAATATTTCGGAAGAAAAATTGTATAAAACCTATTTTTCCTGAACCATTTACATCATAATATGAAATATCATTGTGCCCAAACATGGTCTGCAAACCGCCCTGCTCGTTAATAAATGCCACAGCGGCCTTCTCAATATTGCTTTCGTTGAAACTTCCCAATTTCAACACTCTACTCTCCTTTATATTCACAATGACAAAATCGCCAGTAATCTGCAGTTCATCGAACGAAGATTCCCCATAAAGCCGTGTAATACAGCCATAAAGATTTCCTGCATTGTACACGGTGTCCATCAGTCGCAGCAAATAGTCGGGAGGATTCTGGTTCAGGCTCTCCAACAATACTGTATTCCAATGATTTACCTTGGCAAATGGTTTTTCGCGTTCTGGATTTACATCATAAATAATGTTGACGAAGAAATTTAGCATTCTGATTTCACCGCGCGGTTTCATTCTCCACCCGTCCCAGCTGTTTTTCTGCGCCACCAAAGCAACTGCAAACAGAACCAACAGAACCGACAGCAAAATCTTTTTTAGCCTCATAATCAATATGCTGCAAAACTTTCTTCATCAAGCCAAGTCTTCTGCGCACGCATAACCTGCTCTATTACATCGCGCACACAGCCCTCGCCACCTTTCCTGTCGGAAACATACAGTGCAATTTCCTTTATTTCGTCAGCTGCATCGGACGGACAACAAGGCAATCCCACCATTTTCATTATCTGGAAATCGGGAATATCATCGCCCATGTAAAGGATTTCCTCATTTTTAAGGTTGTACTTTTTCTTCAAGTTTTCGAGGTCTTCGGTTTTCCATACGCTGCCCATTATCACATCCTCGACGCCAAGATTCTTGTAGCGAATCATTGTCTTTTCGCAAAAACCGCCAGAAATTATTGCAACTACAAGCCCTTTGCGCACAGCGCATTTTATTGCAAAACCATCCTTTACACTTGTAGTACGCTGTAAATATCCCACCTCGTTTATGTTTACCGTTGATGATGACAAAACACCATCTATATCAAAGATAACAGCCTTAATTTTCGATAATATTTCCTTGAAGTTCAAGGTTTCCAAATCTCTATTCATTTGCAATATGTTTTTAAGATGCTTTCGCTCATAATCCTATAAATTTCGGCAAGTTTATCATCTGACGAAAGCATATCTATATGTGATTCAACAACTTTTCTATCTCCACGCACAGCAGGACCTGTCTGCGACAAAAAGGCATCGCCGGCAAGAACCTTCGCAAAACTTTGGCGCAGAAGCGGATTTAAGATACTTATAGGTATATTGTTTTCCTGCAACATTTTTTGTCCAAGGAAAACACTATGGTTCATAAAGTTTGAAGCAAAAACTCCTGCAATATGCAATATTTTTCGCTGCTCGAATGTAAGTTCGTAAACAAGCGGACTGATTTTTTCGGCAAAACAGCGCACATAATGATATGTATCGGCATTAGATGCCTCAATGCAAATAGGAATCGAAGAAAAATCCTCTATTTTTACATCACGTGAAAATGTCTGGAAAGGATACATTACAGCGGCATTCTTAGCATCGAAAATCTCTTTCGGCAAACTTCCAGATGTATGAATCAAGATAGCATCACTTGGCAAAGCTATTTGCTGCGCCACCGATTGGTTTGCCGTGTCCGACATCATAAACAAATATGCATCGGAACTTTGTGGCAACTGCTGAAGCTTATCGGTAAAATATGCGCCAACATCATCGGCTAGGCTCTTTCCAGTCTCATTGTTCCTACTGAACACGCAATCAACCGCCACGCCTTCTGCATAAAGCTTCCGTGCGAGATGGTAGGCGACATTGCCCGAACCTAGTACCGATATTCTTTTTATCATAACCGATGTTATATTTTCAAGCGCAAAGATAAGAAAGATTCAAGGATTTAAAGATTGTTTCTGGTTTCTAATTTCTAAGTTTCTATGTTTGAAATGGTTTATGGTTGTTTGAAATTGTTTTGTAGCATCGCAATGCTTTATTATGGTTCAAAATTTCACAATTGTAAATCGTAATTCCAAAGTCGTAAATAATCTTTACTTTTGCACCAAATTTCTTAATCATGACCAAGTTGCACGAACTGTTCTGGACATTCTTCAAGATAGGCGCTTTCACCATCGGAGGCGGCTACGCGATGATTCCGCTTATGGAACAGGAAATCGTCGACAAACGCAAATGGCTGAACAAGGAAGAATTTATGGACACCATGTCGCTTGCACAGTCGATGCCAGGAGTTTTTGCGGTCAACATGGCGACAAATGTCGGTTTTCGCACTCGTGGCATTATCGGTGCAACTACAGCCATACTGGGCAATGTACTTATGCCGATACTACTGATTCTAGTGCTTGCAATATTTTTCCGTCAGTTTAGCGACAATCCTGTGGTTGAGAGCATTTTCAAGGGCATAAGACCTGCTGTGGTTGCTCTCATCGCTGCACCAGTATTCACCATGGCAAAGACTGCAAAAATTTCGTGGAGCAACTTTTGGATTCCTGTAGCGGCAACCTTGCTGATATGGCTTCTAGGTGTGTCGCCAGTGATAATAATCCTCGTAGCGGGACTTGGCGGATTCATATATGGTAAAATCAAGAGTAGAAAGGAGGCAAAGAAATGATTTTCTGGCAACTTTTCTACACTTTCCTTAAAATAGGCATCTTCACCTTTGGCGGAGGCTATGCTATGGTGGCATTGATTCAGAACGAAGTCGTTGTAGAAAACCAATGGCTGACCTCACAGGAATTTACCGATGTGCTTGCAATAAGTCAGGCTTCACCCGGACCTCTCGGCATCAATACTGCGACCTACACGGGCTACACTGCTGTTATAAATGCTGGTTATCCAGAATATATGGGCATACTTGGAGCATTTTTGGCATCGTTTTCGGTGATTTTGCTTCCTTTCCTACTGATGCTGATAATTACAAAGGTACTTCTGAAGCACAAGAACAATCCGACTTTAGCCAACATTTTCCTTATTTTGCGCAAGGTTGTAGTGGGATTAATCGCCGCATCTGCCTTGCTTCTGGTTTCCACCGAAAATTTTGGTTCTCCTACAGAATCTACATTGAGGTTTGTAATTAGCATTCTGATTTTCATTAGCGTATTCGTTGCATCGTACAAATTCAAAAAAAGCCCAATTATGCTGATTTTAGTCAGTGGAATTATAGGTTTTTTGGTATATGGGATGCCCAATTATATGTAGGGTAAGGTTTGAAACCTTCTCGTTTGCCCCCATCTTTAATGCCATTAAAGGCGTTAAACACCATAATGGCATATGGGGGCAAAACAAACAATATTCTATCCCATAAACCAAAAATTTAAAAACCAGAAACATAGGGAAATCTTCATTTTTTTTCATTTTTTTGAACCATTTTTCAATCTTTATTGTAATTTTGCGCCAAAATTTAACCTAAAAAACTACTTTTTATGAGCGGACTATTTGGAGTCGTTTCGAGAGAAGCCTGTATAACAGACCTTTTCTACGGAACAGACTATCATTCCCACATGGGAACAAAGCGTGCTGGTATTAGCACAGTAGAAGAAAGCGGTAAATTCCACCGTAACATTCACAGCATCCAGAACTCCTACTTCAGGACAAAGTTCACCGACGACCTTTATGAAATGAAAGGCAACCTCGGCATAGGAGTTATCAGCGACACTGAATCACAGCCAATAGTTGTGAACTCGCACCTCGGTCGTTTCGCTATCGTCACTGTATCGAAAATCAACAACATTCCCGAACTGGAGCAGAAATGCCTGTCGGTGAACCAGCAGTTTACAGAAATGAGCATGGGAACAACCAACCCCACCGAACTCGTTGCACTGCTAATCACTCAGGGCAAGGACTTCACCGATGGCATACAGAATGTTTACCGCCACATCAAGGGAAGCTGCAGCATGTTGATTCTCACCACCGACGGTGTTATCGCAGCGCGCGACTTGTACGGTCGTACTCCGCTCGTAATCGGTCGTAAGGGCTCAAGCTACGCCATTGCATCGGAAAGCCACAGCTACCTGAACCTCGACTACAACACCACCCGCTTCATTGGTCCGGGCGAAATAGTAAAGGTTACACCGAACGGCATAGAACAGATGCTTGCACCAAGCAACAAGATGCAGATTTGCTCGTTCCTATGGATATACTACGGTTTCCCATGCGTGGAATACGAAGGCATCAACGCCGAGGAAGTTCGCTACAAACTTGGCGAAGCTATGGGCAAAAAGGACGACATAAAGGCTGATTTTGTATCGGCAATTCCTGATTCGGGCATAGGTATGGCTCTTGGTTACGCTACTGGTGCCGGCATACCATACAAGCGCGGCGTTGCAAAATACACCCCAACTTGGTCGCGCAGCTTTATGCCTGTAAACCAAGAGACAAGAAACCTTGTCGCCAAGATGAAACTCATCCCCAACCGCAAGATTCTCGAAGGCAAGGAAGCCGTTTTCTGCGACGACTCAATAGTTCGTGGAACACAGTTGCGCGACAATGTCAAGATGCTATACGACTGTGGCGTTAAGCGCGTTCATATAAGAATTAGCTGTCCGCCACTGGTTCACGGATGCGAATTCCTGAACTTCTCGGCATCAAAGACCGACATGGAACTTATCGCACGCCGTTGCATTGAGGAACTCGAAGGCGGACACATCCGCAACCTCGAAGCCTACAAGGATGAAACTACTCCGCAATACGCAAAGATGGTAGAAATGATTCGTCAGCGCGTTGGTGTTGATACACTTAAGTTCAACAGCTTGCAGACCGTTTGTGATGCAGTGGGACTTCCTCGCGAGCAACTCTGCCTGCATTGCTTCGACGGTGCATCTTACGGATTTTAAAACAACAAAACTTCATAATGTTCGGGGCGAGAATTAGTCCCGAACATTTTTTATAATGGCTAATCAAATTTCATTGATTTTTTTCATTCCACTCGAGCCGTGGAGGCTTTTACTTTTTTTGTCACCAAAAACAGTAAACAAAAAAAGTGCGTCCGCTGAGTCTGCTTCGCTAAAAATCGCCTTCACTACGCTAAAACGCAGAAACTTGCCTCCGTTTCACTCCGCCTTCGAACAGTCTGCCTTTTTACGCTTCGTTCCACCGATTTTCTTAACGCTCACCAGCCAAGGCGGCAATCAAGGTATCGCCAAAGGCGATGTGTCAAAAAATAATTATTGCTTCGGGAAGCATATAAATTTAGTTTACCACCATGCTTGAAAGCCTCGGACTTTTTGGACTGTTTCTCGGATGCCTGCTGTCGGCAACGATAATACCATTCTCATCGGAAGCATTGGTATCGGGGGCTTCATTTCTGGGCTACAATGTGTGGGGTATCGTCATTGTAGCAAGCATTGGCAATACCTTGGGCGGAATGATTAGCTTCGGCATGGGCTGGCTCTGCAAGTGGGAATGGCTGGAAAAATATTTCAGGGTAAAGCGCGAAAAGTTAGAAAAAGTACACAACCGCGTTGAAAAATATGGTTGTGCTGCGGCTCTGCTTACTTGGTTGCCGATAATTGGCGACTTAATTGCAATCGCAATGGGATTCATCCGTACAAATCCGTATATTACAGTCGCGCTAATGTTTGTGGGAAAGTTTGTGAGGTATCTTGCTGTAGTGGGGATAATGAATTGGGCGATCATGTAGGCAAATGCCTATTTGATGATTTGATGATTTGAAAATTCAACAAATTGTAGCGACATGCTATGGCACATCGCTACAAAAATTATACATTGTAAATTATTAATTATCAATTGCTAGAACAGCTTCTTGAATCCCATTATCTCACGCATTTCGCGGACGGTCTTGATGGCGTTTTCGCGGGCTTTCTCGGCGCCACGGGCAACGGTACGCTTCAAGAATTCACTGTCGGAATCGATTTCCTTGATGCGCTCGCTAATAGGCCTTATTATTGCCACAATGTCCTCTGCCAGCTGCTTCTTCATGTCACCATAGCGAATTTCGCAGGTGTTGTACTTTTCGGTAAAGTATGCAACAGTGTCTGGTGTAGAAACAGCCTTCATTATCGTGAAGAGGTTCTGTATAGGTTCTGGCATAGGCGAATTAGGCTCGGTTGGTCCGCTGTCGGTAACAGCACGCATAACCTTCTTGCGTATAACCTTCTCGTCATCAGCTAGGAAAATGCCGTTGCCTTCCGACTTACCCATCTTGCCAGAGCCGTCAAGTCCTGGAATCTTAATGAGTTCGCCACCAAAATTATATGCCTGCGGTTCCTTGAAATACTCGACATTGAACATGGTGTTAAAACGGCGAGCAAACTTGCGCGTCATCTCCAGATGCTGTTCCTGATCCTTCCCTACCGGAACCTTGTCTGCATGATGCATAAGTATGTCGGCTGCCATAAGCACCGGATATGTCAATAGACCAGCATTAACATTTTCTGGCTGCTTGCGTGCCTTCTCCTTGAATGAGCTGGTTCGGCAAAGTTCGCCAAGATAAGCGTTCATATTCAACAAAAGATACATCTCGCAAATCTCAGGCACATCGCTCTGAATGTACACCGTTGACTTTTCGGGGTCGATGCCGCTAGCAAGATATTCTACCAGCACCTGACGCACATTGCGGTGCAGTTCCTCGGTTGCCGGATGCGTAGTCAGCGCATGATAGTCGGCTATGAAAAAATAGCAGTTGTTGCCTTCCTGCATCCTTACAAAGTTCCTTACTGCCCCCAGATAGTTGCCCAAATGGAGATTTCCCGTTGATCTGATTCCACTTAATACTGTATCCATGTTTTCTTCCTTTGCTAATTATTTCTTTGGCGAAAGTATCTCGTTGTACCTCTTTTCGTCCTTCAATATCTCAATCGCCGTCTTTACTTCCTCATCGTAGTTAATGCTGAACATTATGCTACCCTTCTCGTAGAAGTACCTCGGCATTATGTAGCTTACAATCCACTTTATAACTTCATCCTTATAGCGCTCCAAATCCCTGTCCTTGTCCTGCTTCAGTTTCGACAAAAGATTCTCGATGTCCTTGGATATGTTGTCGTAATATTTTTCGGTCTTGGCAACCTCGATTAAATCCTCAACGCTTTCCTCTGAGAACGACTTGTACTCAAACTTTTCACGCACAAGGAAATCCTTGAAATCCTTGTAGTCGGCATCGGAGAAAACAAACTTTGCAGGGTCATCGCCAATGGATTCGTGCTTGCTACGATACCAAACCGAATACTTGAAAAACATATCATCAAGCATCAATTGTGTGAGCAAAGTATTTGATATGCTGTCATCAACGACCACATCGGGTGTAATGCCACCGCCGTCAAACACTTCGCGTTTGTTCTTGGTGTAGAACTTGGAAATCAGCGAATCGGGAACATGTCCTACGCTTCCGTCCTCGTTGCGATGCGAATAGTCGAGAGCCTGAATGCAACGACCACTCGGAGTATAGTATTTGGCTGTTGTAACCTTGAGCATTCCGTTGTAGCTAAGATTGCGCGTTGTCTGCACTAGTCCCTTACCGAAAGTGCGATGCCCGACAACCACGCCTCTATCCAAATCCTGAATGCTTCCAGAAACAATTTCGGATGCCGAAGCCGACATTTCGTTCACCAGCACTACAATCTTAATGTCCTTGTCAACTGGCTTTGCGGTTGTCTTGTACGACTTGTCCCATTCTGTAACCTTGCCCTTGGTGCTTACAATTTCCTGACCTGCATCAACGAAAAGATTGCAAATCTTGACAGCCTCAATAAGCAATCCGCCTGGATTTGAACGCAAATCCAACACCAACGATTTGATGTTGTTCGACTTCTTCATGCTTTCGAGAGCGTCCTGCACTTCTTTTGCAGCGGTGTTGGTAAAACTGCTTAACGCAATATAGCCCACACCTTCGTCAATGATTCCGTAGTATGGTACTGATGGCAACTTTATTTCCTCGCGTGTTATCTGAAATTCAATGGGTTCGTCCTTGAACATCCTTTGCATCTTCAGCTTCACCTTTGTATTAGGCTCACCACGAAGAAGTTCCGAAACCTCATCGGACTTTTTTCCCTTCATCGAATGACCATCAACTTCGAGAATCTTGTCGCCTGCAATTATTCCAGCCTTGGCTGCCGGTGAATTTTCGTATGGGTCGGTAATCATCACATAGTCGCCATCCTGACGGATAAGCGCACCAATTCCGCCATACTGACCAGTAGTCATCAACTTAATGTCCTCAATCTGACTTTCGGGAATGTAAACCGTATATGGGTCAAGACCCTCAAGCATCTTGTCGATGGCAGTCTTGATAAGTTTTTCAGGGTCAACAGGGTCAACATAATAAAGGTATAGTTCCTTGTAAAGCGAATGGAAAATATCAAGATTCTTTACGCTCTCAAAATTGTAGTCTGTCTTGCCATCTTCCTGTGCCTGTGTCGGAATTGACACAAAAAGCATAAAAATAGATGCAAAAACCGCCACCAATATATTTTTATATCTTCTCATAAAATATCAGAAAAAATTTTGTGTAAAGATAAAACAATTATCCTTTCGATGTCGGAATAATCGTTAATTATATTCGTCTGATACACAAACGCAATGTCGATACATATATTATTCTCGGCACAATATTTTCTCAAATCCGACAGATTTTTCCTTATTGCCTCGCGCATGCGCCTCTTTATAAGATTTCTATCAACAGCATGACGCAAATATTTCTTTGGTGCCGACACAAAAATGCGCACCTCGCCTTGTGACGAGGTGGCAGAATATTTTCTATATGTATGCCTAATGTATTCGATATTCGCCTTCCGACCCTTCCTAAAAAGGTTTTCGATGTCAGTCTTATGCTTCAGCATCGAACTTCTCCTCAAAGTCTGCCGCGAGAAATCGGGGCATCCGTCATTGTTGACGGCTACTACCTGAGAAGTTTCGGAATCGGATGGCATTTCGATGCGGATGTTTTATTTTCCGTTGTGCGCCTTGATGAACTTTTCAAGGGCTGCCGGCATCGATGGATTATCTGCTGTAGGAGCCTTAATGTCAAGACGATAACCAAGTTTTTCAACTGTTTCAGCAGTCGTAGGTCCGAATGCGCCAATGAATACATTCTCCTCATCCTGATTGAAGTTCGGGAAGTTCTGCTTAAGCGACATTACTCCTGCCGGGCTGAAAAACAGCACAATGTCATGACCAAGGCTTTCCATGTCGGACATATTGGAACTTACTGTGCGGTACAAAACTGCAATGTCGTATGCAATCTTAGCCTCATCGAGCTTTTCTGGAATGTCCTGTTTGTGCACATCGCTAAGAGGAACAAGGTACTTGTCCTCTGGGAACTTCTGTACCTGCTGCATGAGATTTGCCAAAGTTCCGTTTCCATAGAAGATCTTGCGCTTGCGGTAAGTTACATACTTCTGGAGATAGAAGGCTATCGACTCCGATATGCAAAAGTACTTCCTGTTGTCGTTAGTTGGAACCCTCAATTCTTCGCACATCCTAAAATAGTGATCTACTCCATGACGACTATTGAAAATAACCGACATGTAGTCAGCGAGGTTTATCTTTTGGGTACGGAATTCCTTTGATGGAACGCCTTCAACTTTTACGAAAGGACGGAAATCAATCTTAATGTTGTATTTTTTTGCAATATCATAGTATGGCGACTTGTCTGTCTCAGGCTTTGGCTGCGATACTAACACGCTTTTAATTTTCATTGTAAACTCCTATAAATTATATTATTACAATCTACTCTCCCGAAGTTAAAATGCCAATTTGACAACTATCAAAACAGGCAAAACTTCGAGGGCGCAAAAATACAAAATTGAGTGATGATTCAAAAATTTATTTTTCACTAAATGGAAAAAAAATGTCACGAACTGGAAACCGACAAGTATGACAACAGATGCAAATGCTATATATATAAGTATCTTTGCTGTTCCTACATTAACAAATGGGCAAAATGCAAAAAGAGGAAGAAATACGAGAGAAAGAACTCTTTCGGTATCAAGAATCATTGTATTGTAAATCGCAGCATATTTCTCCATTCTAAACAAAAAGCCAAAAAATAGGTTTATAAGACCTCTCGAAAAATTGTAAGCTGAAAATAAGAGAAATACATAAAGCATTGTCTTCCACTCTTTTCCATATTCAAGGCCAATTGTGGTCAGTCCCGAATAGCATATTGTAGCGAAAAGCATCGTAGAAATCGACAGAAGGGATATTATTATTGTTACTGCTTCGAGAGAAGAAACTTCGGTGGGCTTGGAAATTTCTCTGCCCGAAAAGTTTTCTACGAACATCCTATACAGCACCATACGATAGAAATCGGGATATTTCAAGCGCACAGCGACAATAAGGATTAAAATTATTACCGATGCAATTAGGATTAAAGAAGCATTCCAATCCTTTATCCTGTCAATAACTGGCATCAGCCCTTCCATGACCTGCTACTTTTCTATCAGGAACGAACTTTCGCCAATCTTGTTTCCATCCATGTACAGGCTAACCAAATACTTGCCAACGCTTAACGTCTCGGTTACCTTGTGATAAATAGACACATCCAGAGCCTGATTATCATAGGTTATGTTTCGGGAATCGGTGTACGCAAGTTGAGTATCACCAGCCGTGAATGTTGAGCCTGAAGATATTAGGAATCCATCAGGACGCGTTATTCGCAAATATACGGTCTTTTGTCCGCTCGAAGCCAACTTATTGGCAGAAAGTGTAAAGTTTATCTTCAGTTTTTCAATTTTACCCGACTTGTTGGTTTCTTTGTCGCGACCATTCAGGAATACCACGCTAATATGAGAAGCATTCACAATACTTGCATCCTCTATGGTAGTAAGCAATTCCGTATTGCGGTCAACAAGTTCATCGTTTTCCGACTTGTACCTGTCGTTTTCGGTTTTCACCATTTCGTTTTCAGCGACAAGTTGCTGATTCAAGGTATTAAGACTATCAATCTGATAAACGTAATGCTTCATTATGCTACGCAATGTACCAAGCTCCTCCTCATACTTCTTCTTCATTCCAGCCGCCCAATTCTTGGTCTTGTCGAGTTCCTCAATCAACATCACAATCTCCTGCTTGCGACCATTGATTTCTGCATTGAGGCTGTCGTTTGTCGTCTCAAGCCCGTTGTACTGGTCAAGTAGATTCGAGAACTCGGCCTTTATCTTGTCGCGCTCGCTAGTGGTTTCGACATTCACCACTGTTATCTGCTCCTTCTCCTTCGAGGTCTTGTAGAGCAAGTAGCCAAGCACAATCACTGCCACGAGCATTACCGACACCAGTCCGATAAGCACTTTTGTTGTTATGTCATTCTTTTCCATCGTTGACAAATTTTAGGTCACAAAATTATATATTATTTCACAACCGTTACCTATGTTTTAATACTATATATTGACAGATGAAAGTTAACTATGGTGCGCAAGGCTTACGCCGTTTCTATGTTTCAAGTCTTGCTGTCTAACAGCCTTTCTGACTGTTCTTCCGCAGGACTGCCAGACATTTTCCCTACTCTATCACGAATCTTGCCGTCTTACGGCTCTTCTGAGTCATGTAAACCTTATGCCCCGAAATCATGCGGTTGATGGCTTCATCGGTGTAGTAACGGATAGTAATAAGCTGCAGATTTTCGTTGTACTTCACAAAATATTCCTTTTGCAAATCGGCGACAAGAGCATCGAAATTGCGGTTGTTTGCATCAATGGATGCCGAAAAGTCGATAGCGGAATTCTGCATCACATTCACCTTCACCTTGTACTTGGCGAACAGTCCGAAAATGTTGCTCATGTTCTCTTCAACGATGAACGAAAAGTCTTTTGGCGATATGGAAATCAGCACCTGATTCTGCTTCAGGATATATACTGGCACAAGGTCGAGGGCATAGTCCAGCTTTCGGATTACAGTTCCTTTTGCCGATGGGTCCTTAAACGAGCGTACATACAGCGGAATGTTCTTGTTCTCGATAGGCTTGATGGTCTTCGGATGGATGACCTTTGCTCCGTAGAAAGCAAGTTCGATGGCTTCGTGGAACGAGATTTCGTCCAACTTCTCGGCAAAGTCGCACCAAGCAGGGTCAGCGTTCATAATGCCTGGCACATCCTTCCAGATTGTAACGCTTTCGGCATCAATGATATGTGCAATCGACGAGGCAGAGTAGTCCGAACCCTCGCGTCCGAGCGTGGTGGTGTGATGGCTGATGTCGCTACCGATGAAGCCCTGCGTTACAAAAACATTGTTGTTTGCATCCGAAAATGCCTTGCGCACCTTCTTTTCCGACAGTTTCCAGTCGATTTTCGCATCGCGGAAATTGGAGTCGGTAACAAGGTAGCGGCGTATGTCGATGAATTTGTTCTGTTTTCCTCGATAGCGCAGGTATTCAGAGAAAATGGTAGTGCTGAGCAGTTCACCGTACGAAACAATTGAGTCGTACTCGAAGTCGTAGTCGTCGGTAGGAATGCCGTCAATGCGCTCTGCAATTTCCTCGAAAAGCACATCCAACTTCTTGCATACCGATTCGGTTTTTCCTCCAAAGGCTTCGTTTGCATAGTCGTAATGGAACTTTTTGATGTTCTCAAACTCCACAGTTTTCTGCTCGTCACCATTGAAATAATAGTTTACAAGCTTTTCCAAATGATTGGTAGTCTTGTCGATTGCCGATACTACTATTACGAGTTCGTTTTCACCGCTTACGATATTGTAAACATTCTCTATTGCCTGTGGTGTCTTTACCGATGCACCGCCAAATTTATATACCTTCATAAGTTTTAATGTTTCAATGGCTTCGCCGTTTCTAAGTTTCAATGTGCTTCGCACGTTTCTAAGTTCCTAGTTTTATGCCACAAAAATAAGATTGTTTTTTATCCTTACAACTACTAAAACTAAAACATTATTCACAACCATTTGATAATAAAACACTTTTAGGAGAGGTAATGGCAAAAATTAGTCTAATGTTATGAATTTATTGAATCTACCTTAATTCGTTGTATCTTTCGATGCAATATATTTTTTGATTTTTTCAATGAACAAGCGGGCTGATTCTAAGATTCATACAGCAATTGTTTGTCTCGTTCAACATTATGGAAAAACATCGCATGCCTACCATTATACCAATCGTTTTTGGTATAAGTCTGTACACTGAAATACTGCCACAAATCGAAACCACATTCCATAATGGGATATGCGTATTTGTCAAAATCATCTGCTTCTTTTTGTGGCTTGTCAAGCAGCAACAGCATGTCCCAATCGCTATCGTCACGATAATCGCCACGAGCACGGGAGCCATAAAGATAGAGAGCACTACCCTTGGGCAATACTTTGCTTGCTACCTGCTTTATGCTGTCTATGACACTATTCCTTACCATTGCTTTTCGTTTGTGTTGCAAACATATATAAAAATTACGATTTATATGCCAGTATAATAAAGAAAATTCATTGTTGACAATCAAATAGTTGTAATTTTTCTTTAGATGACAAGATTCCAGATTATCCGTTGCTAACTCAATTCTCAAACCACTTAGCAACAAGTTGAATTATTAGCTAGCATAGAAATTCTTTGCAAGCGCCAAAGACAACAAAAAAATGCGCACTCCATTGCGCACATTTTGCAAAATATTGCGCAGTTTATTGCGCAGCTTACTAAAGCATGAAACGCTCAAACTGCTAAATTCTCAACTGAATTTATTCCTTTTTGTCCACAGTTGTCTGCTTGTTTGGTCTTCTCCTATAGTGCCGTCTGTTCGGACGCTTCTGGACTGAGGCTCCGTTTGTAATTTCCTTTGTTTTCTGCGGTTTTTCATCGTCGATGCCACGCGTAAGCTTGCGGACAATCTTGTACTCCGACAGAAATTCCTTCGCCACCACGCGCAACACGGTATAGACGGGGATTGCAAGCATCATTCCCACAATGCCATAGAGCGTTCCTGCCACAATTATCACAATGAAAATCTCGAGCGGATGGGCGTTTACGCTGCGCGAATAGAAGAATGGCTGGAAGACAAAGTCATCAATCAGCCTTACAACAACAACCGTTATCAGCAAGCCGTAAATCTGCGGCATAGTGTAGGTGTAGAAGTCGAGGTTCACATTGGCGGCACCAATGAAAGCGATTCCGATTGCCGCACCAATCCACGGCCCGATGTACGGGATTATGTTGAGGAATCCGCAGAGCATACCAATCAGCAGCGAAAGTCCAAAGTTCTGTCCGCAAATCAGCATTCCGATGGTTATCAATGTCGTAACCGACAGCATCTCGAAGAAAATACCGTGCAGGTAGTTCTTGATGAGCTTCGGAAGCTTGTCGAGGATATGGGTTGCCTTTTCCTCGTAGCGAGTTGGCACAAGCGCCATAATCAGGCTGCGGAAAAGTTTGGTCTCCTTGAGGAAGAAATAGGTGAAGAATGTTATCGAAAACAGCGACAAAAACAGCGCGATGGCAGTGCTTCCAAGGTTGCCGGCAATGTTGCCGAGCGCCGAGAAATTGATTACATCCTTTACATTGTCGATAACTACCTCTTCGGTCGAAAATTCGGGCATTCCGAAGACGGGGTACGAGCGGACAAACTCGTCGATTTTCTGTATAGGCTGGCTCAGACCTGCCTGCAGGCTTTCGATGTCGATGTTCTGGAACTGCGCTATCTGCGAGCCTACAAACGGAATCGTCAGCACAACGAACAGCACCAGCACGCCCCATATAAGTATGGTGGTTATCATTGCCGACACCCAGCGTGGCATCTGGAAGCGTCCGAAGTGAATCTTGTCGAGAAGCTTGACGATTGGACTCGAAATCGCTGCAATGAAACCCGAAATCAGCAGCCACCACACTATGTTGGAAAAATATATGCAGAACAGCACCAGTATTGCTGCGCCAATAAGTCCTATGATATATTTGCGGT
The DNA here is from genome assembly GCA_905234755.1 of uncultured Bacteroidales bacterium. Lineage (GTDB taxonomy): Bacteria > Bacteroidota > Bacteroidia > Bacteroidales > ML635J-15 > Bact-19. The sequence continues at coordinate 187,482 of CAJOIT010000002.1, forward strand.
ATTTCTCCAAAATAATCTTATTTTCTCTTCAGTGCTTCATCAATCATTTTTTGATAGTCGCTTACGCCACAATCCTTCTCTACCCCGTATGTAAGCCCCTGTCTGTAATAAAGTATTTCATTTGTAGCACAATCAATTATCAAGAAGTTGATATATGATGGAAAACCATATTGTTCAAAAAGGCTTTTGCCCTTGACATTCGCAAAGTGAATATCGCATGATTCAAGAATCGCTTTCACGCGGGCTTCATTCTCGTCGCCAATATTGAAACCGACTACACAAACATCGTCGTTGTTGTATATGCTGTCAATCTGTTTCATACAATACAATGCGTGTATTCCTACCGTATGGTCCAATCCGTAGAATACGGCAAACATAATTTTCGACTTTACATTCGTAGCCGACAGCGTATCACCCGAAAATGTTGTCAACCGCCAGTCGAAAGCCTTTTCCGGCGCAGACTTGTATTCTATGCCTTCAATCGGATTACATTCGCGTGGAATTGGTGTTTTTTCTGGTCTTGGATAGTTTGCCCACTGGGAATGCTTGCCGTTTATCAAGTTTTCAATATCGGGATTTATTTCATCGTAAAGCGTTATTTCTTCGATGTCTATGCGGTCGTAATCGTTTCGGAATGTGGCTGTAGCCTTAGGCATAACTTGTTCTTCTTCGGTTGAAGCGATTGAAATAAGGTTGCCTTCGCTGTCGATAATGCATGTCTGATTTGTGTGCGTGCGTAAGCACCAACTTGTTTTTCCATACTTGTCGGCAGATATTATCGCAGCCTTTTTCCCGTTTATGATTGTGTCTGCACACGAAATGCTGTCGTATTCAAGGATTTTGGCAAGAATACCGTTGTTAGCCATCCTGTACTCATGCCTTAATGGAACGTCCTGACTATAGTAGCATCTTGATATTATACCTTTGTTTAATGACATAAGCGTGTCGTCTATAAACAAGTTTTCCGTATTGATGGTGTCGCTGTTAATTGTGGAGTAGAACGACTTTACCCTACCCGTGCTGTCCTTTATGAAATAGAAGTCGATGTTAGATACTGATTCAAATGTCATCGAAATATTGTCGAAACTTTCTGTGTATTTCATCCTAATATGTCCCGACTTGCAGTTGTCTATTTTCTCCTGTGCGAGGTTTACATAGTCGGTGGCTGTCATTTCTTCGTGCTTGTTGCTGCACGATACCGCAAATGCAATAAGCATTGACAGAAAGAGCGGTTTTGCGAATATTAAAATACTTCTATTCATATTTTAATCCATTATATTCTATCGCTTTTGCCGCTACTATCAATAAGGTTGCATTATTAGGATTAAATGGTTTTTTACCTTCAGTATCGTAAATATTACAGGGGTGGTCAGCCCCAGAAACACTACAATCTCCTACTTTATCGCACCAAACTGCCATATAACTAGAATTCCCGTCTGGCGAAACTCGTATTTGATGATTTCCTTTACAAGCATCTGCCGCTCCTCCATAGCATCTGCATTTGAAACTTACCGATTCTGTCGGTTCATTATCATTCCCATCATGGGATCTGCTTTTGCAGAAATTCGGTTCTCCAAGAGTTGCTTCAAAAATCCATAATTTTTCTTTATCTGTGCTATTTATGCACATAGTTCCTTGGTTTTCTGAATGTTTGATTATCATATTACTAAAAATTGTTATACAATTAGGAGTTGTATCTTCGTTTGGTTTAATTGAAGACGGTTCTGCTGTAAAAGATACAATACCATCTTTTTTCTTAACATAATGTAAATCTACAAAATTCCCCTTGTCATCTTTAATACAAAAGCATTCTTCACCAATTACCTGATTGTCTCTGCTGCATTTTTCTACGCAACTATTAAGTGTAGTCGCAATCATTATTGCGAACAACAAAACAAAACTAAAATTTTTCATAAGACTAAAATTTAATATTAACGGGACAAATTTAATAATTTTATTTTTAATTAGTGCAAATTATTCCACAAATATTTAAGATTATTAACATTTCATTTGTATTGTCGGCATAAGATTCTTTCATAATTCTATTTTTCGGTTGTATTGTTTTCGTCTGAGTTTTTCTTGACCTTAGTGCTCTTCATAAACAGCGAGAAGAATGCGCCTGTCGGGCAAAGGAATGTGCACCACGGACGGTTGACGAACACCGAAACCACAAGCACAACCCCTGCCAATATCAGCACTGACAGCGATGCAAACTGGAACTTGAATGCCGAAAACGGTTCAAAGTTCTCGATGCTGATGTCGAGCGAAGTACATAGCAATGCACCAAGCACTACAAGCAGAACATAACGGGCGTAACGCAAAACCTTTACAACCTTGGGCGAAATCTTCAGCTTGTGCTTGGGGTTTACCTTGCCGACAAGTTCCTGGCAAGCGCCAAACGGACAAACATACATGCAGTAGAATTGTTTGCCGAGGAAAAGCGGAGCCATAATTCCAGCCACAAGCACAATGAGCAGAAATATTTCCATCTGCCAGTTAACACCCGAAACAAGCCATGCCGACAATTTTGCAATGCTGATGAACTGTCCGAGCCAGAAGCCAAGTATTCCGATTGATGCCAGCAGTAACACAATGCGGAATTTCCTTGTCCGTTGCGGTTCCCAGAAGCAGAATCCAGCAAAAAGCAGGAATACCATCGAAGCGATGAAGCCCACGAGGTTACCCATATTTTCCGTTTCGGAAGAAGTTGTGGCACTGCCGGCGTATGTTTCGAGGCGAATTCGTACCGATTTCGATATTGCCGAACTCGAGTAGGTTGCGCCAGTCACGGCATCAACAACTTTTGCCTTTGCCTCGTCGGTCGAAAGTCCATTCCAGCTTTCGAGGAAACCTTTTGCCACTACGCGGTCGAGGAAGGATGGCGTTTCGTTGTTGTCGAGCAGATGTACTTTCAGCACTTTGTCATCGGGCGAAAGCAGCACCACGAGCGGAACATTTCCAGCATAACCCTTTATGTCGGCACAGTATGGCATCGAGAAAAGCGCTTTGCCCACCAATTTTTCCGACTTGTCGTAAAGCAGGTAGCAGTCGTTGTCGGCTGTATATTCGTAGTACGAGAAATTTTCAACTATTTCGGCAAAGCAGGCTGTCGAGTCGCCAAGTTCAGTTATCTTTTCTGCCGATTTTGTTCCTATCTCAATGTTGAACACCTTGCCCGATGTCAAGCAGATTGCCACGGCAAAGACGAGAAGGATGGATATTTTTATAAGTCGATTCATATTATAATTCTATTTTCCAAGTAGTTCTGAGTGAGAGCCAAGTCTATAGAGGTGTAGTATTTGCAATTCTCCGTCTTTCTTTGCATACAACAGCAGCCAATCGGGATTTACATGGCATTCGCGTACACCTTTCAGCCTGCCTTGAAGTTCGTGGTCATGATATTTCTCTGGCAAAGGAGTGTCCTCAATCAAGAGCCGAATCACATTGTCAAGTTCAGCCTCATCTTTACCTTGTTTTCTTGCTTTCTTGAGGTCTTTTTTGTATTGTGTGGAATATACGATTTCTCTCATAAGTTCCTTACGCTGTCCTTGTATTCCTCAAATGTCTTGCATCTTACACCCTTGCCACTTTTTATTTCCTCAATAGCTTCCAATGTGGCATCAATGGAATCATTTTCCTTTTCTACAGTCTTGCGTTTCGCCCCATACTTTTCAAGCAATGCAATGAGATCCTGCATCAACTTGTTTCTTCCATCGTATTCAAGTGTTATCGTTGCCATATTTTTTTTCTCCCAGTTTATTTGTTGCAAATTTACATAACTTTTTCAAATATCACTCTGTCATATTATGAAAATGCAAGGTTTTTTGTTCAAATCGATGTTTGTCTTTTTCCACTCGGCGATTGACTTTGTGCAGATGAATTCGTCATCGGAAGTGATGTTGAGGGCGATGCAGAGCATTGTCTGTGGCGATAGCGTTGCTTTGAGGTCGTCGAACAGACGGTTGTTGCGGTAGGGCGTGTCCATGAATATCTGCGACTGGCCTTCCTTTCGCGAGCGGACTTCCAAATCACGAAGTTTGCGACTGCGTTCGGGCTGGTCGATGGGAATATATCCGTTGAAGGCAAAATTCTGTCCGTTCAGTCCAGATGCCATAAGGGCCATCATCATTGAGCAGGGACCTACCAGCGGAACGACCTTTATGCCCTTGCGGTGAGCCATAGCCACAATCACATTTCCCGGGTCGGCAACACAGGGAAGTCCAGCCTCGCTGATAAGTCCCATGTTTTCACCATGTTCGGCTGCATCAAGGTAGTTTGTAATGTCGGTTTCTATGGTGTGCTTGTTTAGCTCGTAGAAGGTTGTAGAGTCGATGTCGACCTCGCGGTTCAGTTGTCGCAAGTAGCGACGTACTGTACGCACGTCCTCCACAATGTAGTGCTTTATGGTTGGCACAAGTGCTACAAGTCGTTGCGGCACAACCTCATCGAGCGGTGCCTCGCTTATTTTGTTTGGAATAAGATACAGAATGCCTTTTGCGTCCATCTTTACTTCCTTATCTCCATTTCATCTATCAAATGGCTTGCACCTGCGAACTTGTCTATCAGGAACAAGGCGTAACGGATATCAAGTGAGATATTTCTACACATTTCCGGGTCGTACATAATGTCGCTCATAGTGCCTTCCCAGTTGCGATCGAAGTTGACGCCAATGAGTTCGCCGTTACCATTTATGACTGGGCTTCCCGAGTTTCCTCCAGTTGTATGGTTAGTTGCTGTGAAGGCCACATGCATCTTGCCATCCTTGTCAGCATATCGACCATAATCCTTCTTCTCATACAATTCTTTCAGCCTTGCAGGAACCTTGTAGTCATAAATGTCGGGGTTGTCCTTTTCAATTATGCCGTCAAGGGTTGTAAAATATTCGTAGTCAATTCCATCTGCTGGCTGATAAGGAGTAACTTGCCCGTATGTAACGCGCAAGGTAAAGTTTGCATCGGGGAAGAAACGCTTCTGCGGTTCGTATTCCATCTGTGCCTTCATATAAATACGATCAAGTTTCTTTATGCGAACATCGCAATCAATAAGAGCCATGCGGATTTCGTTTTTATACATGTCCATAACTTCCTTTGCGATGCTGTATATCGGATCGGCAGTTAAAGTTTTTACAGACTTAGACGAAAGCCCGTTTACAAAATTGTCGAATTTTTCCTGGTTTGCAAATAACGACTTCGAGAAGCAGTATTCGGCAAATGCCATATACTTGTCGGATGCCGACTTAGCATATTTGTCAATATTCGAATATGCAGACGGCCAATATTTTTCAGGCATATTTTCCATGTAAATGCGTGTCATTTCGGCAAAAAGTCGGATTTCGACCTGCTCGTCATAGTCCTTGTAGTTACTCTTCGACTTCGACAATGCCATTTCCTTCAAACTCTGCAAACTTTCAGGCAATGCATCCTTGCACGATTCGAGCATACGCATCTGGTTGGCAAACGAAACAGTATAACTTCCTAATCCAGCTTCGGTTATGTATATATAAGCAAGATTCAGCGGTTTCATTTCAGCATAAACTTTTGCATATTCGCTGAGCAAATCCTTGTATTCGGGCTTGTCGTTTGCCCATTTTTGGAAACCTTCTTCAAAGTTACGCTTAACATTCACAGCATCAAGGCGTTTCAGACCTTTTATCTCACCCTGCCATTTTTTCCATCCGTTGGCAATTCCTGCTGCCTTGTTGGAATATTGGATACGGGTAAGTTTCGATTTTTCCATGCCATCCTTAATGACCTCTAACTTCTTGTCGCGAATGGCAATTCTGGTTGGGTCCGATTCGTACATTACCTGCTCGACAGCAACAGCAGGAAGGTATTCCTGTGTAGTTCCAGGGTAACCGAATACCATTGTAAAGTCGCCTTCCTGTACGCCCTTGAGCGAAATCGGGAAAAATTTCTTCGGGGTATAAGGTATATTGTCGTCGGAATACTTTGCTGGCTTGCCGTCCTTGCCGCAATACACGCGGAACAACGAGAAGTCGCCAGTGTGACGAGGCCACATCCAGTTGTCGGTATCGCCACCGAACTTGCCTATTGCTGATGGCGGAGCACCAACGAGGCGCACATCCTCAAAAATTTCGTTCTTGAAAAGGAAATACTGGTTTCCATTGTAGAACGATTCAATACGAGCCTGATAATGTGTATCCTTCACCGCCTCTTCCTTTATCTTTGAAATGTTTGCCAAAATTTTTGTTGCACGATCGCCGTCCGACATATCCGATGTAACGCCATTAAGAACCTTATCGGTAACATCTTCCATGCTTACGAGGAAAGTCACTGTAAGTCCGGGACTTGCAAGCTCTTCCTTGCGACTCATTGCCCAGAAACCATCGGTAAGATAGTCGTGTTCTACCGAACTATGGCGTTGAATTGTACCATAACCACAATGGTGATTAGTAATCAAAAGCCCCTCGTTCGAAATCATTTCGCCTGTACATCCACCACCAAATATCACGATTGCATCCTTCATCGAAGCATGGTTGATACTGTAAATATCCTCTGCAGTGAGCTTGAAGCCCTTTTTCTGCATGTCGGCTATGTTATATTTTTCAATTAAAAGGGGAAGCCACATTCCCTCATCAGCGAACAAGCTGCACGATAGCAGCGTAATAATCAAGATGCTAAATATTTTCTTCATTTGAATAATTTTTAGGTGACAAAGATAAGGAATATTTACGATTGACGAGGTACAATTGACGATTTTCTGACATAATCAAATTGCAAGATGCTCATCTGAATTCTAAAACTCACAAATCCCACTATCTATTTTGCATAATGCAAAAAGAATAGCGGAAACACATTTCATATCAAAGAAAATATTTGCAGAAAAAATATTACCTTTGCAAAAATTGAACTTAGATAACTAATGATAATATAATCTATAGCAACGCAGCAAGTGCAAAAACGTGCCATGGCGCGTTTCGACAGAAACGGCGAAGCCATAGAAACTTAGGAACCAGAAACAATTAGAAACGGGCGAAGCCCACAGAAACCAGAAACTTAGAAACGGGCGAAGCCCATATAAACATAGAAACGATGCCAAAGATTAGAGTAACAAAAATATTCGAGTTCGACACTGCCCACACCCTTCACAACTACGACGGGCTTTGCAGCAACATACACGGACACACATACAAGCTCCATGTCACCGTCATTGGAGAACCTATCACCGACCAAACATCACCGAAATACGGAATGGTGGTGGACTTCGGCGTATTGAAGAACAAAATCAAGGAGAACCTCATCGACAAGTTCGACCACAGTTTAATCGTAAGCAACAGCGAGGACACCAGCTTCATCGAAAGCAACAAGGCGATTTTCAAGCGCATACATGTAGTCGATTTCCAACCTACTGCTGAAAATATTGTGGCACACTTCGCCGAACTCATAAAACCTCTCCTGCCCGATGGCACAGAACTTTTCAGTTTACGACTATACGAAACATCAACCTCATTCGCAGAATGGTATGCTTCTGATAATTAATAATTAACAATGGATAATTGACAATGGACAATGAATAATGGACAATTGTGGTGTCGTTGCACGCAACGACCCTACAATCATCAAACAACCAGAAACAACATCTAACAATTTCAAACAACCAGAAACCCAGAAACGGGCGAAGCCCATAGAAACCCAGAAACTTAGAAACCAGAAACTCAGAAACACTTTCCGATGCAAACACTAAAACAACATATCAACGAAAACCGCGGACTCCGCTTCATTTATGAAAAAATGGACATCTGCTCGGCAGCGGGACGCAAACGCTTGCTCGCACAACAATTCATCACAATGGATTTCGACCTGCAGATGGAACTCGACACCCTTGAATTTTTCACAAAATTCGTCAGCAACCGCGAAAACGCCAAGTGTATCGTCACTATACAGCACCGCCTGTACTGCCTGAACGACATACACCAGACTATACACAACCTCCGTTCGGCACAAGTGCTTGACGACATCGAGCTATACGAAATTAAAAACTTCTGCATGGTTTCGCAGGATATCTGCAAGACATTGGAAACCAGCGGTGTCGACATTCTGCCGTTCCACGACCTAAGCAATGTTGTCGAAATCCTTGACCCAGAGCACAACGGCATACAAAGTTTCTACATATACTCGGCTTACGACGAAAAGCTTGCCGCTCTCCGCAAGGAATACGACATCGCCAAGAACGCCAACCAGAACGAAAAGGCAGAACGCATCCGCCTAGAATGCATCGAAATCGAAGACCGCATCCGCGAACACCTGTCCGAAAAACTGCGCAATTACAGCGACGACATACAAGCCAACTATGACCAGCTCGCCTACCTCGACCTGCTATTGGCAAAAGCACTGCTCGCTCGCGACTTCAAGCTTTGCAAGCCGGCAATTTCGCAGGATGAGACTACCATTAAGAGAGCTTTCAACCCCATTGTCGCCGAATCGCTAAAGGAAAGAGGCGGAGAATTCCAGCCGATAGACATACATTTTGGTGATACGCCAAACCTAATCACGGGCGCCAACATGTCGGGCAAAACCGTAGTGCTGAAAACCATGTCGCTCATACAGCTGATGTTCCAGTTCGGTTTCTTTGTGCCAGCCGAAAGTGCAGAAATTGCCCCAGTAGAGGAAATCATGACCAGCATAGGCGATGCTCAGTCGGAAGTGAACGGATTGTCGTCGTTTGCTATCGAAATGCTCAACATCGACAAGATTCTCAAGGCTGTTAAGTCGGGACAGAAAATTCTTGCCCTCGTCGATGAACTTGCCCGCACCACCAACCCAAGCGAAGGCCGTGCACTGGTCAACGCATTCATAAAGATTCTTTCGCGACACTCTACGCGAAGCCTCATCACAACCCACTACAACGGCATTACAGCCCAATGCAACCGCCTGAGAGTAAAAGGACTGCAAGTCCCAGAAGGCACAAAGGTAACGCCCGAAAACATCAACCGCTACATGGATTATTCGCTTGTCAGCACCACCGAGGAGGAAGTTCCAACCGAAGGCCTTACCATAGCGGAAATCTTCAACATCGACGAGGAATTCATCACTGAAGCACGAAAAATGATTTTATAAAATAAAGGCACGGACGATGCAGCATCGTCCAGAAAAAAAGAATTATGAAATTTTACATTTTCAACGAAAGCAATCCACCATCAGGACCATATTCCGCAACCGAAATCAAGGAAATGGAACTTGAAAAAGGCACATTGGTGTTCGAACTTACAATTAACGATGGAGAACCTACTCCTATCGAAAAAATTGACATCGAATATTTTAGCAGGGAAGAATTGGAAGAACAGGGCATTTACACTACCCCCGACCAAATAGCCGAAGATACCGACGACACCGACAAGCAACCTGTTGAGCAACCCAACGAAGAATGCCCATCGATAATTGGCAAATGGAACTGGGGCGCATTTGTATTTCCGGCATTGTGGGGTATTGCCAACCGCATATATTGGCCTGCAATAGTAAGTTTAATCGCCAGTTTCGCAGAGAGATATACCCGCAACGAAAATATGGCAATCGTCCACTACTCCATATTTGCGATTCTTTTGATAATGCGCATAATATTAGGTGTAAACGGCAACAAAATGGCGTGGAAATCCGAAAGGAAGCACCTAAGTATCGAAAAATTTGAAAGAGAACAGAAATTCTGGAAAGTTATCGGCTTGGCATCGCTAGCAACTATTGCCATTGTTGCATTAGGACTCTGGATTTACTACACGATAAAATAGACAGGACATACTGATTTCTATAATGGCAATTAATAAAAATATAACAGTTCGTTAACCAAAAAGAAACATATATATCGTTTGGAAAATGTATCTTTGTTGCTGATAACTAAAACTACTTTTCCTATGAAAAATTTATTTACAACATCTATTTTATGCATGATGACAATGGTGCTCTGCATAAAGGCAACAGCGCAGTACGACGAGTTCAAAGACCCGTTTGAGGGAGAAATGGTATTCGTAGAGGGCGGAACATTCACAATGGGATGCACCGACGAGCAGGGCAAAAGTTGCAAGACCATCGAAAAGCCAGCGCACCAAGTCACAGTCGGCAGTTTCTATATTGCCAAGTACGAAGTAACCATAGCGCAATGGGCGTATGTTATGGAAAGAACCGATGCCGCAACCCTATCGAAATGGGGCGAACATCCCGCAACCGATATGACTTGGAAGTATGCAAACGATTTCATCGATACGCTTCGTTACTACACTGGCAAGAAATACCGTCTGCCCACCGAAGCCGAATGGGAGTTTGCCGCTCGCGGAGGAAACCTGAGCAAGGGATACAAGTACGCAGGAGGCGACAAGGTTCTCGAAGTTGCCCACTGCACAGCACAACGCACCGAAAGGGTTGGTCAGTACAAGCCAAACGAACTTGGATTGTACGACATGAGTGGCAATGTGTGGGAATGGTGTATCGACTGGTACGACTACTACGATGAATATCCGCAGACCAATCCCAAAGGTCCCGACACAGGTGTGCTTCATGTCTTCCGTGGTGGCGGATGGGACGACGACACACCAAGTTTCTGCCGAGTGTCGTGCAGATACAACGAAATTCCCGCAAGCTGCTCAAACGACAGGGGTTTCAGAATTGTGTTGGATGTTGAATAAATTTGCCTATCTTTGCACTCAATAAAAAATTGACATAATGAGAAGTTTTATTTCAACAGCAATCCTTTGCCTATTGGTATTAGCAGGCATAGCGCAGAACAACGATTTTGTATTCTACACCGACAACGGCGACAAGTTCACCCTATACCTTAATAATGTAAAGCAAAACTCTACTGCCGCAACCAATGTCAAGGCAGAAAACATAAGTGGCAAAACCATATCAATAAAAGTTGTGTTCGAGCGTAGTGGCGTTCCAACATTCAGCAGGTCATTATCGGTAAGTAGCAACAACAAGGAAATAAAAATCCAACTTGTGAAAGGCCGCGAAAATGTTTACACAATGAAGACAGTAAGCACAACCGATCGTCACCACTCTTCATCAAACAACAACGACGGCACAACTGTTGTCAAGGGGGACAACGGTTCCACCGAAACCAAGGACAATGGTCACGGAGGCAATGGCGGACACGGAAACAACAATGGTGGTCACGGCAACAATAATGGTGGCTATGGCAATAATAATGGTCACGGAAACGGCGGTGGAAATCACGGAAATAATGGCGGAAACCACGGAAATGGCGGTTATGGCAACAACAATCATGGTAATGGCGGATACGGCAATGGTGGTCACGGTAATGGTGGTTACTGGAACAACAACGGTTACGGACCAAGCGACAATCCCCGTTGCAATATGCCTATGCCTACCAACGACTTCAATTCTCTGAAATCACAAGTAAGAGCCCGCTACTTTGACAGCTCTCGTATGACAGTTGCAAAGCAGGCATGCCGCTACAACTGCATGACATCCGACCAAATCAGGGACTTGTGCAAGGAATTCTCATATGAGTCAAACAGACTCGACTTTGCAAAATATGCCTTCGAATATTGCTACGACCGTTACAGATATTACATTGTCGGACAGGCATTTACTTATTCCTCATCGGTTGACCAGCTCAACAGGTACATTACAAACCAGATGGCAAGTTACCAGCAACCGTACGGCGGATACAACAATGGCGGATACTTCCAAAGCGACAATCCAAATTGCCACTATATTATGACCGACCGTGATTTCAGCGATTTGAGACAGATGATAAACAACACGCCGTATTCGAGCACAAAGATGACAATCGCAAAGCAAGCTTGCTCGGCAACATGCATGAGTGCAGAACAAATCAGGGAAATCTGCCGTCTGTTCTCGTTCGACAGCGACCGCCTCACTTTTGCAAAGTATGCATACGACCACTGCTACGACCGCAGAAATTATTTCAAGGTAAACGAAGTATTTACTTTCTCGTCGTCGGTAACAGAACTCAACAGGTACATCAACCAGCACCAATATTAATAAGGTAGTTCAACATGAAAATATAGCGGGAAACTTAGGTTTCCCGTTTTTTTTATTTCCACTTGCACATATCTCCCTTATTTTTATAATTTTGCAAATCGGAATGGAAGCAAAAAAGTCCACATATTACCTTGATATGCTCGAAATTGTGCTGCTCTGCGCAGTTGCTTTCCTTATTCCTGTACATATCGAATACACATCCCTTATTATTGCAGCACTAGGACTTTTATTCCTTGTACGACCACGAAACTACAAGGCGCTGTGCGAATCTGCCCGCACACTCGGTTTCTGGGCAATGATAATACCTTTTGCGCTATACCTCATAGGTTTAACCTACTCCGAAGACCTGAACACTGCGCTACACAACACCGAAACAGCGCTCTCGCTACTGGCATTTCCGTTCATAGCTACCGCCTTCAGGCAAAACTGCATCGAAAAGAAGTTTGACTTTATAAAGATATCGCTCATTGCCGGAATTTTAGTCATAATGACAATTAGCATCATCAACGCATACGACAACTATGCAGAGACACAAAATGCAGATGTTTTTTTCTACACTCAACTGCTAAGGTCGCCGCACCACCACTCCTACTATGCCATGTTTGCCGTAATTCTGCTTACCGAAAGCATTATGCGTCGGGACTGGAAGCACCGCAAACTACTTACTGCCATTGAATTCATCCTGATTATCATAAACATTGGATTCATCTGCCTGCTATCGTCAAAGATTACGATTTTAATTCTTTCCGTATATGCAGTATACTTAATAGTCAGAATGTTGCTATCGAAACGCATTCCCAAATGGCTGTCAATAACGGTTACGGCAAGCATAATTGCCCTTTCACCCGTCATCATGTCCATACCTATGGTAAAATATAGGATCGACTGCATGATTGCCAGCGTCAAGGCACAGCACGACCACGAGCAAACGCCACATACTCGCACCGAATCGACCACCATCCGTATACGGTGCATGGCTTCGGCATTGGATGTCATCTCCGAAAACTGGCTCGTTGGCACAGGTCAGGGCGATGTCTATGCCGAAATGGAAAAGAAGATGAAACTTCGCATGGGCGAAAACTACGCAGGCACTTGCGCTCCGCATAACCAGTTTTTGCGGTCCTTTGCCTCGTTCGGAATCATGGGAATTGCCTCGCTGCTTCTGCTGTTCTTTGCAATGTTCCGCAAAGCCATCAAGTCGCGCAACAGCACAATGATCTGGTGGTGCATAATAACCCTCTGCTTCTTCTGCATCGAGGATATGTTCTGCATTATAAATGGAATAATATTCTTCTGTTTGTTTACGGGAATTATGCTGATGGGGAGGGAAACAATGGACAATTAACAATTAACAATTGATAATGAATAATTTATAATTTTTATTATAATATTTATTATAAAATTTATTCCAGCAGTAGCATCGCGTCATGGCACGATGCTACTGCCATTTTGTCACCCATTCTGCCACCCCAACCCCATTTTTCAATCTTTTTTGTGCCAAAACAGCACCCCGCCCCCTTTGGTATGACATGAACAAATTTGCCATAAAAATTTCCATCATTTCCACAATTTATTAATATTCAATGAATTAAAACTAAAATTCACCACTTCCCCCAACATTTTCCCATTCCGCTGGCACACAGATTGCCATACCCAAGTCGTGAATTTTTCAAAATTGTAAAACAAAAAAAAACATAAAATTATGAGCAAGATTATAGGAATCGACTTAGGAACCACCAATTCATGTGTGGCAGTAATGGAAGGCGGAGAACCTGTTGTTATCACCAACAGCGAAGGTCACAGAACCACCCCTTCAATAGTAGGATTTTTGAAAGACGGCGAGCGCAAGGTCGGCGACCCTGCAAAGCGTCAGGCTATCACTAACCCGTTGAACACTGTTTTCTCAATCAAGCGTTTTATGGGCGAAAGATACGACAACGTAACCAAGGAAATAGAGCGCGTTCCTTACGAAGTTGTTCGTGGCGACAACAACACTCCGCGTGTTAAGATTGGCGACCGCAACTACACTCCGCAGGAAATTTCGGCAATCATCCTCCAGAAGATGAAGAAGACCGCTGAAGAATACCTTGGCGAAGATGTAACCGAAGCAGTTATCACTGTTCCTGCATACTTCAGCGATTCACAGCGTCAGGCAACCAAGGAAGCTGGCGAAATCGCAGGCTTGAAGGTAAAACGTATCATCAACGAGCCTACAGCAGCAGCTTTGGCATACGGTCTTGACAAGAAGAACAAGGATATGAAGGTTGCAGTATTCGACCTCGGTGGCGGTACATTCGATATTTCAATCCTTGAACTTGGCGACGGCGTTTTCGAAGTTAAATCGACCAACGGCGATACCCACCTCGGCGGTGATGATTTCGACCACGTTATCATCGAATGGCTGGCAGACGAATTCCAGATGGAAAACGGCGTTGACCTCCGCAAGGACTCTATCGCACTCCAGCGTCTGAAAGAGGCTGCAGAAAAGGCAAAGATCGAATTGTCGTCATCGACATCTTCGGAAATCAACCTGCCGTACATTATGCCGGTTGACGGTGTTCCAAAGCACTTGGTAAAGACCTTGACCCGTTCGCAATTCGAGCAGTTGGCCGACCGTCTTATCAACGCAACAATAGCACCTTGCCAGCAGGCATTGAAGGACTCTGGTTTCTCGGCATCGGATATTGACGAAGTTCTGTTGGTCGGCGGTTCAACCCGTATCCCGGCAGTTCAGGAAAAGGTAAAGCAGTTCTTCGGCAAGACCCCGTCAAAGGGCGTTAACCCCGACGAAGTTGTAGCAGTTGGTGCTGCAATTCAGGGCGGTGTCCTCACTGGCGATGTTACCGATGTATTGCTTCTTGATGTTACCCCGTTGTCACTCGGTATCGAGACTTTGGGCGGCGTAATGACAAAGCTCATCGAATCGAACACCACAATACCTTGCAAGAAGCAGGAAGTGTTCTCGACCGCAGCCGACAACCAGCCTTCAGTTGAAATACACGTATTGCAGGGCGAACGTTCGATGGCAAGCGACAACAAGACCATCGGCCGTTTCCACCTCGACGGCATTCCAGCAGCACCGCGTGGCGTTCCGC
This sequence comes from uncultured Bacteroidales bacterium, assembly GCA_905234755.1. Taxonomy (GTDB): domain Bacteria; phylum Bacteroidota; class Bacteroidia; order Bacteroidales; family ML635J-15; genus Bact-19. The sequence continues at coordinate 202,555 of CAJOIT010000002.1, forward strand.
AGATTGAAGTTACCTTCGACATCGATGCAAACGGTATCTTGAAGGTTTCGGCAAAGGACAAGGGCACAGGCAAGGAACAGAGCATCCGTATCGAAGCTTCATCGGGACTTTCGGAAGACGAAATCAAGCGTATGAAGGCCGAAGCCGAAGCCAATGCAAATGCCGACAAGGCTGCAAAGGAAAGAATCGACAAGATCAACCAGGCCGACTCGATGATATTCCAGACCGAAAAGCAGCTCAAGGAATTGGGCGACAAGATTCCAGCCGACAAGAAGGCTCCTATCGAAAGTGCATTGAACAACCTGAAGGAAGCTCACAAGAACCAGGATGTAGCTGCAATCGACAAGGCAATGGAAGCATTGAACAACGCATTCCACGCAGCCTCCGAGGACATGTACAAGAACGCTGGTGCCGGCGCAGGCGCAGGTCAGCAGCAGGCCAACACCAACATGGGCGGACAGCAGCAGTCGTCGGGCAGCTCAAGCAACAACTCGGATGAAGTCACGGACGTGGACTTTGAGGAGGTCAAATAATTAACAATCAATAAGTTATGAATAATTAAGGCGCGATTTTTACATTGCGCCTTTTTTGTTTTTGTAACCGCAACACAAGCGAAAAAACACAAAGAAATAGCCATTATTTTTTACACTACAACTATTAGTATTCGTTTTATATTTTGTATATTTGCTTTTTGTAAAATGGGATATTATACACTTTTATGTCGAGACAATTTTCAGAAGCAACACGAGTACAGATACCAGCTATCTTGCATCTCATTCGGTTAGGATACAAATATCTACCCAAAATAGGGAGATATGACCAGAAAACAAACATACTAACCACTATTTTTACTCATAATGTCAAGAAATTGAATCCAGATATGTCTGCCGAGGAAATAAAATCATTTCTTGACAAACTTATAAGGATTTTGAACAACGATGATTTAGGTCGCGAATTTTATCAAATATTGTCGGCAAATAGCGGAATAAAACTAATCGATTTTGACAATCCCGAAAATAACGAATGGCATGTCACTTCTGAATTTCCATGCGAAAACAAAGACACTGGCGACAATTTCAGACCAGATATCACATGCTTTGTAAACGGATTGCCACTTGCATTTATTGAAGTAAAGAAACCTAATAATCACGAAGGTATCCTTGCCGAAAGAGACAGGATTGACAAGCGCATGAGCAGAAATTGTTTCAGACGGTTCTTCAACATAACGCAATTGATGATTTTTTCAAACAACCAAGAATATGACAACGACAATCGCGTTCCTATTCAAGGTGCTTTTTATTGCTGTACAGCCCCAAAGAAAGCATTTTTCAATGTTTTTAGGGAAGAAAACAAGAATTTTGTAAGTAATTTCCCTTATAAAAACATAACAGAGGAAGAAGAGAATGTCGTTCTCAAAACAAACAACTGCATTGTTATTAAAAACGAAAAAGAATATCACACAAATAAGAATGTTGATACTCCAACCAATCGTATTCTAACATCAATGCTATGCAAAGAGCGTTTTCTATATCTACTCAGATATGGCATTGCATACGTTGAACAGAAGATAGACCTTGAAGACGGCACACAAGGCACCGAATTGCAAAAACATATCATGCGGTATCAGCAGTTATTCGCCTCCTTGGCAATCAGAAAAACCTTAGACAAAGGGAAAAAAAGCGGTATAATCTGGCACACACAAGGAAGCGGCAAGACTGCATTAGCTTACTATTCTGTGAAAAGTTTGACTGATTATTTTGCAAAACACAATACCGTAGCCAAATTTTATTTCATTGTTGACCGTATTGACCTAATGGAACAGGCAACAGACGAATTTGTAGCAAGAGGTCTTGTTGTTCGCAATGCTATAAGTCGCGAGGAGCTGATGACCGACATCAGCAGTAATGCAATTACAGAGAATAGCGATGGTAAACTTGAAATAATGGTCGTAAATATACAGAAATTCAAGGAAGACTCGAAGAAAGTTGAAATCGACAATAAATATAATACTAAGCTACAAAGAATTTTCTTTATCGATGAAGCACATCGCGGATATAAACCACAAGGTAGTTTCTTAGCCAACTTATTGGATGCTGACAGAGATGCAGTAAAGATTGCACTGACAGGAACTCCACTATTAAAAGAGGAAAAAGAATCGTGGCGCGTATTTGGCAACTACATACACGTATACTACTACGACAAGTCTATTGCCGATGGTTATACTCGCAAACTTATGCGCGAGCCTATCGAAACCATATACAGGGAAAGAATAGAAAACATCTTAGACGAACTTGCAGGAAACATACAAGTCAAGAAAAGCGACATCGATAGGAACAAGATTATTGAGCACGAAAGCTACCTAAACGCACTACTTGACTACATCATTGAAGACTTCCGCCGTTTCCGAAAAGAACAAGACGATGATTCTGTCGGTGCAATGATTGTGTGCAAGACCAATTCACAAGCACGCAAATTATATAGTTTATGGCAGGAACGCTTCAAAAATGCGCAAAAAATCCTATTGTATCAAGAAAATAAATTATTACGTGCAGCAGAACCAATGGTTATTTCATACGGATACAAGCCTTTAACCGCGTCACTTATACTTCACGACGAAGGAGATAAGGAAGAAAGAAAAGACTACATTAAAGGCTTCAAAAAAATGATGAATGTTGATGTACTTATTGTAAACAAGATGCTGCTTACTGGATTTGACGCACCCAGACTAAAAAAACTATACCTAGGCAGATCGCTTGATGGACACGATTTGCTTCAGGCTCTTACTCGCGTAAACCGACCATACAAAGATTTCAAATATGGATATGTTGTTGACTTCGTAAATATTAAAGAAAACTTCGAAGCTACTAACGACAGGTACTTACGCGAATTAAATCGTACAGCAGACGAAAGCGCCCCCCATGCAGAAGAAATCGGACAATCCGTTTTGGTTGATAAAGAGGAAGTGGCAGAGAAAATCCAACAGGTAAAGAGCGTATTGTTTAACTTCACGACCGACAACAAAGAAGAATTCAGAAAGGAACTTGACGATGTGGAATCCAAGGATAGCTTGTACGAACTACGCAACACTCTTATTGAAGCCAAAGCTATTATCAATCAAGTACGTTCCTTCGGCGATGAAGAAACAAAGGAGATAATAAGTAAACTTCCACTTGGTACTATACCGACATTGATTACAGAGGTAACCAACCGCATTGAACGCATCAACCTACTTGAAAATACAGAACACAAAGCCGATGTTTCCAGCATTATCAATGTAGCTCTTTCCGAACTTGAATTTGAGTTCAAGAAAGGTATTCCAGAAGAACTGCGTATAATAATCAACGACATCAAGGAACGTTGCGAACGTGTTCAGGCTGAATTTGAAGCCAATTTCGACCAGAAAGAAGAAAAATATGTACTGCTGGCAGATGAATTCCGTGAATATTTCCGCAAGAAAGGATTTGTCCCACAAGATACAGCCGATGCAAAGGCAAGCATAAAGTATATGGACGAAGTTATGAAGAAAATACGCGAAATAAATCATCGCAACAACATGCTAAAAAAGAAATATAATGGCGATGAGCGTTTTGTCCGCATCCACAAGCGCCTGAACGAAACAAATCAAAAACGCGAAAAACCAATCATCTCAGCTCAGGAATACGAAATTGCCGAAAACTTGTCGAAAATGAAGTCGTACATTGACAATATGTTGTTTCTGAACATCAATATTCTGGACAACGAAGATAATTTCAAGCAAGACACACTTTCCATTATTGGAAACGAACTTAGAGAAATGAACTTAAACGATTGCACCATACAAGACCGCAAATTCATCAACAACTTAATAACAACCGAATATCTACAACAATACAACTACGCATACTAATAGAATACAATATGACTAATGAAGATATAAGCAAGGCGACCATCGCCCTTATTGACTCGCTGAAGAGTACAACTAGCGCATTTGGTCTGGCAGGAACTGGCAGCGAATACAAGATTGTTATAGAATTGTTCCTATACAAGTTTTTCAACGACAAATTCGGATACGAAGCCAAGAAAGACAAAGTATATGGGCCACGGCTTGCCAAAGCGGACAAATGGGATGCAGAATACGACAAGTTTACAGAAGATGAAGTTGAAGACCTGTTTAGTTATCTGCCTGCAGCAGTCCCAAGGCTCAAGCCAGAACATAGTTTATCGCATCTGTATAATTCGTCAACATCTGGCGATTTTTCCACTCTGCTCGATGCTACATTAGTTGACATTTCAAACCTGAATGCCGATCATTTTTCTGTAACGACATCAGGAAAACATAAAGTAAATATTTTTAGTCCAGTTACAACAGAACTGCGTGATACCCAGAAACGTGATGAATTTGCGAAATCGCTTATGCGAAATGTGGCATCGTTCAATTTCGAAGATGTATTTTCTGAGAAATACGACTTCTTCTCACGAATTTTTGAACATTTGTTAAAGGGGTTTAACAATGCAGGAGGCGGCAAATACGCCGAATATTATACACCCCGTGCTATTGCACAAGTAATGGCACGACTATTGGTAGGTAAAGCCACCGACCTGCGAAGTATTACTTGTTACGACCCCGCAGCCGGAACAGGAACTCTGCTTATGGCATTAGCTCATCAGATTGGAGAAAACCGCTGTTCCATCTTCAGTCAAGACATTTCGGAAAAGTCAAGCGACATGCTTCGCCTGAACCTAATACTCAACAACTTGTCAGCATCACTGCCCAATGTTGTGCAAGGCAACACTCTTACAGAACCATCGCACAAAGAAGCAAATGGCATGTTAAAGAAATTCGACTTTATAGTTTCCAATCCCCCATTTAAACTTGATTTTCCTGAATTCCGTGACACTCTTGCCGCCGACTCCATACGCTTTTGGGCTGGAGTTCCAAACGCAGTAAAAACTGTTGACCCCAATAAGCCTAAGATGGCTATATACACCTGCTTCCTGCAACATGCGCTCAACTGTCTGAAACCAAACGGCAAAGCTGCAATTGTAATTCCTACCGGATTCATAACAGCCAAAAGCGGAGTTGAAAAAAAGATTCTACAACGGATTGTCGATGAACATTGGGTATATGGATGCGTTTCGATGCCCAGCAACGTATTTGCAACAACAGGAACTAACGTATCGGTTATTTTCTTCGACAAATCGGCCCAAGCCGACAAGGTTATCCTAATAGATGCAAGCAAACTTGGCATGGAATATAAAGAAGGCAACAACCAGAAACGGAAACTGCTAGACGAAGAAGTAGATAAAATTGTAAATACTTTTATAAACAAAGAGTCTATCGAGGATTTCTCTGTTGCTGTCACTTATGAGGACATCAAAGCCAAAGGCTACAGCCTTTCTGCAGGTCAGTATTTCGACATCAGGATTGAATATGTTGACATCAGTGAAGACGAGTTCAACGCTCAGATGAAAGCCGACACCGACGAACTTGCCACAATGTTTGAGGAAAGCCGTAAACTCGAGAAAGAAATTATGCAGCAGCTGGGACAACTGAACTTTGTAAAGTAACTGGAGGACAAGCAATGACTTTCGAAGAATCCGAAAAAATAGAATTGAAACAAAGGCTCAACGAAGCGCTTCCTAAAGAAATCGTTGCTTTTCTAAACACCGATGGCGGTATTGTATATATTGGAGTAAACGATGACGGAACAATTTGTGGAATAAAAAATCTGGATGAAACTCTCAAAAAAATTGCCGACATTTTGGAAAACCAAATTCTGCCAGATCCGCGACACTTAGTAGAACTCGGAACTAAATTCGTTGAAAACAAACATGTTATTGAAATAAAGATTCAGAAAGGCGATGGCCTTTACTACATAAAAAAATACGGACGCAGTTCTCAAGGTTGTTATATTCGTCTAGGGTCCACTTGCCGTTCAATGACCGAGGAACAAATAAATCATATACACAATAAATATTTGGACTCTAAGGTAAAAATCACAGAAATTGCAAGTTGGATAAAAGAACCGACATTCCAGTACCTGAAACTTTTGCTTATTGAAAAGGGGTTCACAATAAACGAAAAAACTTTTGACGAAAACTTTCATCTGCTTACAAAGGAAGGGAAATACAACAAAATGGCAGAACTTCTGGCCGACAAGAACGAGGTGTCAATCAAAGTTGTGCGCTTCAAAGGCAAAGAAAAAGCCGATGGGATTGCAATTCGCAACGAATACGGTGAAAAATGCCTTATTGTTGCAATGAAACAAGCGTTTGACTACTGCTCCGATGTCATAAACGAAACACGCACAAGTTTTAGCAAAGGGACTCGTATCAACACCCCGCTTTTCAATAAGGATGCATTCCGCGAAGCGTGGTTCAACGCCTGCCTGCACAACAACTGGGCAGACGGCACTCCTCCTGCAATATATATTTACACCGACCGCCTAGAAATAATATCCACTGGCGGACTTCCTGCCAACCTCTCAAAAACCGATTTTTTCAAGGGCATATCAAAACCGGTGAACGAAGAACTCGCCAAACTATTCATCCGTCTCGACCTTATGGAACAGACAGGATACGGCATACCTCTTGTAACAAAACACTACGGTGAAAAGGCTTTTGAATTTTTGGATTTCTTTTTGCGCGTTACCATTCCATTCGCCTTCGAAATAGAAAACGACACACAGCAATCGAACGCTGTCTCTGTGGAAGAAACTGTGGAAGAAACTGTGGAAGAAACTGTAAAAAAAATTGTCGTACTGATAAAAACAAATCCCAATATTACCGCGAAAGAATTAGCCTCCGCTCTGAAACTGACACGCAGAGGCATAGAAGAGAGAATCAAATCGCTTAAAGCAAGCGGAATAATCAGGCACATCGGCCCGACCAAAGGAGGCTATTGGGAAGTTGTCGGGCAAAATCATAGTGTCACCACAGAAAACATCGTAGAAAACATCGCAGAAAGCATCGTAGAAAACATCGTAGAAAAGTTGCCTGCGACACAAGCCCAAATAGTTAGGATTATAGCGCAAAAGCCTTCAATATCTGCCAAGGGAATCGCCGAAGAATTGTCAATCGCGCCACGAAATATACAAGTGCATATAAAGAAACTACAAGAACAAGGTCTTATCCGCCGTGTAGGCCCCGACAAGGGAGGACATTGGGAGATAATAACCGAGTCATCAACAAGATAACCGCTGAAAATTATGGAATTGAAAAAATATAAGTTAGGTGAGATCTTAGATGTTAAGCGGGGCGCAAGTCTTGTAGGCGAATATTACTCAACAGAAGGCAAATATGTCCGTCTGACTTGTGGAAATTTTGATTACAATAACAATTGTTTTAAAGAAAATACATCTAAGGATAATATATACTATACGGGGGCGATAAAACAGGAATTTATAATGAATGAAGGCGATATTATCACGCCACTTACCGAACAAGCAATTGGTTTGCTTGGTTCTACAGCAATAATTCCGGAAAGTGACAAATATATTCAAAGTCAAGATGTTGCTAAGATAATTTGCAAAGAGCACCTATTATATCCCAAGTACGCATACTACTTAATTTCTTCAAAACTTGTAAAAAATCAACTTAGTGCCGCTGCTCAGCAAACAAAGATACGCCATACTTCCCCAGATAAAATAAAAGATTGTGTTGTATGGATTCCTGACTTGGACATACAAAAACAGATTGGCGACCTATTATCTAATATCGACCACAAAATCGCCCTTAACCGCCGCATAAATGCCAAACTCGAGCAGATAGCCAAGCGCCTATACGACTATTGGTTTGTGCAGTTTAATTTTCCAGATAAAAATGGCAAGCCATACAAGAGTAGCGGTGGCAAAATGGTGTGGAACGAGGTATTGAAACGAGAAGTGCCAGAAGGATGGGAAGTGGTTCCATTGTTCAAAGCGGCAAATATACAATATGGATTTCCTTTTTCGACAGAACTATTTACAGAAGAACCAACAAATATCCCCATTGTGCGCATTCGAGACATACTTGACGGAACTATATCTGCGTATTCTTTAGAAAATGCTGATGAAAAATATCATTTACAAGAAGGAGATGTAATTGTAGGAATGGACGGTAATTTTCACATGAATTATTGGCATGATAATAAAGCATATCTAAATCAACGGTGTGTAAGAATACGCCCTTTTAGCAACTCTACAATATCTTCTATCCAAATATTATATAACATTAAACCATACATTAAAGCAAAAGAGAAAAACGCAAAAGGTTCCACTGTTGGTCACCTATCTGATAAGGATCTGAAAAATTTATTTGTTTTACAGCCAAAGACAAATCCTAAATTTAATCCGAGAAGTCATTTTGACGAAATACTAAAACTTATAATCAAAAACAAACATCAGATATTATCTCTCACCGCCCTCCGCGACAGGTTGTTGCCGCTGCTGATGAACGGGCAGGTGGAAGTGAAAGGATAAAGGAAATAATTATGAGACCTTTTAGCGAAGTAGAAAAACAATACATTCGGGAACTAGTAAACGGGTCTCGTACCTGCCCGACATTATTGGCCAGCCATAACATTACGGAATTCAACCAACTTCTTGATTTCAAAAATCATAAACTAATTATTCCAATTGAATCATATCCCAAAAACAATTGGGCTGAACCGTTGTTTCCTATAATAGAAAAGACAACGCTTGTGGAATATCTCGCAGAAAATGGATACATAATTTTGCTAGAAAACAAAAATAAAATAGACGAATACGGCAATAAGCCTTTATACCCGACAGAACTTCCGGTTCCTGACAATATCGCGCCACTATTTGAAAAAATCTTTAACTCATCAATAATAGTAAAACCAGAACTTAAAATGCTTGTCGATAACAACTTCAAGGAATATGAAGAACTGGTACTTGACGAAGCAAAAAAGCAAACCGCGAAAGCAACCGAAAGCATAATTTTGGCTATTGTAGCAGTAATTATATCGGCACTTACCTTAATAGCAAATCTGATATTTAACTAACCAATTTGTATTACCTTTGCAAAGCAACTAAGGGATAAAAACATCGGGTATGGAATCACAGAATATTGAATATAAGCAAAGTTGGAAGGATGAGTATCGCAATAGTGTTGTGGCAGAAATGATGAAGACATTGAACTATGTGAATATGTTCAATCATGGTATCTCTGAAGTACAGGAACTTCTCAAAGAGAACAATAGTCCGGAAGCCGAATTCAATGTTAATTATGTTACAGCATTCAGCGTAGTAATAAGAGATGAAGATGTCGCCTACAACACATCAACTGTTCACCAACTGTTCACCAACCTGTCTACACAAGATAAATCTTTGATAATAAATTTAAAAGAACAGCAATTATCGACATCGGAACTTCAACTGTTCACCAACTGTTCACCTCAAAGCAAACAGCTTTTTATAAAGCAGGTCATCACTCCAAATATAGAGAATGGTATTATTGCTATGACACATCCCGAAACGCCACATCATCCACGGCAAAAATACTATCTAACAGAACTTGGATTAAAAATTCTAGAAATGCTACAAAACAACAAACAATAAGGTGCCAACAGAAATATGACATATCAACTAGCAAAAAAATAAAGTATTAACCAAATCCACACAACGAGTAGAAAATCTATTTAAACCAAATTATATTACCTTTGCAAAGCAACAAAAGGGAGAAAAACATCGGGTATGGAGTCAAATTGTGCAGTTGAGAATGGCACAAATTCTTATGTAGCATAAACTCGTAATCATACATTTTCCAATCGGTGACTGGAATTTCTCTGGGAAATGATACCTAGAAGATTTTCCACGCAGTGAGTAGAAAATCTGAGAACAATTTGCAGGCAGTGATTGCAAAATTGCAGAAATACAGCAAAAAACATTGTGAACGCAGTGCGTTCACAATCTATAATCTTCCACAAGTTGTGGAAAAATTATTTTGCAATAGTAATGTCGGTGCAAATGTCGTTTATTTCCGCATTACAAATGCTGATATTCAATCGTGTCGGATTATAAATCCGACACAACCGCAAAAATTTCATATTTTGGCGGTGCAAAATTTTGAAATGGCGGTGTAAAATTGTAATTTTGGCGGTGTAAAATTTCACTGGCAAATGGAGAGGAAAGAATTTATTTTTCTAATGATTCTTCAGAATACCATCTCGCAGGATTTTCCTTTATGTAATTAATGGTTCGGCAATAATCGTCGTCATTGCGGATAATGTGTTCGTAATAATTGCGTTGCCAGACGGGTGGGCCTTGCGTTTGACGCAATTCGTTGATTTTCCGCGCCGAAAACGTTTTTAATGCACGAACAAATTCGGCAAGACCATGTTTCGTTGGTTGCATGCCCGGTTCGGGCGGTTGCGTATCCGTAGGGGACGGTTTCAAACCGCCCCCTACGGATATTCCACCACCAACACGCCCGTTGTCAATTTGTATTATCGCGTGAAAATGGTCGGGCATGACAATATTTTCGTGCATAACGACATTGTCTATATTTGCACAAATTCCATTTTTTTATGGTGTAAATTTTCACTGGCATATAGGAACTAGAAAATTTATTGTATCTTTGTCGCTCACAAAAAATAAAGTACGATGAGAAGATCATTATTTCTATTATTCGCCATCGTTTCTGTAGCAGGAATGATAGCATTTAGCGGTTGCGATACCGACGTGAAAACCTATACGGTAACTTTCGATGCCAACGGCGGCGAAGGAACCATGGATACACAATTGTTCACCGAAGACTACGAAAAAGCGCTTAGCGCCAACAAGTTCACTCGCGAAGGATATTCGTTCGCAGGTTGGAACACAATGCGCGACGGCACCGGCACCGCCTACACCGACCAGCAGAAGATAAAGGTGGTTGCCGACATGACACTCTACGCACAGTGGAACGAAGAACGCCCAGTAACCATGCACAACGGTCACGAATACATCGACCTTGGATTGCCGAGCGGAAACATGTGGGCAACCTGCAACATAGGCGCCGAAGCCCCCGAAGCTGCCGGAAACTATTACGCATGGGCAGAAACAGCTCCAAAACAGACTTATACCACCGAAAATTACCCGTATATACGCCTTGTGGTAGAAGGTGAAGATACTCTTCAAAAGCTTACAAAGTACTGCCCATACAGCGCTTACGGCTTTGAAGATTTTAGCGACAACCTGACTAGCCTTTTAGCAGAAGACGATGCTGCAACAGTAAACTGGGGCGGACAATGGAAAACACCATCGGAAGATGACTATATGGAACTGATTGAAAATTGCACAATAACAACAGATACCATAAACAATGTGGTAGGACTTACATTTAAGGGCACAAACGGAAACTCAATCTTCATGCCTGCCGTCCGCTACTATTCTGATGAAGGTCTAGCCGATTATGTTTGCGGTCGTTACTGGACAAGTACGCTGGCAACCGACATAACCATTACAGACCCGGTTTGTGCAATGAATTGCACTTTTTATCTCGAATACGAATATGCAGAAGTGTACCCATGGGTTCGCGAGTGCGGTTTGCCGGTGAGGGCAATATGCAATCTTAGGAAGTAAAAATGTAAAAGATATGGTGCCGAATATATTTCGGCACTTTTTTTATTACGGATTTCCCGAAGCAGAATTACTTATTAAACACATCGACTGAAAGTCGATACCTTGATTGCCGCCTCGGCTGGTGAGCGTTAAGAAAATCGGCGAAACGGAGCGTAAAAAGGCAGGCTGTTTGAGCCGAAGTGCAACGGAGGTGAGTTCCTGCGTTTTAGCGCAGTGCAGACGATTTTTAGCGAAGCAGACGCAGCGGACATGGTTTTTTGTTTACTTTTTTGACAACAAAAAAGTAAAAGCCCTCGCGGCTCGAGCGGAAGGAATAGTACACATGTCTCTTTGTTGGAATGAGATCACGGACAGCAGTCTTCACGACGCTCCTCGTTCCGTATCGCGTGTTACGACTAGCTTCCGCGATGACTACAAGAGAGGGCTGTCAGTTCCCTGTAATTTCTGATGTAATTTCTCGAAGCTAAAATTACTTATTAAACCATCGCCCGAAGGAGCGAACCTTTAGCTCACGAAGCGAAGCGAGTATACCTTGATTGCCGCCTTGCCCTTCGACACCGCTCAGGAAGCGGCTGGTGAGCGTTAAGAAAATTTATGTTGTGTCGGATTTGCAACCTTTAGCTCGTTGCTTATGGCAACAATCCGATACACTTGAATATTAGCATTTGTAATGCGTATATAAATTAAAACACTGCCCAACTTCATATCAACCTCGTACCTCCTCCCTCCCATCTCCCTCCCTCCTCCCTCCCTGCTCCCTCCTTTTCCACAATCGCCAACAAACAAAAAAGCCACCTCATCGGTGGCTAATTCTCTGTTATAAATGAAATGTCTTACTTGTTTATGGCAGCATTCAGTGCGTTGATAGCATCACCAACTTCCTTGGTGCAAGCTCCGCCAATGTTGATGTCTCTCAGAAGCTTTATGCCATCGTCAGGTCTCTTATCTGTCCAGCTATTTATTACTGCTACAGCATCGTCACATTTTCCTTCATCAATGAATTTATTTACCTTATCGATGTCTGCTCTCTTGATAAGTAAATTCTTCTCCTGTGTTTGAGCTTTTGGTGCTTCTGCATTTTGATTAGCATCAGTAGCATTAGGTTCGTCTACAGTTTCTGTTGTAGCGTTGGAATTTTCGCCATTGTTATTTTTGTCGCCACAGTCGCAGTCGCAACAAGAAACGCCCATAAGTGTTAACAATAAAGCACTTGCAATAATTAATAATGTCTTTTTCATTTGGTTAAAATAATTAAAGTTTATATCTGCAAAGATATTGTTTTTTTATGAATCTACTGACATGCGATTAAAAAGTACACAAAAACGACATTTATTAGTTGCCAGGGCACTTCTGTAATGGGCTAAAAGAAATCGAATGTCAAGCAAAATGATTTTTTAGATATTCTTTATTGTGCTAGGAATTTCAACCACGGCTACACATTCTACAAATTACTGATAATAAGCAAATTATAAATATTAATAAAATTTTGTCTCAAAATTTTTGCTCAAGACTTTAGATTTTTACTACCTTTGACTTTGGATTTTTACCAGTTCAAACTTTAGATTTTACTAGTACAGACTTTATATTTTTACCAACATAAACTTTAGATTTTTACTATGAGTACAAATAGGACGGCAAAAGAAACATTGTTAAGATTGGCATCGCAGTTTCCTGTTGTAGCAATTACTGGACCTCGCCAGAGTGGGAAAACAACTTTGGCAAAAATGGCTTTTCCCGATAAAAAATACATCTCATTTGACGACAAAACGATGAGAGAACTGGCATCATCAAACCCAAAGGATTTCCTAATGGCATTTCCCGACGGTGCAATTATTGATGAGGCACAAAAAGTACCAGAAATCTTTGATGCCGTAAAGTTTTATGTCGACAATAAAGAATATGTACCAGGAAAGTTCATCCTGACAGGTTCAAGTCAGTTCCGATTGAAGGAAAATATAACCGATTCTCTTGCTGGACGTGTGGCGTCATTGAAACTTATGCCGTTCTCGATTAGAGAACTAAAAAACGACAACTTGTTGGGCGACAATGCCTACGACACAATATTCAAAGGTTTTTACCCACCATTGTACGACCCCCAGAAACACTTCATTGCTTCCGACTGGTTCGAAAATTATATCAATACCTATTTGGATATGGATGTCAAAAAACTTATAAATCCATCCAACCTGTCATCTTTCAAAAAATTCATACAACTGTCGGCCACATACAGCGGACAAATGGTGTCGATGGATAAGATTTCCAAAGTTATAGGCGTATCAGCCCCAACCATAAAACAGTGGTTTTCAATTCTTGAATCCTCATTCATAATATATTTCCTTGAACCGGAGACAAATAGTCTCGGCAAGTCGCTGGTAAAAACTCCCAAAATGTATTTCGTTGATTCTGGACTTCTATGCCACCTTTTGAGAATCGAAAGCAAGGAAGAACTATTGCTCAGTCCGCACAAAGGTGCAGTTGTTGAAACATTTGCCCTTTCCGAACTGCTCAAGAACCGCTTGAACATTGGCAAAAAAGCAAACCTGACATATTTCAGAGACCTAAAAGGATTTGAAGTTGACATTATTGCCGACTGGAAACACACTTTTGCCATCGAAATAAAAAGTTCAGCCGATGCGGAAAATAAACTTTCTGAAAGTGTGCGTGAATATCTTGAACTTCGCGAAGATACCAACTGCAAAGGTTCTGTTTTCTATCTCGGTGACCTCACCTGCGAAATCAACGGCATAAAATATATATCGTGGAAGGACTGGGACAATGCGGAAGAATGATAAAATGCTACAGAACCTTTGTACAGACGCAAAATATTGCGTCTCAACGATATTAGAACCGTTACAAACAACATCTCTACAAAATCTTTTTTATATCTAATTTTTGCATATTTTTGCTTTATACTTTTGAACTTATAGATTATGAAACTGAAATTTTCCATTTTCCTCACACTGGCGATTATGCTGGCAAGTTCCGTATCCGCTAAATCCATTGACGAAACAACTGCCCGCACCGTTGCATCGCGCTTCTATGCCATGAAATTCGACCGTGCACCCGAATCACTAATTCCCACAATAGCATACACGGCCCCTGTGCTCCGCGGTGAAAATGGGTCATTCCCCAGTTTCTATGTTTTCAATTTCAACTCCGAGGGTTTTGTCATCGTTGCTGGCGACGACAGGGCACAACCAATCCTTGCATTCTCAGACGAAGGTGCATTTGTAGCCGAAAACATGCCCGACCATATTCGCTTTTTCTTGGATGGTTATACAGAAGAAATTCAATATATGATTGACAGCCAACAAAATAACAAAATGGCTCAAAGTCAGTGGGGGGCATTGCTTTCTGATTCCGCACCTATGCAAAAAGAAGGAACTGTTGTTGTCGGTCCATTGCTTGGCAGCAATAGATGGAACCAGACCAGATACTACAATAACCTATGTCCAGCCGATGCAAGCGGTAACTCTGCATACGGCGGTCATGCGGCAGTGGGTTGCGGTGCGCTTGTTATGGGCCAGGTTATGCGCTACTGGCAATATCCGACCTCAGGCACAGGAAGCCATTCGTATACCAGCAACAACTACGGCTCACTTTCCGCCAACTTCGGCGCAACGACATACCATTACGAAAGTATGCCCAACCAATTTACATCAACTTATCATCCCGACAGTTGTGTGGAAGCAGTAGCTACATTGTTGTATCACTGCGGCGTTGCCGTCAACATGAACTACGGTCCGTCAGCCAGCGTTTGCAACTCCAACAAGATTTTATCAGCCCTCTCAACATATTTCCGTTATCCAACTACTGTACAGTACATCGAACGCGGAAGTCTTTCAACGACAGCATGGTACAGCTACCTGAAAGGCGAACTCGACGAAGGCGCACCGTTTATGTACGGCGGAAGCGGAAATTATGGCGGACATGTATGGACCTGCGACGGCTACCGCGACGACGACTATTTCCATTTCAACTGGGGCTGGGGCGGACAGCAAAACGGCTACTTCGCACTTACCAACTGCAGTTCGTACGGATTCAACAGCAATCACGCCATCATAATAGGCATCCGCGGTCCCGAACTGCCTGCTGCTATCGAGGAACACAATGCGGAAAATGTCATGGTTTTCCCAAATCCTTCCAATGGCATGGTGTATGTTCGCGCAGAATCGCAGCAAATGCAAGAACTACAAGTTTTCGACTTGTCAGGAAAAATGATTCTCCAAAAAAGCATTAGTGAAACAGAATTTTCCATCGACCTGTCGGGTTACAATGCAGGAACTTATATACTTCGGTTGACCACCGGCAACGGTGTTGAAACAAGAAAAATCATCATCAACTAGAAAAGGTAACTATATACATGTTGACACACAGAACTTCTGTTCCAATTCTTTGAGTCATTCCGTAAGACAAAGCGAACCGGCAAAGGAACATGTCGTGTGAGCCTGTCTGTACGGAATCTCCAACAGAAATCGTTTTCAACAGGAGATTGTTCGCTTTGCTTCACGAGGCTGTTGCGTTCCGCACAGTTGAACAATATTACGCTCCCCGTTCCGTATCGCGTTATTGTTCTTACTTGCGGACCCTTTAGCGCACGAAGCTTGCGAGTAATGACAGGCGTGGGGCAAACTTTAGTCAACTAGTATATAGATTCCCTAAAAAATCGTTTTTAGCACAGCGTGCATAAAAAAGCCACCGTGAGGTGGCTCGTCTTCTGTTATAATGAAAAACTTAAAAAATGTTCCTTAGCGATTGAAAAACATTCGCAGAGCCTCACGAACAGACTCCGTAGTCTCCTGCAATACAAAATCGGAATCCTCAACCTTTTCCAATTCATATACCAGATTGCCAGAATCCTCTGCACGAACAACGGTGCCTGGCACAAACCAAAATACATCATTGAAAGCCCAGTTGTAAGCCATCGCCTTTGTGTACCATATTTTCCAACTATACGATTTGCTTACCTGCATAGTGCCAATTGTGCATTCATAGTCGCCAATTCGTTCCTTGCCAATGTTGGGAGTAAACTTCATTATCACAGGCTCGCCCAATGAAAGCGTATCGGGATCGTTATTCTCAGCAGCAATCTTTTTGAAGAATGCTATTAAAGCGGAATCAAGCTTATAGCTATCGATTACAGTTTTTTTGTTTAACTTGTTAAATTTCCTATAAGCTACCTCAGCGACATATATTTCATCCTTATCAAAAACATCAAGCATCTTGCAGCCAGCAGGCTTGCGACTTACCAAATTGCACTCCAGAAACGGAATGGTATTGGGAAGCTTCAAATCCGAACATGTCAAAGCTAATTTTTCTCCTGCAAGAACATGAACATGATAAACGTTGCCTTTTGGAAAAATTTCTTTGTACACCAGATATTTGCTTGCCTTACCATCCTGGGCAAACACAAATGCCGACACAAGCATCATAACCGTTACAAAAAATATCCCTCTCATAAGCATTTTCCATAATAACGGAGCACATTGCAAATTATTGTATCAAAAACAAAAAAAAGGAGGCTACTGCCTCCTAAAGTATTGTTTGAAATCTGTTTACAATCTAAAATCGTAAATCGTACTTCGAAAATTTCATTTAGTTTCCGCCTGTAACCCTGTAGGTTGTCATATACAGATTCTTTGGAGTTACACTGAGTACCGGAATCGGCGAAGTGTTAAGCATCTGGTATGCATACGAACCGAGAATGAGGTTCGAGAAAGCGGTTGTCTGCTCGGTCATTATAGCAATAAGGTCAGCATCAATGGTCTTTGCATACTCGATGGTAATGTCGGTAATATTGTCACCGATAAGATATGATGTCTGGTGCTTTACATTTTCCTGATCGAAATACTTGCGAACTGTAGCAGCATAAATTTCAAGTTTGTTCTTTATGCCTTCGCTGTCGGATGTTGCAACCTTAACAATGTGAACTTCAGCGCCAAATGCCTTAGCGATAGTTGCTACCAGCGGAACTTTCTCGCGGGTTTCCTTGGTAATGTCAAGCGGAAGAACTATGCGCTTAACATCGCCGATGTACTTGTCGGAATAAACCGAAATCACAGGCTTGGTTGTGCTCTGGATTATACGGTATGCGTTACTGCCAAGTATATAGTCGCTCAAACCCGATGTACCATTGGTAGAGCAGATTATCATCGAATCATCGAATGCGTTAGCCTGATTTACAACTTCTTCGTGTACGCTACCAGTCTTTATGATGTACGAAAGACGGCTTACAGAATTTAATTTCTGACCGTATTCCCTTACCAAATCCTCAAAATTCTCAACTATTGAATTATACTGGTTTTCGAAATGAACCTGCAGACGGCCGTGCTTTTTCGACTGAACATGAACCATCTGTATGTCGCAGAAGAACTTGTTGGCATAAATTATAGCCAAATCCAAACCTTTCATTGATTCCTCGGAGAAATCTATAGGGACAATTATCCTTTCCATATAAACAAATTTTATTGGGTGCGAAGATAATAAATTTTCTCAATACATTTAATATTTCAGATTATGGAATATTTTTTCAACATATTCAAGAACCGACTTATCTTTCTCTAAATCTTTATAAACACCACCGTCATATCTTACGGATTCTTGCAACAATATTATTTGTCCATCATTGCGCTCTGCTTTAACAACAATGCCAGGAATCAACTTTTGCCAATCCTCCCCCCCCCAATTACATTTTATATCAGGGCAATACCATACCTTGTAAAAAACGGAATTTGAACATACGACTTGACCTTCATTGCATTTATATCCATTTATTTCTTGAATATTATTATTTAATACTTCAAAACGGATATTGTCAACACATTCAGTATTCGCCGGCATATAAATAACGGAATCTAAAATAGCATTATCTTTAATGGAATTTCGTATATGAATTCCAGACAATTCATTTCCCGAAACACGATACGAAACAGATTGTTCCTGATTATTCTTATCGTTTACAAGAATTGCAGTTTTTAGAACACTATTCCCTAACAACAAACCTATATCATAACAGCGAATTGCTGTTTTTCCATCAATAACAATGCAACAGAAATATGATTTGTCACTATTAGATATATTGTAAATGAAACAATTATCTTGAGCAAACAATCCTAAAGACCCCAAAATTAATATAAAGCAAAACTTTATTGTTTTCATAATCCTTTATTTATTTTTTTACCCAAACTGGTATCAACGGTTTTCCAAATAAATAATAATGCAAAGATGAATACGCAGCACCTTCAGCACAACCTTCTCTAATATATATATAAGGATGCCCTTCCATCATACCATCACCGCAACAATACGCATAATAATGCATATCCGCAAGAATCGCCCCAAACATTCGACCGACATCCATAACTTTAGACTTTTGCTCTATATAATATCCACTCCAAAAAGAATAACTATGCGACAAAAGATCTACTAATGCATAGGCGAAACATGCATCATCATAACTAATTTTCTTATCTTTGCATATATCAGATTGCATTTCCAACAGATGATTTTGAAAACTCTCCACAGGAATTACTCCGTTCATTATATTTGCGACTAACTTATCAATCAAAATCATATATTCTGAAATATCAATATTTCTATTTACGCACAAAGAAACAGTTGAATACTTATTCAATATAATATTTCTTTTTAAATATTCTATACGAGACTTATATCCAAATATCGCTATTTTTGTTGATTTCGGATACATTTCAGAAAATAATTCATCAAAACTTTCTTTTGTTATCGTCTTTTCCGGAATATTTTCTAAAATTTGTTGGCAAATTTCGTTGTGAACACTACCAATACATAAAACATCATAATCTTCCATATAATCATATTTTAAAATTAAACGTTGCAAATATAATTATATTTTTTATATCACGAAAAGATATTTGCAAAATAATCACAAATCTGCCACGGTTCATTCATTTAGACAATGTTATTGTCTATTATACAAATTGTTAGCATTGAACAAATCCGCGGGCTGCGATGTGCTGCGATGTGCTGAGCCGGGTCGAAGCAAGACGGGTCGAAGCAAGCGACAGCCGAAATAAGTTAGCCGAAGCCGAGGTACTCGATGCTTTTCGTTACATTCACTTCGCCCCTTCGACTACGCTCAGGGAGCAGTTCAGGATGACATTCCGTTTTTTGTTTCTTGGTTCCTGCTGTGCAATCATCAACCAAAAATGTTTACTTTTGTAGTCTAAAATTCAAGCAGGAATGGAATCATACAACATAATAGGCCTAATGTCGGGCACATCGGCTGACGGACTCGATGTCGTGC
Source organism: uncultured Bacteroidales bacterium (assembly GCA_905234755.1). Classification (GTDB taxonomy): domain Bacteria; phylum Bacteroidota; class Bacteroidia; order Bacteroidales; family ML635J-15; genus Bact-19. Next base: position 222,382 of record CAJOIT010000002.1, read on the forward strand.
TGTGCCGGTTCGAAGGCAGCGACTACAACTGGAAATACACGCCGATAAAGGCAAAAACCTACGAATACGACAGCGAAACCAAAGCAAAAATGCTCTCGCTGCACACGCTTTCGGCCGAAGACCTAAAGCGAGCCGATGTGTGGTTCGGCAACTTTTCCGCCGATGCAATAAACGAGTTCCGCAAGGACATTTCGGAACATATCGACTTGGTGGCATCGCACGGACACACCGTCTTCCACAACCCCAGCGAGGGCTACACTATGCAGATTGGCGACGGAAATGTCATTGCCAAGAAAACCAAGATTCCCACCGTCTTTGATTTCCGCAGCGGCGATGTTGCCCTTGGCGGACAAGGCGCACCACTTGTGCCTATTGGCGACGAACTTCTGTTCGGCGAGTACGATGCCTGCCTCAATCTCGGAGGCTTCTCAAACATCTCGATGCGCAACAGGCATGGCGAACGCATTGCCTTCGACATTTCGCCCGTCAACATCATAATGAACGAATACGCCCGCAAACTCGGCAAAAACTACGATGCCAACGGCGACATAGCAGCCTCGGGCAAAACCATACCTGCACTGCTGAAAAAACTTTCGGCAATAAGATACTACCGTCAGAAACCGCCGAAATCGCTAGGGCGCGAATGGGTTGAGAAGGAAATGAAGCCAATCCTCGCAGAATACGACTCGGAAACCATTGCCGATATGCTCAACACCCTATCGGTACACATTGGCACCGAAATAGGCAAGGCAATAGGCAGTTGCGGAAAAGTTCTGGTAACTGGTGGCGGCGCGTACAACAAGTTCCTGATTGACAACATCAGCCGAAACTGCAATTCGGAAATCATAATCCCCGACGACACCACAATAAACTACAAGGAAGCAATAATTTTCGCATTCCTCGGTCTGCTACGGCTTAATGGTAAAAACAACTGTCTGTCGTCAATTACAGGCGCAAAGAAAGATTCGTGCTGCGGAGTGGTGGCAACTTTATGAGACACACATATTTTGAAAAATCTTTTATTTCATCACAATAATCTTCTTAATAACTACCGTCCCATCCGCCATACTTACCTTTACAAAACAACTACCTACAGAGATATTCTCTGTGGATATTACATTATGATTTCCACATTGTTGCATTTTGCAAACAACATCACCTGACAAATCGCTGATTTCTATGCTTGCAATATTATCTCCAACAATGCTAATACTTTCGGTTGCAGGATTTGGATAGGCAGAAACTTTTGCTTCATTTTTGGACTCAATATAATTAGTTTGTGCCGTAATTTCAAACAACCAGATATCTGATGCTCCACCATACCAAATATTATCATTATCTATGTCATTTGTAGGTGTTGTAGTTGCCACAACTATACTGTTGTTGCTATGATTATAGCACATATTCATTCCCGTACCCCAGTCTCCGTATGATGTTCCTATGGTTTTGTCAGCAAGAACATTGATGTCATCGTCTGTGATTATAAACCACAAATCATTACCGCCTTTGCACGGTTCCGTTTTGTCAAATGCTATGTTTCCGTCAGATACGCTTCCAAAAGCCAGTCTGTTATCGGGCAATTCTGTTATGTATCTTGTTAGTGTGTACATGTCATTGCCAATTGATTTGTCAAGAATAATGTTTCCAGATTTATCCAATTTTGTGACAAGCATATCAGCACGACCTTTCCTTTCGCATGTTCTTGTGCCAGAAATTCCGCCATTTGTCGTCATCGCCACATACAGATAACTTTCAGTCTCGACAAAACAAGCAGGGTCACCGTCATAACTATAATAATAGTCATCACCATTTGTTCCTATAGTTTTATCCCATAAAATACTACCATCTGCCTGATTTATTTTTGCAAACCAATAATCCATCGTTCCATCTATGGCATCTTCAGTTTTGTATGAATTTGACATTGCGTCTGAATTTACCAATAAATATATAGCATCGTCTGAACTACTATACTTTATGGAAGAACCAAGTATTGACTCGCTACTGATATTAGGAAAAACCTTTCTCCATAGCAAATTTCCATCGGGATTTACGCATTGTAGTATTGCATTGTAATGTGTGTTTTCCTTTATCTCTCCCAAAAGTACAAAGTTTCCATTCCCAAGCATAGTCATACCAATGGCATCTATGTATTCATCGTAATCGGATAATCTTTTTTGCCATATCTCGTTAAGTTCATTGTCCATCTTAACCATATATAGCACACCCGATGTGTCTGCTTCTGTAACGTTTGACTCGCCAGTTATTGTAGTAAAGTTGTTTTTATACATTCGTATTGTAAAATAAATGAAATCCTCATTATCAACAACGGCATCGGTTGCTTCTGTATATTGCCCCCAACCATAGGAAGTTTGTGCTGTGATATTGTAGTTTTCATCAAGTTTTATTACCCATACGTCAAATCCTAAATTACCTGTAATTGTGTCCCAATCTGGTGTTGTTATATCAATGTTTCTCCTTGAGGCAAAACTTGGAACCGTTCTGTTTCCACTAGGATTAGAACTGGAACTGACAAACAAGACATAGCCGTCTGATGTTTTTCGCATTATTGACATTAATTCATCATCCTGTCCACCAAATGACGTCTGTGCATTTATGCCAATCTCCTGCGCAGATAAATTTGAAACAACGAATGCCATAATTAATGGCATAAAATAACGATATATTTTCATATTACTGTTTGTTAATAGTTATTGTACTGCTTGAATTGTCTGAATATATGAATTCACATGTGTATTCACCATCTTCCAATTTGGATTCAAAAAGAATCTCTACAGAAGAAAATCCTTTGCTAATTAATACATCTTGCTTGTGAATTAATTCTTTTTCCTTATTATATACGAACATGGTTGCTTGTATCTCATCGTAGGCATCTGTTGTTACTGTCAATTTATTGCCATCAAACTTATAATCTTCGTATATTGTTGTAAAATAAGACGAATTAGGCTCGAACTTGAAATTTGATGTTATTTCTTCTACTATGTATGCATATTGATTTTTCTTGTCGGTAAAGCCAATAACATATAATCCAGGAGTAAAAGTAACCGATGGTACATTTGTAATGTTATCTGTGTGTATTGTAATACCATTATCCAACGGTTTGTCACTATCGTATTTGCTTGCTATTTGAGATACAGCAATGCTTGATATATTTTCACTATAGGGGAATTTTAGGTCTTTGCATTTCTTCATGGCTTCCAACCACTGCCTGTGGTTTATAAATGATGGAGATTGTTGTCCAATATTTATCGGCAAGTTTGGTGGTGTGGTTGGAGAATAATTGTTTATTGTTCCCCAACATTTTACTAAACTGCTATAGAAATCCGAACTGAAACCTCCGTAATCTATAGGTTGTAGTGGGGTATAGCACTGTCCAAAACATTCCAAATCTGGAATCGTATCATGATTATTGTATGCGTTTTTTTCATGTATTATGACATTCAGTCTTTCAATAGCCCATTGCATAGAATAATTAATATCAATTCCATTAAACTCATCGGTTTGTAATGCTGGGTTCTGCCAGTAGCCTTTAGTTTTTTGCACTCCGTAAACTGTATCTCCAACAACAACTTGCCCATGGTAACCACGCAAATTTTGTCCTGCTGTCACATGCTCTAATTTTATGATTTCCATACCATTTTCATGAAGGTCACTATTTCTTTGGCTTAAATGATGGAATTCTTTAAAACTTCTCCATTTTTCTGCATTATTTGTTAAAGAATTCCATGTTTCCCTAAGCATATATACATAATAAGGTGTGCCACTTTCTCCTTGGACTTGGTTGGCCAATGCCTCTTCTAAAGTCAAATAACCTTTCTCCGAAGCAACACCATTATACACAATTCTGTTTGCAATTATTTTCCACGCATAATTATAACCAATACAAGTCCAGCCAAAATCAGAATCATATTGATTAGGATTAACACATTGCTTATAGGTAATTTGCATATTCTCACTGCCAACTTCTTTGCCATTTTTCTTTAATCCCGTTACTGTTAATATGTGAAATCCCTCTGAAGGCACAAAACATTCTGAAGGAAGTTTTATATAATTATCATGTTCAACAATTGTATCATATAGAATCTTTTCTTTGCCTTTATCTAATGAATCTACTACTGTTATATGCAATTTTGCAATTTTCGCTTTAGAATCTTTATTAAAGACTAGATACCCTTGTGTAGTTTCTGGATAATACTTTATAAAAGAAACTTCTTCTTTTTTACATGATGACATTAGGAAAATTATGAATGCCACCGAAATCAAAATAAAAACAATCTTTTTCATATTAATTATTTTTTTACATTAACACGCAACAAAGATATACATTTTTTTGCACAATACAATATAATAAAAAAAATTAAATTTGTGATTCAATATTTTTTTCAATTGCAACAATAAATGTAACTTTATGAGCAAGAACTTACATACAATATGGATCTTATTTATCATTGCTATACTAACGACAATAGCAATTGTCAGCACAGGGCAAGACTACATACAATATCATCGTACATTCAACAAGGTTGACGAAGACATACTGTCGGAAAATTACACTCGTGCAATAGAACGATTAGACAGCATCTACGAAAACTACAACTACATTTTTGCACAACATTGTATGAAAGCGTTGCAAATATGTTGTATCGCCAACGATAGCACAAGAGCCAGCAGATGGCTAGAGAAATGTTTCAAACAAGGCATACCGATGTGGACTGTCAGAACTGACGAAATAACAGCAAAATCACTTTCTTATTCCACTTCTGCAAATGCGATACAGCATTACGACAGTCTTCGTTTTACATACAAATCACACATTAACAGCAAATTAGCGCAAACAATTGACAGCATTTTCCAAATTGACCAAAAATATACGCAGAAAGTAAATGACGGTTTCATTCTTTTTCGTCCGATATACGGTTTGAGATGGATAAGATGCAACAAACGGACTTTCAGGGCAATATACAGCATAACAAGGGAATATGGATTTCCAGGAGAAAGGATTATCGGTCTGCCTACAACCTACGAAGACTCTGCACTGCAAATAGAATACATCAAGCAATACGGAATACACTTGAGACAATGGCAGCCCTATTTTATGTTGCTGCACTACTTTTCAACCGCACGGAAAGTACAGGACGACTTTAAGGAAATTCTGTTTGAGAACCTAAAGGCAGGAAATCTCTCGTCCTTTCAATTTGCAACAATATGCAACTATATATACAAGTATTCCAAGCACAGCAGACCTAAATACGAATATTACAATTACAACACCGACAGCAACAGAATTTCTATCGGACTTAACACAATAGAAACTGAAAGAGAAAACACGAAAAGAGTGATAAATGGCAAGACTTATTCGGGGATTATTATGGATTGTCCGTGATTTGGTTCATAAAATCTAACAACATCACTCTATCCCCTCCCCAATTTTTCCTACCTTTGCCAAAACATTTGCAAACAGACAAAAATGAAGGGACAGAACTCAAAAACGGCACTTGCATTCGCTCTCGCAGTGGCAATCTGCCTTATTAGTTGCAACGACCACGCCGCCGAAAAAGCAGAAGAGAAAATCATAGAATCGGCAATAGACAAGGGCGTTGAAAAACTGGAAGAAGGCTTGAACATAGTCTTTGACAAAGCACGCGACTATTACAAAGAAATTACTAGTACCGACACCAGCCAAGTCCCCTACTACGAACGGCTTGAAATTCCGCAGTCGAAAAAGAAACTCAAGGAACAGGTCGTCGAGCACAAGGGATACACCGTGAGCTACAACACTACCTGGCTCATTCCCAACTGGGTAGCCTACGAACTTACAGACGAAGAAGTTGTCGGACAGGTTTCGCGAGCCGACAAGTTTGTCCCCGACCCCGACATCAAAGGACGCTGCTCCACCACCGACGACTACAAAGGTTCGGGCTACGACCGCGGGCACATGGCTCCCGCAGGCGACATGAAATGGGATGCCAAGGCCATGGAAGAAAGTTTTTACACCACCAACATCTGCCCGCAGAACCACAACCTCAACTCTGGCGACTGGAAAGAACTCGAAGAGCAGGTGCGCGACTGGGCAATCAAGAACGAAAAGGTATATGTAGTTTGCGGACCGATAATGAAGCAAAAGTACGAAACCATCGGACAAAACAATGTTGCAGTGCCCGATTCGTTCTACAAGGTGGTGCTGATGTACAAGGACGGAAATTGGCGCGCACTAGGATTCGTTTTTGCAAACAAGGCTGGCAACAAACCGCTTGACACCTACGCAAAATCAATTGATGAAGTGGAAAAAATCACTGGTTTCGACTTCTTCTCCATCCTTCCCGATGAAATTGAAAACGAAATCGAGAAGAATAAATCGTTCGATGCTTTTGAAAACTAAAATTATGAAAAAAGAAAACACAAATAATTTCGATTTGTTAGCCAGTAACATTACTAACATTCAAGATGCATTACAAGCGCAGGCAGCACATGCGATCAACCTCGCCTTGACAACAAGGAACTGGCTTATCGGATATTATATTGTTGAATATGAGCAAAATGGAGAAGATAGGGCTCAGTATGGAGAACAATTATTAAAAAAACTAGCAAAAAAAATAGATAGGCGCGGTTTAGGAGAACGCCGTTTGTATGAATACAGACAGATGTACTTGTCTTATCCTAATATTGCCACAGAAGTCCTTGGATTTATAAAAAAGAATCCCGAACTTGAAATATTGCGGTTGCCAACCGCAATATTACCAATTGTAAGTGCAGAAGAAAAAAAATTGCGGTCAACAACCGCAATTTCGACAAATGAAAACAACCAATGGAAAACACCTCCAGAAAAATTGTTTCATCGTATTTCTGCCACACAATTGATTTATCTTTCTAATGTTACCGATCCTCTTAAACGAGCTTTTTACGAACAAGAATCCATAAAAGGATGTTGGACAGTAAAAGAATTGGACAGACAAGTATCTTCGCTTTATTACGAACGCTTAGGCCTTGCAAAAAATAAAAGGGCTTTGCAAAAAAGATTGGCAGAAAACAACCATCCTCTTAAAGCAACCGACATTATCCGCAATCCTGTTTCACTTGAATTTCTTGGACTGGAATCTCAAAATTTTTATACCGAATCCAAATTAGAGACAGCAATTCTTAATCATCTGCAACAGTTCTTATTAGAAATGGGATCAGGATTCTGCTTTGAAGCACGGCAAAAAAGAATTTTAATTGATAATGATTATTTCAAAGCTGATTTGATTTTTTATCACCGCATTTTGAAATGCCATGTGATTGTCGATTTAAAGATAGACAGGTTCAAACATGAGTATGCTTCACAATTAAACCTTTACCTAAACTATTTTAAGCACGAAATTATGTGCGAAGACGACAATCCTCCCATTGGACTGCTTCTTTGTACCGATTATGGAGAAACCACGGTAAAGTACGCGACCGAAGGTCTATCACAAAATCTTTTTGTTAGCAAATATCAAATTCAACTTCCATCGGAAAGTGAGATACGTAACTTCCTAATAGAAAACATTCCAGAAAAAGAATATAAAGAATGAATTCATTTTTAAAATTCCTATTCCGCACAATAATAATACTGCTAGTTATTGCAGTACTCACGATAGGTGGCTACATTGCTTACCTACAAATAAACTACTACCGCATAGATGACGGCGTTGAACTGCCAGTGAGCAATCCGCGCACAGAAAAAGTCGAAGTTGGAAAGCAATACTCTGTAATGACATACAACATCGGATTTGGTGCCTACGACCACGAATTTTCATTCTTTATGGACAAAGGACGCATGAACGATGGCACTGAAGTATGCGGCACATACGGCAAAGCTAAAAGCAAGGAAGTTGTCTCTACAAACACGCATGGAGCAAAAAGTCACATCGAAACCCACAGCCCCGACTTCTGCATTTTGCAGGAAGTTGACACCGCCTCAACTCGCAGCTTTTTCGTCAACCAGCGCGACATCATAGAGTCGGCTTTTGATGACTATTGCAGCGTCTATGGTGAAAATTTCCACTCGTCATACCTTTGCTATCCGCTTAACGACCCGCACGGAAGCGTCCGCGCCGGACTTCTCACTCTCAGTCGCTACAAGGTTGACAAGGCTATTCGCCGCAGTTATCCAGTTGACGAAAGTTTCATAACAAAGTTCTTCGACCTCGACAGATGCTTCGTCATAACACGCATCCCAACCAACACCGACAAGGAACTCGTGCTGATAAACAGCCACATGTCGGCATACGACGAAGGCGGACTGATACGACAGCAGCAACTTGAACTTTTGCGCAATGTACTTACCGAAGAATACAACAAAGGCAACTTCGTAATCGTTGGCGGTGATTTCAACCACGCGCTATGCGGAACTGTTGAGGCGTTTGCCAGCCAGCAGCAGGTTCCCGACTGGGTTTCGGTGATGGAAGACAAGGAAATTCCCGAACATTTCAGAATCGTGGAAGCCAAAAACACACGCGAAGTGCCAACTTGCCGTAGCACCGATATGCCATACACCAAAGGCGTGAACTACACCGCCGTCCTCGATGGATTCATCGTTTCCGACAACATCGAAGCCGAAGCCATAAACTACGATGCCGACTTCATGTACAGCGACCACAATCCAGTAATAATGGAGTTTAAGATGAAAATAAATAATTAAACAATTTGTAGTCGCGCAATGCATTGCGTGACTACGACATAAAACAAAACCAATAAACGAGCAACTTTCCTATTTCTTTCTACCCGGTTTCTGAACCTTCACATTGTCAATCTTCAAAAGATTTCCATAGCGATAAGTGCGTGTCATATAAATAGTTCCATCTGGATAATACTTGTACCAGACCTTATGTTTCTCTCCTCCGCGATATTCTCCGACAGTCTCAATCTGACCATTTGGATACAACCATTTATGCACTCCCACGGCATCGCCACTGCGGAAAGAACCAGAATAGCACAACTTGCCACTATCAACATAATAAGACTTCCATTCCCCCGTTTTCCGGTCGGAAGAGTAAGACCCGTACTGTACGACATCGCCAATATGAGATTCCCATTCCCCCGTTTTCATTCCTTCTGAGTATGAACCTTTTACAAGCAGATTTCCAACAGAATCGTATTCCTCGTATGCACCATCGAGAAGTCCATCGTAATAGTTTTCCATACGGCGCTTAGCACCATTCGGATAAAGCCATGTCCACTCGCCAACAGGCTTGTCCTCTTCATAGTCTCCCTGCATTTCTGGATTCCCACTTGAATAAAAATACGACCATGAGCCTGTCATCATGCCCTTACGATAGGAACCTTCGGCATAAAAATAATCCCAGTAGCCATCGTACAAGCGCCATTTGCCAGTACGCTTGCCGTTTTCATCAAACAAGCCCTCGCCTACCAAAACGCTTTCTGATGTGTATTCCCTCGACTTGACCAACTTGCCATTTTCATCGTATTCCTTGTGGATACCAATAGGCAAATTATGTAGAAACGAGCCTTCGGTCTTTATCCTTCCATTGTCGTAGTATGTTTTCTTGTATTCCGCAATCTCAGTTTCCACCAAAGTAGTATCGTTCTCGACAGTAAACGGCTTGCCATCAACATAGCGTTGTTCAGCTACAAGCCTACCAGACTGGTCGAAGTTGCGCTGGACGCCATTAACCTTGCCGTTGTAATACTGCGTTTCGGTCTTTTTTGCTCCCGATGGATAAAACTCTACCCACCGGCCCTGTTTCTGACCATTGTCATCAGTACGGTTTATCTTTTGAGTCTGAACAAGATACCCTCTACGATAAGTTATTATGGAAATTATTGTGCTATCGTGGTCAAACTCATAGCCTTCGCCATCGCGCTTGTCGCCTACATATTTGTAAACATACTGCAAATAGCCATCTTTGCTGTAATAAAAAGAATTTCCTTCGCGAGAACCATTCAAGAACAACTCTTTGGAATCCAAGTAGTAAACCTTTACAGAATCGTCATTATAGTAAAACTTGTAGCCGTAAGAAAAACCATTTTTCTTGCCCTCACGATAGGTTATTGACTTTTCAAGATTTCCGTCCTCGGTGTAGAAATTCCAAATGCTATCCAATTCGAACATTGTGCGCGTACCTTCCGACTTCAAAGTTCCGTCCTCGTAATAGCTTTTCCAAAAACCATCGGGTTTGCCATTGCGCAACATTCCTTCACTCGACACTGCGCCATTGGGATAATGATACTGCACAAAACCATCGGTCTGCGCAAGCATCGGAATGGCGAAAAGCAACGCAATAATCAATGCTAATATTCCACGACAAAGCCTCATTGATGTCTTTAACGGATTTCGGGCAAACCTTCGTATGAATCGCCTTCAATTATTGTATACTTATACGCATTTTCCTCCACCTGACGGTCGAAAAACATCACAGCATTCAAATGGTCAATTTCGTGCTGGAAAATGTGTGCGGTGTATTGATGATTGATTTTCTCCTCATGGAAAATGCCATCAACATCGTAATAAGTAACAATTACCCATGTTGCACGGTACGAAAAGCCTCCAATCGTTGGATATTCGCTGCCATCGGGAACCGACAAGCAACCATCGTTACGCCGAACTACAGAATCGGAATACTCAACTATCTGCGGATTAAAATAAAATTCCCACGGATGACTAATCATTGTACCCTTATCCCATCGCTGTACGCATATAACCTTACGATTTATGCCTACCTGTGGAGCCGCAATGCCAACACCTGTGGTTCTCGCTGCCTGATACATTCTGTTTGCAAGATAATTCCAAATGGTATCAGTAACATCTACATTTATTGATGGAGTACGAAGTATTACAGAATCTGGCTGCTCAAAAATATTGAGAATACGAAGATTCTCTTCTCCAGTTGTTGCTATGTCATACTCCGCATCGGTAACTTCGCGCGCTGGAGTAGATGCGTAAAGCCTGTTCACATCCGACACACCACATGAATTGTAAGACCAAACATATATCATATATGTTCTGCTTGAATCTAACGTCTGTTCATACCTTACAGTGCTTACATTGCCCAAATCAATGGAAGTTTCATAATCATCAACCAAATTGTATCTATAACCTTCTGCACCAGATACTTGCTGCCATGTCCAGCGAATGGAATCCATATAAACAACACTGTCGTATGCCACAATCAAATCGGGGCGAATATTCTCAACATTAGTAAAATCAAAGGTATATTCCGTATTCTCAGTAGGATTGGAAAGTATTTCGCGAGAAATGACATCGCCACAAGTTGTGGAATACATCGTGAAACGCATTTGGTCGCCAGAGTGGAAAACGAAGGCACCATTGGAATACAATGATTTTGCAGAAATATTCTCTCCCGAACCTGCATACTGAATCGAACAATGCGAAGATACATCATCGGCATTAACAACAGATACAGATGCTTCTTTTCCCCCACTCGACAATGTTACCACTGCACTTCGCGGGCATCCGTAAACCCTGAAAATATTGTAGCCATAGTCCACTGAAAAATTGCCACTGCAACATTGACGGCCAGAAATGTCGAACACGGAAACTTTGACCTTTTCTTCCTGCACAAATGCCATTACCGACACTGCCCTCTCTGATGAATCGTAATACCATGATTCTATGCCAAATTGACTTTCGGCAGTTTTTGCATCATCAATCCCTGAAAGCTTAGTAACATTCAAAGAATTTGCCGGAGAATAAATCATAGTATCGCAATTAGATGACAAATTTTCAACAAAAATGCTATCTGGCGAAAGTTGAGAACCGCTTTGGTTCATTGCAAAGCTAAATGTGATTCTCGCCCTTTGTGCCGACACAAATACTGGCAATACAATTAGCGCCAGCAATATCAATGACTTTATTGTACGCATAATCTCTTGTTTTAACGAAACAAAGGTAAAGAAAATTTCAATGTGCAAAAGGGCAAAAAAGATACAATCTAAAATAATATTGTATCTTTGCGCAAATTTAAAAACTTATTGCAAATGAAACAGATAATTGAATGCGTTCCTAATTTCAGTGAAGGACGCGATATGGCTGTCATCAAGCAGATTACAGATGTAATCGAGTCGGTTGAAGGAATAAAACTCCTCGATGTTGACCCGGGTGCAGCCACCAACCGCACAGTAGTAACCTTTGTCGGAGAACCCGAAAATGTATGCACCGCAGCATTTCTTGCAGTTAAGAAAGCATCAGAACTCATTGACATGAGCAAGCACCATGGTGCACATCCGCGTTTCGGTGCTACCGATGTTTGCCCGCTTATCCCAGTATCAAACATCACAATGGAACAGACTGTGGAATACGCACGCAAGCTTGCAAAGCGCATCGGCGAAGAACTTTCGATACCGGTTTACTGCTACGAAAGTGCAGCTTTCGAACCCAAGCGCCGTAACCTTGCAAACTGCCGTTCTGGAGAATACGAAGCTTTGCCAAAGCGCATCGGTAGCGAAGAATGGCATCCAGATTTCGGTCCGCGCGAATGGAACGACAGCGTAATGCACACAGGCGCAACCGCTGTTGGCGCACGTAACTTCCTAGTAGCATTCAACGTAAACCTTAACACAACTTCAGTAAACAAGGCCAACTCGATTGCATACGATGTTCGCGAACGCGGTCGCGTAAAACGTGAAGGTCACCCAGTAACAGGCAAGCCAGTACTCGATGAAAACGGCAACAAGGTATATGTTCCAGGTCTCTTGAAATCGGTTAAGGCAATAGGATGGTACATTGAAGAATACGGCATCGCACAGATTTCAATGAACCTTACCGACATTGATGTTACTCCGTTGCATGTTGCATTCGACACAGTTTGCGAACGCGCTGCAGCTCACGGAATCCGCGTAACTGGTTCTGAACTTGTAGGTGTTACACCTCTCAAGACTTTGCTCGATGCAGGTCGCTATTTCCTCCAGAAACAAGGTCGTTCGCTCGGCGTTTCTGACGAAGAACTCATTAAGATAGCAGTTCGCTCACTTGGTTTGAACGATGTTAAGCCATTCGACCCGAAGAAGAACGTTATTGAATACATGCTCGAGGACAACAAGCCGAAACTCATTGATATGGACTTGGTAAAGTTCTGCCACACAACTGCATCTGAATCGGCAGCACCTGGTGGAGGCTCAATTTCTGCATACATGGGTTCTCTCGGTGCAGCATTGGGTACAATGGTTGCAAACCTAACCGCCCTCAAGCACCGCAACGATGACACATGGAAGATTTACAGCGACTGGGCAGAAAAGGGCAAATACTACCACGATGAACTTCTGAAGATGGTTGACGAAGACACCAACGCTTTCAACAAGATTATGGATGCTTTCGGTCTGCCAAAGTCGAATGATGAAGAAAAGGCTCGCCGCAAACAGGCAATACAGGATGCAACCAAGTTCGCCATTGAAATTCCATTCAAGACCATGAGTTTGAGCTGCGACAGTATGCAAGTAATGCTCGAAATGGCAAAGAACGGACTTGAGGCATCAATTAGCGATGCAGGTGTAGGCGCATTGGCAGCAAGGTCTGCTGTTCAGGGAGCATTCCTCAATGTGAAGATAAACTGCAAGTCGTACAACGACAAGGAGTTTGTTGCTGACATTCTGAAGAAGGGCGAAGAAATAGAAAATCGCGCTATTGCAATCGAAAAGGAAGTAATGGAAATTGCAAATCAGAAGATTAACGGCTAATAAACCTTTATAAAACTAAAAGCCCACTCATTTGAGCGGGCTTTTTTATTTTATCAAAAAAGAAGTCCGATGCAATCACATCGGATTTTTGTTTTACTACTGCTTTACAACTCTTCTATTAATTACAAAATCTGCCGTGCTTACACGAATTGTATAAGTTGCAGCAGAAAGATTGTCAAGGTTGAGAACAGTTTCATAGTCGTTGCCAGTTGCATCAATATCCTTACTCATTACAAGAGTTCCCATTATGTCGAATATCTCAACAGTAGCTGGCTTGTTAGCAAAATTAGAAAGCGAAAGCGTAATCTCGCTTCTAAATGGATTCGGGAATACTGAAACCACAGGATCGAGTTCATATTCGGCACATTTTACTACTATTGTTTCCGATACTGTACGCTTTCCATCGTAGTCGACCTGCTTCAAACGATAATACATTTCTCCACCATAGTATTCGTAATCGGTGTATGCATAATTGTTCTCCTCAATTGAATTTCCAGCACCTGCAATGCGAGTTACTTCACTGAAATTAACCGCATCATACGACCTTTCGAGTATGAAATAGTCATTGTTCTTCTCTGATGCAGTTGTCCACTTTACATCTACCGAATTTCCGTCACAAGATGCTGTGAAAGATACAAGTTCGATTGGGAGCACAAGCTTGTCTCCACTATCTGTAGAACCTAAAGTTAATTCATATTCCTGTTCTGCAGCCCTTGAACCACCCAACGAAGTTATCGTTATACTTCCAGTAGTACAATCACCATCAATCGAACCGCTCATTTCTGACCAAACAGAACTACCACCTGTTACATAAGCAACTCTCATGAAATCAAGAACGCAATCATCCGACAATGAAATTGATTCTCTATTTCTCCAGTGTAATGAAACATTAGACAAAGGCTTATTTGTTCTTACATGCCAGAAATCGCGGTCGGAAACATGATCAAGGTCGCCTCCCATATTACCACCATGCGAGTAACTGTCGGGCATCGGGTAAGTATCATGATTTGTTGTGTAATGTACGCTAACCTCAGCATCATCACCTGCAACTGTCATTCCCAATGCCGACCTCAGCAACAAACCACGATCCGAATCCAAATGTCCCGTTAGGAATCTAAAATTATCAGAAGCACCTGTCTTTGTAATAATACCATCAATATAACCAGTGCTTCCATCATCACAGGTAGCATCAGCACCAAAAACAACATTACCAATGACAGCACCATTTATTGTTGCGTTACCATTAATTGTTAGATGATTTGATGATGCTATGTCCAATTCAACATTGCTTCCCGCATTAAAATTATTTATTGTAGCATCATCATTTAATTCTGGAGTTACAACACAACCTTCTGAGCCAAATCTGGTAATAATCACATTATTGCTTGATTCGGGGACATCACCAGCCATTGAATAGGAATCCTCACCAGAATCATACAACATCCAGTTGCTTGCCGTATTCCAATCATTAATTGTTCTACCATACCATATATATGTATCTTCAACTGGTTCAACCTCCGGTGTGTACACATTCACATTCGCAACTACCTCTGACGAACAAGATGTATTTGCAGAGTTAGCAACGACAACATGATACTCTTGCGACCTAAGAAGAGAAACCTCTACTGAACTTTCGTCTGTAACATTTGGAGTCCATGTGTATACACAATCTGCAACACCATTCGTTACTGTAACGCTAATTGTCTGCTCTGTATTTGGACATAGATTAACATCCGAAATACTTTCAAGCTCAGGTGTTTTTACATACGCAAGATTTACCTTTACATTCTTTTTCAGTGTAAGGCTTTCATCTACATTAAGGGATGCTACAAGCGTGTCATTTGCAAAGAGGTCGCACGGATAAGTTATTGTAGCCGTTGTTCCGCTTATTGAAATATGATCAACATCGTTGGTTGTCCATGATGTATATGCATCCACAAGCGTAATGTTACCACTAACACTATCGTAAACTTCATAGGTACTTGCATCATCTGCATGTAGATATACCGGAGTTGCAGCAAGTTTTGCTTCTGGATAAGCATCGGTGCCCAATGGCATAGGATAAATATTGTCATTAAATACAAAGTTTGAACTCCAATCGCCGTCTGAAAATGCACTTCTACCTGTACCAGATAATAAATCAGTAATTAGACCATCTGTGTTATCTACAGCACATAAAGACCTTTGACGGTCGTAATAGTTATTTTCGGTTGTACCTTCATTAGTTCCGCAAATGCCGTTTGTAGAATCTGATGTTTCGACTGTTCCTGTACTAATGTTATATGCAACTATGGAATTTTCGCAATTGTAACCCGAAATTCCACCTATATTGGTCGATGTCGTTCCATTTACATTTCCACCATTAAGGCAATACTTTATTTCCGTAATTGTGTCCTTGCCGCAAATACCTGCAACATAATTCTCGGAACCAGTAACATCGGCGCTGTTGGTGCTGTATAGTATATGGTTTTTCTTGGTCGGCAATGTAGCAACTGACCTACCAACCACACCACCAACATAAGCCATTTTACCAGAAACATTTCCACTATTCAAGCCCTTGTCAACCTTTGCATAAGTGCCCAAATATCCGACTATACCGCCAACATTAGAAGCATTTGATGTACTTAGAGCATCAACCGTAGCATCGTTTACACACAAAGTCATTGTCGCCTTCCTTGAATTATCGTTGCTTCCATACATATAGCCTGCAATTCCACCAACATAGTAGCCAGCTTTTACATTTCCTCTGTTCACACAATCAACAACATTGCCAGCCATCAATATATTTCCGACAATTCCACCAACTTTATTGTATGAAGCGCTACAAGTTACCGAACCATAATTGACACATTCGGAAATTACATCAATACTGCCATTGCTACCTGCCGATACCGAACCGCAAATTCCACCTGAAAGGCTACGACTAGTTATTACTGCTGAATTCTCGCAAGCCGATATATAAGCATTTGCTCCCATTGCTCCAACTATACCGCCAAGATACGAACTGCTGGCCGTAGATTTAATTGTACCCGACAAAACCTTGCATGATGATATCGCAGACTTGTCATTCGTTGCCTTACCTTCGATATAGCCACATACAGCACCAGTATATGACGCATTATTGGAAATTGTGACATTATTAAGGTTCAAATCACGCACGCTGCCATACTTAATGTAACCGAACAAACCAGCATATTGTTTGTTAGTTATTTTAAGATTTGAGATTGTATGGTCATTTCCTTCAAAGGTTCCAGCGAAATTGCAATCGGCAGCTTTTCCTATTGGTTCCCAATTATCTTCATCAATAGTAATGTTGTCCAATAAGTTAATTGTAAATCCAGCATACCCACCAATATTGAGGACTCCCTTGTAACTTCCGCTTTCCCTATCATTTACTGCATCGCGGAATTCCTTCAAATCTGCTAGATTATAAATATCAAGACTTGACAAATCTCCGTAATCCTCTAATATGTATTTCTTTGATATGCCATTGCGTGTAGAAGTAAGCGTTGCTGAATTGTATTCTTCAGGATGCGAAATGACAACAGGCACTACACTTATATATCCATCATTGTCACTTGTCCAAACGATACCAGCAGGACCTCCTAATTCCAAAGTGTTGACCGGTTTTAAATTGTTCCAATTTGCAGGAGTAGCCGAAGCCTTATCGATAAATATAGGAGTTGCCGTTATGACAGAAAAATCGTTTGAACCAAGAGCAGTCGGTATTGGATATAGGTTTTCAGCGTATGTCCAGCGAGCAGGAATCCAGCCATCACCAGTAAGTCCTGATGGAGAATCGCCAGTCATCTCGATGGTAAGCAAACCGACTGCCTTTCCGCTTTGATCGGCACTTGTGCCATCTGTTGCAGCAATACCCATTACCGATGTGCGCTGCTTATCGTAGAAGTTTGCAGTCGCAGTACCGCCATTTATTCCGATGATTGCACCACCCGGACTAACAAGCGATGATGACATACTATATCTGACTGCGGCACCAGATGGATTGCTTCCTGTTATACCGCCTGTATAATGTCTTACTCCAGAAACATTTCCACCATTATTACAATAATCAATATATGTATTTTTGATTCCACCGGCAATACCACCAACATAATCGCCAGAACCATTGACAACTGCCGCATTAGTACAACTTGCAATGGAATCTTTATCAGCACTTGCTCCAGATGAAAGACCTGTTATACCACCAACATATGTATTTGTTGTCGCGGATGCGGAAATCACACCGGCAACACAACATTTGGTAATTGATGTATATGAATTGTTAGAACCAACAATACCACCAGCATAAGTAGTCGCAGATGTGGTAGTTGCTGTTACATGACCATTGAATGTACATTGTGAAATGCTTGAATAATTGTCGCCATTACCACCCTTTATGTAGCCACATATACCGCCAACATAGGAACTTCCCGAAACATTACCGACTACATTCAGATTTCTAATACTTCCACGGTTAACATATCCGAACATACCCTTGTAACTTGCGGTAGATGTTATTTTCAATCCTATTACAGTTTTTCCATTACCATCAAAATTTCCCTTGAATGCACATGTTGATGAAGATCCTATTGGAGTCCATCCTTCATCATTCAAATCGTAGGTATCTTCTGTTGCAGTAAGGGCAAAATTCTTTCCGACAAATCCATTTATGTTAGGAACACCCATATACGAACCTGTTGCGCCAGCATTGACCGCATTACGGAAATCCTTCAATGCAGCAACATCTGGAATAGGTAACGGATCGAAATTATATGGTCTAAATACCTTTACCGTCTTCTTCCAGCCTTTGTAAGTAGCCGTAAGGATTGACGATGCATAATCATTAATAGTTCCCAAGACATTAGCAGTGCCAGACGATATTGTTACATACGATGTGTTGCTACTTGTCCAAGTCAAATCAGTAAGCGTACCTACATTGAAAGTTTCTGTTACAAGATTATATTGTTGCGAGCCAAGTTTTACCGGTATAGATGCCAATATAGTGGCAGGCAAATCCTTTATTGCCGTAGGCACAGGATACCTGCCAGACACTGCATTCCATGCTGAAGCAAAAGCACCATCACTTATAATCGTCTGAGTTGTCTTGCTAGTTGTACCTTCATCCGATGGGTCGCCCTCCTCTCCTACTTCGGCAATACCGAGAATTAGAACATTCCATTGATTGTCGAAATAGTTGTTGCTTACAGTAGAAACTGGATTCAAAAATCCGACAACAGCACCGCCAGCCGCAGTACCCACATTAAGGCAATATGAAACAACAGCTTCATCATCGGTAACATAACCGACTATACCGCCCACATTGTTTGTCGTACCCGAAACATTACCGGCATTGATACAATTGGTAACCGTAGAATTGGAGCTATAACCTGTAATACCACCAATAGAACTGTTGCCCAGTATGTCCATATTGCTTGCACAATTCTCAATACGGCTACCTACACCACTCTTTACCATGGATCCGCAGATGCCACCTCCATAATTATCTGATTGCACAGTACCACCGGCAACACAATTTTCAATAGTTGATCCTTCAATCCGTCCTACAATACCACCAGCGTACGAACCAGTGGTTAGAATATTTCCATTGAATGAACAATTCCTAATGGTTGACTTAATTGCACGACCGGCAATACCACCAGCATAGGATGTCGCTTTGATAGTTTTGTTATTTCCACTTGTTACATTCAGGTTCTCGATTGTTGCATTCTCAACATAGCCAAACAAGCCTCGTCCTGTACCAGCAGTCGATTGAACACCTAATATACTATGGCCCTGTCCATCAAAATTACCCTTGAAAGGAGTTGATGCGGTTGAACCTATAGGAGTCCAGTTTGCAGTACTCAAGATGGATATGTCAGTTCCATTTTCAGGTTCCAGCGTAAATGTCATACCCGAGAAACCATCAACATTGCGTACACTGTTGAAACTTCCAGATGGTCCATCATTAACTGCCTTCCTGAAATTTTCCAAATCAGTTTTGTTTCTAATCGTAAGGTCTGCAACAAAATCAACATTCGTCAGAAGCACAACCTTTGAATAATCGCCAAGGGTAGCTGTCAATGTAACACTACTGAAAGAATTATTCACAGTAACACTCTCTCCGTCATCCTCTATAGTAATGAAACCATCACCATCAATCGATGACCATACAAGGTCTGTTGGGGTATATACATTAAAACTTTCAGTAACATGCATATTGTCCTGCGTTCCACTCAATGTTACCGGTGAAGCAGCAACAATTGCAGCCGAGCAAGACTCAATATTAACAGGTATAGGATACCTGCTAGCATTTGTACTCCAATTTGCACCATCAAGCGACAATGCTTTCATTTGTGCTGTTGTTTTTGCTGTCCCGTTGTCATTACCAAGGAAGCAATGCTGCGAATCGTAATAGCAATCGGTAACAGAACCTTCATTGGTTCCATATATCTTGCCGATACTGCTAGTTGTAATAAAATTGAAACATTCAGTAAGCGATGCACCTGCAAGCACATTTCCTGCAATACCACCAACTACCGCATTGGTAGCGTTTACTATTGCCGCATTGATATTATATTTGACATCGGTATTATCAACATAACCAACAATGCCACCAACTACATCTACTCCGCGCAAGTTAGTGGCAATGCTTGCACAACCTGAAATTTCATTCTTAGTAGTAGCATTACCAACCGAATAACCGCATATACCGCCGACATTGGAAGCACTTGCACTGCGTATTTCTCCCGCTGATGTACAATCCTTTATAGAACAATAGGTCTTGATATATCCACAAATACCACCTACATACGAGCCGCTACTTGTAGTTGCAATCAGTGTACCATTGAAATGACAGTTCTGAATTACAAAAGGAGCAGCAGACAAAGCAGTTGCATAGCCAACAATACCGCCCGTATATGACTTTGAGTTGGATATGTCTCCCGACAATTTTATATTTTCAATAGTGGAAGAATTTCTACCGACAGTAGTAACATTTCCAAAAAGTCCAGCATAATTTGATGAACGCGAAACAATAAGGTCGGTAATATTATGATTGCCTCCATCAAAATTTCCTGAGAAAGGATATGTACTTGTACCAACTGGCACCCACGGAGTTCCATCTGGGTCAATCATTGATATGTCATTAGTTACTACAAAGCTGACACCAGAAAATCCGTTAACATTACGATGTCCCTTGTACTGACCTTCACTTCCCGAATTTACAGCAACTCGGAAATCCTGCATATCTTCATAACTTTCTATTGTCAACGGACCATCACCTGCCTCAGCCACACTTATTTTTACAATCTTTGGGTAACCATCGTATGTAGCAGTTAGATTAGCAACACCATAACCAGCCCCAACAGATGCTACGCTTCCAGAAATAGAAATAATATCAGCATCCGATGTCCACGAAACACCGCCATCTGTTACCACTGTAAAATCATTATGTCCCACTGCATTGTATGTTTCATCTCCGTACAACCTTACGGGAGCCTTTGCTACTATTGCAACACTGGCATTCACAAACCCTGTTGGCACCGGATAATAGTTTGCATTTAATGTAAACCCAGGAAGTTCAACAGATGTCAGTTCGCACAATTCTGTTGTTGACTTTCCTACCGCCGCATCATTCGTAGCATCATCAGCGCCATGAATACCTCCTAGCACAGAATGTTGCTTGTCGTAATAGTTATGCTCCGGAGCAACTGTATATGATGTAGCAACATGATTTCCAATAATGCTTGAGCCCATATCAACTGTAGCCGCATTAACATTGTAACGGATAGTAACCTTATTGTTATTATCGCTATAACCAACAATACCACCAATATTTTCTGTCTTGCCCGAAACATTACCAGCATTCATGTTATTTGCGACATCTGTATATCTATATACACGGCCAACTATACCTCCACTATTTGAATTTGCAACAATATCCGAAAGGTTAACACAATTTGTAATTGTTGCCAAATTTGTAGCCGAACCAGAACCATAGCAATAACCTACTATACCTGCGAAATTATTATTCTTCCGTGTTGAAGAATTTACCGTTCCTGCAGCCGAACATTTCTCTATTTTTGTATATCCTGTTGCATATCCACAAATGCCACCGGCATAAATATCGGTAGTAGATGATGTAGAAACGATATTACCAATGAAATGACAGTTTGTAATTTTTGCCCAGTTTGCCACAGCATCCGATTTCAAGTATGCACAAATACCGCCTTTATAGGTTGATGTTCCTTGAATCTCGCCATATACGGTCAAATCCTTTATAGTTCCATTAAACACATACCCGAAAAATCCTTGCCTTGATGTTGCAGAAACATTTAAATTAGTTATTTTGTGACCATTGCCATCGAAATTCCCACAAAATGGATGTGTGTCTGTTCCTATTGGTGTCCAAGTTTCTGTAAGTGCAATATCATTGCCCAATTGAAAATTGAATCCAGTGTAACCAGTAACCGAAGTGTATCCATAGTAATTGTCCGTTACTCCATTTACTGCATCACGCAAAGCCTTCAACTGGTCTTCTGTTGTAATAACAATAGGATTAGGAATGGTAATATTACTAACTACGAACAACTTCGACAATCCATACATAGTGGCTGTGAGTGTAGCAGAACCTGAAGGAGTCACAATATGTCCATCATTATCAATGTATGCCGTATTGCTGCTTTCCCATAATGCATCGCTGCACAAATCAATGTCATTCGCAACATTAGCGTAATTTTCAGAAGAATTAATAAATATTGGTGCAGATGTTATTTTTGCGAACTTTGAATCTGCCATCGGCTTGGGGATTGGATAGTAACCTTCCCGAAACGACCAATAGCCTGTAGTCCAGTTATCACCAGAAATATTTGCTGGAGGCGTATTGACTGCAGTAACAGTCATCTGTGCAGTTTTCAGGCCTTTATATTTGGCACTCACATCTGCAGTATTGAAAATACCCTTAACAGTGTCGCGCTGCGTATCATAGTAGCAATATGTCATACTGCCACCCGATCCAGAAATTGCACCACCCATATTTACACTACCACTATTCAAGCAATAACTTATATATGTAGTATTGACACAATACCCGACAATGCCACCAGTATAACGACCAATACCATTAACATTACCTCCATTGACATTGTATCGCACAGTGGAATAATATGTGTATCCGGCAATTCCACCAACATCGGCGCCCAAACCTTTTACCTCTGCCGAATTGACACAATTCTGCAATATTGGTCTTGTTGTTGCTGTATTTGTTGCACTTCTAATGTATCCGACAATACCTCCAACATATGCTTGTCCCGAAACACTACCAGCAGTACCGCACTGGTCGATAGTAACATAGTATGCAATACCTGCAATACCTCCAGCATAAGAACTAGCCGCAGATGCCGATATGTTTCCATTAAATGTACAATTGACGATCTTGGCATTCCTGCGGTATGTGGAACCGCTGGAATACCCGCAGATATACCCGCAGATACCGCCAACATAACTTGTACCCGAAACATTAGATTCTACATTTATGTCTCGAATAACAATGTCATCACCCTCGGCATCCGTATTGGACCTTACATAACCGAACAAGCCCCTGTACGAACCACTTGTGCGGAAGTTCTTGATAGTACAGTTATTTCCGTTTACACTTCCTCGAAATGGTCTAATTGAAGACGAACTCGTCCAATAGCCAATTGGAGTCCATGTGTTTCCACCAAGATTAAACTCCAAATTATCACCAGGATCTCCGATGTTTATAGTTTTCCCTGCAAAATCAACACCGCCCTCCTTTACCAGCCATGCAAGACCAGCAAGCTCATCAGCAGTTTCAATCTTATATTCGAGGTCTGATTCATGCCCAACATACCAATCTGTATTGGTAGATGTGCCATCCCATACACTTTGCGAAAATACACTTGCAATGCACAATATTTGCGCACAAATGCACAATAGTATAAATTTATATCTCATAAGCAAACAATATTTACATACTACTATTCCATTAATAACTTGCAAAGTTAATAAGAATCAGACAAATAGCAACAAAAAAAGTTTCTTTATTTATAATTTGTCTCAAAACAAAAAAGGCTAATGTATCTCCAGCACAAAACGATTGCATATATTATCGTCTAATCAACTCAAAACAAAATATATACCCGTGTATAAACGACAAGAAACGACTAATAAACGAAAGTAAACGCTTAAAAACCGACTAGTCTTTTTAGGTTGGCTGACCTTTGCAGCGGATTTCGAAACGAAGTCATACAACAAAATTGTTTAACGAAAAAATTTTACACGATGAAATTAGGCGGACACATAGAAATTGAAGCGAGAATCGGTTCGGTTCCGGAACTAGTAAACGAAATGTGCGGACACAAGCTCGTGAGGTTTGTAATCGCAGTTACAGACAGGCACATAAACAATAACATGTACTCGCAGCACACACACTGGTACACGGTAAACGCCCTTGGCGACACTGCAGAAACAATACTTAGGTCGGACATGCACATCTGCGATACAATCTGCATCAGCGGACAGTGGTTAATCGACGGGGACAGCGAAGTGACAGGCAATGGTAACTATAGCTGCGAGATTCTGGCAGAAGATGTTGTTTGTGAATCGAAAGTTTTGGCAAAGGAGTTTAATGTAGCGTAAAAATAAAAAAAATCTCCAAGAGGATGCTGCATCTAACTCGGTCCCTGGCAGTAAAACTACGTCACCACATCCTTGTGGAGAGATTGCAAAGGTACTACAAAATTATATATGTACAAATAAAAATTTAAACGAAAACCTCCAGGAGATTGTTGCGACTAGCCCCGTCCATGATAACAATAAAATTACTTCACGGCAACCTCAAGGAGAGGTTGCAAAGGTACAACAAAATTATGTAAATGCAAACAAAAAAAACGACAATTAGAATTTTAACTAGTAGCAAAAAATGATAGACATATTTGGCATAGAACTAACCGAAGAAAATATGATAGCCAGAAAAAGTGGTAAGCTGGTTTACATTAAATCGGCGATCATGCCATCAACACCCGCCAGCATTGCACATGGAAGCCAGCCTACCGTCCGTGGCGGCGGTACTTCGACTGCAAAAATAACAAAAAATTGAACACAAAATATACAATAATTTAAAAATCAAGTTATGGCAAACGACCTGGACAAAATAACTCAGAACTTTATCAACGAAATTGGCGACATTCAACTGAACGAAGAACAAAAGCGCATATATAATGCTTTTGTGTACAGAAGAAGAAAACCATACAAATTTTCAGTTACCGACAAATATGATAATACAATAAGATTTATTCTTCCGACCAATAATACAAGAGAAGGCGTTGTACATATATTGACAAAACACTACTATGGTATGATTGGCAAGGTTAGCGCAAATGAGATATTAAACTTTGTTGATGTTATTAGAAACGGAGATCTCACTGTTGAAAACAACACAATGACATACATACACAAATCAAACG
Source organism: uncultured Bacteroidales bacterium (assembly GCA_905234755.1). Lineage (GTDB taxonomy): Bacteria > Bacteroidota > Bacteroidia > Bacteroidales > ML635J-15 > Bact-19. The sequence goes on from CAJOIT010000002.1 coordinate 247,560, forward strand.
GGATAAATTATTCATTGATTGTTGGAATAAAAGAAACCCCCGCCAATAATATATTGAAGAGCTTCTATTCTGATAAAAACAAAGGTTCTGGAACAGACTGTTTTGCTAACGCGTTGGCTCCAATTCCAAAACCTAAATCGACTGCAAAGATAATAAAAAATTGAACACAAAATATTAACAATTTAAAAATTTAAAACTATGGATTCAAGAAATCATGTACAGTTGATCGGTCGCCTGGGTGGCGAGCCGATAGTAAGAGACACAAAAAGCGGAAAAGTCGCAAGATTTTCAATCGCAATTAACGAGCAGTTCGCAGAAGAAGGACAATCGAGATCAAACACGCAATGGCACAATGTGGTGGCATGGAGAAAACTTGCAGAGAAAATCGAGGCTTCATGTCACAAAGGCAACGAAGTTCTTGTTTGCGGAAAACTTACAAGTCATAGTTACGAAGACCAGAACAAGGTAAAAAAGTATATCACCGAAGTGCTCGCAAGCGAGATAGTCTGTATGTCGAAGAACGAGCAAAAGGAAATCGCTGTGGCATAATGCATTGCATGGAACGAGACTGCCAATTAATGACAGTTTCGTTCCTTTCCGAAATTTGTTAACAAGTTTTTGCAACTACAAGCACAAAGACCAAAAATTGAAATTATTTTTGTAAAATTAAACATGTACGACAATGATAACTTTGAAAAAAGGCGACAAAGCGCCATCGTTCAGCGGAAAGAACCAGAACGATGAAATTATTGGCAGCGAACAGCTTGCAGGAAAGAAATACATTCTCTACTTCTACCCCAAGGATAGCACCCCCGGATGCACTACCGAAGCTTGCAACCTGCGCGACAACCACAACTTCTGGATTAAGCGTGGATATACAATCATCGGCGTAAGCACCGACTCGGTAGCCAGCCACAAGAAGTTCATCGAGAAGAACTCGCTTCCGTTCGACCTTATCAGCGACAGCGACAAGGAAATTGTAAACGCTTTCGGTGTATGGGACAAGAAAAAGATGGCAGGACGCGAATACTACGGCATTTTGCGCACCACATTTGTTGTCAACGAGAATGGAATCATTGATGAGGTATTTACCAAAGTAGACACAAAAAATCACACAGAACAGATAACCAAAGTATTAGAATAACAAAAAAAATTACAGATATGGCAGAAACACCAGAAGAAATCAGAAAAGAAAAGCTGAAAGCAGTTCAGCTTGCAATGGGAAAAATAGAAAAGGACTACGGTAAAGGTTCAATTATGATGCTTGGCGCACAAGTAGTTGAAAATGTGCCAGTAATAAAGTCAGGTTCGATTGCCCTAGATGCTGCTCTTGGCGTTGGCGGTTACCCACGCGGACGCGTCATCGAAATATATGGTCCAGAATCATCAGGTAAAACCACATTGGCTATTCACGCCATCGCCGAAGCGCAGAAAAATGGTGGTATCGCAGCAATAATCGATGCCGAACACGCTTTCGACCGCTTCTATGCCGAAAAACTTGGCGTTGACATCGACAACCTTATCATTTCGCAGCCGGACAACGGCGAACAAGCACTCGAAATTGCCGACAACCTTATCCGCTCGGGTGCAATCGATATCATAGTAATCGACTCTGTTGCAGCTCTTACCCCGAAAGCCGAAATCGAAGGCGAAATGGGCGACTCGAAAATGGGTCTTCAGGCTCGATTGATGTCTCAGGCATTGCGCAAACTCACCGCCACAATCAACAAGACACAAACCTGCTGCATTTTCATCAACCAGTTGCGTGAAAAAATCGGTGTTATGTTCGGCAATCCGGAAACCACTACTGGTGGTAACGCACTGAAATTCTACGCATCCATCCGCCTCGACATCCGCCGTACCGGACAGTTAAAGGACGGCGACACCGTTATCGGCAACCGCACAAAGGTAAAAGTTGTTAAAAATAAGGTTGCTCCGCCATTCAAGCAAGCAGAATTCGACATCCTTTACGGAGAAGGCATTTCGAAGATTGGAGAAATAGTAGATTTGGCTGTGGATTTCGAAATCGTCAAGAAGAGCGGATCTTGGTTCAGCTACGGTGAAGTCAAGCTCGGACAAGGTCGCGACAACACAATGAAGGCTTTTGAGGATAATCCCGAATTAAGAGAGGAAATCGAAAACAAAATCAGAGAAAAGATCTCTGCAAAATAATGAAACACTATTTGTATTTAATTCTGCTGTTTGCATTTACGCTTCTTGCCTATTCTTGCAATGAAAATGGTGGAAATGACAACGGTGGAGAACAAACAGAACCGAAAACTTTGTCCGACAGCATACAAATGTTGTCGGACATGATTCGGCAAAATCCGCACGATGCAGAATTGTTCGTACAGCGTTCCGATCTGCAGTTCATCAATGGAGACCTCGATGAAGCCATAAACGACATGGAAATCGCAATGAAAGTCGATTCTACTAAACCGCCATACTACAGCAAGCTGGCAAGCCTGTATATGTTCAAGGCAAACGGCTCCGAGAAAGCCAAGGAAGTGCTAAACAAATGCATAAACCGCTATCCATCATATCCGCAGGCTCATATCGACCTTGCAAAAATTTTCTTGTATGTCGGAATGTTTCAAGAGGCTATGCAGGAAATCCAGTTCCTCGAACTCAACAATCTGCAAAACGGAGATTCGTACTTTGTAAGAGGCATAATCCTTCGCAAGGCATCGGAAACCGAATCAGACACTGCCAACACACGCAAATGGAAACAGGATGCCCTTGCAGCATTCAAGAAAGCCGTTGAGTATGACGACGAAAACTGGGAGGCATATAATCTTATTGGCGTAAGTCTTACCGAACTAGGCGATTCTATTGCACTCGAATATTTCAAGACTGCAACTTCAAAATTTCCCGACAATCAGGAAATTAAGTATTGGAACGGCTGGTCGCTTCGCAATTTCGGTCACTACGAGGAAGCGAAGAATACCTATATCGAAGCAGCACAAATGGACAGCGCATCGTACTGGACTTTCCTTGCATACAGCGATTTAGGCGACATGTACAGTTCAATCAGTCTTGAGCCGGACAAGTACAACACAGCAATAAACTACTACTCCAGTGCAATTGCTTGCGACACGACGGCTTTCGAGACTTTTGTCAAGCGCGGCGATGCTTACGCACAAAACAAGCAATATCAACTTGCCGAAGCAGACTACCGCAAAGCATTGAAACTCGAAACCAACTACGACCCAGCCATTGACGGTCTGAACCGAATTGCAGGGAAACGATAATTTTTTCGTATGGAGGCATAACCTCGGAGAGGTTACATATTTTATAGAAGAAAATAAATATAAGTAGCGTTGGCGCATATTTTTGCGGCGATTGCAATGTAAAAATTGTGACAACGCGGACATTTAGTTAGAACAATAATGACGAAAAGCACGAACATATTATTATATATTGTAATAGCATTGCTATCATGTAGTTGCAAATCAAACACACAACCAAAAGAAACAATTGAAGAGCCCGTTTTTGAAGATACAATTACAACATCTACACGCGAAGCAAAATTGACTTTTGTCGGTGATTTTCTGTTCGAAGCACCGTTTTTTGCTGCCGTTGAAAACGGCTACGACAAGGATTCGTATTTCAAACTTGTGAAAAAATATTTTGAGGACGATGACCTTTCCGTTGGCAACATGGAAGTCGTAATTGGCAACGATGGCATGAAGGTCAGCGGCGACAACTACAACTTCTGCGCACCGCGCTACATTGGCGAACTGGTTGCATCCCTTGACATGCAGGTGCTGTCAACTGCCAACAACCACACCTTCGACCGAGGCATCGAGGGAATAAACTCAACGCTAGACTTCTTTGATGGAACCGACATTGTAACCGTTGGAACATACAGAAACGATGAAGACCGCAATACCAGCCGCATTGTCGAGAAAAACGGTATAAAATTCGGCTTTCTAGCCTACACCTTAAGCACAAACCAAATTGTCCCAACGCAATACCGAAACCTTGTCGGACTTTACAGAAATCCCGAAACCCGCAAAGTCACCGATGAATATAAAAATCTGATTGCCAGTGAAATGTCAGCGTTGCGACCACAAGTTGATGTGCTCATAGTGATGATGCATTGGGGAACTGAATTTACATTTGAACCAAACAGCGAGCAAAAGGAAACGGCAAAATTTCTTAACGAAAACGGTGCCGACATAGTTTACGGTAGTCATTCCCATTCGGTGCAACCAGTTGAATTTATCGGCAACGAACACAAAACTTTGGTTTACTATTCGCTTGGCAACTTTGCCTCACAAGACGACGATATTGCCCGCACTCCAAAAGGACAGGAAACTTTCGACAACGCATATCAAGTGGGACTTCTGTCGCAATTCAATGTTAGGCTTGACAATGGCAAGGTGGAAATTTCTGACTTATCCAACCATTTGATTGTCAACCATATCAACTACGACATGAAAAAATTTGCCCTTGTGCCCTTAGAGCAGTACGACGAATTCTACGAGAAAACCCACTTACGCTACAATCTTGGTTTCAACAGGGACTTTATCAATGGATTGCACGAGGTCGTGAACAAGAATCTTAAGTAGTCGAATCAATCTTTCCAACTTTTTTCTCCAACTGCTCGCAGAATCGGATTTTTTATGTACTTTTGCAAATTCTAATTGAATCGACTAACGAAATTATAATAATACAATGAATACCAGCAAAGTAGGTCTCGACTTCGAAAAAGTTGAATACGCAAGAGGAAAAGCAAGGGAAATTGCCAACCAAGTACAGGATTTCGTTGAAAACTACACCACCGTGGCTGTAGAAAGAACTTTGTGCCGTCTGCTCGGAATAGATGGCATTGACAGCAACGATGTTCCATTGCCAAATGTTGTAGTTGAAGAACTAAAGGCAAAAGGCGTACTGAACCAAGGTGTAATGTTCTACATCGGCAATGCCATGGTTGAAACGAAGTTGTCGGCACAGGAAATAGCAGAACAAATTTCTGAAGGCAAACTCGACATCACAAAATTCCCTATTCACCCGATGCCAGATATCAAAAAGGCACTCGAACCTACAATCAATAAAACAATAGAAAAAATCAGAGGCAACCGCCTGCGCCGCGAAAACTACATCAATACCATTGGCGAAGGTAGCAAGCCTTACCTATATATCATCGTTGCAACCGGTAACATCTACGAGGATGTCGTTCAGGCACAGGCAGGTGCTCGTCAAGGTGCAGACATTATCGCTGTTATCCGTACCACAGGACAGAGCCTTCTCGACTATGTACCTTACGGTGCTACTACCGAAGGTTTCGGTGGAACATTTGCAACACAGGAAAACTTCCGCATCATGCGTAAGGCTCTTGATGAAGTTGGCGAAGAAGTTGGCCGCTACATCCGCCTCTGCAACTACTGCTCTGGTCTGTGTATGCCCGAAATCGCAGCAATGGGTGCTCTCGAAGGTCTCGATGTAATGCTTAACGATGCTCTATACGGTATTCTTTTCCGCGACATCAACATGCAGCGTACACTTATCGACCAGTATTTCTCAAGAATCATAAATGGTTTCGCAGGCGTTATCATCAACACAGGCGAGGACAACTACCTTACAACCGCCGATGCATACGAAGAAGCTCACACCGTTCTTGCATCCGACCTTATTAACGAGCAGCTTGCTCTGCTTGCAGGTCTTCCAGAAGAACAGCAAGGTCTTGGTCACGCCTTCGAAATGGATCCGTCACTCGAAAACGGATTCCTCTACGAGCTTGCTCAGGCACAGATGATTCGCGAAATCTTCCCGAAGGCACCGCTTAAATATATGCCTCCTACAAAATTCATGACTGGTAACATCTTCCGTGGACACCTCCAAGATGCATTGTTCAACATCATAGGTATATGGACGCACCAAGGTCTGCAACTTCTCGGTATGCCAACCGAAGCTATCCACACACCATTCATGAGCGACCGTTACTTGTCAATTGAAAACGCTAAGTACATCTTCAACAACTTGAAGAGCATAGGCGAAGAAGTAGAATTCAAGGAAAACGGAATCATCAGGAAGCGTGCTGCCGAAGTTCTGGACAATGCAAGCAAACTTCTCGAACAAATGGTTGACGAAGGTCTGTTCACCGCATTGGAAAAAGGAATCTTCGCAAACATCAAGCGCCCGAAGAACGGTGGTAAAGGTCTTGCCGGTGTTACCGAAAAGGGTGAAAACTACTTCAACCCATTTGTTGAGTTAATGAAGGGAAAGAAATAATGTAACGACACAATACTTTGCAGAAAGGTCGTCGCGATGACGGCCTTTTCTTTTGGTTCTTATCAGTAGAAGACAATAAAAATGTCGTCAAAATAAACTGGAGCTTCAATTGGGTTGAATGGGTAAACCTTGAAATTTGTATATTCACCGAAATTATCAGGGAGGTCGAAATCCATTACTATTTTAACCCATTCATTTGTTCTTTTGGTTTTGTCTAATATTTTTCGAGAATCCCAAACATTTTCCCTTACGCCAGTATCATCAACGATTTCAAGAGCAAGACAGGGATCGCGAATCTCATCGGTTTGGTTAACCTGCAAAACTACAGACATGTGCTTTGCCCATGAAACCTTATTAATGCTATCCTCGAGCGTAATTCCGTAGCGACTGTCGGCATATACCACAGAAGAATGTCCACCGGAATAATATTTCTCGGAAGTAATTGTTTCCGTTTGTCCCCAATCGGAATTCTCACAATCGTTATAATAAAAAACTGCCTTCTTAAACTGTGATTCGTCAAATCCATATTTATCCCCGACATACCTGAACACATACAATACCATTCCAGTATCGTATCCCGAATAATACTCGCACAACTTCTCGGTAAATTTTGGAATCGACTGCGACTGATACTCAAAACCTAATTCCTGCAAAACATCAAATGGATTTCTGCCTTCAAACTCGCCAACACAGACCATTTTTTCCAAGTCGCATTTACGGCATGTAAAGAAATTTTCTGCACCAGATCGAAGCAAATAACCAATTCCATATAAATTGGTAAATTTTTGCATAGTTGCATTTTCATTCCTATAGAAACCACTTATTGCGCCAAACGGTCCATAAGGATTGGAATCTGGTCCATGTATAATGTTGACAGGCTTGTCCCTAAGATTGTCGTTGATGTACTTGGCAAGGTAAAACTTCTGATAGCCCGCCGACTTCGACATATTCACCCCGAGTCCGACAATATTTACCAGCGCAAAAGCAGATAAAAGAACATAGAATGAAATTTTCCATGATTTTTTTTCATGCCACTTTTTGTCAATACACTCAACAACCGACATGAATATTGCAGGGACAAGGAAAGCCATCGGAAAAAGAAAACGCACTTCCTTGTGAGCTATAATGGAATGTACAACAAAAAACGGAATTATACACCAGAGATATGGATTTTTGGGACTACGCACAAGCAAATAAACTATTGCTATAGCCAAAGGAACCCCTATAAAGTATGTCGGATATGAAACAAGATTGTACAGATAGAACCACCATGGTCCCGAACCAAATTTTGCTGCACTCACTTCTGAATTTACCTTTACATATTTATAAGGCGCAAATACAAAATCACCGTAAAACCAACTATCAACCCCAACTCCAAGCAATGCGTATGTCACGACAAATGACACTATAGGCACAATAAAAAATTTCCAACCCTTTTTATCTATCAGTAAAGCCCATAGGCCAAAGCCGAAGATTGCCAATCCCATCTGGAAACGGAAAATAAACGACAAAGCAAGACATACACCCATAAGCACCTTGCGCTTTGTATCTTCCTTGTCGGAAAAATAAATCGACATGGCAAACAAAAGGAATGCGCCACCAAATGTTTCGGACGAAAACCGGCATGCAATATATGGTATAAACCAAAGTAGCAACGAAATTGCAAGATACACGGTTCTCAATCTTGGGTTTGATATTTTACGCGATGTATTCCTAACAAATAAAACAATTGCCAAATATGAAATCACTGCAGCGAAAATTCGCATAATCATTGCCTGAATATATGGATCAGTCAGCGAAATAGCAGAAAAAAACTTCAAGAAAGCAAGACAAATGGTCGGCTGTAGCATCGGACGAATCTGAACATCATACTCCCAAGCGACCAACGGAGTGAAAGTCTCCGACTTAATGCCAGCGTATTCGATTATCTGAAACAATTCATCCGCATGATGATACCCGTAGTTTACCACCGCCGTTACCATAAATACAGCAAACGACAGCACATAAATCAGTATGTCAATCGGTTTGATGCCACTCAAAAACCTATTCAGCATAAAGCATCACCTTTACGATTTTTGTACCCTTGATTTCGAGAATCCTGAAGCGGTACGATACATCATTGTCGTTTATTGTAACAATCTCTCCTGTCTTCGGGAAATTGCCAGAGAAATACATAATGTAGCCTGCAATAGTCTCGTACTCATCCGATTCGGTAAGCGAATAGCCGTACTCCTCGTTGAAGGTTTCAACATCTTCAAGTCCCGACATCACATAGTTGCCATCCTTGTTGACCACAACTGACAACTCGTGCAAGTCGTGCTCATCCTCGAACTCACCAAAAATTTCCTCGAGAATATCCTCCACTGTAACAATGCCACATGTGCTTCCAAACTCGTCAACCACTACGGCTATACTCCGGTTTGTGGTAATCAAGCGACCAAAAAGCTTCTTTGCCGACATAGTTTCAGGAACGACAAGAATCTGTCGCATTATATTGCGAAGTTTCTGCGGATTCTTGAAAATGTCCTTTATGTTCACATAGCCTATAATGTCATCGACATTCTCCTTGTAAACAAGCAGGTTTGAATGACCTGTTTCGACAAACATATTGCGGACATCCTCCACCGAATCGTTTACCTGCACAGCAAGAATCTTATTTCGCGGTATGATACACTCGCGCAGTTTGATGGACGAAAAGTCCATTGCATTCTGGAAAATCTTAAGTTCCTGCGCCGACTTTGCCGATGGAGAATCGGTACTGCTATCGATAATATCTTCAATGTCAACCTTGCTGAACATATTGTTCTTCTGGTGGTCGTCGATTCTGACGCCAAAGATTCTTGTTATCAGCCGTGCAATCCACACCGAAATCACCACTACAGGATAAAACAGGAAATAGAAGAAAGCCACAGGCACTGCAAAAGTCTTCAATGCCGAATCGCTAAGGATTCGGAATAAAGTTTTCGGCAGAAATTCCGCAACAAAAAGTACTATCACAGTTGCGATTACGGTCTGCAAAAACAGAATAAGCATTCCATTGCCAAGAGGAGCCAGAGGCGCTGCCAAGACTTTTGCCAAGAAAATACTGTAGACTACATTGACAAGGTTGTTTCCAACAAGCATGGTCGATATGTACTGTGAAGAATCCTTTGTAATCAGAGCAAGCACCTTCGAATTGAAGCCATCTTTCTTAGTAGCAATCTCCAGCTTCAGCTTGTTGGATGTAACAAATGCAATCTCCATTCCCGAAAAGAATGCAGAAAGCACAAGAGCCAGCACTATGATTATCCAGTTCACCATTATCTTTCTCCGTTACGGCGTTTTTCACGCTTTTCTTCGTTACGGCGCTGCATAAAGCGCATGATGAACATACCAACGCTTATTATTGCCATCGCATAGAAAATCCACACATTGGGTACCTCATCGTATTTGGTCTGATAATAAATTCCTGCGCCAAGGCAGAAAGCACCCATCACCAGCCAAAGGCACTCTACTACAATCTTAAAAATCTTGTTCTTATTCATCCTTTAAACTTATTACCCCGGCAGGCTTCAATATCTTCCATTCCGAGAAGTCCTGGTTCGACTCGAAACCATCGCCAGTCAATATTTCATCTTCGGTGGTTATCCTGACAAATTTATCGGAATACACCAACTCCTTGTTCATGTCCCAATACATCAGCTCGGTATTAATCTTCTCGTTACGGCTGATATTGTCAACCTCCACATCCGACTTTATCTCCCACAGTTCCTTTTCGATGAGAAACCGAGCATACGAACATCTGAGAGTAGCAGTAACAGAACCATAGCCATCGAAAAATCTGACATTTAGTCCGTACCTGTACTCGTCATACTTTAGGTTCTGACCTTCAAACCTTGACAATTCCTTTGCCTTCAGTTCTACCATAATCCTGCCCGAATCGCTATACACCGTCTCGAATCCATAAACCGAGAAGGTAGGCATATTGGTTCGCGTTGTCAGCAGGTTCACCTTGTCGATGTCGTTCTTGCAAGAAACAAATATCGTACTTGCAACGATTGCAAGCACGATACCTGTCTTAAAAAATATTTCCTTTAATCCGGACACTACTTGATAAACCTTGCGGTAGTGGTTTCGTTAATCCAGCATCCGATTGTTATCGACTGACCTTCCTTCACATCAACCCAGAAAGCATCCTGTTGCGATGGGAAATGTTCCGAATACCTTGCTATGAGCTGATTTGCATCTGAAGCAAGTGATGGGTCAACATTCTTGGCTTTCTGGAACTGGTCAACCACGAGCCAATAGAGACTCTTTTTCTCGAATGCGCTTTCGCCACAATCCTTACCACCTGCAGCATAAACCTTGCCTATCAGCAAATAAGCCTTTCCGCAATTGGGGTCAGCAGACAAAGCACTGCGAGCTGCCTGACGAGCCTTGGCGTAGTTGTTCATGTTTGTGAAATAGAGCAAGCCAAGTTCGTAGTACATGTCAGCCTTCTTAGAACCATCCTCTTCCAACGAGATTGCTTCGTTGTAGTATTGTTCTGCCTTTCCCGATTCGCCACGCTTGAAATATGCCTGTCCGATTGCGTGAGCAGCAGCCGAACTCTTTTCGTTTTCGTACATTACAATAGCAGAACGCATATAAAGGTCGGAAAGCTTGCATTCATCGCTGTTGCCTTTTCTCAATAGGTTGACAATCTTCTTTGCTAATTCAACATTAGTAGGATCAGCCTCGAACTTTGGCGAGAAGACATCGATTATCGACTTGCAGTCGGCAGCCGAACTATTTACAAATAATTCTTCAACTGCAGTTGCTGCATCAGCAATCTTTGCCTTCTTATCCTCCTTGGTTTCCTTTTCAACCTGCTCGGCAAGCGCATCAGAAATAGAAGAATATATATTTACCATAACCTCCTTAGAGATTTCTTCCTTGTTGTAACGGTTCAAAGCAACAACCATATACAACTTCAGTACGCCGTATGCAGTGGAATTACCAGCAACCTCGAAAGTACGGGCAAGCATGTCGTAAACTTCCACATAATTCTGCGGACGATATTTGTTAAGCATAATAGCCTTAGAACCGAGATAAGTTCCTTCCTGACCATACAACGCGATTCTCTTGTCGTAAATCATAAGGAGCGTATCAATTGCAGCCTCACGAGCATCACCTTCCTTTGTTGCTATTACATTTTCAAGGATTGTAGGTCCCTGTATAAATACATTCTTTGTGGTTTTTTCTGCAACCCTGTCATCGCAATTGTCGAAGCACCATTTCCATGTAGGATATGCATCCTTGTAGTTCTTCTGATTGTAGAACTCGGTGTAGGTTGACATATTAACAGTGAAATCATCCTGCGCAAACACACCAGCGGAAAAAAGCATTCCCGCTATCATCATCAATATTAAATTACTGAGTTTCATAGTTATATAATTTAATCAATTCTACTTTTTTCAAACCAATGGTCAACTAAACTAAAGTTGACGCCAACAATAAAATAATTTTCCTTTACCAAATCGTTTTTTAAAGAACCTCTTTGGCCGTACTGCAAAGTCACATTGAAAACTGTCTTTGCATGTCTCGGTTTAAACCCTATTCCAAAAGTAATGCCATAATCTGGAACAGATAGTTTCGAGTTGTTCATATTTATGTATGAGTTATTGAAATACAAGCCCATACGATATGATGACGACTCCCAAATATTTTTCGGAGACAGCCTGTTCGGTGTAAATTCTGCACCCAAGGCCACTCCTATACTATTGTTAAGCGAGTCGCATTCGCCAAAAAATTTGCTGTCTTTCCAATTCTGGAGCGTGAAGTCAGCAGCAATCGACAATTTATCCTTATAAGTATAGCATGCACCAAAACCGATTGTATGCGGTAGTCCGATGCTTCCCTTCAATGTATCTTGACTGATAGTATCAATGACTGTCGTTGCAGCACTTGCCAATGTATTATATACCAGCGCAAACTGTTTTGCGTGAAGGTCACGATTGTAGGCATAATATGCGCCTAGCCTCAGATTGTCATCGCCAATGTGAATATTGTACTTTGCACCCACATCGAATGTAACATCCGAAATCTTGAAAGTTTTCTGGCAGAATGAATTAACATACATTCCTGTTGAATCGTCATCGAAAACTATAGCGTTCGAATGGTAGATTTTGCCGAACAGGTACGAAACGCCAACGCCCAAGCTCAAATCGGGAATTGGATTAAAGGCATTGGAAAAGAAAACCTTGTTAAGTCCGCCATCGCCAGCATAAACATAGTTCTTGTCGATGCCAAAAGAATTGTCGGGCGAATAAATCGAATAGCCGACATTGCTGTATGGGGTTATTCCCAAAGCTATCTTCCACCATTTGGCACAGGCAAAACCCACTGCGATTTGTGAAAGTTCGGCATCGGCCTTTATCTTCGATGTCGCAGGGTCGGATACGGAATAATGCCTGAAACCAGCATCGAAACCGAAGTTGAAGATGAAAGTCAGCGTATCGATTTCACCGATGCTAGCAGGACTCTTGTAGTTCACATCGTACATAAACGGAGTTGCGTATCCCACGCCACCCATCGACGAGTTTCGTGCCTGAGCATTTACGTTAACATCACCAATACCATATCGCGAATAAGGCGAACCAACACTACCCTGAGCAAAAGACAGAGCAGTAATCAGCATTGCAGACACCAACAACAATAATCGTCTAGTCATTAAATTCCAATATTTCATTCAATCCAAAAGCCACCAAATATGGCTCTGCAAAATTAGAAAAATTTATTCGGTTCTCAAAGAAAAAGCTGTCGCCACCTGTAAAAACTACAAGCAGGTCTTCAAAATGCCTTGCGAACTCTCTTACAGTTGACTCAACTTCGTATAGAATACCATTCTGAACGCCTAGACCAATAGCCTCTTTTGTGTTTTTGCCGAACAAGCCTTCCATTGAGTTATCCAACTGCAATAACGGAAGTTTGCCCGTAAAATTGTGCAGTGCGCGAAACCTTGTATTCAGTCCCGGGGAAATGTTTCCACCAAGATATTCGCCTTGGGCTGTTACAATGTCGTATGTTATCGCCGTGCCAGAGTCGATTACAAGGACATTTCGCTTGGGATAACGCTTTACCGCACCGACAACTGCCGCTACGCGGTCGCTACCAAGCGTGCTTGGCGTACCATACTTTATAGATATAGGGAATCGCAACGAAGTATTGAAAAGCATCACAGGGAAAAACGGTCTGAACACCGATGCAATTGTCTCCTGCTCGATGCTTACAGATGAAACTATGCCCTTTGCGATACTAGCAATAGGCACGGCAGACTCCAATGCCGGCAACAATTCAGTCACCGTACAGCATTTCAAGCTATGAGCAATTTCTCCATTTTCAAACAGGAACATCTTTATCGATGTGTTTCCTGCATCTACGACAAGATTGTACATCCGAAAAAAATTTACGCAAAGGTAAGAAAATTTCTATTCTGGCAAACAAGCTTAAAGGCTTGCAGGCTTAAAGCCCGTTCTTAGAGCTGCGCTGTTTGAATGGCTAACGCCGTTTCAAAGTTTCAAGTTTCTGGGTTTCTATGTTTATGATAGTTTGAAGTTGCTTGAAAATTCGATGATTTGATAATTCCGTTTTTTTACTATACCTAAATATATAATAGGTATTAGAAATATTTTTCAAAAAAAAAGTTAATAAAAATAACCATATAAAAAAATAACCTTATATTTGCGCCTTGTAAAAAAAGTAAAAGAACTGAAAATTTAATTAATTATTGTATAACTTAAAATTTTAGAACAATGAAAAACTTTAAAATTGTTATGATTTTGGTTGCTGCTGTTGCATTCTTCTGCAGCTGCGGTGAAAAAACTGTTACAGTAACTATGACAGAACAGAATAATGTAGTTACTTACGACCTTGCTTCTGCAAACTCTCTCGTAGTCAATTTTACCTGCACAGTAAAGGCTGAAACTGGTATTAAGACTATTGCTATTACACAAACTATTATGAACGGTGAAGAAACTGTAGCTACTAATCCTTTTGTATTTAATACTACCGAATATGAAGGAATGGCTGAATACTCATTCCCAATTGAAGACACATTGTTTAAGTCTGAACTTGCTGCTGGCTACAAGGTATTATATACTGTAGTTGCTACTGACAAGAAAGACATCCAGGGTTCTTATGAATACCCAATCAATGTAGTTGAAACAGCTACAGCTCTCTCAGCTAACTGGAGCGAAACTATTTACATTACCCGTGCAGACCAAACTTCTTGGGCAGAAATTAACGGAAACCGCGTTACTGCAACTGAAAATGCAATAATGGGTGTTAAGATGGGTTCGAACACTGGCACAGAAACTAAGATTAACACAACAAGCAATTGCGAAGGTTTTGTAGTTGTTGAAGATGAATATACATACAACGAGCAATTGGCAGAAGCTTATACTGCAGGAACTGCTGTTACTGAATTGGCTATTCCTTTCGACTACCACAGAGGTTTCTCTCCAAAGACCTTCATTTCAAAGGTTGGTGAAGAATATGTATTGGTAAAGGTTGTTAGCGCTGACAACAGCCCTGCAGGTTCAGACAACATCTCAGGAACAATCCTTGGTTTCCAGTACAAGAAGGCTGAAACAGCTCCTGTAGCTGCAAAGTAATTAGAACATCTAATTGAAAACCATAAGAGGCTCTTTTCAGAGCCTCTTTTTTTATGCCATAATATGGCAAAAAAAAATGGGGTTCCCTACGGAACCCCATAAATATTTTTTTCTTCGTAGAATTAAATCACATCCGAAGATATTGCCTTCAAGCCTGGCAATTCCTTGCCTTCGATGTACTCGAGCAAAGCACCGCCTGCCGTAGAAGCATAACTGATTTTCTCACTAAGATTGAACTTATTGAGTGCTGCAATGCTGTCACCACCACCGACAAGCGTAAATGCGCCAAGCTCGGTAGCACGACAAACTGCCAAGGCAACCTTCATTGTACCATTGCTAAAATGTTCCATCTCGAATACACCCATAGGTCCGTTCCAAAGTATGGTCTTGGAATTTTCAATAACCTCGGTGTATCTCTGGATTGTCTTGACTCCCATGTCCATGCCTTCCCAACCATCGGGAACATTACGAACATCGGCCATGTGAATGTTGGCTTCATTGTCGAACTTGTCACCAATCATGCAGTCAACTGGCAAATAAAGGTTTACATTCAGCTTCTTTGCCATGTCGAGGATTTCGTTTGCAATAGGAATGCAATCGTCCTCTGCCAACGAACGACCAATATTTCCGCCCATTGCCTTGATGAAGGTGTAGGAAATTCCACCACCAACAATGAGGTTGTCAACCTTGGTAATCAACGATTTGATAATATCTATCTTGGTCGAAATCTTTGAGCCGCCAACTATTGCCGTAACAGGCTTTTCGCCAGTGGTAAGCACCTTGTTGATGTTGTTTACCTCGTTCTCTACCAAGTAACCGAGCATCTTGTCCTTCGGGAAGTACTTTGCAACATAGTATGTTGAAGCATGTGCGCGGTGTGCTGTACCGAAAGCATCGTTCACATAGCAATCGCCGTAAGATGCGAGAGTCTTTACAAACTCCTTCTGCGATTCCTTTATAGCAGCTTTTGCAGCTTTCTTTTCCTCATCGGTAGCATCATCGGCCAATCCGCGTGGTTTGCCTTCTTCCTCGGCGTAGAAACGGAGATTCTCGAGCAACAAAACTTCTCCCGACTTCAATGCTGCGGCCTGAGCCTGTGCCTTCTGGCAGTCGTCGGCAAACTGTACTGGAACACCAAGGCATTCGCTTACATGCTTTACAATATGCTTCAATGAGAATTTGTTGTCCACTTTCTTCGGACGACCAAGATGCGACATTAGAATAACAGCGCCACCATCCTTCAAAATCTTCTTGATCGTCGGAACTTCGCAAACTATACGGGTGTCATCGGTAATGTTGAAGTTTTCGTCCAGCGGAACATTGAAGTCAACGCGCAACAAGACTTTCTTTCCGTTGAAGTTATACTTGTCAATTGTATAGCCGTCCTTAGGTGCCTCATCGGTGTGGACGACCTTTCTTTCTGCTTTTTCTACCAGTTTTCCGCCCTCGAGGAAGAACATTCCACCTTCGAGGCCATAGCGCAAGATTGCAGACTTTGTATCGTCTCCATCGACAATGGTTCTAAGTCCATTGGCGGTGCCACGAGCAGCAGCAAGAGCAGTCTTGTATGTGCCGTATGCGAAATGAGGCATTTCTGTATGCCCCAAAGTGCCGTTCCATACGAAAGTCTTTGCGCCTTCAATCTTCTCGGCAAAGATATCAACGGTCTTTACGCCAATGTCCATAATGAAGCGGCCATCGGGAATTTCATCGAGCTTTACATGCTCGATATTGGAATCGTTTGCTTCCTTGTCGGCAACATAGCAATCGACAGGCATGCATATTTTTCCAGCATACTTTGCAAGGATGTCCTTAGCCTTTGCAACGCAAGCATCACACACCTTGGAATTGCCGACATTCATTCCACTTGCTTTCGCAAAAGGAGCAACAAGTGCCCCAGCAACAAGAATTGTATCAACGCCAGATGCAATGCATTCAATGGCTTCCATCTGTTCCTTTATCTTGTCACCACCAAGCAATACAGTAATCGGATGCTCAGCATTCTGAAGCATCACTTTAAAATTATTTTGCTTATCCATATAGTATATTTTATTGTTTTTGTTATCCCACAAACTTAATAAAAATAATCATTCGCACGAAAGAAAATATGCTTCTATTTTATCACAAAAAAAGCCGCATCATCCGATACGGCTTTCATGAATTCAAAATGAATTATTATTTCTTTGTCAAAGCTTCGTAAGCAGCTGCATCGAGAAGTGAGTTTGCCTGAGACGGGTCGGTCATTCTAATCTTAATCAACCAGCCATTCTCGTATGCATCGTCCTTCAACATTTCAGGATTGTCGAGAGCGTCCTGATTTACTTCGAGAACTTCGCCAGATACTGGCATATAAACCTTTGATGCAACCTTTGATGCTTCGATAACACCAAATTCTTCGCCCTTTTCGAGAGTTTCACCTTCAACCTCAATTTCAATGTAAATAAGGTCGTTCAATTCTGATACTGCATAATCGGTAATACCAATGTAAGCTTCTTCGCCGTTAACGCGCAACCATTCGTGTGATTCTGCGTACTTTAATTCTTTTGGAAATGCCATTTTTATTTATTTTTAATGTTAATACAAAATTTATTCGCCAAAAATAATACTTATTTATCAAGTAGCAAGGGTAAATCTAAGCATTAAACCAACTTTTGCGTTAACAGTCTTAAACGATGTGCCAACAATTGGATTATTAATACTTTGGTCGTAGAACAAACTTACATTGAACCTATTGCTGAGAACATAGTCAGCCGACAATTTGAATGTGTACTGTATGTTACCAGATGTAGGCTGGTCCTGCGCCTCCTCGAGCTTACGAATCATTGTAATCTGCTTGCGTGCCGAGAAGTCGAAACGAAGGTTGAGGTCGCTCTTTAGGTCGCGTTTTCTACCGCCAACACTAATCGTGAGCGCTACATCCTTGAAACGATAGCCAGCACCTATTATAAGTTCATTGTTCTTGACTTCGGTAAGCTGATTGTTCGAGAAACTCATTGTCAGGTTGCGTGTCTTCTTTACTTCAACCTTTACCGACATACTGTTCACGAGCATCATATCGAACGAAATAAGTGGGCTCAACTGCTCGCTGATGCTAATGCCATTGATTACATAGCGCGAATAGAAATTGTTGAGCTGGTCGCGAATCTGGTTAAGTCCACTTTCATCGGGGTCGTACTCGTTAGCCAGTCGTGTCTGGAACGAACCGATATTGTAGGTAGAACGGTACGAATGCTTAAGGCTTACCGAACGGAATACCTTCTTGAGTTTAGGAATCTTGCCAAGTCCATCGTAAACCACCTGCCAGTTTGGAAGAGCCGACCACAATCCGGGGATTGTATTGAGATTTACCTTGTTCGGATCCTGACCTGTATAAGCGGCAAAGAAAGCGGGAATAAGCACATCCTGAGATGTACGACCGAATCCGCTTGGGAATCCATCTTCATCAACATCCGATGCATTGTAGTCGGAGCGTTCCTTTGCCAAGCGTTCGGCTATTATTATTCTGTTTTCGGAGAACTGGCTAAAGGTTTCAGACACATAATTTTTGGACTTGAACTTTTCGAATGCCGACTTTATTGTTATGGTTGACATCGAGAATGTACCTGTCATTGATGGATTAAGACCGCGGAACTCTCCTACGCCTGTAGACGGGTCAACCATATAACGGTAATACTTGGTCTGATTCTCGGAATAGTTGTGCAACATCGACAAATCAATCTTAAGGTCGCGGACTGGTTCGAGTGTTGCCCTTAAATTCCAGTTGCGCGAATGTGTCTGCGTATATGCCTGAATCGAAGTAGTATCCTTGGTGACCAGGTTGTGCTCGCAAGCCCATTCTCCGAAATTCTTCACCTGCCAGCCTATAACAAACGGGAATGTAGGTGCGATAACAGATGGCTGAACGCCAAACATTTCCTCGTCGGGAGTATATTTTGACATACCTATGAGCTTGGTCTTGCCCATATATCCCGGCAACAAGGTTCCGTTTGTCTCACTGACATTTGCAGATACATTCTTGACACTCATCAGCACTACAAGCAAGTTGTCGAAAATCTTCTTTGCAACAGAATCCTTCTTGTCGCGCTTACCCGTAACCTTGACTTTTACATTCTCGACATCCTTCTCAACTGTGAACGAAAGTTTGTTGTCATCAATTACCTGCATATCGGCATTTATCGGACGGCCTTTATCATCGGTAACTTTTATTGTGACATTCTTGGTCTTTAACTTGTGAGTTATAGTCTTCTTCTTGCCTGCAGTCAACTTGCTTATATCCTCGTCGTAGGTTACGGTTTCGGTTTCCTTCTTCTTGGTTGATGCCCTACCGCGATACTTGTTGTTAACATCCTTCAGGTACTTAACCTTGTTGTAGAGGTTGAGCAAATTGAACTGGGTATTTGCCGACATTGTATTGGAGTTCTGCACGACATTACCGATGTTAAGCGTATCTGCAGTAATCGCGCCTGCCGTCCAGTTGTACGAGCCCTGATATCTTACGCTTGCCGAAATCCAGTCGAAAATCGGAATCTTGTTGATTGGCAAAGTATAAGATGCACTCCACTGCTGGTAGAAATTTGTATTTCGTCCGAAAGTCTTGAAATTCTTCCAAATGGAATCCATCTTCTGCTCATAGTCGGGGTCACCCTTGAACATACGACCTTCAGGCTCATCGATACGGGCATTGTTGGTAGCAGTATATTCAAATTTCAGGTTCTTCGAGAAATTGTACTTGAAGTCGTACTGCCTTATTATTGTGAAATCCTTTATCACGCTGATTGGCAATGTATATGACGGGTCATAGACATTTCGTATCTGGGTTTCACCATACTGCCTGTTAAGGTTGCTTCGGAACGAAATCTGCGAAGGCAAATAGTAGAAGTTGAAATCCTTGATAATCTTGAATGCCTTCTTCTTAAATAATTTTACATCCTTAAACGGCTCGACAACCTTCGGTGTAGCATTGTAGTTGTAGAAAAATGAAGCCGTATGAGTTATATTTGTACGGAAAATTGTATTCGGGTCACGCTGGAAAATGTTGTTGTAACCATAGCTCAACGAGAAATTGGAAAGATTATACACATGAGGCTTCTGTCCCTGCTTTCCGTTAACCTTCACATTGGTAAGGTTAATGCTTGTACGCTTCACATAGTCCTGCGACAAATGCTTGATGCTATCCTTGTACTCCTTGGGCAAGTCTGGATTTTTCAGTGTATTCTTCAAAAGTACATCTGGACTTAACGGGTCGTACTCCGGATTTGAAACATTCTCCGAAACAGCTATATACAAAGGAATCCTCACATTAAACCTTTCGGGGAAGAATTTACCAAACTCGAAGCTTGATGAGAAGTCGTACTGGTTGATTTCTTCGGTAAGGCGCTCCTTAATGGTAGAGTTCAACGCTCCGAATCCTGGTTTCTTTGTTGTTCCGGAGAGTGTCACAGTACCAAAATCGGCGAGTTTGGCTGTTGCGCGCGCCGTTGCTGCCCAACCCGACTTTTCGTTGAAATTAGTCAAGCGCAACTCGTTAACCCAAATTTCGGCACTCTTCGGCAAACCGTCATCGCTTCCGTTGAGGCTGACCTGCTTAGGATTACGCACACCTATCATGATAGTCTGAACATTGGAGAGGTTTGGATTACCCATAACGCTTATCTTTCCCCTCTCGTTCATCTCATAGTAAAGTTTGGTGAGCCCTACATTCTGGTTTCCGAGGCGAATAAGTTCATTTCTATTTTCCTTAACCTTGGTCAATTCCTCGAATACGATATTAATGTCGTTTTCTTCAGGCCATACCAGATACCTGTCTGGAGCTTCGACATCATCGCCAGAATAATACCCTTCGGGAGTAACCTTCAGCGGAACTTCAAATTCGTAGTAGTTGTTCTTGTAGTCGGTACCAAGGCGTACGAAAACGCTAACATCGCCATCCTTAATTTCATCCTTGCCAACAACCGATTCTGCATGAACGAACATCTGCATGCGCAAATATTTCCTTACATCCAGATAAACATTCTTGTAAACCGCACGCGCATCACCATCGGCCAAGTCGAGCACCTTTATTGTCATAGCCTGCTCGTTGAGCTGCTGCATTTGCGGATTCATGGTATTCTGCTCGCGCGTAACACCTGGAGGCAACACATAGTTTACAGGACGACGACTTGCATTTTCTTCGATGTTTACTGCCGACACATCAAACGAAGTGTTTTCCAATTCGCTGACAATATATTCGCCCGGTTGCATGAATGAGTCATCGTATTTTCTCCATTCGCCACGCACAAGGTCCAAAGTACCGAAACGCAAACAAGTAGTCGTGTCGAAATTGGTCATGAACATTCGCATGAAGCGAATCGACTTGAAATCTGAAATCGAACCGACCTTCTTGGAATATTCTGAAATAGGAATTTTGAACTGATACCAAGCAACCTGAGAACTTTCATCGTTTGCCAAAGTAACAGACACGACGGTCTTATCGGCAATATAGTTCTGACCGACAACAAGGTCCTGAGGACGGATACTTACTCGATACTGGAAGAAATTCTCCGACTCACTGAGAGTATTGTCCCTGTTTATATCCTCGACATCGGGGGTTGTTGTCGAATTGGTAATATACGATTCGGTCTGATACTCGCGAGGAATAGAGTTTCCTTCCAAGCCATTGAAATACTTGTATCTCTGAAGAATGTTAAGTCCCTGCTCATCATAATCGGAACCTTTGTAATGATGGAAGTTATCTGACGACGGGTCGGCAAGCGCCATCTGATAAGCCTCGGAACTTTCGCCAAACATATTCCTTACTTGCTCGAGATACTCGCTGAAGAATTTATTTTCATTTTCTGTACTAAGACCATCGAGACCGACATCCTGAGCAAATCGAATTTCAGCACTGTTGTCGAATGCACTTACAAGAGCCTGAGTGTTTGGCACGACACCCCACACAGTAGTATCGACAGGATTCTCCAGCGATGGTGCAGGAAGCCCCTGCTCGAAAGACTTTCTTCCGTCCTTCAATATATCTTCGCTGACATCACCAAGGTTGAAATACAAGTCACCACCCGGATTTAAGGAATCCTCGACAAACGGGTCCATCATCCAGAACTCAATGTACTCAATATTAGCATCCTCGAAATCGGTAGTCGTCAACTGCCTTTGAATACCAGCCCAACGCTTGCGCGGATTTTCGAGCAGACCGAGAGAGTTCATACCTGCCACATCGTAGTTGTACGGACCTTTCTCATTCGGATAAAACACAAGGTTCAGCGGGGCGATATTCTTTTCCAAGTTAGTTTCGCTCTCTCGGTTCGGGAAAAGCTCAGTTTCGTAAACCAACCTTGTATAATGGCTCGACCTATCTTCGATACTTATCGGAGAAGAACTTTCGTGCAATGTCTGGTCAACAACAAACCATGACAAACGCGCCCTATTCTTGCCATAGTCAAGGTCGTTAATCTTCGAACTTTCGGGGAACAGCACAGAATCGTTAGGCGTACTTGCTATCGACCAGCTCACATAACTCTTTATGTCGTTTGTTATCTTGGAACTTTCAAAGTCGTCAATATAAGCAGCACCCTCCTTGCCAATGACCTTTGAATGACCTGGAATCAACTGGGCAAACTCCGCATTGAATGTTACCGTTGACATTTCTTTTGTCTGCAGAAGTGGCAGGAAGTCTATTGCCTTGGTCAAAAACGGCACATCGGTACGATACGACAGGTTAGCGCCCCATATTGTATTCGACAAAGGCTCTTCACCTATGTTAACTTTTTGTGTCATTGGCTTTTCCTTCAAATGAAGTATTGTAGCACCGACATTAAAATTATTCGAAAAGTCGTAGTTTGCATGCAATCCTGTAAGCACTTTAGTCTGCATGGAACCGACAGAATTGCTTTCAAGGTTAATAGAAATAGGAGTTCCTGCCTCCAAGATTCCCTGATTCAATATTTTAACCCTACCGAGGTTATAGTCGACGGTATAATCCACATTTTCGACAAGAAGAGCCGAACCAGCAGTAACCGAAACGCTTCCCTGGGGAACATTTATGGCATTGAGCGATATTTCGCTACTACTTGTTGACTTGTAGCGACCTTTCAGCTTGAACTTGTTCTTCTCGGCCAACTGCTGAGCCTTGCTCTTGGTGCTGTCGTACAATTCGGGGAAGACATATCCTTCGGCGACATTTGCAAGAGAACTATTCCCGCCAGTAATTTTTTCGTACAAGTACGAACCGAAAGGTTCTCGCACAGGGAATATAATCCTACCGCCCGATGAACTGATTGTGAAATTTTCAACATAGTCGAACATTCCATCAGGATACGGGTCATTCTGCGTATTCAAGTTATCAAGTCCCAAAACTCTCAACAACTGGATATTGTCGATGGCACCTGCTGGAATATAAGTGAGGTCGGTACCAGTCTTGTCGTTGGTATAGAGAATGTCGAGTGTGAAATCATCACGGGTAATCTGGTAAGCACCAATGTTGTAAATGTTCTTCATCATAAGGTCCCAGTTTTTCTTGCTAGGAGTAAATGAAGAACCTTTTATCAATTTGACTACCAATGTCTGCGGTGCCGCAATTGCAGAGTTTGAAAATTCACCGACCGTAAAGACTTCGCCTCCAACGGTATATTCGTATGCCACAGCCAGAACCTGGTCGGAATTCAACTTTGAATTGAGGGAGATATAACCCAACTGTGCATTAAGGGTATATTCTGACGGACTAAGTTTACGAGCCGACTCAATCTTCTCGAAATCAGTACCGCCTGCCATCTGCAAACCTAACAATGTACTGCTGACCATATTTATATCCCTAACATCGGGATAGTCGGATGCGATATTGCCAAGAATGTTCACATCATTGTACGGAGGAACTGTAGTGGTATTGTGCAAAGAACTGCTTACATACAACGACTGGATGTCATTATAGTTCGATTCACCCAAATCGGCAAAAGCGATAATATTTCGTGCATCAGTATAATTGCCAGTCTTATTTGTAACCCAAACCTCGATTCTGTTTATCGTAACGCCACCAGTTATCACAGGCAGATTTGCCATTGCGCGGTCGTAGTTCTCCTTGAAGTAGTGCGACAGGAAGAAGTGCTTGTTTTCCTCGTAGTTGTCGGCCTTGATTTCAAATTCCTTGGTAGTACTTCCGCCCTCGACATTGATTGTTGATGTCTCACTCTTTTTCTGCGACAGCAAGCCTGTAAGTGTCAACTTTCCGAATTTCAGTTCGGTCTTTACACCGAAAAGGCTCTGGCTACCCTGAATGAGAGTACCAGTAAGAGGGAGAGACACATTTCCTGCTTCAATTTTCTGGATTATGTCATCGTCATCGCCAGTATATTCGAGCTTTACATTGTTTTCGAAGTCGAACGAAGCCTCAGTATCATACGAAATGTTGACCTTCATCTTTGTACCAATCTGACCTACGACATTCATCTGAATCTTTTCATCGAAGTCGAGGTTTACTTGGCGCTGCTGCTTTGAATCGAATGCAGGATTGTCGGTGCGGGTGTATTCCAAACCGAGAGTAAGTTCAGCCGAACCTTGTGGCTTTATGTCGATTACATTTCCGCCAAATATTCTATCGAAAATTTCGCCGCCAACCTCAAGTTTAGGAATAAAATTACTATTTATCTCCTGATTCTGAGCACGGTTCATCTTTGCTTTCTGATGCCAGTAGGAATTCATTGCCTTCTCGAAATTGTAGTTCACATAATCGTCAAAAGGCATATTGTATGGCGTTCCGATTGGCATTCCGTCAACATTCTTCTGGAAATTGTAGCTGTCGGTTTCGGGGTCGTACTCCACCGATGTGCTAACATTCGATGGGTCGGTTCCGTACAATGGACTGTTGTCGGTATTGTCGGACGGATTCACATTCTCCTTTGGCAAGGGGAATTTTGCATTGCCCTCGGTCTTAGTGGTATCGTCATCCGGACCAGGCTGTTCCGAAAATGCATTTAGAGATGGGTAGCGATTTCGGCTTCCATTCCTTGCATTAGACGGCACAAAAGCCACGACCATCATCGCAGCCATTAGTCCACCGACAAAAATATATTTTAATATTCTACCGAACAATGTTCAATTCTACAAATAGTTCAACGACAGCTTGATAACGGTTTCAAGGGAAGCATCCGGCTTTTCCTTGAGCACTTTGTCAAGCACTTTCTCCACTGCGGCCTTCGCGAAGCCAAGAGTTGTTAATGTTAATAACGCATCTTTCTTGATTGTATTGTCCGAAGCAGCAAAAATTTCTGCAGCATCCATTTCTCCCGACAAATTTATCTTGTCCTTAAGGTCGATAATGATGCGCTGTGCGGTCTTTGCCCCTATACCTTTCACGCTTTTCAGCTTAACTAAATTTTCGCTGAGAATGGCGTTTGTAAGTTCTTGTGGTGTAAGCGATGATAGTATCAAACGAGCAGTGTTCGGGCCGACTCCGTTTACCGTAATCAGCTGGCGGAAAAGTTCACGCTCAACCTTTGTCACAAAGCCGAAAAGCAAATGTGCGTCTTCTCTAACAACCTGATGCAAAAAAAGTTGAGTCTGTTCACCCTGCCTCAGTGCCGAGTAGGATGTAAGGCTTATATTTACAAAGTAGCCTATGCCGTTAGCCTCAACCACAGCATACGCTGGATTAAGTTCTGCGACAAGTCCCTTTACATATTCGTACATAGTTATCCTAAAATAAAATTAGGTGCAAATTTAAACATTTTTTGGTTCGTATGAACAAACTAAAAATGGTTTTTTCTATCCGTGCAAACCGATTCTATAACGCTAACTAAAAACGCCTCTTATACAATAAAAATTTTCCACAGCAATATCTATCATAATCCTGCTTACTATCCAAATGTTTAATGACATCCGAATAGCGACTCTCTTGCCTGATCATGACATTGTCTACGCTATCTACAAGATTAGGATTCATTCTATAGTCATAGGCAATTGGAACCAATCCGAGCAATTCTACATTACCCCAGTTTTCAGTATCGCACCACACCGTATCTCCGCAAGACAAGTACTGCTGCGTAAATTTAAGTCTGTCGAATGTCTTTTCATCCACATACAGTTTCTGGTCGATGCCGAGCGACATTACATCGCACTTTTGTTCAACATATATATCGCCATGCCATGTAGGGCTGTACAATGACATACACATTTCGACAGCATAGAACGCGAGTACAACAGAAACCACCATCTTTTGCCACCAACGAACCGAACAAACAAACAGTAACGGCGTTACAAATGACATATATTCGTAACCCCTGTCCTTAAAAAAGTTGTTTGTACCAAAAGAAAGGCATACTGGCATAAGCATTAGCAGTCCGAAAAAGAGTTGCATCTTCCTGTTAGATATGTTTTTCTCATCAAGCAAAAGATAAAATGCCAGCAACCATAAGAAAAAGTTTATATCGTAGTTGACAGCAGCACGAATGTACATGACAACAGCTATGTACATTATAATTCTGAATATTATAGAAATTTTACCATGCAAATTCATTTTCGCAGCCAGCACAGGAGTAAAGTGCAAAACCAAAGCCAGCATCACTACTTGCATGAAATAGAATATCATTGTCCGATGGAGCCACTTGTATAAAAATCGTATTCCATAGTCATCTTCGCCACGAGCCACTGTCTCATTAACCTTTTCCACAAAACTCGACAAATATGACTTAATATCCTCAACAAAAACAAAGTACAAAACCAAGAACACCACCATTCCAAGTACATAAATTGCAAGTTTCTTCAAACTATCTGACAAACAAATGGAAATCTGGGCATGTGAATCTCGACTAGTGTATATGTGCAATATGATGAAAGCAAAAATAATAGGTATTGCAATCACATTTGTAATCATTACAGGAATAAGCATGGCTATAAAAAATCCGCTGAAAAACATAGCGATGCTATTATTTCGCGTCAAGGAAACCATTAGCAAGCCAAGCGACACCTGCATTACAATCTGATTAAGTGTTATGTAGTTGAATGAGGGACAAGTTATTACCCTCAACTGTCCAGCAAATACAACAAACAGCCACATCAGTACCCATATAAAGGCCTTTGATTTACCAAGCTTCTCAGGCAAAAGCCACCGCTCCGAATAAAGGAAAAGTCCAAGCGCAAACACACCTCCTGCCACAATATTAAGCACATAGCACACAACTCTTATTGCATAAATATTGTTACCGAAAACATTGAAGAACAATAGGTGAGCCGATGAATTCAACCCAGATGGCAAATCTCGCATAAGACACAGATACCAAGCATCATCCGACATTACAAAACACTTGTCAAATGTCCAAAAATTAATGGCGATGCCTATTAATGCAACAATAACATAGACTGCATAATTAGTGTAACTTGCAATATTTTCCAAACGGTCTCTCATAGGCTTTTTCAGAACTGATAGCTAATTTTAACGACAGGATTTGAGTACAGAGAATACATTGTTTCGTTGAAATTGTACATCACCGACAGCAACATATACGACCTTCTTCCTATCGGAACCTGAAAGCCAAGACCAAGCATCGGAGATGCTACCCACAGAGATTCTTCGGCAGATAGTGCCGTATAGAACTTGCCCATATTGGTGTATGAAAACTGCCCGTATATCAATATTCCCATATCAGTGCTTAAAAATGGAATTAGGTCGCCGATACTCTTTATGACTGTAAAACTTGCAAAAACATTGCCGCCAAAAATGCTACCCTTGAAATTGTAAAACTCGGAATATACAAACATATAGTCAATTCCTACACCTGCCGAGAACCTGTTTGTTATCCTATACCCAACCTGCGGACTAAGTGAAATCTGCGTTACGGTACCAAAAGCCATATCAAGGTCGCCACCATAGAAAATGCGCTGAACAGCAGTTGGTGGCGGTTCGGTTTCAAGGTACTGAGCCTTAAGCCCGAAAACGGCTATACAAAGCAATATGGACAGCAACAACTTTTTCATTGTCATTTGTCATATATGGCATTGTACAATGCCTCCTCGATGTTGGTACGAATATTCTGCTTCATCAGTTTGCCATTTTCGGAATCGGTATAGACGCGATTTGTAAGAACTACTACCGCCATATTGTATTCGGGGTCAGCCCAAACCATTGTACCTGTGTAGCCTGTATGTCCAAAAGATCTGTCTGACGAACTCTTGCTTCCTGTTCCCTTTGAACGGTCTGGAACGGGCTTGTCCCAGCACAACGCCCTGCGACAAAATGTCGGTTCGTAATGATATTCGGTAAAACGCTGAACAGCGGTATCCGAAAAATACCTAACTCCGCCATATTCACCATTTTCGAGATATATTTCCATAATCTTTGCCAAATCGTTGGCGTTGCCAAAAAGTCCTGCATGACCGGAAACACCGCCGAGCATTGCCGCCGCTTGGTCGTGTACATGACCGTGAAGCTGCTGTTTGCGGAAATAAGTGTCGTTCTCGGTAGGTATAATCTGTTCCAACTTATATCGGTCTAATGGATTAAAACACAATGAGTATGCACCAAGAGGAGCAAAAACTTTCCTATATGTGTATTTTACATAATCTTCGCCTGTCATGTGCATTATCACATAAGGCATTACAATGAAGCCCAAATCGGAGTACACATATTTTCCCTTATTTTCGAGTCCCGATTCCTTTATAAGCTTGAACATTTCATCCTTGTACGACTTCGCCATAAACAGGTCGTCGGCAACCTGAATCGTAAATTTGTCGGACTTGGTATCGCTGTAAATCTTGGGATAAACTTCCTCGTCCATTGTCTTCTTGTAGAACGGAATCCACGACCTCAACCCCGCCCTATGAGTAAGCACCTGCTCGAATGTAAGGTGCGACTTATTCGAATTTTTCCACAAATCGTAGTAGTCCGAAACCTTGTCCTTTATAGTAAACTTACCCTCATCGTAGAGCATTATTATGTCGGAAGTTGTTGCTATAACCTTTGTCAGCGAAGCAAGGTCGTAAACATCGAAGTCATCCACTTTTTCCTTCTCATCGTAGGTATGATATCCCATTGATTTATGATAAATTACAATACCATTTCGTACAAGTACCACCTGTCCGCCCGGATATGCCTTGGTGTGAATACCGCTCTTGAAAATGGAATCAACCTTGTGGATTACCTCTGACTTAACGCCAGCATCTTCAGGGATTTTCGAATATTTCAATCGTATTTTCTGCGTTTTCTCGCCCATACCTTCCTTTAGGTTCTCGGTTGCAGAAATAGGCAAAACTCCGCAGGCAGGGATACCGCCAAATACAAGCTGGGCGGAAAAATCGTTTGTTATTTCCCAGTCGTTGTATGAAACTATTACCGACTTTGCACTGTCAATGTTGTTGAAATAAGCTAGTCCATACGGGTTTGCAAACAAGTCGAACACCACATTTTTACAATTTGCAAGAATTTCGTTTGCCCCATCGATTGTTGCCTGCGAAATTCCGAACTTCTTTGCAACAGAACGCTGATTCTGCCCATGTACACTTACAATGACAATATCGTACGGAGCAAGCTTTTTCTTGCGTTGTTCGGCAGACATACCTTTAAAGTCCTTGGAATACACAAAATTCTTGACATCTGCATAATAGCGCAACCTTTTCTGGAAATATGTTTCTTCGGTGCTTTCGAACGACACCGATGCTATTTTAACAGAATCAAGCTTCATTATCGGCACTAGCGAATCCTGATTTTTTGCAAGCGTCAAGGCGTTTTCTATCAGGTGCTGCTGCATCAGGCGCGCTTGCACATCGTTGAGGTCGGCATATACATTCTTTGTCAATATTGGTTCGTAACCTTTGTTTAAACCAAGGCGCAACTTAGTTAGTAATACACGATTGCAAGCCTCATCAATATCCTTTTCAGAAATTTTTCCTTCGTCGATGGCTGATTTCAATTTTTCTATCACATCCTTAACATCGGTTGGAAACATAATCATATCATTGCCTGCGAGCAAAGCCATGACATCGGCTTCGTTGCCCTTGTAATTGGTTGTGATTCCGCCCATATTCATAGCATCAGTAAATACTATACCGTTGAAATTCACATCCTTGCGCAGAACTTTCTTGATAGCCTTAGCCGAAAGCGATGCTGGAAGATTTTCGGTTGAATCTATCGTTGGAACGAAAAGGTGAGAAACCATCATTCCTCCTACGCCTTTTGCTGATAAATAGCGGAAAGGATATAACTCTATGGAATCTAATCTATCGCGGTCGTGCAAGATTATTGGCATAGCCTTGTGTGAATCTACATTAGTATCACCATGACCGGGGAAATGCTTACCGACAGCCAGCACGCCGTTATCCTGCATTCCCTTGGCGTACATCCAGCCTTTTTCGGCAACTTTGTGCTTGTTCTCGCCAAAGGAGCGGTCATTTATGACAGGATTTGATGGATTTACATTTACATCCAATACAGGAGCAAAGTTTACGTTTGCACCAACTCTTTTGAGCTGTCTTGCAAATTCAGCACCCATATCGTACACCAAAGCATTATTGGTAATTGCCCCCACAAGCATCTGCCGCGGATACATTACCACGCTATCGAGACGCATACTAAGCGACCATTCGGCATCCATGCCAACCAATAGAGGAACTTTGCTAACTTTCTGCAAACGGTTTACAAGATTTATCTGCCTTCCTGGGCCTCCCTGCATGAAAATTACACCTCCAAGCTGGTATTTTTCGACAAGAGCAACAGTTTCTGAATTGTAAGATGCTGATTTGTTCGAATATACAGGAATCATTATAAGCTGTGCAATCTTCTCGTCAAGAGTCATTTGGCTCATTACCGAATCAACCCACGAAATGTCCATATTCCAGAACCAAGGTTCTTCGGTTTGTTTATAGCCAGTGCGTTCCACTTCGCTTATAGCCACCGTCATTCCTATGCAACTGAATGCCGCAACAAATATCAGAACAGCAATTATCTTTCTCATTTTCTTAACCTTTGCGAAAATACAAATGACAAAAATAATTTAATATTCTATGGCTTTGCAGGGTAAACGAAAAAAGTACCAACAAAGGAATGTTAGACATTTATATGACTATGTAGAATTAAGAGCAAGAACGGAACTATACAAAAAAAGGAGAGCGATTTGCTCTCCTTTTTAATTTATGCTTTTACTGTATTCCCTCCAAAATTCATTGGAATCTTAGAGGATTGAACTTGAATCTGTCCGAAATTGGATTCATACTTCTGGATATTGTCCTGCAAGGCGAACAAAAGTCTCTTTGCATGTTCGGGAGTTAAAATTATCCT
The DNA here is from genome assembly GCA_905234755.1 of uncultured Bacteroidales bacterium. Taxonomy (GTDB): domain Bacteria; phylum Bacteroidota; class Bacteroidia; order Bacteroidales; family ML635J-15; genus Bact-19. The sequence goes on from CAJOIT010000002.1 coordinate 278,682, forward strand.
CGATTGCACCTTTGACTTAGGTATACCGGGCATAATTCTTACAAAATCAAGTATGAATTCGGATGTTGAGTGACTTATTACAGCAAGGTTTGCGTATGTTCCCTGCCCCGTCTGCTCGTCCAATTCAATGTTCAACTGGTTGTTGTTCTCTGCCATAATTATTCAATTAAATTTCTGTTTCGGGTTGCTGTTCAAGCGTATCAAGATAAGGAGCTACCTCAGCCTTGTTGCACACACGGAGGCTCTGGAATTCGCGCAGACCTGTTCCTGCAGGAATCAAGTGTCCAACAATAACATTTTCCTTCATGCCTTCGAGTGTATCTTCCTTAGCCCTGATTGCAGCCTCGTTCAATACCTTTGTGGTTTCCTGGAATGAAGCAGCCGACATGAAGCTGGAGGTCTGCAATGCAGCCTTGGTTATACCCTGCAATACCTGGCTTGATGTTGCCGGAATTGCTGGACGAGCCTCAACCAACTTCTTGTCCTTACGCTTCAACATTGAATTTTCATCGCGAAGTCTTCTGTACGAAACAATCTGACCTGCAGTGAAATTCTCGGAATCACCAGCATCAACGACTACCTTCTTGTCGAAGATAGAATCGTTTTCCTGCCTGAATTCCCACTTGTCAACTACCTGCTTCTCAAGGAACTGGGTATCACCCGGATCTTCAACAACAACCTTTCTCATCATCTGGCGTACGATTACCTCGAAGTGCTTATTGTTAATCTTAACACCCTGCAGACGGTAAACATCCTGAATTTCGTTTACAAGATATTCCTGTACTGCTGTCGGACCCTTGATTGCAAGGATGTCGGACGGAGTGATAGCACCATCGATAAGTGGAGTACCTGCCTTGATGTAGTCGTTTGGCTGAACAAGTATCTGCTTTGACAGCGGAACCAAGTATTTCTTTGAGCTACCTTCCTTAGGTGTGATTTCGATTTCACGGTTACCACGCTTAATCTTACCGAATTGAACAACGCCATCAATTTCAGATACGATTGCCGGGTTCGATGGGTTACGAGCCTCAAACAATTCAGTTACTCGAGGCAAACCGCCCGTGATATCACCACCCTTACCTACAACCTTCGGCATCTTAATGAGAATATCACCTGCCAATATCTGGTCTTTTTCATTCTTCATCAGACGAGCGCCTACAGGCAAGTTGTAAACAGCAAGTACTTCCTTGTTCTTGTCGATAATCTTTGCTACAGGAATCTTAGATTTATCCTTGGTTTCGGTAATTATTCTCTCGATGAAACCAGTCTGCGGAGCAATTTCCTGCTTGAAGTTGACACCTTCTACAACATCTTCGAATACAAGTTTACCTGTGTATTCCGAAATGATAACAATGTTGTACTGGTCCCATTCACAAATCTTGTCGCCCTTCTTAACTACATCGCCGTTCTTGAAGTACAATCTTGAACCGTAAGGCAACGACTTGTTAACCAATGCTATCTTTGTTCCTTGGTCAAGAATCTTGAGTTCGGCCATACGGGTAACAACGATATCAACTGGTCCACCTTCTTCTTCGTGCGAAACGGTACGGAGTTCATCGATTTCGAGAATACCATCGTATTTTGCAGTGATAGTAGATTCGCTAGCAATGTTACCTGCGATACCACCAGAGTGGAATGTACGAAGAGTAAGCTGTGTACCCGGTTCACCGATTGACTGAGCAGCGATAACACCAACAGCCTCGCCCTTCTGAACCATCCTGTGAGTTGCAAGGTTACGACCGTAGCACTTAGCACAAACACCTCTGTGGGATTCACATGTGAGAACCGAACGGATTTCAACCTTTTCGATTGGTGAATCAGCGATAGTCTTTGCAATGTCCTCTGTGATTTCTTCTCCTGATGCAACGATAAGTTCGTTGGTCTGTGGATGGAATACATCGTGAACACTGATTCTACCAAGAATACGATCATACAATGATTCGATAAGTTCACCATCGTCCTTTCTGAGTTCCGAAACTTCAAGTCCGCGCAATGTACCGCAGTCTTCCTCGGTGATGATTACATCGTGAGCCACATCGACAAGACGACGGGTCAAGTAACCAGCATCTGCCGTCTTAAGAGCGGTATCGGCAAGACCCTTACGAGCACCGTGGCTGGAGATAAAGTATTCGAGAATCGAAAGACCTTCCTTGAAGTTAGCAAGAATTGGGTTTTCGATGATTTCGCTTGCGCCTGTACCAGACTTCTGCGGCTTAGCCATAAGACCTCTCATACCGCACAACTGGCTAATCTGTTCCTTAGAACCACGAGCACCAGAGTCAAGCATCATGTAAACTGAGTTGAAACCTTGGTCGTCAGTTGAAAGTTTCTTCATAACGGCGATACTCAACTTAGCGTTTACATTGGTCCAAACGTCGATAACCTGGTTGTAACGCTCGGTATCGGTAATGAAACCGTTGCTGAAGTTGAACATGATTTCATCAACCTGATCGTAACCATCCTGGATAAGCTGAGCCTTTTCGTCAGGAACGATAACATTGTCGAGGTTGAACGACAAACCGCCGATGAAAGCGTTGTAGTAACCCATGTTCTTAATGTCATCGAGGAACTTAGCTGTTGTTGCAGTTCCGCACTTATTAATAAGGTTACCGATGATATCTCTCAACGATTTCTTTGTAAGAAGCTGGTTGATATATCCGTATTCCTTCGGAACAACTTGGTTGAACAATACTCTACCCGTAGTTGTCTCGATAATATGTTCAATGAAGTTGCCGTTTTCGTCAACATCGTGATGTCTAACCTTGATCTTTGCATGAAGACCGAGTTTGCCTTCATTGTAAGCGATGATAACTTCCTGCGGACCATAGAATGTCTGACCTTCGCCCTGCTCGCCAGTTCTTTCCTTGGTGATGTAGTACAGACCAAGAACCATATCCTGTGATGGCACCGTGATAGGCGCACCGTTTGCAGGATTAAGGATGTTGTGCGAAGCAAGCATAAGAATCTGAGCTTCCATTACGGCAGCATTGCCCAACGGCAAGTGAACAGCCATCTGGTCACCATCGAAGTCGGCGTTGAATGCCGTACATACGAGTGGGTGAAGTTGGATTGCCTTACCTTCGATAAGTTTCGGCTGGAATGCCTGAATACCAAGTCTATGAAGCGTAGGAGCACGGTTGAGCAGTATCGGGTGTCCCTTCATTACGTTTTCGAGGATGTCCCATACAACCGGATCCTTGCGTTCAACGATTTTCTTAGCCGACTTCACTGTCTTTACAATACCGCGTTCCATCAACTTGCGGATAACGAACGGCTTGTACAATTCGGCAGCCATATCCTTTGGAAGACCGCATTCGTGCATGTGAAGTTCAGGACCTACAACGATAACCGAACGAGCCGAGAAATCGACACGCTTACCGAGCAAGTTCTGACGGAAACGACCTTGCTTACCCTTCAAACTGTCGCTCAACGACTTGAGAGGTCTGTTAGCTTCGGTCTTTACAGCGCTCGACTTTCTTGAGTTGTCGAACAATGAATCTACAGCTTCCTGAAGCATACGCTTTTCATTGCGAAGGATTACTTCTGGAGCCTTTATTTCGAGAAGTCTTCTCAGACGGTTGTTTCTAATGATAACCCTACGATAGAGGTCGTTGAGGTCGGATGTAGCGAAACGACCACCATCCAGTGGAACCAAAGGACGAAGCTCGGGAGGAATAACAGGAACTACCTGTACAATCATCCATTCCGGCTTGTTTATGTCCTTCGACATTCTGAAAGCTTCAACAACATTCAATCTCTTCAAAGCTTCAGCCTTTCTCTGCTGTGAAGTTTCCTTACCTGCTCTATCGCGAAGTTCGTATGACAACTTGTCAAGGTCAATCTTTCTCAAGAGTTCGAGAATAGCCTCAGCACCCATCTTTGCAACGAACTTGTTAGGATCGGTATCATCAAGCATCTGGTTTTCACGAGGAAGAGAATCGATAATCTGTACATATTCTTCTTCGGTGAGAAGGTCGAGTTCTGCAACACCTTCTTCTGCCTTTGGACCCGGCTGAAGTACAATGTACCTTTCGTAGTATATTACAGCGTCAAGCTTCTTTGATGGCAAACCTAGAAGGTAACCAATCTTATTAGGAAGGGTCTTGAAATACCAAATATGAGCAACTGGTACTTCGAGCTTAATGTGACCCATTCTTTCCCTACGAACCTTCTTTTCTGTTACCTCGACACCGCATCTATCGCATACGATACCTTTATATCTTATTCTCTTGTATTTACCGCAATGGCACTCGTAATCCTTGCACGGACCGAATATTCTTTCGCAGAACAAACCATCTCTTTCGGGCTTATATGTCCTATAGTTAATGGTTTCGGGTTTTGTAACTTCGCCGCTCGACAAGTCCTGAATCTCTTCGGGAGAAGCAAGGCTTACGGTTATCTTTGTAAAGTTGGTCTTAACTTTTGTATCTTTTCTAAAAGCCATTTTACCAGATTTTTATCAATTATTCAAGATTAATTTTCAAGCACAAACCTCTCAATTCATGCAACAACACATTCAATGATTCGGGAATTCCCGGTACAGGCATCTGTTCGCCCTTAACGATGCTTTCGTAGGTCTTTGCTCTTCCGACAACATCATCAGACTTAACAGTAAGGATTTCCTGCAGTACATTTGCTGCACCGAAAGCCTCGAGTGCCCAGACTTCCATTTCACCGAAACGCTGACCACCGAACTGAGCCTTACCGCCCAATGGCTGCTGCGTAATAAGTGAGTATGGACCAATTGAACGAGCATGCATCTTGTCCTCAACCATGTGACCGAGTTTCAGCATGTAGATTACACCTACGGTTGCTGGCTGGTCGAACTTGCGACCTGTACCACCATCGTACAACCAAGTCTTTCCGTAACGAGGAACGCCTGCCTTGTCGGTGTACTCGCAAATCTGTTCGAGGCTTGCACCATCGAAGATAGGAGTTGCAAACTTGCAGCCAAGAACACGACCTGCCCAACCGAGAACAGTTTCGTAAATCTGTCCAAGGTTCATACGCGAAGGCACGCCCAACGGGTTAAGAACAATGTCAACTGGAGTACCATCATCGAGGAACGGCATATCTTCCTGACGGACGATACGAGCAAGGATACCCTTGTTACCGTGACGACCTGCGAGCTTATCACCAACCCTGATTACACGCTTGCTTGCGAGGTAAACCTTAGCCATCTGCATGATGCCCGATGGAAGTTCGTCACCTATTGTAATATCAAGTTTTTCGCGTCTGTACTTACCAGTAATCTTCTTGTATTCAACCATGTAGTTGAACAAAATCTTAGCTATCTGGTCGTTGCGCGACTTATCGGTCGTCCACTTGTTCGGATTGACATTGATGAAATCGATGCCCTGCAGGAGCTTCTGGGTATATTTTACACCCTTCTGGATAACAATCTGGTCAAGGTTATCCTTTACGCCCTGAGATGTCTTGCCGTTTACAATTGCAAACAACTTTTCAATGAGAACATCCTTCAGTTTGTCAAGTTCCTTCTTTTCAACCTCCTCGATAGCCTCAACCAACATCTTGTCCTGAGTCTTGGTCTTTCTATCCTTTATAAGTCTCGAATAGAGTTTCTTGTCGATAACAACACCGCTTGTAGATGGGGAAGCCTTCAATGAAGCATCCTTTACATCACCAGCCTTTTCTCCGAATATTGCACGGAGAAGTTTTTCTTCTGGTGAAGGATCGCTTTCGCCCTTAGGAGTAATCTTACCTATCATTATGTCACCCGGCTTTACCCTTGCACCAATACGGATTATACCATTTTCATCAAGGTCCTTAGTTGCAGCCTCGCTGACATTTGGAATATCGGATGTAAGTTCCTCAAGACCACGCTTTGTTTCACGAACATCAAGCTGATAGTCGGTAATGTGGATTGAGGTGAAATAATCTTCGCGAACGACTCTTTCGTTAAGAACGATAGCATCCTCGTAGTTGTAACCCTTCCAAGGCATGAACGCAACCTTAAGGTTTCTACCTAGAGCCAAGTCACCGCCCTGAGTTCCGTAACCTTCTGTAAGAATCATTCCCTTTGTAACCTTCTGTCCCTTGCTTACTACTGGACGAAGATTAATACATGTGTTCTGGTTTGTCTTCCTGAACTTCGGTATCTTGTATTCGACAGAATCACCAACAAAGCTAACGAATCTTTCTTCGTCAGTTCTGTCATACTTTATTATAATCTTTTCAGCGTCAACATATTCAACAACGCCATTGCCTTCGGCAACGAGAAGAATTCTCGAATCCTGAGCAACCATGTGTTCGATACCTGTTCCTACGATAGGAGCTTCGGGACGAAGCAGAGGAACTGCCTGACGCATCATGTTCGAACCCATCAATGCACGGTTAGCATCATCATGCTCCAAGAACGGAATCAAGGAAGCAGCAATAGAAGAAATCTGGTTTGGAGCAACATCCATCAACTGAACCTCTTCCGGAGCAACTACTACATAGTCGCCTTCCTTTCTTGCCTTAACCCTGTTGCTCTGGAAATTGCCGTTATCGTCAACTTCTGCATTTGCCTGTGCCACAACAAGACCTGTTTCCTGTTCTGCACTCAAGTATACTATGTCGTTGAAGCTAACTGCATTGTCGGCTACCTTTCTATATGGTGTCTCGATGAAACCGAGGTTGTTTATCTTAGCGTAAACGCAAAGCGAAGAGATAAGACCGATGTTTGGACCTTCTGGGGTTTCAATCGGGCAAAGACGACCATAATGTGTATAGTGAACGTCACGAACTTCGAAACCAGCTCTTTCACGCGACAGACCGCCAGGACCCAAAGCCGAAAGACGTCTCTTGTGCGTCATTTCTGCCAACGGGTTTATCTGGTCCATGAACTGCGACAACTGGTTTGTGCCGAAGAATGAATTTATCACAGAAGAAAGAATCTTGGAGTTGATAAGGTCCATCGGGTGGAATACCTCGTTGTCCCTTACATTCATTCTCTCCCTGATTGTACGAGCCATACGAGCCAAACCAACGCTGAACTGGTTAGCCAACTGCTCGCCAACGGTTCTTACTCTACGGTTGCTCAAGTGGTCGATATCATCAACATCTGCCTTAGAGTTGATAAGTTCAATCAAATATTTAATAATGGCGATGATGTCTTCCTTTGTCAACACGCGGGTTGTGTCGGGAACATCAAGAGCCAACTTCTGGTTGATTCTATAACGACCAACATCGCCGAGGTCGTACCTCTTGTCCGAGAAGAACAACTTGTCGATGACATCGCGAGCTGTTGCCTCGTCGGGTGGTTCTGCATTTCTCAACTGACGGTAAATGTAAAACACAGCCTCCTTTTCGGAGTTGCAGGTATCCTTCTGCAAGGTGTTGTATATGATTGCGTGGTCGGAAATCTTCTGGTTCTCCTTGTGCAAGAGGATTGTTTTAACTCCCGATTCAACAATCATGTCGATGTGTTCATTTTCGATTACAGTTTCACGGTCGAGTACAATTTCGTTTCTTTCGAGAGAAACCACTTCGGCGGTATCCTCATCAACGAAATCCTCAATCCATGTCTTCAGCACCCTGGCTGCCAGACGACGTCCAACGACCTTCTTCAATGCGGTCTTGGAAACCTTTATTTCGTCTGCCAAATCAAAGATTTCAAGAATATCCTTATCGTTTTCAAAGCCGATGGCCCTCAACAAGGTTGTTACCGGCAATTTTTTCTTACGGTCGATGTATGCATACATCACAGTATTAATATCGGTAGCAAATTCTATCCATGCACCCTTGAACGGGATAACTCTTGCTGAATACAATTTTGTACCGTTGGTATGCATTGACTGGCTGAAGAAAACGCCAGGCGACCTATGCAACTGGGAAACTACTACCCTTTCTGCTCCGTTTATAACGAATGTTCCACTTGGGGTCATATAAGGGATAGTTCCTAACCATACATCCTGAATTGAGTCCTCGAAGTCCTCATGTTCCTCGTCGCTACAAGTAAGCCTTAACTTAGCCTTCAGTGGAACACAGTATGTAAGTCCCCTATCTATGCATTGTTCGATGCTATATCTTGGAGGATCAAGAGTATAGTCTATGAACTGAAGTTCAAAATTGTTGCGGGTATCGGTTATCGGGAAGTTTTCGGCAAACACCTGATACAGACCTTCCGACTTTCTTTGTTCAGCTGTTGAATCGAGCTGAACGAAATCTTTAAACGATTTTATTTGAATTTCCAAGAAATCTGGGTATTCCAGCTGATTTCTTGTTGTTGAAAAATTTATTCTTTGATTTGTGTTAACAGCCATTGTCGCAAATATTTAAAAATGAACCTAAACCAACAAAGGTTTAAACCCCCCGAGGGGGTCTAAACCTATAAATTATGCAACAAAAGTCGTTTATTTAAGTTCAACTTCTGCTCCAACTTCTTCCAACTGCTTCTTCAAAGATTCTGCTTCGTCCTTAGCAACACCTTCTTTTACTGGTTTTGGAGCTGCGTCAACTAATTCCTTAGCTTCCTTCAATCCGAGGCCGGTCAAAGTCTTAACAACCTTTACAACATCCAATTTCTTTGGACCAGCTGCCTTAAGGATAACATCGAATTCGGTCTTTTCTGCTGCTGCTTCTGCTGCGCCACCTGCTGCTGGAGCTGCTACTACTGCTGCTGCTGCTGCTGGTTCAATACCGTATTCTTCCTTCAAAATATTTGCCAATTCGTTTACGTCTTTAACAGTAAGATTAACTAATTCTTCTGCCAATTTCTTAAGATCTGCCATTTTTATTAAATTTAAACTTTTTAACTTTTTAATTTTTTATTCTCTCTCTGATAAGGTTTTTACTAAACCTCCTAATAAATTCTTGCCTGACTCTAGTTGTCCCAATACGGTCTTCATCGGCGACTGCAACAATAATATAACATCACCAATAAGTTCTTCCTTAGACTTAAGGCTAGCAAGTGCCTCAAGGTTGGACTGTCCGATATAAATCGATTCCTCGGCGTATGCACCCTTGAAAAGAGGCTTGTCGCTCTTCTGGTTCAATTCCTTTATAAGTTTTGCTGGCACATTAGCTGTGTTGCAGAACATTACTGCAGAATTTTCAACCAATACGGGATACAATTCTTCGTAACCGTTGCCGATACGTTCCAGTGCTTTTCTAAAGAAGGTATTCTTAACAACAATCAGTTCAATGTCTTTCTCGAAACATTTCTTTCTAAGCGTATATGTCTGCTTAGCGTTCAATCCCGAAATGTCAGCAATATAGAAGTGATTGTACTGCTCAACTGTTGACTTCAGGTTCTCGATAAGAGCATTCTTGTCTTCTCGTTTCATACTCGTGTGTTACTAATTAATTGTTTTTGTATCGATTTCTATTCCAGGACTCATTGTGCTTGAAAGGTAAACGCTCTTTACATAAGTTCCCTTAGCAGCAGCCGGCTTCAACTTGATGATAGTCTGGAGCAATTCGTTTGCGTTCTCGGCTATCTTGTTGGCTTCGAATGAAACCTTGCCGATACCAGCGTGAATGATACCAAACTTGTCAACCTTGAAGTCGATTTTACCCTTCTTTACATCCTCTACTGCCTTGCCAACTTCCATAGTAACGGTTCCGGTCTTTGGGTTTGGCATCAAGCCTCTAGGACCTAATATTCTACCCAACTTACCGATTTTTGCCATTACCATAGGCATGGTGATGATGATGTCAACATCGGTCCAACCACCTTGGATCTTCTCGATATAGTCATCAAGACCTACATAGTCGGCTCCTGCATTCTTGGCTTCCTGTTCCTTGTCGGGAGTACACAACACCAACACGCGAACCTGCTTACCGGTTCCGTGAGGCAAAGTGGTGATACCCCTTACCATCTGGTTGGCCTTACGAGGGTCAACACCAAGGCGAACATCCAAGTCAACAGATGCATCGAACTTTGTGTAAGTTATTTCCTTCACCAATTTAGCAGCTTCCTGAAGATCGTACTTCTTGCCATTTTCTATTTTAGACAAAGCAACTTTTCTTTTCTTACTAATTTTTGTCATTTCAAAAAGTACTTAAATTATTTCTTAATTGGAGATTCGCCCTTAACTGCGATTCCCATACTTCTAGCGGTTCCTGCAACCATGCTCATTGCCGAGTCGATTGTGAAAGCGTTCATGTCAACCATCTTTCCTTCGGCGATAGTCTTCACCTGATCCCAGGTGATTGAGCCGACCTTCGAACGGTTAGGTTCTGACGAACCCTTCTTAACCTTTGCAACTTCCATCAACTGTACGGCAACCGGAGGAGTCTTTACTACGAAGTCAAAGGACTTGTCACTATAATAAGTGATGACAACTGGCAATACCTTGCCTGCTGTCTGCGGAGTCTGGGTTCTGCCGTTGAATTGCTTGCAGAACTCCATAATGTTCAAACCCTTCGAACCCAAAGCTGGACCTACCGGAGGAGCGGGATTTGCAGCCCCACCTTTAATTTGCAGTTTAATAAAACCGCCAATCTGTTTTGCCATAACTTTTCCGTTATTACTTTAGATTACTCTTTTTCGACTTGCATGAATCGAAGTTCAATTGGGGTCTTCCTACCAAAGATGGTTACCATAACCTTCAATTTCTTCCTCTCATCATACACTTCTTCAATAACACCACTGAAACCGTTGAACGGTCCGTCGGTAACCTTTACTGCTTCGCCAACAAAGAATGGCACGCTGACCTCGTCGGCGTTTTCCGACAACTCGTCAACCTTACCAAGAATCCTTGCAGCCTCGTCGTTTCTCAAAGGTACTGCCTTTCCGTCTTTGGTTCCAAGAAAACCTATCACACCGGACACATTCTTTATCACATGCTCTACCTCACCATCGAGGGCTGCATAGATAAGAATATAACCCGGGAAGAAATTTCTTTCCTTGTGAACCGGCTTTCCGTTTCTAACTTGATAAACTTTTTCAGTTGGAATTAGTACCTGCGGAACTTGTTCGGTGAGATTGCGGTGCTGGATTTCGCTTTCGAGATATTCCTTTACCTTCTTCTCCTTACCGCTCAATGCGCGTACCACATACCATTTCTTAGAAACTTCTGTCATAACTCCAAACTAAAAAAAATGGTTTAATAAAATAACCCGTAAACCCATTCCAACAGACCTTTGAAAGCAAAGTCCATCACAAAGATTACGAGGGCAAATATTAAGGAAGCAACCATTACCACTATTGCACTACTTTGAAGTTCTGACCACTTCGGCCAGGTAACTTTCCTTACCAACTCATCGTATACGTTGGCGAAATATGCTTTTATCTTCTTCATTATAGCGTTTATTTCTTCTTTTTTGCACGGGTAGAGAGGCTCGAACTCCCGACACCTAGTTTTGGAGACTAGTGCTCTACCAACTGAGCTACACCCGTATTACAAAGTGACGGGAGAAACTCCCATCACTTTATGTAAATCATTAATTATTCAACGATTTCGGTAATCTGACCAGCACCAACTGTTCTACCACCTTCGCGGATTGCGAAACGGAGACCAACGTTCAATGCTACCGGGTAGATCAAAGTTACATCGATAGTAACATTATCACCAGGCATTACCATTTCGGTTCCTTCTGGAAGAGCGATTTCACCAGTGATATCCAAAGTTCTCAAGAAGAACTGAGGACGGTAGTGGTTCTGGAATGGAGTGTGACGTCCACCTTCTTCCTTAGTAAGAACGTAAACTTCTGCCTTGAAGTGAGTGTGCGGATGGATTGAACCAGGAGCAGCGATAACTTCACCTCTCTTAACTTCGTCCTTGTCGATACCACGGAGCAACAAACCTACGTTGTCACCAGCTTCGCCTTCGTCGAGGAGCTTACGGAACATTTCAACACCGGTAACTGTTGTGTCCTTGAATTCGTCGCTCAAACCAACGATCTGAACCTTATCACCAACATGGATAACACCAGTTTCGATACGGCCGGTAGCAACTGTACCACGACCTGTGATTGAGAATACGTCTTCAACAGGCATCAAGAACGGCTTTTCGTTTTCACGCTTTGGCAATGGAATCCATGTGTCAACAGCATCCATAAGTTCTTGTACCTTTTCTTCCCACTGAGGTTCGCCATTCAAAGCACCAAGTGCAGAACCACGGATAACAGGAGTATTGTCACCGTCGAAATCATACTTGGTAAGAAGGTCGCGAACTTCCATTTCTACGAGGTCGAGCAACTCAGGGTCGTCAACCATATCGCACTTATTCAGGAAAACAACCATCTTAGGTACGTTAACCTGCTTTGCAAGAAGTACGTGTTCGTTTGTCTGGGGCATAGGACCGTCAGTTGCAGCAACTACCAAGATAGCACCGTCCATCTGAGCAGCACCAGTAACCATGTTCTTTACATAGTCGGCGTGACCTGGGCAGTCAACGTGTGCATAGTGGCGGGTTTCGGTCTGGTATTCAACGTGTGCAGTGTTGATGGTTATACCTCTTTCCTTTTCTTCTGGAGCGTTGTCAATAGAATCGAAGCTCTTTACTTCTGACAAGCCCTTCTTTGCCAATACATTTGTAATAGCAGATGTTAATGTGGTCTTACCGTGGTCAACGTGTCCAATGGTACCAATGTTAACGTGCGGTTTAGTCCTTTCAAATTTCTCTTTAGCCATGACTTCAAATTTATTTAATGATATTACTTAAATTATTTCTCTTTTACCAATTATACCTATTAATATATACAAAAAAAAGAGCCAATGATGGGAATTGAACCCATGACCTCTTCCTTACCAAGGAAGTGCTCTACCCCTGAGCTACATTGGCTTTTCGAGCGGGAAACGAGACTCGAACTCGCGACCCTCAGCTTGGAAGGCTGATGCTCTACCAACTGAGCTATTCCCGCACTTTCTTCCTTGTAGTGGGGAGAGAAGGATTCGAACCTCCGAAGTCTTACGACAACAGATTTACAGTCTGCTCCAGTTGGCCACTTTGGTATCTCCCCAGACCATTTTTCGAGCCGATGAACGGATTTGAACCGCCGACCGGCTGATTACAAATCAGCTGCTCTACCGCTGAGCTACATCGGCTAAAAAATAATCATCAACACTTTTAAAGATCGTTTTTACTCCCTCGAAAGGGACTGCAAATATAGATGATTATTTTTTACTGACAAAATTTTTTTTATTTTTTTTAATCACGCTGTTTTTCCTTTGCCTTTACTAGCTGTTTTTTCAACGCATCTACCGATAAATCAACGGCTTCCTCGAAAGTTTTGCACTGGCGTTTTGCGAACAGACCTGTCAATTTTGGCACTTCGAGACTAACTTCTGCTATCTTATTTTCGTTAGTTTCCGACTTGTCGAGGCGTAAAATAACTTCTGCGCTCAAAATATTGTCAGCCATCTGCGACAATTTACCAACTTTTTTATCAACATAATCCAATAATTTCTGGTCAGCGTCAAACTGAACCGACTGTACTTTTACGTTCATTTCTTTTCCCTTTCATTTTTATGCTCGTGGATGAGCTTGTTTATAAACTGTTTTTAATTTCTCGAATGTATTGTGCGTATATACTTGCGTTGCCGACAGGCTTGCATGTCCAAGCAACTCCTTGATTGCATTCAGATCTGCACCGTTGTTTAGCATTTGGGTAGCAAAGGTGTGACGAAGTACATGCGGGCTTTTCTTGTCGATGGTTGTCACCTGCCCCAAATACTGCGTCACTTTCCGATAGACGAACTTCGCATACAACTTCTCTCCCTTATCAGTAACTAGAAGCCACGCCTGAGAACTAACATCAAAACCCTGCTGCTTTTTCGACTCAAGATACTCGTTATACCTATTTATTATATAGTCGTTCAACGGACAGATTCTTTCCTTGCTTCTTTTACCGAAAACTTTCACCTGACGTTCGGCCGACATAAAGTCGAGATGCTTGAGATTGATTAGTTCCGAAAGACGCATTCCGGTAGCATAGAAAAGTTCCACCATAAATTCGTCGCGCTTGCCGGCAAAATCATCGGAATAAAAGTCATTTGTCGTCATCTTATCCATATCGTTTTCGGCGACGAACTCCGGCAATCGTTTGCTAATTTTCTGACTTGAAATCTTTGCCAATGGATTTTTATCCATCTTGCCGACCTTTTTCAAATAAGTTGCGAATGCTTTCAGGCTCGACAGCTTGCGATTGATGCTTCGCGATGACAAACCGTTTTCCTTCAGGCTCATCATCCACATCCTTACATTTCTGTCTGTAAAATATTCGGAGCAAGATGTTGACTTTGAGTTACCACAAATAAAATCACGAAACTGAAGCAAATCAGTTTCGTAAGATTTTACAGTGTGCTCGGAACTTCTACGTTCGAGCCTCAAATATTCCGTGAACATCTTTATTTCCATTTGCCATCTCCAATTCTTACGGAGAAGCAAATTTAAGAAATAAAAATGAAAACAAAAATATTTTTAATTATTTTCCTGCATGCTCTGCAATTTCTGTACATAAATTGCATGGAGCTTCTGCTGACGCTTAATAACAGACTGCTTGTCAAACTGCTGACGAGCTCTTAATTCCTTTACTACGCCAGTCTTTTCAAATTTCCTTTTGAATTTCTTCAAGGCTCTATCGATGTTTTCGCCTTCTTTTACAGGTACAATAATCATTTCGTTATCTTTTTAATTTTTAAATTATGTTTCTTAAAATTTTGGACTGCAAAAGTACACATAAAATCAATACCGACAAATTTTTTTGAACGATTTTGCAGATTTTTTATTCTTTGTTTTACAACAAGTTACGAAAGCGATGTTAATTTCTGTGCTATAATCGGCATTATTTTGCAGTAAACGCAACCTCTGATGCTACCATTTGCTAATTGTCGCGGACACAGCGGACAGGTTTAGCGACACCATTTACATAATAACCAGGCACTAGGTTATCTATATAAATCATACCGCTAAAAATATAACCAATATTCACATTTTCTAACCATATTCCGTCATTATCAGCTACATTTGTTGATGTCCAATATCTCACACTACTACCAAAACCATGAAATCCATGTTGGTCTCCTCCTCCATGATACATATAATATCCAGTAGGAACAGCATTAAAACAACTAGCGCCAAAATTAACATCATTAACATACAACTGATCGGCACTTGTCCAAAGTTCTGGATGTCCTGCTAATTGTGGAGAAGTTATAGTCCTATCGAACATATCTATCAGTTGCTGCCACTCACCGCTACTTGGCAAATGCCATCCATACGGACAAACACCACGCAATCCGCTCGGTATTTGTGAAGATGTAACAGTTCCATCCAATGCTGCTGCCGCATCATACAGATAACCATATATGGCAACATTTGTGCTATCGTTATTTGGATATGCTACATATTGGTCTGTTTCGGCCCATGGTATTTGACATTCATTATACAATAGAAGATTCCCTTTATAACGCAAATTTTCAGCCAACCATGTCTGCTCCCCAATAGTAACCGTAGCATAAATATTTCCATCGCGAGAATCAGTAAAAGTACCAGTTATGCAATTATCAGGATCTGTAGCCGTAATAAACGAAAGAGTCCTGCCGTATACGGTTGCAACCGAATTTGAAGCAAAAGCCTTGTAATAATACTTTGTAAACGACTGCAAACCAGATACTTCATAAATAAATTCTCCTGTACCAATGCCAATTGCTACCGAATCTGTCATATTATGCTCATCAGCACCATATATGAAACCACAAGTCGCAGGGGCGCCATTATTATAACACAACACCCCAAATATAGTCGCGCTATTGGAAGTCAAATTACGATAACCAGATGTACTAACTACTGGTGCGACAATCGCTGGCGGATTAGATATATGTTCTAATGTGCCATTTATAGTATAATACAGCGAATCAACATACAACTTTGTTACCGCATCAGCAGAACCAATAGGATTAGCAAGCCCAGAAATTCTTCTGCCATCGGCCGAATTGCTACTCGAAAGCACATCCGACAAAGATGGAGTCGGAAGCCCAACATAATATATGCTATCCAAAGTCACTGGCATAAATGTTTCTGCATTGTCCCGATAAACTAACACATCTCCATCTTGTACATTGCCAACATAAAAATTTATATTCGACAGTTTCTCTGCCTTCCTCGATACCAATGCGTAATAGTTGCTTGCTATTTCCTTAGTACCCAAATTCACATAATCGCCATCGGTTCTATATTCCACCCGCATCCACATATTGCCTTGATGCCAAGGAATGCCAGCAAAAGGAATATTAAGCGCACCATTGCAACCACAGGTATATTCGCCACGATTAAGTTGTATATAGACAAAACCATTGGCATCGGTAACCGCATTATGTTCGGCACAATATACTACAGTGCCATATTGTCCTCCGGCAATGAATGAAATTTTTACAGTTACTGGAGTATTTACGAGCAGTACGCTGTCGGCATCGCGAACGATTGCCGAAAAATTCACAGTCTGCGGAACTAATTGCGCAAACGAAGCAACAGCAACCGTTATTATTATCATTAACAAAACTATTTTTCTCATACAATAATCTATATTATTAAAATAAAATTACACCATTACTCTTCCAGATGATAAACAGGACGTACAAGACAACCAGCGACATGATTATATTGACTTGATATTTGTAATTTATCAAACCCCAATACATAAGGTGCATTTGGATTAGTCCCTGCCGTTAGGTGCGAGCAATTGGTTTTAGACCAGTAAAGAGCATCATTGTATGTATTGCTAACACTTTGTTTCATAAAAATAGGACCTCCATCATATCGATGCTCATAATACGGAAGAAAAATGCTATTCCCATTAAGACTTCTGACCATATAACCTTCAACTCCATTTACCATTGTCCATCTCCATGCACAATAGGTTCTCAATTCCTCAAATTCAGTTTCGGTTGGCATACTCCAGCCTTCACCCCAATTAACTGTTGCCGCATCCATTTCTGGTTGAAGCGGACTTGTGGCATTATTTGCGGTGTATGTTTCACTGGAATATTCATCCTTTGGTCTGGTTTCGCCCCAAGCATAATAATTGCCACAATCTTCGGGCCTTGATGCCCCAACATTGCAGGTCGCCCACATTGTACCGCTTGGTAATCCAAGATCAACATACTCGTGATTCCGATATACTCCATTGACACCTTCGCGACATACAGTTAGTGAACCTCCCAACGAATTGATTATGTTCACATACACATTTACTACAGAATCAAGATATGACTTTGAAACGGCATCATGAACTTCAACTGGAATTGCAAGACCAGTAACCCTCCTTCCTTCTGCCGAAATTCCTGCATCAAGCACTTCCGCCAATCCCGAAACTTCGGGATCGTGTGCCAAAGTGAACGGCTCAAAACTGCGTGTATCTTCATTATAACTAAGCACATCACCATCTTGTACTCCTTCCACATAAAAACTCATATCTGTGAGTTCTAATGTCTTATCCGCGACAAACGCATAAATTGCAGATGCCAATTCCAGTCTTCCCAGCAATAAAAAATCGCCAATTGTATTGGTTCTGTATTCCACCTGCATCCAATAGTCACCATTCTCCCATGGTATATCCTCGAACGACAAAACTGATGCTCCATTACAACCGCACGATAGCACATCACGGTTCAGTTTAACCGTCATACTTCCCATCGAATTTGTCGCAGTCCTATGTACTGCACAATATACAGGAGTTCCATACTGCCCGCCTTCAAGAAATGTCAGCCTTACATCTATCGGAGAATTTGCAATAATCTCATTGTCTGAATTTCGAACAACTGCCGAAAAAACAACAGTCTGCGGGACTTCCTGTGACATAATTGAAGATACTATAACTAGGAAAAATATTAAAAACGAAAACCTATTCATATTCAAATACTTTATCAATTATTATTTTCTGGTATAAAAACAGGCCTAATGGGGTAAGCAACATAAGCACCCACACCAACCATCACTTCTAGTAAATTACAAGTCCCTCTTAAAACATAATTCACAGAACTTGACCTAATATAAAAATAATCGCCACAATAATAATTTTCATTATTATACACCGGAAAGAATATCGAACAGCCGTTTGGTCCAGTAACTATATAACCAAAATCATTCCATTCCCATAAACAATAAAACCTCAATTCGTCCATTTCTGCAATTGTTGGAATATGCCATCCTCCGCCCCAGAAAACCGAAGCCACATCGGCTTCAGGTGGCAAAAAATCGCCTTGCTCCCCCGTATATGTAGATGTACTATAATTTGTATTAGGATAGATTTCTCCATAAGCATAAAAATCTCCTCTATCTTCCGGTGTTGCAGCACCTACATTGCATTTTGCCCACATAGTTCCGCTTGGAAGCCCAAGGTCAACATACTCGTGCCCATTGTACGAACAATTTATATTAGTAATTGCAGTCACAATCCTATGATAAACAGAATCTGCATATTCCTTGGTTACAATATCATTTGGATCAACTGGAGCTGCAAGATTGGATATGTTCATTCCGCCTGCATCATTTCCTGCCTCAAGCACTGTCGACAAGGCAGGTGCTCTGGGAGGAGTCAATGCTTGCGCTTCAAATCTGCCAGTTTCCGAATTATATACCAAAGCATCGCCATCCTCAGGATTCTCGACATAAAAATCAATTCCTTCGAGTTTGTTCGCCTTGCCTGCCATAAATGAATAGAAATTGCTGGTGAGTTCAAGCACGCCCCAAGTCCTATAATCATTCATATCGTCGGTTTTGTAATCAACCTTAAGCCAATAATCACCATTTTTCCACGGAATATTTGCAAATGTATATGCTCCACTCGATGTCATACCCCTATTTAGCAGAAACGAAACAAAACCATTAGAGTTGGTCGTTTCCGTCTTTTCGGTAACATATATTGCCTGACCTTCGGCACTACCTTCAAGAAATGACAACCTCAACCTTACTTGTGTATCTGCCATAATATTGCCGGTGGTATCGCGCAAAACTGCCGAAAAATTGACGGTCTGCGGAACATTCTGGGCAGATAATGCAACAACAGCCAGCACAAATATGAACGATATCGCTATTCTCTTCATAATCATTTATTTTTCACTGTTTCACAATTTTTGCACTCGTCTTACCTATCTTCATAATGTAGGTTCCATTGGCAAGACTGGACAGATCTACCGAAAATTCATTGCCGAAACTATCTATTGCCCGCGAAAGTACAAGCACGCCATTCGTATCATAAATTTCCACAACGGAACTTCCCGACACACAATCGGAATCCCTCACTGTCACATTTACAAAATATGCTGTAGGATTTGGGTACACCGAAATGCCTTCGCCCAATGCCACACGGCTATCATTATCTTCATTACCAGTAAGCGAACCGCTGTCGCCATGCGTATCCATATATTCAGATGTAATAGTCAACGAACCGGTTTCACCATACAATACACAGCCGAATGTTCCACCAAAAGAATACTGGACAAACGCATCGGCACCCGACTGGGAATAAAAACCGACCCTATCCAAAGTCTGGGCATTGACAACTGAACAACAAGCAATTAGCCCTACAATTAAAAACAAATATTTCATCTTACTCATACCTATCATATTATAAATTTCTGCAAATTTAATTTTATTTTTCACTACTATGACAATTTAAAACCCGATTTCGTTGCCTGATGAATGAAAAAAAATCAATCTAAAATCGTTATTTGTTATCGTTTCATGTAGGCACACAATGCATTGTGAGCCTACAGATTGTCCGTTCAACCTTTCAACTTTAACTTCGTTGAGGGCTTCGCCGTTCACTTTTCAACTTTTAATTGTTTCCATCCAGCATTATAAACGCAGCCCAGAACCTTGGATTTGCGAAGCCTTCTGTAGTCTTTACCTTGTTTTGTGCGGCAAGGAAGGCTTCGCGCTTGGTCATTTCCTTGGTTATGTTGGCGTAAAACTCTGTCATCATCAGCAGAGTGGCATTGTCGTCCACTGGCCATAAACTCATGATTATGGTGCGAACGCCAGCCTTTTTGAAACCTCGTTGCAAACCGAAAACACCCTCGCCAGTAATTTCGCCAAGTGCTGTCTGACAAGCTGACAATACCACCAAGTCGGTTTTGCGCAAGTCCATGAAGCTGATTTCCTTTGCAGTGAGGATGCCGTCCTCTATGCCTTCGGGCAGAGGTTTGTTCTGCCAAGCGTAGTTTGCTCCCGACAACAAAAGTCCAGACTGTACAAGCGACTGGTCACCCGAAAGTTTTTCATCAGTTTGGAGGTAGAAACCGTGTGTTGCGATATGCAGAATGTCTATGTCCTTTCCCGACAATGCCTTAAACGATTCCTCGTTGGCGGCAGAACCTTCGTAAAGTGTGGCTGAAATCTTCTTTTTCTTCATCTTGGCGGCAATGTTTTCTACCTCGGTTTTGGTTCCTTGCAGGTATGGCAGTGCCGAACGGGCTTCGTCCTTGTTGAGCGATGCAAACGAAGTGTTGGTTTCGTCTGTTCCTCTCGTAAACCTCTCGCTTTCCTGCTTCATTGTGGTTGTGTCGCTGTCGTAGTAAACACCGCCGTAGAGGACTGAATTTTTAAGTGGTTTAGGCATATAGTCCATTGCAAGGAATCGGGTAGAGGATACACGGTACATTTCGTACTTGTCTGAAATAGTCTTTCCGTTTCCTGTTGGCGCATATTCCACTGCAATCTGGTGTAGCATTCCCGACGGCGCAAAGTAAATGCGCGGATTTTTAGGGAAATATTTCTCCAATGGTTTCCAAAGCATATCGTACAATCCTGTTGACTCGTAGATTCCCTGCCGTTTTGCTGCGACAGTGGTTGCACCACGGTTTTCTTCATCTTTTTGTGTTTCTGTTTTTGCAGGTGCTATACCTCGCTGCAACTTTTGCATCTCAAACTGATTGAAAAGCGGAACACATACTGGAGCTTCCATACCCTTAGTAAGCACAAGTGCGACAAATTTTGTCGTATCGTTTTCGGTAAAGTTTGAAAACTCAATAGCCACATCATTGGGCTTGAGTGAATTTTGTACCTCTTTCCAGTCAATCTTAATAAAGTGTGTGACATCACCGAACTCTTTGCAGTTTTCCATTATGTGGCGTTCCATCTTCTGAATTTCGTTTTCCAGCGAATCGCAATTGTAAATACGCTCTGCAATAGGCTTTTCTAATTCTTTGTTCAACTGCAAGTGCATAGTTTTCATCGTTTCATATTCTGAAATCAGTGATTTGTTTTTGCTTCCCATAATAGTGTTGGTGAGGCTTATTTCTGATGCGAGTAGCAAGCCTTTGGTAATTAGTTCTGTGTCGTAGGAGGTTTTTGTTGCAAGGGTATCGTTGGGAGAGTGATACATATATTTTATGTTACAATAGAAATATTTTTTGTTTGCATTCCAGTAGGCTTCACGCTCGTGTGCAGTCATAAAAGAAAAGTTTTTGATTAGGTTTTTCTTATATATGTATGTTGATTTTTTGCTTGATTTTATGGCATTCTGGTAGTCGCCCATATCACTATACACTAATCCAATATTATTCAATGATGTCGCATAGCTTGGATGTCCTTCGTCGAGGGCTTTCTTTCTTATTTCCAATGCTTGCAAATGATATTTCAACGCATTTTGGAGGTCACCCATATCTTTGTACACTAATCCTATATTATTCAATGATGCCGCATATACGGAATGTTCCTCGCCGAGTACTTTCTTTCTTATTCCCAATGCTAGCAAATGATATTTCAGGGCATTCTGGTAGTCGCCAATATTATCATAGGTAATTCCAATATTATTCAATGATGCCGCATAGTACGGATGATCCTCTCCTAGGGCTTTTTTCCAAATATCCATTACTTGTAGCTGGTATTTCAAGGTATTCTGGTAGTCGCCCATATTTTGGTACACTATTCCAATATTATTCAATGATGCCGCATAGTCAGGATGTTCCTCACCGAGGACATTCTTTCTGATTTCCATTGCTTGTAGCTGGTATTTCAAGGCATTCTGGTAGTCGCCAATATCATCGTACTCTGATCCAATATTATTCAATGATGCAGCATAGTTTGGGTGTTCCTCACCGAGGACTTTTTTCCATATTTTCATTGCTTGCATTTTGTATCTCAAGGCATTCTGGTAGTCGCCCATATCACTGTACACTATTCCAATATTATTCAATGATGCCGCATAGTCGGGATGTTCCTCACCGAGGACTTTTTTCCTTATTTCCATCCCTTGGTTATAATACTTCAAGGCTTTCTGACAGTCGCCCATATCATGACATGTATTACCAATATTATTCAGCGATGAAGCATAGGCATGATGTTCCTCACCGAGGACCTTTTTTTTGATTTCCAATGCCTGCAATTTGTATTTCAAGGCATTCTGGTAGTCGCCCATATCATCGTACACCACTCCAATATTATTCAATGATTGTGCATAGTCTGGATGTTCCTCGCCGAGAATTTTCCTTCTGATTTCCAATGTTTGTATGTAATATTTCAAAGCATTCTGATAGTCGCCCATATAATGATATTCAATTCCTATGCTTTCTAGTGATGCAGCATAGTCTATATGTTTCTCGCCGAGAACATTCTTCCTGATTTCCAATGCCTGCAATTTGTATTTCAAAGCATTCTGATAGTCACCCATATCATCGTATGCTATTCCAATATTATCCAATAATGTCGCATATTCTGGATGCTTCTCACCGAGGACTTTTTTCTTTATTTCCAATGCTTGCAAAATGTATTTCATAGCATTTTGATAGTCGCCCATATTGTGGTACACTATTCCAATATTATTCAATGATCTAGCATAGTCTATGTGTTCCTCGCCAAGGACATTCTTTCTGATTTCCAATGCTTGCAAATAGTATTTCAAGGCATTCTGGTAGTCGCCCATATTTCGGTACGCAACTCCAATATTGTTTAATGATGTCGCATATCTGGGATGTTCCTCGCCGATGACTTTCTTCCAGATTTCTAATGCTTGGGTATAATATCTCAAGGCATTTGGGTAGTCGCCCATATTGTCATAGGTAATTCCAATATTATTCAATGATTTTGCATAGTCGGAATGTTCCTCACCGAGTACTTTTTTTCTAATTTCTAATGCTTGGGTATAATATTTCAAGGCATTTGGGTAGTCGCCAATATCGTCATAGGTATATCCTATCATATTAAGTGTTTTCGCATATTTGGGGTGTTCTGTTCCCAAAATTACCTTTTGAATTTCTGCTGTCTGAATGAAGTATTCAATTGCTTTCTCGTAATTTCTAACTTTAGAATATACCCAAGCGATATTGTAAAATGTTGTTGCATAATGAAGATTATTTCCATTTTCAATATCTTTGACCATTTCTGCCGCTTGGCTGTAAAGGTCAAGGGCTTCGTTGTATTTTTGGTCATCATAAAATGTGTCGCCAAGGGTATTCAGCGAATCGGCAATATGGAATATGACGGTTGTGTCGGCTTGGGAAAATGCTCCTAACGCAAATGGGACAAAAGCGAGCATAACAAATAGTTTTCTCATTACCAAATCACTTGTACGTGTCGTGCGCAACCTTTCTGTCCGTAGTGCCTTACGAACAATTTACAAACACAAGAAGCGTGGCTCTGATATACTAAAAGTATAACGCTTCGTATTATATCGGCAAACATTCACCGACTCATCGGCAAATATATGCAATTAGTACAAATTTACAAAATATATTTTAGTTATGGGGAAAGCAAACAAAAAAACGGACTTGCTTTCGCAAATCCGCTTGGTCGGGGTGAGAAGACTCGAACTTCCGGCCTCTACGTCCCGAACGTAGCGCGCTACCAACTGCGCCACACCCCGTTCCTGAAAGGCGGTGCAAAAATAAGATTTATTTTTTACATGACATTACTTTTTTGATTTTTTATTTTCTTGCAAAATCAAAAGCAAAAACAAAAAATCCGAGATATTACTCGGATTTTTTGTTTTAATACTTAAAATGCAATTGTCACTGTTCCTTCGTAAGCTTCGTCGCTAGTATGCAAATGGATAATGTACATATATGTACCAGCAGGAGCCATGCCTCCGCCTCTTACCCTACCATCCCAGAACTCGCTTCCTGTATCACCTGTATAAATCATCTGTCCCCATCTGTTGAATACGTAAATCTTCGCATTCGGGAACATGTCTATATTTCCGATTTCCCAGGTGTCGTTTATGCCATCGCCGTTTGGAGTGAACACGTTTGGTATCTTTAGACAGTCTGCATAGCTGCTCTCAATCGTCGCATCCATCGAGACCGAACAGCCATTGGCATCCACTACGCTTACCCTGTATTCACCGCTGTACAGCGCTCCTATGACGGGCTGGTCGCTGTAGCGGTCTGACCAGCCGTACATGTAGGGCTCGGTGCCGCCTATCGCGGTTATCTCTATGCGTCCGTCGTTGTTGCCTCGGCAGGACGGGGCTATCTCGTCGACCTCCATCGTCAGAGGTTCAGGCTCCACTACATAGATGCTTCGCATCTCCTGGCAGCCGCTCGCATCTATCGCCGTTATCTCGTACCCACCTTCGCCAAGGTGCGTGTAGGTCGACTGGCCTGATATGGTGCTGTAGCCGTTGAACAGGGAGAAGATGTACGGCGAGGTACCGCCTTCGGCACTGACTTCAACTACGCCGTCCCTGCGACCGTTGCACGAGATGTTCTCTACGTTCGCCGTGATGACTATCGCATCGGGGGAGCCTACGGTTGCTACAAGGTGTACCTCGCAGCCGTTGGCGTCGGTG
>CAJOIT010000003.1:0-787758 GCA_905234755.1 uncultured Bacteroidales bacterium
AATATATAGGTGCCGGCACAACCAAACCTCAAACCGAGGAAGATATAACCGAGGTGAAATGGGTAAGCGAAAGTGAGATGGAGGCGGTGAAGAGAAATATGTATGGGAATATAAGGATGGTGCTTGAAAGTTGAAAAGTGAAAGTTGAGTATTCGCCAACAACCTTTTATGCTATCCTATCGTGGTGTAAACTGAAATAATTATAAACAGCATCCTTGTAATGATTTATGCTTTCGTCGGGATAACTGTCTGGCAATTCGTTCCATAGAGTATCACGAATCATAATTATTATAGTCGCTTTTGTTTCTTCCTTGTCGAAAGGATGGTCCATAGTGTGAAGCAGTTCCTTGATTTTTGCAATCAGTTCCTTTGATACTTCTTTAATCTTCTTGATGTCATTTTTCGACAAATTATCCTTCATTAGGATGTCGTATATTGACAACTGTTCGTCGTTTTCAAAACCTTCCCTGATGTATCGTTTCTGTTCGTCGGTGAGTTGATGTGTAAGATTCATCAGATCCTCAAAAGTCTTTTCGATAGTGGCACGGTTCTGTTCATCGTTGTAGTTTTGAATGATTTCCTGATACCTTTCGTAGAAGTTGATGCGCGATGGATTTGCCGCCAGCATTTGAGCAATGCGTTCCTGAAGCAGTTCCTGAATATCTTTCAGTACTAAGTTCTTTTCTTTGCTCTTTGCAAATTCGCGTCTAAGCAAGTCGAAATCGATTCCGCTGATGTCGAAACGGCGTGGTTCGGCAGTAATCATCTGGCTGTTATCGATTTCAAGGTGTTCGTTCACAATCTCGTTGATTGTAACACTAAGCTCTGTGATATCGGCATGCTTGCGTTTCTTTTGCAGTTCCTTGAAGATGGCTTCTATTGCATCTTTCTGCTGCTTCATTTCTGTAGTAATGTCTTCACGGTTTAGGTATTTCCACAACTTGAGTAGGGTAGAGGCAAAGGTGCAATATGTTTTTCTTATTTCCGCCGATTCGCACATTGCATTTGCTGCAGTCTTGAGCAGTGCCAGTTTCTGAAACTTTTCTGCATGAATCAAGTCCTCCAGTTCAAAATCGTGTTCCTTAAGGAATTCGGTTGCTACTGTAATGCTCTCAATAACATGTTTGATTAGTTCTTCCTTGTCAATTGTCGGGTCGTTGCCACCTGTTTCTCCTCCGGGATTAGCGGTGTAATCTGCCAATGCTTGACGCAGAGCCTTTACAATGCCGATATAGTCAATGATAAGTCCGTTGGTTTTTCCTTCTGCCACTCTGTTCGCACGGGCTATAGTTTGCATAAGTGAGTGAGCTTTCATCGGTTTGTCGAGGTATAGGCACGAAAGCGTCTTTACATCGAAACCTGTCAGCCACATGGCGCATACAAAGACAACACGCAATTTGGAATCGGCATCTTTGTACTTCTTGTCGAGTTCTTCTTTTTCCATTCGTGAACGATGCGGCTTTATGTCCAAATCCCATTTCTGGAATGTCTGTATCTCGTTTTGTTCCTGTGAGATAACTACAGCCATGTCGGTTTCTTTCATCCAAGTCAGTTTGCGTTGCAATTCTTGTGCTTCCTGTTGCCAGCAGCATTTTTCTATTTGCTGTTCCAACTGCTTTATTTCATGTTGCCAGTATTCCTGTACGTAGTTATACATTCGCACGCAGGTGACTTTGTTGTAGCAGACAAACATAGCTTTGCCCGATGTCCATAGGTCGCTGTAGTGTTTTACAAAATCCTTAGCTATCAAACGCAGTCGTTTCGCTGCAGTGAGAAGATGCACCTCCTTGCTGAACTCGCGCTCCAGTTTTGCCGACTGTGAGGCATCGAGGTCGCCTGCCTGTTCAAGAGCTTCTGCAATTTCTTCATTGATTTCAGGATTTTTCAAGTCCTTCAGTTTCTCGCCACGATTTTCGTAGTATAGAGGAACGGTAGCCTTGTCCTCGACAGCCCGTTTAAAGTCGTATATACTTACATATCCGCCAAATGTTCGTGCTGTGATGTTGTCGTTTGACAGCAGAGGCGTCCCTGTAAATCCGATACGATGAGCGGTAGGCAGAAGATGCATAAGATTGTCGGCAAAAATGCCGTTCTGGGTGCGATGCGCTTCGTCGCTCATCACAATTATATCGTGGTCGGGGATTATGGGCGTAGCCTTGGGATCGTTGAATTTCTGTATGAGCGAGAAAATGAACGACGGATTGCCCTTCAGTTTTGTCTTTAGGTCTTCGCCGTCGCTGGCAATAAATTTTTTTGCTTTCACATTGCCCAGCAATCCGCAGTTTTCAAAGGTGTCGCTTATTTGCTTGTTTAGTTCGTAGCGGTCGGTAAGCACAAGTATTGTAGGAGAGCCTTCGAACTTGCGACGTATTTTTTGCGCGAGGAATAGCATCGAGTAGCTTTTGCCGCTTCCCTGTGTATGCCAGAATACACCAAGTTTTCCTTTTAGGTACTGACGGTTGCGGTACATCTCAACGGCTTGGTTTACACCTAAATACTGATGGTTGCGAGCCAAAATCTTTACTGTTCTGCCATCGGAATGGTCGTATAGTATGAAATTTTCGAGCAGGTCGAGGAAGTTTTCCTTTTTGCAGATACCACGCAGCATTGTTGGCAGCTCAACATTGCCAGTTTCCATTTCGTTCAGTCGTTTCCACTCGTGGAAAAATTCCCATTTTGAGTCTATTGTTCCCACGCGGGCTTCCATTCCGTTGCTGAACATGATGAACGCATTGTGGTAAAACAGTTGCGGAATAGTGTCTAGATAATCGCGATAGTTCTGATTGAAAGCATCCTCCACTTCCACATCGTGGTTTTTAAGTTCCATGAATAGCAGAGGAATACCGTTTACAAATCCGACAATGTCGGCACGGCGGCGGTAGAGGGCACCGTAAACCCACATTTCTCTTACACAGATAAATTCATTTTTCTCGGGAGAAGCAAAATCGATGACTTTGGCGCGGATTTCTTCTGTTTCGCCGTTAGGTTTTACGCGGTTGACAGGAATTCCGTTGCGGATGTACTGATATTTCTGCTCGTTTATCTGCATTAGAGTCTGCGAACTCAAATGTTCGGTCATGTGGCTCATGGCTTCCAGCATCTGTTTGTCGGTGAGCCACGGATTCAAACGCTTCAGCGCCTGCCTCAAATGGCTTGTGAGCAGCACTTCGTTGTAGCTGTTGCGTCCCAATGTGCCGTTCTCGCCTAATATCTCCTGGTCGAAAGCATAAACGTTTTTCCAACCCAGTTCCTGTTCTAGAAAATCGGCTGTACTTTGCTGTATCAGTTTGTCTTCGCTGTAGTCTCGTGCCATAATACTATTTCTTCAGTTCATTATAAAATGCCAATCCTTTCACCGTAAGCAGATACTTTTGCCGTGGGTGGCGAGGCGATTTGGGGTAGAGCAGACGTACATAGCCTTCGGAAATTGCAGGATTAAGGTGGTATTCTATGAAATTGGGTCTGTGCTTTAATCCAACTTTTTCCATTAGCTGAGAGATTGACAATTCTTCATTGCCTATGGTATTTATTAATTCTATAATCAACTGATTATTAGTGTGTAGTAAATCTTGTTCGGTCGCTTGTTCGGGTGCTTGTTCGGGTACTTGTTCGGGTGCTGCTAGATTTTGTTGTACGCGCCACTCGGCAGGCGGGTTGATGTGCAGGAAACGGTTTCGCAAGTCCCATTGTTCGCCTAGCAGCAGATTTCGGAAGAAGCGTTCAAGATACACAGGCGAATATTCGATACCTTTCACGGCGTTCTTGTAGTTGGCTCTTACGAGCGCATTGCGGAAATACCACGAGTGACGGGCAAAAAGGTCGTTCTTGACGTCGAATCCAAGCGAACGGAGATAAAGTATTGTAAATACAGCCGTGGTTCGCGTGTTGCCTTCGCGAAAAGCGTGAATCTGCCATATTCCCGACACGAACCGCGACAGATGTCGTACTATTTCATCCTGAGTTTTTCCTTTGAAGATATATGCGCGTTCCTGTTCGATGTCGTAGTCGATAGCCCGGCGCAAGTCTTCCCAGTTCAGATAGCGAACAGTGTCTCCGTCGAGCACCCATTCCTTTTTGGTAATGTCGTATTTCCGCAGTTCGCCGGCGTGTTTGAATACGCCGTTGAATATGCGGCGATGAAGGTTTATAAGTCCGTTGGTGGAGAAATCGAGAGTGATGGTAGAAAGGATTTTCTTTATATTTTTCGAAGCCTTGTCGGCCTCTTCCTTGTCGTCGTCATCGGCTTCGCGCACGGTTTTGCTTTCGTAGTAGCTGTCGAGCAGAGAGCCTACCTCGTCGATGGTGATTTCGCCTTCAATATTACGGCGGGCCAAATCGTTCAGGTATTCCGATGTTTTTAGTCCGTCAACCGCCTGAAGTCCAATTGCAGTACTCCAAGCGTATGCGGCATCGCGTTGTGAAGGTTCGCCCTGCCTTATGTATTCATCAAAATTGATATATAATTGCTTTGCGTCCATAATTGCACCATTAATAACTTTTATATGGTTTTATGAATTTTTGTATGTTAGAGCTCCTATTTCTTTTAAATAGTTTTTGGTAGGGATTAAGAATTGATAAAGATAAGAGCATGTTTCATTGAACGTTCCTTTATTTATTACATCATCAATTATTATTATATTTTTTAATTTCGTGTCATCCGTATTTCTCCAATCTATCATTTGTCCAATTACATTATCCAACATTAAATTCAACCATATTTTCAATGCCAGATGATTTTCATCTCTTAATAATTCGAATACATATAATTTACAAAATTTTTGTATAACTTCTTCTTGTTTAGATGTCGGCATTTTGCTTATTTTTTTCAAATCTTCAAATTTTTTCTTATTTTTGTCATGTATAAATTCTGAATTGCGAAATTTTTCAAATGTATCACATTCATCTGCTTGGGATTCGATATGTTTTTTGACGATTTCTTCTACATGGAAATCGTCTCCAGATAAATTAATCCTCCCTGCGTAATAATAAACACCAGCAAACACATAATTATGAATATTACACAAGTCTTTTATTGATCCAGAGTGAAAATTATTACGCATAGTTGCATATATGCGAATAATGTTGTCATGGATTATATCATCCTCTAACTCGCATAAACTAATTAATTTGGAATATCTATAACTCAAGTCTTTATTTGCTATTATATCATTATATTTATTTCTATATTTCTCCATAGTCCAATGCTGCAAACATTTCTTGAGCGGATCATCTAAAACTATTTCATTCCTAGATATATTATTTCCTTTTCCATCTATATATCCAATATAACTATCATGAATATGGTATTTATCGTAGGATAATGACGTCACTAAGCCACTTATTGTTTTTAAACACGGAAACACATAATTTGATGGGTATGATAAAATTTCTTCAGGAGGAAGTATCATTCCCCTAAATTCCTCATTTTCATCAATCAAATCTTCCAGTTTAGATGCAAGAGACTCTAAATTGTCAGGACATTTAATAGCCAAATCTTCTAGCCATTTTCTTTTGTCAAAATCATTAGATTTTATATTTGTATGAATCTTTTGATCATCATAATAAACATTAGCGTCTAATCCAGCAACCAATAATTGTAGAGCCTTTTTTAAATCTATTCGTATCGAATGAAACTTAAAGACTATATCGCCTTTCAGTTCAAATTTAACAATAGTTGACAAACTTGAACTTAATTTTGTTTCTGACAAAATAGGCGACAATGTCAACCCTATGGGAAATTCGATTTTATTCGCTTCTTTTGCGCCCTTATCGTATCTTTTTGTAATAACTTCAACTGACTTTGCCACCATGAAAACAGAATAGAATCCTATGCCAAATTTTCCGATAGATTGGAAACCGTTACTACAAAGACCTGGATTTTCTTCCTTGGCTAAGCTAGATTTCCAGTAACTATTACCAAAATCCAATAATTTATGTTTAATGCAATTCAATGACATGCCTATCCCGTTGTCCTCAACTTCTATCCAACGTTTCCCGACATCTTCATTATACCTAACTATTATTGCACCATCCCTAAATTTGTTATCTATTGAGCTTCTTGCATATATGGCATCACGGGCATTTTGGATAAGTTCTCGTAGGGCAACCAACAATAGATTTTCTTCTCCGTACAATTTGCTGCCGCCAAGGTTTTCTATCAAAGATTTCACATTGCTCGCGTGAACTCCAATGCTACATGGTCGCCATCCTTCAGTTTCAATATATTTCGACATAGCCTCTTTGGATTCCGCACCTGATACGCCAGAATGTCGGAAACGCAAATTAGAAGATTTAAGAAGGTTATTTGATTTTTTTAATTCTTCGTCAAATTGTTTTACTGCATCATAAGCCACATTCCATGCAGCAAATTCTTCTTTTTTGAAAGGGTTGCTGGATGTAATGCATAGTTTTGTATTATCGTCATCATCTTCACAAACTTGGCACAAATGGTTTTGTGATTCCCAATGTTGTCGAGAAACGCCATTGATAACTAGGAAACGATAAATAGAGTCTGGGGCTCGTCCGTCATCAATATGCCCGGCATCGGCACATCGTAATATGCATGCCAGTTTTTGTGTATTTATTTTCCATTCATTTGGCATTCCGCTCATTGGATTGTTTTGTTTTTTGAGTCTAGATTCTACATTGTCAATATCCCAATGATGACTTGCAGCTATTTTACCTATCATGTCACCAAAATGAGTACGATACTCGTTATTGTCAATGATGTAAAAAGTTGTAGTGTTATCTCTTTCAAATTTTTTATTTAAGATTTCT
The DNA here is from genome assembly GCA_905234755.1 of uncultured Bacteroidales bacterium. Lineage (GTDB taxonomy): Bacteria > Bacteroidota > Bacteroidia > Bacteroidales > ML635J-15 > Bact-19. The sequence goes on from CAJOIT010000003.1 coordinate 6,778, forward strand.
TCTGCATATTTTGCATGAAGAATACGAATTGCAGCGAAGTCACATTCTTTCTTGAACTCCTCTTCATTCTTATCGCCATGACCATCGGCATAGGCATCCTTCCATTCTATAGTATCTCTGAGTTTATCTTTGCCCCCTACAGCATCATACGACAGTGCCGCGTCATGAATCAAAAAGGAAATCCCCAAAACATATCCTTCGAGTGGGTTTATTGGATAGTCTTTTCCTATGACAGTGTCGGCGACATTCCACAATGAATCTACATGGGTGATGTCGTGTACGGTCAAATTAGGAAAATCCATTCTGATTTTTCTTAAAAGAAAATCAGCATTCCTTCGGGCATCTAAAAAACTTTCCCTGAGAGGCTTAACATCTTTGCTATTTGATCCTAAAGTCCTTTTCCAAAGTGATGTATCTTGATAATTCATAACAATACGTTTTTCTTATGTTTGATTTGTATTCCCGTCAACCTTCGGTAGCAAACGGTTGCGAGCCTTGGCTGTGCTTTGCTGTATCAGTTTGTCTTCGCTGTAGTCCTTTGCAATATCGTGGTGTTTCTATTTCTGATATATACGCTTCCAATCATCTACATGCGAAATGGAGTGATTGGCATCTTGGCTGTTTTCAACAGGTTCTCCATCAAACATCACCTCACATATATGATTGCCTTTTTCATCACACCATTCGAATCTACCATGTTTTTTGTCAATTGAAAGGAATTGGTATTTATTATCTTTTTTTATGCTATATATTTTTACTATCTGCTGATTAGCTTTATTTAATTCTTCAAGTTCCTTCTCATGACGGTAATAATTTAATTCACATATTTGGGAACCTATTTCTTCCGCATAGGAAATTTTTTCACTGCTTTCGTTTTTATGGTTCATTATAAGGCTATAAAACTTTGATAAAACTTCTTCTGCATTAAGCCTGTCAATTTCAACAGATATAAGATATTTCTTATCCAAATATTCCAATCCACTTATAGAATCTGGATTGTCCTTAAGTTTTTGCAGTTCATTGCGTAGAATCGTTATTGCTTTGTCATAATTAGGGAAAATAGCATTAACAGATTTACTCCAGTCAATTTTGTCTGGATGCTCATAGTACCACTTAAAATGCCAGTTATCTATGCTGCCATAGTCATAAACATAATCAGACGATGGACAATTTTCATATTTGTAGCCTCCGTGAGTCCTTGGTTCTCTTTTTGTCTCAAATTCTTTCGAACTTTGTATGGAATGAGGAAAGTTACCAAAAACATTCTGAAGTTGACTAAACAGTCTCTGACCAATTAACTTACAATGCGGATCTTCTGGGTCATAGAGAATAGAATAAATGCTACATGGACTATCATAAATATAATGAAGAGTATCACCTTCAGTGTTTGCTTCTTCTATCATTTCGCAGAACTTTCCCACGGCAGATCTTTTTTCGCTGTCATTAACGTTCTGGATATTCAAACCATCTTCGTCAAGAAGGATATTACCATTCACCATCTTTCATACCCTTTCGTTTACGTTCTAATTTCATTAACTCCAACATGTCCTGTCTTACTTGATCAAAGAAATCCAAAGGAAATTCTGATAGGTTACCGATATCATCCATAGTTATCTCTTTGATACTATTCTCTCCATTCTTATTTTGGAAGAAATAGATAGTCATATCCTCATGCGACATATCAGTCTTGCCCTCAACAATCATTCGGCGAATACCATTGACAATGTGCTCACTATGTGTCTCAATAATGACGTGTACACCAGCTGCTGCCATACGAGCAAGGAAATATCCCATATTCGACTGAGCCTTGGCATGAAGGTGTGCCTCTGGATTCTCTACTATCAGCATACCGCCTTCTGGAACAAGAAGCCCGTTTACCAAAATAGGCAATGCGTATGTTATGCCAAAGCCTACGTTTGTGGCGGCATTTCCAAGTATTTTGACCTGATAACTATCTGCACTTGATTGAGATATTTGAATACCAACATTCGGGAAAATATATGAAATCCATTCGTCTAATTGGATTGTCCATTTTTTGTTTCCCAAAAAATTTAAAGAACGATTTTTGTCGCAATTATCGTTGGAATGTTTTTGGATAACGTCGCCTGTATTGGTTCCGTGACAATCACAAAAATCTGATTGCTCACTTTTTTTATATTCGTATTGTGGAGCCATACGATAAGCATTCAAATACACAAATTGGTTGATATCCAAACAAAAATCATTGTCAACAGCAACTTTGACAATTTTTTTTGCATCAATATTGTCATCAACTTTAATTATCGCTTTAGCGTTATCAATTGAAAAAACAACATCCTTTGACTCTGTAAAAAAATCATTGTGATAGTTATCGTCGCGAAATATAATGTCGTCGTAAGTTCCAAGTTCCAAAGCGTAATCTTTGTTGTTTAAATCAAGTTCAACCAATTTGCCATCAGTAGATTTGGACTCAGAAATCATTTTATTCAAAAGCAATGATTGTATCACAGTGCTTTTCCCAGCAGAATTGGCACCTGTCAGAAGCGTAAGATTGTTTATATGAACCTTTGTGTTTTCTCTAAAACACTTAAAACCTTCTATGCTTAATTTTATTTTTTTCATTATTTATAGTAAATCTATTAGTTTTTGTTTCAATGTTGCAAAAACATAGTTAATATTCTTTTTGTTGGTTGTACTCCACGAGATTGCTTCGTTGAGGTATTCATCGTGTGCTATCAAATCAGTCAATTTATCAGTCAAATTTATATCAACAGTTGAAACTCGGTTTTGTTCTGCAAATTTTGCCAAGAGAACACTAAGCACCAGCATTAGGGATTTGTTGATTGATAGTTTCTTATTCTGATTATGGGATACTTTTCTAAAAGCATATTCTCCAAATAGTTGATATGCAAGATTCATACTTTTTTTGTAAGCCTCCACATACATACTCAATTCATTTTCAGATTTTCGGTTCAACTCTTCTACACAAGAGTCCAAAGTCCTTTTCATATCGCCGTCGTAATTGCCGATATATGATTCTTCCGAATACTGATTATAGAAGTATATGAATCGCAATGCAGATTCTTGCGCCGCCATACGGGTATCCTTGACACTGCCACAGGTGGCTTTCTTGAATTCGTCAGAATTTACCATATTGTATAAAGTGTCTTGAAGTGGTGTTCTAGCAAGGCAGTTCCTTATTTCTTGATCGTTGAGTACTTTGCCGCCGGTGTTTAATCTTCTGAACAAATCATATTTTAGTTGTGATGGAGAGCGGTAGTCTATCACAAAGCAAGTAATCTGTGTCTGTTTGAATCGCCGTAGTTGCAAACTTGGTAAGTTGAGTTGAGTATATTTTTTGCCATTGCAATAATCGAAATACTCCATATTGCATAACGAAAAACGATCTTCCATAAAATCCTTAATCGTGCTGATACGTTGGAGACCATCGACAATTGTCAGGCGACCATCGTTGTATTGGCTCAGATATATTGTAGGCAAAGGCAATCCCAAAAAGATAGATTCTATCAAACGACTTTTGCGGGTTCTGTCCCAAATAAAGTTGCGCTGAAATCTCGGGGCAATTTCCAAGTCTCCATCATTGACCATCTGCACCAATTGCGTGATAGTAAAATTTTTGGGTTCAACAAAAATATCCTTAGGTCCGTAGCCTGGTTTCTTTGGACTGCGTGCTATTTCTTCTGCATTTGTTTCAAACCCTTGAACATTAGCACTAATCCACTCTTCGGATAAGCCAACCATACGTTCTTCAATGATGTCGTCAGACTCCTCGAAGTTTGGTTTTTCAATGACAAAAACATCATTTTCGTCTCGCACTATCTTAAACTCTTTAGTGTCGCTATTTTCAGAAATGCCTTTGAGATAGAATTTCCCATCGTTTTCTTGCAGAGCAAAAGTGGTTTCACTTATATCACCTTTAAGCGTAAAATTAACCTCTAACTGAGCCATTTTTTTGTTTTTATTAATACTGTTGCAAATTTACTAATGTTTTTGATTGATAAACAATATTTTTATCAAAAATTACACTCCCATTTCTCCCTCTATCAACCTTGGCAGCAACCTGTCTCTTGCTTCCGTCAGAAGACGAATTTGAGACTGTAAGTTTTTAATGGTTGAAAACAATGGCGAAATTACACAATCGAATTTTATAAGGATTTCAGAACTTGGCATTACAAAGGGCATATTCTTGATTATTGTTGAATTAACAGCTTTGGATATTCCTGATGTATTACCTAAAGAATCATAATGATAGTTCTTTAGATACAAAAAAGTATAGCATCTCCAATTATCGTCTTTTTTCATGAAATGAGCAATTGCTTCATTGGTACAAACTGGAATATCTGCAATAGAAACCCTTCCAACTGTCAATTTAAAGCTAAGAAGTATAGTTCCTTCAGGTACAATTCTGACATTATATTTTGCACATGCTTCCTTTGTGAGTTTTTCGCTTGTTGTATTTACATATGTTGCATCTTTCATATCAGTTATTGATACCCATGGAATATCCATATGATTAGTTGAAAACCATTCCTTTTCGGCTCTTGGAGGTGTCTTTCCTATTGACATGTCAAAGAAATCAATAGCTTTCTTCTTCTCCCATCCCTCCGGCACACCGTCCACAATTTTCGTGCTCTCATATCCAGGGAATCGCAAATCGACAAACCATTCCTTGTAGAGCCGCTGTGCCGCTTCCTCCAAAAGTTTTATCTGCTTCTGGTAGTTCTCTATCAGGGCGTCGTAGCGGGATAGGATGGTGGCAATATGAACCTGATAATCTATTGGGGGCAATGGAAACGGGTAATCTTTTATAGCGCTAATAGCTATTCGCATTTGATTTGCTGCGCCCTTTCCTCTCATTTGAATATAGTTTTGAAACAGATAATATTTTGAATAATAGCCAAAATACAACTGGTTCAAGACATTCGTGTTTTTAGATCTAATACAGACAGCATTTTGATTCAAATAATAGCCCACGACAGCTGAATTAACGATAATTGAACGACCTGCCGAAGAGTTAACTAAATTAGGATGAGATCCTACCGTAGCTATTATTACATCATTTAATTGCAGTTCATTTTGGGAATATTTATGTTTTGATGAATAAGGCAGATAATTAATGTCATCGAGCACAAATCCAGAATTTTTGCAGTTGGTAACTTTTAAAACAGGAATGCCTTTCGGTACATATTCTTTATCACTCCACGCACCTCCGTTTATAAAGTCGCAGAGATCTCCCAACATTACTTTCTTCCACTCGTTCATTTCAACTCCTCCTTCAGTTGTTTCTTCCTCAGTTCCAGTTCGGCCACGGTGCGGTCAACGACCTCCCTCAGTTGGTAAGATGCTACACCCAGGGGCTTGTTAATGTCTTTGAGCGACCATTCCACGATGGTTTTCTTGGCTGTCTTGCAGATAACCAAACCGACGGAAGGGTTGTCGCCCTCGCCACGAAGCAACTCGTCGGCAGCGGTAACGTAAAAATTCAGTTTCCCGGCAAACTCAGGCTCAAACTTCACGGCTTTCAGCTCGATGATAACATAGCGTTTCTGCGGGATATGATAAAACACCAAGTCTGGAAAGAAGGTGGTTTCGTCGTCCATGCGCAACTCCATCTGTCGTCCTACAAATGCGAAGCCTTTGCCCAACTCCAAAAGGAAACGGGTGATGTTATTGACAAGCGCTTCCTCCAAATCATGCTCGTCATACTTGGCTTTCATCGTCAGGAACTCGAAATTATACTCATCCTTCAGCATTTCCTTGGCCAATTCGCTTTGTGGTGCAGGCAAGGTCTTGTCGAAATTGGTGATAGCAGCGCCTTGCGACAGATAGCGTTTGGCAGCCATCTGGTCTTCGAGCCAATTGCGGCTCCAGCCTTCTTCGGCTACCTTATTTATGTAGAAAATCGCCTCCTCTATAGATTGGCTTTTGGTAAAGATTTCCACATGATGTCTCCAAGGAATTCTACCAAAGATTTCTGGCATTTCTAATTGGTCACCAAGTTGGTGACTTTTTTCTACAGACTCCATTTGGTCACCAAGTTGGTGACTTATTTGAGATCCTCTAATTTGGCCAGCAACTTGCTGACTTTTTGTAATATTCTCATAATAAAACGAATACCAGCGCTTCATATACTTAACATTGGTATCGGAGAAGCCCGTTTCATTAGGGAAGGCCTGACGCATATCGAGAGCAAACTGCTTCACTACTCCTGCGCCCCAACGTTCTTCTGCACGCAGTGCCACCAAATCACGACCAATGCTCCAATAAAATTCAAGCATTGCCGTATTCACACGAATGGCTGCCTTTATCTGACTTTGGTGGAAACGCGCCTTTACATCAGACAGCCATTTCACATATTCATTGTCGGCAATCGTATTGTCGCGATATACAAATGTCGGTTCGTTCTTTGTTTCTTTCTTTTTCATTTCAACTCCTCCCACGCCTTTTGTATCTCGTCCATCAGCACATTGGCTTCTTTGTTAAGCTGTGCCAGTTCGGAGTGAATTTCGTTCATGCGCTCGTGGAAGTCAACGCCGTCGTCTTCCTGCTCGGCTACACCGACATAGGCACCGGGTGTGAGCGAGTAGTTCTTTTCCTCTATCTCTTGTATGGTGGCAATTCGGCATAGTCCCGGAATGTCGTTGTAGGTGCCGTCTTCGCCAAATTTGTCGGTGAGCCATTTGCGCTGTCGGGCAGTTTCGAGAGTTTCTTCAAGTTTTTCCGTGAGTTTGTTCTGTTCGGCTTCGATGCGCTTTTTGTCCTTGCGTGGTGCATCGGCAATAATTTGCTTGGCTTCGGCCTTATGCTTCTGCAGGGCTTTTTCGGCAGTTGCTACGGTTTGTGCGCCCAAGGCCTTGTTGTAGTCGGTTAGCAGTTGCATATATTTGTTGCGCTCGCCACGGTACAGGTGTACTATTGCCTGCAGATTGCGCAACTGCCACTCTGTCCATTCGTTCAGGGTGCGGTCAACCACGGTGTAGTAGTTGCGGGCATCAATGAAAAGAACCTTGTCGCGGATGTCGGCATTCTTGTTGCGGTCGAAGAACCATAGCGAACATGGTAGCGAGAGCGTGTAGAAAAAATTGTTGCCCACGCTTACCATCACGTCCACATCGCCAGTACGCACAAGCTTTTCGCGGATGTCGCGGTCCTTGTTGGCGCTGTCGGTTGCCGAACTTGCCATAACAAAGCCTGCGCGTCCGTGGTCGTTAAGGTATGCGTAGAAGTAACTAATCCATAGATAGTTGGCGTTACCCACTTCCTTGGTCTTTGCGTTCACGCCTGGCAGTCCAAATGGCAGACGCCCTGCCGCCAATGCCGATTCGGACTTGACCTTATCGACATTGAAAGGCGGATTTGCCATTACATAGTCGCACTTTCCTGCCAGATTGTGGGTGTCGTGGTAGAATGAGTTGGCTTCGTCGCCCGAAATTATCTTTCCGTTGAGCCCGTGTACTGCCATGTTCATAAGGCAGAGTTGAGCGTTGTATTCTACTTTTTCCTGTCCGAAGAAAGTCATCTGGGTGTTGGCGTTCATTCCGTTTTGGTTCACAAAGTCGCCAGTCTGCACAAACATACCGCCACTACCACAGGCGGGGTCAAGCATAACGCCCTGTGTGGGTTCCAAAACATTGACAAGCATTTTTACCAGCGACTTTGGCGTAAAGAACACACCGTCGTCGCTTGCAACGGCCTTGGCGAACTTTGAAAGGAAGTATTCGTATATGCGCCCGATAATGTCGCCGCCAACTTCATCTATCGTCTTGTTGTTGAAAATACGGAGCAGTTCGCGCAATAGGTCGTCGGCAAACATTGTATAGTTTTTGGGCAGTACGCCTGCAAGTTGAGTGCTTTGGTCTTCAACTAACTGCATAGCGTTGTTTACTGCTTCGCCCAGCGAATTGATGTCTTGTCCGTCCTTTGTCTTTAACTTTGCCTCTATGATGTTGTCGGGCAAATTTACCAGATATGCGAACTGCGCCTCTTGTGGCAGATATAGTGCGCTTTTGGCAGCAAAGTCGCTTGGCTCGACGGGCATTACGCGCCCACCACGTTTTGGGCGGTTTTCCAGAATTTCCGCCTCTACCATCTTGTAGCGACTATACGCGTATCGCAGGAAAAGAAGTGCCAGTACTGGCATACAATATTGACTGCTTGTAAGTTTGCTTCCTTGTCGCAGCAAATCTGCCGATTCCCACAATTCCGCTTCGAGTTTTCTAATGTTTATCATAAGATTTGTGTTAAACCTATCTTTCAAATTACAATAGCGCAAAGATAGTGTTTTATTGCAGAAAATAAAAGGTAAGTAGTAAATAAATTGAAGATATGTTCTGGTCGTTGGGATTTGCCCAAAGGCTGGCTCGAAAAAGGCGAAACTCTTGACCAATGCGCTGTGCGCGAGGTCTGCGAGGAGTGCGGACTCAATTCTGCCGACATTATGAACGAAGGCAAACTAATCACAACTTACCATATTTATCCTTTCAAGGATGGCTTTGCGCTAAAGGTTACTCATTGGTATAGAATGAAATATATAGGTGCCGGCACAACCAAACCTCAAACCGAGGAAGATATAACCGAGGTGAAATGGGTAAGCGAAAGTGAGATGGAGGCGGTGAAGAGAAATAGAAAGATAGATTTTTTGCATAATTTGTTGTATGTAACAAAATAAATCATATATTTGCCGAAAATATTGTGTTATGAAAAGATTCTTGTTGGCAGTCATTGCTTGTATATTTTGCGGTTTAGTTTGCGCGCAGAGCGATTATTCTGTACGCGCAGAATTTATAGGACAGGGCATAGGTACATATTATGCTGGGGAACAGCATTATCAGCAGTTGGATAGCATTGTTGTTGTAAACCATACAAAGAATTGGGAGCGAACTATCGAGTATCCTGATACAATTCTTATTGCTAGGTATCATGGTACAGGCGCTATTGAACAAACTTCAACCGTCAGCGATGCTCTTTCGCAAAATGTTCCCAATCCGTTTGATGGAGAAACCGAAGTCGAATTGTATGTCGCTGAAAATAACAAGGTTTTGCTACAGGTGTATGACATGGTAGGAAAGCTTTATGTGCAATATGAGGAATGGCTTTCAGCAGGAATGTACCGTTTTTCAATTAGCCTGTCGATGGCTCAGGCATATTTGCTTTCGGCAAATGTTGGAAACAAGTCGTATTCCATAAAGATGGTAAATCTTGGCAAAGGAGGCGGGAATGCTATCTCTAATCTCGGTTCGGTTGTTCCCAAATTGACAATTGATAACGGAAATGCTCAAAACGAAACATTAAGTATATCCGACAGCATGTCGTATGTTGGCTACACGACCTACAATGGTGATGTATATGAAAGCAGACAACTGAGCAAACTATGGTGTGCAGGAGTCGATACCTTGTTTTTCGATATTCCATATTGCAATGACAAGACCACTTTGCTTCGTATTCAAGACTGTGTGCCGTATTCGTACAATGGTCAGACATATTCAGAAAGCGGTCACTATGTGCTTGAGGAGCTGCAATCTGTATGTGGTGCCGACAGCATTGTGGAATTGGATTTCCGCATTGGCGGACAAATTGAGACGGAATTTTACATTGAGACAAACGATGGTGAGTACCAATGGGGCGACACATTACTGAGGGACAGTGGCATTTATCGCCGTCAATTTACTTCGGTACACGGTTGCGACAGCATTGTCACTCTATATTTGACATTGTATGTGAACGAAAGAACGATTTCTTGCAGATTTTCTGGTATTGGAATAAGTACGATAGATGAAATGGAAAGGCATTATCAGCGGTTGGACAGCATATCAATAACTAATGAGCGAAATCATTTGCAATGGATGATGCACTATCCAGACACAACACTTACTACGGTAACTGTTCAAGATAAGCTGACTGTTGTTAATGAAAATGGTGTGCCATTAATATATGGAGCCGATGATATTATCATAAAGGGGTACACAACATTTAGGGGAGTAGTGTTTGAAAGCATGGAGATTAGGCAGATGATGCACCTTTATATGGATTCAGTATTATATTTCCATATCCCGTATTGTCGCGACAAGATTATTGCGTATGATATTCATGATTGTGAACCTTTTACTTATCATGGGCAAACATATTCGGAAAGTGGTCATTATGTACTTGAGGAACTCGAAACCGCTTTGGGGTGCGACAGCATTGTGGAATTGGACTTGACTATAGGCGATTTTGCTTTCAATGAAATTGAAATATACACATGCGATGAGTCGTATCAGCTCGATGATACTTTGATTACGGAAAGCGGCATATATCGTCGTCATTATACTTCAGTGCATGGTTGTGACAGCATTGTGGCGTATATTGTTTCACTTGGCAACGGATTTACCGATGAGCGAGATGGCAATACCTATTGTACCGTGCAGATTGGCGACCAAGTGTGGATGACTGAAAATTTAAGGTATCTGCCGAATGTAAATTCAATAAGTAGCATGTCCGAAAATTATTATAATAGGTGGGATGATACAGTGCGATGTTTCGTATATGGATACGATGGTACTGATGTGGAAGAAGCTAAAATGACAGACAATTATACAAAATACGGAGTGCTGTATAATATTTCTAATGTGTTGTGGGGTGAGGGTGATTATTATATTGGTGATTCGCTTGTGAGGGTAGACACGCTATGTCCTGCGGGATGGCATATACCTACTGACAGCGAGTGGACTAAGATGGAAGTTTTCCTAGAAAATAACGGATATAATTTTGATGGATATATAGATACTGATAACGATAGGGAAACGCATAATGTTATAGCGAAGCCGTTGGCATATACATCCGACTGGACTGTATGCAACGAAAGAAATACTGTAGGTTGGTTGCAGAATAAGAATAATAAAAGTCATTTTAGTGCATTGCCTGGCGGTTGGGCGAATGTTCAGACAGGAGTTTATGTCGGACTACATGATTTTGGCTGTTGGTGGACTAAAACTATGGATAGTAGTTTTCATTTCGATGAGAATAATAATATGGTATTCACTAGATTTTTTAGGAGATTGGATTTTGATTCGTCAAGCACATTAAGGGAATCTATAAATCTATGTAAATCAGCTATGAGTGTAAGGTGTATAAGGGATTATTAATTCTTGTATCCTTCCTCAATTTTCCTTATCACATCAATTTTGCCGACATCTAGGACTTTATTGTTGTCGTGAATGTATCCGCCGATGGGTTCTGTTTTCGATATTTTCAGCAGTTCGGGGATGATTGGGAAGGAGCCCTCGTTGTCGATGAGGTCGAAAATGCGATAGTTGCAGACATATATTCCGCTGAAAGCCATTTCGTTGTAGCAGTCGCGTTCGATGGTGATTATTGACTTGTCGTTCTTAAGGTCGCGCCATCCGCAAAGGCGGTTTTCTGTGTCGAAAAGCAGATGCTTCGAGCTTTCGCGGTGCATTACGGCAAGTGTCGCCACATTTTGCGTTGAGCAATGGTGGTAGTACAATGCTTTCAGGTCGAGGTCGGAAAAAATGTCGACATTGTGAACCAGAAAGTTGTCGCCATCCTTGAAGAACCGCTTGACATTCTTTAGTCCGCCGCCAGTGTTCAGCAACAAGTCACGCTCATCTGAAATCTCTATTTGTACGCCGAAATCGTTTTTTTTCACAAAGTCTATAATCTGTTCGGCAAAATGGTGAACATTAACAACTATGTAGTCGACACCAAAACCGCGAAGTTTTTCTATCTGGTGTTGAATCATTGGTTTTCCGCTGATTGGAACCATTGCTTTGGGCATGGTGTTGGTCAGCGGTGCGAGACGGGTGCCGAGTCCGGCAGCGAAAATCATTGCTTTCATTTGCGAAAATTTTCCGCAAAGGTAAAGAAAAATTAATGATTCAAGAGGTCAAAACGGAATGTCATCCTGAACTTGTTTCAGGATCTGATTCCGTTTTTTAGGTGGGCAGTTTGAAGTTTTTCTCCCGTTATTCCTTCTGCTTTTCAATTGTTTCCTTGTATTTCTTAATGTCTGCCACATCACGGACTGTACGAAAATCTGTTATTGACCAGTCGTACTCCAATTCTTCTTTGCCCGATTCGTTGGTGACGAGTTTCGCATTTTTGTACGAAAGAGTTATGTACTTGTACTTGAATTCTCCGCTGGTTTTTCCTTCCGTTAAATCATCTAGAATCTGGACCTCCATAAGTACGGTGGCGTCGAGTATCGATTTTTCAAAGGTGCTTTGTGGCTGGTCGTATGTCCAAGAAGGAGGGCATTGCTCGTGACCTTTGCCTGTGCATTCCAAATATGTAAGTCTTCGATACGAATCATATTCTGCAATAACTGTTTTGTATGTTACTTCCTCCGTGAATTTGTTGCACTTGCCACCTTCAAGGTGTACAGTTAACCCTTGTGCGTTTGCTGCCGAAATACTAATAATCGCAATGATTATTGCTACAAAAAGATTTTTCATGTTAGATTCCCTATTTTATCGTTAAACTTTTGAATATTATCGGTGACAAATATAATGCATTTGTTTAAAGCATGCATACTTTTTCTGGAAAAAATCAAAAATCGTAAATCGTACTTCGTAAATCGTAAATATTTTTTATCTTTGCCGAAATTTGAGTTTAATTAAAAGAATATGACAGAAAAAGTTAAATGCCTGATTATAGGTTCAGGTCCTGCTGGTTTCACGGCAGCAATATATGCATCGAGAGCAAATTTAAGCCCAGTTGTATACGAAGGTTTGCAGCCGGGCGGTCAGTTGACAATCACTACCGAAATAGAGAATTTCCCGGGTTATCCAAATGGAGTTACCGGACCCGAAATGATGAATCAGCTTCGCGAGCAGGCAAAGCGCTTCGGCACTGATGTTCGCAGTGGTATTATTACCGAGGTTGATTTTTCTCACCGTCCTTTCCATGTTGTTGTTGACAATGGCGATGAAATCGATGCTGAAGTTGTGATTATTGCTACTGGTGCAACAGCCAACTATCTTGGACTTGAGTCGGAGCAGAAACTCAAGGGCTTTGGCGTGTCGGCTTGTGCTACCTGCGACGGATTTTTCTATCGCAAGAAGGATGTCGCAGTAGTTGGTGGTGGCGATACTGCTGCCGAGGAAGCAACATATCTCGCAGGCATTTGCAACAAGGTTTACATGATTGTTCGTCGTGACGAACTTCGTGCATCAAAGGCAATGCAGCAGCGCGTAATGGAAAATCCGAAAATCGAAGTGCTTTGGAACTGCAATACCAAGGAAGTCCTTGGCAACGAGATGGATGGTGTAACTGGCGCTCGTCTGCTCAACAACAAGACCAACGAGGAAAAGGTAATCGATATTAGCGGTTTCTTTGTTGCTATTGGTCATACGCCTAACACAAAGGTATTTGCAAAGTACATCGACCTTGACGAGAAGGGATACATAAAGACCGTTCCGGGTACGGCTAAGACAAATGTTCCTGGTGTGTTCGCTTGTGGCGATGTTCAGGATCCTAATTACCGTCAGGCAATTACTGCTGCCGGCTCAGGATGCAAGGCTGCTATTGATGCGGAGCATTTCCTGTTGGAATACTAGAAATATAAATTGTTGTAATATTTATCCTGCCGTGCTTTGCGCGGTAGGATTTGTTCTTTCTGATTTGTAACCTTTAGCTCGTTGCCAATGGCAACAATCCGAAAGTTTTGAATATTAGCATTTGTAATGCGTAAATATTTACAGCAGTCGTCAATAGTCGGCTGCTGTTTTTGTTTTGTGCTACTTCATTTATCGGATTGCAAATATCCAAAATGTTATATTGAAATAATTCGTATTTTTGCCCAAAAACAATGACTAAGAGAGAAAGATACGAAAAGGTTCTTGCTTGGTTCAAGCAGAATATGGGCGAGGTGGAGACTGAATTGCATTACGGCAGTCCATTTCAGTTGCTTGTGGCGGTGATGTTGTCGGCTCAATGTACCGACAAGCGCGTAAATATGGTAACGCCAGCGTTGTTTGAGGCATATCCCGATGCACAGTCGATGAGCAAGGCAACTGAGACGGAAATTCTGTCGTATGTCAAGTCGGTGACATACCCCAACGCTAAGGCGAAACATCTGCTCGAGACTGCAAAAATCGTAGCCGAAAGTTATGGCGGCGAAGTTCCTGACGATGACAAACTTTTGCAGAAATTGCCAGGCGTTGGTCGTAAGACTGCGCACGTGGTTCAGGCTGTGCTTTATAATCGTCCCGAAATGCCCGTGGATACGCATGTTTTCAGGGTGTCGGCACGCATAGGGTTGACGACCAATGCAAAAAATGTGCTTCAGACCGAAAAACAACTCGTAAAACACATTCCCAAGGCCGACATTCCCGATGCTCACCACTATCTGATACTCCACGGAAGGTATGTTTGCACGGCTCGCTCTCCAAAGTGTACATCATGCGGAATATCAGCATATTGTGCGTTTTATCAACAAAATACTAACATTGGTTGAAATTTGGATACTTATAATTATTTTCGCGACCGAGAATTTTGAGTTATGGAGAAAGATATAGTAAGGTATATCGGAGAGGTATTGTCCGATTTGTATGTTGTTGATTCAAAGTCGGTAACAATCTCGTTAGAAAGAACAAAACCTGGAATCGACGGCGATTTCACGGTTGTTGTTTTCCCGTTCACGAAGTATAGCAAGAAGAGTCCTATGGATACCGCCAAGGAAATTGGCGTGTCGTTGAAGGCTCGTTGCGAGGACATTGATTCCTACAATGTGATTCAGGGATTCTTGAATATTACAATGACGCACGAATATTGGTTGAAGCGACTTAACAATCTTGCAGCACCGGCAAAAAAGAAGGACACTTCCAAGAAGCCGTTGATAATGGTTGAATTTTCGTCGCCAAATACCAACAAGCCATTGCATCTTGGTCATTTGCGTAACAATTTCCTCGGTGATTCTGTATCGCGCATTATAAAGGCAGCTGGAAACAATGTCATGAAGGTTAACCTTGTGAACGACAGGGGAATCCATATTTGCAAGTCGATGATTGCTTGGCTGAAGTGGGGCAACGGCGTTACTCCCGAATCGGCAGGCAAGAAGGGCGACAAACTTGTTGGCGACTTTTATGTGCTTTTCAGCAACAAGTACAAGGAAGAAATTGCTGCGTTGAAAGCAACTGGACTTAGCGATGAGGAAGCCGAGAAGAAATCAGCTCTCATGGCAGAAACTCGTGAAATGCTTCAGAAGTGGGAGGCAGGTGACGAGGAAGTTCGCCGTGTATGGAAGATGATGAACGAATGGGTTTATGCTGGTTTCGATGAGACTTACAAGAAAATCGGCATTTCATTCGATAGAATATATTATGAATCACAGACTTATCTGCTTGGTAAGTCGATAGTGCAGAAAGGTCTCGACCGTGGCGTTTTCGTCCGCGATGCCGATACTTCCGTATGGATTGACCTTACAAACGAAGGACTCGACCGCAAAATTTTGCTCCGCAGCGATGGTACGACAGTTTATATGACTCAGGACATTGGTACTGCTGCTCAGCGTTTCGATGAATATCATCCCGATAAATTGATATATGTTGTTGGTAATGAGCAAGATTATCATTTCGCAGTGCTGAAGAAGGTTGTTCAGCGTTTGGGCGAGGACTACTACGACAAGATTTTCCATCTTTCGTATGGTATGGTCGAACTTCCCGAGGGCAAGATGAAGTCGCGCGAAGGTACTGTTGTAGATGCTGACGACCTTGTTGCCGATATGATTGAAACTGCACGCGCAATTTCCGAGGAAAACGGTAAGCTTGGCGATTTGAGCGAAGCAGAACGCAACCGCATAATTGAGATGATTGCAATAGGCGCACTCAAGTATTTCATTCTCAAGGTTGACCCGAAGAAGCAGATGGTTTTCAATCCTAAGGAATCCATCGATTTCAACGGAAATACTGGACCTTTCATACAATACACACACGCACGTATTTGCTCGATACTGCGTAAGGCAAAAGAGCAGAACATCAATCTTACGAAGCGCATTTCCGAGGATGTTCATCTGCTCGACAAGGAGGTAAGCATTATTTCCAACTTGTGTTCGTTTGACAAGGTTGTCGAAGAGTCGGCCAAGAAGTTTGACCCGGGACAGGTTGCCAACTATGTATACAATCTTTGCAAGGAGTTCAACCAGTTCTACCACGACTATTCAATTCTGAACGAAAACGATCCTAACGTGATTCTGCTCCGTCTGCGCTTGTCGCAGCAGGTTGCCAAGACCATAAAGGAAGGCATGGGATTGCTCGGAATCGAAGTTCCAGAAGTAATGTAGTGTTATAATGTTATATATTTAAATCCCCAATGTTTTTTCAAGCATTGGGGATTTTTTGTGTCTTATTTCAAGAACATCCTTATCAACTTGTCTTTCCAACTGGTATATGGTTGGTAGCGCATTGAAATGTCGATCCATGTGTATTTCTTTACCACAGATTTGGCATGGCTGAATGTCTCGAATGTCTTTTTGCCGTGGTAACTGCCCATACCGCTGTTGCCTACTCCGCCAAATGGCAGGTTGGTTGTTGCAATGTGTATGATGGTGTCGTTTACGCATCCGCCACCGAATGGCACTTCGCGCAGAAAATGCTTTTCGACTTTCTTGTCGCTGGTGAAAAGATAGAGAGCCAACGGCTTTGGTCTGCTTCTGATAAAATCGGCGGCTTCGGTTGAGTTGGCAATGGTAATTATCGGCAGAACTGGACCGAAAATTTCTTCCTGCATAACAGCATCATCGGGTGTGACGTTGTCGAGAATTGTCGGCTCTATTTGCAAGGTTTCGGCTTTCAAGTGACCGCCAAAAACTACTTTTTCTTTTGTTATCAATCCAGAAACGCGGTCAAAATGCTTCTGGTTAACCATTTTGCCGTAATCCTTGTTGGCAAAAATGTCCTCACCGTACATCTTTATGGTTTCTTCTTTCAGAAGTTTTACAAACTCATCGTGAACAGACTTTTCAACAAGTACATAGTCGGGAGCAATGCAGGTTTGTCCGCAGTTGAGGAATTTGCCGAAAGTTATGCGTCTCGCTGCAATGCGCAGGTTGGCGGTATGGTCGATTATGCATGGCGATTTTCCACCAAGTTCCAGTGTTACCGGTGTTAGGTGCTTTGAGGCCTTTTCCATGACAAGTTTTCCGACAGTTACTCCACCCGTGAAGAAAATGTAGTCGAACTTTTGTTCCAAAAGGTCGGCATTTTCGGCACGTCCTCCAGTGATTACTGCAACATATTGCGGGTCAAAGGTTTCTGAAATCAGTTGGTGTACAACTCTTGATGTTTCAGGCGAATATGCCGATGGCTTTACCACTGCACAGTTTCCTGCGGCTATGGCACCGATGAGCGGTTCGAGCGTAAGCAGTACTGGGTAGTTCCACGGCGACATTATCAGCACCACTCCGTATGGTTCCTGCACTATCATGCTCTTGGCGTGGAAGTTGGTAAGCGGTGTGCATTTGCGCTTTGTGCGAGCCCACGAGCGCAGATGTTTTCTGAAATGTGTTATCTCGGCGAGTGTAAGCCCGACTTCGCACATGTATGATTCGGATGCCGACTTGCCCAGGTCCATCTTGATTGCTTCAAGTAGTTCGGTTTCGTGTTTTTTTATTGCTTGTTTTAGCTTGTCAAGTGCTTCAAGCCTGAATTTTATGTCGAATGTTCTGCCTGTTGAGAAAAATTTTCTCTGAGCTTCAACTGTCTGTTCTATGTTCATTTCGTGATATTTTTTGCAAAGTTACTTTAATTTTCAGCATTTCCCGTTTTCCCAAGATAATACAATCTTTCCAGTTCCTTTTTATCCATGAGTTTGGGAACAGGGTAGGTGGGGTTTGCCTCCGCATCAGCGTGGGCAGCCATTTCGGGAATATCCTCGTAACAGATACCATCAATAACGCGAGGAATATTCATCTTGTCGTTCATCTCCTGAATCCAGTCGATGAAAAGTTTTGCGGTTTCCTCGTCGCTATGACCATCTGCAATAACTCCCGATTTACGCGCCAATCTTGCCAATTTCTTATATACGCATTCTCCGTATTCGCGCAGTATAATTGGCATAAGCACCGAATTGGCAAGTCCGTGAGGCGTTCCGTATTTTCCGCCAAGCGAATGTGCTACAGCATGAATGTACCCGACATAACTCATCGAGAATGCCAATCCGGCGCAGAATGAAGCGCGAAGCATGTTTTGACGAGCTTCGGTATCGTTTCCATTGGTGTATGCTCGATATAGATACTTATGTATCAGTCGTGTGGCTTCTTCGGCATTGGCTGCAGAGGTTTTGTTTAGCGAGCGACCAATGTATGCTTCAACTGCGTGAGTAAGTGCATCCATGCCTGTGGTTGAGGTCATTCTCTGCGGCAATCCGGTTGTGAGCGTGTAGTCGTGAATTGCGTATGGCGGAATCAAGCAGAAATCGCTAATTGGGTATTTGTAATTCTTTTGGCTATCGGTGATTACGGTAGTAACAGTTGCTTCGCTACCAGTCCCTGCGGTTGTTGGGATGGCAACAATCAATGGCAGTTTCTTGTGAACTTTCAGTATTCCGCGCATTTGTGGAATTTGCTTGTTGGGTTTTGCTATGCGTGCTGCAGCTGCTTTCGCGCAGTCCATTGCAGAACCGCCACCTAGAGAAACAAATCCTTGTGCTCCTGTTTTTAAATAAATATTGCGCACTGTTTCGACATTTTCGATTGTTGGATTTGGGACTGTGTCGGAGTAGGTTTTGAAATTTATTTTTTCCGAGGCAAGCACATCTTCGATGCGTTTGGCGAGTCCAGCTGAGACAAGTCCTTTGTCGGTTACAAATACAACCTTGTTAATGTTGTTTGCGCGTAAAATTTCTGGAATGTCGTTTATGCTTTCCTTTACGACTGGGTCTTTGTATGGTAGCAGGGGCTGTGCAATGTGAAATGCTGCCTGATAAGTCCTGCACCAAGTTTTTCTTAAAATGTTCATGCGTTTTTCCTTTTTCAAAAATCGCCGCAAAGAAATGGCAAACAAAAGTCATGTGGTTAAAAATGTGGCAATGGCTTGTGTTTAGTGGGCGTTAGCTTGGTTTTGTGGGGCGAAATTTCGGTATGTGGGACGAAAATAAAATGCCGATATCCTTCTGGGATGTTTGCGAGTGGCGAAATTTCGTGTATGCATGCAAATGGTTTGCAATAAGACAGGTCTTCTGCAAGACAGATAGACCTTCTGTCTTTTATTTCCAGTTCAAATCTATGTATGTTGGGAGATGGTCGCTGTAACCGCCGTCGTACTTGTAGCCGATGTAGGTTCTGTAAACTTGTTTTCCTGTGTATCCCTCGTCGGGTTTCAGCATGAAATCGGGATTGTATATGTGAGCATCGTCCTTGGTGGTATGAATGGCGTTTGTAGTGTCGAGCAGTGCGCCCGAAACTATCACTTGGTCGAGAATTCCCCATTGCCCGTGGAACTTGTGAGTGCCCAACTTTTTTACTTCCTGCAGATAATACGAAAGATTGTAAAGTTTGTCGCTCTTAATGTTGTCAAATTCAGTCTCGGTTTTCAATCCGTGGATTAGGCTCTTGTCGGTTGGATAGTCGTTAAGGTCACCGACAATTACAATGTTTGCATTCTTGTTGGTCTTGAAAATCGAATCGGTGGTATGTTTTACAATTCCTGCCACGAAAATCCTCTTTTCTTCGGTCTCCATTTGTCCGCCCCAGCGTGAAGGCCAGTGGTTTACAAATATATGCAAGGTGTCGTTGCGATTGGTCGTGCCTTTTACATAAAGAATGTCGCGGGTTGTTCCTGTACCTATGTTTGCTGGATATTTCACAGGAATGAAATTCTCGGAAATAGGGGAGAAGAATCTCTTTCTGTACATTAGTGCGACATCTATTCCGCGGGCATCTGGCGACTCCTTGTGTATTATGCGGTAGTCGGAGTTGCGAAGAGGTGTCTTGTTTATCAAGTCCTCGACAACCTTGCGATTTTCAACCTCGCTAAGCGCCACTATCTGAGGCAGTTCCCAGCCACCAGCACCAATGATAACTTTAGACAGATTAGAAAGTTTTGTGCTATAGCGGTATCCTGTCCAGAATTTTGCTCCCTGCGGAGTGAACTCATCGTCCTTGGTGTCAGGATTGTCAATGGTGTCGAAAAGGTTTTCGGTATTGAAGAACATTATCCTGTACGAATCGCGGACAAGTTGTTCGTTGAACTTGTCGCTTGCGCTATCTTTGCTCGTCTTGCACGAAAATGCAAGCAATATTGCAATAGCTAAGGCAGATGCGATTATGGCTAACTTCTTCATTTCCATATAAAGAATTTTGATTCTGTTTCCTCTTCGGGAACATATTCGTATGCTCCAATGTCGGGCTTGCCATCGAATGTCATTCTGTTTGTGCCGTCATGGTCTTCTGGTTGAATGCTTTCCGAAATAGATACTTTCGCCCTATCCCTTGCAGCTGACACCTCTAATATATTATATAGGTATGGTTTTGTCGTGGATGCAAATTTGGGATCTTCGTTGAAAATGTTGTCTACGAACGATGAGGGAGCGGACTGTGTTAGAGCCGAGCTGTTTTCGTATTTAATAAGGCAGTTGTCGAACAGAACATTTGCAGATGCTCCACTGACGAAATCGAAACCGATTTCCTCTTTATTGTAGCCGTATATTATGCAGTTGGCGAAGTATGCTTCGGTAAGGTCGCGGTATGAGGTCTGAATGTTGCCGTTAGCATCGCGATATTCGTAATAGTTGTTAAGCGAAAGTTGCGGGTTTTGTCGTACGCCAACCGAATAGTTTGCCATTGTACAATGAATGAAGGAATATTTTCCACCAATCCAGCAGGCGACAGTGTATTGCGAGCTATTGGCGAATACGCAGTTTTCGGCTTCAACATGAGCGCCAAGTGCGTAAAGTCCAGCAATCTTGCAATTTTCGATGTTGGTATTCCTCATTTTTAGGGTTGGTGCATCTGCGGTAACAACCGAGTCGACCTGCACGCCAATAAGAGCGTTGGTAATGTCGGTGTTGTTGAATTCATTATAGCGTGAGCCGGCGAGAAGGTGTATTCCTCCGTAAATTCCGCGGGTATTTCCATGTTCGTCCTGCAGGTATGCGCCCCATTGTCCGGGCGTGTAGCGGTAGTATTCTTCGAGGCGGTCGCCAGTGAATGTTACGCGGTTGCCGATTTCGCCAAGCGATTTAAGCGTTCCTTTTACAAATAGGCTCGACTTGTTGTGAAAATAGATTTTTGCTCCCGGCATGACGGTAACTGTGACAAGTGTGTCAATCATCGCAGAGTTGTAAATTAGCACAGGTTTGTCGGCATTCCATATCGTGTCCTGTGTTATCATTTGTCCGTTCAAAAGGGTTACATTTTGACCGAATGCAACAAGGTCAACATCTTGTGTGTTTCCGTTTGATTCGAAAATTATGGAATCTTGTTCAACAAGGTCATCTGTTCCGGGGTTTATGGTAACCTCTACGAATATGAATATTGAATCGCCAGGTGCAAGAGAGTAGTTTTCTAGTTTGAAATCTTTGTTTGCAGCTAGTCCGTCAATGTTCAATCTGTATTTTGAAGAACTTCCGCGGGCAAGGTATATCTTGTCGATGTTGATGGACTTGTTTTTGTTGGAATTCTTGACGATGAGGTATTTTGTAGTGCTTCCAATGCCTGTGAAAATTGTGTCAAACTGAACTGTATCGGACGAAAAGATAAGTTTGTCGGCTGGGTCTTTGGTGAATATGTCTTTTCGGCATGAAGAAAATAACGCCGATATTGCTATCAGCGCCATTGTAGTTATTGTCAGCAGTTTGTTCATGTGAATAAAACGCAATTTTCGTTACGATATTGCATTTATTTCAGCAAAAATACTGTACCTTTCTTTTCGTGTGGTTTTCCTGTGAAGTCGAGGAACTTGCAAACCCAGTTGTATGCACCTGTTGTAGCTATTTTGTCGCCCTTGAAGATACTTCCGTCGTTTGTGCCATCCCAAGCCATGCTTTGTGGCGATTCCATGTCGAATGTTGTTGTCTTGAACATTCTTTCTCCGTAACGGTTATATACGGTAAGTTCGAAATTCTTTTTGTCAATGCCGTTTCCGCTGATATAGAAGAAGTCGTTGTCTCCATCGCCGTTAGGTGTGAATGCTGTTGGTGCATAGAATGTATATACATCTGTAATGCTGAATTTCTTATATGCGGTATCGACGCATTGGTGCTGGTTCTTTGCGACAAGCATAGCGGTGTAGTCACCTGCTTTTTCGTAAGTGTGAATTTGTGTTTCGTTTGACCAGATGCTTGTGTTTCCATCACCGAAATTCCACAGGTATGTTGTTCCGCCTTCCGAGTAGTTGATGAACTTTATTTCGGTTGTCAGTACGGTTGTCAAGTCTGGGTCAACTACAAATTCTGCTCTTGGCTCATCGTAAATGACAATCATGTTGTTCTTGGTCTTGGTGTTGCTGCAACCAAAATCTGATGTTACGGTAAGTGAAACATTGTAAGAGCCTGTTTCGTCGAAAGTCTGCTTAGGATTCTTTACCGATGATGTCCTTTCGTTTCCGAAATCCCACAGATAGGTTTGGTTTGCACTTTCATCGGAAATTTCGTAGAACTGGAATGTTCCAGGAGGACATGAAGCCGACTTGTCGGAATAGAATCCTACATCGGGCAACGGGTGAACGAGGGCGTATACGGAGTCTCGAGCAGTAGGTGAGCCACAAGCATCGCTGACGGTGAATGCGTAGAATCCAGTTTCGGGTGCGTATATGCTGCATGGTGTCGTTATGATTCCATATTCGTCAGATGTTATTTTATATGGTCCGCCGTTGCCTCCTGTAATTTCGACATTAAACACAATCTTGTCACCCTTGCATATTTCATCGTTTTCTTGTGTGACGGAAGTTATTTCGATTGGAGAGTTTACATTGATGACCATTCGCTTCTGAGCGGCAGTACAGCCGTGTACATCAGTTACATCAAGAGTATAAGTTGATGTAATAGTTGGAGATGCGTTAAAGTTGTGACCATACCAAACGAAATCATCCGGGCCTCTCCATACAAATTCGTAAGGACCTTCGCCACCAGTAGCATTTGCATAAACATGAAGGGTTTCACCTATGCAGATTGTGCCTCCGTTTGGTATTGGGTCGGTTACATAAATTGCTTGTGGCTGGTCAACGAATGCTGTGCCTGTATGTGTACAACCATTAGCATCGGTAACGGTTACAGTATGGTATCCAGCGCCCATGTTTGCGTGTGCTGTTGTTTGTCCGTCGTCCCAAAGGTAGTAGTAGTCTTCGCGTCCGCTCGATAATTGTACCCCGCCAGTGACATCAGCCTGAACGAAACCATCGTTATATCCGAAGCAGGTTGCCGGACCAGCAAGAGTCGCTACATACATGGTATCTGGTTCTGTAATAACAAAGGATGCGCTTCCTGTACAATTGTACAAGTCTGTGACACTTAATGCGTAACTTCCTGCACAAAGGTTTTCTATGTAGTCGGTATTGCTGTTCCATGTGTAAGTGAACGGAGGGATACCACCATGTATGTTAAGTTCTGCCGAACCGTTGCATTCTCCATGACACAATATGTTGTGAATTATAGGATTCATTTCTATTGGCTGGCTGACAATGATTCTTGTTGTTTGCGGAGCATTTGTACAGCCGTTAGCATCGGTGACAGTTACCGTGTAGGCAGTTGTTGAATCTGGGGATACTATTCTGTTGAAAATGCCTGTTGTGCCATCGTCCCACTCGTAGGTGTATGGCTGGGTTCCGCCAGTAGCTGTTGCTGTTATGGTAGTTTCGGTACCTCGGCACATTCCTTGGTTCGGCGAAATTGTGTACATGAATCTTGTCGGTTCTACTATCGATGCGGCAGCTCTTGCTGTACACTGGTTGTCATCTGTTACAGTGACAGAGTAAGTGCCGGGAACAAGGTTTGTTATGGTTTCGCTATGCATAGTTGTTGACCAGTTGTACGAAAATGGACCAGTTCCGCCGTTGACATTGGCGGTCATTGTGCCGTCATTAAAACCGTAGCAGGTAACATCTGTCTTTGAGAGGCTTACATTCACGGCTGGAGCTTGAAGAATTTCAAAGTTCTTGGATTTTGAGCAGGCGTTGTAGGTGTCGGTAACGGTAACTGAATATTGTCCCGAATTGTAGATTGGAATTACCTGCGAAATTTCGCCGGTTGACCATTCGAACCAGAAAACATCGTTGTTTCCTCCGCCTCCATGTATGATGTTTACCATGGCAGTTGACTCCGCGCCGTCACAAATGACATCGTTGTGCGTTACAGTGAACTCCAATTCCTCGTCTGTGCAGGTGCGTCTTACAGGTTGCTGCGCGTATGCGTAATCTGCTGATATGTAGCAGATTAGTGCGAGCAATATGATGATAACCTTCTTCATATTCAAATGTATAAAGTTACACTTCCTTTTAAGTGAGCAAACATATAATTTTTTTTTGAAATATGGAACAAAAAAATGTAAAAAATTGTGCCATAAATCTTTATGTTAGTAACGAAGATAATTTTTTCGGGTTGCCTTTTCTAATATACAAATGGTGAAGTATTGTGTAATTGTTTGTGTATTAGTATTTTTGAGTGAATGAAATCTGCTCTTTTTTTTGTGCGTATTGGGGTGTAATATTTTGAATCAGTCTAAAATCGTAAATCGCCCTTCGTAAATCGTAAATAATCCTTATCTTTGCAAATTTATTATGCAATGTGCATTTTTGTGCATTTTGACTTAATGCGATGAAAAAGAAGATTATAGGACAGAATCTTGTGATAGTTTCGATACTGATGCTGGCATCGGCATTCGTTGCGCTGTACTATAATGTCAACTATGGCGAGAAGGATTTTATTCCTTTGCTGGTTCCAGCGCTTGCAACTTTTGCCATAGGATTCATCCTGTTTTTGCTTGGTCGTAAGACTTCAAAAAAAATTCGCAAGGAGGATAATTTCTTTATTGTTACGCTTACTTGGTTGATTCTCACTATACTCGGAATGGTTCCTTATCTTATGTGCGGAACTTTCGACAAGGTTTCCGATGCGTTTTTCGAGACAATGTCGGGATTTACAACCACGGGTGCGACTGTGATGACAAACATCGATTCGCAACCGCATGGAATACTTTTGTGGCGTAGCATTACTCAATGGCTTGGCGGATTGGGCGTTATCGTGCTGACAATGGCATTTTTCTCGCAGAAGAACAAGGCACACGAAACTCAGTTATTTTCAGCAGAATCACCTGGTATTGAGGTGGATAAACTTGGTTCGCGAATTCGTAATACAGCACAAAAGTTGTGGGTTATCTACATAGTGCTTACTGTGCTTTGCTTCGTGGCATACTATCTCGGTCCGATGAACCTTTTCGATGCCGTCTGCCATTCGATGACAACGGTTGCGACAGGCGGTTTCAGCACGCATCAGGCAAGCATCGGCTACTGGGCATCGCCGTACATTGAATATATGTGTACGCTGTTCATGGCAATGTGCGGACTTACGCTGGCTCTCTACTATTTTCTAATTGTGGGGCGATTCAAGGCTTTCCGCCAGAACGAGGAAATGCGCTGGTACTTTGGTATAATCTTTTTCGGAGTGGCACTTTTCATGTTACTGTTTTACTCGCTGGAATACACTACGGTGCTTACTGCCGAACAGCTTTCATCGTTTCCAATGGGCTTCGAGGAGACTTTCCGAGCATCGTTGTTCAATGTGGTGGCAATAATGACATCGTCGGGATATCAGGCAAGTTGTTTCGACTATGTTGCTTGGGGACAGGCGTTTATAATTCCTACGGTGCTTCTTATGGCTGTAGGAGGATGTTCGGGTTCTACTAGTGGCGGTATCAAGGTTTCGCGTGTTGCGATAGCAGTAAAAAACCTTATTGCAGACCTAAAGCGCCAGCTTCATCCGCAGGCTGTTATTCCGGTAAAGATGTCGAAGCGTTCGTTAGAGCAGACAACAGTAATGCGTGTTATGGCATTCATAATGATGTATATAATCACCGTTTTGGTCGCCACTTTATTGCTCACTTGTTTGGGTATGGACTTTACAAGTTCGTTTGTGTCCTGCGTTTCGGCAATGAGCAATATAGGTCCTGCCTACGGAATGACTGGTCCCGCAACGACTTTTGCTGCAATTCCAGATGTTGCCAAGTGGATTCTTTCGGGCATGATGCTTGTCGGCAGGTTGGAAATCTTTACCGTACTGCTTTTGTTTACAAAGGAATATAAGGTTACGAAATAAATGTTGAATCATTAAATTATTGAATCTTCAAATCATCGAATTATCAAATTATCAAATCATTAAACCCATAAACAACATCAAACAACCAGAAACCTAGAAACCAGAAACTTTTAAATATTAAATCGTTAAATCATTAAATTTTTGAATATGAAAAACATAACATTACTTTTAATTTGCGCGCTTTCGTTTTCCGCTTTCGCTTTTGCCGACAACGACAAGCCTGCCAAGGTTGAGGATATGCCTATGACCGCACAGGAATTCCTGAAGACTTACTTCCCGAAGGAAAAAGTTACTTCTGTAATGCTGGACGAGAAGGACGGTGACTACGAGGTAAAACTTGAAAACGGTGTGAAGATTGAGTTCAACAAGATTGGCTCGTGGATGGAAATCGAAGGTCATGTCGCACTGCCGAAAGGTATCGTAAGCAGCAATATTTACGACTATGTATCGCATAACTACAAGAAAACCAAAATTTTCAAGATTGAGCGCGACAAGAACGGCTTTGAAATCGAACTCAACACCAATGTCGAATTGCAATTCGACCTCAATGGAAATTTTGTAAAGGAGAAAAAATAGTCGTTTATGAAAAATATTTTTCTGCTTGCACTGCTTTTCCTGCTTTCGCTATGTGCGTTTGGACAGGATGAAGAATTTATAGGAGGAAATTGTACCAGCATAATGGTCGGCAAAAAGGCATCTGCCGATGGTTCGGTAATCACTTCGCATACTTGCGATGGTCGTTATCGCACATGGATGACGATTGAGCCGGCAGCAAACTACAAGGATGGCGCAACCCACAAGGTTTACAAGGGAACAATGCATACCAAAAGCCGTAGCGATACTGTTGGCGTAACTCTCGCTGGCGAAATTCCACAGGCAAAGCATACTTACGCTTACCTTAATACCGCATACCCGTGCCTCAACGAAAAGCAGCTTGCAATAGGAGAGACCACTTTTTCTGGTCCCGATACCCTTGTTAACAGCAAGGGTATGTTCATGATAGAGGAACTTGAGCGTGTTGCTCTTATGCGTTGCACTACAGCCCGCGAAGCAATAAAACTCATTGGTAGTCTTATTGCTGAATACGGCTATGGTGATGGTGGCGAGTGCATTACTATTGCCGACAAGAACGAGGTTTGGCAGATGGAGATTCTTGGCGAAGGTCCTGACAAAATAGGTGGCGTATGGGCAGCAAAGCGTATTCCCGACGACCATGTCGGCGTATCGGCAAATATTGCAAGAATAGGGCAGATGGAACGCAACAATCCAGACTATTTTATGGCATCCGACAATGTTGAGGATGTAGCCAAGAAGTACAATCTCTGGGACGGAAACGAGCCGTTTGTTTTCTGGAAGGCTTTTGCTTCGTCGTATGGTGCAGGAAAGAATTTCAAGGAACGCGAATACTTCATTCTCAGTAGTTTGGCTCCATCGTTAGGACTTAGCATGGATATGGACGAACTGCCATTTTCTGTGAAGCCTGACGAGAATGTTGATGTACGCAAGGTAATTGAACTTTTCCGCAGTACATACGAAGGTACCGACCTCGACATGACTCGCAATGTTCGTATGCTTACCAAAAAACGCCTTGATGACGGCACTATGGTTGACGATACTATTGTAAGCCCTATTGCAAATCCGTGGCTTGGTACATATATGCGCAACACATTGAATTTTATTGCTCCCGAAACTGTAACATTCCAGCGTACAGTGGCCGTGGCATGGTGCTCGTACTCGCATATAATCCAGTTGCGCAGTTGGTTGCCCGACGAGGTTGGCGGCGTTTGCTGGATGTCTGTTGACAACCCTGCGCAGACACCGCGAGTTCCAATTTTCTGCGGAACAACCGCATTGCCAAAGGCTTACGATGTATGTGGACAAAAGCAACTCGATGACAATTCTGTTTTGTGGACATATCGCAAAGCCAATAAGTTGGCAACTGTTGCTTGGCAGCAGACAAAATTGATGTTGGGAATATCCTTGAGAACCTGTGAGGACAAGGCCTTTGAAGGTTTGAAGGACTTGGAGAAGAAGGTTTCCGACAACGGCAATGCAAAGAAGTCGGCCAAGTTGCTCAATGCCTACACCGAAGATTGTTTTTCAAAGTCCCGCGATGAATGGAAGAAATTGGAGGAAAGATTGTGGCTGAAGTTCGGAATGGGATTTTAATTAAAGTTGAAAGTTAAAAGTTAAAAGTTAAAAGTTGAAAAGGTAAAAAGCAAAACAGCGAGACAGCAAAACAGACATGGCTGTTAGCCTTTAAGCCCGTTAGTCTGTTAGTCCACAACCATAAACTCAGAAACGCCGCAGGCATAGAACGGCGCAGCCCTCAACGAAGTTAAACTCAGAAACATAGAAACGGGCTTTAGCCCACAGAAACCAAAAACTTACATTATGCGAATTGACATTATAACCGTTTTACCAGAAATTCTTGATGGTCCGCTGAACAATTCGATTATCAAGAGGGCTACCGACAAGGGAATTGCCGAAGTGCATATACACGATTTGCGCGAATATGGGCTTGGTCGTCACAAGCAGGTCGATGATTACGCTTTTGGCGGAGAGGCTGGCATGGTGATGATGATAGAGCCAATCTTCAATTGTATCAATGACTTGAAGAAACAGCGCAACTACGACCTTGTAATCTACACATCTCCTGATGGCAAGCCGTGGAAGCAGAAGGAAGCCAACCGCATAAGCATGATGGAGAACATTATTATCCTATGCGGACATTACAAGGGTATCGACTATCGCATTCGCGAACACCTTATCGATGAAGAATTTAGCATTGGTGATTTTGTGCTTACCGGTGGAGAATTGGCAGCAGCAATGATGTGTGATAGCATTATCCGCGTGATTCCTGGCGCAATAGGTGACGAACAGTCGGCCTTGTCCGATTCGTTTCAGGATGGACTTCTTGCACCACCTGTATATACGCGCCCTGCAGAGTTCAACGGCTGGAAAGTGCCGGACATTCTGCTCTCTGGCAACTTTGCCAAGATAGACGAGTGGAAAGAGGAACTCGCCTACGAACGCACAAAGGCACTGAGGCCGGATTTGTTGGAGGAATAGAAAATAAAAAATCCACCGATTGGTGGATTTTTTTTGTCTTTTGTTTGTTTTGCTCTACTTGTCATAGCAATCAAGTCCACTTTTTCCAAAATAATAGTTGCAGTATCCAATATCTGCGCAATCTGAAACCCCGTATTCTTCAGGGGTAGTTGTAAAACTATTAAGAATTGTACCTTCGCTCCAATTGTCGCAAATACATTTTTGACTTCTTGAGCATGAAGTTGATAGCAACGCCAAGGATGCTAATGAGATGATAATGAGTAAAAGTTTTTTCATATTATTACTTTTTAGTTAATAAATTTTTAATGTTGGATTTATGTGGCAAAGATAATAAATTTTTCCTATCAAAGACATATTGTTGTAGTTTTATTTTATCCTATCTCCACAAAATTCCCTTCTTCCGCATTTCTCGCAGTGTGTACCCATCCAAACATTGTCGAATTGATTGATTGCAGATTCAACGATTTCGGGGTCGTTAGTGAAAATTCCTGCCTCGAAGTTGCGTTTTTGTGGACTTTTCATGCCGATGCCTGCACCAGTAAGGTTTGCAGAACCAATGTATGCGCTCTCCATGTCGAAAATCATAATCTTGAAATGTACACGCGGACAAAGTACACGTTCTAGGTTGGTGCGTAAGATAGGGTAGCGGTCGAAGTCGGTGCGGAAATTTTCACCTGGTTCCTTGGCATGTATAAGTCGTATTTCAACTCCTTTTTTCAGCAGCGAGGCAAGTATGCCAAGCATTGGCACAACATCGTTTCCCTGCTTTATGTACAAATCCTTGATGTCGGCAGTTCCAATCCAAAGGGTACGCTTTACGGTTATGAGCTTTGAAAGCACCTCGGTGTAGTGCTGTTCATTGGCTATGTATTTCAGAAATGGTGACATAAATTTGTCTTAACCCAACAATGCCTCAATGTCCTTTTCTATTTTTCGAGGTGCTTTGGTTGGTGGGTAGCGTTTGATTTTTGTGCCATCGCGTGAAATGAGGAACTTGGTGAAATTCCATTTAATTTTTCTGCTGAGGAAACCTCTTGCTTCTTCTGTCAGATATTTGAAAATTGGATGTGCGTTTTCTCCATTGACATCTATTTTCTTCATTATTTGGAAGGTAACGCCATAGTTCAGTTGGCAGAAACTTGATATTTCGTTGTCTGTACCTGGGTCTTGGTGTGCAAACTGGTTGCAGGGAAATCCGATGATTACCAATCCATTGTCCTTGTATTTCTGGTTAAGTTCTTCCAATCCAGCGAATTGCGGTGTAAATCCGCATTTGCTTGCTGTGTTTACAATCAGTAGGACTTTTCCGCGAAACTGTCCGAAATCTAGTTCTTTGCCGTTGCTGGTTATTGCTTTGTAGTCGTATATTCTTGCCATATTTAATTGTTTTCGCTGGCAAATATAACATTATTTGTAATAAACTATTGTTTTTGGAAACAAAAAAGGGAGAACAAATGCTCTCCCTTTACAATACTATGAAAAACACTTTAGAATTTCAACTTTTCGATGAGTTCAGCAACGCGGTTTGAATAACCCCATTCGTTGTCGTACCATGTCAAGGTCTTCAACAAGCGGCCCTTAAGCATAGTTGACTGAGCGTCGAAAATTGACGAATGTGAGTTGTGAACGATATCGATTGATACGAGAGGTTCTTCTGAGTATTCGATGATACCCTTCATTGGACCTTCAGCAGCTTTCTTTATTGCTGCGTTAACTTCTTCGATAGTAACATCCTTCTTCAACAAGCAAACGAGGTCAACTGATGAACCGGTTGGGGTTGGTACGCGAACTGCCATACCGTCGAGTTTGCCATTGAGAGCTGGGAGAACCTTACCTACAGCCTTTGCAGCACCAGTAGTGGTAGGAATCTGCGAAACAGCGCATGAACGAGCTCTTCTGAGGTCTTTGTGTGGACCGTCGAGAACAATCTGGTCGTTGGTGTACGAGTGGATTGTAGTCATAAGACCGTATTCAATGCCGAAGTTGTCGTTGAGAACCTTTGCAATAGGAGCGAGGCAGTTGGTTGTGCAGGAAGCGTTCGATACGCACTGTACATCCTTTGTGATAACTTCTTCGTTAACACCGAGAACAACCATTGCATCAATGTCGTCCTTTGCTGGAACGGTAAGGATAACCTTCTTTGCACCGTTCTTCAGGTGGTCGCGGTAACCGCCCTTAGGACTTTCCTTGCTGGTGAAAAGACCAGTCGATTCGATAACTACGTCTGGAGTTTCCGGCCAAGGAATGTTGGCAGGATTTCTTTCAGCACTAATCTTAATTTCCTTGCCGTTTACGATGATGGCGCTGTCGTTGTAGGAAACTTCCTTGTCGAACTTGCCCTGAGTCGAGTCGTACTTCAGCAGGTGTGCCAATGTTTTGGTATCAGTAAGGTCGTTGATACCGATAATTTCTATATTGTCGCGTCCGAATGCAATCTTGAATACATTACGACCGATGCGACCAAAACCGTTAATTGCTACTTTTATTTTAGCCATAATATTTATTGTTTTTAAATTTCTGCAAAGTTATTAAATAAAGTATTAGGTGTGCCAAATTTTTGAAGATATTTTTTTGTTGTTTATAAGTTTCTAATTTAACTTCGTTGAGGGCTTCGCCGTTCTTGTTTCTGTTTCGGCTAACAGGCTTGCAGGATAACAGCCAAAGCAGGGACGCGTCATGGCATTTGTAGGCTCGCAATGCATTGCGAGCCTACAGCATTGTCCTCCCCCCATTGAAGAAATCGTAAATTTCATTACCTTTGCACTTTGTAATAATATTGCACGACTATGAAAATTCTAAAGAAGACTTGGATTGGCATACTTGCGCTTGCTACTGCGGTGGTGGCGGCTTGTACGGCTACAAAGCGCACTCCTGAAACAACAGATACTGCTGAGCCACAACCAACTGACAATGATAATCTTAGTGAAAACGATGAGTTGACTGTTCCCAAGGATTCGATAAGTGCTCGGCATGCTGAGTTGCAGTCGCGTCTCGAGAGTTTGCGAGCTACAATCAAGGACCGTGAAATGTCGTGCGTTTATGGTTCTCCAGAGGTTCTTCAGCAATATAGTGCCACTACGCGAGCTATGCGTCATGAGGCTGACTCTTTGCAGAATGAATTGTTGAATATGCTACAATCGGAAAAGAACACTCTTAAGGAACGCTTGGATGCTATAGATGAGACTGTTAATGCTCGGTCTGGTGCTAAGGTTTACGGTCCGCCCGAGATGATTAATAAGTATAATAATCGTACCAACAGTTTGCGCGAAAGTCGTGATTCGCTTCAGAACGAGATTGACAAAATCGACAGAGAAATTTACAACATTAATAATAGTAGCAAGCAATAGTGTCGGAGTTATCCTTATACAAACGGCTTTCGCTTGAATTGAACCGCGCAGTGCTTTCGCTTCGTGCCGATGAACATCATCTTCACCAACTTTTCTGGGAATGTACTTTGCGGTGTAATCTTAATTGCCGTCATTGCGGAAGCGATTGCCGTGTGGTTTCGCAACAGCAAGATATGCCTCTGGATGATTTTTTGAAAGTCCTTGATGACATAAAAGCGCATGTTGCTCCATACGACATTATGGTGATTACCACTGGAGGCGAACCGCTTATGCGTGCTGACATTGCTGAATGCGGTCGTGCTATTACCGAGCGCGGATTCATCTGGGGCATGGTGACAAACGGAATGCTGCTCACCGAGGAAAAATTAAATGAGCTTGTGCGTAACGGTCTGCGCTCCATCGCGATAAGTCTCGATGGTTTTGCAGATGACCACAACTGGATGCGAGGCCATGCTGATAGTTTTGCAAATGCTATGCGAGCAATTGAGGCGCTGAAAAAACAAAATGGTCTTGTTTGGGATGTTATCACTTGTGTGAACAAGCGCACAATAAAGTATTTGCCAGAGTTTCGTAATTTCTTGATAGAAAACGGAATACGCAAATGGCGGTTGTTCAGCGTATTCCCATCGGGTAGGGCGGCAGATGATCCTGAGTTGCGCCTGAGTAACGAGGAATTTGTGCAGATGATGGATTTTATAAAGTTAACTCGTCTCGAAGGCAAAATAGATGCAAGTTATGCCTGCGATGGTTTTCTCGGTCGCTACGAGGGCGAGGTTAGGCGCAAGTATTTCAACTGCAGTTCGGGCGTGAATGTTGCCTCCATTCGTGCCGATGGGGCGATTTCGGGTTGTCTGAGCATACGCAGCGACTACAATCAGGGCAATATATACACCGATTCGTTCTGGGATGTGTGGGAAAATCGTTTCGAGAAGTTCCGCAATCGCAAATGGATGCGCACTGGCGACTGCAAGTCGTGTAAGGTATGGCGCTTCTGTCAGGGAAATGGCATGCATCTTCGTGATGAAAATGGAGAGTTGAAGATGTGCCAGTATCAGATGATAAATGGAAAATAAATATGGATTATAAGCATTATATTGAAAAACTAGGCCTTATGCCTCATCCCGAGGGTGGATATTACCGTCAGGTGTACGGCAATGATGAGAATGGTGAAAAGCAAATCTCTACCATATATTATATGCTTTGTGGCGATGAATTTTCGGCTTTCCACAAGTTGCACGGCATGTCCGAAATCTGGTATTACCATGCTGGCGAGTGCCTCGACATATATGTTATTGATGCAAAGGGCGAACTTGTTGTTCATCATTTGTCCGCAGATGCCGAAATGCAGGTTGTAATTGAACCGGAACAATGGTTTGCTGCAGAATTGCCTTGCAAGAAGGGTTTTTCTCTTGTCGGATGCGCGGTGGCACCTGCATTTAAATTTGAGAATTTCGAACTTGCGAAAAAGGAAAAACTTTTACGAGACTTCCCACAGCATGGCGCATTGATAGAAAGGTTGTGCAGATAAGATTTTCTTTTTCTATTTGCTGATAAAGAAATATCTTTGCGCTCAAATAAAAACGAACAGTCATGAATAAAAAAAGTTTACTTTATGCAATTGTTGCACTTGCAATGAGCATGTTGGTTTTGTCGTGCCAGAACAAGGAAAATGCTAGTGTAGCAGAACCTCAAACCGAAATTAAGGAAGAAGTTACAACTGTTGAAACAACTACAGCAGATACTCCAGTCTCAGAGGCATCTAAGAATGGTTTTGTAGTTGTTACCGATGTTGTCCCCGATGCAATTCTCGAAATCCGCTATTTCAGCACATTCAACTTTATGGGTGTGCGTGTCGATGGCTACAATGCTCCGATAGCATATCTTACAAAGGAAGCAGCCGACAGCTTGAAGGCCGTTAGCGATGATGTGAAGGCAATGGGATACCGCCTGAAAATATTCGATGCTTACCGTCCTCAATGTGCTGTAGATCATTTTGTTCGCTGGTCGCATGAAGCATCAGACACTCTTATGAAACGCTATTTCTATCCCGATATTGACAAGCCTCGTCTTTTCGAAGAAGGTTACATAGCAAAGAAAAGCAGACATACCTGTGGCTCTACAATTGACCTGACGCTTTTCGACATGAACACCGAAAAGGAGGTTGACATGGGTTCTCCGTTCGATTGGCTAGGCGAAGAAAGTCATCCCGACTATGCTGGCGTAACTCCCGAGCAGCACAAGAATCGCATGATTTTGCGTGATGCAATGGTTCGACATGGATTCAGAGGTATTAGCACAGAGTGGTGGCATTTCGTTCTCAAGAACGAACCTTATCCTGATACATATTTTACATTCCCGATAGAGTAGGAAAGGTAACGCTGTGCGTTTTCTAAAAAAGGAATGTCATGCTGAAACAAGTTCAGCATGACATTCCTTTTTTTTGTTTCTTGGCTCAAAGGCTTGATGCCATAATATTTAGTAGGCACGCAATCATTGCGTGCCTACTAATTGTTAATTGTTCTTTATAAATTATTCATTATCGTCATCGAGAAACCAGAAACAATCAAACTAGAAACATTTAAACTGTTCCGCAAATCGCATAATCTTGGCTTTCTGCCAAATATTCTTTGAGCGTGTTTCCGTATTCAGGGAAAACATCACCGACTCTGCCTAGTCCGCTGATATACGGATTGATGTGGCGTTTCTTGGCGTAGATAACTCGCGAATCGGGATTGTCGGCGGTGTGGACTATTGTCGAATAACTTCTGAATTTCTGCCATTCCTTTGCCGAGAACTCGTCGTTCATAAGCTTATTGATGACAGGCGTTTCGCCAAGATATAGGTCGCTTTCGGCAATAATTCCGCGGATTATGCATTCCTTTAATATCTCTGCCAAGCGTTGCATTGAGTAGCGGTCCTCGTCGGCAACATATATGCGTGAGCATTGCAGCGACAACTTTGCAAATTCCAAAGCTTTGTCCTTGTCCGTGAACATTATTTCGGGTTGACCGCCTTCATTTGTGCCGACTATGAGGTTGTCGTATAGTTCCTTTGCCTTTTCTGGACTTGCGAGCTTGTAGTTTACGATGTTGCCTATTGTGTATTCCAGTCTGTCAGCCGAAAGGCGCGGCGTGTCGTTGTCGGCAATGGGGTATAGGTGGTAGTCAGCAACTTCGGAGGTTTTCGTGCCATATTTTTTGAGAAAATGCTGAATCTCAGCAGAGTTTTCAATTATTGATTGCGTGCCGTTCTCGGTTGATTCTTGCGTTAGGTAGTCGCCATGCATGAAGTCGATGACATGTGCGAATGCAGGTGACGAAATGTCGTGCAGAAGTCCGGCCGTGCTTTGCTTTATGTCGTGGGTGAAGTGCCACACAATAAGGGCAACTCCAATGCTATGATAGTATCGTGAGTATTTCTCGAGCCCAGCAAACATCGGAAAACTAGTGTATTCGCATCCGCAGTTCATGCCAATATCGTCTAGACGGAGCATTGCTGGTGTATGTGCTATTTCCTGAATAAAATCTGGAATATCATTGCTGTATATAGAATGAAGATTCATTGTAGTTGTGATAATGATGCAAAAATACGATTTTTTCTTCAAAGAATTTTTAATTTTGCGTAGTATTAAATTTATAGGAATGAAGACAAGGTTATTTTTGATTTTGTTTGCGATGTTTTTTGTCGCAATTTCGTTGAATGCTGAAAATAAAACGGTTATGCCATCTGATGCGCGTTCGTTGAAAAGTCCGGATGGGCAGTTGGAACTGAAGTTCGCTGTCGTTGACGGGGTGCCAATGTATTCGCTCGACCGTGATGGAAAGTCAGTTGTGAAGCCGTCAAGAATGGGATTTACACTTGAATGGCGTGACGACCTAGCTCATGCATTCGTCTTGAAAAATACAAAATGCAGCACTTTCGATGAGACATGGGAACCAGTTTGGGGCGAAGAGTCGCAAATTCGCAACCACTACAACGAAATGCTTGTCACTTTGGAGCAACCTATTGGCAGCGTTGAGAGCATGGACCATTCCACCGAGAAAAAGGCAACCGTTATGCAGATTCGTTTCCGCATGTACGATGATGGTCTTGGATTCCGCTATGAATTTCCAATCGAAAATGCATTGGTTTGCTTCTGGATAAAAGAGGAACTTACCGAATTTGCAATGGCAGGAGACCATACAGCATGGTGGATTCCAGGAGATTATGACACTCAGGAGTTCAACTATACCGAATCGCGCTTGTCGGAAATCCGCAGTCTGTTCGATATAAGCCATAAAGATGGTGGCTGGCCTTGGAAAGGTTTCGCGCCCACTGGAGTGCAGACTGCCTTGCAAATGAAAACCGATGACGGTTTGTATATCAACATTCACGAGGCGGCAACTCTCGACTATCCGACCATGCATCTTGAATACAACGATACTACAATGGTATTTCGCTCTTGGCTTTGCCCCGATGCTACTGGCTACAAAGGTCGCTTACAGGCACCTTGCACTACGCCTTGGCGTACGGTTATGGTAACAACTTCGGCAACCGAAACTCTTGCTTCGCGCTTGATACTCAACCTCAACGAACCTTGTGTTCTGGAAGATGTTTCATGGATTCACCCGGTAAAGTACATGGGCGTTTGGTGGGAGATGATTTCCGGTAAAAGCACTTGGGCATACACCGACGATTTTCCATCAGTAAAACTTGGCATCACCGATTTTGAACACGCCAAGCCAAACGGCAGACACGGTGCAAACAACGACAATGTGCGTCGCTATATTGATTTTGCTGCGGACAATGGTTTCGACGCTCTTCTCATTGAAGGTTGGAACATCGGTTGGGAGGACTGGTACGCCAAGCAAAAGGACTTTGTTTTCGATTTCCTCACTCCTTATCCTGATTTCGATTTGCCCGTACTCAACAAATATGCACACGAAAAGGGCATCCGTCTTATCATGCATCACGAAAGTTCTGCTTCAACAGTGAATTATGAACGCTGGATGGAGAAGGCTTACAACTTGATGAACCAATATGGCTACGATGCTGTAAAGAGCGGCTATGTAGGCACTATCATTCCATTTGCTGAAGGACATTACAGTCAGCCAATTAACAATCACTACCATTACGCAATTGTCGAGGCAGCAAAACATCACATTATGGTAAATGCCCACGAGGCTGTGCGTCCTACAGGTCTTTGCCGCACTTGGCCGAATATGATTGGCAACGAAAGTGCAATGGGTACCGAATTTCAGGAACGCATAAAACCAGGACACACAACCATTTTGCCGTTCACGCGCTTGCAGGGTGGACCTATGGACTACACACCGGGCATTTTCGAGACCGATATAAGCAAGATTGTTTCGTGGGGCGGAAAGATTCGTGCTACCATCTGCAACCAGCTTGGATTGTATGTAACTTTCTACTCTCCTTTGCAAATGGCAGCCGACTTCCCCGAACACTATGCCAAGTTCATGGATGCCTTCCAGTTCATAAAGGATGTGGCTGTCGATTGGGACAAGTCGCTGTATCTTGAAGCCGAGCCGGGTGCTTACATTGTTACTGCCCGTCATCCGAAACTTTCTACGCTTAACAAGGCAGCCGAAGGCGTTGGAACTCTTGCCGATGGCAAGAAGGGCGTGGTCTCAAATGCAACTAAGTTCGTTTACGCTCTGCCCGAAAATGCCACTGCCAAGGATTTGGAAAACGCAAAACCGCATGATGTATGGTATGTTGGTGGCATCACCGATGAAAATGCCCGCGAAGTTACTATGAAATTGGATTTCTTGAAACCGGGTGTTAAGTACGAAGCAACAATCTATGCAGATGACAAAGATGCCAGCGGTTTGCCAGAAAATTACAATCCACAAGCTTACACCATCACCAAAAAAGATGTTACAAGCAAGTCGGTTTTGAAACTTAGAATGGCACCTTGTGGCGGTTTTGCTGTTTCGTTGAGAGAAAAGTAAATGTATTCCAATGTTCAATGTTTTACTCGAACATTGAACTTTTTTCTTACCTTTGCATCGCAAATGTTTCTGTATGGCAGAAAAGAAAAAACATAAGTTATGGGCTTGGCTCACTCGACCTTACCAGTTGGTGATATACCGCGATGGCAATTTCGAGGTGTTGAAGAAAATTCACATGAACAAAATGGCATTTTCGCTGGTCATTGTGGCTATGTTCGTGATTTTCTTTGCAATAATATCGCTGCTTGTTGTCTATACGCCACTGAAATATTTGGTGCCGGGCTATCCCGACAGGCAGACACTTGAGCTTATATACAAAAATGCCGAGCGTGTTGACAGTCTTTCGGCGGAACTTGATGCCCGCGAGGAATACCTGAACATGATTCGCGATATTATTTTCTCTGAAGTTCCTGTTGATGCTGACTTTGTTGTGCCAGTAGGAAACTTGACTGA
This sequence comes from uncultured Bacteroidales bacterium, assembly GCA_905234755.1. Taxonomy (GTDB): domain Bacteria; phylum Bacteroidota; class Bacteroidia; order Bacteroidales; family ML635J-15; genus Bact-19. The sequence goes on from CAJOIT010000003.1 coordinate 45,845, forward strand.
AGAGCAGATTCGCGAGTTTAATGACCCTACAAAGCCTCGTCAGCGTTACGATGATTCCGAAAATGTGAATGTTGTAAGCAAAAATGATATTGTACCTAGCCTTTTTGTACCGATGAGGGGTGTTATTACGAATGGCTTCGACAAGGTGCATAGGCATTTTGGAATCGATATTGCGCCGACTGCTGATGTGGCGGTTTTTGCAGTTTTGCCCGGAATTGTAATCGAAAGCAACTATACGATAGAAAACGGCTACTCCGTGATTCTCCAGCATGCCAACGGCATTTTGTCGGTTTACAAGCATTGCGAGCAACCTGCTGTAGTTGAAGGTCAGAAAGTTCGTCAGGGCGAGCAGATTGCTGTGTATGGTAACTCTGGTGAAAATACAAGCGGACCGCATCTGCATTTCGAGCTTTGGCTCAACGGTGAACCATTGAACCCAACCGAATACATTGAATTTTAATGGAACAAAAACGAAAAAACATAGCGATTCTCGGCTCTACGGGTTCAATTGGAACTCAGGCACTGGATATTATACGCGACTATCCCGACAAGTTTTCTGCCGAGGTGCTTGTTGCCAATAATAATGCACAATTGCTTATAAGTCAGGCTCGTGAGTTTGAACCTAATTTTGTCGTCATTGCCAACAAGGAGAAATATCCCGAAGTGCGCGATGCTCTTGCCGATTTGCCGATAAAGGTTTTCGCTGGTGCCGAATCCATACTCGATGTTGTGGCTATGGACTGCGTTGACATGGTTTTGGCGGCTATGGTCGGTTTTGCAGGACTTATGCCCACAATCAAGGCAATTGAAGCAGGCAAAGTGGTTGCGCTTGCAAACAAGGAGACGCTTGTGGTTGGCGGTAGCATTATTTGCGACAAACTCAAGGAAAGTCAGTCGGCTTGCATTGTGCCTGTGGATTCCGAACATTCGGCAATTTTCCAGTGCCTGCGTGGTGAGAATATTGATGATGTTGAAAAACTGATTCTTACAGCATCTGGAGGCCCATTTTTCGGGAAGGATGTTAATTTTTTGAAAGATGTTACTGCATCACAGGCTTTGAATCACCCTAATTGGAAGATGGGGAGCAAGGTGACAATCGATTCTGCATCGCTGATGAACAAAGGCTTCGAGGTCATCGAGGCACACTGGCTGTTCGGCATTCCTGCCGACAGGATTGAGGTGCTTGTGCATCGTCAGTCGATTGTGCATTCCATGGTCGAGTTTTCCGATGCGTCCATAAAGGCACAGATTGGCGCTCCGAGCATGAGGATTCCTATACAATATGCCTTCGACTATCCGAACCGGTCATACTCACCAAAAAATCGTTTTTCGTTCCTCGAACATGGTTGCAACCTGACATTTGAAAAGCCAGATATTGAGACTTTCCGCTGTCTGCAGATTGCTTACGATTGTCTTTCGCAAGGTGGAAATGCTCCGTGTATAATGAATGCCGCCAACGAAATCGCAGTCGATGCTTTTTTGAAAGGTCGTATAGGTTTCATGCGTATTCCCGAAATCATTGAGTCAACTCTCGAAAAGTTGCCATTTGAAAGCAAAATCACAATCGAGTCGTGCTTTGCGACAGACAGAGAGGCTAGGGGAGAGGCTGAAGTACTTGTTCGAAAAAGTTAGCGATTACTCAACACTTACAACCTTAAATTCTGTACGGCGGTTTTGCGCACGACCTTCTTCGGTGTCGTTGGTGGCAACCGGAACCGAGAAATCATATCCGCTGTACGACAGGCGTTCCTTTGCAATTCCTTGCGAAACGAGGTAGTTGTAAACCGATTTTGCACGGTTTTCCGAAAGCGTTTTGTTGTATGCCTTTGTACCTACATTGTCGGTGTGACCGCCGATTTCTATCTTCATCTTCGGATTTGCGTTCATGTATTCCACAACTTTGCCAAGTTCGGTGTACGAATCGGGTAGGAGGTCGTAGCTGTCGGTCTTGAAGAAAATGTTTTTCAAAACTACGGTAACGCCCTTTTCGATAGGTTGCAGCGGAATGTTCATGATGTACGGTTCTTCGGGATGCTCAAGGTTGGTGAGCGAAAAGTTTTCGGAGTAGAAAAGGTAACCCTCGCGCGAAACATTGAAGGCGTAGTCCTTATCGATTGGCAGGCAGACCATATATTCGCCAGTGTTTTCCTGCGAATACATGTCAACAACCTTTTCACCGCTCTCAATATCAAGCATTTCGCATTTTGCTTTCAGTCTTTCGTTTGTTTTTGAGTCGTAGATGTAGCCTTTAACATAAGTTACAGTCACAGGCTTAACCTCTGGAGGAAGTTCAAAGCCAAAAATGTCGAGATCACGCTTTGTGCCCGATGACGAAAACATTGCAAGGTCGCCTTTTGCGTTTACAATCAAACTTCTTTCTTCACCAAGCGTATTTATCGGATAGCCAAGGTTTTTCGGCTTCGACCAAGTTTTGCCTTCGTCCTCGGTTTTTGATACGAACAAGTCGTAGCTACCAAGTCCGGGATGACCTTTCGAGGCAAAATACAAGGTCTTGCAGTCGGGATGTATGAACGGAGAAATGTCTTCGTAAGGAGTGTTCACTTTTCCTCCTAGGTTTTCTGCTGGCTTCAATGCATTGCCCTTGTTGTCGATTTGTACGCGCCAGATGTCGGTCTTGCCGAATCCGCCCGAACGCGACGATGAGAAATACAAATATTTCCCATCAGACGACAGCGATGGGTTGCTTTCCCAGAATTCTGTGTTAACCGAACGCATGTTCTGAGGTTGCGACCATTGTTTGCCTTGCCAGAACATTATGTACAAGTCGCAGCTTCCCTTGCCGTCGGGACGATTACAAGCCGTTATGACACAAGTTTTTCCATCGGCAGAAATACATTGCGCACCTTCGTTAAGCTCGGTGTTGATTCTTCCGGGAAGCGGTGCGCCTGAATCGTATTTGCCAGTTTGCGGATTGCGGTAGGCGTAGAACAAATCCTCATGCATATTGGATTGGTTACGAGACGGATTGTTGGGATTGAGAGGAATTTGCCGTGTAAATACCAGCATTTCCTCGTCAGCCGAAAGAGACGGCCAGTACTCGTCCCATTGAGAATTTATCTTGCCAACGCTCTGTGGTCGGAAATTCACAGGATTACGCACTGCGCTATCCGAAAAAGTTATGAATTCGCGCAATCGGTTTGTGTCATATTTCTTGTAAACATTCAAATCGGCATTTTCATAAAAGAAGTCTATGTATTTTTTTGCAGAAGCATATTCGCCGATGCCGTAGTTGTGCATTGCAAGCTTTAGAGTTATGCCGTAGTCGAAATGTGGGTCCAGGTCAACAACCTTTTCGTAGAACTTTATGGATGTCTTGATGTCGCCAAGAAAATCGTAGATTTCAGCCTTCAGCATATAAGGTTCAATGAACATAGAATCCTTTGCAATTGCGTTGTCGGCTTCCTGCAAGGCGAATTTGATGGTCTGGTCGGTTTTTCCGTTCTGGTAATATGTGACAGCTTTTTCAAAACACTTTATAGCCGCCTTCGACTTTGTGTGATATTCCTCGTTCTGCGAAAATGCAAGTCCGCACAATAGCGAAAATGCCAATATGCACAATAATTTTTTCATACTAATACAATAACAAAAAACAAGCCGAGAAAAAATCCCGACTTGCAAATATAATAACTTTTATGGAACTAATTACAAACCTTTGTCCATCGTCAAGAGGAACTCCTCGTTGGATGCAACCTGAGGCAGACGGGTGCGGATGAATTCCATTGCTTCCACCGAATTCATGTCGGCAAGGAACTCGCGCATTACCCAAAGTCTGTTTACAAGGTCTGGATTTACGAGCAAATCCTCGCGGCGAGTGCTCGATGCGGTAACATCGACAGCAGGGTAAATTCTGCGGTTCGACAACTTGCGGTCGAGCTGGAGCTCCATGTTGCCTGTACCCTTGAATTCCTCGAAAATCACATCGTCCATCTTGGAGCCAGTTTCAGTAAGTGCTGTTGCAAGTATGGTGAGCGAACCGCCGTTTTCGATGTTACGGGCAGCACCGAAGAAGCGTTTCGGTTTGTGCAATGCGTTTGAATCAACACCACCCGACAAAACTCTACCCGATGCAGGTGCAACTGTGTTGTATGCACGAGCCAGACGGGTTATGGAGTCGAGCAGAATCACAACATCGTGACCGCATTCAACCATGCGCTTTGCTTTTTCAAGAACAATGCTTGCAACCTTTACATGGTGGTCGGCTGGTTCATCGAAAGTTGATGCGATAACCTCGGCGCGAACATCACGAGCCATGTCGGTAACTTCCTCCGGACGCTCATCAATAAGCAATATAATAAGGTAAACCTCTGGGTGATTGTCTGCTATTGCATTTGCTATTTCCTTAAGCAACACTGTTTTACCAGTTTTTGGCTGAGCAACAATCAAACCACGCTGACCTTTTCCGATAGGAGTGAACAAATCTACAACTCGTGTCGATAGGTTTGCATGTCCCTTGCCTGTAATGTTGAACTTTTCGGTTGGGAACAATGGTGTCAGGTGGTCGAAAGGAATCCTGTCGCGAACAAGCATTGGGTCAAGTCCGTTAATCTTTATGACCTTTGTCAGCGGGAAATACTTTTCGCCTTCCTTTGGTGGTCTTACTGTTCCTTCGATAGTATCACCTGTCTTTAGACCGAACAATTTTATCTGCGACTGCGAAACATAAACATCATCTGGAGAATTCAAGTAATAATAATCTGATGAACGCAGGAATCCGTAGTTTTCGGGCATAATTTCAAGTACGCCAGTTACTGTAACTATTCCTGAGAAATCGTAGTTCGGCTTTTGTTCTTCCGTATTATGAACTTGCTGAGCATTTTGTTGCTGGCGATCCATGTCAAACGACAGTTGTTGAGCCTTTTGCTGCTGGTCGTTTCTGCCATTGTCATTGCGCGGAGCGCCATTGTTGTTGCGTTGCTGGTCGTTGCGCTGAAATTGCTTCCTGAAATCTTGGCGATTTTGCTGATTCCTGTCGTTTTCGGTGCGATTGTCGTTTTGTTGTTGTGGAGCAAATGTTTCTACTCTTGGAGCAGTTGGCTCATTTTCTGTAAATCTTGCGACTGGTTCAGCAGCTGTCTGCGCCTTCTGATTTTCCTGATTGTTGAATACCAATTTGGCGGCAGAACCATTTTCATCCAAATGTGTTGTCATTATCGGCGACTGAATTCTTGCCCTGCGCTGACGCCTTCTCGGTTCAGATGAATAATCATCAGTAGCAATAGGCTCATCCTGATTTTCAGCAAGAAATTCGCTGGCACTCTCTACAGCGCTTGAAATCCGTGGCGGACGACCGCGTCTTGGCCTTTGTTCATTATTTTCTGTTCTATGATTATGCTTGATATTGACATCTTTCAGCGGAGCCATTATATCGGTAACGCCAACCAACGAATCGTCATCATCATCGTCATCTTCACCGAAATCAGGGTCTTCCGTATCCTGTATCCTTCTAATCAAATCTTGTTTTCTAAACGCTTCCACTCTCTTGATACCCAAACCTTTGGCATATTCTCTCAATTCGGGTAGCAACATGTCGTTCAACTCTGAATAACTTTTCATTTTAAAGTTAGTTACAAAATATTTTTAATTAAAATTTGTGAAATCAAATAATATCATTTATCAAAGTTACCAATTCCAAAACCTTACAAGCGGTCGAACAGATATTTCTTTTTGTGATTTTTAATCTTCAGAAATGAATTGATACCTTATCAAATCAATTGCAGTGCAAAGATATATCTTTTTGTGCAGATGCAAGCAATTCGGATAGATTTTTTTTCACAGGAACAATTTGCTTTAAAGTGTTATGATGCAAAGTCTTATCCTATTTATCAACATGGCATATCTTTCAATGCAAACCTTTGCAGGTCGCGTCAACTCTAAGTTTTACGGCAAAATTCAAGCTGTAGCGCCTGAATTTGCCGTTTGCATTGCTATCTAACTTTTGCGCCGAGTTCCTTCTCGTAGAACATTATCAGCTTTTGCATTATCTTGTCGATCTGCTTGTCGGTCATGGTTTTTTCCGTGTCCTCGAGTTCGAAGCTCAAAGCGTAGGAAATCTTGCCCGGCTCAAGGTTCTTGCCTTCGTAAACATCGAATAGACCGACCTCGACAATATGCTTAGGTTCGGTGCGCTTTGCAACTTCCTCGAGCTGTGCGTAGGTTACCGACTTGTCGATAAGTAAAGCGAGGTCGCGGCGAACGCGTGGGAACTTCGATATTGGCTGATATGCAATCTTGTGAGTCTTGGCAAATTTCAGGAGTACATCCCAATTGATTTCAGCATAGAATACATCCTGTGCAATGTCCATCTTCTTGAGCAAATCCTTCGAAACAACTGCGATGCGAGCCACTTCCTTGTCCTTCAACTTGAACGACTGGAAAGTGCTGAATTTTTCGTCAGACGAAACCTCAAACTTCAATGCAGACATATCAATGCCAATCTTTTTCAGCACTGCTGCCACGCCCGACTTCAGCATGAAGTAGTCGGTTGGATTGTCCTTCAGATTCCAGCTCAACTGGTTGCGTTTACCGGTAATCCACATTCCAAGATACTGAGTTTCGCTGTATGCTGTAATGTCCGAAACCTGCTTTTCTGCATTATAATAATAGGTGCGACCGAACTCGAAGAATTTCAAGTCACCGTTCCTGTAATTAAGGTTTGCCTTTATGCTGTTGAGACCTCCGAAAAGCAATGACGGACGCATAACATTGAGTTCGCGGCTCAATGGATTGTAAATCTTCACTATGCGGTTTGCGTATTCGCTGTTTTCGGCAATGTCGTCTGCTGAAATCATCGAGAGGCACATAATTTCGGTGTAGCCGATTCCTGTAAGCACGTCCGAAACAAGATTCATCATCTTTTGCGGTTCTGGCTTTTCGGGATAGTTGATGCTGAACGAAATATGATTCGGAACCTCGATGTTGTTGTATCCGTAAACTCTCATAATGTCCTCAACCACATCGGCTTCGCCAGTGACATCCACCCTGTAGGTTGGGATTTCGAGCTTCAAAGTGCGGCCTTTGTCCTCCAAAATCTTCATGTCGAGCAAACCGATGATTTCGCGGATGCGGTCTTCGGGGATTTCCTTGCCGATAAGGGCGTTACCACGGTCGATGTTGTATTCAACGATTGCCGGTTCTATTTTGTTAGGATATACATCCACGATTTCCGATGCGATACGACCGCAGCCCATTTCAACGATTAAGCTGGCGGCACGGCGCAAAGCGTAAGGCACCATATTGATGTCAACTCCACGCTCGAAATGGAAGGATGCATCGGTCTTAAGTCCGTGGAACTTGGAAGTTCTGCGGATTGAAACAGGGCTGAAATATGCTGCCTCGATGAAAACATTTTTGGTTTCGTTGGAGATTCCCGACTTTTCTCCACCGAATACACCACCTATGCACATTGGCTCCTCGGCATTGCAAATTATAAGGTCGTTTGCCGACAACTTGCGTTCTACACCATCGAGAGTAACGAATGGTGTGCCTTCGGCAACATTCTTAACGATAATCTGTTTGCCTGTAATCTTGTCGGCATCGAATGCGTGAAGCGGATTTCCTGTTTCGTACAATACGAAGTTGGTGATGTCCACGATGTTGTTTATAGGATTCAAGCCGACCGATTTCAAGCGGTTCTTGAGCCATTCGGGAGATTCCTGCACCTTGACATCGGTAAGGCAGATGCCCATATAACGGCGGCAAGCATCGGTATTTTCGATTTTTACATCGATTTTTATCTCATTTTTCGGATTTTCTGTGATTTCAGCCTTTGGAATATTGTATTTTATTCCCTTTACGGCTGCCACATCGCGGGCTGCGCCAATGTGCGAAGCACCATCTATGCGGTTTGGAGTGATGTCGATTTCGATGGCGGTATCGTTTTCCACCTTGAAATATTCGGCAGCGGGCGTACCCACCTTTGCATCGGCTGGCAGAACCATGATTCCGTCGTGCGAAGTGCCGATATTCATTTCATCCTCGGCGCAAATCATACCTTCGGATGGTTCACCGCGAAGTTTCGACTTCTTGATTTCGAACACGCCGTCCTTTGTGTAAATCTTGGTGCCTATGGTAGCCACGACAACTTTTTGTCCAGCAGCCACATTTGGTGCACCGCACACGATATGCAAAGGTTCGTCACCGCCGACATTTACTGTAGTAACGTGCAGATGGTCGGAATTCGGATGAGCAACGCAGGTAAGCACTTCGCCTATTACGAAGCCCTGCAGTCCGCCTGGCACCGACGAAACCTCTTCAGTTCCATCAACTTCCAGTCCAACGCTTGTTAATATTGCAGCCAGTTCTTCCGGCGATTCGTCAAACGACACATAGTTCTTAAGCCAATTGTATGAAATCTTCATCGTAAATCAATTTTGGGTTGCAAAGATACAATATTATTTACGATTTTGGATTTACGATTTTGGATTTTTTTAACCCAAACTCCATGCAAATTTTTAACAATCAAACATTTTTTCTAATACATCTCCATCGCATATTCTTCGGCCTTATTCAACAGCGAGATGAAGCGCTAGTTTCTCAAAAGTCTGCAATTTTGTCATGTTTTGTCGCATGGCAGAATTTTTGAAAGGGTGGGGTGTCATTTTATTTTAATGGATATGGAAAACGATAACATACAGGAAGAAAAGAAAGTGGAAGAAGCGACAGAAAATGTTGAAAATAAGGAAGTAGAAGCAACAGAGGAGAATGAAGTTCAGACTTCGGAACCTGAAAAAAAGGAAGATGCAGAACAAGAACACGGCAAGAAGAAAAAGTCGCGTTTCGGATTTTCTGACAGGAAATTGAAGGAAGAATTGGCAGAGTCGAATCGCAAATTGGAGGAACTTCAGGACAAATATATGCGTCAGGTGGCAGAGTTTAGCAACTTTAAGAAGCGTACCGCCAAGGAAAAACTGGAACTTCGCGAAAGCGTGAAGGCTTCGATGCTGCATGACTTTTTGCCAGTAATTGATGACATTGACCGCGCGATGGAGCATCTGTCAAGTTCCGACATCGAGGCTACAAAGGAAGGCGTAAAGTTGATTTACCAGAAGTTTATGGATTATCTGAAATCGCAGGACTTAACCGAAATTCAGGCTTTGGGCGAGGATTTCAATACCGACTTTCACGAGGCTGTCACACAGTTCCCAGTCGAGGACGAGGCCAAGAAGGGAAAGGTTATCGATGTTATTCAGAAGGGCTACAAGATTAACGACAAGGTTGTAAGGTATTCAAAGGTTGTCGTAGGTCAGTAGGAGGTTTTATATGGAAAAGAGAGATTATTATGAAGTGCTTGAGGTCGCCAAGAATGCGACACCCGAGGAGATAAAGAAAGCATACAGAAAGAAAGCTATTCAGTATCACCCTGACAAGAATCCTGGCGACAAGGAAGCCGAGGAGAAGTTCAAGGAGGCTGCCGAGGCATACGAGGTGCTTAGCAATCCCGACAAGCGTGCCCGTTACGACCAGTTCGGACATGCAGGCGTTGGCGGAGCTGGCGGATTCGGCGGAGCTGGTGGCTTCTCGATGGAAGATATTTTCACTCGTTTCGGCGATGTGTTCGAAGGCGCTTTCGGCGGTGGCTTTAGCAGTTTCTTCGGAGGCGGTGGCAGTCGAAGTGGCGGTGGCAGGCGCGTTGTAAACCGTGGCACAAACCTGCGTGTTACTGTAAAGTTGACACTCGAGGAGATTGCAAACGGTACTACCAAGAAGATAAAGGTAAAGAAATATGTTCCTTGTTCGGCTTGCCACGGTACAGGCGAAAAGGACGGCAATTCGAGCACAACATGTCCGACTTGTAACGGTCGTGGCGTGCAGACGCGCGTAATGCATACGATGCTCGGTCAGATGCAGACAAGCTCAACCTGTTCAACCTGTGGTGGTTCTGGCAAGGTCATCAAGGAAAAATGTACTTCGTGCTATGGCGAGGGAATAGTTTCTGGCGAGGAAACCATCGAACTGAAAATTCCTGCAGGCGTGTACGAGGGAATGCAACTTTCGATGGAAGGCAAGGGAAATGCAGCACGGCATGGTGGCATAAACGGCGATTTGCTCATTGCAATTCAGGAAATCGAGCATCCGGAACTTAAGCGCGATGGAATAGACCTTATTTATAATTTATATATAGGTATTCCCGATGCAATTTTGGGTTGCAGTGCCGAGATTCCGACCATTGGCAACAAGGTGAAGATAAAGGTGGAGCCTGGAACTCAATCTGGAAAGATTTTGCGACTTAAGGGCAAGGGCTTGCCCGACATAAATGGCTATGGTCACGGCGATTTGCTTGTCAGGATAAATGTTTTCATACCGAACGATGTAAGCAAAGAAGACAAGAAATTGCTGGAACAGATGCGTGAATCGGAGTCGTTTAACCCGCAAAGCAAGCGTAACGAATCGTTCTTTTCAAAATTGAAGAGTGCGTTTCGTAATATGATGTAAAAATTATGTCTATAAAATTATGTCGTAAGTATTATATTAAAAAACTTTTCAACTGACATGCAATAAAAAATATTCCATTGCGTTTTATGAGAGTTTTTAAACTTTATGTATTTTTGCGACAAAATATTCTAATATGATAAGAAGAATTTCGTTTCTGACAATAATTGTTGTACTGGCAAGTACAAGTTTGTTTTCTCAGACAATTGGTGGTGGTGGAAATGGTCAAGGTGCAGATGTTAATGTAGATGGTCGTGATGGACGACATACGGCGAATACAATTTCCACAGCAGTATCTTTCTTGAATATAGCACCTGATACAAGGGCTGGTGCTCTTGGTGATGCAGGTGTAGCAACAAATCCGGATGGAAATTCGCAGCATTGGAATCCATCAAAGTATGTGTTCATTGAGAACGATTTTGGAGTATCGCTGTCATATACCCCATGGCTTAGGGCTTTGTCGTCGGATATGAACTTGGGATATGTTGCAGGTTATTACAAGTTTAATCCGCAGAACGCAATCGGAGCTTCTTTGCTCTTTTTCGATCTCGGAAGTATGACATTCAAGGATGTGTATAATAATACATTGGCAACATTCCGTCCCCGCGAATTTTCTCTTGATATTTCGTATGCCCGTCTGCTGGCAAAGAATTTCTCGGGTTCGGTAGCAATGAGGTTCATATATAGCAACCTTACTGGAGGTATGGATGTCAATGGTTCTCCGTCAAAGGCTGGTACATCGGTTGCTGCAGATGTGTCGTTCTACTACAAGAACGATGACATTATGACAGGAAATTTGAAGTCGTCAGTTATGTGGGGTATGAACATCTCAAACATAGGTTCAAAGATTTCGTATACAGATACCCAGAAGCGCGATTTCATTCCTACTAATTTCCGTACTGGTGTAGGCTATATGTTGAGCTTTGATGAGCATAATGACCTGTTGTTCACATGTGATTTCAACAAGTTGCTCGTACCGACACCTCCGTCATATTATGGTGTTGGCGACACTTTGCCTGATGGCTATGTCGTTCCTGTTGGTGAAGGCCAAAAATACATAAAGTACGGTAAGGATCCTAATATTTCGGTTCCTGCTGCCTTGTTCACATCATGGTGGGATGCACCAGGTGACGAGGATGCGTTTATGGTAAACGGAAAGCCTTCGACATTCCTTGAAGAACTTGCCGAGATAACCTTGTCGGTAGGACTTGAATATTGCTATTCGAAGCAGTTTGCTGTTAGAGTTGGATATTTCCACGAACATGCATACAAGGGTAACCGTAAGTATTTCACAGTAGGTGCAGGATTGAGACTCAATGTTTTCGGACTTGACTTCGCATATCTTATTCCAGTAACTCAGGCAAATCCATTGCAGAATACGCTTCGTTTTACTTTGACTTTCGACTTTGGCGGAATGGCAAAGGAACAGCGTGATGCAAAGAAGGCTGAAAAAGAAGCAAGGAAGTCGTAATGTACAGGATAGGAATAGGTTACGATGTTCATAAATTAAAGGATGGTTTGGATTTCTTCTTGGGAGGAATCCAAATTCCTTATAATAGGGGTTGTGTGGCGCATTCCGACGGCGATGTGCTGATTCATGCAATCTGTGATGCCTTGCTGGGCGCTGCCAACTTGCGCGACATCGGCTATCATTTCCCCGACAGTGACCCGAAGTACAAGGGTATCGACAGCAAAAAACTTTTGAAGGAAACTTATCGTCTTGTAAAAGAAAAAGGCTACGAAATAGGCAATATTGACTCGGTAATTTCTTTGCAGAAGCCCAAGGTGAAGGATTTTATTCCCGCAATGCAAAAAACGCTTGCCGAAGTCCTCGGAATCGACGAGTCACAAATTTCGGTAAAGGCAACTACAACCGAAGGTCTCGGCTTCGAAGGTCGCGAAGAGGGGATAAGCGCGCAGGCAGTCGCGATGATAAGGAGGCAAAGCTAAAGGACTTGCAGTCGAGCGGGCTAAAAGTCTAACAGTCTTGCAGTCGAACCGGCTAAAAGACTAAACGCCAACCTTTAGCTCGCGCAAGCAATTTCAAACACTCTCAAATCATCAAATATTCAAACCACCTCAAACAATCTCAAACCATTTCAAACATAGAAACTCAGAAACCATAAAACCATAAACTGGCGTCAGCCATTGAAACTTTTTCATTTTCTCCCTTGCCGTATTATTTTTTTTGTATATATTTGCAAAATTGTATAAATAGGTTAAGTATGAGAATTAGTATCAGAACTTTTGTCAAGTTTATGGCTATATGCCTTGTCGTTTGTTGTACAACAGTGTTCGTGTCGCAGGCGCAGACAGTTGGCGGTTTGGTTTTATATCCGGAAAGTGTGGAGACATTGCAGGATAATCCTACAAATTATGATGACCCATTGGTTAATGGTAATGGTATAAATATTCCAGGTGCAGCCGAGACGGAAAACAATTTTACCGTTCCAGATAAGGATTTCCAGTATGGGGTATCGGCAGAAGCAGGTTTTAGTGCTATGAGTAAGTACTTGAACATTCCTTTGTCGATAGGCTACAAAGGAGTTTCTCTTACAGTTGCAATACCGTTTTATATTCAGAAAAAGGCGAAATATTCGCATGGATATGTAGCTGCTTACGGTGGTTTGGGCGATATTAGTGCAGAAATCTCTTACAAGTATCAGTCACAGATGTTCTTCGAGGCTGTGTCGGCAACAGTTTCGTTCCCGACAGGAAATCAGAATAGGACAGTAAAGGGTTACATTGTGCCGATGGGTACGGGAAGTTTCGACTACATATTCTCGAACACATTTCAGTATAGACATGCTTATTTCCGCGTGTACAACAATTTGTCGTACCGTTTAAGCGGAAAGTGCAAGCGCGACCTTACATTGTCGGTTCCGTATTATGACAATGAAAATATTCTGCGCTCAGGTAACGAAATGATAAATTATGTGACATCTAACGGAAATTTCCTGTCATGCAACACTTCGTTCGACTATCCTGTATTGAGCTGGATGTCGTTGCATGCTGGTTTCGCAGTAATGAACAGTTCGGCTGGAACAATTTATCATAAGCATACATATTCATGGAATGATGATGTGTACGAGTTCCCGACATCAAAATCAAATCAGGCATATACATCCATTGATGTAAGGGCTGCAATTGCATTCTCGTACTGGGGCATCGACCTTATGTGCGTGTTCGCTCAGCCTGTTTATGTAAAGACTGAAAATCAAAACATTAAGGATAGCCAGAAGTTTAATTTTTACATCAAGTTGTCTAAGAAAATATTCTAAGATATGAAAAGGAATTTATTTCTTGTAATTATTGCGATTCTGTCGTTGGCATTCATTAACGGGTGTCATAAGGATCCGCTGGATATGGGAAAGGTTGGTTTTTTACGCCTTGAGGTAAGAAAAGGCTACAAGATCATAAACAAGGGAGCTGTCGAATCGTTTTATGCAACAGTTACAGTGGCGTATGCAAACAACGAAGAGATTGTCTATAATTGTTTGTTTACCGATCCGAGCAATACTGGCGTTTATTCAAACGACCTTAACGAAGGCGACAGACTGTATGTTCGTAAGGGCGAGGAATTTCGCCTTATAATCGAGGCCGATATTGATGGTTATCATGTAGTCGGTGAATCTGGAACTGTTGTGTACTCAGACGACATGGATTTGACAACCGTGGAGATTGTTCTTCGTGCGGGACAGACGCGAATTGCAATATATACGCCTAAGGATGATGAAATTTTTGGCAATTATGTCGTTGCATACGGAGAAATCCTCGAAAATATAAGCCAGAATCCTATTCGTGAAGCTGGTATTATGTGTGTGCCTAAGTCGGTATATGATACATACGAATCTCCAGATGCTTTTACTTTCGATAATGAAATTAATAGTAGCGACTGGATAACCGAATATTATTTTTCTGGAAGTCATGATGAAGAGAATGTGTCAGATATAACAAAGTTTTCAGTTGTTCTCAGAGGCCTTGAGTCAAATACAAGGTACTGCATGAGGGCTTTCACTTTCTCGGAGGGTGATTCTTCATTAAATTATTGCTATAGTAGGATAGTTGAATTTTCAACAAATAACAATGTGGCTCATGACATAAGCGTTGTAACTAATGATGCCGACAATGTTACAATTGAAAGCGTAGATGTTGCAGGTCGTGTAGTTCTGCTTGACGGAAATTCGGCTGATAGCGTGGTGGAGAAAGGTTTTGTTTTCGATACATACGACAATTATGTTGCAAATTCATCAAATCTCGACTATTATCGTAACAATTCGTTTACATATCCTGCAAACGAAGTCACAATGCAGGGTGATGATGTTATAGTGTTTAGTTCTACTGTAGAGGGATTGCAGGAAGGCGGTACTTATGTATTCCGCGCATACGCAATTTTCCGCGACCAGCCATATTATGGTGCAGTAAAGATGTTCGCTGTTCCTCAGGATCCAGCAAACATAATGATACAGGCCGATGAAGTTTCGTCAGTGCTGACTTCTGCGTATGTTGATTTGCAAGGCTCTATAATCAACGATGCAGGTTACGAATTTTCGGAACTTGGCTTCAGGTATGTATTCGTTGATGCAGGAACAACTCCACCAACAAGCTTAAGCGCTCTTACAGAAACTGCAAGAGGTTCTGTTGTTTCGGGAAGATTCTCGTCGAGAGTTAATCTGCCGATAGTAAATAAGGTCATGTATTATTCACCTTACGCTATTACAACTACGGGTTACACTGCATACGGCGATATGTCATCTGCTGTGTCTATCGAACCAGCAAATGTACCAAGCGTATCGCTGCAACAGGGTAACTTGAGCGCTCGTACAACCCATTCGTTGACAGTATCATGCTATGTGGATGCAAACGGCAGAAGCGATTGCGAATGTGGTATTGTATATGCAATTGACACGACCGACCATGCATCATACGATACGGTAAAGAAGGTTTCTTCATCGAGCGGAACAGAGGAATTTGTTCTTAACGGACTGAGAAAGGGAACTGAATATTCATATTGGGCATACATAAGGGTAGTTGATGAATTTATAACAACGAATGTTTATACTGCATATACCTTGCAGGAGGGTGACACAGGCCCAGGTGGTGGTATAATCTTCTATGCTGACGATGCAAATGGATTTGCCCTTGAATATTACACTTCAGCGGGAATGGGTCCTGAGCAGGAAGCTGGTGACTCTGCTGTATGGGGTTCAACTGCTGGTATTGCCTTGAATACCGATGCTCCAAGTTCGATAACTGTTTCGGGTAGAACAAATACTGAAGCTATTGTAAGTTATCATAATTCAATCGGATATACAGGCGAATATGCAGCACTCAAGTGCTATCAGTCAGCACAAGGTGGTAAGTCCGACTGGTATCTGCCGACAGCTGTAGAGATGCAGGCCCTGTTAGATTATTTGAATGATAGCGATGGCCGATTATATTCGGAACAGGGAGGCTTCTGGACATCTGATGAGCAGAATGCTGGAAATGCAGTAGCATTTGTGGAAAATGCAAACTATGATTTGGTACAAGGAACAGAGTCGAAGGATATTCTGTTGAGCTTTGTCCAGATAAGAAGATTTTAAGTTAATATACTATGCATAATAAGGGGCTGTCCAGCAAGACAGCCCCTTATTCTTTTTGCATCCCAACCACTATTTGTTGTTATTATTGGTTATTGTTGTTTGCTCTTCAGTATGTCGTATATGTCCTGAACAGTTTTCATTTTTTCGATTTCGGCATCGCTGATTTCAATGTCGAATTGTTCTTCCAGATCAAGTACAATGTCAACAACACGAGCTGAATTTATTTTCAGGTCGTCTTTTAGGTTCATTTCAGGTTTGAATTTATCCCAAATCTTGTCGTCAAAAGTGTACTTTTTCAGTATTTCTATGATTTTCTCTTCCATGATTTTCTTATATGAAATTATGCAATATTTTTCCAGTAACTGATTCCTTGCATTTCAGCAAGTCGGCTGGTGTGCCTTCAAATACAAGATTTCCACCGTCTTTTCCGCCATCTGGACCGAGGTCGATAATCCAGTCGGCAAACTTTATGACTTCGGGATTATGCTCGATTATTATTAGTGTATGACCTTTCTGGCGCATGATTTCCATGGCTTTCAGCAATTTGTTGATGTCGTGGAAATGCAGACCGGTGGTAGGTTCATCAAAGATGAAGATTGTCGGTTCTGAATTTTCCATGCTGAGGAAGGTCGCCAGTTTGATTCTTTGGCTTTCGCCACCGCTGAGCGTACTTGATGGCTGTCCCATTTTCAGGTAGCCAAGTCCTACATTTAGGTAGTTTTGGAGCAGGGAAACAATGTTCTTTTCCAACTTGCCATCTCCTTGTGCGAAAAAGTCAACGGCTTCCTTTATGCTCATTTCCAGAATGTCGTATATGTTCTTGTCGCGGTACTTTATTTCCAGAATTTCGTCCTTGAATCGTTTGCCGTTGCATGCTTCGCATACAAGGTGAATATCCGACATAAACTGCATTTCAACCGTTATTTCGCCTTCTCCCTGACATACTTCGCAGCGTCCGCCTTCGGTGTTGAATGAAAAGTGCGATGCCTTCAAACCATTTAGTTTGGCGGTCTTTTGCTCTGCGTAAAGTTTTCGTATTTCATCAAATGCCTTGATGTAAATTGCGGGATTTGAACGACTTGATTTTGCAATTGGATTCTGGTCGACATATTCAATGTTCTTAATCATTTTTATGTCGCCCGAAATTTTGTCGAAGTCGCCTGTTTTGTCTGCCGAAACGCCAAGTTCGCGGCGTATGGCAGGGTAGAGGATGCCTTTTACAAGACTTGTTTTTCCCGAACCGCTAACGCCAGTGATGACCGTAGCCACATTGAGCGGGAAAGTTACCGTAATGTTCTTCAAGTTGTTAAGGCGGGCACCTTCTATCTTAATGGAATTTCGCCATTTCAGAGGACTATCATTCTTGGGATTCTGCAGTTCGCCACGAAGATATTTTGCTGTAAGAGTATCTGCTTTTACCAGTTTCTTTATATCGCCTTCGAAAACAACTTCGCCACCAAATTCTCCAGCAAGCGGACCTATGTCGATTATGTGGTCGGCAGCGCGGATTATCGCTTCGTCGTGTTCTACAACGACAACTGTATTTTTCTTGTCGCGAAGTTTCTTAAGTATTGTTATGAGGTTCTGTGTGTCGCGTTCGTGCAAGCCAATGCTAGGTTCGTCGAGTACATACAGTGAACCAACAAGTCCTGAACCGAAAACTGTAGCCAAACTCATGCGCTGAGATTCTCCGCCCGAAAGTGTTGATGCAGAACGGTTTAGTGTCAAGTATCCAAGACCGACTTCCATCATCGATTCCAACCTGACGCGTATTTCTTCACGCAAGCGTGAAGATGCCTGTTCGTCAAATTCATTTAGTACCAGATTGTTGAAAAAAGCAACGAGTTCGCTTATTGGCATGTCGATGAGGTCGCCAATGTTTTTTCCGTTGATTTTGACATAAAAAGCTTCTTTTTTCAAGCGTTTGCCATGGCAGTCGGGACAAGTGGTTTTGCCTCTGTATCTTGATATTAGCACACGGTTTTGGATTTTGTACTTCTGTGTTTCAAGATATTCGAAGAAATCACGGATTCCATATATTCCATGAGCCTTGTCGCCGTTCCATAATATGTCTTTTTCATCGTCAGTCAACTGATAATAAGGGCGATGTATTGGAAATTTGATTTTTGCGCTGTTAATCATGAAGTCGTGATTCCATTGCTTCATGACATCGCCGCGCCAGCAGAAAACGGCGCCATCGTAAATGCTCATGCCTTTGTTTGGAATCACTAGGTCTTCATCGATGCCGAGAATTTTTCCAAAACCTTCGCAGGTAGGACATGCCCCTATGGGATTGTTGAAACTGAACAGGTTGACTGTCGGTTGCTCGAATGTTATGCCGTCGGCTTCGAAGCGGTTGGAGAATGAATGTTGTATTAGCGTTTCGCCATATTCGTAGACAAAGCATTCGCCTTTACCCTCGAAAAATGCTGTCTGCACGGAGTCGGCTATTCTTCCGACAAGTGTTTCTTCAGGTTTCACGGTAAGGCGGTCGAGGACGATATGTATTGTTTCGTCCAATCCCTTTACATCGGTTATTTCATCGGTGCGTTGCATTTCGCCGTTGCTGACGAATCTTGTATAGCCTTGCTTGGCAATAAGCGAAAGTTGTTCGCCTTTCTTTTGCTTTGTGTTGAATGTATACGGGAAGCATATAAGCACCTTTGTGCCTTCTGGCATCGATGTTATCTTGTTGATTACATCGTTGGTGCTGTGGCTTTTGACTTCCTGTCCCGATATTGGTGAGTATGTTTTCCCGATTCTGGCGAACAAAAGCTTCAAGTAATCGTAAATTTCGGTTGATGTGCCGACAGTGGAGCGTGGATTTCGGGTGTTAACCTTTTGGCGGATAGCGATTGTTGGCGGAATGCCATCGATGAAATCGACTTCGGGCTTGTGCATCTTGCCTAAAAACTGTCGGGCATACGATGACAGGCTTTCCACATATCTGCGTTGACCTTCGGCAAAAAGTGTGTCGAATGCTAATGATGATTTTCCCGAACCCGACAGCCCTGTTATCACAACGAGTTTGTTGCGTGGTATTTCAAGGCTGATGTCCTTTAAGTTGTTTACTTTTACGCCTTTCAGCGTGATAAATTCCTTGTCTGCCATTTCCTTCGCCAAAAATTTTGCAAAGTAAGCAATTTTTTTGCGAATAGTTTTCTACTATTTATTGTTTATCTTCAAATGGAGTCAATGAATTTGGAAAAAGGAAGCGTTTGTACAATTGGGCATTGTCCATTATCGTTGTTCCAGATGCTGAAACAAGTTCAGCATGACACTGGAGGGGGATTTGAAACAAGTTCATCATGACACAGGAGGGGGCAGAAAAAGTTTCTGCATTACACTGGTCGGAGGGGAGGGACATATCAATTATCAATTGTCCATTGTACATTACTTTAGATATATTTTCTGTCCAATCTGCAGTATGCTTGTTTCGCTGAGGTGGTTTATCTGGCAGAGCTTTGCAACAGAGGTGTGGTACATTCTTGCAACATGGCTTAGTGTATCGCCCTTCTTGATAATGTAATATTCTGCATTCGGATCATCGGGAACATACGAATATGCCTGTGGATTAGGGTCGATAACGGTGAAATGGTTGCTACTCTTGTCGAGGTTTTTGTAAGCGAGTTCCATAGTGGCGTTGTCGATGTGTACATCTTTGTGAACCTGCCGTGCAGAGTCGGAAAGCGAGTGCGAGAAAAGCCATTCGTAGGTGTCGGGCAAGTAGAACATTCTTGCCAGACGGCTGTGATTTACACCGCTTAGCCTGTCGAAAATCAGGCGTGATGTGTCGCCGCACTCTATCATCTTGTCAACAACTGCCTGCGACTGGCTAACACCAACTGCTTTGTCGGCTGTACCATGCATTATCCAGAGCGGGACTTCGTTTAGTCCACAGTATTCTTTTAGCGTTCCGCCGCCACAGAGTGCCATTGCTGCTGCAACTTTTTCGGGGTATGTGCCGACAAAATCAATTGTGCCGTATCCACCGAGGCTCATTCCGAGAACATATAGACGATTCGTGTCGGTGCGGTATTTTTCTGTAGTCCAGTCGATTATCTTCATTATCTTTTCTGGTTTCCAAGCATCGCCTGGGTTTTGCGGTGCTACTACGACAGCGTTTATTTTTCTACCCATTAGAAGGGCATCGAGCGGACCATAGCGGCGAACCATCGATAGGTTTCTTCCGCAGAGGCTTCTTCCGTGGAGGAAAAGCACTGTCGGTGTGGTTGCGTTTATAGAATCGTAACATTCGGGCAGATATACCCAGAAATTGTAGCTTCCTTGCACAGAATCGCGGAAAGCCATCAGCTTTTGCGAACTTGCATAAAACGGAATGAGTATCAATATTGCAACGATTATCTTTTTCATTTGATTGAAAGTTTATAAATGTTAGTGCCTCTCGAACCAATCGCAACATGATTGTCAATGATTATCGGTGATGATTCGAAATTGATTCCTATAAGTTTGGTTAGCAGGAATTCTCCTGTTTTACCATCAATTATGTATGCGTGTCCTACGCAGTCGAATGTCAGTACAAACATTTTGCCCTCGTTGTTGGTGATTGCAACTGGTGACGACCAAGCGTAGTGTTCAAGTTTCTTTGTGTATGCGATTTCGCCTGTTTCTTTTTTCAGTGCGCAGAAAATTCCTGCTGCTGGTGGGTCGTTGGTGCAGATGTTGCTGAAAAGCAAGTCTGAGCAGTCGCCAGTGCCAAGAAGCATTGTGGAGTACATTCCACCATCGAAATGCTTGTCGCCAAGTGTCATTTTCTTGCACTCTATTTTTTGTTCCCAGATGCGTTCTCCTGTCAGAGCGTTGAGTTTTACGAGGTATGAAATGCCTTCGTAACCTTGCCTGTCCATTTCGCAACCCGAATAGAGATATGGGATTCCGTCTTCGATTTCGAGGACTGGTGTCGCATCTGTGTCATCGTGATTATCGTAGTGCCATACTGGTTTTAGGTTGTTCAGGTTGATGCACAATATGTTGCCGTGGTTGTCGGTAGTATAGCCATAGTTTTTGTAAACCGCCATTGATGACTCCATTCCGCCTGCGCTGTCGTCGGTTTTCTTGTACCGGAGTGTCGAGTGCAGGTTTATTTTTCCTTTTTCGCGTGTATATTTGTAAACGGTTCCGTTTTCGCCGATGCGGAAAAGGAATCCGCCAACAACGAGCGGAGATGCGTCGTATGCGCTCCAGTTGCGCCATGCATTAGGGTCTTCGGGGAAAAAGTCGGAAATCTTGTGGTCGAAAAGGTCAACCACCATTGCGCCTATTGGTCGTCTGCGCGGGATGCCCTGTCCGATGTAGAGGTTGCCGTTTAGGTCGGGGTCGAGCATGGCTGTGCCTTTTATTGGGTTCAGCACATCTATTGGCTTGCGTGACATTTTGCCAGTTTCGTAGTTTATAAAATACAGCTTTCCGCACAGTGAGCAGACCATGATTTCCTTGTCGCCAAAGTTTTCCGTTAGCGAATCGTTTGTTTCGTGGAACTTTTGCATCATGCTGTCGCTCCATTCTACATAGAGAGGCTGACCTGTCCATCCGCTTCCGCCGCCCCATGTACCGAAACTTGTTTTGGTGGTGTCGTAGCTTGTCTCGAATGCCCAATCGATGTCGATGTCGGTGGGAATGCTGTCGATGTGACCGACAAATGCTGCGTTACGCAAAGGATTGCCTCGGAATGTGAATATTCCCGGAGTTTCGCTATATGCGTCTTCGATGTTGGAAAGTTCACCCGAGGTTATGGTGTCGAAGATTGTGATGTCGTATTTCAGGTTTGCGACAGAAGGGTAGATGGTGTCTGGAAACGGTATTGTTGATTCGTCAACTGCTTGCGGAACGGTGTCGCATTCGGGTGTTTCTGCGTTTTCGTTTTCCGTTTTGCCGTTGCACGATTCAAGCAAGCATATTGCTACACAAGTTATTGCCGTAAATAATATAATTATGCGTTTCATCGCAATCAAAACCTCAATTCAAAATTAGGGCGCAAAGATAAGGAAAAATGGAGAAATGGCAAAATCGCAGGTTTGTCGGTTTCTATGTGCGACAAATATTCGAGTTGTGGTTATTGTGTAATTCGGTGAGTAAAAGAGTTTTATGTTATAAAAAATACGATTTGCTCATTGCTTCAAAATTTGTAAAAAAAATTAGAAAAACTTGTTTGTTATAAAAAGTTTTTTGTTATCTTTGTAGGGTAACTTTTCGATTTATGGGATATATTAGTTTTGACAAGAACCAACTGGTAAATCTTGAGTATTCGCTCAAGCGTGAACTTATCCGCACAAGCCGAAGCGGTGCTTACGCAAGTTCCACCATAATAAACTGTAACACAAGAAAATACCACGGTCTATTCATCTGCCCGATGGAAGACATTGATGGCGATAACCATGTGCTGATTTCGTCGCTCGACTTGGCGGTTGTGCAGCACGATGAGGTGTTTCACCTTGGCGTTCACAAGTATCCCGATGGCGTGTATTTCCCAAAGGGACACAAGTATTTGCGCGATTTCCAGATTGAAACTATTCCGTATTTCATCTATCGCGTAGGCGGTGCGATGCTGAAGATGGAGCGAATTCTTAGCGATGACGACCGCATTATGCTGAAATACACTTTGCTCGAGGCTAATACCGAGACAAAGTTGCGTTTCCAGCCGTTCTTGGCATTCCGAAATGTACATAAGTTGAGCAAGGCAAATTTCTTCGTAAATACGAAATATATCCCTGTAGAAAACGGAATTAAGTTGAGAATGTACGATTCGTACAAGTATCTGTATATGCAACTTTCGAAGAAATGCGAGTATGTTCACGTGCCCGACTGGTACTACAACAACGAGTACATTGAGGAGCAGGAGCGTGGCTACGACTACCGCGAGGACTTGTATGTGCCCGGATATTTCGAAGTGCCGATAAAGAAGGGTGAAACTGTGATTTTTACCGCTGCGTTGAGCGAAATGGCACCTTCAAGCATATCGCGTAAGTTTAATACAGAGTTGGCAAAGCGTTCGCCACGCAACAACTACGAGGAATGTCTGCGCAGTGCTGCCCAGCAGTTTATCTGCAAGCGCAACGGCAAGACCGAAATCGTTGCTGGTTATCCGTGGTTTGGTCGTTGGGGACGCGACACTTTCATTTCGTTGCCGGGACTAACTCTTCATGCTGGCAATGCAAAGGCTTGCCGCGAAGTTCTTGACACAATGTCGTCGGAAATGAAGAACGGTCTGTTCCCGAATATCGGTGCAGGCGATGATGCTGCATTGAATTCGGTTGATGCTCCATTGTGGTATTTCTGGGCATTGCACGAGTATGCAAATGTGCTTCCAGATCGCAAGCAGATATGGCAACTTTATGGCAAAAAGATGAAATCGGTGCTTGATGCCTATCGTAACGGCACAAGTTTCAATATAAAGATGCACGACAACGGCTTGATTTGGCAGGGCACACAAGGCAAGGCTCTCACTTGGATGGATGCCGTAGTGAACGGAAAGCCTGTAACTCCGCGAATGGGTTTTGCTGTTGAGATAAATGCCTTATGGTACAATGCAGTAATGTTCTCGCTTGAATTGGCAGCCGCTTGTGGCGATGCAGAGTTCATTGAAAAGTGGAAGGACATTCCCGAAAGGACAAAGGCATCTTTCCTTGCTATGTTCTGGGATGCAAACCGCGGTTATCTTGCCGATGTCGTAACTTACGATTACAGTGATTTTTCGGTTCGTCCTAACCAGATATTCGCTTGTTCGTTGCCATACACGATGGTTACAGTTGATATGGCGGCATCTATTCTCGAAAAGGTTCAGTCCAGGTTGCTGACACCAAAGGGATTGCGTACTTTGTCGCCCGATTCGCCTGACTACAAGGGTGTTTATTTCGGAAATCAGGAACAGCGCGATTCGGCTTACCATCAGGGAACCGTTTGGCCGTGGTTGCTCGGTCATTTCTGCGAAGGTTTGCTGAAGGTTTACGGAAAGCAGGCTTTGCCACAGGTTACCAAGATTGCTTGGGGCTTCGAGGAAGATATGACAATTGCTGGTATCGGTAGCATTTCCGAAATTTACGACGGTGACCCGCCATACAATCCGCGTGGTGCAATAGCACAGGCATGGAGCGTTGCAGAGGTGCTGAGAATTTTGTCGTTGATAAAGAAGTATGACAAGTAAAAAATATTGAAAATGAATAATATAAGAAAATATATCATTCCGTTAGCAATAACATGTATGTTGTTATTGTTAATAAGTGGATGTAAGAAGCATGAAACATACATTGTAACATTTAATGCAAACGGCGGAACTGGGACAATGGAAGCACAGACTTTTACCGAGGGCGAGGCACAAGCACTTACGTGCAATGCGTTTACCTACGATGGCTACACATTTAGCGGCTGGAATACCGTTCAGAGTGGTAGCGGAGCATCTTACACCGATGGACAGACTATAACAGCAACTGCTGATTTGACTTTGTATGCGCAGTGGGCAAGCAATGGCACAAATCCGACACCTGGACAAGACCCTACACCCACGCCCGGGCAGCTGAACGGTCACGCATACGTTGACCTCGGTTTGCCAAGCGGTACGTTGTGGGCTACTTGCAATGTAGGAGCAGAAACTCCAGAAGGACATGGAAATTATTATGCTTGGGGCGAAACCGTGGAGAAAGAAATTTATAGTATTGATACTTATACATATTCTAGCACAACACTTTCTCCAAATGCTGATGCAGCTACTGCAAATTGGGGTTCAGGTTGGAGAATGCCAACTAAAACAGATTTTGAAGAACTAATAGATAATTGTACAACGATTTGGACCACAAAGAATGGTGTTGACGGTCAGGTATATACAGGGAATAATGGAAATTCGATTTTCATTCCTGTAACAGGACAACGACGTGGTAGTGAATTCTATTTCCCTGAAATTGGTTGGTATTGGTCAAGTTCATATAGTGGGAACGATGTCGCATGGTATTTTTCTATGGCTACAAGTGGAACTTGCTTAGGATGTAACAATGATTTCTACTTTTGTTACCTCGGGTTAACTGTCCGTCCAGTGTGTATGTTAATTGAAAATAATTGAATTAAGAATATAATTGATTAAGTAAAAAAATATACGCCAATGAAAGTTTTGATGTTCGGCTGGGAGTTTCCCCCACATATTACCGGTGGACTTGGAACGGCCTGTTACGGCTTGACCAAGGGTCTTTCGCATTTCGGCACGGAAATAATATTCGTTGTCCCGAAGGCTTACGGCGACGAGGATCAGAACTATGTGTCGATACGCAATGCCAGCGATGCTGTAATTACCGAAAAGGATGTCAAGGAAACCAAGGTGTGGAAGAATTTCCGCTACATCGAGGTCGGTTCGCGCCTTATACCTTATATGGATCCCGAGGATTTTGCAAGGATGTACGAATCGAACATTCCTGGGGTTAAGATTTCAGAGAGTTTCCTCAATACCAAATACACATTCTCCGGTTCTTATGGCCCTAACCTGTACGATGAGGTATCGCGTTATGCACTTATTGCCGGACACATAGCGGCACATAACGATTTCGATGTTATTCACGCTCACGACTGGTTGACTTATTTTGCAGGCGTTGCCGCCAAGAAGGTTTCGGGAAAGCCTTTGGTTGTGCATATTCATGCAACCGAGTTCGACCGCAGTGGCGAACACGTGAACCAGCACGTTTATGACATCGAGAGGGCTGGTATGGAGGCTGCCGACAAGGTTATCGCTGTCAGCAACCTTACGCGCAACATCGTCATCAACCGCTACGGCATAAGTCCCGACAAGGTTGTTACGGTGCATAATTCGGTGGAACCGATGTCGTTGCCCGAATTTACCTTGCACAAGGGCTTCCGCGAAAAGGTTGTAACTTTCCTTGGTCGTGTTACTTTCCAGAAAGGTCCCGACTATTTCATCGAAGCGGCAAAAAAGGTCATCGACCGCGACCCCAATGTGCGCTTCGTGATGGCTGGCAGTGGCGATATGCTCAACAAGATGGTGCGTCGTGTGGCTCAGCTCGGAATTGCAACAAAATTCCATTTCGCAGGCTTCTTGAAAGGCAACGAGGTATATGAAATGTTCGGTATGAGCGATGTGTATGTTATGCCGTCGGTAAGCGAGCCGTTTGGAATTTCGCCGCTCGAGGCAATGATGTCCGATGTGCCGGTAATCATTTCAAAGCAGTCGGGTGTTGCCGAGGTCTTGAAGCACGCCATCAAGGTGGATTTCTGGGATGTGGACGAACTTGCCGATTCAATTTACGGAATGCTTCACTACGATGCGTTGTCGCAGATGTTCAAGAAGTACGGCAAGCAGGAAGTCGAAAATTTAAGGTGGGAAAATTCCGCCTACTATGTCAACGAGGTTTATAAAAGTGTTTGTGGATATTAAAGTTTAGGTATATGCGTTCAATTTGCTTCTATTTTCAGGTACATCAGCCGTTTAGATTGAAAAAGTACAGATTTTTCGACATTGGCAACGACCATAGTTATTACAACGACTACGAAAACCGCACCATCATGCGCAAGGTGGCGGAAAAGTGCTATCTGCCAGCAAACCAGTTGTTTTTGGACTTGGTCAACGAGTATGGCGATAACTTCAAGATTGCCTATTCGCTATCGGGTACGGTAATCGACCAGTTTGAGCTGTATGCCCCCGATGTGCTCGAAAGTTTCCAGAAACTTTTCGCAACAGGCAGGGTGGAACTTCTGGATGAAACATATTCGCACTCGTTGTCGTCGTTGAGGCATGAGGATGTGTTTGATTATCAGGTGAACCGTCACAGAAGGAAAGTGAAGGAACTTTTTGGTATCGAACCGAAGATTTTCCGCAATACCGAACTTATTTATTCCGACGAGATAGGCGAGAAGGTGGCAAAACTCGGCTACGAGGGAATGCTTACCGAAGGCGCGCGCCACATTATGGGTTGGAAGAGTCCGAACTACTTGTACTGCAATGCGGTAAATCCAAAGTTGAAACTTTTGCTGAAAAACTTCAAGTTGTCCGATGATATTGCTTTCCGTTTCTCCAACTCGGCATGGGAAGAATATCCACTAACCGCAGAAAAGTATGTCGCTTGGCTCAATGCGATCGACCCGAACGAGGAAGTTGTAAACTTGTTTATGGACTACGAAACTTTTGGCGAGCACCAGTGGAAAGAAACGGGAATCTTTGACTTTATGCGCGCATTGCCCGAAAAGGTATTCAAGTATTCAGACTTCCAGTTCCATACGCCAAGCGAGGTCGTAGCGATGAACAATCCGGTTGGAATTTTGAATGTGCCGTATCCTATTTCGTGGGCTGATGAGGAACGCGACCTTACCGCATGGCTTGGAAACGAACTGCAGAACGAGGCCTTCGAGAACTTGTATAAACTTTTTGAACGCGTAAAGGAACTCGATGACCCGGTACTCTGGCGCGACTGGCTCTACCTGCAGACTAGCGACCACTTCTACTACATGTGTACCAAGTGGTTCTCCGATGGTGATGTCCACAAGTACTTCAATCCGTACAGTTCGCCCTACGAGGCATTCATCAACTACATGAACATCTTGAGTGATTTCAGAATTAGGTTGGGATTATAGGAATAATTTTGTGCTTGTATTTAATACAGAGCACTTGTTATAGAATATTTACAAAACTAGTTTGACTAGTCTTTCTAGTTAAACTAGTCTAACTAGAAAATATATTATGATTGACTCAAATAATAAAGGCAATAAAGGAAACTCAGATAAGAGCACAGGATTTCTACGGAGTAATGGTAGTTGTCGAAATATGTATTTTTATCGAAAGTCAGTGGTAATATATGACTTGACCTTTTATTTTGCTAATAAGTATTTGAATAAAAAAGATAGGACTGTTGACCAGATGATACAGGCAGCACGCTCTGGAAAGCAAAATTTTGTAGAGGGAATGGCTGATGGTGTCACATCCATTGAAATGCAGATAAAACTATTGAATGTAGGCAAGAGCAGTTTGTTGGAACTCAAGGAGGATTATGAGGATTACTTGCGTACAAGAAATCTAAATTTGTGGACAGAGACATTTCCTCGTTATGCTAAGATGGTTGAATATTGTAAGGTTCATAATGATTTGGTTGATTACCAGGGATATTTTGAGAAATGGAACGATGAGGAAATAGCAAATGTTGCTCTTACATTAATGCACCAGACCGATAGAATGTTGCAAAGTTTTTTGCTATCATTGGAAAAACAATTTATTGAGCAGGGCGGCATAAGAGAAGCAATGTATAGGGCGAGAATGGCTGGTGGAGCAAAAAAATAGCAAATTCTACCTAGTATTTTCACATCAAGCAATATTGTACTTATTACTGCTGTCGCATTTCCTTTTTTTCTTATTTTTGCATTCTAAAATTTTCATTTATGGATGCGAAGGATGTAAACCTTGAAATGTTTCCGCAATACGATAACCTTGAGTTCCTTGCAAGTCAGGTAGTCGAAGGGTTTATTACGGGTTTGCATAAAAGTCCTTTTCATGGGTTTTCCGTCGAATTTGCAGAACATCGTCTTTACAACAAGGGCGAAAGTACCAAGCATATCGATTGGAAACTATATGCCCGCACCGACAAACTGTTCGTAAAGCGTTACGAGGAAGAAACCAACCTTCGTGGACAAATTATAATTGATGTGTCATCATCGATGCTGTTCCCGTACAAGGAAAAGCGCATGAACAAACTTCAGTTTTCGATTTATGCGGCTGCATCGTTGGTGTATTTGCTTCACAGGCAGCGCGATGCTGTAGGCTTGACTTTGTTTGATGACGATGTAAAATTTCATCTTGATGCAAAGTCTTCGCAGGTGCATTTGTCGATAATGTACAACGAAATGCGCAAGTTCCTTAAGCCCGATAGCATTCAGTTGCAAAGGCGTACCGATACGGCTGGCACTTTGCATAAGATTGCAGAAATGATACATAAGCGTTCGTTGGTGATACTATTCAGCGATATGTTCATCGATGGAGACACAGAGGCGTTGTTTTCCGCATTGCAGCACTTGAAGTACAGCAAGCATGAAATAATAATTTTCCATGTCATCGACCGCAAGATGGAGGAGGAGTTTGCCTTTGCAAACCGTCCGTACAAGTTTGTGGACTTGGAGACTGGCACTACCATGATGCTGAATCCTGCTGAGGTTCGCGAAGGTTATGTGAAAAAGATTTCGGCTTTGACATCCGAACTTAAGTACAAGTGCGGTCTGTTTGGTATCGATTTCGTTGAAGCTGACATTAACAAGCCAGTCGATGAGGTGTTGAAGCCATATCTGATAAAGAGGGCAAAGTTCTTCTAAAAATAGTATTGAAATGGAAGGCATCGGGGCGCTTTTCGATAGTATATCAAATCGTTACGATAGGTTTAATCATACTTCATCGATAGGCATTGACCGTATATGGCGGCGAAAAGCGATAAAGTCATTGCCAAAATGCGAAACAATACTTGATGTGGCGGCAGGGACTGCCGACCTTTGCATAGGTGCGGTTAAGCGAGGCAAGGCAGAGAAGGTTGTGGGGATCGATATTTCGGAAGGAATGTTAAATGTCGGACGCGAAAAAGTTAGCAAATCGGGATTTGATGGTTCGATTGAACTGATTGTAGCAGATTGTGCCAAACTTCCTTTTCCTGACAATTCATTCGATGCGGTGACATGTGGCTATGGAGTAAGAAACTTTGCAGAACTTGACCGTAGCCTATCAGAAATGTATCGCGTACTAAAGCAAGGCGGACAACTTAGGATTCTAGAGTTTACATATCCGCAAAGCCGCTTTGTACGATTTTTCTATGATTTTTATTTTACGCGGATAGTGCCAAAAATAGGTCGTAAACTTACTGATAACGATGAGGCATTTGCGTATTTTGTCAATAGCGTTAAAAACTTTGCGAAGGGAAAAGATTTCTTGGCGATTCTTGAAAGGATTGGTTTCGCAGACACAAGGTTCAAATCGCAAACATTTGGAATTTCAACACTTTATTCAGCATGCAAAAGATAAAATTATGGTTTGGCGTTTGTCGCCCTTATTCGCTGTTTATTTCGGCAAGTCCTGTATTGGCGGGATTGCTGGTGCTGGGATATGTCCCTAATATTCTTGTTGCTGTGGCGACTTTGCTGTGCGCTATGTCGTTGCAGGTGTTTTCTAATCTTGTCAACGATTACTACGATTTTGTGCGCGGTTGCGACAAGGCAGGGCGTTCTGGTCCGCAGAGACCTTTGGCAGAAGGTATTGTGAATATAAATCAGATGCGTACCGCTTGCATTGTTGCATTGTCGGTATCGCTGTTGCTTGGCGCTTACCTTATATGGGTTGGCGGTTGGGTGATACTGATAGTGGGCGTGCTGGCTGTTATCTTTGCATGGCTGTATACAGCAACGCGTTTTTCGCTTGCATATCTTGGTGTTGCCGATTTTGTTTGTTTCCTGTTTTATGGACCGGTAGCATCGGCAGGTACTGTTTATTTGCAAGTGGCAGAATTGTCGCTTGAGGCAGTGTGGGCTGGTTGTGCATGCGGATGCATCTCCGTATGTGTGTTGGCATCCAACAATATTCGCGACATAGAAGAGGATAGGTCTGTTGGCAAGCGGACATTTCCTGTGCGGTTTGGAAAGGTCGCTGCATTGGTCGGCGTAGCAACATTGCTTTTAGCATCGGTGGCATTCGCTGTTTTAGGTTTCCGTTCATGGTTGATGCTCGTCTTGCTTGTGACTAATATTTTCCTGTTTATACGCCTTGTTCGTGCAGAAGGTAAATCATACAACAAGTGCCTTTTTAGTTTCGTCATTCTCGATGCTTTTGTCGTGGTATTGGCGGCAGGGGCATTTGCAATCGAAAAGTTGTGTATGTAGTTGTTTGAATATCTGCATGTTGTGTTAGGTATAATAATTTATTCGATTGCTATAAGAATTAATTGTTGTTGATTCTTTTGTGAGGAAAATGTGTATATTTGTCGCTATTAATGGTTTTATAATATGAAAAGTTCGGAACATATATTCAAGGCAACTGATGGCACAAATATTTTCTATCGTGTTTTTCTCCCCGATGCAGCGCCAAAGGCAATTTTGCAGATATTTCATGGTATGGCGGAACATTCGGCCCGTTATGCTGATTTTGCAAAATATTTGACCGACAATGGTATAGCTGTATATGTAAACGACCACAGGGGACATGGAAAATCAATTGCCGAGCCTCGTGATTATGGAGTGTGGCCGCATTGTGACGAGTGGTGGCGTATTGTTTCCGACTTAAAGCAACTTAAGGATATTGCAACTGCAGAATTTCCAACGATACCATATTTTATTATGGGACATAGCATGGGGTCGTTTCTTGCACGAACTTTCATAACAAGGTATAGCACAGAACTTTCGGGTGTAATAATAAGCGGAACGGGAACCAATCCGACACCAGTTTTGCGTTTTGGAAGGTTTGTGGCATGCGTGGCATGTGCGTTAGAGGGGCGCAGGTCGAAAGCAAGCCTGCTCGACAAACTTTCGTTCGGTGGGTATAACAAGGGCTACAATGCTCCATACCAGTGGTTAAGCCGTGATGATGCTCAAGTGAAGAAATATATTGATGATGAATATTGCGGTGGTGTGTTCTCTAATTCTTTCTACCGAGCATTCTTTTCAGGCCTAATCTACATAAATAAGCATTCTTCTGGTGAGTTGATAAACAAGAATTTAAAGATGCTTTTTGTTTCTGGAGACAAAGATCCAGTTGGTAATTGTGGCAAAGGTGTAGAGGATGCGGTGGAATTCTATAAGGAACTTAACATCGCCAATGTGCAGATGAAGTTGTATCCCAATGCTCGTCACGAAATACTAAACGAAATAAACAGGAAAGAGGTGTACGCAGACCTGTTGCAATGGATTGCTGAAAAAATATAGTACAGCAATATCAATCTTTATTGAGTATAATAAGAGCTCCAATAACTCCCGGTATCCATCCGCATAATGTAAGTAGAAATACTATCACAAAGGAGCCGCATCCTTGGTCAATTACGGTCAATGGTGGAAATATTACTGCCAGTATGACGCGCAGACACGACATTTATTCAACGATAAACTTGATCCTGTTTTCTCCAATCCGTGCAATGTAAATTCCTGCAGAAATATTGCCGAGGGAAATCTCTGTATTTTCGTCATCAATTTTCCTAACAAACACGATTTTTCCGTTTATGTCGCTGATAGTAAGTTGCTTGCTAATATATTTCTTGTCAATGTTGATGTTGAAATTTCCATCGTTTGGAGTAGGGTAGAGTGTGATTCCGTTGATGCTTTCTGATGCGATGCTAACAGTAGTCGAATCGTGAGCAACTGAATAGTTATGTAATGCAATATTCTGTGCTGAGTCTATTGTGATTGATGTTATTGTTGCAAATTCATCGTTTTCATCTGGTGTTACGCTGGCAATGTCGCCGTTTTCTCCGACGGTTATTGTAGCTGATGTTCCGCGTGAGCGATAAATCCTAAAATCGTCAAAGTCGGCTGTCGCTCCTCCGTTTCGCAGTGCAACAATATTGCCTTCTGTATAGAAGTTTGCAGCAGTGTACGAACCATAATACCTGTCATCGTAGTATATTGAACTCTTTCCATTGGTGCGGTCGTAAATCAACTTTACATTGTGCCAGTTGTTTGTGTTTAATGGCAAGTCAATGCACTTGTCTTGCGAATAAACATCGTTTTCAACCCTGTAGAATTCAACTCTTGATGAGCTTGTTGACAAGCGGAAATAAATGAAATATCCGTTGCCGTGGTTTTCGGTCTGTCCGTTGGTACTCATGTAGTGCAGACCTACGCGCTGGTTGTTGGAGCCGTCCGACATCCTGAATTTGAATTCGTACATATATTTGTCGGCTATGGTCTGGTCAACTGTTGCATAAAGGTTGGATGTTCCAGTTTCGGTTTGTGTCAAATGTCCGTTTACTATGCTCCACGAACCGGCAACGCTTGTCCATTCATCACCGATAACTCTGTCGAAGTCGCTGTTTGCAAAGCCGTTAGCGTTTGTTGCAACCCAGTCTTCTCCGTTGAACGACTTGACATTGTAGAAGCGTTCTGCAACAAAGTTGTTGTCGGTGTCATCGAACTGCACTTCAAAGTCGGAGTTGGTATTTTCGCTGTCGGTGCTGATGTCGGTTTCGGGTGCAGTCCAGTCAACTTTTACATCGTGCTCGAAGTAGTCCGACCACATTCCGTTGTTGCCAAGCATGATGGTTCTGATTCGTCCTGCCATGCTTCCATTTTCGCTTTCGGTGCGGATGTCGCCGTTTTCTCCAATGGTTGCGGTAATGTCGGAATTACGCATACGGGTTACATAAATGTCCTTGTATTCGGTGTTGCATCCTGCCGAGCGTAGCGAGAAGCATTCGCCTGAGGTAAATGGATTGTCGTCGTTGAGAGTAACGGCAATAATGTCATCCACATAGCAGGTTATTTTGCCTGTGTTGCTGTCGAATAAAATCTTAATGTCGTACCACTGACCTGCATTTATGGTGTACGAAAGCGATGTGTATGTTCCTCCGTTCTCCGAGTACGATCCATTTACATATTTGTAAAGCTGTGCGGTATTGTGGTCGGGGCGAATGAACATCATATAGCCGTTCTGTCGTTCTGCATTATCGGTAAAGAAGTAAAATCCAGCACGGCGGTTAGAACCTTCGCCTGTGATTTTCATCTTGGCATGGTAAAGATAGGTATATCCGCCTTCTTGATGCAATGCGCAGTGCAGATTTGTACCAGTGAGGTCTTCATCGCTTTGCATGATAGAACCAGAATTCATTTCCCAAGTTCCATTGGCATTTGTCCAGTTTTCTGGAATGGTCTGCTCGTCAAAGGGTTCGTAAAGTGTTCCGCGTGATGTGTTGGTTGTCCATTTGCCATCTTTCTTGTCGAGAATCTGGTAGAAAGCCTTGCTTGTGCTACTTCTGTCGCTGAACGAAACATTGAAGTTGCCGTTGTTCCATTCGTTGGCAGTGATTTCGGTTGTAGGCGGAACTGTATCTTCTTCGGGCAGAACGATGTTCCATCCGCAGTCGTTCATTTTATGGGCAACTTGAACTCTGAAATTCGGTAGCATTGCGTATAGTGTTTCGCCAGGGCATGTTGTTCCAAGCGAACCTGTTGCAGTCTGGTTTACATCGCGATGTCCCGAAATGCGGTAGCGGCTGAATGTGAATGCTCCAGCTTGATTTGTTATGTCAGCCGATGAAGTCGGGTCGAGTTCCTTGTAATCGTACCACCATGCAAGCATATCCCAGCATTTTTCAAGTTGAATTTCAGTTGGCGCGGTTGCAAGCGTGTCGGAGTGACCAATGAAGTTAAGTCCGATTGACTTGGAGTTGCAATGGCCGGCGTGAGCTCCCTTTACATCGGTAGTTGGCAAGTTTGGATTGTGCCGCCCTTGAAACATATTGCCATATTTGTCGAAAAGGTAGTTGTAGCCAATGTCTTCCCATCCGTTGCTGTTGACATGGTAGTTCCAGTACGAGCGCACAACAGCGGCACCATCGGTGTACGAATATGGACTTGCCCCGTGATGGATAATCGTATGGGTTGGCGTTATAGTAGTCGGCGAGTATGTCGGGTTGTGACATTCTGTATAGCTTCCGCACCACGATGAGCGTGGAACATATTCAGGAAATTCAAGGCAGTCGCCATCGCGGGTAGCGTTGACATTTGTAGTCTGGTTTGCTGCTTTTTCGTTTTCGGATGTTATGTCCTGAAATACGAGTTCGATTTTTGTAAGTTGTACATTTACAGGTGGAAAGATTAGAAAATCAATGGAATCGTGCATGTTGAAGTCGAATCCGAAAAGCAAATCGGTATAGAAAATGTTCGGCTCAATATCTTCGGGACGGAAATATCCGTGGTCGTCCTGCCAGTTTGTCCATTTTTCACCCTGCGATGTGCGGTAGTAAACAATGAAATGTCCTTCTTGGGCACTGCGGTCGGTTGCATCAAAACCAATTGCAAACGATGTAAAGGGAATCGGCGCCTTCATGCGGAATCCGTATGCGCCGTCTGCATTTTGTATCAAGGGTTCGTCAATGCCAATGCGAACGAGCGTTGTGCCGTTTTCGGAATGCGTCTTTATGGTCTTGTAGTTCACCTGAGCGAAAGATGCCAACGATATGGCAATCATTGTTATGATAATCAAAATCCTCTTCATGTTCGAATATTTTAGAACGAACAAAAATAATAATTTTGATGAAAAGAATTTATAAAAAGCAAATTATTTATGTTAGGAATATTCCATATAAATGAATATATTTGCAAAAAGTTTATATATGCTCGCTTTATCACAATTGGAACAATACCTAACAAAATCCGCATGGATTCTGCTGTAGGATGTTAGTATTTTGGTTATTTGATAAAAACAACATGGAAAATAAAATAGAAAATACAGGTGACATCATTATTTATCAGACCGAAGACGGTTTGACGAAAATTAATGTGAAATTAGACAACGAAACGGTTTGGCTCAATCAGCAACAGTTAGTTCTTCTGTATCAATCCAGTAAGTCTAATATCAGCGAACATATTAAGCATATTTTTGCCGAAGAAGAATTGGACGAAAATTCAGTTGTTCGGAAATTCCGAACAACTGCCGATGATGGCAAAAACTATGATGTTACTTACTATAACCTTGACATGATCATATCGCTTGGCTACCGTATAAAATCGGCAATTGCCACGCGTTTCCGCATTTGGGCAACGCAGCGACTGAAAGAATATATGGTCAAGGGTTTCACCATGGACGATGAGCGACTGAAAGGCAACGGCGGTGGCAATTATTGGAAAGAGTTGCTCGACCGCATTCGCGACATTCGTTCTTCTGAAAAGGTGCTGTATCGTCAAGTGCTTGACCTTTATGCCACCAGCGTGGATTACAACCCCAAGAGCGATGAATCCATTCTATTTTTCAAGATGGTACAGAACAAATTGCACTATGCCGCCCATGGTCATACAGCCGCCGAAGTTATCTACGAACGCGCTGATGCTGACAAACCTTTTATGGGACTGACAACATTTTATGGAGAACTGCCTGCTTTGAAAGACATTGCATTGCCAAAAACTATTTGAATGAGAACGAGTTGAAGATTTTGAACAACCTCGTTTCCGGTTACTTCGACATTGCAGAAATTAATGCGCTTGAACATAAGCCCATGTATATGAGTGACTATATCCGCCAATTGGATTCTGTGCTTACATCTGGCAACAGACCTTTGCTTGAGGGCTCTGGCTCTGTAAGCCATGCACAGGCTTTGGAGAAAGCCACGGCCGAGTATCGCAAGTACCAGAATAACACACTTTCGCCAGTTGAGGAAGCTTATCTGGAAATTGAGAAAGCCACAGCCAATTTGGTAAAGCAAAAAGCAAAAGGAAAGAAGTTGTGAACTAACTAATTAATCAATAAAATGTTTTAGCGAACAATGTCCTTCGCCGAAATAACTTAGTTCATTTTTCAGTCTTGCAAACCATTAATGCATTTTGTTTCCCAAGCTTTTTTGTCGTATCTTTGTGGAAAATTGTTGAAGATGAAAGTTTTACTTATAAATGGAAGTCCTCGTGCCAATGGAAATACTGCCATTGCTTTGCACGAGATGGAAAAGGTTTTTGCTGAAAATGGCATTGAAACAGAATACATCCAAATTGGAAATCTGCCGATTAGAGGCTGTGTGGCTTGTGGGGCGTGTGCTACTTTGGGCAAATGCACATTCGATGACATTGTCAATGAGGTTGCGCAAAAGTTTGCCGAGAGTGATGGTTTAGTTGTTGGAAGTCCTGTTTACTACGCATCGGCAAATGCTACACTTGTTGCTTTTCTCGACAGGCTGTTCTACAGCGCAAATTACGATACGACCATGAAGGTTGGAGCAAGCGTTGTTGTTGCTCGTCGTGGCGGATTGTCGTCAACATTTGATGAGCTGAACAAATATTTTACCATAGCAGGTATGCCTATTGCATCGAGCCAGTATTGGAACAGTGTTCACGGACGCTTGCCCGGTGAAGCTGAAAAGGATGCAGAAGGCTTGCAGACTATGCGCACCCTGGCAAGAAACATGTCGTTCCTTATGAAGAGCATTGCGCTCGGCAAGGAAAAGTATGGCTTGCCAGAAAAGGAGGAGAGGGTCGCGACTAATTTTGTGAGAGAATAGATACTTATTTTAGTTTGTTGGTGAATCCTCTACATTTTCCTGCTTAGCTGGATTGTTGCTTGTTATTGCTTTTACGGAGCTATTGTCCAGTATTGTCTTTGTAGTGTTGATTCCAAGTTTTTTCATATTTTCCATTTGTGCAGCTAGGTTGCCTCTTCCGTTAAGCAATTGACCTTCGGTGTCGTGATATGTATTGATTGCTGTATTTAACTGTTTGCCAAGTTTTTCGTAATTGTCGGCAATATTTGCGAATTTGTCGTACATTTTGGTGGCAATATCCAGTATTTCTTTGCAATTGTCCTCCTGTCGGCTGTTATGCCAAGCCTGAAGTACAAGGTGGAGTGTGAGCATAAGGTTTGTCGGATTAAGTATAATCACGCCCATTTTGTATGCTTTCATTGCCAGGTCGTTGTCGTAGTTCATGGCGAGAAGGTAGGCTCCTTCGTTAGGCACAAACATCATTACATAATTTATTGAATTTGGAACATACTTGTGGTATTCTGCATTACTGAGTTCTTTGACATGCTTAAGAACAGACTCCCAGTTGTTTTTCTTGGCAACCTCGCGTTCTTCATCGTTTTCAGCGGCCAGGTAATCATAAAATGCAGTAATTGTCACTTTTGAATCGACTATTATGTGGCTTCCATCTGCGCAGTTTATAATGACATCAGGTCTGATTGATGTGTTTTTCGCTCCAGTAAAGCATTTCTGTTTCTCAAATTCGTAGCCTTCGCGCAGACCGCTGCCTGCCAATATGGAATCGAGTACATGTTCGCCCCAGTCGCCTTGTACTTTTCCTTTGTTATGTAAAGCATTGGCAAGATTTTCGGCTTCCTTGCCAAGTGTTTTGGAATGTTCAACCATAACATTAAAAGCTCCTTGCAGGGACGATGTATTTTTGTCGCTAGCCGATTTTACTTCAGAAATTTCTTTTCTGACATTTTCCAGCTCTTTCAGCATTGGGCTCATAAGATTGTCCATAGTTTGCTTGTTCGACTTTGCAAAATCCTCTTGCCGTTCCTTTAGCAAGGATTGAGAGGTGTTTTCAAATTGTTCGCGCAATAATTGCATTTGTTGCTTTGACAGTTCATCGCGTTCTTCCTTTTGCTTTTCTTGTTCTTCAAGGCGCGTTTCGGCAGAAGATAGCTTACCTTGCAACTGCAATTTATCTTCCTGGAGTTTTTTGTTTTCTTCGGCAATCGAATCTTTTTCCTTTAGGAGTTCATTCGCTCTATCTTGAGCTTTTCCCAGTTCTGTTTCGATACGGATACGCTCAATGCTTGCTTCTGTCGAAATTTGGTTCTTTGAAAGTTCGAGTTGCTTGGCAAAATTCTTGTGCATATAAATTATTGCGATTGCCGCAAATGCAACTATTACAACTAATACAATTACAAGTACTATCATAGGACAATTCATTTTTTTATAGATACGCAAATTTAATATGAAATTGCCGTGTCGCCAAATTTTATGGCAACTATTTTTATTAACAAGCAAAAATCCCCCTTTTTCAGATACTGAAACAAGTTCAGGATGACAAAAAGGGGGATTGTTGTTTTAGAAACCTCCGCCAGAGTGTCCGCCACCTGACGAACCGTGCCCGCTGCTGCCACTGCCGCTGCTTTTGGGCGAGTATGTCCTCGTGGTAAACGTTCTGACAAAATTGGTTTGCTTTTGTGTCAATTTGAAAGAACCTTGCTTTTTGTAATTATTTGCATTTGTGGCTTTAAACTTGAGCTTGTATTTCTTGCGGTGAATGCTAAAGAACAGCAGGGCGAAAATCAGGGCAAATATACTGCATTTCCATATTGGAAACGAAATTTCATATAGATAGTCATCTTCGACATTGTCGATGAACCACATTATTTCGCCATAATAATCCTCGCTCTGATAAAGAGGCTTCATGTTTTCG
Source organism: uncultured Bacteroidales bacterium (assembly GCA_905234755.1). Taxonomy (GTDB): domain Bacteria; phylum Bacteroidota; class Bacteroidia; order Bacteroidales; family ML635J-15; genus Bact-19. The sequence continues at coordinate 84,952 of CAJOIT010000003.1, forward strand.
GCGTAACGGTCAACCCTTCCGCCAATAAATGACATCTCGTATGGTTTGCCAGCGTCGTAATAGCGGTTTCTGCCGTAGTCCTGGTCGATAATCAGCATGACGCCGTCTTCCTTGAAGTCGTTGTAATCGTAAAAATCCTGAATATATACATCGGATGGAGCGTAGTCGTTGAACGATGGTTTGGGATTTTCGTTGATAGTCACAATTGCGATGTCAAGGCCAGTTTTGCTCATAAATTCACGGCAACGTTGCTTGATTTGAATGCGCTGTGTCTCTGTCAGAAGCTCTGCGTAGTCGTAAATCTTGTAGGAAGTATCGACATAAGGTGTTGTAAGAACGTATTCTATGTTTGCCTCCGTTACTTGGAACTTTTTTACATACGGTTCACTTTCTGTCCTTTGCCCTATAGAATAAATGTCGTTTTGTGCAAATGCGTTAAATCCGACAATTAAAAGCAATATGATTGAAAAGATTTTTTTCATTGTTTCCTCCTTTTTTAATCAAATAACATTGCAATTAAAGCCGCGATTCCGAATCCCAACGCTATAAGAATCAAAAAGAAACATATCGCTTTGCCTTTAGAAATCGGAATGTCACCAACGATTTTCCCTGTCTGTCCGTTCATTGCAAAAGTGTAGGCTTTACCTTTAATAAAAGTGTTTAGCATCCATACAGGTAGCAATACATAATCGACATATTCTATCTTGCATTTAATATCTTCTTTGGACGAGACAAGTGTGCCGTTGATTGTTGATGTAAGCGACTGTTTCAGCGAATTGTTCATTCTGAGGGTTGCACGATTTTCGTCGTCTTCTGCGCTGACATCGTATTTTTCTGCTAGGAATCCCGACAAATATGAATAGTTGAACGGTACTAATTCTTCGAGTTTGAACGGCTCTATGGAGTCCATCAGGTCGTCGTCAAATTTTTCGCTACCGTCGGCAGGAACATCCTCAAAACTTTCCATTCCCTCGCGGTATTCATGGTAAACGTCGGTTTTCTTGCATACGTAATCGCCTTCGCGCCATTTGGTTACTTCATGTCTTTCGCCTTCAACGTATCCTTCCGATTGTCCGTCGTAAAGCCAGAAAGGAATGTAAATGCCAGAAATTTTTTCAATGTTTTCCTTCTTGCCGAACTCGCTAGGAGCAAGGAAACGCTTTTTCCTTAGACCGTTATATGCTGCAATAGCTTGTTGCTTTGTCGTGGAAAAAGGGATTACATATTTCGGGCGGAATTTGCCTTCAAGCCTCGACTTTAGAATTCCAGTGCTGCCACAGTAAACACAGAAAGTAGAAGCCGTGTTCTCATCGGTAACCATTTCTGCACCACAGTTTTGGCATCGGTAAAGATTGAGTTGCGGTTGATCTGGGTCTGGAGTCGTTTCTTCCTTGTAATCAGACTTGTTGATGTCGATGTCTGCATCGGATTTTGCCTCCGTCATTTTCAGGATTTCTTCTTCGGAGAACTCCGCGCCGCAGGTTTCGCACACCCAAAGCCCTTTTTCGGCATTGTATGGCAACGACGAACCACAGCCCGGACATTTTAATACGGTAGTATCCATTTTTATAAAATTGAGGACTTCAGTTTTTGTAACTTCCTCATACTTTGTGAAGTCCGACAAACAAAGTTTGAGAATAAAGACATTGCAAATTTACATTATTTTTCTGTTCTTGAATATTTTTTGTTGAATATAAAATCCGATTTGCCCAAGAAAGGAAAGGCGTTCTTGAATTTTGTGAGATAGTAGGGGTATTTTTTTGCCAATTCATTTTCAGTTTGTATTTTTGCCTTTCGTATAAGGTATGGATTGATGTATTCAAACGGTGCTGATATTGACACTGATTTTGCAGGAAAAGTATTTGAATTTTCTTGTAATATATTAAATATCAATTAATTATCTCTATATGCCCTCCCAAATGCAGGTCTAAAAATCATAAGAAATATAGTTTCTTGTGCTGTGATGGCTGTCGCAGTGGCAAGTTTAATCTTTTAAATTCATGAATATGAATAGGAAATTTATTTTGTTTTTTGCTGTTGCATTGCTCGTGTGGATTTTGTGCCCGATTGCCAATGCGCAGAATCTCGACCGTATGAGCCTCAGTTCGGGCGGAGCGGCTGGCGACAATGTTAACTATGTCCTCGGCGAGACATTCAATTTCACAATGGCGACAGGCGGAAGCGATGGCATTAGCCTCGAAAGCGGTTCGCTGAGTAGCGATGAGAACACCGGTGGCGACATTCCAACAATTTTGCAAAATGCCTCCGAATTGCCCTCGCAGATAGAATGTTATCCGAATCCAGTTTCCGACATTCTTACCGTTGATTTCAACGGCACTGAAGGTGTTACAGGAGTGGCAGTATTCAATGCGCTGGGACAGATGGTGCTGCAGACATCGGCAAATGGCGAAAAGGCATACCTGAATGTAAAGGCATTGCCGGCAGGCAGTTATTTTGTGTCGGTGATGAACGGAAAGGATGTGATTGCGGTAAAGAAAATAATAAAATCCATGTAGCGATGCGGCGCGCCACATCGCCACAATTAATGTGGTGTATGAATGTAGGGGCGCAATGTTTTGCGCCACACAATGTAAGGATACAAAATTTTGTGTCCCAATGTAATAAAGAAAATAAAAAATAGAATAAAATATGAAGAAATTGTATCTTACCCTCTGCCTCCTTATGGCAGCAATGTTCCTGACGGCACAGGATGTTCCGCAGGCGATTAATTTCCAGGCGATAGCCCGCGATGCGAACAGCGAAGTGATGGCAAACACGCCTATTATGATTCAGTTGACAATCCTCGATGGCAGTCCCGAGGGCGAACTGGTTTACCGCGAAATACGCTCGCTGACGACCAACGCCTACGGCTCGTTCTCGTTCCAGATTGGCCGCGACCCATATATGGCGGTTGGCGAGTTTGCCGAAATCGACTGGGCTGGCGGTCGCAAGTTCCTCAAGATTGACTACGACCCCACGGCAACCCTCTCGTTCAACCTCTCGCTTGGCACGGTAGAGTTTGTAAGCGTTCCCTACGCATTTGCGGCAGGTTCTGTATCTTACATTGATGCCACGGGAGCAAACGATGGCGATGTACTTGCCTACAATGCAACGACTGGTCGTTTTGAACCTCGTACACTGGAAGGTGACGGTGTTGGTACAAACACAATTCCAAACCTATCGGCAGTACTGGCTGAAGGCAATTCGGCGAATAGCCAGATAAAGAATGTTACCGACCCCACCGATGCACAGGATGCAGTTACGAAGGCATACGTTGATGCTCTTGTTGCACAGTTGCAGGCTGCAATCGATATGCAGAATTCCTATTTTGTGCCAGCCGTGACTACAGGCACAGCCTCCAATATTACAGCCACAAGTGCAACCCTTTCAGGTAATGTGACCTCTGCTGGTGTTGCAAGTGTAACCTCACGCGGTTTCCTCTACGGTACAAACTCCAGCGACCTTACGCTGACCGTGCTTGGCGGCAGCGGTACTGGTAGTTATACAGCAAGCCTTTCGGGACTTACCTCTGGCACAACCTATTATTATAAAGCCTTTGCCACCAACAATGCAGGTACGGCATACGGCGAAATAATGTCGTTTACAACGCCAAACCTTCCGACCGTAACCACGGGTTCTGCCTCTAGCGTAACCGCCGCAGGCGCAACTCTCTCTGGCAATGTAACCTCTGCTGGCGGAGCAACAGTAACCGCCCGCGGTTTCCTTTATGGTACAAACTCCAACAATCTTTCACAAGCCGTGCAGAGCGGTAGCGGAACAGGTAGTTTTACCAAAGCTCTTACTGGCTTGACCTCTGGCACAACCTATTATTATAAGGCATACGCCACCAACAGTGCAGGTACGGCTTACGGTGAATTAATGTCGTTTACTACTCAAACCGCCTCTACCTCTTACAGCGACCCGACTGGCTATTTGAACGGCTATGGCTATGTTGACCTAGGCCTGCCAAGCGGTACCAAGTGGGCAACATGCAATGTTGGCGCAAGCACACCGACTGCATACGGCAACTACTACGCTTGGGGCGAAACGACAACTAAGGAAACATACAACAGCAGTACTTATACCTATTCTGGCAATCAGACCACACTTCCGTCAAGTGCCGATGCAGCCACTGCAAATTGGGGATCGGGCTGGAGAATGCCGACTCAGACAGAAATGCAAGAATTGATTGATAACTGCACCGTAACTTGGACAACTCAGAACGGAGTAAACGGATGCTTGTTCACCGGACCTAACGGCAATTCTATCTTTCTGCCCGCTGCTGGCCGCCGCCGCGATGGTAGTCTCTACGATGCCGGTTCCAGCGGCTACTACTGGTCGAGTTCGCTCGACTCTAGCAATACCTACTGCGCGTGGTACCTCTACTTCAATTCTGGCTATTGCAGCATGTACGGCGACTACCGTTACTTCGGGCTATCCGTTCGCGCTGTTTGCCAGTCCCAGAACTAATCTTTTTGTTCTCCACCCAAAACGCGCAAAGCGGCGGAAACATTGCTGTGCGGTGCGTGCGCGGTAGCGCACACAAGGGCACCGCAGGGCAAGGTTTCCGCGCGCGGGGAAGGAAAATTTCATTAACAACCGTAATTTTTGCGGTGTATTGTAGGGGCGGGTTTGAAACCTGCCCCTACAAATATACACCCGCAACCTTCTCCATTTTATGTCATTTTGCCGAAAAAATGAATGACAGAAATGCTCTTTTCCGTTTTTTTTTTTATTACATTTGCAACAAACAATATGCATTTATGCCATTCGACCCGAATATACACCATCGCAGAACAATCCGCCTAAAGGAATACGATTATTCGCAAAACGGATTGTATTATGTGACAATATGCACCAAGGACAGGGAATGTTTGTTCGGTGAAATTGCCGATGGCAGAATGAATACAAATGTATATGGTGAAATCCTAGAATCCGTATGGAATGGTTTGCCGTCGCATTATCCGAATGTTGTTTTGCACGAACACATTGTAATGCCCGATCATTTTCATGCGATAATACAAATTGATAATGAATGTGTTGGTGTTTCCAATGTAGGGGCAGGTTTGAAACCTGCCCCTACAAATGGACAACCACCCACAAAACATGGTTTGCCTGAAATTGTTCGTGCGTTGAAAACATTTTCATCCCGCAAAATCAATGAATTACGCCAAACACAAGGCGCATCCGTATGGCAACGCAATTATTACGAACACATCATCCGCGACGGCGAGGATTATACCATGATTGCCAATTACATAATGGAAAATCCATTACGATGGGAAGAAAATAAAGAGATGTGATTTACGGCAGTCGGCAAAAGTCGGCTGCTGTTTGTTTTTGAGTGGGAAATAAATCCCCATTTCAGATCCTGAAACAAGTTCAGGATGACGAAATGGGGATTTTGTTGCATATAGTCTATTACAATACCTTTTCTATTTCAGCCTTTGCGAACGAAATGGCATCGTCAATCTTTGAGATGTCCTTTCCGCCTGCGGTTGCCATAAACGGCTGTCCACCGCCACCGCCTTGCATGAGTTTTGCCGATTCGCGTACAAGGTTTCCTGCGTTCAAGCCTTTGTCCTTCACAAGGTTGTCGGACAAAGCAATTGCAAGTGCCGGCTTGTCGTCGCAAACGCTACCAACTATGCATGCAAAGTTGCTGAGTTCGCCACGAAGCTGTGTGCAGATTTCCTTTATGTCGTTGCCGTTGTGACCGTCGATGCGCGTGCAGATGAAAGTGGTTCCGTTGCGGTTTTCTGCTTTTTCAACCAATGATTTCTTCAACGACTTCAATTCTTCCAACTTGTATGCTTCGACTTGCTTCTTGAGCGTGGCGTTTTCGTTCATCATTGTCTCGATTCCGCCTACAAGGTTCTTAGCGTTGTTGAACTTGGCCGAGATTTCGCTCAAGGTGTCGATTTGCTTGAAGATGTATTCCTGTGCTGCAACACCTGTTATTGCTTCGATACGGCGTACGCCTGCGGCAATTGCGCTTTCGGAGATAATCTTGAAGAAACCAATTTGTCCTGTGCTTGCAACGTGAGTACCACCGCAGAGTTCTATAGAGTCGCCGAACTTTATTACGCGGACAACCTTTCCGTACTTTTCACCGAACAAAGCCATTGCGCCCATTGCTTTGGCTTCCTCAATGTTTGCCGAACGGTTTTCTTCCTTTACGATGTTCTTGCGGATTAACTCGTTGACAATGATTTCGGTCTGGCGAATTTCCTCGGCAGTCATCTTGTTGAAGTGAGCAAAGTCGAAACGAAGTCTTTCATCGTTAACCATCGAACCCTTCTGCTCTACATGTGTTCCGAGAACCGAACGCAAAGCGTAGTGGAGTAGGTGTGTTGCCGTGTGGTTGTTGGTGATTTCGGTACGGCGTGCAGCATCAACAATGATTTCAAAATTGCCGTCGATGTTCTGTGGCATTTCCTTGGTGACATGGATGCGCAGGTTGTGTTCTTCTATTGTATTAATAATAGGTATGCGCTTTTCGCCGTCAACGATTACGCCCTTGTCGCCAACCTGACCGCCTTTTTCGGCGTAGAACGGTGTGCGGTCGAAGACAATGTGGTACAAAGTTTCGTTTTTCTGTACGACCTTGCGGTAGCGAAGTATGCTAGCGTTTTCGCGGAGGCTGTCGTAGCCGGTGAATTCGCAGTCGGCTTCATCGACGATTACCCAGTCGTCGGTGTTGACCTCGGCGGCGTTGCGTGCGCGTTCCTTCTGCTTTGCCATTTCAGCATCGAAATCGGGCTTGTTGACGGTATAACCCTTTTCGCGAGCAATAAGTTCGGTAAGGTCGAGCGGGAATCCGTAGGTGTCGTACAGCAGGAATGCCTGAACACCCGAAATTTCGGTTTTGCCTTCCGATTTCAGTTTGTCCATTTCGGTGTCGAGCAGACGCAGGCCGCGTTCGAGTGTGCGCAGGAATACGGTTTCTTCCTCGTTGATGACCTTTTCAACCAAATTCTTCTGCGAAACAAGTTCGGGGAACGAGTCACCCATAAGGTCAACCAAAGTATCTACCAACTTGTACATGAACGGCGTCTTGATGTCGAGGAAGGAGTATGCGTAGCGTACTGCACGGCGCAAGATTCGGCGGATTACATATCCGGCTTTGTTGTTAGATGGCAACTGACCGTCGGCAATAGCGAACGAAACTGCTCTCAGGTGGTCGGCAACAACGCGCAAAGCGATGTCGGTTTTGTTGTCCTCTCCGTATTTTTTGCCCGAAATCTTTGAGATTTCGCCAATAATTGTCTGGAAAATATCGGTGTCGTAGTTAGATTTCTTGCCTTGCAGTACTGCGCACAGACGTTCGAATCCCATACCAGTGTCAATATGCTTCTGTGGCAGCGGTTCTAGTGTGCCATCTGCCTTGCGGTTGTACTGAATGAACACAAGGTTCCATATTTCAATAACTTGCGGATTGTCCTTGTTAACGAGTTCGGCACCTGCAACTTTGGCACGCTCGTCATCATCACGCAGGTCGATGTGAATTTCGGAGCATGGTCCGCATGGGCCTTGATCGCCCATTTCCCAGAAATTATCCTTCTTCGAACCATAAATTATGCGGTCTTTTGGAACATATTTCATCCAGAAGTTTTCGGCTTCGTGGTCGATGTCGAGGTTTTCCTTCGGGTCGCCACCGAAAACTGTTACATATAGACGGTTCTTGTCGATTCCATATTCTTCGGTAAGCAGATTCCATGCAAGACGAATGGCATCTTCCTTGAAATAGTCGCCAAACGACCAGTTGCCAAGCATTTCGAACATGGTGTGATGGTAGGTGTCGTGTCCAACATCTTCAAGGTCGTTGTGCTTTCCCGAAACACGCAGGCATTTCTGCGAGTCGGCAACGCGAAGCGATTCAGGTTTTCTTATTCCAAGGAAAATATCCTTAAATTGGTTCATACCTGCATTGGTAAACATCAGGGTAGGGTCACCCTTGACAATCATCGATGAACTTGGCACAATCTTGTGTCCGTTTCTCTCGAAGTAGCTCTTGAATCTTGCTCTAATTTCCTTTGAGTCCATTTTGTTAATATATTGATTATCAATATTATTTTTATAAGTCGTTTCAAAAATTTTGCAAAATTAAACAATATTGTTAATTTTGCACCGTTTTTTGTTAAAAACTCATCGGTAGAGGATGAAATTGTTTAAGAAAAAATACAAGTTCAATCGCGAGTCGTTGCAGTACGAGGAGGTGAAATTCAGTTTCAAGAAATTCCTTGTGAGAATGATTCCGTACACGATTTCATCTTTGATATTTGGTGCAGTGATAATGTTTCTGTATATAGTTGTCTTTGAATCTCCTGAAGAGCGCATTTTGCGTTCCGAAAACGAATATCTGGAGAAAAACTTTGCGGAAATGAGCCGCCGTTTGGAGCAGAGCGACAGTCTTCTGAACGAAATGGCAAAACGCGACAACTATATATACCGCACAATCTTTGAACAGGATACGATACCTTGCACTATTCGTAATGCTGGCGTTGGTGGTTCGGACAGGTATGCAAAATACGATGGCTACGAAACTTCCGACCTTGTGAAAGGCATTGCAAAGAAACTTGACCGCATTGAGTCGAAAATGAATGTGCAAAGTTTATCGTATCTTACTTTACTTGATGAAATCAAGCATCGCGAGAAACTAAGTGCATCATTGCCGGTATTTCAGCCGATTCGTCCGGGAGACTTGACGAGTATTGGTTCGTATTTCGGTTATCGTATGCACCCTGTGCTTCATTTCCTGCGTATGCATACTGGCATCGACATGAATGCGGCAACCGGAACACCAGTGTATGCTGCTGGCGATGGCGTTGTTGTTACTGCTGATGGAAACAATCATGGTTACGGCAATATGATAGAAATCGACCATAAGGTTGATGGTCTTTCATCGAGGTATGCGCACCTTAGCAAGATTCTTGTGAAGAAAGGTCAGCAAGTTAAGCGTGGCGAACTGATTGGCAAGGTTGGAAGCACAGGAATGTCAACAGGTCCGCATTTGCATTATGAGGTGCTTATCAATGGCAAGCAGATAAATCCATTGAGATATATGATTACGCCCACCGCAGACGAGTACAGGGCTATGATTGAGGCTGCGAACTACACGGGTGTGTCGTTTGATTAGGACTGTTTCAATGCCTACGGCGTTTCAATGGGCTAAAGCCCGTTTCAAGTTTCATGTTTTTATGGCTTCGCCGTTTCAAGGGCTAAAGCCCGTTTCTAGGTTTGGCTTACGCCGAGCTAAAGGTTAACTTCGTTGAGGGCTGCGCCGTTCTACGCTGCGCTGTTTCTATGGCTAAAGCCGTTCTGGTTCAATGTTCAAGTGTTCAAGGTTCAGTGTTCGAACATTTGATGGGCTGACTAGACTGTTAACTCTTAACTTTTAACTATTAACTGATAATCAGTTTTGCTGAATAGTCGTAGTGTTCGCCTTCGCGAATGAATTCCATTTTCAGTCCGCATTGTGTGGCGTAGTCCTCAACTGAATACGGATCGGCAAAGAACCAGTTGAATTTGCCAGAGCGCTGTCTGTGGAAGGAGATGTCGTACACGAGTTCACCGTAGTATTTGCCACCAAGTGGAATGTTCATAGAACCATCATCTTCCAGATAAAGGTACTGCAAATCCGATGAGTCGAAGACAATTTGTCCGCCATCGTTTAGCAGCGATTTAAGGTGGGAGAGGAGCTTCGGCAGTTCTGGCAAGGTGCCTGCCATGCCTATGCCGTTCATCAGCAAGAATATGGTGTCGAACTTTTGTTCGCTGTAGTCGAAAATGTTTTTGCAGACAACCTTTTTTATTCCGCGCTTTTGCATTACTTCGTAGCAGCCTTCAGATATGTCGAGGGCGGTAACATCGAAACCTTTGTCCTGCAGGTATAGCGAGTGGGAGCCGGCACATGCGCCAATGTCGAGGATTTTGCCTTTGGCTTCGAGCAGGGCGGCTTTTTCATGTTCGGGCATCTCGTCGAATCCGCGGAAAAGGTAGTCGGCTGGAAGATAGTCGGTTTCGGCGATGTCGGTACGGACTGTGATTTTTGCTTTCTTGTCGCCATCCAAGTACGCCTTGCAGCAAAGTCCGAAAATGTCGGTATTATTGGTTGTCATTTGTTTAATAAATTACAAAGATTTTTGTTTTTAAGTGGGTAAAAATACAACAAAAAATGTTCCAAATATAGAACATTTTTCTTGTGAAATTATAATCATATTTTAGTTGTCTTCAGATTTACTTGACTTTTCAATGAAGTTCTGCATTTGCTGGATGAGAGTTTCCTGTTCCTTGATTATCTGATTCTTGCTTTCAATAATGCTATCCTTTATTTTGCAGTTCTGACATTCCGAGGAGGTTTGTTCCAGGTTTTCTATTTCGGCTTCTTTTAGAAAAACAGAAATATCAACATTCAAGTATTGCGCAATCTTTTGCAATGTACGAATCTTGAAATCGTCGTTTGAAAGTGCTTGTCTGAATCCAGTAAGGCTCATGCCTATGCCTTCTGATAATTCTTTTTCTGTAACTTTCTTGAGTTTTCTTATTTCTGTTATTCTTTTAGAAATCAATTTATTATTGCGTTTGTGTAAAAAATGTTATATCCTAATTGTAAATTTTGTTGTATTATAATTGCAGATAATGTTATATTTGCATTATAAATTTAATAAAATTACTGTAATGAGAAACTTTAAATTTTTAATGATTTTAGCTGTAGCAGCTATTTTCTTTTCGGGATGTGCCAAAGAACCGTTGGCTTTATTTTCGGTGGATAATGATGTGGTTTATGTAGGAGATGAGGTTGCTTTTACCAATGCTTCTGTAGATGCTGATACCTATTACTGGGATTTCGGTGATGGAAAATCATCAACTAAGTTTAGTCCCAAACATACATATGAAACAGCAGGAACATATACGGTATATCTCCATGCTAATACAAAAAAGGATGCATCTGTTGCTTCTTTGACAATTACAGTCAAGAAACATAACGAGTTTGTTGTGGAAAATGTTCATTATCCGATAACGGAATTTAAGGTCATCCGTGATAATTCAACAAATGGTGGTAACAATTATTATTTGTATTTCTACAATAAAAACGAGTTGGTTTATAATTCTACATCTGAATGGTTTACAGGCAGGGGAAGTATGCTAGAGGTTGATATATATGCAAATTCTTTAGAAAGTGGAACATATAGGTATAATGAAGAAGTAACCCCAATTTTAGGTACTGCTAGTTGGATTGAGGCATATACAGATTATAATTTTGACATTGACGATGGTTTGTCAAGATTTGCTGATTCTGGTTCTGTAGTAGTGATAAGAAATGGAGATAATTACATTTTTGAAATTGAATTTACTAATGCTAGTGGTATAACAGTTACAGGATATGTTGAATGTAAAATTACGGCAGCAGTATAGTAAGTCGTTTTTGTAAATGATAAATGCAGCTCAATTTTAGGGCTGCATTTTTTTTTTGCATAATTCGAGACTAATAATTATTGTGTAATACTTTATTTGAAATAGTTTTATTTGAAATAGTTTTATTTGAAATAACTTTATTTGAAATAATCTTATTTGAAATAAGTTTATTTCATTGAAAATAGTTAATAAATTGACTATTATTGATTTATGAAAAATTATTGTCGTTTTATGAACTTTGTCAGTCCGATTAATGCTATGCATAGCACTAAATTCATCAGCAAAAGCACAATGATATTGTATTGAAAAGTGCGCAAAGTTATGTCAGCAATGGTTTTGTGTCCGCAGAGAAAAATCGTCTTTCCACCTTGTTGTGTGCTGTAAATTGGCGGAATGCCTGTTTTCGAATTGGTTACGATTTTTGAAATGTACATGTTACCGAACTGCTTGTAAACGCTGTCGTGATTTGGTATGTGCTCAAGTCTGCGGTCAATTTCTGTTTGAGCATCATTTTTCTGTTTCCTGAATTGTGGTTTTAGTGCATTGTCTTGCAATGAATTTAGTTTGTCGGTTGCATCGTAAAGTGAGACTTTTGCATCAAAAATTTCCTGTTCGATGGGATTTGCTAGATATGCTTCGGTCATGCAGGCTTCGTCTGCCCAACGGATTGGCATAAGGTCGGCGAAGAGCGGAATGCCGTTGTCCTTCACAAAATGGCTGTTGAAATTGTCGTATTGCACAAGTCCGCCCGAAAAAATCATCTGTGGAATTACTATTATAGGGATAAGCAGATAAACCGTAGAGATGCTTCGGAAGAGCATTGACAAAATCATTGAGGTCAGGCATCCGCAGAATGTTAGTAACCAAATGGTTGCGAACGTGCTTGGAAACAGGAAGATGCAAACTTCAATAGCTGTTGCTGGCAAAGTCATCAGCACAGAAATTATGCCCGAATGGACTATGTATTTTGTGATTTTTGCCAATGTTAGTGAGGTGCTTTTGTCGACAATGACATGCTCGTTGCGGTGGAATTGCCGTAGGAAAATGAACTCGTGGGCAGAAAGCACCAATCCGATGAAAAATGCCGTTATGAGCATCATCATTAGCCATGCAGGAATGTTTGGATTGGAGAAGTATGCGTAGTCATCCGAATGCGAAAACCTTGTAATCAGCGACATGGCAACTGTCATCGCTGGCGGAATAGCAAAGAGCATTGCCGTGCGCAACTTGTTGTGGAAATCGCAGCGGAACGAAAATTTCAGTTGAGAGGCAAAGGATTTGAATGGGTTTAATTTCCTGTGTTCTACTTCCTTTATGTCGCTTTGTAGTGGTGTACTTTTGTTTGTTTCCGTAAACTTGGCGTACCATTCTTCGGGCGAGGTAATTCGTTGTGGTGTAGGATCTTCCGTATTATGAACGGTTTCCGTTATCATGTTTAGGATTACGCCCGGGTTGAAATGCGTTTCGATTAGTGATTCCTTGTCGATTTTGCCTGCAAGACGGCGGAAATATTCTGCAGATTCGGCTGGAGTTCCGTAGAATACGGGGTAGCCGCCATCATCGATGATGAGAATCTTGTCGAACATCATGAAGGTTTCGTAGTCTGGCTGGTGGATTGAGGCAATTACGACTTTTCCCTCGGATGCTATTTTGCGTAATAGGGCGACAATTTTTAGCGAATCGGTTGACGAAAGTCCGCTTGTTGGTTCATCTAGGATAAAGACATCGGGATTGGCTAACATTTCCATCGCTATGCCGAGACGCTTCTGCTGTCCGCCCGAAATTTGCCACGGAGTGCCATCAGATTTTGCGACAATGTTGTTTGCAAAATCTTCAAGTTCAACACTTTCCAATGCCTGCTTTATTCTTTCGGCGCGGTTGTCGCATTCTTGCAGAAAATTAAGCCTTTGTTCTAAGTGTTCCCTGACGGAGAAAAGCGGAATCAAAGCATTCGCTTGTGGCAGGTACGAACGCGAAAAGTGCGAATCTCCATTGCCCGAACGCTTGTATATTTGCCCCGAATACGACTTTTCAACTCCAGCAATCGCTTTTAGCAAAGTGGTTTTGCCCGAGCCGCTTCGTCCCATTATGCCTACGAGTTCGCCGCTTCGCATTTCGCAAGATAGGGGATGGAGGAACGTTTTTCCTTTACGCTTTATGCAGATGTCGTTGAGTATCAGACTGAATTTGTCGTCATTATTGCTTGCTCCTGCAAGAGAAATAAGGTCTTTAAGGTAGTATTTTCTATGGTCGGCAGTGCTTACAACCGAGTTTATGCCAACAAGTTCGGTTTCTCCTTTTGCTATTTGTTGACCATTGACAGAAATTTTGCCAAATGACTTTATTGCTGCTAAGTTGTTGGAAAGCATGATAAAGACGGCAACAGATTCTGAACCAAGTTCAGAATGACAATTGTTGCCGTTTTCAGTTATTTGATGGCAGTTTGTGGGATTTTCGGCGTGTAGTTTTTCTATGTTAGTGAGGATATTTGTATTAATCTCGTAAATGTCGGCAACGAGACGCATAAATTCTTCCGACTGCTCGTTGGCTGGATAAAGAAGTTTTTCGAGGTAGAAAAGCACCTGTATGCGGTCGTCATGCGAAAGATTCCGGCTGGTTTCGTTGCAAATCTTTATCAGTCGTACCGAATTGAGCGACAATCGTTTGTTAGAAAATGATGCGTACTCTTCGAGTGCTTTTTCAAATTCGGCTGTGTATTCGTTGATGTATCTGTCTTCGATTGTTCTGCTAAGGAATGTCTTGAATTTTATGACGATGCCATTGGAATCTTCGCTGTTGCATTTGTTTGCCGAGATTGCAAACAGTTTCAGGATTGATGACAAAGTTTCCCTATTCATGGTTGCACAGCTTCTGTATGTCGCTCTTGTTGCCTACAACCCATACGACATCGTCGGTTTCAAACACAAACGATGGGTCGGGATTCATAATGGAATCCATTCCGCGGTCAATGCCGACAATCATGCACCCCAAATCCCTTGCGCCACAATCTTTTAAGCTTTTGCTATTTAATGGCGACTTGTCTTCAACCACAAACGATTCGAGCGAAACATTTGAATTGTCATCATCTTCTTGTTGTTCAATTAATTGTGCATCAAGGATTTCCTGTTGTTTCATAAACTCGGCAAAGTTGCTTTTTTGCTTTTCGGTACCAATGGTCAGGATTCTGTCGCCGGGGAAAATGCGTTCGTCGCCAGATGGCAGGTTTATGTGCCGTTTGCCACGGTCAATTTTTACAATGTTTATTCCAAACCTCTGGCGCAGATTGAGTTCCTTGATTTTGAAGCCAACAAGTTCGGATGTGGTCGGTACAATGTATGGCGTAAGTTCGATGTCGTGTTCCTTGAAATTTTCGTTGAAGCCCTTGCGGATAGGTTTGTTTTCATTTTCTTCGTTGGCTTTCGAGTTTAGGTTTGTAATAAACTGCTGCTCAATTCGTGAGAATCGTTTTAGAGTGCGTGATGAAAGTACCAATATTATTACAAGACCGATGGCGATGAGGATTATCACCCATGCGTTCCAGTTGAATGTCTTGAATAGGGCAAGTGTAATGAATCCGGTTGCGATGAAATAGCGCAACAGCGTGAATGCCACGATTCCGCCACGATTGAAACGGCTGTCGTTCCATAGTTTAAGCACGGTTGGACGAATATCTTTTTTCTGTACCATAAGTCCGCGCAGGAATGGTGCCATGACAAGCACGGTGATAAGGAAGTTGATGATTCCTATGAGGATAGGGTGTAGGTCGCTGAGCTTGTCGTTCATGAACGGATAGAGCCATTTAACGGCTGCTAGAAATATTGCAGTGAGGATTATGCCGTAAATGATGATTCGGACAGCATAGTATTTGATGAGTTTTTTCCAGTCGCTTTCTAGGTTTACAGAGTTCTGGCGCTGTGCATATCTGTCCAATTTGTCCTTAATTTTCTGTGGTAGCCGTTTTTCTATTACATTGGCTATAGGCGAGGCGAGGCGTATTCCGTAAGGTGTTGTGAATGTTGTTATTACCGAAACTGCTACAATGACAGGGTAGATGTACGAATCCATTACTCCGAGCGAGTTTCCAAGTCCTGCAATGATGAAGGCAAATTCGCCCACTTGCGCTAAGCTGAAACCTGTTTGCAATGCGGTCTTGATGTTTTTCCCCGCTATCATTACGCCAAATGCCGATACCAAAGTCTTGCCGAAAATGGTTATTAATGAGAGAATTAATATTGGAAGCCAATATTCTGCAAGTATTTTCGGGTCAACCATCATGCCGACAGAAACGAAGAATATTGCGCCAAACAAATCCTTGATACTCTTGAGGTTATGTTCAATGTGTTCACCTTCGACAGTTTCGCCAAGTATTGAACCCATGATGAACGCTCCGAATGCTGACGAGAATCCCGTGAATGTTGCCAGCGTAACCATGCCAAAGCAAAGTCCTACAGAAATGATTAGCAAGGTTTCATCGTTCATCAGTTTTTTGGAGCGCTTGAAGAAAGTTGGGAATACGAAAATTCCAATTAGGAACCAAAGCACTAGGAAGAAAACCATCTTCAATATGCTTAAAATCAGTTCAGAACCTTCGAAGTTCTTGCCTGTTGCAATTGTCGGTAGCAAGACGAGCATAAGAATTGCTACGAGGTCCTGGATTATCAGCACGACAAGTGAAATGTCGGCAAACTTTTCCCCTTTTAGTTTCAGGTCGTCAAATGCCTTGATAACGATTGTGGTAGATGACATTGAGAGCATACCGCCTAGGAAGATGCTTTCTATCATTGTCCAGCCCATGAGGTAGCCGGCAAGCGCGCCAATGCTGAATGTTAGCAGGATTTCGCAACCTGCCGTTATGAATGCCGTGCTTCCAACGGAAAACAGTTTTTTGAAACTAAATTCCAATCCTAAAGCGAAAAGCAGGAAGATGATACCGATTTCTGACCATTCAGCAACGCTTGCTTCTTCGATTACGGTGGGGAAGAAGTCAAAATGCGGACCTACAAGGAAGCCAGCAACAATGTATCCAAGAACGAGCGGTTGCTTCAATTTCTTGAATATCAATGTCATTACGCCTGCCGATATTAGTATCAGCGCGAGGTCGTTGAGAAGGTGCAGTTCTTCTTCCATGCTTGCTTATGGTTTGGCAATGGGTATGTTAGAATGTCTGTTCTGCTGCCTTGAGCGTGTTGAGTAGCAACGAAAGGCGTGTCATAGGACCAACGCCACCGGGAACTGGTGTTATGTACGAGCACTTGTCGGCAACATTCTTGAAATCGACATCGCCGGTAAGTTTGAATCCGCTCTTTGTCTCGGTGGATGGCATACGAGTGGTGCCGACATCAATAACAACAGCGCCTTCCTTTACCATGTCGGCAGTTACGAAATTGGGCTTACCCATTGCCGAAATAAGAATGTCGGCGTTTGCGCAGATTTCTTTCATGTTCTTGGTTGCGCTGTGGCATACGGTTACCGTGCAGTTCATGTCCTTTTGCGACATGAGTATGCTCAGCGGACGACCAACGATGTTGCTACGACCAATCACCACGCAGTTCTTTCCGCTGGTCTCAATGCCCGAACGCTTGAGTAGCAAGGTGATTCCCATTGGTGTTGCCGATACAAACGATGGCAGACCTATTGTCATCTTACCGACATTTGTCGGGTGGAAACCGTCAACATCCTTTTCTGGATTTATGGCTTCGATAACCTTCTGTTCGTTGATGTGCTTTGGCAGTGGAAGTTGTACTATAAAACCGGTAACGCTCTTGTCGTTGTTCAACATTTCGATGGTGTCGAGGAGTTCCTTTTCGGTAACATCTTCTTCGAAGCGGATAAGGTCGGAGATGAATCCAACTTCCTGGCAATCCTTCATTTTGAAGCTTACATACGATTCGCTACCACCATCATGTCCAACTAAAATGGCAGTCAGTTTTGGCGTTTTGCCAGTCTTTTCTATGAGTTTCTTTGTCGATTCGGCAATTTCAGCCTTTATTTCCTTTGCAATTTTGTTTCCGTCAATGATTTGCATATTCTTCTGTTTTTTTGAGTACGCAAAGTTAATGTTTAATTGCAAGTTATGAAACTGAATAAAATAAATTTTTTATTGTTTTTTTATTGTAGTTATAAGAAATTTGTTATATTTGCCAAGTTAAGCAAAAAGTATGTGATATGAAAAATAGAGTTTTGGTGATTTTGTCGTGTGTATTGGCATTGGTATTGTCATTGGGTTCGTGCAAGTCTGAAAAAGACAATAATGAGGAAATTACATTAGACGGAGCTATTGATGCGTTGGATAGGGCTTGTAAGTCTGGTAACAAAGAGGAAACAATTTCTGCTTACGAAGTTATGTTGAGGATTATATTGGATGAAACTGTTAAAAATGCTGATGTAGGTAATTATTCCGAAAATGCTGTAATTAATGAGGAACAGGAAAAAAGATTGGATGAAATTTCAAGTACTTGCGATTGTATTTCTGATGAAGATATTCAGGCAATTACCGATAAGGTGGAATCGGAGTATTAGTTGTTTAAATTTTAAAGCATTGAAAAATTGCTGCCATATTATGGTGGCAATTTTTTTCTTTTAAATACGATGCTAATTAGGTTAGTCCTGTATGCAGCGGATGCTCATGCCGATATGGTTTTCGTTGTGGGATCTTGTTACATAAGTTCTGGTAAAGTGAATATACCTGTCCCAGTGGTGGTTGCTGTATTGTGTTGACGACCACCATGTTCCGTTTTCGTTAATATATGCGAATCGTCCATTTAAGGTTTTCCATCCTGCTGGTTTTCCGTTGAACCCGCTAGAATTGTTTTTTTCTTGTAGCAATCCCGGGGTGTTCTCAATGTCGGATGTAGACCAGTTGTATGTGGATGCCAATGCCTTTGCAATTACATTGTGAGTTTCGCGGTCATTGTCGGTATCCACATATCCATCGAAGTTATGCCCGTTGTTTTCGAGGTAGATTTCGAGCTCTGTCCACTCGCTGTCGCTTGGCAAATGCCAACCTGCCGGACAGGCTGTCTGCGCTGCAATAAAATTGTAAAGAACGCCATATTCCGCATAATTGTATGTGTCTTTTGCCTCGTCAACATTCGTTCCTTGATAGTCGTAAACATAGTATCGGCTTTCCGACCACGATTCATCGGTGCCTCTGTTGACACTTGGCAGGTACCGGAGATTTTCGCCCATCCAGACCTGATTGCCTATCGTTATTGTGCAGTATGTGTTTCCGTCTCGTTCATCGGTGAAGCCGTTGCCAATGGAAAGTATTAGCGAAACCACACTGTCGCATCCATGAACTGATGTTAAAGTTTGCTGGTAGCTTCCGCTTTCTGTGTATGTTATGCCGTTCAGTGTGTAGCTCTCGTCGCAAGTTGAAATCCTTACTTCGTTGAAAATGTAGTCGCCAATATTCACATCAAGGATTATGATGCTGTCGCAGTGATATGTGGTTTGGTAGTGCCCGATTTCGTAATGCCCGGTTTGTGTGTAGGTGATGCCATTGTATGTTATTGGTTCGCAGTCGTTTATTTCTATATGTGTGTACTTGTCATCGCAGAATGGAACTTCAAACATAAATTCTATAGTTCCAGAGTATAGACTGCGTTGTGTTTGTTCCGAGTATATAGTTCCGCGATAAGAGGTGTAGCCTGTATATATCATTCTGTCGCCAGAGCTGGCGTTTCCGTTAATGTTAAGTTTTGTGTTCCCAAAATCCACATTCATTATGGTGTCTGGGAAAATTAGTGTTTGTTCCCAGTTCCTTGTTTGGTTCTGCACCTTTATGCTGTCGAGAGGAATGTACAAATATAGGTACTGGTAGTTCGTGCTATGTCCTCGGCTTGTGAAGGTTATAGTGATGTCGTGGTTGCCGTTTGGAGAATCTGTAGTGAAACTTTTAATTTCTCCAGTATAAATTACATCGTTGTGTATGGTGTATGCGCGGTAGAAATATGTCGTTCCCTGTTCAAGTCCCGACAGCAGGTACGAGAAGGTTCCTGAAGGACTTTGTGTAGTCGTTATATTGTTTGACATGTTGTTGGTGCTTGTTCCGTAGTAGAAGCCTGTAGCTTGCAGTGGTGCGCTGAATGTTGCCCTGCCGTGTATTGTGGCTGTCGTTTGACTTATATCGGTAGCAGGTAATGTGCTTACATCTGGAGTTTCAACTGGTGTTGTGTTTATTGAAATTGGGAAGACTAATGTTATGTCTTCGCTACTGTACTGCCTTTGCGTAACAGAATAACTTGCGTATAGAATGCCTCCGTAGGCTGTGTAGCCAATGTATTTCATATCATCGCCAAGTTCAAATAACCCATTCACAATAAGTTTCTGCTGCAAGGTTTGACCAAGGTATGAAATTGAATTTGCACAGCCTTTCCCCGTGTTAATCATCTTTATCGATGATGTTTTGCCATTAATACTTGCCGAAAGTATGTAGGTTTGAGGTGCAGCCAGATTTATGTCAAATTTGTGTGTGCCTGCGTTTAGGTTCTGAGTGCTTTGTGCATGTATTTTTCCGTTGATGTCGGATATTTGGATTGTGGTGGTACCGTCGTATGGAATTGATATTGCGACTTCTGTTCTGCCGTTGAATGGATTTGGCGTATTTTGAGAAACGGAAAAGTCTGCGGACTCTTGGCTTTCAATGCTGTTCAGTATGGCAATCATCACTGTGTCGGGGTATGTCAATGTTCGTTCCCATTGCTGGGAAAGGTCGTACACCTTTATGCTATCGAGTCGCATGTATGCATTGTCTTGCGATTTGCCAGTGAAACTGACGGTAATATTTTGTGCCATCAGTCCGCACAACGATATAAGCGTGATTAATAGTGTTAGAAGAGTTGTCCTCATTCAATGGCGTTTATTTGTTGCAAAGATAACATTTTTTTTACAATGTTATCGTCCATGTCAGTTTAAATGACCAATTTTCGATTTCCTTGTCCAAGTGGTATGGACCGTAGCGGTAGTAAACACCAAGACCGAAGCCTTCAATCGAGAGGCAGAGAAGGTTGTTGAGTTGGATGCCTGATTCGTAGTAACCCTTGTTCATCTTTTTCGCAAAGTCGCTTCCGTCAACATCTTGCGTTAACTTGCAGTCGCCCCAGCCGAGACTTGTGGTTATTGCAATGCTTGGCTTCGAGTATTTTTTCTTGTAGAGTACATTGCCGAAGTCGTGCATAAAGTGGAAGGTGCAGAACTTGTCGGAGATGAACTCGTTTGGGCGCATTGTGTTGAAGGTGTGGTCTATATTGAGCCACGAGTCTGTTCCCGATGCATAGTATAGTTCGCTGTAGCGCGGATTTCCGCCAATCATACCGCCAGTTAGTATCAAATAGGTGTCGCCAACGCGCTTGATTACGAAGTGCTTGTAAATCTGTGCCTCAATCTTGTAGTAGTTGTTGGCATTGGGCGTTACTGGCACCGACTTTATGAAGTTGAAATAAACAATCGGGTATTTTGTTCCCAAGCTGACTTTTGTTCCGCGTGGAGTCTGGAAGAATTTTTCCTTGTGGGCGTAGCGGAGGTAAATGCCGGCTTCGGCGGCGGTGTAGTGCTTGTCGATTGTGCCGAGGAAGTTGTACCTGTCGGTATTGATTATATCCTTGGTGTAGTGTCGGAATTGCAGTCGTGCTTTCAGGTATCGCAGTACCTTGAAGTCGATGTATGCCTTATGTTCGGAAATCGAGTCCATTTCGCTGAGGAACCATTCGTAAACAGATTGCGAGGAGAGTTTTGTCGACCTTTTATTGAACGACATTCCATCGCTAAAGTCGAGGTCGCGCTTGTAGGTTACGCCTAATTTCAAGTCGTGCTCTGGCCAAAGGTTAAACTGAAGTTTTGCTCCGTATTTCCATGCCTTGTCGCCGAATCCGTATGCGCCGTAACCACCCAATGTTACCCATTTTGTCAGTCTTTCGTTGGTTTCGATGCCAAGACCGAGGCGGACTTTTTCGTATTCGTTGAACCAGATTATGGAGCCGAGGTCGAAATTGATGAATTTCCAAGGAATGTAGCCTGCCGCAAGGATTTCGAGCACTTCTATTTTTTTGTCAAGGTTTATTTCCTTGCCGAGACTATCAATAACGCGATAAGTTTCAAGGTCTTTGCTTGTGAGAGAATCCTTGCGGTACTGGTTCCAGAAATCGTCGTCCTGCTTGGCGGCTTTGTCTTCGACAAGTACGCCTTGATTGATGAATTCGCGGCGTTTTATGTCGGGATTTAGGCTAATGTCGGAAATGTAGCTTTTCCCGATTCCGACCATTGGTGTGTATTTCTGTCTTTCGCCTTCGGCGGGCTTTGTGCCGTCAGGAACTTGTAATAAATTGAAAATGAGGTTTGTGTTCAATTGGACAGGAAACCATTGTATGCTGTCGATGAGTTCGTATTTCTGCTGTATCGACACGGTGAAAACTTCCGATGGCTCGTATGGCTCTGCAGTTATGGTTTCAAGGGCATAGCCGTTTGTGTTGATGTTCATAACGCCTTTCAATCCGTCGAAAACCTTGTTTTTCAGCGGAATGAACGAAATGACAAACACAGTGTCCATTGAAGTGTTGTACATTGTGTCCTCGATTTGGAAGAAGTATTTCGATGTGCTACCTTTGCTTATTGGGCTAAGGAAACGCTTGTCGAGCAACGAAATATGGTCGCTGTAGAACGACATCGACTGGAATTGCGTTGCGAGCAGAGTGAATGCCGGATTTTTCATCCCCGACATTCGGTGGGCGAGGACATTCTCCTTGTTGTTGTCTGGGTATCTGAAAATGCGTTCAGTAACTGATTCTATTAGCAGAAGGTGCTGTTGAGAAAGAATTTTACTGAGTGTTTGTATCGTGTCTTTGTTCTGTGTTATTATTATCGAATCGTCAGATGGTTTTACATCGGCGGTAAAGTACATTTTGTTGTATGAGATATACGAGAACGAGCGCATTTTTTCTGGATTATTCTTGTTGGCGTTCTCGATGGCGAGGTTAACAATTCTGTGGGCGGGGTTTTCTCCAGGAAGCACGGTGACTTCGGCAAGACTTGTAATATCTTCATCTAGTGTTAGTTCGATGTAATGTTTGCTGCCAAGTTCTTCTTTGCTTATAATTTTGGTTGTGTATCCGAGATATGAAATGCGTAGGAATTCTATTTTCGAGTAGTCGTCAATCTTGAAATAGCCGTCTAGGTCGGTTGAGGTGCCTTGGTTCTTAGAGTTGTAGATTATGTTGACGAATGCCAATGGTTCTTTGCTCTTTGTGTCGGAAACTCGACCTGCGAACTTGGACTGGGCGAAAGAAGAAACTGCAAATAGTGTGATGATTAGCAGGGGAAAAAGGCGTTTCAAGTCACTATAAAAGTGAACCGTGCTTTTTCTCTGTTGAATATTTTTCTTTGCCGTTGTCAATTTTATGTCTGTTTAACATATTTTTTGCAAAGGTAGTGAAAAAGTGTATTAATCACCACAAATGTTTTTCTAATCTGGAAAAACCAATAAATGAATAATTTGAATAAACCCCAATCAAATATTGTTTACATTTGTGGTCTTAAATTTTAGAAAGTATGAGAAAGTTGGCTGAAATTTTCGGATATGCTCTTGGCGGACTGATGTTTGTGATTTTAATCCCAGCAATAATGTGGTTTGCTTCGCTGATGCCTGACATTTGTGCGGTTGATGTTTGGCAAATAATTGTATCTGCGGTACTTGCGATTGTGGGGTTGGCGTTGAGCATTTGGTCAATCGTGTATATGAGGCACAAAGGCGATGGCAATCCGATGGATGCATTCGGTCACGAGGTCGCACCGCGAACCAAGCATCTTATGACCGATGGTCCTTACCGTCTAAGCCGAAATCCAATGCTGACAGGAAGTTTCGTTTATAACGTTGCCGCTTGTGTATGGTTGTGGACATGGCAGTCGGCGGTGGTTTTCGTTGTGTTTGTGGCTATTATGTTGGTGCAGGTGATGACCGAGGAAAAGCGACTACGCCGTGATTTCGGCGAGGAATACGATGCATATTGCCGTAGAACTGGACGATTTTTGCCGTTTAGTTTAAAAAGATGAATATTTGGAAGATAAAAAAACATCAAATTAGTCTTAATTTCTCCCAATATTATTATCTTTGTGTGGCTATAAATAATGTATTTATGAGAAGTTTTTTTACAAATTTACTGATTTTGATGTTTGTCTTGTCCGGATATTCACAAGAAATTACGGTCAGTTTTATAGGGCAGTTGAATAATTCAGAATATTGTACTATGGATAGTGTAGTAATTACCAATATTACAAGAAACTGGACAGAATCTATTGTATATCCTGACACCATATTAGTGGTAGGTGGTATTGTTGGCAACAATTTAAACATTGTGTCCACTATGGGATTGGAGCAGAATGTTCCAAATCCGTTTGATTGCGAAACCCAAGTAGAACTCACTGTGTTGCACCGTGAAGATGTGCGTATGCAATTGCTTGATGTAGCAGGTCATGTATGTGCCGAATACACAGGTTCCCTTAATGAGGGAGTACATGTTTTTGATATTTCGGCGGCAGATCCGCAGGTTTATCTATCGAATGCAATTATAGGAAACAATACATATTCTATAAGGATGGTGAATGTCGGTAGCGGTTGTTGTGCTAGAATAAAATACTCTGGAATAGGAAAGGACATTGTTAGAAAATTTGAAACAACTAATGAATTCGAGTTGGGTGACGATATGCTGTATGTCGGTTATGTGACCATTGACGGAGATGTTGTGCCCAGTGATACTATAGAGCAGTTTTTGGCAGAAAGTCAGTGCGTAACTTTGCGTTTTACGCGAAGTTTCCAACCTAATGTCGAAACCATTGATGCTCGTCCCACAATAAATATGACGGCTACTTTGCGAGGTCGAATAATAGATACGGGTGGATCTCCCATTGTTGCTTGTGGGTTCTATTACGGAATATCTGAGGATAGTTTGTCGCATAATGTTGTTTTAACAGAGGCGTCGACGGTTTTTTCAGATACTCTAATTGGATTGTCACAAGGAATTACCTATTATTATGTGGCTTACGCTACCAATAGTGCTGGGACTGGTTATGGTGAAGTGAGGACATTTATCATTGGACCTGTGGGAGAGCCAGGAGAACCATTTACTGATACTCGTGATGGAAACATTTATCCTACAGTAATAATAGGTTCTCAAATATGGATGGCAGAGAATCTGCGCTATGCAGGCGACATACCATTGGGTAGTGAAACAAGCTATGTTTTGCCGTATATTTATTATCCTCATTGTAATTCTAGCAATGTTGAAGCTTATGGTTATCTATATAACTGGTCTGCAGCAATGAATGGAGCAAGTAGTAGTGCTAGCAATCCGAGCGGTGTACAAGGCATTTGTCCGGAAGGCTGGCATTTGCCGAGCAATGCGGAATGGACTCAACTTTCCAATTTTTTGGGAGGAACAACCAATGCTGGTGCAATGTTGGCTGGAAATGAATATTTGTGGACAAGAGGGGAACTCACTAACTCGTCATACTTTGGAACAACAGGATTCGATGCTTTACCTGCTGGGTTTTATGGAGCAGATTACGATGATTTTGGGCGTAGTGCAGATTTTTGGTCTAGTACCGTGAATATTGATACTAACGCATATGGACGCAGTATTGAATATTATTCTTCAGTCTTGTATAATAGCATTGGCAGGGAGTATTTGGGGCGTAGTATTCGTTGTGTAAAGGATTAATAAGCCGTTTATATAATTATAGTAGATGGTTGTCTGCTGTTTTTTTTACTCTATTTCGTTTGCTTATACAAACCCAGAATTTTTCCCGTCATAATATTCCACGCATACTTGCTTTTTTCGGTGTGGACGGCTTGGATGAATTCGTTGCTGCGTTCATTTTCAAAGAAATCCGATAGTGCATTCGCAATCTCATCTGCTTTCGGCTCAACCACATATCCGCTTTTGCCGTTGATGACAATTTCGCCAAGTCCGCCGACATTTGTTACTAGCATTGGCTTCTCGAAATGGAAGGCAATTTGCGTTACTCCGCTTTGCGTTGCCGACTTGTAGGTCTGAGCAATAATATCAGCTGCCGAGAAATATAGGTTTACCTTGTCATCTGGAATAAACTCGTTGTGTATTATGATTTTGTCTTCGATTCCATGTTCGGCAATCTGCTTGCGGTAGATGTTTTCGTCCTGATAGAATTCGCCTGCAACAATGAGTTTTATATTTGATTTGCGCAGTTTGCTGCCGGCAAAGGCGTCAATAAGCAAGTCTAGGCCTTTGTATGCGCGGACAAGACCAAAAAACAGAACATATTTGTAATTTGCATCTAGACCAAGTTGTTGCATAGCTTCTGTGCGTTCGAGCAAGGTTCCATAGTGGTCGTAGATGGGGTGGGGCGAGAATGTCCGCGGTTTGCCTTGCTTGTCGAACTTACCAATGTCGTCGGCTACCGACTTCGAAAGGGCAATGAATCCATCCATCGACTTTACAAAATATGGTGGTAAAATCTTGTCGATAATATTCTGCTCGTGCGGTATCATATTGTGTACAAGCGCAATGCATTTTGTTTTGCCGTTTCGGCGGACGATTCGGGCGATTTTGCCAAAACTTGGTGCCATAAACGACATCCAGTAGCAGAAAATCACCATGTCTGCATTTTTGTCGCGGATTTCGCGTCCGACTTTCATCCAGTTGAACGGATTTGTGGAGTTTATTCTACGCGATATGCTAAGTCCTTCTGGCTTAGGGGAATCGGTGAACTGAGTTTTGCCTGGGAATAGGAAAGATGGATATTGTAGCGTGAATGTTACAATTTCCACATCGTGACCTTCGGCAACAAATTCATGCGCCAGTCTTTCGTTGAAACTGGCTAAACCTCCACGGTAGGGGTGTGCGCTTCCTACAATGATGATTTTCATTGCGTTGTGCCGGCTTATTTTATCCCTTCGCCAAACTTTACCTTGGCATCGTTGAGCATTTCGGTAAGCGTCTGTTCGTTTTCGCGCTTGCAAATGAGCAATGCCTTGTCGGTATCGACAACGATGAAATCATCAAGGTCGCGAATGATGGCTATCTTGTTGTCGCCCTGAATGTTAACATAGTTTCCATTGGAATTGGCGAACAAGGTGTTCTTGTAAAGGTCTGTGTTGCCGTTTTCGTCACGGTTGGCAATGGTGTAGAGCGAGTTCCATGTTCCAAGGTCAGACCAGCCGAAGTTTGTCTGCATCACATACACATTCGATTCCTTTTCCATCACGCCGAAGTCGATTGAAATGCTCTTTGCACCGGAATAAATTTCAGTGATGGTTTCTTTTTCGCGCGGTGTGTTGAAATTCTTTATGCCTTCCGAGAACAGCGAGTACAACTCTTTCAGGTGGTTCTTTATCGCATCGCGGATTGAGGTTTGTTTCCAAAGGAAAATACCTGAGTTCCAAAGGAAGTCGCCGCTTTCGAGGAAGAATTTTGCAAGTTCGAGTTGTGGCTTTTCGGTGAAAGTTTTTACTGGGATGAACTTTTGGTTTTCAGCATTTTCCGACATCTGAATATATCCGTATCCCGTTGCTGGACGGTTTGGCGTAATGCCAAGCGTGAGCAGAGCATTGCTTTCGGTGACGAATTCGAGACCTTCGGTGATGTTGTCCAAGAAGAGATCCTCGTTGAGAATCAGGTGGTCTGCTGGGGTTACGACAATCTTTGCATCGGGATTTTTCAGTCCGATTTTGCAGTTGGCGTACATTATGCAGGGCGCGGTGTTGCGGCGCATCGGTTCACCGAGAATGTTCTCTACGGGGACTTTCGGCAGTTGCTCGTGTACAATGCTGCTGTATTCCTCGTTGGTTACAACATATATGTTTTCGTCGGGGATAATCTTTGTGAAACGGTCGAATGTCTGCTGTATTAATGTGCGTCCAACGCCAAGAATGTCAAGGAATTGCTTCGGCATGTCGGAACGGCTTACCGGCCAGAAACGACTTCCGATGCCACCTGCCATTATTACGCAGTAGTATGTTTTGTCCATTGTATGCATAGTGAATCTCGTATTTTTTATTATTCTGCAAAGTAACAACAAATATTTGGGATTGGCGAATTAAATTCAAATGATTTTTTGAGGCTTCGCCGTTTCTATGCCTTCAGCGTTTCTGGGTTTCTTGGTTTCTATGGCTTCGCCGTTTCGATGCCTTCAGCGTTTCTTGGTTTCTATGGCTGACGCTGTTTCTGTGTTTCTTTTGTTCCCAGTGTGGTCATGCTGAACTTGTTTCAGCATCTGTAAGGACAAATGATTTTATCGTTGAGACGCATAATTTTGCGTCTGTACAATGAGAATTTAATTTGTTGATTATCATGGATTATGTTAGTGGCATAATGTTAATAGCATAATTTTATTAGCATAATGTTTGTAGCATAATTTTTTATTGTTACATTTGCGGTATAAAAATGTGATATGGAAAAGATTTATAATCCGTTTATAATCAAGGGTAAAGTTCCTGCAGAATATTTTTGCGATAGGGAAAACGAAACCAAAATGCTTGTTAGTCGTATCAGGAATGGGCATAATGTAGTGGTTATGTCGCCACGAAGGATTGGAAAGACAATGCTGATTGAACATTTTTTTGATACAGAGGAAATTTCTAGCAACTATTATACATTTTTTGTTGACATATTGCATACGTCAAGTCTTGCTGAGCTTACATATTCTCTTGGCAGACAGATATTTGACACATTGAAACCAATTGGCAGCAAAGTGCTTGACGGATTTATCCAGACGGTTCGTTCGCTTAGTGCCGAATATGGCTACGATGCACAAACTGGGCTGCCGAAATTCAATTTTTCGCTTGGCGCAATACGCGACCCACAATGCACTTTGGAAGAAATTTTCGAGTACATAGGCAAGGCCGACAAGCGATGCCTTGTTGCGATTGATGAGTTCCAGCAGATTGCAAACTATCCTGAAAAGAATGTCGAAGCCATATTGCGCACCCACATTCAGCACTGTTCCAATGCTGATTTTATATTCGCAGGTTCCGAAAGGCATATTCTTGAGGAGATGTTCAATTCGTATTCAAGGCCTTTTTATGCAAGTTCTTCCATAATGATGCTTGATGAATTGCCGTTGGATAAGTACATTGAGTTTGTTGTCGAGCATTTCGCAGAATTTGGCAAAAAGATTTCGGAAAGTGATGTGGAAAAGGTTTACAAGTTATTTTCGGGCAACACCTATTGTATGCAAAAGACCTTCAATGTGGCATTTGATATGACAGAAAGGAAGTCGGCGTGTACATACGGGATTTTGTGCGATGCGATTGATGACATTTTGCTTGAAAACGAGCGGATGTTTCAGGGACAACTTTCGCAGTTGACGCCCAAGCCCAAGGAGTTGCTCTACGCTATTGCCGTTGATGGTACTGCTGAAAGGTTGACTTCTGGTGAATTTATTCGCCGTCATCGTTTGGCATCTGCAAGTTCAGTGCAATCGGCAATAAAGCAACTGTTGGATAACGATTGGATTACATATAGTTCAAGCGAAAATGGCAACAAAACCTATTATCTTTCCAACAAATTCCTTATGCTGTGGATTCAGAAGAATTTTGGGCAATGGTATAAATTGTAATGGCTGACGCCCGTTTCTATGCCTTCGGCGTTTCTGGGTTTAACTTCGTTGAGGGCTGCGCCGTTCTATGCCTGCGGCGTTTCTGGGTTTCTATGCCTTCGGCGTTTCTAGGTTTCTATGCCTTCGGCGTTTCTTATTGTTTCTAGGATTCTCCGACCCCTGCGATGCACTGAGCTTGCCGAAGCGAGCCTGTCGAAGGGTGGCTGGCGCCGTTTCTATGTTTCTTTTGTCCCCTGTATTGGTGAACTGCCTCCTGAGCGGAGTCGAAGGACAGCATCTGATAACATATTGATTATCATAGATTATGTTGATAGCATAATGCTATCAGCATAATTATTTGCAAGACAAATGGATTTGTTTGTGTACAAATACATTACGGTTAATTTTGTGTGTAGATAATTGTAGGGGCAGATTTGAAACCTGCCCTACAATATACCACAAACATTTTGTTTTTATTCCTTGATGAATTTCTTTTGGACAACATTCGCCCCTTCGGCTCCGCTCAGGGTGCGAACCAGAACCACATACACCCCGTTTGCCAATCCTTCCACGTCGCAAACCGCATTGTTCCCATTCACATCCGTGCGATAAACAACCTGTCCCGTCACATTGACAATTTCGATTTCGGAAATTTTTTCTGGTGATGTGATGTTTAAGATATTGTTTGTTGGATTCGGGAAAATCTGTATGTCTGCAATTTCTGTTTTCTCTATACCGGAACAATCGTCTTGAATATTAGTGAAATCGCTCCAAAGTTCGGCATTGTCGTATGCTGATACGCTACCACAGGGAACTATGACAGGAATATTATGTAATACATAAAAGAAACTATCATCACATATTTGAGGAGGATTTTGAGCGTTTGAATATATAGTATCTATGCTTGTACAGCCACAAAATGCACTACAACAAATGATAGTAATACTATTGGGAAATATAAGAGATGATAGTCCTGTGCAATTATTAAATGCATTTTCGGCTATACCTATTGTATTTTCAATTATAGTTAAATTTCCTATAGGTTCATCGCCTTTGTATCCAAGACACCAACCATCCAAATATAATATGCCATCTTCTTGGTTGTTGTACCATCCTGTGCCATAAAATACATCATAACCAATGATTAGGACTGAATTTGGAATTGACATCAATGTCAGTCCGCTACAATTATAAAATGCTCTACTGCCAATGTTTGTAACAGAATTGCCTATTGTTACAGATGTCATACCTGTACAGCCATAAAATGACTCATATTCAATAATTTTAACAGAATTGGGAATTGTTATTGATGTCAACCCGACACAACCATTAAATGCACTTGCCGCAATAGTTAATACAGAATTAGGGATTGTTACAGATAATATTTCACTGCAATAATAAAATGAATGATGACCAATCCTAGTGACAGAATAAGATAGCCCTTCGTATATAACAGAAGAAGGGATAATAAGATTTCCTGTTGGATTGATAATATAACCGCTAGAATTTTCAAATGTCACTTCCACCGTATAAGGTTCTGCACTTGATGTAATGTTATAATACAACGTCTGCCCGCTTTCACATACTGCGGAGAAGTCGTAGGCAAATGCTTTACTACACACAACTATGATAATTGCTATAAGTATAACCCTCGTTTTCATAAGCATAGCATTTTAATTCACATTGGCAAATTTAAGAATAATTTCAAAATGTGATAGAAAAAATCACATCTCCCAAACATTTTTCTTCGCTAATTAAAAATACTTGACTACCTTTGTAGTCGCTTGAAAAGGAAGGTATGAATTTATTTGTAACCATGGGAAAATACTTCTCGTTGATGGGTTCGGTGCTTTCGAAACCTGTCAACAGAAAGATATTTTTCCGTCGGCTAAAGGCTGAAATAGAGCAGATTGGCTTCGATTCGGTTGGTATCGTCTGCATAGTTTCGGTGTTTATGGGCGCCGTGCTTACAATACAGATGGGTATCAACTTCGAGTCGCCGATTATACCACGCTACATCATCGGTTTGAGTACGCGCGATACTATGATTCTTGAATTCTCGAGTACAATCGTCTGCCTTATCCTTTCGGGACGTGTCGGTTCAAACATCGCTTCCGAAATTGGTACAATGCGTATCACCGAACAGATTGATGCATTGGAAATAATGGGTGTCAACAGTGCTAACTACCTCATTCTCCCTAAGATTGTAGCTGCATTTTTTACTTTCCCGTTCCTTGCATTGCTTAGCATTATGTTAGGTATAGTAGGTGGCTTTTTCATTGCATTTACTTCACCCGATATTGTTACGGTTGCCGATTACATATACGGTTTGCACTACGCATTTGTGCCGTTCTATGTGACATATACTGTCGTAAAAATTGCTGTTTTTGCAATCCTGATAACATCCATATCGGCATTTTTCGGCTACTATACCGAAGGCGGTGCTCTCGAAGTCGGTAAAAGCAGTACTAAGGCCGTTGTTTACAGTATCATAGCTGTACTTTTGTTCAACCTCATTTTAACACAGGTAATGCTCACATGATAGAAGTTGTAAATGTAAATAAGACATTTGGCGAGAAGCATGTGCTAAAGGACATAAACGCCACTTTCGATGCAGGTAAGGTCAATATGATTATTGGCCGAAGCGGCTCGGGCAAGACTGTGTTGCTGAAGAACATAGTAGGACTTGTTACTCCCGAAACTGGCGAGATTTATTTCGATGGTCGTGAGTTTGTGAAGGTTGACGAAAAGCGTAAGCGTGAAATCCGCAAGGATATGGGCATGGTTTTCCAGGGTAGTGCGTTGTTTACATCAAACAATGTGGAGGAAAATGTGATGCTTCCGCTAGACCTGTTTACCAAGATGTCGAAAGCCGAAAAGCAGAAACGTGTGGATTTCTGCCTCGACCGCGTAGGTATTGTCAATTCCCACCATTCTTTCCCATCGGAAATAAGCGGCGGTATGCAGAAGCGTGTTGCAATAGCAAGAGCTATAGCATTGAATCCCAAATATTTGTTCTGCGATGAGCCAAACTCAGGTCTCGACCCGCAGACTTCCATCCTTATCGACCAGCTGATAAAGGAAATCACTGTGGAATACAACATTACGACCATTGTCAACACCCACGATATGAACTCCATAATGGAGATTGGCGACAATATTTGCTTCATCTATCAGGGCAACAAGTGGTGGCAAGGTTCCAAGGACGACATTTTCACTACCGACAATCCCGAACTCAACGATTTCGTATTTGCATCCAACCTATACAAGAAGATAAAAAAGGCGCACAATGATGAGTAGGTGTGTTTCGGTTCTTTTGTTTGTGACAGCCATTGTGTTGATGGTTGCTTGCAATATGCCTGACAAGCAGAAGCAGCTTGTTCCAAAGGAACGGATGTTGGAAGAAGAGACAATGGAAAACATATTCTACGAAATGAATATCGCTGATGCTGTAGTGTCATTGCGTATGGTTCAGGTTAACGGTCATACATCGTTGACGCAGTATCAAGTCGATAGCCTAATTTACGAAAGCATTTACGACAAGTACAACTGCACCCGCGAATCGTTTGAGGAGAGCATTTTGTGGTATTTGCAGAACGACCCCGAACAATTGAAGGATATGTACGAGCATGTGGTGGAGCGGTTCAATCAGGACATTGCTGAGATTGGCAATGCAAAGTCCGATTCAGTTGCCACAGTGGAGAGCAATACATTATGATGCATTTCGCTGCAAATTATGTTTTTACTGGTTCCAATTTCGTAAGAAATTGCTGTTTGTCGTTTTCCGATGAGGGCAAACTTGTGGAAATTGGTGAAGAAGGTTCTGGTTTGGTGGAGAGGGAAAGGATGATTTTCCTGAACGGAATAATTTGTCCGCATTTTGAATCCAAGAGATTGGACAATATTGATTTAACTTTGAGGGATTTTCTTTTTTCTTTGGGATTGAAATTCGATGAAAATACTTGTCTGCCTGTTGTTTTGCTCGAAGGCGTTGACTTGCAGACGATGAGTTTTACAAAAGATACTATTGCAAAGGAGATTTACTATGGCAAAGGATAAAATACAAAAGACCAACGCCGCCCGTTTGCTCGACAGCAAAAAGATTGCGTACGAACTTATTCCCTACGAGGTTGACGAGAACGATTTGAGCGCAGTTCATGTGGCTGCCCAACTTGGAGAACCTATTGACCGTGTTTTCAAGACTTTGGTTTTGCATGGCGACCGTACAGGTTATTTTGTCTGTGTAATCCCGGGCGAAAAGGAAGTTGACCTGAAACTTGCTGCAAAGGCAACAGGCAACAAGAGTTGCAACTTGATTCCGATGAAGGAATTGCTTCCGCTTACTGGTTATATTCGCGGTGGCTGTTCGCCAATAGGCATGAAAAAGCCGTTCCCGACATATATTCATTCAACATGTATGAATTTCGACTATATTTATGTCAGTGCAGGTGTGCGCGGTTTGCAGTTCAAGATAAGTCCGTCGGATTTGTGCAAGGCGGTAGGGGCGAAGACGGGAGATTTGGTCGTTGAGAGTTGAAAAGTGAAAATTGAAAGTAGGCACGCAATGCATTGCGTGCCTACTTTCAATTTTTTCATACATTTACGGACGCAAAATATTGCATCTCAACAACATCAAACCATTTCAAACAAACTATTATTTCTTCTTCAGCAGCGAATTGTACAGTTTGTCATCGTTTATGATTTCAAAGGCTCGTTTTACCGTCGGGTCTTTTTCGTTGAATACGCGCCAGAATGCTGAATTTCCCCAGACATCGCTTGCCATTGATGATTTGATGTGGTTCTTCAGGTAAAGTTCCTGCTCTGGTGTTGCCTTTGTCAGAGAATCTACATTTATTTTCGTGTCCTTTGCCTTTGCCAGCATAATCTTCATAAATTCATCTGGAACAGTGAAATTCTGTGCAAAATTCTCGACATCCTTGTACTTCTTCTTCAGTTCGACCTTGTGCTTGTCGATGTATTCCGAAATTGTCGGGAAGAAAATGTTTTTGCGCTGCAAGGCAAGGTGATAGTCGGAACGCAAGGTGGTATCGAGCGGAACAAAGTCATCGGGCATAACGCCTCCGCCACCATAAACCGTGCGCTTGTATTTCAAGGTGTTGTATTTCAAGCTATCGTTGAACTTTATGCTGTCCTTGTGGTAGTATTCGCCGTGGTTGTAACGATTCAGCAGGTCTTTGTTGTATTCCTCGTAGCTGCTGTAAGGCTTTTGTATGCAACGTCCCGATGGGGTGTAGTAGCGGGCGATTGTCAGACGGACAATGGAACCGTCTGTAAGGTTCATCTCCCTTTGTACCAGACCTTTACCGAACGAGCGACGACCAACGATGACGCCTCTGTCCCAGTCTTGTATTGCTCCCGATGTGATTTCGCTTGCCGATGCAGAGTTTTCGTTAATGATGACGACGAGTTTTCCGTTGCGGTTAATCTTGTCGGCGGACATTTCTTTGGAATTGTAGTCGTAGCGAGGCATTTTTTCGCCTTTGGTGTAAACTATCGACTTGTTCGGCTCGATGAATCGGCTGCACAAAGTAACGGCCTGGTCGAGGTAGCCGCCAGTGTTGTCGCTGAGGTCGAGGATTATGTTCTTAACCTTCTTTTGTGTGAAATATTGGAAGGCAGAGTCCATTTCGGCTTCGGTGGTGCGTGCGAACTTGTTGAGTTTCACATATCCTACATCGCCAACTGTGTAGAAAGCATCAACGCTGTGAATAGGAATTTTGTCGCGGATAATCTCGAAGTATAGGAGATCCTTTTCTCCAGCACGCAAAATTCCAACAGTAACTTTAGTGCCTTTTTTGCCACGCAGACGCTTTGCTACGCCCGAATTGTCGATTTTTATTCCAGCGACAACTTCATCGTTAACCTTTACAATGCGGTCGCCCGACTTCAGTCCGACTTTTTCTGATGGTCCGCCTGAGATAACATCCTGTATCACAATAGTATCCTGGATTAGACGGAATTGTACGCCAATGCCGTCGAAACTACCCTCGAGCTGTTCTTTCGACTTGGAAACATCATCGGCACTTATGTAAGCGGAGTGCGGGTCGAGTTCTTGAAGCATCTTGACAATTGCAGTTTCGGTTATCTTGGCAATGTCGGCGGTGTCAACATACATGGCATCAATGTAGTTGAGCAGTCGTTCGAATTTCTTTGCTTGCTTTACTGGTTCAGTCTGGGCAAATAGGGTAGTACCTATTAATATTATGCTTGCTAGTATTGCGAATATCTTTTTCATCGTATGTGCTTTTTCTGCAAAGATAAGAATTATTGTAGATGTGAAATGTTGTTTTGTTGTTAAATTTGTTTTTATTACGAAAAGTTTCGTTACGAAATTTTTCGTAATAACTATGAGGCGAAGTCCAAAATCCATTTCTTGAAGAACGGGTCTTCGATTTCGTAACGGTTTGAATATATCACAAGTCCCTGCTTTTGCATTTTCTTTAGTGCGCTATATATCGTACTAGTGTGCAAGTCGGTCATTGTCAATTGAGTATCCGAAGCAAGACTTTGCAAAATTTTCTTGTCGGTACGATTCAGTCGAATCCATATTCGTTCAAAATCTAAGTTGTGTGTTTCTTCAATTTGATGTAATGCTTTGGAAAATAAGTCTGTACATTCAGGATTAATAATTGCCGTCTGCCAGATTTGCGAAGCAAGCTGTTGCGAATAATATGGGTGACAATCGGTATAATCAAGTATTTCCTTTGTGATTTCAGTGTAATTTTGTGGCAAAATACTCTTTAACCTTGATGATATGTATTGCTCGAACTCGTTTCTTGGCAATTTGCGCAATCGCATCAGTTGTCCGAAATGGTAGAATGGTGATTTCTTCTTTTCAAAAATATCTTCCATCATCGATTCCTGGCTACCAAGCAATATATAATTGATGTTCTTTTGTTCTTGCATAATAGCACGCAATTGCTTGTCCAAACCAGTCTCTATTTCCAGTATCTCTTGAAACTCGTCGAGAATGACAACTAATCTATTGCTTTCATTTCCAATGTTTTCTAATGTTCCTAAAACATCTTCAAGCATCACATTTGCGTTTTTTGATGGTTGGAAACTGACTTCTACAGCACCTGTCAATGCGTTGGTATTCAATGTCGGAATTATTCTAAAGTTGGAAATTAATCCGCGAAGTTTTTCCCGTGTATTGTGCTTGTAAACTTCAGTGAGCAATTTTGCTGCAAAATCTTGAACCGACATAACTTTTTGCAGGTTAAGATATATGTATTTGCGTCCCGACTGCTTCACAGCCTTCAAAACGACACTGCTCTTTCCAAAACGGCGTGGACTTATAAGAATCAAATGGTTCGCACTATTGATAAACTGTTTTATATAAGCCACTTCCTCAACTCTGTCGGTAAAGAAGTCTCCTTCGACTATTGTCCCGAATTTGAATGGGTTTTCCATATTACGACTTTTTTCGTTACGAAATTTTTCGTAAAGGTATGAATATTTTTCTTAACGGCAAAAAATAAATTTGCTGGAGTCGTTATCTTGAGAATCGTTCCCAAATTCGGCTAATTGAAACATAAAATCAGTTCACTGTTAATCAGCGACTTAATGTAAAATTGTTCCTTTTCTTTATATTTGTTTTGAGAGTCGTTCCCTGTTTTTTGAAAAAAATAAAAACCGATGCCTATAATCCGCATCGGTTTTTTATTATTATCTAATTTCTTTTGTTGGGTTTAAAAATGAATACCAAAATTTAGAGATATAGCAATATTTCCTATGGGAACTGCTTCTAAAAACATATAGAAATGATTCTTTGTAGCAAAACCTATACGCAATCCCATTCCTGCAGTAGGTGATCCAGTAGTATGTGAATTATACCAGTTGATATCAATCCCTGTGCCTAAATATAATGACATTTTATTGAAGTTAATGAGAGCCAAAGGACCAAATCCTACATCTGGAAAACCTCCGAATAAATAAAAACCAAGGTTTAATTTTCTGTTGGCAGGAAAAGCAACGTCTAGTCCCAGTGAGCCTCTAGGCAGAATCTGGGTACTTAACCTATCTATACCATCAGAACTCCTCCGCCAAACTCTTGAAATAGATAATCCTGCACCAAAATTTATTCCTAAAAATAATTCTTTACGTTCCTTATTTTTCTGCGGATAAGTCCATGCCACTTGTCCCTTGAACGAGTTTGGAACATAGCAGTTCAGCACTCGCCATTCGTTGATAAGACTTAATGCAATATTCTCAAAGTCGTTGCTCAGTTCCGAAATGCTACCAAGCAGCTTAAAGTCGCCAAGGCTTTCGCCAACGCTCTTGAACTTCCCCAACTGTGCCGTTGAAATTATATCGTCGCCCTGCACGCCCCTAATCAACGAGCGCAACGGCACTCCGTTTATCTGCCTGTCGGTCTTTTTGAGTACTTCCTTATAGTAGTCGTCTGCCGTAAAAATGTTTCTTTCCGCATCGCGTGAAGTCTGGTCAAGACCGTCGGTGAATGTTACCATCATGGCGGTTGACAGCGGCTGTTCTGGCGAAATGGATGTCTTGCAATATTCTTCCACAATGTCAATCGACTTGTCCATGGCATAGTATAGCGCTGTTCCGTTCTGCATCGAAAGGCCGTTTATGAAGCGTTCAATCTCCGAGTACGAACCACTTGTCAAAGGTCTTATGTCCAAAAATTTAGTTTCGTTTATTTTTGAGAATGACACTATACCTATTTTTATATTTCCACCCTTTGAAGCATTAAGCAGGTTTCTTGCGAAGTTCTTTGCGGCCTCCTGCACAAACTTGAAATCCTCGCCCAATGATGTCGAGCAGTCGAGCACAAGCATTACAACCATCGACTTTGTCTCTTCCATACCAGCACTGCCTTGCCGTGTTTCTACGTCGGGCTGCCATTCGTTAATCGACTCGTCGTAACGCCAGAAATCCAATTTGGTTTCAATGCCATCGGGATAGTCGGTCTTAACGTGCGAAAACTGGAAAAGCACATCTTCCTTGTCCGTCTCCTTGCCAGTTATAAATTTTCCCGGGTCCTTGAATGTTATGCCCTTGCTGCTTATATCGCTCAACTTGTAAACTGGCTTTCCCGCATTTCCCATTTCGATTGAAAGATTTCCCTTTATGAAATAGTTAGCCTTGTCGGGATTGGTACGAACATTCTGCGCTTCAACAAAATATGACACAACAAATAAACTTAGTGCCAACAGCAGAAAACTCTTTAAGTTTTTCATTATTAAATCAATATTAAAATTTTACGCTACTCTTACGGCTTTGTAGCTCTTGCCAGACAAAATTTGTCCGTTGCAAAATTACCTTCTTTCAGTAGGCCATATTGTTCGTTGGAGTGACCTATTTGGACATAGTGTCTAATTTGGACACACTATAATCCGAATTGTAAAAATCGTCGGAAAGGTCGCGGAAAAAATCGTGGTCTAATGCACGGGAAATGCGTTGTAGCAGGCCAATGTCAATGTTATCCTTGCGGAAAATCTTATGTATATGGGTGCGGGTACAGCAAATGTCCATTGCCAACTGCGTGGCTGTCACTCCTTTCTGCTTCATTACTTCCTTTATGTGCTGACCTATATGCATAAAAAAGCGTGGAATCTATTGCTTGCCGGCTCAAGGGTTTCCACGCCCACTTCAACAACAAGTTATCCCACGCCCTTATAGGCGTTTCGTAACGTTTTCTTGTTGAAGATTCTCTTTCGAGATGTGGAAATTTTGAGCCAAGAACTCGTCCTGAAATGCTAATAATTAATCACTTATTTTCTGTTTTTATTTTCTGTCTATATCAATTTTTTAGTTAATAAATGCAAAGATACGCATTTATGACGAAATGCAAAAAATCTTTTTCAAAAGAGGTTTTGTGTGTTTTACTTCTTTATGGTTTGGTCAAAAGTTTCTACCACCTTGTCTTCCCAGGCGGTAACCGAGAAGCGTTCCTCGACTGTTTGTCTGGCATTCTTGCCAATTTCGCGGCGTAGATCCTCGGATTCGATGAGGGCAGATAGTTTTTTTACCCATTCGTCTTCTGTGTCGGCAAGGAAGCCATTTTTGCCCTCATCTATTATGTCCTTGTTTACTCCAACTGGCGACATTACCACAGGAAGTTCGAGCGCCATGCACTGCAATCCCTTGAATCCGCACTTACCGCGGCTCCACTTGTCATCTGGAAGCGGCATTATGCCGATGTCGAACTCGCAAAGCTCCTCAATTTCGTTTTCCGCCGACCATTGCACGATTTTAGTGTCGGGAATTTCGCTCTGCCAAGTTTTCGAGTTCATTATTACCTTGAAGTACACTTTGTCACCATATTTTTTCTTTATGCGTTTCAGCACTGGGAAGGCAGTTTCGTAGTGCTTGAGCGTGGGCTGCGTGCCTGTCCATCCGATGCAAATGCCGTTGTGTGGCTTTTTCTCGGTTGGCTTATGGTAGTTGGTGTTTATTACAGTCGGCAGTATGAAAATGTTATCGTTGAACTGTTTTGCGTAGTCGGCAAGATATTGGTTGCCAACGCTTACGAGCGTAGCATAATGACAGATTTCGTTTGTCTTTTCGGTGCGTTTCAGCCATGCAAGGTTCTGATTGCCTTCGCTGGTGTCGTTTAGCCAAATGGAGTCGTCGAAGTCGAAAATCATTGGCACACCGCTCTTTGCAATTTTGCGCTCGAAGATTGTCGTGCCTAGCATATATGCTTCGCGATAGACGAACACTAGGTCGAAATTCTTAGCTCTCCGTACATCCTTCATACGATGGAAGAAGCTCTTTATCACGAACATAAGTTTTCCAAAGTAATGTCCGTGCGAGTAGAATGTACGGTCGTCATTTTCGCTGATGATGTTGGAGAATGTGACTTCGTAGCCTGCTTTTTCGAGGCGTGGCAAAAACTGCTCGATTCGGAAACGTTGTCCGGGCGAGCGGTTTGGTCGGTGATGCACTATGAGTAGAAGTCGCTTCGGCACGATGTGTGATTTTGTGTGCAAAGATAAAATTTTATTTACGATTGACGAAGTACGATTTACGATTCTATGGTAAAGATTGATAACAAAAAGGTCGTCCCGATGGAACGACCTTTTTTATAATTGAAAAAATCTTAGCAGAATGAAAGAATCGACTTTTTGATCTTTTCGATAGCGTCACGCAATTCTTCTTCGCTGATAACCAGAGGAGGAGCGAAGCGGATGATGTGCTGGTGTGTCGGTTTTGCAAGAACGCCGTTTTCAGCCATCTTCAAGCAAACATCCCATGCTTCCTTGCCGTTCATAGGCTTAATGATAACTGCGTTCAACAAACCTTTACCGCGAACCTTTTCAATCATAGGAGATTGAATCTTCATGATTTCTTCACGGAAAATCTTACCAAGGTATTCTGCTCTTTCGGTGAGCTTTTCTTCCTTGATAACTTCCAAAGCTGCGATACTTACGCGGGTTGCCAATGGGTTGCCACCAAATGTTGATCCGTGTTCACCTGGCTTTATTGTTAACATGATTTCATCGTCTGCCAATGCTGCCGAAATCGGGAATACGCCACCGCCGAGTGCCTTACCGAGGATAAGGATGTCGGGACGAACACCTTCGTGGTCGCAAGCGAGCATCTTACCTGTACGAGCAATACCGCACTGTACTTCGTCTGCCATGAACAATACGTTGTACTTCTTGCAGATGTCGTAGCATTTCTTGAGGTAGCCTTCGTCTGGAACATAAACACCAGCTTCGCCCTGGATTGGTTCAAGAAGGAAACCAGCAACCTTGTCGCCCTTTTCTGCGAGTACTTTTTCCAAAGCAGCAGGATCGTTGTAAGGTATGCGGATGAAACCAGGAGTCAAAGGTCCATAGTTTGCATACGAATCTGGGTCGTTCGACATGGTGATGATGGTGATTGTACGACCGTGGAAGTTGCCTTCGCAGCATACGATCAAAGTTTCATCGTTTGGAATACCCTTTACTACAGTACCCCAGCGGCGAGCGAGCTTAAGAGCTGTTTCGTCAGCTTCTGCACCAGAGTTCATCGGGAGAACCTTGTCGTATCCGAAATACTTGGTTACGTATTCTTCCCATTCGCCAAGGCAGTCGTTGTAGAATGCTCTTGAACTCAATGTGAGCTTCTGTGCTTGGTCGGTCAATGCCTTAACGATTTTCGGGTGGCAGTGACCTTGGTTTACTGCTGAATATGCAGAAAGAAAATCATAATATTCCTTTCCTTCAACGTCCCATACCTTTGCGCCTTTAGCCTTTGCAAAAACTACTGGTAGCGGATGATAGTTGTGTGCTCCGTACTTTGCTTCCAGTTCGATGTAATCTTTTGAAGTCTTCATTTTATTAATTTGTTTTTTAGTTGTTTATGTTAATGTTTATTTTGCTTCTAATAAATGATTTGTGTCGTCTTCGACGATTCTTCTGTACCAGTCGTTGCCATACTTTGGCTGTTCAACCTTCGGTGCATAGTACTTGTAACCTTCTGGAACTTCGCGTTCGGTCTTGATGTTACCGTCAACATATTTGGTAAATAAGCTAGCAAAGAGGTTCTGCCATGTTACCATTGTATTTTCGGATGCCTTAGCCGAGTACTCGGTAAGTTTCATTGCAACATTCTGCGGATTGTTTGCTGCTTCTTCGCGGAGGTCACCTTCAATCTTTGCGGTCTCGTCCTTAAAGCTTCTGTGAAGGTCTTTTCTTACAGATTCAATTTCGGGATACATGTCGCAGTAGCGAGTGTATGCGAAGTTTGATACGAGGTTGAAAATCCAGAATGCTGCATCTGGTTTAAATTTCATCATCGAGCCGTTGCCTTCGCGGTAAGCATATGGAATTTCGGTGATTGATGCGTACATAGGAACATAAACTGTTGTTGCGCAGTCGTCAACACCAAACCAATTGATTGCACCAAGTACATCTGGCAAATTGCCACGAAGCTGTGCTACAAACGAGAATCCAGTCTGCTGTGTTCCTGTTGCTCTTTCGTGGATGTAGTTCTTTCCGTTGTAATCCCAAGTCATTGGTCTCCAGCGGTAAGGACAGTTGAACGGACCAGCACCCATTCCCTTGCTCATGTCGAGTTCTGTACCTTCGAGGTGGTTGCCCATGTTGTGCATTACTGTTTCGAGAGTTACTGGCTTAGCAGGTTTTACCCAAAGAGGCATTCTGTTGGTTGCGTAGCCGTTTGCATCGTATTCAATCTTGGTGCCCTTTGCATATTCCCAGTACTTGTCCATTCCTTCAGCAACATCGTTGAAGAAAGCCCAAACGCGGATTTCGCAGAAGCGAGCGCCGCTGAAATCAACTGGTGCGTATGTGTCGGAGAAACTGAAATCAGCATCGTTGCCCTTGAAATAACCTTTTTCGCGAGCGAAGGTGATAACATCGTCAGCGTAAACGCAGGTTATGTTCTTGTCGGTGAGGAGCTTGTCGATGTTCTTGAAAGTTACGACATCCTTGCTCTTCTTTGTTGCCTGTGGGAAAGTGGTGATTCTTGCCTGATTAGCGTGAGCCGAAACATATCCGTCGGGAATCATTCTTGCAACCCAAACAGCACCTTTCTGACCTTTGCCCTTGCCGATAACTTCGAGAATCCAGGCTTCGTCCTTGTCAACGATTGAGAACGATTCGCCTTCGCTGACATATCCGTACTTGCTCATGAGTTCGGTCATAACCTTTATGGCTTCGCGGGC
Source organism: uncultured Bacteroidales bacterium (assembly GCA_905234755.1). Taxonomy (GTDB): domain Bacteria; phylum Bacteroidota; class Bacteroidia; order Bacteroidales; family ML635J-15; genus Bact-19. The sequence goes on from CAJOIT010000003.1 coordinate 127,598, forward strand.
GTTCTTTGCGCGTTGCAACGCGAGGTAAATGAGGCTTCCGTAGTCAATGATACCATCGCCTTCCCAGAGTTCCTCGCGACCACCGTAAGTGGTTTCACCTATTGCGAGCTGGCATTCGTTAACGTTTCCAACTACGTTGTAAGTGTGGAGAACCTGTGGAATGTCGCCAAGATATTGTCCTGTATCCCAATTGTATATTTTCATCATCGTACCTGGCTGGTAGTCTGCTGCTGGACGATAGTAAAGTTCACCGTAGAGTACGTGGCTGTCGGCAGCATAACTTAAAAATGCTGAACCATCGTTTGATGCGCCCTTGGTTACTATGAAGTTTGTGCATGCAAAACTTGCACTTGCGCCGAACATCAGCGCGATTGTCAATAATGCGAATAATTTTCTCATCTCTGTTTTTTATTTGTTAGACCGCAAATTTAATATTTATTCCAATATCACGGCATAGCAAGAAATGTTTTTTTTGATAGGTTTATAAGTTTGGCTTACGCCGAGCTAAAGGTTAACATCGTTGAGGGTTACGCCGTTCTGGTTTAAAGATTTATGGTGGTATAGCAGAGTCGTTTGCTCCCCAACTTTAAAGCTATTAAGGTCTTTAAAGACCTTATGGCTTGGTGGGCAAAAACATTCTGCTAGACCGCATTCACGGAAACAAGAAATTAGAAACCCAGAAACGGCGCAGCCATATAAACTTATAAACCAGAAACCTTCTTCATAATCTGGTATCCGATATTGCAGTTGAGGCATCTCTTATGGTCGCAGTAGTTCTTTTTGAGGTTTAGCAGTGCTTGCGAGTCAAAAGCGTTGTTGTTTTCCATTCCGTGTATTCCTGCGAATGACCTTGTTTCCCTGTTGTTTTCTGCTTTGACAGTGCGTAGCATATCGATGATTTTTTCGCTGTCGAAATTGTGATTTGTGGTTTTGCCGTAGATGTACGAAAATGGTATTACGGTGTTAATCAAAATTGTATCAATTGCTTGCTGACCTAGTCCTGTCGATTTGCTTTTCGATGAGGTTTCGCCAAGCGAGAAATGAGTTCCCCAGTATTCGGAAGTTTTTAAGTTGTCGAAAAACTTCGGATTGAACCTGCCATTCAGTATGTCATCAATGAGGATTTGGAAATTTTGCATTAGTGCGGCAAACTGGGCGAGGCGAGTTTCGGGGAAATTTGTCGGATGCATCTTCGAGCGTTTCCACATCGATTCGGCAATTGGAGACAGATTGTATTTTGCTTTTTGGAAAGAGTATTCGTTGGCAAGTTTTCGTGTATATTCGTCTTTTGGTTGACCGTTTAGCATTCCTGCCTGGCCGAATGTTATTGCCTCGAGGGCAAACAGATTGTCGGCATTGTGGAGCATAATGTTTAGCGGCGTTTGCATTGCTAGCATCTCGAATGGTAGGGCATTTGTGCCGAATCCAAAATTCCTTGCAACGACAATGTAGAGTGTTTCGTTCCAGTTTCCGTTGGTATGTTGTAGGATTTCGCTTATATGTTCCGACTTTTGTTCCAATCTTTCAATAGCCATCTTTTCCATCCACATTGTTATATGGAAATCGTCAACGAGGTCGATGTAATCTGCGCAGGCGATTGCTTTTTCGTTGAGTTTGAAGTCGGAATAGCGGTTGAATATGGCTTGCGGAAACGAAATTTCCCAAGTCGGTAGAGTCCGACCGTTTTGCAGTGTTATGTCGCAATCGTAGTTATATACGATATGCAGTATTACATTGTCGTAGGCATGGTCGCCATCGTGGTGGTGCTTGTGCCAGTCGGAGGCGTTGACATGGATTTCTACATTGCCAACCCATACAATTCCGTCAATTTTGATTTTTGCATTGAAGAAATCGGGACCGGAATCATGGTTGTGCTGACCTGTTTCTATTATTTCGAAAGGAGTGTTGTCGGTAAGCAGTTCCGTGCCTTCAATCCAAAGGCGGTTCTTGTATATGAAATGTAGAAAATCCTCGTGCATGATGTCGTTTTTGTTTGTGTGCAAAAATAATTTACAATTGACAATTTACAATGAATAATTAATAATCTGTAGCGGCGCAATGTATTGCACCGCTACAGACAAAAAAAATCCCCGCATCGATTGATGTGAGGATTTTTTTGCCTTTATGCAAATGATTATTCTACAATTACCTTCTTTGTTATTGTCTTGTCCTGCATCTTGATGCTGAAGAAATACATTCCTCTTTCCATTCCTTCAAGCGAAATTGTTTCTGATGTTGAGGCGGTTTCAACGGTTTTTACAATCTGACCGAGAACATTCACGATGTCGATTCTTGCGTTGTCTTCTGGTAGGCTTACTGTTACATTGTCCTTTGCTGGGTTAGGGTAGATGCTGATATTGTCTGCTTCAAAAGTTTCTGCGCCAGCATTTACACCGATGGCAATGTCGTCGATGAAGAAAGCAAACACATCGTTTGATACGCACATTATTGCCAGATACAATGTTTGTCCTGCATATTGTGATAGGTCGTATGTATATCGAGTCCATTGTACAGGGGCGGAAATACTTGTTGTATCAGAACCTGCAATGTAAGTGTAGGTGTAGTCATCTTCGGAAACGCCAACGCGGAACTGTTCGAGTCCGTAAGTGTTGTTTGCCGAGCGAGCCCAGAACGAGAATTTTGTTCCGTTACCTATTGTCACAGCAGGAGTGATGAACCAGTCGTTGTTTGCTCCGTTTGTGCCGGCGGACATGCAGCATCCGAATTTTGTTCCTCCGTGAGCTGTGAATCCGTTAGCCTTACCATTTTGGAAAGCTATGTAAGAGCCTGTGTAGCCGGAATTTGTAAAGCTAACGCCATTTATTCCGCATGTTGAAAATCCGTCTCCATCCCAAGTTGAACATGGAGAAAAGTCGTCAACAGCCCATGCTGTGCATGATTCGAAATCGTAAGTGAATGAACTGCCTACAGGTGGATTGGGAGGTGTGACACCTGCCGGGTCGTAGTAGTCGCAGGTTGTAGCACCTGTGTTATTGGGGTCGAGCCATGGTTTCAGCTTGTATGCATTTGTGCTGCCGTTTGCTGAATTGTCCCAGTGGAATGACATTTTTCCATACAGGTCGTATCTGTAGAATGATGATGCCGAGCATGATGAACTACCGCCGCTCAATGTGCCGAATACTCTTCCTGCTGAATTGAATATTGGAGAACCTGACGAGCCACCTTCGGTAACGCCAGTCTTGTCACCGCTGTTTACCCAAGATATTTTCCAGTGTGCGTTGCTAGCACCAGTCATGGAACTACCACCGTTATAAGTGGCTGTTGATGGCGTTGATGTGAAGAATGAAATTTTCTTTATGTCGCCTGATGGATGATGGATTCCAGCGCCTCCGCCAGTCGGTGCTGTTGTGCTTCTGTCCCAGCCGTTATATATGGCATTTACAGCAATAGCATTGCTTGTGGTAAAATTCTTGAGTTGAAGCAGATAGAAGTCGGAGCCGCCATTGTTAGCGCCTTCGGCAACCTTTGTACATCCAGTGAAATCGGTATAGTTGATTGAAGATTCGGAACTTGGATTCGAGCATCCGGGTGCTTCGTAGTTGAAACGGAACTTCCACTGGTTGAAATTGGAAGCTGTTGCATTAGGACCGCAGTGGTCTGCTGTGAGGAAATATGGTGTTCCATCGTTGCTTGTGTTGTTTATAAGTGTTCCAGTGCAGTAACCGGCGGAGAATCCTTCCCTGACATAAATTCTTGCAACACCGCGCTGCTGGATTCTCCAGTCGGCACCAACCGAGCAGTTTACATTTACTTCGCAACTTTCGGAAGAACCGAATTCTGCGCGAACGCCTCTTTCGAATCCGCCTTCGTCGCGATATACATAGCCGTATTCTCCTATATTAATTATAGGTGTAGTATTGTCGCATGAAACGATTCCATCTATAGATTTGTTCTTTGGAGCAACATATTCTATTGTAATGTCGTTGCCAACGATGTTGCCAATCATGTATTCCTGACCGTCGGGGTTGTCGCTACGGAAGTACGGACCGTCAACGATTTTCTTGTCGCTGGTGTAAACATATACGGTAGCACCTGCAGGAATGTCGAACTTGTCGAAATACAAAGCCGATGCCTTTGCACCTTCGCTCGAAAAACGAAGTCTCCAGATGAGCTGACCGTCGTTGAGAGTTTCCCATGTACCAGAATTTTTAACGGTTGTGTTTACTGGCATAAGTCGAGCTACTTTCAGGAATGTGCCGTTTTTCTGGTCTTCGGCTTCTTCTTCATAAATCGATTGAGCTGATGGTGGATATACCTGAATGTGGTCAACTTCTTCACTTGCCTTGTTGTAGAAACTAGGAGGCAGTTGTATTGTTTTCGTTTTTGTTTGCGCCGAACAGAATATTGACGCTAACATAATGACTATAATTGCAAATGTCTGTTTCATTGCTAAAAAATATTAATTAAAGGCGCAAATTAACTTTAATTATGCCGAAGTGCCAAGAAAAAACTTGTGTTTTTTTTATCAAAATGCAATTATTATTGTTGATTTGCTTGATTAAAGTATTGATATACAGTATATTGTATTTGGTGTTAATAAAAATCTTCAAAAACATTGGAAAAAATTTGTTGGAATGGCAAAAAAGTGCGACTTTTGCAGTCCGAAATTTTAAAGAGAAATAATATAAAAGAGTTATGGCACGAGTTTGTCAAATTACAGGAAAAACGGCTATGGTGGGAAACAATGTATCTCACTCAAGACGCAGAACGAAAAGGATTTTCGATATTAACATGAAGTCCAAGAGAATCTTTGACGAGGAATCTGGCAAGTGGATTGAAATGAGACTCACCACTTCTGCAATGAGAACCATCGCAAAGAAGGGTTTGAAGGCTGCTCTTAAGGATGCCGAAATTAAAGGTTATGTTAAATAGTTTTAGTCGGGAGGATTAAAAATGGCAAAGAAAAGTAAAGGAAACCGCGTACAGGTGATACTTGAATGCACCGAGCACAAAGAGTCTGGTTTGCCCGGAACTTCAAGGTATATAACCACAAAGAACAGGAAGAATACTCCTGACAGATTGGAGATGAAGAAGTACAACCCGATTTTGAAGAAGGTTACAGTTCACAGAGAAATTAAATAGTTTAGGTTATGGCAAAGAAAGTTGTTGCAACACTTAAGAAGGAAGGCGGACAGGTCTTCGTTAAGTGCATAAAGATGGTTAAGAATCCTGAAACCGGCGCATATCAGTTCAAGTCGGCTATCATGGACAAGGATTTAGCTAAGGATTTTTTTAAGAAATAGTTGTTTTATCAATCAAACTTATAGCACCTGCCGCTTATAATTATGACAGGTGCTTTTTGTTGTTTTATTTAAATAGTCTCGTTATGGCATTCTTCGGTTTGTTCGGAAAAGAAAAGAAAGAAAAACTTGACAGCGGTTTGGAAAAGACCCGTACTGGCTTGTTCTCAAAGATTAGTCGTCTTATTTTCAGCAAGTCGAAAGTTGACGAAGATGTGCTTGACGAGCTTGAGGAAATCCTCATTACTTCCGATGTCGGTGTTGATACTACCGTAAAGATTATCGAAAAGATACAGGAAAGAGTTAAGACCGAAAAGTATGTCGGAACCGATGAACTGAACGAACTTCTGCGTTCTACAATAGCTTCGTTGCTCGAGGATGGTCCCGACATGAAGAATCCCGATTTCACAACGCCAGATGGTTCTCCTTATGTAATTATGGTAGTCGGTGTGAATGGCGTTGGAAAGACGACGACAATCGGAAAACTAGCAAACAATTTCAAGAAGGCGGGCAAGACGGTTTATATCGGTGCTGCCGATACTTTCCGTGCCGCTGCAATTGACCAGCTTCAGGTGTGGGCCGATAGGGTAGGTGTACACATGATTCGTCAGGATATGGGATCAGACCCTGCATCGGTGGCATACGACACTTTGGCATCGGCAAAGAAGTCGGGTGCGGATGTGGTGCTGATTGACACCGCTGGTCGTTTGCATAACAAGATAAACCTCATGAACGAATTGTCGAAGATTAAGCGCGTGATGCAGAAACTTGTTCCAGAGGCCCCGCACGAAATTCTTCTTGTGCTCGATGGTTCAACAGGACAGAACGCCTACGAGCAGGCAAAGCAGTTCATGAAGGCCACCGAAATAAACTCGATGGCAGTTACAAAGTTGGACGGAACGGCAAAGGGCGGTGTTGTCATCGGCATTTCCGACCAGTTCAAGATTCCAATTAAGTATATAGGTGTGGGCGAGGGCATCGATGACCTTCAGATGTTCGACAAACGGGAGTTTGTTGATTCGTTGTTCAAGAAATAGCTTGGCATGAGGTCGCTAACCGTTACATTGTGCATTATTCTTATTTCATTTTTCTGTTGTGGTCAGGTATGGATTCCTGTCACTGCATCAGATGCTGTTTCGTGCGAAAAATATTCCCGAAACATAAAGGAAAATGCTCTACATTCATCGGTAACATGGAAAGTGACAGTGAAGGATAATGTTATTTCGCGCACTAAGGTGCTTTTTTCGGAAACATTCTATAATTCAAACGGTCAGCCGTCCAAGATTATATATTTTAACGGAGCTAATCGCCCAAGTTCGTTTACCATTGTGAAATATAATTCGCACAATCTTCCATTCGAGGAGGTGAATTTTACTGCCGATTCGGTAATGATAGGCGGAACATTGTATGAATACAACGATAAAAATCTGTTAGTAAGCCAAATTTCGTATTTAGGTTCGGCTGTGACAAATCATTACCGCATTGAACATACTGCCGACAGCATTGTCGTTTCGGAAGTCGATTCGCTTGGCAAAGTTATCAGCAGTGGTTCTATTTCGACAATTGCGTCCGACCAGAAGGAATTGGTTTTCAGAAGGGTGCAGAAGCATGAAAAAGTTACTGGCGATTATGATATTTTGTCGGAAATCACTCGTAAGCATATAGTAGGGGTGGCAGAGAAAAAGGTTTTCATCTACGAAAACGACAAGGTTGTGAAAACGTCAGTTTTCGACAGCGACGGCGAGGAGATTTCAAGTGCCTCGCTTGAGTATGATAGGTCGGGTAATATAAGTCGTATTATCGAGCGGCGCGAGAGGGACGGTGCCACCAATGTTTATATGATTAATTATAGGTAAACGAAAAAAGCCGTAGCATTGCCACGGCTTTTTTGTTTGTGCGAATTCTATTATTCAGCCTTTCCTGCGCTGCCAAGAACGTTGATGATCTTGTGCATGTAGAGTTTCTTCATGCTGTCGCGAGCTGGACCTAAGTACTTTCTTGGGTCGAATTCGGCTGGTTTTTCAGCGAATACCTTGCGGATAGCAGCTGTCATTGCAAGGCGGCTGTCGGAATCGATGTTGATTTTGCAAACTGCCGACTTAGCTGCTTCGCGAAGCTGTTCTTCTGGAATACCAACTGCAGCCTTCAAAGCACCGCCGTACTTGTTGATTGTGTCAACTTCTTCCTGTGGAACCGATGATGAACCGTGCAATACGATTGGGAATCCAGGAAGCTTCTTTTCAATTTCGTGAAGTACATCGAATGCCAGTGGAGGAGGAACAAGACGACCTGTTGCAGGGTCAACCTTGCACTGTTCCGGTTTGAACTTGTATGCTCCGTGCGATGTGCCTATTGAGATTGCCAACGAGTCGCATCCGCTGCGGGTTGCAAATTCGATAACTTCTTCTGGCTTTGTGTAGTGAGATTCTTCTGCCGAAACTTCGTCTTCTACGCCAGCCAAAACACCAAGTTCTGCTTCTACAGTAACATCGTACTTGTGAGCATATTCAACAACTTGCTTTGTGAGCTTGATGTTTTCCTCGAAAGGAAGCGACGAAGCATCAATCATAACTGATGAGAAGCCCATGTCAACGCAGCTTTTGCACAGTTCGAATGTGTCGCCGTGGTCGAGGTGGAGGCAAATCTGCGGGTGTTCCCAGCCGAGTTCCTTAGCATACTGAACAGCGCCTTCAGCCATGTATCTCAAGATAGTCTGGTTGGCGTACTTGCGTGCTCCGCTCGAAACCTGAAGGATAACTGGTGATTTTGTTTCTGCGCAAGCCTGAATGATAGCCTGCATCTGTTCCATGTTGTTAAAGTTGAATGCGGGGATTGCATATCCGCCGGCAACTGCCTTCTTGAACATCTCAACGGTGTTGACAAGACCTAAATCCTTGTAATTTACCATAATGAAAATTTTATTGTTTTTTAATCGTTTATATTTTGCATTTAAAATTTCCACAAAGATAAGAATATTTGTAATACGAAAATCCTAAATAAAAATGTTAGTTAGCAGAAAAATATTGAGGTGTAAGAAAAAAACTAAAATAAATCCCAAATCGTAAATCCCAAATCGCAAATTAGTTTTACCTTTGCGCCGTTTTTTCTATATTTATCAAATGATACAAACAGACATATTGTTGTCGCAAGCCGACACCACAATTTCCGATACAGTAAAGGAAGTGGGCGAAAAAATGGTTTCGATTGATCCCAAAAGTCCACAAGAGATTGTGAGCCAAAGTATTTCGTGGTTTGATTCTGCTATAAACTGGCTAACTACCAGTGGCTTGTCGTTCTGTGTATCGCTTATGGGAGCCTTGGCTTTCCTCTTCATAGGATTCTGGGTCTCTAAGTTGATTGTTAAGGCATTGCGGAAAATGATGGCTCGCAAGAATGCCGATCCTGGACTTATTTCTTTTGTATCAAGTCTCGCAAACATTGCCCTTAAGATAATGATTATCATCAGCGTTATGGGCATGGTCGGAATCCAGATGACCTCGTTCATCGCTGTTTTGGGCGCCGCAGGTATTGCAATAGGTATGGCATTGCAGGGAACACTCTCGAACTTTGCCAGCGGTGTCATGATATTGATATTCAAGCCGTACAAGGTTGATGACTATGTCGAAGCTCAAGGAGTTTCGGGGTTTGTTAAGGAGATTCAGATATTCAATACGATAATTACTACTGTTGACAACAAGACCACAATAGTGCCTAACAGTGTGCTGGCTACAAACACGCTTACAAATTACTCTAAACAGCCTACGCGCAGGGTTGATTGGGAAGTGGGCGTATCGTATGGAACAGATTTCAATGTGGCGAAAGATGTTATTATGCGTATTCTCGATGCCGATGAACGGGTATTGAAAGATCCAGCCGTTTTCGTGTCGATTACCGGACTTGGAGATTCGTCGGTCAACATTGTGGTAAGGGCATGGGTGAATTCTCCCGACTATTGGGGCGTATTCTTTGATTTTTACAATAAGGTATATTCAACATTCAATGAGGAAGGAATCGAGTTCCCGTTCCCGCAGGTGGATGTTCATTTGAAAGGAAATAACGAAATAAATAAATAATTATGAAAAAGTTTTTAATTGTATTATTGTCAGTATTGTTGAGCGGAACAATAGTGTTCGCACAGGAAGCAGCCGATTCATCGGCTAAGAAAAAAAATGAGAACTGGAAACTTGGTGGTACGGCAGCGTTGAATTTTTCGCAGGTTTCGTTCAAGAATTGGTCTGGTGGTGGTGACCCGTCTATATCGGGTAATGTATTTTTCAATGCATTTGCCAACTACGCAAAGGACAAGACCACATGGGATAATACACTTGATTTGGGTTATGGTATGATGCGTCAGGGCACAAAGAAGACCGGCATTTTGTTCTACAAGACAGATGATAAGATTGACTTGGCATCGAAATATGGTCGTTATGCATTCAAGTACTGGTACTATTCGGCTTTGGTAGGTTTCAAGACCCAGTTCGCCGATGGTTACAAGTCGATTACGGATTCAACGAGAATTTCATCATGGATGTCGCCGGCATACTTGAACATAGCTCTCGGTATGGACTTCAAGCCGACCTTCGAAAAACATCCCAACATGTCGTTCTCTTTGCTTATAGCACCGTTGTCGGGCAGGATGACATTTGTTCTCGACTCGGCTTTGTCGGCTGAAGGCGCATACGGTGTTGAAGGAGCGACATTCGATGACAATGGTGTGATGCTGACCCCTGGCAAGAAGTTCCGTCCTGAATTCGGTGGATATGTAAAGGCTCAGTTCAAGATTGATTTCCTGAAGGTGTTTACCTATACCACGAAGCTCGACTTATTCTCCAACTACATTGTAAAGGCGCAGAATGTCGATATGAACTGGGAGAACTTGCTGACATTGAAGATTAGCGACTGGTTCTCGGCAAATTTGAGCATTACGCTTGCATACGATGACGATGTTGATGTTCCAGTTGACCGCGATGGCGATGGCGTTTGTGAAGGCGTAGGAAAGAGATTGCAGTTCAAGGAGTTACTGGGCTTAGGCTTTACATATAAGTTCTAAGGTTAGATACTTGCAGAAAGATAAAATGTCCTCGTGCCGTAGGCGCGGGGATATTTTTTTTGTGGCGGTCGCCGTTCCGTTGAGACACACCATGGCGTGTCTTTACGGAGAAAAAAATGTGTACTTATACATCCTCGCTCCCTGAGCCTGTCGAAGGGGCGAAGGGTAGGGTTGATTTGGTATCTATGTATTGCGTACTTGTCAGTTTATTATTTTTGATAGTCTAAATTATAAAATAAAAACTTTAGTGATACGGATATTTTATTATATTTGTCAAATTTATTAGTATAGGTATTTTGTATGGTTTTGAGTAGGTCTATTATATATTCGCAGTTAGCTGCGTATGGTATTGTTAATGAGAACAATGCCACCAAGATAGCATTCATAAATCGTAAATTGTATATCGTTCTTCTATTGTGTATTTTCTTTTCGGTAAATGCTATGGCCCAGTATGGTGGAGGCAATGGAACAGAAGGAGATCCATACATCATCAGCACGGCAGCCCATCTTTCTGCTTTGGCATCAAATGTAAACGGCGGAAATGATTATTCTGGAAAATATTTCTTAGTGACAGAGGATATAACATCAACTGCTGTTACAACGGTTATTGGAAAGTATGACAGTTTCTTTAGGGGCAATTTTAATGGTAACGGTAAAACAATAAAATTAAACATATCTGTTGGACAATATGAGTGGGGGGCTTTGTTCGGGTATATATCTGGAGGTGCAAATATACATGATGTTGTAGTTAGTGGAAATGTATCAGGAGGGTATATTGCTGGAATTGTTGCTGAATTGAAAATAATGGAAATGTAACTGTACATAAATGTACTAATACCGCGACAATTAGTGCTTCGTACAATTATTGTGGAGGAATAGTTGCATATATCGGTAGCGGATCTTCGATTATAGAGGTTTCTGATTGTGTAAATAATGGAACAATCACTAGTACAAGCTATCAAGTTGGTGGTATCGTGGGAAATATTTCCGGATATTCCACATCAAAGATAGTAAGTGGATGTTCCAATTTGAAATCGGTCACAGGCCAATATCAAGTTGGTGGCATAGTGGGGTTTAGTTATGGCTCGCAAATAAGGAACTGTTATAACGAAGGTGAGGTACATTCTACCGTAGTAGGTTCAAGTTCTGATAGTTACTCGTGCGGTGGAATTGTAGGTACTAGTCAACAGGATTGTACTATAGAAAATTGTTATAATATTGGTAATGTGAAAGGATATAGCACTAGTTATACACACATGGTAGGCGGTATTGTTGGATATAACCATTTTAATGGTGTTATTAGAAATTGCTACAATGGAGGCACGGTCAGTCAATCGCAAAGTGGAAGTATAGGTGGAATTGTTGGTCGTAATTATAATGATAGCGGAAATTTAATAGAATATTCATATAGTGAAAAAGACGCTTGTTCAAACCTTTATGGTTCAACGTGGTCTAGTACTGGCATTTCCACAACTACTGTTGCTAAATTTACGCACAGTAGTAGTCCAATAAGCAATACGCTATCTTCTCCGTGTTCTGGCGACCTTCTCACCGTTCTCAAAGCTTGGGTAACTGCAAATGGCAACGATTACCTCACTTGGGTGGATGCCTCTTCCGAAAGCGACAACAAGGGTATGCCAAAATTAAAATTCTGCACCCCTGTTTCAACTACAATTAGCAGAGTTACAAGTAGCCATAGAAAAAATGTGGTTGAATGGACGGCATCGCCTCAAAATGCAACCTGCACCTACTCGGTATCGTGGACTTCTGTGGCAGGCAACGGCAATAGTTCGGCTACTTCTCCTTTCAACCATACAAATTTAACCAATGACATCGAATATTGCTATCGTGTGGTGGCTGTAGGCACCGGCGATTATTGCGACGTAAACGAGCCTTCGGCGCAGGTATGCGGCACCCCGCACTGCACGCAATTGGACGCTCCATCGCTAAATATACAGTCCACTGGCGATAGAACTGTTACGGTTAATTGGGGAGCAGTTTATGGTTCAGTTGTCGTTTCTTACAAATTATACTATGGCAGTAACAGCAGTAGTATGTGGGAAGTTACTCCTGACAGCAATCCTTACCAGGTGCTTCGCCTGACCAATGGGCAGACCTATAATTTTAAAATAAAGGCAGTTGGCGACGAAGAACACTGCGGCGAAGACAACCCGTTTTCGACACCATTAAAACAAGCAACACCTAATTGCCCATAATATAAAACACAAAAATTTTAACCTTATGACAAACAGAATAATAAAAATATTGATAATTGTTGCGCTAGTGCTTGTGGCAGGAAAGGCGCGTGCATGGAGGGGTAGTGGAACATCAGCTTCCGATCCGATTTTGATTGAAAGCAGGACTGACATTGAAACATTGGCCTTAAATGTAAATAATGGGACTCACTATTATGGTGTGTATTTTAAGGTAACGACAGATATTAGTGAGGTAACAACGGTGATAGGAACATCCTCTAAACCATTTAGAGGAAATTTTGATGGAAATGGAAAGACTTTGACAATTACAAGAACTGTTTCTTCCGATAACAATGGACTATTCGGATATGTTGGCGATGGCGCAAATATACATGATGTTAATGTGACGGGAACAATAACATGCAATGCAGGCACGAAAAAAATAGGAGGTATTGTCGGATATGCAAAAGGAAGTTCTGGTTCTCGCATAACCATATCAAAATGTAGGAGTGATATTGAATTAAGTGGTGAAGGCAATAATATTGGTGGCATAGTTGGCTATTCAGAATATACTGATATTACAGAATGTAAAAATTTGGGTAATTTACAAACCTCGAATGATACTTATTCTGAGGGTATTGGTGGAATTGTAGGATACGCAACAAATAGTAGCATCTCTAACTGCCGGAATCAAGGCAATATAACAAGTATATCAAATGTTGGAGGAATTGCGGGAGATATATGGACCAATAACAATATTAGAGAATGTGAAAACTCGGGTGATATTACATCAACTAAATCAAACTCATCAAGCTATGCCGGAGGTATAGTCGGATATAGTACAACTAACGGATATGTAAATTCGTGTTTTAACACAGGAGATATAATAGTGTCTGGATATGATGCTGGAGGTATTGTGGGGTACGCATATTACGGACATAGCATTCGTAATTGCGGAAATACAGGGGCAATAACTTCAACATGCACGGTAACATCTGAATCATGGCTGAATGGAGGTATCGGTGGCATTATAGGTCACCATTTTGGCCAAGGTTCAAGATATGAAACTGTTGAAAACTGCTACAATTTGGGAAATGTTACTGGAACTAGTATGATAAAAGTAGGAGGTATTGCTGGACAATCATATCGAGGTGTGAAAATTTTAAACTGTTGCAATTCAGGTATTGTAAAAGGTTATAATACAAATTATTCTGGGGCGTTGGTGGGATATAATAACACAAATGCATATATGGAATATAGCTACTACATACATTCAACAACACACACAAGAAATGAAAAAATTGGTACTTCGGGAGAATCAACATACGTTACTAATTGCGCTTCGTTTGAAGGTGCATGTTCTGGAGGTTACACTTTAAAATCACCAACAAGCATAACGGTAAATTCCATTTCATACACTAGAATAATAGATGCGCTCAATGCATGGATAGATATGCAACCTAATCCATCAGACTATAGAAGATGGTTATCTTCATCAACTGATAATAATTGTGCGCCAATAATACAGCCATTATGCCAAACTCTTAATCCTCCTACGCTTACTGTTACGCCTCACTATCAGCGCAACGAGCTATCATGGGGCGAGGTGGCGAATGCTTTGAGCTATAACCTTGTTTATAATAGTTCATCGCTATATAGTGGAGGAAATAGGACTTTTACGCATAGCGGTTTGACAAATGGCACAGAATATTGCTATCAGATTATGGCAGTAGGCGATGGTACAACATATTGTACCGACAATCCCCGTTCCGATCCGCAGTGTGGCACGCCAAACTGCAGCCATCTCGAGCGTCCGACAATTGAAATTAGAGCCGAAGATATTAGCGACAGGACAGTGAAGGTTAGATGGAGTGGAGTTTCTGGTGCCAATTCATATACTTTATACTGGGGTGTCAACGATCCGAATGTAAGCACTGAGAACGTGTGGAAAAAAACATCCATATCATCTTCTCTAAGAGAATATGATGTGGAGCGACTGACCAACGGACAACTCTATAAGTTTGCCATAATGCCCGTAGGCAGTATAGCCGAAGACGAATGCGAGGACAATCCGCTATCTCCAACCGTGAGTGCAACACCTAATTGTGAATAGAAGAAACATTAAATTAGCTTATCATGAAAAACACTGCATATATGAAAAATACAACAACCTTTAGCTCGGCGCAGTCAATTGTCAATTGTCCATTGTGCATTATTAATTGTCTTTTGTTTATTCTTCGGCAATAATGCTTTCGCACAAGGATTGGAATTATACGGCTTCGGCACCGGCACAGGCGCTACGTGGTATTCGCCATCGTGGACCACGATTGTTGAATCGGGTAAGGACGATGCCGCGTCTTCATTGCAAAGCATCGGCTTCACGTTCTATTATGACGGAACCGGCTACACGCAGTTCTCCGCCAACTCCAACGGTAACTTGCGCCTTGGCAGCACTGTCATTGGAACTGGTGCCTATTCCACTCCATTCAGCTCTTCAAATTATAGTACCAACGAGCCTAAAATCATCGGCATCGGTAAAGACCTCTCCACTGGTGCAGCCGGTTATGTGAGAACAGGTTTGAGTGGCTCTTCGGGTTCATACATCAGGGTCATCGAATTCAAGTTGCATACATCATCTACCTCATCAGGAACCAATTATATCAATTTCCAGGTGCAGCTGTTCCAAGCCACCAAGATGGTGAAGATTGTGTATGCCAGCAGCAGCAATAACCCGAGCAGCTACCAGGTTGGTCTCGGCAACGCATCGTACAACAAGTTCTGGTATGTTAATCCTACCAACCACACCGCTACCTATTCCACCACCTACAGCAGCAACACTTATTCGACCTACCCAGAGGGTAGCAACCGCTACTATTGGTTCGCCCCGCCTCATTTCACCAGCACCACCACCACTTATTATATCAGCAACTTCTCCACCACTGGCGGAAACTCGAACATCAACAACTCCTCTTCGGGCACGGGAGCTTCGTGGTCCAATTATTACGGCAGCTATGCCGCCTCCTACTATGCAGGCTCAACGGTCAATTTCACCATCACCATCGCAGGTGGAGGCACCCATGGCTCTGCTCTTTGGGTGGACTGGAACCAAAACGGGCAGTTTGAATCGGATGAACGGATGTATCATACCTCAAGCTACGCCTCCTCTCCCCATACGGGCAGTTTCGCCATCCCGGCATCGACTGCTGCGGGCGATTATAGGATGCGTATTGTTTCGGATTTTCTTAACAGTAATCCCAACAACCCTTACGAAGGAAGCACCGGCGAGTTTGAGGACTACAAGCTGACCGTTACCATTCCAACAGGTTCGTACCTACCCACCAATCCATATTATAACTACTCCTTGACCCAGCAAATATACACACCTGCCGAGATTGCTGATTTCTCGGGAACAAGCATGTCGGGTAACATCACATCCATTCAATTCAAGTCAGGCACCAGCACCGATACGAGAAACCTGACCATCTACATGCAGAACACCACAAAATCGTCGTTCTCAAGTACTACCGATTGGGTGACCTCGGGTCACACACAGGTCTTTTCGGGGAATGTCACCTTCGCTGAAAACAGTTGGGTGACCATCACTTTGGACACACCATTCCCCTACGATGCCTCCAAAAACCTGCTGCTCGTCGTCGACGACAACACCGGGTCTTATTCTTCGACAAGGACATTCTACACCTATCCCACAGGTGCCAATAGGGCAATATATGTTTACAGCGACGGCACCAACTATAGCCCAACATCCTCCTATGGCGGCACCCTACTACAAATGAACAACCAATTGAAGTTGAACATTGTCCCCTATCCGGCCACGTTGCCTTACACAGAAAACTTCGATAACGATGCCCATGGCTTCATGTTCGTCAACGGAAGCTATGTCAACCAATGGACGGTTGGAACTGGCGCTCATAGCAGTGGCTCGCAGGCCTTGTATATCGCCAACAACGGTTCATATTCCTACGACATCAGCTCCGCCTCATACGTCTATGCCTATAGAGAGATCAACTTCGCCGAAGCTGGCGATTACAACATTACCTTCAAGTGGAAAGGAAAAGGCGAAAGTGGTTGTTGGGATGCCATGTATGCCGCCCTGTGTCCGACTAACGGTACATTCCCGCCCAGCAACATCACCAGCAGCACCAACTCGCTGCCAAGCGGATATACCAATGTAGGCGATGTTTCGCATAGCAACAACACGTCAGGTGTGTTCTTGTGGACCAATAGCGATAGTGACTGGAGAACATCAAGCAAATCGGTAAACATATCTTCGACTGGCATCTACAAGCTCGTGTTTTACTGGAAAAACGATGGTGGTGGCGGCGGTCAGCCTCCTGCGGCTGTCGACGATTTGGTCGTGATGAGGGCATACCCCGTCACCTTTGCTGTAAGTCCTTCTGGTAGCGGCACGGTGAATGGTATGTTCAACGGCACCAGCGTAAGCTCGGGTACAGCATTCGTACCCGCCTCAGTCATCAATGTCACGGCCACGCCTGCCACCGGCTACATTTTCAGCAACTGGACTGTATCGGGCACGGATGCTTCGGTAGCCAATGCCAGCGCTCCTAGCACTACACTGACCACAGGCTCGGCAGCCACCACACTAACGGCCAACTTCATCCCGTGGACTGTGGAACTTGCAACCTCACCAGCATCAACCGAATGTCTGGCATCTGGTACTGAAGTAACGATGACGGCAAGTACGAATATAACCTCTGGCCTTGAGACTTACGTCTTCACTACTGGTACAGGAGGCTCAACCTATTCACCATCTTGGACTAGCATGGTTGCTTCGGGCAACGACGATGTGGCATCTTCTCTTGTCAACATAGGTTTCGATTTCGTTTACGACGGCGTCACCTACACCCAATTCTCGGCCAACTCCAACGGCAACTTAAGGCTGGGCAGCACTGTCATTGGAACTGGTGCCTATACCACTCCATTCAGCTCTTCAAATATTAGTTCCAACGAACCTAAAATCGTTGGAATTGGAAAAGACCTCTCCACCGGTGCGGCCGGTTATGTAAAAACAGGTTTGTATGGTTCTTCGGGTTCCTATGTCCGTGTGACCGAGTTTATGCTGAATACCACTTCTACCGCCTCAGGTACGACTTACGTGAAATTCCAGGTGCAGTTGTTCCAAGCCACTGGCGAGGTGAGAATCGTTTACACTAGCGACTACAGCAATGCTCCCAGCGGCTATCAAGTAGGTATCGGCAATGCCTCATCTAACAAGTTCTGGCATGTCAACCCGAGCAGCCATACCGCTACCTATTCCACCACCTATAATGCAAGCACTTATAGCGTATGGCCTGGTGGAGGACGTTACTATTCCTTCAAGCCATCTGCGCTTCCGCCCACCTACACGTGGACCTCTAGCGGCACCTCAGGCACAGCTAACAACAATACCTATACGGCATCGCCTACTACCAACTCCACATATACGGTTAGTGTAGCCTACAATGGTGCAACCAAGTCGGAAAGTGCAAATGTAACTATTTCCCCTGCTGCACCTACAAACTTGCAGGTCAGCAACATTGCCCAAAATACTGCTACGGTATCGTGGTCGGGTAGCGCAAGCAGCTACAAGTACAGCATCAATGGCGGTAGTACATGGACAACCACAACTTCAAATTCTGTTAATCTCACAGGTCTTACAGCGGGCACTTCATACACTTTCCAAGTAAAGGCTGTCAACGGTACTTGCGAAAGCAGTGCGGCTACTACTACATTTACTACTAGTAGTGGATATACCCTTACCATTTCGGTCAACCCGAGTAACAGCGGTAACATAACCCATACTGGAGGCACATGGAATGGCAATACTGGCACATATACATCTGGTTCAGCCACCCTCACCGCCTCTGCAAATGCAGGCTACACATTCCAAAACTGGACCATCGATGGTGCTACTGTAACGGGCAACCCCACTACCATAACAATGAACGCTAACCACACAGCACAGGCAAACTTCCAGTTGAACAGCTACCAAATCAGTGTTTCTGCTAATCCAACTGCTGGCGGTTCTGTTTCTGGTGGTGGCACATATAACTATGGAACTACAGCTAACCTGACAGCTACACCTGCCACTGGTTACCATTTCGTCAACTGGACAAAGAATGGTTCGGTGGTTTCCTCCAATGCCAACTATAGTTTTACAGTTACTGGGGAAGCAACATACGTAGCACACTTTGAATTGAATAGCTACCAAATCACTGTTCAGGCTAGTCCGGCCGCAGGAGGTTCTGTTTCTGGCGGTGGTAATTACAATCATGGAGCATCCTGCACAGTAGGTGCAACGGCTAATGCTGGTTATCATTTTACTAAATGGACAGAGAATGGTTCACAGGTTTCTACAAATACAAACTATGGATTTACTGTCACGAGAGCTCGTACTTTAGTGGCCAACTTTGCTCAAAACACAGTCAATATTACTGGTGCTCCCGCATACGTTTGTACAGGAACGGAAACAACGCTTACTGCAAATCAGTCGGGGTTCTCATCACCAAGCTATACTTGGAGTGTTACAAGCGGTAATTCTTCTACAGCAGGATTGTCTTCAAGTTCAGATGTGGCAACAGTACGTCCAACAGAAGATGGAACTTACACATATCAATGTTCTGTTACTGAGAATGGTACAGGAACTGCTGCTATTACATCAGTAACGATAGTTGTTAGTCAGGGTGCAACAATCACATTCCCTGTATCCTCGCCATATTCCACTTGTGAAAATGTCAATATAACACCAACAATTGGAGATGCTACATGTAGCGATGTTTCGTGGGCTTGGAGCGGAGATTATTCGGCTTCTGGCACAGGAACAACTGTAACTCAATATACAGCAAGCGCAAGCGGTACATATACCTTTACTGTAAACACTAGTCCGCTCAAGCAGTACGACATGATAACCCGTAACGGCATCGCTGCTATTGTGGTCGTAGTGCCTACGACAACTACAACAGGTACGGCAGTGCCAATCGGTACAGGTGGCATAGGAACGAATGAAAATGCAGGCAATGTTGCCGATGACGCATTTCCAAACCTTCAGGAAGCCATAAGGGTAAACGGCGGTACAACTTATTCGGGCAATAGGACTGGTTTCAAGATTCCAGCTGGAGCAGAAAGTGGCGTATGCCAGAGTGTGGCAAGTGTGGAGTTGGAGATAAATACACCGCCAACACTAACACGCAACACTAGTTATGGTGCTGCTTCACAGACTGTGTGCAAGAATTCTAGCATAAACGAAATCCGATATAGTTACAGCGGAGGTGAAGCGACCTTTACCTGGACATCAGGCACACCGGAAGACATAAACGTCACGAATAGTGACGGAACCATCAGGATATATGGCACGCCAACTGCCAGCGGCACTTTCGGTTATAGTATTAGCGTTGCTTCATCGTCGTGTGACGATCCGATACCGCTAAGTGGAACAATTACGGTCAACCCGCTGCCTGAAATAAGCGTCACGAACAAGGAGCAGACCGTATGCTACGGAAATCCACTCAGCAATTCTGTTGTTACTGCCACGAACGCAAACATCTCGTACACACCGAGCACGCTTCCGACAGGCATTAGCTACAACAGCAGCACGCACACGTTCTCATACGCCAGCAACCTTGCTGTCGGCACCTACACCATCACGGTGAACGGCACAAGCAACCAGACACCGAGCTGCGGAAGCGACAGCGAGACGATAACAATCAAGGTCAACCCACTGCCTACCCCAACAATATCTCAGGCAGACAATTATTCCGAACTTACTTGCTCTCGCACAAGCATAACGCTTACAGCTAACGGCAGTGGCGGAACATTTGAGTGGTCTGGTGGTGGAACGGACAATACAAAGGAGGTTTCCGAAGCAGGTACATACACGGTTACCGAAACAAAGAACGGATGTCAAGGAACATCTGAAGGATATGAGATAACTTCCAATACTGATGTTCCAACTGCCTTAATTTCTGGCAATAATGAAATTTGTCTTGGCGAATCTACAACTTTGGAAACGACATCCAATGTAAATTACACTTATTCGTGGTCGAACCGCGTAACAACATCCACCAACACTGTAACACCAACCACAACTACCGAATATAAGGTTACGACCACCGACACTAGAAACGATTGTTCGGCGACAGCAGCGCGTACTGTTACTGTCATTACACCAAACATTGACGACTCTTCGTACGACTACATTTGGCGAGGTGTTAGTACCGACTGGAATACAGAATCCAACTGGTATGTCTACAGTGCAGGAAACTACAATATTGCGACAGAACTTCCTTCAATTACAAAGAACATATATATAGGTTCGGGCCGTTGCTTGACTTCATCCAACTGGCCATCGCAGACTGGCGAGGCAAATGCCAACAACATTACTATCGCTTCTGGTGCAAGCCTTACCATACCTGCAAGCAAGACTCTCAACATTGCTGGAAGCATAACCAACAACGGAACATTTACTGCAAACAACAGCAGTACCATAGTTTTCAAGGGTTCTGCAACACAGACCTTGAGCAGTGCGATGACTTTCGGCAATGTAACCTTTGCACAGACGGCATTGGATACTATTAAGGCTCCGAATGGCATAACAGTCAACGGCATAGCAACCTTTAACAAGGGTATTGTAATGGGCGAAATGACTTTCAATGCTGGAGCAACCGCAGCGAATGTTACCGATTCGGCAAGTTTTGTTGCTGGCAAGGTTACAAAGCATACAGGAGCATCTGCCGAAACGAATTTCACATTCCCGACAGGTAGTGCAGGCGAAGGACAGCCAAAGGTACTCGGTAGCATAAAAGTAGCCTCGCTACCAGCAAACAGTGAAACATTCGTTGTCTTCAACCAGAAGTCAAATGGCGGCGGTTTCAGCGAATCTGAAATGCCACGCTGGTGGAATCAGAACAACAACTGCGAAGGCAACGATCCGCTTTTCGACCATATAAGCAACTTCGAGTTCTGGAATGTTAGCACTAATTCAACTTTGACCGCCGACATTACCGTTTCGGCAAATAATAAGTATGCTCATTTCAGCCCTAATGCTGTATCATTCGATGGCGAAGATATTTTCGGAGCAATGTGGCAGGGCGGTTGCTGGAAGAAGGTAAGCGACCACGCTGTAGTTTCAGACCCGAAGACTATTACGATAAGTGGTGTTACAATACCAGCAGTTTCTACACGTGCAACTGAACCACAGTGGTTGTCTATGGGTTCAAAGAACCACGAAACCCTTCTTCCAATCGAACTCGTTTCCTTTACCGCAACCTGCGATGGTCATTCGGCTCTCGTGGAGTGGACAACCGCTACTGAGAAGAACAACGACTACTTCTCGCTCGAGCGCTCGGATGATGCAATGAACTTCACCGAAATTGCACGAGTGGCAGGAGCAGGCAACTCAATCGAAAAGCTTGATTATTCATACAATGATTATGGTGTACACGGTGGCGACAACTACTACAGGCTTGTTCAGGTGGACTATGATGGTACACGCTCTGTTTCGGACATAGTTGTTGCAATTTGTGAAGATGCAGAAGTTGGGGAGCCAGATGTTCAGGCATACCCGAACCCGTTCGATGATGAACTTATTATTGAACTCGACAACTTCGACAACCGTCCAGCCCGCATCGAGGTTTTCGATATGCTTGGCAAGCTGATTTATACCGGCAAGGTTGCTGCACCGCAGAATTATTATGAGACAATTTTGAATCTCAGCAATCTGCCTCCGGCAGCCTATAATATAAGGGTTAGCACGAACGATTTTGTGATAAACAAGAATGTGGTAAAACAATAATTTCCGCACCCTGAGCCTCGCATGCTGAGCCTGTCGAAGTATCGAAGGGAAGGGTGATTGATTTTGAAATCTGTAGGGGGGCAATGCATTGCGCCCCTACAATTTTAATACATGTAAATGTGTACATTGACACGAAATATTGTGTCTACGCATTCAATTATTTTTTCCCTTGCATTATCAATTATTTATAATTACCTTTGCAACCCAAAAAAATAGAAAATATATTCATTAATAAAAAGTAAAGAAATTGTATGAAAAATTATCAAACCCAACAAATTAGAAACATTTCGCTGGTCGGTAATTCTGGTGCAGGAAAAACGACTTTGGCTGAAAGTATGCTGCAGGTTGGCGGTGTCATCACCCGCAAGGGCGACATTGCTAGCAAGAACACCGTATCCGACTACCGTCTCATCGAGCAGGAAAACGGTAACTCGCTTTATTCAACCGTAATGTATTCGGAACTCGGCAACACCAAGTTCAACATCCTTGATTGCCCAGGTATGGACGATTTCATCGGTGGCGTTGTTTCTTCTTTGTTCGCTACAGATATAGCACTTATGGTCATTAACGCTCAGAACGGCGTTGAAGTTGGTACCGAAATCCACGGTCGTTACCTCGAACAGGCAGGTAAGCCAATGATTATTGCCCTCAACCAGCTCGACCACGAAAAGACTAACTTCGATCACACAATCGAATCTATCCGTGAAGCTTTTGGTCCTAACGCTGTTGTTGCTCAGTTCCCAGTAAATCCTGGTGTTGGCTGCACTTCTTTCATCGATGTGATTTCTCACAAGATGTATGTTCAGAATGGCAACAATATCGAAGTTAAGGACATTCCTGCAGAATACGAAGAAAAGGCACAGGAATACAAGAGCCAGATTATAGAAATCGCTGCTGAAGCTGACGAAGAACTCATGGACATCTTCTTCTCGAATGATACTCTTACCGAAGAAGAAATGATGAGAGGTATCGTAAAGGGTTTGCCAGCAAGAGGTATTTTCCCAATTTTCTGCGTGAACGCTCGCACCGACCTCGGTGTTAAGAGACTTATGGAATTCATCGCTGATGTAGTTCCTTCACCAGACAAGATGGAGCACATTAAGGATACCGAAGGCCGTGAAATAAAGTGCGACTCAAGCGCAAAGCCGGTTCTTTATATCTTCAAGACTTCTACCGAAGAGCATATCGGTGAAATTTGCTACTTCAAGGTTCTCAGCGGTACTATTACCGAAGGTATCGACCTCTACAACCCGAAGACCAACACAAAGGAAAGACTTTCGGCTATCTACGCTTGCGCAGGTAAGACCAAGAACAAAGTTGACTCTCTCGCTGCCGGTGATATAGGTGCTACCGTTAAGCTGAAAGGCACAAAGTACGGACAGACTTTGGTTGCAATCGGCGAAGACAATGAAATCCCGCCAATCCAGTACCCTGCATACAAGTACAGAGTAGCTGTTAAGGCTGTTAACGAAAGCGAATCTGAAAAGCTCATCGCTGCAATCAACAGCATGAAGGACGAAGATCCAACCTTGTTGTCGGAAAACAACATCGAATTGCGTCAGCTCATCGTTATGGGTCAGGGCGAATACCATATTAATATTATGAAGTGGCACCTCGACAATGTTTACAAGATTGCTGCTCAGTTCGACAAGCCAAGAATCGAATACCGCGAAACTATTACCAAGGTGGCTAATGCAACCTACCGTCACAAAAAGCAGTCGGGTGGTGCAGGTCAGTTTGGTGAAGTTGCACTCCTCATTGAACCTATCGTAGAAGGTGTTGACACAACTGGTAAGTTCAAGATTGATGGCAAGGAACAGGTTATGACCATTAAGGCTAAGGAAGAAATTCCTCTGAAATGGGGTGGTCGCCTCGAGTTCTACAACTGCGTAGTAGGTGGTGCTATCGATGCTAGCTTCATGCCTGCAATTAAGAAGGGTTTGATGCAGAAGATGGAAGAAGGTCCTTTGACTGGTTCTTACGCTCGCGACATCAGAGTATTTGTTTACGATGGTAAGATGCACCCTGTTGATTCAAAGGAAATCGCATTCATCATCGCTGCTCGTAACGCATTCAGCCAGGCATTCAAGCTTGCTGGTCCGAAGATTATGGAACCTGTTTACGACCTCGAAGTTCTCGTTCCAGGCGACAGAATGGGTGATGTTATCAGCGACTTGAACGGTCGTCGTGCTATCGTTCAGGGTATGTCGAGCGAAAAGGGATTCCAGAAGATTACCGCTCGCGTTCCTCTGGCAGAAATGGCAACATTCTCGACTTCACTTCGCGCTAATACCGGCGGTCGTGCAATGTACAGCATGAGCTTTGCTGAATACCAGCAGGTTCCACCCGATGTACAGGATGCATTGCTCAAGGAATACGAAGCAAACAAGCAGGAAGAAGACTAAGGAATTATTTTTCATACAACGGAAAGGGAAGGTTTCGGCTTTCCCTTTTTTTTTGTGTCGTTGGAAAACTAAGCACTGCAGGTACACAAGCAATGTCATTTATGCTGTTCGCTTTGCCATGCGAAACGACATTTTAGAATTTTGGTAGACTGCAATATATTTTTTTGTAAGTTTGCAAATCAAAAATGTTATCCAATGAAAAGATTATATTTTATACTTGTTATGTTGTTGCTGTCGTTGCTGGCAATGGCACAATTGTCACCAAAGGAGATACTTGATGCAAGAGGTGAATTGTATTTTAGGTTTCCTATTGAAAGACAAAGACTTAATGAATTTTCAAGAGTAATTTCCATTGATGCTTATCGCAATGGTTATTGCTATGCATACGCCAATAAACGCGAGTTCGCCGAGTTTCGCAAGTTTGGAATAGCTTGCGAACCAGTACGAGAGTATTACGAAGCTAAGGATGAATTGCAGATGGCGGAGTCACTTAACGATATGTTTGCTTGGAATGTCTATCCGACATACAGCATTTACTGTGAAATGATGCAGTATTTTGCCGAGACATATCCAGAAATATGCAAGTTGGATACTATTGGGAGTACTTTTTCTGATTACAAGTTGCTCGCTGTAAAGATTTCCGACAATGTAAATGAAGATGAGGCAGAACCTGAATTTTTCCTCGGTGGGCAAATGCATGGTGATGAATTGATTGGCGGAATGGTTTGCTTGAGGCTTATCGATAAGTTGTTGCGCGATTATGGAACCGACCAGGAGGTTACAAATCTGGTTGACAATATGGAAATTTTCATAAATCCGCTGTCGAATCCAGAGGGAACATATATTTTCACTCCAGATTCAGTGAATAATTCAATCAGATATACTCGTAACGGTTATGGTTGGGATCATTTCATTGATATGAACCGCAATTTCCCTGATGCCAATGCTGGCGAACATCCGGATGGCAGTGAGTCTTATGCATTTGAAACGGAAGCCTTCATGCAATATGCTGACGAGCATAAGTTTGTAATGTCGGCAAACCTGCACAGTGGGGCAGAGCTTGTGAATTATCCCTTTGATACCGAGGAGACTCTTCCAGCTGATGATGACTGGTGGCAGATGGTTTCTGCAGAATATGTGGCATTGGCAAGGCAGGCATGCAATGACCCTGAATATATGACATCCGATTTTCCTAGTGGATATACAAATGGTTATGCGTGGTACACCATTACTGGTAGCCGTCAGGATTATATGAACTACTTTAAGCATTGCAGGGAAGTAACCTTGGAGTTAAGCATTGAAAAATTATTGCGTAACGAGTTGTTGGCAAGTTATGTGTCGCGAAATATTCCGCCTATGCTTGCATATATGAAACGAGCAACATTGGGACTGCATGGTTTTGTTACCGATTCGGTTACTGGTGAGCCGTTGAGAGCCAAAGTTTTCATTAATGGCCACGACTATTTCAATTCGCATGTGTATTCGTTCCTTCCAACTGGCGAATATTATAGGTTTTTGAAGGCAGGTCACTACAATGTTTCGTTTTATGCCGATGGTTATATACATAAGACAATAGCTGTGGATATTACCGATAATGCGGCACAAAACCTTGATGTTCAGCTTGTACAAGGCTATGACCCGGAAACAATAGTTGAAGAGTGTTTGCAATTTTCATTTTATCCCAATCCTGTTGCCGACAAATTGTATATGGGTGGCAATGAGTGTTTTTCAGCCCTTGAAATTTATGATGTTTCGGGCAGGTTGCTAGTCTCGAAGAAAGGAGTTGTCGGCTTTGTGGATGTGTCAATGTTGCGCCCCGGACAGTATATGTTGAAACTGGTATCTGATGATGGAAATGTGGTGAAAACGAAGTTTTTGAAGATGTAATAATAAACAAAAAAGGTCTCAAACGAGACCTTTTTTTGTGAAGTATTACTAATTACATTTATTTGAACAACTTCATGAATTCGTCAACATTAATTTCGTTGTCTTCGAGCTTTACTTGTTCAGCGAGGAAGTCAACAACCTTGTCTTCGAGTTCGTGTTCGTAGATACGGCGAACTTCGTCTTCCTTCTGGAGGAGTTCCTTTGCGTACTTGTCGGCATATTCGTCAGGAATATATGACATTCCGTACTGTGCAAACTGCATGAGAACCATGTCCTTTGCTGCCTTTTCGAGTTCTTCCTTCTCAACCTTGATGTCGTTTTCCTTAGCAACCTTGGTCTTGATGAGAGTCCAGCGGAGATCGTCGAGGAACTTCGGGAATTCGTTGTTGATTTCTTCTTCTGTGAGTTTTTCGTTTGTAACCTTAACCCAGCGTTTCAAGAATTCTTCAGGAAGCTTGAGGTCAAGTTTCTTGGTGAGCTTTTCCTTGAGGTCGAGCATCATCTTGTACTTGCTTTCGCGCTTGAACGATGCTGAAATATCTTCTGCAATGCGAGTCTTGAATTCTTCCTCATTCTTTACTGTATCCTTGCCAAAGCACTTGTCGAACAAGTCCTGATTGATTTCAGCCTGCTTGTATTCCTTTACGGTCTTAACAACAAGGCGGAAGTTTGGAGTCATGTTGGCAACTTCTTCCTTCTTAACCTTCAGCATAACAGCAATCTTAGCTTCTTCCTCGAATGCCTTCTTGATGTCGAAGTCGATGATAGTGTCAACTGTAGCACCGGTGAACTGCTTCTTAATCTTAGCGTCCTTTATGAATTCTATTGCTAGGCTAGCTTCTTCGTTCTTGATGCCGCCTTCGATTTCAGAACCATCTTCGGCAATCTGTGTGAGGCTACCGGTAAGGAGCGACTTGGCTGTTGCTTTCTTAACATCTTCGTACTTTCCGTACTGGCTTCTATAGTTTTCGATGTACTTTTCAACATCCTTATCTTCTGCCTTAACAATGTACTTGTTGAGTTTGTCTCTCTTCGAGAGCTTGATTTCGAATGCAGGAGCAAGACCGAGGTCGAATGCGAATTCGAACTTTTCGTCCTTTGCGAGGTCTATGGTCTTTGTGCCTTCGTTTGGCAATGGTTCGCCGAGAATGTTAAGCTTTTCGTTTTCAATGTAATCGCTGAGGGCTTTTCCTACGGACTTGTTTAGTTCGTCAGCCAAAACTGCCTGACCGTACATTTTCCTTATAAGTCCCATAGGTGCGTTGCCTTTTCTGAATCCCTTGATTTCTGCTTTCTGGCGGTAGTTCTTCAAGGTCTTTTCTACGCTTTCTGCAATGTCTTCCTTACTAATGCTGATGTTCAAAGTAAGGTTTAAATCGTCAATTTGGTTTTTTACAACTTCCATTAGGTCGTTTTTTTGAAATAATTACTAAAAATACAAATTATTATAATCTAAAAAACCGCACCATTTTGTAAATGCGGTTGCTTGTACGGATGAAGGGACTCGAACCCCCACGCCTTTCGGCACTAGATCCTAAGTCTAGCGCGGCTACCAATTACGCCACATCCGCGAATTGCGGCGCAAAGATACAATTTTTTTCGTTAAGAAAATTATTCTTTACGATTTTTTTATTGGCTTTGTTTCTCGTTTATTTACAGATATTTATGTTGTATGTTTAAAAGTTCAGCATTTATATTTCGCGTTCCACGATTTTGGGGATTGCAGACATGAAATAGAACGGTAGGTTTATAAGTTTGAAAGGTGTTTTTGTGCACAATTTTTCATGAACTTAGTGCTTTGTGTCTAAATGCTTGAATGTCAGGTGGTAATCACGGCGCAAAGATAATATTTTGTTTCAAAACATAGGTAAAAATTTGTAATTTTTGTTTCAAAACATAGGTAAAATCTTGTTTAATTTGTTTCAAAACATAGGTAAAAAATAGTTGTTTTTGTTTCAAAACATAGGTATCGTAGTCCTGTAATGCATTGCGAGACTACAGAATTATACATTGTTCATTATCAATTATCAATTTTCAATTGAAAATCATCCTTATTGTCCTGACCTTCTTATCGTCTTGTGTAATAGTGACTTTAGCAATCCCATCGGGTAGGATGTCGTCTATTTTTTCCGACCATTCCATAAATATGTAAGCTCCACTTTCAAGGTACTCCTCGAAGCCCATGTCATATACTTCGCGAAGGTCGTCGATGCGGTAGAAGTCGAAATGGAAAATCTGTCCGTATTTCTTTGAATAGTATTCGTTTACGATAGCAAAGGTGGGACTTGTGATTTCGTCCTCGACTTCCATTTCGCGGCAGAGTTCCTTGAGGAATGTCGTTTTGCCTACGCCCATTTCGCCGTAGAAGGCAAAAATCTTCGTGTCGCCTGCGTATTCAAGGAATTTTTTAGCAGCGCTGCGAAGTTCGCTTATGTCGTTTACAATGATTTCACACATTTCTTTTCCCTATTTGTTTATGAATGCAAGAGCCTTTGCTGTAATGTTTTCGGCATCGAGACCAAACATTTTCAGCAGTTCGCTTGGCTTTCCCGATTCGCCGAAGCAGTCGGGCATACCTATTATTTTCATCGGGGTGGGGCGGTGTTCGCCAAGAACTTCGGCAACAGCTCCGCCAAGTCCGCCGGTAATCTGATGCTCCTCGATGGTGATGATTCTGCCAGTTTCGTTGGCAATGTCAACTATCGCCTGCTTGTCGATTGGTTTTAAGGTGTGAATGTTCATTACTGCTGCTGAAATTCCCTGTGCATCAAGTCGTTCGGCTGTTTCTAAGGCAGTCCAGACCATTGAGCCGGTGGCGATTATGCCTAAATCATTACCATGACTTAGCCATTGAGCCTTGCCGATTTCGAACTTGTCGTTCTTGTCGGTGAAGTTTGGAACAGCCTCGCGTCCGTAGCGGATGTAACAAGGTGTGTTCAACTGCTTTACGGCTGCAACAGTGGCAAGGTAAGTCTGGTTTTCGTCGCATGGGCTGAGGACTGTCATATTTGGCATAGCACGCATGATGGCAAGGTCTTCGAGTGCCTGGTGGGTTGCGCCGTCAGGACCGACTGAGATTCCTGCGTGTGCGCCACCGATAATTACATGAAGGTTGTTATAGCACACCGAAACGCGAATCTGGTCGATGCTTCTGAGAGCCGAGAACACCGCGTAGGTCGAAAATGCAGGGATTTTTCCCGAAAGTGCAAGTCCGGCGGCTGTTGCTGCTGCATTTTGTTCGGCTATGCCCATCGAGAAGAACCTTTCTGGATGGCGTTCCTTGAAAAAGTTCATGCCCACCGAGTTGGTGATGTCGAGTCCGAGGCAGACAATCCTTTTGTCGGTGTCGGCGAGGTCGGCCAGTGCTTTTCCGAAGCCGTTCTTGGCGTGGGTTATTTCAACTTGCTTCATGGCGTTTTAATTTTCGCGTTCGATAATGTATTCTGTAATTTGCTTTAAATAAGTGCAGTAGTCGCTTTGTGGCAGTGTGTCGACAAGGGCGAAAACTTCTTCCTTGATTTCGATTGTACGTTTGTGGCTGCCTTCCATTCCGCCTTTTGCGATGACTGCCTTGCGAATATGCTCAATGTTTTCGGCTGTGCGTGGACTATTCCAAAGTTGCAGGAAATCTGCTTGTTCGCTTTGTGTCATATTGTTCCATGCGCAGATGAGCGGCATTGTAACCTTGTTTTCCTTGATGTCGTTGCCACTTTCCTTGCCGGTTTTGCCGTTGGCGGAATAGTCGAGCATATCATCTTTTATCTGGAAGATGTAGCCGATTTTTTCACCGATTTTGCCGATTGCTGAAATTTGCTGTTCGTTTGCTCCTGCGGTGTATGCTCCAATTTTCATGCACGAAGCTATGAGCGAAACGGTTTTCCTGAAAATGATGTCGAAATAGCGTTTTTCGTCGGTGCAGAAATCGGTGGTGTCGAGTTGCAAGAGTTCGCCCTCGCTCATTGTGCAGACGGTTGGCATAAGCATGTCGATGATTGCGTGTTCGCCGTTTGCTGCTGCCATGCCAATGGCTTTTGCCATAAGGTAGTCGCCTGTGAGAACTGCAACCTTGTTTCCTTGGGTGGCATTGAGAGTAGGCTGGTTGCGGCGCAGTTCGGCTTCATCGACGATGTCGTCGTGGATAAGTGTGGCGTTGTGAAGGATTTCAACTATCAGTGCTGCCCTGTCGGTGTGTATGTTTGCCTTGCCGAAAATCTTTGCCGACAGATAAACGAGCATCGGGCGTATGCGTTTGCCTTTTGCTGCGAAAGTTTTGTCAATCAGGTATTTGAAGCTGCTGCTGTCTGAACCGATAGTGTCGGCGAGCAGTTTTTCGTAGCTGTCGAGGTCGATTCCTATTCCGCGCGATATTTCCTGAAAACTAGGCAGCATATTTACCTTTTGTCTATTGTTTAACAAAAAAAGCACTGTCCCCAGTGCTTTTGTGATCCAGACAGGATTCGAACCTGTGGCCTACGGCTTAGAAGGCCGTTGCTCTATCCAGCTGAGCTACTGGACCATCATTTTCGGACTGCAAAAGTACTGCTTTTTGTCGAAGTGGCAAATATTTTTTTTATTTTTTTGCGCGAGGTGATACAACGATTATTTTGAAATACCCAGTTGCTGATAGGCTATCATTATTTAACCCTTGGATAAATGTTTATCTGTCCTCCATTACCATTGTGAAGTTCACCATTAAATCTATATTGGCAACTAGCAACTTTGCATGGCTCTTCCCACTCTATTTTAATGTCTGTAACAGTATCTCTATATTCGGTATTTTCAATATATACAATGTAGTTGTCAAAATGTCCGATATAGCCATCGTGTTGTTCATAACCAGTGAGTTCTAGTGAGAAATAATTATGATTTACTTCAAGGTTTACGGTATCAATAATCGAAGACAAATCGTTTTGCTCTGTTCGAATTATATGAATTTTTAGGGCTTCATTATCCTTTATTTCTGGATAATTCAATCTAACTGCGGCTATTTCGCATTTGTTCTTATTGCATGACACATTTATAAAAACTAAAATCAAAATTGTAAATATTAATGCTATTCGTTTCATGATAATAATTGTTTTTTATGCGACAAATATACTAGAAATTTTATATTACAAATCACGAAAAAAAAACTTTATATTTTTTCGATATGCTATTCCAGCAGTCTCCAAGTGCAGTTGTTCTCTTTGTCGTAGAATTCAGTAAGACCTTTGCCCTTTACGATAACCATATCAGAGAAATCGTAGTCTTTTGTATTTTGCAAAGCAATTGTATCGCCAAGTTTTTGTTCGTGTCCATAATCGTATGGGTTTATGCCTGTGAAATCGTCTTTATATGATTGGCCTACAACTACAATGTCATTGTCAAAACTTTTTATGGAAACATCTATATTATTTATTGCTCCAACATCTTTGTTTCCCTCTTTTGCATCGAGATTAAAGTTTATTTCTATTAGCATTTGCTCTGAGCCTAAAACTGCTAACATATAACCTTCACACCCGCATCTGCAATATCTGCTGAGACTATGAGCTTCAGATTTGTAAAATTTTGTAACTTTTAGTTTTATTACAGAATCATTTTCGTTCTTGAAAGTAACGATGTTGCCTTCTTCGTATGGTGCATATTTGCAGAGCCATTCGGGGAAAGCAGAGCAATGAATCTGACATGACTGGAATACAAATGCTGAAATAATTAATGATGCTAGTATAAATGCAATGTGTCTTTTCATAGTTTTATGAGTTTTAATGTTTTTTACCTTCTCCAAATTTCTTCCACTAATGTTGCATCGTCAAAGAAGCAGGGACATTTATTGTCGCCATTTCCCGAAATTCCACCCATCTGGCATACGATGTTTCCATTTTCATCGTAGATTGTTTCATAAAAATCGGGACATGATGAATCGAAATAATACACTGTTTGTCCTTGGTAATTATATTTCAGTACAGATTCAAGACAACCTTTGCGTTGTTCTTTGATTAACTTTTTTATTGGTCTTGGAATCTGGGTGCTGTTTTCGTTTTCGCACGAAACGAGAGCAAATGCGAACGCAATAATCATTAGAATGCACTTTATTTTCATAATGAAACCTCTTATTGTTATTCGGCAAAGATAGTAAAATTTCTTTTTTTGTCTGTTTTTTTTTCGCTTTAACATCATGCAGTTGAAAAAAGATGTCGGAAGGTTGAAAATGAGAACGAAAGGCAAGATATTTTTGTGCATCAAATTTTAAGAATGATAAGGACTGGCGTTTACGGAAGCATTGATTCGAGCACTGTGGGAATGGTGGAGAACATTCTCGATGTGGCCGAACTTGATGTCGTTGGCATGTACTCTGCAAAAACAGAGCATAGCGACACCAAGTTGCATCTGCGCGAGTTCGACGAGGAAGGTGCTTTCCTCAACAATGTCGATGCAGTAATCGCCGTTTCCCCTGCAACTAGCTTGGAAGAGATAAAAACATTGGTGAAGTCGTCGAAGCATGTGTTTTTCGAGCCTGCATCGTCGTATTGCAGTACCGATGTTACCAAGTTGTCGAGTATAGTGGATGAAGCAAATGTAAAGGTTCAGGCAGGATTCCACCATCGTTTCAACAACACTTTCCTTTCGGCAAAGCCGTTCATTGTTTCGCCGCGATTCATACAGTCGGTAAACCACAGGCGTTTCAATTCCAACAGCGAATACTGCTCTGTGCTGATGGACATGCTCATCAACGATGTTGACATTGTGCTGAGCGTGGTGAAGTCGAATGTGAAGAACATTTACGCAAGTGCTTCTGCCATAACGCAGATGCCGTCTGTTGCACCCGATATAATTAACGCTCGCATTGAGTTCTACAACGGTTGCGTGGCGCATTTCGTTGCCAGCCGTATTGCCGAGGATGATTCGCACAAGATGACATTCTACTGCCGCGACAGCTATACCAATATCGACATGCTTGCAAACAAGGCTTCGCTTGTGAAAAAGCGTGGCGATGTGGACGACCCGTCGTTCTTCAGCCAGTCGATTGGCGATTTGAGCGTCGAGCAGATTATGGTAAGACCTAACAATGTCTATTACGATGAGTTTACATCGTTTGCAAAGTCAATCCTTTACAACAAGTCGCCTGAAGTCAATGTCGATACCATCCTCAAGACCTACGAGGTGGTGAAGAAGATAAAGGACAAGATAAAATTGGGATTTTAGGGAATTTAATGATTAGCTTCGCTGATTTAAAAATTCAAAAATTTAACAATTCAAAGATTTAATGTTGTTCATTTGTAGGGGTTGGTTTCAAACCTATCCCGTAAAATGATATAAAAAAATTGACCCCAGTTGTTTGCGGATGCTGAAACAAGTTCAGCATGACGGTGACGGGATGCCAGCAAATATTCTATTGTGTGATGTTGTTAATTCTTCCAAAAGCGTTATTTTTGCAATATTAATGTTTCAATATAATAAATAGGTATGATAAAGAATTTTGAAAAATATTTGGCAAGTGGTCTTTTGTTCAGCGCAGTGCTGATGATGTCTGTTGTTTCGTTTTCGTGCAAGTCGAATAATAATGCTAAAGAAGCAACGAATAAGGAAGTTGAAAATGATACTATTGCAGAAGTAGATAGCATTGCAGCCGATACCCTGCCGATTTTTGCAGACTACGATTTCATGTATTTCCGCGGTTCGAAGATCTGTTTCTTCTCGGTGGAAAATATGGATTCGCTAGTGTATGAAGGTGAGACTGACGAAATTGTGAACTACGAGTTCTTGCCAGGCACTTTTAAGTTATATTATTCGGTGTGCAAGGATAGCACTATGGTGCTCAAGTATATCGACTTTGCTTCTGAAAATCCGGAGCCACAGGAGATTGTTAGCTGGGGACTTGCCTGCAACGACTGCATAACCGAAACATACGGCACATATTCGGGGCTGAGGATAAGTGATGACGGTAGATATTTTGGCGTGAACTATGATTTCAGCTGGGATGGTTACTGGTTTACCAAGATAAAGGTGTACGACAATGAATCGCACAAGTTTGTAACAACCCAAAATCAGGAAAAACTATATAGTTATTTCAATAGTTCGTCCGACGATGAGGAAGAAAATGATGATGACGCTAGTACCATAAGTTTCGTAGAGGACGATTCCAATTACGATAGTGATGATGAAGACCTTCCTCGTTCGCACAACTACTATTGCGAGCAGAAGGGAAAGGAAAAAGTTTGCTTAACCGACAAGTTGAAGTTTGAAGAAACTCCCGAAGAATATTATGCCGGCATGGTTTCTCCCAAGGGCGACAGAGTTGTCTTCGGCGCTGTTACAGGCTGGGGTGATTTTCCGCACGGACCGTACTGTATCGCTAGTCTCGATGGAAAATTCCAGATGATTTTGGACGGCACTGATCTTTCGTACGATGAAGGACCATCGATGGCATGGCTCGAAGATGGAACGTTCCTGTATGTAGTTAATTTTATGGAAGGGGTCGAGGATTTCGAGCCGGCTATTATGGCAATTCTTCCCGATAGTACTAAACCTGTGGAGCTTTTCAAGGTTTCGGAGTTCGTAATGTTGCCTAAGGAATAATTGAGGCGAACGGTCTGGCTGTCTAACAGTCTAACAGGCTGGCTGTCTAACGGCTAACAGCTAACAGCCTTCAAGTATAGTTTGTCTGTTTGACAGGTCTTCTGAAGGATATTTCGCCTTTTCGCCTGTTCTGCTGTTCGTCTTTGGGCCTTTTCGCCTATTCTGCTTTTAGCCTTTGTGCCTGTTCCGCTGTTTAGCTTTTAGCCTGTTTGCCTGTTCGTCTTTTAGTCTTTGTTCGTGAAATTTATTTGATTCTTTGCCTGTCTGTCGGAAATTTTATCTACCTTTGCCATCTTATAACAAAAGAATAGTTAACGGATGAAGAAAATATTGTTGTTGACGTTCATGTTTGCGTTGGCTTTCTGTTCGTGCAAAGAAAGAGACCCGTTGGAGGGTGTCCCTGCATATATCCGTGTCAATGAGGCTATTATTGACATTACAGACCCTGCACAAGGTTCTGCACTGCATAATATTTCCGACTGCTGGCTATCGGTTGACGGGAAAACAATCGGTGTTTTTGAGATTCCATTTGAGGTGCCTGTGCTTGCTAGAGGAAATGTGCATGTTGATATTGAACCGGGTATAAAGACATCCGGACTCGATGCCGACAGGGATGTATACACCATGCTTACCAATTACTATGTCGATACGCTGCTCACTCCCGATTCAACAATGGTTTTGACACCGCATTATTCATATCGCCAGGGTGTGAATTTTGTCTTAGTCGAGAATTTCGACCAGCTAGGTTTAAAGTTTGAGAAGGCAGATTCGAGCACATACGACTTTTCTGTAACTCAGGATGGAGCGCTTGAGGGGTATTCGATGAAGATAGAAATTCCACATGACGACTATAGCGGTCATTTTGAGTGCCGAACATCCAATATATATCCAATTTCGGAAAATGGCGTGACTTTCCTCGAAATGAGCTACAAGTGTAATGATTACTTCAATTTTGGAATGTTTGGCGTGGTTGAAAGTGCTACGGCAACATCAGGCGTTCGCGAAAATGTCATAACTTTGTATCCTACAGACGGAAAATGGAAGCGCATATATATAAATCTGAACTATGCGGTTACCAATTCCAGTTCAAATTGCGGACAATTCCAGCCTTTCTATACGGCTATTAGGGTTGATACTTTAAGTCCTGTCGGTCAGAATTCGGAGATTTTCATTGATAACATAAAGTTGTTGCATCTCGAAAATTAGTGCAAAATGCAGAAGGCAAGGCAAAATCTGAAATACATAGTGTTCGACTATTTGGCGGCTGCCGCTACATGGGGCCTTTTCTATTGCTATAGGAAACTTGACATAGAGCCTTTGCGTCTAGGTTATTCGATTCCACTTGAACTCGACTGGAAGTTCTATGTGTCGATGCTTGCAATTCCCGTTTTTTGGCTGCTCCTGCACCTGATGAGCGGTTATTATCGCACCCCGTTTCGCAAGTCGAGGGTTCACGAGCTTGGCACTACGGCTTTGGTGACACTGCTCGGCGTGGTTATACTATTCTTCGCTTTGGTTCTCGACGACTGGGTTGGTAACTACAAGCAGTATTATAGTATGTTTGGACTTCTGCTTTTCATGCAGTTTGCCTTTACATATATTCCTCGCGTGGTTATAACGACAGTCACGAACAATCGCGTCCATACCCGTAAGCTTCGCTTCAATACTCTCATGGTTGGGAGCAACGACAAGGCTGTCGAATTGTACAGGGAACTGGAGTCCCAGAAAATATCCTCAGGGTTGAACTTTATAGGTTTTGTATATGTCGATGAGCAGGATAGTTACCAGATGGAGAAATATGTCCCCAATTTTGGAAATGTAAACGATATTCGTGAAATAATATCAAAGTACAAGATAGAGGAAATTGTAATAGCCATAGAGTCGAAGGAGCATTGTAAGATTGCCCGTATAATCAATAAGTTGTATGGTGTGAATGTTTCAGTGAAGGTTGTTCCCGACATGTACGACATGCTAATAGGGAAGGTGCGCATATCTTCTATAATAGGTATGCCGCTTATTCAGATAAACCAGAACATAATGCCTGTTTGGCAGCTTTTTGCCAAAAGGTTTTTCGATATAGTGCTGAGCCTTCTGGCTATGATAATTTTGTCGCCACTCTACTTAGTGCTGGCAATTGCTGTAAAGATGAGTTCGCCAGGGCCTGTAATTTACAGTCACGAGCGCATTGGCTTGAACCACAAGCCGTTCAGGATATACAAGTTCAGGTCGATGTATGTCGACTCGGAGCAAAACGGACCAGCATTGAGCAAAAAGGATGATCCGCGCATAACAAAAATAGGCAAGTTTATGAGGAAAACCCGTCTTGATGAGACACCTCAGTTCTTCAATGTGCTACGGGGCGACATGAGTCTTGTCGGTCCGCGTCCCGAACGCGAATACTATATTCAGCAGATTGTACAGAAGGCGCCTCATTACCTGCATCTGCTTTCGGTTCGTCCGGGTATTACTTCTTGGGGACAAGTTAAGTATGGTTATGCCGAAAATGTTGACCAGATGGTCGAAAGATTGAAGTACGACATACTTTATATTGAGAATCGTTCTTTGCTCATGGACATAAAAATCCTTATATATACGGTTAAGATTGTATTTCTAGGAAAGGGTTTGTGACAAAAAATGCCAAAAAATGAAAAAAAAAGGATTTTTTTTTGGTATGTCAAAAAAAGTTATTACATTTGCAGTCCCAAAAAATCATGGGGACTTGAAAAGATAAATTATTTATAAACAATTAAATATTAAGAAAATGACTAAGGCAGACATTGTAAATGCAATTTCCGAAAATACCGGAATCGAAAAAATGGTAGTCCAGAAGACTGTTGAAGCTTTCATGGAGTCAGTTAAAGGTTCTTTGATTAAGGGCGAAGATGTATTTTTAAGAGGATTTGGAAGTTTTGTAGTTAAGACCAGAGCTGAAAAGACAGCTAGGGATATGGCTAAGAAAACAACAATAAGAATCCCTGCTCACAATATTCCAGCTTTCAAGCCGGCTAAGTCTTTCGTAGCAGAAGTAAAGGATAACAACAAGGTTAAATAATTACGATTATGCCAAGCGGAAAGAAGAGAAAAAGACATAAAATGTCTACTCACAAGAGGAAAAAACGTCTTCGTAAGAACAGACATAAAAAGAAAAAATAGTATTTTCTTTTTTTGAATTAAGAATTTATCCAAACCTTCGGAGACATTTCCGAAGGTTTGATTTTTTGACGGAAACTCAAATATTTGGCGAAAGTGGACGAGGTAGATGTAGAGAAAGAGGAAGTCTGTAGCGAGTTATTCCTTGATGTAAGAAGCTCCGAAGTCAATATTGCTTTGCTTAACAACAAGCGACTTGTTGAATTAAGCACAGAATACAGCAATGTTGATTTTTCTGTCGGTGATATATATCTTGGCAGGGTTAATAAGCTTATGCCGGGATTGAATGCCGCTTTCGTCGATGTTGGTTATAGGAAGGATGCCTTCCTGCATTATCTTGACTTAGGTTCCGGCTTCTTGACCCTCAAGAAGTTTGTCAGGATGGGAATGACCAAGAATGTCAATGCACTTACTAACCTCAAGCCCGAACCCGAAATCGATAAGCGTGGTAAGATTAGCGATATGCTGAAGGTCGGCGAATATGTGCTTGTGCAGATTGCCAAGGAACCAATTTCGTCGAAAGGTCCTCGCCTGACTTGCGAAATTTCAATTGCAGGACGAAACCTCGTTCTGTTACCGTTTACCGACAAGGTTTCTGTTAGCCAAAAGATAAAGTCAACCGAAACTCGCAAACGACTGCGTAGCTGGATTGAAGGATTGGTCCCTAAGAATTTCGGAGCAATCGTGCGTACGGTTGCCCAGGACAAGAATGTCGTAGAACTCGACAAGGAACTGACATCGTTGCTCGACAAATGGAAAAGTTTGTTCGAACATCTGTCTGCTGTCGAGGCTCCAAACATTGTTCTTGGTGAAATGAACAGGACGACGGCATTCCTGCGCGATATGCTCAACTCCTCGTTTCATCAGATTGTCGTTAACGATGTTGACTTGTACAACGAGGTAAAGAAATTTATCTCCGAAATTGCACCCGAAAAATCAAAAATCGTAAAGCTTTATACCGACAGAACGCCAATATTTGACAGTTATGGTATCGAAAAGCAGATAAAGACGGCATTTGGTCGTACTGTGCCTATGCGTTCAGGTGCTTATATTGTCATCGATCATACCGAGGCGGGGCATGTCATTGATGTAAACTCGGGAAACAGGGCAAATTCAAAGAACGACCAGGAGACAAATGCCTTGGAGGTAAACCTTATTGCAGCCGAGGAAATAGCAAGGCAACTGAGGCTTCGCGATATGGGCGGAATCATTGTTGTCGATTTCATTGATGTGCATAGCAGTGAGAGCAAAAAGGCCATATATGACAAGATGAAGGAGTGCATGGCAAATGACCGTGCCAAGTATCACCTTACACAGTTGAGCCGTTTCTGCCTTATGGAAATCACTCGTCAGCGTGTGCGTCCTGCTACAGACATGAAAACCGCCGAAACATGCCCTTGCTGTAACGGAACTGGTAAAATCCAAGCCAGCCTTAATTTGACAGATGAGATTGAAAATCAATTGAAATATATTCTCAGAAAGAATCAAATTAACAAAGTTGTAATTAGAACCCACCCATTTGTTGAGGCTTATATAAACAAGGGCGTTTTCAAGTCATTGCGTAAGCAGTGGCAGAAGTTATATGGTTGCAAGATTGAAGTATTGCCAATGATGGCATATTCATACATGGAATACCATTTCTTCAACGATTTGGACGATGAATTGATCTAAAATCTAATCATCATAATTCAGGCAAATCTCATACATCTGACCAGCTGTTCCAATTTTATAGCCTTCGGAACGGAAAAATACCTTACCAGTCTTATCAATTATGTGAATCAATGGCAGATTGTCGTTGTATTGTTGTTTTGTGTCGGCAAGAATCTTTTCCAAAAGTCCGTTTTTGTCGATGGCTACAATTGTCTGCTGGGGAAGATTCCATTTCTCGGCAGAAAATGGTTCGGTTAGTTTTTCTGATGGAATAGCCAACAGTATGTTGCCGTTCCATTTTTCGTAAGATTCACGCATAGAACCAAATTCCTTCAGAATGTGTTTTGTCGGTTCGCGAACAGGGTCGATGAAGCATAGAACTAATGGCTTGTCTTTTGCCAAGTCCTTTATGTTTAGTATTTTGCCATCTGCTTCAATTTGTGTGTCATCAGAGATAAATCCGTAAAATGCTTTTTCGCGTTCTACTAACGGTCTTATTTTTACTTCGCGCTCGGTTGTTTCGCCTTGCTTGATGTTGAAGAACTCTAGGTGCGAAAGCACTTCACCGTCGCTGTATCTATTGCCAGTTGAAAGCATGTAGTAGCCTTCTTCGAGTTCGAGTGTCACAGGAAATTCGGCAACTCGTGGGTCGTCTTCGTAATCGAAGGTGTTGAAGTCGCCGTTTTCAAATTTAGCAATGGTGTAGTGTGTCCAGTATTGTGGTTTCAAGTCCTTGTTTCCGTTGTGTTTAAGAATAAGTTTGCCTGTCGGAGCGACTGATTTTTCTTCTTCAAGCGAGACAATGTTCCATTTGTCGTTTTCGTAAACGAAAATCTGGCGGGTAGCATTGTCGAGGTAGGCAGGAATGTTTACCGAACGGCAGGCGGCAACGAAGAAAATGTCGCGCGAACGGCTGTCGGAATGGCGAAGTTCGAAAACACCGCGTGGTGAAATCGGGCAGTTGAAATAGTTGCCTTCCTTGTCGGTCTGGATATTGGCTTTTGTCCAGTCCAAAATATCGGAATAGGAGGGGGCATTGCCCAGAATTTCCTTTATTTTTTCGTCAAGGAACTGTCGCCATGGACGAATCATTTCCACTTCGATGCGGGGAGAAAGAATGCCTTTCACAAACACGTCTGTAGGAAATTTGTGGTCGTATTCCACAATGTGCTGGTTTAGAATTTCTGCTTTTGTGTCACGCAAATCCTTGTCCGACAATGATTTCAAAAAGTCATAGAGAAATACATTTTCATTTTTCTCTGAATGGGCATTTAAGAAGGATATAATTTCTTCGTAGTTGCCTTCGCTTTTCTTAACAATCTCACGAATTTGCTCTGCAGTAAGGTTTTCGTTTACGATTTCTGCAATCTTTTCATCTGTAGGGAAAGTCTTTAAGTAAGCATTTCGTATCGAATCTTCGTATGCAAGACGCTTGTTGTTTTTGTCTGCTTCGTCGGGTGTAACGTTGGTTTTCACTGGTTTCCCTGCTGGCGGTACAATGTCGAAATCCTCTTCGTATTCTTTGCCAGCGGTGCGGTTAAGCGTAAGCGTTATGTTGTCGTTTTCTCTAACATCAATCTTTGCATAGTCGTAAATGCCATCTTTGCTTGCCCATATCAGCAGGTCGCCATGTCCTGTGGTCAGACTTGCGTTGCCTTCCTTGTCGGTTTTGCCAGATGCTATTGGGTAGTATTCGGCGTAATTGTACAGTTTAAATTGTACAGTGGCATTTTCTACGCTTTTACCATTTTCGTCAACAACATGTGCGGTAATCTTCTTGGTATCGGTGTAGTTGGGAAGCATGTTTATTTTCGAGAACAATTCTCCGCGATGGTTTATTTCTTCTTCTCCTTTGTATTTTCCAAAAGCGTTTGAATGAACCATCATGCATCGTGTAGATGGTGCAGCAAACCATCCCATGTCGAGTTTAGCATCTGGCTCGCAGGCGCCGAGGAAATACCATTTTCCATCGACCCACACTTCAACCCATGCGTGGTTGTCATCAGTATGAGCCCAACGCGGTGTGTAGCATTGTCTTGCAGGAATACCAACGGCCCTGAGTGCCGTTACCGTGAATGTCGACTCTTCGCCGCATCGTCCGAATCCTGTGCGAATGCTTGCCAAAGGTGCAGATGTACGGGCATCAGATGCTCTGTAGCAAACCTTTTCGTGGCACCAGTGGTTTACTTCCAATGCTGCATCGTACATTGACATGTCCTTTATGCGGTCTTTTATCTCGTTGAAAATGAACATTCTCGCAGTATCAAGGTTTTCGTTGTTGACACGGTAAACCAAAACAAAATGACGGAAAATATCTTCAGGAATAGTCTTTCCCCACGAGAAAAAGTCGCGAGCCTTGAATGCGTATCTCACTTGGTCAAGGAAAAACTTGCCGTCGTAATCGGCAAGGTCGCTGTAGGGCATGTAGGCGTACAGGAATTTCAGAGCTTCGGTTTCCTCTAGCGAAAGTTTCTCATCGAAAACCGAAAAAAGTTCCGTGCTACGACCTTTGGCAAGTTCCTTGCGTGCCTCAAAGTCGGTTTCTACCTGCGAACGATATGCCTCATCGGTAATGAAATGTTTGGTTTCATTGTTGTTGCAAGCCGTTGATGTCATAGCGATGGCAGCAATTATGATTGTTAGTTTTCTCATGCTCCTTTTGTTTTGGTTTTTGTATTTTCCATGTGGTGTTTATTCTACCATTATTTTTTTTGTTCCTGTCCAATTGTTTGTCTTAATGCGAAGTATATATGTGCCTTGTGGCAAAGCTGTAACATCCAATGTCGTTGATGTGGAGTTAGGTTCAGTTACTAGTATTTTGTGACCAGACAAGGAGTGGATGTCTATGCGTTGAATGGTAACTGGTGCAGAAACAGTAATCTTGCCGATGGAAGGATTGGGATATGTCTCTATTCCTATGTCTGGCTTGGTATCGTCGATACCTGTAAGGCACCGGTAGTCAAGAAAGTCGCTCCAGAAAGGAGCGTTGCGGTAGGCATCAAGGCTTTCGCAAGGTACATAGACCGGCACGGTGCGCTGTCGGCTGTCTATGATGTGCTCCCTTAGGGTAGGTGGGACGGAGGAGCGACTTGTTATTCTCTCCAAATTGTCGCAGTCTGAGAGAATCCATTCGTCGATGTACTTTAAGTTGGCTCCGAAGGTTACTTCCCTTAGGTTTTGACAATTCAGGAAGGCACGGTGCTGAATTGTGTCCATATTGTCGGGAAACACAGCTTCCGTAAGGCTGCTGTATAAGAAGCAACTTCCGCCAGTGCTTTTTAGGCTCTCTGGAAATTCGATTCTGTGCAAGTTTCTGGAGTAGCTGAATGAGTACGCGTATATGTAGCGCACGCCGTTGGGTATCTGAAAAATTGTATCGGGTCTGCCGATAGGATATGCGCACAGCGTGTCTTTCGCCTTGTTGTACAGCACTCCGTCGTATGAAATGTATCGCTTGTTGCCAGGAGATACGTTGATGTTTCTGAGATTAGTGCAGTTTTCGAACACACCTGGCCATATTTGCTTCACCGTGCTTGGAATGTTCACTTCGCGCAGTGGCATATTGCAGAAAGAGCTGCCGTAAAAGTGAAGCACTCCCTCTGGTATAACTATGGTGTCAATGGCGGTATATGCGAAAGCGTGTGATTGTATCACCTTCACATTGTCGGGAATGTTGATGGAGCGTAATTGCCTGCATGAGCGAAAAAGGTCGATGGAAATGGTGTCGATACCTTGTGGCAGTACTATGTCCGACAGAGTAAAGCAAGCCTGGAATGCGCCTCGGCCTATGGAAACAATGTTGGACGGTAGGTTTATTGTGCGGATAAGCGGATTGGATGAGAAACAACCTTCTCCTAAAGTTCTCACTGTGGATGGTAGCACAATCTCGCTTAGGGAATTGTTATTGCACATGGAATAGTTACCAATCGAGACTATTCCTTCTGGAAGCACTACACTGCGCAAATTTTCTATCAAGATTAAAGCAAGTTCGCCTACTGCTGTGACGCGAAAGGTGTCTTGTTCGTTAACGGCGACAGCCGGTACATAAAGGGTGTCGGGAAGAGCATCGGCATATGTAGTCAACACTATGGTTCCCCACCCGTCTAGCGGCCATTGTTGGTATGTTAGTTCAACTTCGCGGTTTTGCTCGTCGGTGATGTTGTAGTACAGTGTAGCACCTCTATAGGTGTATCCGAAATCGTAGCACAAGGCGTTGTGTTCAAATCCTATGGCAAAAAAGACAAACAAAAAAGCGAACAGAATCTTTCTTGACTTGCATTTTGATGTATATCTATCCATAATAATGTTTTGTATTTATAATTGTAGGACTAGTGAAAGTTTCTGTTGCAAATATACATCTTTTAAGAAAGTTTCCAAATGAAAAATTACAACTTTTGCTTCTTTTTAGTTTTCTGAGCTTCTTTTCGTTGCTAGTACGAGTCTTTTTACTTCCTCTAAATCCGTTTCGTTGTATTTGCTCGAATCTTCAATGTTTGTCTTTTGTGGATTTACAATGGTATGCTTGCACGATGAGTGCACTTCGCAAACTCCGGTTGCACGGATTATTTCTGCTGCAT
The DNA here is from genome assembly GCA_905234755.1 of uncultured Bacteroidales bacterium. GTDB lineage: Bacteria > Bacteroidota > Bacteroidia > Bacteroidales > ML635J-15 > Bact-19. The sequence goes on from CAJOIT010000003.1 coordinate 172,137, forward strand.
TCTGCGAATTTACGCCACTTCCTGCCAGTATTGCAATGCGTCCGTTCGCTTGTTTCTGTATTTCGCGAAGGTTGTCAATCCCTTCGGGTGCGGTTTTGAATTGCCCTGATGTCAGGATTCTGTCGCAGCCACATTCTATAATTTGTTCCAATGCTTTGTGCCAGTCGCGGCAACGGTCGAATGCGCGGTGGAAAGTTACTTCCATTGGGCGGGCATGCTTAACAATCTCGGCAGTTCTCTCGGTGTCGATGTCAAGGTTTTTGTCGAGGAATCCAACGACAACTCCGTGAGCGCCAAGTTGCTGGCACATAAGAACATCTTCCTTAATGGCTTCGTATTCTGCATCGTTGTAGCAGAAGTCACCAGGACGGGGACGAATAAGCACCATTGTTTTTAGCGGAAGCTTATCTACGCAATATTTTATCGTTGCATACGATGGGGTGGTGCCTCCTTCGTTGAGATTCTGGCAAAGTTCTATGCGGTCGGCTCCGCCATTAGCGGCGTTTATTGCCGATTGAACCGAATTGGCGCATATTTCTACAGTCATGTTTAAATAGTTTTTGCAAATGTATTACAAAATGTAATAGCATGCAATTGTGAAGGAATGTTTCTTGCTTACCTTATGCAGTTGGCGTAAATTCCGAGGAAAATTTCACGCAAAAGATTTGTGTCCAAGTCTTTGTACTCATCAATCCAATTCATGTATTCCACGAATTGCTTTTTTTGTTCGTCTGTGTAGTGACTTGCATATCTCGATTCTCCGCTGCGGATGTCGTGTGCTATATAGTTGTTCGGATTAATTGCGTAGTTTGAGTTTATCTGCTCATCAATTTGTTTTGCAATGTTTGTGAAATAATTTCCTTCCGAACTGTCTATTTTATGTAAGTCGTTTTTTGTGAGTGTCTTGCAGATATGGAAATTTACCTTTCCTTTCTGCTGCTTTATGCCGGTTAGGATACTGGTGATGTCTTCTCCTTGTGCTTTCTTGTATTTGCCGTTGATTTTTGTATGGTAGAGTTCCAAAGTTTTCAATTTGTCGCAAGGTTCCCATTCATACGAAACAGAAACAGGAGTAATGTTCATTTCTGCCAGCGAAAGTATCTTGTCGTCCCTGCGGCTTGACCAGAACATCTTTATTATGGCTGGGTCGGTGACATCAAGTCCGTCCTTTGTACGACCGTTGCGTTGTGCAATCCAAACCGATTCTTTGTTTTCGGTAACGACATGCCTGATGTATTGGGACATATAGGTTAGGTTGTTGTAGAATTCAACCCTGTTGCCTCCTCGTTCTGTCTTGAACATCTTGTTTACTTTGCCGAAGTCAACAATGAACGGATGTTGCATTAGGTTGCTGCCGAAAGTTATCTGGCAGGTATTTATTCCTTCTTTAATGAACAGATATTGCAGGAGCATTGCATCCAGAACAATGTCGCGGTGGTTGGAAATAAATATATATGGCTTGTTGTTGCTGATGTTTTCTATTCCCGACCATTTGAATTCAGTGGTGGTTCTCGCGAGTATTATGTCGATGATTTCCGAAATGATACCACTTTGGAACTCGTATGTCGTCTTTACCTTTCTTAGTCTTTCGCGAAATTGTTCGACATCTGTTCCCGGCATCATGTAATTTACAATGGCGGGAATGATTTCGCTGTCGGCAATTTTTTGCATTGCTGCAGGAATTTCATCTGGAAAATATGGCCTTATATCATCAAACATTATTGCGGTTATTTTTTTCTTAAGTCAATAAATTTTATTGGTTTCCGGCTCTTGGCAGGGAAATTTATTTTCTGAATTTCCTCTACAGGTAGAATTTCAATTTGCGGGGCTACACGGATGCGTGAACGGAAGCTGTCTTTCAGTTCCTTTACAACATCGAAATCCGGCTGTTCCTTGAGTCCAATCTTTACTGTTACATCGTCGGTTCCTGCTTCGTTTTGCCTAACCTCGATTACATAGTTCTCAACATAATCGGTATTGTCGAGTACATCGTTAATTGCTGGCGGATATAGGGTTGTGCCTTTGAGTTTAATCATGTTGTTCATGCGGCCAACGAGAGGGGTGAGGCGGTAAGAGTTTCGTCCGCATTTGCACTTGTCAACAATTTTTGCTGCAATGTCGCCTGTGCGGAAGCGAAGCAATGGCATTGCTTCCACGCCTAGTGTTGTAACTACAATTTCACCGGGGTGTCCATCGGGTACTGGCAGACCGTCTTCGCCGATAATTTCAACTATGATAAGTTCCGGATGCACATGACCGCCCATTCCGAATTCGCATTCCGAGAATGTTGCGCCCATCTCTGTCGAAGAGTAGGTTGCGAATAATTGTACATCCCATTTCTCCTTTATTTTCTTGCCCAGCAGGTTGAGTTCGAAATTCTGGTCGCGCAAACCTTCGCCTATGCCTATTATTCGTTTTATGCTACTATTCTTGTAGTCGATGTTGTGTTCCTCTGCATATTGTATGAGGCGTAGAATGAACGATGGAACGCACATTATTGTGTCGGGCTTGATGCGCTTAATCGTGTCCCATTGCAGTTCTGGTATTCCGTTTCCCACGCGGATAATGCCTGCGCCAAGTTCACGAAGTCCAAGGAAATATGCAAGTCCTGCCATGAAGCGTTTGTCCAGTGTGGTCATAAGTTGTACGACATTGCCCTGATGTACATTGGCACATTCAAAAGATTTCTTTTCGTTGTATGCAAGTCGCTGTAGGTCTTTTTCTGAGCAGCCAAATGTCACAGGATCGCCCAAGGTTCCGGATGTGGTAATGTAGTCGATGATTTTTGATTTGTCGCAACACAGAAACTCCTCGTTGAACAATTGAAGGTCTTTTTTTTCTGTAAAAGGAATCTTCACAAGATCTTCGATGTGCTTTATCTTGTTGATGTTGATTCCATAGCTTTTGAACATTCGCTGGTAATATGGCGAATTTGCCTGCAAGTATGTCAAAGCCTTGTGTAGCAATTCTTCTTGAAATGCTTTTATTTCTTCAACCGATTTGTATTCTATGTCGTTGTTATTCATCGTTCAATGTCATTAATAAATGTTTTCCTTAAGCCATTTTAGAAACTCGTTTTTCCATTGATGGCATTCTTCCGTACCTTTTTCATCGCTGGCTCCAAATCCGTGACCGCCAGTTTTGTATTGTATGTATTTGTGCTTAATATTCTTTGCTGTCAATGCCGAATCAAGTAGCATTGAGTTGTGGTATTCTACAGTAGGGTCGTCAACGCAGTTAACCAAGAACACAGGCGGACAATCGGTTGGAACATGCAATTCGAGCGAAAGTGAGTCGCGCATGGTTTGGTCATTTTGTCTGCGTTCGTTTAGCAGGGCACGGCGAGAGCGCTTGTGAACGTATGGCGGGTTCATTGTTACAACTGGGTAGATAGGTGCGGCAAACGACGGGCGATCTTCTTTATTGCTGTAGCATATTGTCGACATCGACAAATGTCCGCCAGCCGAAAAGCCCATTATGCCAACCTTGTTAGGATCAACATGGTATTCTTTTGCGTGATTGCGCACCCATTTTATTGCTTGTTGTGCGTCGTTGTGCATGTCGGGGTACTGGTTGCCATGTTTTTTGCTGCGGTGATTCCAGAAAAATGCTGAAAAACCTGCAACGCGGTATGTTAGTACAAATGCTGATATTCCGTTCGTTTGCAGCCATCTTGCAACGCCATGTCCTTCGGTTTCTTCGGCAAGCCAGAAGTAACTCCCGCCTGGACATACAATTACTGCGGTACCGGTAGTATTGTTTTCGGCTATGTATGGTGTCAATGTCGTCTGTTTCCAGTTCTTTGTGCCAGTGTTCTGCCACAAATATATTTTCTCCTGTGCGACGGCTGTTCCGACAAGAAAAACAAACAGAGTATAAAGCACTAATTTCTTCAGCATTACCTTCCCAATATTTTCATAACTTCGTCTTTCGACAACTGACGGTACTTGTGCTGCATATCGGCAAAAAAATCCACCTGAAAATACTCCTCGTCGTAGAACGACAACTTTGAGTTTGTATTCGGCGTACATTCCAAGTAAACAATATCCTCAAGTTTCAGATTTTTTGCTTCACAAATCTGGTCTGCTAGTTTTTTGCCTGCGTAGGTTACCGATGTGCCAGGGTTTTCCTGATAAAGTTCGGTTACAATTACATATTTTTTGCCATCAATTTCCCTAATCTTAAGTCCGCAAGACGATTCCATGTCCCATTCGCCCTTGAAAGGGAAAATCTCATCGTAATATTCTTTTGAAACTTTCATTGGTTTAAAATTTTATTCTGGTCTAAGGTTTACATTTCTCTTGCTTCGGTCAACATCGCGACCAAACGACTTGTTTGCCAACTTCCTGTTACGTGGACGATATGTGCCTTCTTCCATCTCGCGAAGCGCAACGTTGCAGAACAACCTGAACATCTTCGATTCCTGGGTTTCAGCTGCATAGAAACTCTTCCAAGCGTATTCGTAAACGTCCTGCAACTGCTCTGGAGTCATCAGCTTGGGTTGGAAAACAACCTGACCTGCATTGTAGTGGTTCCAGTCGAAATCGAAGATACGACCCTGACGCAACAAATCGTCGTAGGCCTTGGTGTGCGGGAAAGGCGTCATTACTGTAAACTCAGCCAAGTCCAAGTCGATTTCACCAAGGAAGTCAATCAGTCGCTTGCAGTCGTCAACCGACTGGTTATCAAGACCGAGCAAAATTGTACCTTCAACGCCGATTCCGTAGTCATGGTATCTCTTTACACGCTCCTTAATGTAATCTGAAGTATCGTACACAGCCTGATATACATACCAAGCGCCTGCTTTTGCTGCAAGGTCAAGCACTTCGGGGTCATCCTCGATAGTGTGGCTTATCCATTTTTTCTTCAGCGGTGCTATCGCCTTGAAAAGTTCTATTTCCCACTGCTTGTCCTGTGCCAAGGAGTTATCGACGATAAACAGACGGTTGTTGTCGATGCTTGCCATATCTTCCACGACCTTGTCAACTGGACGCGGACGGAACTTACGTCCTCCCAAGTATGATACGGCGCAAGGATAGCAACTGAAACGGCAACCACGGCTGGCGTGGAAAAGGTCAACCATCTGCACGCCCTTGTGGTTGTATAGTTCGCGCTTGTACAGGTCGCGACGACAAGGACCTACCGATTCGATTGGCGGCTGGTTGCCCATATAGTTGTATATTTTCTTCAGGCATCCGTTTTTCCAGTCGATTATTACCTGCTCTGAACGACCTTCCGACTCGCCAAGGAAAACACTGTCAACGTGGTTTACCATTTCCTCTGCGTGAAGCATAGTGGAAATACCGCCAGCGATGACCTTTTTGCCTCGTTTGTGATATTCGTCGGCAATCGCCCAGCCACGTTTTACCTGCGTGGTAAGCATCATCGACAGAGCCACGAGATCGCATTCCTCGTCAAAATCGATTGCCTCAACATTTTCGTCGGTAAACGAAATGTCAACATATTCGGGCAATGTTGCAGCAAATGCTACAGGTCCGTGAGGCGGCAGGTTGAATGTTGTCTGTCCGGGCAGCTTATTCCATTTCGGGTATATCAATTTTAGTTTTACTGTATCCATTTAATAATAGGTATGTTTGTTATCTATTTTGCAAATTTATTAGTTTATTCGTGAACTATCGCAATGTTCGTTTATTTTTTTTACTATGACATTGTGCCCGACAAGGGCTTCGGCAGTCTCGATTGCAGTAAGCGAAACCCCGCAAAAACCGTGAATGTTAACATTTTGTCCAGTAAGGAAAAGATTTTTGACTTTCGTGGCTACCGACATTTGCGAAAGCATCAGGTTGTTGCTGTCCTTTTGGAAACCATAGTTCGACCCTTCCTTGTTGCCTAGATAGTCGCGAATTGTGAGTGGCGATGAGGCAAACGCAAATTCAATGCAGTTTCGGAAGTCTGGATAAATATTTCCCATTACGCTGAATATTTTTTCTTTAGTATTCTGCTTCCAATGTTCGTATTCTTCGCCTCTGTGACCAGTTACGGTATTTTCCCATTTTTTGACTTCGTTGAAATCCATCAAGCTTATTATAGTCATTGACTTGGCGAATTTTCCTTGGTTTTGGACGGGGGTGGTGACATACATAATTCCTTTTGGCCAGTCTGTATTATTGTTGTAATAGAAATTGGCGTGGTTGAGGTATGGAAATGTATTCTCCTTGAATATTATATGAACTTTGAAGCTAGACGGTGATTCTGGAATTGATTTCAGACGATTCTTATAAGCCATCGGGAATGCTTTGTCGCTGATGATTTTCAGCAATATATCGGGATGGATATCGGAAATGTAGCTATCGGCTTTGTATGAATTGCCGTTCTTTGTTGTTACTTTTGTAATTAGATGATCCTCGACTTCAATATTTACAACTTCCTCGTTTGCTATTACTTTTCCGCCTTTGTCCTCGATGGCTTTTTTCAGCAGGTCAACCATTTGTTGCCCACTGCCGATAAATTGGAATGTACCATTAATGTGCAGGACACTGAGTAGTGCATTGAAGAAGGCAGGTGTCATGTCTTCTATTCCGCCAAAAAGCGGGCTCAAGTAACAAAGCAGCCTTTTTAATTTGGGATTATGTATGTATTTGTCAATTAGCTTGTTATATGGATTTATGAAATCTTCGCTCAGTGATGTAAAATTCGGTTCCATCGACCTTTCGCGTATGTAGAAAAGGTCTTCTTCCTGCGAAAGTTCAAATAGTTTGTCGATGTAATCCTTTATATTGTTTTTCTCTTCGGGGAAGATTTCAGATAGGTATTCCACAAGATTTTCTTTGCCTTTGGGAAGTCGGTAAGTAGCATTGTCTTCTGCAATTGTCACTACGTCGCATGCCTTTTCATCGGTTGGCATAAGGTTCAGCTTGTCGGCAATGCCAAGATAATCAAAGATTTTGTAGAGGTTCCCTCCTTTGTTGAATCCTCCGAAAATGTGCATTCCCGTTGTAAATTCAACGCCTTTGCGTTTTATAGTCTGCAAACCACCACCAATAATGGTATTTTTTTCAAGAATAGTAACTTTGTAGTCTTCTTTTGCGAGCAACGCGCCAGTTACAAGACCACCAAGTCCGCCTCCGATAATCAGCACCGACTTTTGTTTGTCTGGTTTGACGAAAGCATTTGCCTCGAGCATTTGTTTTCTAATAACATCCTCGCCTAGCAATGCTGAACAGACATTCAATGTCCCGACCATTACGCCAAGTATTCCGTGTGCGTTTATGTTTTGCCCCACCAAGTAGAAATTCGGCAGTTTTGTCTTGTACGACACACGTCCTGCCAAACCAAGAGTCAAGTCCTTTGCCATACCGTACATCGAACCACCCGGCGACAAGGTGTAGTCGCGATATGTAAGCGGAGTTGCCGTGTAATATTCTTCAATGTACGATCTTAGTCCAGGAAAATCCCTTTCAACGGCATTGAGGAGTTTTTCCGCCTTGGCACGTTTAAATTCCTTGTATGATTCGCCTCGTTTCCCAATAGTCGTTTGTGTCCACTCCGACAATTCATCGGCAAGCATATATGCAAGAATAACACCGCTTTTTGCAAACTTTTGTTCTTTTTCGTGGCAATGGTGCATATACAGATAACCGCGCGGCCAAGTTGTTTCGTCGTAGTTTTCCATATCCCACGGCGATTTGCAGGAATAGCCATAGAAGTTTGTATTCATATACGGCATTGCTTCCTGCTTGAACTTAAGGAAAAGAGAAAATACCGATGGTGTATTCTTTATGGACTCAATACGCGAATAGAATGACGGACGCAACTCTTTCCCTGTAAACATGCTGCTCAACTGCATCGGATGTACATCGGAGATAAATATGTCGCCTTCTACCAATTCTCCATTTTCCAGTTCTACACTGGTTACCAAACCATTGTTGCTATGTGCTCTTACGACACGGCATCCAGTATAAATCTTGCCTCCGTTCGACTTTATCACTTCGGCAAGTGCTTTTGCAATGTTGTCGCTTCCGCCCACAATCCTAAAAGCGCTTCGGTTGTAGAAGTTCGACACAAAGGCGTATGTAGAAAAAGGTGTGCGGTCACGTTGCGCTGCATAAAGCGACATGTCTCCGACAAGCACATTGCGCAAAGTGGGGTCGGATATGACCTCGTCGATTACATCGTTGATACTTGTTGTGAATAGCCGTAAGTCAAGCTGCGCATTCCTGTCGATACGGTTCAAGTCATAAAAAGGGGACTCTTGTGCAACAGTATCAACAAGTTGCCAGTAGCGACGAAGATTGTCCTTTTCCTTGGGAAATCTTTCCGCTAGACTTTCAATCATCTGTTCGTGTCCGTTTGCTATGGAAAATCGTTCGCCATTGAGCGAAATGGTGTTGTACGAACTGGTATCCATACGCGAAACTTCAACCTTGTCCTTGATACCAAGTAAGTTGAAATAGTTTGAAAGCACTTCGCCATCATCAAGACTGCCAACAAAATGCATTCCTGTTTCAAACTTAACGCCATTGCGCCAGAAGCATTGCAGGCAGCCGCCAATTTGTTTTGCCTGTTCAAGAATGGTTACTTCGTAGCCGTTTTTTGCTAGAATTACACCTGTGGCTAGTCCACCAAGTCCACTTCCTATGACAATGCATTTTTTCATTTCAGAAACGTTTGGCTATCAATTGTTAGTTCACAGGTTGGCAATTCGTTTTCGTCGTTAACGAAATGTAGGTTCTCCGGAATGCAGGTGCAATGCGAGGCAATCAGGAACTTGTCCACATCGGTTTCCAATGCATAAACTTGCGTTTGCCTGTGAACGAGTGCAATTGTCCATGCAAGTTCTCCGTATCCGCTGTTCCTTATTGCTATGCTATTGCCTTGCAAAGTGTTGATTTCTTCCGAATGTGCCTTTATCTTCTTAATGTTTGCACGGCTAGAGCGTTCCACATCGTTGCCCTTGTAGATATATTTGTATCGTACATATTTCGATACGTATTCTGTGTCTTCACACTTGTTGCGTATTTCTTCGAAATGTTCTAGATAGTATTTGTGGAAGTAAGAGGTCAACTCTCTTGCGGTAACTGCTTGTACTTTTTCTGCCGAATACCTTTGTCCGATTTCAATATGAAGTGCGCCTTCGCGCAGGATAATGTCATTTTTGGGCATTGCATGGTTGGCTCCGTGTATGAATATAGGCAGAATGTCGATGTTGAGGGATTGGGCCAATTGGAATGCTCCCTTGTGGAACCTCATGATTTCTCCAGTTACCGAGCGTGTGCCTTCGGGGAAAATAACAACCGAGTATCCTCTTGCGACAAGGTTTCTTAACCTTTCTATATTCTTGTCGTAGCCGTCCGATACAGGATAAAATTCAGCATATCTGATAATCAATCCGTATATTGGATCTTTCCATACCCAGTCGTTGGTAAGTATAACTATCTTATGCGACTGCATCATTATGCACGACAAATCAAGATGCGACTGGTGGTTGGCAATTATGACCGCCGGTTTTTCAAAATCTTCACCGTAAGGATTATCTAGCGAATACTTTACACCAGGAAGACGTAATATTGCAAATCTGTTGAAAACAACTATAAGTTTATGGTACCATAGACGTTTGCGTTCGCTGTCGCGACCGATAAGCTTGTATAATATAGTAAATGGTGTTACCAGAACAAATGCTGATACGAAAAATACAAGGAGTGAAACAAAAGTGAACAAAAGTCGCTTGATTGTTACCGGTACATCGCGAAGCTGACCTTTTTTCTTTGTCAGCCAGTTGAAAATGACAGGCGGTAGGTAACATGCCATCAATACAACAGTCATCATGCCTACTATTGCGACTTCTGCCAGCGACTTCATTGCAGGGTGTTTGGCAAAAATCAGCGTTCCGATGCCGATAAACATCAGTATTCCGGAAAGAATGACGCTGTTGCGGTAGTTTTTAAGCATCTTTTTGCCGTACGAGTATTCGTAAAGCAGTCCTTCGGTTATGAAAATGGTGTAGTCGTCGCCTTGTCCGAATATAAATGTCGCCAGAATTATGTTTACGATGTTGAATTTTATTCCGAAGAAGTACATCAAGCCCAATATCCAAGCCCAACCGATTGTGAGTGGCAGGAAGGCAAGTATCGACAATTCGAGTCGTCCGAACGAGATGCATAGGAAGAAGAATACGACAATGCTACATACATATAGAATGTAGTCAAAATCCTCGGACAGAACTGTAACCAGATTGCTTCCAATATCCGACATGCTGAATGCAAAACCGTTGTCGGACAAAGTTTGACGAAGCTGTTGTTTCAATGTGTCGGAAAATTCGGCAGGTACGCGCACAAAGTTTACAACGCGAGTTAATGAATCGTGCTGCAAGGTATAGGTTTTGCATAGTTCAAGTAGCGGTTGCATTTCACTTTGCGACTTCGTATCGTATTGCTTTTCGAGATTGTCTGTAAATGGTGCAAATGCGCTGGCTGTAAATCCGTTTGCTATGGCTTCTGTGTTTATTTCGTTGGCTATGTTGGCATGCCTTTGCCAGAAGTCGTTCCATCTTTCAATCGATTCCTTTTGCTTTTCGGTTGACGGCAATAGTCCATCGGGGCCCGAAATGGTTACATTTACATTCTGCGGAATAGATTTTTTCAGGTAGTCGATTATTTTTTCGTTTTGTTGCAGGGCTTGTTGCAAGTCGTTGCTTTCCGATACTACATAAATGAGGTCAGTCTTGCCTTCTTTTTGCATCGATTCGTTGAGCAGGGCAATGTCTTCCTTCTGTTGCTCTGTCATGTAGTTGATGTTGTGCAGGTCGGAGTCGAAGGTCGTCTCTTGGCTGTAGTATCCGAGAATGATGGTCACGATTACCAAAGGCCAGAAGGCGAAAATCTTTGCCTTTCTCCATTTTTCATTAGGCTCTTTTCCGCTATCGACGAAAAGTTTGTGCTTCTTTTTCGGTACGACAGCCAGCAACGGCAAGAAGACCATTACGAAAAGTATCGTGCCGATAAGCATTAGCGCACCGAAAAGACCAAGGTCGTGCATTGCTTCGGCTTTTACGAATATCAGGCAGGCGAATGCAGCAACGGTTGTGATGTTTCCGATAACTAGCGGTTGGATTACATCTTTCAGTGCTTCGCGCTTGTCGGGTTGCTGCTTAATGTGGTCGAGATAGTGTAGCGGATAGTTTACAGCAATGCCCAATATTACCGAGCCGATGCCAATGACAATTATCGATATGCTTGTCTTGAATAAGGCAATTATTGACAATGCGAAAATCCAGCCGAAAAGAATTGATATACCAAGCCAAATAAGGTTTCGTTTCCTTGCCATTGTGAACATCAGTATGCCAAAAATCAGCACTAAAGCGAGTGCGATGGATAGGAAACTGTCTCTTTTTATCTGCTGGGCATTGGTGACGGCTATGGTTGGAGCGCCGACTGCCGAAATTTTTACTCCCTGATGGCTTTTTGTTGTTGTGTCAATGACATTGTTTATCAGTTCTACCAGTCTGGCGTTGTTTTTTGTGTCGCTACCAGCGAAAGGAGAGGAGAAGAATGCAAATGCCTTGTCTCCGTTTTCGTTCATCAGGTATTCATCGTTTATTACAAAACCTTCGGTGGCGTTAAGCGCAGTCAGTCGCTGTAAGGTCGGAGAATATAGGTTTAGCGGGTCTGCTTTTATTCCTTCTACAATGAAACTTGCAGTTGGAAACGATAGCATTCGTTTGATGTTTTGCAGGCAGGTAGCTACATGGTTGGAGTCGGCAAGCAGCGAATCCATTCTCTGGTAGTCGTTTTCGGTAAGGAACAAGGGTTGGTTCTCGCGTATGAAATCAATGGCGTCGAAAACTTGTCCGTCGTCAATTTTGCACCTTAGGTCGCTTACCAGTTGTGCGGTATCAGCCTCCTCCCAGTTTGCTTCAAAGTCGTCAACTGCCGACATCAGTTCGTCGGTGTCGTCAGATGAGAAGATTATTGTAATTTGTCCTTGATTGCTCAAGTCGTTGTAAACAGATGTGTATTTTTCCTTTTCGGGGTCGGTGGGCAGAAAATCGGCAATGTTTTCCTTATAGTCGAGCTGCAAAGCGGAAAGTACACACAATGCGGTAATTGTCAATAATATGATTATTGAAAGGACTTTGCGCTTTGATAGGTAGTCGTATATTGAAAGGAAAAATCTATTCATGCGACCTCCATTTCCTTATTAGTCGTGACGGCCATCCGTAGAAAATCGCCACGAAGCATAGTATTGTGTTCAGTACGCTGATTCTGAAAAAGTCCCAGAAAGGCCTGAAATGCGAAATTCGTTCTTCTGCTTTTGGATAGAATACATTAATCTTGATTGGAATCAGCGGTATGTTGCGCCATGCAGAGAAAACAAGCAATTCTAATTCTGCTTCGTATCGTGATGTAAGCATACAAAGACTAGGCATGTTTTTGAGCGGATACAATCTGTATCCTGTCTGCGTGTCGGGTAAATTGATACCAGTTTGAACTCTGAACCAGAAGTTTGAGAACTTATTTGCAAAAGTATTTCCTCCGGGCATGTTTTCTTGTTTCAGATTTCTGCTTCCGACAACTAATGCATTTGGTTTTTGCTTTATGGCATCAATGAACAATGGAATATCTTCGGGAAAATGCTGACCGTCGGAGTCAATTGTGATTGCGTAGTCGAAACCGAGTTCTCTTGCTTTTTCGAAAGCTTTTTTCAGCGCGTATCCTTTGCCACGGTTCTTGCCGTAGTCAACGACAGTGATTTTTTCGCCCAGCGATGCTAGTATTTCTGGTGTATTGTCTGTGCAGCCATCGTTTACAATGATTAAATCATTTGTAAACGCCAACACGCGTTCCGCGACATCTCGCAGAGTTCCGCCGTTGTTGTAGGTCGGCATTATTACGCACAGTTTCAATGCGTCAGATTCTTTCATAGCTGAATATTAGTGAAATTTTGGCGTAAATTGTTGTTTCGTCGTTCACTTGAACCTGCACCTTGCAGCCATTTTCCTCTTCCTTAAAGTTTGAGAAGGCATATTTTATTCTTTTGCCTTCGTCTGGAATTATTACCGACAGAAATTTTACATTCTTAACGGTTTTTAGCCACAATTTACGGTTTATTTTGTTTTCGAGAAGTTCTCCTGCTGTCTTTATGATGCACACGCCCGGTGTAATTGGATTTCCAGGAAAATGTGCCTTGTATATTATGTGAGACGGATTTGTTTCTATTTCAGCTACAAATCCGTTTTCGTTGTCTTCGATATTTATGGTTGTATATAGGCTGTCTTTCATTTGCATGATTCGGTGTTTGCGTTCAGTATGATGTCGGTAAACTGTATGGTGGTATTGTCGCCATTGGCTTCGGTGAGGACAACCTTATTGATGATGTCTCTTTTCTTTTCGAAATAGAATGTCATTGTGCTGAACATTCGTTTCAGGTCGCTTTTTTTAGGTTTCATGTCGGCACGCCAGAAGTTGCCGTCATCTGAAATAGTGACATCGAATGCAGACTTGTCGAACAGATTTTTGCCAGTGGCGCTACTCATGATAATCTTCATCATGCCTTGGTACATCCTGTTTTTAGTATCAAGAATTTCCTCTTTTCCGTCGGCAATCTTTGTCATTTTTTCTCCGTCGACATTGATTGCAAATGGGTAGGGGTCGGTGTATTCCCATTTCATTTTGTCTGGCGCCACATAGCACATTCTGCCTTTTGAAATCGTTGGTTCTGCAAGCATAGACATTGTCTTGTTCTGTGTGAAGTTGCATTGCATCGATTTCATTGAAGCGGCGGCTTGTGTCAACTTAGCCATTATTTCGTCGTTCGATTGTGCGAAACTGGTAATGCTTGCTACTAAGGCTATTATAATCAAAAATAACTTTTTCATCTCATTTTAGAATTAAGAAACAACCAGATACGACAAGAATCAGACCAATCCACCTTGAAAAAGGAATACTTTCACCAAAAACTAACCATGCAGCAATCATTCCGAATACGAACGATAAGCTAGTCAATGGATATGCCTGGCTGAACGGGAATTTTTTCAGAATGAAAAACCATAGTACGGTTGCAAGTCCGAAGCTAACACCGCATGCCAGTAGCCACCAGTCGGTTGCTACAGATTTGAAGTATGCCCACGACCACTCGAATTTGCCTAACTTTTCCAAGCCAAGCTTAAGCAGAACCTGTCCTCCTGCGAGGAAAAATGTTTGCAGCGATACTAATCCAAAAATCTTCCACACGGTTATTTCTCCAATAGCGTTAATGAATAGTTCGTTCCATCGGAACGGTTGAAAATTAAGAAGTTATCTGGTTTCTTATCGGTGATGTCCTTTTCGTTTACGAACATGTTACGAGGTACAAAACCCGATTTCAGGCATTGTGCAGCGACATAAAAACCGATTCCCGAAGCAGTGAAACTATCACCAAACAGATTCTTGTATTTCAGCAAAGGTCTGTCGCCAAAGAGTGCTTTTGTTTCTAACATGTATGCTTCATCGTTTTCCTTGTAGCCACTGATACCTGTGAGTATGAAGTCGATGTCGGAACATGTTTTGCCATTTCCCTGCAGGAACTTTGCAACTTTTTCCTTCAACGATTCAATTCCTTGCTGATGTATTATTTTGTGACCTGACAGTTTACACAATGCATTTTCCTGCTTGTCGGACAAAACCACAGAAACGGCGGCCTCTCCGCAAATTTCGTTGTCGAAACCTATTACGCCGCCTTTTTTCAGGATCTGATAAAAAGTTTCGGTCATTTCATCGTGACCACCGACTAAAGCCGAACTGATTTTATTGAGGCGGAATTGCAGATAAGCGTCGTAAAGTGCGCTGTCGAACGAGATTCCTTTGTGCGCGTAGGTTGCGTTATAGCCGTGGTTTTTGGTCTGGATTGCAATCAGTGAACTTATTGTGTTGTGTGTCGATTGCATGAAATATGTCGGTTTCAGCAGTTGTTCGCCTTCTTTTGATAAAGCATCAAGGAAAAATTCGGTGTTTTCGATGCAACCGTATCCGGTTCCGGTGACTATTGCATCAACCGTTTCAAGTCCTGATGCTTTCAGTGCTTCCTTTGATGTCGCAAGTGCGCGCTTTAGGATTTTTCCCATGCGCCGTGCTTCGATAGGGGATACATATTCCTTGAAACTAGGGTCAATGGAACGGTAGAATGCCGGTTCGTACAAGGTCGGATTGTTCATCCATTCCTCGCTAAGTGGTTGCTGTATCGAAATCTGCTTTGCAGAAAGTACATATATCTCTTTGTTCGTCATTTCTGCTCAAATTTTGAAAGTAATAATGAAGAATCGTTACCACCAAAGCCGAATGCATTGCACAGAATGTGCTTCAAGTCTTTCTTTGTCGACTGGTGAACTGGTATTATTCCATCGTCCATTGCCTGAGAGTAGTTCAAGTTGACTGGCAGAAATCCGTTTTGCAATGCAAGAATGCAGAATACGGCTTCTATTGAACCCGATGCGCTAGTGGTGTGTCCTGTAAATGGTTTGGTCGATGAGGCAGGGGGTATGTTATTTCCGAAAAGACGCATCATTGCCTGGCTTTCGCTGACATCGTTGTTTGGTGTTCCTGTGCCGTGAGCGTTGATGTAGTCAACTTCGGTCGTTTTTACTCCTGCTATTTCGAGGGCTTCCTTCATTGCTCTGTATGCGCCTTCTCCGTCTGGTGACGATGCTGTCTGGTGGAAAGCATCGCAGGCATTGCCGTATCCCGAAAGAACTGCTTGAATTTTTACATTGCGTTTTTTTGCACTTTTCTCCGACTCAAGAACCAAATATGCGGCACCTTCACCAAGATTGAGCCCGTTTCTTGTTGCATCGAACGGACGGCACGGCTTTGTGTCAAGAATCATAAGCGAGTTGAAACCGTTGAGGTGGAACTTTGTTATGCACTCGCTACCGCCTACTATCACAATCTCAGCTTCGCCACAACGTATCATGTTTGCTCCCAATATGATTGCGTTTGCTGCCGATGAACAAGCAGTGGAAAGAGTTGTTACAAATGCAAAGTCTCCGAAATGCTTTGCTGTCATTTCCGAGCAATTTCCGCAGTCGTGTACAGAAATGTATTCCTTATGTGCATCGTTGTTTATGTAGTCGAGGTAGAATTGCTCGCTCATGTCCATGCCACCGACTGTTGTTCCCGATATGAAACCGATTTCAGGGAGCATTTCGGGGGTAATCTCTGCTTGTTTCAGTGCTTCGTCAAGAGCAAGCATTCCCATAAGCGCAGTACGCGTAGTTATGGCATTGTCGCTTATTCCCAGACGATTGCGCATTTCGGCATCCGACAGTTTGACCTCGCCTACGGGAAACTCCTTGTGTTCGGTTTTAAGGTAGGTAAGTTGACCTACACCGGAATGTTCGCCCATTAAGGTTTCCAAAGATTCCTTTTGGTTTAGTCCGATTGCCGAAACTACGCCGCAACCTGTTATGTAAATCGGAGCAGTCATTTATTTTGTCCTGTTCTGTTGGATGAACTCTGCCATCACCTTTACTGACTTGAAAATTTCCTTGCCTTGGTTCGGATCCTGCAGTTTTATGCCGTAGTTCTTTTCCATCAGCACTATGAGTTCGAGTGCATCAATTGAGTCAAGTCCAAGACCTTCGCCAAACAGAGATGCGTTTTCATCAATGTCTTCAGGAGTCATGTCTTCGAGGTTCAATGCTTCGATAATTTCCTGTTTCAGTTTGTAAATCAATTCGTCCATAACTTTTATTAATTTATTTTTCCATTAAAAATATATTCGCTTCAAAATTTTCTTCGTCTGTACAGTCGAGCCAACCACCTATTATACTTTTTGTATCGGTGTCTTGGAATGCAACCGACAGGTTTTGTTCTATGAGTTTTTCATCGTTTTCTTCGATTACAATAAAAGAAGTTTCTCCGAAATACTTGTTTCGGATAGCAATTTCGCCAGTCACAATGTTTGGCAATGTATAAACGAATGCCGCTGGACTTGGGAAGAAATTTTCGGAATCCTGTATTGTGGACTGGTAGTTTGTATCGGCCTGTAACGATGCGCTTCTGTTGAAAAGTATGACAGCGCGGTCTTCTCTTGGCTCGAAATTTCTATTTCCTTCGGCATTGAGCAGCAATTCTGATGCAACAAAACCCAGTTTGCACAAGGTATCCATTTTGAAAAACTTCGGATAGTTGCCAATATGACTGCGGTAGATTTGTGTCAGTAGGGCAGAACCTTTTTCGGTAAGTTCCAATGCTTTTCCGTTGACGATAACTTTGTCAGGTGATATGTAAACTCTATGCAGTATCATCATAACAAGCCTCCTTTCGTCATTAGCAGTGCAGCGTTGCAACCGCCGAATCCCGACAACAACTTTATGAAAGCAGTTTTTTCTGTCGGTTGGTTTTGGTTTGTGACATTTATTTCACGACTTACTCCCAAAGTATCAAAACCTCTGGTTGCCAATATGTTGTTGTCGTCTATTGCTTGCATCGAAATTATGGTTTCGAGTATGCCTGCGGCACCCATTGTGTGTCCGTAGTAGCCTTTGAGAGAGTTGACTGGAATATTTGCAAGTCCTGCTCTGTCAATGGCAATCGACTCCATTTCGTCGTTGTAAGGTGTTGCGGTTCCGTGTGCGTTTACGAATGCTATTATTTGAGTATCTATGTCGCCGAGTACATGTTTCAATGCTCTGTAGCTGCCTTCTCCAGTACGTGACGGACCAGATATGTGGTTTGCATCGTTGCGGATGGCACCGCGATAAGCGCACCATTCGTTTTCGGATACAGTGTCTTTTCTTGTGTAAATTATTGTTGCAGCGGCATCACCAAGATTCAATCCGTGACGATTTGCGTCGAAAGGCTTGCATTCCTCAGGCGAAAGTGCCTTGAACGATTGGAACCCCGATACAATGAATGCCGACTGTATGTCAACACCGGAAACTATTACATAGTCGTAATTTCCACTTTCAAGATGCCTCATTGCTTCTATTTGTGCGCAAACTCCAGATATGCAGGCATTTGAAACCACAATAGGTTCATTGGGATTATGGAAATGTGAAGCAATCAGTCGTGCCATTATGCCAAGTCTCACGCGCTCTTGCGGAAATCCTTTTTCGCGCTTGTCGAGCAAAAAGACATTGCCTTTGGTGGTGGAAAAGATAAACAATACTCTGGGTGATGCTGTATCTATGTTCGCACTTTCCAACGCTTTTGTAACAGAATGTATTACAACCTGTTCAACAATAGTATATCTGGTGTCTGTGAAATTGCTTCTGTCGATTAGCGATGCGACAAATGCTTCGGGCAATCCCCAATGTCCTTCGTAACGCTTAAGTGCCGATTTGCCGGCCTTTACTGCAGCGTAGTTTTCGGCAGTGGTCATGCCCAATGGCGAGGTTATGTTATTTGCAATGCTTACAATCATATTGCGACCTCCCATCTTTTTTTCCATTCCTCGTAGAAATCAGGATTCGTCAGTACGAGCTGGTAGTTGTCTTTGTTCATGAAAACCTGGATAGTACGGCCTGTTACATGTATTTCGCCAGTTTCCCTGTTGCGAATTTCATAGTCGAATACGATTTTAGCGGATTCGGTAGGACGGTAGGTAATTGTAATTTCCGGCTTCATTCCGTAGATCAACGGTTTCTTGTATTTTATCGAAAGGTCAACTATGGGTTCGAAGAAACCTTTACCGTACATCATAAGGTATCCTAAATCGTATTTCTTGCCAAATTCCTCCCTTGCATCCTCGAAGTAAACCGAGTAGTGCCCGTGCCATACGACACCCATCGAATCGACTTCGCTGAAGCGGATTTCAAAAGGTTTGGTTACCGATAATATCTTTTCCTTTTCCATAGTTTTCAATTTTTTGAGTCGATGTCAGTCAAGGCTATTTTCATGTTGGCGTGTACGATTTCTTCGTTGTTGCAAGTTGTTACCGCTTCGACCAAAGTCATTTGGAAAACTTCTTCCAATAGTTTTATGGTGGTTGTCAGTTTTTCTCCAACTTTTGGCGTGCGTACAATGTTCAGGTTGCTTATTGAACCGATGACGCCTATTTTGACACATTGACCGTGGTTTAGATTTATGTAGCCGATTCTTGCAGCGCAGGTCTGGGCAATGTTTTCAATCAGTCCCGATGCCGAAAACCGTCCGTCTTCGACGAACAGATTGTCTTCTCGGATAGTGAGTTCCGTTACCGAAAACACATCATCGCTCGAAACCAGCCTGTCAATCATTACGAATGGCGGTCTTTGTGGAATGAGTTCTTCTATTGTCAATTCGTCGATTGCTTTCATTGTTTCCAAAAATCAAAATAGTTGAACCATTGAGTTGGGTATTTCCGGACTATTTCTTCTAGATTTTCTGCAAAATTCTGTGCCAACTGGCTCATTTGTTCGCGTATTTTCACCGACCTGTCGCATTGGATTTTGCGGACATAAGCATGATATTTCTTTGTTGCTTCCTTCATTACGAAAACAGCAAGGACCGATGCGTTTTTCTGTGCTGACAAAGCAAATGCACCTAATGGGAACCGTGCTTTTTCACCAAAAAAGGTACATTCCGCACCTTTTTGTGAACCGAAAATGCGGTCGGCAGGCATACTTATTATTTCACCGTTGTCGATTGCCGAGTTCAGGGCAAACAAATGCGACATGTCAGCTGAGACTGGAATCATGTTCATGTTGTTTTGCGATAATATTCTACGCCTGTTTTCCATAACTGTGGCGGTTTCCCCACCAAATACCAATGCATTGAATCTCTTTTTTTGGGGCTTTAGAGAATAACCCGCAATCTCATAATTCCCAACATGACTGCTTAGCAGTACAAAACCTTCTGGATGGTTTTCCAGTTCATCCAATAAATCCTGTCCTTCGACAGAAAAATTGTATTTTTTGCCTGCATATACTCCGAAACGGTCCAATATTACCTGTCCGAAACGGAAATGGTTTGCATAAACCTTGCAAAATGATTTCAATCGTCCGTATTGGAAGCGTTTGCGAAAGAATGTATATGTGGAATTATATCCTTTCCTGTTGAATATCATGTAGAACGGTACAATCATAGCCATCATGCCGTACATTGCATGTATGGGCAATATACGAAACATGCCGATAAGTGAGCGTTGCATCCACGGCAGTCCGTCAGTTTTGCCTGACCATTCGTTATGTTGCAGTTTTTCAGCCATCAGTTAGGCCGTCTTTTGCTCTATATAGTCGCAGAACTGGCTGAAAGTCTTTATGTTAACCATCTCTTCCGTCTTAATTTTGAAGCCGAATTTCTTTTCGACTATTACTACGATGTCAACGAAATCGAGGCTGTCGATACCTATATCTTCCTTGAGCCTTGCTTCGGGTTTTATCTTATCTTCTTCAAGTTCAAGGTCTTCAATCAAAAATTCTTTTACTTTAGCTTCTATTTCTTTTCTATCCATATATGTTATTTATTATGTTTGCAAATCATTATACTATGTCCATGACCTAAATTGTCATGTATTGTTTCAACTTCCATTCCTGCTTCACGAACAAGCCTTGCCATATCCTCTGAATGATACATCTTGCTGTTGCCATTGGCTATAGCGGTGAAATACAGGCTTGTCATTGTTAGACAAAATGCCGCAGGTTCGTATTTCTGTCTGTCCCAGAATGTTTCCATAATGTAAACACGGCTTTTGTCGTCCATGATTTTGGCTGCTCTTGACAAAATGCTTAGTATTTCATTTTCGCTGAAACAGTCGAGGAACTGGCTCATCCATATTGCATCGTAGTGCTTGTCGGTTGGGAAAGAGGCTGTTTTGTCGAGCAGATTTATGCCGTAGCCGTCAATGCGTTCTGCAGCTTTTTGTCCTGCCGTAAACTTGCGCATCATTTCCAACTGCTGAGGCAAATCCATTATGGTGACATTCACATCGTTGTCGTAACCAACGCATTGCAATGCCCAGCGACCAGTATTTCCGCCAACATCGAGCAATGTTTTCGGTTTGTTTGAAAATACGATTTCCAAAGCCTGTGCAAATGAGTTGTCGGAATAGAAATGGTCGAATCCGAACCAACTTTTCTGCACTTGTTCTGGCAATTGCGACAAGCCTTCGTAAACTGTCGGCCAATCACCGAAATGCTTCAGGCCTGCAGGTTTGCCTTCGAGAAGCGACTCTTCAAGTTTGAACCAGCCTTCGTAGTTTACATCGTGGTTGAAGTCCATGTTTACTCTTACAAGCTTGTCGGTCAGCAAGAACCATCCGGTTTTTGAAATGCTGAATTTGTCAGTATCCTTGTCAATCAGTACTGTGCCTATGCAAAGCGATGCTTCCATAAGCACTTTTACGGCATAGGGTGACAGGCCGGTAGCCTTTACGATTTCTTCCTGCGTCATTCCATCGTTGCTATCGCGGAGCAAGTCGAGAATGCCGAATTTCACCATTAATCTGGATGCTTGGAAAACCACAGGTCCCCAAGCAATCCATTCAGCCTGCCTTTGTGCTTCACGGGCGGATAGTTGTTCGCGTGTATATTTCTTTTCTAATTCAGGAAATAAGTCCATTCGTTTTCTATTTTGCTTTCTTAATGAGCTTAGCCAAATTTTCTGCAAGTTCGCGGTATGCCTCTACACGACGGATTTCGTTGCCAAATCCTGCACCAGGTACTCCGTCAACATCGAGGACTGCTATTGGTTCCGACTGTCCTTTCTTGTAAATCTCCATTGTACCATAAAGATGAGAATCTCCAGCATCAAAACCTACAGCGACTGCCAATCCGGTTATACCGTAGTTAAAGTCTTTAACTTTCATAACAATGGTATATTCGGCAGAACTTTCTTCGGTTGTCGTTTGAACATCTTTCGATTCATCGTCGAGGCGTTCTCTGAAGTTACTTTCAGCTCTTGAAATTTCTGCATCGTAGTCGCGAACCCAGTCATCGCCACGTTCCTTCAAATAAGCATTTACTTCTTTGCCTTCGATTGTGCTGTTGGTGTAGTCCCAGCGGACAAAAATCTTAGCGTTAGACTTTTTAAGTTCTACGAGAGAACCCTTGATAACCGTTACGTCTGGTTTTGCTGTTGCAGTTAGTATTCCTGTAAGAATAATAACTAATGTCAATAATGTCTGTTTCATATTCACTTTATTTTTTTGATTACTAATGCAGAATTTGTGCCACCAAATCCGAATGAATTGGAGAGTATGGTGTTAAGTTGTTTGTTTGTCGCTTTGTTTACTATGTTTAGTCCGTCGGAATATTCGTCGGGATTTTCGAAATTTATGTTCGGAGCGATGAAGCCGTTCTGCATCATTAGTATGCAGTAGACGATTTCGCTTGCGCCAGCCATCCAGCATTCGTGTCCAGTCATCGATTTTGTTGATGATATTGGTGTATGTATTTTTCCGAACAATTGTTTCAATGCCAGTGCCTCGAACATGTCGCCTTGTGGGGTGGATGTTGCGTGAGCGTTTACGTAGTCGATGTCTTCGGCGTTAATTCCCGCTTCTTTTATTGCGCGTTTCATTGCGCGCAGACAACCTTCTTCGCTAGGTTGTGAAATGTGGCTTTCACCGTTTGACGAGAATCCGTATCCGCAAACTTCTGCGAGAATTGTAGCTCCACGAGCAATTGCATGGTCGTAGTCTTCGAGTACCAGTGCTGCTGCGCCACCGCTTGGAACAAGTCCGTCGCGATTACGGTCGAATGGGCGAGAGGCTTTTGTAGGTTCATCAATGCGAGTTGAGAATGCGCTAATGCCATCGAAACTGCCCATAGATAGGTAGTTGGTTTCCTGAGCACCACCGCAAAGTACCATGTCTTGAAGTCCGTTGCGAATCAATAATGCACCCATACCAATTGAGTGAGAACCACTTGCGCATGCGGCACTAACGGTCATGTTTATTCCTTTGAGGTGGAAAATTGTTGACAGGTTCATTGTAACTGTCGAGTTCATCGACTGGAATATTGCAGACGAACCAATCAGGGTAGTGTCTTTTTTCTCCATGGCAATCTCGTGAGATTCGATGACGGCCTTTGCCGATGAATCGTTTCCGAAAATTACGCCAACTTCGTTGTTTTGCAGATAATTTTCGTCAATGTTTGCCTGTTGGAATGCTTCGAGTGCGGCAACATAAGCGTATTCGCCTTCTTCGGCAAGGTACATTCTGAGTTTGCGGTCGAGTTTTCCTTTCAGTTGTGGCTTTTCAACGATTCCTGTCAGTGGTGAACGATAGCCGTATTCAATACGCTTTGGGTCGATGCCTATGCCCGAGCGGCCTTCGCGCAGCGATGCGGTTACTTCTTCCTTGTTTTTTCCTATGCACGACCAGATGCCTATGCCT
Source organism: uncultured Bacteroidales bacterium (assembly GCA_905234755.1). Lineage (GTDB taxonomy): Bacteria > Bacteroidota > Bacteroidia > Bacteroidales > ML635J-15 > Bact-19. The sequence goes on from CAJOIT010000003.1 coordinate 195,387, forward strand.
GTGATGACTACTCTTCTTGTCATAATACTAATTTCCTGTTTTTATGTGTATAAGCCTCCGTTTATTGAAATTACCTGTCCTGTGATATATGCAGCTTCGTCAGACGCAAGGAACGATGTCAGGCTAGCGACTTCCTCTGGTTTCCCGAAGCGTCCCATCGGGATGAGTTTTTTTAGTTCTGCCTCGTTTAGTTCCTTTGTCATGTCGGTTGAAATGAAGCCGGGCGCAATTGCGTTGACGGTTATTTTTCTAGCTGCAACTTCTTGAGCCAAAGCCTTTGTTGCACCAATGAGTGCTGCTTTTGCTGCCGAATAGTTTGTCTGTCCGGGCAGTCCCTTCAGTCCCGATAGCGACGACATGTTTATGATGCGTCCGTTTCTGTGGGTTATCATGTCTTTCAGCAGTCGGCGTGTGATGTAGAAAAATCCGTTCAGTGTGGTGTCAACTACATTGTTCCATTCAGTTTCCTGCATGAATATCATCAGGTTGTCTTTTCTGATGCCAGCATTGTTTACCAGTACGGAAATATATTCTTCGGGATGAGCGGACTGCCACGATTCCAATGCTGTTTCGATTGCTTTTGAATCGGCAACATCGAAGGGGAGGAGTTCTCCGTTTCCGCCAGCTTCTTGGACTAGTTTCAAAGTTTCTTCGGCGGCTTCCTTGTTCGACTGGTAGTTGATTATTACAGCAAAACCGTCTTTGGCGAGGCGTAGGGCGACCGCCCTGCCCAAACCACGAGAAGCACCGGTGACTAGAGCATATTTCATTATCTCAGATTCAATTTATTTGTTTTCAAATAGTTTTCTATGTTTGCAATGTCCTTGTAAAATGGCGTGTCCTCGATGAAAAGAGGTACGATTTTACGGACTTCTTCATAAACCTTGCGCGATGTCGGACAAAGCTTGTCTGCTATCTTGAGGCAGTCGGTTGCTTGTGCCAAAGCGATGTACTGTATAGCCATAACTTGGAAGCAGTTTTCTACAACATGCTTGCAAATCAATGCAGTGTTTGTTCCCATGCTTACAATGTCCTGATTGTCGTTATTGTTCGGGATGCTGTGAACATAGTTTGGCATTGCAAGAGTCTGGCATTCAGCTGTTGTTGATGTGGCTGTAAACTGGCAAGCCTGCATTCCGTAGTTCAGACCGAGGGTTCCAAGGTTCAGGAATGGCGGCAAAATGCCGTTTATTCTGTCGTGGAACAGGTAGTTGAGCTGTCGTTCGGATGTCATTGCAAGACGAACAAGTGCTATCTTGACTTTATCTTCCTCAAGTGAAATATAATCGCCATGGAAGTTGCCACCGTGGTAAACATATTGTGATTCGGGGTCAACTATTGGGTTGTCGCAAGCCGAGTTGAGTTCGTCTTCGATTATATTGCGAGCATATTGCAGTGTGTCGTATATCGGACCAAGAATCTGCGGTGTGCAACGAAGCGAATAGTAAGCTTGTACCTTGTGTTCGAACACCTTTACATCTTTGTGTCCGTAGTCGTAGAGTTCGTGTGCGCGTTTTTTCATGCATTTTGAACCTTCGGCTATTTCGCGCATACGGCGAGCTATTACTTGCTGACCTTCGTGGCGGCGGCATTCGTTTTCCTCCAATGCCATATAGTCGTCGAACGAAGCTGCGATTTCGTTCATCCATACGGCTGCCAGAGTTGCCCAGTCGAGAAGATTTTCTGCGTGTATCTGGTTTACAACGCTTATGCCGGTCATAACAGAAGTTCCATTGGTGATAGACAGTCCTTCGCGAATGTGAACCTTCAATGGGGTTAGACCGAGTTGCTTCATCACATCGGCGGATTTGCGCCATTCGCCTTTGTAGTGGACTTCGCCTTCACCGATGAGACAAAGGGCTATGTGTGCCAGTTGTACGAGGTCTCCGCTAGCGCCTACGCTTCCGTGCATAGGGATGAATGGGTATATGCCTTCGTTTATGAAGGATATGAGCAGTTTGGCAACATCTGGGTGAACACCAGAACGGCATTGCAATACAGTGCCGAGGCGGGCAATCATCGCCGACTTGACATAAATGTCGTCCAATGGTTCTCCTGCACCTGTGGCGTGACTGCGAATGATATTGTATTGTAAGTCAGATAGGTATCTGTCGTCAACGCGCCATTGCGCCATAGGACCGAAGCCAGTGTTTATTCCGTATATCACTTTTTCTGCAGCGAATTTCTCCAGAAAATGATAGCAGGCATCAACACGGTCAATCCATTCTTTGGATATATTGATGTTTTCGGCTGAAAATAGAATTTTTTCAACCTCATTAAGTGTCAATCTGTCAGTAAATATTGTCATAACAACATTTCTATGAACATGAAAAATTTTAAAACTGCAAAGATACTAAAAAATGTCCGAATTTCATATAAAAATATTAATAAACAATTAATATGTTTATTCTGAGTGTAATTAAAGGGGAGATAAGTTTATTGTGACAACGAAAAAAGCGGCTAATCAGCCGCTTTCTTCTGGTGGAGTATATCGGGGTCGAACCGATGACCTCATGGCTGCCAGCCATGCACTCTAGCCAACTGAGCTAATACCCCAGACCTTTATTAATTCTTTGCAAAATTACCTTTTATTTCTTTATCTCCGTAGTAAATTCTGATGAAATAGCATCCGTTATGCAAATCGGTTACATTTATGCTGTTGTGGCTGCCATTCAACTGAACTTCCTTAACAAGCGCACCATTTGTCGAATATATATTCATGATGCCATTCTCCATGTCTTCAATAGCAATGTTGAGAATGTCTGTTGTTGGATTCGGGAAAATTTCAATGTTTGCAATTTCAAGTTCGCTGCATAATGATGTATGGTCTTCATACCTTATTGCAATATGCTTTGTGTATGTTAAATTTGAATTGGTTGTTATTTCTACTATTGGGTAGTTGTCGTTAGAAATCCAATAGTTTAATGTAGTTGTTGCAGATGTAATCGGGAATTGCATTCCATAATATCCTTGTAATGTTTCGCCAACATTCATGCCATACACAGTACAATCATTGATATTTTGAAATTCACCACTTGTTCTATTACGCATGAACATATTTGTAATATACGAATAATACCTTTTTTCGCGTAAATATTCGTATTCGCCTTGCAGCATCCTACTGCCAGCGAGTGTTAATGTACCAGTTTCATCAAAAATAGAATTATAAGTTATATCTATGTCAATCATTATAGAATCGTAATCTGCTGCAACAAACTGGTAAATCATTTGTCCGCTTGAACCAAAATTATTGAAAGCATTTTGCAATGCGCTAATGTGTTCGAGGTATAAGCCGTGTGCGGTGCTGTTGGTATGCGAATTAAGCTGTGCAGGGAAAGTGATGACATCCATTTCGTCCTCGAAAGGAACCTCAAGGTTGTCGGTTAGACCCAATTGTGCCAATGCTCCGCTAACTCCGAGGCATACTGCTTTTTCGTTGGTAACTTTCAAGTGCATGCGCATTCCATTTTCATCGGCAAACGAGCAGGTTTCTTCAGTGAATTCACCTTCGGTTGCTGGTTCATTATAGTAAACGGAGTCAACCATATTGTATGCACTAAATTGTGATTCGAGCGAATTGCCGAATGTAAGAGGTGTTGTTAATATGTTTACCGTTGGAACAGAGTCGGTTGCATCGTTTTCGACAGTGTAAATATCCCTTGCCATGCTTCCGGGCTGATAATAATTGCTGGATGTAATTGTTACTTGAGCAAAAGCAAAAACACTAAATGCCACAAATAAAATTGCAGATAAAAATCTTTTCATGTTGAATCCTAGTTGAATACGGTCTGTTCGTTGATTTCAATTGTAACTTCAGCTGTCTTGTTGTTTTCGAGAACAAGAACGCCCATGCCTCTTCTGATAAACGGGTGGCTTCTGTCTGCAGCTTTGGTAGCTTCTACCTTTAATATCGATTCGTACTTGAATTCGTATTCAAGGGTACCATCTGCTTTTGTGTACTGTGTGTCGGCAACCGATTTGGTCTCATCCTTGAAATAAACCATGGTGTGTGCGCTGTCCGAGTTGTTGGCTTTTACAATAACCATTGCATTTTCAACTGGCTGTTTGTCGGTATCGACAATTGTTACGATAGCCTTTGGCGGAACTGGCTGACGGCAACCGTTCATAAGTATCATTGCTCCAGAAATCAAAGCTAATACCAAAAATATTACAACATTTTTTTTCATATCCATTCTTGAAATTTTTTTCTAATTTTACGCCGACAATATTAGTAAAAAAAACAATATAAATTTAATAATTTGTGAAAAAAATATTGCGGATACTTTTTTTATGCTTTTTACTTGCTGGATTTTTGCAATCCTGCTCCGTTCTCCGCAATCCGTTGAAAATAAAGAATTATGTTGAAATAGAAACAACTGCAGGTAATTTTGTGGTTGGTTTGTATGAAGGAACACCTGCACACCGCGATAATTTTATGGAGAAATGTTCGTCTAATTTTTTTGACGGAACGATGGCCTATAATACTGTTCGCAACAGCGAATATTCGTTTGGCTTGCGTAAGGAATTTGCCGAAAAATCTATGCTATCTGCCGATTTTGAGAGCGACAGGACTTTGCCTGCTGAGTTCAACGAAAAGATTTTGCCATTGCGAGGTACTGTGGCGATGAAGCGAGAGGAAGGATCAAAAAATCCGCAAAAAATGTCTGATGCCAACTTGTTTTTCCTTGTTGACGGACGCAAAAATCTGGACATCCACGAAATAAAGACATCGGTTGCAATCAAAAATCGAGATACCTATAAAATATATATAGATAAGTATCTGGCATTGTCCGAGAATAAAGCATTGAAGGACAGCCTTGATGCATTGCGTTCTATGTCAACGATGAAGCAGTTCAACGAACTATATGCCACCGTGATGAAAAAGGTAAAACCGCAGATTGAAAGCGATGGCGTGGAACTGTTCTCAATTTCTGAAAAGAATATTGACAAGTACCTTGAACGTGGTGGCGTGCCAATGTTTGAGGGCTTCTATACGGTTTTCGGCGAGATTGTGGTCGGGGTGGATATTCTGGACAAATTGTCGAAGGTGGAAACCGATTTAAATCGTAATCCTAAGAAGGAAATTTCAATAGTTTCCACAAATGTGTTGAAGAAAAAAGATTTTAAAAAGAAATATAAATAATTGAATATGAGAAGAATAGTTTTTCTGTTTTTGGCGATAGCCTTTTGTACGGTTGCATTTTCGCAAAAGAATAAAAGTCTTGAGGTTGTGCATTACGAGTTGCCTAACGGACTGAATGTTTATCTTAACGAAGACCCGAATGCATCGGTTGTTCTTGGTGCTATTGCAATTAAGACTGGCGGAAAATATGATCCGAAAGACCATACTGGAACTTCGCATTACCTTGAACACATGATGTTTAAGGGAACCGATGAAATAGGAACCGTTGACTACAAGGCTGAAAAGGTTTACTTGGACAGCATTTCTATGAAATATGACGAACTTGCAGCAACAACCGATGATGCTCGTCGCAAGGAAATCCAGAAGGAAATCAATGCATTGTCGTTGAAGGCGGGAAAGTATGCTATTCCAAACGAACTTGACAAGCTGCTCGATGGAATGGGTGCAACAATGGTTAATGCCTTCACATCTGATGAGGTTGTAGCATATTTCAACGCTTTTCCTGTAGGGCAGATGGAAAAATGGATGGAGTTGTACTCGCACCGCTTTAAACATCCGGTTTTCAGGTTGTTCCAGTCGGAATTGGAAACGGTTTTCGAGGAAAAGAACATGTATTCAGATGAGTTTACATCCAACCTCATGGAGTCGTTCTTGTCGCATTTCTACAAGAATCACCCGTACGGAACGCAGACCGTCATAGGAAAAGCCGACCATATTAAGAATCCGTCGCTTACGACCATGCAGAAAATGTACGACACATATTATGTCGCCAACAATATGGCATTGATAATGACAGGAAACTTCAAGGTTTCGGATGTTAAGCCGTTGATTGATAAATATTTTGGAGAATGGCGTAAGGGCGATGTTCCAGAATATCCCAAGTACGAAGAAAAGCCTTTCAATGGTGTTGAATCTGTCGAAGTTTCCCTGACTCCTGTCCGTATGGGCGTGCTTGGCTATCGTACGGTTACAATGAGCGACAATGACAGGTATGTGCTTTCGGTATGCCAGACTTTGCTAAACAATTCTTCTTCGACGGGTTATCTTGATAAGCTTATGAACGACAGGAAGTTGTTGGCAGCAATGGCACTCAACAACGAGCGACTTGACCATGGCGGAATGATGGTGCTGTATGTGCCGAAAATTCTCGGACAGAAATTTGAAGACGCAGAAGCGTTGGTTGTTAACGAGATAAAGCGTCTGCGTACCGAGGATGTTGACAAGGAGCAGTTGGAAGCTATAAAGCTCGAAATGATAAAGAATTTCGAGGAGGAAATGGAAGACCCGGAGATGCGTGCCTACAGGATGGGAGAATGTTTCCTTACTGGCATGGAATGGGACGAAGTGCTTGCCTATCCGAAATTTATCGAGAGCATAACCCCTGAAGACATTAAAAAGGTCGCAGAAAAGTATTTGAACGACAACTATTTGTCGTATCATTCAAAAATGGGATTCCCCGACAAGGACAAGCTTGACAAGCCAGGTTTCGACCCCGTAGTGCCCGAAAATGCTGAGGTTTCGTCCGATTATGCTATGAAGTTCGAGGAAATGCCAGTGAAATCGATGTCGCCAAAGTTTGTAATGGAAGGTGAAGATTATGAGTATTACGGAATTGCAAAGGGCATTGACATGTATTATTCAAAGTTCGACCAGAACGATATTTTCAATATGGAGATAAAGTTCAAGACAGGATTGAAGGATAATCCAAAATACGAACAGCTAGCTTCATATCTTCAGTATATTGGAACATCGAAGTACACAAACGACGAGTTCAACAAGGAACTTCAGAAATATGCGACATCGTTTTCGGTTTCTGCCGACGACAACTATTTTACCGTTTCAGTCGATGGTTTCAACAAGTATTTCAAGGAGTCGCTTAGCTTGGTATTGAGTCTGCTTAACGATGCAAAGGCCGACGATTCAAAACTTAAGAGGATTGTTGAGGAGGATGCAATGTCCCGCCAAATGGAACGCAAGTCGACCGATGATATTGCATCGGCTTTGATACAGTATGGTATTTATGGCGAAAATTCAAAGTATTTGCGTCGTACTAGTGCAAAGCAAGTGTCGAAAATTACATCCGATGACATGATGGCAACGCTATCGCAGGTAAAGTCAAATCCGTTTACCATACATTATTCTGGAAATTTGAGTGTGGATGATGTGATTTCTGTGATGAAAACCATGGATTTAGGTTCTGTGACATCGGAAGGCGAATTCCCGAAGATTCTGCCGACAAAGCAATATGACGAGAATACGATAATGTTCATAAACGACCCGAAGGCTACGCAGAGCAAGATTTACTTCTATATTGAAGGTGAGGTGCTTGACGAGAAGCAGATGGCTAATATGGATGCATTCAACCAGTATTTCGGTACAGGAATGTCATCGCTTGTATTCCAAGAGATTAGGGAATTCCGCTCGATGGCTTATACGGCGTATGCTGTAAGCCGTACGGGCTTGACACAAAAGGATAAATCCAAGTTCATGGCTTTCATTGGAACACAGAGCGACAAGACCATTGATGCTATTTCTGTAATGACGGGACTTATCAACGATATGCCACGGAAGGATAAGCGTATGAGGGGCGTGAAGGATTACTTGATGCAGTCGTTGCTGACATCCAAGCCAGATGAACGCGAAGTTACCGAAACCGTTGAAAAATGGAGACTATTCGGATACAAGGACGACCCGCGCATAATGCAGTACGATATTTATAAGACCTTGGAATTTGATAATATAGTTGATTTCTACAAGCAAAATATTGCTGGTCGTCCGATGCTTATTACCATTGTCGGCAACAAGAAGAAAATCGACATGAAGGAACTTGCTAAATATGGCAAGATTGTGGAAGTAAAGCAGAAAACCGTGTTGAATTAATCTGAAATTATGCGCAGTAGGTTCGGAATATTGGTTGCCGTTGTAATCTTGCTTTCCCTGCAAGGCTTTTCGCAGGGAAGAGTAAAGGTTATGAGTTACAACTTGTTGAATTTCAACAATTATCCAAGTTATTGTACAGCGGAAAACAATTCGCACGAGGCCAAGGCTGGATATTTGGCGACAATTGTTGCCAACCAGCAGCCAGATATTCTCTGCTGTTGCGAAGTTGGTGGTAAAAATCCAAGTTTGGCATATTCCATTTCTTATATTCTTGGCAATTCGTTGAATGTTAATGGAGTAACAAGATGGAAGGCTGCAAATGCATCTGGCAATACATATTTGAACAATGCACTTTTTTTCGACCAGACAAAATTTGTACTTATTGCACAGACCAAGCTTGATACCGATATTCGCGAGATTAACATTTACAAGCTGAAGCATTTGACATCGAGAGATACTCTTAAAGTTGCCATCGTGCATTTGAAGGCAGGGACAGAGTGCGCTGCTGACCGAGGTACAGAAATCCAGCAATTAATGAATTATCTTACCACTCAGGGCAATAATGATAATTTCATTGTCTGTGGTGACTTCAATGTGTATCGGGCATCTGAGCCGGCTTTCCAGTATCTTGTAAATCCATCTTACTTGCCGATTGCTTTCTACGACCCGATAAACCAGATGGGAGAGTGGAACAACAACTGGAGTTTCAGCGAATATCACACACAGTCAACCCGTAGTGGTGATGGCGGTAACGATTGCTTTTCGGGCGGTGGCATGGATGACCGCTTCGACTTTATACTTATGTCATCCAGCATCATTAATGGTACAAAGGGCATAACTTATTGTCAGGATTCATACTGGGCAGTGGGGCAGGATGGTAACAGATTCAACGGCTCGATTAGTTCCCCCACAAACAATACTCTGCCAAGCAATGTGATTGATGCGCTCTACAATATGAGCGACCATCTGCCTGTTGTTGCCGAGTTGGCTTTTGGCGATGTAGGTTATGCATCCGAAAATACTGAAGCTGGATTCCAGTCAATTGTGCAAAATCCTGTGAATAATGAACTTGTTGTTAGACTTAGAACCGAAAAACAACGTGATGTAGATGTAAGTGTATATTCATCGCTTGGTAGACTTATGCACTCGTATTCGGTTCAAGTTGCTGATGATGAGGTTATTGTGCGCGATGTTTCGGATTTGTCCAATGGTGTTTACATTGTGAGCATAAAGTCCGAGGGCGTTTCTGTTTCGCACAGGGTGGTAAAGGTTGAATAGCATGGACGGCGAATACTCCGATTTGATAAAACGCCTTAAGCGATTGGATGGCAAGAAGTTGGATGCTTTAATCCATCGACTTCATGATGAGGAATCGGAGAAAATTGATTGTCTGCAATGTGCAAATTGTTGCCGTACGCTTGGTCCTCGCTTCATACAAAACGACATAGCTCGCATGGCTACTCATTTGAAAATGAAGGAATCCGCATTTATCGCCCAATATCTTCGCATTGATGAGGATGGTGACTATGTTTTCAAGGAAATGCCTTGTCCCTTCCTTATGCCCGACAATTATTGCATGTTGTACAATTCCCGTACAAAGGCTTGTCGCGAATATCCGCACACCGATTCCAAGAACATCAAAAGCATACTAAAAATCTGTGAGTTGAATACTCAGACTTGTCCAATTGTAAGGAATATTTTCAAAAGGTTAGGGGAAATGCGGTTGGGCTAAATGTCCAATTGTCCAGCTGAAGCCATGCCTCTGGTTGCCGGTAGTCTGCCGTAAAGCTTTTGTCGCCTATAAGCCTAAAAAAATCTCGTTTCTCTTTTTTGTTTCAAAAATTATCTTTAAATTTGTCAATAAGATTTAGACTAGTTTAATTGCTTAAGTATCAGGTATAAAGAATATGAGAATTGCCAAATTGTTAGCAGTAACTTTATTATGCATAGTTCTTGATATACATTTTGTTAAGGCCGATGTGGTTGACTCCTTGTTGACGGTATTTGAAAAAAATCCGACAGTTATGGTGGCTAACAAGTTGATGCATTGCTTTGCTGAAGGGAAAATAACAGATAGTGTCATTACTCTCGATAGCCATGCTCCTGCCGATACTTTGCGCAAGACCGTCAGTTTCTGGGCAGGCGAATGGTACTTGGCAACAGGGCGTTACGACAAAGGTTCGGATTATAGTCTAGTTGCGTTGCCCTTGCTGCAAGCATGTGGCGACAAGGAGAACGAGCGCGAATGCCTGAGCGTGATTGCTATCTGCTATATGCGTCAGTCGAAGTACGACGATGCTATCAGTTACGCCAAACTCTGCAATCAGATTGACCGCGAATCTGGCGACAACGACCGCATAAGTGCTTCCCTGAACATAATTGGTTCTATCTATGTTGCCGCTAAGCAGTCGGAGCAAGGGCTTGTTTACTTGGAGGAGGCTCTGGTGTACGCCGAAAAGACGGGCGACCCTGCCCGAATAGCGCGCACGTGCGGAACTTTGTCGGAAACCGAGTTTTCGCTCGGGCATTTCGACGAGGCTATCAAATATGTTGACCGTGCTATAGCACTTGACCGTCAGCAGAATAGGGAAATGCACACCAACATTCATCTTGCACAGAAGGCAACGATTTTGACGGAGATGGGCAGTAGTAAAGAAGCCGTTGGGATTTTTGACACCATAATACCTTATTTCCGCAAAACTGGCAATGTGCAGTCGCTGGCCATTTCGTTGACTAACAACGGTACTGCGCTGATGGCTCTCGGTCAGAAAAGGCTGGCTGTAGATAATTTCCGTGAGTCGGCGGACTTGTGCAACAAGATGAACAATCCGTTTAACGAATTGCAGGCACGCAAGGGGCTTTACGAGGCATTGTGGGACATAAATCCCGACAGCGCAAAAATAGAACTCGACAAGTACAACGACATCAAGAACAAACTCTATTACGAAGGTGCTACAGAGAGCCTTGCCCGATACACCGCTGAGTACGACAACGAGCACTTGTCGGACGAAAACCAAAAGGTAAAGAATAGAAATATAATATTGGCGGTAGGTATTGCGGTGGCAATCTTGCTGCTGGGTGTGATTGTGTTCTTTTATGTGCGCGTGCGCCGTCGTTCAAGGTTGCAGCAAAATCGCTTGAAGCAGATTTCGCTAGATTTCAACGAGTTGAAAAACAATTACGAGCAACTTTACGAAAAGTTTGCTAACATCATCAGGGTCGAGAATCCCGATGCCGAAGATATTTCGGAGAGCGACAAGCAGTTCCTGTCGAAAGCAATGACCATCATAAATGACCAGATAGACGCTTCGTGCGTAAATGTTGACGAGCTGGCCTCTAAGCTTGCCATGAGTACTTCGCAGTTCCGCCGTCGTCTGGCAGCGGTGGCGAACACAACTCCGCAGGCATATATCACAAGCATCCGTATGCAGAAAGCCCGTAACCTGCTCGATACCGATTCGTCGCTTACCATTTTGGATGTTGCACTCCGTTGCGGTTACGACGACCAGTCGAGTTTCACTCGCGCATTCAAGAAGTTCTTCGGAAAATCTCCAACGGAATATAGGGGAAAGTAGTTGATAGTTAAGAGTTAAAAGTCCTTCAAATCTTCAAACGGGGGTTAGCCTAAAACTGGGCTAAAAGGCAAAAAAAGAAAAGGTGTGCCCCCCCTGCGTTAAGGCCATTAAGGCCGTTAACAACCTTAATGATGGGGGCAACACTTCCTGTTTTTTGCATTCGCCCCTGCACTTTGTAACCATCTGCACAATCTTTGTCATAAATTGCCAAACGCGCAACTCCCTAGCAGTCCTAACTTTGCTTCCGGAAACTCGTAGGAGTGACAATGTTTTAATTTTAGTAACTTTTAATTTGAAAATATTATGGTAAGAATGAGTTCTTTATTTAAGGTAATGGCAATAATGGCCATTTTGTTAGGAATTAGTTACACTGCTGATGCTCAGTTGGGAGGAGTGCTAAACAAGGCAAAGAACAAGGCTGTTCAGCAGATTCAGCACAACCAGTCGCAGAACGACAAAACGCAGGACGATAAAAATAAGCAACAGAATTCAAGCACACAGACGCAGAATTCAAAACCACAGATTGCTAAGCAGCAATCTTTAAGCCCTGTCGATAAGGCAGCATTGGAAAAGATGTCGAAGTTTGAAACTGCTGACGATTACAACTTCCATGTTGCAACTACCGTTACCAAGGAATCTGCGCCCGAGGACATTGTTCGTGCCTGCCTTTTCTTCGAAAACGCGCTCAGCCTTAAGTATGGTATAGACTACGATGTTCTAGTCGGTGCATTGCCACAGGCTAAGTTTGTAATAGGCTATGTGTCCGGTGACTGGCCGGTAACAACTGGAGAACTCGACAGGATGAGGAGTGAATTGTCGAACAAGTCGCCGTGGAATAAACCCATGTGGGATAATGTGTCTTCCGATAGAGAAGTCGTTTCCGATTTTCTCAGCCTGGTAAATATGGGACAATTCCAGTCATACGGTACGTTATATAATATGTATGTAAAGACCGCGCTGGAGGCGGGCGTATCGCCGCTCAACGATATCAGCGGATATGTTCGCGAACAACTCGACAAGATGAACACCTGCAAGACCGTTGCTGCAAAGATGTGGTTCATTCGAGAAATCTTGCATTGGATTGATACAGAAATAGTTGGACAAGGTAAGATTTTCCCGACAGCCGATAATCTTTATCTCAACGAATTGAAGTCGGCAATGGACCAGATGCCTGCCGATTCGATTGCAAATCTTCCTATTAAGTTCCGCACTGCCGATGAACTCGACAAGGCTCGTATTGCACATTGCGAGAAGGCTACAAGATCGGTAAGTAAGCCGTCACAGCGTGATGCAGCAATCGAGAAAAATCTCAAGACCCAGCTCAAGGCAAACTATCCGTCGATGCAGATTGTTGAAGCTTTTTGTCCATCCGATGCCACTGCAAAATGGGACATCTCTAAAAATTCTGTCGGTATTCCTGAGTACCGTCTTAAATATGCTGAGGTTATCATTATTGATGATGAGCACCCAGGTCACAAGTTGGCTACGCAATACCCGATTCGTCAGGATTATATAGGTGGTGGCAACTACGGAGAGTCAAGGTTTGTTGCCAATGCAACCACAGAGAAATATCTGTACGGCAAGTTCCACTGGTATTTTGTAAACTATTAATCAACAATAAGATACAAGTGAGTTAAGTAACAAATTTGATAAATTTAAAATAAAATAGTTATGGCAAGAATTGGTATCTTTTTTAAACTGATGGCATTGTTGACCATTATGTTTGGTGTAAGTTTCAACGCAGAAGCTCAACTTTTGGGTGGGCTTGCAAAAGCAGTAAAGAACAAGACGCAGCAGTCTAAACAGGAAAAGACTTGTGGCATACCTACACCCGATGCCAAAGCAGGAATTGTTACTTTCACTGTTAATGGCACTGTTGCTTGTACATGGAATCCTGCAACCCTTGAAATTACAATAAAGACAAACTTGAATGGAAACAAAGCAGGTGATGTTTATAAACTCGACCCGAATACAGGTGTATTTACAAGTAGCAATGGAGAAGCAAAAGGTTCTATTAACGAAGATTTAAATATTCAATCTCCATATTTGGGCGCTTTGAAAATTAGTGTTAGCAATTATAGGACAACAGATGGACAATCGGGTGTGAAGTATCAAGTGTATAAAGATGGAAAACGGCTTGGTAGCCTAAGCGCCAAAGACTGTTCTGGTTATGGTGGCAAAGATGTTATGGATGGCACATGCGATGGCTCAGTAAGTTTATTGTTGGCGGGATATGTGTATTATGGACTATTTTTCTCTGAAAAGGAATGTACAAAGATTGTTCTTGGTTACGATCCTGACCTTAAATTTACGACCGAACAGTTGGAAGACAAGATTGTATGGAAGAATGCCGGCACAGAAAGCGAGATTATGGATTATGAATCTTCGCGTCCGTATGCAGGATTCGACAGGGAGAAGTATCCTGAACTAAAGAATTGCAAGGTTGCCGCTGTCGGTCTTACAAGTGAGTGGAAAGAAACAAAGCATGACCATACTACGGGTTTAAGATATGATGGTACAACTTGGAAAAAGAGGATAAGTTATTGGGTTGTATATGAGTTAGCCGATGGTCGTAATATGGTGGCATTAAGCACTTATATTAAAAAATCTGGTTATGAAAGTGGAATCGAACGAGCAAACAATGGAATCCACGAAATTACCGACTGGGTACGCAAATAGTAATAAATTGATTAATAACTTTTAAATAGTATTATTATGGCAAGAATTAATACATTTCTCAAGGTGGTTGCATTGCTGACCATTATGTTTGGTGTAAGTTATAATGCAGATGCTCAGTTGTTGGGCGGATTGGCTAAGGCGGTAAAAAACAAGGCTAATGAGGCAAAGCAAGGCAAGGCTTGTGAAGTGCCTAAGGCAGATGCGAAGGCAAAACCAGCAACATTTTCGTTGGGTAAGAATGGTGAAGTGCCTGTTTGTACATGGAATCCAGCAACCCTTGAGATTACAATGCTTGACGAAATGGCTGGCAATAAGAAAGGCGATGTCATTAAGTTAGACCCAAGTACTGGTAAGTTTACAAACAACCGTGGCGAAGACAAGGGCTCTATCTGCGAAGACGGAACTATCATATCTCCGCATATTGGAACACTTAATTTTGTAACAAAGGACGAGGGTGCTTTTGGTACTGCACACTATGTTATGCAGAAATTTTCGGATGGTAGAAGTTTAAAGGTTGTTAATCTCAGCGAACCTGGTTCAATAAAATTCTTTGATACAAGTGTAAAAGTTCTCGGTTCCAACAATCAAAATAATGCAGATGGCAAATATACAGGAAATCCGTCCTTATTGCTTGTCGGATATGTGTATGGTGTACTTTTGCTCGACCGGAGAACATACACAATTAGGCACGACCACTATGACCCGGAACTAAAATATACGGTTGCGATGTTGGAAGACAAGATAATGTTGAAGAATGCAGGTGCCGAAAGCGAAATTATGGAATACGAATCTTCGCGTCCGTATGCAGGATACGATAGGGAAAAGCACCCTGAACTCAAGAATTGCAAGGTTGCTGCCGTAGGTCTTACCAGCGAATGGAAAGAGACAAAGCACGAGCATACATCAGGAACAAGATATGAAGGTACAACTTGGAAAAAGAGGATAAGTTATTGGGTTGTATATGAACTGGCAGATGGTCGCAATATGGTAGCATTTAGTACCTATATAAAGAATTCGGGTTACGAGAGTGGCATTGAGCGTACAAATAGTGAATGGCACGAAGTTTCCGACTGGGTACGCAAATAAAGGGCTGAAAGGCTGACAGGCAAACAGAAGGCCTGTCTAACGGAAGACCTGTCTGTCTGCAAGCCTGCAAGCCAGCAAGACAATGAGGCTGCAAGACAGCAAGCCTGTCGGACAGTCAGACATCAAAGCCTTTTTGCCCAAAACATTAAACATTGAATTTTTGAACCTTGAACGTTAAATTTTTAAACATTTGAATATGAAAAAAATATTGTTATTTTTCGCCATCGTTTCTGTAGCAGGAATGTTGGCAAGTTGTAATGGCAATGGCAAGACTGCCGAAGCCGCAAATGAAGAAGAGAACACTGATGTCGTTGTCGAAGAGCAGACAACGGGTAGCCTTGCTGGTCACGACTGGGTTGACTTGGGTTTGCCAAGCGGTACTAAGTGGGCGACTTGCAATGTAGGAGCAAGCAAACCAGAAGAATACGGCAATTATTTTGCTTGGGGTGAAACAAAGACAAAAGAGATTTTCAATAGGGAAACATATCGGTATTTTGATGCTGGTTTGACCAAATATACATATGATGATAAACTGGAAATCTTGGAAGAAACTGATGATGCTGCATCTGCAAACTGGGGTAAGGATTGGCGTATTCCTACAGAAGAAGAGTTTAAAGAATTGCTTGACAAATGTACTTGGACTAAGAAAGCGAATGGTTATGAAGTTAAAGGAACAAACGGAAAAACTATTTTCCTTCCAGCCGCTGGATATTTTAAAGAAAGTGACCTTATCTCAGGTGATCCCTCAAAAATTACCTACGGTTATTATTGGACGCGTTCTCTTTCTCTAGAACAAAACTTGTATATGGCAAAGATTTTGATTTTCACGATGGAGTCATCTTCGAATTATCGAGAAATTAGCAATTTGTATCGCAATGATGGACTCACTATTCGTCCAGTTGTCGCAAAATAATGAAATGGGGCTAAGCAGCGAACAGCCAAACTGCGAACAGAAAGACAGCAAGACTGTTAGTCTGTTAGCCTGCTGGACTGCTGGACTGCTTGGCTGTTAGCCTTTGAGCCTGTTCGCTCCAATACAACAGAATTATTAATTTAAAATTTTATAGACATGAAAAAAAGTTTAGTATTATTGGCAACAGTAGCATTCGCATTGGTAATGCTCTATTCTTGCAACAACGGTGCAACATCCGAAAATTCAGAATCAACATCTCCTTTGGTAAAGGGACAGTGGACACTTAATTTCTTTGGTGAAATAACCACTTATCAGTTCAACGACGATATGTCTGGAAAATTCATCTCGTCAAAAAATGAAGACAGCTATGATTTTACTTACGAGACAACTGCTGATTCAATATTCTTCACCAATGTTGCCGACAAATCAGTAAAAAGATACGCTTACACATTTATCAATGATGACAAACTGAGATTCAATTATCCAGGTCACAATATGGTATATGATCGCGAAGCTCGCAAGTAGCGGAGTGACATGAAGGCTGACAGCAATACAGACAAACTGCGAACAGCCTAACAGCGGAACAGCGAACTGCTTGGCTGTTAGCCTTCTTGCCTTTAATCCTAAACACTATTTAAAATGAAAAAGTTTTATTTAATAATCGCGGTCGTCTTGGCTGTCGTTTCTGTTGTCGGAATGTTGGCATGCTATAGCGTAGATAATGAAGATATGGCAGCGGATATGCCTACAGGGAATCTTGGCGGTCACGACTGGGTTGACCTCGGCTTATCGGTACGATGGGCAACCTGCAATGTAGGAGCTAAATCTCCGGAAGAGTATGGTGACTACTTTGCTTGGGGAGAAACCACGAAAAAAGATGAATATTTGTTGTGCAATTATTCGTATTTTAATTGGGATGGCTGTGGCAGCCAGTCGTTTGCAAAGTATTGCAATAGCACTAATTACAGTGAAAATGGTTTCTCCGACAATAAGGCTTTTCTGGAAATCTCGGACGATGCCGCCGCGGCTAACTGGGGCGATGGCTGGCGTATGCCAACCAAGGACGAGTTCCAGGAGTTGTTTGACAAGTGCAAATGGGTGAAGACATCGGACGGTTATGAGGTTACTGGACCCAACGGAAAATCGATTCACCTGCCTCTTGCCGGATATCGAGTCACTTCCGAACCGAGAGAGGTCGGCATTAATGGTTACTACTGGACAAATTCACTTGGCGAAAAAGGTCCTTCGTATGCATGGAGAACCGATTTCGGTGGCGGAAAAATGTTTGAAGATTGTCGCGATTCCGGACTGCCGGTTCGTCCAGTTTGCAAGAAATAATTTAACTTTGCAACCTGATATTTAATTAGAAATTGGCGTAGCCAATAAAACGCCGCAGGCATAGAAACTTGAAACGGCGAAGCCATAGAAACTTAGAAACTTTTAAATTGTTGAATATGAGAAACATCTTATTGTTTTTAGCCTTCATTTCCGTAGCGGGAATGGGCTGTAATGCTAACGGAAAGACTTCCGAAACAGTAACGGAAGAAGTTGCAGATAATGTAGAACAGGTAAATGAGGAACAGGCTGTTGCTCCCGAACCAGAGACTCATTATCACTACTCCGATTATCAAATCACTTTGCCTACCGAAAAATGGGAAGTCAATATTGCCTATTCTAATTCCGGCATCAGAAAAAAAGGCTCAAAACTCGAATTTGAGGTAAAACACTGGGACTCACCAAGCCTCGAGGAAACCATCTCAAAATATCCTGCCGAAAGTCGTCACGACGACATTATAATCGGCGACTACACTTGGAAGGTGTTCACCGACGACAACGACTATTTCAAGATGTGCTGCTACATATACAACACAGAAAAGAAATATGTTGTACGCGTTGCCACCGACAATATAACCGATCCGACAAATCCCGACTTGCACGAAGTTTTGGAAGGGGTAAGGTTTGTTGATTAATGGATAATTTACAATGAACAATTGACAATTTTTGTGCAAACCGAAGGCAGAACAAAACAAACGGAGGATTTTTGTTTTGCTGAGGTGTAGCCAAAAATCACAGACCTGCGTAGCGGGGATGTAATTTTTAGGCTCACAATGCATTGAGAGCCTTGTTTCGCATAACAATAACGAGAATGAAAAAACGGAATGTCATCCCGAACATGTTTCGGGATCTGATTCCGTTTTTTTGCATATATAATCGATTATATATTTCTGCAAATATCTTCGGCAATTCGTTTGTAAACTCCCTTTTCTCCTAGTTTTCCATAAAGTTCGGCGTAGTCGCTTTCAATGGATGGGCGTTTTGTGCCACCTACGATAATTTGGCTAAGTTCCTCGGTTGCATTTTGCACGGTAAGGTCGTCCTGGATAAGCTCGCGGACGCTTGGCTTGTCGAGGATTAGGTTTACCAGCGAAATGTACTTTACTCCCGAAAATCTCGATACCTGACGTGCTATGAACACGGAAAATGCATCGGCCTTGTAGCAAACAACCTGCGGAACGCCAAACAAAGCAGATTCTAGCGTTGCTGTACCTGATGTTACGATTCCTGCTTCGGCGTGGGATAGAATCTCGTAGGTGTTGTTGAATAGCAATTCCATATTTTCGGGCTTGGCAGTCAGAAATTGGTTGTAAAATTCCCTCTCGATTGCAGGTGCGCCTGTGATTAGGAACTGGTATTGTGGGAATTTCCGTGCCGTTTCGACCATAATTGGAAGCATACGGCTGATTTCTTGACGGCGACTGCCTGCCATTGTAGCAATTATGGGCTTATCGGGAAGATTGTGCATTTGTCGGAATTCGTCAATGCTTTTTGCCTTGTACGATGCAATCACATCGACAAGCGGATGCCCGAAATATTCTACATCGATGCCATATTTTGCATAAAAAGCCTTTTCGAAGGGAAGAATCGTGTACATTTTGTCGGTATTGTCGCGAACTTTGTACACGCGGTTCGACTTCCATGCCCAGACATTTGGAGAGATGAAATACATCACCTTGAATCCTTGTTTCTTTGCCCATTTGGCAATGCGGAAGTTGAATCCCGGGTAATCGACAAGCACAAGTGCATCTGGGTTGAAATCTGTAATTTGCTGTTTTACAAGCTTTATGTTTGCAAAAATTGTCGACAGGTTCTTGGCTACCTCGACAAACCCCATGAATGCCAAGTCTTTGATGTGCTTGTATATTTTTACGCCTTGTGCCGACATCAAATCACCGCCCCAGCCCTCAATAGTGGCGTTAGGGTCGGCAATTTTTATCTGCTCTACAAGGAATGACCCGTGCAGGTCGCCAGATGCTTCGCCGGCAATTACGAAATACTTCATTAATATTTCATGAATGTGAGGACAACAAATATCAGTGTGTAGATTACCAGCGAGAATACCAGGCCTTTAACGGCGTACCAGTAATCCAACTTCTTGAAAATGAAGTAGGGAATAAGGTCGGCAAAAACGCATAAGCTTGGCGGTAGTATCGACTTGATTTCAATAAGCCTGTTTATGAAATCGACAAATCCCCATCCGTACATGAAGTGTTCGATTAGGAAATAGATGAAGAATGCGATTATCGGTACAATTATACCAATCAACAGTCCAAATATGGGCTTGTTGAAGCGCTTTATCATGTTTGGTCTTGCTTCCATATTATAAATTCCAATTTTTTAATTCGTTAATCATTTTGTATTCTGTGAAGTCGGCACGCACAGGAACGATAGCTGCATAATTCTCTGCAAGAGCATTTTCGTCGCAGTCGGGATTTTCTGGTTCCATGTTCACCAAGTGTCCGCGCTGATAGTATGCAATGTTTCCAAAGCGGTCGGTTGTTTCCTCAAAGTCCTCGTACCAGTAGCTTTTTGTTTGCGTGCAAATTTTGAATCCTTTGAATTTGTCTGGCGTTGTGACTGGGTAGTTTACATTGAGGCTTACCTGATTTGGAAGACCATGTTCAAGCACTTTTTCGATGAGAGCTGGCGCGGTTTTTTCTATCGTTTTGAAATCTGCATCAAGGTCGTGTGTTATGATTGAAAGTCCGATGGATGGGATTCCGTAGAATGATGCTTCGATTGCAGCGCCCATAGTGCCCGAGTAAACAACGCTGATTGCAGAGTTTGCTCCATGGTTTATTCCCGAAAGCATGAGGTCGGGTTTGCGTGGAAGTATTTTTGTGAGAGCTCCTTTTACGCAATCTACTGGAGTTCCGTACAATACATATTTTTCAAGATTTTTGCTGCTGTGTCTTATTTCATATCTGATGGGTGTGGTTAGAGATACGGAATGTGATTTTCCAGACTGTGCGTTTACGGGTGCAACAACCACGAGTTTTCCGTATGGCTGTGCTATGCGTATAAGCGTGTCGATGCCTTTCGATGCTATTCCGTCATCGTTTGATATTAATATAAGGCGTTCTTCCATAGGGTGTTATATTGTTTTTGCTTCAAGTTTGTAAAAGTGCAAGTTTACGAAAAATTTTTATCGGAATATATTTTTTGTTAAGCAGTTTAGTAATCTTCGCGTCTATGTTTTTCGTCCTCGTCAAAATAAATGTTGGTGTAAGAATGGTATCTGCTCCAAGCGATTTCGCCTTTTTCCACGGCTTCCTTAACGGCACAACCCGGTTCGTTGGTGTGGGTGCAGTTGTAGAAGCGGCATTTTTCGGCAGTCTTGAAAATTTCGGGGAAATAGTGCGAAATGCAGTTGCGTTCGAGTTCTACAAGTCCGAAGGCACGAACACCCGGAGTATCAATAATATATCCGCCAAAGTCGAGTTTTAGCATCTGGGCAAACGATGTAGTGTGCTTGCCGGAATCGTGAGAGTCGGAAATGCTTGCTGTTTTTAGGTTCAGTCCCGATACTGCGTTGACAATCGAGGTTTTTCCCACTCCGCTTTGTCCAGAAATTAGGCTTACCTTATCCTTTAGGATTTCGCGTACTGCATCGAGGTTGTGATTTTTCGTTACTGAAACATCAAGCACCTTGTAGCCTATTTCGGCGTAGGTTGCCATTAGTTCGGCGACTTGGTCAAATTCCTCCGGTTTGTAAATGTCTATCTTGTTGAAGATTATAATTGTCGGAATGCTGTACGATTCAGCAGAAACGAGAAAGCGGTCGAGGAAAACGGTTGTGGTTTCGGGGTGATGCATTGTGAAGACGAACACTGCCTGATCGATGTTGGCGGCAATCACATGTGATTGCTTCGATAGGTTTGTCGATTTTCGGATTATGCAGTTTCGGCGTTCGTGTATGCTAGCGATTGTGGCAGGCTCTATAGAAATGTCAAACTCGACAATATCGCCGACTGCTACGGGATTTGTCGAGTTGTAACCTTTTTGCCTAAGTTTTCCTTTGATTACGCAGTCGTACTTTTGGTCATCGCATGCTACAATGCAGTTGCTGCCGTTCGACTGTATAACCGTTCCAGTTTTAAGCATCTGCACTATTTGTTGTTCAATCGCCTGTCGAGTTCCTGAGCTACGAACGAAGCAACATCGTCGGCGTAGGTGTTTGCACCGAAACCTGCATCGTAGCCAAGTTCCTGCGCAAGCTCGTGGCTTATACGCGGACCACCGCAAACGAGGATAACCTTGTCGCGGAGACCTTCTGCCTCAAGCATTTCGACAAGTTCTGTCATATTTTTGATGTGAACATCCTTCTGGGTTACGGTCTGCGAAACGAGTAGAGCATCGGCATGTACTTCAATTGCCTTTGCAATGAATTCTTCGTTTGTAACCTGGCTTCCCATGTTGAGGGCGTCAAACATGTCGTAGCGTTCGATTCCGTAGTGACCAGCGTAACCCTTCATGTTCATGATGGCGTCGATACCAACGGTGTGAGCATCAGTTCCTGTGCTTGCGCCAATAACGACAATCTTGCGGCCAATATGTTCGCGAATAAAGTCATCGGTTTCTTTCATGCTCATTACGGTTGATTCAACCTTCGGAACATGTATTGTCGAGTAATCAACGGTATGTGTGCAGCTTCCGTAGCAGTTGAAGAATGTGAAGCCTTCTGTAAGTTCCTTTGCGTAAACAACGAGCGGATTTTCGAATCCCATTCTCTTGAGAAGTTGCTTGGCAGCTTCTTCTGCTTCTGCACCTGCAGGTACAGGCAAGGTAAAACTAATCTGAGTTTTACCATCGTTCATTGTATCGCCATATGGCTTTATTTTCGTAAAGTCCAAGGTTTTGTCGAAATCCTTGGCTTCCATTGAGTATAGTCCTTCACTCATTGCAAATCAATTTTTCGAACCGCAAAAATACAATTATTTTACGATTTATGAAATACGATTGACGATTTAATTTTTTATGTAGGTGCAGATTTCAAATCTGCACCTACATAAAACCTACACGAATTTTACAGCAGTTCCGTAGGCAACAATTTCTGCTGCGCCTTCCATAACAGCAGAGGTGCAATAACGCATGCCTATAATCGCATCTGCACCAAGATTTTCGGCTTCTCTTGTCATGCGTTCGGTTGCAATGTTGCGAGCTTCGATAAGCATGTCGGTGTAGCCTTGTATTTCACCGCCGACTATGGTTTTCAGTCCTGCCAAAATGTCGCGTCCAATGTGTTTCGACTGTACTACTGTTCCCTTTACTATTCCCAAAACTTCAATGTTTTTTCCTGGAATTGTTTCAATACTTGCTAATAACATACTATTATATTTTAATTGTTTATTTAACTTTCCTGTTTACATATCCTTCGCTTCCCGCATAAGAGATGATTTTGGCTGGAATTCCTGCAACGCACGCATTGTCGGGGACATCCGAAGTGACAACAGCATTTGCTCCGATTGTAATGTTGTTTCCGATGTTTATTTTTCCGATAATCTTAGCGCCAGGACCTATATATACATCGTTGCCGATAGTGGGAACTCCTTGTTTTTCTCCGCGGTTTGTTCTACCTATGGTTATGCCTTGCGATATGTTTACATTGTTGCCTATTATGGTCTGGTCGCTAATGACAATGCAACCGAAGTGTCCAATATAAAAACCTTTCCCTATTTGTGTGGTGTCGGGGATTTGAATACCTGATTTGTATGACAGTCTATTGAGTTTTAGTCTGTAGATTAAGTATATTGGAAACAACAATTTGCGAGAGCGCAGATAACAGCAGATACGCATCACCCTTGTATATCGGAAACCGATGGCTTTCATGCGAAGTTTTAGCCGTGTAATTCTGCTGTATGACCCTGTGTATCTGTAAGCATCAGCATATATATGTTCTTTGCATTGTGAAAGCGAGTCGAATTTCATGGTATTATTTTTTGTTGTTGAATATCCAATTCAAGTTGTTGTCGTTGAATGCGTTGGCGCAAGTGGCAATATGGTCGCTTCCCTTTTCAATGATTAGGTTGGTCGTGCCTCCGTATTTATGGATTTCCTTTATGGTAGGCTTTACAGATGAAACCTTTGCAATCTTGTCCTTTGTGCCGACAACGCAGCAAAATGGAGTTTTTGCGAGATTTTTAGGATACACATTGCGCGGATACGATGCGACAGCCATTGCTGCGGCGAATGTTTCGGGATAGTCGGAAACCATGCGCCAAACGCCTGCACCACCGCTTGATGAACCGAAAATGTAAACCCGCTTGCTGTCAATGTTAGGATTGTCGGCGATTAGCTTGTCTATCAAGTGTTTTGCTGCAGAACTTGCCTTCGAGTCGCTGTCGTTCCAAAAATGGTTCTTGTCGCATTGCGGTGCGACGACAATAGATTTTATGTTGTTATGTTCCAGATAGTTGACAATGCTTCTGATTGCCGAACCGCGTATTTGCGACTTGTTGTCATCGCCACGATACGAACTGCTGTGCAGAAATATGACCAATGCTGATTTCCCATTTGCAGAACTGCACAATTTTGCTTCACGGTAGGGAAGTGTTATGTTTTCGCCTGAGAATGAACGAAATGCAAATTTGCGGTAGTATTCGGCATTGCCAGTCGTGTCGTAATTTTGTTGCGAGAATAGCGACAAAACTGAGGTAAAAATTGCAACAATAGTAGTTATCGTCCTTTTCATTTCAGTTCAATAAATTCGATTTTACAGTTCGGAATTTCAAACTTTTGTGGTTTTTCCTCAAAAATGCCGTACATAGTCGAGCCGGAGCCTGACATTTGGGCAAAAATAGCTCCATTTTCGTAAAGTTTTCGCTTGATTTCGGCCAGCATTGGGTTTTCTGCAAAAACGGTAGGCTCAAAGTCGTTCTTAATACGGTCTTTCCATTGTTGTAACGGAAGTTTTATCGATTCCCCTAGACCGAATTGCGGTTCTGCTGGATGGCAATTTGCGTAAGCTTTTGCTGTGTTTACCGAAATAGGCGGAAGAACGAGTACAAGAGTTTTTCCCGATAAGTTAACTTTAGTTTCATGGAAAATGTTTCCTGTTCCTTCTGCAAGCATAGGTCGGTTGTGAATGAAAAATGCACAGTCGGCACCCAATCGCGAGGCGTATGCAAGCATTTGCTTCTCAGTCAGTTTCAGCGAAAACATTTCGTTGAGCATCTTTATTGTGAATGCAGCATCGGACGAGCCAGCGCCTAAACCGCTTCCGAATGGTATGTGCTTGTACAGCACAAATTTAACAGGTGGCAGGTCGAAGTCATCCTTTAGCATTTTGTATGCCTTATAGCAGAGGTTTTTCTCTATTTCGCAGTCGATTTTTATGCCGTGATTGTCGAAAATGAACTTTTCGGACGGCATTATTTCCATAGCATCGGTAATGTTGATGGGGTAGAAAATCGTGCTGATGTCGTGATAGCCGTCGGTACGGCGGCGGATGATGTCGAGTCCGATGTTTATTTTAGCATTAGGGAAAGATATTGTCTTGTCTATCATATTGTTACTCGTCCTTGTGTTATCGACAGTTCCTTTATTTCCTGAGTAATCTCATTTATTCTTTTCAGAATTTCAATGGATTTCTTGTCACTTTCGGCAGCATCAGACCTTAGTTTTTCTATTTCATTTTCCGAATTTCCGTTTGCTTCGATGGTGGCAAGTTCCGACTGGAGTTTTTTACTCATTTCCATCTGCACTTTCAATTCTGCCGAAAGCTGTCTTTTTTCGTCCTTCCGGATTTCCATGAGGTATTTTCTATAAACATCGGTGATTATTTCTCCGAGTCTGTTTTCCTCCTTGTAATAAACCGAGCCGTGTCTTTCCCACATTATGCTTAATTCGTATGAGGATGCGCATGCGTCTGCTGCAACACTACTGATTGCAGGGTCGGAACTATTGATGAAATCTTTATCCGAAAATTCGCGTCCGTTTAATACAGCATCGGATATTTCCTTGAAAATCTGTTGGTTCACTTTGTTTCGGAGTTCCGTGATGTTTCCCTTTAGCAATAGAGCAACCATAAGTTCTGCGGCTTTCAGCCTTTGTGGATTTTCGCGGTTGTGGTCGAGAGGGTTATTAATTACCTTGTTGCCATACAGAAGCAAAATCCTGATTATTTCGTGCTCTTTCGACAGAAAACCGATTTCCTTGTTGCCTGTGGCTGTTGGAAATTGTTTAGGTTCAGGCAGTTTGGGCTCCGGCTTTGCTGGGAATGCCTGACCTGCAGGACCTTTGCCATCCATTATTTTTTTTCTGCGAAGCTTCATCAGTTCGGAATAGAGCGTATTCTCGTCAATTTCAAGAATTTTGCTGCATTCCTGCAGGTAAACAGTCTGCTTTATCTGGTCTTCGATAACTGAAATTGTCCTTACAATGTCGGTTATCATTGCGGCGCGCTTCAGCGGGTCTTTGTCGGCTTCTGTTTTCGACAACCGAGTTTTGAATCTGATGAAGTCCTCCTCGTGGGTGTTGAGGTATTCGATTGTCTTTTCGCTACCGTATTTCTTGGCAAAGGAGTCGGGGTCTTCGCCATCGGGAAGGAGCAGTACCCTTACATTGAGCCCTTGCGCCAGAAGCATGTCGATGCCTCGTATTGATGCGTGTATTCCAGCGCTGTCGCCATCGTAAAGGACTGTTATGTCATCTGTTAGGCGATGTATAATGCGAATCTGGTCTTCTGTTAAAGATGTTCCAGATGATGCCACGACATTGTGTACTCCTGCCATATACAGCGAGATTACATCGGCATAACCTTCGACAAGGTAGCATTTTTTCTGCCTTACAATTTCGGTACGGGCCTGGTACAGACCATATAAGGTTTTGCTTTTGTTATAAATTTCCGATTCTGGCGAGTTGACATATTTGGCAGTTTTCTCGGCTGTCTTTAGTACTCGTCCGCCAAAACCGATGACTTGTCCCGAAATGCTGTAAACAGGAAACATGACTCTGCCGAAAAAGCGGTCGTATCGCCTTTTGGTTTCCTCGTTGACTATGGTAAGTCCCGTACGAGTCATGAAGTCGAGTTTGTAGCCGTTTTTCAAGGCGTGTTCGGTGAAGGCATCGCGTTTTTCGATGCTGTAGCCAAGTCCGAAGGTTTTTATTGCTTCATCGGTAAAACCGCGTTCGCGGAAGTATGAAAGTCCTATTGCAATGCCTTCGGGGTCGTTTAGCAGGTTGTTTTGGAAGTATTTTGCTGCAAATTCGTTGAGCATGCGCATACTTTCGCGGTCATCGTTCTGCTGTTGCTCTTCGGGCGACAATTCCTTCTCTACGACTTCGATGCCGTATTTTCTGGCAATGTATTTCAGCGCTTCGGGGTAGGTCATTTGCTCGTGTTCCATGACAAATCCCACAGCATTTCCCGATTTTCCGCAACCGAAGCATTTGTAGATGCCTTTCGCAGGACTTACTATGAACGATGGCGTTTTTTCGTTGTGGAACGGACAGCACCCAATGTAGTTTACACCGCGTTTCTTAAGGCTTACAAAATCCTGTACAACCTCAACAATGTCGGCGGCATCCATTATTCTGTCTATGGTAGTGCGGTCTATCATTCCAAACTCAAATTTCGCGATTGCAAAATTAAACTAAAAAACCGTACCGTTTGAAATTAGTTATTCACAATTTGGTGATGGGTAATGGACTGGTTTATTTCATTAATTCCAAAATCCTTCCTACTTTTTCCTCCATGCTCAAATTCCCATCAAGCCAATGTATTTCGATGCCATCGCGCTCCATCTTGCGGAACCATGTCATCTGGCGTTTTGCGAAGCGGTGGATTGAAGTGTTCAGTTGCTCGAACATTTCATCGTAGGTGATTTTGCCTTGCAGATACCAAGCCAAGTACTTGTATTCCAGTCCATAGTATTCCAAGCTTTCGTACGAAATGCCGTTTTTTACAAGTCGTTCTACTTCCTCTACCATTCCGTTTTCAAGGCGTTGTTTCAGTCGGGCTGTGATGTGGTCGCGGCGTTGTTCGCGGTCGAACAATATGCCGATGTTCAGCGAGTTTAGGTTTCGGTTGCTAGTGGTGCAAAGCGGATTGCGCTTTGTGTATTCGGCAATTTCTATTGCACGGATTGCGCGCTTTGCGGTATCGTAGTCGCTGTTGTTGTTCAGCGGTTTGTAGGTGCGTAGAATGATTTCAAGTTCTTCAAGCGATTTGTTTTCCAATGATTTGCGCAGATTGCTGTCTTCGGGGACATTCGGAAGATTGTAGTTTTTGAGTACCGATTCAATGTAAAGTCCAGTTCCTCCGCATAATACAGGAATCATTCCGCGTGAGCGTATGTCGTCGTATGCCTTGAAAAAGTCGCTTTGGTATTCGAACACATTGTATTTTTCGCCAGCATCAAGTATGTCGATGATGTGGTAGGGGATTTGTTGTCCGTCAATGGTGTATTCCTCAATATCCTTGCCTGTTCCAATGTCCATGCCTCGGTATACCTGACGGCTGTCGGCACTGATTACTTCGCTTCCAATGGCTTTTGCAAGGTGTACGGCAACGCCAGTTTTTCCGCCCGCCGTTGCGCCCATTATGCTGATGAGGTTGTATTTAGTTTCCACGCGCTGAATTTTTGCGCAAGATAATGCAAATTTGTGAGAGGGCGCTTCTTCAGAAAATATTTTTTATTTGTTCAACAGCGTTTCGTTAAAATCTTTGTGTGCATTATGTTTGTGGTCGAATGCGTTTCTGTAATTTTGCACTCGATGAAAATGAGATTTATATTTTTGCTTTCGTGTATTTGTTTCGCTTCGCTTGTGTCGGCGCAGAGCGATACGGTGCGCACGGTTGTCGCCAAGCAGGGAGATGGAATTTACAAGATTTTACGCGAAAACGGCTACGAGGCAAAAGATTACTACCATAAGTTTTTGGAAATAAATAAGGATAAAATCCAACTCGAGGACCAACTTATTCTCGGCGAAACTTATCTTTTGCCGGAAAAGCACGATACCATAAAACCTGAACATGTTGTTGTTATCGACACTGTTCCGCAACTTTGCATAAAGCCCGATACTGTGGTCGTTTCCGATTCGCTTCCACCTGCTTGTGTTACCGATACAACAACATCACCAATGCCGCAGGTGAAAATGGAACTCCGCATTGCTGATACTATAAAGGGTACAGCCTTGAAAGGTGCGATTTTCTATCTTATTGCTGGACATGGCGGTCCCGACCCTGGAGCGACATCTTATGTCGATGGAGTTATGATTTCGGAGGACGAGTATGCATACGACATTACGCTTCGTCTTGCGCGGTGCATCGAGGAGCAGTCGGGTAAGGTTTACATGATAATAGATGACCCTGATGACGGCATTCGCGATGGCAGAATCCTAAAAATCGACTACGATGAATATTTCTATCCCGGTTTTGAGATAAGCCGTGACAAGAATCGCAGACTTGTTGAGCGTGCCGATGCTGTTAATAAACTTTATCATCAGAATAAAACGACTAAGTATCAGCGGGTTGTGGAGATACATATTGATTCGCGCAGTAGCACTCAAAGAGTGGATGCATTTTTCTACTATTGCCACGGCAGTACCAAGGGCAAGGCGCTTGCCGAAAGAATGTACAATGTGTTCCACCAGAAATATGCCAAGTTCCAGCCCAATCGTGGTTATTTTGGCACGGTTGAGGAACGCGACCTTCTGGTTATCAAGCGAGTGATTCCTCCAGCAGCATTTATGGAGGCTGGCAACATTAACAACGAGCGAGACAGAAAGCGTCTGCTCGACCCAAACAACCGCCAGGCTTTGGCAAAGTGGCTGTGCGAGGCCTTAATAGAGGATTATAAGGCGAACAAATAGATTTTCATCAACTCATTAATACATTTCCATTGCGTATTCCACCGACTTGTTGAGTAGCGAGTTGAATTCGTATGTATTACGAAGGTCTGAAATTACATGGTCAACAAAATTCTTGTCAAGTATGTAGTATTCGTCTATTGGCTTCTCGATGAGGAAACTTTTTAGTTTGTAATATTCGGCGAATTCGTCGTCGGCATTGAATCCTGCGGGATTTTTCTTAAGGGAGTCAGCCCACGATAGAGAAAAGCCTTTGGCCTTGTGTATGGCCTTGTCGAAATTTTTGCCGTTCAGCATAATTTCCTCGCGAACGCTCTTCACGATACGAGGTTCTGGAAGCCAAAGTCCAGCGCAGATGAAATAACTTACATTTGGCTCAATATGAATATAATAGCCAGAGTATCCGCTCTTTTTTCCATGGGGACAAACAAATGTGCCAATATGTTGTTTGTATGGAGTCTTGTCCGGAGAAAAACGCAGGTCGCGGTAAATGCGGTAGGTGCAGTCTTTTACCTGTAGTCCAGCCACCGACTTGTCGAAACTAGCAATGCCATCAATCAGTTTCTGCGAAAAATCATTGTGTACGGCTAGCATTTCCTTGTATTGCTGCTTATGTGCATCGAACCACGGCTTGTTGTTGTTCTGTTGCAGCTCCTTGAAAAAATCCAAAACTCGTTTCATAAAGAATAATTTTTGATGCAAAGATAAGATTTGTTTTTGTGTTTCTGGTTTAACTTCGTTGAGGCTACTTGTACTGAGCCGCCCCCTAAGCCTGTCGAAGGGAAGTCGAAGTACGCCGTTCTAGTTGTTTGAAATGGTTTTATGTTGTTTATGGTTGTTTAAAATTGTTTGAGATTGTTTGGGCTAACAGGCTCAAAGGCTTGAAGGCTTTTAGCTTTTTCTTCTTTTGGACTTTTCGCCTTTCAGCCTTTTCGTCCTTTCATCTTCCTTAATATATCCTCTCTACCTAGCTGTTTCAGTCGCTTTTCAATTTTTTTGCGGGCATCGGGGGTGTACCAGAAGAAGTACATGTTCTGGTTTTCACGCTCTTGGCGCGACTTGGGAACATAAACCTTTTCCATTGTGTATGGATTTAATTCGGTGTAGTACATCACGGTCGAGAGCGTCATTGGCGTTGGCGTGAAAGTCTGAACCTGTTCGGGACAAATGCCGAGGTCGCTTATCTGTGCCATAAGTTCCGCCATATCCTCTTCCTTGCATCCCGGGTGTGCCGAAATGAAGTAGGGGATAAGCTGTTGTTTCAGACCATATTTTTTGTTGGTGCGGTCGAACAATGCTTTCAGTTCCTCGAACTTGGCAAATGGTGTCTTGCGCATTAGTTCCAAAACCTTTGGTGATGAGTGTTCTGGTGCGACTTTCAGTCGTCCCGACACGAATTTTGAAATCACAAGTTCGAGATATTCTTCGTTTATGCGGTCGGTTTCGGCATTGCCGGTCTTATGCAGGGCTATGTCGTAGCGGATACCACTGCCTATGCTTATCTTCTTTATACCTCTAACTTCCAATGCTTTGCGGTAAAGTTTGCAAAGTTCTTCATGCGAGGTGTTGAGGTTTGGGCAAATCTTTGGTGCTATGCACGACGGTCGCTTGCACTTGCGGCAGAGGTTTTCATCGTTGCCGTGCATCTTGTACATGTTTGCCGATGGTGCGCCAATGTCGGATATGTGTCCTTTGAACTCTGGCATTTTCGATATGCGTTCGAGTTCGGCAATAATCGACTTTTCGCTGCGGCTCGAAATGTGTTTTCCCTGATGTGCAGCAATGGTACAGAACGAGCATCCTCCGAAGCATCCGCGGTGTATTGTTACCGAATTCTTTATCATTTCGTAGGCTGGAATGTCGGGCTTGCCGTTGTAGCGCGGATGCGGCAGCCTTGTGAACGGCAGTGCGTAGATGCTGTCCATTTCGCGTTCCGACAGCGGTTCGTATGTTGGGTTGACGATGAGTTTCGAATGCTCCAACTGCTGGGTTATTCGTCTGTTTGTGAACGAATTGGCTTCGCGCTCGATGATGACAAAGTTTTCGGCGTAGTTGCGCTTGTCGGCAAGGATTTCGCTGTAGGAATGCAGTACAATGTCGTCCTTTTTTATGTCGTTTTCGTCGCTGAGGTAGGCGATTTGCTTAATGTTGAAGCAGTTGTAGTGATGTCCATCGCGGTTTATGCGGTCGGCAACCTCCACAATCGACTTTTCCGACATTCCGTAGCAAAGTATGTCGGCACCCGACATTTCAAGCATCGAACTTAGGATTTTGTCCTGCCAGTAGTCGTAGTGGGCGAAACGGCGCATTGAGGCTTCGATACCTCCGATGACGATGGGAGTGTCGGGAAATATGTCCTTCAGTATCTGGCAGTAAACTTTTGTGGCGTAGTCGGGACGGTGACCGCTTTTGCCGCCGGGTGTATAGGCATCGTCGCTACGGAGACGCTTGTTGGCGGTGTAGTGGTTTAGCATGCTGTCGATGTTGCCAGCCGATACGCCGAAGAACAGCCGTGGAGCACCGAATTTGCGGAAGTCGCGAAGGTCGTCCTGCCAGTTGGGTTGCGGAACTATCGCAACTCGGTAACCTGCATTCTGCAAAACCCTTGCTATCACTGCCGGACCGAACGATGGGTGGTCAACAAAAGCGTCGCCACTGACGAGTATAACATCAATATAGTCCCAGCCGAAAGTCTTCAGCTCTTTAACGGATGTTGGAAAAAAATCGAGGATGCTTCTCTGTTCCACTTTTGAAGGGGTTGACTATCTGCCGAAAATATCGTTCTGGAACATTGGTGAGAATGTAGTGCTTGGGGCCATCGGATACAAACCATAATCGGGCATAAGCGGGTGACGGTTGCCTTCGCGGATGCTTACAGCTATGCTGATAGTTGATTTGTCGGTAATTTTGTAGTCCGCTCCGAAATATCCCGAAAACGATGGTTTGTTTGGATTGTAGTAATCGTTGAAACTTACGGCAGCAGCACCATAAACATTGATTTTCGGAGTTAGCGAGTACGAACCCTTTGCAAACAGCGTGTATTGTGGATGTCCGTAAAAACTTTTGTTTTCAGTCGATTCTACAGGAGAAAACATTGAGTACGAAACCGCAAATCCACCCGACAGAGTGAATTTGTCGGTTACTTTGTAGCCAAATTCTGGTGCTACGAAACCCATTCCAAAGGCATTCCCTTTGAATCCGCCCACAGCAACGCCAGTATTGAAGCGACATACAAAACGCGAATCCTTGTCCTGCTTGGTGTTAAGTGCTGATAATGAGTCAGGTTCGTACAAGTACAACTTGCCGTCCTGCGCCATTGCTATAGCGGCGATTGCCAGAAATACTATTGCCAAAACAAGCCTTTTCATTCCTGATGAAAAATTTGCCGTAAAGTTAAGCAATAATTGTGAAAGGGCAATCACGGTTAAGAAAATTTTATGATTGCAAGGCTGTTAGCAGAATTCATAATCCATTACGAAAAATTTCGTAACGAAAATATTCGTAATGCTAATTTCGTTGATTATTTGTGCAGATATGCGGATGGATTTTAATTTTTTGCCAAACTGAAAAAAACAGTAATTTTGCAGTCGTATGATTGATGAAGCATTTGTTTGCTCGTTGTAATTTAACATAGATGGAAGTTTTTCTTAATATAATAATCTTCTTGGTGCTTGCCTTGTTGGTGGCGAAACTGCTATTCCGCTACTTGATGCCTTGGCTTCTGCGGAGGTTTGTCGAGAAAAGGATGAAGCAGTTCGGTGATAATTTCTATCAGCAGCAGGAAGAAAATGAAAATAATGGTTCTGGACGGACTTTTGGTGACATAAAGATAGACCATATTCCTCAAAAGGATGATGCCAAGAAAGAGCAAGTTGATGAGGAATATGTGGATTTCGAGGAGATTGATAAAAACTAGGGGCGGATGAACTACGAGTTTTTCATAGCGAAGCGATTGGTTGCACGGCAGAACAAGACATCCGGTTTCAGCAGAACTATCCTTGGAATTGCTGTCGCAGGAATTGCTGTTGGTATCGCTGTGATGTTGGTTTCCATTGCGATTGTCACTGGTTTCAAGAATGAAATATCTCGTAAGGTTGTCGGTTTCGGGTCGCATATTAGCATAACGAACTACGATAGCAATTCGTCTTTTGAAACAGTTCCTATTTCTAGCGAGCAGCCGTGGCTTGTCTCGTTGAGGGAGATGGATGGCATAAAGTCGGTAAGCCGTTACATCACCAAGGCTGGAATTGTGAAGACGGATGAATACTTGCAAGGTGTTGTATTCAAGGGCGTTGACACTGAATACGACTGGTCGTTCTTCGAGGAGTACCTTGTCGAAGGAAAAATCCCAGAAATTTCGGATACTGCCAGAACAAACGATGTGCTTGTGTCGAAAAGTATTGCCAATGCCCTGAATTTGAAACTCGGTGATTCGTTTGCTTCTTACTTCATACAGAACCCACCTAGAATGAGAAAATTCACAGTTGCGGGTATTTATGACACTCAACTCGAGGAGTTTGACAAGATGTATATCCTTGCCGACATCAAGCATCTGCGCAAACTAAACGACTGGAAAGAAGGACAGGTGTCGGGATTCGAGGTTAAGGTTGATGATATAGGTAAGCTTGATGAGTATTGCCAGAAAGTGTCGCGAAAGTGTTGTTCGTATGACCCCGATAGCGAAATGTTAAAGGTTGTAACTATCAAGGACGAATATCCTGGCATATTCGACTGGCTTTTGCTATTGGATATGAATGTATGGATAATTCTCATATTAATGGTGGCTGTCACGGGCTTCAACATGATTTCCGGTCTGCTAGTACTGATACTCGAACGCGTGAACATGATTGGCATACTCAAGAGCATTGGCGCGACAAACCGTTCGGTGAGAAAGGTTTTCTTGTATTTCGCATCATATCTTATTATAAAGGGGTTGCTATGGGGTAATGTTATTGGATTGGCACTTTGTCTCTTTCAGAAATATTTTGGAATTGTGAAGCTTGACCCGACATCATATTATGTGACAACGGTTCCGATAAATCTTGATATTGTTAACATTTTGATTCTTAATGCAGGAACCTTGGCTGTGATTGTGCTTATGATTATACTTCCATCGTTTATCGTATCTAAAATTACGCCAGCCGATTCGATGAGGTTCGAGTAGAAAATAGTTACAAAATTTACATTTCAATCAAAAATCGTAATTCGTAAATTGTAATTTACATTATCTTTGCACTTGCAAAAACATGTTTTATGGCTTTACAGGAATCTTTTGAAATACAAGGAAATAAACTTTTCAAGCGCCGCAGTTGGTTGCCAGTACTGATACTTGTGCCAGGTGCTGCGTGGTTTGCATATCTTACATATTTGCGCAATGAGGTTATGCCATGGTGGTTGCCTGTGATTTTCCTTTGCATTGGTTTTATAGGACTTGCAATTAGAATAGCAACAGTAGGACATACCCCAAAAGGCACAAGCGGACGAAACACCACTCAGGGACAGGTGGCAGAACAGCTTAATACTTCGGGAATATATTCCACGGTAAGGCATCCACTATATCTTGGCAATTTCTTCATGTGGCTGGCACCTGCACTTATGGTCATGGACTTGTGGTTTGTGCTTTTCTTCTGCGCGTTCTATTGGATTTACTACGAGCGCATTATGTATGCCGAGGAGGCTTTTTTGCGTAAAAAGTTCGGCGATGCTTACCTCGACTGGGCAAACCGTACACCAGCTTTCATTCCGAATTTCCGCAACCATTGCAAGTCGACATTGCCATTCTCGATGCGTAATGTACTAAAGCGCGAGTACAACGGATTTTTCAATCTAATACTTGTTATGACAGTGTTCCGCGTGCTAGAATTTGCAATAGTGGAACACCGGTTCTATTTGGATTGTGTGTGGATTGGCATTTTCGCAGCTGGTTTGTTGATTTTCTTGGTACTCAAGATTTTGAAGAAATTTACTAATGTCTTAAATGTGGAGGGTAGATAATGAAAAGGTATTTTGTTATAGCTGTTGTTTTGTCTCTTGTAGTGTTTTCTTCCTGTCGTAAAGATGGCGAAGTTGCTAGTGGGGACATTATTACAAAAAAAATTCTTTACGATGTGCCTATCGTAAATTTGTTGTTGGAAGATAGAAGTGAAAATGACCCGAACTGGTTTTGGGAAAATTTGCCATATCCGGCTGGCGACAAGTTCATTGATGATTTGTATGCCGATGCAAAGGATTGCAATATACCAATATATTATTACGATCAGGAGGGCGATTATGAACATTTGGAACGCATCCCCGACAACAAGGTAAAGGAAATGTTCGAGAACGAAATGACGGTTTCACTTCCGGTGCCTGATGTTTTTGACGAGGAAACAAATGCTTATATATCAAGACCTAATGTCGATTTTCAATTGGACCAGACAAGAATTTTGAAACTCAGGTTCTTGGAAGAATGGCACTTTGACAATAATATGATAACCAAGAAGGTGCTTGCTATGGCTCCTGTGTTTACCATAAATATTGGAGGTACCGAGGCTCAGGAAGGTTATGCTTATAATACAGTGAAGTTCTGGATTATGGCAGATGCTAAACTATTGAAGTAATGGACGAGTATAATGTTGTATATCAGCACGAAGCAATCGAGTTTGTAACGGTAGCAAAGGAATTTGTCCGGTTGCTCGAAAATGCTCGCAACATGTCGAAGGATGATTTTATCGATCATTCGGTGAAGATGTTGCCGTTGCTCTACCAGAAAGGTGTTATGTTGCCCGAAATTACCGACTACGATGATAATTTCTCCGAAAAGTTTGTCGATGAGGCAACTTGGTCGTACATACAGCAGACAACATCGACAAGGCTCGATGAGGACGATGAGTTTGTGCAGGTGCAGGATGCAACAATGATGAGTTCGATGGATTCGATGAGCGTAGGCTTGTCGGAAATTTATGCTGACCTTTATCAAGAGATGGGCGACCTTGTTGGGGCGTACCGTATTGCAAACGACGATGTTATGCTTGCAGCATTGGCATGTTGCCGAAACAATTTTCCCGATTATTGGGGAGTAAGGCTTCTTGCGCTGTTGAAGGCTCTCCATGAGATAAAGTACCGAAGAAATGATTGAACAACCGTATCGTCCCAATATTACACCTGATGAAATATTGAAGTTGCCGTTGTATGCCTACGATGGCGAGGTGGTTTGTGTAGATACTTTGGAGAAATTCCGTGAGGTGAAGGATGAACTTTTCCTCGAAACGCTTTGG
Source organism: uncultured Bacteroidales bacterium (assembly GCA_905234755.1). Lineage (GTDB taxonomy): Bacteria > Bacteroidota > Bacteroidia > Bacteroidales > ML635J-15 > Bact-19. The sequence goes on from CAJOIT010000003.1 coordinate 232,068, forward strand.
GGCTTCGATACCGAAACCAAGCCTTGCTTCAAGAAAGGGGCGGCAAATAGGAAGAATGTCGCTTTGTTGCAGTTGAGCAGTAGGGAAAAGACATACATATTCAGACTCAATATGATAGGATTGCCTGTGGAACTATGCAACTTGCTTTCTTCCGACAGGTTTACGAAGATTGGTCTTTCGAGCCGTGATGATATTAAGGGATTGCAGAAACTTGCGCCTTTCGAGCCTGCTGGATTCATTGATTTACAGAGTATTGTACCTGAATTTGGCATCGAGGAGAAAGGTTTGCGCAAGTTGGCTGCCATTGTGTTGGGCGTAAGAATCTCAAAGTCGCAGCAACTTAGCAACTGGGAAAGCGATGTGCTTACAGAAAAGCAAATCCGTTATGCAGCTACCGATTCATGGGTAACGCGGAAAATATTTGTTGAGTTAAACAAGTAGCGACGCAATGCATTGCGTCTAAACTGCAATGAGTTGCGTCGAAATTACAATGCGTTGCATCTAGAGAAATATACATAGAGTAGCGACGCAATGCTTTGCATCGAAAGTGTTTTGCGTCGAAAGTGCGTTGAGTTGAAAAGGCAACATATTGTAGTATATGAAAAATTAATTAATTGTCAGATTGTTAATTGTAATTTCCTGATTACTAGTAAGAATGCATATTTATTAAACCTCGTTGTTCACAAATAAACAGTTCATCGGGGTGCTAGTAGTTGTAAATGTGGTAATTTTGCATCGTCAAAAATTGATGATATACAATATGAATATGTATGTAATTGCCGGATGCAATGGGGCAGGGAAGACCACTGCTTCATATTCCATACTTCCAGAAATGCTGGAATGTACGCGGTTCATCAATTCAGACGAAATAGCCAAGGAGTTGTCGACACAGACGAGAGGCATTAAGTTCGAGGCAACAAGAATAATGCTTTCGCGCATGTATGCACTCATCGAGGAAGGAAGCGATTTTGCTTTTGAGACAACATTGGCGACCAAGACATTCAAGGCTATAATAAAGAAGGCAAAGGACAAGGGTTATAAGGTAACTCTTGTTTTCTTTTGGCTTGATACTCCTGAACTTGCTCTGCGCCGTGTGCAGGAACGAGTGGCGCATGGTGGTCACGATGTGCCAAAGGATGTGGTTTACAGACGCTATGTGGCTGGAACCCGTTATCTTTCACAGATATATATTCCTATATCTGATTACTGGATGATAATCGACAATTCCAACAATCCTTTCAAGCTCATTGCCGATGGTGCCAAGGAAGAAGTCTTGAATGTTTATGACGAAGATGTTTTTAATCAAATAATTATAGATGGAAAATTGCGAAATTAAAGAACTACGAAAGAAAATTCTTAATGGATTGAATCTTTCTTATCGAAAATTATTGGAGTCGAGAAAACAGCAGAACGAAACACTGGTTGTTTCGGAAGGTGGTAAAGTTGTATTACTTGAGGCAAAAAAGGTTAGATTAAAAGTTTATAAATAGGATATGGATAAAGTTGCCGAATTACAGACAATTGCAAGGCAGGTAAGACGTGACCTGCTGAGAATGATTCATGCAAAAAAATCGGGACATCCGGGTGGTTCGCTTGGCGTAACCGACTTGATGGTTACATTGTACTTCGATGTGATGGAACACGATCCCAAGAATTTCGACATCAACGGAAAAGGTCAGGACTTGTTTTTCCTGTCGAACGGACACACATCGGCTGCATGGTACAGCGTTCTTGCTCGTGCAGGGTATTTCCCAGTGGAGGAACTCAAGACTTTCCGCGCTATAAATTCCCGTTTGCAGGGACATCCGACAACTGCTGAAGGTTTGCCGGGAATCCGTATTGCTTCGGGTTCGCTCGGACAAGGCTTGTCGGCTGCTTGTGGAGCTGCGCTTGCAAAGAAGCTCAATGCCGACAATCATACAGTTTTCTGCTTGATGGGTGATGGCGAAATCGAGGAAGGTCAGGTTTGGGAGGCTGCAATGTTTGCAAATGCCCGCGAAATCGACAACCTTGTTGCTTTTGTCGACCTCAACCGTAAGCAGATTGACGGTACTACCGAAGATGTCATGAAACTTGGCGATGTTAAGGCTAAGTGGGAAGCATTTGGTTGGTATGTACTCGAGTGCAACGGTAACGACATTGCCGACTTGCGCAAGACCATCAACGATGCCAAAGGTCATCTCGGCAACAAGAAGCCTGTAATCGTGCTCATGAAGACCGAAATGGGTATGGGTGTTGATTTTATGATGGGTACCCACAAGTGGCATGGCACTCCGCCAAACGATGAACAACTTGCAGCAGCTTTGGCTCAGTTGCCCGAAACTCCATTAGGAGACTATTAAAATTGAATTTGCGAGATTTTTATATGACGGCGTTTCCATTGGGAGATGCCGTTTTTTTTGTTATTTTATTTTTTTATTTTTGCACCATAAAATAATTTTATGAAGAAGATAGTCCTCATCATATTGTCCATCTTGGTTTCAATGCTTGCTTTTTCGCAGACACGCAAACCAGTAGTCGAAGAGCCGGAACCTCCGCTAACCCGCATACTTTTTATTTTCGATGCGTCGATGAGTATGTCCGACAAGTGGGAGGGGGCGCAGAAGTTCGTGAAGGCTCGCGAGTTGATGTTCGAACTGTTGGATTCGCTTGAAAGGGTTCAAAAGCAGCATCCGCTCGAGGTGGCTTTGCGCGTTTACGGTCACCAAAGTCCTGTGCCTCCGCAGGATTGCCATGATTCCAAGCTGGAAGTGTCGTTCGGTGAGCGCACTATCGGACTTATCCGCGACAAACTGATGTCAATAGAGCCCAAGGGAACAACACCGATTGCCTATTCGCTCGGACGGAGCGAGGAGGACTTTCCCGAAGGAAACGACAGCCGAAACATAATAATCCTCGTTACCGATGGCATAGAAATGTGTCAGGGCGACCCATGTGAGGTGAGTGCTGCCTTGCAGAAGAAAGGTGTTGTACTGAAACCTTACATTATCGGCATTAACATTGATGTCAAACAGGCGGATATGCTCGCTTGTATGGGCAATTACTTCGATGCAGGAAACGCTGGTCAGTTCCGTCAGGCAATAAAGACCATTGTTTCGGAGGTAACATCGCTGACGGCTGTGCGCGTGAATCTGCTTGATATCAACGGCAAGCCCACCGAAACCAATGTGGCAATGTCGTTCCACGATATGACATCGGGCGATGTTCGCTACACCTATATGCACACGATGAACGCTGAAGGTCAGCCCGATACGATTTATCTTGATGTGCTTTCGCAGTACAAGTTGAAGGTGCATACGGTTCCGCCTGTCTATAAGGACGGCATAAGCATTGAGGAAGGCAAGTTGAACATCATTGATGTTCCTGCTCCACAGGGCACTTTGGTGGTCGATGTTAAGGGCGATGACCCTGCCGATTCCGACATAAAGTGCATAATCCGTGAGACTGGTTTGCCACACACAATTCATACTATCGATGCTGATAAAAAGCAGAAACTCATTGTAGGTCAGTACGATTTGGAAATACTTACCATGCCGCGCACATATGTCAATGCGGTACGCATTGACCAAGGCAAGTTGCGCAAGATTGATATTGCCCAACCCGGAACCGTTGTAATAAACTTCCGCAGTCCTGCCTTTGGTACGCTTTTGCACCAGAATGGTGACATTCTAACCGATATTTACGAATTTTCTCCCGACAAGACGCATTACAAGTTGCGTTTGCAACCCGGTTATTACCGCGTTGTTTATCGTGAACAAAAAAGCCATTCCGCTAAAAATTCGGCAGAATTCAAGTTCCGCGTGAAGTCGGGAGAAATGACTGTGCAAAATCTGTAATTGCTGAATATTAATATTTCTTGTCCGCTAAAACGTTGAGGATGCAACCGAACTATACTTTATCAGTCTGTTATGCAAGTAGTTTTCTATTAGGGTTTGGTGTTAATTGTCATTCCGAAAGCCAGACTGAACACGCGATGCCGAAGGAGGAGCGTTGTGAAGACGGCTGTCCGGAATCTCCTTTTGATATATTATTAAGGAGATTACGCACTGGCAGGCTCACAAGCAACGTGCCTTATGCAGTTCGCTTTGCCATGTGAAATGACATAGTAATACTTTTGGTGGACAGTCTAAAACATTCATTATGAGAAATTTTTTCTTTACCCTTATTTGCTTTGCCATTGTGCTTTGCTCGTGTTCAAGCCACAATTCGGTGGTGCTTTCGCAAAATGATGATTATGTTATTGTGTTTGAAGGTGATACTTCTGGATATGATTACATGGCAGCACACGAGTTGAGCGGTTTTCTTGCCGAAATATTCGGACATGATTATCCAGTTGTTACTTGCGACGAGTATGATGGTAGAAATGCCATTTCGATAGGTTGTAATGCTATTTCGCAGGACATTTGCAAAAAGTATTCTGATGATATTCATGATGATGGATTCTTGATTCATACAGAGGAACACAATCTTTATATATATGGAAATCAAGAAATAGCATCGCTGTATGCTGTTTATCACCTACTCGAAAATTATCTTGGTTGCACATATACAGGTATAAACAGCGTACAAGTAGAAAAACAGTATGGAGCGGTAGAACTTGACTTGCATGTTGTGCAGAATCCATCCTTTCGTTACCGTGAGACCTTGCAGTTGATTCCCAATGCCGATCCTCGTTATGCTAAATGGCACAAGTTGCACAATCGTGCCGATTTCAATAGCGAATGGGGACTTTTTGTCCATACTTTCAAGGATTTGGTGCCAGTTTCGGAGTATTTTGAAATCCATCCAGAATGGTTTTCAGAAATGAATGGCAGAAGAGTGCGTGATGGACAGTTGTGCCTTAGTAATCCCGAAGTGCTTGAGGTGCTTTGTCGTAACCTTGAAGCATTGATGAAGGAAAATCCTGACAAGAAGATTTGGTCGGTGTCGCAGAACGACAACGAATCGTCGTGCCAGTGCGAGAATTGCCGGCGCTTGGATTCCATTTATGGCGGTCAGTCGGGGACAATGATATGGTTTGTCAACCAGGTTGCCGAGCGTTTTCCTGACAAGGAGATTTCAACGCTTGCATATCAGCAGACGCGACATGCACCAAAGAACATAAAGCCGGCAGACAATGTGAACATAATGCTTTGTTCCATTGAATGTCCGCGCCATAGACCAATTTCCGCCGATTCGTCGGAACATTCGTTTCACCGCGATTTGGCTGACTGGACAGCACTGACAAGCAATATTTTCCTATGGGATTATGTGGTGCAGTTTCGCAACTATATGGACCCGTTTCCGAATTTGCATGTAATTCAACCCAACTTGCAGGATTTTTACAAGCATGGCATTCCGATGATTTTCGAGCAGGGTTCAAATCAGAACATTACCGAAAACTATGAATGGCGCACTTATCTCATTGCGCATTTGCTGTGGAATGTAAATCTCGATGTTGACAGTCTGCGAACCCGTTTCCTTGATGCGCATTATGGGAAAAATCGTTCCGAATTTGTTGCAAAGTATTACGATACAATGCAAAAGGCATTGGTGGAGTCGGGCAAAGGCTTGAATATTTATGGTTATCCCATTGATGCAAAGGATAGTTATCTGTCGCCAGATAAGATTGCAGAATATCGTAAATTTTTCGCATCGGCGTACGCAGTGAAGCCTTACGATGGTTGTTCTGATTCGGAAGCAAAAACTTATGATGACCATCTGCGTCTGCTTGAAATGCCGCTTGATTTTGCCACTCTCGATTTGTCGCTGTATGAAATAAGTCCTGAATTGTCGTTTTTTACAACTGATGGCAATGGCAATAGGATTGCAAGACCTGAAATGTTGGATATGGCGCAAAGGTTTGTTGATGATTGTGCTCGGCTTGGTGTAAAGCAACTTGACGAGGCAAAATATACTCCTAAACAGATGCAGGAGAACATTGCCAATATTGTTGCAAAGTCAACGGGAAAGAATCTCGCTTTGGGCAAGCAGGTTACATGTTCAACCGAATGGAGCAATACATACGATGTCGGTGGCCCAAAGGCGTTGACTGATGGCAAGGTCGGATTGATGAATTATTATTATAACTGGCTTGGCTTTCAAGGAAATGACATGGATGTTGTTGTGGATTTGGAAGCTGAAAATAATATTTCCGAAGTTAGTGCCGATTTCTTGTTTTATCCCTTGTCGTGGATTTTTGCTCCCAAGTGTGTAACTTGCTATGTGTCGGCAAATGGCAGAAATTGGCGAGAAGTAGGTCGCAAGTCATACGAGAATGAGGAATCGTTGGCAGAATGCAAGATTGTAGGCTTCAAATTTCTAGTTTCGGAGCAGAATGTCAGGTATGTACGACTGAAAGCTGAATCCTTGCGTGTTAATCCAGAATGGCATCGTGGGGTAGGGCAACCCTGCTGGATTTTCTGCGACGAAATGGTTGTAAGGTAAGGAAGGCAAAAATAGGCTGTTGATTCTTGCCCCCTGGCGTTATGTCTTTAACGGCATTAACGGTCTTAAAGACAGGGGGGCAAAATAACACAGCAGCCTATTAAAATATGATTTCAAACCAGAAACCTAGAAACAGCGAAGCGTCAAACTGGCGAAGCCCTTACATGAACAATGCCATTATATAATAAGTAAGCATACCGATTGCTGCGCTGACGGGGATTGTGATTATCCATGCAACAATTAGTTCCAATGTAACGCCCCAGCGCACAGCCGAAAGTCGCTTGATTGAACCAACGCCCATGATACTACCAGAAATCACATGTGTTGTACTAACGGGAACACCAAGATGTTGAGTTATGAAAAGCGTTATTGCACCAGCTGTCTGCGAGCAGAATCCTTCGACTGGGGTTATCTTGGTAATGCGGTTTCCCATTGTCTTTATGATTTTCCATCCGCCCGACATTGTGCCTATTGCAATTGCTGTAATACATGCTATTGGAATCCAACTTGGTGCTCCTGTGAGATTTGCGCCAGAACCAGCATTGGTTATTGTATCGGGTTGGAGCCATTCGCTAAGACCATCGAAACCGAACTGAGCTCCGTAAGCAACCATTGCACAGGCGATTAGACCAATTTCCTTCTGCGAGTCGTTAAGACCATGACCGATGCTTAAGCATGCTGATGAAAGCAGTTGTAGACGCTTGAACCATTTGTCGGCTTTGTGTGGTTTTGCTTTGCGGGCAATCCAGTAAAGCAGTATGGTTATCAGGTTGCCACCGATGAATCCGATTAGCGGTGCAATAAAAATGAAAAGTGCTATGTATCCAACTGTTGACCAGTGTACGGCTTCCCAGCCCTTGGCGGCAACGGCAGCACCAGTAAGACCGCCGATGAGAGTGTGCGAAGAACTGGATGGTATTCCTTTCCACCAGGTTATTAAACTCCATGTTATTGCTGCAACAAGTCCAGCTATCAGCAAAGGCATTGTTACTGATGCTTCCTCGACTGTTTTTTGAACTGTGTTGGCAATGTTGAATCCAAGCAAGTATTCGGCAATAAAGAAAGCGACAAAGTTGAAGAATGCCGACCATATTACCGCTTGGGTGGGGGAGAGTACTCGTGTTGAAACTACGGTTGCAATCGAGTTGGCGGCATCGTGGAAGCCGTTGATAAAGTCGAAGGCTATGGCGAGGATTATGATTGCAATCAGGTAGCCCATTCTATGCGTATTTTACAATTATAGTCTTGATGATTTTTCCAACATGTTTTGCCATGTCGGTGGTGCGCTCCATGTGCTGCACGATTTCCTTGTTCTTGATGATTTCCTTTGTGTCGGTCTCTTCTTCGAAGAGTTTCTTCACAAAGTTCTCGTATATTTCATCGGCTTCCTGTTCAAGGTCGTGGAGAAGCTCGCATTGCTTGAGAGCTGTTTCCGGCTTTTTGTTTACTGTCTTGAGTTCGTGAAGCGAAATGTTGATTGCATTGCAGCATTCGCTGATGATTTCAGTCATGCGAACCGAAATTTCAGGAATCTGCTTCGGACGGAACAACAATATTCGCTTCGAGGTGGAATTGATGAAGTCCAAAGTGTCGTCAACAGTTTCGCAAAGGCTGTGTATGTCTTCGCGGTCGAATGGAGTTATGAAAGACTTGTTGAGTTCCTCGTATATTTTTGCAATTTCGGTGTCCGACTGAGTTTCGCATTCCTTGATTATCTTGTAGTCTTCTTCCATTTCTTCAAACGAAGACTTTTTTATCAGTTCGGCTTGCTGTTTTGCTGCTTTTGCTAATAAATCACCAATGTTGTTTATCATCGGGAAAAACTTGTTCTCCTTGGGTTTCAGTGGTGAAAAAATAGAATTAATAGACATTTTTCCTTTTAATTTTTGTGTCGCAAAAATATCATTTTTCAATGTTTTTTGCAATACCTATTTTTGTCATTTTGGGGTGAAAATATGGCAAAAAGTTACTTTTTAACCATTATTTTTCTGATATACAGATGATTTCGACTATTGTGCCGACCATGCATATACTTGCAGCCAAAGGCTTGGTTTCGTATTTTACAAATACTTCTTTGCCGTCTTCCAGCTTAATGTTGTCGAATTTTTTGAGGTTTGTCGGTTCAAGTTTTTTACCATTGTCAAGCACAAGTACCCACGAACATCCGTCAAGACCTGTTAGGTTTTTAAGTGTGGCGTGTACACTGTCGGGGCATTGCTGCACCACTTCCTTTGTCTCGTTTTGTGATTCGATGGAATTTAAAGGTTTGCTGCATGAAATAATCATGCAGCAAACCATAATAATCAATATCGCAATGCTGTTACAGGCTTTCATACCATGCAGCGTTTTCTTGGTAAATGTTAAAGTATGTGTTGAACAATTCTGTTCTTTCGTTCTTCTGGAACAGCGAAACAATCTTGCCGAGGGTTGCAATGTTTATTTGTATTTCCTGAGCATTGGTGTTTCGTTTGCTCTTGTCGAGGGTCTTGTAGTATCCTAGTTCGGTCATGATTGTATTGATTCCATCGGTGAGGATGCTGTCAGCGATTTCTGGTTCGCCTGTCTGGTAGTAACCGTCAACATATTCGCAGTCGAAATAGGATATTGGGAACATTGATGGCGGCATTACCGAGTCGCATCTTGCCATAACTTCCTTTGCTTTGTCTATTTTGCCTTCCTTTACGAGAGCCTTTGCAAGTTCACCAAAATTGTTCCTGATTTTCACAATCTTTGTGGTGCGAATAATTGTCTGGTCAATATAGACATTCGGGTCGTTGATGTTGCCCCATGTGTAAACATTCATCAGGTTGTTGTACATGATGTCGGTGTTGATGTCGCTGCTGGCAACGCCATTAGGAGCTTTTGCCTTCTTGTTCATAGGGGTGAGACGGAATGCAAAGCCTTCGTTGTGGAAGTAATTGTCGAGGTTGAGCGTATGACGGCTTCCGAGCGATGTGATGTAAATCGGGCGTTCCCAGTCGTTGGTGTTGAGCAGGTCAAGTATCATCATCTCGTTTTTCAGCAGGTATTCTCTGTTGAGGTCGATGTTGAGTACTGTATCGAAGTAAATTTCAGTTTCGCCAGCGGTGTCCTTGTAGTATCCCGGATATACGCAACCATATTCGATTACTTTCTTCGGGTCGGCCTTGAACGAGAATTTCTTCGATGGGAATAAATAATAGGTGTCATCACCTGATTTCACCGAGTTCTTGTCGTTGTTGATGTACGCTATGAAATCGGGTAGAGGCATGAATCCGTTTTCCTTGCGGCGCGAATCCAGCATCAGCTGGTCACGAGTGTTGGGTTCGTACTTGATGCGTTCGAGCGACAAAGGCATTGGCTTTGCATCGTAGCTTGCGCATTTCATCTGGTCTATGTACCAGTCGGACGCGAAGTATGGCAGACAGCAAATCTTAACATCTGGTCTTATGCCTTCAACTTCCTGGGCGTACCATACGGGGAAGGTATCGTTGTCGCCGTGGGTGAACAGGATTGCATTAGGAGCGCAGGTTTCCAAGTAGTTGCGTGCAAAGTCGTGTGCTGCGTAGCGGTTGCTGCGGTCGTGGTCGTCCCAGTTTTGTTCTGCCATTATGTAAGGCACTGGTGCGCAAATCAGTAATGCGACAATTCCTGCAACTGCGCCTGGCGTGAACTTCTTGAAAAGTTCGTATATTGCAGCTGCGCCAAGTCCAATCCATATTGCGAAAGCATAGAACGACCCTGCGTATGCGTAGTCACGCTCACGCGGTTGAATTGGTGTCTGGTTGAGGTAAACCACAATTGCTATACCAGTGAGAATGAAAAGCAAAGAAACAATCCACCAGTCCTTTGTGTTCTTCCAAAGCTGATAGACAAGTCCGATGAGACCGAGTATCAGCGGAAGCATAAAGTAGCGGTTATGTCCCTTGTTGTTCTTCAGGTAGTCGGGCAGGAGACTTTGGTCGCCGAGGCGTGCATTGTCCCAAGCATCGAAACCAGTAATCCAGTTGCCGTGGATTGTGTTGCCATGACCTTGAATGTCATTCTGCCTTCCAGAGAAGTTCCATAGGAAGTAGCGCCAGTACATCCAGTTAAGCTGGTAGTTTACAAAGAACTTTAAGTTGTTAAGTCCTGTTGGCTTTTTTTGCGATGGTTTCATTCCTCCAAAGTCCTTGTAAACCGAAATATGTTCGGCTTCGCGGCTGTACATACGCGGGAATACGCGGCATCCGTTTGCCTTAAAAACTGGCTTAAACCTATGACCTACGCTTACATACTTGTCGCCACGCTTGGTGTAGATTTCCGTAGTGTTTTCGTATTTCTCGAATTGTGCGTTGAAATCCTGTCCATAGAGCAGTGGACGGTCTCCGTATTGTTCGCGGTTAAGATAGGATAGAAGGTTGAACATATCTTCGGGATTGTTCTGGTTCATTGGCGGATTGGCGTTTGACCTTATTATTATTATTGCGTAGCTTGAGTATCCGATGAGAATCATGGTCAGGAAAACCATTGCGGTGTTCAGCAGCGATCTGTGCTTCTTTGCTATGAACTTTATCAAGCAGAATACTACTGCTGCGATTATCAGGATGTTGAAAAATGCGATTCCAGTAAAGAGCAATGCGCCTGTCAGTATCATCGCGAGAGTCGGGAAGATTGTGTTTAGAACAATGCTATCGCTCTTTTGTGTAAAGAAGATGCTGAGAACCAAGCAGGCAATTGTTAGGATTGTCCAAACTATAAGTCCTGTGTTGAACGGAGCGCCAATGGTGTTGGTGAACAAAAGTTCGAACTTTGATGCAACAACAGCGACACCCGGGATAATTCCCCACATAATCACTGCGATAGCGAGCAGAGAAATTATGCCAGTAAGCATAAATCCCCAGAATCTGCGACCACTTGTCTGTGGCTTGAACTTACGGTAGTAAACAACAAATGCAATTGCAGGGAGTGTAAGCAAGTTCAACAGGTGAACGCCAATTGCCATACCTTCCATAAGACCGATGAGCAGAATCCATCTTCTTGATGTCGGGTCATCTACATCTGAATCGTACCATTTTGTTATAGCCCAGAACACTATTGCAGTGAAGAATGACGAGAAGGCGTAAACTTCACCTTCTACAGCCGAGAACCAGAAGGTGTCGGAGTAGGTGTATGCTAATGCGCCTATCGTGCTGCAAGCCAATATTGCGATAGTGTTACCGACATTGTAGTTGCCGTCTTTGGCTATCAAGTGCTTGGCAAGGAAAGTGATTGTCCAGAAGAGGAACAATATTGTAAATGCACTTGCCAATGCCGACATCGAGTTTATCATCATGGCAACCTGTTCGGGACCAGATGCAAACATTGCGAAGAATCGTGCTATAACCATAAAGAACGGAGCTCCGGGCGGGTGTCCGATTTGCATTTTGTTTGATGAGGAAATGAATTCACCGCAGTCCCAGAAGCTGACGGTTGGTTCTATTGTCAGCAGGTAGGTGATTGCTGCTACTAAAAATACCACCCATCCGGTAATGGTATTCAGCAGTTTAAATCTTTTTTCAGTCATTACAGTTTAAATTTTTATGAAATTGCAAAGATAGGATTTTTATTGATTCAATGATTCAAAGATTTGATGATTTGATAATTTGAAGATTCAAAGATTTGAAGATTCAAAATTATTGTCAATTATCCATTGTCCATTATCAATTATCAATTCCCTTTTTCGTATTTGTTTATTATCTCAACAATTTTTGACGAATCGAAGTCCTTGTCAAGGATTATGTTGTTTCCGTTGAGGAGGTAGATGCGAGGGGTTTTGTAGGTGCCGTAATCGTAGTCGTATGTGCCAACGCCTTCTGGGTCGCTGACATTTATCCAGTTGAGTTCGTTTTCGGCGATGTATTCCTTCCACTGGTCGTATTCGGCTTCGGTATAGACGGCAAATACTTCTGCGCCCATTGCTTTAAGGGTAGGGTAGTCGGCTTGTATGTGGCCAACTTTCTCGATGCAGACTTCGCATTCGGAATCCCAGAAAACCAGAATCTTGTATTTGGATTTTAATCCGTACAGAGATTGTTCTTGTCCGTTTTGGTCGGGGAGTACAATGTTCTTGCCTTGCATACCTATGACATTTGATTTGGTAATGTCGTATCTCCATTTTACCCATGTATAGTCGTAATCGCTTATCCACCAAGGTTTTTCATTGTAGTATTCCTCCCACAATTTGCATGATACCGCTTCGAGTCTTAGGTCTCTTGGGTAAGTGTGTAATGTGGATAAGTAGGTTATGACTATGCAGTCGAGAATATGCGCTCTGTATTCGCTCTGCGGGTCGGTTTTATGGATAATATGTTCGGCATTTGCTATGGCAACCATAATGTTGTCGGCGTATGCATCTATATTTTTTTCGCAGTATTTTTCAATGAACATTCTGAACGAATATTCGGGTGTGTTCAGCAGGTCTGGATTTGAGAAATCAAGGTCGGTAATGGGATTATAGTCGGGCCATTGTGCTCCGAATGCCATTTTGTAGAGGTTATAAAGGAAATCGCCTTTCTTCTGCTTCTTCATTTCACTATGGAGGAAGTCAAGGTATTGGCTGTTGATGCTGTCGATTTCCTTTTTGATTTCAATGGTGTCATAGCCCCAATGCTTATTTCCCGCTAAAATTACCATTTTATCGTCCAGTTGTTTCCTGTATCCGAGTATTGTCTTATGAGCCTCGTTGAACGACTTGCTTGTTTCGTCTCCGCTTACTTTCAAATGATTAGCAGGGTCTTCGATGTCGGTGGAAAGTGTGAGAGTTTTCTTGTTGTTGGCAAAGTGGAAGTCGAACAATTTTTCCCCTTTTATAAATATATAGTATATTCCTTGTGGCAAAGTGTTTTTTCCTTTGAATTCAGCAATTCCGTTCTTGCATTTTGTCGAATCGAGCGTAAGGCTTTCGAATCCGTGATACTGAGCGAGATAAACATACTGGTCGGGAAGGTTTTGTATCTCCATTTTAATGCTGTAAGCCCTTGCCGAAACGACAAAGGCTTGCAGTGTAATTATTGTCAGAAGGATTCTAATGATTGTTTTTTTCATGTTCTTCCTTCCGTTTCTCGAACAAAATCAAATCCTTGATGTTTTCTACATTCAAACGCTTGCCGACAATCTTCTTGTTCTTGTCGAGTACATAAATGACAGGTGTACTGTAGATGTCGTAGTAGTCGCGGAATTTTGAATGTGGGTAAGGTCCGTCCCAGACATTTATCCAATGGTCGTCCTTGATGTCCTTGTCGTTGATGAATTCCTGCCATTCCTTCTTGTCGTACTGGGTATAGATTGCAAACACCTTTACGCCCAAGTCTTTGAGAGTGTCGCGGAATTCCTTGATGAGTTTTGGAACTTCCTTCTTGCAGTGTCCGCATGATGGTTCCCAGAAAATCAGCACTGTGAAGTCGGACTTTATGTCGTGGAGGTTGTAGTAGCGGTCGTCTACGCTTTGCATTCTTGTAAGGTTGTATGCAACGCTTCCGAGGCGGGTAGGGGTAATCTTTTCAACTCTTTCCTTCAGTTTCGACATGAATGCGGTGTCGGCCCATTCGGCTTTCCCGCTCAGGTACCAGTCTTCGGCGATAGCAACAAATACAGCATCATAGCCCATGATTTTGGATTCCTCAAAGTAGTTGAGCAAGTGCGAAAGCGTGTACTTGTATATCAGCGAGTCGCCTTTCATAAGGCCTTTTTCGTAAGTCATCTGTATGACATTGTGTGCGTCAACAATCAGAGAGTCGGGTGACGGAACAACCATCTTCTCGAAGTAATAGTTGAGCTTTGATTCGTAAATAGGTGTGCGGACAAGACCTTCTTCCTCGAAGTCGATGTAGTCGAAGTAGTGTTTCTTGTAGTATTTATACTGGAAAGTAGAGTCTGTGATTACTCCGTTTTCATCGCGTGGAAAATCAGGAATTTCTACATCGTGCATCGAGCGCATGATTGAGCCGAAAAGAGTTCCTTTGTTTTCGTTTTCAACCTTTTTCATGTATTCGATACGGCGTTCGTTCAGGTTTCTCATCTTTTCGTATTCGGCTTCCTTTGCATCCTTGTCATCGCCAGCCTTCTTGATTGCCTTTTCGATTTCAATGCGTTCCTGTTGCAAGTCCATCATGTGGCGCTGATAGTTGTTGAAGGCAACATTTTCGGGACTTCCCTTGATTTTCATGTTCTTGACATAATTGGCAGTGTCGGTCTCTATCGAGAAGTTGCGCTGTCCTTCGGGACCCATCAGGAACTCAAAGAAATTCATATTTCGCGATGGCATCACTACTATATAAATTCCCTTGTGAATTTCCTTGTCGCCTTTCATCACTCCGTGACCGTTAGCATCCAATTTTATGGTGTCGATTACATATTTCTTTTCTCCGAGGTGGTGACCGACATATATTACTGTGTCGCTTACGCCCTTTATTGTAAATTCAATGTTGTACTTGCTATTATCCTTTGTCGTCTTGCCTTTTTTCTGAGCAAACGAAGCAAAGCAGCAAATTGTCATAACCAAGATAATAATGCCTAACTTTTTCATGAGTCTCATTATTTAATTCCAAACTGCAAAATTAGAATTTTTATCGGAATGAAGTCTTATAAAGAATTTAAAAATCTTAAAGAAATGTGAAGCAATGATTTATTTACGATTTACGATTTTGGATTTTTGATTTACGATTGCAAATCCGAAGGGCGCATCAGCGATGCTACTTCGGAACAAGTGCATCGTTATTCATTATGTATCGTTCGAGAGCCAGGTAAAGTCCTATCAGGTTGGCATTTTCGTTGTTATCAGTCGGTATCAGCGACAGATTGTTGTTCGTGTTGTCGAATTTGTATGTCTGGTTGGTGGTTATGAAATAGTCTCCGTATGTTATGCCGTTTAATTTTCTGCTGTCGTAATAATGTGTTGCGAAAGTGTTGGATCTGAATGTGTTGCAGGTGTCGAGCCCATGGTTTAGCCATGCTTCGTTTTCGGGATAGTCGATGCCATAACTGTGCTTGAAATAGGATAGTAGGCTTGGAGTTATGTCCCTGTGTGTTGCTATAGCAGGAAAACGATGACTTTCGCGAAGCATCGGTGACCAAATGATTAGTGGAACATGATAGTTGTCGATGGTGTTGCTTCTGTCCTTGGTGTTGAACTTGTGGTCGCCAGTGATTATGAATATGGTATTGTCAAACTTTCCGCAATGCTCATATTCGTTGAAGAAATTTTTCAGGCAATCATCGGCGTACATGAACGAGGCGTTTTCCTTAACTGGTGTTGTCGGTTTGCCCTTTTGTGGCAAGGCTTTGTACTTGCTTATGTACTCGTCGGTATTTGGATACGTGAACGGGTCGTGGGTCGAGAGTGTGAGATAGATGTCCAAGCGAGGTGTTTTGTCATCGTTCTTTACATACGATATAGAATGCAAAAGCATGTATTCATCGAGAAGTCCCCATTTGTTTCTTTGTTCGGCTGATTCGTATTCGGGATTGTCGTAGAACATTTCCATTGAGTTGCGTTGTGCGAATATGTCCATGTCGTCAAATCCGTACCATCCGCCGTAGAAGAAAGTGCTTTTGTATCCGTTGTCGTTGAGTATTGTTGCCAAAGTGTTGAAGTTTGGCGCATCGCGTCTGTACGACATGAATCCCTTTTCACCGAAAGGCAATGCTCCGAGTATTGATGGCAATGCCCCGAAAGTGCGTTCTGCTGTCGAGAGGCAGTTTTCCCAGACTAGCGAATGGTCGGCAAGCGAGTCGAGGAAAGGCGTTGCCGATGCTATGGTACTGTTTTTTCCGCTTATATAGTTGCCAAGCCCCTCGACAATGATGATTACGATGTTTGGCTTTTCTTCGCTCTTTTCAAGGTAGTTGGAAAGGATGTCTGGCGTTTCGTCCTTGTGCATGAAAGGGTAGTGGTAGTCAACAAATTCGTAATCGGGGAAATACGCAGCAAATTCATTTGACTTTTCTTGAAGTTCGGAGCTGGTGAACTGGATTATGTTGTTGTCTGACTTTAGGCTTTTGATTAAGTAGGCTGTCTTGTTTTCAATAATGTAGTATTTCCTGAATTCCATTCTCTGCCCGTTAATGCCGGGGAAGACGATGCTTGTTACGGCGATGGCGGCAAAAAGGATTTTAACCCACATTGGAACCTTGTAATGCGGTTGCGGAAAAATTATGTATACGATTGACTCAATGAAAATTAGCACCAATATTGGAATGTTGTACCAGCCGTTGGCGTTTAGGGTTACGAATATTTCCTTAGGTGAGTAGGCGGTTATTATGCTGTCGAGCGGAATGTGAGTTACAGCAAAATATATCGTGAGTGCTATGTTTGTACTGATGTATGTGGCAAAAATTGTCCTGATGGTAATGTTTGCTGCAGTTTCCGAGATGCGGCTTATTAAATAATATATTAGGTATAGCGCTGCTACAATCCATCCTATGTAGGCGATGTCGGTCAGGAAGCCAAGAAGGCAATTTATAAATATGCTGGCTTGGTAGTGGGTGATTGCCAGTATGATAGACTCCAAAAGCCTGATTGCAAGGCATATTCCGAACAGAGTTATGCATTCGCAACAATATCCGTCGAGTGGTTTCAACAGCGATTTCAGTATATCCTTGAATCCTTTGCTTTCCATTGTTTTTGACATGCCTTATATAAACGGACAACGCTTTATGATATTGTTATAAAAACAAAAAAACTGCAAGTTTTGCTTGCAGTTTTTCGGTGACCCATGAAGAATTCGAATCCTCAACCTTCTGATCCGTAGTCAGATGCTCTAATCCAATTGAGCTAATGGGCCAAAATTTTCGACTGCAAAGGTACTGCTTTTTGTTTAATTGGCAAGGGAAAAATTACTTTTTTTGAATGTTGATTGTATTTTGTTGCTAATTAGTAAGTTGCCACTTTTTTGGGGGGCATGATGATGCCATTCATAAATAATCTTTTTCAAACAATAAATTATATCTTTGTGCGTTAGCTATATATGATTGATTAAATGGTTTTGACTATGAAAAAAATATTTTTATTGCTTGCTCTTTTTGTGGCTTGTTCGTTTTCTGCATTTGCAGGAGGGAAGTTCCCGCCAAATGGCAAGAAGTGTGAAGTTGCAGGCAAGGTGATTTATGTTGATAAAACTTGTGTGACTAATCTTGACTGGAGAGAAATGCTCTGGGTTTTTGAAAAAAGACCTGAAATAATTTCTGGTTCGGTTTCCGAAAACGCTGTAGATTCAACAGTTTGGAAGCGCGTGTATGGTGAAAGGTGGTGTCGAAAACGCTCATCCGTTGACAAAAAGAATTATATGATGACATACGAAGATATGGAGCATTCTCCTGTTATTGGATTTACGCAGAAGCAATGCCAGAACTATATGAATTTCCGTGCCGCAGCTGTGATGTACACTTACAATAATTACAGCAAGTCAACGCAATACAAGGGTGTGAAGCTGGAATACTTCATGCTCTCATCCGAGCAGTATGCCGAACTGCTGAAACAGAAATGGTTTGCCAAATCGTTTGTCGATGGTTATGCCGAAATCACATCCGATGGCAAGTTCGTGAAGGACGGCAAGATAGTGGATTCGGTTGACGATGACAAGGTGACTTTCAGAATGTATGCGGTGATAAGCGAGTAGATTTTGGGAATTCTCATAAACGCATTATTTTGTGGCGAAATTAAAAGGTACAAGAAGAATTAGCTATGCTTTTCAATTCCATTGAGTTCATGTTTTTTTCTTCCAGTGGTATTTCTGCTGTACTGGTTTGTGTTCGATAGGTTTATAAGCAAATCGAAATGGCAGTTGCTCTTACAGAACGCCTTTGTGGTTGTGGCAAGCTATGTTTTCTATGGTTGGTGGGACTGGCGTTTCCTAATCCTCATTGCCATAACCTTTCTCTGCTCTTGGCTCAGTTGCTCCTAACGAAATGTATGATGCTCATCATTTAAATCATAAAGGTGCTCAGCGTTTTACTAAAGAATTAATGATGCAACTTAATTTTGAGTAATTTATAATGAATTGTTTTTTTTTCAATACTGAGGAAATCTATCATTTTTAATGAGATTTCCTCACTTTTGAAATTTTAATAGTTTCGATTATTGTATTGGTTATAATTAATATATCTGTAATTTATTCAATACTTTCTTTAAATAAATCATCCATTGTTACTTGATTGCTAATATCATCTGAATAGCCGCCTTTTGTAAGTCCGTATGTTGTAATCATGATTGTTTGTACGGATTTTTTGGTTTTGCTTTCGCGGACGAACACAGCACGGCGGTGGCGCAACTTCTGGTCTTCGTCCTTGTCGATAGTGTAGGCGTCGCTGGAATATTTCATCTCGCAGAGGTTTATAATGTCATCGTTGCGGTCTATTAGCAGGTCTATTTGTATGCCAGTCTGGTCAATGCTGTCGGGTTTTGGCTTGAAAGTCCACGAATGTGCGGTGCTTATGACAGCGGCAAATCCCAATGCGGACTTGATTTCGGACAAATGTTGCAGGCATACGCGCTCAAATGCAAGTCCAGCCCACGCATTATGCACCGATGTGTTGAGGTTTGCGCTCCAGAAGTGAGCATTTCCGTTTTTGTCCTCCATAATGAACTTGAAGTAAAACAGCGTGAAGTTGTCCATCAGTTGGTACATCGCATCCTTGCTGGTCTTGCCCAGACAGGTGTATTTTCTGATAAAACCACATTGTTCAAGTTCTTTCATGGCTTTGCCGAAAGTGGAATTGTCGTCCAATCCAGTTTCTTTCAGAATTTCGTTTCGTGTCATTCCAGATTTTTTTGATGACAATGCCCTTATGATTGCAATATGTGGTTGCGGATGACGGAACAGCGAGGCGTAGAGAGCGTCGAACTCCCTTGTCATCTCACCGTTTTCGGCAAAAAACATACGGTCGAAATTCTGCGCAAGACTTTTGCTTTTCTGCAGGAAACTCCAGTAGTACGGAATGCCACCCAATGCCATGTATGCTTCAAGGATTTGCCTGCGAGTAAATCCTAGTTTTCGGCTTTGGCAGTATTGCTCGCACTCATAAAGTGTGAACGGGCGAAGGAATATTTGGCGAGTAAGACGATTGTGCAGTCCACCGTAATTCATTATTATCTTGTTGATAATCCACGAAGTGGCACTTCCGCAAATGATTATTATGATGTCCTTTCGTGCCGTTGCCCAGCCGTTCCAGAAATGGTCGAGTGCGCGGATAAAGTTTGAGTTTGGCGTGTCCATCCACGGCAATTCGTCAATGAAGACTACTTTTTTCTGCACTTTCGACTTTTCCAGCAGATTGCCTAGCAAGTGAAACGCATCGTGCCAGTCGGTTGGTTCTGGGCATTTTCTGTAACCTGCCGATGCTAGCGAGTGTCTGAATTCCGCCAATTGCTCTTTTAGGCTGGCATCCAATATTCCTGCATGTTGAAATGCGAAATGTCCGTTGAATGTTTCGCGGACTAGAAAAGTCTTTCCTACGCGCCTGCGACCATATACTGCTACAAATTCCGACTGGTCGGATTCCAATAAATTTAGCAACTGCTGTTTTTCGTCGTTTCTACCTATTAGCATAATCACTTGATTTTACACCACAAAGATATAAATTTTATTTTTCAATACTGAGGAAATCTTATGTTTTTTTTTGAGATTTCATCACTTTCAAAATTTATATAATTGATATATATTATTTATATTCAATGAATTATGTAAAATTTGTGTGTGCATAATTTTTGTGTTGGTGTAAATGTTGGAGTAATTTTAGAATGCTTTATTTTTGTATAATATATTTATATTAAATAAAATATGTTTGTTTATTGATTTTCAATACTGAGGAAATCTATTGTTTTTAAGGAGTTTTCCTCACTTTAGGATTCGCAACAAATGCTTATATTCCGCCCAAATACTGTTTGAAACAATAAAATGGGCGGATTATAATTTATATTTCGCCCATTTATGTATGGTGGAAAAACAGAAATTTTAAACTGAGTTTACTTTCTTTCGCCCACAATCAGAATTTTTGTGTAATTTTGCAGTTTGAAATTTTAATTGGATATGAAGAGAACGAAGATTAGTGAAGTGCTTAACTCCACGGAATTTGGAAAAGAAACAACCGTAATGGGTTGGGTTAGGACAAAGCGCGTAAGCAAGAACGTGTGTTTCATCGCATTGAACGATGGTTCTACTATAAATAACCTTCAGATTGTATTGGATGTAAATCCCGAGTTGGAACAGAAGCTCGCTGGTGTTCACACTGGCGCTGCATTGTCGGTTGAAGGAAAGACCGTTGAGTCGATGGGTAGCGGACAGAAGGTAGAGTTGCAGGCAAAGGACATTACCGTTTTCGGAGATGCTAACCCCGATGAATATCCTCTGCAGCCAAAGCGTCACAGCCTTGAATTCCTCCGCGAAATTGCTCACTTGCGTTTCCGTACAAATACATTCGGAGCAATTTTCCGCATCCGTCATGCAATGACATTCGCAATTCACAACTTCTTCAATAGCAAGGGGTTCTACAATGTTCACACTCCGCTTATCACTGGTTCCGACTGTGAAGGCGCTGGCGAAATGTTCCAGGTTACAACAATGGACCTCAACAACTTGCCACGTACCGAAGAAGGAAAGATTGACTATTCGCAGGATTTCTTTGGCAAGTCGACCAACCTTACAGTTTCGGGTCAGCTTGAAGGTGAACTTGCAGCTACGGCCTTGTCGCAGATTTACACTTTCGGACCAACTTTCCGTGCCGAAAATTCAAATACACCTCGTCACCTCGCCGAATTCTGGATGATTGAACCTGAAGTTGCTTTCTTCGACCTCGAGGACAATATGAACCTTGCCGAGGAAATGTTGAAATATTTGGTAAAATATGCTCTCGACAATTGCCGTGACGATATTGAATTCCTCTGCAAGCGTCGCGAAGAAGAGCAGAAGCAGAAACCTGCAAACGAGCGCGATGAAATGAACCTCATTGAGCGTCTCGAGTTTGTATTGCACAACGACTTTGCTCGCGTAACCTATACCGAGGCAATCGATATTCTTATGAATTCTAAGCCGAACAAGACCGGCAAGTTCGTTTACCCAGTTGACAAGTGGGGCGTTGACCTGCAGAGCGAACACGAGCGTTACCTCGTGGAAAAGCACTATAAGCGTCCTGTTATCCTCATCAACTACCCGAAGGAAATCAAGGCTTTCTATATGAAGCAGAACGAAGACGGAAAGACAGTTCGCGCTATGGATGTTCTTTTCCCGCAGATTGGTGAAATCATTGGTGGTTCGCAGCGTGAGGAAAGCTACGAAAAGCTTCTAGCAACAATCGAAGAACGCAACATTCCAAAGAAGGATATGTGGTGGTATCTTGAAACACGTAAGTTCGGTACAGTTCCTCACAGTGGTTTCGGTCTTGGTTTCGAAAGACTTATACTTTTCGTAACGGGTATGTCGAACATTCGCGATGTGATTCCGTTCCCGCGTACACCTAAGACTGCCGAATTCTAAAATTCCCGACTATGCTCAAGACATCGCTCGAACAGAAACTTACGCAGAAGTTGGCTCCACAGCAGATTCAGATGATAAAGCTGTTGGAACTGAATACTTTGCAGCTTGAAGAACGCATCAAAAACGAGATCGAGGAAAATCCTGCTCTCGATGATGGCGGAGATGGCGACTACGATGACAGTGAAAGCATTGTAGAGAACGATAGCGATGTTCTTACCCACGAGGAAGAGCGCGATGACGGTGATCAGGATTCGGACGACGAATATACTCGCGATGACGACTATTCGCTTGACGATGACTATGGTGCCAACGATGACGATGAAATTCCAAACTACAGGTTGGAAGTAAACAATACCTCAAAGGACGACGACAGGGTAGAAATGCCTTATTCTGCTTCCAAGTCTTTCAACGAGCATCTTTTCGAGCAGTTCATTTTGAAGGATGTAACAGACAGACAGAAGTTTATTGCTCCGTTCCTAGTCGGAAACATTGATGAGGACGGTTATCTTCGACGTGACTTGGATGCAGTTGCCGATGACATTGCATTTTCGCAGAATACTGAGGTGTCTGTTCAGGAGCTGGAAGATGTCTTGAAGGTCATTCAGGATCTTGACCCAGCCGGCATTGGCGCAAGAAGTTTGCAGGAATGTCTTCTTATTCAGCTTCGAAGGAAAGAGGAGCAGACTAATGGAGTGAAGGTGGCAATTATGGTGCTTTCGGATTGCTTTGAGGAGTTTACCAAGAAGCACTACGAGAAGATAATGCAGAAATGCAATATTACTGAGCATGATTTAAGGTCGGCAATCGATGTCATCGTGAAGTTGAATCCCAAGCCTGGAAATTCATACGGAGAACCACAAAGAGCTAATATACAGGCTATTATTCCTGATTTTATTGTCGAAGTAGAAGATGATGAAGTCTTGGTTTCGCTGAACAGCCGCAATTCTCCAGAACTTCGCATTAGCAGGTCGTTTTCGCGCATGATGGACGACTACTCGTCCGACAAGGGAAAAAATCGCGAGGTTGTGACTTTTGTAAAGCAGAAAATCGACAATGCAAAATGGTTCATCGATGCGATAGAGCAGAGGCGTAGAACTTTGCTTTTCACAATGGAAGCAATTGTCCAGTTCCAGCGTAAGTTTTTCCTCACAGGCGATGAAGCTGACATCCGTCCAATGATATTGAAGGACATTGCCGAAATGACTAACCTTGACATTTCAACAGTGTCGCGTGTGGCTAATAGCAAGTATGTATCAACACCTTACGGCAATTTCCTGTTGAAGTTTTTCTTCAGCGAGGCAATGCAGACCGATTCTGGCGAAGAAGTTTCTACTCGCGAGGTAAAACAAATCTTAAAGGAATGCATTGATGCAGAGGATTCTGCAAAGCCGCTTACCGATGACCGTCTGTCGGAAATTTTGAAGGAGAGAGGTTATATAATTGCTCGCAGAACCATAGCAAAATATCGCGAACAGCTTGGCATTCCTGTCGCACGTCTCAGACGAAAAATCTAACCATGCGTGGTTTCCTTGACATATTTTTCAAGATTGTTAGCGTATTGGGTCATCCCATACTTTTGCCAACATATTTCGCGTTGACTATCAATGGTATATACGAACTGAACCCATTTTTAGTTTTCGGAATCTCTTTTGTTTTCCCGATGCTGGTGATGCTGTTTTGGTTTTCGGCAAGTATGTTACGCAGGAAAAATGTTCATGAAGGTACTGATGTCGTTTTAAGTCAGGAAGATATAACTGCCATGTCGGGAACTTTTGTCGAAAGGATTGAGGGCTTTTTCGAAACAACTCGCAATCGTACATTTGCCATGCTGATACTTATTGGCTTTTCCGTTCTTGGATATTTTGTGTATAGGTTGCCAATGTGGAGTCTTCTCATGCTGTTGATAACCGTAGCATCGTTAGGATGTGTGTTAATCAACAATTTCTGGCGGCTTAGCATTCATTCGTATGGTTGGGGATTTGCTACTTATCTTGTAGTTTTTCAGTATTCGTATGTGTTTGACAATGGCATTGTTATGTCAATGATTGTGATATTGTTAAGCGGTCTTGTATTGTCGTCAAGGCTCTATCTGGGTAGGCACAATAATTTGCAGGTACATCTTGGATATTTTTTAGGCATGGCAGTTCCTGCATTGCTCTATTGGGCTTTGAGCATGTAGGAGGGTATAGGGCTAAAGCCTGTTTCTATAGCTTCTCCGTTTGAATGGCTGACGCCGTTTCTGAGTTTAATGTCGTTCAAGGTTCAATAGTTCAAAAAAACGGAATGTCATCCTGAACTCGTTTCAGGATCTGATTCCGTTTTTGCATAAGGATCTATAATTCAATGATTTAATAATTGTAGCGGCGCAATGATTTGCGCCAATTGAGACGCAAAATTTTGCGTCTGTACAGGAAGAATCGCGCCATGGCACGATTGTACATGATGAATCAATAATAATTGTAGTGGCGCAATGTGTTGCGCCGTTTCCTATGCCTTCTTCATCTTGCTTTTCGCATTTTCCAGTATGAAGTGCAATCTGTTAAACACATTGGCTTCGGATGTGCCTGCATCAAAGTCGAGGAATAGAAGGTTCATGTCGGGATAAATCTGCTTGATTTTCTTCTCCATGCCCTTGGAAATGATATGGTTGGCTATACATCCGAATGGTTGCAAACTTACCACACTGCTGATTCCGTTTTTCGCATAATTGGCGATTTCGGCAGGAAGTAGCCAGCCCTCGCCGAAGTTGGTGGCAGGGTTTACAATCTTGGTGGCATCTTCAAATGCTTCAAAGAGATTGTCGAATGGACGATAGCTTGGGAAGCCTGCGCAAATCTTGTCGTACTTGCGGGCAAACCTTGCTATTAGGTTGTAAATGCTTGTGCTTACGAATGTTGGCGTCTTGCTGGGCTTAATGTGGTACTTGCGGTTTACTGCGTTGTTTACCAGTCCGTTGATGAAGAAGTTGTAAATCGACGGCACGGCAACTTCGAAGCCTTGTTCGTTGAGCCAATCGACAACGTACTTGTTACTGAATGCATTGTATTTCAGGTATATTTCGCCGACAATGCCGATGGTCGGGAAGGTGCCGTCGTTTATATTCTCGCGGAATTCGGCAACGGCTTTCTTCAAAAGTCCCTGAAGTTTTTCGCCCTTCTTGTTTTCGATGTACGGGAAACTCATTTCGGTGTATTTGTCCCTGATTTTCCGAGCAATACCTTTTTCCTTTTCCCTAATGACTGCACCTTGGTACAATTTGGAAAGACAGTCGGCATACAGCATTGTGTTGAGTAGCAAGCCCATGTTTTTCGAAACATGAAGGTCAAATCCCGGCTGGTAGTTTATCTTGCTGCTGCCTGTCGCAACCGAAACTACTGGAATGTTCTCGAATCCAGCTGTCACCATTGCGTTCTTAATCAGCGACAAATAGTTGCTGGCGCGGCATTGTCCGCCTGTCTGTGTTATGGCTACGGCTATGTCGTCGGGATTGTATTTTCCGCTTTCGAGAGCCATCATAATTGTGCCGATGACGATGGTGGCAGGGTAGCAGATGTCGTTGTTGGCGTATTTAAGGCCGTATTCGTTCGATTCTGGCGTTCCTTTTGGCAAGTTAAGCAGATTGTGCCCCTTTGCCTTAAAAAAGGCTGGAATGAACTCGGAATAGCCTTCTGCGAAGTATGGACCTATAATTAACCTGCGTTTGTCGGCTTCCATGAACGGCTTGGTGGTGACGAACTTGGTTTCCTTGCGATGTCCGTTGTTGAGCTTAAGGCTTTCGACGAGCGAACGGATACGCAGACGCAACGAACCGATGTTGTTCACATCGTCAATCTTTAATATGGTGAGATTCTTGCCTTTGCGGTTGAGAATGCTTCCCATTTCATCGAGGATGAAGGCGTCGGGACCGCAGCCGAACGAGGTGAGTTCTATAAACTGAACATTGTCGGGTGCGTTGGCAACATAGTGCGCCGCCTTGAAGATTCGTGTCGGGAAGCTCCACTGCGTGAGCGAGTGCAGTTCGTCGAAGATATTTTCGTTGTCAAGGTAGGAGACATTTTCGGTAACGACATCTATTCCCATCTCGGCAACTGCCTGTGACACTTTGTGTTGTATGAGCGGATCTATGTGGTAGGGACGGCCAGCAAGAACAATTACGGTTCTGCCGTCGCGGTTGGCGTTTGCAATAACTTCGGCAGTGCGCTCTGTCAGTCGTGCGCGGAAGTTTGACTGTGCTTCGATAGCATTTTCGATGGCTTTGCGTCGCATCTTCTTGTCAATGCCAAGAGACTTCAAGTAGGCATTGCACGACTTCCAAAGTAGCTCATCGTTACCAAATGTAATTATCGGATTGTCAAGCCTTATACCGTATTTATTTTCAGTATCGATTGAACTCTTTATCACATCGCCGTAACCGCTCACGATGGGGCAGTTGTAGCTGTTGTTCGACTTCTCGTCGTCCTTTACTTCGAGTACGATGTAGGGGTAGAAAATGAAATCGACCTTCTTGTTGACGAGATCGAGGATATGTCCGTTCATCAGTTTTGCCGGGAAGCAGATGTTGTCGGACATAATCGACTTGACGCCAGGCTCGTAGAGTTTGTTTGTCGAATCGCCTGACAATACGACTTCGTATCCCAAGGTGCTGAACATCGCCTGCCAGAACTGGAAATTCTCGTACATTCCCAAGGCACGCGGCAATCCAACCTTTTTGCCATTCTTGGTGGTTGAGTATTCGTGCTTTGCAAACAGCATGTCGTCCTTTTCGGCATGCAGGTTGGTGCCCTTGGCGGTGCTTTCGGACCTGTTGGAGAAGACTTTTTCGCAGTTGTTGCCTGCGTAGAACGAATTGCCGTTCTCGAACTTGAAAACATTTACAGTGCAATGGTTTTCACAGCCTTTGCAGTTTACAATCGAAGACTTGTATTCGTTGAACTTTATGAGTTCCGATATTGTCGTCTCGTTTGTGCAATCAGTTGATTTTCCGTAGATTGCTGCTCCAAAAGCGCCCATAAGTTCGGGAATGTCGGAGAAGAACACGTTTTTGCCTGTGAGTACTTCCAAAGCCTTTACAATGGAGAGGTTCTTCATTGTTCCGCCCTGAACTACAATGTTGTCGCCAAGTTCGTTCAAGTTCTTTAGTTTCAATACCTTAAACAGACAATTCTTGATGACGGAGTAGGAGAAACCTGCGGCAATGTTCTCGATGGAAGTGCCTTCGCGAAGCGACTGCTTTACCTTTGAATTCATGAAGACGGTGCAGCGGGTGCCGAGGTCGTAGGGATTGTCTGCTGTACAAGCCATGCGGGCAAATTCGGCAACCGGATAGTTTAACATATTCGCGTAAGTCTCTATAAAAGAGCCACATCCTGAAGAACAAGCCTCGTTGATTTCGATACGCTTTATGCTACCGTTGTCGATGAAAATGGCTTTCATGTCCTGACCGCCTATGTCGAGGACAAACGACACTTCGGGGCAAACTTCGCGGGCTGCAATGTAGTGCGCCATCGTCTCGACAATGCCGTTATTCATATTAAAGGCTTTCTTTAATAGATTTTCGCCATATCCTGTAGCAGTGCTACTTACAATTTTAATTTTTATGTTTTTCTTCTTCTCGAATTCCTGCAGCGACCTCATGCTTTCAACGAAAGTATTGAAGCTGTTGCCGTTGTTTCGGAGGTAGTCCTTGTATATTATGTTGAGATTTTCGTCGATAAGGACAACCTTGGTGGTGGTGGAGCCTGAGTCGACGCCAAGATGACATCTTATTTCGGAGCCGCTTTCAGGTTCGATTGTCTTGAGCGAAAATCTCTGTCGGTCGGCTTTCCAGTTCTGGAATTCTTCGTCAGAATCGAAGAGCTTTTTCAAGACATTACCATTTGATTTAGAAATAGAATCATGTTCTTTGTTCAACTTTTGAATTAAGTTGGAAATTGACTCTGGTTTCTCGTTGTACTTCTTGGCGAGGAAGGCGCACCCCAATGCAGGGAACAATTCTGTGTTTTCTGGAATTATGCAGTCTTCATCGTTGATTTTTAGGATTCTAACGAAGCTCTCTTTAAGTTGTGGTATAAACTTAAACGGACCGCCGCAGAAAAGTATAGGAGGTACTATGTCTGTACCCCTTGCTAATGAGGAAGTTACCTGCATTGCTACCGAAGTCAGCACCGAGGCAGCAATGTCCTGCTTGCTTGTGTTTCGGCTTATAAGGTTCTGTATATCAGTCTTTGAGAATACTCCGCAACGTGAAGCAATGGGGTAGATTGTTTTGTGGTCGGCGGCCAGCTGGTTGAGTTCTATCGGTTCTATGCCGAGCAGCGTGGCTGTCTGGTCGATGAAGGCTCCAGTTCCGCCGGCGCATGAGCCGTTCATGCGGATGTCGGGAGTTTTGCCTGGCTGGAGGAAAATCATCTTGCTGTCCTCGCCGCCAATGTCGACGAATGTGCGTACCTGCGGATACTTTTCCTTTATCCATTCGGTAGATGCGATGACTTCCTGCACGAACCTTGCGCCTGCCTTTTCGGCGTAACCCATTCCTACAGAGCCTGTTATTATTGTGCTTGCCTCAATGTTACCAAGCTTTTCGACGACCTTGCCAAGCGTTTCCGACAGCGTGTCGACCACATTGGCGTTGTGGCGCCTATATTCCGAGAACAGAATGTTGTCGTCGCAATCGAGGACTATGGTTTTTACTGTTGTTGAACCGATGTCAATTCCGAGTCTATATGATTGATTTTCCATGCTTTACTTGTTTTTAGGTCTTATGCTGCACATTATTGTCTCTACCACTTCGTGCTTGCGTTGCTGCAACAGCTCGGCAATTTCTTCGTCGTCGAAGTTGAACTGGCTTTCGAGGAGCGGAAGCATAAAGAATATTATTATGTTCATTGACACTATGTTGATTAGCAGGTCGAGGGTGGAGATGGGGCGGATGTTGCCTTTCTGGATTTCTTCCTGCAACTCGTGGTCGAAGCGCCGATATATTTCAAGGTTCTTGTTGTAAATGTTTTTGACAAGTGCACTGCGGCGTTCTTCGTTAAGTATCAGTTCGTTGACTATTAAAAATGGAATCTGCCTATTCTCTATCAGCAGGTCGAAGTGCGCCTCTATTTTCTTGCGTAGCCTTGTGGTGAACGGCTCGTCGCTGTCGTCGAAGGTTGTGAAAATGTAGAGGAACTTAGTGAATTTCGCTTGAAAAATCTGCTGGAACAGGTTTTCTTTAGTGCGAAAATAGTAGTGTACGAGAGCCTGATTACATCCCGCTTTCTTTGCTATGTCTGTGGTACTTACAAGAGAAAATCCTTTCTCAAGGAACAGTTCTTCTGCGCATTGCAGAATCTGCTGTTCCATATTGTTATCCTTGTTCATCTTTTGCATTTCTAAAATTCGCCGCAAAACTAATAAATTTATTTAATAGAGTTATTAAATTGACTGATGAAATTTTTAGAATATAGTGTGGTTTTTATTTTTAATTATTTTGATTATAAAAACTTATTGCGTGGAAATAAGAAATTAGGGGAAATGTTTGGAAAATTTCCCCTAATTTGTAAATGTTTGCGACACTGTCGCAAGAATTCTATTGTTTATGATTCTCCTATTTTAATACAACGCCTTTCCAGTCATTTCCTTCGGTTGTTCTATGCCCATGAGTTTCAGGATGGTGGGAGCGACATCGGCTAAGATGCCGTTGTTCAGCGATTTTACCTTGTCGGAAATGGCAATGCAGGGAACTGGGTTGAGCGAGTGTGCGGTGTTTGGCGAGCCATCGGGATTAACGGCGTTGTCGGCGTTGCCGTGGTCGGCGATGATGATAACATCGTAGCCGTTGTTGCGGGCGGCGGAAACAACTTCGCCTATGCACTTGTCAACATCTTCGACGGCTTCCCAGATAGCCTTGTAAACGCCTGTATGTCCGACCATATCGCCGTTGGCAAAGTTGACAACAATGAGGTTGTGCTCGTTCTTGTTGATTTCGGCAACAAGGTTGTCCTTGACGATGAATGCGCTCATTTCGGGCTGCAGGTCGTAGGTGGCGACTTTGGGCGATGGGATGAGTATGCGCTTTTCTCCGTCGAATTCGGTTTCGCGGCCACCATTGAAGAAGAAGGTCACATGTGCGTACTTTTCGGTTTCGGCTATGCGCAGTTGTTTCAGTCCGTTGCGCGAAATTATCTCACCGAGAGTATTTTGCGGATATTCCTTGCCGTAGATAACATTCACGCTCTTGAAATTCTCGTCGTAGCAGGTCATTGTGTAGTATTTGAGCGGAATTGTGTGCATCCCTTCTTCGGGAAATTCCTGCTGGGTGAGGGCGGTGGTTATCTGGCGGAGCCTGTCGGTGCGGAAGTTGAAGCAGATGACAACATCGTCGGGCTGAATGGTCGTGAGCGGATTGCCGTTGCCGTCAACCATCACTATCGGCTTTATGAATTCGTCGGTAACGCCTTCGTCATAGGATTTCTGCATCGATGCAATTATGTCGGTCGATTTTTCACCAATTCCGCTTACCATAAGGTCGTAGCCGAGTTTTATACGGTTCCAGCGCTTGTCGCGGTCCATTGTGTAGTAACGACCAACGAGCGAGGCAAGTTTTACAGCCGACTTGGTTTCCGACATATAATCGATGATTCCTTTCACAAAGCCGATTCCACTCTTGGGGTCGGTGTCGCGGCCGTCGGTGAGGGCGTGGACAAAGGTCCGCTTGCAACCTTTCATGTCCGACATTTTTATCAAAGCTTCGAGGTGCTTGTCCGACGAGTGTACGCCGCCATTGGAGACAAGTCCGAGCAGATGCACCTGCTTGCCGTTCTTCAATGCATAATCGAAGGCTTCGTTTAGCTTTTCGTTCTTGAAGAACTCGCCGCTGGCAATGGCGTTGTTTATGCGACCGTAGTCCTGATATACGATTCGTCCTGCACCAATGTTGAGGTGTCCTACTTCCGAATTACCCATCTGTCCATCTGGCAGACCTACATTCTCACCACAGGCAAGCAGTTGCGAGTTGGGGTATTGCTTTAGAAAATTGTGGTAGTTTATTGTGTTTGCCGAGTCTATTACGTCGGCTTTGTCGTGCTTTCCGATTCCCCATCCGTCAAGTATCATGAGGAGTGCCTTCTTGTTTTCGTTCATTTTTCGTTGTTTTTAGAATTTGCGAAGATACAGATTATATTTGAATATCCGATTTTTTATTTTGTAAGGTTGGTTTAGGGAAAGATTTATTGTCTTTTACCAATCCACTGCTGTTTTATCTATTTTCTTTATTTTATCCTTTGTTTCTTGTGGTAAATTGCAACAATCGAAAGCACCTTCTCCAATACTAGTTACAGAATCTGGAATTGTAACGGATTTTAGCTTTAGGCAGCCTAAAAAAGCCTCTCTGCCAATGCTTTTCACCGAATTGGGAATAATAACCTTCTTCAGTCCGACGCAATCATAAAATGTATTATTGCCGATACTTGTTACCGAATCGGAAATTATAATTGATGTTAGGCTGCGACAATAGCCAAATGCTTCATCACCAATGCTTTTTACCGAATTAGGAATGATGACAGATTTTAGCTTGGAGCAAAACTCAAAAGCACCATTTCCAATGCTATGTACCGAATTACCGATTGTAACTGATTTTATTTGGTAGCAATTAAAAAAAGCAGAATCTCCAATGCTTGTAACAGAATTGGGAATAGTTAACGCTGTAAGTTCTCCACATTCATTAAATGCATAATCGGAAATGCTTGTTACAGAATATGTTATGTTGCTGTTGGTGACTGTTGAAGGGATTGCAAGATTACCTGAAGGTGGTGTGTTATACTCATGCCCATTTAATTCGTATGTAACCTCAGCCGTATAAGGCTCTGTATTAGATGTTATATTGTAGAACAATGTCTGTCCGCTTTCGCATACGGCGGAAAATTTTTGTGCTTTCAGTGTGCTGGCAAAAGAAGCGAGCAATATTACAGTTGTCAAGGTTGTAAATAGTAAGTTTTGTTTCATTATGTCTGCTTTGAATTATATTTTACAAACTTAATAAAAATATGCGTTTATCTATTGGCGAAAATTTTGTCCATTATATTTTCGACTTGTCCAGCATAATAGTAAGGTAGGTTGTAGAGAGTGAACTGTTTTCCGCTTGGGAGTGTTATGGTATCGACAGTTTTTGGTTGTGCCCAGAAACGCATGGCGTACTGGCATGATGCCTGTTCCATAAAGAGATTCAGCGATTTAAGATGCGCATTGTGTCCCGATTTTACTTCTATCGGCATTGCTCCGTATAGTCGGCTTTTGTAGAGAAAATCTATTTCTGCTTGAGAGTTTTTCTCTTCCCTTACCCAAAAATGCCTGTAGTCCAAAAATAAATTAGATTGGGCTAAAAGTTCCTGACCTACAATATGTTCCGCTATTTTGCCTTTCCATGCATCAACTATGTCGGTTTTGCCGAAAAGTTCCGATTGCACGCCTGCGGCATAATTTACCAATCCTGTGTCTAGCCACATAAGTTTCGGTTTTTTGCGAAGGTCTTCGCTGAATGGGACAGTGGTTTCTGTAGTCGGGTACGTCAGTTCGAGTAGCATAGCTTTTTGCAAAGTTCTCATGGCTTCGCCAACTTCACGACTTTTGTAGTTGCTGTTTCCGAAACGCTCGAATGTTATCCGCGAAGCAGCATATTGCCAGCCTTTGTTTATTATGAACCGCAGAACATTGCGCATGGTTTCATTCTTCTTGTATTTTTCTACATCGTCAGAGTAACTTGTAAGAAGTGGCTGATATACATTGTCCAATGCAACTAGATCACGTTTCTTTGCGTATTGCGCTACTGCCTCGGGCATTCCGCCAACGAGTGCGTACTGGTTGAAAAGTGTCATCACTCTGTTGTGGAGCACTTCGGGCACATCGAAATTTTCGATCATGTCGCGAAGCGGCTTTTCGTCTATCGCTCCGAGAAATTCTGTGAAAGTGCAGGGGCGGAGTGCCATAAATTCCACTCGTCCCACAGGGAATGATATTTCGGTGTTTATCATTGTCTCGAGCAAAGAGCCTGCTGCTATGACATAAACATCGGGCAGTTCTTCGTAGAAGAATCGCAAAACCTTTACTGCAAACGGCGAATTTTGTATTTCATCGATAAAAAGCAATATGTCACCTTCCTTTTTCTTGTGCCTTACCGACAAAAGCAGGTCGAAAAGTTCTTTGGCTGACATTTCGCGCGAAAACAATTGCAAGTCATCTGGATTTTCAAGGTTAAACGACAGGAAAGAATTGAACTCTTTGGCAAAGGTTTTTATCAGCGAAGTTTTACCGACTTGCCTTGCTCCTCTGACTATAAGAGGCTTCCTGTTTTCTTTAGTCCTCCAGTTTCTGAGCCGTTTCATTGCATTTCTTTGAAACATAATGGTTTGCGATTTTTATTTCTCCGCAAAGATACATCTTTTTGCACAAATCCAAATATAAAATCAAAAATTTTTGTAACAAATCCAAAGATAAATTGGTTAAAATTTGTAATAAATCCAAACATATATTGATTAAAATTTGTAACAAATCCAAACATAAAATCACGATTTTTTGTAACAGATCCAAAGATAATTTTGTGTCTCGTTCTTGATTGTCGTCCTCAAAATCGGTCATGCTCGTTTTATAACTTTGCCACATTTGTTAATAATGTTTAAGAGCTACCATCAATTTTTTTCAGTAGTTTTGCACTCCTAAAATAGTTTCCGATGACCAAGAAAGATACAGAAACACCGCTGATGAAGCAGTACTATGAAGTGAAACGCAAGCACCCCGATGCAATACTTTTGTTTAGGGTGGGCGATTTCTACGAAACCTTTGGCGATGACGCGGTTGTGGCGAGTAAAATTCTTGGCATAACGCTTACTCAGCGTGCCGGAGCTCCGCTTGCTGGCGTTCCGTACCATGCAATCGACACTTATTTGCCTAGGCTAGTGCGTGCTGGTCAGCGGGTGGCTATTTGCGAACAGCTTGAAGACCCAAAGACTGCCAAAACCATTGTGAAGCGTGGCATTACCGAATTGGTAACCCCTGGCATAACAATGGACGACAATGTGCTTGAACAGAAGGAAAACAATTTCCTTGCAAGCATTTACTTCGACAAAAAGATTTACGGAATATCTTTCCTCGACATTTCTACTGGCGAATTCCTTGTCTCGCAAGGTACTCGTGAATACATCGATAAACTGATCCAAAACTTTAAGCCAAAGGAAGTTATCTTCGAGAAGAACCAGAAAGCGGAAATATTGGAAAACTTCCGCGAGCTTCCTGCAACATACGATCTTCCCGACTGGATGTTTACCGAGGAAAATGCTTTCGAGAAACTTACTAAACAGTTCAATGCCAAGTCGCTCAAAGGCTTTGGTGTAGAGCAATTTAAGGTGGGCGTTGTCGCTGCTGGTGCAATAATCGACTATCTTGAATATACCAAGCACGATTGTTGCGAACACATAAAGAACCTTGCTCGTATCGATGAAGACAAGTATGTGTGGCTCGACAAGTTTACAATCCGCAACCTTGAGCTTTTTGATTCGGGATACGAAAACGGAAAAAGTTTGATTAATGTAATCGACAGTACCCAGACGGGAATGGGCGGCAGGTTGCTAAAGCGCTGGTTGTCATTGCCTCTGAAAAATGTAGCGGAAATAAACGAGCGCCTGAATGTGGTCGAGTACTTGATAAAGAACAATGAGGTTTGCAATGGCATTTCGTCACAGCTGTCAATGGTTGGCGATATTGAGCGTTTGGCATCCAAAGTGGCTGTCATGCGAGTGAATCCGCGCGAAATGCTTCAGTTGAAATATTCCCTCGATGCCATAGAACCGATAATCAAGCTTTGCAAGGAGTCGGAACTTCCAGAAATGCAGGTCATAGGAGAGAAAATCTACGATTGCACAGAATTGCGCGATAAAATTGGCTGTTATCTTAATCCCGAATGCCCCAACATGCTCTCGAAGGGCAATGTGATAAAA
The DNA here is from genome assembly GCA_905234755.1 of uncultured Bacteroidales bacterium. Lineage (GTDB taxonomy): Bacteria > Bacteroidota > Bacteroidia > Bacteroidales > ML635J-15 > Bact-19. The sequence goes on from CAJOIT010000003.1 coordinate 266,932, forward strand.
AGTGGTGCAAATGCTGAACTCGATGAATTGCGAAGCATATCAAATGGCGGACGGAACTATCTCAACGACCTTGAGCGGCGCGAAAGCCAAAGAACGGGAATCCCCTCGTTGAAAGTAAGTTATAACAATGTTTTCGGTTATTATTTCGAGGTGCGCAATACTCACAAGGACAAGGTTCCGCCCGAGTGGACACGCAAGCAGACGCTTGTAAGTGCCGAGCGATACATCAACGAGGAACTTAAGGAATACGAGGAAAAGATTCTCGGCGCCGAAGAAAAGATTTCGGCAATCGAATCGCGACTATATAACGAACTTATTGCTTTTGCAACAACGCAAATAGGCAAGGTGCAGGTAAATGCTGGTCTTGTAGCCCGTCTCGATTGTCTGCTTTCGTTTGCAAAGGATGCCGTGCAGAACAATTATTGTCGTCCGGAGGTTAACGAGGAAAACATAATCGACATTAAGGAAGGTCGTCATCCTGTGATAGAGAAGCAGTTGAAATTTGGCGAACCATATATTTCAAACAATGTTTTCCTCGATGACAAGACTCAGCAGATAATGATGATTACCGGACCAAACATGTCTGGTAAGTCGGCGTTGCTACGCCAGACTGCGCTGATATGCATTATGGCGCAAATAGGTTGTTATGTTCCTGCACAGAAAGCAACGCTTGGAATAGTTGACAAGATTTTCACCCGTGTTGGTGCATCCGATAACATTTCGATGGGAGAATCTACTTTCATGGTCGAAATGACTGAGGCAGCAAGCATAATGAACAACCTTTCGGACAAGAGCCTAATTCTGCTCGATGAGCTTGGTCGTGGTACAAGCACCTACGATGGTATTTCAATAGCTTGGGCAATAGCCGAATACATTCATGAACATTCGAAGGCAAAGACTTTGTTTGCAACTCATTACCATGAGCTTAACGAAATGGAGAAGGATTTTAACCGCATCAAGAATTTCAATGTTTCGGTGCAGGAATCTGGCAATAAGGTGATATTCCTTCGTAAACTGCAGCCGGGTGGGAGCGAGCATAGCTTTGGTATTCATGTCGCAAAGATGGCTGGTATGCCCAAGTCGATTGTATATCGAGCCAACAAGATTTTGGAACAATTAGAAGCGGCTGGAAGCGATGTTAATGGTGTTGCAAATGTCGGAAAACCAGTGGATAACATCGCCCAGAACCGTGATGGTTACCAGTTGAGTTTCTTCCAGTTGGACGATCCTGTGCTTTCGCAAATAAAGAAGGAACTTATGAATCTTGACATTGATCGCCTAAGTCCGTTGGAGGCGCTCAACAAGTTAAACGAAATCAAGAAACTCGCTGGTGCTAAATAGGTTGATGCCTTGTGTTTCAGATGCTGAAACAAGTTAAGCATGACTGAGTAGGGTAGTGTTGCACCATTTTCTATTTTCTAAAAACCTCAACCGCCTTGTCGAATATTCCGCTAAGGTATGCGAGGGTCATTCCGTAGTTTGAAATTGGTATGCCAGCATCAACGGCAGGTTTCAGCCTGTTCATCAGTTGTTTGCGAGTAACCATGCATCCGCCGCATTGTATTACCATCGCAAAGTTGGTAATTGGTTCGGGAATGCTGTCAAGTCCTGCTACAAAAGTGAAATTCAATTGTTTGCCAGTGAATTTTCGCAGTCCGTTTGGAATCTTTACACGGCCTATGTCTTCGCACGAAACATGGTGGCTGCAACTTTCGAGCATCAGTATCATGTCACCATCCTTTAGTTCCGAAATGTGCGGTGTTCCTTTCAGATAGTTGGCAAAATCACCTTTGCTACGGGCAAGTACAATCGAGAAACTTGTCAGAGGTACATCCTTAGGGATCATATCCTTTACCTTGTGGAAAACTTGCGAATCGGTTATGGCAAGGCGTGGCTTTATTCCTCGGCGGAAAAATTCTTCTACTTCAGTGTCCTGTACAAAAATTGCCATGCAGTTGTTGTCGAGGCAGTCGCGCAGAACCTGCACTTGTGGAAGAATCATTCGCCCTTGTGGTGCTTCGCTATCTATTGGCGTGATTAGCAGTACAATATCATTCTTTTCAACAATGTCGCCAAGCAGAGAACCAAATGTCCATGTGTTTTCGGGGGCAATTTGCTTTATCGTGTCGAAAACAAGAGAAACCTTGTCGCGGTTTTTTGTGGTGAAGTCTATTACAGGGACTTTGAATTCATTTTCGATGTTTGTTTTCAGACTTTTGTCCAAAGGAGTAATGTCCGATTTGTTGTGTATTATGAAATAAGGTGTTTTTAAAGCATTCAGCTTGCCAATAAGTTCGCGTTCTTGTGCTCCGAATTCGTTGTTCGAAATCACTATTATTGCCATGTCGATGATGTTAATGGTGTCGAGTGATTTCTGAACTCTTAATTGCCCTGTATCGCCCTCGTCATCAATGCCTGCAGTGTCGATGAAAATGACGGGAGCATAGCCCAGTATTTCGTACGAGCGTTTAACAGGGTCGGTGGTAGTTCCCTTAAGGTCAGAAACTATTGAAATGTTTTGTCCTGATAGACAATTTATTAATGAGGATTTTCCTGCGTTGCGTCTTCCGTATATCCCGATGTGCGGTTTGTTGTCTTTTCCTTGTTTCATCACGAAAATATTATAGAGATTCTTTCTGGATGTTATTCGTTTGCAGGCGATACGCGGAATACAATTCTGAAAAATCCTTCGTTGTAGCTAGTGCTTGTAATGCGGAAACTGCCGATTTCGGATGTGGTTTTTACATGGTTGCCAAGGCATGGGCACACATCGTAGTCGCCTACATATACAAGGCGAAGCGTTTCGCTTGCATCATCGGGCAGACGGCTTATGTCGATAGATGGTGGCAGTTCGTTGCGCGAGACAAATTTCGTAACCACAGGCAAGTTCTGTGAAATAATTTCGTTTACCTTAGCTTCTACGGCACGGATCTGATCTTCGGTAGGGCAGAAGCCAAGGTCGTAGTTGCATTTGCTTTTCTTGCGTTCGATGTGGTTTATGCGCGATCGTGAGCAGCCGAAAGTGCGCACCATTGTCTGGTTGAGTATATGTTCGGCGGTATGTGCTGGCGGAAATTCGTCCTTGTTGTGTGCGTTGAGTGTTGGTTCTTCCATACAAAAAACTTTTTTCAATTATATGCTCTGGTCAAAAAGCATTACCAAATACCATTTGCCATCTATGGCTTCGAAGGTATATTTTATGTAAATTCCGTTTTCGATTCCTATCTGTTCGACAATGTACCTGCCGTTTTCCTTTTTGATTTTGTTTTTGGAGTATTGGTCTTCGAGTATGAGGAACCACCAATCATCGGCAGATATTTTTTCTTTTATCAAATCATCGTGCTCTTCTTCTATTTCTCCATATTGGTAATACATAAAGGTGAGCGGAAATTGTGTGCGCTCTTTCTGGAAAACAGAATCTGCAACGAATGATTTCCAAAATGTTTTGAAATTTTCGGTCTTTTGTGCAAAGACATTGGTTGCCGAAATCAACAGAGCAACGGCAAGAGCTATTTTTAAGATTTTCATTTGTACCTTATTAATTCATGTACGGTTCAAGTTCCAGTAGCAACTGGGCTTTTTCGTGATAGCCGATGATGCGTTTTACTTCTTTGCCGTCCTTGAATAGAATCATGCACGGAATCGAGCGAATGTTGTACTTGTTTGATAGGTTGGGGCATTTGTCGGTGTCGAGTGCGCCGATTGTAATCTTGCCAACATATTCCTTTGCAACTTCAGCAAGAACAGGTTTTTGCATTTTGCAAGGTCCGCACCATGTTGCAAAAAAGTCAACTAGAACAAGTCCCTTTTCTGTAATCTTATTGAAATTGGCTTCGGTAATTGTTATTACTTCACCCTTTTCTCCCTTTTCTATTTCGGCGTTTGCATCCCCGGTCAACAGGTCTGTCGCCAAGTTTTCGATTGCTTCAGGCGCTTTTTCTTGTGTCGTGGTTTCTGCTACTTTTGTTTCAGATTCCGATTTTGCCTGTGACTGGTTGCAAGATGTTGTCATTGTAAGTCCCAATGCCACTGCGATTGCTAAAAAAATGTTCATATTCATACTATTTAATTTTTATTGATTTAACTTTTGTTCAATTATGTCGATCATGGTTGATTCGTCGGGTTCGCATTCAATGTATTCCTTGTCGCGATGGAACCATGTAATCTGCCTGCGGGCATAGCGACGCGAGTTGCGCTTTATGAGTTCCACGGCTTCGTCAAGGTTTGTCTTGCCATCAAAATAGTCGAATAGCTCTGTGTATCCGATGGTTTTTAATGCGGTATAGTCCCTGTATTTCTGCAGTTCGCGTGCTTCGTTGACAAGTCCGTTTTCCATCATCTTTTCCACGCGACGGTTTATCCTGTCGTAAAGCAGTGCGCGGTCGGTGTTGACTAGTATCTTTATTGTGACGAAGTTGCGTTCGTGTTTGGTGTTTGTCCTAAACTCGGAAAATGGTCGTCCCGTCTGTCGTGTCATTTCAATTCCACGCATAATGCGCTGCGGATTCTTGAGGTCGACTTGCGAGTAATAGACAGGATCGATTCGCTGAAGTTCGAAACGCAATGCCTCGATGCCTTTTTCGTAGTACATGTCTATGACTTCCTGACGAATTACGGGGTCGGGATCGGGCATGGTGTCGATGCCATTGCATACGGCATCAATGTAAAGCCCGGAACCACCGCACATTACAGCAATATCGTGAGTTTTGAAATATTCATCAAGCAGTTTTGTCGCATCATCTTCGTACTGCCAGATACTGTAGCGTTCGGTTACTGTGGCGTTGTCGATGAAATGATGCTTTACTTCCTTTTGCTGTTCGGCGGTAGGTTTGGCGACACCGATTCCCAGTTCGCGGTAGAACTGTCGCGAGTCGCACGACAGGATTTCCGCCCCAAAGCGTTTGGCAATGCCGATGCTGAGGTCGGTTTTTCCCACCCCTGTAGGACCTGCTATTATTATCAAGGTGTTTGCCAAATCAGTATAAGTTGTTGATTAGTAGTCGTAGCCGTCATCGTAGCCACCGCCAAACTCATCGTATCCGTCTTCGAATTCGTTGTCGTAGTATGGATTTTCTACTTCGTCTTCAAGTTCGTCAAAATCTTCGAGAGCAGCGTTCTCATCAAAATCCTCGCTAATGTCGTCAAGGGTTATCTGCTGAGGCGGAATACCTTCGGCGCGAGTACATTTCGGGAATTTTGCCTTTTCGTCCTTTGCCGTGCAGTTGCGGATTTCGATTATTTCAACAAAAAAGCAATTTTCCGACAGAAGGTCGTACATGTACAAATATTTCATTCCCTTTGCCGGCTTTACGAAATTCAGCGGAGTGTCTTCCATAAGAAGGCAGTCGGCCTGAGTCTTGTCGTCCATGCGTTCGAGCAGGATTTCCTTTTCGGGTTCATCGCTTACTTCCCAGTTCTCATCGGTAATGTAGAACATTGTTATCAGCGATGGATCATACTTGCAAGCCTTTTGTATTGCCGTGTGCAAATCAAGGAAAGTGGAGTTGTCCTTCAGTTCGATTTCCCTTACGAATTCGTTTTCGTCCGAAACTTTGTATTTTATTATTTTTTGCATAGTCCTGTTATGAATTTAATTGTGTCAATATTATCTGCAAAGTTATAAATATTTGGCTTTTGAGTTTCACCGAAACCAATACAATTTTTGAAAATTTTGTTTTTTGCGACAATGCATTGAATTCTGTCGGATTGCATTTCGAGTTCATTGACGACCTTGTCGATGCTGTCGTAGTATTCGAAATGCAGCACTCCGATGGGCGAGTTCATGTCTTTTTTTTCGGTGAGTAGCAGATGTCCGAAGTTTACATGTTCGATTTTGTTCATGCCCATAACAGCGTACTGATAGCTGTAGTTGTTGTTGTATTTGTTGTGATTAATGATGTCGGCATATTTCTGGAATGCTTCACCCATTGGGTTGAAGTCGTATCCGCGTGGAAGATAAATCTTTGATACGCTGCGACAACCGAGTCCGAAGTACATGAAAACATCATCTGCAAGGGCGGTCAGTTCCTCTTTGGTTTCATCGCCGGTCAGTATTGCCACCGAATTGCGGTTGTGACGCAGAATCTTGTCGTATTTTCCGAAATAATATTCAAAATAGCGGTTGGTGTTGTCGCTTCCTGTGGCAATAACGGCATCAAAATCCGAAAGTCGTTCTTCGGTGTATTCGATTCTGCCCGAAAGTTCTGGCGACATAGCAGTTATCCTGTCGATTGCCCATTTCATCAGCACATTGTCCTTGCTCGATAGTTTGGCTTTTATTTTCACTCCGCAGAGAAAAGCGCATGCAAAGTCGTGGAATCCGACCATTGGAATGTTGCCTGCCATAACTATTGCCACGCAAATGTCCGACAAATTATTGTCGATAGGGTAGGCGGCGCAGAATTTTTCCAGTTCTTCGCGCTTTAACTGCGAATTCCAGTTTTGCAGGCAGAACTTAACATTATCTTCGGTAAACCACGGATTGTAGGCCTTTATCTTTTCGAATCCGGGGAATCCATCTATTTCGGTTCCATTGCATATTTGGGCAAGGTCGTTGCCAAACGATGCAAGAATTTCGATTCTTTCCTTAATGTTCATGTCGTTTCAGATTGTTAATATCCAAGTCCGTCCCAGCCGTTTACAGAACCTGTGATGCTTGAAACATCATCGAGGGCAAAATAAACCAATATTATTGCAATGACGAACATCAGTATTCCTACGGTAAGCCCAATGATTGCGCATGTTCTTCCGGCATTCACCTTTCCCAATGTCTTTTCGTTGTATATGTCGCTGTTGCGTTTGAATTCCCTTTTGCTCTTTGTTGCTAGAATAATCGCGATTATCGATAGTATGATTCCAATAATTCCGTTGCAACAGCAGCAGGTTATGATGGACAATATGCCCAATGTCAGTATTGCGTTTGAATTTGGTGCCGGTAAATTCATTTCTTTCTTTGGGCTCGGGTTTTGAAAATCGTTTGTTTCGGTTCTGTAGGTTTCCATGTTTATACAAATTTTAAAATATAGTTTATAAATATGATTGACAAGGTTAGTATGTAGAAATATTTCAGTACTTTAAGCATTGTTTCCGAATTGATTTTTATGTTTATGGCGAGCAGAATCATCAATATTATAAGTGGAATAAGCGGCGGATAAAGCGTTATGCTTTCCCACAGGTTGCCCTTTAGCAGTTCGATTATCGACCTTTGCATTCCGCATCCCGGACATTCAATGCCGAAAAAGTGCTTTATCGGACAAGGTAGTAAATGATGTTCAAGCCATTCGAGAAACATAGTGCAAATATAATTAATAATGGGTAATTGACAATGTATAATGTTTTGGGGCGATGCCCGTTTGATGCTGCGCTGTGCTGAGCCTGTCGAAGTACGCCGTTTCTATGGGCTAAAGCCCGTTTCTAAGTTTCTATGTCGAGACGCGCCGTGGCACGTCTTTTCTGTTGAGACGCAAAATTTTGCGTCTGTACAATGTGAGATTGTTTGAAATTGTTTAAATTCTTGAATCTTTAAATTCTTGAATCCTCAATTTACTATTATCAGCCCGGTGCTGTCGGTGTTGCTGTGGTTGCCTGCGCGGTCAACGATGTAGAATTTGTACATTATGGTATCGCCGAACGACATGGCGTATTCGTTGAGGTCTTCGATTTTAATGTCACCGCTGACGGCTTGTTTCTTGTCATCGTTGTATATGCGCTCCACAAAGTAGTCGAGGTCGACAAGCAAGTCCATCTGCGAAAGCACATTGTCTTTCATCTTGTGCTTGGTCATGAATATGGTGTTCTTTCGTGGCGAAATGGTGTCGAAGCCAATGTCGCCATCGCCATCGGTGAACGAGAAGGTGAGAGTTCCTCGTTTTACGGTGTTGCCCAACAATACTGTGTCGGCAAAGGTAAATTCCTTGAAACTTACGGTTGGTTCATCGGGATATTCCTCTTCGGGTTTGCAAGATGGCATTATTGCCGATGAAATCATCAGCAGAACCATATTAATTATGAGGAACTTTCGCATATATGAAATTTTTGTCAAAGGTAATGTTTTTTTGCGATATGGAATAAAAAAGAGCGAACAAATGTCCGCTCTTAGTTTTGTTTTGCTTTATGCAAGATTTGATACAATAGTTTTGCGCCATTTTTCGGTTATGCGTTGCTCATTGTCCAAGGCGAGCTTGTTCTCCGATGAGAACAAGGGCAGAATTTTAGTGCCTTTGCCTTCCTTGAACTCAATGTCAATCACGAGCTTGTCGATAAGCTCGCCGTTGATTGTTTCGGATGAAGTACGGCTGTTGCAACTTTTTGCATCGTGCAGGTCGATGATAATGCCTTCTTTTCCTTTTTGCATGTAGGCGAGTTTCTTAGCGTTGCTGTCGATGCCGATTATTCCCAAGTCACAACTGTCAAATTCGCTGATAACAAGTCCGTTGTCTGTCGCGAATTTTGTGAACTTGCGTATTGCTATCTTGTGTTTTCTTTTTCCCGAGGTCGCTAAAATCACTACTGGGATTATTACTACTATCGTTATTACGATTCCTAAAATTATATTGCTGTCCATTTCTAATTGTTTTTTACTGATTAATAATGACTTTTAATAAAAACGAGGACTGTCATGCTGAACTTGTTTCAGCATCTGGCATCGTTTTTTTTTCGTACCTTTATTCCGACTTACCCTTCAACAGGCTCAGGGAGCGTATTAATAAGTGAAGGTCCGTGAGTAGTTCTGGGTGAATCAGTAAAAATTATGAAATGGAAATGTTAGGAAATGCTCCTTGAAAATCAGTTTGTTTTCGGTGTTCGTGAAGAAATTTGCTGATTTTGCATTTTGTGTTTGTGTGGATTCTTTTTCAATCAGGCATTTTGTGTCGAATCCCGAAAAGAAAACTTTGTTTTTCTGCGGTTGGCTGTTGTCGATTACTTTTGTTCTGTCGGTGATGACAAGGGTAAAGTTATCATTTTGAGCAACCAGCAGTTCCGCTTTTTGATTTTTGCTTGCAAATGCATCTTCGTTGGTGCAGAAGGCATACAGCGATGCGCTTCTGGTGAGAATCAGAAGCGTAAGGAAAAGCGATAATATTTTGAAAGCGGTCTTCATAAAAAAAATGCGGATGGATGCCATCCGCATTTTATATCAGATTACTTTGTTGCATCGTTATGCTTGTGCTGACATTCGGTGTGGTTTCCGCTGCAACCAGATGCCTTTTGTGTATCGTGAGAGTGGTTGCATCCAGCATGATTGCCACTGCAACCTGCGCTCTTCTGCTGTTCTTGTGCGTGGTTACATCCAGTGTGGTTTCCGTTGCAAGCTCCTGCCTTTGCGTGGGGGCACTGTGAGCAGTTGTGACCAGCGTTGTAAACTGTAGCAGAGTATCCGATTTCCTTGAGCGATGCAATCAACTTTTCTGTGTCGGTGCGGTCGTTACGATATTTGATATACACGGCGTTCTTTTCGTGATTTGCCTGCACATCGATAACACCCTTTGTGTATGCCAACTGCTTAGCAACCTTGTCGGCACAATTCTGGCAGTGCATTTCGGTCGACAAAATAACTTCCGAAATCTTTGTGTCCTGTTTTGCTGCCTTCTGTTCCTGTGCAAATGCGTTGCCTATTCCGAGCAACAATGCCAATACTAAAATTAAAATGTTCTTTTTCATTGTCTTATAATTTTATGCGTTACAAAATTAATTTAAATTGCGATACTAAATATACTTTTCATAAAAATATTCCTAATCCCTGTCAATAGCAAACCTTATACCTAAATAAAATTTGCGTCCATCAATAGGTCCCCAGATGAGTGATGAGTCAAAGTAGTCGCCAAACGGATCGGTGACTGCAATAATCGGATCTTTCTGCGTGAAGTTGAAAATGTTTTCAACGCCGACATAGATGCTCCAACGCTTGAAAAACTTGGTAATCTGTGCATTGAAGATGTTGTATGCTTTGAATTTGTCGTCGCGACGGTACTCCTCGGGATTGGCGGCTGTTGATGGTATTCGGCCCGGTCCATTGAACTGTGCGGTGAAGTCGAACTGCCATTTTTCAAGTTTTGTGCGATACGAAGTTGTCAGCAAGCCTTTGAAACGGCTCATCAACGGTGATTCTACAAGGTTGCCATCTACGGTCTGCCTTACATCGTTGTAGCGGAACGCGCCTGTAATGTCCCACCCGCGAAGCACTTCGCACGACATTTCGATTTGGTAGGTGTTGGAGAACGATTTGCCATCGAGGTTGTAGAACTCAACTTCGCCTGCATTCTCGAAATCGGCAACTATCTGCTTTACAAAGTCGGTGCGATAGTATTCTGCCATAATGTTTAGAACTCTGTCCTTTATGGGAACGTTTGCCGAGAAGGTAAGACCGTAATTCCATGCTTCTTCCATATCCAAGTCGCTGTGGATTATTATCTTTCGCGATGATGCCAGAAGGAAAGAGTTTTCACTCAGCACATTGGCTTTACGGAACGACCTTCCTGCCGATGCACGCAGTGTGAGGTATTCGTTGATGCTGTATTTCAGGTTGAGTCGTGGCGTAAACAGGAATCCGTACTGGTTGTGGTAGTCGCCACGAACGCCAGCAATCATATTGAAGTTGCCGAAATGTCCTGTGTATTGGAAGAATACTCCAGGAACGGCCTCTAGGTCGTTCATTATGCTGTCGTTGAGGTCCTGGTGAAGGTTTTCGTACTTCATGCTGATTCCAGTGGTGTAGGAGTGCTTTTCGTTGCCGCCGAAAGCAGATTTCCACAGCACATTTCCATATAAGCTGTTCTGGCTTGCATCGAAATTGTTGTGCCCGTAGTACGAATCCTGATGGTGGGTTATGAAGTTGGTAATCACTGCAATGCTCTGGTAGTCCTTTTCTGGGAACACATAGCCGCACTTCAAGAACGCTTCGCCACGCTGCGAATGAATCTTGATTTTGTACAGTTCGCTTTGTGTTGTGTCGTAGGTATGATGCTCCGTGCTAATCTGACCGTTGCGGCGAGTTTCGTCAATGTACTTTATGCCGAAACGCATTGTCAAGTGCTTGCCAAAGTAGTCCCAGCGATTGAAAAAGTTGTACTGCGTGACATTCGGCGAATCGTAGAAATTGTCGTGGTTGTGGTCCATCTTGATGAAGCGATTCTGTGCGTGTGCAAATATCTGTGTGCTAACGGTTTCGCTTACTTTTATAGGGGCATCGATGTTGCCTTCCACATTGCCGTGCGAACTTCCCATCAGGTTTAGCGAGAATTTGTCGGACTGGCGAGGCTTCTTGTATTCCACATTTATTTGACCAGTCACAGCATCGTAACCGTTTATAACCGTGGAAGTTCCCTTAGAAATCTGCATTGATGTCATCCACGGACCAGGAATGTAGCCGAGTGCATACGGCTGCGAAAGTCCATACAAGTTGGGAATATTTTCGGTTAGGAACTGCACATATTTGCCTGCAAGACCGAGCAGCTTGATTTGCTTTGCGCCAGTTGCAGCATCGGTGTTTCCTGCATCGACTGATGCGTTTGTCTCGAAACTTTCAGACAGGTTGCAGCAGGCGGCCTTGCAGAGTTCTTGCCCCGAAACATCCTGCACATTGCCGATTTCCATTCGCGAATAGCGCGTTCCTGCCTGTCGTTCGTTCACTGTGACTTCCGAAAGCATTTCGCCGGATGTGAGGGTAACTTCTATAGTTTTGCGTTTTTCTGTAATTACAATCGTGTCGGTGTTGTAGCCTATGAAACTGACAATCAGTTTGTCGGTGCTATTGACCTTGTTAATCTTGAAGTTGCCGTTCATGTCGGAAATTGTGCCTACGCTGCTGTTTTCCCAATAGACATTGGCTCCGAAAAGTGTCTGCTTGTTTCCGTCAACAATTTCGTACACCGTACCGCTTATCTGGGCTTGCAGACAAGTCGCGAATGCAATTGTTGTGGCTAATGCCAATAATATTTTGTTTTTCATCTTACTGTTTTTTGAAATTATGAATTTGGACTTTATGTCCGTACTTATCTCATTGGTAATGAGATGATAATCATAATCTCAAACAGGAGTTGACAAGACACACTTTGCCATCGGCATACATTGTAACATCTGTGGAAGATGCTAACAATTGGCTGATTGCCAGATTGTTGATGCTAGTTTCGCAAATGTTTGCAAAATTTGTTGCAAATATGCTTATTGTTGTGATTTCGGGCAGTGATGTGTGGATATTGCTTTGGAACAAGTCCTTGAGCGACATGAATTCTACATGTGTGTGCTTCTGGTGTTCCTTTTGGCTTTCGCAGTGGCAATGATGACCATCGCAATGGTGGCTGTGGCATTCGTGATGGGAATGGCATTCGTGGTTGTGCGAAACTTCGCCAAACTCGAACAGACTGATCTCCTGATGTTCCTCGTTGCAGCATTTGCAGAAATAGTGTTCATACACAATGCCGTTTGAGGTAAGGAATACCATCATAGCCGTGATTGTAGCCAATATTGCGCTTGTCAATTTCATCGTTGCAAAGGTAGGATTTTTTTTCGTCGGCTGGATTTGATTAACAAAACATTAATAAATAGGTATGTTGAAAAATTATGGGTGAAACCTATTGAAAAAAAACAGAGACAATCGCAATTGCCTCTATTTTTTTTCTTTTTATTCGTACATTCCTGTTTTCAGTATGGTGATTTCCTTTTCTGTAAGGAATCTCCATTTGCCGCGAGGAAGGTTTAGCTTGGTAAGTCCAGCGAAATAAACGCGGTCGAGTCGTTTTACTTCGTAGCCAAGATGTTCGAGCATACGGCGTACAATCCTGTTGCGGCCCGAGTGGATTTCAATGCCGATGATGTTCTTGCTGTCGCCGACATAACTTACAGCATCGGCGGCGATGAATCCGTCCTCGAGTTCAAAACCATCGGCAAGTGCCTGAAGGTCGGCTTTACTGATGTTCTTGTCAGTTTCAACTTGATAGATTTTCTTCTTCTCGTATGACGGGTGGGTGAGTTTCTTTGTCAAGTCGCCGTCGTTGGTAAGAAGGAGAAGTCCTGTCGTGTTGCGGTCGAGGCGACCAACGGGGTAAATCCTTTCGGAGCAGGCATCCTTAACCAAATCCATTACAGTCTGGCGTTCTTCGGGGTCATCGAGAGTCGTTACACAGTTTTTCGGTTTGTTCAGAAGGATATAGACAAGTTTTTCAGGATTTATCAGTTCTCCGCCAAAACGCACTTCGTCGCCGGGTTTAACCTTGGTGCCAAGTTCAGTAACGACTTCACCGTTTATGGTAACAACGCCGGCCTGAATGTAGGTGTCGGCTTCGCGGCGCGAACAGATACCTGCGTTGGCGATGTACTTGTTGAGGCGGATTTCTTCGTTTTCCTTCTTTGTTTGCTTTGGTTTCTCCGACCTGCGGATGCGTCTTTCCTGATAGTTGTTGTCGTCGAACTCGTCAAAATTGTCGTAGTCCTTGTAGTTCTTTGTTCTGAATCTTTCCGGTTTGCCACTTGGTTTTCCACCATGGTGTCCGCCATTGTGCTTCTTTTGGTATTCGGGAGCATCGTAGTATTTCGAGGCCTTGTCCTTCTTCTTGCCCGAGAAGTTGCGGTTGTCGGGGTTGCGCATGTCCTCGTCGAACGAGCGCGGCTTTCTGTCGCGGTTGAACTTGTTGTTGTTGCGCGGTTTGAAGTCGTCGTCGCGGTCGAAGTTGCGGCGTTCGCGCGGAGCCGAATTGCGGTCGTCGCGGTTGCGGTTGAACTTGGGTTTATTGTTGTCCCTGCGGTCGCGGTTGTTGCGTGGTCCGCGGGTTTCGTCGTCGTCAAATGTTCTCATTTGTTGTGCTGTTAATTGGTTTAAAAATTATCTGCTGTATCAGCGATATGTTAAGTACTTTATAATTCTAATATTTCTGGTTCCGACAAATCGGTTATTTTTGCTATATAGTTAATGTCTAATACGTTATGCTTCATTTTGCGAGCAATGTTAATTTGGGCGAATTTTTTCCCTTGTGAATAAGAGAAATCAAGGCAGTTTTTCATATCGCGCTTTATCATTAGTCTTTCTTCTTCGGCATTTAAAAACATAACTTACAGCTCCTTTATGTCTTGTTCGGATAAGCCAGTTACTTTCGCAATGTAGTTAATGTCTGAACCGCTTTCTTTCATTTCGTGGGCAATGTCAAATGCCATCTCTTTTCGTCCTTCAGCACGACCTTCGATTTTTCCTTTAGCAAACGAAGAGTCAAGGCAGTTTTTCATATCGCGATAAACCTTGAGGCTTTCCTCGTAGTTGAAAAATTCGTCTTTGGTGAATTTGGATATTTCCGCCAGCCTGAAAAATTTCTCAAACACGCGTTCCTGCAGTTTGGCGGGACGGTCTGTCAGCCTCGAAATGTTGCGTAATACATACAGCCACTTGTCCGTCATTGTTTCAAGTTCGTCCTCCGTTTTTGTGAACTTTGGCATTTCTAGGTAAACAAAGGTGAGTTTGTCGTAAAACACCTTGCTGGTTTCGATGTCGGAAAGTTTTACCCTGTAGATATATTTTGATGTTTCGTCCTTGTCCTCTGAAAATATGAAATCGAGGATGGCGACCATATATACGCGCTTCAGTTCGAAGTTCCACTCGCCATGTGCGGCTTGCTTTTGTATGGGGAATGTTGAATAATACAGGCTTCTGTCCTTGAAGTAGTCCTGCCGTGCCTTTTGCATCTCAACTATGAACTTGTCGCCCGACTGGTCTTCGCAGTAGAGGTCGAATATGGCTCGGCGGTCGTTTTCGAGACTTGGAAGCTGCTCGTTCTTCAGGTATGTGATGTTGACGATAGGAGCGCACTCGCCTTTCAGTATTTCGTTTAGAAAACTGATAAGCAAGTCCTTGTTGGCTTCTTCGCCGAACAACCGCTTGAAACCAAAATCGGTATATGGGTTCAAATATTTTTCTTGAATCATATATTGATGTTTTGATTTGGCAAATATAATTCAAATAGTATTCAGAGCAAAAAAAAGTTTTTTGGGGTAGGAAATGGAATTTCAGAAATTTCCGTACAGCAATGTCTTATCAATACTTTGGATTATGTCTTTGGGTATTCCGTTTTTCAATTGTCAACTTTATCCCAGTTGAAATCAGTCGTTTCTATCGTCTTTTTAGATTTGTATGCGTGTTTCTTCTTTGGATGTTTTTTTGCATATTCGGATAGTGCGATTGGACTTATTGGCTTGTCTTTCAGTATCTCGTCAAGAATTTCCAGCTTGTTCAATGCTCTTAGCACCATTACAAGGCTTAGGATTGATGTGTTGTGTCCGTTTTCCATCTGGCTTATCGAAAACGCGGAAAGTCCGCTCGCCTTTGCCAGTTCGCCCTGCGAAATGTTCTTTTCGATGCGGATTTCCTTTAATTTCAATCCTACCTGCACAAGAATTGCCTTATCTGTCAATGCATATATATCCATTGTGTATATCTAATAATTCTTTGCAAAAATAATGAATTTATTTGATATAACTAATATTTTTTTTGTTTTTAATTTCCTAATATTACAAATTTTCAAACCTAGAAACGGCGTCAGCCACAGAAACAGCGTCAGCGAGAAACGCCGTAGGCATAGAAACCCAGAAACCCAGTCAGCCGTTCAAATCCTCAAAAATATTTTTTGTCATTTCATTTTCAATTTGTATTTTTGCGCTTCGTATAAGGTATGGATTGATGTATTCAAATGGTGCTGATATTGACACTGATTTTGCAGGAAAAGAACTTGGTTTTTCTTGTAACTCATTGATAGTCAATCAAATCCCCCCCCCCCATATCAATCTGCTTTAGCATAGTGTTTGTCTGCATGTTTTTGTGCGGGCTTTTCGTGTATGTGGACTATCTCTCTTCGGGAGTGATAAAGTGTTGTTTTATAGTGAACAGTTAAAATTGTACTATTATGGAAAAAATCATGACAGTTATTTTATTAATGTTGTTTTCAAGTGTTGGATTGCTGGCGCAGGAAAACGTTGTGCTAAAAACAGGTGCAGTAGTTGCAAAGGCTGATGAGAAAGGTACATATACTTGGGACGATGCCGTAAAACAATGTGCCAGCAAAGGAAAAGGATGGAGGCTGCCATCAAAAAACGAATTGAACGAGATGTTTGTAGTAAAGAAAAAAATAGGCGGATTTAGAAATGGGTGGTATTGGAGTGCTACCGAGAATGGACAGTTCGCGGCTAATGCTTGGTGTCAGGACTTTGAGAGTGGAGAACAAAGCTACGAAAGCGAGTTTTATCTTGACTATAACGTCCGTTGCGTTCGGAAATTGTAATATAGTTGATTTTGAATAATATAATTAAGTAATAATAAATTTTATAATCTAAAAGTATAAGTTATGAGCGACGAAACTATTTTTGATTCCAATCCGATTGGAGCAAGCAAGGAGGACAATAATGATTCTCAAAAATTTGCGGCAAGCAATGTGTCGGTAGAAAAAGATAAGGAAACTCCGGCCAAGAAGAAAAAAGGCAATGGTTTGAAGTTTGCTGGAATTGCAGGAGCTGCAGGTTTGGCGGGAGCTGCCGCTGGTGTGTTTATGCCAAAGGATATGTTTGCAAGTGAAGAAAATGCAGATGATGCTGGTACGAACGGTAGCGGCGGTGGAGCTTCTGTGGGCGGCTATGAAGGTCATGAATTGCCAGTTGCTACAGGTGTTGATGATTCCATGAGTTTTGCAGAGGCTTTTGCTGTGGCACGTGAGGAGGTTGGTCCCGGTGGTCTTTTTGAATGGCATGGGCAGACATACGGAACATATTATCAGGACGAGTGGCAGAATATGAGTCCAGAAGAACAGGGTGAATATTTGGCATCCGTAAATCAGACGACATCGGCATTAAACGAGCAAGACCCATCCGAAGTGCCATCTGAAAATATCGCAGAAGTGCCACCAGTAGAGGCAGAGGCAATTGCCGATGAAGAGCCGTATTCGTATGACCCCGAGCCTATTGGAAGTTCTGCACCTGATCCACTGGATGATAGCATAGTGATAACGGTGAATGAAAGCGATGTATATTCGCAGGCTGACACAAATGGCGACGGTATGGTTAATGCATCGATAATTGATTTTAACGGAAATGACATTCCGGACATTGTGCTTGATGAAAATGGTGATGGAGTTGCCGATACACTGATAATTGATCCGTCGTTGAATGAAAATGGTGAATTCATAGGAGACGCCATAAATATTGATGGCATGTCGGTAGAGCCTGATGATTCGGGCGTTGCATTTGATAATATTGACGATCCTACAATGGAGCCTGACCCTGGTATAATAAATAGTGATGAAATACCGGAAGACATTCCTAATATTGACGATACGGCAATGGCATCAATTGATCCGGACATCCCAATCGACAATGATATGAATATGAGTGAATATATTTAATATATTGTAGGTATGGCAAAGTCAATTAAATTGGTGGTGACATGTCCTTATTGTTCTGGGAAGACACCCATATCTATTACAGAAAATATGCTTGGCACAACGATAAAATACATGTGCACTACATGTCGAAAGCAGTTGCCTGTAAAGATAAGCGAATCGTTGGCATCAAAGTTTAATTCCGACAAGACTGAAATCGGTGGAAAGTCCGCCGATTTCGCCTTGCATCTCGATGTGGAGCAGAATGAATTAACCCCGCATCAGACATTTGAACTGGTGTCCGACTATTATACGATAGGTCGCAAAAATAATGGCGGTCCAGAACATAGAGCCGATGTCGAGGTGGTTACCACAGATATGAAAATGAGCCGTAAGCATGCTGCCGTGAAAAAGAAACCAAACGGGGCGTTTACGTTCAAGGATATTGGAAGCAAGAATGGTGTTTTTTACAATGGCTCGAAACTTGATGCCGATGAGGAAGTGTACCTTAGTGATGGGGATAAGTTCCAGATAGGACAGACTATGTTCAAGGTTTCAATTGTCGACAGGGTGTCAAAAGATGATGATGTAACAGTAACTGCGTAAATTATTGGAATATGAAAATACAGAATTTCAGTCAGTTGGGCAAGCGATCCAACAATGAGGATAGTTTTGGCGTAAACGATGCGCTTATAACTGTATGCGACGGTATGGGCGGACATGTGTCGGGAGAAAGGGCTAGTTCGTTTGTGGTGAAGTCTATGCTTGAGGTTTTCTCTTCGCAGCAAAGCATAGGAAAAATGGATATTCAGAAGCAGTTGGACAACGTTCAGTTAAACATGAACGAACTTCTGGAGTCGGAACCCGAACTTGAGAAGATGGGGACCACTTTTACTGGTATATTTAAGACTCTAGATGTGTGGTATGCTGCACATATTGGCGACAGTAGGATATACCTGTTCCGCCCGTCGGAAGAGAAGCTGTGGCACACATGGGATCATTCGCTTGTGGGGGAACTTATGCGAACACATGAAATCACCTGCGAAGGAGGACGTTTCCATCCGATGTCAAATCGGATATCAAAAGCAATTATTGCCAGGAAGGATGGCAAGCCGGTGAGTGCATCAATTGTGAAGATTGATAACTTGAAGGTTGGTGACATATTCTTGCTATGTTCCGATGGGGTTGTCGAAGGGTGCAGTGATGTTGATCTGGTTAATATTTTTTCCGATAACGAAAATACATTTGAGCAGAAGTGTGAAGCTGTAAGAAAATTATGCAGCGAGAACTCAAAGGACAATAATACAGCCGTAATGATTGAAATCGAGTCTCAGGATGAGTTTTCGTACGGAAGCAATGACGAGCTTTCGTGGACTTCTTTCGATGAGGTTTTTGCCGACTATGAGAAGTATGTGAATGAGTCGCAGGATGACGGGGACGGTTATTCCATTGAAGTTGAAGAATCGCCTAAATCGCAGACGAAACCGCAACCCCAAATTAATGATTCTCCTGTTGGTAGTGCCGGTACTCCTAATATGTCGGCACCGGTAGTAAAGAGGTCTGTTTCCGATTCTCAAAGTGGCTCTTTTCCTGTTGGCACAAGAAAAAAACAGAAAATAATGCGGCTTGCAGTTGGAATTGTTGCCGTTCTTGTTGTGGCTGTTGTCGTATTCTTTATGATGAAAAAATGCAGTGGCAAGGCTGGCGGAGAAAGCAAAGAGCCGGTGAAAAAAGAACAGTCGGTAGTAGAAAACGCCAAAAATAATGCTAAACCAGCAACCACCGCAAATAATAAAGAAGAAAGTGTGAAAGGTGATGAAGAGACTGAATGTTTTAATAAATGCACCGACCTCGAAGGCTGTACTAAGTATATTGAAAATTATCCTAATGGTAAATTTGTAACGCAGGTAAAAGACTTAATAAATAAACTTGATGAGCAAACTTTTAAAGCATGCAAATCTATTGGAGATTATGATAGTTATCTGAAAGATTTCCCTGATGGAAAATATAAAGATCAAGCAAAGGTTAAAAAGGGCGAACTGGAAAAGCAACAAAGAGACGCAAACGGACAAAATGAAGGTCAAGAACTAGAAGAACCTGCTAAGGGAGATGATGTCAGCAATGAGGGTGATATAAAAGATAAGGATGAATGAAAAAATATAGTTTCTTTATAATTTTACTGCTTGTTGTTGTCTGTCCTAATTTTGCAAGGGCCTATAACAACACTTATGCAGTAATTGTGGCTGTGGCCGACTACAAGTATTTCTCGCGTAGCGATGGAGATCTTGTCTATACGATAGCCGATGCGGTTGCGTTTAGCAATTTTCTTAAGTCGAGTAGGGGTGGCGGTGTTCCGTCGTCCAACATATTGCTGCTAACCGACGCCAATGCCTACAAGCAGAATATTATTGCGAAGGCTAAGGCTTTGTTTGCAAAAGCGCGAAAGGACGACCGCGTTATATTCTTCTTTTCCGGTCATGGAAGCAAGGGCTATTTTCTACCGTATGATGCAACTTCGTATGGTGGAAATATGCTTTACTTCAGCGAAATAAAGGAGATTTTCAGATGCGCGAAATGTGAAACAAAGCTCCTATTCGGCGATGCCTGCTTTTCGGGCAGCATGAAGAAGAACCTAAGTGCTCAGATGCAGCAAAGCATATCGGCAGGGGCGAAGACAGCCTCGTCGATGAACATTGCCGTTATGATGTCATGCTCCGAAAACGAATATTCAATAGAGTCTAGTTCTCTGGGGCATGGGCTTTTCACCTATTATCTCATGCAAGGTCTTGGCGGCAAGGCTAATCGCGACGGGAACAAGTATATAACAATACAGGAATTGTTCTACTATGTGCACAAAAATGTGCGGGCAGGCTCAGGCAACAGCCAGACACCGGTGTTGTTCGGTAAATTCGATTTAAGATTGATTGTCGGTAAAGTGTAATTGGAAAACATAATGTACAAGGGATTTCTATTATTGACATTTGCGTTTGTGGTGACTGCTGGAGCCGCCAATGCTTACGAAAATACATACGCGGTCATAGTCGCTATTGACGACTACGAAAACGACGATGTAATCAACGATGTTCCATTTCTCATTAACGGAGCCAGTGCATTTTACGACTTTTTAACTTCAAGGAGGGGTGGCACGGTGCCTTCGGGGAACATTTGCAAGCTTATCGACAAGGAGGCTACAAGGCAGAACATTATCGATAGGGCCACTGCCCTGTTTGCTAGGGCAAGCAGGAACGACCGCGTGATTTTCTATTTCTGCGGACATGGTGGCGATGGCGGTTTTGCTCCATACGATTTTGACGGTTATGACTGGTCGGTATTGTCATACGGCGACATCAAGGCGATATTTCGCAGCGCAAGCTGCGGCACGAAGCTGCTTTTTGCCGACGCTTGCAATTCGGGAGGCTTGAAAGGAAGCTCTAATGCGCATATAAGTCAGTCCATTGTCGGGGATTCTTCTACTGACGACATGAATATAGCAGTGATGACATCGTGCAGGGCCGGCGAGAATTCGATTGTGACATCGGCTCTTGAAATGGGCATCTTCTCGTATTGTCTGATCCAGGGACTTGGAGGCATGGCGAACAGCGACGGCAACGCATACATTACTATTCAGGAACTTTTCTATTATGTGTACAGGCAGGTGTTGGACAAGTCGAAAATGAAGCAGACTCCTCAGCTGTTTGGCAAGTTCGACTTAAGATTGATTGTGGCAAAAGTATATAGCAACAATGCAAGGAAAAGCAATAAACGAATTTATACTAACGATCATACGGCAATGAAACATAACAAACAGAAACTCAGAAACGGCGAAGCCCTCAACGAAGTTAAACTTAGAAACCTGGAAACACAGAAACGAGAAACTTATAAACATTAGAAACTTAGAAACGGGCTTTGCCCATATAAACTTAGAAACCCAGAAAAGTATATGCAAGGAAAAACAATTAACGGATTTGAACTGAAGCGACAGCTTGGCGTAGGCGGCATGGCCGAGGTGTGGTATGCCGAGAATAAGATCGGAAAGAAGGCGGCGGTGAAGATGCTGCTTCCTAAGTTGTGTGAAGATGCCAACGTTGTCGGGAGATTTTTGACTGAGGCGAAGGTTACGGTTGGTCTTTCTCATCCTAACATCCGTCAGGTTTACGACTATGGCGAAATTGACGGGCGACCGGCGATAGTGCAGGAATATCTCGACGGCGACGACCTGAAGGCTCTTATGAAGTCGGGAAGAAAATTTACTGGCGCCGAACTCGAAAAGTGGTGGAACCAGCTCGTCGACGCACTCTGCTATACGCACGGCAAAGGTGTTGTTCACCGCGACATTAAGCCTGCTAATATATTTGTCGATACCGACGGCAACATAAAGCTGCTCGACTTCGGAATAGCAAAGCTGCGCGACAGCATAAGCATTACGCTGACAGGACAGAAGATTGGTACGCTCATGTACATGAGTCCCGAACAGGTGAGGGACAGCAAGCGTATCGACTATCGTACCGACCTGTACTCGCTGGCGGTTACATTTGTCCATCTGCTTACAGGGCGAAAGCCGTACGACAGTGATACGAGCAGCGACTTCGAGATTAGCGAAAATATTGTTTACAAGCCGATTGACATGACTGGTGTGCCTGACAAGTGGCGCAACTTCCTTTTGCCTTATCTTGCGAAGAATCCAGAAGACAGGCCTGCGCTCAAGCATTTCGGCGAAAATGTGGCAGCAGGGGGGCGTTCCGCGGCTTCTCCAAATGTACAGGCAAACTTGGCATCTTCCGACGGCGACGAAACCTGTGCCGATACACCAGCAGCACCGACAAAGCCAAAACCTGTGAGCCAAGCCCCCAAACCTCAGCGGCCTGAACCTGATAGGCGGAAGAACCGCAATGGGTTATGGATAGGACTGGGATTGGGAGTTGTTGCTGTTATATTGGCTATTGTCTTATGGCCAAAATCACAAACCAGCATTGAACAGCCGGACGATGTCGTGAAAAGCGACGATGACATTGCTTTCGAAGCTTGCACAGCTGTTGCCGATTATCGCGCCTACATAAGGGACTACGGACACAACGCCGCACATTACAGCGAGGCAAACGACTATGTAGAAAAACATATTGCCGACAGTACAAAGGACGTGGAGCAGAAGAAAGCCGACGATGAGGCGGCAAGAAAAGCGGCGGCCGAGGCTCAGAAGAAAGCAGGAAAGGGCACTTTGAACGGACACGACTGGATTGACTTGGGGCTTTCGGTAAGGTGGGCTACCTGCAATGTAGGCGCAACCAGTCCCGAAAGCTACGGCAACTACTACGCATGGGGCGAAACGAAGACCAAGTCGGCATATAGTTGGAACACCTATAAATATTGCAACGGAGGCTATAGTACACTAACAAAATACTGCAATAGTTCGGAGTATGGCAATGGTGGATTTTCCGATAACCTTACAAAACTGCAACGGGCGGATGATGCTGCCGCCAACTGGGGTAGTGGCTGGCGTATGCCGACAAAAGCCGAATTCGAGGAACTGATAGTCAAGTGTAGTTGGAATTGGACAGGCAAAGGCTACAAGGTTACCGGACCCAACGGCAACTCTATTTTCCTGCCCGCTGCTGGCGGCCGCTACGACAGTAGTCTCTACTATGCCGGTTCCTACGGCTTCTACTGGTCGAGTTCGCTCTACACGGACTACCCGAGCATCGCGTGGTACCTCTCCTTCAATTCGGGCTATTACAGCATGCACAGCATCTACTACCGCTACTATGGGTTTACTGTGCGCCCTGTTTGCGTGTCCGCCCAGAACTAAACCATTGTCAGGCAGGAGAAGCAAGAAAGGCAAGAATGGCAAAATCGGCGGCGGAGCAGATGGCAGCCCGTGGCGCACACGGAGTGTGCCACCCAGCCGTCTGCTCCGCCGCTGATTAGCGGTTTGGATTTTGGAAGAAAACGGAATATTAGTCGCCTGTGGCGGCAGGATTTTGAAAAAGTTGATTGATGTAAAATGATCGATTGTTATGGATATAGAAATTAAAATAGGAAGAGATGTGGAAGGCGGTTCCGTACTTCGTGTTCAGGAGGAGTACAAGCGTGTGAGCCGCTTCCATGCCACGCTGAAGTGGCACGACAGGCAGTTGACGATAGTCGATAACGATTCGGCAAACGGAACTTTTGTCAACGGTCGCCGTGTGGCGAGTGCAAAGGTGGGTGAAAACGATAGGGTTTTTCTTGGTGGCACCAATCCTGGCAACTACCAGCTCGACTTGCACAAGATGGTGGAGCAGTGTACGCAGTATGAACTAAAGAGCAAGACCGACTTCACTGAGGAGTTCAAGGATTTGAAGCGTGCATACATTCGCTATCAGGAGGAAGTCGCGGAACTTAAGGCAAACGTAGCCAAAAAGTCGCAGACACCCAAGTTGATAATTACTATAATACCGTCAGTGGTAACAATATTGCTTGCTGTATTCTTGCCATTTAGGCCGGAAACTATGGCGTTGAGAATGGTTGTGGGTAGTTTGGGACCGGTGTTGTCAACTATCATTGGTTTTACGACACTTGGCAAAAATAGCAACGACATTACCGAAGAGTTAACCGACCTCCAGATAAAATACCAGCAAAAGTATAAGTGCCCCAAGTGCGGCAAGGAGTACAATATAGCAGCCATGCACTGGAAAAAGCTTGAGGCAGGTGGCGAATGTCCGTACAAGTGCGGAGCAAAATTCGTAAAGTAGAAATGTATAATGATACTAAAAATGAAGAAAGCGGCGATATGTTTGTTTTTATGCATTGCGGTAGCTGGTAGTGCATTGTCGCAGGTTCCTCAGAAGCCTTCGCGCGGTCAGATTGCAGCCGACCTTGTTGGTAAAAAACTCGCCGAGGGAGTAGAGGACGGCTGGTTCGATTCGGAATGGCGTTACGAGATAAAGCGTGGCAGCATAAAGGGAATGAATATCGAGAAGACTCTGAAAAATACTAATACGGACTATTGCGTCGTAGTGCTGCTAAAGTTACAGAGTGAGATAAATACATTCATGGCAAGGGTGAAGATTAATTACCATCTTGTACAAGGCAAGTGGAGGTTGGAGTTTGTAAATTCCGTGGGAATGAAGATAGTCAGGACCCATAAGTACGACGACTGCATACAGTTTGCCATAGTTGATGACGGCTGGGGAGGTGTTGACGCCCTGCAGCTGACCAACAAGGTTGAGATTGAACTTGCCGTTGCCGGGTATTTCTATGCTTTCGGGCAGTGGAAAAAGTTTGCCGTAAAAGTAGGTCCTCATGGACAAAAGCAGGTTGGTGGCACTTTCGGCGGAGGCAGCGTAGAATCGTACAAGGTCGAATTTATCGAAAGGCTGTGAATAATGGACAATTAACAATGGACAATTAACAATGGACAATTAACAATGGACAATTAACAATGGACAATTGATAATGGATAATCATATTAAACTTTGAACCTTAAACTTTGAACAACATAGAAACGCCACAGGCACTGAAACACAGAAACAATTAGAAACTTAGAAACGGGCTTTAGCCCATAAAAACACAGAAACGTGAAACATATAAACGGGCTTTAGCCCATATAAACAAAGAAAAGTATATGCAAGGAAAACAAATTAACGGATTTATTCTAAAACGCCCCTTGGGCGTAGGTGGCATGGCCGAGGTGTGGTATGCCGAGAATGAAATACACAAGCCAGCTGCAATAAAGCTGCTGAACTTTGAGCTTACGAAGAACGAGCAGATAGTTGAGCGCTTCCGCAACGAGGCCGAGGTTATGGTTCGCCTTGACCACAGAAACATCCGTCAGGTTTACGGCTACGGGATGCTCGAATGTCAGCCCGCCATCATAATGGAGTATCTTGAAGGCGACGACCTGAAGGCCATGCTCAAGTCGGGTCACAAGTTTATCGATGCCGAACTGGTGAAATGGTGGAACCAGATGGTTTCTGCACTTGGCTACACCCACTCTCAGGGTGTTGTACATCGCGACATAAAGCCATCCAACATTTTCATCGACCGCAACGGAGATGTGAAACTGATGGATTTTGGCATTGCCAAGATAGGAGATGCAGGTAGCGGCACTCAGACAGGCTCCACGCTTGGTACACGGCTTTACATGAGTCCCGAGCAGGTTAAGGATCCAAAGCGTGTCGGCATCAAATCGGACAACTATTCGTTGGCGGTATCGTTCGTACATCTGCTCACAGGCAAGGCTCCCTACGACACCACCACCAGCAGCGATTTCGACATACAGCTGCAGATAGTTTCCAAGCCGTTGGATTTGTCCGGTGTTCCTGAGAAGTGGTGCAACTTCCTGCTTCCATATCTCGACAAGGATCCCGACAAGCGTGCCGAACTGAAGCCGTTTGGCGATGATGCAGGTGCTAATGCTTCGTCTAACCATCGACAGGAGGCTGCACCAAAACAATCGGAATCCATATACAGTGGTGGTGACGAGACTGTAGTGGAAGGTGCTGGTAATGTGTCGTCCGCTCCTAAGCCAGCCGCAGCTCCCTCGCAAAAAACAAAAACACAAGTACAACCTCCAGCAAAGAAAAAGAGCCGTGTCGGATTGTGGGTGACTCTTGGCGTTATGGGATTTTTGATTGTGTCGGGAGTGGCTGTTGCTGTTGTTATGTCAACATTCGATGGGTATATAAATAAAAATGATTATACCAATTTAATTAATGACTATAGCGAATCAGGAAGACTAAACGGTCATGCATACGTCGATTTGGGGCTTTCTGTAAATTGGGCTACCTGCAATGTAGGTGCTTACTATCCAGAAGACTACGGCGACTATTATGCTTGGGGCGAAACCTCCACCAAGAGTTCTTATACCGAGGGAAACTATAAATATTCGTCAAATCCGACTACTCTTCCCTCGAATGTTGATGTTGCTACCGAACTTTGGGGTGGAGAAATGCGTACAGGAACTGATTATGCTTATTACGATTCGTGGCGCATGCCGACAAAAGAAGAGCTTGAAGAATTACAAAATAGGTGCAGTTGGACATGGACGACAAAGAGCGGAACAAATGGCTACAAGGTTACCGGACCCAACGGCAACTCCATTTTCCTGCCCGCTGCTGGCTACCGCTACGGCAGTAGTCTCAGCTTTGCCGGTTCCTACGGCTACTACTGGTCAATTTCGCTCCGCACGGACTACCCGTTCAGCGCGTGGTACCTCTACTTCAATTCGGACGATTACTGCATGTACAGCAACAACCGCTGCTATGGGTTTACTGTGCGCCCTGTTTGCGTGTCCGCCCAGAACTAACCATTGTCAGGCGAGAGAAGCAGGACTGGCAGAAGTGGCGGCAAGGCGTGCAGTCGGGCGTGGTGCGCACCCCAGTGCGCTACCCAACCACGCACGGCAAGCGAGTTGCCACCACTTCTGCAAAAAGATATAATACCGCCTTTGGCGGTTTTTTTTGAAAAATAATAGAATCTTTATATGCCGAAATTAACAGAAATATTGCAAAAGGAGAGGGAACGTGCGACAATTGAGCAATGCGCTGTGATTCACTTGTTTCAGGAAGGCACTTTCTATCGTGCATACGAGTGGAGTGCGTGGTTGTGCCACCGATATGTTAAGGAATTCAAGCCCACGCACCGCCTGTTGAAAGATAGCGACGACAGCATTGTGTTTGTCGGTTTTCCGCTCACAAGCCTTGAGAGATATACGCCCGAAGGCGCGAGTGTGGCTGTCGCTGGCGAAAAGAGCGTTGATATGGCGCTTCCTGGCGGTGTGTTCGCACCCGATGCCGATGCAGAATCGCTTGGCGAGGAGTTTGATGCGTGGAAGCAGGGCGTTCCAATGACCGAGGCGTCGAAGAAACGCATTGCCGAGGAGCAGGGCAAGGTCGAGCGTCAGCCTCGCCTCACCGATGTTATGCACCGCATACTGGCATATCCAATCGAGCAGCGTTCTCCGATGGATTGTATGGCGTTCCTCGCCGAGATAAAACAGCAGATTTCGGAAATAATATGAGATAAAGGACAATTGACAATGGATAATTAACAATGGACAATTGATAAAAACG
This sequence comes from uncultured Bacteroidales bacterium, assembly GCA_905234755.1. Classification (GTDB taxonomy): domain Bacteria; phylum Bacteroidota; class Bacteroidia; order Bacteroidales; family ML635J-15; genus Bact-19. Next base: position 294,326 of record CAJOIT010000003.1, read on the forward strand.
CCCCTTCGACAAGCTCACTTCGACAAGCTCAGCACGTCGCAGGGGGCGGAAAACCCAGAAACGGGCGTAGCCCTAGAAACTTAGAAACAATTAGAAACAGCGTCAGCCATATAAACAATTTAAACTCTTTGACAATGGTAAGTTCACAGGCGGTCGGCCCTTGCAAAAGGGATAGCGAAGAAGAGACGGTTGGCTTGCATGAAGGCATTCCTTCCGTCCCGAAAATAACAGTACCGCCGACGCAAACAAGTTGTATTTTCCTGCCCGCTGCTGGCAACCGCAACGACAGTAGTCTCAACAATGCCGGTTCCAACGGCAACTACTGGTCAAGTTCGCTCAACACGGACAACCCGAACAACGCGTGGAACCTCAACTTCAATTCGGACAATTACAACATGAACAACAACAACCGCAACTATGGGTTAACTGTGCGCCCTGTTTGCGTGTCCGCCCAGCACTTGCCAGAGTCTGCCTATTGTCTTACAAGGGAACAACTTCTTGCCGACCTTTATGATGCCTACTACGATGCTCGCCGTCATAAGCGTAACAAGCCCTACCAGAAACGTTTCGAAGCAAACCTTGAGCGCAATCTCAACGAACTCTGCGATGAACTTTTTTCTCGCAAATACATGCCGCGCCCATCGACCTGCTTCATAATCACCGACCCCAAGAAGCGCGAAGTTTTTGCCGCCGATTTCCGCGACCGCATTGTTCACCACCTGTACTACAACTATATGCACGAAATGTTTGAGCGCACTTTCATTCACGACACCTACAGTTGCATAAAGGGGCGCGGCACTCATTACGGCATTGGGCGGCTCGAAAGCCATATCCGCAAGGAAAGCCAAGGCTTTACCGTTCCATGCTATGTGATGAAGATGGACATTCGCGGTTATTTTATGCACATTGACCGCCGCCGTCTGCTTGGTATTTGCAACGAAAGCATTGACAGGATGGCGTGGCACCGCGTGTCGAAGCACAGGCGCGAAAGGTGGTGCGAAGTGGTTGACATTGATTTTGTCAAGTACCTTACAGCCGAGATTGTTATGCTCAATCCTCTGGAAGACTGTCGTGTCAAGGGCGACCCGTCCGATTGGGACGACCTTCCGCACGACAAGAGTCTGTTCCATACGCCCCAAGGTTGCGGACTGCCGATTGGCAACCTTACCTCGCAACTTTTCAGCAATGTGTATCTCAATGTGCTCGACCAGTTTATGAAGCGCGAACTGAAATGCCGCCATTATGGTCGCTATGTGGATGACTTTTATGTCGTCGGTGCCGACCGCAACTGGCTGTTGTCGATTGTGCCTAAGGTCAGGCGTATGCTGTCGCAGCGGCTTGGGCTGGATTTCCACGATGGCAAACTGGAGATTGTGTCGGTTTGGCATGGTGTGGAGTTTGTCGGTGCGTATGTGAAGCCTTTTCGCAGGTATGCAAGCCGTTCGTGCGTTGGGCGTATGCGGCAGAAATTGAAATTGTTAGCCCAAAGTGTTTGCGAAAAGTGGGTGAACTCCTTGAACTCGTTCTGCGGAGTGCTTTCGCACGGCAGCAATTATAGGTTGCGAATGAGGCTTTTTCTTGATGAAAATCCAGCATTTTTCCGTTACGGATATTTTGATGCAGGAATACATAAGTTTTTACGATTTTGAATGTTCTTGCTCGTATAATTTGCTTGTATTCAATAAAATATATGTATTTGCTGTTTTTCAATACTGAGGAATTCTGTCATTTTAAGGAGATTTCTCCACTTTTGAATTCGGCATTTTTGTAATGCTCAACACACAAAAAAAGGCTGTCCAGAATCTTTCCCGACAGCCTTTTTGATGTTTAACCTTAAATTTATATCCACATTATAAGCTTCGAATCCTGCTTGTACGGCAGAAGGTCGTTCTTTGCGTAGGCGCGGATTGCGTAGTTGTAGATTCCGGTCTTGTGCGGTGCGCCCTCGATGCGGAATACTGCAATCTTGCCGTTGCATTCCTTCAGCTTGAACGGCATCTTTTCGTCGATGACTATCGAGCCGTCCTGCTTCTTCGAAACTGCTATTGCTTCGATACCTATGTCGTTGGGTGACAAACGGTTGAGGTTCAAAGTTATTTCTCCGTAGGCATCCTGCGGATTCTCGAACTCGGTGGTGTGGAAGTCTATCTTCAGCACTTCGATGAAGTTCCAAGCGCGTGCAGCCTTCTCCTTCCAGTTTACAATCTCGAATACCTTTGCGTAGTCGTTTTCTGCCAGTTCGGTCGAGCGCTTGTATAGCTTGCCGTAGAACCTGTCCTTGTAGTCGTCAATCATACGCTTTGTGGTGAACATAGGTACAATTTCGGCAATCGACTTCTTGATGCACTTAACCCAGCGGTGAGGAATTCCGTCGTCGCTGCAGTCGTAGAACATAGGTACAATCTCGTTTTCGAGCATATTGTAGATTGTCTGCGTGTCGAGTTCGTTCTGGAAGTCCTGGTTTTCGTAAACGCGTTCCTGTGGCAATGCCCAGCCTGCGCCTTCGCGGTAACCTTCGACCCACCATCCGTCGAGTACGCTGAAATGCAGTGCGCCGTTCATTACGGCCTTCATACCGCTGGTTCCCGATGCTTCGAGCGGACGGGTAGGGGTGTTCATCCAGATATCGACGCCCTGAACGAGTTTCTTTGCCAGACCTATGTCGTAGTCTTCGATGAACAAAATCTTGCCGAGGAATTCCGGACGCTTCGAGAATTCAACGATTCTCTTTATGAGGTCTTGTCCTGCGCCATCGTTCGGGTGAGCCTTTCCTGCAAAGAGGATTTGTACAGGCATCTTCGGATTGTTGAGGATTGCGGCAAGTCTTTCGGGGTTGCGGAATAATAGGTCGCCACGCTTGTAGGTAGCAAAACGACGGGCAAAACCGATTGTAAGTACCTTTTCGTCAAGCTTTTCGAGTACGGTAACCATATTGCTTGGCGATTCGTAGCTGCGTATCCAGTTTTCGCGAACGCGGTTCTTCACATAGTTGATGAGGCGTGTGCGTTGCAACTTGCGGATGTCCCAGATGTCGGCATCGTCAACATTGTTAATCTTTTCCCAGTATTTCGGATTCGACATGTCCGACATAAAGCCATCGCCGAAGGTCGTTTCGTAAAGTTTTTGCCAGGTCTTCGATGTCCAAGTCTGGTAGTGAACGCCGTTGGTAACATATCCCACATGGTTTTCTTCGGGGAAGTAGCCGTTCCACAGCGGAGCGAACATCTTTTGCGATACGATTCCGTGCAACCACGAAACGCCGTTCACTTCCTGCGAAATGTTTGCTGCCAGGTAGCTCATCGAGAACTTGTCGTTGGGGTTGAGACGGCCGAGCGACATCATCTTGTCCCAAGTTATCTTGAGACGGTCCGGGTAGTGCGACATGTAGGTACGCAGCATATTTTCCTCGAATGCGTCGTGTCCTGCCGGAACTGGCGTGTGGGTTGTGAACAAGGTCGATGCCCTGACGATTTCCAGTGCTTCGTCGAACTTGAGGTTGCGAGCCGAAATGAGGTCGTTGAGGCGTTCGAAACCGATGAAAGCAGCGTGACCTTCGTTGCAGTGGTAGATGTCCGGTTTCAAGCCGAGAGCCTTAAGTACGCGGGTACCGCCGATGCCGAGAATCATTTCCTGCTTGAAACGGAATTCCCAGTCGCCACCATACAGGCGCGAGGTTATCAGCTTGTCTTGGTCTTGGTTGTCAATGTCATCGGTATCAAGCAAGTACAGAGGAATACGACCAACATTTGCTCTCCAAATCTTCACATAGACATTTCGTCCGGGGAACCTTACGACTATGCGCTTCTGTATGCCGTTCTCGTCAAGTTCGGGAACAACTGGTATCTTGTTGAAATCCTGTGCGATATAGTTTGCCTGCTGTTTGCCTTCGAGGGTAATTGTCTGCTTGAAATATCCATACCTATATAATAAACCGATACCAATCATGTTGGTGTTGGTGTCGCTGGCTTCTTTCAGGTAGTCGCCTGCGAGGATTCCGAGGCCGCCCGAGAAAATCTTCAGGTTGTCGTGCAGACCGTATTCCATGCTGAAATAAGCAATCTGTGGAGCCTTCTTGTCCTTTGCAGCCTCCATATATTTCTTGAAGTTGCCGTAAACGCGGTTGTAGAGCTGGCAGAATTCGTTGTCGTTCTCGAGTTCCTTCATGCGGTCGATTGAAACTTCTTCGAGGAACACTCTTGGGTTGTACCTCTTTTCGCGCCACAGGTCAACATCGATGCGCTTGAACATTGCCGATGCTTCGTAGTTCCATGTCCACCAGAGGTTGTTTGCCAGTTCGGTAAGACCTTCGAATTTCTTCGGGATGTCCGACTTGATTTCTGCCTGACGCCAGATTGGTGAAGTTTCCTTCGGCATAATCGTGCGCTCTATCTTGGTGTGCTGCATTCTGTTGTTTATAGCATCGGCGCGTTCTGCAATCTTGCTCTTTGCTATTGCGTATGCTTCGATGTATTTTTCTACCAATGATTTCCACAGAGCCTTCTTCGATGCTGCTGTTGCTGCTTCCGAAACTTTCTTGCGGCTATCGGCATCGAGGTTTGCGAAGTAAGCCATGCGTTCTGCCAATGTGGCTACAACTTCATCGTTGTTGTCTTCGTTACGGTCGATTACGGTTACGCAGTTGTCGAATCTGTCAATGTTTTGCTTCGACCACATTCCGAATCCCGACAAGGATGTCGTTATTGTAGGAACGCCGAATGCTATACTTTCGAGCGGAGTGTAGCCCCAAGGCTCGTAGTACGAAACGAATGCTGTCAAGTCGATGCCTTGCAGAACATCGTAGTATTTCATGTTGAATACGCCGTCATCGCCATTGAGGTAGGAGGGAACGAACACTACTTTAACCTTGTTTTCCGGACGGTTTGTAAGTCCAAGTCTCTTGAGCTGGTTAAGAATCGGGTCGTATTCGGCATCGTGTAGACCGTGAGTGAGGTTTTTGTTCTCGATGTTTGCGTTTTCGCCGTTGAGTGCAGCAAGAAGGCTCTTCTGCGGACCGTAGTTGTTGCCAGGAACGAGAATGTACGCAAGTATTTCGCGGTTGACGCTTGCGTTGCGGTTGAGTTTGTCGAGTGCGTCAACGAAGATGTTGTAGCCCTTGTTGGTATATTCGTAGCGTCCCGAAGTTGCGATAATCAGCGGTTCTTCCTTGAATTTATAAGATGTAAGCTTTTCGGCTACATCAATCATCTTCTGGCGAGCCTTGCTGCGAATCTTGGCTGCTTCTTCTGCCTTCGGAATGAAGTCGTCCTCGAATCCGTTCGGAGTTACCACGTCGGCGGGTTTGGTGAGCAGTTGAGCGCACTCCGACTGGGTAATATCGCTTACGGTAGTGAAGACGTCGGCATTGATTGCGCTTATCTTTTCAAGGCTGTGCTTAGAAATTATGTTGAACTGGCGAGCCATATTTTCGCCGTTGTAGTTTGCAAGGTCCTTGTACAGCGGAAGTCCGTTTCCTGCTATCGAACGGCCTATTGCGGTTGCGTGGGTTGTGAAAGCTGTTGCAATGTGCGGTGCGTTCTTCTTGAGGTAGAGGATACCAGTGCCGGTCATCCACTCGTGGAACTGAGCGAGGATAGCATCGTTTGCCGATAGGTTGAAGTCGCAGAAACTTTCGATAACCTTACCGGCGGTGTACCCGAAAAGTGCTGGTTCGATGTAGTCCCATTGTCCCGAAAGCGAGTCGAGTTTGTAGTCTTCCCAGAAGTCGGCGAAAATCTTGTCCTTTTCGCTGATGAAGTCGGTGAAACTTATGAGAATAACCTTTGGACTTCCGCAGATGTTCCAGCGTCCTGTACGCACGCGCAGACCAGTAGAAGCAGCATATTGCTTCCACTCGGCAAACAATGCCGGCTCCTCGATGAACTCGGAGTTTTCGTTTGTTCCGTATGTGTCGGGGCCGATGAAAATGAGGTCGCCGCAGCGTTCCGACAGTGCCAATGATTTTGTTGAAATTACGGTGTGGATACCACCTACCTTGTTGCAAACTTCCCAACTTACTTCAAATATGTAGTCGAGATTCAGAGTGTTGTTCATATTATGATACTATTTTTTTGATTAACGAAATTTTAGGTCAACAAAGATAATGATTTTTTGATGAATGCAAATGTCGGGATGGTATTTTTTTTGACAATTTTTTAGACTCGGTTTGCCTTGTTGAAAAAATATTTGTCGAGGATACTATGGTTATATATTTATGTTGTATCTTTACGCTTTGATTGCTTTTGATTAATTCGCTGATAATCAGATGCGTTTTTGCGAAAAATCTATTTGTTGGCAATTGGATTTGCCGATTTGGCATATCGGATGTTGCAGCGGATTGGGCAAAATAGTTATTAACAAGTATTAGAAACTGTATGAAGAGACTTTTTATTTTAACAATATGCATGCTGGTGGTTGTGTCAATGTTTTCACAGACAGTGACACTGAGTTTTACAGGTCGTGGTAGCGGAGGTGCCATAAGCAATGAGATTTACCAGCAGATTGATAGTCTGCAGGTTCGCAACATTACGCGGCACTGGGAGCAGATGATTTATTATCCCGATACAGTGGTTTTGCTCGAGGCTCTTGCTGTTCCTATGCTAAATGTGAAGCAGTCGGGACTTGAGCAGAATGTTCCTAATCCTTTCGACTGTGTTACCGAAGCCAGACTTAACTTATTTGAAAGCGACAATGTTACATTGACGGTGCTTGATGCAGGAGGAAAGGAGTACCTTAATTATAACGGTAAATTGTCGGCTGGAGAACATTTGTTCGAGATAACTCTTGCTATACCTCAGCCATATTTTCTGACTGCAGTAACAAGCACAGGAAAATATATGGTCAAGATGGTTAACCTTGGAAGTTGCGGAACAAACAGCCTGTCTCTGAAGTCAAGTTCCGATATAACGGTCAGGTCGAAGGCCGTTGTCGAAAATGAGTTCGATTTGGGCGACCAGATGGAATATTTGGCATATACTACATATCACGATATTGTTTTCGATGCTTCTTTGCTTCAGGTGCAGAACGAAAGCGAGGACATAACCATTCATTTCAATATTCCGTATTGCACTTTTACCATGAATGTTGACAAAAGGTACGGCTGCGAAAGTTATGAGATAAATGGTGAAACTTATTACGAAAATACTCTGGCTGCGGCAACTTTGTATCTGACATCGGCAGGCGGTTGCGACAGCGTTGTGGTTGTGGATGTTTATATTGACCATCCGACAGAGACGGAAGAAAGCATAACTGCTTGTCAGCCTATTTATTGGAATGAAATTGCTTGTACAACATCAGGTGATTATATAGCCGACCTTTTCTCGCGTGGTGGTTGCGACAGCATAGTGACTTTGCATTTCACAAGGAGAGATAGTATCGTACATCATGTTTATGAATCGGATTGCATCAGCGCAACATGGAATGGTGAAACTTTCTACGAGACAGGCGAATATGTCCGTCATTTTCAAACCCAGTACTGGTGCGACAGCATTGTGCATTTCCATTTTAAAAATTTGACCGACGATACGACTGTTAATATATATGCTTGCGACCAGTTTACATGGATTAATGATCATACCTATTATGGTAATAATAATACCGATACTGTACACCTTGTGAACCAGTACGGATGCGACAGCATTGTAAGGCTGAATTTGATTCTCAATCATACTGGCTTCAGGAGAATTGACAGGTTGGCTTGCGGTCGATTCCTTTATAACGGTCATACATATACAAGTTCCGGCGTGTATACCGAAACATTGGACAATCCATACACGGGCTGCGATAGTGTGATTGAGTTGCATCTTACTGTTGTTCAGGATACGATAGTCGAAATATTCGAGAATGGTTGTGATTCTTTCGTCTTTGATGGTCGCACTTATACTGAGTCGAATGTCTACGACATACATTATCATCCAAATAGTTATTGCGATAGTATTGTGCGTCTGCACCTTACGATTGGTCATAACACTTATGCGGAAGAAACGGTAGAAGTGTGCGATTCCTTTGCATGGTTTGGTAACAAGTATTATCAGTCTGGCGATTATGAGCATGTAATATCATGGGGCAATCATGATGGTTGCGATAGCATAATTACATTGCATCTTACAGTAAACCATTCTGTGACAAATGAAAAAACTATCAATGCTTGCCGACAGTATGACTTTTTCGGTGAAAATATAACGCAAACATGCGATAGGGTTAGGTCGTACACCTCTGTCCATGGTTGCGACAGTACGGTTACCTACCATATTAATATATTTGGAGACATCGAGACGGAGTTTACTCAATACGCTTGCGGTTCTTTCCAATGGCAGGGGGAAACCTTTAATGCAAGTGGCAACTATACAAGGCATGTGACTCCAGTTTTGTATTGCGACAGTATCGTAACTATGCATCTTTTCATCGGTTCGCCAAACAATGGCGTGGAAGATGTCCAGACTGCATGCGATTCATACGAATGGGAAGGTGTAACATATACAGGAAGCGGAAATTTTACAAGGACATTTACAAATGTATATGGTTGCGACAGCGTTGTGACATTGAGGCTTACCGTTAATAGAAGCCATTCTAACATCGAGGATGTGCGAAGCGTATGCGATTACTACGATTGGGAAGGCGACAGATATACACAAAGTGGAAGATATACGAAGACATTGCACACTGTTGCCGGATGTGATAGCGTTGTAACACTTGTACTGACGGTTGATTATAGCTCATATACCGAATTTAGCGATACATCCTGTGGTGTATATGTTTGGGACGGAAGGTCATATTCGGAATCGGGCGACCACGAATGGGTATATTCGGCTGCCAACGGCTGCGACAGTGTTGTGACTTTGCATCTGGTATATCATGAGCTAGTTACAGATGCACGCGATGGAAATACCTATTGCACCATGGAGTATGGCAATCAAGTATGGATGACAAGTAATATGAAGTATCGTCCGGCAAGCGGATATTACATATACGGAAATGACGAAAGCAACTATGCTACTTATGGAGTGTTATATACTTACGATACAGCACAGACAGCTTGTCCTAGGGGATGGCATTTGCCAAGCAAGGCTGAATGGGATACGCTTGCAGCCTTTTTAGGTCGTAATCCTGAATATACTTGTAATGCTACTGCAGCAAATGTCGCAAAGGCATTGGCATCTACAGAATATTGGAGTACATCTACAACAACATGTGCAGTAGGTAATGACAGGGCGTTGAATAATGCATCCGGTTTCAATGCTTTGCCTGGCGGACAAAGGACATCTGGCTTCCAGGGTAAATTGGATTCGGCAGACTGGTGGACTGCGACAGAATATAGTTCTGGTTCTGCATATCGTGTGGAGATTACAAAGGATTCCAAGAAGCCGGGAAGTTCAAATAAGGCCAAGAGTTGGGCATTCAGCGTTCGTTGCGTAAAGGATGTACAGCCGTAAACGGATAATAAAGATATTATGGAAGGGCAGTCGTATGGCTGCCTTTTTTTTGATATGGGCAAACAAAAAAGCCACAGGTTCTGTGGCTTTTTCGTGGTCCCACTAGGGCTTGAACCTAGGACCCCCTGATTATGAGTCAGGTGCTCTAACCAACTGAGCTATGGGACCTCGTTCCTTTCGGAAACGGACTGCAAAAGTACTGCAAATATTTTATAGTGCAAAATTATTTTCAACTTTTTTTGATAATGTTTGCTGAAAAGCGATTGCCATTTTCATTGATGTTTCACGCAACGCGCTTTTATGGTATATGTCTTTGAGTTGGATACTAATACACCATTGCTGAAAATCAAGTTCCATGCATTTCCATAGTCGGGATTTATATCACTATCAGTGAAGAAAGTTGATGACTTGTCTGTAGAAAGACTCCAATACCAACTATCTGTGAAACCCTTTATTGTATCCCTGTATTGGTAAATTTCGACAAGTTCCTCCTTTGTCGGAAGTGACCAGCCATCGCCTTTGTTTTCACATTTTTTCTTTGCCTCCGCCCATTTGAATATTCCGTATTCATCGGCAGTGGCCACTTTTAGTCCAGAGGGCAATTCTATTACATCGTTTTTCTGCGAGTATGTAGCGAATGGAATAGTCATCATTAAAATGAAGAATAGCCGAGGCATAATTTGTCTATTTTTGTGAAAATTGAACTTACTCATAATTATCTAGTTTGTCCGTTATTATTGTGGATAGTCACAATAAATCAACGCAATTATAAGTGTTTTATTTTATGCCAAAAAGATTTTTTTTGAAAAAAGTATTGAGATGGTGGCTGTTTGATTGTAAGTTCAAACTAAAAAATCAATAAAAAAACTCAACATAATGAATATTCGTATTATTTTTGTCTTTTAATTTTAATAGTAAGAACATGAAGAACATAATTCATTCAGACAATGCGCCTGCAGCAATCGGTCCTTATAGCCAGGCTGTTGAGGCAAACGGTATGATTTTTATTTCAGGTCAGTTGCCAATCGACCCTGCAACGGGAACAATGCCTGAGGGCATCACGGCACAGACCGAACAGAGCATGAAGAACTTAGAGGCTATCTTGAAGGCTGCTGGCTGCACTTTCGACAATGTTGTTAAGTCAACCTGCTTGCTCGCCGACATGAGCTATTTTGCCGACATGAACGCTGTTTACGGAAAGTATTTCACCGCAAATCCTCCCGCAAGAGCAGCTTTCGCTGTAAAGGAACTCCCCAAGAAGGCTCTTGTAGAAATTGAAATGATTGCTGCAAAGTAGTCGATTGTAGAACTTAAATTTACAGCTTTGAAAATATTTTTAGCATCATCGGGCGACGACAGCGACATCCCTCCGTCGTCCGTCGTCACCGATTTTCTTGGGCGATTCAACCTTACGCCCGATGTTTTTGTGCAGTCTAATCCTGATGTTATATGGTTCCTATCGGGTGGAACCGAGCACAAGGTGCTTGACAGGATTGAATCAAAGAACCGATATTGTTTCCTCGCATCACGCAACGGCAACTCGTGGGCAGCAGCCACCGAGGTGAAGGCTTATCTTAATGAAAAGGGTATCAATACCAAACTTTTCGATGTGGATAAGTTGCAAAGCCTCAGTGAGTTGGAAAGGTTTCTCACACCACCTGCATCTGAAAAAAAGGCAAGATTGGGTGTGATAGGCGGAATTTCCGACTGGCTTGTGTCGAGTATTCCCGATGAGGACTTGCTTGATGATTTGCTTGACATTGAGCTTGTTAATTTTACATGGGACGAATTCTTGGCTTTGCCTGAGGGCGAAGATTTCTGCAATTTCGCAGAAAATTTCGGCAGGTTCGGTCACGAAAGCTTTGCCTCGGAATTGTCGTTGGTGAAGAAGTTCGATACTTTGATTCGTCAGAACAACCTCGATGCCGTTACAGTGGCATGCTTCGGACTAATAGGCAAGATTGGAAATACTATTTGCTTGCCGGTGTCGGCAATGAACGACTACGGTTTTCCTGCTGCTTGCGAAGGTGACTTGTGTTCGGCTACGGGCATGTTAATTGTCAAGCGTCTGACTGGCAAGATTCCGTGGATGGCGAACTTGAGTTTTGCCGACAGGGAGGCTGCTATTTTCTCGCATTGCACCGTGCAGAAGAATCTGCTCGACAAGATGGAAGTTACAACCCACTACGAGACAGGAAAGTACGCAGCCGTTAAGGGTGAAATGAAGAAGCAGAATATTACCATTTTCCGCATCGATAGGAAATTGGAATATTGCTTCCTTTCGCTTGGCGAAATCATTGACAACTGCGATTCTCCATTGGCATGTCGTACACAGGTAAAGGTAAAGATGACTTCGAAGGGCTTGTTCCTGTTGCGTGAATTCCCGCTCGGCAACCATCACCTTATAATTGATGGCGATTGCACCGATGCTATTGCCGAATACTTTACAAATAAGGGATTTAGGGTTGTTTAGAATTGATAATGGATAATTGACAATTGATAATCAGTAGTCACGCAATGCATTGCGTGACTACAAAAATCAAATTTATAATTGTACAGACGCAAAATTTTGCGTCTTGACTTATAACAAAAAATGCTTATGAAAAAAATATTGTTGATATTAGGGATATTGCTAATTGCCTCACATTTTGCAACAGCAACTCCCGGATGCTACTGGGTATTTTTCCGTGATAAGGCGAATACATCATTCAATCCTTACGAATATTTTGATGCAAAGGCAATTGAGCGCCGCGAAAAGTTGGGATTGTCGCTATATGACATTACCGATTATCCGCTCAACGGCGGTTATGTAGATGCGGTTTCGGCATTGTCGGAAGAAGTTGTCGGCGAATCGCGTTGGTTTAATGCGGTTGGCATTATGGCAGAAAGTGCAAACATCGAAAAGATAAAGGCTTTGCCGTTTGTGTCGCGCGTTGTGGAAATAGCAGGGGAGATGGTTGTCGCTTCGTATACCAACGCAGTTGAGAACGAGGACGAAGCCTTCGATGTTTCCATGCTGAAACCCGAATTGCTTCCGCAGTTGATGAGAATGCAGGGCGAAAAGTTTGCCGAAAATAACATCGATGGTAAAGGCGTCAGGATTGCCGTATTTGACGGCGGTTTCCCAAGTGTCGACAAGCACGAGATTTTCAGTCACCTTCGCGACAACAACCAGATTCTCAAGACATGGAACTTTCCGAACAAGAAGGAATATGTGTATAGTTGGAGTTCGCATGGAACTATGACATTGAGTTGCATTGCTGGCGTTTACCAAACAAGTAACAAGGTGCAGAAACTCGGTCTGGCTACAGGTGCCGAATTTTTGCTGGCTCGTACCGAGGTAAATCCCGAACCTTTCAAGGAGGAAATTTGGTGGACGCAGGCAATGGAGTGGGCAGACCAGAATGGCGCCGACATAATCAGCAGTTCGCTCGGCTATGGAAAGGAGAGGTACTACACAAAGGATATGGACGGCACTTCGTATGTTGCCAAGGCTGCAAATATGGCGGCTCGCAAGGGTATGCTGGTTTGCAATTCCATGGGTAACGAAGCTGATGATAGGTCTTGGACAGTGCTTATAACTCCAGCCGATGCCGATAGTGTAATTTCTGTTGGTGGAATAGAGGATTCGCTCGACAAGTATCGTCACATTGATTTTTCATCGTTCGGACCTACTGCCGATGGTCGCCGCAAGCCGAATGTCGTTGCTTTTGGTCACGCGTATGTTGCCAACCCAAAGGGCGGAATGACAATGGCTTACGGAACTTCGTTCTCTTGCCCGCTTGTGGCAGGTTTTGCTGCCTGTGCATGGCAGACCAAGCGCGACCTAACCGCAATGCAGATGATGGCGGAAATTGAAAAGTCGGGCGATATTTATCCGTATTTCGACTATGCGTTGGGTTATGGCGTCCCGCAGGCTGGATATTTTGTTGATGGACCAAAGGCGAATGTCGAACCTACTTTCGAATTTGAAAAAGTTGGCAACACCTTGAAGATAAAATGCCAGCCGTTTGAGGAAAATACCGAAGTTTTCTACAATCTTATGCGTGAAGATGGCAGATTGCATTCGTACGAACATGTTGATGCAAAGGGAGAATCTGTGATTTCCATTAGCAATATAGATATGTATTCGTCTTTTACCGTAAATGTATATTATCACGGATATGTTGGCTCGTACAAGATTGACGGAAACAAAGAAGGTAATCTGGTTTATGCATGTCAGCCTGAAACAAAACTTACTGATGCAACGAAGATTATGTCGAGAAATGAGAACCAGAGCAAACGTGAATATGGCAAGCCAGCGAAACATCATTTGCTATTGCAGATGAATGCTGGTTTTGCAGGCGTTAAGACATTTGAAGGCACGACCAACAAGCAGAAGACGGCTTTCTCGGCTTTGGTCGGTGTTCAGTGGGATGCTTGCAAGCGCTATCATCTTGGTGCTGGCATTGGAATGGGATTTGACGACTATAGGGGAAATTACCTTGATGGTATTAGTTATGCTACGCCAGCTTTCCCTGGTGCTGCTCAAGTGCTTCGAGAAAGATTCCGCACTTCAAATCTGAATATTGAATTGTTCCAGAGAGTTACACTTGCGCATGGCGGTTTGATGCACAACGGATTTACATGGGACTTGGGTGTTTTTGGAATGTGGAATTTCGAAAACCATTATGTTCAGCTTTGGAAATCGGATATTACCGATAATTATTTAAGAGAAAGAAAAATCAGAAAGAATTACGACTTTATAAATCCGTTGCAGTGGGGTGTAAAGATGGCGTTTACATACGACATTGTTTCGGTGTATGCAAAGCTTAGAATCTCCGATTTGCTCAATCCATCGCTGTATCCGGGCAATTATGACGATTTTATGAAGTTGGAAATCGGTATGCAACTGATGTTTGTGAAATAATCTTGGGGACAATTTGTCCCTAGGAAATTTCAGTTGTACCCATATTGGGTACATTTCGTTATTTGGGGATTTTCAACTTGCAAGGGTAGGTGCAATTTGTACCCATCCTTTGGTGTGTTTCCCAGTTTCTCTGTATGTTGTGCTTCCAACATGTGATTCGCGATGTTCGTGCAAGTCGAGGGCAGACAAGTTTCACTTGTATGCCGAGGCGCAGCCAAACATCTGTGAAACAAAAAATGTATCAATGAAATGTAGAAAAACAGCAATAGCATCCAACAAAAAAAGGACACTTTTCAGTGCCCTTTTTTATCGTGTGTGTTTTAGCGTCCTAGTATAATTCGAGTATAGGGTAGATGTTCTTGTCGAGCGACAGTCTTATGAGTTTAATCTTTCTCATATATTCGTTTTGAGTCTTGTTGATTTCATCAACTTCCTTCTGGTATTCGCTCTTCCATGCATCATCAGCGAAAGTGAAAGTTCTAAGGATTGTGCCACTGTCCGGGTCGCCGGCTGTTGGACTTACTATCCACGAGTACTTTTTGCCCTTCTGGTAAATCTTTTCGTCAAACTTTACAACGAATGCGCTGTCTGTTGTAGCGTAGTTGTCAATAATAGGTTCGCCCGATTCCTCGTCGTATATCTTGAGGTACAACTTTTTCTGCTTCGGGTTGGCCCAGTTAAGAACAACATAATTTTCGATAACCATTGCATCGTCGAACGGGTCTCTGATGATGTCGCCTACTGCACGATAAACACCACCGCTCTTGCGTTCCTTCTGCGAGTTCTGAATCATGTTGTTTGCGATGTAGTTGAAGAATTCCTGTGTGAGGTTGCTGTTTCCTACATCTTCGTAAATCTTGTTGAGGTCCGATACTGAATATGTTCCCGGTGTGTTGATTCCCATTGGCACATCGCTCTTGTTGGTAAGAACAACATACGAACCTGACGGAACCTTAAGAGAACTTTTCGATGAGATATAACTGTCTCTTACAAGGTTTGTTTCAACCTTCTTGTCAACAATCTTCGGATTCCCTGAGAAATAGAAAACCTTATACTCACTTGTCTGAGCGCTTAAACTTATTGCGAATAAACTCAAACCTAACAATGCTGCGTAAAACTTTATTCCTTTCATCTTTCGTGTATTTAAATGTTTGCGTTATAAATGAATCTATCTTAAATAATTCTAATGTTTCTTCGTACAAATATAGAACCTCGATACAGAATATCAGCATGATTCCAGTTGGCATCATATCAATTTTTATGCCAAACTCTTTCATTACATAGTACGAAATTAATAAAACTACTCCAATCAATATGAATTGTATCGGCTTGGAAAGAATATCGAAGAATTTGGCACCGAACACATACCAGTAACCCAGCCACAAAACAAAGAAGAATGTTATTATGAATGCCAGCAAGTTGTTCTGCCAGTTCTCAAATGTGACCAGACAGTCGTCATTCATTATCATGCTGATTGCATGTGCATGTATTTCAATGCCTTTGGCATCGTATCCGTCGCATCGTTTCAATGGCGTAAAGAATGCATCAATTGTATCCATCGGAGCACCCTTGTATAAGCCAAGATATCCCATTAGTACGATGTTGTCCTTCAGCATTCGCAGGTCGCACGAATCGTTAATGTCCTCGTAGTCAATCTTGATGAACGGCATGCTTCCGCCTCGGTAGTTTATGCATTCAAGTTGCTTCTTGTTTCGTTTTGCAAAACGCATGAACATGTCCTGGTCGTACATGTTTACTATTGCTGCCGAAAAAGCGTTTACCGTTACCGTATCGTGGGTTATCGAATCGGTGAAACGGATGAACTTGTCAAATTCGCGGCAGGTTTGCGGTTCGTTCTGCAACTCGCAGTGTCCGTAGGGCAGGTCGCCGAAGAATTCATTCGTGCGGATTATGCCCACAGCCTTGTCGGGGTCTTCCTCGTCATATATGCCGAATGATCCCATAATAATGTTCGGCTTGGCATTTAGGGCTTGCTTCAATGCCATATCCTCCATTATTTCCTGTATGTTTCCGGTCTTCGGCTCTCTGAATACGGCATCAATACCAATGACCTTAGGCTCGAACTTCTCGATTATGTTTATCTTTTCGGCAAGTTCACCTCTGCTCAAATCGCCAATGTTGACTATATATATATTGGTGTCGGTCTTGTATATGTCGTCCTTGCGGCTCATCTCCGAATATACAAGGTCACTATATTCAAAGTTGTCAATATAGTCATCAAAAGGATTGAAAAGGTCAATCGAATCGATGATACTCCACATGAACACTACCAAAAATGCTGTAAATACAGTAATAAGCGCTGCATCAACTAATAGTAGCGGACCATATTTTTCTGGATACTTCCTTGCCATATTATTTATAATTTGTCGCAAAGGTAGCAATAAATATTTTTTCTCGCTCAATGTTGACTAAAAAACTTTTACAAAAGTTATGTGTGCGAAGTCCCGTGATGTTTGCCTGTTGAAATCTTTAATGTTTTGTCGGGAAATGAAATGGCTTTTTGTGTAGTTTTGCAAAAAAAATAATTGATGAAAAATTACATTTTATCGTTTGACCAAGGGACTACAAGTTCGCGTGCGATTCTGTTCGACAGACACTTTAATATTGTAGGTATTGAGCAGCAGGAAACTACTCAGAATTTTCCTAAGCCCGGTTGGGTGGAACAGGATGCAAACGAGATTTATCGCAATCAGATAGCAACAGCGCGGCGACTTATTAATAGGTGTGACATTTCGTTTTCTGATGTGGCTGCAATCGGCATCACCAACCAGCGCGAAACGACTGTAGTATGGAATAAAAATACTGGCAAGCCGATATATAATGCCATTATTTGGCAGGACAAGCGTACCGAGGATTTGTGTTCGAAAATAAAAGGAAGTGATTTCGGAAAGTATGTGAACGCTGTCACAGGACTGGTTGTGGATTCGTATTTCTCGGCAACAAAGCTAAAATGGATTCTCGATAATGTGGACAATGCCAGAGAAATGGCGCGTAGGGGAGATTTGCTGTTCGGCACAATCGACACATGGCTGATATGGCGCCTGACAAGTGGGAAATGCCATGTCACCGACTGTTCAAATGCTTCGCGCACAATGATGTTCAATATTAAGACTCAGGAGTGGGACGAGAACATTCTTGACGAGTTCGGCATTCCTATGAAAATGCTTCCCAATGTCGTTGATTCATCGTGCGAGGTGGGATTTACAGACAAATTGGTTTTTGACGAGGAAATTCCGATTTGTGGAATTGCTGGCGACCAGCAGGCAGCACTTTTCGGTCAGGCATGCTACAAGGAAGGTTCGGTTAAGAATACATACGGAACAGGTTGTTTCATGCTGATGAATACAGGAAACAAGGATGTCCGTAGCAAGTGCGGTTTGGTGACAACAATTGCATGGAGGATAGGAGGCAAGGTTTCGTATGCGCTCGAAGGTAGCGTGTTCGTTGCAGGAGCAGCAATACAGTGGCTTCGCGATAAGCTTGGCGTAATAAAGACAGCCGCTGAAACCGAAAAGGTTGCATCGGAAGTGAAGGATACAAATGGCGTTTACTTCGTACCTGCATTTGCTGGACTTGGCGCTCCATATTGGAATATGAATGTGCGCGGCTGCATAAGCGGTATAACTGGCGGTGCTACATATAAGCATATTGTCCGTGCGGCGCTTGAGTCGATGGCATATCAGACAAAAGATGTCCTCGATGCGATGGAAAAGGATTCTGGAATGAAAATTCAGTCCATAAATGTAGATGGCGGTGCTGCTGTGAACAATTTCCTTATGCAGTTCCAATCAGATATTCTTCAGATAGATGTGGTGCGACCGAAAATAGTGGAGTCGACATCGCTTGGTGCGGCCTACCTTGCAGCGATTGCTATCGGATGGTGTACTTTTGATGGATTGTCGTCATCACGTGAGATTGAACGAAAGTTCTCGCCCAAAATGAATGCGCGGGCGGCTCGCGAAAAATACAGCGGTTGGTGTAAGGCTGTTGCCGATCTCGAGAGAAATAGCAAAAAATAAGGCATAAAAAAAGCGGATGAAAATCCGCTTTTTTGTTTTTAAGAACTATTTTTATTCTTTGTTTTCTTCTGGTTCAGTTTGCTGCTCTTTTTCTGCATTTGCCTTTTCTTCAGCGTATGCCTTCATTGCTTCTTCACTGATTATTCCTTTTTCAACAAGGAGATTGTACCAAGAAATTATTTTCTTTACATCAGATGGATATACCTTTTCCTTGTCAAAATCGGGCAGAACTTTCTCGAAGAATGCAAATATTTCATTCTTTTCGGATTTTGCTGTAACACCAGTTATAGCACCTTTGTATTCGTTGAAAATGTTTGCAAAAACATCCTTCAGCGGAGTGTCGTTGTCGTATGTGTAAACAGTAATATCTTCAAGGGTGCTGATTCGTGAGGTTGAATATGCTGGCATACGCTTGCCTGTTATTAACGATTCAACAATGACACTGTTGTTCTTCTTCGATACCAACTTCAATAGTCCGGGTTGTCCTGCTATTGATAAAATTCCTTCCAAAAACATAATTTCAATATCATTAAAAATTTAGGTTGCAAAAGTAGTGTATGAATTTTTAAAACAAAGATTTTTTTGCTGTTTTTTCTTAACAGGGGTATTTGAAAAGTGCTGTAAATGTTTGAAATGGTGGATGTTGGACTTTAGATTTACTCGCATTTATTTTGCAACTTTTTGTTATTTTTGCGATATAATTTCAAAGGAATGAAACGACTTTTTTGCATATTCATTATGTCAATCTTCCTGTTTGGCGGAAGTATTGATATTTTTGCATGGGGGGAGAAGGGACACGACATTGTTGCTTATATCGCCGAAAAGCATCTTACGCGTAAGGCAAAGAAAAATTTGAATGCAATTCTTGGTGGCAAGTCGCTAGTATATTATTCAACATGGATGGACTATATTCAGAATTCCCCGTATTGGAAAGATGGTTATGTGAGAACAAAGACCTGGCACTATATAAATGTAAATGAGGAATATACTCCACAAACTATGCCTCGCAATCCAAAAGGGGATGTACTTTCGGCCTTGAACATGTTAATAGATTCCTTGGAAAATCATAGAAAAGAGCTTTCCGACAGCGTCTGCTTCGATTATACTCGAATGCTAATTCATCTTGTCGGCGACATGCATTGCCCAATGCATGTCGGAAGGTTGTCTGATAGGGGAGGTAATTGGCTGAAAATAAAATGGTTCGAGCACGATACAAATTTGCATGCGTTATGGGATTCAAAGTTGCTTGAAAGTGTACATTACTGGTCGTATACGGAATGGCAGCAGAACATTGATCGTTGTTCGAAGTCGGAAATCGCCCAAATGGCATCAGGAACTGTAGAGGATTGGCTGAATGAAACATGGAAGGTAACGGTCGATATATATGCAAATGTAACTCCAGGCGAGAACTATTCATATAAATATATTTATGATTATGGACCTGTGGTCGAGCGGCAGCTACTATTGGCTGGCTATAGGCTCGCTGCGCTTTTGAATAGGATTTTTGGATGATAAGGGGAATTATTGCAATATTTTTGATAATTGTAGGAGTGTCTTACGGTTGCGTTTCGAAGTCAAATGGGGCAGACAAGCCGATAGATAACATCGTTTGTCCCATTTATGAGGATACGATTTCCGTTAATAAGGATGATAGTACATTTGTTTTTGTCAACGAAATGCCTTGTGTTAAGGAGCATTGCTTCATTGTGGTGTCGAAAAAGGAGAGGCATCTTTGTGTTTACGAGGCAATGTCGAATGATACGGTTTTGCTTGCTCGTTTCGACTGCTGTCTGGGCAAAAACTATGGTAACAAGCAGAAGCGCGGTGATATGCGCACTCCTGAATCATCGTTGCAAAAACCTTTCAAGATTACGAGCATTGAAAACTCATCGTGGTGGACTCACGATTTTGGTGACGGACGAGGTCGCATCAAGGCGTATGGCAAATGGTTCATGCGGTTGTCGTATGGCTCAGGCATCGGCATTCACGGAAGTACCAATAACGAGGATTCTGTTCCTGGTCGCCATAGCGAAGGATGCATACGACTTCGCGATGAGGACATAGATTTGCTTAAGCAGCACTATGCTTTCGTTGGCATGAAGGTGATAATCAAAGGAGAAGACGAAGATAAATTAGATTTTGAATTGTTGTGAAGTTCTCATAACGAAAAATCATATTGATTTTGTTTGAATTGCGTTGTAAAAAGTAATGGGTTGATTCTCAGTCGATTTTGTTTTGTATGAAGGCGATTTTTTCTTATTAGATGCAACCAAAACTATGTTTTTTAGTGTACTTTTGGTTGCTGTCTTAAAAATAGATGCAACCAAAACTATGTGTTTTTATGTGCTTTTGGTTGCATCTACCGCTTATGAAAACAAGTCGTTCATGGTGACTTCGTTCTGGCAAATAGAGGAGTGTTTGTTTTGTTTTATGCCGTAAGTCGTTATGAATGTGTTTGTTGGAGTAATGCTAGTATTTGTGCTTTCTTTGAACGATGACATTCTGTCGCGCAATTTTTCGGCATAGTTTTTTGTAATTTGATATTTTTCAATGGAGAATTTTATTTCGCATAGGTTTATAATGCGGTCGGCTCGTTCTATTACCAAGTCTATTTGCAATTCGTTGTTGCGCCACGATGTTGACTTTGTTGAAATGCCAGAAATTCCGAGTGCTTTTTTTATCTGTTCAAGGTGGGTTAGGCATATCAGTTCAAATGTAAACCCTTGCCATGTGTTTATTTTGGGCGTATTTATGTTTTTGCTCCAGAAATCGTTCTCCCTGTAGTTTTTGTTTTCGATAAAGCGGAAATAAAAAAGAGTATAAAAGTCGCACAACCTGTATATGACGTCTTTTGAAACTTTTCCCGTCTGTTGATAGCCGATGATAAAGTCGCATTTTTCGAGGTTGCTTAGCATTCTGGTAAGTGTGCTGCCTTGTATTTTTGTCTTTTGGGAAATTTCCTTGCGTGTAAGTCCGGAATTTTTGTCCGATAATGACTTGACTATGGAAATATATTTGTCGGAGTTGGTGAAAAGAGTGTTGTAAAGCTCGTCAAATTCCATTTTTAGGATGCCGTTTTTCGAAAAGAACAATTCATCGATGTTTTGAGCAAGTGAAAATTGCTTTTGCAACAGTTTGAGGTAGAATGGAATTCCGCCCATGACCATATATGTTTGTAGGATGGTGTACCTGTCCCAATGGAACTTGCGGCTTTTCAGGAATTCTTCTGTCTCTTTGAGGTTGAATGGTTCGAGGAATATTTGGCATGTGATTCTGTTGTGTAATCCGCCTTGGTTTTCGAGCAGTTTGTCGTTCATCCATGATGTTGCCGAACCGGAGGCGATAAGCATGATGTCGTTGCGCTGGGCTGCCCATGAGTTCCAGAAGTATTCCAATGCCTTGACAAATTTTGAGTTGTGCGTGTCAATCCACGGCATTTCATCGAAGAATATCACTTTTTTCTTTTTGATTGGCAACGAGCCGAGATAGTTTTGCAGTTGCAAAAATGCTTCAAACCAGTTTTTCAGTGTTATTTTCAATGGAGTTTTCATGTAATCCTTGAGTTTTTCTGCAAACATCATCAGTTGTTCGCTGTTGGACAGATTGTGTCCGCCTGTATAGTAGAATGCAAACTTCTTGCCGTATAGGTTGTTGATTAAGAATGTTTTGCCAACGCGACGTCTGCCCGAGATTATTACAAATTCGGATTGTTTTGATTCGTAGCACAGATTGAGCCTATCTTTTTCTTTTTGCCTTCCGATTAGCTTGTCCATTGCGTATGCCTTTAAAAATCACAGCACAAAGGTAATACTTTTTTTGTTAGATGCAACCAAATCTGTATATTTTTTATAACTTTTGGTTGCAATCATTTAGTTAATTGCAACCAAAAGTATGTTTGTAAAGTGAGTTTTGGTTGCATCTAACCTAATTATTGAAAGTCAAAAATAATCCTAAATTATTGTTATTCAGCAATTAAGTTTCTGTAATGCTTGTATCTGTCTACTACATTGTTTGTGAATTTGACAGTTCTGCTTCCTTTGTATTTTCCGCATTTGACATCGGTGTCGGTGTAAAATTCCCTGTCATTCAGATGCTCCATATATTTGGCAAGGTTTTTCCATGAGTTGGGGTTGCCCGTATGCTTCATTGCAAGTGTGTATGCATCTTCAGAGTGTCCGTGTCCAGCGTTGTATCCCATTAGTACATAGCGAACTATTACAGATGTGTCGGTTATTGTTTCTGGGGTGTGTTTTTTCAAATAATCGACATGTTTTATTCCTGCTGCCATTTGTACATCAGGATTTGAAATGTCGGCACTGTCGTGAGCAAATTTCTGGTATGCCAAAGGCATAAGTTGCATAAGTCCGTATGCTCCTGATGGATTGCTAATGTCGGGGTTGAAGCGCGATTCTTCGCAAATAAGTGAGGCAATGAGACGCCAGTCCCATCCTAGTTTTTTTGAGTGTCTTTTTATAAGTTCATCGTATGCACTTATCTGACCGTTGTTTCCGGAATAATATCTGCCTGACACATTTATGTTTATGTACGAGTAGTATATTTCGTGCCGCAGTTTGAAATGCTTGGTTTCTTTTTCTCGAGAAAGCCATGAGTTTATGCTGTCGAGTAGCGCTTTGGATTCTGGGCGTGTTTTCCAACGAATTTGCCGTGGTAGGCATATTGTGGTGTCGATTTCGAGCCGTGGGTATGCTTTCTGGTAGGTGAGGGCGAGTGCCGAGTCGCATATTGCGGCAGAAATTTCTCCCGATGCAACCTTTCGTGCTAATCTTTCGGACGAAATGCTGTCGATGCTGATTATTGTTTTCCCTTTGTTCTTAATGCAGAAATTTTGCATACCTATTATATATAGGGTGTCGGAAATTTCTTTTGTGTGACTGAGAATTACATGATTTGAATTTATAAGAGGTTCGGATGAGCAACTGTCGCTGAGAGCGGTATGCTTGACGATTATATCGCACTGTTCTTCGGCGAGAAGTTTTTCTGCTTCGGTTTCTGTGTTTGCGATAATTACATTGAGTTCTAAGCCGTGAGCAGTAGCGAAATCATTAAATGTTTCGAGTTGGAATCCGCGTGGATTGGCGTTGTATATGCAGTATTCTGTTGCGTTTTCGGAAAGTGCTACATTCAGTATGCCTGATTCTAAAATTTCGTTGTAGTCGCGAATGATGATTTCGATTGGTTCTTCTGTGGTTTCATCCACGAGGCACTTGACAATAGATATAATTGCCAGTATTGACAATACCGACACAACAATAAGTCGTGATATTCTGGCGTTTGTGTCCATTCCCTAGTCGTAGAATTCCCATGATATTCCGAAGTTGAATGCGAGAGGATTGTCAGGCAGTCTGTATAGAGTGAAGTATGTCGGTTTCATGAATAGAGAGCCGTAGTTGGATACTTTTGCAAAAATGCGGAACCTTTTGATTTTTGCGCCTACGAAAAATCCCAAGTAAGGGTAGAACCCGAATTTTTTTTCGTCTTGCAGGAAGAATACTCCAGAAGATGGCATGTATGCATATCCATAGAAATTGGAATTCATTTTTGCATCAAGTCCAATTTGCAGGAGCAGTGCATTGCTGAACATTCCAGTCATGAAGTATAAGCTTGTGTATCCGGCGACTTCTGGCAACCGGACATATTGCTTGTCGCTAATGTACTGGTAGGCGACTTCGTTGAACCAGTGGAATTTCCAGAAATTAAAAGTCTTATTTATGTAGACATCTGCTATCAGGTTGGCTTTGTTTATTTGCGTAGGCATTGCCTGATAGTCGTATATTATGTAGTTGTGCAGTAGATTTAGGTTTGCACCTACCGACAGGTGGAACTTTTCGTAGAAGAAGTCGAGGTGAGCGGTTGCGACTCCGCTTTTCTTGAAATTGTTGTCCCACTTGAAGTTGTTGGATGTGTAGTATGCGTCAAATACGCTTGCATTGCATAGTGAATATCCTGCTTTTGCGTTAATGCCCAAGTATTTTCCGAACATTTGCCTAAGAGTGGCGGAAACATCCAAGTCGAATGCATCACTGCCAAAAGCACAGTAGTCGGCTTCGGCTTGCAGGTCTGTCTTGTTGTGCTTTAGCAGCAGGTTTCCTGTTATGTATGTCGAGTTGTATAGTTTTTTGTATGTGCTGTCAATATTGTAGGCGTATAGTTTGTTCTTCAGACCTGCGTAAAGTTTCAGCTGGTTGCCTGTGGAATCGTTATGAATGTTGAGGCAGAACAATAGTTTGTTGTTGAACTGGTAGTAAGTTGTAGAGTCGAGGGTTTTGCTTGAATCGTTGTAGAAGTTCGTGTAGAACGACGATGCTATGTCGCTGTATTTGCGAATGTAGCGGTCGAATGTTACATCGTGGACGATTGAGAATTTGCTATGCAGGTTTTTGTTCAAAACAGTATCGTTCTTTTCGTCCCTGATGAGTGTATCGATTGTATAGTGTCCGAATCTGTATTCATGGTTGTATTGCCCGCCTAACTGGGAGATTGTACTTGTGGCTTTTTTGAGCATAACATTATTGTCTACAGCACGGATGTCACCGCTTTCAAACCTGTCAATATCTTCGATGCCACCGTTTTCGTTGCTGTTTATCTTGTTGAAAATGAAGTTGAAATGGTTCTGGTATTTCTTTTTTGTGAATGCACCGGCTAAATATAGTGCGTTTACCTTTGATGCATTGTTCAGGTAAAAACCGTCGGAGTTGGAAATGTCGTAGTTGAATGTAAGGTTGAAGTACGGTGAGAAATTCTGGCTGTGGATGAATTTTACAAGTTCAAGCCCTTTGTTTCCGCCTGTGAAATCGAAACGGGTGAATGGTTTTTGCGCGTCGAAATATATTACATCGCTATGCGACTTTATGAATGCCTGATAGTTGTCGAGGAAAAAGAAATCGTGTTTTTCCCATTTTTTCGAGAATATTGCAGTGAGGTAGGGGTTGCCCGGATTCATAAGACCGAGGGTGTTGTCCGACACTTTCTGCTGAGGCATGAATTTGTAGAATTCGTCGAGAGTTGTATCGTTGTAGAAACGCATGTCGGTGGTGGTGTCGTTGTTGAGGGTATACGACGAAAAATAGCGCCGAATACCTTCGTGCTGAGCCGATGCTGTGATTCCCATCAGCAATAAAATAACGATAACCGCCAATTTACGCATAGGATGCAAAATTATTAAAAATTTTGGAACTGAGGGAATGTAAATTCAGTGCATGGGCAAAAAAGATGCGCCCCATATAGAGGCGCATCGGATTTATTATTGAAAATAATTTCAAATCAAATTATTTCCCTTCGCTCAATCTCTTGTAGCCTTCGTATCTCAGCTTTGCAAACTGTTCGGTCTTAGCGAACAATTCCTTAGCTTCTTCTGGGAAGGTCTTGAGAAGCGAGTTGTAACGAACTTCGCCCATGATGAAGTTCTGGAATTCAGCCCAGTTCGGTTCCTTGCTGTCAAGGTGGAATCCGTTCTGTCCAGCTTCTTCTTCAGCAGGGTTGAAGCGCCACAAGTGCCAGTAACCGCAGTCAACAGCAAGCTTTTCTTCGTGCTGTGTACGACCCATACCAATCTTAATACCGTGGTTGATACATGGAGCGTAGCAGATTACCAATGATGGTCCATGATAAGCTTCAGCTTCCTTGATTGCCTTGAAGTACTGTGCTGGGCTTGCTCCCATTGCAACCTGTGCAACATAAACATAGCCGTAGCTCTTTGCAATCATACCGAGGTCTTTCTTGCGAACCTTCTTGCCCGATGCAGCAAACTTAGCAACAGCACCTGCTGGAGTAGCCTTTGATGACTGTCCACCTGTGTTGGAGTAAACTTCGGTATCGAGAACAAGAACATTAACATCTTCGCCGCTTGCCAATACATGGTCGAGACCGCCGAAACCTATATCGTATGCCCAGCCGTCACCACCAAATATCCACTGCGATTTCTTTACAAGGTGATCCTTGAGGTCAACAATCTGCTTGCAGTAGTCGCAACCGCACTTTTCGCATTCAGCAACAATCTTGTCTGCGAGTTCTGCAGTCTTGATACCACATTCGCGGTTGTCGATCCATTCCTGGAACATTGCCTTGAGTTCTGCGCTGCAGCAGTTGCATTCTGCGATAGCTTCGCGCATGATGCGTTCTACTCTGTCGCGCATCTGGCGGGTTGCTGTTGCCATACCGAGACCAAATTCAGCATTGTCTTCGAACAAGCTGTTTGCCCAAGCAACACCCTTGCCGTTGCGGTTGCTCTTGCAGTATGGAGTAGCAGGAGCCGAACCACCATAGATTGACGAACAACCTGTAGCGTTAGCAACAAGCATTCTTTCGCCGAACAACTGAGTGATAGTCTTGATGTACGGAGTTTCACCGCAACCTGCACATGCACCCGAGAACTCGAACAATGGCTGTGCGAACTGGCTGTTCTTTACATTTGCGTACTTATCAATGAGGTTGTCCTTGTAAGTAACATTCTTCTGGCTGTAGTTCCAGTTGTCAACTTCACCAAGCTGGCTTTCGAAAGGCTTCATAACCAATGCCTTTTCCTTAGCAGGACATACGTCGGCGCAGTTACCGCAGCCTGTGCAGTCCATAGCCGATACCTGCATACGGAAATGCATTCCTGCAAATTCCTTCGGCATCTTGATGTCAGCGGTCTTCATCGAAGCTGGAGCGTTCTTAAGCTCTTCGTCGGTCATAACTACCGGACGGATTGCAGCGTGAGGACATACGAGCGAGCACTGGTTGCACTGGATACACTTTGTGTTGTCCCATTCTGGAACCAAAGTAGCAACACCACGCTTTTCGTATGCTGTAGTACCTGCTGGGAAAGTACCGTCGATAATGTCCTTGAATGCGCTTACAGGCAGGTCGTTACCGCACTGTGCAACCATTGGACGCATAACCTTGTTGATGAATTCAGGATCGTTGTCGTTGTGTTCGAACTTGAATTCGGTTGTGCAGTTCAAGTTAGCCCATTCAGCAGGAATTTCAACCTTCTGGATTTCTCCACCGCGGTCAACTGCTGCGTAGTTCTTGTTAACAACATCTTCACCCTTCTTGCCGTACGACTTAACGATGAATTTCTTCATCTGCTCAACTGCGAGGTCGTAAGGAATAACGCCCGAAATCTTGAAGAATGCACTCTGGAGGATGGTGTTGGTTCTATTGCCAAGACCGATTTCCATAGCAATCTTAGTAGCGTCGATGATGTACATGTTGATGTGCTTTTCAGCCAAGTATTTCTTTACATTGTCTGGCAAGTGCTTCTTGGTTTCTTCAACCGACCATGGCGAGTTGTAGAGGAATGTTCCGTTTTCCTTCAAACCGCGCAGGCAGTCGTACTTGCGGAGGTATGATGGAACGTGAACAGCTACGAAATCAGGAGTACCTACAAGATACGGAGCAAGTATTGGCTGGTCACCGAAACGAAGGTGCGAGCAGGTGTAACCGCCCGATTTCTTCGAGTCGTAGTCGAAGTATGCCTGGCTGTACTTGTTGGTGTTGTCACCGATGATCTTAATGGAGTTCTTGTTTGCACCTACTGTACCGTCAGCACCAAGTCCGTAGAACTTAGCTTCGAAAGTGCCCTTCGGAAGTATTGAAATTTCCGGAAGTATCGGGAGTGAACGGAAAGTAACATCATCAACAATACCAACTGTGAACTGGTTCATAGGCTTGTCTGCTGCCAAGTTGTTGAAAACAGAAAGTATGTGAGCCGGAGTTGTGTCCTTTGATGACAAACCGTAGCGTCCGCCGATAATCATTGGCTTTTCAGCGCAGTCCTTGAGAGCTTCAACAACGTCCAAGTATAGAGGATCGCCATTTGCTCCAGGTTCTTTTGTACGGTCGAGAACGCAGATTCTCTTAACGCTCTTAGGCATAACATCCATCAAGTACTTAACGCTGAATGGACGGTACAGGTGAACGCTGATGAGACCGAGTTTCTTTCCGTTTGCATTTTCCTTGTCGATAACGGTCTTGATAACGTCGGTGATTGAACCCATAGCTACGATGATGTCGGTAGCATCCTTTGCGCCGTAGAATGTGAAAGGAGCATATTCACGACCTGTGATCTTGCTCATTTCCTTCATGTACTTAGCAACGATTTCTGGAAGAGCATCGTAGTACTTGTTCTGAGCCTCGCGTGTCTGGAAGTAGATGTCGGGGTTCTGAGCGGTACCGCGTGTTACAGGGTGCTCTGGATTGAGCGAGCGGTCGCGGTATTCCTTCAAAGCTGTCCAGTTAACGAGCTTCTTGAGTTCGTCCTGGTCAGCAGCTTCTACCTTCTGGATTTCGTGAGATGTACGGAAACCGTCGAAGAAGTGGAGGAACGGAACGCGTCCTTCGATAGCTGCGAGGTGAGCAACTGGAGCCAAGTCCATGATTTCCTGAACCGAACCGGTAGCCAACAAAGCGAAACCAGTCTGACGAGCGCTCATTACATCGGCATGGTCACCGAAGATTGACAAAGCCTGAGCTGCCAAAGCACGAGCCGAAACATGGAAAACGCCTGGCAACAATTCACCGGCAATCTTGTACATGTTCGGGATCATAAGCAACAAGCCCTGCGATGCGGTGTAGGTAGTTGTGAGGGCACCAGCCTGCAACGAACCGTGAACAGCACCTGCAGCACCAGCTTCCGACTGCATTTCAACCACTTTTACTGTTTCACCGAAGATGTTTTTTCTGCCGCCTGCACTCCATTCGTCGATGTATTCAGCCATCGGTGACGACGGGGTGATAGGATAGATAGCGGCAACTTCGCTAAACATGTAGGCAACGTGAGCTGCTGCGCAGTTACCATCACATGTCATGAATTTTTTTTCTGCCATAAACTTTTGTTATTTAAGAAATTATAAAAATTTGTTACTAATATTAATAGACCGCAAATATAGTTTTTTTATTGGGAATCGAATATTATTTTGAGGATTTTTTTGAACAAATAATAACGAGTGGAATGTTTTGTGTATCAAAAATATAGAAAGTGAGTTAGAATGGGGTGTTATTAAACGTCCTGTTCCTTTTCAGGATTCTCATCCTCCTTATTCCCGCAACAATAATTCTTATACATTCCTTCCGATTGTTCTGCCATTCGTTTTACCAGTTGTCGTGGCGATTTTACGACTAAGCCGCTGCCAAAACCTAAAAATTCGCGGATAAGCTCCCTGTTCCAAATAACCCTTATTACAAAGTCGGCGGAACCGTCTTCGTATTGCTTAATCATCCGTTGCGTCTTGTGGAAAGGTTTTGTGACGATGTAGGGAGTGTGCTCTGCACTTGCCCAGAAGACAATGTTCTTTTCGGTTTTGTCGTAGAGTGTAACACCGACAATCTTGTCGAAGTATGCGACGGGGTCGAATTCGGTATTTTCTATATAATTATTTGTGTCGCCAAGTTCCATTGATTCAATGCGGTCGAGTGCCAGATTGAGAATCATGTTTACGCCTTTTGCCTTTCCGAACAGGAACCAGCGGTTGCGGTATTCCCGCAATACGTATGGCGAAAAGCAAAGTTTATTCGCTTTTGGCGACTTGAACGACTTGTACATAATATTCAAGGTGCGTTTTGAAACAATCGCATCGTACGACATATTTATGTAGTTCAGTCCGCGAAGGCGGTCGTTCTTCTCGAAGAAGATGACTGGCTGGGTTTTGTGCTTCAATGACGATACATGGTCGTTAAGTCGGTTAACAATGTCCTCCAGTTCGCCGAACTCCGAAAATCCGCTCAGTTGTTTCAACACGGTAATTGCTTCTGTCATTGCCTTCATGTCGAAGTCGGTAATGGGCGAATTGGTTATGCTGAATTTCGGATCAGAATACGAGTAGTACTTGTGGTCGGTGACGACGATAGGGGCGTTGTAGCCAAGTTTTTCGCTGCGCATATTCTGGATGTCGAGCTGGATGGTGCGTTTGCTTATTCCATTCATGTTGCCTTCGTATTCGTACAGTGCATCGGAGCAGGCTTCAATCAGGTCTTCGAGTGTCCACAGACGATTGCGGCGTTGCAGGCACTGGTCAATGGTTTTGTAGCGTATCAACGCGTTCTTACTTGCTGGCATAATCGTGAAAAATGAAAATTTTTGCAAATTTATTAAATATTTTTCGACTACGCAAATAGGTTGCGCACTGGGGTTATAATTTTGCGGCGAAATTTTAAAGGACACCAATTTAGTAAACCAGAAAAAACGGAAAATTATGGGAATGTATGTTATATGGAGACCTGAGATTTTTAGCAAGAATCACGAGTCGTTTCGTAGCATTGAGGACTTGCGGGACAAAATCAAAGAAAATAGGTTGGAAATTGAAAATCTTAAAGCCCAGATTCGCGGTTTGGCAATGGCGACGCCAAGAGATATTACTCCTGCCGATTACACGCCAGTTGAGTACATAAATGGGTATATTGATGAATTGTTCGAAGAACTTGAAAACCTGATTGGCTATACAAGATTATTGGAAACTCTTGACGATGAGGAAACTTTCAAATACCGTATCGATGAAGGTATTGATTATTTCAACCTGCGTAAATTCGTTGGTGAAAAAGATGACGAGTATTGATTCTGAAACAAAAACGGTGGCAAATCTTGAGACAAGTCAATGTATTCGGTGAAATTGCGGATTGAAATTCCTTATATTCGTATCTTTCGGATTGTTGCCATTGGCAACGAGCTAAAGGTTGCTGCTAAAGGCAGCGAGCAAAAGGTTGCAAATCCGAAAGAACGATGAAAAATCTGAAAAACAATGATTTTTATCCAACATTCATTATCCACCAATTAGCCATTTCCATGCAGGGACAACGGATATGCATTTGCCATCGACCTCAATCTCGCGTTCTTCGTTGTATGTAACAATTACTAAGTCGTGGTAAGGCAACCGTTTACTAAGTTTTACTAATGCCCCTGTTTCCCTACGATAAGTTTCTCCAGTTTCATCGCCCAAGATATAGCATGCTTGTATTGCCAATTCGTTTTCGGGCACAACAAAATCCACTTCGATATTGTAATTGTAGAAATATACATTGTTGTCGAGTCCGTATTTTCGAAGCAATGCAAGAGCAACCATATTTTCGAATTGAGAACTTAGGCAATCTGTTGTAAGCAAGCTAATTATGCCGTTGTCGATGAAATAATACTTTTTGTTTGTTTCACGTTCTGTAAAATTATCGGCGAAATTGGTTAGGGACAATATCAAAAATGCATCCTTTGCGTAGTCGGCATAATTCAAGACTGTGTTTTTCGACACTTTTGTTCCTGTCGAGGCAAGCATATTTGTTAGTCTGGTCAATGCTATCGGTTGCATCATACTTTCTGCCAACTTTCTGAACATCAGACGTAAAGCCACTTTGTTCTCGATGTTGTATCTTGCAGAAATATCACCCATATATATTTTCTGATATACGGACAAAAGGTATTCCTGCTTGCTTTGTAAAGTCGCGCACTCTGGAAAACCGCCAAAGCGCAGATATTCATCCATCTGAGGCATTAATTCACAATTCTTGGTGCTAAATATGTCAACATCGTTTGCCGACAAAAATTCGCTGAAATCGTATGGAAAAACATATTGGATTATATAACGACCGCCCAATGTTGTTGCAACATCTGAACTAAGCATTTTTGCATTAGAACCAGTGATGTTTACTATATATTTTTGGTCGGCTAGTCGGCGAGCAAATTTTTCCCATCCAGGAATATTTTGCACCTCGTCAAGGAAAAGTACAGGCTTTTTGCCACCCATTTCCTTATGAGCCTTAAGTATTTCGTTGAAATCAGAACTGTTGAATCCGATTAACCTGTCGTCTTCGAAATTCAAATAAAGCATTTCGTCCCAACTATGACCATTCGACAACATTTCCTGCATGCGCTGAAAAAGTAGAAACGATTTGCCAGAACGCCTAACACCAACCAGCACATAACGGAAATCGCTGATAAACGAAAAGTTACGCTTTACCAACTTGATATTCTGGACAATACTTCTATTTTCAAGAAGGACACTTTTTAAAATTTCCTTATTTACCATACAATAATTTTTACGATGCAAAGATAATAAATTTTGGCTTATCAATAGACTAAAATTAAAAATTTTTAATATTGGCTTGTCATTAGACTAAAATTGGAATATTTGTATTTTGGCTTGTTTATAGACTAAAATGAAATTATTTGCATTTTGGCTTGTGTATGGCCCGAAATGGAGCATGGTGAGGTATTTTTAAATATTCCTATTTTCCATTTTTCGACCTGTGAACAACAGGGATTTTTATCCCACACTAAATGTCATTTCGTTTATTAATGGGTTGCAACATTTGTAGGGGCACAATGCATTATGTCCATACATGTTGAATGAAATTGATTTGTCACACTGCCATACCCCGAAAATTTCTTTACATATTTCCCTTCGATTTTTACAAAAGATGGTGTAATTATTACAATTCCGATTTTATATATGCTTATGTATTATATGTTTGCAAAACTTTTTTCGAAAGAAATGAAAAATATTTTCGACTGCGCAAATAGGTTGCATTGTGGCATATTTATTTTGCAGCGAAATTTTTAGTAGAACTCATAAAACTTATGTGCTATGGAAAAGAAAACAGTGAAAATGAAAGTTCAAGAGGAAGATTTGACAATTCTTTCCTGCATGGAAAACATTGTCGATTTTGCGAAAGATTCGAAACTGAGTGAAAGTTTCTACAGAAAGATTAAGAAATATACTGATTTTATAGGTGCGAAGTGCGATTTGACACCTCGCCAGTCGGTATTGCTTTCGTTGTGGGTCGAAAACGAGGAGTCGCACGAAACTATGACGGATTTGCTGGATTATCTCGGATGCCGTCACATACATCTTCTTCGTTATGCAAGTGAGTTCAATGTATTGGTTCAGAGGCAACTGTTGAAAAAGGACGATGAGGATGATACTTTTGGCTTTTCGGTGCCATGCAAGGTTATACAGGCATTTCAAGAAGATAGAATGTATGTTCCCAAGCCGATAACCAACTTGAAAATAACGGAGTTGCTCGACAAAATCAAAAGATTGTATATGCTAAGGCAGGAGGATGAAATTGAATATGACGATATGGTTGACGAGATAAAAACTTTGCTCGAAAAGAATACTCATTTGCCTTTTGCTACGAAATTCATCGGCTACAAACTCACTCAATCAGAGAAGGTTCTGCTTATGAAATTTGTTATCCAATACGCATATTACTACGACGATGACATTGAGGACTCCGATTTGGAAGATATTTTCGAGAGCCACTGGATATTGACATGGGTACTTTCGAATATGCGCGATGGAGACAGCTGCTTGATAAAAAACGGCTACATAGAGTATGTAAATCAGGAAGGTCTTGCCGACAGATGCCATTTCAAGCTGGGCGAAAGGATTAAGGATGAACTTTTGTCGGATGTGCTTAATCTGCAAAGCATTAGAAATCCAACCCGTGGACTGTTGCTGCACAATAACATCCAGGAGAAAAAGTTGTTCTTCAACGACAAGAACACCGCTTCGATTACAGAACTGATAAAACTTTTGCAGCCCGACAATTACAAAAATGTCCTGGACAGACTGGCAAAGCAGGGATTGCGCAAGGGTTTTTCGTGTTTGTTCTACGGTGCGCCAGGGACAGGAAAGACGGAATCGGTTCTGCAGATAGCCAAGCAGACCGGAAGAAACATTATGCAGGTCGATATTGCCAATATGAAAAGCTGTTGGGTTGGCGAAAGCGAAAAGATGATTAAGAAACTGTTTGTCAACTATAGGAATATTGTTCGCAAGTCGGAAGTCGCACCTATATTGCTGTTCAACGAGGCCGATGCGCTGTTCGGCACTAGGATGGAAAATACTCAGCATGCCGTTGACAAGATGGAAAACACAATACAGAACATTATCCTTCAGGAAATGGAAGACCTCGAAGGCATTCTTATCGCAACAACAAACCTTACGAAAAATCTTGACAAGGCTTTTGAGCGTCGGTTCATATACAAGATAGAGTTTGCAAAGCCCGACATCAGAACCAGCAAGAAGATTTGGCATTCGATGCTACCCGAATTGAAGCCAGCAGAACTTGACATTGTAGCACGGAAATATCTATTTAGCGGTGGTCAGATTGAAAATGTAACACGCAAGAAAGCTATCAATTACATTCTCAACGGTGATGAGTTTACCTTCGAGAAGCTGTGTGCATATTGTGATGACGAACAGATTGTAAATTCACAAATGAAAGTCGGATATTGATGAACAATTTACATGGAGGAGATTATTAGCCTTATGTTTGAGTGTCAAATAGAAGAATTAGATAAAGACCCAGACTGGGAAAACTCCTTTTACAGAAAGGTGGAAATTTGAGCAGCGGTACAGATTGCATTGGGTGCAGTACCAGGGCCGCTGCTCATAACACCACTGTGTTGTGACTTACTTGAATCGCCTTCCAACGTCCGCGGAATTGTACTGCTGTTTGGATGGCGATTCGTTTTTTATGTTAAATTTGTTTTACAAATCTTAAAGTCTTGATATAATTGCCATCCGCAACATGTATTTTTGCAAAATAAATTCCATTGGGCAAATTTGATACATTGATATATGCGCCATTTCCGTGACATTCTTGCTGCGAAACAACTATTCCATCAGCATTAATAACCTCTATGCCAGAGATTGGTTCCTGCGAAACAATGGTAATGATGTCGCTTGCTGGGTTAGGGTAGAGGTATAGGGAAATGCTGGCTGTCGTATTTTCTTCAACATTTGTTGCGATAAAATATGCACGGTATGTGGCATTTTCGGTAACGGTAATTGTTCGCGGATTGTCGGTGTTGCTATCATTCCAAGTGGAAAATTCAAAACCTTCGTTTGGTGTCGCTTCCATTTGTATTTCGGTTCCGTAGTCGAAGATTCCGCCTTCGGTTGTTGTGCCTTTTGTAGTGTCGGCGGATTCAACCGTAATTGTAAACTGGTCGATGGCAAATGAGGCTATATATTCGGCGTCCTCGGTAATGGTAATTCTGCGCGGATTGTCGGTGCAACTGTCGTTCCATTCCATGAAATGATAATGTTCGGTAGGAATTGCCTCTATTTCAATCGTTGCACCTTCGGCATATATTCCGCTGCCAGTAGTTGTGCCGTATTCATCGTTTGCTGAGGTGACTGTGATTGTTCGCAATACGCCGAAATTTGCGATATAAGTTGCATCGCCTGTGACGGTTATCATTCGTCTGTATTCGGCGTTGCCGTCGCTCCAATATGCAAAGCCGTAGCCATCTGTTGGCGTTGCATCGATAAATATTTCGGCACCATATTCGAAAATTCCTCCTCCCGTTACGATTCCCATAGTTTCATCGGCAGAGACAACGGTAATGGTATGCAGGTCGGGTGTAAATATGGCGGTAAATGAAGTGTCCTCGGTTACTGTAATTGTTCGTGGATTGTCGGTGTTGCCGTCTGCCCATCTGGTGAAGTTGTAGTGTGGGTTTGGTGTTGCCGATATAATTGCAGTTCCATCGACACAATCGGGCGGCTGTACAATTTCAGCCGTTCCTCGTTGGTAGTTTTCGCTTGTTACATTTAGAATGTACGGCTGTCGGTCTCGAATGTCGTGGTAGTTGTCCCAATTATCAGTATGTGTGTATGCTGCAACCAAGCCGCATGGAACCCATATTGTTGTGTTTGCGTTAAAATTAAAATAGTCTATGTATGGTGGAGTCGTTGGATTTGCATATACATTTGAAATCATATCGCATTCATAAAAAGCATAGCATTCTATTCTTGTAACATTGCTGCCTAGAGTTACCGTTGTTAATCTATGGCAAGAGGAAAATGCTGCCATTTCAATAGTTGTGACAGAATTGGGAATTACTAGTGTTCTCAAATTTTCGCAACTGTGAAATGCGGAAAATTCAATGCTTGTTACCGAATTTCCTACTGTCAAAGATGTTAGGTTGGTACATTCTTTAAATGACCAGCCTGGTATTGCCCTTAAGGAGTTGCCAATTACAACTGATGTTAGTCCAGTACATCCAATAAAAGTCCAATTCCCGATAGTTCTGACAGAGTTTGGTATTATTAATGATGTTAGTCCAGTACAATAGCAAAATGCTGAATATCCAATAGATGTAACAGAATTATGAATCGTTACCGATGTCAAGCTTGTAACTCTTTCGAAGGCATTATTATGTATTTCGGTTATGCACTCGGGGATGATGAGATCGGTAAGTAATTCGTTGTCAATATACAGACTATGGTTGGATGGAATTGCGTGATTGCCAAACGTAATACTAAGCCATTCCGTTAGGTTGCCTAAATAGTATACGGATGACAGACTGTCACAATCGCTAAAGGCATCATAATCGATAAAAGTTACTGTATTGGGTATTGTTATGGATGTCAGTCCGATACTTCCATTGAATGCGTACCTGCCTATGGCTGTCACCGAATTAGGAATGAATGAATTTCTGCATCCGACGATTATTTTATTTGTTTCCGTTTCTATTATTGCATTGCAGTTTTCGCGAGAATCGTATACCGTATTACCCTCGTCAACAGAAATTGACCTCAATCCTCCGCAACCGTTAAAAGCTCCTGCCGTGATGTTAGTTATGGTGCTAGGGATTGTTAGTGATGTCAGTCCGCTGCATTGGAAAAAAGCTCTACTGCCAATGCTGGTAACAGCGTAGGTAATATTTTCTTTCGTGACGGACTCCGGAATTACAAGATCTCCAATGGGAGTAGTGAAGTAATGAGGATACTCCTCCGTCTGATATGTTACCATAACAGTATATGGTATAGTGTCTGATGTTATAGTGTAATACAATCTTTGCCCGCTTTCGGTTAGAGCAGAAAAGTCAAAGGCGTATGCCGATACGAAACATAAGATAGTGGCAACTAGTGTAAAAAGAGGTCGTTTCATAATGTTACTATTTTTTGACAATGACAAAGATAGTAATTTTTTGTTAGATAAAACAAAAAATCAAATCCAGCATCAATCTAAAATCGTAAAACCATTATGGGATTCTCAAAAACTTATGCATCTGCACCGAGACCTTCCATTTCGGATTTTTCTTCACATAATCGACAACCATGTCGCCTGTGCGCTTAAACTGGCTCCATTCGGGCTGCAGGTAGAGTTCGCAGCGTCCGCTGACCTTCTGCGAGCATTTTTCTGCCCATTCGAGGTCGGTTTCGTCAAAAACTACGACTTTTAGTTCGTTGGCAAGCTGGTAGAACTCGGGACGCGGTGGCATCTGCTTCTTTGGTGATACGCAAATCCAGTCCCACACTCCGCTGAACTCGTGCGCACCGCTAGTTTCTATCATCGTTGTTATGCCTGCTTGGCGCGAAAGTTCGGTAAAACGGTTAAAATTGTAAATTAGTGGTTCTCCGCCTGTTACGACAATAGTATCGGCGGTTGTCTGCCTTACGCGGTCGATAATGTCGTTTATCTTTACAAACTGGTCGAGGCGCGGAACCCACGATTCCTTCGAGTCGCACCAGCGGCAGGCAAGGTCGCATCCGCCCAAGCGTACAAAGTAGGCGGCTTTTCCACTGTTGAAACCTTCGCCCTGTATAGTGTAGAATTCCTCTAGTACGGGAATTTTATCTTGTTTGAGTAAGTTTATGAATTCGTCTGTCATGTTGTTTCCGTTTATTAGGGGATTCCGCACAAACGAACTCACAAGCAATGTGCCTTATGCTGTTCGTTCTGCTTTGCGGAATGACGAAAGGGATGTCATTTCGGAAGGTATAATGAACCAGCGATACGGAACGGGGAGCTGTGTGAATTAACCTATCCGAAACGTTGCTTGCAACCTCGCGAAGCTTGCGAGCAATCTCCTTCGTTGCTATTATTGTATTATGTTTATATACTTTCATTTTATTATTCCGTCAAGGATTTTCCTTGCGGCATCGACATTTACCATTATGTTTATCATTTTCAGCTTGATGTAGTCCTCGCTGTAGAAGCGGTAGCCACGGTGTGCACCATCCATTCCACCCGAACCAGAGTCTTTTATCAGGTACCAGTATTGATTCTTAATCTTTTGGTAACCAACAATCTGAATGCAGTGGTCGTCGGTGGTGCAACCGTTTTCGAGACGCATTTCGCGCGAGTCGGCGTTGATGTACTTGGCTGGAATGTCGAAAGTGGGGATTATGCCGACTTCGGTTTCCTTCACATAGCCTGGTTCCGATGTGTCGCCGCAGAGGCTAACGGAATAGCCTTTCTCCAGTGCGTTGCGGATAATCCAGATGTAGTCATCTAGCGAAATGTTGTAGTATTCGTTGCTATGCCACCAGTTGTCGGGTTCCTCGAGTTCGTGGCGCTGGTTGTACGGGTATTTCTTGAACGACATGAAGCTGAAATAGTCGTTCGGTCTCACTTTCAGGTATTCATCCATAAACGATTTAGGCGTGTAGGTCTTGCCATCATAGGTGAATGTTTCGGGAGGCGTACAGATGTTGCGGTCGAGGATTTCCTTTACCTTGCCAACCACATCATCGTCCCAGAGGTTTTTGTTTGCGACTTCGTTGAGATAGGCCTTAAACTCGGAGAAAAGTTTCACATGGTTGTTGTATTTCTGACCTTCCTTCAGACCGTTGTAGGCCGAGTAGGGCATAAGTCCGTGGTTGAACATTACGCGCTTTATGGCGTTTGACTCGCTGCCTTCGCCAAGTTCGATATTGCCTCGTGTGCGGACAAATTCCTCGGCGCGGGCTACATATTCCCAGTAAACCGTGAACATTTCCGACAGTTTCACCTTATGTCCGCTCTTGCGGTATGCTTCGCTCTCGATGAACGAGGTTGCCGAGTATGCCCAGCAGGTGCCGCTAAGTCCCTGCGAAACAGGTTCGTTGTGCCATACGGTTGTGTATTTGGCAGGGTCGGTGGGGTAGGTCTTGCCGTCGAAGTCCATTACGAACTTTTTGCCGTTCGGCGCATCGTCCTCCTTGCCGGTGATATCCTTCATTATTTCCTTCTGCATAAATCCAGACGGCGATGCGGCATATTTTGCCTTGTCGGGCTGTTGCGCAAATGCCGTGGTTAACAGCAGGATAAGCGGTATAATTGATATGGTTCTCTTCATATTCAATTTTTTTGCAAAGAAAATGAATTTCCGTGAATTGTGTAGATTGTAGATAATAAAACTGATTGTCTGATTATGTTTGAAAAATTTTCCTATCTTTGCACCAATTAAAATAAAGTTGAATTTAAAATTAGAACAAATGAGTACACTATTTTCTTGGCGTTTTTGGGAAAAGCCGATAGTTCTTTTCTTTATGGTTCTGTTTGGCGCATCTAATGGATGGGCGCAGAGTAATATGCTTAAAACTGCTGATATTCCAGCATCCGACCTGCCATCGAGAAGCAATGATGGTATGCTTACCTCAAATTGGACACAGGACGCTCCGTACAACCAGCTTTGCCCGAGAGATCCATCGAATGGTAATTCGGCAAGTTATGCCGGTTGTCCTGCTATTGCAATGGGACAGATTATCAATTATCTACGCACTACACAGGGCACTCGCTTTACAGATGAAGACGACTATCTTCACAACTATGCTGGTCGTAATTACAGAATTGATGACGACTGGGAATCCTTGCTATTCCCTTCGTTTCCACAGTTAAACGTGATGCTTGATTCCGTTGACGCTGTTTTCCAGCGTGGCGAGGAACTTCCCGACATGTTGACTGCCGCTTTGGTTTTTGCTTGTGGAACGGCTTGTACGCAAGTTTATACTTCGCAGGGTTCTGGAACTTTCCGTGTTGACCAAGCGTATGACGCTTATCAGCGGTTTGGTTTTACCGAGTGCCAGTTGTATCGTGAAGCAAGTGATGAAATGTATGCCACTTTAATTTCCAATCTGCAAGCTGGTTATCCTGCGCATTTGGCTGTTGAAAATCCAGAAGGTACGGTTGGACACAATGTCGTTGTCGATGGTTATCGCGAATCTGATGGCAAGTTCCATGTCAACTTTGGCTACGGAGGTTCGTTGGATGATTGGTACAACATTCCCGATGAAAATTTTTACTACGGAATGACCAAGATTGAAGGCATTATCGTAAATATAATTCCAACGCAAGATCCAGTGTCAGTGCTCGAATCTACAAACCAATCATTGGAAGTTTATCCTAATCCTGTTTCCGATGTTCTCTATTTGAATAATATTCCGTGTGGACAGGTGGATTATTCCATTTTCAATGTTTTGGGACAGGAAGTTATGAATGGAATCTCAAGCGGAACAATTTTCGTTGCAGATTTGGAAAAAGGTGTGTATTTCTTGCAAGTAGAAGGTGAAAATTCACGTGAGACGGTAAAATTTGTTGTGGAATAAAAGCATATATATAAAATAAAAACGCCACAGGGTCAAGAAAAACCTTGTGGCGTTTTTTATGGATAAGCCTTACTTTGCTGGTTCCCACTTGCAGCGGACTGGCGATACTATTGCACCTTCCTTCTTCAGTTCGGCGAATGCCTTGTCAACATCCTTGCGGTCGAGACCTGTAATTTCGGCAATCTTCCCAGCATTTACGGGAGCGCCAAACTCGCGCATAGCCTTTAATACTTGCTCTTTCATTGTGATAACATTTTGGTTATTAATAAATTCTACTGCTTAATCATAGCTTCCACATCAGCATCCATATCTTCTGGGGTAGCCACCGGCGGGAACCGCTTGATGACACTGCCGTCGCGAGAGATGAGGAATTTTGTGAAGTTCCAGCGGACATCGCCTTCGCCACGACCTTCCGACTTGCTCAGACTGTCAACCAACGCCATTGTGGCCTTGTTCTTCAAACCTTTCACTTCCTCGGTTGGAACTTGCTTGGTAAGGTAGGTGAAGATAGGGTGGGCGTTTTCGCCAAATACATCAATTTTCTTCATAAGAGGGAAGGTTACACCGTGGTTTATGCGGCAGAATTCAGCAATTTCCTCGTCGCTGCCCGGTTCCTGATGCTTGAACTGGTCGCAAGGGAAGCCGAGAATGACGAATCCCTGGTCCTTGTACTTCTGGTAAAGTGCTTCCAAACCATCGTACTGAGGTGTGAAACCACACTTCGAAGCGGTGTTTACAATCATTAGAACTTTGCCGTGGTACTGCGACATTTCAACCTCTGCGCCTTTGTTGTTCAAGGCCTTAAAATCATAAATCGTTGCCATAGTCTTGTTGTTTTGTGCATTCGCCGACAGAATGAAAAACAGTCCGACAGCTATGCTAATTATACTTTTTGTCATTATAAATTTGTTTTTAATATCGTATTGTACTTGTCAATAAATTCAATGTTCGTTATTAGTTTGTTTTAGTCCTTCGATGAGTTTGTCGAGAGTTGGAACAATTTTAGTCAGTTCCTCAATCGAACCTATATGGTTTAGAATTTCGGCGCTCAGGCATTCGGGTATGTGCTTTGCCTGTTCCTGCATAGCAAGACCTTTATCGGTAAGCGTGACAATGCGCTGGCGAGCATCTTCCTTGCCTTTGGTGCGTTTTATCAGTCCAGCCTTCTCCATGCGCTGCAGAAGCGGTGTAACCGTGTTGGTGTCGAGCTGCAGACGATGCGAAATGTCCATTATGGTCTGCTTTTCGTGTTCCCAGAGCACCAGCATCACGAGGTACTGCGGATAGGTAATTCCCAGTGGGTCGAGATAGGGGTGGTAGGCGCCCATCGTCAGTCGTGCTGCCGTGTACAGACGGAAGCAAAGCTGATTGTCCAATTTTAGCTGTTCGTATGCCATATAAAAATTATATCGTTTGCGATGCAAAATTACAAAATAAAATTATATCGCAAACGATATATTTCATTTTTTTTCAAAAAAATTACACTAGCTATGAAATTAGATATTCAAAACTTTGAATATCATTATTTTAGTACTTTCTTGATTTGCTTTTCGGTAGCCTCGGGCAGCAATGCGCAGAGATGGTCGTACATACG
The DNA here is from genome assembly GCA_905234755.1 of uncultured Bacteroidales bacterium. GTDB lineage: Bacteria > Bacteroidota > Bacteroidia > Bacteroidales > ML635J-15 > Bact-19. The sequence continues at coordinate 336,610 of CAJOIT010000003.1, forward strand.
CTTGTACGATTCTTCGGGAGTGCGTTTGCACCTGCAAGCCTCCAGTCCGAGCAGGCGTTCGGGGGTGGTAAGTAGCGACCAGCCGAAACCATATTTGCGACCGTGCTTGTCGGTAGGATATACAAAATCCTCGGTAACGATGTGGCACGACATCTCAAGTCGGGTGATGTAGCCGTCGAACTTACTGCGCATATTAGGTCCAACAAAACCGCAAGCAGCGCGCAGGTCGCGTGTTATCATGCTGCAGTTCTCCTGCAAGGTAGCGAGGATGATTCCCTCAACGCTGCATTCGTCGAATTTTGTGCTTTGGCTTCGGCGCCAGTTGTACAGGTCGGGCCACCACTCGCGACTGACAAAACCTGCCTTGCCAGCGAAGAACTTGCCATACACGCAGTCGCCTTCCCTTACGGCATCGCCTTTCCATTGCCAGAGTGGCCATTCCCAGCTTCCGTCGTCGAATTGTGTAAAACGGCAGTCCTCGTCCATTAGGCTTTCGGCACTGTATCCGCGCACACCACTTTCCAGCAAAGGCAGAAATCCGACCTGCTGTATGCGTTCCAGCAGTTCGGGGCAGGAGTGAATAATCATTGCCGCCCGTTCCTCGCTGTTTTCCCTATTGTTTACGAAATATTCTGTAAAAGCACTCATTGCGTATCTGCTTTTCTTTTTTCGCGGTAAAGGTAGTGAAATTTAGAATTACGATTGTAAATTATCGGAGAGTTTTGATTCAACGCCAACTTTTATTCTCTTTTACTTTCTTTAATTCTCTTTTATTCTTCTCTCTTAATGTAAACTTGATATTGCATATAAGGGGCAGATAACTACTTGGCGAACTATGATTCTTTAATATGTCTTACAAGTTGTTGATTTTCAGTTATAAAGATATAAAAATGAAAAAATCCAAGGAAATAATTTTGCTAAAATCGAAAAAATCCAAGGAAATAATTTGCTTGAAAATGAAAAAATCCAAGGAAATAATTTTTTCTGTCTTCGTGCGTGGGGACTAAAAGCAAGTCTTTGAAACGCAAATGCCGCAAGGGTACGAATCACAGCTGTAATACTCTGATAACTCCTTATTCCTTTGTAAATATGTAAACTGCCACTGTCGGCAGAATGACCAACAGCAATAGTCCAACCTCCACCAATGCGTACGAACCGAAATAATCAACCAGTGTCTGGAATTTCAAAACTACATCAACCAGAATGACCAAAAATGCAAACCAACAGATAAAGAATATTGCTGTGTACTTGATTTTCCGTTTTTTAAGTTTCATTGAAATGTAGAATTTGGGTGCAAAGATATTCTTTTTTCTGCAGTAATGAGCCGTAGGCGGTCGCTAATTTCAACGAAGACGGATTTCCGCGACCTTTTAAACCATCGCTGAAAGCGAACCTTTAGCTCGCGACACGAAGTGAGCATACCTTGATTGCCGCCTTGTCTGGTGAGCGTTAAGAAAATCGGAGAAACGGAGCGTAAAAAGTCAGTCTGTTTGAAGTCGGAGTGAAACGGAGACAAGTTACTGACTTTTAGCGTAGTGTAGCCGATTTTTAGTGAAGCAGACTCAGCGGACATGGTTTTTGTTTACTTTTTACCAACAATTGTCGAAGACAATCATGAGCACCGCTGAAAATCATTTGTAGGGGCGAATAACAAGTAAATGCCTCCGCGGCATGAGCGGAATGAAATTTTTGAGCAAAAAACTGAAATCTAAAGATTGTTTCTTTTTGTGCAGTAAAGGTCGTGAAATTAAGATTGTAAAATTTAGGAGAGGTTGGATTCTATGCACATCTTTATTCTCTTTTACTTTCTTTTATTCTTCTTTATTCTCTTTTATTCTTTTGCCGAATGCAAAAGTACAAAATTATCTTCAAATACAGAGAATAATTTTGGAAATATTTTTATAAGTTACTTGTAATAAAGTTGTTAAATGTGCTTTTACTTTAACATCAACTTCCTTTTTCCCATTATCCGCAAAAAGCCGTCCCACCAGCGGGAGGGGAGCAACCAGTGGAAAAACACTATGCTTGTCGCTAGGCGTCCTATGCGGTAGCGCACTCGGGGACGGCGGGCATTGACGGCACGGCAAATGGCTTTCCGAACAACCGAAGGTTCCGACAGACTTGACGATTCGTACATATTCCGTAGGTTCTGCGCCATCATCGTGCCTGTGTCGGCGTATGCTGTGCCTTCCGATGTCTCTTTTAGGTGGTCGGCGGCTATTATGCCCCAGTTGGTCTTGATTGCGCCAGGTTCGATGATGACCACATCGATGCCGAACGGCTTGACTTCCATGCGTAGCGCGTCGCTCAAAGCCTCGACAGCGTATTTCGACACATGGTACCAGCCTCCATAGTAGAATACCGTCTTGCCTGCCACCGACGAAATGTTTATAATGCGTCCGCTATGCTGTTTGCGCATAGTCGGCAGGACAAGCTGGCAAAGTCGTGCCAATCCGAAAATGTTGACTTCTAGTTGGTTGCGAGCATCGTCGATGGGGACATTCTCCACGGCACCAAAGTAGCCGTAACCTGCGTTGTTGATGAGAATATCGATGCGCCCTTCGCGGTCGAGGATAGCTTGTACGCCCTGCACCATCGACTGTTCGTCGGTGACATCCATGCTCAGCGGTTCAGCACCATATTGGCGAAGCGGTTCCATCCGTTCCACGCGTCGTGCGGCGGCATACACCTTGTGTCCCTGTTTTGCAAGTGCTTCGGCAGTGTCGTATCCGATGCCGCTGCTTGCACCAGTCAGGAGAATGACCTTTTGCTTTGTGTTAGTTTTCATTAGGTATGTTCGGATTAGTTTGCCGATATGATTAGTGTATTTTGTTTAATGTCCTGATGCGTTCCAGCATTTCCGATGACCAAATGGCGTCGCCGGGTTTCAGGTAGCGGCAGTTGCCGTTGGGTGATGGCGTGAATGGCGTTTCTGCTTCGGGGGTGATACCTACGGTGCCTCGCTCCGAAATGTAGAAGAGGTCATCTCCTTCGACAGCATTGATGACAGACATTGCGTCCCACATTTTTTGCCCAGTATCGCAGTTGTATTTAAGATATACCTGTTTGATTGGATGCGTATCGGTCCAGTCGATGTCGGCAATAACTTGTTCGGGAGCGTATTCTACCGATTGCCCTGTTTCCATTGGGTTGAAAATTATATCCACCTCATTGGGCCACAGACGGAAGAATGTCTGCGCAAATTCGATGCCCTGAGCAAAATTGAAATCGCCCTCTTCGGCTTCGCCAAACCTTCCGCCCTGTATGTATAGGCATTTAACCTTTTGCCGTACCAAATCGACACCATTGAGCACCGAATATGCATCCGGTTCCGACTCCAGCAACTGCGACAGGCAAGTGACAAATCCCACCGACACTATGCTTACCGACTTGTCGGGCTGCGAAGCCAGCAGTCGACGGTAAAGCTGCCATCCGTCGGGCAACGCCGAATAATCGGTCACTGACCGCTGGAACATTTTACTGCCATCCTCAAGCGTATGGTCTGCCAGTCCTCGATAGTCAATCCACACCATTGGATTTGTGATGCCGTTGCGCACCAATGCAATTGGAATATCGCCGTGACCGAAATAAGTATTCATCACATCTGCGCAAGCGGCACAATTTTCTCCCTCGCGGTCAACCACCACGCCCAGCAGGCGACAGAGCCCTTGAGCGTGATAGCGGTTTAGCATTTCGAGTCCAAAAAGGTCATCGGTTGAGGATCCGATGTCGGTATCGTAGATGATTGTAGGCATTACTGATGTATTTTCGTCAGACTTGTCCTTTTTGCACGATGTAAAAAGACAAAGGCAACATACTACCAGCAATTCAAGCAAAACTTGTATCGGAAAAATCGTCTTAGTAGTTTTGTCTGTTTGTATCATAGGAATTTGTGTCGGAATTATTTATTTCAGCGCGATAATCTTCTCTGCCATCCGTTTTCCTGCATCGTAAGCCATCTGCAGGTCATTCTCCCAATTTTCGTCGCGGTACTGGCGTTTGGCGGGTTCCGAGAATCCTGCCAGCTCGAATTTGGCATAGTCCTTGACCTGATATGTGTTGTAGGCAGTCAATTTTTCTGGCTGTCCGAGGGCTTGTGCTATGCAGTGCTCCATTGTTCCGTAGCCATTGCAGTTGTTGCGTTCCTTGGTGCCGTTCTGGGTTTCGACCAGCAGTACGGGCATACGCTTCGGTGCTGTGATGCTGTAGTTGTTGTACGACAGCCAAGGGAAAGCAAGCCGTTCCAAAAAGGCACGCATCTGACCTGTAATTTCGCCGAAATAGTTGGGCGAGCCAAGCACCAGACCGTCGGCATTGGCAATTTCGTCCAGAATTGGCGTGAGTGCGTCCTTGTACTTGCACACATTCGATGCCTTGCCCTTTATCTTGCAGGCCATGCACGACATACAACCTTTGTAGTCGAGTGCGTAGAGGCGTATTGTTTTTACTTCTATTTCTGCGCTTGCGGAAGTTGCACCTTCGGCAAACTTGCTGAGCATGGAGGCGGTGTTGAATGTTTTGCGCGGGCCTCCGTCGATGATGATAATTTTCTTCATTTTGTTTTAGTAAATCTGTTGCGAAAATACGAAAAAAATCCAAAGTACGGTTGCCGGATACTTGATTTTTCCCTTCTTCAGTTTCATCGTAATGAGGAATCTTGTGGAGAAAGATAGCCTTATGTCAGTTTTTAGAGAGCCCGCGCAGGAATTTACTTTCCATGGTTTATCCTTCGTGAAAAATGTTCTATTTTTGTGCAACTAAATGTAATGTGTGATTTTTGTTGAAATGAATACTTCGAGTCTTGATTTGTTTTCGCAGAAGGGCGCACTTGTCGCAAAAGATGTAACGCCTTGGTAGACATTCTCTGGCAAGGGAATGAAATTCCATTTGCAGTCGTACGACTGGAACGGTTGCGCTTGCCTTTCGTACCTCACAATGAGGGCTTTTCTTGGTGTGATGAAGATGGAAACCCTTATCTGTACGCCATACGCGAAAGACCTTCCGCTTTATTCATACGACCTAATAAGCGCTTTCGGAAAACGGATTTTGATTTTGGAGGTTTACGATACACAGCTAAATCCTGTCGATTTGTCGGCGATGCAAGCCGTAAAAGATACTTACCGTGATTTGAAGGACAAGCCTCTGAACCCAGCATGGTACGACAATCTTCGTCTTCCGCCCAGTACCGCCAAGGTTGGGGCAGCGTCGCGCCTGTCGGCATTAGTCTCCGAAATGACATCTGCATACATCGATATGTTTCCCACTGCCAGCAATGTGGATTCTGCCGCCAAGACCGATCGAAACAGCATATATGTTGAAGGACTAATCAACAATGTCGGACCAGCCTTCGACACCATCAGTAAGATGCTTGGCGTTGAAGCAGCAAAGACGCTCTTCCGCCGTTATATTTTTGGAACGGAATAATACGGTCTTGTAATATTTTCCATTGTTTTCCGCTAAATTATGCGTTGTCACAATTTTTGCGTTATACCGTGCGAATATTGTTTTCGTCAATAAACATTAAATTTACAAATGAATCAGTAAGCTTCTTAACCGATTCCACGCAACCTTTTTTTATCCACATAAGCGACAAATTGAACAAGGCACCCGACATAAAATAAGCCACGTAGGCAGAGTCGGCACCCCAATGGGTGGTAACGAATTTTTGCATGTTCGTGTTTAAGAAATCAAGATAGATTCGCTCTTGTCGTGTTTGGATTAAGATTTCCATAACTTCTTTTTTTTCTTTCAGTCCAGAAAGAATCTTAAACATGATTTCAAACATATCGTCCTTGCTCTGGGGAATCAACTGCGATGTTGAGACAAATGTCCGCATTTCTTTTGTGAAATAGTAACGAATCACGTCTTCCTTGCTATTGAAATGACGGTAATAGGAGGCTCGACCAACTCCGGCTTTTTTTGTGATGTCGGTTATTGAAATATCCTCGAAAGATATGGTTTTCATAAGTGAAAATAAAGCTTTTACAATGTAATCTTCCAACTTGTCGTCGGATACTGATTCAAGTGCTTTTTTGATACAATCAATATTCTTTTGTTTCATTTGTATATATTTAGTTTGTTTTTGATACAAATGTAATATATTTTTGCAAATACAAAACAAATGTGTTAATTATAAAATATAAAATTATGGCAAATATAGTGTTTTTAGTGACAGGAGCGGCAGGATTTTTAGGTGGAACAGTGTGTAGAAAACTTATTGAACGAGGCGAGCGTGTTCGTGCGTTTGTGTTGCCAAACGACCCTGCTATGCGGTTTGTTCCAGCAGAAGCGGAAATTGTACAAGGAGATTTGACAAATAAAAAATCTTTGGAACGATTATTCGATATTCCTGAAGGAAGTGAGTCAATTGTATTTCACATAGCAAGCATTGTGACGGTTGATGCTGAATATAACCAAAAGGTGATGGACGTAAATGTTGGCGGAACCCAAAACATTATCGAGCTTTGTAAAAAACATTCGGAATGTAGAAAACTCGTGTATTGCGGTTCCACAGGTTCTATTGCAGAACTACCCAAAGGACGAAAAATACAAGAACCTTCTTCGTTCAATGTGGAAGGATTGATGGACTGTTATAGTCAGTCAAAAGCATTGGCGGCTCAAGCAGTGTTAAATGCTGTAAAAACAGACAATCTCAATGCTTGCATCGTTTATCCGTCGGGAATTATGGGCCCCGAAGATTTTGCGATAGGACATACGACTAAAACTATGCTTCAAATTATTCATGGTGAAATGCCTGTAGGAATTGATGGCTCTTTTAATCTTGTAGATGTAAGAGACCTTGCCGATGGTATTATTTCCGCTGCGGATAGGGGGAAAAAAGGTGAAGGTTATATTCTTGGGAATGAGGTCGTTTCGTTTAAAGAATTTGCTTCGTTGGTTTCGGAGGAAGCAAATTGTAAGAAAATGAAGTTTTTTATTCCTACGAAATGGGCATACGTAATGGCAAAAATTATGGAAAAACAGGCGCATAAAAAGGGAACAAAACCAGTAATGACAAAATTTGCAGTGTATAATCTCGCCCGGAATAACGAATTTGATTCTTCAAAAGCTCGAAACGAGTTGGGTTACACGACACGAAGTTATCGTGAGACAATCCACGATGAAATCAACTGGCTAAAAAGTGTTGGAAAAATCTCCTAAGTAGAGTTGTTATTGCCTCATCTTCCCAAACATCGCCTTCATCATCTCTTTGTCCATCGGCTGCATTGTGTTGAGTTTGAGCGACTTCACCATTTTGAGCGTGCCTTGTTTGTACTTTTGGAAATGGTCGGTTTTCAGGTGGGCTTGATAGACGGCGTCGTTGGCGTAGATTTCGAGAATGCGGATTTGGCACGAGTCGGCTGGGTCCTGCATCGGAAACAGGCAGATAACGCCTGGCTCACGCTCAACTGACAGGCGGTCAACTTCGGTGGCAAAGGCAAGGTATTCGCTCAGATATTCGGGATAAACCTCGATTTCGGCTATGCGGACAATTCGTTCGCCATATTGACGCAACGGAATGTTCTCGCCAAACAGCCGTCGTGCATTGTCGCTGAATATGTCCTGCGGATTCAGTCCGTGGGAGGCAAGGCGATTTTCCAATGCTGTTTTACCGCCAACAAGTACTTGCTCGGCAACATACGGATAGTCGCTGCCGTAAAGAATATGGTCGGGGGTGGTGATTGTAAGGAGCGCATCAATGACCTCGTCGGTAGGTGCGCCGGCAAGGTCGTAATATAGACTTGATAGGTTTGCATCAACATCGACAGGTTGCATATATCCTTGTTTTATCATCACCGGAAGCAGCGAACGGAAGCGCGGCAAGGCGTTGGGCAGGAACGAACCGCAGTGCGGCACCACGACTTTCAGATGCGGATAGCGCACCAGCACATTGTGGGCTATCATATTGAGGATTGTGCGTGTTGTTTCGGACAAATACTCGTAACTTGCCATAGGCACATCGGCAATCAGTTGTGCGTTTACCGCCGAGGGCTTGTGCGGATGCAGGATGATGACGGCATTTTGTGTGTCGAGATAAGACATCAAAGTATCCAAGGCAGGGTCGCCAAGGTATTGCCCGTAGCTGTTGGTGGCGAGTTTTACACCGTCGGCGCCCAAAGTTTCGAGAGCGTATTTGGCTTCGCGGAGGGCAGACTCGACATTGGGCAAGGGCAGTGCTGCACAAAACATAAAACGCCCCGGATAACGGGCTTTCAAGGCTGTACATTCCTCGTTGAACCTACGGCACACATTTGCCGAAGCCTTTGCATCTCCGAAATATGGTTGCGGTGCGGGCATTGTCAGCACCGAGGTCTGTATGCCGGCTTTGTCCATAAATGCTATGTGGCGTTCCAAGTCCCAATTCGGGATAGGGAAACCCTCGTCCATCTCGGCGCCATTGGCTTTTACAAACTCAATGTAATTTTCCGTGATGGCGTGGCTGTGAATGTCGATTTGTGCCAATGCTGGCAATGTGGAAAGTGCCATAATGATAATTGTTACGATGTGCTTTTTCATTTTACTTGAGTTTCTTCCTTTTGTGGCTTTATTTCAGATTGAGATTACGATGACTTTCTTCATATTGGTATTTGTTTATTGTTTGCTAAATTGGAATTTACCATTACCTCTTTTTCGCCCAAGTGTTGGCGAGAATCACCACAACGATACAAAGAACGAAAGTAAGGAGCACGAATGAGAATGTAGCGGTCAATGTCTCTTTCCTAAGCAGAAGTAACATCATTGGTGCCAATACGACCAAGATGCCGCCAATCAAGCTCCGAAGTCGTTTGATATTATACTGTGACTTCTCTTCTTTCGAAGCAGTGTTATAGCCGGCAATCAGATTATCTCCCTTGCCGATAAGTATGATTATTCCCATTATGAGAAGGATGGCGGCAACAATAATCAAAACAATCATAATAATTCCCTATTTATCTAAAACTTATCATCAATGCCTACAGGTTCTTCTCGAAAAACTCCGCCAGCGTGTCCCACGGGATGTAGTTGCCTTCACCGCCATCGTAAAGGTCGCAGTGTGAAGCACCGGGGATGATGAGCAACTGCTTGTTTTCGGGATTGGGATTTGGTTTGCCGATGAAGTTGTATCCTTCGGCCTGACCTTCCATCATATATTTGTAGGCTGCTTCACCAAAGTAGCGTGAATGAGCCTCTGCGCCGTGCATCACGAGAACTGCGGAACGAATTTCGTTGATGTAGTAGAGGAAGCGGCTGTTGGCGTAAGCCTGTGTGCCGATGACGCGCCATCCGTCGTTGCTGTTGCCACTGCGTTTGTGGTAGCCGCGTGGAGTTTTGTAATAGGCGTGGTAATCTTTAATAAACTGTGGAACTTCTTCGGGCAGCGGGTCGATAACACCGCCAGCCATAGCCATTGGATCGGAGAGGCGTTGCTTGCTCATTGCCTCGCGGGCAGTATGGCGCGACTCTTCTTTGTCTTCGCTGTCGAAGTATCCGTTGCCACTGACACGGGTCATATCGTACATTGTGCTTGCCACGGTAGCCTTGATGCGCGTGTCGGCAGCGGCAGCATTGAGTGCGATGCCACCCCAACCGCAGATACCGATAATGCCTATGCGTTCGGCATCCACATTGTCCTGCTTCGACAGAAAATCGACGGCAGCCATGAAGTCCTCGGTGTTTATGTCGGGTGATGCCGTGCGACGAGGTTCGCCACTGCTTTCACCAGTATATGACGGGTCGAATGCCAGTGCAACAAACCCACGTTCAGCCATACGCATGGCATAGAGTCCGCTCGACTGCTCCTTGACAGCACCGAAGGGACCGCTCACGGCGATGGCAGGGAGGAGGGGATTAGAAATCCCCGGTTCTTGAGTTGCGGATTTCAAATCCGCAACAGCTTCTGTTCGCAAATCCGCAACAACTTCTGCCTTTGGCGTATAAAGGTCGGCGGCTAGCGTCAGTCCGTACTGTGTTTCAAATGTAACCTTGCGGTGGTCAACTTTGTCGCTGAGTGGGAAAACCTTGTCCCATTCCTGCGTGAGTTGTAATTCCTGTTTCATTTCCTCTTTTGTTTCTGTAGGTTGCGTTTTGTCGTTGCAAGCAGTTGTCAATATAACTATCGTTGCAAATAATGCTAATTTCTTCATTGTTACTTATTTATAGGGTTAATTCATAAGTCTGCTTTCGCCCCAAGTGTATTGCGGATAGGCCTTTTTCAAGTCTTTTGCAGAACCTTCGACTCCGCTACCTCCGCTGGTTGCAAACACATTCAGCACCTTGCCGCTAAGGTCGTGAGCCTCGATGAATGTGTTGATGATTGTCGGTGCTGTGTACCACCATACAGGGAAACCAATCCAAATGGTGTCGTAGTCGGCAATGTTGGGGCAAGTGTTCTTGATTGCCGGACGCGAACTCTTGTCCTTCATTTCTAGCGTTGAACGCGACTGCTTGTCACGCCAGTTGAGGTCGGCTGCAGTGTAGGGCTTCTCTGGTACGATTTCGAACAGGTCGGCATTCTTTTCTTTTGCCAACCTCTGGGCTGCGGCCTTGGTAGTGCCGGTAGCCGAAAAATAAACTACTAATGTCTTTTTCATTTCGGTATTCTCCTTTGCTTGTTTGTTTTGTGCGTATGCGCCCGACAGCAGGCAGCATATTGCGATTATTAATGTAATTTGCTTCATAATCAAATAGTTGTAATTGTTATTTGTTTTCTTTTATTTCTCTAATTATTCTGGCAGGACTTCCAGCAACTACCATATTGGCTGGCACATCCTTGGTAACAACGCTTCCCGCAGCAACTATGGCATTTTCGCCGATAGTAACGCCGGCAAGAACCTTCACATCAGCGCCTAGCCAAGCATTGCGTCCGACGACAATGGGCTTTGTGAGCAACGAATGACGCGTGGCAGGGTCTTCGGGATGATATTCGGTAGCAAGTACGCAATGCGGTCCGATAAATGCGCCGTCTTCGATTGTTATGCCGCCGAGTGCAAGAAATGTGCAGCCAAAGTTTACAAAACAGTCGCGGCCAAAGCGTGTTGTAAGTCCATAATTGATGTTAAACGGAGGAAACACGCGCACGGTATCGTCGATGTTGCTGCCGGTTATCTGTCGCAAGTAGTCTCTGACTTCCGCTTCTGTGTGATAGCCGGTATTCATTTCGGCACACAGTTTCATTGTCCGTTGCACATCGGCATAGAGGTCGTCGCTACCGACATAGTCTTTTCCTGTAGGGTTGTCGTTCATTGCTTGCTGAATTTTATTGTTATGTTTCCTGTGCCAAGTGCTTCTTTAAGTTGTTGGATATCATTTATATGTCCGATTGGCGAATAGCTGTACGATGACTTGAAAGTTTCGTAGAACACCACTATGCAGTTGTCCCCGTAAAGCATAATGTCGCCAGCGTTGATGGTTCCAGGACGGATGCTGTTGACGGGCAGGGTGGTTTCGAGGTAATTGTATTTTTCGTTTCCGTTCAACTCGTTCATTTCCAAAGTAGTCGGCAATAATGCGTAAAAACTTTCTGCACTACTGTTGTCTTCGAGTGTGGCAGTGAAAATCTTGTTGCCAATCGAAAGTTGCATTGTCTTTACAGATGCTGGTGTTGGCATATCAGGTTCTTCTTTCGTACACGAAGCGAAAAATAGCATGGCAAAAGCTAATATGTTGACCATAACTTTCATTTTCCGAACACTTCCTTTGCTCTGTCCATCTGCGTTGGTATGTCAACTCCGAACGGACAACGGCTTAGGCAAGCACCACAATGAGTGCATTCGCCTGCATGATGGGGCAACGAATCGTATTTTGCCTTCAATTCGGATGTAAGTCCTTCTTTCTCGGCCTTGTCGAGCAGCTCGTTTACCTTTGCAATCGGAATGCCGGCACTGCAGGGCATACAATGGTTGCAATAGGTGCATGCACCTTTGTCCATATCGTTTTGCGCTGTTTGCTTGCTGAGTGCTGAATTGTAATCCTTTTCCTCGTCGGTAGCCTTAAGGTAGTGCAGGTATTCGTCAACCTTGCTGGCGCTGTCGATACTGCAAAGAGCCACTTTTACGCAAGGTTTTGCCAGCACGTACGCAAAACACTGGTCGCGGGTAAGCGCAATCTTCAGTGGCGATTTCTCGGCATCGAGCAGACGGTCTCCTCCGCCGAAGGTTTTCATAACTGTGATGGCAATGTCGTGCTGTGCGCAGTAGTCGTACAATTCCACGCGTACGGGGTCAATTCCGGGAAGCATCTCATCGAAAGTCTTTGAATCCCAAGGATTCTTGTCCGACTGTACGCGGTCGAATGCTGGGTTGAGACTGAACATGATAACCTCTACCAGTCCGCTCTTTGCGATGGCAAGTGCAACTTCGGCATTGTGGCTGCTTAGACCTATGTGCTTGATTTTGCCCTGAGCCTTCAGGTCCTGCACATATTGCAGATAGGGGCTTCCCTGTATCTCCTGCCATTCTTCCATCTTGTCAACGATATGAATCATGCCGACATCAATGTAATCGGTGTGCAGTCGTTCCAACAGGTCTTCGAAACCGATTTTGCACTTTTCCACATCGCGGGTGCGCTCGTAGCTGTCGCCGTTCCACCAGCATCCAATGTGACCTTGTATAATCATTTCTGCACGGCGGTCGCCAAGTCCGTAACCTATGTTGCTGCGAACCTTTGGATTGGCGTCGTAAAGGTCCATGTAGTTCATGCCGTGGTCGAGGGCATATGTGACGAGTTCGCGCGAAGCGGTGGAGTCAATTTCATCGAAACCTCCGCATCCAAGTCCAATCACGCCAACGCGCAGTCCTGTGCTTCCCAATGTGCGGTATTCCATATCGGGATTTTCCTTAAACTGCGGTGTTTTCTGTCGGTTAGTGCAGCTTACCATCATCAAAATGGTAGCAAATGCGAGTAATACTATTTTCTTCATTGAGCTATATGTTTATGTTTAGGGTTCAAAAATACGAAAAAACATCAAAATGGCAATTGACAATATTAGTTAATGATTATAACTGTTCATATTGTTCCTCGCTTACTGGCTCAAGCCACTCATTGCTGGCATTTTCCTTAACATCCTTATGATATGTAAGGTGTTGCATCCAACTGTCCTTGGAAGCACCGTGCCAATGCTTTACGCCTTCGGGAATTTCAATTATCACGCCGGGTTTCAGCTCGACGGCTGGCTTTCCCCATTCCTGGTACCATCCGCGGCCGCTTACGCATACCAGCACCTGAACTTGATTGTGGTGAATGTGCCAGTTGTTGCGGCATCCGGGTTCAAAGCTGACATTAACCATTCCGCCATCCATAGGTGCAAGGTAGCTGTTGCCTATGAAATATTGTGCGTATGCCGTATTAGGTTCTCCGATGGGCCATGGCGACTGTGCACAAACAACATCCGTCTTGCCGTCAACAGCCATAGCAATGGCGGCCTCACAGCGCGAAGCTTCGATGGAAAGTCCGTTTTCCCTCAACGAATTCGGGATGTTGCGCAACTGCTCTTCTGTTACACCCATATTCAAAGCACCACGCACATGTGCCTGCAACTGCGGCATTACATTTTCCAGACCGCTCAAAGCGCTTACGGTGATTAGTTCGCGGTCGGCGTGGGTGAGGTTGTTGCGGGCGAAGATGTCGCCGAATAGGTGCGCTTTCAGGTAATAGTCTTCGGCAGGGCAGAAGTGCTGAGTTTTGTCTGCACATCGGTTCCTTGCTTAAGCGCGTCGTAGTTTGATGGAAATGGCGAAGCATCTTCTCCCAATTCGGTCTTCAGACCTTTGACATCGCGGTCGGCAACAACCTTTTGCAAAGTTTCCAAGGCATTGAGCGAGCGAGGAAAACCCGTGTAGGCGTAAAGTTGCGAGAGGGCTTCCTTGATTTGGCTGACAGTCAAGCCATTGTCGAGACCGTTGTTGATGTATTCTGCAAGTTTTCCGAGATTTCCTTGCGCTTCGTAACAAGCAATTGCACTTATGCACGATGCCTGTTTTTCGTTGAATGTCAATGTGTTCATGTCTTTTTCTGTCTTTTTGGTCGTATTGTTGCAAGCAGCCATAAGAACCGCCGAGCAAATTACTAATATCGTTTTCTTCATATTTTATAATTTTAGATTAAACCTCTCCATCCCATAAACATTTTGGTCACTTCGCCGTCGTGGTGGTCGAAGAAGAGGCTCTGTTTTGTGTCGAGTGTTTCGATGCGAGCCATCTCGTCAGCCGAAAGTTCGAAGTCGAAAATATTGAAGTTCTCGGCCATGCGCTCCTTGTGTGTCGATTTCGGAATGATAATCACATTGCGTTGCAATAAGAAACGAAGTGCAACCTGGGCAACACTTTTACCGTGAGTTTTGCCAATTTGGGAAAGTAATTCGTTGGTGAAGAAATTGTTACGACCTTCTGCCAATGGACCCCACGACATAATCTGGCATCCGAACTCCTCCATATATTTCTGCGGTAGATGCTGCTGGTTGAAAACATGAGTTTCGACTTGATTTACCATAGGTTTTACCTCCACATTCGAGGCAAGGTTTATGAAATGGTCGGGGTAGAAATTGCTTACACCGATTGCTCGTAGTTTGCCTTTGTGGTAAGCATCCTCCAATGCACGGTATGCTCCGTAGCGGTCGCAGAATGGTTGGTGCAGCAACATAAGGTCGATGTATTCGGTTTGCAACTTGCGCAGGCTCTCGTCGATTGATGCTTTTGCTTTTTCGTAGCCGTAATTGGAAATCCATATTTTAGAGACGATGAATATTTCATCGCGAGATATGCCGCTCTTTTTCACCGCATTGCCTACACCTTCTTCGTTTTGGTAAGCTTGTGCTGTATCTATCATTCTGTAACCTACGCTAAGCGCATCGCTCACGCAGCGTTCTGCCTCGCTTGGTGTCACCTGATAAACTCCGTAGCCCATCTGCGGCATTTTTACGCCGTTGTTTAATGTTATGTATTGCATAGAATTTAATTTTAAATTGTTAATAGCCAAGTCCTTTTAACCATTTCTCAACTTTTGCCTTGCCTGTGCGCACTTCGTGTCCATAGATGCTGAAGCCTTTTTGTACACTTGCCTTTGGAAAGGCTTTTTTCACATCATCGACACAAGATGCCAAGCCGCTGCCTTCGTGGGTTGTGAATGGGATGACGGTTTTGCCGTCAAGATTTATATCGCGGAAAAGTGTGAACATCACCTGCGGATAGGTTCCCCACCACATGGGACCACCTATAAAGACGGTGTCGTACTGCGAAAGGTCGGGAGCGGTGCCTTCGTATGGCGGCAATTCGCCGTTGGCAGCCTCTTTCTTGGCTAGTTCGATAAGTGGCGTGTAGGCCATGCCGTCGTATTTGTGAGTGACTATTTCAAATTGCTCAGCACCAGCGATTTCCGATATGTAGTCGGCTACAATGTTTGTATTGCCAACCTCGATGTTTCCCACGCTGTAGTTGTCGCCAGCATGTGAGAAGAAAATGACGATTGATTTGCTCATATTGTTATGATTTTGTGGTTTAACTTCTTGTTTGTTCTGTGCGTTGCAGCTGGTAGCGAGTACCAATAATAATAGCATTACATTCAAGGTTTTCATAATTTATTCTCCTATGTTCTTGATGAATTTTGCTGGATTTCCGCCTACGATGGTATTTTCGGCAACATCCTTTGTAACCACTGCACCAGCGGCTACCACGGCGTTTTTGCCAACTGTAACACCCGGCAAGATGGTGGCTCCTGCGCCAATCCAAGCGTTTTCGCAAATGTGTACTGACTTGCAAGTCAGTATCATACGGTCGTGGATGTCGTGGTTGTTGGAAATTAGCTGCGCATTGGCGGCAATCATTGCACCGTCATCAATTGTGATGCCTCCGCGAGCCATCATAAGGCAGTTGTTCATTATCATTACACATTTGCCCAGTCGTACGCGGTCGAAGCAAACACCTGTGAGTCCGGGCATTACGAAGCCACCATCAGCAAATACATCGTGTCCAAACAGTTCCTTGGCGAGCGCATTGTACTCGTCGGTATATGGCATAGTGTGGTTCAACTTGAATAATGTCTGAGCCTGACGAACGCCTTCGGCAAGTTCTTCGGCTGTCGATAACCTTGGGTCAACTCTTTCTTCTTGCATAACTCTTTTGTTTTACGATGCAAAAAAACAGCAAATCCACGGAACCGCTATTTCACAAAAAGCACTACAATTTTCACTTTTTGCACAAATGTTTTAGGAGAATAAAAAATAATCTGTAACTTCGCCTCGTGAAGATTGACTTTCTATATTCAACGGACTTTTACGGGATGAACGCACCTGAGCTTGGTCATACCTGTATGCACCTGCTTTGCACGGCTGGAGAGGGGAGTTTTGTGTTCAACGAACGATGCTACCACATTGTGAAGAATGATTTGGTAGTTGTTCCGATGCCCGACCGTGTGAAAAATCTGGCTGCGCATCCCGACATGCAGGTCGAGTGGTTTGCTGCCGACAACAAGTTTCTCCAAAACCTGCTACCATCGAACAACTACAGCATAGGCGGCAGTATAAGTTTGAACCAAAACCCTGTAATTCCACTTACCGATGAGCAGGCTTCAATTATGCTGGCCGATTTCCATCGTCTGCGCGACCGACTTGGCGACCGTCATCTGCTGTTCTACCGCGAACTTATGGGCAGCCTCTGCCTTACGATGATGTACGACATCTTTGAGCCGCATGCACAGCGCGATACTACAGCTCCGCACAGCGACCGCACAGCCTACATCGTGAAGCAACTGATGGATATGCTTTCGACGGGTATAAGCCGCACCGAGCGCGAGGTAACCTACTATGCCGAACGACTGAATGTGTCGCCAAAGTACCTTTCGGCAACCGTCAAGCGCGTCACAGGTCACAGCGTTAGCAGCTACATCAACCGCCATACCGTACCAATTATAAAAAAGTATCTCGACGACGAACGCCTCTCGCTTACGCAAATTGCCGAGCGTATGAATTTTGCTTCACTTTCCTATTTCAGCCGCTACTGCACCAAACATTTAGGTCAGTCGCCCAGCGAGTATAGACGGAGTTTGCAGCCGAGGGGGTAATTTCGTGCGAAAACATCAGCAAAATACTTATAATTAGCATTGCCTTCTTTCGTCTGTCAGACTAATTATGTAAAAGAGGACTATTTATTTATAAACTTTACTATGCAATCAATGCAAGTTGGTTTGTTTGTGAGTATGTCAACAAAAACATTGGCAGGTATTGGTAATTAATTGTTCGGCATGAGGAAACCATAGTCGTTTTGCTTCTGCCCATTGTTGTACTAACTCTTCTTGCTTGGCATCTATATCCCAGTTTGCTGGGCTGCTTGCTTGGCTTTCTGTAGCATTTCGACTTGGCTCAAGGCTTCTTCGAGCGTAGTTGCATACGATGTACGCCCCAATGAGCGGCGCTCTTGCCGTGCAGAGTCCTGCATGCTCCGGTAAATTGAATCTATCAATATTTGTTCTTCCATTGAGTATTTCGTTTATGTAGTTGTCTATCAGTTGAAGTGTATGTTCCGAAAAAGCATTGTATTTAATGGATGTGTTGATTAAGATAGAATCAATTGTAGTATTTATTATAAAACTCTTTGAAAGGTTCAACAGCGTCTGCCATTGACCAGCACCCTTTTGCATATCTGTTAAACAGCAAAGCTTTGAGAGAAACTGGCGTATCGTCATGAATACCGAACATCGCCAATCCTACAGAAGCATATTCGTCTATCATTAAGGAAAACATTTTATCGTTACCGTTGATTGTGTCAAATGTCCAGCCTTTTTCATATTCCCATAACATAGCCTTATCTTGGTCTTTACCTTTATATGGATTCTCCTTTTCGCCTTTGTAATAATGGCAAAATTGAATCAAATCTTCCCTTTTCATATCATGTACATTTTATTTACAACTTTTCTCAATTCAACTGGCAGCATATTGACTGCCTTTATTTTTAACTGTTTAGGAATGCCGTAGTATGCTTCGGTCTTGTCGTGTAGGCCAATTTGTAATACCCAAACGCTCTTTGGTATTCCAATCAGGTTTAGGTACGATGGCAACATTACAAATTTCAATAATTTCATTTTCCGCTAATCCAAGACCAGACCGTTCCAATTCTTCTCGCACATCAATCGTCCATCTGGAATCAATAAGTTCCGTCCATCCTCTGTCCTCCAAATATTGGAGTCCATTTGAAATCGCAGAAGAATTTGAGTTCGACATATCCATATTTAATAATTCGCTGACAAAAATACAAAATAGGATATTTATTACAAAATAAAAAATTTTGCAAGACCGATACTGGGATTTCATGATTTAACTTCGTTGAACTAAAGGTTTGCAAAGCTAAGCTAAATGTTGCGAAGTACGATTTGCGAAGAGTAAAATAGCAAAAGATGCTGAAAACTTGCTGTTATTGATGTAAATTTGAAGTCTTTTTCTTGTTGTTTTGATGTTTGGGTATTTTATTAAAAATAGGCAATATATAATATTTGGTCGTATGTATATAATGAATGTTGTTTGCTGTATTTAAAAAGTCGATTATTGGTAAAAATCTAAAAATACTAGTATAAGGTGCTGATACTCAATATGCTGGCGTGATTGTGTAAATATTTTTAGAAGAAGTACATTTGTGTAAAAAAATGTCTATATTTGAATGAATTTTTTCATGTGTAATAAAATCAAATTTTCAGAGAGACATGAATAGAAAATTATTATTGCTAATCATATTGTCGGTTGCGCTTTTTTCGTGTACGGATAATACTAAACCGAAGGAAAAGTTTGTTTACGACTACGAGGTTTATAAGACACAGGAGATTCTTCTTGCTGACGAAGATAGGGGCAAATTTGTTCAGACATGTCGGCAATTGATTAATATTGACGGCAAGGATGTGTTGGCATTAAATATGGGGTTTTGTCATCTGTCCTTTTATGAATTGGAAAGCGGAGAAAAGATACACGATATACTTGTTGATTCTTCTTACATGATGAGATACCATCATTTTATCGGGAAGGATAGCATTTTTGTCGGTTGTTCAAACCTTCATGGAGGGATGGAACTAGAAACGCCGCAGGCGTTGAGACTTATTGACTGGGATGGAAATGTCAAGAAAATATATGGGTACTATATTGATCAGGAAGAACTGAACAATTACAAATATGACATAAATAAACTTATTCCACCGCAAAATTACAATTTTATCTTTTGCCGAGGTAACATAATTTCGTGCAGTACTCGTTCTGATTCTTATGGGTTGTTAGGGACAAAAGAGTCCGTTGAAAATCCGTTGCCATTAGGAATTCGCATGGATACAAAAGAAAATAAATATCATGTTTCCAAGCATAGAAAATATGCATACATTAAGGAAGGTATGTATTATCCTACATATATACTTCTGTGGTTAACTAAATCCGCAAACGACCTGCCAATATTTAGGTATCCGTATTCATCATCGGCATTTGAGTGGAATTTTGAAAATGATAGTGTCATTGAACATTATTATAAATCGGCTTTAGTTGATACGATAATGCCACTCACTAGTCCTGCAGAATACGGTTATGAAGTCCCTTGCTTTTATGGTGAAGTGAAATATGACGAATGTAATCAGGTATATGTAAGTTCAATATTTTTCAACGAAAACATATATGGGGAAATGAAACGCGGGCTAATATTTGCCGACAAGAATTTCCAATATTTAGGCGAAATGTACGACAACAAGTATTGGCCGTCCGTATCAAATAATGAAATGCTACTTGACATTCGCAAAAAGAATGACTCTACCATTACTGTGAATTATCTTAAACTAGTTAAAACAGACCGCGATTATGACAAGTATATAGATTCATGCAAATTTGTTTTACAAACTATGAAACAGAGAGTTGAAGACAGAAAAAATGCTTTGATAAACGGTTGCCCTTCAATCAACTTTGTAAAGTCGCAGATGGACATAAAGGAATCCACATATAAGATTCTTACTTTATACGGAGAGGGTTGCATAGGATGCGAGCAGGTCACATTACAAACTTTGTATTATAATAGGGAAGTGTTAAATAAAGTTCCATTGTACATAATTGTTTCAAGTAACAGTGCAAACGAACTTGAGGCATATATGCGAAACAATGGGCTTACATATTACGATAAGGTAGTCAAGGACACAACAGCTCTAATGAAAAAAATGGCTAACACAAGTTTCTTGCTCAATCCTCGACTTACAATTGTTAAAGATGGCGTTGTAACACTCGATACGATTTATCAGGCGCAGGACATCGAAGATAAGCTTTTGCCACAGATTACAGGTCCCGATGAATATACAAAATATATGTTGGATGATGGAGAGGTGATAGTTGTTGCGAAGTAATAAAGTTTTCTTTGTACAAAAGTCCGGTGATTGTCGGACTTTTTTCATTTAAATGAATTCTCGCGAATTATGGTGCCAGAAAAATACTTACTTTTGCGTTGCAGGTGAGTTCTATAAATTCACCGTTTTAAAGGTTTATTAATGACACATATAAATAAAAACTTTTCAGCGTTTTTGGATTTCTTTTGGCATCTTGCTGCTTGTCATTCAGTCACAATGCCCGCATTGCTCCTTTATTCCGCACAGCAACCTACTCAAAACAAATCTCAAAACCATCTGAAATCAATTTAAAGAACTCACCTGTATGGATAATGCCGAACGATTAGGAGTTGAACGCATAAGCACCTTGCTTTTGCGGTTGTCGTTGCCCTCGGTGCTGGGGATGCTCGCCATTACCATATATAATGTTGCCGATACTATTTTTGTGGGACAGGCCGTGGGCGTTGGCGCAATAGCCGGATTGTCGGTCACTTTGCCGCTTATGCTTATGATAAACAATACCTTTGGACAAGCGGTTGGACTTGGCGGAGCATCGATAATTTCGCGTGCGCTTGGTGCAAGAAACCGCGAACTTGCCGAACTTGTGCTTCACAACCTCGTGTTTATGATTCTATGCCTCAATGTCCTGCTTTTCGGCTTGGTAATCGCGTTTTTGCCCGAGTTGCTGAGGCTTTTCGGTGCCGACGATTCCATTTTGCCGTATTCGATGGAATATGCAGTGTGGTGTCTGCCTGGAAGTTTTGCAATGAATATCTTTTTCGTCTTCATCAATGTCATCCGAGCCGAAGGAAATACCAAGTTCGCTATGTGGTGTCAGGTTCTGACGGCGGTTATAAACCTTGTGCTCGACCCGATATTCATCTTTATTTTCGGCTGGGGCGTGAAGGGTGCGGCCGTTGCAACTTCTATTTCGCAGATTGTGAGTGCGGCGCTCGGTTTGTGGTATTTCCGCCGAAGCAAGAAGAGGGTTCTGTCGTTGTCGTATCGCGATTGTTTCAGGTTGCCGAAGCCAAAGGTTCTGGGCGAGACTTTGGCTCTTGGTTCGGCATCGTTCGGAAGGCAGCTGGCGCACTCATCGACATCCATTGTGCTTAACAATGTGCTTGGCGGAGTGGGCGGTTCGATGGCTATTGCCGCCTACGGCATCATAAACCGTCTGACGATGTTCGTGTTTATGCCGATATTTGGTGTCAATCAAGGATTTATGCCTATTGCAGGCTACAACTACGGAGCCGAAAAGCATGGTCGTGTGATTGGCGCATTGAAGGCTGGCATAATATTTTCGACGGTAATATGCATTGTCGGTTTTGTGCTGTTCGAGTTGATTCCGCACCAGTTGCTCTTTATGTTCAGCGACGATGAGGAACTTGTAGAGATAGGGGCGAGGGGACTGCGAATTTTCGTGCTTGCAATTCCCGTTGTGGGCTGTCAGGTGATAGGGTCGGGCTTGTTTCAGGCATTGGGCAAGGCAAAGCCGGCATTTTTCCTTTCGATTGCCCGTCAGATGATTTTTCTTATACCTTTAGTTATACTTTTGCCCCGCTATTGTACTGCGTTTTGGGGCGATGATGCCATCTGGTATGCCTTTCCAATCTCCGATTTGCTATCTACAGTGATAACAATCTTGATGTCGCATGGATTGGTTAAGTCGCTGATAAGCAGGAAGAAAGTTGCGTTATAAATGTTAAATAAATGTTATTGAGCATATTTTGGAATGGATTTTGCCAATTGTGCCAAGAATCAAAAAAAGTACGAACATGAAAAAGTTTTGTTTAATATTATTGGTCGCTTTTGCCGCTTTTCCGATTGAATCGTTTTCGCAGAAGCTTATGTCTTATTATTCGGCAATAAACACGGATAGTTTGAGGGCAACAAATGAAAATCTTATTTTTTTACCAGAAGTAAAAGTATATGCCAATAAGCGCAAAGCTGCAAAGGCAAATAAACAATACGACAAGCTGGTCAGGAATTTCAAGAAGGTATATCCATATGCAATAGAGGTTTCGGCAATTTACAGGCAGATAGACGACAGCCTTGCCAGAATGGACTCCGACCGTCAGCGCCGCAAATATATGGATATGCGCGAAAAGCAGATAATGGCTCACTACAAGCCTATTATGAGCAATTTCACCTTGTCGCAGTCGATTTTGTTTGTAAAGCTGCTCGACCGTGAATGTGGAAGCACTGCATACGAAATCATCAGAACCTTGAAGGGCAGATTTGTAGCAGGTTCGTGCCAAGTTTTTGCCTGCATGTTCGGCAATGACTTAAAAAAGTCGTACGATTCCGAGGTGTCGGACCAAACAGTCGAATTCCTTGTAATGCAGTATCAGGCAGGAAAGTTAGGCTGACAAAATTAGAAATCTTCTGTTTTCCTTTTATATATTTTGTTGGCGGGCGGGATTCGTTCCCGCCTGTTTTTTGTTATTCAATTTCGCCAGCTGCTAGTTTTTTTAGCTTTACCTTGTCCTCGTTGATGAGTCGAATGAGGACTTGTAATGCCTTTTCGGTATCGTTTAGGAGATTTCCTGTGTATATTTCTGTTATTTCATCCTTTTCGATGAGGTGCTGTTCTGAGATTCCACTTTTCAGTGTGATGCTGCAAGTTGGTGTCAATGTGTGGACAATTGAGGTGCGCAACTGGTAGTAAAGGAAACTTTTTCGGTTGGCTTTCGAGTATTTGATTGGAAACAGCTTGTAAATGGCTGTGTTGAAGCGGTTTGCCGACTGTTCGCGCGAACGGATGGGCTTTGCGTCGAAATAGCTGCCCATGATTTCAATAAGTTGTGATATTACAAGCGTAGCGACAACGCTATTTCCTTCGTCAACAAGCTTTTTTGCTTGGCTGAATATGCCGTTTAGAAAATTAATGTGTTCTTCTTTTGTTGTAATCAGCATGTTGCGAAGGTTTTAGAATTTTAGGCGGAATTGCAGTTTTACCTCGGTGCGGTTTGGCCCTTGTATTTCATCTAGTCCAGAACCCAGCACGGTTTTGTCGGCATAATATGTGTTTGCAATCCTGAACCATAGGTCAATGTTGTCGGTGACATCGTATTTAATTACAAGAGCCAGACGGGTGCCACGACCATAGAACATAGGAACTGTAAATGCATAAAGCACATCTTGTTCGTATGCATAAATGCGTGAATTATAATCTTCGGTGTCGAACAGAGCTATTCTCGCAGTGAATGTCAGTGGAAGTTTTGCCGGCTTGTACTGAATGTCTTCGCAGACGAGGAATCCCCAGCTTGCACTGTCTGGACGATGGTAGCGTGAAACCTCAATGCGGCTCTTTAGTTTCCATTCGGCATTTGGAGTAATATTCAGCTGATACCTGTATTTTGATGTGTTGTAATTTATAATCTCCTTGATATTAGCTTCTTCCGATGAATTTTTCTGTTTTGTCTCATACTTTGCACGAAGTATCATTTCGATGTTTCGCTTGGGCGTATATGTGGCTTCTGCCGTCCATTCGTGACCTGTGGATGGGGCGTTCACTCCATATTTCAACCATGGAAATTTCCAGCTGTCGAAAAATATGTTCAGACGCAAATGTTTTACTGGAAGTATCTCTGCTCCAATGTATAAGCCTGATTCGTTATAAGTCTTGTTGCCTTCCGAGAAGCCTTGTGCGTACATGTTCTGGTACTTGGGACTATAGTAGCGGTATAGTGCCGACATCTTGAACTCTGGTACAAAGTCGAAGGTTGCACCATCGACTGTTGCCACTCCACCGTTGGGGCTTATAGATGTTTCTCCAAAGATGTTAACTTTGTGTAGGTTAAAGAGATAGTCAACTCCAAAATTGAAATTCGATTTGCCACTGAAATTGAAATATTCGTAGGCTCTGTCGTTGGTATTGATGGGGTTGGAGTATGAATAATAGATGCCAGTGGCTCCGATTTTCATTTTTTCGCCTTGCCAAGTTACATTTCCGCCAGTTACAAACTCCTTTATTGTGTGTCTCTTTGCAATTTCGCTTGGTGTGCGGTGGTAGCCTGTTTCGAGGAAACTTGTCACAAGGTCTTCTTCCTCGGTAAGAGTGTCGGCTTGTGCAATGCCAGCATCAAGCGGCTTGTACGAAACGAATTCGGTAATTGTGAAGTCTTTTAGTTTTATTACGGCAGCTTCGCCACGCATAAATGCCGATTCGTTTGCCGAAGAGTAATGGTCGACCATGCGAGGTTTCTTTATCATGCCATCGATTCCAGAACCTTTACCGAATGCCATTCCCGTCCACATTGTAAGTCCTTGACCGAATTGCGCAACATAGTCGCCCACAATGATTTTCTTGAAAATGCTGACATCATTCAATTGAAAATGAGCGGAATAAAAGTCGAATCCGTATTTCTGAGCACCGCGGAAAAATTGTTCGCCCTCATCTTTTTCGGCGGTAAAGCCGTATGAAACTTTTTTCTTGTATGCGTAGTTGTATTTCAGGTAGTATTTGTCAGGCGAACCTAGATAGCGAGATTTGTCCGGGTTGATTTGGAGAATGCTGTCGGAAATGTTGTAGCCAGCTTTCTTTTGCAAAACCCGTTGGTAACGACCGAGAACAGTATGTTTCCCGTATGAAAATACCTTTTTCCAGTTTGTTTTCTCCTTTGGCTTTTCTCCGCTCACGGTTACGAAAGGGTAGAGGTATTTCATTGTCAGCTCATCCAGACCTTCCACAAATGCTAGTTCGTAGATAGTTTGAAAACCGTGGTATTTTGTTCTGTATCTTATGATTGAGTAAATCTGGTATTCGCTAAGGAACAAGATTTCTCGAAAATCTTCGGCTGAGGCTGTGTTGAGGTCAAGTGGATTTTCGGCAAGGTTTTCAAGGGCATTGAATAGGGTTGTGTAATCGAGTTCGTCTTCCGAATTTTCGGCTATTTCTTCCACAATGTCCTGCAGTACAACAGCGTTTTCGACTTGTGCTAATAGAATAAATGCATTGAAAATAAATGCAATAACTAGAAAATATTTCAGCAGGACATTAGAATTCATACTGCACCGATATTTTCGGACTTAGACCTAATATCTGATGGTATGCGAAGGCAAGGTCGAAAGTTGCACCGGCAACCTTGTAGCCAAGTCCAGCCGAATATTCGATTGGAAGCATTGAAATGCCAGCGCGGAACGAGAAATGCTTGCGCAGGTTGTACTCGATTCCTGCCTTAAATATGGATGTGTAGCCGTTTATCGACTTTCCTGTTTCTACGGCAAGTAGCAATGCATCGCTGAAGAGGTAGGAGAGCCCAAGTTTCATGGTTACTGGCATTTTCAAGTCCTTGTCCTCGAAGAATGAGACATTTACGGGATTGAAAACATATACGCCGAGCGAAAAGTTTTTCACTGGTTGCGAGTAAAGCCCAAGTTCGAAAGTCATGCCGTTGGCTCTGCCGTAGTATTCGGCTTGCGACAGGTGCAGGTAGTTGATGTTCAGACCCATGTAGAGGTTTGTGAACAATTGCTGCGAGTAGCCTATCGTTGCACGGGTGTATTGGTAGAACTTGTATCCGAAATGGCTGATTCCCACCGAAAAATTACCAGATTTGTGTACAGGCATCTGGAAGGCAAGTGCGCCATAACCGGTTTGCTTCAGCAGAAATCGGTTTTCGTAGTATATGCCTGCGCTAATATGTTGCAGTCTGCAAGTTGCGGCAGGATTGTTGAAAACAGCCCAGGTGTCGCGAATTGTAATGGAGTTGTTTGCCATTCCCGCACTTCGTGCTCCAGCATTGTTTGTTTCGATTTGAGCGAAAGCGGATGCCGAAAGGACAAATCCAAGTGCAAGCAATATGGCAAGCTTGATTCTCATTAAATTACGCGGTATTCGAATTTGTATTCTTCGAGTTCCTTGTTTGCCTTAACGATTTTCTGCTTCAGGTTTTCCTTGAAGTCAACAAGTTTCTGAGCAATTTCCTTGTCACCAGTTGCAAGCATCTGTGCTGCGAGAATTGCTGCGTTCTGTGCGCCGTTTACAGCAACGGTAGCAACAGGGATTCCCGGAGGCATCTGTACAATGGCAAGCAGAGCGTCCATGCCATCGAAACTTGCGTTTATTGGAACGCCGATGACAGGGATTGGGGTTACGGCTGCGATAACACCGCAAAGGTGTGCTGCCATTCCTGCGCCTGCGATGATGACCTTGATTCCGCGTGGTGCGGCTTCGCGGGCAAATTTTTCCACTTCATTTGGGGTGCGGTGGGCTGACAAAGCGTTTATCTCAAACGGAATCTTGAATTCGTTGAGCTGGTTTGCTGCCTTTTCCATGACTTTCCAGTCTGATGCCGACCCCATGATTATGCTAACAATCGGTTTCATATTATTATTCTTACTTAAACAAAAGAGCCTACCCCCAACAAAATGGTCGGAAGCAGGCATTTTTAAGAAATGTGTCCTTGTTTAAATTACTCGGCAGCGGCTTCTGTTTCGGCTGCATCTTCAGCTGGAGCATCTTCTGCTGCTTCCTGAGCCTGTTCAGTGTTTGGCTTGTCAACCTTCTCGTGAGGAATTGTGAAGCTTGCTGCGAGGCAGAATACTGCAAGGCAGATTGCCAAAGTCCAAGTTGCTTTTTCAAGGAAATCGGTGGTCTTCTTAACGCCCATAACCTGGTTGCCCTGGCTGAAATTTGATGCCAGACCGCCGCCCTTGCTGTTCTGTACCAATACTACCAATATAAGTAATACGGCGCAAATTAGAATCATTACAGAGAAAAAACTGTACATAACTTTTTATTTATTCATTAAACGTTTAACATATTCAATTCGGGTCGCAAAGTAAATATTTTTTTCTGGATATTTCAAATATAATTTTTCATAAGTTTCCAACGCCTTTTCAAGATGTCCCTGCTTGATGTATATTTTTGCAAGTTGTTCAGTAAAAAGCTCTTCATCTTCGATAATTGATTCGGTAGACAACTTGTTGTCGCTGTGGTAGTCCTTCTTCGGGACAATCCTTGCCTTCGATTCGATGAACTTGTCAATCAGATTTGCCTTCTTGTTGCGGTCATTTTTGCGTTTTTCGATTTGTTCTTCGATGGTAGGTTTCGTGTCGATTTCTGCGGTTGATTCATCTTTAGCAACAGTTTGTTCCGGCAGATTTTCTTCTGGCTTTTCTGCGGTCGCAATGTTTTCGAACTGTATATTTGCGCTGTTGCCTGAGAATGTGATGTTGGCGTTTATGCCGAGGGAATGAAGTTGCTTTTCAATGAGTTCGCGTATCTGAGCCTCATTAATGGCGTTTATGGATTCAGGTTTCTGAGTTTCTTGGTTTCTGGTTTCTGGCTCTTCGGGTTCTGAATTCGATGATTCGATAATTTGAAGATTTGAAGATTCTTTTTCTTCAGTTTCAGGTTTCTGAGTTTCTTGGTTTCTGGTTTCTGGCTCTTCGGGTTCTGAATTCGACGATTCGAAAATTTGAAGATTTGAAGATTCTGGTATCTCGGTATCTTGGATTTCTCGTTGAGACGCAAGGTCTTGCGTCTTTATGATTGGATTTTCTTCAGCGATTTCTTCTTGCTGGGATATGGTATCTTCTTTTTGAGAAGCTTGCGTTTCTGCGTTGCTTTCAGTAGGCTTTTCTTTTTCGGCTTGAGCTGCTGCTTTTGCCCTGCGCATTTCTTCTGCTTGGCGTAATATTCTGTCGGCTAGGCTCTCTGGTTTGTCGGGTTCGGGGAAGGCTGGCGGTTCTGTTTCTAGTTTCTGTGTTTCTATGTTTCTAGTTTCAGGTTCTTCGGGTTCAAGATTCGATGATTCGAAAATTTGAAGATTTGAAGATTCAGGTTTCTGAGTTTCTATATTTCTGGTTTCTGGTTCTTCAGGTTCGGGATTTGAATATTCGAAGATTTGATGATTTGAAGATTCTTTTTCTTCAGTTTCTGGTTTCTGAATTTCTTGGTTTCTGGTTTCAGGTTCTTCGAGTTCTGGATTTGATGATTCGAAAATTTGATGATTTGAAGATTCTTTTTCTTCAGTTTCTGGTTTCTGAATTTCTTGGTTTCTGGTTTCTAGCTCTTCGGGTTCTGAATTCGACGATTTGATAATTTGAAGATTTGAAGATTCTGGGTATTCAGTTTCTGGTTTCTGAGTTTCTTGGTTTCTGGTTTCTAGATCTTCGGGTTCTGAATTCGACGATTCGATAATTTGAAGATTTGAAGATTCTGGGTATTCAGTTTCTGGTTTCTGAGTTTCTTGGTTTATGGTTTCGTGTTCTTCAGGTTCTGAATTTGATGATTCAATAATTTGAAGATTTGAAGATTCGGAAATCTCGGTAGCTCGGATTTCTTCTTGCTGAGACTCAATGTTTTGAGGCTGTACAATTGCGGTATTTTCTTCGGGTTGAGAAGCAAGGTCTTGCTTCTTTACAGCGATGCCTTTAAGTATATCGTGCAAGTGTTTCCTGTCAGATATGTATGCGCAGGCGGTTTTCAGCTTGCTTTCGTATCTGATGTCCTTTATTGTGTGCAAGTTTTTGATATACAGCACCCAAGCGGATTGAAAGTATGGAAATTCATCGAGCATCGCCTTTATTTCGGGCAAGCTGTCGTTGTCGAGTAGCGATGGATTGCTGATGTATTTTGCAAAAGTTTCCTTGTTCATATTACCAGTTTGCTACGGATTTGTTAAAAATGTCGTCCACTAGTTCGTCGCAAATTTGTTGCATAAGTTCGCCTTCAACTGCGGAAAGGTTCTGCGAGCTTTCGAAGTCGGCATATCGTGAAAATGATGATTCAAAGCTCTTTGATGGCTCTATGTTGTTGGTAAATTTCACTTTGACGCCAATTGTTAGCCTTGTTAGAGCCGAGGTTTCGTTTCCCTGATATGCCTGTGCCGAAACATTGTAGCTTGTTATTTCTCCCTCAAAGTATAGGTCGCCATTGTCGTTTACAAGGTTTAGGCTTGTCTGCGATAGGAACTTGTCCTTCAGCGTTTCGGTGAAAACATTGCTGAGAGTTGGCTGTACAAGGCTTGCATGGTTAGGGAAAAACTCTACGGTAAATGTCTTGGTGTCGGCACTAATGTCGGCACCAGTGAACGAATATCCTCCCTTACAGGCCGATATTGCGATGCACGATGCGATTAGTAATATAATATGTATCCTTTTCGTTTTCACTACTTAATTTTTATTTTTCCTTTTTTATGCGCAAAGCATTGCGCAGCTACTATCGTTTTTCAACATTCAACTTCATTTAGCTATTCCGTATTCCTTTATTTTCCTATATAGTGTGCGTTCCGATATGCCAAGTTCTTCGGCTGTAAGTTTCCTCTTGTTGTTGTTTTTTGACAAGACCTTGATAATAAGGTCTTTCTCTTGGTCGGCAAGAGACCTTACTTCCTCAACAATTTCATCATCGTGAGGTTCTGATGCGTGTTGATATTGGATGGTTTCGGGGTGTATCGGCTGAACCTGAGTGTTGATTTTCAAGGTGTCCGACAAGTCGGTAATGATTCGGTTGTCGTTGTTGTTGAGCGAATACCTTATGTTAGGATTCTGGTCGATAATATCGTTGAGGAGGATTTTCATTTCATCCATTTCCTTTTTCATGTCGAACAGCACTTTGTAAAGTATTTCGCGTTCGTTTGAGAAGTCGTTGGCTCTGGTTCCTCCAATAATTGCAGGCAAAGATGTCGAATGAATATCGATAAGGTACCGCTTCAAAGTTTCTGCCGAAATCGTGTTTCCTTTTTCTATTGCTGAAATTTGATCGGCAACATGCTTCAGTTCGCGTACATTTCCTGGCCATCTGTAGTTTTCGAGTAGGGTGATTGCGTCTGGCGATAGTGTTATTGCAGGCATGCCGTACTTGTCGGAGAAGTCGCGTGCGAACTTCCTGAACAGCAACAGAATATCTTCCTTGCGTTCGCGCAGTGGCGGTATGAATATAGGTACGGTGTTCAGTCGGTAGAATAGGTCTTCGCGGAATTTGCCGTTGTTTATGCGTTCCTGCAGATTCACATTGGTAGCCGCAATAATTCTTACATCGGTCTTTTCCACTTTTGATGAACCGACTTTCATGAATTCTCCAGATTCGAGAACCCTTAACAGTCGTGCTTGCGTTGGCATTGGCAATTCGGCAACTTCATCAAGGAAAATTGTACCGCAGTTGGCTTCCTCGAAATACCCTTTGCGTTCGGTGATTGCATTTGTGAACGCGCCCTTTACATGGCCAAAAAGTTCCGAATCGATTGTGCCTTCGGGAATTGCACCGCAGTTGACAGCAATGTAGTTTTTTCCGGCGCGGCGGCTGTAGCGGTGAATTATCTGCGGAATTTTTTCCTTTCCAGCACCACTTTCGCCAAGTACAAGCACCGATAGGTCTGTCACGGCAACCTGAACGGCAATGTTTATTGCACGATTTAGTCCAGCGGAATTGCCGATAATCCCGCTGTTATTTTTTATTTTTTGAAGTTCGTCTAAACTCAATTCCATCTCGCTACGAAATAAGTTTACAAAGGTAATGCATTTTTATGAAATTTTGTCATGTTTTTTTTCGTTTGTGTCAGTTTTTTGCACACGACAATTTTCCTTAACTTTGCAACGCCAATGAAAAAGTTGCTTGAATACTTGTCTGATTTCTGGTTCTTGCTGTTCCCGAAGAACTGCGAGGCTTGTGGTCGTGCGCTTTCGCGTGGCGAAGAGGTGCTGTGCTTTGATTGTCTATACGAACTTCCGCGTACTCATTTCTGCAATGAAGACGACAATCCCATTATGCAGCTTTTTGAAGGTCGCATTCGGCTAGAGCGTGCAACGGCCTTGTTTTATTTTCAAAAGGGGAGTAAGTTTAGAAAGTTACTTCATTCGCTGAAATACAATCATGAGCCAGAAATTGGCGTTTTGCTAGGTAAGGAACTAGGCGCCGAAATGCTTTCATCGGGTAATTTTTCTGATATTGATTACATAATTCCTGTTCCGCTGCACCCCAATAGGCAGAAAAAACGTGGTTACAATCAGAGCGAGAGGATTGCGGCTGGAATTTCGGAGATAACAAAAATTCCAGTGCTGGTGGATGTTCTTATTAGGAATACAGACACAAAGACGCAGACTAAGATGAACAAGGAGGAGCGTTGGCAGAATGTTTCTGGAAAATTTATCGTCACTGATTCAGATGTGCTGAAGGGAAAGCATGTGTTGCTTGTTGATGATGTTGTGACAACTGGCGCTACTACGGAGGCTTGCGGTACGACTTTGCTATCGGTTGAAGGTGTGAAACTGAGCATTGCGGTGCTGGCAAAAGCCTAAATGGGGATTTACGATTGACGATTTTGGATTTACGATTGGGCTGACAATATGCAAATGGATTTGCGATTGTTTCTCTAATGTCCTGAACTTGTTTCAGAATCTGAATATTTTTTTTGCGTTGTTTCAACGCATTAGGATTATTGTATAACAAAAAAGCGGCTAATCAGCCGCTTAACTTTTGTAGCGAGAGGCGGGATTGAACCGCCGACCTCATGATTATGAATCATGCGCTCTAACCAGCTGAGCTACCTCGCCATAATCAATTCCCGTTTGGAAATGGGACTGCAAAAATATATATATTTTCTGATGTGTGCAAATCTTTTTGAAAAAAATATACTGAGAATTTTTTTATTCCGAAAATAATGCTTAATTTTGACCACGAAATAACAAATATTTCTTGTGTATGAAGAAGATTGAGTTAGAGTTTATTTTGAACACATCAGTGAAAGTTTTATATAATCGCCTGAGCACTCCTACAGGTTTGAACGAATGGTATGCCGACAAGGTCAACGAAAAGGATAATATTTTCACTTTCGAATGGGAAGGTGTTGACGAATCAGCAGAACTTATCGCTTCGAAGGACATGTCGATGGTTCGTTTCCATTGGTTGGAGTCGGAAGATGATGAATCGTATTTTGAATTTAGAATTGAAGAGCACGAACTTACTAACGATGTTGCTCTGATTGTTACCGATTTTGTCATCGATGACGAGGAGGACGAGGCTGTCGAGCTTTGGAATACCCAGATTGGCAACTTGAGACGTGTAATTGGTGCATAATTGCCGTTTCGTCTTTTTCCTTTTACCATATAATAATATATGGGTAAAAAACTTTTTATAGCTGAAAAGCCGAGTGTAGCCCGTGAGTTTGCGAAAGCTCTCAAAGAGTCAATGTCGCGAAACGATGGTTATTTGGAAGGCAATGAAAACATTGTGACATGGTGCGTTGGTCACCTTGTGTCGATGAGTTACCCCGAAGCCTACGATCCGATAATGAAGCAGTGGCGTATCGAGACTTTGCCTTTCCTGCCAAAGAAGTATCTGTACAATGTGATAGATAATGTAAAGAAGCAGTTTGATATTGTCAAGTCGTTGCTGACTCGTGCTGATGTCGATTGCATTTATGTCTGCACCGACTCGGGCCGCGAGGGTGAATACATTTACCGTCTTGTCGACAGAATGGCTGGAGTGCCAGAAAACAAGGAGCGTCGGCGTGTGTGGATAGATTCGCAGACCGAGGAAGAAATTTTGCGTGGAATCCGCGAGGCTAAACCGCTTTCTGCATACGATGCACTGTCGGATTCGGCTTACTTGCGTGCCAAGGAAGACTACCTTATGGGTATAAATTTCAGCCGAATACTGACCTTGAAGTATGGCTATCATGTGAAAAACTTCCTGAAACTTGACAAAAATTGTGTTGTCGCTGTCGGTCGTGTCATGACTTGTGTGCTTGGCATGATAGTTAGGCGCGAACGCGAAATCCGTTCGTTCGTGAAAACGCCATTCTACAGGATAATCGGGACTTTTGGACAGCAGGAAAGCGGTACATTTCAAGGAGAATGGCGTGCGGTTGAAGGTTCAAAATATTTTAACTCGCCGCTCCTCTACAAGGAAAACGGTTTTCGCAAGAAGGAAGATGCCGAGGCTTGCATGAACATGATGCAGGCTGAAGGCGAAACTGCTCAAATTGCAGAAATCGAGAAAAAAAAGGAAAAAAAGAATCCTCCATTGTTATTCAACCTTGCCGAATTGCAGAACGAATGCTCCAAGTTGTTTAAGATTAGTCCCGATGAGACATTGAAGAATGTGCAGGAGTTGTACGAGAAGAAACTCGTTACCTATCCGCGTACCGATGCGCGAGTGCTTTCGTCGGCGGTGGCAAAGGAGATAACAAAAAATCTGCACGGATTGGCTGCACAGTCAGAGTATCTGGAGTTTACGAAGCAGATAAAAGGTTTTGGCCTTTATGCAAAGATTGGCAAGAGCCGTTATGTCGATGACAAGCAGATAACAGACCACTATGCAATAATTCCTACTGGACAGGGTGTGCAGAATCTCGCATCATGTTCCGAAATAGTCCAAAAGATATACGATAGAATTGTCCGTCGTTTTCTTGCAATATTCTATCCGCCAGCCGAATACAGGAAAGTTTCGATAAATATGCAGATTGGCACCGAGCATTTGTTCGCAAATTTCAAGGTGCTGGAAGATGCTGGTTATCTCGCTGTTGCTGGTTTGCCCAAAAACGACGATGACAAGCAGTCGCAGGAAAAAGACGAAGTGGTTGATTCGGGAAGTTTCGAGTTCGTGAGCAAGTTGCGCAAAGGCACTACTTTGCCAGTTGCAGGTTATGAGATAAAGGAAGGGGAGACAACACCGCCAAAGCGTTATAATTCAGGTTCGCTGATTCTTGCTATGGAAAATGCAGGTCAGTTGATTGAGGACGAGGAACTTCGTGCTCAGATAAAGGGTAGTGGAATTGGCACAAGTGCTACGCGAGCCGAAATTCTCAGCAAACTGGTAAAAATCGAGTACTTGAATTTGAACAATAAAACGCAAATAATCACACCGACAAAACTTGGCGAAATCGTTTACGAGGTCATAAATGCGTCAATCCGACAAATGCTAAATGCCGAACTGACAGCAAGTTGGGAGAAAGGTTTGTCAATGGTGGCGAGCGGAACAATTGGAGAGCAGGAGTACATGGTGAAACTTGAGGCATTTGTCACCAAGATGACTGAATCGGTAAAGAAACTCAACAATCAGAGTTCCTTGTATGGGGCTTTCCAGTCGGTGGAAGGGTATTATGCTAAATGATTATCCGATTAAAGACAATAAAAAATGCGGACAATTTTGCCCGCATTTTTTTGTATAAAGCGAATCGCTTATTTCTTGAAGTATCTGTTGTAGAGACCTTCGAAAGCTTTTCCGTGACGAGCTTCGTCGCGAGCCATTTCGTGAACTGTGTCGTGGATAGCGTCGAGGTTGTTCTTCTTTGCGCACTTAGCCAATTCGAACTTACCAGCGGTTGCTCCATATTCGCAGTCAATTCTCCACTTCAGGTTCTTTTCTGTCGAAGCGGTCATGTTAGGATCGCATTCTGAACCGAGCAATTCTGCAAACTTAGCTGCATGTTCTGCCTCTTCGAAAGCAGCCTTTTCCCAGTAGAGACCGATTTCTGGATAACCTTCGCGATGTGCAATTCTTGCCATGCAGAGGTACATACCTACTTCGGAGCATTCGCCTGTGAAGTTAGCCTTCAACTGTTCAATAATATATTGCTTGTCTTCGGGTGAGCAAGCGTCGAGATTCATACCTACGCCAAATACATGTTCTGCTGCAAGAGGAGCATTTTCCTGCATTTCCTTGAATTTGCTTCCTGGAACCTTGCAAACTGGGCATTTGAAATCTTCAGGCATGCTTTCGCCTTCATAAACGTAACCACAAACCGGGCATACAAATTTTTTCTTCATCGTCTATTTGTTTTTTATTAGTTAAATCGTTTTTAATTGCAATGGTGGTGGTCGCAGCTGTGTTCACAACCGTCGTGGTGGTGGCTGCAACATTCACCTTGCGCGTAAATTTTACCGTTGAGGAAGTTGAGTACGACTTCGCTTGTCGGACCGCTGCATCCGTTGAAAACGCCGATTCCGCTCGATTCGAGCATTGCTACAGCGCCTCCGCCGATTCCGCCTGCAAGCATCACATCTATTTCCTTCTCGAGGAAAGTGTGGATAATGTTGGACTTGCATCCGCAACCTTCGGGCGAATCCAACTTCTCCTTGCTGATGATGGTCTTTGTTTCGTCGTCAACCTTGAATATTGTGAAATATTCGCAGTGCCCGAAGTGTTCGTCAACCATGTCGCCTTCCCTTGTGGGTATTGCTATGTTGAAAATCATTTCCTGCTGTTTTAGTCGAGAACTAATGATGGAGTGTTGTAGGTTCTGCCAGCGAGTTCCTGGTCGAGCATATACAATGCGCGAGCATCGCCACCAAAGAGTTCCATCTTGCTGATGAGGTCGTTGGCATTCTTTTCTTCTTCACCCTGTTCCTTGATGAACCACTGGAGAAGTTCCATTGTTCTGTAGTCCTTAGCCTTTACTGCTTCACCGTAGATGTTGTCGATGAGCGAGGTAACATACTTTTCGTGTTCCAAAGCAGCCTTCAGCGGGTCCATGAAAGTCTTGTACTTCTTGTCCGGCTGGTCGATTGCAAGCAATGTAACCTTTTCGCCATTGTTCTGGAGGTACTGGTAGAACAACATTGCGTGGTCGCGTTCTTCCTGAGCCTGAACCTTGTACCAGTTTGCGAAACCAGCAAGTCCCTTCGATTCGAAGAAGTTCGACATGTCAAGGTAAAGATAGCCAGAGTACAATTCCTTGTTTATCTGTGTGTTGATTAATTCTGAAACTTTTTTGTTCATGATATTTTCCTTTCTATTTTAATTGTTTGACAAATTACTCTTATTCAATTGTTATTTTTTCGAAGTCGGCAGCGCCGTGCTTGCACCATGGACATACGAAATCGGCTGGAAGTTCCTCGCCTTCATGCACATATCCGCACACCTTGCATCTCCAGCCAACCTTTACCGATGGTTCTGGCTTCGGCTTGATGTTCTTCTGATAGTAGGAGTATGTAACTGATTCTACATCCGACAAAACCTGCTTTTCGGTGATTTCGGCAATGAAAATGCTGTGTGAGCCACAGTCAATTACATTTTTTACTGCACCCGAAATGAAGGCGTTGGTGTATTTTGGAATGTAGTAAAGTCCGTTTTCACTACGGCGTACGGCATCACATTTCTCGAACTTGTTCACATCGCGACCGCTCTGGAAACCGAAGTGACTTATTACATTCATCGGAACTTCCTTTGTTAAGATTGACACATTCAGCAGATTGGTCCTGACAATCATGTCGTGGGTGAAGTTCTTTTTGTTCATGCTTACGGCGATGGTCTGAGGTGTGCCACTCGAAACCTGTATCACCGAGTTGCTTATGCAGCCGTTGTCCTTTTCGCCTTCGCGGGCGGTGATTACGAACAGACCGTATTCAATGTTGTATAATGCGTCGCTCATTTTTCTGTCAGTATTTGTTTTTCAATAGTTCTGTTTTCTGTCTATCAGTGCATTAAAGTCTTTACAAGTGTCAACCAACCATCACTCATGGTTGGCTTGACAAGAATGCGAATATAAATATAATTTATTAATAGGCAATAAAAATTTTTATGGAAATTTTTGAAGTGTTGGATTTCTTTTTGAGACGCAAAATTTTGCGTCTGTACAATTGTTGCGTCGTGGCGTGCCGCGACCGTATAATTTCGTGGCGTGCCGCGACAATATTAATGAATGTTTTTATAATTGTAGAGACGTTGCGTGCAACGTCTAATGCTAATTTAGTGTTTGGAAACATTAAAAAGTGATAAAATTTAGTGTTTGGAAACATTTTTTTTGTTGCTTTGCTGTGGATGTTCGGACTGCTATATTAATATATAGGTATTGCACGACAGGAATTGCCCGTGAGCGTTTTGCCGAGCAAAAATTGGTTGAAATGAAATAGAAAATTCCAACATTTTTCTTTTCCCAATCTAAAAATATCTTACTTTTGCAGTGTCGAACATTCGATGCCGTTTGTATGGCGTAGAATGCGAGACAGACATATAGAAAGACGTTTACTGACGTTTTCCTTTGACGGTTCCAAATCTCGCAAATTTAGAATTATCTGTCAAAGAGAAGGCAACGGTGAATGTCTGCGTTAGTGTATATTGGTAATATATCAATAATATCACAGCGTGGGCTTCACGTTGCTCAATCTTACAGATAATGGGCAATGCGAGAGCCTCGAACCGTGGGAGCGAGTAACAAGATTCCCACGTTTTTCTTTTTTTCCCTGTTGTTTCTGTTCTGGGGAGTCGGCGGAGTGAAAAAATATGTAAACATGAAAAGATGTTTATTGTACTTTTTGATGATAGTCTTCGGAACTTCTGTTTCTGCACAAAATTTGACTTTGCAGGAGTTACAAAATCTATGTAAATTACAGAATTGGGAAACAGGCAACAATATACTTTCAAATAAAGGTTGGGAATTTCATGATTCAGAGAGAGGTAGTTCTTATCAAGCTGCTGTTATTACTTATGCTTATAACAAAAACTATTATAACAACAACCGTGCTTCTGCATGGTTTGCTTTTTATGCCGTAAATAACCGCGTAGAGAAAATTCATTATACAGCAACGGAGTCTGCCTATAAGAGCATTATGTCTTCATTAGCTTCGAATGGCTACAAGCAAATAGGAAGTGACATCGGCTACAAATCGCTTACTGCAACTTACAAAAGCCAATCGTTTCTACTTGAAATAACAACCGAAACCCAAGAACGCGATGATGATTATGGTGTAACACATGCTGTACATTCTCTTGAACTAATCAGACTTGGCGGAGCATACGATGACGACAATGGAGAAAAAACGGAATACTACTACGGGACTTCAAATGTAAAAGCTCGCTATACGCTAAAGGACGGTAAACTTAACGGAAAAGCGTTCAAATACAATTACGATGGCAGCAAGGATTTTGAAGCGACATATAAGAATGGCAACAAAGAAGGTAAATACATATCGTATTATGAAAACGGCAAAATACAGGAAATTCTTACATACTCAGATGATGTTTTGAATGGACAATGCATTGAATATTATGATAATGGAAACAAAAAAAGCGAGGTGGTGTATAAAAATGGTAAAATTAATGGGAAATGCACTTCTTATTACGATGATGGCACTATTAAAATGACATGTAATGTTGTTAATGATAAACAAGAAGGTTTAAGAATTGAATATGATGAAAACGGGAACAAAACAAGTGAGGTGACATATAAAGATGATAAAATTAATGGGAAATGTACTTCTTATTACGATGATGGCACTATTAAAATGACATGTAGTATTGTTAATGATAAACAAGAAGGTCTGAGAATTGAATATAATGAAAATGGCAAAAAAGATGTTGAAGCATATTTCAAGGATGGTGAATTAAACGGGAAATACATTGAATATGATTATAATGACGAAGGGGAATTAAATTATCAAGAAGAAGGAAGTTATTTAGATGGCGAAAAAGATGGTTATTGGGAAACTAAAGCTAAATATGATGACAAATGGCAGATATTAGTTTTTACAAACTATAACAAAGGTGTAAAGCACGGCGATGCCAAAGAATGGATTCCTGGATTTGATACAGTTGTATATTGCACATACTCAAACGGAAAATTAAATGGTAAATATCAAGTAAAAGGTAGTTTGGCAAGCATTCTGGGAAAGACTTATCGTCCATGGCACGATAAAGTGACATTTGTTGACGGATATTATGCCGATGGAGAAAAAACAGGTCATTGGAGTTATTATAATAAACTAGGATGGCTTCAAGAGGAAGGCGATTATAATGATGACAAGATGAGTGGCGAGTGGAAATATTATGGTATGTATTTGCCAGATTTTAATATTTCTGAAAAAGAAGATACAATAGAAGAATCAACTTGGGTTTCCACCCCGGGATGTCTTGAGCGTATTGAAAACTACGAAAATGGGAATTTGAATGGCATGGTTATAAAATACAGGGCAAGAAGTTTGCATCGAAATATTATCGACGGAAAGGATACTATTGATTATATTGCCCATTACAAAAATGGCATTCTTCATGGCGACTATGAAAAGCACGACATAGACAGGATTGTGTTAAAAGGACAATATTATGATGGGAAGCGCGATGGAGAATGGATGGAATTTGATAGCATCAAATGGAGTATGTCTGATTTGTTTACTGAAATAAATGATAAACCGTATTATGTTTATACAGAAACGAAATGGATAGGTAATTACGCGAAAGACAAGAAGAATGGTTTGTGGGAAAAGTATGACGATAAGACAAACCAAAAGATAATGTCTTTGACATACAGAAATGATGTATTGGATGGTACGCAAATATATTTCTATAATGGTAAAGAACAATTGGTAGATGTATTTGACAATGGAACATTGAAGAATGAAAGGGTATATTCTGATAACGGAGAATTGTTGTTTGAATTTCAATATTTATATGATGTGTACGATTTTACAGGACAAGAAATAGACTATGTTAATAATACCGAAACAGAATATCTTTATAAAGGTTCTTATTATACGGTTTTAAGGGATA
This sequence comes from uncultured Bacteroidales bacterium, assembly GCA_905234755.1. GTDB lineage: Bacteria > Bacteroidota > Bacteroidia > Bacteroidales > ML635J-15 > Bact-19. Next base: position 376,349 of record CAJOIT010000003.1, read on the forward strand.
CTTTTTTAGTTAATTTTGATTCGCTGCCAAAGGTGAAGAATGGAAATTTTGTAAAATACGATTCAAAGCATAGAAAATCAATGTCTGGAAAATATTCTTCTGATAAGCGAGTCGGCAAATGGAAGTATTATTTGCCCGATCAAGGCATATATTATGTGATAAATGAAGAAAACGCAGAAGAACCTACATTGTTCTTCACAGATGGTGACATGCCATACACGGGCATTGCCATGTTAAAGGATAGCCAGTCGGAAAATATTACAATATCAACAAAAGTTAAGAAGTCTTTGATTCAAGGGATTGTGTATATAGACACTAAAACGAACAAGACGGTAAAAAAGATTAAATACAAGAATGGAGTTGAGAAAAAGTAAATTGTTGAATATGAAAAGAATACATATAATAAAAAGGATTTTTTTTATTGCATATATAACACTTTGTTATAATGTTTGTCTTGGGCAAACACTCAACGGACATGAGTATGTCGATTTGGGGTTGCCTTCTGGAACAAAATGGGCAACATGTAACATTGGTGCTACTATTCCAGAGGAATATGGCGATTACTTTGCTTGGGGAGAAACTTCACCTAAAACTGAGTATAGTATTGATAATTATAAATATTGGAAATATGAAGAAGAATACGAATATGAACCTTCGACATACTTGCTAAAGTACAATATTGACTGTAAAGGCGTAAAGGATAACAAGAAAGTGCTAGAAACTACAGATGATGCAGCCTATGTTAATTGGGGAAAAGGATGGCGTATGCCAACTAAAAAAGAATTTGATGAACTATATAAATATTGCACTTGTATGGAAGCAACTAGTAATGGAGTGAAAGGGCGACTAATTGTTGGTCCTAACAACAACTATATTTTCCTGCCTAATGATTATGGACCGTACAGAAAAGATTTAGTTGCTTATTATTGGTCTAGTTCGCTTTATGACAAAGAAGGCAAGTATAATTCATACGATCATTCAAATAATGCTTGGATTAATGGTGATAAGTATATGGATAGATCTTATGGCTTGTCAGTTAGGCCAGTATGTAATGTCACGTCCAATACAAGTGGTTATAAAACCCAATATAATTTCCCATGTAAGTTGCCAGCAATTTCAACAAAAGAAGTAAGTAATATAACGGCAAAAGCAGCAATGTCTGGTGGTAGTATTTCGCCCAATGATTGTAATTCAGAAATAATAGAACGAGGTGTGTTTTGGTTTACAGAAAATGAAACCGCTTCTCCTTTTACTAATATGTCTAAAGACGGAAGTGGCGTGGGAGACTTTTCAAGTAAAATTGTTATGTTGAAAAAGGGTACAATATACGATGTTTGTGCATACGCAGTTGTTTCTTTCCCAAACAACATTGTTGCTAAAATATACGGACCAAAGATTAGATTTACAACGACAACCCTTCCTATTCTTTCCTGTAACTCGGAAAATATAACACAAACATCTGTTAAGTTTATGGCAAATATAGAAGACAATTTGGGAGAGAATATTTTCGAATGTGGATTTTGTTGGTCAAAATCAAATAATCCAACCATTAATGATTATTGTTTAACAGCAGATTATAGAAGTTTTTTTTATTTTTCAAGTGAGATTTACTGTTTAGACCCAGGCACAACCTATTATTTTAGAGCCTATACAAAAAGTAGAGCAGGTGTCGCATATAGCTTTACAGAAACGTTTACAACAAAAGAATAAGAGAATATTGTCAATATTGAATCTTGATATTGTTCAATATTATTGGGCGGTAAGGTCAATTTCCAATCTATCATCTTTTATAGGCCAAATGTATTTTTCCCTATTATATTCAGAAAGTACCTTTTCCCCGTCAAGAGATAACCCATATTCATAAATGTATTCTTGCTGATAAATTTTAGACAACACAATATATTGATTAGATTTAAATGCTGATTCATAATGTGATATGTCTTTCGCTCGATTTATTATGATACAATCTATGCACCCTTCAATGTCTAAATAAACATCCTTTTCTACTTCTACTTTTTTTACAATTCTGAACTCTTGTTCATATTTCCAGTCATTTGTTTTTATAAAAAAGGTTTCGAACCAATAATAATCAATCCTTTTAGTATCATTATTATTAATGTCAAGAGAATTGTCATAGCTGTCAACATATTCAATAGTTCCAAAATAACATTCTTGCTTTGAAAGTTTTGCCAATAGTTTTTCTTTGTTTAAAACAATACAGACTCCATTGCCACTGTCCGCATAGTGTCCCCACATTGGATTTATACAAAATCCGTATTTGTATGGTTTGCAAGAAAAATCATCAGAAGTAAGACTAATCTGTCTGAAGTTTATTACCTCATTATAAATGTTTTCAGAATCAAAGTCCTTGTTCTCAAATGCTTTAAGATTAAAAAATATCAATCTATTAGACTCTAAAATATCATTAGCATTATTAGTCTTTGAAAACCTTAGCTCATTGGTTGCAAGTATTTTTACTGCAGCCTCAAAAGTCGTAAAATGATAAAGGTGTTCCTCGTTTTCATTAAACCCCATAGCAGTCTCTTTTTAGTTGTATTTTTTCAATTTATTATAAATTTCATTTGCGTTCTTTATATCATCATTTGCAGAGGAATTGTGCTTCTGAGCCTTAGATACATACTCATTCTTTATTGCTATATGTCTGTTTAGTTCATTATAACAATATCCATATCTTTGGATTCCTTCTATAATTTTGCTTTCTTCTTGAATTTTACGAATGTATTCATCATATTTGTGCCGATTATAGTTATAAGATATGCCAAAAGAAACAAGTTTCTCAAAAGGATTACTCGCCAATTGCTTAAGTGCATTTAATAGTATGTCACATGCAAATTCATTTTGTTCCATAATTCCAACGGTTTAAATTTTTCGCAAAAATACTATAAATATTTATTTGCTACAAATTATTTTTAATTAAATAATAAATATTTGCCTTATATTCGTTTTTGCATACTATATCCTTTTGGTCTTATTTTGTGTAGAGCTGTATGCAATCGGAGATACATGAGGAATATTGCATAAAATCCTCGGCGCTAACTCTTCAAAAAAAATAACTCACCACCATATATTCTAAAAAAATACACACCGGTAAGTGCCTGAATTTTTGTGGATAACTTTTATGCTCTTTTGTAGCACGAAGCAATTTTTTTGTAATTTTGCCAAATAAAAATGATGAAATATGAAGCAAAAGCCATACGATGCAGAATCCAATGATAAACAGTCTGCTGTAGCTGAGCCTGCTCTAACATACGGAAATATTGAGGCTACTAGGGGGGCAAGACCTGTCGGCACTTCTGGCAGAATGTCGGTAGAAGAATATTTTGGGGAACTTCGTGCTATGGTCAACGAATACTATGAAAATCTACAAAGTTGAAATAGATTCGTCGGCACGGGAAGACCTTATGTTCCTGTTTAATTTCTTAAAAGAGGTAAAATCTCAAACTGGCGCAAATCAATATATTGATATGATTATAGCCGAGGTACAGTCTCTTTCTGTTTTTGCTGGGCTTTATCGTGTAAGCCATTTCGCAGATGTTCTATGCTATCATCCCAATGCACGTCGAATGGTGTCACACAATAAGAAATGGGTGTATATATTTCATATTTAAGACGATGTTGTGGTTGTTGACCGTATTCGTCCTGCCAAAATGATAACCAAGTAATTTTTTGTGTGATTTCTTAGTCAAGTGATATTTGCCCACAACAAAACAAGGCATAACCATCACGATTACGCCTTGTTTTCTTTCTAAAGTTTTTAAAGTTTATTCTTCTTCAAAGTCTTCTTTTCCAACTCCGCAGAGAGGGCAAGTCCAGTCGTCCGGCAAGTCTTCAAATGCGGTTCCCGGAGCAATGCCGTGGTCGGGGTCACCGGTTGCGGGGTCGTAAACATATCCGCAAATCTTACATACATACTTTTTCATGTTAAAAATAGTTTTATATTTATACTCAGTTATTTATCCAATATTTCCTTTACAAACTTGTCAACGCTGTCCGACTGGTCTTCTCGCAGTGCTGACTTGATTGTCAACATGTTGTCGGTGATGACATTGTTGTTGAATGCCAGCATTTCGCGCATTTGCTTTCCTGCTGTCGGCGCCCATGTGCCATTTTCGGCTACGGCAAACACGCGGTTCTGCAGGTTGTGCGATTTCATCTCGTCGATGAAAATCTTTACAGGCGTATATACTTCGGCATTGTAGGTGGATGATAGGATTACAATCCTGCGGCAGCGGAATGCTTCCGAAAGCAAGTAGGACGGATGTGTTACCGATGCGTCGTACATTGCGATGTTCTTCTGTCCGGCTTCGGCAAAGCGTGATGCGACAATGTTGGCAGCCGATTCGGTGTGACCGTACAGCGAGCCGTATATTATTAATATGGTATCGTCCTCGGCTTCGTAGCGGCTCCACTTGTCGTACTTGTCAACGAAATAGCCGATATTTTCGCGCCAGATTGGTCCGTGAAGCGGGCATAACATCTTTATTTCCAATGTTGAAGCTTTTTTCAGAAGGTTCTGTACCTGTGAGCCGTACTTGCCTACGATGTTGGAGTAGTAGCGGCGTGCTTCGTCGAGCCAGTCGCGGTCGAAGTTGACTTCGTCGGCGAAAAGGTTGCCGTTCAGAGCCTTGAATGTGCCGAATGCATCTGCCGAGAACAAAGTCTTGGTTGTAATGTCGTAGCTAACAATGACTTCTGGCCAGTGAACCATAGGCGCGGTGCAGAAAGTGAATTCGTGTTTGCCGAAACTCATCTTGTCACCTTCCTTTACGGTGATGAAGCGTTCAGTTGCTATGCAGTCGAAAAACTGCAGAATCATCTTCAGTGCCTGTGCGCTGCAGATGATTTTTGCTTCGGGGTATTCGTATACGGTACGGCAAAGCAACGAGCTATGGTCGGGCTCAACATGATTAACAATTATATAGTCCAGTTTTTCGTTATCGCCGATAAGCGAGTATATGTTCTCGAAGAATTGGTCGGCAACAGAGTTGTCGGATGTGTCGATGAGTACATTTTTCTCGTCCTTCAGCAAGTATGCGTTGTACGATACGCCCTGTGGCACTGGCATTATGTTTTCGAAAAGATTGAGTCGGCGGTCGCTCGAACCTACCCAGTATAAATCTTCGCTGATTTTCCTTGCGTTGTTCATGTTTTCTGTGTTTTTTATCGGTGAGCAAAGATAAAATTGTTTTTCAAAAGTTGGCAATATTTTTTACAAAAACTTATTGACAGAAATAAGCTTTTTTTTGACATTGCGATGATAATTGTTGTGCGAATGTTGAGCTTGTAAATGCTAGGATTTTGTCTTATGCCAAAATATGTTGTAAATCATTAATTAAAAGTTTTGCGGATTGAAATAATTACTAATTTTGCACAAGTCTAAAATGGACGATAGAAAATTTTAAGTAGTTAATTATAAACAATTTAATAAAAAATTTTGAAATGAAGGCATATAATTTTAACGCAGGTCCATGCGTACTGCCAAAAGAAGCGATTGAATCTACTATCAACGCTATCCGTGATTTTGATAACACCGGTATCGGTCTTATGGAAATTTCTCACCGTACACCAGGTTGGGAACGTACAATGGAAGAAACTCGCCAGCTTTGGAGGGACATCCTCAACATTCCTGCTGAATACGAAATATTGTTCCTCGGTGGTGGCGCAAGCACCCAGTTTATGACCGTTCCGGCTAACTTGCTCAACAAGAAGGCTGCTTACTTGCAGACTGGCGTTTGGGCAAAGAAGGCAGCTAAGGAAGCTAAGCTTTTCGGTAATGTTGAAATCGTTGCTTCGTCGGAAGACAAGACTTACAGCTACATTCCTAAGGGATGGAATGTTCCTGCTGATGCTGACTACTTCCACATCACAACAAACAACACCATTTACGGTACCGAAATTCGCAAGGATTTTGACGCTAGCGAAATCAACAACGTAATGCTTGTTGCCGATATGAGCTCCGACATCATGAGCCGTCCAGTTGACGTTAAGAAGTACGGACTTATCTACGGTGGTGCACAGAAGAACGTTGGTCCTGCTGGTGTTACTTTCGTAATCGTTCGCAAGGACATCCTCGGCAAGATTGCTGACCGTCAGTATATGAACCCATTGCCAACAATGGTTGACTACCGCACTCACGCAGCAGAAGAGGCTAAGAACATCTCTATGTTCAACACTCCTCCGGTACTCCCGATTTTCGTAATGCACGAAACCTTGAAGTGGTTGAAGAACACTATCGGTGGTGTTGCTGAAATGAACAAGATCAACATGAAGAAGTCGAACCTCCTTTACGAAGAAATCGACCGCAACTCAATGTTCCGTGGCACAGTAGAATGCAAGGAAGACCGTTCAATCATGAACCACTGCTGGGTAATGGCAGAAGGTCGCGAAGACAAGGAAGCTGAATTCATGGCTTTCGCAAAGGAACGCGGTATGGTTGGTATCAAGGGTCACCGCTCAGTTGGTGGTTTCCGCGCTTCTCTCTACAATGCTTGCACAATCGAAGCAGTAGAAGCTTTGGTATCTTGCATGCAGGATTTCGAAAAGAAGTACAAATAGTATTGACTATTTCGATTATAAAGGCTGCCCGACGGGTGGCCTTTTTTGTTTATGGTTGCTCGTCATCGGGGACGTCGTGTCTGGCGTTGGGTACGGCAAATATTACGACAAGGTCGCCAACGGCACCGGCAATCGGGACAATTATGCGGGCAATAGAGCCAGCAGGAATAAACACAAATGTCGCAAGCAATACCATGACCGTCATAATGCCTACGGCACCAGCTTTCTGTGCAATTGTCATTCCTCCACGCTTGTGGTAGTTGCGTATGTACTTGCCTAACCACGATGCCAATAGCCATTGCTGAAGGCGTGGCGAACTGCGGTAGAACAGCCACGATGCCAACAGAAGGAATGGGGTGGTGGGAAGTCCTGGCAATACAACTCCAAGAGCTCCAAGTCCAACTGCTATCAGACCGAATATTATGTACAAGTAGCGTTTCACTATGAAAAAATCTTCGCAAAGGTACTGATTTTAGGAATAATTGACAGTCAAAAATAAATTTTAGAAAAAATCCTTTGATTTGAAATAAATGTCTTATCTTTGCAGTCCCAAAACTGACGGATTCGTCTAACGGTTAGGACGGCAGCCTCTCACGCTGCAAATAAGAGTTCGATTCTCTTATCCGTTGCAAAAAAAGTCCAGGCTTGCTTGGACTTTTCTTTTTGTATTCTAATCTACGGTTATGCTTTTTAGGTCGAAAGAATGTGATGCAAAATTTCGCCATAAGCACCGTCAATACTATTTAAAGAATAATCCGCAAATTGCTCTAATAACTGCATTCTGTTTGCCTGATAATAAATACTGCTGGCATGGTCAAAAATGCCTATCCATGGATGATTCGTTTTGTGGTAAAATCTTGAAAATCACAATCTTCTGTTGTGAATATCTTTTTTTCGTTTTTTTTTTTTTTTTTTAATTTTGCGACTAAGTTAAAGGCATATTTATGATTGATTTGTCGAAACTGAATAAGGAGCAGAAAAAGATAATAGCCGACCTTCACAGCCCAGATGAGGATGTTGTTGTTGAGACTTTGTACGCAATTCGTGAAGTGGGTGGTGATTATTGCATTGCACCGATGATTGAGGTGTTCTTTTCAACACCTTTCGCAAAAGTCCGCACCGAAATTGGAAGGGTTTTCCTCGATTTGAAGAGCGCAAAGGTTTCTGGCGAAATTTTGGAAAATCTATCGGAGTACATGAACCACGAACTTATAGGCGAGTTTATTTCCAATTTGTGGCAGTCGTCTGTTGTGTTCGAAGATGTTGTTCCTTTTGTCGAGAAATTTGTCGTTGCCGATGATATGCTTGCTTTGGATTGTCTATCTTTGGTCGAGAACAATTTAGGTAATATTACTGGCAAGTCGCTAGCAAGGTGTCGCGAAATTGTCCGTGACAATTATTCTTCGTTCGAAGGCATGAAAAAGCAGTTAGCCGAGGATTTGATTTCTATTTTAGAAAGTCGTAGTGCGTATGAAGATTAGAAATTTTTTGTGTCTTTTGCTTGTGTTGCTAGTGTCGTGTGTGGCATTGGCAGAAGAGAAAATATCTCCAATTGACAGCTGTTATGAGGCAGCAAAGCGGTATGAATCTGTTTCGGATTTGTATAATGCAGCTTTGTGTTATTCTGAAGGAATAAAGATTGCCAGAAAAACCGATGAGTCTAAACTTCCGGAATTGTTAATTGCTTATTGTAGGGCGCTGACATATCTTGGCGATTATTCGGGTGCACTTCTAAATCTTGAAGAAGCTGAAGCGCGGGCTCCTCGTGATGATGAATCTTTCCGTGGCCGATTAATGACTGCATACGGTACTATTTATTTTTTCCAGGGAAATTTTAATGAGTCTCTTAAATATTACAACGAGGCGCTAGTATGTGCTGAGAATCACGGCAGGTCGTCAGGAATTGCAATTGCTCAGATCAATATCGCATGCGTTTATGGCGAAAAAAAGGACTACGAGAAGGCTGCTGAAATGTTTAAAAAAAGTCTTGAAACTCTGGAAGGAGTAGAAGATAATAAAGATAATTCGTCCATAAGCGTTACGATTTATAATATTGCACTATGCTATATTGATTTGGATAATTACGAGGAGGCTTCCATATACTTAAAAAAGGCACTGGAAGTGGCTGAAACGTCAAATCTCGAAATCTATTCGTTATGTTTGCAGGGTCTTGCAAAAGTAGAAGTAAGAAACGGCAACTACGATGAAGCCGAAAATTTATTGAATGAGAGCGAGAGAATTGCTGATGAAAATCATTTCTGGCAGGCTTTGCAGAGCCTTTACAGAGAAAAGAAAAAGTTTTATGTGGAACTTGGCAGGTATCGTGAAGCTTACGAATCATTGTCAAAATATCAGGAATTTTCCGATTCGTTATTCTCCGAAGATACGAAGAATAAACTAAATGCACAGAGGGTTAGGTTTGAATTGAAAGAAAAGGAGAACCAGATTGATGAACAGGAGGAAACCATAAGGCAGCTGAAACTCATAAGGATGATATTATATGTCGCCATCGCCTTTTTGATTATAATTATTGGACTTTGTATTCGTCTGTGGTTAGTTAAGCGTGCTAGAAGTAAGGAACTTGAGGAAATTAATCACACCAAGGACAAGTTCCTGTCGGTAATTTCGCACGACCTAAAGAATCCTGCTATTGCGATCCGCAATGTGTTGCAAGTGATAATTGATAATTTTGGATCTTTAAGCAAGGAAGAGTTAGGTGAGTTGGGATCTCAGGTGCTGCAAGCAAGCGAAGAGCAGGTGAAGCTTATATACGATTTGTTGAACTGGTCTCAAATGGAGATAGGGCGTATGCCATATAATCCTATTGATTTGAACCTAAGTGAGGTGATAAATAATGTTGCAAGGCTCAATCAGATAAATGCAGCAGTGAAGAATATTCGTATAGTAACCAATGTGCCTGATGGATGTATTGTTTATGCCGACAGAAATATGTTGGAAACTGTTTTGCGTAATCTGCTGTCGAATGCAATAAAGTTCTCGTATGAGAATTCTGAAATTAATATTTCAGTTGAAAGTGCTGGACAAAAATACATTGTTTCTGTTACTGACAACGGAGTTGGAATACCCAAAGAAAGGATTGGTGGTATTTTCAGCATGGATGCTAAATCTACTCTTGGGACAAGTGGCGAAGTTGGAAACGGACTTGGTCTTGCAGTGTGCGACCAGATGGTAAGAAAGAATGGAGGAACAATTACTGTCGAAAGCGAAGTCGGTAAATATACAAAGTTTAATTTCACAATAAGTAAAGCCAATGTCAAGGCAGGTGAAAATAGCAATAGTTGATGACCATCCATTGTTTATGATAGGGACTAGGATGGCGATGATGCCATTTTACGATCTTAATCTGATTCGGACATTCTCATCAGGAAAAAATTTCCTAGAGTCTATGCCTGAATTTATGCCAGAAGTTGTGTTGCTCGACATTATAATGCCAGAAATGAATGGTTTGCAGGTTGCACAAAGACTGAAAGACGAATATCCAGATGTGAAGATACTTATTTTGTCGGCAGAAACTGATGAGGATACTGTGCTGAAAGCAATGGAAATAGGAGTTGACGGCTTCATCAGCAAGGCATCGCAGCCCGAGGAAATTTACAATGCAATCGAAACAATTATTGCTGGCGCCGATTATTTTGGATGCGACATCGCACTTATTCTCAGGAAAATTACCGAGAATAAGAAATTGCAGGATGACATGTTTTCTGCTCGCGAACTGGAAATCATCAGGTATTGTGCCGATGGCATGATGAGCAAGGAGATTGCCGAGAAGCTCTGCATTAGCGCAAGAACAGTTGAAGGTCACAAACTGAACATTTTCCGCAAGATGGGAATATCAAACACGGCGGAACTAATAAAATATTCCATAAAGAACGGAATCGTAAGGTTGTAAGAAACTCGCAGGTAACATTACCCGAATCATCGTAAATCATTGCGTGCTACTTTCCTGCAAATTCTTTCAGCTTTTTCTCATCTAATCTTTGTACAGTCCACTCGTCCATGGGAATTGCTCCGATACTGCGATAGACATTAAGCGCTGGCTGATTCCAGTCGAGGCATATCCATTCCATGCGACCGCAGTTGCGTTCAAGGGCAAGATTGGCAAGATACTTCAGCAGGGTTTTGCCGTAACCCATGCCGCGTTTTTCGGGAATGACAAACAAATCCTCAATATACAAGCCCTTGCGACCGACAAAAGTTGAGAAGTTGTGGAAAAATAATGCAAAGCCAACAATATTGCCATCTTCTTCGGCAAAAACTACTTCGGCCGCTTTTTCGACAAAAACTGAATGGTAAATTGTGGCTTCATCAGCAACAACTTCTGGCAAACATTTTTCATATTCTGCAAGGCGTTTTATGAGTTCAAGTATTTTTACTGCCTCGTTTTCTTTTGCTGGACGGATGTTAAACTTGTTGATAGTCATGTTTTTATGTGCTATTGTTGAGCGCAAAGTTATAGAATGTTTTCTTTCTGTGCAATTAAAATTGCGTATAATTACCTATTCTCCAGTTTTTTGGTTCGCCTTACCTTTGCATCGCATAAGGTTAAAATAAAGTATAATATGACTGTACAGTTAACAGGGGAAGTTTTCCAACAAGCTTCTCCTTGTTTTTTTATTACAAACGCTTTCCGATTGGAAAGCGTTTGCTGATAATGCCGGCTTTATTTTACCCCTCAGAATCGCTTCCGACATTATTTTATGAAATTTACAATTTCATTTTGAGAAACTGTTGTTTGTTTACCAGTTGCCATGTTCTTTATTGTGGCTGTACCATTTGCAATTTCACTTTCACCTATAATAATAACATACGGTATGTTTTGGCTGTTTGCAAACTTGAATTGCTTATCCAACTTTGACTTTTCCGGGAATACAACGCAACTTATACCTTCTTTCCTAAGTTTTCCTGCTATTTCGATGCAGGCTTTTTCTTCGTTTTGTCCGAAGTTTACAAATAGAGCGGTGCTGTATTCATCGGTTTGCTTCGGGAAAAGTTCGAGTTGCGTCATGACATCGTAGATGCGGTCGGCTCCAAACGAAACGCCGACTCCCGATACATCTTTCAGACCGAAAATGCCAGTAAGGTTGTCGTAACGACCACCACCGCAAATGCTTCCAATTTCCACATCGTTGGCTTTTACCTCGAAGATTGCTCCAGTGTAGTAGTTCAATCCGCGGGCAAGGCTGAGGTCGAGTTCTACATTTATTCCTAGCTTGTGTTCTCGTATGTAACCGAAAATTACATTCATTTCTTCGATTCCAGCCTTGCCGGTTTCGGTGTTGCCGATAATGCTTTCAATCAGTTTGAATGTCTCTTCTGTGTTGCCCTTGTTGGTGAGAATGGGACGGAGCTTTGCAATGGCATTGTCCGAGAGCCCGTTTGCACGAAGTTCTTCCTCAACTTTTTCCAGACCGATTTTGTCAATCTTGTCGATGGCTACGGTTATTGCGACAAATTTGTCAGCTTCACCAATGGCTTCGGCAATTCCTGACAATATTTTGCGATTGTTGAGCTTCAAGGTTACCGAAATACCTAGTCTTGCAAATACATCGTCAATTATTTGGATAAGTTCATACTCGTTGAATAGTGATTTCGAGCCAATTATGTCAACATCGCACTGGTAGAACTCTCTGTATCTGCCTTTTTGTGGCTTGTCGGCACGCCAGACGGGTTGAATCTGGTAACGCTTGAAGGGAAAAACGATGTCGTTTCTGTGTTGTACTACGAAACGGGCAAACGGAACGGTAAGGTCGTAGCGGAGTCCTTTTTCCGAAATGTTGTTTGTGATTTCAATATAATTTTGAGCATCAAGGCTTTCCTTTGAAATCTTGTCGGTAAAGTTTCCTGAGTTCAGAATCTTGAAAAGCAATTTGTCGCCTTCTGCACCGTACTTGCCGAGTAGGGTAGAGAGGCTCTCCATAGCAGGGGTTTCTATCTGTGAAAATCCGTAGTTATGAAAAACATCCTTTATAGTGTTGAAGATATAGTTTCTTCTGTTCATTTCGGCAGGACCGAAATCGCGTGTTCCTTTTGGTGTTGAAACCTGTTGTGCCATTTTGCTAAAAATTAGACATTAAACCTTATGTTCAGTATGTCGCCGTCCTCAACGATGTATGTTTTTCCTTCGACATGGAATTTGCCTGCGCTCTTTACTGCATTTTCCGATCCTAATGTTACGAAATCATTGTATTTCATAACTTCGGCGCGAATGAAACCGCGTTGCAGGTCGCTGTGGATAACACCGGCAGCTTCTGGTGCTGTTTCCCCCTTGTGGATTGTCCATGCGCGGATTTCCTTTGGACCAACTGTAAAGAACGACTGCAGGTTGAGCAGGTCGTATGCTTCACGGATTACCCTGTTAACGCTTGGTTCCTCAAGTCCGTAGTCGGCAAGAAATTCCTGCTTTTCCTCGTCGCTGTCGAGTTCGGAAATTTCCGATTCGAGTGCCGCTGCAATGGTAAGTATTTTTACATCAGAGCCTTCGAGTGCTTTTTTTACAGCATCAACATACTTGTTGCCGTTCTTTATCGAACCTTCGTCAATGTTGCATACATACATCACAGGCTTTGTGGTAAGAAGGAAAAGGTCGGAAATATATTTCTTGTCTTCTTCCTTTACAGGTGCGGTACGGGCATTCTGCATGTTTTCAAGGTGTTCCTGATATATTTTCAGTACATCTACTGCCTGTTTTGCTTCCTTGTCACCGACTTTCGCAGCCTTTTCCATTCTTGCAATCTTCTTTGTAATTGACTCCAAGTCTTTTATTTGAAGTTCAAGGTCAATGGTTTCCATATCCCTGACGGGGTCAACGGAACCATCGATGTGGGGTAGGTTGTCGTCGTCGAAGCAACGGAGCACATGAATAAGAGCGTCTGCATTTCTGATGTCGGCAAGGAATTGGTTTCCCACACCTTCGCCATGATTCGAGCCTTTGGTAAGACCAGGAATGTCAACAATATCGACAGTTGCTGGGACAAGTTTTTCGGTTGGCTGAAACTTTTCCATTTCCTTTAGCCTTGCATCTGGCACCGAAATTACACCTATATTAGATTTATTGCTCGAAAAAGCGAAGTTGCTTGTTTCCGCCTTTGTCTTCGACATGCAGTTGAAAACCGTAGTTTTACCGCAGTTGGCTATGCCTATGATTCCACAATGTAAACCCATTTCTATTCAAAATTTTAGTGGTGCAAATTTAATAATAATTATTGGTGTAAAAAACAAATGCGGCATTTGCCGCATCTGTATATCTGCTGTTTTTTTCTATTCCATCAATAGGTAGAAAGTTCCCGACTTGCTATACTCCTTGTCCTTGTAGTCGGCATACCTTAATTTATATACATAGTAGTCGGTGTGATAGTATCTCTTAGCGTCCTTTCCCGACCAGCCTTCTGTAATGTTTGTGGTCTTGAAAACCTGTTGTCCCCATCTGTCGTAGATTATAAATTCGTATGGGTAATCCTTTACGAACGACATTATGGGTTTGAATACTCTGTTTACCTCATCCTTTGATGTGATGTTGAATGCTGTTGGCATCCATACTATTGGAGTTTCGTATGTACATGCTATGTTCGAACGGCTAACATTTTGCTGCTGAATATCGCTGGTATATTCGTATGCTTCTATGAAGTAGCAGAATGAGCTTGTAATGTATTCGTTCTTGTCGTGGCATCTCTTTACATATTCGGAGATGTTGTTGTTGAATGTCAAAACGCCCTGACCGTTGCTTCCGATTTCTGTAGCAACGCCATCAAAATAACTATATATCTTGTATGATATCACGCCGTTTGGCCAGTCCCTGTATTCCGTCCATTCGAGATTGTGGTCGGTAGTTTCCAATGAATTGACAGTAAGCAACATGTTGCTTGCTATGTTCGATGTCTTGGAGATTTGTCCGCAGGGGTCGATAGATGCAAGCTTGTACTGGTATGTATTTTGTGATGCATCCACATCTCCGTCAGTATAAACAATCTGAGTCTGTCCTGTGAATGGGAAACTTGCTATTGTCCTGTAGTTGTCGTCATTGTTCATTGCTCTCAAAAGCTGGAATTCAGAAACTTCTCCTGAATTTGTAATTTGGAAGCTCAGGGCAATATTCTGGTTTTCATCAACGCTGGCATATTGGGCTATCAAGCGCAATGGACCTTCATGTCCAGATGCCGTGAAATCTATGGAATTAGATGTGGCTGTTGTTCCATTGTTACTTACGGCTTCGATATAATAGCAGTACCATCTGTCGTTTGCAAGATTTTCGTCTGTATATTCAGTGGTTGTTGCTGCTACTGTTTTTATAAGCTGATAGTCAGTGCCTGTAAATCGTCTGTAAATCCTATAGTTGGCAATGTTTGTGCCCCATCCGGAATAGTTGGACCATGTAAGCGCTACTTTGCGTTCGCATTTGTTGAATGTTGATTTTAGGAGAATAGTCGAATGAGGATCGGTTATTGTGCTTTTGTATCCATCTCTGTCGAATGATGCGAGACGGAATCTTTCGCTGGTATTTTTTGCTGATGAACCTGTATATTCGTATGTTGTCGATACTCTGTCGTAAACAGTGTCAAGTGTAGTTGTTATGTTGTCAACGATTTTGTAAACGATATAGCCTACAACATCAGTTGAGTCGCTTGGCTGCCAAGTAAGCTTAACCGTAGTCGGTGATGATTCAGGAATTACACTTGCCGACTGGAACTTTGGCGGGTCAGGAAGATTATTCTGGGCTACAGCCGACAAACTGCAGACCAATAATAATACCGATAAAAATCTCTTCATATTCATCCATTTTCTATTTTAGAAAATCAAGAATTATCGAACTATGAATTGATAATATATTGAATATCAATATGTATGAGTATTCAATAAAAGTCAAGTCCACTTCAATAAAACTTCTTTCAAAAATATTTACAATATTTTAAATATGCAAATATAATTTTAAATAAGTTTTCATATCGTAAATTTCATAAAAAAAGGGACGCAGTTTTGCGCCCCTTTTTTTTCAAAATATCTGATTATTAGAACTTAACGATGCTGCGGTTAATAACCTTGTCGTTGTTGATGATTCTGATAACCAAATTTCCTGTGATTTCGGAAGCGATGTTTATAGTTTCGGTTGAGCTGTTAATCATTCCCGTTGTAATCATCTTTCCTGTCACATCGTAGATTTCGTAAGTCGAACCTTCGCAGTTGTCGATTGTCAGCATTCCGTCTGTCGGGTTCGGATAGATTGCAATTGCACCCATTCCGAAATCTTCAACGAAATCGTTTGCTGCTATTCTTACATTGAAATCCTGTGTTGTCTGGTATAACATATCAGAAACAACGATTGTTACGCGTGGACCGTTACCAAATGAGGTTGCTGTCAATGGAGTTCCGCTCAATGTTGCAGTGCCGTCACCGTTGTCAACAAATGTTGCCCATGCAGGTGCGTTGGTTGCTTCGATAGTAAGCTGGTCGTTGTCTGCATCTGTACATGTGATTTCATATACATATTCAACATTCTGAGTTGCTGTTGTGATAGGTTCTGATGTGAATACAGGTGGAACATTGGTTGTATGTACTGTTATTGTAAATGGCTGTGTTGCAGTTTCATTGCCATCGTTGGCAGTAAGAACAATATTGAAATTCTGAGAAATAGCATTGATATGAGGAGCTGTTCCAGAGAGAACATATTCGCCATTAACTTCTGCAATTGACAACCAGTTAGGACCAGTAGTCATTGTTATTGTTATAGGTGCTGCGGTTTCGTTTTCTGCAATAACAGTATAGGAGTATTCTGCATCTTCGTCAACATCGGTAACAGGCAGAGAAGTGAAGTGCAATCCCATGTTGATGCCTTTCCACTTGTAGATACCACCGTTGTCTTCATCCCAGTTGAATCCGCCAGCCCAGCCGGTGTTGATGTCGTACATTTTAACTTGTACATACTGGATTGAGTCGTCGAGCATTTCCCAAGTTGTACCCCAGTCGGTTGAATATGCTGAGAAGTTGTCTTCGAGTGCAGAAGCCGACTTTGTTATAACAATCATACCAGGTGTTCCTGGAACAAGGCAGAATGATGAAAAGTAGCTGTCGGCAACATTTACTGCATTCCATGTTTGTCCACCGTCGGTGGTTCTGAGGAACTGCCAGTTGGATGTCTGTCCTGTTGTCTGGTTGTAGTCCAATACTGTTACGGCACCATTCATTTCGTCAGCCCACGACATTTCCGAAATCATCTTGGTTGTTCCTGTGCTGAGAACTGTCCAAGTTTCGCCCTTATCGGTTGTCTTGTAAATTCTACCCTTGTTGGTTCCGAACCATGCAATATCGCCGATAGCCCAGTCGAGACCAACTGTACTTGCTTCCGAACTTTGTGCTGCTGGAGCATCTGCGGCTGTCCATGTATCACCGCCATCGGTTGTTTTGTAGATTTCGAAGTTTCCGCTTACAGGGTCGCCTTGTGCGTAGCCTTCATTTTCATTGAAGAAGTGAATAACATTAAGGAAACTTGCTGAATTCTGGTAGAGGTCTTCTCCCTGACGAGTCCATGTTTCACCACCATCGGTTGTCTTGAATATTGCGCCCTTGCCACTTTCCGAACTGCTGTAGTTTGCTGTCCAAGCTGTAGTTCCGCTGATTGCACTGATGTCACCCGGCATCCAGTCTGCATCATAGCTGAAAGTATTAGGAATCCAAGTTGTTCCGCCGTTGTTGGTTACACCGAAGTCACGAGCAACAGTGCCGTCTGTACCGTTCATAGTTGTGAACCATACATTCTGCGGGTCAACAATTTCGATGTTGTAAGAAGCTCTGTACTGTGTTGTAAAATGGGTGTTCTGTTCTTCCCATGCGCTTTCTCCGAGAGTTGTGCTCTGACCTACTAAAATAAAATAGGTCTTTGTTTCTGTATCAGTATTTGTTCCATCGCTTACGGTAAGTCTAACTTGATAGATACCTTCTGCGTTGTATGCGATGTTCTGTGGGTTCTGGTCTGTTGAAGTTGCTGGTGTTCCACCTTCAAATTCCCATGACCAAGATGTTGGTGTTCCAACGGTTCTGTCGGTGAAGTTGATTGCATCGCCAACTGCAAGGATAACATCGCTTGCTTCGAAGTCGGCAACCAAATCCATGTTCAACAAGCCGGCTGCGTGAACTGCTGCGTATGCGTCGATACGGCCTGCACCCATGCTGTCAACGAATTCTGGGTTGATAGCGTCAACATTTACGCAGGTGCTCTTCATTACTGCTGTAAGTTCTTCTGGAGTAAGGGTAGGGTTCTTCGAAAGAACAAGACCTGCAAGACCAGATGCTACTGGGCAAGCCATTGATGTTCCTTGCATTATGTCGTAGTTACCTTCAACACCGCATGAACCAGCACCACCGGTCGGATAATCCATTTCGCCTCCAGTTAATCCGCCTATTTGTCCATTAAGCATATCGCTGAATGTACCTGCAGTATTGTATGTTGTACTTAAAACAGAGAAATTGGTAATGGCAAGTAATGATGCGAAAAAACCATCGCCTTCTCCTATGTGAGCATATCCACCAGGAGAAAGTAGATCAAGCCATGTTCCATAGCATGAGAAGTCGGATTTCTTGTCGTCAACATTGCAGGAACCAACTGCTATTACATGTTCGAGAGCAGCAGGATAACCTGTATAGTTTACAGGAATATCTTCATTTACTTGAGATTCTGCACCGTTGCCGTTGTTTCCAGCTGCACCAAGCATGATACAACCCTTGTTGTATGCATAGTTAACAATATTTTGCATTGTCTGGAAGAACTGCGGGCTACCCCACGACATGTTGATAACGTCTGCTCCGTGGTCTGCAGCATAAATAATACCTTCGAAACCGGCTGCCATCGATTGACCGTCACTTGCATCAGTTCCAAGTTTTACAGCCATGATCTTTACACCGCTACCTATTGAAGCAACACCTATTCCGTTGTTCTTTTCTGCACCGATAAGACCTGCGGAGTGTGTTCCATGTGACCAGATGTAGTTTGCTACTGGAGGATTAGGATCGTTGTCACCGTCGCCAAGGTCGGTTGAGTTTACGCGGTCAATCATATTGGTGAGGTCTGGATGGTCAATCCATATTGCGTTGTCAAGAACAGCAACTGTAATGTCTTGGCTACCACTTGTTTCTTCCCATGCCTCTTCTGCATTGATAAGATCTAGGTGCCATGATGAGTTTACTTCATAGCTTCCCATTCCTGTTCCATATACACCTTCGTATGAGAGTGTTCTATTATAATATGTGTCGTTTGGTGTGAATCTCTGAGCCCTGCTGTTCCGATCTCCATCATAATTTGAAATGAAGAACAGTGGAGCTGGTTCTGCATATTCAACGACACCAAGTTTTTCCAAGTCCTTAATCAGCGTTTCAATCTTATCGATAGCACCGAAGTCCATTCTCCATGTGTGCCTGATAGAATTGCTGCTTGCCGAAAGGAATGGCATGTCAACATTAGTGATTTGGTACTCATCAACAAGATCGCCAAGGAATGGCAGGTCTTTCGGCATTATTCTGCCGTTCTCGTTAGGAACATCTAACGAAACGCTGTTACTTACCTTGAAGTAGATGCGTCCATCAACCCACAGTGAGTTGTATTTCTGACCGAATGTAACTAAGGTCATCAATGCGAACACTGCAAGCATAAGAATTCTTCTTATCTCTCTCATGATATTTAAAAATTAAAATTATATACAAACAATCGAGTCGCGAAAATACTAATTATATTGTATAGTGCGTACCTGTTATGCAGAAAAGTTAATATCTTTTGTCGCGCGTATTACATGCCGTTTCCCTTTCGGTCCTTGTATTCGCTTGACAATCATGCCTAAATCGCGCAAATTTTGTTTCAAAATGCCCTTGCTACAGTAGGTGACAAAAACTCCGTTGTCGGAAAGATTGTTAATAATCTTCCGCAAGTTTTCCAATGTCCACATTTCGGGTTGGGTGTCGGGCGAGAAGGCATCGAAATATATAAGGTCGTATTTTCGCGCGGGTGAGAAGTCTTCGAAGTCGATTTTTTGTTTTAGTAGCTTGAAGTTAGAATTGATTTCTATTTCGGAATCCCAGTAGTCGCAGAATTTAATTGCAGTGTCGGTTGTTAGTTTGGGTGAAATGTCGGGCGTGTGGTTTACGAATTGCAGGAATGTTTCCTTGTTGATTGGAAATTTTTCGATTCCATGGTAAAAAATAGTATTGCCTAGCGACTGGTTCTCAATGAAAGTGAGCATGGCGTTAAGACCTGTTCCGTAGCCGATTTCCAGTATGTTAATGTTACGATTGCTGAAACTTCTTAATCCTAGATTTATGAAAATATGCATTGATTCGGCAACTGCACCATTTATACTATGGTATGTTTCACCAAAGTGTTCGTTCCTTAGTGTGCAGGAACCATCGCCAGTGCCAATAATTTCAGTGTTCATAGGACAAAAATAGTGAACAATTAACAATTGGCAATGGATAATTTTATAGTAACTCTGTTTGTTGATGATATTTTGATAATTGATTTAATATTAAATTATTGTTTGTTGGTCTAAATATATTACTTTAGAGTATATTATTTTATTTTTTTGTTGCTCTGTATTAAAATGATGTGGTATTTTTGCTTCGCAATCCAAGGTTGATGAACGAATTGACTGATGGAAAGCGAAATGAAATTGCATCTTAATTTTTTTCATTTTTTTCATTTTTTCATAGATTGGTTTATTTTTGGTGTCTGATATATCCCCAAGTATTAGACACCTTTTTTTTGTTTGTAAAAAATGAAAAAAAGAGTTTGGCGGAATGTTATAATTTTGAATCTTTGCAAAAAAATATTGTTATGAATACAAAGAATGTTATTGTGTCAGCCCTTTTGATAATGTTGGGCTTGGTTATCGGACTTGTTGGTCACGGTGTTTTTGTTAAATCCGGAATTGGCAGTTATGCCGACAAGGACAGGTATGTTTCGGTAAAGGGACTGTCGGAACGCGAGGTTAAAGCCGACCATGTTATTTGGCCGATAGTTTTCAAGGAAGTTGGTAACGACTTGTCGGAATTGTATTCGACTGTCAACGGCAAAAACAAGTTTATTGTTAATTTCTTAAAAGAAAATGGCATTTCTGCGGATGAAATAAGTGTTGCGCCTATTTCTGCTGATGACCGCGAAGCTGACCGCTGGTCAACAAATACAATTCCTTACCGCTACCAGTTGAAGTCGGTAATAACCGTTGCTTCCGACCAAGTTGACAAGGTTAGGGACCTTATTTCGCGTCAAGATGAATTTCTTAGTGCTGGCATTACCTGCGAGTCGAGCTGGGAACACCAGACGAGTTTTTCGTTCAACGGACTTAACGAACTGAAGCCAGAAATGGTAGAGGAGGCAACCCGCAATGCTCGCGCCGTAGCCGAAAAGTTTGCAGCCGATTCTGAAAGCACGCTCGGTGGTATTAAGACTGCAACCCAAGGTCAGTTCTCAATTTACGACCGTGACGAAAATACACCTTATATTAAAATGGTAAGGGTTGTAACAACTGTTGAATATTTCTTGAAATAGTCGGTTATGAGAAGAATATTGTTTTTGCCTTTTGTCTTGGCGTTTTGCCTAGCCGTTCTGTCGTGTGGAAATGGAAAGACTGACAATGTTGAAAATGATGGTGTTGATGAAAATAATCAACTTGCTAATGATACCGCTAATACTATTGAAATAGAGGATGTTGTGGCGGAACCTGTTTTTGTCACACCCGATTTGGCTTTTATGGAAGTTCACGGTCATGTTAAGTCGGTTGAATATGCCAATGGTCGCAAGGCTGTGTTTGACGAAAAAGGCAATTTGGTTAACTATGCCACCGAATATTCTGGTGATAACGAGGTAATGATTGGCAGGGATGATGACGGCTACATCGTTTCAACCTACGATGGACCTGGAGGTAGCGAAATGTTCGACTACGACAAGGAGAAAATGCGACTTACACTAACTGGAGCAGGAGATGGCGCTTACTATTCGGAATGCAATATAGAGTATGATGACGAAGGAAATGTTGTCGGTTACAATTTCGTATCGGAGGACATGGCAGAGGAAACTCGCGACGAATGGTCGGCAGAAGTAGTTATTGTATCAAAGGATGAGCACGGCAACTGGACTGAATTAAAGTCTGGAGATGCTACGGTAAAACGGAAGATTGTATATTATTAGAATAATTGAAAAAGAGGCAGTTCGCCTCTTTTTTTTCTTTTGGCATCTTTACATGAATGTTATAACTATACAAAAGTTTTTGTCGCCATGTGGGGTTCTGATTCTTGGTTCATTTGATGGCAGACTTTGCCTGTGCGACTGGGTAGGAGGAAGGCATCGCCATTCGACAGAGTTGAGGTTGAAAAGATTGTTAAATGCAGAATTTCAAGAAGGAGCATCAGATGTTATAGAAATTGCTCGCAGACAACTTGATGAATATTTTGCTAGAGAACGCCGTGTTTTTGATTTGCCATTGCTTTTTGCTGGTTCTGATTTTCAGAAGAAGGTATGGGGAGAATTGCTTAATATTCCGTACGGCACAACTATTTCATACGGAGAAATGGCTAGTCGGTTAGGTATGCCAAATGCTGTTCGAGCCCTTGCCAATGCCAACGGAGCCAATGCGTTGAGTGTAATAGTTCCATGTCATCGTGTAATTGGCAGCAAAGGTTCTCTTACTGGTTATGGTGGCGGATTGGAAATAAAACGCTTTTTGTTGGATTTGGAATCTAGAACGATATTGTAACTCCGCCCATGAAGTTTATTCCTGCTTGCGGGAAATAGCTGGCTACTGATTTTTCTGTTCCGTTTTCATACCATAGTTCGCCGTATCCATTGTCGCAATACTTGGTATTGAAAAGGTTGTTCGCTTCGAACTTGAATCGCAGACTTTTTACATATTTGGTAACAATCTCATAGTCGAATCCGGCGCTGCTTATGCAATAGGCTTTTATTGCCCTGTCGTTGCTTGAAGTGTTGTCAAGATATTGTTTTCCAACATATTTAACCCTGTAGTAAATGTTGAATTTGCCGAAAATGTTGTACCGAATGTCGCCGGCGGCAATTATTTCGGGCGAGAAGGCTGAGTTAGTGTTGCTTAAACTTATTTCCTTTGAGCCATCAGGCAAAGAGTTGTCGTATGTGTGTGCATTGAAAGTGTAGTAAGCTATTTTGTTTCTGCTGAAAGTTGCGTTTGCGTTTATGCATACGCGCCTGTGCGGATTCACGGTTGTTGCCAACTCTATTCCTGCGCGGTAGCTTCTGTCAACATTTGTCATTATGTAGTAGCCGTCCTGCGAAAATTCGCCTGTCGGTACTATCTGGTTCCAGAAGTCCATATAATATAGGTTCAGTCCTCCAGAAAAGATTCTCGATTTGTATGAATAACCAAGTTCGTAATCGACAAGGGCTTCTGAATCGATACTTTTGCCGTTTTCGTTTGCATAATTGATATTTTCGCGCGACGGTTCCCTGTGAGAATGAGCTACAGAAGCATAAACTCTCATCTTATTGTTGATTTCGTAGTTTATTCCGCCTTTGGGGTTGAAAAAGTCGTAGTCAAGGTCTTCCTTTATGGTTCTCATGTTGCCGTTTGATGTCAACGCGTAGTCGATGCCTTTCATTTCGTAGTTGACCATTCGGTACTGCAGGTCGGCGTATAGTGTTACCTTTTTTATAAAGGTGTATTCAGCCTTGTAAAACGCGCTGTATTCGTCCTTGTCGCTAGTGTTGCTGTACCATTTGTAGTCCTTGTCGGTATTTCCGGCATATTGCATCCATATTATGTTTCCGAAATACGAACCGTCGTAGAAATGTCCTGTTAGACCGAAAGTGTTTACAAAGTTGCCTATACTATGTGTGGCAGTGACAATTCCACCATAATAGTTGCTTGTTTTTGCGCGCCTTCTGATTAGGTCGGTCTGGCTAATAATTGTCGTGGTTGTGAAAATTTGACCTTCGTGCGAAACGATTATCGGCAGCGATATGTTTGGCATTCCGTAGCTCGAAAAGTCTTGCTTGTTCTTGTATTCTTCGTTGTATCCGTCGCTATAGTTGTAGAATGCTTTTATATTGAGTTCTATGCTGTTCCAAATTTTTTGCGAATATATGAGCTGTACATGTGTCTGCTGATGGTTCTCCTCTGTGTCGCTGTAGTACTGTTTAGTGCCGTTAGAGCTGAAATATTCGCCTGCCGAATTGTACCGTCTGTTTACATCAAGGTATTGTGACGAGCATCCCATGTTTGATATTTCGTTTTTTGTTTTGCTGTACATGATGTTGGCGTTCAGTGAGTTGTTTTTCCCTCTCCATGTTGCGCTCAACATTATTGCATTCTGGTTGCTACCCGACATGTCTATGTATCCGTCGCTTAGTAGTTTCGACATCCTCAGGTCTATGGAAAAGCCGTTTTTCGTTAATCCTGTTCCTGCCGATATGCTTGCCTTGATTGTGCTGAACGAACCGCCCATTATGTTTATATCGCCGTATGGTTTTGCGCTAGGCGTTTCGGTTGTAAGGTCTATGCTTGCGCCGTAAGCGTATGTGCCGCTGGAAGATGAACCGACACCGCGTGTTATGCTTATATTGCTGACCGATGTGGCAAAGTCGGGCAGATGATGCAACAATGTTTGTCGTGATTCGGCATCGCAAAGCTGTATGCCATTGATTGTTACATTTATTGCATCACGGCTCATCCCGCGAATGCGGAAGTTGGTAAATCCTATTCCAGAACCGTTTTCCGACAGTGCAACAAACGATGGCGTGTGTTCCAGAATGCTTGGGATGTCGCGTACAATGTTTCGGCTTTCTATGTAGTTGTTATTGTATGTGTCGAATGTCATTGGCGTTTGTTTGTCCGAAATGGCTTCGAGCACATGAAGGCTGTCGGTATGGCTGTATGCCTGATGTAGCACTATTGTGCCGATGTCGAGCCCATCGTCGCCAACTGAGTGTTTCTCATCGTATTGCTCAAGTCCACCGTATGATATAACAACTCTGACATCACCTTTTTTGCACTTTATTGAAAATTTCCCGTCTTTGTTTGTATAACCGCTTTGCCTCGAACCGCCTATCATTACATTTGCATCATAAAGCGGATTTCCGGCATCGTCGGTAACAGTGCCAGATATATTCTGCGACAGGCATTCTAGTGCCAGCAGAAAAGAGAATATTAACAATACAAAGCGTCTCATCGCAAATGAAACAGTTTTGCTAAATCATTCATTCAAAAATATTTCCGAACCGAATAATAGAGAAACGGCTCAAACTCAAAATTATTTTTCAACGGTGCGAAAATAATGTTTTTCGCAGATAATGACAAGTCCGAAAAAATGTTTAAATTTGCCACTGCTTAACAAAATTTTATATGAAAAGGATTTGTCCAGTTTGCCATACGGAATTTGATGGTCGATCAGATAAGAAATTTTGCTGCGACCAATGCCGTAATACCTATAATAATCAATTGAAACAAGAAGACAATAATGTCACATACAAGATTAACCGTCTGCTGAAGAAAAATCGTCAGATTTTGTGCGAGCAGTATGCAAAAATTGAAAAGCCGGACAAGGAAAGACATTCTATTCCGAAGGATAAACTTTCAAAAGAAGGTTTCAAATTCGATTATATGACAAACATTTATCGCACAAAGACCGATAAGGTTTACTTTTACTGCTATGATTATGGTTATTATATCGATGGCGAGTTTGTAGTGATTGTGCGTAAGAAGGAATATGTTGATTAAAAGCAAGATAACAAATGATAAGGAAGATAGAAAAAAACGATAATTGCGGTAATGTTGCCTACATTGTTGCTAATGTTGACAAGATAAAATCATTGGGATTCGGAGAGAAAGAAACCGAATATTTATGCAAAACTCTTGAAAAAAAGGATTATGCCACACTGAACCTTTACGATAGGTTGTGCTTTTTTGTGAAGCCAAATGCAGAAAAGTCGGTTGACGAGCAGCGCGAGAATGTCCGTATGAACGGATGTTCAATTTTGGATGCGCTTAATGCACAGAAATATACATCGTTGTGCATTGTCGACCATACCGAAAATGGTTTTGCTCTAGATTTGGCTGAAGGAATTGAACTTGCAAATTATCGTTTCGACAAATACTTGAAAGAGAAAAAGACAGTTACATTGTCGGAAATCAATATTGTAGGAAATGTCGATGATGCTGATATTGTTCGTCTCAATAGTTTGGTGGATGGCGTTTTCATTGCCCGTGACATAATTAACGAGCCGTTGTCGTACATGACAGCCAAGAAACTATCGGAGGAAATCGAGAGATTGGGCAAGGAGTACGGCTTTAAGACGGAAATCCTTGACAAGATGCAAATCGAAAGTTTGAAGATGGGTGGACTTTTGGCTGTAAATCGTGGTAGCGTTGAACCGCCAACATTCAGCATTTTGAAATGGGAACCTGAAAATGCAATCAACGAACATCCGTATATTCTTGTAGGCAAGGGACTTGTGTTCGATACTGGCGGTTACGACCTTAAGCCATCCAGCTCGATGGATACCATGAAGAGCGACAAGTCGGGTGGTGCTGCAGTTGTCGGTACTATTGCTGCTTTGGCAAAAGCGAATGTTCCTGTGAAGGTATATGGGCTTGTTCCTGCAACCGAAAATAGGATAGGAGCGACAGCATACGTTCCCGAGGACATTATTACAATGTACGATGGTACTACAGTAGAAATTGCCAACACGGATGCCGAAGGTCGTCTGATTCTTGCCGATGCGCTTGCTTACGCAAAGAAATATAATCCCGAACTTGTAATCGACATTGCTACGCTTACTGGTGCTGCGATTGTGGCGGTTGGCGAAAAGAACACTGCCGTGCTAGGCAATTCCCCTGAGAATATTGAAAAACTGAAGAAATTGGGCTTCAATGTGTGGGAAAGACTGATTGAATTGCCTTTGTGGGACGATTTTGCAGAACAGTTGAAATCGCCAATTGCCGACTTAAAGAATTGTGGAAGTCGTTACGGCGGAACAATTACGGCAGCAATGTTCCTCAAGCATTTCACCGACTACAAGTGGGTTCACCTCGACATCGCAGGACCTGCTTTCACCGAAAAGAAGGATTCGTATCGCGGAAATGGCGGAACATCCGTGCCGACAAGGTTGCTGTTCAAATATTTTACTGAATTGACAAAAGGTAATTAACAATGTACAATTGATAATTGATAATGGACAATTGACAATTATTAATATGCATTGCTGTCCTAAAAATCGTAAATCAAAAGTCGTAAATCGTAAATAAAATTGTATTTTCGCACCAAAATTTTTGAAAACATAACAATATGACTAAAATAAAGATTGGCTTTACGCCCGGTGATATCAACGGAATTGGCTATGAGGTGATTCTCAAGTCGTTGATGGATATAAAGAACATTCCTAACGCTGTGACTATAATATATGGTTCCCCAAAAGTTCTTGCTTATTACAAGAAGAATCTCGGAAATAATGTCAACACAACGACTATAAATTCCGCTGAGGAAGCCAAGAATATGGGCATCTATGTGATAAACTGCAACAGCGAGGATATTCGTGTCGAAGCAGGAAAGTCGAATGAAATTGCAGGTTTGGCATCGTTCCAAGCGTTAGAAAAAGCTACGGCAGACTTGAAAAACAAGGAGATAGACATTCTTGTTACAGGACCTATAAATAAATGGAACATCCAGTCGGCTGGTTTCAATTTCCCAGGACATACAGAATATCTTGCACAGCAGTTCAATGCCGACAAGTGCTTAATGCTCATGTGCAGCGAGGCTTTGAAGGTTGGCGTGGCTACGGGACATATTCCAATTTCGGAAGTGTCGAAGGCTCTCACAAAGGAATTGATACTTGAAAAACTCGAAATACTTAACGATTCGCTCAAACGCGACTTTACTGTAACAAAGCCACGCATTGCCGTTCTTGGTCTGAATCCGCATTGTGGTGACCACGGTGTTATTGGTAATGAGGAGGAAAATGTTATAATTCCAGCTATAAACGAGGCTCGCGGAAAGGATATTCTTGCTTTCGGTCCATATTCGGCTGATGGATTTTTCGGCTCTGGCGACTTCAAGAAGTTTGATGCCGTGCTTGCAATGTACCACGACCAGGGACTTGCACCTTTCAAGGCGTTGACTTTCGATGACGGCGTTAACTATACGGCTGGTTTGCCTATAGTTCGCACTTCTCCCGCACACGGAACCGCTTACGAGATTGCTGGCAAGAATCAGGCAAACTATCTGCCGATGTGCAACGCAATACGCATGGCTGTTGACATTTACAACAACCGCAGAAGTTTAGTTGACCTAGAGGAATCGCGCCACAATGTTGACGATTACAATATTAACGAAATAAATACGGTTGACGAATAACCGAAAAAGCAGAATAAAATGAGTTTGTACACAAAACAGGATGCACTTGACTATCACAGCCAAGGCAGAAAAGGAAAGATAGAGGTTGTTTCGACAAAGGATTTCCAGACGCAGAAGGACTTGTCGCTTGCATATACACCGGGTGTGGCCGAACCATGCCTAGAAATTAAGGACGATGTGCAGAAGGTTTACGACTATACCGCAAAGGGAAACCTTGTGGCTGTAGTCAGCAACGGAACCGCAGTGCTTGGTTTGGGTGACATTGGTCCTGAGGCAGGAAAACCTGTAATGGAAGGTAAGGGCTTGTTGTTCAAATCGTTTGCCGATGTCGATGTGTTCGATATTGAAATCAATGAGAAGGATCCGCAGAAGGTTGTTGAGATTGTTAAGGCATTGGAACCAACTTTTGGCGGTATAAATCTCGAAGACATTAAGGCTCCTGAATGTTTCTATATTGAAACCGAGTTAAAGAAGCAGATGAACATTCCTGTTTTCCACGATGACCAGCACGGAACAGCAATAATTTCTGGTGCAGCATTGCTTAACGCCTTGAAGATTGCAGGAAAAAAAATTGAAGAGGTGAAGGTTGTGTTCAATGGGGCAGGAGCGGCAGGTATAAGCTGTGCCCGTTTGTTCTGCACATTGGGCGTAAGACGCGAAAACATTGTGCTTTGCGACAGCAAGGGCGTTGTTCGTGCCGACAATCCGAAACTTACCGAACAGAAGCGTGAATTTGCAACAACGCGCGATTTGCACACCTTGGCAGAAGCTATGGTAGGTGCTGATGTGTTTGCTGGTGTTTCGGTTGGCAATGTTGTTACCAAGGACATGATGAAGACAATGGCAAAGGATCCTGTTGTTTTCGCAATGGCAAATCCAGTTCCCGAAATATCATACGAAGATGCAAAAGAATCGCGTCCTGATGTGATAATTGCAACAGGAAGAAGCGATTACCCGAATCAGGTTAACAATGTGCTTGGTTTCCCGTTCATTTTCCGTGGTGCTTTGGATGTATGCGCTACCCAGATAAACGAGGAAATGAAGATAGCCGCTTCACATGCTTTGGCAGAACTTGCCCACGAGCCAGTTCCAGATTATGTATGCGAAGCTTACAATGTTGATAAGATTGAATTTGGCCGCGAATACATAATACCAAAGCCTCTCGATTTGCGCGTAATTGAATGTGTTGCACCTGCAGTTGCAAAGGCTGCAATGGAAACAGGAGTTGCTCGCCGTAACATTACCGACTGGGAAGAATACAAGTTGCAACTTCGCGCACGAGTAAGAAGGGTTCACGACAATTATAAGAAAACCAAATAGCAGAAGATTATCCGATTATTCGGGAAAGAAAATGTAAAAAAGCCTTTGTCGGAGAGACAAAGGCTTTTTAGTAGTAAGTGTTTGTTATTGAAAGCTTAAATATAGCTTTAGTCCAAAGCATATTGGGTTGACATTTATTGTTTTGCTTTCAGCGTTTAGATTGTTGTATACTTTTGATAAGTCGTATGTCGCGTAGAATGAGATATACCTTAGGTTGATTTCGGTCTTTACTCCATAGCGGAATGCTTCGAAGCAGCTGGCTTTGATATGGTCTTTTTCCTTTTCTCCGTTAGTTACGTATTTGAATTTGTTTCGCCCGCCAATGTTGTAGCCGGCATATCCGCCTACGCCTATGCTGAGGTGTTTGGGAATGATGACGAAAGTGGGGCATAGTTCGAAGTTGACGTATGGTGCCGACAACTTGCTTTTCATATAGGTGAGGTCAGGATCGTTGTCATAGTATAGGTAGGGCTGGTGCAGAGAGTCGGTTGCGTACCGTACCGAAGGCTCGCTGAACTTGAAGTTGAACCAAGTGAATGAAATTTCGGCTGGCAGACGGAACCATTTCCCGAAACGAAATTCACTGCCAATAAATACGCCAGCTTCCCATGAGCCCCATGGCTTTACCTTGTACATGCCTTGAGCAAACTTTCCATTCTCTAAATAGTTGTTGAAGCCCCATTTTGCGCCTATGTATGGACTAATGATTCGTATTTTCTTGGATGATTTTGACTCTGATGCAAAGCTAGTATGTGCTTCTCCGTTGGTACTATTTATGCTTTGCATTTTGGGAGAACCGTACACGGTAATCTCGCCTAATCCAGAATTTGTTACCGATATTGCCGTGTCAGCGTAAACCTCTATATTTCCAACTCCGCTATTATATACTGATGCCCAGTTTGATATAAGGTTTTTAGCCTGTATGTTACCTGTACCAGAATTCTTGATGTGCGTGTTAGTGGAAGTTCCGGAAATCTTGATTGTGCCAATTCCGCTGTTTTTGATTGAAACTTTTGGACAATTTGCTGTTACAACACAGGTGCCGGCTCCCGAGTTGTCAATTTTTACTGGCTCGTCAGATGCGTATATCTGTGCCGATCCAATACCTTCATTTACAAATTCGCTAATGTACGGTGTTGTTATTTCTATCTTGCAAAAATTGTTTGATGAGGATAGAATGCCTTTATTTGTTATTTCAAGAATTCCCTCTTGTACTGAATATTCTATTGCCTTAAGCATGTTGTTGTCGCAGAGGAACGATATTGTGTAATCGTCGTCTTTCTTTATTGTTACGTTTGCGATACTGTTGTTTACTACTTTGTGAAATTCATCAATGACGTATTTCGTTCTGTTGGCTATTGCAGTGTCGTTTTCTTGTGCAAAAGCGATCATGCTTGTTAGGCATATTACTGCGGTGATAATTAAATTTCTCATTTTTATATTTTATAGATTAGTAATTATTTCCTTTGACATTTATTTACTTGTAGCATCTATATTTCCTATGCCATCATTGGATGCGTCTATTTTCGAAGCTGTTAGGTAAGCTGCATCGATTCTTCCAATGCCTTCGTTGCTGTAGTAGGCTTCATCTACATTCCCCGACAATCTGATTTTTCCAAGACCTTCGTTTGATACAGAGATTTTCTTAGCTTCTATGCTTTTAATTTCCAATTCGCCTATTCCTTCGTTGATAATTTCAATCTTGTCGGCAGTGACGTTGTCGAGGTCAACTTTTCCAATGCCTTCGTTTATGACCTTCATTGATGCCGATGTTAGCTTGTCGCACGAAATTTTTCCGATGGTTATGTTGTTTATTACTTTGCAGTTGTGAGTGTACACAACAATGTCGTGAATACTTGCGTCTATTGTTCCGTCATAATCGAAGTATATAGATAGTATGCCGTCTTTTACTTCGGTTGCAACATACTGCATTATGTTCTCATGTACTCTAATTTCAACCTTAGATTCGCTGCATTGGACGATTTTGACATTGAATATTCCATTGTTGTGGATTTCTTCGAAACTCTCTAGATTGCGGGTTTCTGTTATAACTTTTCCTTTGCCCTTAATTTTATTGTTTGATACGATGTTGGTTCTTACTGTTGTTGATTCTGGGAAATAGATCCCTTGTGTTTGTATTGCTAAAGCCAATACGATTGCAATTAAACTGATGATTCTCATATTCCTTATTTTTTATTGTTAATAAATGCTAATGCTATTTCGTCTCCTATTTTTCTAAATATTCCAACAGTCTTATCTTCCTCGAAACTGTTGCGAATTTCGCTTGCCCTGCGGCGCAGGCGCTTGCGGAATTCGGTGTCTTTCACTATTGTTACACCATTGTTTTGAGGCTGGTAAGCGAACAATTCTTCTGGAATCTGTTCAATAGATGTATTCGTATTTATAATAGTTGTGTCTGTTTGTTCTGGCACTTGTTCGATTGTATTATTGTCGGTTTCTGCTATGTTGTCAGTCGGTACAATTTCTTCAATTTCTAATGTTGATGATGTTGCAGGATAGGAAGTCGTGTCGGTGTTTTGGGCTAGGTTTTCGTTTGTTTCTGCAGTAGCGACCTTTGTGGTATGATTTGCCCGTGGCTTAATGAGTTCTGGTTTGACGGAGATAACATCTGCAGTGTCGCTTGTGATGATTTCTTGTGGTTTGTTTTCTGTCTGAGCATATAAGTCGCTTTGTGTGTCGGTCGGTACGACGGTTGTTGCGTGTCCTGGAATTGTATTTTCGCTGGTTTTTAGCGACTGGTATAGCAGTATTCCGCTAGTTGCCATTATTGCGATTGTTGCTGCAATTGATACTGGCTTTAACCAGATGACAATACCGCGTTTCTTCAAACCGTCTTTGTTAGGATAGTGAATGTCTAGGTCTGGTTTTTGAATTGTAAGTTTGTAGGCTTTGTACGATTGGTTTACTTTGGTGTCTGTTGCAATTTCTGCGTCTATGTATTTTTCATCTTTTTCCGATATAACGCCTTCAATTTTTTCGATAAGGAGTCTTTCTGTGATATTTTCGGCAGAAAGCATTTCCTTGTCGTCTAGTTTTGCATTTTCGGCGCTATCATCCTCAAGCATGGCCATTATTTCCGGATTGTTTTCAAGATAAGCCATGAGTTCTGCTTCTTCCTTTTCGGAGAGTTGGCAATCCATGAATCGCTGCCACATTTCGGCAATATTGCTAAAATCTGTACTGATCATAGTGCGTTCTCCATTTTTACGATATAGTCCTTCAGGATTTTCCTTGCGCGGAAAATGTAAACTTTCACTTGGGTTTCATTGAGACCGATTATTTCTCCAATCTCATTGTACGAATAGCCTTCGTAGTCGCGGAGCAGGATGAGCTGGCGTTGCTGTTCCGGAAGTTTTGCCAATGCTATTTCCAGAATTTCCTTCAGTTCGGCGTTGTTGTCGTATTCGCTGGGTTCGTTGCTTGTTCCTACGGCTTCGTCTGATGTGCTGAATTTCTCGTGTCGGGTTACATCCACCATTCTGTTGTAGGCTACCTTGAAGAGAAAAGACTTCGCATTGTCAACTTCGTCGCGGTTTGTCCACAGCTTTGCAAAACTGTCCTGCACTATGTCTTGTGCAAGGTCGCTATCCTTAATATTCGATAGCACAAAGCGATAGACGTTGTCTGCGTACTTGTTAACCATAATATTGTAGTCTTCTTGTGTCATTGTTCCCTCATATGACGATTATGTGCATCGAAATGTTACAAAGAAAATGAATTTTTTTTAATGTGCGGTTTTTCTTTTTGATTATCACGGCTTTTGTGAATGCAAAAATGCTGTGTTTTTGACGATTTTACTTGGTGTGTAATAAATTATTAGTATCTTCGCATCGTAGTTTGCTGATGATTAGGTTTGTTTCACATAGCGAAATTGATTTTGTCAAGTACGACGAGTGCATTGAAAATTCGATGCAGGGAACAGTATATGCCATGTCGTGGTACTTGGATGCGGTTTTTCCTGATTGGTCGGCGTATGTCATTGGCGACTACGATGTTGTGATGCCAATTCCGCTAAAGCAAAAGTTTGGCCTAAAGTATGCGCTTCAACCGCAGTTCTGCCAACAGTTGGGAATTTTTTCCAAGTCGTGGCTGTCAAAACTTCAGGCAAAGGAATTGTTTGGAAAGCTCCCGTTCCTGTATTCTTTGTGCTTCAATAGCGGAAATGTGGATTTTTGCAACGAAAAGATATTGCGACCAAACTATGTTTTGGATTTGAGCGAGGAATATGCAGTGCTTTCGGGTAAATTTTCGATGCAATGTCGTCGCAATATAAAGAAGGCAACTGGTTATACGCAGATAGTTGGTACAATGCAGAAGGATGATTATCTGGCGTTCTTGGGCGAAAATGCAGGTTCGTGGATGGGGAAAGTGCAGATTCCGATTCTGACTAGGCTAATCGACAATGCATTCTCTGCAGGTTGTGCCGAAATTCTGGCTGTTCGCGATGAAAATTCGCAGGCGTTGGCCGCAGTTTTCTTCCTGAAATGGCGAAATCGTATGTACTACCTGTCGCCAGTGTCGAGCGAACAGGGTAAGCAGTTGCAGTCGATGACATTTTTGCTCAACGATATTATTGAGCGCAATGCAAATTCTTCGCTATTGATTGACTTTGAAGGTTCCGCCATTGAAAGCATAGGGAATTTTTACACAGGTTTTGGCGCAAAGAACGAACCTTATCCGTTAATTTCCAAGAATACTTGGATGCTGAAGTTGGTTGGAAGATAATCGGTTGATATTTTTTTTAGCAATTAACAATAATACCACAAAATGTTCGTTATTGTTGTATCAACTAAAAAAAATATAATATGAAAAGAGTAATTTTTGCTATGTTTGTGATGATGGCTTTCTGCTGTTCTTGTGCTACGGTTCAAGTTGCAACATTTAATTCTGAGAGTGAGGTTCCTGTTTTTATGACAAATCGTCCAGATGTGCAATATGTGGAGTTTCAATATGTAGAAGTTTCGGGCAGTTTGTTTTCTTCTCCCAAAGAACTTATGGGAAAAATGCAGAAAAAGGCTAAGGACATTGGAGCCGATGCTATTGTAAATGCGAAATATGGTTATGCTGGGCTTTATCCTTATCTTGAAGGTGTTGCTGTAAAATACAAGAAATAGGAGTATTGCAATAAAAAAAAGCCCGCAAACGCGGGCTTTTTTATTTGATTCGCTAATTGTTATGCATACAATTCTTCGAAAATCTTTCTCAATTCTGGGCTTTCGCGGAGTTCCTGGAGTGTGAATTCAGCGTGTCCCTTAGTGTAACCGTTACCAACGATCATATTAACGTCAGCACCGATACCTTCAGCACCGAGAGCAGCCTTTGTGAAGCTGGTTGCCATTGAGAAGAAGTAAACGATACCATCGTCCTTTGTGATGAGAACAGATGTCATTTCCTGATCAGGAACGTTTACGCAGTTGATAGTTACATCAGCCATCTTGCCGTTTGTGAGCTTTTCAACGAGTTCGTAAATTTCAACTGGAGTCTTTCCAGCAACGCTTTCAACAACATCGCAGAATCCCAATTCTTTGATTCTGTTGGTTGACTTCGGGCTGTTAGCAAGACCGATAACCTTACCAGTTACACCAACGCGCTTCTTAGCTTCGTAGCAGCAGAGCATACCGCTCTTTCCACCTGCACCAAGGATAACAACATTCTGTCCGTACTGGCAGAGCTTTGCTGTCTGAGCTGGAGCACCAGCAACGTCCAATGCGCTCAAAGCGAGCTTTTCGGGCATGTCGTTCGGAATCTTAGCGTAGATACCGCTTTCGAAGAGGATAGCCTTACCATTGATGTCAACTTGGTCAACATCTGGACGGATTTCGAGGATTTCATCTATGCGGAGAGGAGTAAGTGACAAAGAAACCAAAGTTGCAATCTTGTCGCCTTCCTTCAAGTCGATCTTGCCCTTCAGTGCGTCACCAATCTTTTCAACGCGACCGAGAAGCATACCACCCGAACCAGTACGACGGTTGCGGTGCTTACCCTGCAATTCAACATTGAGAAGCATTTCCTTCTTTATTTCTTCCATGATTTTTTCCTGGCTTGCACCTTCACCTGCCTGCTGCTTAGCGTAGTTGTGAATGTCGGTGAACGAAGCGGAGTCGATATTCAAAGTCTGTACGTCAATAAGGATTTCGTTGTCATAGATTTCGTCCATATTGTTGTCAAGCTTGTTAGCTGGCTGTGGCAATACGCCCTTTGGCTCTAATACGCGGTGTACACCGTATTTGTTACCTTTCTTCTGCATTGTGTTTTAGTTTTAAAGTTTTTATTTAAAAAATATAATTCTCTTCAATTTGTCAAGCGAGCGCAAAAGTAGTAATTTTTTTGGAAAAATAATATAGTAGGGGAAATATTTTTTTGTTTTTTCACGGCAATTCTGCAATCCTGCATAATATCAAGATATTTATAAAGCTGCCAACAATAAACTTTTTAGGTTAACCGTTTGGTTAATATGGCATTTGCTCATTTTTGCCTGAACAAAAATGAAAAAAACTTTTTTGAAGTAATGTCGGGTGCGGAATATTTTAGTAGATTTGCGGTCAAAATAATTTTAAATAGAAAATAGATATGTCAGAAAAACTTACATTGAGAGACAATGCGACCATGCGCTGGCTTGCATTGCTGTTGTTGGCTCTGGCGATGTTCTGTTCATATATCTTTATGGACATATTGTCGCCGATTAAGGACTTGATGATGTCGGAACGCGGATGGGATTCCACAGCTTTCGGTACCATGCAGGGTGCTGAAACATTCCTGAATGTGTTCGTATTCTTCCTGATTTTTGCTGGTATCATCCTCGACAAGATGGGCGTGCGTTTTACCGCCGTTCTTTCGGGTTTGGTGATGCTTGTTGGTGCTGGAATCCAGTATTATGCTGTGTCCGAATCTTTTATCGGCAGCGGCGTTGAAGAATGGTTTACAAATCACCTGAACTATATCCCAGGTTTCGATGAACTTGGTGTTTCTCCATTCTACGAGGGAATGCCTGCATCGGCTAAGCTAGCTGCAATCGGCTTTATGATTTTCGGTTGCGGTACAGAAATGGGTGGTATCACAGTATCACGAGGTATCGTTAAGTGGTTCAAGGGTCGTGAGACTGCAATGGCAATGGGTTCGGAAATGGCTCTTGCTCGTCTTGGCGTTGCAACCTGTATGATTTTCTCGCCGTTCTTCGCAAAACTCGGCGGTAACATCGATGTTTCACGTTCGGTGGCATTCGGCGTTGTATTGCTTTGCATTGCCTTGATAATGTTCGTTGTTTACTTCTTCATGGATAAGAAACTTGACGCTCAGACCGGTGAAGCAGAAGAAAAGGACGATCCGTTCAAGATTTCCGATATTGGAAAGATTTTGAAGAGCGGTGGTTTCTGGCTAGTTGCTCTCCTCTGCGTACTTTACTACTCAGCAATCTTCCCATTCCAGAAATATGCTGTAAACATGCTTCAGTGCAACTTGACGCTTACTCCGGGCGAAGGCTTCTGGGCTAGCGAAACAGTTACTTTCATCCAGTATGCAATTATGCTTGTTGTTGCTGTTTGTGCTTTCACCAGTAACTTCATGAAGAACAAAGGCTTGAAGATTGGTTTGATGGCAATTGCCGTTGTTGCTCTCGTTGTTTACTGCTACATGGGTTACATGAGAGGTACTGCCGAAACAATATTCGCAGTATTCCCATTGCTCGCAGTTGCAATCACCCCGATACTTGGCGGTTACGTTGACAAGAAGGGTAAGGCTGCATCAATGCTTATGATTGGTTCGTTGTTGCTCATTCTCTGCCACCTCACATTTGCATTCATTCTCCCGATGTTCAAGGGTAGTGCAGTTGGTGGAACTGTTGTAGCATACGTTACAATCCTCGTTCTTGGTGCATC
Source organism: uncultured Bacteroidales bacterium (assembly GCA_905234755.1). Taxonomy (GTDB): domain Bacteria; phylum Bacteroidota; class Bacteroidia; order Bacteroidales; family ML635J-15; genus Bact-19. The sequence goes on from CAJOIT010000003.1 coordinate 413,512, forward strand.
GTTCTCGTTGGTACCTGCTGCTTTGTGGCCAAGTGTTCCAAAGCTGGTTGACGAAAAGATTATCGGTTCGGCTTACGCACTTATCTTCTGGATTCAGAACATCGGTCTCTGGCTGTTCCCATTATTAATAGGTAAGGTTCTCGACAGCACAAATCCAGGTGTTACCGACCCGATTGCATTCGACTACACATGGCCTCTCGTAATGCTTGCTTGCCTTGGTGTTGCTTCGTTCATACTCGGCATTATCCTCAAGGGCGTTGACAAGAAGAAAGGTCTCGGATTGGAAGAGCCGAACATTAAATAAGCTTATTTCCATATTTTTCATATTTTTTGCACGAGAGAGATATAATAATCTCTCTCTTTTTTTTGTACATGCTGTGTCATATTTGTCGTTAACAAACTATTAAACAATGATAAAGTTGAGTTAATCATTTTGGTTGAAAAAATATCTTTTGGGAAAATGCGTTAAATTTGCTGTTGATTGAATATTGAAAGGACAGAAATATGAAAACGAAAACTTGGCTCGTGGGGCTTTTATCTGGAATAATCGGTGGAGGAATCGTTCTTGTTGGAACGCTTTTTTTTACACCAAATAAGGTTGTTGAAAATAATGATACCCAGTTGACTTATAACGCCAACAAATCTGATGATGTGGAGGTGACAAAAGTTAGTCTTGGCAATGCTCATGCGCTTGGAAGTACAGATTTCTGCGATGCTGCCGAAAAATGTATGCCTGCGGTTGTTCACATAAAGACCAGCTACAATCAGCCTACATATACGCTGTACGATTTTATTTTCGGCACGCAGTCGGCAATGCAGGTCTCGTCATCTGGTTCGGGCGTGATAGTTTCATCGGATGGTTATATTGTTACCAATAATCATGTGATTGAAAATGCGGAAATCATTGAGGTCGTGATGAACAACAAGAAATCGTACACAGGTAAAATCATTGGACATGATGCGACTACCGATTTGGCATTGCTTAAGATTGAAGAATCGGATCTTCCGTATCTCACATACGGCAATAGCGATGACTTGCGGATAGGAGAGTGGGTGCTTGCAATCGGCAATCCGTTCAACCTGACATCGACTGTGACTGCAGGGATTGTAAGCGCAAAGGCTCGCAACATTGATGCAAATTCGGGAAATCAAGTCATTGAGTCGTATATTCAGACCGATGCTGCAGTAAATCCCGGAAGCAGTGGCGGTGCATTGGTGAACGCCAAGGGCGAACTTGTTGGTATAAATTCGGCAATTGCTTCGCAGACAGGTTCTTATGTTGGGTATTCATTTGCAATTCCTGTAAATATGGTGCGCAAGATTGTTGCCGACTTGGTTGAGTTTGGCAGTGTTCAGCGTGCCTACATGGGCATCGAGATGATTGACCTTGATGCGCAAGTTGCCAAGAAATTGAATGTAGAAGATGTTTCTGGCGTGTTTGTCTCGAAACTTGTTAGCGGTGGTGCTGCAGAAAAGGCTGGCATTAGGTCTGGCGACATAATTCTTGGCATAAACGACACCAAGATAAATTCGGCAACCGAATTGCTTGAGGCTGTTAGTTTGTATCGTCCTGGTGCATACGTTACACTTGATGTGAAGTCGGGTAATTCCACCCGCAAGGTTGACCTGACATTGCAGAATCGTTATGGCAGTGTGGAACTATTGAAATCATCGGAGAGGATGGATGCGCTTGGCGCACGGCTTGAACCAGTTAGCGACCAGTTGAAGTCGCGTTTGCGCATAAGGAATGGCGTGCAGGTTACCGATTTGACTGCTGGAAAACTTGCTGCAAGTGGCATACAGAACGGCTTTATAATTGTCCGTGCCAACAATAAGAATATAAATTCCGTACAAGACCTTGAAAACGCCATCAAGTCATCGGGTAATGCGATTTTCCTCGAAGGCATTTATCCAAATGGCATGACTGGTTATTATGCGCTGAAGTTGGATTAGGTAAGCATAACTAACAAAAAAGGCTGGATATTTCCAGCCTTTTTTGTTTTGTGCAATCGTTGCTTACTTAACCTTCGAACTAATCTTGTCGTAGCCCTTTGCTTCGGTAGCGAGCTTCATCGACTTGTTGTAGTTGTTTTCAGCATTGAGGATAGCGAAAAGTTCGTCCTGAGCGTCCTTCTTGTCCTGGTACTTGGTCTTGATTTCAGCATCAACGCTCTGGTATTCGCAGAAAGCATCATTTATCTTGGTTGCTTCTTCGTCTGAAATTTCATTGTCGGCGATTGCTTCCTTGATAAGATTTGCTATTGAATTCTTTGATTCTAAGATTGTTACTGCATCATGTACAGGGCAAATCTCTTTTGCGCATTCTTCCTTTGTTTCGTTATTTTCCTTTGCTTCTTGCTTGCAGCTGTAAAGCATCATTGCAAGAACAGATACGATTGCTAATAAAACTAATTTCTTCATATTACAATTATTTATTTGTTAGACTTAATTTTGCATATCCTTCAGTGTTTGCGAGCTTTAATGTTACATCAGCCATTCTCACCCAAACTTCATCAGATGTGTACTGCTGTTCAAATTCGGCACGGTCGTTTGCACTGCCTGCATAACTTTCTGTTATCTCGGCAATCAAATCCATGTATTTCTTTTCCGAATCCTTTATCAGAGTCACATCGTCATCGTCTATCACCTCGTCTGCGATGGCTTTTTCCACATTGTCGCAATATTTGTTCACGGCGTTTACAACCTTTTCGGCATTGTCGGCTGGCGTCTTGGCGCACGACCACAACATAACCGTCAGGGCAACTGCTACGAACAATGGAATTTTCTTCATCATATTAAACATATTGAACAAAATGCAAAGTTAAATTTATTTTTGAACAATATGAAATATTAGGCGGTAATTTTTTTGAAAGATTTTTTTTGAATAATTGTTCGTTATAGATAGTCAGTAGATGGCATGACTAGTGGGGCAACAAACTGCTCGTCAGCAAATCGTAAATCAATTTGCATCTTGTCGGAAAATCGTAAATCTTCAATCGTAAGTCGTAAATCGTAAATTCTTTTTACACCTCTCTTTTCAGTTCATCGAAGTTCTTGCCGAAAACGCCTTGAACTTTGGCTATGGAAATGAAAGCATCCGGGTCTTCCTGATTGATAACCTGCATAATGTCCTGCTTGTCGGTGCGGTGGGCAAGAACCATCAAAACATCCTTATCTTCCTTGGAGTACCAGCCGTAGGCTTTCAGCACCGTAACACCTCGATGCACTTCGTTGGTTATTCGGTCGGCTATCTCTTTTGGCTTGTTGGTGAAAATGACAATCTGGAATGTCTTTCGGTAGCCGTCCATAACCATGTCGGAAACATACGAGTACGAGAACATATAAATGTAGCAGTAGATAAGTGTTTGAATGTCGTGTACTATGAAATACGAAGAACCGATTATCAGGACATTGATGTACATTGAGATTCGTCCGTAAGGTATATTCTTGTATTTCAGAATCATAAGGATTATGATGTCGGTTCCGCCAGTGTTTCCTCCGTATGAAATTGTAAGTCCTACGCCGATTGCCGAAATAGCAGCACCAAGCACAGCGTTTGAAAGCAAGTCGTTGGCAATCAGAGGTTCGGTGATTATAGACTGGAATAGTCCGAACAGGGCGGAACTTATTGCAGTACAGAAAATTGTGTTGATGGCGAAACGCTTGCCCAAGGTTTTTGCACCTATAAGGATAAGTATAGCATTAAGCACGAAGTTGCTGATACCGACAGGGCAGGAGGTGCCGTAGTACAAGATTGTCGATAGACCGGCAATTCCACCGCCTGTGAGTTTGTTTGGCAGCATAAATGCCGAATATCCGAATGTGTATATCACAAGTCCGATGAGCATTATGAAGTAGTTCTTCACCGGATTTTTCAGTTGCTTCAATTTGTCTGTTTTCATGGTTGAAACTCTGTTATTTTTTGCAGTGCAAAAATATGAAATTATTATGAATAATAGGTGTTCGCGGTTTTTATAAAGGATGTATTCAAAATTTTGCGGATTCAAAATTTTGTGTCTCGATCCGAATCCCGCAACCGACATCCTCAACATAACCTCTTCGGAAACATTTTCCGAAATTGAGATTGTAAATACATTAGGACAGGTTGTCTATCGCACAGAGGTAAACTCAGACAATGCGGTTTGCGATGTTAATGGATTGGCAAATGGGGTGTATGTTGTAAGGATACACGGAACGAACATGGCATCGGTTTGCCAAAAGAAATTCATCAAGGAATAACCGCAATTTTTGTGGAACAATATCGTAGGGGCGGGTTTGAAACCTGCCCCTACGCATATATGTTCCGTCTCTTATGGCGGATTTCATCCGCCTATTAAATAAAAATAGACGGCATTTAACCGTCCATTTTTATTGCATATTCACCAAAAATCTCCGTCTACACAATCCCTTCTCTCATTAAATCGTGCAGATGCACAACGCCCATGTATTTGCCGTCGTCAACAATCAGCACCTGCGTAATGCTGTTCTTCTGCATCATCTGCAAGGCGTTCACGGCAAGTTCGCCGTCCTGTATGCACTTTGGCGACTTGGTCATTATGTCGGCGGCCTTTATGTCCTTGATGTTGTCGTAGTTGTTGAGCATACGGCGAATGTCGCCATCGGTGATGATGCCAAGAACCTTTTCGTTTTCATCCACAACTGCGGCTGCACCGAGGCGTTTGCTTGAAATTTCTGAGATTACAAACTTTATGCTTGCATCGGGTGAAACCTGTGGCTTTTCGTTCTGCACATATATGTCGTTTACCTTTAAATATAGTTTCTTGCCGAGTGAACCGCCCGGGTGGAACTTTGCAAAATCATCGGGAGTGAAACCTTTCATTTCGAGTAGGGCAACTGTAAGCGCATCACCTACAACGAGTTGAGCTGTTGTGCTTGATGTGGGAGCAAGGTTGTGTGGCGAGGCCTCTGAATCGACAGTTGAACGCAAAACTATGTCAGCCGACTTTGCCAAAAACGATTCAGTGTCGGACACGATTGCTATAAGCAGATTGTTATTGCGCTTTATCAGCGGAATCAAAACCTTGATTTCGGGAGTGTTGCCACTTTTTGATATGCAGATAACAACATCGTCTTCCTGAACAATGCCAAGGTCTCCGTGAATGGCATCGGCAGCGTGCATGAAAATTGCCGGTGTGCCTGTCGAATTTAGGCTGGCAACGATTTTTGCGCCTATTGCGGCACTTTTGCCTATACCAGTTATTACAACACGACCTTTTGATTCCGAGATTCTTATGGCAGCTTTTGCAAAGTTGTCATCTATGTAGTCGGCTATTTTCCGAATAGCTTCCGCTTCGTGCAAAACAGTGCGTCTGCCAATGCCTATTATTTCCTGATAATCCTGCATGAAAAAATTTTTTTGCAAAATTAATATTTAATCACAAAAAAAACTTATCTTTGTTTTCGTATGACCATGCCGTTTTTCGACGGTGTGCTTAATTATATTAAGGTATGGACGCAAGAGAAGAAAAAATATATGAACTCTTAAAGAAATATTTTGGGTTCAGCGATTTCAAGGGACAGCAGAAGGAGGTGATTCTCAGTCTATTGGACGGGAAGGACAGTTTCGTGCTTATGCCTACGGGCGGTGGTAAGTCGTTGTGCTACCAGTTGCCTGCATTGATGCTCGAAGGTACAGCCATCATTATTTCGCCGTTGATAGCGCTTATGAAGAATCAGGTGGATGCAATGCGTGGTTTCAGCATGGAGGAAGGCGTAGCGCATTTCCTTAACTCGACTTTGAGCAAGGCGGAAATTACCGTTGTTAAAGACGATATATTGTCGGGCAAGACAAAACTTCTCTATGTGGCGCCAGAATCTTTGACAAAGGAGGAAAATGTTGAGTTCCTGAAAAAATTCAAGATTTCGTTCTATGCAGTTGACGAGGCACACTGTATTTCGGAATGGGGACACGATTTCCGTCCCGAATATCGTCGAATCCGTTCCATTGTCAACGAAATAGGCCGTGCTCCGCTGATGACTTTGACCGCAACGGCAACGCCAAAGGTTCAGCACGACATACAGAAAAACTTGGACATGCTTGATGCAAATGTATTCAAGTCATCGTTCCGCCGTCCAAATCTTTACTACGAAGTTCGTCCAAAAATAAATGCTACCAAGCAGATAATCAAATACATAAAGGACAATCCAGGCAAGTCGGGCATTATTTACTGCTTGAGCCGCAAGAAAGTTGAAGAATTGGCAGAAATGCTTGTCGTCAACCAGATTAAGGCTTTGCCTTACCATGCAGGAATGGATGCTGCAACGCGTTCGCGCAATCAGGACATGTTCCTTAGCGAGGAAGTCGATGTTATTGTGGCTACCATTGCTTTCGGTATGGGAATCGACAAGCCTGATGTACGATTTGTAATCCATTATAATATCCCAAAGAGCCTCGAAGGTTACTATCAGGAGACAGGCCGTGCAGGTCGCGATGGAGGCGAGGGCAAGTGCATTGCATTCTACACCTACGATGATATTCAGAAGCTGGAAAAGTTCATGCAGAACAAGCCAATGAACGAGCAGGAAATTGGCAAGCAACTTCTTGCTGAGACGGTATCTTATGCAGAATCAACAACTTGTCGCGTACGCCAGTTGCTCAACTATTTCGGTGAAGAAATGACAGAGGATTGCGGAAATTGCGACAACTGCCTTAACCCGAAGGAAAAATTCGAGGGCAAGGAAGATGTACAGACTGTCCTTGAAACGATAATCGCAGCAAAGGAAGGCTTCAAGACCGAGCATTTCATAAATATCCTGATGGGAAAGATAACTTCGGAAATTTCAAATTACCAGCACGACAAGTTGCCGACTTTTGGAATTGGTGCCGATGAGACGCCTTTGTATTGGAAAGGCGTTATCCGTCAGATGATTATAGCTAAGTTAATCGAGAAGGGAATCGTGAACTACGGTTTGCTTAAGGTTACCGAAAAGGGCTACGAGTTCTTCAAGAATCCGTACTCGATAATGCTGACCCGCGACACCGACTACGAAGCTATTGAGGATCAGGAGCGTGATTCAGAATATGGAGGTACGGCTGCTGCTGACGAGGAATTGTACAACATGCTGAAGAATCTCCGAAAGGACATTGCCAAGAAGTTGAATCTTCCGCCGTATGTGATTTTCGATGATGCTTCCTTGCAGGACATGGCAATACAATATCCTATAACTATCGAAGAATTAAAGAATTGCCAGAAAGTTGGTCAAGGCAAGGCGCAGAAGTTCGGCAAGGAGTTCGTTGACCTCATTAAACAGCACATCGAAATCAACGGCATCGACCGTCCCGAAGATCTTGTGATTAAGTCGGTGGGTTCAAGTTCCGAGTCAAAGCGTATGATTATCAGGAATATCGATAGCCGTATGTCGCTCGATGACATTGCCGATGGCATGAAGATGACGCTCATGGAGCTTATCGAACAACTTGAATCGTTCGTTGATTCTGGCACAACCATAAACATTGATTACTACCTGAATTCAATTCTTGATGAAGGTGACATAGATGACATTTACACTTATTTCCGTGAAGATTCGGAAGAAGGCACTATTGATGAGGCTTTGCGTGAATTCGGAGATGACTATTCCGAAGAGGAGATAAGGCTTGTAAGGCTGAAATTCATCTGTGAAATGGGAAACTAAATGTAATTGACGGTACACTTTTTTGTCATTCTGAACTTGTTTCAGAATCTGAAAAAAGTGATTGTAGAACGGATGCTGAAACGAGTTCAGCATGACTATCGGGAGAAACAATCATCAAATTTTCGAAACCTTGCAAACACAAAATTCAGAACGTCTCAAATATTCCGCAGGAATTGTTTCCATCATCGTAAACACCTTGCTTTTTGCGTTGAAATATTGGGCTGGCATTGTGTCTGGCTCGGTGGCGTTGCTTGCCGATGCTTGGCATACCTTGTCTGATTCGCTTAGTTCTGTGGCTGTGATTATCGGCGTGAAACTTTCGTCCCGTGAGGCCGACAAGAAACATCCGTTTGGTCATGGTCGCATTGAAAACCTTGTTGCAATACTGATAGGGGTAATGCTGGCGATTGTTGCCTACGAATTTGTAATGGAATCGGTTGATAAACTGCGCAATCCCGACAATAAGGCGATTTTTGGAACTTTGGCAATAGTGGTGACGGCTGTGTCAATCGTTGTGAAGGAATTGATGGCGCAGTTTTCGTTTTATGTTGCTCGCAAGACTGGCAGTACATCGGTGAAAGCCGATGGTTGGCATCATCGCAGCGATGCGTTGTCGTCAATAGTTGTGCTTGCCGGAATTTTCCTGCAGGACTATTTCTGGTGGATAGATGCCGTGCTTGGCATTTGCGTGTCGCTGATACTTGTGGTTGCCGTGTATCACATTATCCGTGAGGCAGTTGATAAACTTATGGGACAAAATGTTTCCGATGAGACTATTGAGAAAGTCAATGTAATAATTTCCGAAACTGTTGGTAATGACTTAAAAGCGCATCATTTTCATATTCATAATTACGGAACGCACAGCGAACTGACATTCCATATAAAGTTGCCGCCCGAAATGTCAATCCTTGAAGGTCATGGCATTGCCGACAAAATTGAAAAGCAACTACGCGAAAAACTTGGTGTAGAATCCACTATACATATCGAACCAATGGGTTGATGAGTGATTAGCGATGCAATGATGCATCACTTTGTTGTATTGTATATTACTTGTAATCAATGAATTATAATTACGGTATTTGTGTTTTTATATTTCCAACTATAAAAATATTTAATTTTTTAAGGTTGCAACTATAAATTTTGATAAAATTTTGTAGTTCAAAATATAAATTGTATTCCGCTTTGGATGTTTGGTCTTTTGTATTGACCGATTGTAATACGCTGAAATGTCGATTCTTTGTTTCGTTTGATAACTTGTTTGTAAATTAACCTTTCTTTAACCGAGATAGTGCAAGGCATGGCTTAACTTTGCAACTTAATTTTTTAATCATTGTATTTTGAAAACTATAAGGATTAGAAAAGGATTGGACATTAAGTTGCAGGGTGGGGCTGATGAGTTGTTATCCACTAAGTTAGCACCTAAGCGATACTGCATCAGACCGACCGATTTCCATGGCATTACACCTAAGCTGGACTGCAAGGAAGGCGACTATGTAAAGCGCGGAACAATCGTATTTCACGACAAGGATATTCCAGAGATCAGTTTCGCTTCGCCATGCTCGGGAACGGTAACAGCCATTGTACGTGGTGAGAAGCGAAGAATCCTGCGTGTGGAAATAGAGTCGGATGCTAACGATGAAGCCGAAAAGTTTGACACAAACGATGACATAAGGTCGCTTTTCTCTAAGGCAGGAATATATCCGCTTATAAATCAGCGTCCTTACGGCATTGTCGCAAATCCAAATGTAACGCCGCGCGACATATTCATTTCCTTCCTCGATACCGCTCCGCTTGCTTGCAATGTGGAATTTGCATTGAAGGATGATGTTGATTATCTGAAACTTGCAATTCGCGCTCTCTATAATCTTACCAATGGAAATGTTTATCTGTCGTTTGGTAGGGATTCGCGCCTTGCAATGTTGCTGCCAGATGATCCAGAAATCATTAAGACCGAGTTTGTCGGCAAGCATCCTGCTGGACTTGTTGGTACACAGATAAATAAGTTGAAGCCTATAAATAAGGGCGAGACCGTGTGGACTATCAATGCGCTGAACCTGCCGATTATTGGTCGTCTGCTGAAAGATGGCGAGTACATGCCCGAAAAGAATATCGCAGTATGTGGGGCAGAGGTTGTCGCTCCGCAGTATTACAAACTTCGCATTGGTGCCGACTTGTCTCAGTTGCGCAGCGGTATGCTTTTGTCGGAGAATGTAAGGATAATTTCCGGCAATGTGCTTTCGGGCATAAATGTTACTGATAATCCGTATCTTGGCTTCAACGAAATGCAGGTGTCGGTAATCCCTGAGGGCGACGACTACGAAATGTTTGGTTGGATGTTGCCGGGGGCTAACAAGTTCAGCAACTCGCGGACTTTCCTTTCAATGCTCATGCCGTGGAAACGCTTCAATCTCGACACCAACATGCATGGCGAAGAACGTGCGTATGTGGTTACAGGTCAGTACGAAAAGGTTTGTCCGCTCGACATTTATCCGCAACTTCTTGTGAAAGCTGCCATTACCGATGACATTGACAAAATGGAAGAGCTTGGCATTTACGAGGTTGTGGAAGAAGATTTGTCGTTGTGCGAGTTTGTTTGTACTTCAAAGGTTAATGTGCAGCAAATAATCAGGCATGGGCTTGATTTGGTGCGAAAAGAAATGGAATAATTGGTTATGAACGCATTACGAAGATATATTGACAAGATAAAGCCGAAGGTCCTGGGTAAGATGCCGTTTATGACATCTACTTTCGAGGCCTTTGAAACTTTTCTCTTTGTGCCCAAGGATGTTACCGAAAGCGGTTCGCATATTCGCGATGCAATCGACATGAAGCGTACTATGATTGTCGTTGTGTTTGCTTTAATTCCTTGTTTACTTTTCGGTATGTATAATGTCGGTTATCAACATTTTACTGCCGTTGGTGAGTTGGCAAGCACTGGCTTCTGGACAATCTTCTGGTACGGTTTTTTGAAAGTTTTCTGGCTGTTGCTTGTGTCGTACCTTGTTGGTCTGGCGATAGAATTTGCTTTTGCGCAGGTGCGCAAGCACAAGGTTAACGAGGGGTTCCTAGTTACTGGAATGCTGATTCCGCTAATTGTACCCGTTGATACTCCATTATGGATGGTTGGTCTGGCAACTGTTTTTGCGGTTCTCGTTGGTAAAGAGCTGTTTGGCGGCACTGGAATGAATATCGTTAATCCAGCATTGCTTGCTCGTGCTTTCCTTTTCTTCTCGTATCCTTCAAAGATGTCTGGCGATCAGGTTTGGATTGCCGAACTATCGGACGGAAAGGCAGTGGATGGGTTCTCTGGTGCAACGCCATTGGCACAGATAGGCGAGGGTAGCGATGTGATAACAAATGGATTTGGAGAACCAACTTCAATACTTGATTTAGCAATAGGTCTTATCCCTGGTTCAATCGGAGAAACATCGCTGATAGCAATAGCATTGGGCGCATTCATACTTCTATTTACGGGAATAGCAAGTTGGAAAATCATGTTTTCGGTATTTGCTGGTGGTGCAGCAATGGCTTTTGCTCTAAGTTCTTATACTCCAATTGATTGGTATTGGCATCTTTGTCTCGGCGGTTTTGCTTTCGGTGCTGTGTTTATGGCGACCGACCCAGTTACGGCAGCACAGACGGAAAAGGGCAAATACATTTATGGTTTCCTTATCGGCGTGATGGCAATGTTGATACGAATCTTGAATCCTGCTTATCCCGAAGGAATGATGCTCGCCATATTGCTTATGAACATTTTTGCTCCGCTAATCGACTACTGTGTTGTAAGGGCAAATGTTAATAAGAGGTTGAGACGAGTGAAAACTAGGCGTTTGCGCCGTGCTAAAAAAGAAAAATAGGTTATGGACAAGAATAAAAATTCATACATATTCATCTATTCGGTCATTCTGGTTGTAGTTGTGGCTGGAGTATTGAGTTTAGTTGCTGTATTACTTCAACCGAAGCAAGCCAAGAATCTAGAAATAGAGCAGAAAAGAAACATTTTGGCGGCATTGAAGGTTACTCCCGAGACGAAGGATGTGGAAACCACATACGCCAAGATGGTCAAGGAGATTGCAGTTGACGAGGCAGGAAACGAAGTCGCATCAGATGATGCGTTAAAATTGTATGTTGCTAATACTGATAAAGGTATAAAGTATGTATTCCCTCTGTCGGGAAAGGGCTTGTGGGGACCGATATGGGGTTATCTCTCATTGAATGAAGACCTTAATACTGTTTATGGCGCATATTTCGACCATAAGTCAGAAACTTCTGGACTTGGAGCCGAGATTGCTACCGAGCATTTTCAGTCGCAGTTTTCTGGCAAGAAGATTTTTGACAAGTCGAATAAGTTTGTGTCGGTGAAAACGAACAAGCGTGGAGCTTCAAACGACAATGAGGTAAATGCAATTTCGGGCGCGACAATCACATCAACATCGGTAAACGAAATGATAGAGTCTTGCTTGAAGTCATATTTGCCATATATTGAAAAATCAAGAAAATAGGTTGTTATGCAGAATAAAAGGAAAGAAAGAATTTTTTTAGATCCGATATTCAGGAACAATCCTGTTACGGTGCAGATACTTGGAATATGTTCTGCGCTCGCCGTTACTGTAAAGTTGCAGTCGGCGGTGGTAATGGCGCTGAGCCTTACATTTGTGGTGGCGTTCTCGAATGTGATAGTTTCGCTTCTTAGGAAGACTATTCCGGGAAGAATCAGGATAATAGTTCAGCTTGTGGTTGTAGCCTTCCTCGTCATTGTAGTTGACCAGTTCCTGAAAGCATACTTTTTTGATATAAGCAAGCAACTTTCTGTTTTTGTGGGACTTATAATTACCAATTGCATTGTTATGGGACGTTTGGAGGCCTTTGCGATGTCGAATAGTCCAAAGCGTAGTCTTATTGATGGACTTGCAAACGGATTGGGTTATGGCTTTATTCTTATTGTTGTGGCGTTTTTCCGCGAGTTGCTTGGTAGCGGTACTATTTGGAACTATCAGGTTGTGCCACAGGCATTTTACGATGCTGGATACATGAACAACGGACTTATGATTATGCCACCTATGGCGTTGATAGCGGTAGGTATAATAGTGTGGATTCAGCGAGCGCACCAACAGAGAAAGGAGGAGGGTAAATAATGGAAAACATTGCCAACATATTCGTCAAGTCGGTGTTTATCGACAACATGATTTTTGCATATTTCCTTGGAATGTGCTCGTACTTGGCTGTTTCCAAGACAGTTAAGACTTCTTTCGGATTGGGCGTGGCGGTTGCTTTCATGCTGACAATCACCGTTCCAATCAACTACTTGATAGAGAATTATTTGCTATGCAAAGGCGCAATGACTTGGATTTCGCCATCCTTTGCCGATGTTGACCTTTCGTTCCTGACTTTCATAGTGTTTATCGCAGTTGTGGCATCAATGACACAGTTGGTCGAAATGGTGGTCGAAAAGTTTTCTCCGTCTCTATACAATTCGTTGGGAATTTTCCTGCCTTTGATAGCTGTAAACTGCGCAATATTAGGCGGTTCGCTGTTCATGGCAGAGCGTTCGTATGCAAATGTTGGCGAAGCGGCTGTTTTCGGCTTTGGTTCGGGAATAGGCTGGTTGCTCGCCATAGTGAGCTTAGCTGCAATCCGTGAGAAAATCAAATATTCGAAAATTCCCAAAGCCCTTGACGGATTGGGTATTGCGTTTATAATTGTAGGTCTTATGGGACTTGCTTTTATGGGATTTATGGGTATAAAACTTTAGAATTATGTTGTTGTTCCAATCGATAGTTCTCGTTAGTGCCATTGCGGTTTTCCTTGTGGTGATGGTGGCATTGGTTGCAATTCTGCTTTTCGCAAAGAAAAAACTTACTCCGCAGTCCAAGGTAAAAATCACGATAAACGATAAAGATACTCTTGAAGTTGATACAGGCAATTCATTGATGCTTACACTAAAAGAGCATGACATCCATTTGCCATCTGCTTGTGGTGGCGGAGGAAGTTGTGGAATGTGCAAGTGCCGCGTAGTGCAGGGTGGAAATGGCATTCTTCCTACCGAAACTGGTTTCTTTTCGCGCAAGGAACAGCAGAATTTCTGGCGACTGGCTTGTCAGGTAAAGGTTCGCAACGACATGAAACTCGTTATCCCAGAAGATATTATGGGTATAAAGAAGATGGAGTGCGAAGTCGTGTCGAACCGCAATGTGGCTACGTTTATTAAGGAATTTGTGGTGAAACTTCCGGAAGGCGAGACACTCAATTTCAAGTCGGGTTCGTATATACAGATTGATGTTCCGCAAGTTACAGTTGACTATTCAAAGGACATTGCGGTAGATGACGAATTCAAGGAAGACTGGGACAAACTTGGCATCTGGAATTTGAAGATGACGAATCCCGAGCCGACTTTCCGTGCCTACTCAATGGCAAATCATCCCGCAGAGAACAATGTGGTAATGTTGAACATACGAATTGCAACTCCGCCATGGGACAGGAGCGCTGGTACATTTATGAATGTTAACCCTGGTGTATGTTCGTCATTCCTGTTTTCGCGCAAGCCGGGCGACAAGGTTATGATTTCTGGTCCTTATGGTGAATTTCACATCAAGGATACCAATCGCGAGATTATGTTTATTGGCGGTGGTGCAGGTATGGCTCCAATGCGTTCGCATATCTTCCATCTGTTCATGACTTTGCATACTACGCGCAAGGTTTCGTTCTGGTATGGGGCAAGGTCGCGTCGTGAAATTTTCTACGAATCCGATTTCAAGCAGATAGAAGCCGAATATCCGAACTTCTCGTTCAATATTGCCTTGTCGGAACCAAAGCCCGAGGACAACTGGGACGGCTATGTAGGCTTCATCCACAAGGTTATCGAGGACAATTATCTGAAGAATCATCAGGAACCCGAAGAAATTGAATACTATCTCTGTGGTCCGCCAATGATGACCGCTGCTGTAACAAAGATGCTTGACGACTATGGCGTTCCACCGGAAATGATTGCTTTCGATGATTTTGGTGGATAAAAATTGTAATTTTTCGTGCTTATATGCAAAACGAATCAGCAAGCAAGGTTAAAAGTGAGGTTCTGCTTCAAAGTTCAGAAAGTTGGAATAACCAGCCAATGCCTTCGTATCTTGATGGTACTCCGCAGTGTACAATCTTGAAAATAACGGTGCCACCGCATACTCGACTGGATATGCATCAGCATCCGATGATGAATGCGGGAGTAGTGGTTGAAGGCGAGCTCCATGTGGTTGATTGCGATGGAAACGAAATCACTCTTCATCAGGGCGATCCGATTCTGGAATGTGTCGGCATAATGCACTATGGAGAAAATTTAACCGATAATGATACGATGTTGTATATGTTTTATGCAGGTGTGGTTGGTGCGCCGTTGTGCGAGAGATGATTTTTTGTGAAAAACATTTCCTTATTTCCATAAAATACTTATCTTTGTCCGTGTAAATTATAGCATAGTATAATATGAAACGGGCACTATTTATATTCTTCGCAATTATTTCCGTCGCGATTAGCGGTTGCAAGAAGGAAACTTATACTGTAACCTTCAATGCAAATGGTGGGACAGGCACAATGCAGGAACAGACATTCACAGAAGGCAAGGCGCAGCCACTTGCTATTAACGAGTTCACATATCGCGGATACATTTTTGAAGGATGGAACACTGCTTCGAATGGCGGGGGCGTTGCATACGATGACCATGAGACAATAACGGTAACGCATGATATGACATTGTATGCTCAGTGGAAAAAGGTGATAAAACATGTAACGGTTACTTTCGATGCAAACGGAGGAAGTGGAGAAATGGAACCTCAGCAGTTTATTGAAGATGTGCCACGGGTATTGGTGGCAAATGCATTTACCAATGGCAATCATCCGTTCAATTGCTGGAACACGATGGCTGATGGCAGCGGAACAACATATACCGATATGCAATTGATAACTATTTCTAAAAGCATAACTTTGTATGCGCAGTGGAGTACCTATGAGTTTGTTGACCTCGGTTTGCCAAGTGGTACGCTTTGGGCAAATTGCAATGTAGGAGCAAGTGTCCCCGAAGAATATGGCAACTATTATGCATGGGAAGAAACGCATCCCAAGTCTCGTTACCTCTGGTACGATTATAAATATTGTTGTGACGGTAATAATTATATGTATAGTCTTACAAAATATTGTAACATTGCACATTGTGGTTGTAATGGCTATACTGACACTCTGGTCTCTTTGCTGCCAGAATACGATGTTGCTATCGCAAATTGGGGTGCTAGTTGGCGTATGCCTACATGGGCTGAAATGACAGAATTGCTTGCCAGCTGCAGCAGTGAGTGGACTGTACTGAATGGAGTAAACGGACTGCTCTTTACGGGACCTAACGGCAACATGGTTTTCTTCCCTGCGGCTGGCGGGTATGAGGATGTTGCAGAAGGATGGCCGCACAATGCTGGAACCATTGGCAACTACTGGTCAAGTTCGCTCGTTACTAGTAACCCGCTCCATTCGTATATTCTTGCATTCCAGTTGGATCTTATTAATGAATTGCATATTCAAGTGGGTTGGAGTGATCGTTCAGATGGGTTGCCTGTTCGCCCTGTTGTAGCAAGATAATGACATGGCGGTCAGGACTATAAACAACTTCAAACAATATCAAACCATCTAAACCTATGCCACCATTCAATCTGTGGCTGTCGTTGCGCGTAACGTCCCTACAAATGTACCATCTCAAACAATTTAAAACCCAGAAACGGCTTTAGCCATTGAAACTTAGAAACCAGAAACCGCGCAGCGTCAAACTGGCGTCAGCCAAACCTAGAAACAGCGTTAGCGAGAAACGGGCGCAAGCCCATAGAACGGCGAAGCCCTCAATGAAGTTAAACCTAGAAACTTAGAAACAGGCGCAGCCTTTATTCCAGATATATTTTTCCGCTTTTGTCGTTCTTGTTCAGCTTCTTGTATTGTTCTGCCTTGTGTTTTACAACCAAGATGAAGTAGTAGGCGTTCATGCTGTTTATGAAGTCGGCGGTAAACCCACACCAGTCGAGGAAGCGTTCTGCTTCAAGTTTCGAGAAACCAGTAAGTTCCATTAATTGCTCGGTTGTTATGCGCTCTTCGATTAGTGCGCTGATGTGGTCTTTTGCTTGTAGTTCGGCAAGTTTTTTCTTTTCCTTGCCTTCCTTGCTGAATGCTTCGTAAAGTGCTGTAATCGGGCTGAATACGAATCCTGCGCCTTCTGTTTGCGGGCGATTGTAGAAGTCGATGGCTTTTTGTTTTACAGGAAAGTTCTGGTTAGCGTAGGTATAGTCGTCATCGGGCAGGTTCATTGTGGTGACTTCGTATTTCAGTTGGTTGTAGCGCCATTCGAAAATGTTGACGGTGGGCAATAGGTAGGCTTCAGTCTTCAGCTTTACAATCAGCGGTTCGTTCCTGTCGATTGCCTTGTCGTCAATGACGATGAATTTCCGTTCGTAGCCAAGCATCGAAAACCTTATTGTGTCGTACATTTTGGCCGACAGGGCAAAATAACCAGCCGTGTCGCTAATTGTGCCTTCGCGTCTGTGGCGTATCGATATGTTTGTGTAGGGGAGCGGTTTGTCGTCTTCTATGTCGAGTACATAACCTGCGACAATTACGCGGTCGTCCATCTTGATGAACTGGGAAAAAGAAAAATTGCAGTTAAGAACAAGCAATATGCTGAATAGTAATATCTTAACTGCAATTTTCATCGCAAAGTATTTTTACCTTACAAACTCAAGAACCGAATCCGTTATGTATTTCAGAGTTTCTTTGCTGAGTTCGGTATTCATTGGCAGAGCAATGACCGATTCGCAAAGTTTGTCGGTGTTTGGAAAAGCATTTGGATTGTATTCGAATCCTTGGAATGCCTTCTGCTTGTGCAGTGGTATCGGGTAGTAAACTGCCGATGCAACACCTTTGGCTTTTAGGTGTTCCATTAATGCAGTCCGGTCAACTCCATTGAGGCGCATTACATACTGGTGGAATGTGTGAGTTGTGTTTTGTGCGCGTTTCGGTGTGCTGATTTTATGGCAGTTGGCAAATGCCTTGTCGTAGTAGTCGGCAGCGGTGCGACGAGCGTTGTTGTATTCGTCAAGATGTGGAAGTTTTGCCCTGAGGACAACTGCCTGAATGGTGTCCAAGCGTGAATTTACGCCAATTCTATCATGGTGATATCTTACTTTCATGCCGTGGTTTACGATAGAGCTGATTTTTTCTGCGAGTTCAGCATCGTTTGTGAATATTGCTCCGCCATCACCGTAGCAACCGAGGTTCTTCGATGGGAAGAACGATGTGCATCCTATGTGTCCGATTGTTCCTGCTTTTTTCACGGTGCCATCCGAAAAATGGTAGTCGCTGCCGATTGCCTGAGCGGTATCTTCAATGACATATAGGTTATGGCGTTTTGCAATGTCCATAATGCGTTCCATGTCGGCGCACTGACCGAATAGGTGAACAGGGATTATGGCTTTGGTGCGAGGCGTGATTGCCTTTTCGATTTCATCGGGATTGATAAGATATGTTTCTGGGTCAACATCGACCATAACAGGTTTCAGTTGTAGCAGAGCTATTGTCTCTACTGTGGCAATGAAAGTGAAGTCGGCGGAAATAACTTCGTCGCCTGGTTTCAGTCCGAGTGCCATGAGGGCAATTTGCAGAGCATCAGTACCGTTGCCGCATGTAATGACATTCCCAACATTTAGATATGATGCCAATTCGGTGCGGAAGTCCTTGACGTCCTGTCCGTTGATAAATTCAGTATTCTCTATTACCCTTGCAATACCGCTGTCGATTTCATCCTTTATTTTAAGGTATTGCGATTTTAGGTCAACCATTTGAATCATAACCAAATTTTTTGCAAATATAAGAAAAATGGCGATTGTTCGCCATCTTCACCATTGGAACTTTTTTCCATCATTCGCTGTTACGCAAGTTCCAAAATTTTCTTTACCAAACTGCGGCTTGGACTTATTTTTGGAAGAAATTCCAACCGCTTGTCCATTTCTGCCATTTCATTCATGTCAAGCAGATATTCGTCCGTTATGCCGTTTTCGTTGGTATTGATTGTGTAAAAATACGAATAGACATCTGTCATAGGCAAATCCTTTTATTATTTGTTTGAATGAATAACGGAGATTATCATCGTTTATTTTGTTTGATGATAATTTTTTTGAAAAAAAGTTTGTTGTGTAGATAATGTGTTGAATTATATGGTGTTGTTGTATATAAGTTCAGTATGACATTCCGTTTTTTTATCATCGAATTATCAAATCTTCAAACCATCTCAAACAACTTGAACGGCGAAGCCCTCAACGAAGTTAAACTTAGAAACCTGAAACATAGAAACGGCGAAGCCATTGAAACGCCGCAGGCACATAACCAGAAATACAGTATGACATTCAGCGTTTTTTTTTTACCTTTGCAATCTATGGCAGTATATCGTTTACCGGATGATTTCCTTTGGTTTCCAGACCCTAACGAAGCAGATGAAGAGGGTTTGGTTGCTGTTGGTGGAGACTTTTCTCCCGACCGGGTATTGCTTGCATTGTGTTCGGGGATATTCCCTTGGCCTTGCGAAGACGAGGAACTGCTATGGTTCTCGCTCGACCCTCGTTTTGTCGTTTTCCCCGAGAAGGCGCACATATCAAAGTCGCTACGGAGAAGCTGTCGCAATTTTACTGTCAAGGTAAATGCAAATTTTGAGGCGGTTATACGGCGTTGTTCGACAATTACCCGTGATGGTCAGGATGGTACATGGATTACGGATGGTATAATTTCGGCTTATACAAAGCTTCATGAGTGGGGTTATGGTTATTCGTTCGAGGCATATCAGGGCGACAAACTGGTTGGTGGACTTTACGGAAATCTAATTGGTAAGGTGTTTATGGGCGAGTCGATGTTCCATGAAGTGACCGATGCTGGCAAGGTGGCTTTCTGCGGACTTGTAGAATTTTGCCTTAAAAATGGTGTGGTTCTTATTGATTGCCAGCAGAAGACGACTTTGCTCGAAAGTCTTGGCGGCGAAGAGATTAAACGAACAGATTATTTGAAACTTTTAAAGGAATACGGGGATTTCCCGTTTACAGAATATGTTGAAAACAAAGGTTAAGGATATAATATCGGGCTATGGCGTTCCGAAAGGGACAAGGCTCTTGTGTGCAGTCAGCGGTGGCATCGACTCGATTGTCATGCTTCACTTGCTGAATGAAATGAATTACGAATGTGTGGTTGCTCATTGCAATTTCAAGTTGAGAGGCGAGGAGTCGGACAGCGACGAGAAGTTTGTGCGTCAGATGTGTGAAAAGTTGTTCGTGCCATGTTTCGTGAATGTCTTTGATACTCACAAGTATGCAGATGAAACCGGACTGTCGATACAAATGGCTGCGCGTAAGTTGCGCTACGACTGGTTTTACGAGCTTGCCGAAAAGAAAAACTGCCAGTACATTGCACTTGCACACAATTCCGACGACCAGGCTGAAACCGCCATACTTAACATTGTCCGTGGAACAGGCATCCGTGGCGTTTCGGGCATGAAACCTTTGCTCGGCAAGTTGTTCCGTCCGCTTATTGAGGTTTCGCGTGCCGACATTGCACAGATTTCTGCCGATGATAATATTCCTTACCATGATGATTCGACTAATGCAACAACCAAGTATGCACGAAATAAGGTTCGCCATCTGGTGTTGCCATTGCTTCAGGAAATCAATGTGGCAGCAAAGGAAAACATTTTGCGTTCGGTATCATATTTTGCAGATACCGAGCGGATTATGAACGACTATGTGCGAATGGCAAAGGAAAAAGCTTTGTCGTACGAGGGGAATGTCATGAAGATTGATGTAGCAAAGGTATTGCAGACGGCTGCACCGTCTACTGTTTTGTTCGAGATGCTTGTAGGAGAGGGCGTGCCAAAACCACTGGCAAGCGAATCAATCTGCCTGCTAGATGCGCAGACAGGTCGCAAATGTATGCTTGCCGACATGGAGGTGGTTCGCAATCGTGATTTTATCGAAGTTTACAAAACAGAATCTCAGAATGCTGATTTTGAGGCGACAATCAATGTAATTGGCGACTTGAAGAAATATGGCTTTGGTATTTCAATGGCATATTGCGATGATGATTTCGCATGTGAGCGAAATCCACAAATCGCTTATCTGGATGTAAAGAAACTAAAATTTCCGCTTACGCTTCGCAATTGGCGCTTTGGCGACAAGTTTATTCCGCTGGGAATGAAGGGTTCGCGTAAACTGAGCGATTTCCTTAAGGACGAAAAGTTGTCGCAGGCACAGAAGTCCAAAGTGCAAGTCCTTGAATCTGATGGAAAAATAGCATGGGTTGTTGGGATGCGAATCGATGACAGGTTCAAGTTCGATGGCAAAACAAAGGAAGTGTATGTGCTTCGTAAGGTTGGAGAATAAATTGCGGATAAATAATTTTGCTAATTTTGCGACACTATTTTTAACAGGTATATAAAGATGAAAGCATTTAAGGCATACGACATCAGAGGCGTTTACGGTGTTGACTTTACAAAGGATGATGTTTATAGGATTGGATATTTCCTTCCGCAGATAATGAAATGTGATAAAATCCTTGTCGGCAGGGATGTTAGGGTTTCGTCTCCGGAAATATTTGACAGTTTGTCGAAAGGTATTACTGATGCTGGTGTCGATGTGTATAATGTTGGAATTTGCACTACGCCACTGGTATATTGGAGCACAGCAAAGTTTGGTTTCGATGCATCGGTAATGATTACTGCATCCCACAATCCTGCTTCGCACAATGGCTTGAAGGTTTCGGGCAAAAATGCAACGCCGGTAGGTTATGATGACGGACTTAACAAGGTGGAGGAACTGGTGCTTAATGGTATAGTGAAACCAGTTGAGAATAAGGGACATGTTGTCGATTTTGATGTGTCCGACAAATACATGGACTTTATGCGTCAGTATGTTCCGGACATTTCAAATTTGAAGGTAAGCGTAGATTGTAGCAATGGAATGTCGGCTTTGTTCATAAAGAAGTTGTTGGGCGACAAAGCTTTATATATCTGTGATGAACTTGATGGAACATTCCCGAATCATGAGGGAAATCCGCTAATGCCAGAAAACCGAAAAATGCTTCGTGATCATGTGCTTGAGCACAAGTCTGACATAGGTGTAATTTATGATGGCGATGCCGATCGCGTGATGTTTTTGGATGAGAAAGGCGAATTTGTTTCTCCTGACTTGATGATAGCCGTGCTTTGCCATTATTTCCTTGAGGAGAAAGGTTTGAAAGGCAAAGTATATCAGGATATTCGCACATCGAAGGCTGTAGGTGAGTATGTTGCCAATTTTGGTAGCGAAATGGTGATGTGGCGTGTTGGTCGTGCGTATGCAGCGAAGAAACTTCGCGAAGTTGATGGCATTTTTGGTGGCGAGCTAGCTGGTCACTATTATTTCCGTGATTTCTATTATTCGGATTCCGGTATTTTGGCAAGTCTCTTGATTCTGAGGATAGTTTCGCAGATGAAAGGGCAGGGTATTTCTGTTTCGCAACTTATATCAAAGGTAAGCAAGTACAAGAATTCGGGCGAAATAAACTTTGAAATTACCGAAAAGCAGAAAGCTATGGACATGGTTGTCGAGCATTTCCGCAGTCAGGCAAAGCCAGATGCGTTCTACGATTTCGATGGCTATCGCATGGAATATCCAGACTGGTGGCTGAATATCCGTCCATCGAATACTGAACCATACCTGCGTTTTCTTTGCGAGGCAAAGTCAACTGAACTGCTCGAAAGCATCAAGAAGCAAGTTGAGGATATCATTCGGAGTATCAAATAGTTGTTGAACTTCACTTAGTGACAAAAAGTTTGTCAATTTTAGTTGTAGAAGTTGTCGAACCAGCTTCTGCGCTTGTTTAGCTTGAGGTCTTGTAGCATTGCTGCCTTTACATTAATCTGGAATGCATACGATTTGTGTTGTCCGAAGGGAACTACATGCAGGCTCATTTCCCAGCAATGAAGGTCGCGGTAGATGTCGATTGTGGTGGCACTCATCTTCTTGGCTTCTATATCGTAGCCAGTAGAAACGCTGATTTTCCACTTCTTTGTAATGTTTAGTTCTCCCGACATGTTTATAGTCTGCGTTATATCCGACTTTTCGTATGGCTTTGAGTATCGGAATGTGTAGCTTACTCGCAAATTCCATGGTACATTAAAGTCAACATAACTGTTTGGATAACCGTAAATTATATCGTACATGCTTTGCTGTGCTTCCTCAACCTTCTTGTCACGGGCTTTTGAGTTAAGCGAAAATCCTGCAGTAACATACGCTATTGTCAATCGCAAAAGGTGTCCGTTGTCTTTTACTAAGGCTTTGTTTATTCTTTGATAGTTGCCGTATTCGTTCTGGGCAATGGCGTATGGGTCGAGAGTGGTGTTGAATGAAATGTCAACAACTTTTATGCGGGTTCGTCCTGTTATGTTTATTGGCGCCCAGCGAAGGCTGTCGGCGAATATGTTGTAGCTGGTCGAGATGTTGAAACTTTCGAGCAACTTGATTTTTGTGTTGTTCTTGGAGGTGTCCTTCAGGTTGCGCAACTTCATTTCTAGGTTGTTGCCTAGGTTGATGTTTACAGAACCGGAACCGCCCTTGCTTGGCGTGCCGTATGGCAGGCCTTCAAACATCGAATATATGTTGGCTACAGAATCGTACTGACCTGTTGTGTTGTTATATATTGTACGGGAATATGTGCCGTAGTACTTGTATTTTTCCTTGCCGAAGTCGGGTACATAACTGAAGCTTACGCTAGGCGAAAATACATGTCTCAGTGCTTTTACCTTTCCTTTGCGGAAATTGAACATGCCGTATATTGTTGTTGCCCAAGACAGCGATGCGTTGTAGTCCCATACACGGGCAAAAGCAGGGTTGGTGATTGTTTCGACTGTGTTTTCCGTTCCGTTCCATTCCTTGGAGAACCTCTTGAAGTACCATCTTTCGTTGTAGTTGAACGAAGGTGTTAAAGTGGTGTATTTGAATAGTTTGAACGATGCGTTTATTGGAATCTTGTGCATGACTCCGTTGGTGATGTCATCGTATGTAATGTTGAAGAAGGTCGAGTCGGTGGTCCTTATCCTGTTGGTTGCGTTCATTGTGTAGGCAATCGAAATCTTTTCGTAGAAACGACTTTTGCCGACTGCTTTCTTGCGTTTGAACGGGTAGATTCTGCTCATGTTGAATGCCAGTTCGGGCAGGGTTAAATCGACTATTCCGTTGTTGCTGTTCTGTGAATGCTTGAGCGCCACCGACATGCTGAACGGTGAATTTGGAAATATGTAGCTATACGAAACGCTTGACTGCTTGGTTGATGTCATGTAGTTGTCGACATTATATGTGTTGTACTTGTCGTAGTCGGTGCTGCTCATATTCACATCTGCCGAGAATGTGGAATTTGGGTTGGCCTTGGAATCCTGAGTGAACTTCCATCTCAATGCGTATTGGTTGGAAGTTGAGAAATTAGATAATCCTCTGTATCCGAATAAGTTTCTGTTGTATTTGAAACTCAACGATCCATTGAATTTGTATCGAAGCTTGTAGTTCATAATCATGCCTGCGCCCCAGCTGCCCTTCGAGTAAATGTCGCCGAGTAGGGTAAGGTCAACATAATCGTTTATTGCGAAGTAATAACCACCATTGCGCAAGAAGAATCCCCTGTTTTCTTCGTCACCAAATTCTGGTATTATAAGTCCCGAGGTGCTACCTTTCTTGTTGGGGAAGAAGCCAAATGGTATGCCGATGGGCGTGGGAATGTCTTCAATAACAAGGTTTGCAGGACCAGAAATTATCTTGTCATCTGGAATTACAATTGCTTTTGAAAGGTTGAAGTAGAAATGTGGGTCGGGAAGGTCGCAGGTAGTAAATTTGCCCTTTGTAATGTGTATGTGCTTGTTGTCGTGCATTTTTGTCCGACCGCCAATGAGGTAAGCGCCATCATACACGGTAGTGACATTCTTTATTATTCCTTTCTTTGACTTGAAGTTATACCTGATTGTGTCGGCGTTGAAAGTTTCGTCTCCTTGGTTGAATTCAGGCTTGCCGACAATGGAGTCGCCGTCGGTGCGCCCGTATGCGTAAACTTCGTTTTTGTCAAGGTCAACCTCGATGAATGCGGCGTTTATGGTCATGTCTTCGTACTTGACAACAGCGTTTCCGTATAGGAATGCCTTGCGGTTTTTCATGTCGTTCAGAAGCGAGTCATCGGAGTTGTAGTAAACTGGAACATCAAAATCCTTTGATTTGCCATGCTTGGGATGTCCAAAGTTCGGAATGGCGATTGTATCAACCTTTAATGAGTCTGGACTGGTTGATATAGAATCAGTTAAATGGTTGTTTGTGCCGATTGCGATTGTATCGGCCGATTGTGTGGAAATACTATCCTTATCTGTCGTAACTTGCGAAAATACAACACTGTTTGCAATGAGTATTGCAAAAAAAGTAAATAATAGTTCAGACAAATATTTTTTTAATAATATGAATTCCTTATTTTTGCGCAAAATTTGTTATAGTCCGTTTTCTTTTGAAAATTGGTGCAAAGATAATAAATATAACTGAAGTCGATTATGCAAAAAATAAGGATAGTGTTGGCGGTTCTTCTTCTTTTCTTCCTGTCGGCGAATGTCGCTGATGCTCAGGGAACGAAGGGCAAGGGATTGGATGTGGTCGTGATAGACCCCGGACATGGAGGAAAAGATCCTGGCGCAATGGGAAAAACTGCAAAGGAGAAAGACATTGTGCTTGCAGTCGCTTTGAAGCTTGGTAATCTTATCAAGAAAAATTATCCGAATGTAAAGGTTATATACACTAGGGACAAGGATGTTTTTGTTGAACTTGGCGAGAGGGCGGCTATTGCCAATCGTAACAATGCTAATCTTTTTATTTCGATACATGCCAACTCTGTTGATGGAAGTACATCTACTCATGGGACAGAAACTTTCGTAATGGGGTTGCACAAGAATGACGCAAACTTAGCTGTTGCTAAGCGTGAAAACTCGGTTATCTTGCAAGAAGACAACTATTCATCAAAGTACGATGGCTTTGATCCGAATGATCCGGAAAGCAATATTATTTTCAGTCTTTTCCAAAATGCTTATTCCGACCAGAGCTTGTTGCTTGCAGCATCGATTGAGGAGGAATTCAAGACCTTGAAGCGTTACGATAGAGGAGTTAAGCAGGCAGGTTTCCTTGTCTTGTGGAAGACGGCTATGCCGAGCGTACTTACCGAACTTGGCTTTGTAAGCAATCCCGAAGAAGAACAATACATGAAATCCGATGCAGGGCAGACTGAACTTGCCGTGTCGATATACAATGCTTTTGCAAAATACAAGTCGCAGTACGACAATTCTGCTGTGTATTTGGAAAAGGTACCTGCTCGTCCTGTAACACCACAGACTCAACAACCAAAGGAATCGGAAAAAACAAATATAGATGCTACTGCCGACAATACTGACAAGCAGCCTGCTACAACGACTGTTGCCGACGAGCAAGACAACAAGACGGAAGCATCTGCCGACAAGCCCAAAGAACCTGTAGCAAGTGAAGACAAATCTGGAATTTTGTTCAAGGTGCAAATAAGGATGTCGCCGAAAGAAATTGAGGTAAATGAAAAGAATTTTGGAAAATATTACGATAAGGTTTCATACTATATTCACGACAACAGTTACAAATATACGGTTGGTGCCGAAACCGACTACAATGCAGCTTTGAAGTTTTTCCAAGAAGTAAAGCCAACTTATCCGGGATGCTTCATCATTGCACTGAAAGACGGCAAGAGAATGGATTTGAGTGAAGCTATTAAGGCAACTAAGAAATAAATTTATAGGATTATGCAGAAGAAAAACAGAAAGTTCTTGATATATGGGTTGCTGGGAATTGTAATACTCGTTGTTACATATTTTGGCATAGGATTTTTGAAGGGCAGCCAGTTGTTTAAGAATACTGGTCAGTATTATGTTTATTATGACCGAGTAGATGGACTTAACACATCGAGCCTTGTACTTGTAAACGGATACAAGATAGGCAAGGTGGCTAAGATTGAATTGCTTCCCGATAAGGATTGTAAGTTGCTTGTCACACTTGAACTGCAGAACGAGTTTCCAATTCCCGATTCATCTGTTGCCGCTATTGTAAGTACCGACATTATGGGTACCAAGGGTATCGAGATGCGTTTCAGCGACAAGACAACCTACCATAAACCAGGCGATTTCCTAATAGGTCAGACGCAGGAAAACCTTAAGGACCAGATTAGTGCCGAAGTGCTTCCTGTTAAGAGGGCGGTCGAGGACCTGGTGGTCGAAATAACAGATGTGATTGATATTATTTCAGGCGTGTTCAACGAGGATACCCGTAAAAATCTTGAGGAAAGTTTTGCTTCGTTGCGAAATTCTCTTGTGCATCTGGAACATTCTGTAGGTCATCTCGACAACATTATGGCGAAGGAAACCGACGATATTGTTGATATTCTTGCAAATGTAAAGACATTGAGCGACTCGCTTGCCGCAAGCTCCGACGACATCAACAACTTCATAAACAACATTTCGACCTTCTCAGATACACTGACAGCTCTTCATCTTACAAAGACCGTAAACGAGATCAACAGCGTTGTTGCAAAGGTTAACGATGTGGTTGACAAGGTGAATAGGGGCGAAGGTACACTTGGAGAACTGATACATGACAATACGCTTGCCTTGCAAGTTGAAAATGCTGCTATGGATCTTGACAAGTTGCTTACCGACATCAGAGTTCATCCAAAGAAGTACATCAATTTGAGTGTATTCGGTGGCAAGTCGTACTATGTTACCGATGAAGGTTATTTGTCCGACAAGGATTTAGAAAGGATGAAGAAGCAACAGGAAAAAGACTTGGAGGACACCCAGAAGGAATTGAGTAAGGAAATGAAAGCAGAGACAAAGACTGGATTGTATTTTGCAATTCAGATTCTGTCGTCGCCGACTAAGGCCGATATGACATCACGCGAATTCAAGTCCCACAACGATGTTCTTGAAATCCACAGCGACGGCCGTTATAGATATTTCCTCTATCCGCATTCAAATCCTAAGTACACAAATACTCATTTAAAGACTGCAAAGGAAGACTTCCCTGATGCTTTCCCAGTTGCCATTGAATTTGGCAAGGTTATACAATACGACGAAGGTCGTTCAAAATATAACGGAAAGTAGGAGATGGGTTACACATAAAAAATGCTGGCGGACAATTGTTCGCCAGCATTTTTATTATGAAACGGTTTGGTTATTTCTTTTCAAATGTAAGTGCATTGTTCTTGACCGTCACATTGATTGTGTCGCCTTCGTGAACCTCGTCGCCGATAATCATCTTGGCAACTTGATTTTCAAGCTCGTGCTGGATGTAACGCTTTACTGGTCTTGCACCGTAAATCGGGTCGTAGGCACTGTCGGCAATGAAGTTTACGGCTTCGTCGCTGACGGCAAGAGTGTAGTTGTTGTCGGCCATCTTCTTTACCAAGTGTCCGAGTTGTATCTTTACAATGCCTACAATCTGTTCCTTGCTCAACGGCTTGAAGATGATAGTTTCGTCGATACGGTTGAGGAACTCGGGACGGACAAACGACTTCAAGGTTGCCATTATGTTCTGGCGCGTCTTTTCCTCGTCGTACTTGCCGCTGTCGATTTGTTCCTGAATGAACTGAGAACCGATGTTTGAGGTCATTATTATTATGGTGTTCTTGAAGTTCACCGTACGACCTTTATTGTCGGTAAGACGACCATCCTCAAGTACTTGCAACAAAATGTTGAAGGTGTCGGGATGTGCCTTTTCGATTTCATCGAGCAAAACGACTGAATAAGGTTTACGCCTTACAGCTTCGGTAAGCTGACCGCCTTCCTCGTATCCTACATATCCTGGAGGCGCTCCGACCAGACGCGAAACGCTGTGCTTCTCCTGATATTCACTCATATCAATACGCGTCATCATATTCTCATCGTCGAACATGAATTCTGCCAACGCCTTCGCCAATTCGGTCTTGCCGACACCAGTTGAACCAAGGAAGAGGAACGAACCTATAGGTCGCTTTTCGTCCTGCAGGCCTGCACGCGAACGCCTTACGGCATTTGCAACAGCGTCAATTGCCTCGTCCTGACCAACTACACGCTTGTGAAGTTCTTCTTCGAGGTGCATAAGTTTGAAACGCTCGCTCATTGCCAGTCGGCTAACAGGAATTCCTGTCCAACGGCTGACGATTTCGGCAATATCTTCTGCATCAACGGTTTCGTCAACCAAGCCCTTGTCGCCCTGAATGGTTTTCAACTTGCCTTTCAGTTCCTCGATGTTGCGCTCGCTTTCCTTGATTTTTCCGTAACGGAACTCGGCAACCTTGCCGTAGTCGGCATTGCGTTCGGCAACCTCGGCTTCGTGCTTGTAGTTCTCGATGTTCTGCTTTTCGGTTTGTATCTTGTCAACCAAAAGTTTTTCCTCTTTCCACTTTGACATCAACGAGTTGCGTTCGTTGCCAAGTTCGGCGAGTTGCTTTTCAATCTCGTTGACCTTTGAAGTGTCGTTTTCGCGTTTCAAGGCTTCCTTTTCGATTTCAAGTTGCTGAATCTTACGGTTCAGAACATCGATTTCCTCTGGTACAGAGTTAACCTCGATGCGCAACTTTGATGCTGCTTCATCAATAAGGTCGATTGCCTTGTCTGGCAAAAACCTTTCGGTAATGTATCGGTTCGAGAGTTCGACTGCGGCTACAATTGCTTCGTCAAGAATACGCACCTTGTGGTGGGTTTCGTAGCGCTCCTTCAGACCACGAAGTATAGAAACCGAACTTGCAATGTCTGGTTCGTCAATCATAACTGTCTGGAAACGACGCTCAAGTGCCTTATCCTTTTCGAAATACTTCTGGTACTCGTCGAGGGTGGTGGCACCGATGGCACGAAGTTCGCCACGGGCAAGTGCTGGTTTCAAAATGTTTGCGGCATCCATTGCGCCCTGCGATTTGCCAGCGCCAACCAATGTGTGGATCTCATCAATGAAAAGCACGATTTCGCCGTTGCTTTCGACCACTTCCTTAACTACGGCTTTCAGACGTTCCTCGAATTCACCCTGATATTTTGCCCCTGCGATAAGCAAACCCATATCCAGCGAGAAAATCTTCTTGGATTTCAGGTTGTCGGGAACATCGCCCTTGACGATTCGTCCAGCAAGACCTTCGGCGATAGCGGTTTTACCAACGCCAGGCTCACCTATTAATATAGGGTTGTTCTTGGTACGCCTTGTAAGAATCTGCAAAATACGGCGGATTTCATCGTCACGACCGATTACGGGGTCGAGTTTGCCGCTCATTGCACGTTCGTTCAGGTTGATAGCATACTTGCCAAGTGCATCGTAGGTGTCTTCTGCCGACTGCGAGTTCACTGTGCTGCCCTTACGGAGTTCGAGGACGATGTTTTTCAGGTTTTCCTTGTTGAAACCAGCATCGCGCATCATCTTACCAATGCTTTCCTTGCTTTCGGCAAGTGCCATGATAATGTGTTCAACGGAAATGAATTTGTCGTTCATTTCGGTTTTCTTCTTGTCGGCAGCGATAAGGATGCGGTTGGTGTCCTGCGAGATGTAAGGTTCGCCTCCCTGAACTTTTGCATAGCGAGAAACAATGCTTTGAACCGTCAATTCAAAGTTACGCTTGTCGATTTCAAGCTTGCTGAGCATATAGCTCATAATGTCGGGCGATTCGCTAAGCACCGCAAGGAGCAAATGCCCGGGTTCTATCGCCTGATGTCCATTTTCGCTCGCGATAATCTGTGATTTTGAGATTATCTTCTGAGCTTTCGTTGTAAAATCTTCTATATTCATAATTCTTCAATTTTTTTTCTGCGACCTTGTTATGCAATTTGCTTGCCGATAAAATTGAATATGGTCTTAATTGTTTGGTTTATAATTAGTTGAATATTTTAAAGAAATGAGTGTTGTGACAGAATGGCATATTGTAGTAAAAAAGTTATGACATAAAGTCATATATAGTATGCTTTTGTTTGCAAAATGATATAGGTTACGCAATTTGAATCATCAAATTTTCAAATCATCAAATCCAGAAATTTAGAAACCAGAAATTTATTTATTTTTTTTCTCCTCTTTCCCTTTCTTCCACATCTGCCAGCTGTTGAATAGATTTTGCCAGATTGAATATAGGGCGGGGAAGACCGATGCCAGTGGGTTGAGGTAGGTGTTGGCAATCCATATTCCCATTGCGGTGTTCTTTTGTCCGAGGAGTTGTCCGCCAGCCATGCGGTCTCCGTATTTTCCGCCAAGCCATTTGCCGAAACCAAATTGGATTGCGCAGAAAATTATCGAGGCAATTCCAAGGGCTATTATGCTACCAAGATTATCTTTTCCATATAGAAACATGAAATCGATTGTTTGTCCAAGCGTAAATAGCAGAGCCAATGCCCACAGGTAGAATGATATGCCTTTTATTTTGCATAGGAATCCATTAACTTTTGGAAGCCAGTGCTGCATACAAAGTGCTAGTATGAACGGCAGGGCTATAATTGGGCTTACTCGCTTTAGTATCAGCCAGAACGAATCGAGAAACGGCATATCCTGTTGTTGCCCGATAAACGAAAAGTATATCGGAGCCACTACCGCTACCATAAGGTTTCCAAGTATTGTGTAGGTGGTCACTGTTTCGCGGTTTGCTCCAAGCATACATGATATTACAACCACCGAGGCCGCCACAGGACAAAGTACTCCCGCCAGTATTCCTTCGGCTATGGCGTCGCCACCACCAAATAGCATCACGAGCCAGTAGCAACCCATGCTCACGACAATCTGGAAAAGCATGAGCCAAACATCTAGCATGGTGATTTTTAGCTTTCTGACATCAACGGCGGCAAAGTTGAGCAGTAGCATTGCGAAAATGAGAATCGGGACATACGGAGTGAACATGGCGCAGTACTTGTGAAGCAACAATCCGAGGACTATTGCTATAGGAAGTACGAAACTGCGGAACTTGTTCATTTTGTCTCTGTATGTTTTTCGGGCGCGAAATTAATAATAATGTTTTCATGGCGGTTTTACTTTTTTCGTACCTTTGCCAAAACATTTTTCGATGAAAAACATATTATTTACATTAGTTTTATTCATTATGATGACAATGTGTGCAAATTCGCAGAACTCAAAGATTCTGGTGGTTTATTATTCTTGGGGTGGAAATACCCGTGTGGTGGCAGAAAAGGTTAAGGCTCAACTTGGCGCCGACCTTGTAGAGATACTGCCCGAGGCTGCATATCCAACCGACTATTCGGAGTGCGTTGCTCAGGCTCGCAAGGAAACCAAGGCAAATTTCAGACCTGCAATCAAAACAAAGGTAGAAAATCTTGGCGACTACGATGTTATTCTTGTCGGCACGCCAAACTGGTGCAGTACTATTGCTCCGCCTGTTGCAACATTCCTTGAGCAGAATAAGTTTAATGGTAAGAAAGTTGCCCTCTTTGTAACTCATGGTGGTGGCGGATTGTCAAAGTGCGAATCTGATATGCGCAATATTGTATCTAATGCATATTTCTTGAAGTCTGGCGTTTTCAGCGGTTCCAAGGTAGCATCATCTGATGACGATATTGCCAAGTGGCTCAAGGAAATAGGATTGAAATAAAACTCCACAATGACATCGGTGCAGACCGAAATCAAGGAAAAATTATGGAACAGCAACTACACGAAAGTGTGGATTGCCAACTTCATGATATTCTTTTCGTTCATGCTTCTGGCTCCGATGCTTCCGCTCTATATGAGCGACACTTTTGATGCCAACAAAGATATTATAGGTATAGTCCTTTCGGGATATACGCTCACCGCTTTGCTTATTCGTCCGTTCAGCGGTTTCTTTGTCGATAGTTTTCCGCGCAAGAAGGTTCTACTGATATGCTATTTTCTGTTCTTCATATTTTTTGCAGGTTATCTTGCTGCGGGAACCTTGCTCATTTTTGCTATTGTGAGGACATTGCATGGTGCTCCATTCGGTGCGACAACGGTATCGAACAGCACTGTTGCAATCGATGTGCTTCCACCTTCGCGTAGGGCAGAGGGAATTGGATACTACGGACTGAGCAACAATATTGCATCGGCAATTGGACCATCGGTGGCAATCTGGATTCACGAGGTGACAGGCAGTTACGATTTGATTTTCCTTTTGTCGCTGATATTTGCAGGAATCGGCTTTGCCGTAAACTCGACACTCAAAATCCGTCCGCGCGAAATTGTGCAGAACAAGCCAAAACTTTCGTTCGATAGGTTCTTCCTTGTCAAGGGCTGGAGCGAAGGGCTTGCAATGGTTTGCTATGCGTTTTCGTATGGCGTAATTGCTACATACATAGCCATTTATGGTAAGGAAGAACTTGGTATAACTGGCGGTTCCGGCGTTTACTTCATACTGTTGTCGGCAGGACTTATAATGTCGCGGCTCATTGGTAGTAGGACTTTGCGCGAAGGCAAGATAGTGCGTAATGCTTCGCTTGGAATATGCGTGTCCGTGTGTGGGTATCTTGTTTTTGCTGCATTGCACAATCCCGTCGGATTTTATGCTTCTGCGCTGATAATAGGATTGGGCAATGGTCACATGTGGCCAGCATTCCAGACTATGTTTATAAATTTAGCGCCTCACACTCAGCGCGGTACTGCAAATTCAAGTATTCTTATCAGTTGGGACATTGGAGTGGGACTTGGCATTCTTGTAGGAGGTGTCTTTGTTGAACATTTCGGTTATCATAGTGCGTTCTGGGTGGCATGGATTTTGAATGCTGTAGGCGTTTTGTTTTATTTCGCGTATGTTCGGAATAGTTATTTAAAAAACAAATTAAGATAAATTTAATAGTATGAATATCAAAAGGTTAGTTTTAGTTTTTGTGGTAATATCTTCTGCTTTTTGTGTTAGTGCGCAGAAGAACCTTTCTGTTTATATAATAGGAGATGAGAGTAATGCGCCTGCAACTATTCATTCGGCTCCCAACGGGGAAATAGTCTACACATTGCCTGATACTTGCATTTATATGCTAGGAGTAAAAAAGCCTCAGAACGGCTGGTGGGTTGTTGATGGAAATTCCGTCTTTGGAATGTGCGATTATAGCGAAAATGATTTTGATTTCGGCGACAAGTGCAAGACTGCATATATACATTATTCGGTTATTGGCTTTTCGACCAGAAATTATGGAGGTCAGCGTATGGTGTTGTACTCAAAGCCAAGCGAAAAGTCTGATGAGGTTTATGCTTTTACGGAGGAATTGGTTTTGTGTCCGTTGGATGTAAAAGGCAAGTGGGTTTATGTGGAAACCCACGACAAGCATCGTGGCTGGATTCGGCTTGAGAATATCTGCGACAATCCCTTGACAACCTGCTGCTAAATATATCAGTTATAGGATGTTAAAACAGTAAATGGTGATGCAGATTCTGTGTCGCCATTTTTTTTGCTTTTATGAGGCAACCGTTGCAATTTATTTTCGTTATACAAGTAAGTTTATATTTTGAAATGTTATATTTATCACAAGATATTGTGCTTTTGTGTCAAACAATAAAAACGATATGAACACGAAAAGAATATTGTCAATAGCATTGTTTATTTTGCTGTCTTTTGTAATGATGGGGCAGTCGATTGAAAGTATGACTGTTCGCTTTAAAGGAATGCTAAATGGTTCTATGTATCAGCGGCTCGATAGCGTTAAGGTGACGAATTTGGTTCGTGGATGGACGGAAACCGTGATATATCCCGATACGATAATTGTCTTGAATTTGACAGTAAATGTGCCGGAAAAGGAAATCTCGGCGGTTGGATTTGAACAGAATGTGCCGAATCCTTTCGACAGTCATACAATGGTTGAACTTTCCATTCCGCAGGATGAAAAAGTGTGCTTGCAACTTTATGACGAGCTTGGAAAAATTTGTTCGGAATTGATTGTCAACATGCAGGCAGGTTCGCATGTTTTTGAAATATCTGCTTCGAAACCGCAGGCTTACATTTTGAAAGCGGTTGCTGGTTCAAATGTTTATTCTGTGCGTATGCTAAATGTGGGCAGAGGCGGAAGCGATGGCATAAAGTATGGCGGATATGTTGGTTTAAGTGCAAAATTGTACTCTGATAATGAATTTGTTCTAGGCGATAACATGCAGTATGTTGGTTATGCAACCATTGATGGCAATTTTGTAGAAAGCAGGACAATAACTCAGGCATTATACATAAGTCAGGAAGTTATATTGCAATTCACATATTATTCTATACTTCAGGTCGAAACATTGGCGGCAACCGAGATTACCCGAGTGTCTGCAAAGCTAAATGCATTAATCAGTTATGATGGTAGCTTGGAGATAACAGAGCGTGGTTTTTATTACGGACTTACTCCTGAAAATATTGACAATCAAGTTGAATCCTCTTCGACTGAAATGAATTTTTCTGCAACTGTTGATTCTCTGGATATTAACACCTCCTATTATTATAAGGCATACGCAACCAATAGCGATGGTACATATTACGGGAATGTCATGCAGTTTACTACTGCAAGTGTAGGCGAACCGACAGGCACATTAAACGGATACGAATGGGTTGACCTTGGGCTACCTTCTGCTACAAAGTGGGCAACTTTCAATGTCGGTGCAAACGCTCCCGAAGAATACGGCAATTACTATGCATGGGGAGAAGTATACCCAAAAGAAAGATTTAACTGGGCACATTATGATTTATGTGCATTAGGAGAACATAACTTGATTAAATATTGCTGTGATTCAAATTTTGGGTACGAGGGCTATGTTGATACCTTAACAGTTTTGCAACCTGTAGATGATGCTGCTACTTATAACTGGGGGAGTGGTTGGCGTATGCCAACACAAGCAGAATTTGTGGAACTGGTGGATTATTGCACTCATGCTTATACTACTTATAACGGTGTGTACGGATTGCAATTTACCGGACCTAATGGCTATTCCATTTTCCTGCCAGCTGCTGGTTTTGCTATAGATGCACAAGTGTCTGGAGATGAGCATTGCTACTATTGGACGAGTATTCTCTGCCCATGTACTTCTACAGGAAGCAGTCCTCAGGCGGCCTTATTATTTGATGATAATTTTCTAGATGTAGAATACTGGACACCCAACGGTATTTCTGTAAATATTCGCTGCTGGGGACGGTCCGTTCGTCCAGTCTGCCGGTAGTGGAGCTTGTGCGAGCTAAAGGCTTACGAGTTTATGATAGCAATTTATAGCAGTCGGCAATGGTCGGCTGTTGTTTTTTTTTGATATAATTGCGAGATTTGTGTTGATATGTATTTGGTGTAATATGCTTGTAATAAGTGCGTTGTTCTTATTTTTTTTGTTGTGAATAATATAGTGCGATAAGTATCTTATAAACATAGTTATCGCACTAATAAAATAATTTAATGTAGTGCGATAAGTGGTAAAAAATATATAGTTATCGCACTAGTTAAATAAAAATAATTATTACCTTTGCGCCTGAATTTCAAGACATAGAATATGAAAAGATACACACTTGCAGGTCGCGAAAAAGAAGCCCAGAGACTTACAGATATTTGCAATTCAGGCAAAGCCGAATTTGTCGTTACATATGGTCGTCGCCGTGTTGGCAAAACGTTTCTGATTGACCAGTATTTCGGCAAAAAGTACGACTTCTATATGACTGGCATTTATCAGGCAACGAAGCAAGAACAGTTGTCTTATTTTTCGCAACAACTGAAAAAGTATTCAGGTCTGCAATTTCCCGAACCCCAAAACTGGATAGATGCGTTTTCGTTGCTAGAACAATATCTCCAGAAACTATCTCGAAAAAAGTGCATAGTGGTTTTCATTGACGAACTGCCGTGGTTTGATGTGCCACGGTCGAGATTTTTGAGCGCATTCGAGTTGTTCTGGAACGGATGGGCATCTAAGCGTAACAACCTTAAGTTGATAGTTTGTGGTTCTTCAACAACTTGGATGACAACCAAAATTCTTGCAAACAGAGGTGGATTGCACAACCGCGTAACCCAGCAGATTTATTTGCGACCTTTCAACCTGCACGAAACAGAAGAGTTCTTCAAAATGAAGGGATTTCCGATGCAGAGGAAGCAGATAATTGAAACATATATGGTGGTTGGCGGAATACCGTACTATCTTGATATGTTCCAGAAGTCGCTTAGCGTGGCACAAAATATCGACAACCTATTTTTTTCAAGCAATGCGCCTTTGAAAAACGAGTTTGGATTTCTGTTCAAGTCTCTCTTCAACGATTCGGAACTTTATCAGAAAGTTATCGAAACCTTGTCAACGAAAATAAAGGGACTAACCAAGCAGGAGATTATAAGTGAAGCGAAATTGCTTGATAACGGCTATCTTAGCAAAGTTTTGGATAACCTGTGCCAATGCGATTTTGTAAGAAGCTACAATGCTTTTGGGAAAAAGGAACGTGAAGTTATGTATCAGTTAACAGATTTGTACTCATTGTTTTACTTGCGGTTTGTTAAGAATTATACTGGCAGGGACGAACACCATTGGTCGCACATACTTGATTCCACTTTGGCGTGGAAAGGCTATGCATTTGAGCAGGTTTGCCTGCAACATGTATCGCAAATCAAGAAAAAGATAGGTATCAGCGGAATCGAAACTTCGGTAAGTTCGTGGCAATGTAAGTCGTTTACCGACAGCGACGGAACCCAATGGAACGGTGGGCAGATTGACCTTGTAATCGACCGTCGCGATGATTATGTTAACCTTTGCGAAATGAAATATTCCGATGGAAAGTTTGTGATAACAAAGGATTACAATGATATAATGCTCGACCGTCGCGATACTTTCCTCCGAGTGACGCATACACGCAAAACGCCTATTATCACGATGGTTACGTCAATGGGAGTCGCCCATAATATGTATTGGGATAATGCGCAAAGCGAAATCGAAAGCGAGGATTTGTTTGAAAAAGACTAATGAGATTTACGAATTACGATTTTAGATTTGCGATTTTAGAGGGCTAAATTTTGTGAATTAAATTGTGTTTTGTCTGTAGTTAATTTATTTGATATTAGTGTGTTATGAAAATTATTATGCAAATAAAGTAGTGCGATAAGTGTACTTTGATACATAGTTATCGCACTGCTAAATGTGTTGTGTAATTTCGAAATATGATTGAGATTTTATATGTAAAGATTATAATTTGTGGCAGTAGGCTAATGTCGGCTGTTGTTTTGTTTTTGCAATCGTTCACAATTTGACAACATTATTTTTTTTGAAGCTGTCGCCGAATTAAGTATATTTGCCAAATAAAAAATAACTGAAATGAACAGATTGAAATTTTATTTGTCCGCAGTGTTGCTTATTGTTGTAACATTGTCGGCTTTTGCGCAGAAGGAAATCACAGTTGATGACCTTTACTATTACGGAACATTCAGGCAGAACGGCGTTTACGGAATCGAATCGATGAAGGATGGCGAACATTACACCAACCTTACAATTCGCCGTAACGGAATCGAGAAGTACAGTTACAAGACTGGCGAAAAAGAAGAAACCCTTTTGATGGTTGCCGATCTGAAGCTTGGTGATAATTTTGATTTTATTTACGACTATGTGTTCAGTCCTGATGAATCGAAGATTATGTTTTCGACTAAGTACGAGCCGATTTACCGTCACTCGTTTACAGCCGAATACTACATTTACGACTTGAAAACCAAGGAGGTAACACGCCTTTCTGATAATGGCAAGCAGCAGTTGGCTTCGTTCTCGCCCGATGGCAAGAAGGTTGCTTTTGTTCGCAAGAACAACTTGTATGTCAAGGATATAGCAGACAAGAATGCAAAGGAAGTACAGCTTACAACCGATGGCGAATGGAACAAAATCATCAACGGTGCCCCTGATTGGGTTTACGAAGAAGAATTCAGCTACAACAAGGCGTACGATTGGTCGGCGGATGGAAAGAAGATTGCTTTTCTGCGTACCGATGAATCCAATGTCAAGATGTTCGGCATGACAATGTACGGTGAACTTTACCCCGAAAACTACGAGTACAAGTATCCGAAGGCTGGAGAGGAGAACTCAAAGGTTTCTCTGCATATCGTTGATGTTGAAAGCGGTAAGATTACCATTGCTGATATGGGCGACCTCAACGACATGTACATTCCACGCTTGAAGTTCACAAACGATGCAAATACACTTTCGGCAGTGAAACTCAACCGTTTGCAAAATAAGTACGAACTTTTCCTCATAAATGCAACTACTGGTTCTTCGAAGATAATCCAGACATTGACAGACAAATACTACTTGGAAATCAACGATGACCTGACTTTCCTTCCGGATAACAAGCATTTCATTACCTCTCACGAATCAAATGGTTACCGCCACATTTACATGTACGACATGAACGGAAATCTTGTTCGTCAGCTTACCGATGGACAATGGGAAGTAACCGAGGTTTACGGCGTTGACGACAAGGGAGTTGTATATTTCCAGGCAGCAAAGAATTCTCCTTTGCGTCGCGAAGTATACTGCGTTGATTCCGAAAAGGGTAAAATCAAGGAGTTGAGCAAGGGCAAAGGAACCAATTCTGCGACATTCAGCAATGGATTCAAGTATTTCATAAATGAGTTTAGCAATGCCAATACGCCAACAGTAATCACACTTTGCGACAATTCGGGCAAGGTTATCCGCGAACTCGAAGACAACAAGAAGTTGGCAGATAAAATCAAGGACGAATATAAGTTCACAAAGAAAGAATTCTTCACATTTAAGACCGAAAATGGTGATGAACTCAACGGCTGGATGATAAAACCTCAGAATTTTGATGCTAAGAAG
Organism: uncultured Bacteroidales bacterium; assembly: GCA_905234755.1. GTDB lineage: Bacteria > Bacteroidota > Bacteroidia > Bacteroidales > ML635J-15 > Bact-19. The sequence continues at coordinate 452,994 of CAJOIT010000003.1, forward strand.
AAATATCCTGTGTTCATGTATGTTTATGGCGGTCCAGGTTCGCAGACAGTTGCCGACACTTGGGATGGTTCAATGCCTTGGTATCAGATTTTTGCCCAGAAGGGTTACATAATTGTTTCGGTTGACAACCGTGGCACGGGCTATCGTGGTCGTGATTTCCGCCAGGTAACATACGGACAGTTAGGTAAGTACGAAGTACAAGACCAGATTTCCGCAGCAAAATATCTCGGTTCTTTGAGTTATGTTGATAAGGACAGGATTGGTATTTTCGGTTGGAGCTACGGCGGATATATGTCGAGCCTTTGTATGACAATAGGTGCCGAATATTTCAAGATGGGAATCGCTGTTGCTCCAGTAACAACATGGAGATACTATGATTCGGTCTACACCGAGCGTTACAATGGTTTGCCGCAGGACAATGCCGCAGGCTACGATGAGAATTCTCCAATCAACCATGCCAAGAAGATGAAAGGCAAATACTTGTTGGTTCACGGAACTGCCGACGACAATGTTCATTTCCAGAACTCAGTCGATTGGGTTGACAAACTTATTGAGGCAGATGTGCAGTTCGACCTGATGTATTATCCTAACAAGGATCATAGCATTTACGGTGGAAATACCCGTCATCACCTATATACCAAGATGACAAACTATATTTTGAATAATCTGTAGAATTTTAGTTTTCATATTTTTAAATCCTTTTAATCGGTTTACATGGTCGTCCTTCGGGACGACTTTTTTTTGTCGGAAAGTTGTATATTTGCAATGCGTTTTTGAACATGATGGATTTAAAACTGACAGGATATAATTGGATTTCTGATGGTTGCGTATCGGTTAGGGGATATTGCTTCGATTCGAATGGTAATTTGTACGCAGGAGACAAGTTGCTAGGATATTTTGCTTCAGCAAGCGATGAAACTTCCCTGCACGATTTGTTGACAGATGCTAATGGAATCTTTGCTTTAGTTATAAATAAGTCTGATTTTAAAGCTATTGCCATAGATGGAAGTCGCATTTACCCGTTGTATTATTCACTTGGCGAGCATTTGTCAGTTTCTGATAATCCGTATTTGCTTTTGAATGAGCATTCGCAACTTGATGACAATGCTGTTGATGAATATTTATGTTCGGGGGCAGTTTTTGCTGGCAAAACTCTAGTTAAAGAAATTTTACAGGTTAAACCATCGCATTTTGTTGTGTTTGATGCAGGTTCGTGTCGAGAAGTAGAATATTGGAATTATTGCACAAAGGCAGGAGATGAGATGGATTGTACGCTTGAACATCTTGATTCAGTATTTGAAAGCTCTTTCAGAAGAATGTTAACATCTGTTGGCAACAGGCAGATTGTTGTGCCGTTGAGCGGGGGACTTGATTCGCGCCTGATAGTCTGTATGCTAAAAAGGCTTGGCTATGAGGATGTTGTATGTTATACCGTTGGTCGTCCCGAAAATGCCGAATATTTAACCGCCAAAAAAGTCGTCGAAAAGTTAGGGTATAGGTATTATTTTATCGACAATACAAGTGCCGAGTTTGTGCCTGCCGATTATTTTAAAGATGCAAACTTCCAGAATTATTGCCATTTTATTGGTAATTTGGGAAATTTCCTTTGGGTATTCGAGTATTTTGCCGTGAAGTGGTTGAAAGAAAATGGACATATTGCCGAGGATGCCGTTTTTGTACCAGGACATTCTGCCGATTTTATAGCTGGAAGTCATTTGGTAAAGGCTTTGGTAACACCAGAAAGATCTGTGGCTTATCTTACAAATGCCATTATGTATGATAGTTTTGAATACGGGTGTATGTCATCTTATGTTCGTAGCAATGTGAAATCATATTTTATTGCAAATGAATGTCTTGGAATTTCAGCACATACTAATTATATGTCGTTTATCATGCAAAATAGGCTGGCTCATCAGATAAATAATTCTGCGCGATTGTACGAGTTTTTTGGATATGAGGTTCGTATGCCATTTTGGGACAGGGAATTGTTGGACTTGTTCAAAATGTTGCCATACGATAGGCTCGAGGATTGCAGTTTTTATGTTGAATATGTTTCAAAGTGTGTATTTTCAAAGTACGGAGTAGATTTTCCTAAGAATGCGCCAAGTAGAAAAGCATTTAAGCGTCAGCATAAAAAAAACAGGCTTAAGCCGTTTCTCCCCAAGTCGCTTGTTCGTAAATTCGTATCGCTTCACGATGATATATGTGAGCGGGAGCTTACAGCGCCGATGGTTGCTGAACTAGTGAAGTCTGGCGTGTACAAAAATGACTGTAGTTTCCTGTCGTACAATGAAGTGATGCGAGACTGGTATCTTGAATCGGTGCGAGAAAAACTTACATTGAAATAAAAAGCCCCGAAACTATTGTCTCGAGGCTTGGGTATAGTTTGATGATGATTGTCGTTAGATAATCTCGATGTTGTCTTCCCATGTAATCTTTTCGCAGTAGCGGCATTTTAGACCGATTTTTCCGTCTTTCTTTACTACCGTGAATTTGGTCGATACTTTTTCGTGGTTGGTAATGCACTTGGGGTTGAAGCACTTTACAAAGCCTTCGATCTTTTCGGGAAGCTGAACTTGACGCTTGTCAACAACCTTGAAATCCTTAATGATGTTGATTACAGCCTTCGGGTCGATAAGAGCAATCTTGTTTGCATCGTCATCGCTTGGGTACTTGTCGGCAATCTTAATGATAGCCTTGGTTCCGTACTTCTTGCTTGGCAGGTTGTTGCCGAAGAAAACTGGTGTGTCAAAGTTTTCTATTCCAATGATTGACAATATCTTGTATAATTTGTCGGCTTGTATGTGGTCGATAACTGTTCCGTTTTCGATAGCCTTTACTGTTAATTCTTCTTTCATGACTTTACAATTTATTTAAGACCTAAAATAAGTGCTATGATAGCCATTCTTGTGTAAACTCCGTTTTCTGCTTGTTCGAAGTAGTATGCCTTCGGATTTGCATCAACATCAACATCGATTTCGTTTACGCGTGGTAGCGGGTGCAATACTCTCATGTTGTCCTTAGTGCCATCGAGCATCTTGTTCTTCAGGACATAAACATTCTTAACCTTTTCGTATTCGAGCAGGTCGGAGAATCTTTCGCGCTGTACGCGGGTTACATAAACAATGTCGGCGTCCTTGATATTTGGTTCAAGTTCTTCGTATTCGTTGTACTTTATTCCCTTTGAGTCGAGGTAGTCCTTGTATTCCTGAGGCATTCTTAGGCTCGAGGGCGATATAAAGTTGAAGGTCGGGTTGAATTCTGACATTGCCATTAGCAAAGAGTGAACTGTACGACCGTACTTGAGGTCACCCACGAGGCAGAGCTTCAGGTTTTCGAGAGTACCCTGCGTTTTGTATATCGAATACAAGTCGAGCAGGCACTGTGTCGGGTGCTGGTTAGAACCGTCGCCGGCGTTGATGATAGGAACGCGTGAAATTTCGCTTGCATAGCGTGCGCTTCCTTCAATCGGGTGGCGCATTACGATAAGGTCGGCATACTTGCTGATTGTCATAATCGTATCGTTGAACGATTCGCCTTTTGCCTGACTGGTGTTTGTTGCTTCGCTGAAACCTATAACCCTGCCGCCCAGACGCTGGATTGCTGTCTCGAAACTAAGGCGTGTACGGGTTGACGGTTCGAAGAACAACGATGCCACGACATAGTTGTCCAGCAATTTCTGGTTAGGGTTCTTCTCAAATTCTGCTGCTACTTCGAGGATGCGGAAATATTCTTCCTTCGTGTAGTCGTTGATGGAGATTAAACTTTTGTTTTTCATCATCTTTGCTATTTATCGTTTTCTAAATTAATCGTTATTAAAAAAAAGCCGAAAGGAAAAAAATTTCGGCTTCTAAAAAATCAATTCTTTACAATTTCTAAAAGTTCTACATCGAAAATTACTGTTGAATAAGGTTCTACCGTCTGGTAGCCAGTTTCACCGAATGCCAGATAATATGGTATGAAGAACTTGTATTTCGCTTTTGGTGTCATCAGCAGAATTCCTTCGGCCAATCCGCGAGGCAAACTCATAAGATTGTTCTCGGATGGAGTGTCGCCTGTAGTTCCGAACAAAGTGCCATCTATTTTTCTGCCTTCGAACTTTATTACAACATTGTCGGAAATAGATGGGTGGGCAGAACCGTCACCTTCAGCCAAGACTTTGTATTGTAGTCCGCTTGTAGTCTGCATGATGCCAGTGTTCGACAGGTTTTCTGACATGAAATCTTCTCCAGCCTTTTTTATTCCGCTGTATTTAATGTCCAATATTTGTTTGGAATAAATGTTCATTGCTTCGGCAGCTTCTTCTTGTGTGAGCAGTGCGGTATCATGCTTCATGACATCGATAATGCCGTTGAGCGTGAGTTCGCGGTTTAGGAGAGTGTCCATCTGCTCGTCAAGATACTGCTGTGCCAGCATGATGCCCATTGCGTAGCTTGCCGAATCTTTAAGGTTTGTGAGTTGGGAAGTCGCTGGTTGGCTCTGTCTTTCGCAAGATGCTGAAAACAGGACTGTTGCAACGACTATTAATGTAAAAAATACTTTACGCATTTTGTTTTTGTTTCGCCCGCAAATTTAATTCAAATATCCTTCTATCGACAAAATGTCAAGGTATTTTTATTAACAATTAACAAAAAAGCCTACTGTTTGTGCAGTAGGCTTTTACATTTAGTATTTACGGTTTTGTTATTTTGTGAAGTTACAGTTTACCTGATAGTCCATAGGTACTGCCTTGCCACCCTTCATTGCTGGTGTCCATCCCTTCATTTTGCTTACAACCTTTACGGCTTCTGCATCAAGGTTAGGTTCGAGGCTCTTAACAACTTTCACATTAGATACTGTTCCATCGGTGCCAACGGTGAATCTTACTGTAACATCGCCTTCCTTGCCACTCTTAATTGCAGCCATAGGGTAGTCGATGTTTTTGTGTATGAATGTATTGACTCCGTTTATTCCGCCCGGATACATCGCGCACTTGTCAAATCCGCTAGCTACGGTCGATTTTACTTCCATTAATTCTTTCTTGTCCTGTGCAAAGCCTGCGAAAGTGATGCAAGCCATAAGAATTGCGAAAATGTACTTCTTCATAATTGTAATATTTATCGGTTAAAATAAAACTATTCGTATTTTTTGCCAGATTCAGTTGTCGTGGTATTAAGGCTTGGGTATTTGTCCAAGCGTTTGCTCTTCCAGCGGAATCCTACAGTTGCCATTACATAGAGGTCTTTTCTCCACGAACCAGTGTCGTATGAATGGAAACCGATTTCAGGCTTTACATAGAGGAGGAAACGAGGGTGACCTACTTCCAATGCTATTGCAGCAGCTGCGAAGAATGGCGATTTTGTTACTTTTTCGTTGTTTTCTTCCTGTTCTGTTCTATATTCCGACTTGCCTACATCGAAAGAACCAAGTTTAAGACCAGCAGTAAAGTTTATAGGACTGCGTTTGAACAATGTCCATTCGTATGTGAAATATACCTTGTTGAGGTTGCAGTTTGACTTTCCTAAAGTGCCAATTACAGTTCCCAAGTTCCTGAGGTTGAGCATTAAGGTCTTGTCGCCACCGATACCAAAGCGATGATGCTTGAATTGTACCATTACTTCGAACTCTGCATTCAGCATTCCACCTGTACTGATGATGTCGGTCGAAATCAATGCGCCTGCACTAATACCACCGCCAATGATGAAATGGTCGAGGGTGAAGTCGGATGACTTAGCCGAGGTGGTAATTGTAGTGTCGCTACTAGGAGTGTCTGTTGTCGTACGGGTGCTGGTCGAACTTGAAGTTGAGGTTGTAGTACCAGTTTGTCCGCTTGGCGTGCTCGGATTTTCCTTTGTAGCTGTCGAACCATTGCTGTCGCCGTTGCTAGAATTTGTCGATGAACTATTTGTCGTGCCCGTCGTTGTTGTTTCAGTAGTTGTTGAATTTGTCGTAGTTCTCTTTTTTACTACTGTTGACTGCGAAAATGCGATTCCTACTGTGAGTAGTACAATGCAGATTGCTGATAATATCTTTCTCATATTTCTTTATATAGACTCCTGATTACAAAAAACTTCTAATTACTTTGCTTTCTAATGCACGGAGTCTTTTTATGCATTAAATTGCAAATGCAAATGGCGCATTACAATTAGTGTGCCATAATTTTTTGCAAAGGTAATAGTATTTTTTGAAATAATTGCAAATTACTTGTTTTTCAATGACTTTTAGTAGATAAAAAAAGCCGAATTTCTTCGGCTTCTTTCTATTTTATTTCCAAAAGTTCCACATCGAAAATCAGTGCCGAGTATGGTTTTATGTCCTGTCCGGCACCGCGTTCTCCGTATCCGAGTTGATAGGGGATGTACAGTTTGTACTTTGAACCTACGCTCATGAGTTGCAATCCTTCTGTCCAGCCAGCAATTACACGGTTAAGTGGGAATTCTGCAGGTTCTCCACGGTCGTATGAACTGTCGAAAACAGTACCATCGATAGTTGTTCCTCTGTAGTGAACCTTAACAACATCGGTTGCAGCGGGCTTCTTGCCTTTGCCTTCAGTAATAACTTCGTACTGCAATCCGCTTTCTGTCGTCTTTACTTCGGGACGCTTGGCATTTTCGGCAAGGAAATTTTCACCTTCAGCCTTTATGCTTTCGTATTGCTTTGCCTGTTCCTTCTGCTGTTCTTCCTGCTTTTTTGTGAAGAATTGCATGATAACTTGTTCTTCCTGTTCTTCGGTGAGTATAGCGTTGCCATTTACCATGTCGTTAAAAGCTGCTTTGACTATGGTGGAGTCGGTATCGTTGTTGAGACGGTCGCTAGTGTACATGTCGTACAGACGCATTCCGATGGCGTAGCTCAACGAGTCCTCTGTGGTTTTCAGTTCTACTTTTGCACTATTCTGGTTGCATGAAACCATTGCCAATGAAGCAACGGCAGCAAACAATATTACGCTTATTCTTTTCATCTTATACCTATTAAATGTTATTTCTTAATTTCAAGCAGTTCTACTTCGAAAATCAAGGTTTCGAACGGCTTTATGTCCTGACCAGCACCGCGTTCTCCGTATGCAAGGTTGTAAGGGATGTAGAATTTGTACTTCGAACCTACGCTCATTAGTTGCAAGCCTTCTGTCCAACCTGCGATTACACGGTTGAGCGGGAATTCGGCTGGTGTGCCACGGTCGTATGAGCTATCGAAAACCTTACCTGCGATGGTTGTGCCTTTGTAGTGAACCTTAACTGTGTTGGTTGCAACTGGCTTGTCGCCTTTGCCTTCGGTGATGACTTCGTATTGCAATCCGCTGGCTGTTGTCTTTACTTCCTTACGTTTGGCATTTTCGGCGAGGAACTTTTCTCCTTCTTCAATCTTTTCCTTGTTGTCTTCCTTCTGCTTCTTGGTGAAGAAGGCTTCGAGGGTAGATTCGTACTGGTTGTGGTCCAATGCCGCCTTGCCGTTGAATTCGTCTTCGAGACCTTGCTTTACAAGTTCAATGTTGATGTTTGTGATGTTGCTCTGTTGGAGAGCCTGTCCGAACTGCATTCCGATGGCGTATGCTGCGGAATCTTCCAAAGTTTTCAATTCTATTTTCACTTTCTTCTGGGATTTGACTGGCAGTGCTACTGCGAGCACGAGTGCCATAGTTAATAATAATGATAATTTACGCATAATTTACAAATTTAAAGATTGCAAAGTAAGTGAAAATGTTTGGAATAGCGATGGAAAAAAGAATGGTATTTTTTATTTTTGCAAAAAATTAAATGAAATGAAAAATTTTCTAAAAGAAGCGTTGTCATTTATTTGCGTAGTAATATACATATTAATGTTTATTTTTTCGTTGGGTTTCCTTTATGAGGCAATAAAAGCCAATGCTATTTCATGGATTTGTATTCTTTCTGTTGTTGTGGTTGCGCTTGCTGCACTGGCAATTTTCCTGTTTATAAAAAATAAAAAGTTCGCAAAAACTGCACTTTATTTTATTTATTATGCGTTGGGCCTCATTTTGTTTATGGGTTTGCTACACTTTATGTATTATTCTGTAATGAACAATTCTATTTTATGGATTTTCATTCTCTTGGTAGTCATAGTTGTGTTTGTGGCATTACCAATTGTCCTGTATAAAAAAAGTAATAAATTCAAAAATTATGTCCTAAAGCATAAAGGTGTGTTATTGAGTGTATTATTGTTCCTGTTTGTGCAATTTGTTGTTAGAGGCGATGGCATTATGAGAGATCCAATATTGTGGAACTGGATTATTGGAATTTTATTTCCTGTTTCATTGATAGTTGCAGTCGTATATGTAGCAAAGTATAGAAAGGTTAAGGATGATAATTTGAAACTTCAGATAGAACCGCATACGATGCGGAATGCAATTGAAAGCATTAGGGTGAAAATCAAAGAAATATCTAAAGATATAAATGGGCGTATGTCTGATAGTCTAGAAGACCGTGCCTTAAAGTCGAAGATAAACAGTCTGCGTTACGAGATGGAAAGTGCATGCGACTTTCTGTCGGAAATTGCCGAGGACAATTCGTGTGAAAAAAATATGAACACCATTTACGATGAACTGGAAAATGTAAAGAAGTATTTGGATTTCAAGACTAACGGCAATTTGTGGAATGTGTCGTTTGATGTTAGGTTAGCAGACAATAAGAAAGGTAAGAAGGATAATCTATTTGAAATACCGTCAAGGATAACGACACCAATGATTGAGAACGCCTTCAAGCACGGTGATGTTAATGCACCTGATTTCTTGTCGGTTTCCTTTGTGCAGGATGGCGAAAAATATATGATTGAGATTAAAAATCGGATTATACAGGATGGCGTACGGCAAACAAGGAGAGGTGGTCTTGGAATTCAAAACATGAAGCGAAGAATCGAACTTTATTCTGAAAATATTGGTTCGAGCAACATAGCATTGTTGGAGAATGAGAATAAAGGGGATTTCTACTATTCCAGACTGACTTTTCAAAATACTAGAGAATGAGCAAAATAAAATTATAGGGAGTTGAAAAATATGTTTTAAGTACTAAATATTTATTGTATATGGAAATTGTGTTAGGGATTAGTGCGGGGATTAATGTCGTGCTATTGATATGGTGCTTTATTTCAAGAAGGAAAAGAAAGATACTTAAACGTGAAAAAAATGAGTTGATATTGGGATTCCAATCTTATCCACATATTGTAAGGAATAAAATCGACGATTTGTCTGAAAGAACCAATAGTTTGAAAGGCAAGGTGGATGCATTGTATGAGGAGATAAACAGCGTGTCGGATTATCTCGGTGAGATGGCGTATGGCGATGTAGGTTCGCAGGAAGAGACTCTAATACCAATATCCGAAGAGATTGCCATGATGAGAAATTACGTTAAGACATCGTGTGAACAGAGTTATGACAATATTGTTATAAATGTAGATGATAAGATAACGGATTCCGATTTTAAGTTGCCGGACCAGATTACTGTTTCTATGATAGAGAATGCATTCAAGCATGGTGATACTTTTGCTCCTGACTTTATGAAGATTGACATAACCGAAAAGAAAAATGGCAGTTATGAAATAATTGTTAGGAATAAAATAAAGGCAGATGGGATTACAAAAAAAAGAGAGTTATCGGGTCTTGGCATTAAGAATATGAAGGAAAGAATTGCAAATTATAACGAATACAACTATGAGTATAAGGGTAGTTTGCACACTACAAATAAAAGGGGATATTTTTACTTTAAGTTGTTGTTTGAAAAGATATAGACGATGATAATATTGTTTATGAAAATGTTATTTTTGTGGGAATGAAATGTTAGCGATATGGGAATAGTGTTAGGAATTATTGGCGGATTGATATTGATACGATGGCTTTATTTGGCTGTAAAGTGCAATAGACTAGAGCATGAAAAAAAGGACTTGATATTGAAATATAAGGCGCTTCCGCATACAATGAGGAATAAAATAGAGAATTATCGTATTCAGACAAAGGATTTGAAGAAGATGACTGATGAATTGTGCGATGAGATTAACAATTTATCGGATTTCATAGGTGAGGATGGGAATGGCGTATGGAAATAATGTTAATGTAATTTATTAAAAGAGATAAGCATGGCAAAAATAAGATTGGCAGTAGTCGAGGACAAGCAGCGTTTCCTTGACGATAGATGCGAGAACCTTGAAGAAATAAAGGCGGAATGTGATATTGAAGTTGTGATAAAGGCACATGATGAGGATGAATTTTTTTCTGAGTATAATAAAAATCCAGATAATGTTGATGCTTTAATATTAGATATAGAACTAATTGACGAATATGGAGGCCTTCAGATAGCGGAGGATGTAAGGAAACCGACTTTGTTTGTAAGTGGAAATAATGCAAAATATTTGAAAAACATAGAGGATTTAAGCGACAGAATCGATGTTGTCATGCTTATTAGCAAACCTATGTCAGATGAAAAGTTCAAGAACAAGGTTAGAAGTTTCTGTAATGAAATAAGGATGCATCAGTTCCACAATCAGATGCTTGCATTCAAGAGGAATGGAATGCCTGTAAGGATTCCTGCCAAGGATATTGTCTTTCTGGAGTCGGTGTCGGATGGTTCGAACAACAAGATGATATATTTCAAAAAAGATATGCCTTTGCAACTGAATGACTTCAGTTTTTCAAGGATTGCAGAATGGAGTTTGGGTACGGTGTCGATAGTTCAAATTAGTAAAAGTTGCTATGTAAACAAGGAGCATATTGAAAGCAAGGAGCAAAATGAAATCAAGGTGTCTTATAAGAATGATGGCGGAAAAATGGTTGCTAAAACCCTGACAGTTTCTCCAAATTATGTAAAAAATATACGGTAAATATTGCTGGAAAATATGGATTGGGGCAATGACTTGATGTTTTTGCCCTTTTTTTGTTGCCCGAATTTAAGTCTCGTTGCCCCCTGACAGTATTTCATTGCCCAATGAAATAGCATTATGGATATTTTGTTGCTCAAAAATAGCCTTTTATTGCTGTTTTATGTGTATTTTGTTGCTTTGGTGAGTTGTTGATTATTAATTAGTTATAACTTTCATTGCTTTTCATGCCATTTCACAGGGCAATATTATTCCATGGTAAGATTCTGAGGTTCTTTTGCCGTGTAAACATTTAAAAATTATATGGCTATGACAACAACAGAAAAAATTTCAACGGTTAACTACCATTTAGTTAAGGGGTGTAATTACGGATGTAAGTTTTGCTTTGCAAATTTCAACGATGTGAAAAAGCAAGTTCCATTCAAGGAGCAGAAGAGAATGCTGGAGATCATTGCGGCGCAGAAGTACGTCAGAAAAATTAATTTCGTTGGAGGTGAACCGACTTTGCTTGGCAAAAGGTTGGTGGATTTGGTAAAGTATGCGAGCAAATTGGGCTTGACAACCAGTGTGACGACAAACGGAAGTCTAATTGACAGCAGATGGGTAAAAGAAATTTCAAGTTACTTGGACATACTTACGGTTAGTATCGACAGTGCAACCGATGAGATTAACCGTTTGTCGGGGCGTTGTTCAAAAAAGGAAGAATTACCGACATTGGCGCATTATGAGGAATTGGCTTCGGCATGTCACAAGTATGGTGTAAACCTAAAGATTAACACCGTAGTGTCAAAGTTTAACAAAGACGAGAATCTTGCCTTGTTTATCAATAAGTTGAATCCAATAAGGTGGAAGATTTTTCAGGCTTTGCGAGTAGAGGGAGAAAACGATGCCAATTTTGGTCAGTGCGAAGTTAGCGATGCCGAATACGCAGAATATTGTAATCGTCAGATTGCTAGTGCAGCAAATAAAAGCATTGTTGTGGTTGAAACAAACGATTTAATGCGGGGTTCGTACCTTATGATAAATCCCGAAGGTTGTTTCTTTGACAATACAAAAGGTGGTTATACTACTTCGCAGAAGATTGCAGAAGTTGGATTTGAAAAAGCCTTGTCGCAAATAAACTACAGTGCCGAAAAGTTTGTAAAGCGTAACGGAGAATACGAGGTTGGCAATAAGAATGATAAGTCGGGTCTTTATGTGAAGACCCGACATTTCAGAAAACGCCAAAGGGAACGCCTTGTTTCCGATACGGTAGTTGACGCGGTGTTAAGCAATATCAAGTGTTCTTTTGCCGGAAAAGTCTTGATTGTGGTTGGAAAGTCTTTCATGAAGTTGAACAATATCAGAATCCGGCATAAAAATATGGTAGTTATGCTGGACAGGTTTGTGCTCGTAACTGTGTTTTTCTGTGAAAACCTCTGTGAATTGAAAACAAAAAATCAAATAGTACTTCTTTAAAAGTTTTGGCTATGAAAAATATAGAATTGGTGTGTGTCACAAAGGAAGATGGCAAATGCATGGACAATATCTTCAAATCGCTTAAAGTGAGTTTCAATATGAATGGAGAGGATGTAACAATAGGGTTTGCCTCTGCCGAAAAGGTGGAAGAATCGATAGAGTTGAAATTGAAAGGTGAAGTGTGCCGATGCAAGTTGAGAGATATTGTGTATTTTTCGACAGACAAGGGCAATGGGGCAAATACTGGTAACAAGTGCGTGTATTTCAAGAATCGCAAGTACGGAGTGCTAGTGAATTTCACCTTTAATACGGATTTCCAAAGAATCTTGAACCTTTATAACGGAGAATTTGTCCAGATAAGTAAGTCGACGTATGTTAATAGGGATGAAGTCAGAAATCTTAATGTGAAAAGCAAGAAGATAATCGTTACAGTTTACGATGGCAAGGAGAAAACCTTGGATGTTTCACGGATGTTCATGCCCCAAGTTCTGAAAATATGGCAGAATGTGACTGATTGACAGAATTTTGTGTCATGGGCAAAGCGCAGTTAAAGGCAATGAGAAGAACCCAGGAAAAATTAATTGAAATTATGTTGCCCGAATTAACCCGTGTTTGCTGTCAGGCATTTTCTGGAGGAAAATTTGAAATATAACCTAAAAAATTAGAAAGGAGGTGTTTAATATGGCAAAGACCAAAGGCAAAGCAGGATGGCCAAGCAAGACTGGAAATCCGTCTGGCAAGGGAAGAGACAACAATATTTAACGTAATGTTATTTGTGTTGTTGTAGAGACGATGCGTGCATCGTCTAATAATGAAAGAAAAAATTAATGTTGAATTAAAAAATTATAATAATGAATATAATAGTTTTTAAAACGGTAGAAGCCGAATATAAATTAAATCGTGACAATGTAATAGCAGTGAGACTGCAAAATGGAAATATTGAATTCTATGTGTCTGTAGGTGTATTCGTATGTAAAGGTGTTAAGGATGCGGAGGATGTATTCGCAAAAATGCATAATGTTCGGAGTTTTGCTAGCAAGGGAGTTGATGAATATGATTTGTACAACCATTGGATGGATAAAGAATATAGGTATAGAAACCAATGTGATTCCATTGAATTCATCCCGAGCATGAAAAATCTGTTGAAGTTGAATCCCAACAATGCGGAATATAGTCATTCTCGTGGTGAGGACTAGTAAACCAAGGAGGGCGATGCCAAACACATCGCCCTCCGTTTGAACGCAAAGTTGAGTCTGGGTACTCAAAGTAATAAACGGCATAATAAAGTAATGGGTTGCCTGCGTGGGAATATTTTATTGCTGGTTTTATGCAACTCGTTACTTGTTTGAGTAACAAATGGTTGTAATCGGTAATTTTGCAATGAAAATATAAATAGGTATAAAATGGCGAAAAAGGAAGAACATAGGAGGATAGAATACGCATTTTCTGAGATTAGCAATCTGGTGTCGGGGAGCGATGCTGTGCGAGTGAAGCGCATACAAGTCGACCTGAATATTTCTGGTTGCGACTATTCCTTATGTTTCAACGATACGCAAAGTCATCTTGTGCCTGTGAAGATAAAGGGCGAGGACGAATTCGAGGTCGAACTACGCAACATTGTGGCAATAGTTCCGCTTCGTGACAAGGAATATTCGAATGCTAGGCGAGGAGGTAACAAGCGGATTCTGTTTGCCAATCGCAAGTCGGGCATCCTTGTTGATTTCAGGTTAAAAACCGACATTGCTGGCAAGATGAAATTAACGAATGACGAACTGGTTGAGGTATGCAACGGTTATTTCGTAAACCGCAACCTATTGAAGTGTTGCGATGAAAAGACTGCAAAAATTGCCGTAAGTTACATTGATGCCTCCGGTAAATCATGCAAAATGCAGATTCCTGTCAGTCGCCGAAAGTTACCGATGGTAAGAAAACTTATATTGTCGGATAATTAATATGCCATTCGTTGCTTGAGGCGAGTAGGTTGATACTGTGCTGATAGTTAGTGCGTTGTGTGATGTATTTTTGTGGAATAAAATTAGGTTTAATTCAAAAGTTATATTGAAATGAAAAATTCAGTTAAAATTTTGGCAGTCATTGTTTTGGCTGCATTGGTTTTCAGTGGTTGTAAAAAGGAAGGTACAATAGTCGTAAAGAACAATACACGTTCTACTTACGAAGCGGTGGTTACGGATAATTTAAATTTCGAATCTGTCAGAACTATTGCGGCTGGGGCTTCGGATGCAAATACTAGTTATGATGTTGAACGTTCATATTATCTTGTAGCAACACAAAAGGATGGTTATTTTGAACATCCACAAGTGGTGAACGATTCCAAGTTTTTGCCGAAGAATGGTTCAGTTATATTTACGATAGAAAGTCGTCCCGCCTACATAAAGTATGTGAACATTACTAGCGACAACTATCAGGTTGACATCACTTGTCCAGCAAACAACACCATCAAGCAGATAAGTATGCCAGGCAGGACATTGGATTCGTTGGAGATTGAGGCTGGATATTCTTACAATGTGAAGTTTACGCAGTTGGACGGTTATGTTCTTTATCCATCGACTAAGGAATATACAGTAAATGCAGACTGTGGTTACATCTATACTTGTGAAACACCTAATCTGATAAAAGGTGCGAGTGAAGAAATAGAAGAATATGAATATTAAAATTGTTAAATAAATGAAAAGGATTTGGAGTATTTCTGTTGCTTGTTTGGTAGCTGTATCTTTGGTGTGGCTTACGGGATGTACAAAGGATGTAGAAGCTGATTTCGAATGTCCTGCAAGTGTAGTCGCAGGAGAAACTTTCTTTGTTTCAAACTATTCGCTTAATGCCTATAGTTATATTTGGGAATTTGGTGACAAGTCGTATGTTTCGTCGAGTGCCAACTTTGACGAAGCGTTTGCTGCTGTAAATGGTGCTTCATTCGATTCCGCATTGGACGGTTTGTGGGGAAGTTCAAAGGAAGATTATGATTATTATGTAGGGCAAGACCCAGACCCTGTTTATTTTAAATATGCTGGTGAAAAGAAAATAATACTTCACGCATATTCGAAGAATGGGAAGAAGAGTAGTCATAAGACCAAGTATATTAAGGTACTAAATCCTTCTTCATATACGATAACTTCTCTTGAACTGCAGAAAATAAATATGTCATCGTGGGATACTGGTATTCTGAGTGGCGAAGACCCGGATATTTATTTCAATATTGTAGATATGAATGGTTCGGTATTGTACACAAGCACAACAAAATCGAATGTTAGCGAGTATTCTTTGCCTGTCACATGGCATTTCTCACAGAAGTTGGACTATGCCTCAAATTACTACATAAGGTTTTATGATAAAGACGATGGCATTGATTCCGATGATTTGATGGCAAGCTGTGTGTTTGAAAGTTCTTATTTGACACCAGGCAGTGATTCTTATACATGGCAGGCATCAAGCGGAACAATAAAGTTCACGGTGGGGTTGAGCTGGTAGAAAGTTTTTAATAAATTAATAGTTATATGAAAAAATTATTGTTTTTACTATCTTGTTCGATAGTATTGGGTTTTACATCATGCAAGCCAATGCAGTATGGTGGTTCTAATGCTTACTATGGTCAGGTCAATCAGACTCAAGTTGTACTTGACAAGGCTAATTTCAAAGTGCTTGGAAGTTTTACTGGCAAATCGATTGCCAATGCGGTTTCATTGACCGTAAGGGATAAGGATGGACTTGTGTCGGCTGCCAAGCAGGATTTCTTGAACAATGCGAAGTCAGCTGGGATAACAATGAATGGGAGTCACGCCATTATAAATACTTGCGTTGATTATCTAAGCAACGGTAAGAAAATTGTCGTGACATTCTCTGGCGAAATAATTGAATTTACAAAGTAAGGGAGGTTTTTGTTATGGCACAGAAGACAAACAAAGGTGGTAAGCCAATTCCCAATGGACCATCAACAACTAATAATAAATCGGGTTCTGGACGAGGAAATATGCCACAAAAACCGAAAAAGTAGATTCGGTAAAATGCGATACAAAAACAGGCTGCTTCGGCGGTCTGTTTTTTGTTTTATTTACATTTTCCGTTGGCTTTATATTTCCGAATATTTTATGTAATTTTGCAAAAATTTTTTTTCGAATGGAATATTTAGGTTTAAGTGAACAAGAAATCCTCCGTCGCGAGGCGTTGAAGGAATTGATAAATTTAGGTATAAATCCATATCCGGCACCAGAATTCAAGGTGACGACCAATACAAGGGATATTCTCAACAGGTTCAGCGATGATAATCTTCCCGAAGATTTGAAGGACATTTCTATTGCCGGTCGTATGATGAGCCGCAGAATCATGGGTAATGCATCTTTTGCCGAGTTGCAAGACGAAAAGGGGCGCATACAACTCTATTTCCGCCGCGACGATATTTGCGAAGGCGAAGACAAGACCATGTACAATCAGGTTTTCAAGAAACTTCTTGATATTGGCGATATTATCGGTGTAAAAGGTTTTGCTTTCCGTACCCAGATGGGCGAAATTTCTGTTCATGTAAAGGAATTTACGGTTCTCAGCAAGTCGTTGCATCCACTGCCAATAGTAAAGGAAAAGGATGGCAAGGTTTACGATGCATTCAGCGACCCAGAGCAGCGTTACCGCAACCGTTCGATGGATTTGATTGTAAATCCGCAGGTCAAGGAGGCTTTCATCAAGCGTACCATGCTTACCAATTCGATGCGTCAGTTCCTAAATGCAAAGGGCTACCTTGAGGTTGAAACCCCGATTCTTCAACCTATGTATGGCGGTGCTGCAGCTCGTCCGTTCAAGACTCACCACAATACACTCGACCAGACTTTGTATCTCCGTATTGCTGACGAACTTTACTTGAAACGTCTAATCGTCGGTGGTTTCGACGGTGTTTACGAGTTTGCAAAGGACTTCCGCAACGAAGGTATGGACCGCTTCCACAATCCGGAGTTCACACAGATGGAACTCTACGTTGCCTACAAGGACTACAACTGGATGATGGACTTGGTTGAGGAAATGGTTGAGAAGATTGCAATCGACACCAACGGAAGCACCAAGGTTCAGGTTGGTGAAAATATAATTGACTTCAAGCGTCCGTGGAAGCGTTTCACGATGTTCGAGGCTATCGAGCATTTCAGTGGCATCGACATTTCAAAGATGGATGAGGCTGAATTGCGCGAAGTTGCAAAGAAAGTAGGAGTGGAGGTTGACGACAGCATGGGTAAGGGCAAACTCATTGATGAAATTTTTGGTGAATGCTGCGAATCGAAGCTCATACAGCCGACTTTCATTACCGATTATCCTATTGAAATGTCGCCGTTGGCAAAGAAGCATCGTTCGAAGGAAGGTTTGGTAGAGCGCTTTGAGGCTGTTTGCAACGGAAAGGAAATCTGCAATGCTTATTCGGAACTTAACGACCCGGTTGACCAGCGCTACCGTTTCGAGCAGCAGCTGTTGCTTGCAAAGCGTGGTGACGAGGAAGCCATGATGCTCGATGAGGATTTCCTCACCGCAATGGAAATCGGTATGCCTCCAACGGCTGGTTTGGGCATTGGTATTGACCGTCTGTCGATGATTATGACCAACTCGGTTTCGATACAGGATGTGCTTTTCTTCCCGCAGATGCGTCCAGAAAAGAAAGCCGATACGTTCAATATTGAGGACTATACAGCACTGGGAATCAGCGAAGAATGGGCAAAGGTTATTTATAAGTGCGGTATCACATCTGTAAAGCAGTTGAAGGAAATGAGTCCGCAGAAGTTGCATCCGACATTGTGCGGAATGAACAAGAAGCACAAACTTGGACTCCAGAATCCTACTATCGAGGAAATTACTGGTTGGTTAAGCAAATAGCATTTTTCATAACTACATAGTGTTAATTAGAGGGCGAAACCGAAAGGTTCCGCTCTTTTTTTTGTTTGGTGTTGTGGATTACAAAACAACAACTGGATTGTCACGCTGAACTTGTTTCAGCATCTGCAATCCATTTTTATTGCTGTTGATTAGTCGTTTGCAAATTCTTTTATCATCTTCCTGTAGTTCGAGAAGATGGTTGCACGCGAGACGAATCCCACATATTTGCCCTTGTCTATTACGACTATGTTGTAGTTGTTGGAGTTTTCAAATAGTTCGGCTGCTTCCTGTACGCTCATGCCGTATTCTATAGTTGTTGTCGGATAAAACATCAAGTCCTTGACCTTGGTGGTTTCGTACATTTCTGTCTTGAAAATCAAGTGCTTTATCTGGTCGAGCCATACTAGCCCCTTGAAGTTGTTTTCCGAATCGACAACAACATATATTGTTCTTGTGGAGTGGGAGATGACTTTCGTTAGGTCGCCGAGCGTTGCATCTTCGTGGATTGTGAGGAAATTGCGTTCGATGTATTGCTCTAGTTTCATCATTGCAAGCATGTTGCGGTCGGCGTTGTGTGTGAGCAGTTCTCCGCGTTTTGCAAGCAGTATGGTATAAACCGAATTTGGCATTGCGGCGCGGGCAACGAAATATGAGATTGTGGAAACAATCATCAGCGGAACGAAAAGCGAATATCCGCCAGTGAGTTCGGCGATGAGGAATATTGCGGTGAAAGGAGCGTGCATTATGCCGCCAATAAGTCCTGCCATTCCGATAAGTGCATAGTTGCCAACGGAAATTTCAAATCCCAAATACTTGCAAATGTGAGCAAAAAGAAGTCCGAGTATTGCTCCGAGGAATAGTGATGGAGCAAAAATACCACCAGCGCCTCCTGCTCCGAAAGTACAGCCTGTAGCAAATGCTTTTAGCAGAAGTATTAGTAAGAGTATTAGTGCAATTCCCCAGAATGAGTGAGCAAAATCTGCTGATGAGTAGAATGTGTTGGTGTATATTAAATCGAAATCGCCTTTTAGTGCTGCATTTATGCTTTCAAATCCTTCGCCATAAAGAGTTGGGAAAAGGAAAATGAGCAGACCTAGCGAAATTGAACCAATCAGGAATTTTACCCAGTCGTTCTTTATCTTCTTGAACCATTCAGTTTGTGCAAGGTAAAGTTTTGAGAAATAGAGCGATAGTAATCCGCACAGAATGCCGAATACGACTAGGAATCCAGTGTCGCGAAGCATGAACGGGTCGGTGTGCTCGATTGGGTACACAACATTTTGTCCGAGGAAAAGGTAGGATGTTAGTGTCGCCGAAATAGAAGCTGCAAGAAGCGGTAGGAGAGATGCCGTTGACAGGTCGAGCATCATCACTTCCATCGAGAAGATTATTCCTGCGATTGGTGCCTTGAATATTGATGCGATTGCACCAGCCGATGCGCATGCAATCAGCATGATTACCTGCTTGTATTTCAGGTGGAAGAGTTGTCCCATATTGCTACCGATGGCTGCACCTGTTGCTACAATAGGGCCTTCCAGTCCGACTGAACCACCAAAACCAACAGTGAGCGAACTGCCAATGATACGCGAAAACATGTTGTGCTTGGGGATTTTTCCCTCGTTTTGCGACATGTTATATAATACCATAGGTATGCCGTGCCCGAGTTTCTTCTTGATGAAAATCTTCACGAAGGCAAGAGTGAGCAGTATGCCTATCGCCGGGAATATGAAGAACATGTAATGTACATTGTAGGTGTCGATTATGGTTATTACAAGTTCACGGACAAGGTGTACCGAATTTTTCATTACAACGGCAGCCAAACCGACGGCAATACCTACAATGAAGGCAAGTATCGTCATGAAAGTACGGTCCGACATGTTTCGCACACGCCAGAACATAAATTTGCGATACCGTTCCTTAAAGTTTATTTTCATCTTATAGTTGAAAATCGGTTGCGAATATGGGACTTTTTTTTCAAAAACAACGGAAAAAACTTAAAAAACTTTGATTTTTCTTTTGGAAAAGCATGATGGGTGGTTTGTGCGTGCATGAGAACTATTAAAACTTCTGTTCGTTCTCTTTTTGGGGAAGATGTTTGAATGTGTCATTTTGTCATTTAATTTTGCTTAAAATGGACAAAATGTCTATATAACTGACTGGTTGTCAGTGGAAATATGTAGATTTTGGCATTGGTCTACGGTTTGCTATATCCATTCACGAACCTGCAAAAGTGGCAGGCTGGACAAGAAAAAAGAATTTAAATTATAGGAGATTTGATTATGTTACCAGTAGTTAGACATTCGAGAAGAAACCAGAATTCGAGCGCATGGCTTCCATCTATGTTTGAAGATTTCTTCAGCGACGATTTTTTGAGCGTTCCTGTCAGCAGGCAGTTCGCTACACCTGCTGTGAACATTAAGGAGACAGAAAAGGATTATGACATCCAGATTGCGGCTCCAGGTATGACAAAGGATGACTTCAAATTGAGCATCAACGAGAACAATGAACTCGTAATTGCCCTTGAGAAGAACGAAAACAAGGAGGAAAAGAACGACAAGAACGAAAAGAACGGCACTTGGCTGCGTAGGGAGTTCTCGTATGCTTCGTATTCGCAGAGTTTCGTAATTCCTGAGGATGTTGAAGTCGAAGGAATTTCGGCAAAGATGGAGCATGGGGTTCTGAATATCGACCTGCCTAAGAAGGAAGTTGTAGAAAAGGCTTCAGCAACTCGACAGATTACAATTCAATAGTTGTATTCAGTTTTATATTCTAAACGGCGATTGCTTAGGCGGTCGCCGTTTTGTTTGGGACGATGCATGCATCGCCCTTGTTTGCAATGGCGCAATGAGTTGTGCCATTTTGTTTTATGAATGAGATTGTCTTTAGAAATTTACGATTGTTCCCTTGTCGATTCCGTATTTGTCGCAAAGCCCTGCGTTGATTTCGATTACATACATTGCAGGGGCCTCGGAGGGTAGGGAAGTGTCGTCCAAAGTGTTGGTATTCTTGCATATACTTACGACTTCGCGGTTTGCGTTTACATAGATGATGTCAAGTGGTATCAGAGTGTTGTGCATCCAGAACGAGCGCCAGTCTTCGTAGGGGAATATGAAAAGCATACCCTTGTTTTCATCCATTTCCTTGCGGAACATTAGTCCGCGTGCGTGTTCTTCCTCGTTAGTTGCCAGCTCCATGTCGATGCTAAAAATGACCGAATCGCTAGCGTTTATAAATTGCAGTTCGCCATCTTTACGGAATTCTGGCGGATTGTCAAAGTCGTATTGTTTTACTTTCAATTCTTTTGATGGTTTGTTGCCGTTGCTTGGACCTTTGGGCTTTGGTGTTTTGTTGCATGATGTTAATGCAATTGCAAATAATAAAATGTATGCTAATGCTTTGTTTTTCATATTTATGAATTTTGTAAAGTGTGAAGTCTATAGTAAGTTCCTTGTTTTGCAATAAGTTCATCGTGTTTGCCAGTTTCTACTATTTTGCCATCGCTGAGCACGATTATTAGGTCGGCATTCTTGATGGTTGAAAGTCTGTGTGCAACGACAACCGATGTCCTGTTTTTCATTAGATGTTCTATTGCTTCCTGCACAAGGCGTTCCGATTCGGTATCTAGTGCCGATGTAGCTTCATCGAGAATCAAAATCGGCGGATTTTTCAGCAGTGCGCGGGCAATGCTTATTCTTTGTCGCTGACCACCGGACAATTTGCAACCGCCATCACCAATGTTGGTGTCGAAGCCATTTTCGGTTTCCATAATGAAGTCGTAGGCGTTGGCTATCTTTGAGGCTCGCACGACATCGTCCTTCGATATTCCTTCCAATCCGAGCGTAATGTTGTTGTATATGCTGTCGTTGAATAGGATAGGTACTTGGTTAACATAGCCCATCAGGTCACGAAGTTGCTTGAGCTTGTAGTCGCGTATGTTCTTGCCGTTAATTAGGATTTCGCCATCGGTTACATCGTAGAAGCGCGGTATAAGGTCAACTATTGTCGATTTTCCCGAACCGCTCTGCCCGACAAGTGCTATCGTCTGACCTTTCTTTATCTTGAAATTGATTCCGTGCAGTACTTCAGTTTCTGCATTATACGAGAATTTTACATTACGAAACTCTATTTCATCCTTGAACTCTGCAATTTCTTCGTTGCCCTGACTGTTGATTATCGGGTTTTGTGCATCAAGGATTTCGTTAACACGGTCAACTGATGCCATTGCCTTCTTCACATTGAACCAGCCTGTCGAAAGTGTTTTTGCCGGCTGAATAATCTGACTGAATATTACAAGGTATCCGATGAGTGCTTCTGGCGAAAGAGTGCTGTTTTCCGAAAGAATCATTGTCCCGCCGAAACACAATATTATAATCACTGCTATTGTTCCGAGAAATTCGCTCAGCGGACTTGCAAGAAAACGGCGGCGGTGTACCTTGTTCATCAAGGTAGTGTATTCTTCGTTGGCTTGCTCGAATTTGGTGTCGATGTGGTTTTCGGCATTGAAAGCCTTTATGACGCGCAGTCCGCCAATCATTTCATCGATTTGAGCAAGAAGTCCGCCCATCTGTTCCTGACCTGTCATAGAGGTTTTTCTTAGTGATCGACCAGTCTTTCCAATCAGAATACCGAAAATTGGAAGCAGGATGAAAGCGAAAATCGTTAATTTCCAACTAATTACGCACATTGAAATCAGGTAGATGAGGATTTTGAGCGGGTCGCGGAAAAACATTTCGAGCGAGCTGCCGATTCCCCAGTCGATTTCCTGCACATCGTTTGTCATTCGAGAGATTATGTTTCCTTTCTTCTCTTCGGTAAAGTAGGCGATTGAAAGATATAATGTCTTTTGGAACAATGTGTTGCGTATGTCCTTTATGACACCGTTGCGAATCGGCACAATGAAGTGGTTTGCCAGATATGCAGTGCCTGTTTTTAGGAATGCTGCGATTGCTACGATGCTTGATATTGTAATGAGAGCAGTAAGTTTGCCGTTGTTGTCGATAATTGTTGTGAGCCAGTAGTAGAAGTTGTGCTTCATCGATTCGATGTCGGAGATGCTCATTTCAACCATATCTCTCACAGGCTCCTGCGTGTTGAAAAGTATCCCGAGGAAGGGAATGACCATAGTGAACGAACAAAGGCTGAATATTGCCGACAGGAAGTTGAACAGAATGTTCAGCACGGCATAGCCCTTGTATGGCAGAATGTATCTTGTGACTTTCAGGATGTCTTTCATATTCCCGTGTAGTTGAACGGTGTTATCTGCATAAGTTCAGCCTTCACATCTTCGCTGACATCGAGTCCGCCGATGAAGTCGATGAAAGTCTGGTGGGTGACTTTTGCGTTTGTCCTTGTGAGAGCCTTGAGAGCCTCGTATGGATTGGGGTAGTTTTCGCGGCGAAGAATGGTCTGAATTGCTTCGGCGACGACCATCCAGTTGTTTTCGAGGTCGGCGTCAATCTTTTCGCGGTTGAGCAAAAGTTTCGACATTCCCTTGTCGAGCGATGCCAATGCTATGAAAATGTGTCCCATAGGCACGCCAAGGTTGCGCAATACTGTTGAGTCGGTGAGGTCGCGCTGCAGGCGGCTGATCGGTAGTTTGCGTGCAAGGTGTTCGCAGATGGCGTTGGCGATTCCGAGGTTGCCTTCGGCGTTTTCGAAATCTATCGGGTTCACCTTGTGAGGCATTGCGCTTGAACCAACTTCGCCAGCCTTGATTTTCTGCTTGAAGTATTCCATCGAGACATAGGTCCAGATGTCGCGGGCAAAGTCTATGAATATGGTGTTGATTCTTGCCATGCAGTGCATGAGGGCAGCAATGTTGTCGTAGTGTTCGATTTGTGTGGTCGGGCAACTGCGGTGCAGACCTAAGGTTTCGTTTACAAACTTGTTGCCGAATGCCATCCAGTCGATGTGCGGGAATGCAACATTGTGTGCGTTGAAGTTGCCGGTTGCTCCGCCGAACTTTGCGCTGAACGGAATTTGTTTCAGTTGTCTGATTTGTTCGTTGAGGCGGACAACAAAGACATTCATTTCTTTACCAAGACGAGTTGGCGATGCCGGTTGTCCGTGTGTGCGTGCAAGCATTGGTATTTCTTTCCATTCCTCGGCAAGGTTGGCGATTGTTGCAACGGTATTTGCCAGACGAGGAAGATACTCGTTCTCAACGGCTTCCTTAAGTAGGAGTGGGGTTGCCGTGTTGTTGATGTCCTGCGAGGTTAGTCCGAAATGTATGAACTCCTTGTACTGCGACAGGTTGTGTGCATCGAAGAACTCCTTTATGAAATATTCGACAGCCTTCACATCGTGGTTGGTTGTCTTTTCGATGTTTTTTACTTTTTCGGCATCCTCAGCGGTGAAATTTTGATACAGGCTACGCAGAAGTTCGTATTTGCTTTTATCGAAGCCTTTGAGTTGAGGAATGTCATTTTTTGTAAGTTCTATGAAATATTCGATTTCAATCCTAACGCGGTATCTTATCAGTGCGTATTCCGAAAAATATTCTCTAAGTTCCTTTGTCTTAGAGTAGTAGCGTCCGTCAATCGGACTTACAGCCATGAGAGCATCGTTTGACATATTTGTATTATTTTTAGTCGTGCAAAGTAACGAAAAAAGTTGTTTCCATTAAATATTTCTATATTTTACTTTTCAAATACCCAGTGTCCTGTCTTTGTGGAGCCAGACCATTTGATATGTAATGTTTTTAGGTCTCTATAAACAGTTCTGACGGTTACATTTAATTTTTGAGCAATATCTTCTGCAGAAATATAAATGTTGTCTCCTATCAAATGAAGGATTTTCTGTTGCCTTTTGCCAAGTTTTTGCCTATCATTTTGCCTATCATTTTGACTGACATTTTGACTGACATTTTGACTGACATTTTGACTGACATTTTGACTGACATTTTCGGTGGTATCGCTTTCATTATCAATGTCTTCGGCTCTCCATAATATTGTTCTAAAATCTTCACTTTGATAGAACTCCGGAGTCTTTAAATTCATCGCTTCGCAGCTATCTATAATGTCTGTTGTTCCGGTGCCCATTTGCTCAATATATCCAGCCAGATACACAGGGTTTGCAAGAACTGGATTTACAGGACGCGATGAGTGTTCGCCTGTTAGTTTCTTTATGGTCATTCCTTGTGGCAACCGTCCTGGATTCCATACTTCAAGTCTGTCTTTGAACAGCATTACCTGCACGCTACCTGTACTATTGTAGTCACGATGCACCACAGCGTTCACAATTGCTTCTGTTACGGCTTGTGCTGGAAGTTCTGGCGTTACATCCACTTGGGCAGAATGAATCCGCTCGCCAACATGCTGATTTATACGCGACATAACAAATCCTACTCCCTGATCAACCATCTCGAATACATTGCCACCATAAATTTGTTGAGAGAGCATTGGTTTTTGGACTTTCGTTCCATAAAACTGAGCGCATTTGATGGTTGCTGATGCAAACCATTTCTGAACATCTTTAGCAAACAATAGCAAAGCGGCATTCTTTATCTTTTCATCGTCGGTAATCAAGTGAAGACTGCTAAGAATTTGATGAACATTATCTTCCGAATATTGCAATGGAAACTGTCGCTTTTCACGTGCAATGCCAACAAACCAGCGGATTTTTGCATAGTCAAGATCATTTATTGTGGCTTCTGGAAATATTGATGAATCGAAAGGTCCACTATGCAGAAGATTATTTTTTATCATATAGTCCACCAAAGAGGCGTAAACACTGCTTTGTAGCACTTCGTATGAACCGAATGAATTGCGAATTACCTCATTGTCTATTCTTTGTTTGAAAAGTTCTTCCTTTTCTTCGCGTTGTGGGACTTCCTTAATGAAAGCCAAACGATATACATGGTGTGCGGTTGCTGTATTGTATTCCCGTTCCGTAGGTGAAATTCCTTTGGCATCTTCATAACCATATTTTTTGCCTATAAGTAGCAAATAAACATCGGCGTTGGCTGCCTGTTCCAGAAATGCAGTCTGAGCAGACTTGTCTTGTGCTGGCAATTCCTCAAATAAGAACGGTTCAAAATATTGTGAAAACAGTGCATCTTGACGGATATACTCCGCCAACTGCTTTCGTTCGCTTTGGAATTCGCTTTGTACGCTACTAATGAAGATTTTCTTTTTGGGCATATATTAAATGTTTTGCATATTGGGTCTTGTCATCATTTTTCATTGAAGACTTTCCAAGTTGCAAATATATACATTTTTTCGCTTCAAGTCAATATCTTTTATTTAAAACCCTTATCTTTGCACCATAATAAAAACTATATAATTATGGCTAAGATTCTTGTGATTGACGATGAACGAAGCATCCGTAACACATTGAGCGACATACTTGGTCTTGAGGGACATAAGGTGGAAGTTGCCGAGGATGGCGAACAGGGATTCCGCAAGGCATCCGAAACAAAGTTTGATGCTGTGTTCTGCGATATAAAAATGCCAAAGATGGACGGAATG
Source organism: uncultured Bacteroidales bacterium (assembly GCA_905234755.1). Classification (GTDB taxonomy): domain Bacteria; phylum Bacteroidota; class Bacteroidia; order Bacteroidales; family ML635J-15; genus Bact-19. The sequence continues at coordinate 479,585 of CAJOIT010000003.1, forward strand.
GAAGTGCTTGCAAAGTTGCACGACAGTTTTCCGGAACTTCCGATTGTAATGATTTCGGGGCATGGTGACATAGATACAGCTGTTGAGTCGATAAAGAAAGGTGCTTTCGACTACATTCAGAAGCCCTTGGACTTGAACCGTATGTTGGTGACATTGCGCAATGCTCTCGATCGTTCCACATTGGTCACCGAAACCAAGACCTTGAAAAAGAAGGTGAACTCAAAGTACAAGATGATAGGCGAGACTCCCGAAATGAAGAAAGTCAAGGAGATGATTGACCGTGTTGCGCCAACCGATGCCCGCGTGCTGATAACCGGTAGCAACGGAACAGGCAAGGAGGCGGTGGCTCATTGGATTCACGAGAAGAGCAACCGTGCTGCGGCTCCATTTGTCGAGGTAAACTGCGCTGCAATACCATCGGAACTTATTGAGAGCGAGTTGTTTGGTCATGTTAAGGGTTCGTTCACTGGTGCCGTAAAGGACAAGGCTGGAAAGTTTGAGCAGGCCGACGGCGGTACGCTTTTCCTCGATGAGATTGGCGATATGAGTCTTGCAGCACAGGCAAAGGTGCTTCGTGCATTGCAGGAGAGCAGGATTACACGCATCGGAAGCGACAAGGATGTGACTGTAAATGTGCGCGTTGTGGCGGCAACCAACAAGAATCTGCGCGAGGAAATTGAAAAGGGCAATTTCCGCGAAGACTTGTATCACCGTCTTAGCGTAATTTTGATTCATGTGCCGACTTTGAACGAGCGCGCCGATGATATTCCGCTGTTGGTGGATGATTTCATCCGTACTTGCTGCGAGGAGCAGAATTTCCCAGTTAAGAAAATTACCGATGATGCGATTGCTGAATTGAAGAAAATAAACTGGCGAGGAAATATCCGCGAACTTCGCAATGTGATTGAAAGGCTTGTAATTCTCTGCGGCGCAGAAATTACCGCTGATGATGTAAAGAATTATGCAAATGTTTTTTAAGGCTAACGGTCGAACAGTCTAACAGCCTTGCAGTCGAGTCAAAGGCTGTTTGCTTTTAGCCTGTCAGCCTGTTAGCCCAAGTATATTACCATGAAAAAAATAATAGTATCCCCATCGTTACTTTCGGCAGACTTCAACCATCTTGCCGATGACATAGAAATGATAAACGGCAGCGAAGCCGACTGGTTTCACCTCGACATTATGGATGGAGTGTTCGTTCCGAACATATCATTCGGATTGCCGATTGTGAAAAGTGTGAAAAAACTTGCGCAGAAGCCTCTGGATGTTCATCTGATGATTGTTCAGCCGGAACGCTACATAGAGGCGTTTGCAAAGGCAGGTGCCGATATTCTTACCGTTCATTATGAGGCATGTACGCACTTGCATCGCACGGTGCAGGAAATCAAGAGCCACGGAATGAAGGCTGGCGTTTCGGTAAATCCGCACACCTCGGTCAAGTTGCTAGAGGACATTCTGCCCGAGATAGATCTTGTGCTGATAATGTCGGTAAATCCGGGATTTGGCGGACAGTCGTTCATCAAGAACAGCTTGAAAAAGATTTCGGAACTTCGCAGTATTGCCAATGTGGTTAATCCCGAGGTGATAATTGAGGTGGATGGAGGCGTTGATACTCAGAACCATCGCGAGATTGTCAAGGCAGGTGCTAATGCACTTGTTGCTGGAAGCGCAGTTTTCGGTGCCGAAAATCCGACTGAAGCTATTACAAAGCTAAAAACTTTATAATGAAGCGTCTGGAATATCTTTCGTTTCGCTTTTTGGTGGCGTGTTCGCGGATAACGCCGTTTTTTCTGCTGTACTTTTGGGCTGATGTATTTTATTTTGTGATATACTACTTAGCTGGTTACAGGAAAAAAGTTGTGCTTGAGAATCTGCGCAAGTCGTTTCCCGAAAAGTCGGACAAGGAAATAACGCAGCTTGCAAAGAAATTTTACCGACATCTGGCAGATGTTACGCTTGAGGCAATCAAGGGCATGACGATTTCGGAAAAGCAGATAAAAAAGCGCTATGTCATTGAAAATGCGGATATTCCAAATGAGTATTTTGATCGTGGGCAGTCGGTGCTTCTGCTTACAAGCCATTATGGAAACTGGGAGTACGGAATGTTGGCAACCGATATGGCTATCAAGCATCAGACGGTGGCGTTGTATCTTCCGCTAACTAACAAGTTTTCGGAGAGTTATGGTGTGACTCGCCGTGGAAGGTTTGGCATGAAGATGGTGCCTGTGCAGCAGACGAAGACCATTTTTGCCACTCCACCCGAAAAACCGATTGGCGTGATTATGGCTGCCGACCAAAGTCCATCGAATCTTGAACGGGCAATATGGCTCGATTTTTTGAATCACGATACCGCTTGCATTCACGGACCTGAGGCGTATGCGAAAAAAATGAATCTTCCAGCTCTTTATATGAAGATTTGGAAGCCCAAGCGCGGACATTACAAACTGACATTCGAGAAACTTATCGACAATCCGCAGCAGTACGAGCAAGGCGAGATTACTAAGTTGTATTTCAAGAGGTTGGAGGAAGATATAAGGCAGTGTCCTGAATATTGGCTTTGGTCGCACAGAAGGTGGAAACATTCGCGTCAAAGCGAAAACTAATAAAACTTAATTGGTATGACAGAATTCAATACTTTTATATTCAATGCTTTTGGCGTTAATGCCTACATCGTTTCCGATGAGACAAACGAAGCCGTAATTATTGATGGTGCAGTAAATTCCGACAGGGAAATGTTGGCGTTGAAGCAATTTGTTGACAATAACAAACTGAAAATAAAGTACATAATCAATACACACGGGCATCTTGACCACATTTGTGGCAACGACAGGTTGAAAAAGGAATACAATGTTCCTGTTCTTGCAAATTTCAAGGATAATGACTTGGTAGCGAATGTGGATAGGGAAGCAGCGATGTTCGGTTTTCGCATGAACCAGCAGTCGTTGCCTGACCAGAACATAGTTGATGGCGATGAAATCAGATTTGGAAATTCGGTATTGAAGGTTTTGGAAGTTCCGGGACATTCGCAGGGTAGTGTTGCCTTGTATTCCGAGACTGGGAATTTTGTCGTTTGTGGCGATGCTTTGTTTTGTGGAAGCATTGGTCGCACCGATTTGCCGGGTGGAAGCCATGCCCAGTTGATTGACAGCATAAGGAAAAAACTTTTCACGCTTGACCGAAATTGCAAGGCATTGCCCGGACATGGCGAATCCACAACAATAGGGTATGAGGTTGACACAAATCCGTTCTTTTAGGACAATATTTTAGGGAAATTTGCGTTAACTAACCAATGAAATTGTCAAAGACAAACATAGTACTGATTGTTGTGCTGTCGGTAATCGTGGCGACGGGAGTTGCTGTCGCTGTGATTGTGTTTTGCGGTAAGGCAGAGGACGATAGGGTAGAAGTTCCTGTGGAAGAACCAATTGTCGAAACTCGCTTTGGTTTTCCTGTTGACGATTGGACTATTACCGACGATACAGTTCGCCAAGGCGATTATCTGGGTACTATACTAAATAGGTATGGCGTTCCGATGTCGCAGGTTGACAAGATTGCACGAATTTCGGATTCAGTTGATTATACGCGGATTGCTGTTGGTCGTCCGTACAGCGTTTTTTCATCGCCGGACGATACCGCCCGAATGGCAAAGATTTTTGTTTACGAAAATAGTCCGCTGATGTTCACGGTGTTCGATTTTCGCGATTCGGTGGGTGTGTTCCGCCAATACCACGATGTCGATACTGTGGTTTGTACGGCATCGGGACGGATAAGCTCGTCGCTGTGGAATGTGCTGGATGCCAAGGGTTACGACTGGGATTTGGCGGTTGGAATGTCGCAGGTGTGGGCGTGGACGGTGGATTTCTACGCCTTGCAGAAGGACGACTGGTTCAAGATTATTTTTGAGGAATATCGTGTTGGTGGCGAAACGGTTAGGATTGGCAAAGTTCTGGCTGGAGTTTTTTCGCACAACGGCAAGGAGAGGTGGGCGATACCTTTTGTCAACGATTCGGTTTCTGAATTTTTCGACACCTGCGGGCAAAGTATTCGCAAGACCTTTATGAAGGCACCGCTGAAGTTCACGCGCATAAGCTCACGATATACAAATTCGCGTATGCATCCCATCCACCATGTTCCTAAGGCGCATCTGGCGGTTGACTTTTCTGCTCCGATGGGAACGCCTGTGTATGCAGCATCTGATGGTCGTATAACCCTGCGCCAATATGGAAATGGTTCAGGAAATTATGTCAAGATTAGGCATAATTCAGTTTATGAGACGGTGTATATGCATTTGTCGAAGTTTGGAAAGTACAATGTGGGCGATTATGTGCATCAGGGCGATGTGATTGGTTATGTGGGCAGTACTGGATGGTCAACTGGTCCGCATCTGCACTACGAGGTTCACGAAAACGGCAAGAAGATTAATCCGTTGAACTTTGACCCGCCTACAGCAGAACCTGTAGATTCGGCAAATATGGAGCGTTTCAATAGGGAAAAGCGTCCGTGGATTGAAAAGATTGGTAAAATTGTATTGGAATAAAAAATAAAAAAGAGGCGTTGAGCCTCTTTTTTATTGAAAAACATGCGGATTATTCAGCTATCTTTTGGAGAGCGTCAGCCATCTTCAACATGCAGTCAATGTCCATGTTGTCGTTTTCGAGAACCTTGTTGAATTTTGCTTCAGCGTTGCCTTCGAAATCGGTTTTGCCTTTCCAGCCTTCTACGATTTTAACAGCTTCATCGCAGTTGCCAGCGTTAATAGCGTCTTCTACCTTCTGAACGTCAGCTTCTGTAACCTTGCTGCCGCAGCTTGTCATTGCAAAGCATGATGCAAATGCAATCATTCCAATAAAAAATAATCTCTTCATTTATTTATGTTTTAAAATTTTAGGGGCTTTTTATTTAGTTGAATCAGATGCCCCATTTTGTCTTCATCAACTTCGGGACAAAAGTATGAATTATTTTTCATGGGACAAGTAGCTTTTTCGTTTTTTTAGTTTATGTTCGTAAACATGTTTTTTGTTTGATAGGCATTCGGAATAAAATTTTATCTTTGTGCCAATTAATTTTTAAACACAAATAGGTCATGATAGAAAACTTGAATGAATTTATGTCAACGAATATGGCTGCTGCAAAGCGTTCTGCCATTCGTGAAATATTGAAGTTAACACAGCGTCCCGAAGTTATTTCGTTTGCTGGTGGTTTGCCTGCTCCTGCATCGTTCCCAGTAAAGGACATCAAGCAGTGCATCGATGAAATACTTGATGAGGCTGGACCAAAAGCATTGCAGTACGGAACTACCGAGGGTGATGTTGAGCTTCGCAACGAAATCGTTAAGCATTATGCTCGTCAGGGAATGAATGTCACCATCGACAACCTTATGATTACCACTGCATCACAGCAGGCTCTCGACATTGCAGGTTGGATTTTCATCAATCCTGGTGACACAATCATCTGCGGTTTGCCGTCATATCTTGGCGCTCTCGGTTCATTCCGCGCTTACGGTGCTGTTCCAGTAGGAATTCCATTCGATGAATATGGCATGAAACCAGACCTTCTCGATGCTAAGTTGGCTGAAATGAAGGCTCAGGGCAAGAAACCGAAATTCATCTATTTGATTCCTGATTTCCAGAACCCGACAGGTATTACTTACCCAGAAGCACGCCGTCAGGAAATTATAGACATTGCCGACAAGTACGATTTGTTCATCATCGAGGACTGCCCATACCGTGAACTTCGTTTCGAAGGCAAGGCACAGCGCATGATGTACGAACTTGACAAGAACCACAGAGTTATCTCTCTCGGAACATTCTCGAAGACTTTGGCTCCTGGTTTCCGTCTTGGTTGGGTTCTTGCTCATCCGGATGTAATCTACAAGTTCGTAACTGCTAAGCAGCACACCGACCTTTGTACTCCAGCTATCCTTCAGATGGCAACCGCAAGATATATGTCGAAAGGTTTGTTCGAGAAGAACTTCGGCAAGACAATCGAGATGTACCGCGAAAAACGCGACTATATGCTCAATTGCTTCGAAAAGTACATGCCAGAAGGTGTTAAGTGGACACATCCAGAAGGCGGTTTGTTCCTCTTGCTCTCGTTGCCGGAAGGTTACGATACAAACGAACTCTTCCAGGTTGCAATCAAGAACAATGTTGCTTTCGTAACCGGCGAAGTATTCTTCTGCGATGGAAGCGGCAAGAACACAATGCGTTTGAATTTCTCATATTCATCGTTGGAGCAGATAGAAGAAGGTGTAAAGCGTCTTGCATCTGCAATAAAGGAATTCATGAAGAAGTAAATAGTATAAAGCAATTAGATTTGAAGAGCGATGCCAATGGTATCGCTCTTTTTTTGATAGGTATTATTCCGCATCTAAAAACATTTTCGTAATTTCGCGACCTAAATGTTTCCAATATGGACGAATACATTGTATCAGCCAGAAAATATCGTCCCGATACCTTTGAAATGGTTGTGGGACAGGACGCTATAACGCAAACACTGAAAAATTCTATAAAGAACAATCAGCTCGGACAGGCATATCTGTTTTGCGGTCCGCGTGGTGTAGGTAAGACTACTTGTGCGCGAATTTTTGCAAAGACCATCAATTGTAGCAATCCAACGCCTGAGCATGAACCGTGTAACGAGTGCGAATCGTGCCGTGCTTTTGCCGAGTCAAGGTCGTTCAACATACATGAACTAGATGCTGCATCAAACAACTCGGTGGACGATATTCGTGTGCTTATCGACCAGGTTCGCATACCGCCGCAGTTGGGTTCGTACAGCGTGTATATCATCGATGAAGTTCACATGTTGTCGCAGGCGGCTTTCAATGCCTTCCTGAAAACTTTGGAGGAACCGCCCAAGCATGCGATTTTCATACTTGCAACAACTGAAAAACACAAGATATTGCCTACTATTCTCTCGCGTTGCCAGATATTCGATTTCAATAGGATAAGCGTTGAGGATATTCGCAAGCGACTCGAGTTTGTTGCAAATCGTGAAGGTATTGAAGCCGAGTCGGATGCGTTGCATGTGATTGCACAGAAGGCCGATGGCGCCATGCGTGATGCTTTGTCGATTTTCGACCAGATTGTAAGTTTCTGCGGAAAGAACATTACATATCAGGATACAATAAAGAACCTTAATGTACTTGATTATGAAGTATATTTCAAGGTAACCGATGCGCTTTTGGCAGGTAATTATGCCGAAGCATTGACAATCTTTGATGAAGTCCTGAAGAAAGGTTTCGAAGGAGGATATTTTATCGGAGGACTGGCATCGCATTATCGTGATTTGCTGGTTTGCAAGGATCCGGGCACGATAGGATTGATTGAGGTTGGCGACAAGACAAAGACAAGGTATCTGGAATATGCGCAAAAGTGCTCTACTTCATTTTTGTTCAATGCCATACAGATTGCCAATGGCTGCGATATGAGTTACAAGACGGCGCAGAACAAGCGATTGCTTGTCGAATTGTCGTTGCTTAGGATATGCAATCTGGCAACTGATGTTTTTGCAGTAGCACAGGCTCAGCCGGTTCAAAATGTTGTGCAGAAGCAAGCTGTTGCAAATACAGTAGTGGCAGAACCGCCGAAGGCATATAGCACACCTGAACCTAAGCCAGTTCAACCTAAACCCGAACCAGCAAAAGCGGTAGAGGAGAAGAAGTCGCTGGAAGCATCTAAAGTTCAGCAGGAAACTAATGCAAAGCCCGGTGCAGAAAATCTTCTTAGCAAGATTGTAGGTCTCGGAGGAAATGCGGAGGAGAAGCCAAAGGCTGTTGCCGAATCGAATTTCGATAGTGCAAAGTTGGGGGAAAAGGAGTATTCTCTATCCGATGTTGTGACGGCCTGGCAGGCTTTTGTTGTCGAGAAGTTCAAGACCGACAGTCCGCGTTGGAGCAGTTATTTCAATTCTCATTTGCCAGAACTTTCAGCCGACAATAAATATGTAGTCAAGGTTGAAAATGAAGAAAAGCTTAGACTTTTGTCGCCAAAGAAAGAGTTTGTGCAGAATTATATTCGCGCAAAACTCGATAATAGGAATTTTACATACGACTATGTAGTTGATGAAAGTCTTATCAAGAAGAACGAAGAGTTGGCAAAGACATCATCGGAACGGCTTGATGATCTGAAAAAAAATAATCCCGATGTAGCCGGAATGATAAGCGACAGCGATTTCATTCAGGTTTAGTATAAAGGCATTGCAGGTGAAAAGCAATAGCGTATTAGAATTTTTCAAATACTGCATAAGGCGGACGGCATCATCGTGTTGGATTCTTTTCAAACTGATGATTCCCGTTTCCATTGTGATTCGTCTGATTCAGGAATTTGGCGTTCTGCCGTATATCAGCGGTGTGCTTGAGCCGGTGATGGGCATTGTGGGTTTGCCTGCCGAAACTGCAATAGTGTGGCTTTCGGCGATGGTTGTCAACATTTATGGTGGACTTTTGTCTCTGTTTTCGATTTATCCCTCGCTAAGTGAACCGCTTACGCATTCACAGCTTACCATTCTGCTTACGATGGTCCTTTTGGCGCATACGATTCCCGTAGAAGTCGGCATTGCAAAGAAAACAGGCGTAAAATTCTGGATAATGTTCCTCATTCGTTTCCTTGGTGCGATTGCGATAGGAGCAATATTAAATGGTATATATTCGCTCACAGGAACATTGCAGAACCCAGTTGAAATGCCGGATTTTCTTGTCGCAGAGAACCTTGGCTGGGGCGAATGGGCGTTGAATGAGTTGAAAAATTACGGTCTGATAATATCGGTAATATTTGCCCTTGTGGTGTTTGTGCGACTGCTGGAGGTAATTGGCTTTATGAAGTTTATCAATAAGATGTTCCTGCCTTTGCTTGGTTGGTTGGGAATCAGCGAGCGTATGCTTCCGCTTACCGTAATTGGAATGACTATGGGACTGGCATACGGCGGTGGACTTATTGTGGAAGAAAGCAAGAAAGTGGAGGTTCGTCCAAAGGATATTTTCTTTTCAATGACATTGATGGGACTTTTACACAGCATATTCGAGGATACGATATTGATAATAGGAGCAGGTGCGCACTGGACGGGAGTGATTGTGGTTAGGGCAATATTCGCTTTTGCTGTGACTTACATTTTTGTTTTACTTACCAAAAAGGTTGATGACAAGAAGTTTGCACGAATTTTCATGACAAAATCCTTTCAAAAGCGCATGACGGCTGAAAAAACGAAATAATCGTTTGCCATATTAATTTTTATTACTATTATTACATTCTTAAATTTAACGATATGAAAGTAGCAGAAGGAAAGCTTGTTAAGGTCGAGTATGATTTGTTCCTTGATGGTTATAATGAGGAACTTGCATATTCAACAAAGAATGAAGAAGATGGTTCTGGTTGCATTGAGTTTGTATGTGGCAAGGGCGAACTTCTTGAGCCGATGGAGGCAAAACTCGTAGGAATGGAACCCGGACAGGAGTTCAAGTTTATGATTCCGAAGGACGAGGCATACGGCGATATAGATGAGGATTTGTTTATCGGTTTCCCGAAATCGGAGTTCATTGATGAGACTGGCGTTGAAGATATGCCGGAGGAAGGCGACATTGTTCCAATGGAGGACGAAGACGGCATCATTATGAATGCAGTTGTCAATGAAATTACCGATGACCATGTAATTCTGGACTTCAATCCTATATATGCTGGCGAAGACCTATATTTCATAGGTAAGATTTTGGATGTAAGGAACGCAAAATGAAGCTCGAAGGCGGACACGAGAAAATACTGGAGCAGATGCGAGAAATCGCAATGAAGCATCCCGAAAAGATACGGATTGTAGAAACTAATGTGGATGCCGATGTTCAGCTTGAGTTCTACGCTATGATGCAGGATGCGGGAAAATCCGATGTAGAAGAGGATTTGTCTGCTATTTTTGCGCGACTTTCCGATTGTACCGATTTGGAAGATCGCAAGCGAATGCTCGTGTCGCTGGCTTGTACTGGCGAGATAGAGGCGTACAGGTTTCTGGAAAAGTATCTCGAGTCATGCGATGATGACATTAGGAAGTGGGCGATGCTTGCATATCAGCAATGCCAGATGTTTCTTGAGTCGTCGTTGCTTGATGAGTCGAAGATATATGTAGCATCGGGACTTGGTGGCAAGGATCATCGCTTGAGGTATATATTTGTGCTTGGCGGTGTTTCTAAGGAGCCGTATACCGATTTCCAGAAAAAGGTAATTGCCAACGAGACGAAATATTACCTCGAGAAATGCGATTCGGTGGATGAATCCATACAGTATGATGGCAATTATGCAATTTGTACGGCGTTAATCCCGATTTACGAGGATGTTGTCGCTTTGGTGCAGAGCATAATTGATGAGGTAAACCAGTATGGCGGTTTTGTAAAACATAGCATATTCATTACCAACGAGAAACCCGTCGGTAAGAATGTGCTAGACAAAATGTTTGATTCTGATGAAGACGGTAAAAATAGATGATTCGTGGTACGAACGGCTAAAGGATGAATTTTCGAGCGATTATTTTGCTCAACTGAAGAGTTTTCTTGTTGCCGAAAAACAGCAGTATGTGGTTTTTCCTCCGGGAAGTCAGATTTTTAATGCCTTCGATACAACTCCATTCGACAAGGTGAAGGTTGTAATTCTTGGTCAGGACCCGTATCATGGTCCAGGACAGGCTCATGGATTGTGCTTTTCTGTACAATATGGCGTGCAGATACCAAAATCCTTACAGAACATTTACAAGGAACTCAATAGCGACATAGGTTTCCAGATTCCCAATCATGGTAACCTAACGCATTGGGCAGAGCAAGGCGTTTTTCTGCTCAACGCAACACTTACAGTGCGTGCGCATCAGGCAGGTTCGCATCAGAACAAAGGTTGGGAGAGGTTTACCGACAAGGTGATTTCTATACTCAACGAGCAGAAAAATAATCTAGTTTTCCTGTTGTGGGGAAACTATGCCAAGGCTAAATCTTCGCTTATAGACCATAATCGGCATCTTGTGCTCACTGCGGCTCATCCATCGCCATTGAGCGCTCATAGCGGTTTCTTCGGATGCAAGCATTTCTCGCAGGCAAATAACTACTTGAAAGCGCATAGCATTGCTCCGATTGACTGGAGCCTTGAGAATGTGTAGTATTGGGCTAAAAGGCGAGCTGGCAAAAAGCCTAAAAGTTTTATGGCTTAAGGTCTTCGAGCCTTAGTATTTCATACAGAAATTAAAAATAAAATACCAATTAACTTTGCAGAAATAAATTTAAAACGAACAAGGCATGAAACGATTTTCAATAATGCTGATTTTGCTGTTGCCCATGTGCTTTGCCATGGGGCAGAAAACATCTTTAGAGCGCTCGAAAGTACCTATATATATTAATACAGGAATAGGGATGGGTACAGCCAATTATTACGATGCTGGCGTGTCGCCACTGCGCTATCATGGTGTAGGATTGGGCGGAGATATGGGTGTCACAGTGGACTGGAGCCGTTTCCAAGCATCGCTCGAAGGTCGGGTTGAAGGTTGCTTGGGCGCAGGAAATAAGGCTGATAGCAGTGCTGGTGCATACGGTGTTACCATTATGCCAAGAACTTCGTTTATGGTTCGTTTTGCCGAACCGGTTGAGGGGTCGCTTAGACTGTGGGCTGGCGCTTCAGTAGGTTCTTACATTGACATGCGAATCAACCGAAAAATGATGAATGCCGCTGTCGGACTTACGATGATGTTTAATCTATATGGTAATTTCCGCCTCGAATATGATATACCGTCGCGGCGCAGAACAGATTTGTTTACCTTGACAGCCGACATTTCGCTGCCGCTTATGGGGATTGGCGAACGACCGGGCTATGCCTATGTTTACAACGCAACATCATCAAACGACCCGGTGGAGTATCTTTTGGACAGCTATGAATTTTTCGGTATTTTCATGTCTGGAGCAACGACCGATATTGGATTTTACTTTAATCTTAAAAACCGCAACAAAATCGGACTTAACTATCGTTGGGACTATTGTACAACCCGTCATGCTTCGGCACATCGTTTCGACAATGCCTATCATATTGTGTCACTTAAGTTAATGTTTAATATCAATTGATTATGAAAAATATACATATAGCACTAGCATTCATTGCCTTTGTTTTGCTGTGTTCCTCCTGCGAAAAGGCTTTTATGGAAAAGGAAACAAGTAGCGAGCCAGTTTCAACTTTCGAATATTTGTGGAAAACTGTTGATGAGAATTATTCGTTCTTCGATGTGAAAGGTGTAGATTGGGATTCGGTTTATGCTGTATATAGTCCCAAAGTTTCGGAAAACATCAGCGACGACAGCCTATTTAGCGTTCTGGGCGCAATGCTCAACACATTGAACGATGGACACACCAATTTGGTCTCTCCATTTGATATTTCGCACAACGAACTGGTTTACCGTAAGATGTACGAGAATAATAATATAAATACCGATGTCGTTGTACTCAATTATCTTACAATAAATTACCACACAACGGGGGCTTTTGCGCATAATGCTTTGCGTGATGGAAAGATTGCGTATCTGCGCTATTCTTCTTTTTCAAATTCCATTGCTGATGACGATTTGGTTTATCTCGTAAATAAATACAAAAATACCAAGGGTATGATAATCGACTTGCGTCAGAATGGCGGTGGCAGTGTGGATAATGTGTGGAATTTGATGAAATTGTTCCCCAGTGGAACTCGCGAACTATATAAGACGCAGATTAAGAATGGTCCTAAGCATGATGATTTTTCCGATATTACCATTGTAAAGCAGCCCGAACACGATGAGAAGACAATATACGGACATCCGATAGTTGTTCTTACCGACAGAGGTTCGTACAGCGCGACATCTTTCTTCTCGTTGTGTATTAAGTCCAATTTTCCTGAAGCAACCATAGTGGGCGATACCACCGGCGGCGGTCTTGGACTTCCAAATGGCGGCGAATTGCCAAACGGATGGACATATCGCTTCTCAATCACTCGCACACTCGACAACGACGACAACAACTACGAAAATGGAATGCCACCTGATGTTACTGTCATTCTTGACCCTGTACAAACAGCCCAAGGCATTGACAATGTGATAGAAACGGCTTGTGATATTCTGTTGAACAAATAATTTTGAATCATTGAACCTTTGAATTATCAAACCTATAAACAACATCAAACAACCAGAACGGCGTACTTCGACTTCCCTTCGACAGGCTCAGGGGGCGGCTCAGTACAAGTAGCCCTCAACGAAGTATAACATAGGAACCCTGAAACTTTTTCTTTTGAACAATTTTCCCCCAATACCTATGTTTATTATTGCTTTCGGTTGTTCATAAATATTGAAACAAATCGGTGGTCGAACGGTAAAAAAGCCGTAAGTTTGAAACTTGTTTGTTAGGATGGAGTTTTTTGTCCTGACGAGATGTAAATTGTTGAAAATGAAGATAAAATTTATTGGTGCAACACGCGAGGTTACTGGTAGCAAGCATTTGATAATTACCGATTCGGGAAAGAAGATTCTTCTTGACTGCGGAATGTTCCAAGGCAAGGGAATGGAAACCGATGCAGCTAACCGAAATCTGGGCTTCGAACCATCCGAAATTGACTATGTGCTTGTGTCACATGCTCATATCGATCATACAGGACTTATACCTTATATTTATAAGAACGGTTTCAACGGCAAGGTTATATGTACGCCTGCCACCAAGGACCTTTGCTCGATAATGCTTCCCGACTCGGGATTCATTCAGGAACTCGATATAAAGTGGTACAACAAGAAGCTGTTCAAGCAGGGGCTTCCGCGCGTGAACCCGATATACACCCACATGGACGCCGAGCAGTGTATGAAGATTTTTGTAGCGGTGCCATACGACAAGGACTATAAGGTTGACGAGGGCATAACCGTGCGTTTTACCAATAGTGGACACATGCTCGGAAGTGCGGTGGTTAACATTACTTTGGAAGAAAACGGCAAGGTCACTCGTATTGCCTACACTGGTGATGTTGGTCGTCCGCACAACAGGATTGTGAAGCCGCCGGTACCGTTTCCACAGGCCGACATTCTCATCACCGAGGCAACTTACGGCAACCGCATCCACGAGCAGGATAGGGAAACAGAACTTGACCTGTACAATGTTATAAACAACACTTGCGTGCAAAGAGGCGGAAAACTTATAATTCCTTCGTTCAGCGTTGGCCGTACACAGGAAATTGTGTATATGCTCAACAATTTCTACAACGAGGGCATTCTTCCAAAGATTGACATTTATGTCGATAGTCCGTTGTCGGTGGATGCTACCGAAATCTTCAAGATGCACAAGGAATGCTATAACGAAGGCATTATCGAGACCATGAAGGATGATCCGCACCCGTTCCATTTCGATACTTTGCATTATGTGAGAAGTGCGGAGGAATCTAAGGAGCTGAACACCACCAAGAAGCCTTGCATAATAATCTCGGCATCGGGTATGGCCGAAGCTGGTAGGGTGAAGCACCACATTGCAAACAGCATCGAGGATTCGCGCAACACGATAATGCTTGTCGGTTATTGTGCTCCGGAAACTCTTGGCGCAAGAATACAGGAAAAAGGTCTGCACGAAATTTCAATATTCGGCCTTGTTCATCCGCTGAATGCCGACATCGAGAAAATTGAATCGTTGAGCGGTCACGGCGACTATATTGAAATGGGTGATTTCATTTCGTGCCAGAATCCCGAAAAGTTGCGCAACATATTCCTTGTTCACGGTGACTACGATGCACAGAAGTTCTACCGCGAATATCTTATGAGCAAGGGATATAGCAACATACAGATTCCAAAGTGCGGAGACGAATTTTACTATTAGAAAATGGACGAGAAAAGGCTTACGCCGCACGACATATTGAAGAACTATCTGGAAAGCCATTCGTTGAGGAAAACACCTGAACGTTTTGCTATACTCGATGAGATATACTCCGATTCGGGACATTTCCGCATTGAGACGCTTTACGAGGCAATGAAGAACAAGAACTATCATGTGAGTCTTGCAACCTTGTACAACAATATTGATATTCTGATAGATGCTGGACTTCTCGTAAAGCATCAGTTTGATAAGGGCAATACCTACGAGAAGACCATGGACAACATCAAGCACGACCATTTTATATGCCGTCAATGCGGAAAAATATACGAGGTGTCGCTGTCGAAAGTTGAGGATGTGAAGGATGAGGTTTCGCAGAAATATGGTTTCGATGTGGCTTCGCACTTCCTGACCGTTTATGGTATATGTAGCAATTGTAAAGAATTAAAAAACAGAAAATAAAACAGCAATGAAAGTAGATGTCTTATTAGGTATGCAGTGGGGCGACGAAGGCAAAGGAAAAATTGTCGATGTGCTTACGCCGCAGTATGACATTATTGCCCGTTTCCAGGGCGGTCCGAATGCAGGACATACGTTGGAATTCAACAATATAAAGCATGTCCTTCACACTATTCCGTCGGGAATTTTCCGTCCGAAAGCCATGAACATTATTGGTAATGGGGTAGTGGTTGACCCTGTAATCTTGAAGGAGGAAATCGAGTCGGCGATGAAGCTCGGCGCAGACTTGCACAATAATTTGTTAATCAGTAAGAAAGCACATTTGATAATGCCGTCCCATCGTCTTTTGGACAAGGCATACGAGGAATACAAGGGTGCTAGCAAGATTGGTTCCACGCAGAAAGGCATTGGTCCTACATACACAGACCGCACAGCTCGTATTGGTCTGCGCATGGGCGACATGTTCAGTTCTGATTTCGTGCAGAAGTACAACACCACAAAGGCTCACCACCAGAAAGTTATGGTTGGCTACGGTTTCACCGAAACAAACGAGGACTACGAAAAATTGTGGTTCGAGGCAATTGACTACCTCAAGACTTTCAACTTTGTGGATTCCGAAATATATGTCAACAAGGCATTGGCAGAAGGCAAGTCCATTTTGGCAGAAGGCGCTCAGGGTTCTATGCTTGATGTCGATTACGGTTCATATCCATTCGTAACATCTTCGAACACATTGGCTTCGGGCGTATGTTCTGGTATAGGTGTTGCTCCATCGAAAATTGGAAAGGTTTATGGTATTGTGAAGGCATACTGCACGCGCGTTGGCAGCGGTCCGTTCCCGACCGAACTTTTTGATGAGACAGGTGAAACCTTGCGCAGAATTGGTAATGAATTCGGAGCAACAACAGGTCGTTCGCGTCGTTGCGGTTGGCTCGACTTGGTGGCTCTCAAGTATGCTGTTATGCTTAATGGTGTTACCGACATCATTATCACTAAAGCCGATGTTATGAATGATTTCGACAAGTTGAAAGTGGCTGTTGCATACAAGATTAACGGTAAGGAAGTGGATTATGTTCCTTTCGAGATGAATGAAGACATTGAACCTGTTTATATCGAGTTTGACGGATGGAAGCAGGATATTTCAAAGTGCCAGAGTGAAGCCGATTTGCCAAAGCCGTTGAAGGATTACCTGTCGTTCATAGCAAAGGAAACTGGCGTGAGAATATCTTACTTGTCGGTTGGTCCCGACAGGGTTCAAACATTAAAGGTTAATATTGAATAAAATGGAAATTACCAATGATTTTTTGAAGGAAACTCCGTTTGCAGTAACGGTCTGTGATAACGATGGTATTATCGTTTACATGAACGACAAGGCTGCTGCAACATGGGAGGCTCGTGGAGGCGCTTCTCTCGTAGGCAAGTCACTGTACGACTGCCACGGCGAAAGGGCAACGGCAATGATAAAGAATATGCTTGCAACAGGAATTACAAACGCCTATACCATATCGAAAAACGGACAGAAAAAACTCATTTATCAGAGTCCGTGGCATAAGGATGGCAAGGTTGCTGGACTTGTGGAATTGTCGATTGTCATTCCCGAGGAAATGCCGCATTTCGTAAGAGGATAAAAGGAATTTACGATTTTTTGATTGGCTACGCCGAGCTAAAGGTTTACGATTTACGATTGAATTTAGAATCATCAAATTATCGAATCTTTGAATCTTTTTAAAATAAAAGTACTATCTTTGCCGTTTGTTTGCAAATAGCTGCCTTATGCAGAGGATTTGGTGCTTAATATTGATTTTTAGCGTTTTATGCCTGTTGACGGCAAAAAAATCAAATGCACAGGATGCTCCTGTGTACGAGCAGTATGTCTTCGACAATACGCTTCTTAATCCGGCATTTGTAGGTCTTGTGGATATAATAGAGCTAAAGGCGGCTCATCGTCAGCAATGGATTGGTATGGGTACGAGAAATACGCCTAGTACGACTTTCCTTATGTTCCGTTCTCGTCTAAAGGATAGGGATGGAGGTTTGGGAGGTTTCCTTTATACCGACAGAAATGGTGTAAACTCGCAGACAGGACTGCAACTTAACGGTTCTTTTCAGTTCCTCATGCGTACCAAGCGTAAGACGCGTACAATCCTTTCGTTCGGTTTCGGCGCCACAATATTCATGCATACATACGATGAATCCAGTTTCGACCGTGATATTTACGACCCAATTGTTAATTATGGCAAGAGAAACTATTTGGGATACGATGCTAATTTCGGCGTGTTGCTTACTCATGGTGGCCTGATTGCTGGCATTAGCTTCAATAATATGCTTCAGTGGACTTGCCCTGTGTACAATGTCGAGCTTGAGCGTTCTCCTAGCGTCAACATGAATGTACATGTGGGAAAGACTTTCTGGCTTGCCGCAGGCGTGCAGTTGTGTCCGCTTTTCATTTACAAGACCAATATGAAGAATCTTAATCAGATTGACCTTGGCGTAAGACTTAAGTTCTTGTCTGGCAATAAGATTCGAACAGTTTATACCAAGGATGAAAACGAATTTGTCATTGGTCTTACATATAAGCAGACTCTTGATGTGGGAAATGTAAGTCCGCTTTCGGTTTCACCGATGGTAGGCTTTATAATGAAGGGAATAACTGTGTCGTACTTGTGCGATATTGGTCTTACAAGTCTGCAGAGATATAACTATGGAACCCATCAGATAGCATTGGGATTCAGGTTGTATCGCGACAAGTTCACGACTCTCGACAAGCATAATGTTGCATCAATGGTTTACGATTTTTAGAATTGCCTATGAAGAGAACATTTGCATTGATATTGTTTCTGATAAGTACAGCGATGACTTTTGCCCAGCATGCTGGCGACAGCATCGACTGTAGCGACCGCATTGGCTATTCATGGATGAAGGGCTTTGGTAATACGGCTTCCGAATCCATATCCGATGTGGCTGTTGATGCTTCAGGAAATATATATCTTACAGGTTCTTTTACCGGCTCGATTTCAATTGATGGTCAGTCGGTTACATCGGCTGGCAATACAGACTTCTATGTTGCAAAGCTGTCGCCCGAAGGTTCGGTGTTATGGTTCAAGAGTGGCGGTAGCAGTGCTGTAGAGGAGGCAAATGCAATAGCTGTTGATGCCAACGGAAATGTTTTCGTGGCAGGTATGTCGAACGAAAGCACATCTTTTGACGGCAATTCTTATCCGTCGTTGGGAGGGAAGGATGGTTTCTTGTTGAAACTTGACACTGATGGTAACTTTGTGTTTGTCAGGACTATAGGTTGCTTCAACGATGACAATGCCTACGATGTCGTTGTAGATGGTAGCAACAATGTGATAGTAACGGGACATTTCAATTACGCATTGCAGGTAAGCTCTACCTCCTTGTTCCAGACAGCCAAGGGTGCTAACGATGCTTTTCTTGTAAAGTTCGACAATGCCGGAGCATTCTTGTGGACAATTCCTTATGCATCGTCTGCGCACGATTATGGCAGGCGTGTGGCTTGCGACAATGCCGGCAATATTTATTTGGCTGGCGAGTTCAAGGGAACAATCAACATTGCAGGCAGCACCTTGCAGTCGCCAAACGACATGAATGTATATATTGCCAAGTTTAACCCGTCTGGTGAGGTGCAATGGGCTGCGCAGCGTGGTGCATCGGGCGACGATGCAGTGAAGGCTTTGGCTGTGACTTCGACTGGAGATGTGTACCTTGCATATAAGCAGTCGAATACAAATCCATACATCGCAAAATATTCTGCATCAGGAACATCACAGGGAACAATCGCGTATTCTGGAAGCGGAACCCTTGATGTGGCCGACATACTTTGCGATACAAATGGCAACATCTACATAACTGGTAATTATTCCGGAACTATTGAGTTCGGTTCTACAGCATCGACATCAAGCGGTAGCGGATGCGACTTCTATATTATCAGATATGATTCTGACGGAGTTATCAATATGCGCATATTTGGTAACCAGAATAATGCAAACTACATAAAGTCCATTGCCATAGATTATGCCAACAATGTTGTCGCAGGTGGCGGATTTGCATCAAGCATCACTATGAATTCCGATACGGAAACTTCTAACGGACAAGATGATGCGTTGCTCATAAAGTTTGAGCGTTATATGAGTTTTGGATATTCTGAAATATCAAGTACGGGATGTAATGCCAGCAATATGAGCGCAAGCATCAATGTAGAAGGAGGCATTGCTCCGTATCTGTACTATTGGTCGAATGGTTCCACAAGCCAGTCGCTGTCGGGAGTGTCGGCAGGCACATATACGCTTACGGTTGTCGATGGCGACCATTGCTACATAACCACTTCGTTGACATTGACTGCGCCACAGCCTCCAGTTGTCGAGTTGCCTTCGATTCCTACTCTATGTCCGATGGATACGGTTTCGGTGGCAGTCAACAGCGATATGTCCGCTTATGCGTGGAATACCGGCGAGCATACGCGCGAAATATCAATTCATAGTGCCGGCACATATTCGGTGACCATTACAAATTCAAATTCATGTACGGCATCTGCCTCGTTTTCAGTTTCGCAGTATCCTAATATTGATGTGTTGCCCGAAACCGACTATTATTTCTGCCCTAACGAGTCCCTTACGATAGAAGCAAGCGGCTTCCTGTCGTATTATTGGTCGAATGGAATGTCGTCATCTACATTTACTACACCGCTCGAATATACATTCTGGGTGAGGGCATTCAACGGCATCTGCTATTATTATGATACAATTACAACTCACAAATATCCACAGCCTACGATAGAACTTGGTGCCGACACATATTTCTGTGCTGGCGATAGCGTTAGGGTTACGGCTCCCGATGGTTTTGTTTCGTATTCGTGGAGTAATGGGGCAGAGGGGCGTTCCGTTTGGGTATCAATAGATGGCGTGCTTACTGTCGAGGCTTCGGATGCAAACTCGTGCAAGGCCGTAGATTCCATAAATGTCGGAAAGGTTGAATCTCCTGAGGTTGACTTGGGCAAGGATACAACCTATTGTACCGACGGGAAAGTTATACTTTCATCATCAGGACAGTATCAGAATTGCAGTTTCGAGTGGAATACGCACGAGCAAACGGCAGCGATAGGGGTGACATCGTCTGGAACATATTGGTTGCGTGTTACAAACCAGTACGGCTGTTCAAGCGTTGATACGGTTACGATAAGAGTTATAAATGTACCGACTTTCGGACTGCCTGATGACATGGATTTCTGCGAGGATTATGTTAGGCTTTCGTCTCACAACCATTATTTGTCGTACCAGTGGAATACTGGCGAAACTTCAGCATACATTGATATTTATTCGTCGGGAGTGTATTCGGTTACTGTGACCGATGCCAGCGGTTGTACGGTTAGTGATGAGGTGAATGCTACCAAGCATGATATAATTGACCCGTTCATTGGTAACGATACCGTATTCTGCGGACTTCAGTCGCGCCGCTTGTATCTGAATACAACATACGCAAGCTACGAATGGAACAACGGTACATCAAATCCATACATCGACATTGCTGTTCCCGGTTATTATGCGGTAAGTGTAACCAATACAAGTGGTTGTACGGCAAGCACTTCCTTGCGTGCCGATTTTTCCGACAACTATCCTGAAATTATCAATATTACATCGGGCAAAGGTCTTGTAATTGTCGAGGTACAGGGTGGCACACCGCCATATTATTATTCGGCTGATGGTGTCACATGGCAGTCGTCAAATATCTTCGACAACCTGCCATCGTCGTTTTACGACATCAGGGTTCAGGACAATAACCATTGCATAGATGTTGAACAGACCTACTTGGATGCATCCGTAGGCATACCGTCGTTCTTTACGCCAAACGGTGATGGTTTCAACGATACATGGGTGCTTACAGGCTTGTATATGTATCCCGAATCCAAGGTTTCTGTATATGACCGCTACGGCAAGGAACTTTTCAGCTCTAAGGGTGCAATTTGCGAGTGGGACGGAATGTATGGTGGTCGTCCGTTGCCAAGTGATTCGTATTGGTATGTTGTATACCTTGGTGAAGGTTATCCCGTCATGAAGGGTTGCGTCACGATAAAAAGATAAAGAAAATATAATATATGCGTAGGGGCAGGTTTCAAACTTGCCCCTACGCATATATGTCTTCAAAAAAAATCTCATTCCCATTTTGTATTATTATACCAATATGTTATATTTGCAAAACATTTGTGTTTGGGGATTTGGATTTAATAAACAATAAAGAATGAGGAAATTATATAAATTAACTCTATTGCTCATTGTTATCCTGCTGGGCAACAAGGCAATGGCTTACGACTTTTCCGCTGTATGCAGTACCGGGCAGACATTGTATTACACAATTACATCAGATATAGAGCCTTATACGGTTAGTGTGGCAACAGAAAATGAAGAGTACCCATTCTACAATACAACTCCTACTGGTGACCTTGAAATCCCGGAATCGGTTGAGTTTAATAGTATAACATATTCTGTTACAGGTCTTATCGATTATGCGCTGCAACATTGCAACGGACTGACATCCGTTACAATTCCCAATTCAGTAACGAGCATTGGTGCCTATGCTTTTTATGGTTGTAGTGGTCTGTCTGAGATAACAATTCCTAGTTCTGTAACAGAAATTGGCGATGAAGCATTTGTCAGTTGTAGCGGATTGACTACTGTCAATTTCAATGCGGAAACCAGCACAGGATCGAGCATTTTTACTGGTTGCTCGTTTACAACCTTGAATATCGGCGAAAACGTGAAGGTTATTCCCGCTCAAGCATTTATGTATTGTGGCGGACTGACAGAGGTGATAATATCGGATTCTGTCACTACTATTGGCGATCGTGCATTTAATGAATGTTCATCACTGGCTACTCTTACGATTGGCAAGTCGGTTGCAAGTATAGGCAATAGCGTATTTATAAACAACTCAGGATTGACCACAGTCTATTACAATGCCACAAACTGCGCAACTGTCGCAACATATAACTGGGGCGGCTGTTCATCGTTAACAACCCTGAACATTGGCGAAAGTGTTAAGAATATTCCTGATTATTTATTTAGAGATTGTAGTGGACTTACAGGCACTTTGGTTATACCAGATTCGGTGACGAATATCGGAGCATCTGCGTTTTACAATTGCAGTGGATATGAAACTCTAACATTAGGCAAAAGTGTGGAAACAATCGGTAATAATGCATTCTACGGCTGCAATTTCTCCACGCTCAACTACAATGCCGCCAACTGCAGCAGCACTTCTTTTTCTGGCAACAGTAATATCACCACTATTACCATTGGCGAGGATGTGGAAACGATTTCCAATGGCGCATTTTCCGCTTGCACAGGACTGACTACTGTCAATTTCAATGCAACAAACTGCACAACTATGGGAAGTTCCAGTAATCCTGTATTTTATAATTGTACATCATTGGCGACTATAAATATCAGCGAAGGGGTAACGAATATTCCAAGTTATGCATTTTATCAATGCAGCGCACTGACAAGAGTTAATTATTCAGGCACTATTACTCAGTGGTGCGGAATAACATTTGGTGCTCCAGGTCCACTATATGATGCCCATAACCTATATATTAACAATAGTCTAGTTACTGACTTGGTTATCCCTGATATTGTAACAGAAATAAATGATTATGCATTTCGGGGTGCGACTTGCCTGACATCGGTTACGATTCCAGAATCTATTACCAACATAGGTACTGCCGCCTTTTCTTCATGTAGCGAACTGACTACGGTAAATTTCAATGCAATTAATTGTACTACGATGGGAAGTGCTGGTGTTTCTGTATTTTCATCATGTACATCGCTGTCAACATTGAATATTGGCGATAATGTTAAAAATATTCCAGCCAATGCATTCAAGAATTGTAGCGGATTGGAAACAATAACAATAGGGAATTCAATAGAAAGCATTGGCGATTATGCATTTTATAATTGCAGCGGACTAACAGGAATAACAATTCCCGATTCTGTAACTAACATTGGCTCATACGCATTTTCTGGATGTACAGGAATAAGTGAAATAACAATTCCCAATTCTGTAACAAGCATTGGCGATAAGACTTTTGATGGGTGTACGGGACTGAATACGGTAAACTTCAATGCCGAAAACTGCACTACTGCGGGAACTACAAACTATTCGGCATTTTCTAATGGTACATTTACAACCTTGAATATCGGCAATAATGTTAAAAATATTCCCAATTATGCATTTTATAATTGTAGTGGACTGACAGAAATAACAATTCCCGATTCGGTAACTAACATTGGCACATACGCGTTTTCTGGTTGTTCGGGACTAACTACGGTTAATTTTAATGCGACAAACTGTACAATCATGGGAAGTGCGAGTGATCCTGTTTTTGACAATTGCTCTTTGTTTGCTACTTTGAATATTTACGATAATGTTAAGAATATTCCAAGTTATGCATTCAAGGGGTGCACAGGTTTGACCGAAATAACAATTCCTGATTCTGTAACAAGCATTGGTGACAGGGCTTTTTATGGTTGTACTGGACTATCTATGGTTAATTTCAATGCCCAAAACTGCACGACTATGGGTGGCTCTTATCCTGTATTCGAGGATTGCACAAACATGGCGACCTTAAATATTGGCGAAAGAGTAAAGAATATTCCTGACCATGCGTTCCGTACTTGGACAGGACTGACTGAAATAACAATTCCCGATTCGGTAACAAGCATTGGCGACAGGGCATTTTCTGGTTGTACTGGACTATCTACCGTTAATTTCAACGCCCAAAACTGCACCACTATGGGAAGTTCAAGTAATCCTGTATTTTACAATTGCACATCATTTGCGACCTTGAATATCGGTGAAAGAGTAAAAAGTATTCCTGACAATGCTTTTTATGGTTGCACAGGACTAAACGAAATAACAATTCCTGATTCGGTAACAAGTATTGGCGAAAGAGCATTTTATGGTTGTACAGGATTGACTACGGTTAATTTCAATGCCGAAAATTGCACAAGTATGGGAACAATGGACGATGCTGCATTTAATCATGGTACATTTACAACCTTGAATATCGGCAATAATGTTATGAATATTCCCGATTATGCATTTAGCTATTGCGAAGGACTGACTGAAACTTTAACTATCCCAAGCTCTGTTAC
This sequence comes from uncultured Bacteroidales bacterium, assembly GCA_905234755.1. Lineage (GTDB taxonomy): Bacteria > Bacteroidota > Bacteroidia > Bacteroidales > ML635J-15 > Bact-19. The sequence continues at coordinate 504,029 of CAJOIT010000003.1, forward strand.
AAGCATTGGCGCGAGAGCATTTTATCATTGTATAGGTCTGTCCTCATTATCAATCCCAGAATCAGTTACTAGCATTAGCGATGGAGCGTTTGCGTATTGTGAAGGGCTTATAGGAGAACTTGTTATTCCCAATTCTGTTATAACTATAGGAAGTGAAAATGACATGTATGGTGCATTTTGGCACTGCAGCAATCTCACATCGGTAACAATAGGCAGTACGGTAGAAACTATTGGCAAATATGCATTTCAGGCTTGTATCAGTTTGATTTCGATAGCTGTTCCAGATTCGGTAACAAGCATTAGAGACTGGGCTTTTCATGGTTGTACAGAATTAACTACGGTTACAATAGGTAGTTCCGTAGAAAATATTGGCTCTTCGGCATTTAGTCAGTGTGAAAACATCACAGAAATATATATAACAGCTAATACACCACCAGTTCTTGAAGGTACTTCTGTTTTTATGCCGATAGTACGCAGTTCCGCTTCTCTTTATGTTCCTTGCAATGCATCAGATGCATATAGTTCGGCTGACGGATGGAGTGATATCACTAACATACAGGAACGCTTCCTATATGAATTGAATGTATCGAGCGAAAATGAGCAGCAGGGGACGGCAAGCATAACACAACAGCCGACTTGCTCCAACAGCGGAATAATAACCGCGACACCTGTCAATGGCTATCGCTTCCTATCGTGGAACGATGGCAACGAGGACAATCCAAGGACGGTTATTGTCACAAGCGACAGCACTTTTATGGCAGGTTTCAGGGCAATCCATACCATTACGGCAACTGCAGGTGAAAATGGTTTAATCGCTCCGAGTGGTGAAATAACACTGGACGAAGGAGAAAACCAGTCGTTCACCATCACGCCAGCCGAAGACTACCGCATTGCAAGCGTATTGGTTGACGATGTGGATGCAACCGACCAACTTGTTGAAGGTGTTTACACTTTTGAAAATGTTACAGCAAATCATACAATCGAAGCAACATTCGAGGAAATACCAAGTTTTACAATTACCGTTTCTGCAAATAACGATGAGTATGGTTCTGTTTCAGGTAGCGGAACATACGAGGAAGGTGCAGAAGTCATCATAACCGCAACTCCAAACGAAGGCTACCAATTTGTTTCGTGGAGCGATGACAACACCGACAATCCGCGCACGATTACTGTTACAAGCGACAGCACATTTGTCGCAATCTTCGAACATTTGCTTGAGAGCTACATAATTACAGTTTCGGCAAACAACGATGAGTATGGTTCTGTTGCTGGTGGTGGCACATACGATGAAGGTGCGGAAGTCGTTATAACTGCAATTCCAAATGAAGGTTACCGCTTTGTTTCGTGGGATGACGAAAATACCGATAACCCGCGTACGATTACGGTTACAAGCGACAGCACATTTGTTGCAATCTTCGAAGTGGAACCGCTTCAGCAATATACAATTACAGTCTTGTCAAATGATGAAGAATATGGTATGGTTTCTGGCGGAGGAACTTACGATGAAGGTTCAACAGTAATAATTACTGCAATTCCTAACATTGGCTACTGCTTCTTGACATGGAGCGACGGAAATACGGATAATCCGCGCGAGATTGTAGTTACAGCCGACCGCACATATACGGCCTACTTCACAGCATCTACGCATGTTGAAATAGATACGACAGTAACGAAATACCTTAGCATATATGAGCGTACATTTTATGTCGCAGGACAATATTCGTTTGTAGTTCCTTCTGCAGAGGGTTGCGATACGATTGTCGACCTCAACCTTCGCATCCTCGACGAGCCTGAAACATACGACATTAGCCCTAATCCTGCGAAGAGCCTAATCAGCATTTCGTCAGAGGATTACATATCGTTTGTTGAATTTTATTCCACAGCAGGGCGACTTGTAATGCGTAATGAAATCAATGCGTATAGTGCAGAGATAAATGTAGAAGCACTTATGCCTGGTGTTTATTTTGTAAGATTATATGGCGAGGACGAAGGTCTGCCATCAGTTCAAAGATTTGTAAAGGAGTAAATTATATGAGAACGAAGAATTTCAGTGGAATTTTATTTGTAGGAATAGTCCTCTTGTTTTTGGCGGCATCGTGCCATAAGGAAGCTATAGAGTTAAGCCCTCTCGCCAAGTTGGACTTGGTTGTTGTGCGTGGCGACAAGACAATGAACAAGAGTCTCCTGACCGAGTTCGAGGCTCGAGTTCTTGTTGAATACGAGTATGATACGATTGAGAGAAAATGTGTATTTGTATATAGTGCCGACGACGACATGTATATGTACGATGTTACTCGTAGCGATGTCGTTGAGGTTCGCAGGGAAAACCCGTTTAGTGTTATGGTAGAAGCTGTTATCGACGACGATGTGCTTCGTGGTGAGTCCGAGACCTTGACCATTGGCGATGACCCATTGACGATTAGCATAGTCCTGCATTCTGAAAACGGAGGTCATACCTTTATCGATTTAGGATTGCCGAGCGGTACGCTTTGGGCTGAGTGCAATTTGGGAGCAAGGAAGCCAGAGGAATACGGAACTTACTACGCATGGGGCGAAATAGCAACAAAGGATTTGTTCAGCTGGAATACATATAGCATTGGCAATGAGTTGGATAGCGTGACGCGTCTTGATGCGTCGCATGATGCGGCAACAGCCAATTGGGGCGACAACTGGCGTATGCCGTCGCGTGAGGACTTCGATGAGTTGTACTCCTCGTGTACACGGACATGGACAACACGCAACAATGTCAACGGCTATCAGCTTACAGGACTAAACGGCAACAGCATTTTCCTGCCAGCAGCTGGTGGTCGTGGCGATGGCAACATTTACGAAGGCGGTTCTTGTGGATTCTATTGGCTAAGTTCCGTTTATACTGACGATACACAGTTTGCTTGGGGATTCCTCATTGATGCCGATTCCTTCTACGAGACAAGCTATTACCGCATGTATGGTCAGACGATTAGACCGGTATGTAATGCGCAATAAATAATGAACAATGGATAATTGACAATGAACAATGTATAATGGATAAATGGGCTAAAAGGCGAACAGGCAGAAATGCTAAAAGCCAACCATTAGCTCGCGCAAGCAATTTCAATTCGTTCCAAACATCCATCAAACAATTTGCTAATGGAACAATTTGTGGTGTCGTTGCACGCAACGACCCTACAAATTAATCTTCAAATTATCAAATCATCGAATCATCAAACAATCAGAAACTTAGAAACGGGCGAAGCCTATAGAAACTGCGAAGCGTAGAAACGGCGTAGCAATATAAACCAGAAACATTTCCAAACAATAAATTCCTAAATCGTACATCGTAAATCCAAAATTTTATTGTACATTTGTCGTATAAACAATAATTATCATACTTATGAAAGAAATTATGCCAGTAAACGGAATCTTTGAAATGCCTGCATTGCCATTCGAAGCAGCGGCATTGGGTGGTGTTATAAGTGAAAATACTTTGAGTTTCCATCATGGAAAGCACCTTAAAGCTTATGTCGATAACATGAACAAATTGTTGCCAGGGAGCGGACTTGAAAACATGTCGCTTGTTGAGGTTGTAAAGCGTGCCGAAGGAGGAATGTTCAACAATGCTGGTCAGGTGCTGAACCACACAATGTATTTTGAGCAGTTTGCAGCAAAACGCGAAAACAACCAGCCTACAGGACAACTTTTGTCGTTGATTGAAAGGGATTTCGGTTCATTCGATGCTTTCAAGACTGAATTTGTGCAGAAGGGTGTTGGTCTGTTTGGTTCTGGCTGGGTTTGGCTATCGCTGAATGCAGAGGGAAAACTTGTCATTACGCAGGAACCGAATGCAGAAAATCCTGTTCGCAAGGGTCTGAAGCCGTTGCTGACATTTGATGTATGGGAGCATGCATACTACCTTGATTATCAGAACCGCCGTGCCGATCATCTCGTAGCTCTGTGGAGCATAATCGACTGGAAGGTTATTGAAGGCAGACTGTAATTTTTTGCTTTTGCAATAGCAACCTTTATTCTATTGTGTCGGATTTGCTGGAATCCGACACAATAGTGCATTTTCATTTTGCTTTGATAAGACACTCATAAGGCAACATTTATCTGTATTTTTACGTCTTTCTTTGATTCTCCCAAGAATAACGAATTAAGCATAATTTAACAAAATTTTAAGAAAAATTAATTCGATTGTGTTGTATATTTGTTGCAATAAATACAGAAATAACAAATTCTTAACATTATAAATAATTGCTAATATGAAAAAACTTTTTATTCTATGCTTTGCCATACTGACAAGCGTTTATGCTTATTCGTATAAATGGTTCTACAATGACATCATTGTTACAAAGGGTGAAGATTATGCCTTCATGAAAGAGGATGCAAAAATGTGGTTGTACCTCGATTTTAGCAAGGCGCAACTTGTAAATTTTAAAATAAAAGCCAAGAAAATTACAAAGGAAATTGGTCCGTATTTGGAATACAAAAAAGATGAATGGACAGAGGATTTAGAACAAATCTATTTCTGGATTGTCAAGTACTGGAACATCTCCTGTGATAATCGTAATATTGCGCTTCATATGACCGCCGACAAAGACTCTGCCAAGTATGCCATGGAGTGGTATGTCGACAAGGTTGATGAGGGGTTGCCGCGTTTTACAATATATGCTGGTAAAGGAGCTACGTTAGTAGGCAAGATTATCGTACGTAACTTAGAGACAAAAGAGGTTGTCTACGAAGCTACCATTGACCGCGTACAAACATCCTTCGGAATGACAACGGACGTATGGAGGCTTCGTATGCTGATTTTCGGTTCTATTCTTGCACCACATTTCTTAGGAATGCATCCTGGCTATATAGATGTCAGTGAAAAAGCTCCATTAATGAAATATAACAAAGATTACAAACCTAAAAAGAAATAATAATGCGTAAGTTCTTATTATTTTTGATGGGCATTTTAGTCACTTGCGCGCTATGTGCGCAGGAGTATAATGTGACCATGCCCGGCCAGAAGAAAGTGACGACTGTGGACAGTACCGGAACGGTGACCACACAGAATGTAACAGACAACGACTCTGAGCTCATGCAGTATCGTTCTGGTTCTTGGTTCTACAAGGGAGAAACCATGAACGAGGCTCAGTTTTTGGCAAAGATGAAAGCAGAGTGCAATGCAGCCTACCAGCAATACCAAGCGGGTGTCAAACAGAAAAAAAACGGTATAATAATAGCATCCGTCGGTGGGGCAACATTGCTTATCGGAGCAGGTTTTCTGATAGGCGGTGCTGCGACCTCTGGTCATATAAACTATTATAATAGTTCTGGTTGGTATGTAGGTTCGGAAATATTGCCCAACTGGGCAATGCTTACTGGGTATTGTATGATGGCAGGCGGAGTAGTTGTCGGTTTCGCCGGTGGTTTGCCATGTATACTGCTAGGACAAAACAAGAAAACCACTGCGCACCATGTCTATAATAGCGAGTGCGTAGACCGAAAGGATACCGCCGTAACGATGAACTTTGGTTTTACCGGTAACGGTATATGTTTGGTAGTTAATTTCTAACTTCTACTGCTGTTGAATATCTGCATTAGTATTGTGCAGATATTCGATGGCAGTATTGGCAATAGGATGATGTGACTAATTGATTGGATGTTAATAATTTAAATAATTTGGGGTATGAGGAAATTTACATTCTTGTTTTTCTCCATCGTTATCGTGGCTGGAATGCTGGTGCTTAGCGGTTGCAAGAAGGAAACTTATACTGTAACCTTCAATGCCAATGGAGGTGTTGGCGAAATGCAGGCGCAGACATTCACCGAGGGCAAGTCGCAGCCTCTTGCCATTAATGAGTTCACATATCACGGATACATTTTTGAAGGATGGAATACAACTTCAAACGGCAGTGGCACATCGTATGAAGACATGCAAAGAATAATTGTTACTTCCGATATGACCTTGTACGCGCAGTGGAAAAAGATTTCTTCTTTCGTAAAAGTTACCTTTGATGCAAACGGCGGTACAGGCGAAATGAGACCGCAGCAGTATGTGGCTGGTTCTCCGCAAGTGCTTAGGCCAAATGCATTCTCAAAACCTGACTATTATTTTTACAACTGGAATACTGAAGCCGATGGCAGTGGAACCTCATACGCCAATACGCAGGAAATAACAATTTCTAGGAGTATCACCTTGTATGCGCAGTGGAAATATGCATATGTTGACCTTGGTCTGCCGTCGGGTACGCATTGGTCGGCATGCAATGTAGGCGCAAACTCTCCAGAGGAATGTGGCAACTACTATGCATGGGGCGAAACCACCACAAAGGAAGATTACAGCTGGACTACATACCGCTGGTGCTATGGTGATTACAATACGCTAAACAAATATTGTAGCATTGCTCATGATGGTTACAACGGCTTTACCGACAACCTTACCGTTTTGGAAGCTGCCGACGATGCAGCTACCGCCAATTTGGGAGCTGGATGTAGAATGCCAACGAAGGAAGAAATTCGCGAATTGTACAACAGTTGCACTCACGAGTGGACAACCTATAATGGTGTTAGTGGAATGAAGTTCACGGGGCAGAACGGTAACTCTATTTTCTTTCCCGCTTCTGGTTACCGCAATGGTCGCGAGCTCTATGGTGAAGGATCCTATGCCTTCTTATGGGCTAGTTCGCTCGAAACATTTAGGGATTCGGATGGTGCGTGGACACTCTATTTTGCTACAGATACTTGCTATGTGGACTCCTTCTCTCGCGACTGTGGACGATCAGTTCGTCCTGTCAGCGTTTTCGGCACGTTAGAATAAAAGTGTTTGTAATGTTTTGATTATCAAGGGTAATTGAAAATGTGTTATAAAATGCAAGGTTTTAAATATAAAATATATATATTTGCAGTGTCGTTGTCTTTGGCTTTTGTTTAAAGGACTTCGCAGAACTGGAGATGCGGCATAAAAATGTTAAAAAATAGAAGTCCATCAATTAAATTTTTAATAATATGAGAAAAAATCTAATTTTAGTAGTGTCGTTGCTGTGCTTTTCTTTTATGATGGCTAATGCACAGGGTGTTCAAATCAAAAACAGTGCAGTTAATGTGTTGTATCAGGGCGTAAAGAATCCTGTTTCGATAGTAAACTGTGCAAATGATGTCGCACCGACAATATCAAACGGTGCAAAAATATATTCTGGACAAGTTCCTGGATTCGACGGCCAATACGTAGTTGAAATAACCGATCCGAATGTTAAGTCGGTGACAATAAGTGTAGGAGAGACCTCTTGCAAGTTTAATGTGTTGAATCTTCCTATGCCTACAATCACAATTGGAGGATATAGGGTCGGAGATGAGATTCCTAAGTCAGTTTTTACAAAATCGACAAAAATTGATGCTTCAATAGGTGATGTAAACTTTCCGTTCAAGGATGTTGAATATACTGTGGCTCAATTCACATACATGAAAGAAGAAGATGGGATAACATCAACACAATTTGTAACTGGAAATGAAATCCCCGCTGATATTCTAGCCGATATAAAGAAGAAATCATCTGGTTCTACAATAATGTTCATCGGAATTAAGGTTTCTACACCAGCTGGTGTAAGAAATGCACCTGCTTTTTCGGCAAAATTGAAATAAAGGTATATGTAAATAGCAATATGTTGATAAACGGCAGTCGGCGAAAGTCGGCTGTCGTTTTTTTCAGTGAATCGCTTCCAAAAAATATTTGTATGTTTCATATTTTCACTATTTTTGCAACATCAAACAAATGAGAATCGGATTTATGTGTACGGTAACAATCGAATATAGTAAAAACAGAAAGGAAATAGATGCACTTTTGTCCGTTATGCGGAAACTTGGAGCCATTGTGACCGTGTCGAAAGATGAAGAACCGCAATATAATCCAGAAATCGTGGCAAAAGTAGAACGAGGACGCGAAGCATACAAGCGTGGCGAATGTGTTAAAATTGCTATTGAAGATTTATGGAAATAGTCTATACACCAGACGCGTTAGAAGATTTGGAATACTGGAAGCAGTCTGGCAACAAACAAGCATTGAAAAAAAATAACACAATTGTTGACCGCTATTCTTGTCGATTATAAAAATGGAATAGGTCAACCAGAGCAGTTGAAGAAAAATATGACTGGCTGCTGGTCACGGCATATTGACAAGAAAAATCGTCTTATTTATGAGGTGTACGAAGATGACCAGATTATTAATGTCGTATCTCTTCGCGGTCATTATTTAGATAAATAATAATCAGATAAAACATTGAATTTACGATTTACGGCATTCGGCAAAGGTCGGCTGTCGTTTTTTTGTTAATAAATATCTCATGTTAGTTATATTTGGCTCGACTGATATGTTTACTTTTGCCATTTGTAAATTGAGAATAAAATGCGATTTGACGAACTGACATTGCACGATTGTCTTCACGAAGCCGTAGAATCTTTCGGCTTTGAGGAAATGACACGCATACAGGCGGAAACTTTCCAGCCAGTTGTGGATGGGTGCGATGTAATGGCTTGTTCGCAGACTGGTTCGGGTAAGACCGTCGCTTTTTTACTTCCCTTGATGGAGAGGATGTTGCGTTTCCCAAAGAAAGGCATAAGGGCGTTGGTAATTGCACCTACGCGCGAACTTTGCCAGCAAATCGAGGAGCAGATTGACGGACTTGCGTATTTTTCCAATCAGTCATCAATCGCAATATATGGCGGAAATGACCAGCAAGGTTTTGGTGACCAGAAAAATGCACTTGTCAATGGTGTTGACATTGTGGTGGCAACGCCTGGACGCTTGATTTCGCATTTGAACCTCGGTTATGCTGACTTTTCCACACTCGATTTCCTTGTACTGGACGAAGCCGATGAAATGCTCGATATGGGTTTCTATCCCGACATTATGAAGATTGTCAGTCAGTTGCCTAAAAAGCGACAGTCGTTGATGTTCAGTGCAACTATGCCTGCGCAGATAAAGAAACTTGCCGAGCAGATTCTGATTGAACCAAAGTTCGTTGACCTTAACTTTTCGAAACCCGCTGCCGAAATAGACCAGAAGGTTTACATGGTTTACGAAAACGACAAGATGAAACTATTGCTTCACACTTTGTCGGAACACAAGGGCGAGAAAGTGATAATTTTTGTCGGGAAGAAGCAGAGCGTAGGAGAGGTGTCGTCGTTTTTGCGCATGAACAATATTCCTAACCGACCGATAAATTCAAACTTTACGCAGGAGGAGCGCGAAAATGCCGTTCTCGATTTCAAGAGCGGAAAAATCAACATTGTGGTTACGACAAACCTGCTTTCGCGTGGCATCGACATCGACAATGTGAACCTGATTCTGAACTACGACATTCCGCACAAGGCTGAGGATTATGTTCATCGCATTGGTCGTACTGCCCGTGCAGGAAAGGACGGCTTGGCTATAAGTTTCATTGGCGAAAAGGAAATAGAGCATTTCTCACGTATTGAGAAACTGCTTGAACGCGTGGTCGAGAAGTCGCCTTTGCCCGATGGTTTTGGCGAAGCACCTGAATATAAACCAGGCGGAAAGTCATCACGACGCAAATGTGGCGGTTCGCATCGTGGAGGACGAAAATTTTCGGGACAAAAGAAAGCCGTATCAAAAAATACTGATGGTGTTGCAGGCGAGGCAAAGTCGCGCAAACCACATCGTCGCAGAAGTCATAGTAAGAAAACTGCAGAATCAAACTCATAGCATTGTATACGCGTTGCGTATATTTTTAGCCAAGAAGAAATAGTGTACGCAGTGCGTACATAATTCTGATTGTCCTTTCGGATTTGTAACCTTTAGCTCGCTGCCTTTAGTAGTAATTCTAAAGAATTGAATATGAAGATTTTAAATCCGAATAATAATCCATTTCAGTATCCCTAAAACATCGTTATAATTTGCGGTGAACGCACAAAAATGCCTGTTCACCGCAAAATAAAAGCACGATTATGACTTCGTTTCAAAACTAAATGTTATCTTTGTTTCAATTTAAAATTTATATTGAAAATATGGAAAGTTGCAGATAATGAGCCATTTAGAGAAACGATAACTCTGTATAAAAAGGCGCAATGCAACTTATTAAGCGTAAAATTGAACAATAAAACATCGTTATAATCTGCGGTGAACGCATAAAAATGCCTGTTCACCGCAAAATAAAAGCACATAGTTCTTTCGGATTTGCAATCTTTAACTCGTTGCTTATGGCAACAATCCGAATAAACATCTCATCGCATTACGAATCCAGCTACCGCACAATCCAAATTTCTTTCACAAAATTATTTCCACCCCAAATTTTGCATTTTTTGTTTAGATTTATTATCTTCGCAAGATAAATTTGACAAAAATAGCAGGCTGATGGACACGCAGATAAAACTTTTTGAAAACAAAAAGGTACGCACACTTTGGGATAAGGAAACCGAAGAATGGTTTTTCTCGGTAGTAGATGTAGTTGCAGTTCTAACAGATAGTCCTAATCCTAACAATTATTGGAAAGTGCTGAAAAACAGGCTAAAAAAAGAGGGTAGCCAGTTGGTTACAAATTGTAACCAACTGAAAATGCCTGCCGCAGATGGAAAGATGTACAAGACTGATTGTATGAATGTTGCACAACTTTTCCGTCTTATTCAGTCCATTCCCTCGCCTAAGGCAGAACCATTTAAACTGTGGATGGCGCAGGTTGCAAAAGAACGCATTGACGAAATGCAAGATCCTGAACAAGGAATACAACGTGCCTTGCTCGAATATAGGGCGTTGGGGTATTCCGATGCTTGGATTAATCAAAGACTAAAGTCTATAGAAATACGCAAAGACCTTACGGACGAGTGGAAAAAGCACGGACTGAAAGAGGGAGTGCAGTTTGCGACTCTTACCGACATAATTTATAAGACTTGGGCAGGTAAAACCGCCAAAGAATACAAGGAATTCAAAGGTCTGAAAAAAGAAAATCTGCGTGACAATATGACTAACAAAGAATTAGTCTTGAATATGCTCGCTGAACTTTCCACAAAAGAAATCTCTGAGAATTCAAATCCGCAAGACTTTAACGACCATATACAAAATGCTGTGGATGGTGCCACAATAGCAAAAAATGCCAGAATGGAACTAGAACAAAAAACAGGCAAAAAAGTTGTGACCAGTCTCAATGCCCGTGATGGAATAATATTATCCATAGATGCAAACGCATCGGAAAATAATAGTGGTGAAAATTAAAGATGAGTGTGGTGATGATATTTGAAATGTAATCTATTAAGAAAAAAAAATCTTTAATTTTGTCTCAAATTATTATTACGGTTTAGGTGAATAGTAATGTAGAAATTTCAGTTCAGTGTCAAGATACGAAAACAAAGGAGAATAATATATGAGCAAAAAGGTAATCAGGGACTTGCGTGTCATCGGGAACGAAAGGATAGGTGGTTCGTTCTTCATGCTCACATTGCAAAGCGAGGATGCACTGCCGGTGATTATGCCGGCGCAGTTTGCCGAAGTCAAGATTAACAATTCGGTGGGAACTTTTCTTCGCCGTCCCATAAGCATACACGATGTCGATTACGACAAGCAGACAATTCAACTTTTGGTGAAGATTGCCGGCGACGGAACAGCAACTCTCGCTCACTTGCGTGAGGGCGATTTGCTGAATGTGGTTTTCCCGTTGGGCAATACTTTCGCTTTGCCATTGTCGGGTAGGGTATTGCTTGTCGGTGGTGGCGTAGGCGTTGCTCCATTGCTGTTCACGGCAAGATACATGCAGAGGTTTGGCTTCCGTCCCGACATTCTGCTCGGTTACCGCAGCAAGTCAAACATTTTGCGCAAGGAAGTTTACGAGAAGTTCGGCAATGTGTTCTATTCAACCGATGACGGAAGTTTCGGCGAAAAAGGAACCGTAATGCAACATTCGATATTTAATTCCGAAAACTTCCCATATACCGAAATCCTTGCCTGCGGACCCGAACCAATGATGCGCGCACTTGCAAAATGGGCATTGGAACACAAGGTCGAATGCGAGGTTTCGCTCGAAAACAAGATGGCGTGCGGAATTGGCGCTTGCCTGTGCTGCGTGCAGAATACAAAAGACGGTCACAAGTGCGTATGCACCGAAGGCCCAGTGTTTAATGTAAAGCAATTGTTATGGTAAACCTGAATGTAGATATTAACGGATTGAAGCTTAAGAATCCTGTGCTTACAGCATCGGGAACTTTTGGTTTCGGCTTGGAATATGCCGATTTTGTTGACCTTGAACGACTTGGCGGTTTCATTGTAAAGGGCACAACCTTGAATCCACGCGAAGGAAATCCTTATCCGCGTATGGCGGAGACCGCATCGGGAATGTTGAACGCAGTAGGACTTCAGAACAAGGGCGTGGATTATTTCTGCAAGGAAAACTATCCTCAGTTGAAGGATTTGAAAACCAATGTGCTTGTAAATGTTAGCGGCTCGTGCATAGAGGATTATGTGGAAACTGCAAGACGGATAGGGGAATTGCCAAATATTCCAGCTATCGAACTTAATATTTCCTGTCCCAATGTGAAGGAAGGCGGAATGGCTTTCGGCACAGACCCGAAATCGGCAGGAGAAGTTGTAGCTGCTGTGCGCAAGGCATACGGAAAGCATCTTATGGTGAAACTTTCACCCAATGTAACCAACATTGTATCAATAGCTAAGGCTGTTGAAGATGCTGGCGCCGATTCGGTTTCGCTGGTCAACACCTTCTTGGGAATGGCAATCGATGTCAGGACTCGCCGTCCGAAACTTTCGACCATAACTGGCGGAATGTCTGGTCCTGCAATAAAGCCGATAGCAGTGCGAATGGTTTGGCAAGTTGCTCATAATGTGAAGATTCCAGTTTGCGGACTTGGTGGCATTGTAACTGCTGAAGATGCAATAGAGTTTTTGCTTGCAGGAGCTTCATGCATTCAGGTTGGAACAGCCAATTTCCTTTATCCCGATGCAACAGTCCGTGTGCTTGACGGCATCGAATTGTACTGCGAAAAGTATGGTGTGAAAGATATTTCTGAACTTATTGGCGGAATGAAGCAATGAAAAAGCTTGTTGTAATATTATTGATGCTTGTGTTTTCGTTGTCAGGGAATTGCGCATATATGCTCATTCCCATGGACGAGTCGCAGACCGACCATTTAAAGGCCTACGGGCTTACATACTGGTCGCTGGAACAAGGACTTGAAGCATGGTGGTTGCTTAACTATCGTGGTGGAAGTTTTGTAATCGGATTTTCGTCCAATTTGGAGCGTGAGTGCATTTTGCGAAATGTTTCTTACGAGATTATTGCTGATGCACAGAAGAATGCCATTTTCAATGACATTTCGGCTCCATCGGTGAATCAGGATGCTGTGAAATTGGAAAAAGCGCCTAAGATTGCCGTTTATACGCCACCAATTTCGCAGCCGTGGGACGATGCAGTGACTTTGGCGCTTACCTACGCTGAAATTCCCTACGACAAGATTTATGATACCGAAATCATTGAAGGCAAATTGGCAGAATACGACTGGCTTCACCTTCACCATGAGGACTTTACCGGTCAGTATGGAAAGTTTTACGCATCTTATGCCCGTATGCAGTGGTATCAGGAAAGGCAGAAGTTGAGCGAGGAAGAAGCTGCAAACCTTGGCTTCAGCAAGGTTTCAAAATTGAAACTTGCAGTGGTGCTGGCTATTAAGCAATATGTTTTCAATGGAGGATTTATGTTTGCGATGTGTGCCGCCACCGATACTTTCGACATTGCACTTGCCGCTGCTAATACCGATATTTGCGAATATATGTTCGATGGCGACGGCATGGACCCGAATGCACAAAAGAAACTTGATTACGAAAATTGCCTTGCCTTTCAGAACTTTACGGTAAAGACAAATCCATACGAGTACGAATTTTCCGATATAGATGTAACTCAGTCGAAGCGTGCTGGTACAAACGAGGATTATTTCTCGCTGTTCGAGTTTTCGGCAAAGTGGGATCCTGTTCCTACTATGCTCTGCCAGAACCACGCAGCCCTTATTCACGGATTCATGGGACAAACGACCGCCTTTAAGCGCGACCTTATAAAGCCTAATGTGTTGATAATGGGTGAGAACAAGTCGATGAACGAGGCTCGTTACATTCACGGTGAATACGGACAGGGAATGTGGACTTTCTACGGCGGTCACGACCCCGAGGATTATCGTCACTATGTAGGCGATGAAAAGACCGACTTGTCGCTTTATCCGAATTCGCCGGGTTACAGGTTGATTCTCAACAATGTATTGTTTCCTGCTGCAAAGAAGAAAAAACAAAAAACATAGGATTTTATGAAAAAACTGGTTGCAATATTGCTTTTAGTGTGTGCCGTAAATATGGCATATACCCAGTTTATTGACAATACTCTTATAAAGACTCGTCCTTTCAAGTTGTTTTTCAATCCGAATATATGCTTCGAGAAACCATTTCACAAGTATTTTAGTGCAACAGCCGAGCTCGCCTATCGGCGTAGGGAATTGTTTTCCGATGGAAGCATTGATGGTCAGTATTTTAACAAAAGTACGACAATGCTTGGTGAGCCCAGCAAGAGTGTAAAGTTCAATGGTGTGGAATTCGACTTGGGGCTTCGTTTCTATATGGTGTCATTGCCTACAAGATATCTTGAAGGGTATTACTGGAATGCTCCGTTTGGGTGGTATCTGGAGACTATTGTCGGATATGCACATTCGGCAGTGCGGGATTTGCAGATATACAACTATGGAGAGTCGCTTAATCGAGGAGAAAACTTTCCCTATTATCGTGCTAATGTTCGTCTTGATAATTTGGCAGTATTTATTCTGACTGGCTATCAGTTCAATATTGAAAATGTATTTTCATTCGACATCAATGTTGGTGCGAGGTACGATTGCATAGCACAGGAATCGCGTAGGGTTGTGTCGGCAACACCAACTGGTGATGGTATCAATCCTGATGATTTGCTTCGCTACAACAATCCGCGCTGGCGTTTCGCCGGCAGGATAACCTTTGGCTATTATATTAGGGTTGATTGGATGGAGTAGAAAGATAGGTTTATCTTAGCAAAATTAATTAGTATAAAATAGGTTCTTTGGAAGAGGTCGAGGAAATCGAAAGAGCGATAATGGATGATTAGTCCTCGTTGATGTAATTCCAAATCTCCTCAACCTTTTCAATTGTATAATCTGCACCGTTGGCAATAAGTTCATCCTTTGTGCGGAAGCCCCAGAGAACGCCAAGAGCGGTTAGTCCTGCATTCTTTGCAGTTTGCATGTCAACGCCTGAATCGCCAAGATATAGGATTTCTTTTTTGGCAGTTGGACATTTTTCAATAATCTTGTGTACTATTGTCGGGTTTGGTTTTACGGGGATTTCTGTACTTGTGCCTATAGTGGCTGCGAACTTTATGCCGTGGAAATAGAAATCAACAACAGCATCAACTCCTTCCTGATACTTGTTCGAGGCGATAGCTATCTTTATGCCTTTGTCGTTCAGTTCTTTGAGTAGGGGAATAATGCCATCGTAGGGACAGGTTTCTTCGTGCAGGTGACCGTTGTAGCGAATTATGAACTCATCTAGTATTTGTTTGCAAAACTCGTCATTGTTCCTGTATTCTTCTGGCAAAGCGAGTTTTATGAGACGGCGGATTCCCGAACCTATAAAGTAGCGGTATTCATCGTGGGTATGAGGCGGAAATCCATGCTGGTGCAACACATAATTGCAGGCGTTTGTGAGGTCGTCTATTGTGTTGAGCAGTGTGCCATCCAGGTCGAATATGATAAGTTTTTTCATTGCGCTATTTTTTCTTTTCAAACCACTCGTTTATAATTCTCTTGCCATCGGTTTGCAATGTTGCAGCAAATTCTTTTACTTCAATCTGCAGGCACTCGCTTAATGGTCGTGACATTGTGGCTGTGATTTCGTGTTTGGCGGCGCGTAATGCTTCGCGTGGCTTTGATGCAAGCAGTTGTGCAAATTCTTCTGACTTGGTGTACAGTTCGTTGCGTGAGAAAACATCTTGTACGATTCCGTGATTGTGGGCGTAGTCTACTGGGATTTGCTTGCAGGAATACACAAAGTATGCAATGTCGGCAGGGGAGATGTACTTCGACAAAAAGGATATTCCGCCAGCACCAGGGATTATTCCCATATCAACTTCGGGGAATTTCATGCGGGTTTCGGGTGTGCAGAAACGGATGTCGCAGCGTAGGGCAAGTTCCAGTCCGCCACCATATACAATGCCATCAAGGGCTGCAATTACTGGAATGTCAAGGTTTAGTAATCCATCGTAAATGTAATGTGCGTTGGTTGCCATCAGTGTAGCTTTCTCGTAGTCGGCTCCAGCAATTTCGTGAAGGTTTCCGCCTGCTGAGAATACTTTTTCGGAGCCACGGATAATTAGAACTCTGCATTCCTTGTCGTTGCGGACAGATTCAACAGCCTCGTGAAATTCCTTAAGGAAAAGCTGGCTCATGGCATTCATCGTCGGCTCGTTGTCGAACTTAATGGTGGTGATGTTGCCAGTGTGTGATATTGATATGGTTTTGTACATGGTTATGTTTCTGGTTTCTAAGTTTCTGGGTTTTAGGTTTGAAATTGTTTGAAATTGTTTATTGTTGTTTGATGATTTGATGATTCTTTTGGGCATAGTGAAAAACATTCGTGTTATTGGCCGCGCCGAGCTAAGGGTTCGTGGTTAACCTCCAGTTCGAGCTTGCGAGAACGTCTTTGCTTCTTGTCAGCCATTTTCAAAATTGTTTTCTTTTTTCCTTTTCTTTAAATATATCATACACAGGAATATTAAGCGCTTCCGATAGTTCTGCCGTGATTTTTTCCGAATTCATTATGTATCCGTTTGGTGATGTTGGGTTTACACAGACTGCAATGAGCTTTGTGCGAAGCAGTACCTTTATTTTCCCACCTTTCGACAGGTAGGAGTAAAGTGATTCCGGAGTTACAAAAATCCTTGTGAAATCCTTGACAATCAATGTCGTGTTTTGAATTTCCTTTTGCATGCGCAAAAGATTCAAAACCTTGTCGGTGACTATTCCGCTGGCGAAAATTGTAGTGCCATATTCGAAAAGCTTGTCCTTCTTGTTTTCGAGCAGTAGAGTGGAGTCGATGCCAAGGTCATGGATGTCATTGTTGTCATCGATTGCCCAAATGCCACGGTCAATGTTTAGAAGTTTGTCGCTTGCAGGAGATTCGTATTCCTCGATGTTTATCAGGCTATAGACGAATTTTGTCTTGCGAGTAAGTTCCTTGTAGTCATGCGAGACGGCTGCACCTGTCGATAGAACCATGCAGTCGGTAACGGATGGAGAACCAAGCGATTTTCGTGACAAAGCACCATCTATAATTGTCAACTGGCTGCCGAAATCCTTCATTTCGCCAATTACATCCTTAATCCACATTGTGCTTGTCGGTCCAGAGAATATCAGTTTGCCACGCGATTTTGCCCTTGCAGTTACAAGTCGTCCTAGCGATGTGCTTTGCTTCGAAATGTTCAGTATTTCAGATGTGATTCTGCGTGTGCGGTAGTGGTTTTCGGAGGTTGTGAACAATGTGTCGGGATAAATCTCGATTTCGGGCTTGTGCGTTTTGGTCACCTGGTCAACGGTTTCGCCATCGATGCCGATTGAAGTTATGGCGATTTTTGTTCCGCTGTCCTTGAGCCTACCTATTATATAATTGAGACACTCCGTCTTGCCGGTGTTCTTTTCCATTCCGACAATCGACAATGACTTGTGTTTCAATATTTCGTTTATAAATGGCATCTCTGTTTAAAATAAAGGCGTGTTTCCACGCCTTCATTCAATCTAGCATATTCCCTTATTATTTCTTTACATGTCTTTCCTTGCGAGCGAGGTTGCTTGGTTCGAGAGCCATCTGTTCGCCCTTCATCAGACGAAGTACGCCTTCGGGCTTAATCTTCGATTCTTCGCTTGCAGGAGTCTGGTTGTCAATATAATCGGTTGGCTGCGAGTAGGTTGTGATAACACCTTCGTAGTTGCGGAGGATAACCTTTGTCGGGCTTTCCGAAATCAAGTAGTTAGGCATTACAGGAATCTTTCCGCCGCCGCCTGGAGCGTCAACTACGAATGTTGGAACTGCGTATCCTGAAGTATGTCCGCGCAGACCTTCAATGATTTCGATACCCTTTGAAACAGGTGTGCGGAAATGTTCGAGACCCATTGAAAGGTCGCACTGGTAGATGTAGTACGGACGAACTCTCATCATAACGAGCTTGTGAACCAACTTCTTCATAATATCAACATTGTCGTTGATGCCGCGGAGCAATACCGACTGGTTGCCCAGTGGAACACCGGCGTTAGCAAGACGAGCGCAAGCTGCTGCCGATTCTTCGGTAACTTCGTTCGGGTGGTTGAAATGAGTGTTTAACCATATTGGATGGTACTTCTTCAACATTTCGCAGAGGCTGTCGGTAATACGCTGCGGGCATACAACCGGAGTTCTCGAGCCGATACGGATAATTTCTACATGAGGTATTGCACGAAGTCTCTTGATGATAGATTCGAGCATAGCGTCATCGACCATAAGAGCATCACCGCCTGACAAAAGAACGTCGCGAACCTGTGGGGTGCGTGCTACATAGTCGATAGCTGCCTGTATGCGTTCCGATGGCGACTGGCAGTCGTGCTGACCTGCAAATCTGCGGCGTGTGCAGTGACGGCAGTACATTGAGCACATGTCGGTGATGAGGAACAAAACTCTATCTGGGTAACGGTGAGTAAGTCCCGGAACAGGAGAATCTTCGTCCTCGTGAAGCGGGTCGAGCAAGTCTGCTGCCGACTGGTGAAGTTCTGCTGCTGTAGGGATAGCCTGCTTGCGAACAGGGTCGTTCGGGTCGTCGGGATTGATAAGGCTCAGGTAGTATGGAGTGATTGCCATGCGGAGAGTCTTAAGTGACTTTGCAACGCCTTCTTCCTCTTCGGGAGTCAGCGAAACATATTGTTTCAATTGTTCCAGAGTTTCAATTCTGTTTCTCACTTGCCATTTCCAGTCGTTCCATTCTGCATCGGTAACATTCGGAAACATTTCTTTTCTTCTGCTTGCCATATATTTTACAGTCTAATTTTTAGAAAAAACATTTTTAAACAGCCAATTTTATTTGGCGACTGCAAAGGTAAATCTTTTTGCCGAATAATGCAAGGTGTTGTTTGTTTTTGTTTTTCGATTGTTTCGGTTGCGATGATTGTTGGTAGTTTCCCATAGGAATGCTGTTCTTGTTGAGGTTTTGTTCGATAATTTTTTGTCCGTTCAATTTTAATTCATACCTTTGTCAAGTCGTTAATAATTGGATAATGAAAAACAATAGGACATACAAATGGGTGCGCGGATTGCTTGCCGCATCTGCTTTTACTTCGGTGATGTTCATAATGCAGGCATGCTACGGAACTCCAAACTATCGCAACGAAGAGAGTTTCAGTTATGAGGTCAAGATGTCGGGAATAGTTACAGATAGCGCTTCGGCTCAGCCGTTGTCGGGAATAAATGTGTCTACCGACATATCAGAGGAAGTAGCAGTTTCCGATGAAAACGGACAGTTCTGCTTGTCTTTTATGGTCTATAGTGATGACGATTCAGGATACAACCTTAATTTTTCGGATTCCCTCGACCGTTACGCACCGCTCGATACGCTAATTGTTTCCGATTTTTCCGATATTAACATCTCGCTTGCAGCAAAGTAGCTATGCTTCAGGCATTTCATAACTATTTCCGGAAAAAGGAAACCCAACTTCACGAACTTAACTACCTTTTTTGGGAGTGCACGCAGCGTTGCAATTTGAATTGTCGGCATTGCGGTTCCGACTGTATGGCATCGTCAGTATTGCCAGATATGCCTTTCAATGATTTCCTGAGGGCTATTGAGCCGTTGGAAAAGCGTTATCCGCGAAATTCTGTGTTTGTCGTTATAACTGGTGGCGAACCTTTGTTGCGCAACGACCTTGCCGAATGTGGACGTGAGTTGCGCAGGCATGGTTTTATATGGAGTATTGTCACAAACGGCTATGCCTACGATGCCGCAATGCACCGCAAACTTATGTTGGCTGGAATGAGTAGCATAACGGTCAGCCTTGATGGTTTGCGCGAAACTCATGACGCTTTTCGCAAGCATGTTGGCAGTTTCGACCGGGCAATAAACGCCATCGACTTGATTGCCAATGAAAAAAACTTGCCTACATACGACATTGTCACCTGCGTAAGCCCGATGAATTTAGGTCAGCTTGACGAAATGAAGCGAATGTTGATTGAGCATAAGGTCAAGGCTTGGCGTTTCTTTACAATAGCCCCGATTGGCAGGGCAGCAACCGACAAAAACTTGCAACTTGATGGCTCTCAACTTCGTCAACTTATGGATTTCATTGTTGCCACGCGTAAGGAGGGAAAGATTGATGCAAAGTTCAGTTGCGAGGCTTATCTTGGAAAGTACGATCGAAAAGTTCGCGACTGGCATTTTTTCTGCCGTGCAGGAATAAATATCGGTTCGGTACTTATTGACGGTTCTATTTCCGCTTGTCCAAATATTGACCGCAGGTTTGCACAAGGCAACATTTATTCCGACAACCTTATTGATGTGTGGGATAACAAATTCGAAAAGTTCCGCAATAGGGAGTGGGCAAGGTGTGGTGTTTGTGCTAATTGCCGTGAGTTTAAGAATTGCTTGGGTGGTGCAATGCATTTGCACACTGTCGATTCTGGTGAAATCATGGAATGCCATTGGAGGAAGTTGATTTAGCAACGTTCTACCACATTTTTCCTGTATCTTATCCACATTAGTCCGCCACGGAAAACAAGGAATAGGAGGAAGGCAACCCAAAGTCCATCGTTACCGAAAATTGGTTGCAAAATGAAATATCCTACAAAAAATACCGATGTGGCAACGAACATTATGTTTCGCATTGATTTTGCTGCTGTTGCACCAATGTAAATCCCGTCGAAAAGGAATGCCGAGAATCCGCATAGCGGTATCAGCAGTGTCCAGCGGTTGAAATTCATGGCTTCGCCAACGACATTGCTGTCGCTTGTGAGTATGTAGTAGATGTCTTCGCTCCAGAAAAAGTATATTACTGTAAATAATGCAGTGAATATCAGCCCCCAATAAACTAAGTACCTTATTGCTTTTTGCAGAGGTTCGCGTTTTTTTGCGCCAATGTATTTTCCTACAAGAGATTCGCCTGCGTATGCAAATCCATCGAGAATGTAAGAAAATAGTGTGAACAATTGCATTATCAGTGTGTTGGCGGCAAGGGTAAGGTCGCCCATGTTGGCTGATATGGCGGGAATGAAGGTAAATACAGCACAGAGACACAATGTTCGCAGGAATATGTCACCGTTGAGTATGAAAAAGCGTTTCATCTCGGCTTTGTGCAAGCTTCCGCGAATGTCGATGAGATGACGCATGTTGCCGTAGTGCTTGAACCACAATATTATAGCCAGTGCTAGACCTGAATATTGTGCTATAACAGTTCCGAGTGCAACGCCCACAATGTCCATTTTTAACCAGATGACAAAAGCAAGACTGGCAATTATGTTGACAATATTCAGCACAATGGCAACAGTCATTGGTGATTTTGAGTTTTGCATTCCAATGAACCAGCCCTTCAGTGCATATAGACCGAGCGTTGCAGGAGCTGCCCATATTCGTACATAAAAATATGATAGTGTGAGATTTAATGTTTCGTTACTGCAATTTAGGATTAGTCCCGAAAGTTTTGCTATTGGGTATTGCAGGGCGATTAGTATTGCTGCGGCACAAAGTGCGATTGTAAGTCCGCGCACCAGAATCCTCATGGCTTCGTCCTTGTCGCCTGCGCCGTATGCTTGTGCGGCAAGTCCGCTTGTGCCCATGCGCAGAAAACCGAAGTTCCAGTATATCAGGTTGAAAAGTGCTGTGCCGAGAGCAATTGCACCAATATAGGTTTCGTTGCCAATGTGTCCGACAATAGCCAAATCGACCATTCCGAGCAACGGAACGGTGATGTTGGTTATTATGTTTGGCAGGGCGAGCCTGAGGATTTCCTTGTTCACCTTAGATCAGTTCAACGAGCTTGTCGGCGGCTTTCTTTATTCCCATCCAAATCTGCGAAATAGATGCATCGAGCATATAGCAAGGTGCTGTTATTACACGCTTTTCGGTATCGTAGGCAATTTCATCATAGTTGCATACTGTATTTTTTCCGCCCATTGCTTCTATATTTGATGCTGTGCCGGTGTCTTTGCCTGATGTTACATTTGCTCCGAGAACTTTTGCAACAATCACAGGTGCTATGCAGAGTGCTACTATCGGCTTTCCAGCCTTGTTGAATGCCTTTATTGCGGATTCTACATCGGAATCAACCTTCATGTTGGCGCCTTCGTAGAAGTAGGAGCAGAGGTTCTTTGCTGCGCCAAGTCCGCCAGGAATCCACAGAGCATCGAAGTCGGCTGCATTAATTTCATTTATAGGCTTAATGTTACCTCGTGCTATGCGAGCACCTTCGACAAGCATGTTCCTTTTTTCAGAATCTTGTGCTTGTGTAAAGTGGTTTACAACTTCGGTTTGGTTCTTGTTCGGTGCAAAGCATTGGTATTTAAGTCCATTCATGTCAATTGCCAGCAATGACAATGTTGCTTCGTGGATTTCACTGCCGTCACGGCTTCCACATCCAGATAGTATAACTGCGATTTTCTTCATATTCGTTTGTTTGAAATTTCGTTGCAAAGGTACAATAATATTGGGTATTTACGAATGTTTTTATTGAACAGACGCAATGCATTGCGCCACTACTAGTCCATTGTCCTTTCGATACCTAATTCTCTGTGTTTCAATATAACTTTTACTCCGTATTTTTCGTGTATGTACTTTGCTATGTTTTCGGCGGAATAGACGCTTCGGTGCTGACCGCCAGTGCAACCAAAGCAAATCATAAGACTGGTGAAACCTCGGCTAATGTAATTCTCTATGGTTGGCGAAATTACCGCTTTGATGTTCTCGATGAACACATCAATGTCGCCATGCTTTTTGAAAAAGTCGATTACTGGCTGGTCGAGACCGGTTATTTTTTTGTATTCTTCGTAGCGACCGGGATTGTGGTTTCCTCGACAGTCGAAGATGAAACCACCGCCATTTTCTGTCTTATCTTCGGGAAGTCCATTCTTGAAGCCGAAACTCATCACATTGATTGTGAGTTCGTTGTATTTTACATATTCGAACCTTTGTTTGCACTTAATTACTTCGGATATTACTCTGTCGAGTTCCTTGTATCCGCCAAGTATCGGATGGGTTTCGTGTAGTTCTTTTAGGTTGTCGATGGCAAAAGGTATGCTTTCGATAAAGTGGCGCTTCTTTTCAATTAGACCGCGATTTCCGTATGCGCCAAGTGTCTGAAGGATACGCACATACAGGTAGAACCAGAATTCTCTTTCAAAATCTGTCTTGTCGATTTCGGTATTCTTGGCCACCTCGTCAATGTAGTATTTCAGCAGTTCCAGTTTCTTGTCGTTCGGAATTTTTGCCTTTGCCTGCCAAAGTAGCGATGCCATGTCGTACTGTATTGCACCTTTGCGTCCTCCTTGATAATCAATAAAATATACTTGTTCGTTCTTTACAAGGATATTTCTTGCCTGGAAGTCGCGGAACATGAATGCCTTGGTTCCGTTTTCGGCGAGGTGTGCTGCAAGTGCATCGAAGTCATCCTGAAGGAGTTTCTCGTCGTATGGAATGTCGAGACGATTCAGAAAATAGTACTTGAAATAGTTGAGGTCAAACAGAATGCTCTGAGTGTTGAATTCCGAAATTGAGTATGCCAAACTGAAATCAATTGCTTTGCCCGCAGCAATCTGCAGTTTTACCAATGCGCTGATACTCTTGCGGTAAAGTTCATTAAGATGATCGGTAAACTTGCCATATTGCTTGTATTCGCGTTCTACTATGTTCAGCAACAGATCGTCGCCAAAATCCTCAATGAAATAGGTGAGAGTATCCTCGCTAACATGGTATATCTTTGGCGTGTTTAGTTCCAGATTGCTGAAAATTACGCTGTAGTACAGGAATGTTTTTGTCTCGGGAATGTTGTTGCTGTAAACACCGAGTACGGTTTCTCCGTTTTTGTCGTAAAATCTGTAATAGCTTCTGTTTGATCCAGCTTTTGTTATTGCTTCAACTTTTGTCGGTTCTGCCTTGTAGAACTCGATATATCTTTGGGTTAGCGTTTCTTGAATTGTCATATGAAAGTATATTTCTTGTTTCTAAGTTTCTAATCGTTGAGACGCAAGGCCTTGCGTCATAACTTATTCTTCAAAGTATATCCTCTTGATTCTGTGAGGAATACTCGTTAGAATTTCGTAGGGGATTGTGCCAAGAACCTTTGCCATGTCGCAGATGGTGTTGTCCATGCCGAAAATTATGACTTCGTCGCGTTCTTCTGCTTCGATGCCTGTTATGTCAATCATGCACATGTCCATACATACATTACCTATTATCGGGGCTTTCTTGCCGTTGACCATGAAATACCAGTTGCCGTTTCCAAGGTGACGGTCTATGCCGTCGGCATAACCGACTGGAATTGTAGCAATTACAGCATCATGGTCGAGTTTGCCCTTGCGGTTGTAACTTACGGTTTCGCCTGCGCTTACATGGTGAATCTGCGATATTATCGATTTGAAAGTCGTGACTGGTGTGAGCGCATCGGTAATTTGTGGCATAAGTCCGTGAATACCAATGCCAAGTCTTGCCATTTCGAAGTCGTACTGCGGGAATCGTATGATGCCTGCACTGTTGAGTATGTGGCGCATCGGGCGAGAGCCAGTGAGTTCGCAAATGCGGTCGTACATCCTAATGAACCTTGCAACTTGCTCGTGGGTGAAATAGTCCAATGCTGGGTCGTCGCTACCAACAAGGTGAGAGAATACCGATGAAATCTTTATGCAGTCGGTGTTTGTGGCTTCGGCGCAGAATTCATCGATGTCGCCGTCGTTCAAACCGAGACGGTGCATTCCAGTGTCAAGCTTTATATGTATCGGAAAATGTTCCGTATGGTTGCGCTTTAACTCCCTGATTAACTTCTTTAAAAGTGAGGTTGAGTAAATCTCTGGTTCAAGTCCGTACTCTATCATGTTTTGCAACGAATTGATGTTTGGATTCATTACAATGATAGGAGTTTTGATGCCTGCATTTCGCAGTTCCACGCCTTCGTCGGCTATTGCTACAGCAAGATAATCGACCTTGTTGCGTTGCAGGAAGTTGGCTATTTCGAGCGAACCGATTCCGTAGGCGAAAGCCTTTACCATCACCGTGAGTTTGGTGCCTGGTGCAAGTTTCGACTGGAAGAACTGCAGGTTCTGCTTCATCAAACTGAGGTCGGTTTCGATAACGCTTTCGTGTGTCTGGTTCTGGAGTTTCTTCGAGATTTTCTCGAACTGGAATACACGCGCACCTTTCAAAAGTATCGCCTTGCGGTCGAATTCGAACGAAGGGAATGCTTTCAGGAATTGTTCTGTATTTGGGTAGAACCTTGACCTTATCTGGAAAAGATCGCGATTGTGCATTATGGATTTTCCAATTCCTACAAATTTGTCAACCTGCTTGGTTTTTAGAAGATTTGCTACTTCCTTATAAAGTGTTACTTCATCTGTGTTGTTTTGTAGGATGTCCGACATGATGAGCACCGATTCCCGGTTCGACTTTTTCTGGTTCAGGTAGTCAAGTGCTATTTCGAGCGAATTTATATCGGAGTTGTAGCTGTCGTTTATGAGGATGCTATTGTTTATTCCGTCGAGGGTTTCGAGACGCATCTTGATTCCAGGCAACGAGCGGAACTGCTTGAAAATCGCCTGACTGTCGAGCTTGTTGAAAAGGTACATCACGCAGAAGCAGGTGATACAGTTCTGGATGGAACCTTCATCGCCGAACGGTATATTTATCATATAGGTATCGCGCTTGGTCTGCAATATGATGTTGTTTTTGCCGTTCTGGAAGCTCTTTTCGAGCAGGTTGATGGTTCCGTTGCCTTTTTCCGACCAAGTTATTCGGTTGCGACCAATGCCCGAATTGATGATTTTCGAATGCACATATTCGTCATCGCAATTATAAATGATGGTGTCGCAGTGTTCAAAAAGTTTCAGTTTCTCATCAATTTTCTGTTCGCGCGACTCAAAATTGCTCTGGTGAGCCGTTCCTATGTTGGTGAGTATTCCGATGGTTGGGCGGATAATCTTTTCCAGCGCTTCCATTTCGCCCGGTTGCGAGATGCCCGCTTCGAAAATGGCAAGTTCGGTATCCTTTTCTAGCAACCAAACCGACAGAGGAACGCCTATTTGCGAGTTGTAGCTCTTGGGACTTCGAGTGATGCTGAAATAGGGGCTTAGCAGGTAGTGGAGCCATTCCTTTACAATGGTCTTGCCGTTGCTGCCTGTGATGCCGATTACTGGAATGTTGAATTTCAGTCGTTTGTATGTTGCTATTTTTTGTAATGCTTCAAGAGTGTTGGCGACTTTTATGTACGAAATTCCGCGCAGTTTGGTGGTGTCGATGTCCTTGCTTACGAGGAAAGCCTTTACACCCGAGCGGTAGATTTCGTCTATGTAGTTGTGTCCGTCGTGCTGTTCGCCGACTACGGCTACGAACAGGCATGATGACGGATTTATGATGTTGCGGCTGTCGGTTACAATTTTTGAAAATTCAACAGTTTCGTCGCCGACAAGTTTGCCGGAAACAATTTCCGATATTTCCTTTAAACTGAAAGTTTGCATTATTCCTGATTGTTTTTGTCGTTTTCGATAGCTTCGTTGTAGCATTTTCGGCAAAGCGGTTCGTAAATGTCCTTTTCGCCTAGCAGCACAACGCCCTTGTTCTGTGACTTGCGGTAGCTGTATTGTGCAAGTTCGCCACAATGTGTGCAGATGGCGTGTACCTTGGTGACATCTTCGGCAATGGCGAAAAGTGCGGGCATAGGTCCGAATGGACGACCCATAAAGTCCATGTCGAGACCTGCTACAATTACGCGTACTCCGTTGTTTGCCAATGTGGTACATACGTCAACAATGCCGTTGTCGAAGAATTGTGCCTCGTCGATGCCTACGACATCGACATCGGTGGCTAGAAGCAGTATGTTTGATGACGAGGTGACAGGAGTGGAGCGGATGGCGTTGGCGTTGTGCGAAACGACATCTTCTTCCGAGTAGCGCACATCGATGCTCGGCTTGAAGATTTCGACTTTTTGCTTTGCAAATTCGGCGCGGCGCAGACGGCGTATGAGTTCCTCGGTCTTGCCCGAAAACATTGAGCCAGCGATGACTTCTATCCATCCGGTCTTCTGGTTAGCTTTTCTCGTCCTTTCAAGAAACATTGTGAAAAATTTTCCCCAAAAATAAGAATAATTGATTTGCTATCCCACGCTGATTTGAAATAATAAGTAACAAAAATTTTAACAGGTGGGAGTGATGTGAAAAATTAAAGAGCAGTTGGGCTTTGGTGGAAAATAAAACCTAATGTTTGAGGTGTGTTGCCATTGTTTCAAATATTTTTTCTAATTTTGGCGGTGTTAAAATATAATTGGTATTAATTGTATTATGGACATTCGCGACAAGATAGAATACCTTGTGATTTTCATAGGAGAATTTGCTAGGCATCACAACATTAATGTTCGTGACACATACCTGTATTTGCGAAAATACAAGGCATTGGATTTCTTGGAACAACAGTACGAAGTTGCCCATACCATGGGATTCCGTTATATGGTTGATGCAATGACAGATTACTGTAAACGAAACGGAGGATATTTGACATGAAACTATATCACGGCACATATATAGATTTCGATAAAATTGACCTTTCAATGTCAAACAAAGGCAAAGATTTTGGCAAGGGTTTCTATTTGTCGGACAATTATGAACAGGCTTTTCAATTAGCAACATTCAAGGCGATACAATTTAATGGAGAACCTAATGTCTTGACTTTTGATTTTGATGAAACTGCATTGACAAATGGAGAGTTGTCGTTTATGAAATTTGACGAGTATAGCCGCGAATGGGCTGACTTCATATTGAAAAACAGGCAGAACGAAATAGATGAGAATATTCATAGGTATGATGTAGTTTATGGTCCTATTGCCAATGACAAGGTAGGAGTTCAAATCCGCAACCTTATTGAGCAAAACATTGATATGAATCTGTTTTTGGAGCGACTTAAATATATGCACGGCATTACTTTCCAATATTTTTTCGGCACAGAAAAAGCAATTTCAAAACTTGTTAAGCTATGAGCAATTTCGAATACATGAACGAATGCACTGCAAGAGATGTAATTGCAATGTTGGTTAGAAAACAGAATCTGCCCATATCAGACGCTATGGATTTGTTTTACAATTCCAAAACCTTTGAAAACTTGAATAATCCGGAAGCGGGTCTTTACTTTCAAAGTCCCGTTTACATTTACGATATATTAGAACAAGAATTAAAAACGAATAAAAAAACAAAAATTTGAAGTAACTAAATTAAAATATTATTAACCAAAGCATTAGCTATTATTCGCGTTCAAGAAAAAAGCCTGAGAAACTGATTTCAAGAAAGTCGGATTAAAAGCAAAGCTCACGGAATGCCTGTACTTGGCTGACCTACAATGTCAAAAGGTTAATGTTTGCACCAAAAGGTGTGGACAAAATCTATAGACATTGGCGGGTTTCTTCTCAGGCTTCCCGTGAACGCGAGTAGAAAGGTTCACGCCTTTCTTTTTGCCGACAAGTGATTGATAGCATTGCAAAAACTATCGGTCACAATGGCAGGAAATAAAAAATTACGGGAAGCAAATAAAGCCAAAAAGGATGAGTTCTATACTCAACTTGTAGATATTGAAAATGAACTAAAGCATTATAAGGAACATTTCAGAGGAAAAACTGTTTTGTGTAACTGCGACGACCCAAGAGTGAGCAACTTTTTCCACTATTTTAGCTACAATTTCGAAAAATTGGGATTAAAAAGGCTTATTACAACCTGTTATAAAAATCAAAATCGCGATTTGTTTAGCAACAATGACAGCGAAAGGGCAATTTGGCTTGAATATTTTGGTGACCGCAATGGTAATCTTGTTCCAGACCCCGAAGAAATTGGAATAAATTATTTCGATGGTGACGGTGATTTCCGTTCGCAAGAATGTATTGAATTGCTGAAGCAGGCTGATATTGTGGTGACAAATCCACCATTTTCGTTGTTTAGGGAATATGTGGCGCAGTTGATGAAATACGAAAAAAAGTTTGTGATTGTTGGTCATCAAAATGCTATTACATACAAGGAGATTTTTTCTTTAATAAAAGATAACAAGATATGGTTGGGATATGGATTTAAAGGTGGAGCAGGACATTTTATAAGTAAATACGAAGATACGGCAACAGCAGGAGATCATCGCGAGGGCATGATTCGCGTATCAGGTGTAAATTGGTTTACAAATCTTGAAATAAGTAAAAGGTACGAAGATTTGATTCTTTACAAAACATATAACTCAGAAGAATATCCTAAATTTGACTATTATGATGCAATAAATGTTGACAAGACTTCCGATATTCCTATGGACTATAATGGTATTATGGGGGTTCCGATAACTTTTCTGGATAAATACAATCCAAATCAGTTTGAAATAATTGAAGGTTTGAATAGATATACTATTCTTGATGTTGATGGAAGAAATGAATGGGCAAGAAAGGAGCATATACATTTTACTACTATTAATGGAAGTCCAAAATATTTTAGAATATTGATCCGTCGTCGTACCCAAAGCATACCATACACAATGGAAGAATCGCAAATGTCGATGGCGGCAGAAAAGGGTGTGGAAATTTAAAATGGTAAATTATATTATTCCCAAAATTGTAAAAATAGGAACAATATGATTAAAAATTAACATTGATAACAATAAAATAGGAACAATATGCAAATCGAACTACACAAAATTTCAGTCCGCGATCTTACAAACGGCTATACCGACAACGCCGAAAAAGGTGTAACCGCATACGGTGGAAAACTGGATGTCCGTCCGCCGTACCAACGCGAATTCGTCTATGGAGAAAAACAGCGCAATGCCGTGATTGATACTCTTATGCAAGGTTTTCCTTTAAATGTAATGTACTGGGCAACCCGCGAGGATGGCACCTACGAAATCATTGACGGTCAACAGCGTACAATCAGCATTTGCCAGTATGTGAGCGGAGATTTTGCCTTCGACATGCGCTATTTCCACAATTTGGAGAAAGATGAAAGGGAGCAAATTCTAAACTATGAACTGCAAATCTACATTTGCACTGGCACCGACAGCGAAAAACTAAAGTGGTTCAAGACGATAAACATTGCAGGCGAGAAACTTACCGACCAGGAACTGCGCAACGCTGTGTATGCTGGTTCGTGGGTTAGCGATGCCAAGCGGTATTTCAGCAAGAATGGTGCGCCAGCTGCTAAAATCGGCAGTGACTATCTTACAGGTTCTGCAATCCGTCAGGAATACCTTGAGACTGCAATATCTTGGATTTCGGACGGAAACATCGAATCGTACATGGCTAATCACCAGCACGATGCAAGCGCAGCTCCGCTGTGGCAGTTTTTCCAGTCGGTGATAACTTGGATAGAAAGCACTTTCCGCCCGACCAAGGAACGCAAGAAAATAATGAAGGGCGTAAACTGGGGCGCATTGTACAAGCAATACAAAGATCAAGTATTTGATTTCAAAGAAATTGACGAGGAAGTAAAGCGCTTGGTACTCGACGATGATGTCACCAAGAAGACTGGCATTTATCCATATATTCTTACTCGCAAGGAGAAGTATTTGTCAATTCGCGCATTTACCGATGCCCAGAAATTGGCCGCTTACGAACGACAGGGTGGTGTTTGCCCAATTTGCGGAGAGCGTTTCGAACTTTCGCAGATGGAAGCCGACCACATAACTCCGTGGCACGATGGCGGTCGCACAGTCGCCGAAAACTGCCAGATGCTTTGTCGTACATGCAATAGGGAGAAAAGCGGAAAATAGCTATGTTTCACGTTTCTAGGTTTCTCGCTTCGCTGTTTCTAAAAAACGCGGTTGTCATGCTGAACTTGTTTCAGTATCTGATTCCGTGTTTTTTTTGTTTCTAAGTTGCCTGTATAGGATAACAGACACAAAGGCTTACAGCTTTTGGACTTTTAGCCTTTTCTTCTTTCAGCCTTTTTAGCCTCCCCAAAAACACACCTTCGCTTGTTCGTTTTCTGTTAGTAAATGTCCCAAAAATCACTTGCCAATTACATTTAGTGCCGAATTTTATTTTGTAAATTTGCACAAAAATTTTTCAAAAAGTAATATTTGATATGGCAACAGCAAGTGAACTGAAAGTAAAAGTAGCAAAGATTTCGACAATTGTTGAATACCTTGAAGATGAGCAGATAAACCAAATTGAAAAGGACATTTTGCTACAAGCGGTAAGGGAATTGTACTCGGATATATTGGTTACTGACACAGCAAATACAGTCGTAGAAAACACAAAATCAGAAGAAGAACCAGTTAATGAACAACAAGAAGCTGTTGAGGAACATGTTGATGAAAATGTCGCAGAAACGGTGGCTGCTGCAGTTGTTCCGCCAGTTATTTCTGTTGCGTTTGATGATGGTGAGTTCGATTTCTCGGATTTGCTGAAGGATAAAACAACGGAAGAAAATGATGAAGTTCAGGAGACAAATGTTGAAACGGAAATTCCAGTAGAAAATGTCGCTACTGAAGAAATGCCAGCAGAAGAAGAAATTCCGGTCGAAGAACCAGAACCCGAAGTAGCAAAAGAGGAACCTGCCACAGAATTTGTTCCAGAAGAAATTGACGAGCAGGAACCTGAAAGTGTAGAAGAATTTGAGGAGCCGGAACCTGAAAATATTGAAGAAGTCGATTCTATAGAGGAATTTGAAGAAGAGGATGATGACAGCGAAGAATTGGAGGAGGCAGAACCAGAAACTTCAGAAGTAGTTGAAGAAGAAGTTCAGGAATCGGAATCAAATTTTGAAGAAACTGTTACTGGCGATACTGAAATAAACTATAGTTTCAACGAGGATACTTTGCAAGATGAACAACCAACTGTTGAGGAAGAAGAACCACAGATAGAAGAACCTGTCGTAGAAGAAACTCCAGTAGTTGAAGAAGAGCCAGTCGTTGAGGAAAAGCCAATTGTAGATGAACCTGTTGCAGATGAGCCTCAAGTTGCTGCTGAAATGCCAACCATAGAAGAACCTGCCGTTGAAACTCCGCAGAATGTTGAAGAAAAGCCAGTTGAGCAAGAAAAAGCAGAACCGGCTCACATAACCTTAGGCGAACAACTTGGACAGTCGCGCCAATCATCACTGAATGATAAGTTTGCAAGCAACAAGCCTGCAGAAGGCAGTTATGGTTTGAAACCAATTTCCGATATTAAGTCGGCAATCCCTTTGGGTGAAAGATTCAGATTCACTCGTATGTTGTTCTCTGGCAACGGACCTGCTTTCGATTCAACCGTGGCAAAACTCAATGAAATGTCAAGCATTGAGGAGGCGGACAACTATGTACGCACAAACTTCAGCTGGGACATGGATTCTCCTGTTGTCGCCGACTTTATGAATATTGTTCGCAGAAGATATTTGTAAGATGTTTCGCTCGGGTTTGATATTATTGGTTTCGCTTCTTTGCTGCCTTTATTCCTTTGCACAGGATGTCGACAATGCAAGGAAGCATGTGCAGAAACTCACCGCTCCCGAATTTTATGGGCGCGGTTATTCCTTTGGCGGTTCCGACAAAGCAGCAAAATATATTGCTGATGAGTTTAAGTCGCTGGGTGTAAAACCGTTTGGTAAGTCCTACTATCAGGATTTTAACTACGATATGAATACCTTTCCTGCAAAAATGTGGGTTGCCATCGATGGCAAGGAACTGAAGCCCGGCACCGATTTCATACCAGGTCAGTTTACGCCTACCGTAAAAGCTTCTTACGAATTGTTTTTGCCCGATTCGTTGCTGCTAAACGACACCGTTGCTTTTATGACTCGTTATTTGTTCGAGGACTGGTCGAAGAAAATGCTGGTAATCGACTATGCACAGACCGAAAACAAGGAAATCAAGATGTTTTACATCAAGATTTTGTACGGCAATACGCGCTTTGGTGGCATAATGGAGCTTATTCCCGATGAACTTATGTCATCTGTGGGCGGAAGACAGCAGCAATATCCTGTGGTAAAGGTTAAGCGCGAGGCATTCGACCGTTCAGCAAAAAGCATTTCTGTGGACATTAGCGCAAAATTGAGGAAAAAATTCGCAGCAAAGAATGTAATCGGATACATCGAAGGCAAAAATCCCGACAAATATTATGTCTTTTCGGCTCATTACGACCATATTGGCACAATAGGAAAGGGCGTGTATGTCCCTGGCGCGCAGGATAATGCATCTGGTACTGCTATGGTTCTTGACTTGGCTGCCTACTATTCAAAGCATCAACCCGAATGTACAATGGTTTTCATGCTGTTCTTTGGCGAGGAAGCAGGTTTGCTCGGTTCGTCGTACTATGTTGAACATCCGTTGTTTCCGTTGGAAAAAATACGCATGGGATTTAACCTCGACATGGTTGGCACTGGCGACGAAGGCATAACGATTGTGAATTCGAGCGAAGAAAATTATGCTGGCGAATGGGAGCTTATCAGCAAGATAAACGATGAAAACAAATATTTCGACCCTGTCAAGCAACGCGGAGCAGCCGCCAACAGTGACCATTATTCGTTCAACAGGAAAGATGTTAAGTTTGTATTCATATACACTATGGGACCCGGAACTTTCTACCACAATGTGAAAGACAGGTACGAAACTTTGACATTCACGGGATATGAAAGTTTGTTCGGGCTATTGACTAAATTTGTAGAAAGGTATGAGTAAACTATATTTGGTGCCAACGCCTGTCGGGAATCTTGAGGACATGACATTTCGCGCTGTAAATGTGCTGAAATCTGTCGATTGCATTCTCGCCGAGGATACGCGCACATCGGCAGTGCTGATGAAGCACTACGGCATTTCTACTCCGCTTGTAAGCCATCACAAGTTCAACGAGCATAAGACTTCGGAAGGCGTTGCCGAAAGGATTCTTGGTGGCGAAAACATTGCGCTCGTTACCGATGCCGGCACACCTGGAATTTCCGATCCTGGTTTTCTGCTTGTGCGCACCTGCGTAGAAAAGGGCGTGGAGGTGGAATGTCTGCCCGGAGCAACGGCATTTGTGCCTGCTTTGGTAAACTCGGGTTTGCCATGCGAAAGGTTTACCTTCGAGGGTTTTCTTCCTCAGAAAAAGGGCAAGAACAAGAAGGTGCAGGAACTGGCAGAAGAGGAGAGAACCATGATTTTCTACGAGTCGCCTTTCCGCTTGGTGAAGACTTTGGAACTTTTTGTCCAGTATTTCGGTGAGGAACGTCAGGCTTGTGTTTCTCGTGAGATTTCAAAGATTCACGAGGAAAATTTCCGTGGCACTCTGAAGGAATGCATCGAGCATTTTTCGCAGAAGGATGTCAAGGGCGAAATTGTGATTGTCGTTGAGGGCAAGAACAGAAAGGTTAGGAATGCAGAAAACGAGGAGGATGAATAATTTTGCGATTTGGAATATTTTGTAACTTTGCAAAGTAATACATTATATTATGAAAAACATTTTGGCTGATATAAGGCAACTTGCGTCAAAGGTTATTCCGACAGGCAGTTCTGCTTTGCTATATGGTTCGCGAGCACGAGGTTCGGCGCACTCGCATTCCGATTGGGATATTTTGTTGATTCTTGACAAAGATTCGCTTACGCAATCGGACTATGATTCAATAAGTTATCCGTTTGTCTTGTTGGGTTGCGAATTAGGAGAAGAAATCAATCCGATAATGTACACCGAAAAAGAATGGAAGTCGTATGAGGCTACACCATTTTATGAAAATGTAAAACGAGATGCAATTAATTTATTGTCATGAATCAAGAAGAAAAAAGATTATTGGTTAAGCGACAAGTTGAAAAGGCATATCATTTTATGAACCAAGCAGATGAAATGATCAGTTTGGGACATACGGATTTGGCTGTAAACCGTTTGTATTATGCCTGTTTCCATATAGTACAAGCGTTATTCCTTCAATCTGGAATATCGGTTCGCACTCATTCAGGAATAATTACCCAGTTTAGTCAGCATTTCGTGAAAACAGGTATGGTGCCTATTGAAAAAGGCAGTTTGTTGGCACGATTATTTCAATTAAGACAAAAAGCTGACTATAATTGTGCATACGACATTTCTGATGAAGAAGCAAAGTCTTTAATTGCTCCTGTTCATCTTTTTATTGCCGAAATATCAAAAATGATAGATAATAAAGTGATAAATGCAGAAAACGAGGAGGATGAATAATTATGAAAAGATTAGTTGCATACATAATTGTTTTATTGGTATCGGCACATTGCTTTGCGCAAAATTCAAATGGTATATCTACATCCGACAAGGAAATCGGTGGCATAAAGTTCAGAACTTACAGTTACGAGTTTTCGAGCAATGAATTTTCAAAGAACATTTCATTTACATTGCCTTTGTCCAATGATCCCAAAATGCTGTTAATCATCGAAACCTTGTTGCACGGCGAATACGATGGTGAGACGATAGGACAGGAGATGGCAGAGGAGTATTCGTCGTACTTGGCAGAAAAAGCTGCCGATACGGCCAAAAAGGATGATTATTACGAAACCGTTTGGAAGATTGTCCCTGTGTTTGTAGGTGGCGGATATGTGGCGTTCATATCGTCGTTTTCTCAAAAGTTTGCAAGTGATATACCTGCACCAATGTGGGGCGATGTTGGTTCTGTTTACGAACTTTCGACAGGAAAGCGAATAACTGAGGAAGATGTATTCGGCAATAATGCTGACCAAAACAAAGCTGTCGCCCAAAAGTTGTATGCCGAGATGAAGAAAAAAGCAAGTGTAGAAAATACCGAAGATGCAGTTTTGTTCAATGGCAACTTCTATTTCACAAATAAGGAATTGGTATTCATGTATGGTTCGTTCGAAATGTATCATACTTCGGGAGTAACAAAGTTGTCGCTTCCGAAGAAAAGCATGAAACCTTACCTGAATGTTGACGGACCGTTGTACAAGTATTGGTTCGGAGAGAAATAATAAATATTGTGTAATATGAAAAGAATAGTTGTATATATCATAGTTTTACTGCTGACGGTACAATGCTTCGCGCAGGAGTCGTCGCAGAGCAAAAATCTTATAGTTACCGATACTGTAGTGTATGACGCTAAGTGTAGATTGTACAGTTTTGAATTTGAATCGGCAGAATTTTCGAAAAAGGTTTATTTCCTTTTGCCATTGATTGAAGACACTGTTGTTCGGCAAATAATATGGGACAAAATGATTGGAAGTCGGTACGACAGCAAGATGCTCGAACTGGAATTACTGGAAGAAATAAACATGTATATGGACCGTGTTGCCAGCAATCCAGAACTTATTGATGCAGAGAAAATGGAAGAGCGGTTCTCCGATATTGAATATTATGAGTCGTCGTGGATGGTTACGCCAGCGTTTGTAAGCGACGAATACATCGCGTTAACTAATTATTTTTCGGAGTTTAATGGTGGCGCAATTCATCATCAGTGGGGCGAAGTGGCTTATGTTTTCAGTCTTTCGACAGGAAAGCAAATATCGGAGGATGATGTGCTAGACAATATTGATACACATAGATATTTGGTAGCTAACAAGTTGTATGAGTTGTTGCAGAAAAATCTCGGTTATGATTCCGATGAGTTATTTGTTGACAATGTAATGCAGATGTTGAACGGTAACTTTTATTTTACCGAGAAGGAACTGATATATATGTATGAGCCGTACGAGGTCGCGTGCTATGCGGCAGGTGAGCCAACGTTGTCTTTGCCAAAGAAATGGTTAAAGCCTTATCTAAATGTTGATGGCCCATTGTATAAATATTGGTTTGGAGATAAGAAAACTAGATAATGTTTGATATGAAGAAGTTGATGTTGTATGGATTGTTTGCTGTTGCATTTGCCTGTGTTGGCTGTGCTAACAATCCTAAGTCTGAAAATACTGAAATTGTTGCTGCAGAAAACGAGGAGATTGTAATTGTTGAGGAAAAAGATTCGTCCTTTGCTATCAAGATGGATAGTATTGTTGAAGATGTGGTAGCTATGGCAGGGAAGAAGGGCGAAGTGAGCGATACTGTGATTAGTGGTGTTAATTTCCAAAATTACAGGTTCCATTTCACATCAAAGGACTTTGAAAAGACCATAAACTTTACATTGCCTATGCTTGATAATGCTTCCGTGCAGGGTGAAATATGGGAAACAATGTTGAAGGATTCTTACGAAAGCAAAGATTTGGAACAGAACTTAGAGGAAGAGTTTGCTAATTATTGGGATGAGTATTCGGAGACGGCAGGTCAGGAAGCAAAACCTTATGATAGCGAAGAATTCTATTCAATGTCGTGGAATATTGTTCCGTTTTTCGTAGATGGGGGATGTGTGGCGTTTAATTCTGCAGTTTGGGAGATGTCTGGAGGTGCTATGCACCCGGAATGGGGCGAATCAAGTTATGTCTTCGACCTTTCGACAGGAAAGACAATTTCGGAGGATGATGTATTTGATAATTCAAATGAAAGCAGGACTGCGATAGCTAACAAGTTGTATTCGCTTCTGAAGGCATATCTAAAAGAGGAGGAAACTACCGAGGATGTTGATGTGTCGATGATGCTGAATGGTAACTTCTATTTCACTAAAGATGAATTGATATATAGGTATGCTCCATACGAGGTTGCTTATTACGCTGCTGGCGAACCAGAATTGTCGTTGTCGAAGGACTGGCTGAAGCCGTATTTGAAAGTTGATGGTGTGTTGTATAAATATTGGTTTAAAAATTAAATAAATGAGAAAGTTTTTAATTCCTGTTCTATTGTGTGCTGCTCTTGCGGTTGCATGCAGTAATTCTAATTCGGAGAAAAAAGTTGTAAAACCGCAGAACGATACTGCCACAGTTGAAATAGAGGAGGTTGATACACTTGCCGACATTGATTTTGATGATGATACCTACGAAATGAATGGTCTTGCGTTTAAGACCTACAAGGCTTCTGATGGTGGTGGCGAGTATGAAAGTTCGGCAAGTTTGACATTGCCCGTGCCTAACGGCGACAAGGTTATGGAAAAGATTCTGCAGCAGTTGGTTGGCGAAGATGCCGACATTAACAACATCCAGGCTTATCTTGACAAGATGTTCTCCCCGGAGGAGAAAGCCAAAGATGCTGACGATGACGATGATTTGCAAGTTTCTACTGTATGGAACATCGAGCCTGTGCTGGTTCTCGACAAGTACCTTGTTATGGAATCTGCCGACGGCTATATGGACAACTATATGGCGCATTATAACATTTCGCAGAGCACTATTGTCTTCGACCGCACTACTGGCGAGATAATGACTAGGGATGATATGTTTGATAAGGACGCCGACTGGCTCAAGATAGCACGCAAGTTCCGTGAGAGTGCAAACGAAGAACTTGGCGAGTTCGACGCCTCAGACTTCGCCGATCCCGATGGATTCCTGATTGATGAAGTCTTTAATCGTGGTGATTTTTACTTCAACGAAGATTCGCTGTTCTTTGTCTATGGACCTTATGAAATAAATTATGCATTCGGTTTCGATGTCAAGATGGGCGTGTCGAAGGCGTGGATTAAGCCGTACATGGAAAAGGACAACTGGCTGTATAAGTATTGGTTTGTGAAGAAATAGAAAACGAATACCATATTGAATATATTTTTCCGCAATTCGGACAAAGTCTGGGTTGCGGAAAATTTTTGTAAAAATCCAATAAAAACTCATTGCCGTATTCTAAAAATGTGTTTCCTTTGTCAATGTAATAAATGTATTTGATATGAGAAATAAAAGTTTGCTAATTATGAGTGCAGTGGCGTTATGCGCTATACCGGTTGAGAGCTGTGGGAAGATTTCTGTTGTAAATCCATTGAAAATATAAGATAATAGAAAAACAAAAATTATGTACACTTTTATTGGAACATTTCTTTCGTGCGGTATTATTTTGTTTATTGCAGTATTTGTTGCCGGCTATTTCTTTCACAAGAAGGTAAAAGGCGACAGCGGAGCAAAAACAATGGTAGTCCTTTCTGTTTTCGGCATTTTGCTGTTTCTGTGTTGTATATATACGATTTATATCCGCAGTTGGGAAGGAAGTTGGTCGGATTGGATAGGAATAATTCTGCACATTGTTTGCTTAGGATTCATGGTGTATGCCTTAATCAGAAACATTCGCGACTTAAAGAAATCACAGGAAGAGGAATAGCTTATAATTTGATTGAAACCAATTGTAATGTCTGAGCAGAAATCTTTGCCCCGACATTATTTTTGTCCACTAGGTGGGTTCTATAAATTGATTTCGAGGAATTTTTGAATTTACTTCGAGCAGGTTGCTGTGCGGAATGAGGGAACAACGCGGGCGTTGTGACCGATTGACAATCAGCAAGATGCCGAAGAAAAACAAAAAGTACCGAAAAGTTTTACATTCTGTATCCAATGGCAAACATTTAAAACGGTGAATTTTTAGAACCCGCTATGCTTTTTCCGATAATTAGTCTTATAATAGACACTCATTTCTTACCTTTTTAGGTGCGCACATTGGGTGTAGTTGAAATGACAAGTGAAGGCATGCATTATTAGCTGCAATCTTTTATTTTCTAATATATTTTAGGTACAAACAATCTGTTAGTATCTATTAAATATGAATTGTTGTACATGTTGCATTGTAATTTCTTGACTGTTAGACGTTTGTGAAAATATACTCAATTTTGTCAAATAAATTGAAAAAATGTATTGTCGTATTGAAAATAATGTTTATATTTGTAGCGTTGTATATTTTTTAAATTATTAATAGTTAAACTTTAAATAATAAGACTATGAGAAGATTTTTTTTAGCAGTATTTGCTGTTTTGTTGGGTGCAATAGCACTGAGTGGTTGTAAAAACAATTGTGACAATTGCTGGGACAAAATGCCTGAGTATGTTTTTGCCTATCCTAAATGGGAAGTGGTGGATAAAGAGCATACCGATGAAGATGGGAATGTTGGTGTCCTATACAAAAATGCCAGAAACGAAAACGAAACAATGTTTGAGGTAAATGTTATGAGCAAAAAACCAAAGGCAAAGGAAAGATTTACCGGCATAAAAAAGGTTACTCATAGCACAAACCCAGTAACTGGTTGCATCGAGGAATCCGTATCTTGCATAGAAGGAAATGCTCAAGAATGCTACACTAGAGTTACCTTTGATAATAATGGCAAAGTAATCGGTGCAGAAATCGTGTACATAAAATAAATTTGTTTGATATTTGGTGTACTCTCCTGTGTTTGTTGAAAATAAGGCACTGGAGAGTACATTATTATATAAAATATTTATTATGAATAGCAGTATTTCAAAATTATTGTGCTTTGTAGGAATTGTTATATGTTTGTCTTGCTCAAATAAGGAACAGCGCAATGTGGCTAATAATAATTATACATTCGAAAATGAAGAAATAATCGCAGTTCCAATAACTGAATCAGCGAAGAATAATAAAGTCCCATTTCAAAGATTTCAGTATTGTACAATAGATGGCGTTGAAACATTAATTGCGTATGTTGAAGAAGAAGAACTTTCTTTTTACGATATAAGTAGCAAAAAAATATTTCACAAGATAAATTTGCTTGAAGATAGGGATTTGCACGCATTTGAATATATAAACAAGGATAGCATACTTCTTATGTATGGAGACCCCATATATGATTCTGCTTATTATGACACTAAGCGGATAGATGGTATGAGCTTAATAGATACTTTAAAATTTCAGTTAATAGATTATGACGGAAACATAAAAAGATATTATCATTTCACTTGTGATTCATCAAATTTTGAAAACACTAATTTTGCTATAGAGCAAGTACTTCCGCCATTTACACATATGATGTATGAAAAAATAGTAAGGGTCGGCGACATTGTTTTTTTGTTCCCATTTGAATATGGACATTATAATTTTGATAGGATTGCTAGCAATGCTCCATTTATAGCATATTACAATTTAAAAACAGAAAAATTTATATTTTCAAAACTTCCGCTTCCGAATCTAAAGGACAAAATGTACTATCCTTCCGATTTTGATGTGCTAAATATTTGTATATCTTCGAACAATCTACCATTACTTAGGTTTGCATATTCACCAGAAGTGTTTGAATGGGATTATATAAATGACAAATTTATAACGCATTCGCTCAAATCAAAGTTGATAGATACAATCCCCCCCCTTGCATATCGATTAGAAGATATGGATGCCGTGTATGCAAATTATCTAACTATATCATACGATCCAACCAAAAACATGTATTATTCAATCATAGAAATTTCAAAAAATCTTGGAGGTGCTAGATATACGATTATTGCGGACAAAAATTTCAATTATATCAACGAAACACCAAAGACGCTTACTAGGGCACCAGAATATGTAAACGGGAAAATAATAATGTTTGCGCCAGCTACCCATAATGATACCATTTATGTTGTAAAGACAAATTTATTAAGTGGAAATTCGAGCCAAGATTCTATCACAATGGCAGAAAGAGTAAAAATTGACAGTCTTATAAAAGTTTGGAATGACGAAAAGAAAAAGATGTCAGATATGCAAAATCCATTGCAGGCATTCTTTGAACAAAAGGTGGATAATCACGAATCATCGTATTGCTTAGTTACAATATATGCACAAGATGGTTGTCCTTCTTGCAGACAAGAAGTTACCAAAATAATTGCTGATAATCAAGATATATTGTCAGAAGTTCCTTTGTTTCTTATTATTACTGGCACTCAAAAAGATATAGACGAGGAATTAAAATCAATAAAGTTAAATAAATTTAATAAAATTATCATTGACGATAATTCTTATGTTAAAAGAATGCCAATAGTCGCTCCGTTGCTTAATCCACGTCTTACAATAGTGAAAAATAATATAGTTGTACACGATTCGATATATGGTGTTGCAGACATTGAAGAAGGGTTCATACCAAATATGCTTGATGCTTGTGGTTTAAAGATTAAATAGCCAATAACAATTACTAATTTTATTTGCAAAATGGACGGTTACAATCCGTCCATTTTTATTTATTAGCCATTCTTTTTTTCGATAAATAGTCTTATTTTTGCATTACTATTTTTTGAAAAATAAATTTATGATAATTGTGTAAAATAATTGAATATGAAAAGGTTATATTACATATCGTTTGTGCTGCTGATGTCGGCGATGTTGTATTCCTGCAAAGAAAAGGCTCCCGAAATCACCGATGCCAAGGACATTGAGTACGATGAGTTTTCCACCAGTCGTTTTCCAGAGTTCGATGCCAACCTTGAGGTTTCGATTTACCTGAAGCTTCCGAGAACCAACGGCAACGAGTTTCTCGATAGCATTTATGCTGACCTTGTGGCTTATTACACCGACAGTTCGAAGCGCGAAATTCAGA
Organism: uncultured Bacteroidales bacterium; assembly: GCA_905234755.1. Taxonomy (GTDB): domain Bacteria; phylum Bacteroidota; class Bacteroidia; order Bacteroidales; family ML635J-15; genus Bact-19. Next base: position 546,518 of record CAJOIT010000003.1, read on the forward strand.
GTGGCATCGAAATATTTGCCGATTCCATCGAGGCGGAGTATTACACTACCAAGGAGGACATAGGAGCCGACATTTCGGGCTACATCTACGCCGTCAACTACTACGACAGCATTTATCCCGTCTATGCCGACGGCAAACTGCTTGTCTATTACGACGATTCATACGAATATCAGGGTGGGGCACATGGTGTGTCGGGCAAGACATATAAGGTTTACAACATCGCAACCGGCCGTCGCATAACCGAGGACGACATCTTTGTGATGAACGACGAGAACGAAAAGGCTTTGTCGGAAATGATTGTAGAGGCTTTTGCTGTAGAGTTTTCCGACGAGAAGGACGACATGTGGAACGAAGGCATAAACTTCATCAACGGCAACTTCAGCATTGGTGCCGACTCTCTCTACTACCAGTACTCGCCGTACGAGATTGGTCCGTACGCAATGGGAATGCCGCGTGTCGCATTGCACAAGGAGGCTGTAAAGCCTTTCCTGAAAAAAGATGGCGTGCTGTATGAATATTGGTTTCCGGAGAAGAAGAAATAATTATTGGGCTAAAAGGCTAGAAGAAGAGAAGGCTGAAAGTCCAAAAATGGCTTCAAGCCTTTAGGCCTTCGAGCCTTCAAGCACAAAAATATAGAAAGTACGGTCGCGGCGCGCCACGATTAAACAAGAAAACTTTTGAACATTGATTTTTTGAACTTTAAAACTATTAAGTACAGTCGCGGCGCGCCACGACTCAACAAGAAATTTTTGAACATGAAAACTTTACATTACATACTTTTCGCCCTTCTCGCTTCTGCAGTAGTTGGTTCCTGCAAAAGCAAGACAGCAGAACCACAGACAGATGAAAACGAGGCAAAGATAGAAGAAATGGCAAACGACAGTATTCCACAATCTGACACAACAGCAGTAGAGGAGGAGGCTTTCGAGTTGAAAATGAAGACTTACCGAGTTGTAAAGGCAGCAAAGGGCTGTTCGTTTACCTACCATGCCGTTTTGCCTGCCGATACCGACAACAAGGCGATTCTCGCCATTCGTGACGATGTGCTTGGCGAAATTTCCGATGGTGTGGATGTTACTGCTGATTTTAAGCGTAGTGCTGCCAAGTCGGTAAGCATGTACCAGGAAGCCGTTGCCGATTCAACTGACGAGTACTTCGAATATTTTGAGGAGTACGATTTGGACAGCATTTATCCTGTATTTGTGGCTGATGGCTTTATTGCAATGGCGTTTTATTCATTCTACGAAATTTCGACAGCTCCACGCAATGCAATGGAATACCATTATAAGATGTACGACCTTGCTACTGGCAAGCGAATGACGGAAAAGGACATCTTCAGCGATACGCGCAAGGCTAAGAATGTCATTGAGAAGTTTATCTGGGAGCAGACAGAACCTTGGCAGAACGGAGACGAGGATGACGCATCGCAGATTACAAACGAGGAAGTGTTTAACGGCAACTATTATGTTAGCGAGGACAAGTTTTTCGTTTGCTACAATTCCAGCGTCTATTTCATCCCTGGTGGCATCGACATCGAGATTCCAAAGGAAGCATTGAAGCTTTGTCTGAAGCAGGATTCACCGCTGTATAGGTATTGGTTTGGGGAGAAGTAGGCCATAAAACATACAATATTAGGACGGTTTTCTGCCGTCCTTTTTTTATTTTGGAGTGCCCTTAAGGGCAGAACGGCGAAGCGACTAAAAAAACAACAATCAAGGAAGGTATTCTGCTGTCCTTTTTTTATTTCTTCTCCGCCATTCTCTTTTTCCGATAATTAGTCGTATTTTTGCAGTCCTTTTTGCAAAGCGATTTTTACAATGAACTTCATAGAAATCCTACATAGCATCGACTATTTCGACCTGTTCAGCAATGCGCTGATGATTACCAGTTTCGTGGTAATAATGATGTCGCTCATCGAATATGTGAATGTGTGGACAAAGGGTCGCTTCATCAAGGGAATGAATCGCAACGCCTTTGTGCAGGCGCTGATAGGTACTTTGCTCGGTGTGATTCCGGGTTGTATGGGAACATTCACGGCGGTGTCGCTCTATACGCACAAGGCGCTGTCGCTGGGTGCGCTGGTCGCTTGCCTTATTGCAACTTCGGGCGACGAGTCGTTTGTGATGCTGGCAACTATGCCTGTGCAGTCGCTGTGGCTGTTCGGAATTTCGGCTGCGGTTGCCATCGTGACGGGTGTGGCTGTGGATAAGTTGTTCAAGAACAAGGATTTTACTCCCAAAATTGACGATGTGCCTTTTGAAGTTCACGAACACGAAATCCCTGCCGACGGAAAACTGTTCGCGTGGAAAAACTTCGTGCCGTCGAAGTCGCGACTGAAACTCATCGGTGTATTTGCCTGCATAATAATTCTATGCTGTGTGGGCGTAATCGGGCATTCGCACTCCGAAAACCTCATTTTCAGTCTTCCGCAGCAAACCGAAGCAGTTGAGGCTGACGAGCATCACCACCACGATGAATGTTGCGAGCATCATCACCACGATGAAGAATGCTGTGAACATCACCATCACGACGATGACTGCGACGGTGTGCATCATCACCATGATTCCGACTTGCCCGAAGGTTTCGAGCATCACCACCACCATCACGGAGCATTGGACATTGTGAACATTATAATAGTGTCGCTGTCGGCACTTATGCTGCTCATAATATTCTTCTCCAACGAGCATTTTGTAAGCGAGCACCTTGTTCAGCACGTTGTGCAGAAGCACCTGCCTCGTATTTTCTGGTGGACATTCGGGGTGCTGGTGCTTATGGCTATCATTTTGAACTACACCAACTTCGGTGACTGGATATACAACAACACCTACATACTTCTGTTGATTGCCGTTGCAGTGGGAATTTTGCCCGAGTCAGGTCCGCATCTGATTTTTGTGGTGCTGTTTGTGCAGGGCTATATTCCGTTCAGCATCTTGTTGGCCAACAGCATTGTGCAGGACGGTCACGGTTCGCTTCCGTTGCTTGCCGAAACCAAGAAGGGATTTTTTGTCACCAAGGCAATTAATATGGTTGTGGGACTGGTCGTAGGACTGGTTGGGCTGCTGATAGGATTTTAAATTAATGATATGAAAACTACGCAATTTGTAAAATTGTTTGTCTCTGCTTTATTGCTTTTCGGTTGTGGAGGAAACAAAGGCGGAAACAACCCTATAGATTCTATTTATGATTCTGATACAACGGAAGTTGCACAAAGGCCATTGTTGCCAACATTTGTCTTGTCCGACCAGGAGGGCAGGATGTTTCTGCTTCTCACCGAATTTAATGAAGATGATGGTGCGCCAGTACCTGATAGCCTTGAAAATTACAAGTACATCATTTATGACGGCAAGTATTATGCAGTAGAATTCAATGGCTATCAGCCGGAGAACGAGGAGGAAAACAACTATCGCGAGGCTTATTACAATTTTGCGAATCTTAACGGCTGGCTGTACGAAATGGAGGAAGGCAAGCTGCTGAAAAGTCTTAAGAATCAGTACGATGCAATTTGGGAAGCGCCACTATTGGTTGACGAAAATTTCAAGAATTCGACCAAAATACTTCCTTTCAGACCGCTAGGTGGCGATCCGATTTCCGACGAGTTGAAATCGAAGATTGAAGCAAAATATGGTTGGGCGGTGCTTAGTAGTTTTGTCGATTATGAATTCGGTGAAAATTATGAATATCAGCTGATTAATGTCCAGTTTAAGAACAAGGGCAATAAGGCTTTGGCAATTTCTGGTATTCTTTGTCCCGACGGCAAGATGTATTTCAAGGATTTTCCTGCCGAATGGGATGATGATGAATCTGGCTCTGTCTGGCGCGTAGATGACATGGGCGAATTCGCAGGTCTGGGACTGTGCCTTGTGACCGAGGAGAATGGCGAGTTGACACTCTATACCGCCAATAGCGGTGCTGAAGGCACAAACTACCAGAATTACGTAGTGAAGGGTGATTCGCTTTGCGAAGGCAAGGTGACGGCTAGTTTTTATCAGGCTCCTGAATAGAAAATATTAATAATTAAATAGTTATGAAGCGTACTTTTATTACACTCACACTCTCTGCATTGTTGGTTTGGGGATGCGGGGAAGCAAAGCAAACAAATGTTGAAGAAGAAGTTTCAGCTGTTGATTCTGTTGAAGTTACACAGCAAGATACTGTAGCATCTGTTTCGGAAACGGCCGAAGTGCAGATGGATGAGAATGTTATAATGGAAATCTGGGACTCATATATTAAGTCGGATTATTGTGATATTACAGGCGATACCAAAAAGGCTCGTACTCAGATTAAGAGGGAAGCCCTTAACGTTGCTTCTCTCAAACTTGATGAGGCTAATGAACCATTGGATGTCCCTGAAGAAGAGTTTTTGCCGCCGACAGTTCTCGAAACTTTTGCCTGCTATCCGCTCAAGGATGGCGGTTGTCTCGTACTTTGGTACTACGATGGTTCCGAGTGGGGACGCAAGATTTTCGGCGTTTTCAGCTACAAGGACAAACAACTCAAGAGGCTGAAGAATACTTTCCCTCCGTTTTCTGAATTTGTTGACAAGAATTATTCGTCGGATTGGGATGAACTTGCAAAGCTTAGTGGAACCGAGGTCGTATATTTCAAGCAGGATTGCTGGCCTACAAAGTTCAATGCCGAAGGCTTTGGTATGACCGAAGGCGGAATGGGCGAAACCTGGTATAAGTTCGACGGAGAAAAGTTTGTGAAGGAATAGTTAGGGCTGTTATTCTGCTTTATAACACCAAATAAATTTTGCCGACACCTAAAAATTCCGAAAATTGTCTTATCTTTGCAACCGAGTAGAATTGTCGCCTAAAAACGATGTTTCTGCTTGACGGACAACATCTTGATTGTGTTTTCCGTGGTCTAAAAAATAATTTATGGATAACAAGGTTAGACTTTATTCTGAAATAGGAAAACTCAATGCAGTTCTGCTTCATCGTCCGGGAATCGAGATTGAGCGCATGACTCCCGAAAATGCACACGAAGCATTGTACAGCGATATTTTAAACAAAAAGTTGGTTGATGGCGAGTATGCCAATTTCGAGGGCGTACTCTCGCGTTGGACTAAGACTTATCAGGTCGTCGATTTGCTTGCCGAAGTGCTTAAAAATGAGACTGTAAAGAAAAATCTCGTGGAAACTTCCTGCCGTCTCGACGACTGCGGTTTCCTTTGCGAAGAACTTCTGTCGCACGACGAAAAGACTTTGGCACGCGAACTCGTTGAAGGCTTTGAATATAGGAGAGGAGTTGACCCGCAGAAGTATGAAGATGAACGCTACATCCTCAAGCCTTTGTACAACCTTTTCTTTACACGCGATGCTGCATCATCGATGTACGATATGCTTCTGATGAACACTATGTCGTTCAAGGTGCGTATGCGCGAAAACATTATCTACCGTGCAATTTTCGAGAACTATTTCGGATGCGAGTCGATAAATGCTGGCGAGTGGGAGCCGACAGCACGCACCGAAGGCGGCGATGTGCTGATTGCCCGCGACGACACCTTGTTCATCGGTAATGGTATCAGAACCAATAAGAAAGGCATTGAATTTCTAGCCGAATATTTTAAGGTTCGCAAACCTAAGTTCAACATTCTTGTTCAGGAATTGCCCGAAACGCCCGAGTCGTTTATTCATCTCGACATGGTGTTCACCTTCCTCGACAAGGACCGTTGCATGATGTTCGAACCTCTTATCCGTAAAAACGCAAAGTATTCGCACTTGCAGACCACTCATATTGAGATAGATAACGGAAAAATCACATATCACCAGAAGCCGAATTTCCTGCAAGGCGCACGCGATTTGGGCTTCGACCTTAATCCTGTCGTATGCGGTGGCGACGATGCTTGGACACAGCAGCGCGAACAGTGGCACAGCGGTGCAAACTTCTTTGCTTTGGGCGAAGGCAAGGTCATTGGTTACGAGCGCAACTGGAAGACCATTGAGGCTCTCGACAAGGCAGGTTTTGCCGTGCTTAAGGCAGCTGATGTCTGCAAGGGTACGGTTGATATGCACAACTACGAAAAGTTTGTCGTAGCCTTTGCCGGCAGCGAACTTCCCCGTGGCGGTGGTGGTGCAAGGTGCATGACCATGCCGATAAATAGAGAAGAAGTGAAGTGGTAAAGGGATTTACGATTTTAGAATTACGATTTACGATTTAAATGTAGCGGCGCAATGCATTGCACCGCTACATTTTCAATTTACGACATATAGGAATGCACGATTTGTAATCCCTATTTTGTTTAATACAAAAAACAAAATAGAAACCTACATTTCGGAAATGTGTGTTTCTGTTTGTAATAATTTGTGGTTTAGTGCGTTTCAGTGGGTGCGTGTGCGTTAATAAAAATCCAACAAATTTTCTCATTCTCCACTAATATATCCCCAAATTTTGTAAATTAGCATCGAAAAATTGTAGTCTTGTAGAAAGAAGTAAATTATGCGAATAGTTTAAATATATTAATGTAATCAGAGTAAAAATTATAAATTTGCAAGGTCATTATCTTCCGATTCTGTTTTACGGATTTCGGCAGAGGAGGGGGAGGATGATGTGTAATTGTAAAAAACAGAAGTCTCTAATAAAATTTAATATATTATGGCAGAACAAAAAAATAATGAAGGAAGACACACAAAAATTACAATAGGTGATAACAAGTCCATTTATCCAATTTTTGACAAATTAATAGAAACGACTATCTTGGAACATAAATCACTTGTCACTGATTATGATGAAAATATTTTCACTCCAGAAAATTTCAAAAAGATAATAGAGGTTTATATCCAAGAACCAGATACAGGTGACGGTTCTTTCTCCGATAAGATTATAAAACAAATCGATAAGATAAATGATGATAATCTTCAAAAAGGAGCTTGCGAACATATTATAACCAATCTCCTATATTTAAGAGATATGGCTAATGATGGTATTTCAAAAGAAACAAAATCTAAAAGGATAACTCCTTTCTCAATAAACTTAAAACAAAACCCCTTTGGTCTTCAATCCAATAATGAAGAAGATAAGAAACAACTTTTGTTTCCAACTGATGGTATAGCAAGTTACCGCACAGATAAATCAACTCATAACGATTTTGTAGAACTGATTTTGTTATATGACTATTTGCTGAAAGAAGATGTGAAAGAGGTAAAAGATGTTCGTAATAAAATTAAAGATTGGATATTAAATGTTTCAGAAGTTAGGAGTAAATCGTTTAAACAATACGAAAATAATGGATTGAACGTGGATTCTCATCATCCGATTGACCATATGCTTTTGAATCTTTGTGAGCCAGATAAATATAGTGCTATTGCAAATCTAGGCATAAAACAGAGAATAGCACTAGGCTTATATACTCTTTATACGGAAAGAAATAAAGAAGATGTCGAAAAAATGATGCCTTTTGATAAGGTTGATGTAGTATTGAAAGAAATTTGTGAAAAAATACCCACCAAAAATGATATATGGTCTGATGTTTTATGGAAAGAGCCTTATGTTTTGCAATGGCAAGGCGGATATGTTGCAAACGCATACGAAATATTGACACAATACCAGAAACAGGTTATTCTCTACGGTGCGCCTGGTACAGGAAAAACATATTCGGCAGAACAGATTATTAAAGAATTTATATATGGTGAAGAAAATAGTGGACTGCCTAAAAATGTTAAATTGGACGATTACAAATACAATGATAATTATGACTGGACGAATGAGGATACAAGTAACACGCTAAAACTAAATGGCAGTTGCGAAAATAAAAAAGTCATTTGGGAGATAGTACAGTTCAACCAGTCGTATTCTTACGAGGATTTTATAGAAGGTATGCGACCTATAAATGGTGGTGGGTTGAAATTGGTTGATGGTATCTTCAAACGGTTTGCAAAAGTTGCTAAGGATAATAATGGTAAAAAGTTCATATTCATCATAGATGAAATCAACCGTGGCAAGATTGATAAAATTTTCGGTGAATTACTCTATCTGCTGGAGTATAGAGATGAAAAATTACGGTTGCATTATTCTAATGATGATTTCTCAATTCCCGAAAATGTTTATATCATAGGAACTATGAATACCGCAGACAAGAGCATTGCTTTGTTGGATGTTGCACTGCGCCGACGCTTTTGGTTTGTGCGCTGTACTCCTCAAAGAGCCGTGTTATTAAAAGAATTTGGCATAACTGATTCTAACATCACGATAAACGAAGATGATGAGCCTGGAAATGTCAAAAAATTGGCAGTAGGGTTGTTTGATTGGCTTAATAAGCAATTGGACAGTATTGGTAGTGATGCTGACGAATTGAAAATTGGACATTCATATTTTCTCAAATTGAAACAAAAGAATAAAGACCAGGATATAACTTTCTCTGATTTAAAAAACATTTGGTTCTATTCTATTGTGCCGTTAATTGAAGAATACTGCGGATTTGACAAAACACGTGTTGAAGGACTATTAAAGAGAGGTGACAAGAATCTGAGCAAAGAAAGTGATTTCATATTGAAAAATCTAAAAGGGAAATGGAACTGATTTTGACCGAATGGCTTGGTGCTGATGGGAGTTTTGTTTCTCTGTCGGATGACCGCATTTTAGAATTAAATGCGGATATTGTTTTTGAGCAATTCTTTAATGAACTTTTGGTAACTCCACGTGTTTTTCCTAAAACAATCCCCTCAAATCATAAAGATTTATTAAAGACTATAAAAACAGACAGCACCAAAGAGGATGATTGGGGAAATATTTACGCTACTTTCAAAACAAGAAAGGAATGTCAAATATTTGAAGATGCTATTCTTAAACTTATTAGTTGTAGGGATTGTACAAAAAATATTTTGAAAAAAAAATTAAAAGGAGCAGGAGTCGATTTGACACATCAAAATGAAATAAGTAGATATGATGTCTATAATTTTATTAAAGATGATTTCAAAATAAAGATACAAAAAATCGTCCATAATGAGAATTATAAAGAACAAATAATAAAAAAGATAACCGAGATTAACGACCGTCATAAAAATGGGGATGCAAACAAGAATCCGATTTGCGAAATCAAAAAGATAGGTGAGCAATATTTTATTTGGACTTACCAGTATGCTGCCGAATTTGAAGTCCATTTGGATAGTAATGATTCTTTGAAAATACGAATTGAGCCAAGAAATATGATAACAGAAAAACATTATCATAGAATGCTTGAATCTGTTTTCAACTTTCAGGTGATGGATAGTATTTCTGGACAAAAATCCAGCCATTTTATCTTGCTCTATCTTATGGCATTCCTAGGTCGGGTAGAGCAAACATTACAACGAGGCGTGTATCGTGAGTATGTTGACAGGGAAGAAAATTTGCATTATTTGAAAGAACGCCTGCTGATTGCCGACCATTTGAGAGAAAATCGTTTCTCTCCAGACAGAGTCTATTGTGCTTTTTCTGAATTGTCGGGTGATAACATCATAAATCAGACTATAAATCGAACTCTTAATCATGTAAAAAAAGCGTATTCAGATTCTGCCTTGCAGACTCGTATTCGAAAAATACAAAACCGATTAACTCCTGACGAACTTAGCGATGTCCCTGTAAGTTTGAACCGAATCAAGTCGTTGCATTACAATAGGGCGAACAAACCGTATGAGGAAATAATGGGGTATTGCTACAATATTCTTCAAAACATTGGTGGCAGTTTCGGAAGCGCAGACAATTTAAAATATTCCGCATTTTATGTTGATATGAACGAATTGTTTGAAACATACATTGGGAATTTACTATCTAAAAAAGATTCTTCAGTTGATGGCATTAGTGCAATATGGAAAACAGTATGCAAAGTCGAAAATATTGGCGAAGAAAATAACAATTGGGATGCTTATTATGTAGAGCCGCAGAATAGAGGTCGTTATTATTTGGCAGAAGACGGAGGTGCTTTCAATCAGGAAATCAGACCTGACTTTTTAATAAAGAAAAAGGAAGATGATTCAGTTGTCGCTGTACTTGATACGAAATACAAAAGACTTTTTGATAGACGAGATTTGCATTATGGCATCCACCGTGAAGATATATACCAAGTCATAACATACGGCTATCGTTTTAATACGGACAAGATTTTTTTGATTTATCCAAAATCTCCTAATTATTCACAAGACAATTTAATTTCAATAACTATTCCTTCAAAAGAAGGTGATTCTAAGAAATTATACATTGCCTATGTCAATCTTTTAGAGGATAAAACTAAATAACCACCAAATTTTAAATATATTATCACCACAAAATAAAACATTACACTTATGAGTTGTTACATAGTATTGGGACTTTCGACTAGGCGGCGCGTTATTCCTACCAAACGGATGAAGACTATGTGCCATCACCGAAAAAATATGATGAAGATGACGACTTGCCGTTCTAAAAAACTTAAACTTTGAACCTTGAACTATTGAACTTTGAACGTTAAACAAGAAACGATTGTATATGGCATATTCTGCAAAGGGACTCTCAAAATCACGCTACACGGCATATTGCCAGTGTCCGAAATTATTGTGGCTCAAGGTAAACAAACCAGAAGAAGCAACTGAGAACGTGGCTGTTGAAGCTCGTTTCGAGCAGGGCAACAATGTCGGCGACCTTGCTATGGGGCTTTTCGGCGACTTCAAGGAAGCACACGCCGAGAAATCCGATGGCAGACTCGACCTTGCCACAATGGCAAGCCAGACGCGCCAATGGATGGAGGAGGGCGTGGAGAACATCTGCGAGGCTTCGTTTACATACGAGCGAAATCACGTATTGGAGAATCTGTTTTCCGATTCGGACAGACCGCTTGTAACGGCGTGGAAGGAATCGCATTATTGCGCTGTGGATATACTTAGGAAAAACGGAGATGGCTGGGATATCTACGAGGTAAAAAGTTCAAGTTTTCCGGAATGTGACGGCGAGGAGACCAGATTGGAAAAGTATGCCCCCGACATAGCTTATCAGAAATGGGTGCTTTCGCAGTGTGGTGTAAAGGTTATCAATACATATCTTGTCTGTCTTAACAGCGACTATGTTCGGCAGGGTGAACTCGACTTGCAGAAGCTTTTTGTCATTATTGATATGAAGGCTCTGGTAGAAAAGGAATATTCAAAAGTCCATAGGCAGGTTTCACGGGCGTCGAGTTTGCTAAATAGCGAAACAGAACCATCGGCTGAACTTTCTAAGAACTGTATGAAGCCATACGCTTGTGCCTTCTGGGACTATTGCAAGCGGCTGCATAATGTACCGCAGGACAAGCCCACGGTTTTCGACCTTTATAGGATGAACTTCAAGAAGAAGTTGGAACACTATAATGCAGGCAGGTTGACATTTGAGGAACTGCGAAACGAAAAGCTGACCGATAAGCAGCAGATGCAGGTGGAATGTACGCTGAACCATACCGAGCACATTGATAGGGAAGGTATCCGTGATTTTCTGTCGCAGCTGAGTTATCCGCTTTATTTCCTTGATTTTGAAACCTTGCAGCAGGCGGTTCCGCAGTACGTTGGGCAGAAACCTTACCAGCAGATTACATTCCAGTATTCGCTTCATATCAAGGAGAGTGCCGATGCTCCATATCAGCACAAGGAGTTTCTTGCGCCCGGCGATGGCACCGACCCGCGCAGAGCCTTGGCAGAACAACTTTGTCGCGACATTCCTATGGATGTCTGCATATTGGCCTACAACAAGGGCTTCGAGTGTGGTCGCATCAGGGAGTTGGCTATGCTGTATCCCGACCTTGCTGCACATCTGTTCAACATCCGCGAACACATACAGGATTTGCTTGTTCCTTTCCAGAATGGATGTTACTATGTTCCTGCAATGGGTGGCTCCTTCAGCATCAAGAGCGTTCTGCCAGCACTTTTCCCTGATGAACCATCGCTCAACTACCACAATCTCGATGAGCGTTGCCAGAACGGTGGCGATGCAATGTCAATCTTTCCGCGCATTAAGGATATGCCGCCAGCCGAAGCCGCTGCCAGCCGCGAAGCCTTGCTCCGTTACTGCGAACTCGACACATGGGCAATGGTAAAGGTTTGGGAAAAATTAAAGGAAACGGTGGAGTGAATAGGCCGTAGGCGGTCACGTATTTCTGAGAAGACGTATTTCCTTGACCTTTTAAACAAATACGAAGTGGAGCGGAGTATACCTTGATTGCCGCCTTGGCTGGTGAGCGTTAAGAAAATCGGAGAAACGGAGCGTAAAAAGTCAGTCTGTTTAAAGCTGTAGCATAGCGGAAGCAAGTTTCTGACTTTTAGCGGAGTGTAACCGATTTTTAGCGAAGCAGACTCAGCGGACATGGTTTTTGTTTACTTTTTGCCAACAAAAAGTAAAAGCCTCCGCGGCTTGAGCGGAATAAATATTGAACACTAAATTTTAGTTCTTTCTTAAATATATTATAACTGTAATAATTTTAATAATACTGATTATGAAAGTTATAGTACACACTTTAGACATAACGATGGAATACATCAAATGGTATCATAAGGTTATACCATCAAACAAACATTACAGAGAAATTCGTATGAAAGATTATTCCAAATATGGCGATCCGAAAGAACTACCAGTTATTTATGGAATTGGCTTCATTTCTGATAATGAATTAGATCCGTTATTCACTGAATTCAAGGAAAAATTCCAGAATCTCAAATATAGAATTGAGGAATAGATATAACTGTTTCTTATGGTCTTGCATTGCGCCCGCTACAAATCATTAACAATCTATGAGAACTATTTTTGAATTAGTCAGAATTACAACCAACAGCAAAAGTCGTTATCCTGTCCGTAAAACTCGAAAGTGGGATATGGGCTTTTTCTCGACTTTGGCAAAGGCAGAGAAACAAATACGCGAGGATGTCAAGATTTGTCGAGCAGGGGAGAGTGAACAGATGATGCACATTGCCGAGGATGATGTCTTGGCATACAAAATAACCGAGCGAGAATTGGATGAAGAGCAAGGGGAAAATATTCAGTCCGTTCGTACCTACACTGCCGATGGGCAGCCCAACGATAAGTGCTTGCTTGACCACAAATGCGAGCGGCATTTCGAAGGTCGTCCGTCAGAACAGATTCGCTTCCGTCCGGGCGACATCGTTGAGGTGATTGACGAGAGGCATGCGGAACTATGTGTCGTTGAACACGCTCGGCCGACTGAAGATGATTACAAACGATTCTGTAATCGTTGTCAGGAAAAGTACAATGAAATTCCGTTCCATTGGGATTACAGCGATGACAGTTATCTGGTTGAATCGTTCGGCGAAGGTGATACGCATTTTCATCCTCTGTCACCGTATGTTTTCAACCCAACTAAGCCTGTATCTAAGGCGTTGAAAGACAAGTTTAAGTCAAAGTATGAAGAAATACTTGCCCGTTATGGTAAACATTGATAGCATATTTATTTTTCACTGTCGTACCAACTTCCAAATGATGCTTCCGATTCATTTGTAGTGAATTTTCCATCGCTGTCAATCCAGCCCCATTTCCCATTAAGCAGAACACGAGTATATTCTTCCGAGTTGATAGATGCGTCATCAAATATAGGTTGTGTATAGATGTCGCCCCACAGAAAGCCGATTTTGCCATCCTTCACCACTAGTATGGCGCCATCAGGGTCCTGCATTGAATAGACCTCGTCCAAGTCGATAGGAGTGGACTCGGAGCCATTGTTTCCATCAAGGATGCCCATCTTGCCGTTTTCTACAGCCACAAAATAGTCGATATACGACCAGAAATAGCGGTAAATGCGTTCGTAGCCCTTGGTTAAAAGTTGCTGTTTCTTGATGTCGTACAGAAAATAACGGCTATTTAGGATAACTGGAATCAAGTTGGTTCGTTCGAAGCAAGTGTAGAGTTCTGGGAAATCATCGAATTGTGGTTCTATTAGAGCCTTTCCGCACACATCGCGAAGTCCTTTCTTTCCGTTGCCGCCTGTGAAAATCTGGTCGCGCATATCGAGGTGCGTTCTGCGGAATTTGTTCTCTATTTTCGAATATTTTTCGACTTCCTCTGAGGTGTATTTCCTCTCCAATCGCGAAGACATACCTCCGTAATAACATTTGCGTATATGTCGCGCTTCAATGTATTCCTTGGCTGCTTGCACATCAGGCACAGTACATTCTACATAGCAATTACGACCACAAATCCAGTCGTGCCACATGCCGTACAGAGCTTTTTGGTTGGCTTTCTCTACTGTCCAGAGATAGAAGAGTTCGTTGTTGTTCATGTCGTGCAATTGTGTTATTTCAAAAATTCAAATACATCGCAACTTGTTATTTCTGCGTTCCAATGTTTCAACAAAATATCCTTGTTGCGTACAATCCATTCTTTTATGCTTGCGATTTGCTTTGGTGTTAGCGATATTTTATCCAAATCATTGGACTTTAACAGTATTTTCGGTTCATTAGATATTGACATTGGAATGCTTTCTTTGATTTGAGGCTTGCTTGCTGTATTGTTTTGAAATCTTATTCGGGGCGTATTGTGTTGGTTTGTTTGCAAAATGTAGGTTTGAATCCACACAATGACATCCAATCCGGTTTTCCGTTGCGAAATACTTGACAATTCCAATAGCATATCGTCCGTAATGGTATTTGCAATATCATTAAACGATTCATAGTTGTTTGGTTCTTCGGTTTTATCAGTTTGATTCATTTCTCTCTTTTATATTTACACACTAAATATATTGAATACTTTTCGTTTTTTTTAGAAAGTCGTGTCGGATTTATTGCCAATGCAACGAGTTGAATGTTGCAAATCCTGACAACATTGGTTCCTTTTTTTGTCTTTTAGCCTCTTCTCTTTCAAGCCTTCATGCCTTTTAACCTTTTCGCCTTTTTTGTCAACTTTTACCCTCAAATTCGGTTAATAACTATCTTTAAAAACTTCGTTTTTCCGTTGGAAAATTGTTACCTTTGCAAGCGTTTTTAGAAATTAAATAAAATTTATGGCAGAAGATAAAGACTTGGAACAGAACGGTGCTGTAAATGCCCAGCAAACGGGCGCAGACTATTCTGCGAATAGCATTCAGGTTCTGGAAGGTTTGGAGGCTGTGCGTAAGCGTCCGGCCATGTACATTGGTGATATTAGTGAAAAAGGTCTGCACCATCTCGTATATGAGGTTGTTGATAACTCAATCGACGAGGCTATGGCAGGCTACTGCAACGAGATATATGTCCGCATCGGAAAGGACAATTCGATACTTGTAAGGGACAACGGACGTGGTATTCCTGTCGGAATGCACGAAAAGGAACACAAGTCGGCTCTCGAAGTCGTTATGACGGTTCTTCACGCCGGCGGTAAGTTCGACAAGGGTTCGTACAAGGTTTCTGGCGGTCTGCACGGCGTAGGTGTTTCCTGCGTAAACGCATTGTCGAAGAAGCTCATCGCTACCGTTTGCCGCGAAGGCAAGATGTATCGTCAGGAATACGCCTACGGAAAGCCTATGACTCAGGTTGAAGTTATCGGCGATTCGGACAAGACTGGTACTCAGGTGGAATTCTGGTCCGACGATACAATTTTCACCGTTACCGAATACAAGTACGACATCCTTGAAACCCGTATCCGCGACTTGTCGTACCTTAACAAGGGCATAAGACTTGTTCTCGAGGACGAAAGGGCAAAGGACGAGAACGGCGAAAATCTCCGCAAGGAATTCTATTCGGAACACGGCTTGAGCGAATTCGTTGAATATCTCGACGAAGGCCGCGAAAAGCTTACTGGTAGCGTTATCCACACATCTACTGTAAAGAATGGCGTTCCTGTAGAAATCGCACTCCAGTACAATAATGAATATACCGAAAACCTTCACTCGTTTGTAAACAACATCAACACGATAGAAGGTGGTACTCACTTGACAGGTTTCCGCCGTGGTTTGACAAGAACCTTGAAGAACTACGCAGAAACTTCGGGAATGCTGGCAAAGGCAAAGGTCGAAATCAATGGCGATGACTTCCGCGAAGGTCTTACCGCTGTTATTTCGGTCAAGGTTGCCGAACCGCAGTTCGAAGGTCAGACCAAGACAAAACTTGGTAACAGTGATATTATAGGTGTAGTCGACCAGGCTGTAAGCGAGATGCTTAGCATTTACCTCGAGGAGAATCCCAACGAGGCAAAGGCAATCGTCGATAAGGTCGTTCTGGCAGCTCAGGCGCGTATCGCAGCACGCAAGGCTCGCGAACAGGTTCAGCGCAAGAATGTTATGACAGGTGCGGGACTTCCCGGCAAGTTGGCCGACTGCTCCGACCGCGACCCCGAAAAGTGCGAGCTTTTCCTCGTCGAGGGTGATTCTGCAGGCGGTACGGCAAAGCAGGGTAGGGACAAGAACTTCCAGGCAATCCTTCCGTTGCGCGGTAAGATTTTGAATGTGGAAAAGGCAATGCCTCACCGCGTTCTCGACAGCGAGGAAATAAAGAACATATATTCGGCTCTCGGCGTAACAATAGGAACCTCGGAAGACAGTAAGGCTCTGAACCTCGAAAAGCTTCGTTATCACAAGATTATCATCATGGCCGATGCCGATGTCGATGGTCGCCATATTGCAACGCTGATTATGACTTTCTTCTTCCGCTACATGCGTCCGATTATCGAAAAGGGATACCTATATATAGCTATGCCTCCGCTGTACTTGGTTAAGAAAGGTAATGTTGGAAAGTATGCTTGGACAGAGGAAGAACGTATCGCACTGGTCAATGAAATGGGCAAGGGTAGCGAGTCGGGCTTGAAGGTTCAGCGCTACAAAGGTCTTGGTGAAATGAACGACGACCAGCTTTGGGAAACCACCATGGACCCGAACGGCAGAACCGTAAAGCAGGTGTCGATAGAAAACGCCAGCGAAGCCGACAGAATTTTCTCGATGCTTATGGGCGACGAAGTCGGTCCGCGTCGTGAGTTCATTGAGGCTCACGCAACATACGCCAACATCGATGCTTAAATATGTGTTATATAACAATTAAAAAAGCGATTGTAATTGATATAAAAGAAATAATTTTGCGGTAAAATTTTTAAATACACAGCAATGAGTGATAAACAAAAGAAAATAGTAGAACTTGAAGAAGTTGTAATTAAGTTCGCAGGTGACTCTGGCGACGGAATGCAGCTTACAGGAACTCAGTTTTCAGATGCTTCAGCTTCATTTGGAAACGAATTATTAACTTTCCCGGATTATCCTGCTGAAATCAGGGCTCCTCAAGGAACCGTAGCTGGCGTATCGGGATTCCAGGTGCATATCGGTGCAAAGGAAGTACAGACTCCTGGCGACCTTGCAGATGTTCTCATCGCAATGAACCCTGCAGCCTTGAAGACCAATATGAAGTGGGTAAAACCTGGTGCAACAATCATAGTTGATGTTGACAGCTTCGACCAGAAGCACTGCGAAAAGGCTGGTTACGACTACGATCCGCTACAGAGCAGCGACCTTGATGACTACACAGTCATCAAGGCTCCTATAACTTCGTTGTCGCGTTCTACAGTCAGCGACCTCAACCTTGGCATCGATGTCAAGACAGCCGACAAGACTCGTAACCAGTTCGTTATGGGTATGCTTATTTGGTTGTTCAACCGCAACATGAAGGTTGAAGAAGAATTCATCGAGAAGAAGTTTGCAAAGAAACCCGCTTTGATTGCTCCGAACGTAGCAGTTCTTCACGCTGGTTACAACTATGCAGACACTCTCGAGGCTATTGCAACTCAGTTCTATGTAAAGCCAGTTGCAGGCAAGAAGGGCTCTTTCCGTCAGATTACTGGTAACACAGCAACAGCATGGGGCTTGATGGCAGGTGCTGAGAAGGCCGGCTTGAAGCTCTTCCTCGGTTCTTATCCTATTACTCCTGCTTCGGACATTTTGCACGAATTGTGCAAGCACAAACACTTGGGTGTTAAGACATTCCAGGCAGAAGATGAAATTGCTGGTATTTGTACTGCAATAGGTGCAAGTTTCGGTGGAAATCTTGGTGTTACTTCTACATCGGGTCCTGGTCTTGCACTAAAGACCGAAGCCGCTGGTTTGGCTGTTATCACCGAATTGCCTTTGGTAATCGTTGACGTTCAGCGTGGTGGTCCTTCAACAGGTTTGCCAACCAAGACCGAACAGAGCGACTTGCTTCAGGCTATCCACGGACGTCACGGCGAATCGCCAATGCCGGTTATCGCTGCTTCGACTCCTGGCAACTGCTTCAACTACGCATACGAAGCATGCAAGATTGCTGTTGAACACATGACTCCAGTTATCCTCCTTACCGACGGCTATTTGGCAAATGGTACCGAATTGTGGGAAATCCCCAACTACGAAGCTATGCCAAAGATCGTTCCTCCTTTCGTAAAGGACAACGATCCAGAATATCAGCCATACAAGCGTGATGCTGAAAAGTTGAACCGCAGATGGGCATTGCCAGGTCAGAAGGGCTTGGAACACAGAATCGGTGGTCTTGAAAAGTCTGATGTTTACGGTGATGTTTCACACGACCCGATGAACCACCAGGTTATGACAAACTACCGTGCTGAAAAGGTACAGCGCATTGCCAACTACATTCCACAGCAGGAAATCATCGGCAGCCAGAACGGTGGCGAACTCCTCGTAATAGGCTGGGGTGGTACTTTCGGCGCATTGAACATGGCTGTAAAGGAAATGAGAGAAGAAGGCTACGATGTCAGCTTGGCACACTTCAACTACATCTTCCCGTTGCCAAAGAACACCGAGGATGTCTTGAAGAAGTTCAAGAAGCGCGTTGTTTGCGAATTGAACCTTGGTCAGTTTGCAGATTACCTGCGCACCCAGTATCCGCAGTATCCGTACGAACAGTACAACAAGGTACAGGGATTGCCGTTCTTTATTAGTGAATTGAAAGAGAAATTTAAACAACTTTTAGCAAAATAGTAATTATGGAAGAAGTACAGAAACTTACAAGAGAAGACTTTCAGACCGCAGGTCCAGTAAAATGGTGTGCAGGTTGTGGTAGTTATTCAATTTTGGCTGCAGTGCAGAATGCTCTTCCCCAGATTGGCGTTCCAAAGGAAAAGATAGTGTTCGTGTCAGGTATTGGCTGCTCGTCACGATTCCCGTACTACATGAAGACTTACGGCTTCCATACATTGCACGGAAGAGGTGCTGCTATAGCATCTGGTCTTAAGTCAGCTCGTCCAGACCTCAATGTTTGGCTTGCAACTGGCGACGGCGACTCGATGGCTATCGGTGGAAACCATTTCATTCATTTGATCCGCAGAAATATCGATATCAACGTATTGGTATTCAACAATAAGATTTATGGTTTGACAAAGGGACAGTATTCTCCGACAACTCCATACGGTTCGATTACAAAGTCGTCACCTGATGGAACAATCGAGAATCCTTTCAAGCCGGGCGAACTTGTTATTGGTGCAGAAGGCAACTTCTTTGCAAGAGTAATCGACAAGGAACCGCGTAATCTTGAAAAGACCTTGATAGCAGCAAATGCTCACAAGGGCGCATCAATCGTTGAAGTTTTGCAGAACTGCGTTATTTTCAACGATAAGATTCACGAAAGCATTATCGGTAAGGAAGTTCGCGACGAAAACGTTGTTATGCTCGAACACGGCAAGCCAATGATTTTCGGTAAGGAACGCGACAAAGGTCTTGTTCTCGATGGTGCTGACCTCAAGGTTGTTAAGATTGGAGAAAACGGCATAACCGAAAAGGATATCCTCGTTCACGATATGACAACAAAGAATCCGAGCATTCACTACTTGCTTGCAAAGATGACTTACCCGTTGGCAATCGGTGTTATCCGCAGCGTTGATGATGCAACTTACGAAACCAAGTTGCAGGAGCAGGTTGACACAGCAGTTGCAAATACCAAGATTAAGACTGTTGACCAGTTACTTCACAGCGGACAGATTTTTGATATAAAATAATTTTTTTCATAATAATTGATTTTTATTTTCCCCGAGACATTTTGTTTCGGGGTTTTTTATGTGTTTTTGTGATACAATTTATTTTCTCTTTCATATTCCAGATTTTATTTCTAAATTTGCCTTTTAATTATTAATTGAAATGAATAAGACCATATTAATAACAGGAGGAGCTGGTTTCATTGGCTCGCACGTTGTAAGACTTTTTGTTAACAAATATCCAGAATATCAGATTGTTAATGTCGATAAACTGACATACGCAGGCAACCTTGAAAATTTGAAGGATGTGGAAAATGCACCAAACTACAAGTTTGAAAAGGTTGATATTGTTGACTTTGAGGCGGTGAAATCGCTTTTTGCAAAGTATTCGCCAGATGGTGTTATACACCTTGCTGCCGAAAGCCATGTTGACAGAAGTATAACCAATCCGCTGGAGTTCATCTACACGAATTTTGTCGGAACGGCAAATCTTCTTACCGCCGCTCGCGATTTCTGGAAGGACAACTACGATGGCAGACGCTTCTACCATATTTCTACCGATGAAGTTTACGGTTCGCTTGGCAACGAAGGTTTCTTCAAGGAGACAACTCCTTACTCGCCACGTTCTCCGTATTCTGCATCAAAGGCAAGTTCCGACCATCTTGTAAGGGCTTATCACCATACTTTCGGAATGAATGTTGTGTTGTCGAACTGCTCCAACAACTATGGACCTAATCAATTTCCAGAAAAGCTCATTCCGTTGTCAATCAATAATATAAGAAATAATAAGCCAATTCCAATCTATGGCAAAGGCCTTAATGTCCGCGACTGGTTGTTTGTAATAGACCACGCTCGTGCAATCGACTGCATTTTCCATAATGGAAAGAATGGCGAAACTTATAACATAGGAGGAAATAACGAGTGGACAAACATCGCACTTATCAAGAAGTTGTGCGAAGTTATGGACAAAAAGCTAGGTCGCGAAAAGGGAACATCCGAAAAGTTGATAACATATGTTACCGACAGGGCAGGACACGATTTGCGTTATGCTATTGATTCGACGAAGTTGCAGACCGAACTTGGCTGGAAGCCATCTCTGCAGTTTGAGGAAGGCATAGAAAAGACCGTTGACTGGTATCTTGCAAATCAGGAATGGCTCGACAGAATTGTTTCGGGCGACTATGCAAAGTATTATGAACAAATGTACAAGAATAGATAAAAATACAACAAATGGAAACATATTACATTGGAACAGAAAGATTAACGCTTGACAAGTTAGAAGAAATAATTGAAAGCGGATGTGAAATCGCCTTGTCGGAAGAGGCAATAAAGAACATTGAGCATTGCCGTAACTATCTCGATGAGAAGATGAAAAACCGCGAAAAACCGATTTACGGTATTACTACCGGTTTCGGTTCGCTTTGCAACACTTCGGTTTCGGAAGATGAACTCGAACAGCTTCAGGAAAACCTTATAAAGTCGCATTCCTGCGGTATGGGCGAAGAGGTGGAACAGCGCATTGTCCGCCTTATGATGCTCCTGAAAGTCAAGAATATGTCGTATGGAATTTCTGGCGTGTGCGTATCTACAGCACAACGTTTGGTTGATTTCTACAACAAGGGCATAACTCCGGTTGTTTATCAACTTGGTTCACTTGGTGCATCTGGCGACTTGGCTCCATTGGCACACATTACGCTTGCTATGCTCGGAATGGGCGAGGTTTACTACAAGGGCGAAAAGCGCAATTCTGCAGATGTTCTTGATCTACTCGACATGGAACCTTTGAAACTCAAATCAAAGGAAGGTCTTGCGCTCATAAACGGAACTCAGTTCATGTTGTCGCATGCTATTGACGCTTTGCTTCGTGGTCGCAAGATATTGAAGAATGCAGATATAATTGCAACAATGTCGCTCGAAGGGTTCAACGGTCTTGCCGATCCGTTCACCGAGAATCTTCACACCATCCGTCCGCACAAGGGACAGATTAAGACTGCGCAGAACATCCGTGCATACCTCACAGGTTCTGAATTGCAGCAACAGAAGAAAACCACAGTACAAGACCCGTATTCGTTCCGCTGCGTTCCGCAGGTTCATGGTGCTTCAAAGGATGCATGGGACTATGTTGCAAGTGTAGTTGAGACCGAAATTAATTCGGTTACCGATAATCCAATGGTATTCCCAGATGACGATATGGTTTTGAGTGGCGGTAATTTCCACGGACAGCCTCTAGCTATCGTTATGGATTTCTTGTCGATTGCAATGGCTGAAATCGGTAGCATTTCGGAACGCCGTATCTATCGTCTCATCAGTGGTGATAGGGGACTGCCCGCATTTTTGGTTGCAAAACCAGGTCTTAACAGTGGTTTTATGATTCCGCAATATACCGCAGCATCTATTGTAAGCCAGAACAAGCAGTTGTGTATGCCTGCAAGCGTTGATTCGCTCTCATCTTCCAACGAGCAGGAAGACCATGTAAGTATGGGTGCAAACGCAGGAACAAAGCTTCTGCGCGTGGTTGCAAATGTAGAAAGAGTTCTTGCAATCGAATGCTTTGCAGCAAGTCAGGCTTTGTATTTCCGCGAACCGCTGCAGCCGTCACCGTTCATTCAGGAATTTGTAAAGGATTTCCGCAAGGAAGTTCCAATCGTTCAGGACGATACGATTATGTACAAACTGATGAACAAGTCGCTTGAGTTCTTGAAAAACAGAAGGTAAATTTAGTTTCAAGGATAGTTGTTAAGGGTAATCCGCATGGGTTACCCTTTTTTTGTGGTTTGTCATTGTGTTCAATAAATTCTTCTCTACTTGAACGATATGCATGGTCTTTATTATGGTTGAAAATTAGTGTTTCTAAACACTAAAAATAACCTTAAATTAGTGTTTGTAAACATTAATTTGTGTTTTAGTGAGTGTATATTTTTGTTGTTTAGTGTTTGCAAACATTAAAAAGTAGCGAATTTTAGTGTTTGGAAACACTTTTTTGTTGTGTGTGAAATAAAAGCATTACCTGCCTTTATTCGCCAGCAACTCGTCATATAGATTTTTCATGTCGTTGACGAGGCGGGTGTAATGGAATTTGTCGCGGACGAATATCCAGCCGTCTTCTGACATCTGCTTTCGCATCTCGTCATTTTCGACAAGCATAAGCAGGTTTTCGCTGAATGCATCCACATTTTGTGTGGGAGAGAGGAGTGCGGTTTTTCCTTCTACAACGACATCCCTAATGCCACCGACTATTGTGCTGACTACTGGTACATTTGCTGCCTGCGATTCGATTATGGACACTGGCGTACCTTCGTTGAGAGATGTCAGTGCGGAGATTTCCGAACCGGCAAACACATAGTCGGCATCCTTTATCCACGAGGTGAAAATAAGGTCGGAATTTGGAACTTTGTGTTCGGGTGTAGAACATGTAAGTCCGTGTAAATTTGCATATTCCAGAAGTCCGTCACGCAAGTCGCCATCGCCGACAATTACGCCACGCACCTTGCGGTTTGTCTTTGACTTGACATCCTTTATGGCATCAATGAACATTCTGTGGTTTTTCACGGGGACAAGGCGACCGACTATCGAAACGGCAATCTCGTCATCGGCAATGTCGTACTGCTTGCGGAAAGCATCGCGCTTCATCGCCTTGTTTTCCTGAAATCTGTTAAGGTCAAAGCCCAAAGGTATAACTCTGAATTTTTCGGCTGGTGCAATG
Organism: uncultured Bacteroidales bacterium; assembly: GCA_905234755.1. Lineage (GTDB taxonomy): Bacteria > Bacteroidota > Bacteroidia > Bacteroidales > ML635J-15 > Bact-19. Next base: position 570,063 of record CAJOIT010000003.1, read on the forward strand.
TTGTAAACCTCAGAGAGTTCGTATTTCTGTATGTCGCTAATTGCGACAATAGCCGATGTCCTTTTGGCGTAGTATTGTTCTATACGCTTGAAGGTTGCCGTTACATATTTGTTGAAGTACGAGTTGAAAATATGTCCGTGGAAAGTGTGTACAATAACAGGAACTCCGCAACTTATGGCTGCCTGTCTGCCTAAAACTCCTGCCTTTGATGCATGGGTGTGAACAATGTCTGGTTTGTAGCGTTTGATGATGCTTTTGATTTTCTCGTAGGCGACAACATCGTTGTAACCGTTTATGCTACGCATCATTTCACTTATCTTAATTGCGTGTATCCCAAGCTTTTGAACAATGTAGTCGGAGCAAGCTTCCGACTTGTCGTTCATTCCCCCAACCAACAGAGTTTCGTAGTCGGGAGCCATATACTTTGTAAGATAACTTACATTGTATGTTGGCCCACCGAGATTGAATCTGTTTATTATCCTTAAAACCTTTGGCATCAGCTTATTAATGTAATTAGGTTGGCTTTTTTTGTTCTTTTTGTCCTTATGGCAATCAGGTTTGCAATCAGCAAGGTGATGGCAATGCCTATAAGTCCGAGAGTTACACCCGTGAGTATCAAAAAAATCAGTAGCACCCAGTACCTCATGTTCAGGACGCTACTGACTTTCATGCCTTTTTTCTTTTCATCGACAATGTGCAATATGGAACCGTCGTAAACATAAATGTCACCTTTTCTAATCACGGTCTTGTTGTATTTGGCCTTGATTAGTTCGAACACTTCTTGTTTCTTTGGCGACAGTTCCTGCATATCCTAGTGGTTCCGCTTGTAAATTTCGAGACGTTTTTCGAGCAAATCCATCTTGTCTGGCGTAATCTGCGATACGCAGGCGCGAAGTCCGTATTTCTTGCTTCCTGTGTTGTCGAGCGTAATTGCGCTGATTCCGTAGTGCAGAAGTTCTTCCAATAATTTGTCGCCAGTCCAGTCCTTATAGGTGATAGTGAAGTAGAATCCATCTGCCAAGTCCTTGTCGATATCCTTGTCGTAAACTATTGAGAATCCTGCATCGACGAAAAGTTTCTTCATCTTTTCTGCACGCTTTCCGTATTCTTCGATGTCCTTTATGAAGTTGAAAGTGCCATCGTTTGCTGCTTTGAGCATTGCAGCCAGACCGTACTGTGCTGAGTGGCAAACGCCCGAACTCAATGCGTAGATGATTCGCATTACGAATGTTGCACCGAACTGGTCTCTGCCGAAACGCTTTTGCAGGTTAGGATAGGAGCGGTGGAAAACCTTGTCGGAAATTGCCACAACTGCCACACGCTGACCGGCATAGCTAAATGCCTTGGAGCCCGAAATCATCAAAATGTAATTGTCGGTGTAGTTTGCGACAGATGCCTGATACGGTGGGAATCCGGGGTGATAAGTGTCATCGCGGAAGTCCATTCTGAAGTATGCAAGGTCTTCTATTACAATGGCATCGTACTTGTCGGCAACCTCAGCGATGATTTTCAGCTCGTCATCGGTGAAGCAAATCCAGCTCGGGTTGTTGGGGTTGGAGTAGATTATCGAGTTGATGTTGCCTTTCGAGAGGTAAGATTCCAGCTTGTCGCGAAGTTTTTCGCCGCGGTAATCGTAAACATCAAAACTTTCGTATTTGTGTCCCATTACATTGAACTGCTGTTTCTGTACTGGAAAACCAGGGTCGATGAACAGTGCAGTATCCTTCTTCGGATCGAGGTTGGAGCAGGTAAGGAAGGTTGCGTAACCGCCTTGCATTGAGCCGACTGTAGGAATACATGCTTCTGGCGAAATGTCAACTCCGATGAAGTTCTTTACGAATCTTGATGCTTCCTTTTTGAGTTCTGGCACGCCGTCAACCATCGGGTAGATTGCTGCTACGCCATCGTTGAGCGCCTTGATTTCGGCATCGGTGCCGACCTTAGGCGGTTTCAAACTCGGAACTCCCATTTCCATTCTGACGAATTTCTCGCCAGTTTCCTTCTCTATACAATTAACTAATCCGACAATTTCTCTGATTGTCGATTTGCCTATGTTGTTGATTCCCAACTTACGGCATTGTTCCTGAATAACTGTGTCACAAATTGGTGTGTTAGCCATATCTATTTGAATTTAAAATTTTACAATTTTAATAAATTATTCCATACGAAAAACTTGTTTTAGAACATTATTTTGCAACCTTAAGAAGTTTGTTGCAAAACTCGAATTTAAGTCCTGAAATTTCTTCCAGTTCCTTTCCGCTTTCGAGCATATCCTCATCATCGTCTTCGTAATGCCAAGTGATTGACATATTGGCTATTCCTTTCATTTGCTTGAAGAAATTGTAAAGGAATTTTGCTGAACTTGTGTTGAAATAGCCAAGTGAAAAGTGTATGGACAATTTATTCTGCTCTTTGTATTTGGTAGTCACAATGTTGTGAAGTCTTGCAAATATTTCGGTAGGGTTTTCCGGAATTATCACACCCCAGATGCAAAGTTCTCCGTTTTCCTCGTATATTCGAGGCGTCTTTCCTGTCGCTTCAATTAGTATTTCCATGTTTGTCGAATTTCAAAGTTATTTCAAAAGTGTCACCATCGGAGTTAGTGTATATTTCCGAATCGGATTTTAAACGACACAAAATAAGTCCGTTTCCAGTGCCTTGTGTTGCGCTTTCGTTGTTTAGATTTTGCTTAAATAATTCCTTTAGTTGGATTGTGTTTTTATTGTTTATATCAAGGATTTTGCTTTGTAAGGTTATTGTGTTAGCATCGTTGAGTTTCCGATATGTATTCAGTGTTATTTGGTTGTCGGATTCGTATGCCCTGACAAGGATTTCGTTTCCGCTATTGTGTATTATGTTGTTTTGTATCAGTTCTACGGCACAGGAAACTATGCGTTTCTGCAGTGGCTTTTCGATTTCTGCAAGTTGACTTTCGATAGATTCAATCATATTTTCGCAGGTTTCGCCTGCTGGTACACACAACGATAATATTTCTTTTTGATAACTCAAAACTATTTGAAACTTATCGGTTTAGGTATTGTTATCTGCTTCATTGCTTCAAGTGCAAAAACATCTGTCATTCCCGAAATGTAGTCGGTGATAATGTTGATTTCGTCCTCGTTGCGCGAAGTGTAGAAGTGATCCATTGTGTATATGTACTGACCAAAATACCTGTCGAGTTCGATGGTCGATTCGGCGTACTTGACGTAGTCCTTCTTGTTCTTTGCGTATATGTCGTGCAAGTAGTCGAAAAGGTTGTTTATTATCTTGTGGCAGAAGCAGTCGTACTCGTTGAGAATCTTGTTGCTGTAGATTTTCTCGTAGTTGAATTTCTTAAGTTTCGTAACCACTTCGTAGGTTTCATCCGAGAAGCCAATCATATCGCGGTTCTTGGAGTTTTCAATCAAATCGAGAATCAACGAATTGATAATCTGTCCATTGTGGTTGCCAAGCATTTCCTTTACATCATCAGGAACATCGTCTTCGGTTATGAATCCGGCGACAAAGGCATCTTCAAGGTCGCGACCCAAGTAAGCAATCTTATCGGAGAATCGCATTATGCAACCCTCGTAGGATGACGGCATAAACGAGCGGTCTTTTATTGCGTCGAGATCGTTGACGGTTTTGTTCGGGTAGGCATATTGCTCGTCCTTTTCGCCATTGTGGCAGATTATGCCGTCCATTACGCCATAGCAGAGGTTCAGTCCATTGCCGTGGTTTGCAAGGTAAGCGACTTGGCGATAGGAGTTTACCTCGTGAACGAAATGTCCGCGTCCCATTCCCGATAGGATAATGTCGAGCGACTTTTCGCCAGCGTGACCGAAAGGAGTGTGACCGAGGTCATGTCCTAGTCCGATGGCGTATGCCATTTCGTCATTCAGTTCCCAGCCGACCTTGTTCAAGCCCTTGCAAATGGTTGATGCAATGGTTGCTACGTGCAGTACGTGCTCAATGCGCGTGCAGATGTGGTCGTTTTCGGGTGCGAAAAAGACTTGCGTTTTCTTCTTCAGTCGGCGGAACGGTGTCGAATGTATAATTGCTGTCTGGTCGCGGAAATAATCGCCGCGTATGTCGGTTTCCCTATAGGTTTTTCTTCTTGAATAAACTTCGTCTGGTAGTGGGTTTCTCATATCTATTCCTTTAAATATTTGTCGTAAACATGTGTCGGCTTGTAATTTTTAAGATATTCAACTGCTTCTTCGGGTGTTTCACAAACATGGAAGGTTGATTTGTAATTGCTTATAGTAAAACCTTCAGAGAAGAACTTTTCAATTTGCCTTAGCATATCGTCGAAAAAGTGGTTGTAGTTGAGAATTACGATTGCCTTGTTGTGGTATTTCAACTGCTTGAGTGTCAGTATCTCAAACATCTCGTCCATTGTGCCGAAGGCGCCGGGCATAATGGCAAACGAGTCAGCGTGTTCGCGCAGGTACGACTTGCGTTCCTTCATGTCGTCTGTTATGACAAGTTCCTGCATTTCGTCCGACACAATGCCTTCGCGGTGAAGTTTTTCGGGGACAACGCCAATGATTTTTGCACCGCCTTGTTCGTATGCTCCGCGCATCATCGCACCCATAAGTCCGATGATTCCACCGCCGTGGTATATTGTGAAGTTGTTCTCCGCCAGTATCTTGCCAAATTTTTCTGCGAAGTCGTAATATCCTTTCTGCAAGTCTTCGCTCGAACTGCAGAATACGCAAACCGATTTTGTCATTTTCAAAAATTTTGACAAATATAATAATAGAAGATGAGTCGCGGAAATTTTAGTGGTGTTTTTTCTTTTTCAATAAAAAGTCGCTTGAAAAAGTGCGTGTTTTGCTGAAAAAGTCGTTTAAAAAAGTGTAAAAATTCAATGTAACAGCTTGTATGTTAGTTATTTGCTATTTTGAGACATTTTTGTGATAAAAATCAATGGCAATCACGGGCTTTTACCGTTCCATTTTTGCGCTTATCTGTCGTAATCTTATTCACATTAGAGAATAGAATATAGTTAATATCTTGTTGCGATATTTCTGCGACAAGATTTTCGTGCTTTTTACATTTGCAAACTGTATAGAGAAATTGAGATTGAAATGGGTGAAGATTTGCAAATTGCTTGTAATCAAGAATATTATGTGGCCAAGATATATGGTTGCAACGACTTTCGCAAAAAGATGGATGGCTTCGGCATAGAGGTCGGGAAGAAGATTGTTGCGCTGAAGTCGGATAATAATGGAATGTTTACCGTTTCGGTCGAAGGACACAAGCGCAATTGTGTGATTCCTAAATCCTATTTCTCAAATTTGTCATTGATTTTGGCTTCTGACCCACAATGTCAGGACTTTATAATCAACGAATTAAACACTGTTAATGTTTCCCTGTTCCAGACAAGGGAATCGTGTGCTACGGAATTGTTTGGCGGAGAAACGACTGCCAAGTACGAAAGTTGTGATTTCAATATAACCTATTTGCCGCAAGTTGACCAGATTTTTGGTGATGACTATGCCAACAAGCGTTTCCGCAACTTGGTGCTTGCCGAAAATACTGATGTTTTTGTCGCTGTGGTCGATTTTCATAAGTTGGAAACAGAACTTGTGCCAGTCGTCCAGTTGATGGACTTGGGCGTGAAGATAGTGCTTGTCGTTAGGGGCTATTGCGAAGAAAATGAGGATGGTCTGCGCATTGATTTGGACAAAATGTCCAAGTTGCTTGGCATTCCAATTGTGCAGTACAACGAAACCGACGAGACTGGCGAAAGCCGCGAAAATGTCATTCAGACAATTTTGTCGGCATATACTGGCGACAATCCAAATTTGCGCTATGTTCATGTAAACTATGGTCGGCAGGTTGAACGGCATATTCGTATGATACAGAAGGAACTGGAAAACAAGAAGGGCTTTGATTTCAATGCATCGTCGAGGTATATGGCGATAAGTCTGATGGAAGACGACAGGATTGTCCATAGTTTCAACACTCCTTGCAAGTCGTGCAATACGGTCAAGTGCTTTGTAAAGAGGCATTCGGCAGTTTTGGGCAAGCAGTACAACAACCATGTGTATTATGTGCTGAAGCAGGCACGCCGTTCGTATGTGGATGGCTTGATTTCGATGTGTTCGGGCGTGCGCAAGTCGCAGTGGGATGCCGAGAAGGCCGATTCGGTACTGTTGCACAAGACTTGGGGATTTCCGTTGTTCCTGCTTATGATGGCTGCAATTTTCTGTGCGACATTCGAACTTGGTAAATTCCCAATGGAGTGGATTTCAAATGCAATGTCTTCGCTTTCCGATTCGGTGAGAATGTCGGTCGGTGGTGCATTTGGCGGATTCCTTGCTGATGGACTGATTGGCGGTGTAGGAGCGGTGCTTTCGTTTGTGCCGATTCTTTTCATTTTCTATCTCTTGATGGGACTGCTTGAAAATTCTGGCTATATGTCGCGTGCCACATATTGCGTGGATGGCTTTATGCGTAAACTTGGTTTACAAGGTAAATCGTTGATACCATTGATTTTAGGTTTTGGTTGCTCAATTCCTGCCATAATGAGTACACGGCATATTGAAAGCAAGAAAGACCGTCGGCTTGCAACGATGGTAATTCCATTTTTGCCTTGCGCTGCAAAAATTCCGCTATGTTTGTTGTTGGTTTCTGCATTCTTCCCGAAATTCCCTGCCTTGATAATGTTTGTGTTCTATCTGGTTGGAATTTTGCTGGCTATGGCTTTTGCAAAACTTTACAGCAAAACGTTTTGCAAGCAGGACGAGTGTCCCTACATTATTGAACTTGCGCCATATAGAAAGCCGACTTTGTTTGTGTCGCTAAGTTATATGTGGAACCGCACCTGGGAATATTTGAAGCGAATTTCGGGAATAGTTGTGGCTGGTGCTATTGTGGTTTGGGCGCTGGCGTATTTTTCGCAAAAGACTGAAACACAGGCCGTAGATGATTATGTTGTAGTGGAGGCAGATGCAACACCTTCATATTTGGAAAAGGTTGGTAGTTTTGTAGAACCGGCATTCCGTCCGCTTGGCTTCGACTGGAAGATGTCGGTTGCTGCCATTTCTGGATTTGCAAGCAAAGAGCTGACTATAAGTACAATGCCAATTCTAAAACCTTGTGCCGATGATGAAAATGACTCTACGCGAGGCATTGCTGCCTTGGCGTTTGTTTTCTTTGTGCTGATATGTTTCCCGTGTCTCGGTGCAACATCAGCAATTTGCAAAATTTCGGGACTAAAGTGGGCAGCTTTGACTGCTGGAATTTCTATTGCGCTTGCTTGGATTGTTGCGTTTGGCGTTTATCAGATTGGGGTGCTGATATAATGGCATTATGTTTCGGACTTTAATCCCAATGAGAATCATATATAAAGCTTTGTAGTTGTCGATGCATACATTTTGCTTGCGCGCACAAATGGTTCAGAAATGACTTGAAGGTGTTTGTCACAGGCGTGTCAAAAAAAAGACACCGACTTGCGCCGATGCCTTTTCCTTACTTACTAAACATATCATTATTTTCTTCTTTTCTTCATTTCTTCTTGCTGTCTTTTCGAGGCTTCTTCAAGACGCTGTAACCATTTCGATTTCTTCTTTGGCTTGTTCTTGTTGGCTTCCATTTGTGCAAGAAGTTTATCCTCTTTTACAACGAAACGCTGAATTATCCATGTCTGCAAGATGCTGAACAAGTTTGCAAGCAGGTAGTAGTAGCTCAATCCTGATGAATACTTGTTGAACCACAACAACATAAGTATTGGCATCATCCACATCATAACCTTCATTCCTGGCATTGAATTACTAGGATTCTGGCTGCTTGTCATCTTCTGCTGAACAAACATCGAGATTGCCATCAGCAATGCGAAAAGGCTGACATGATTTCCATATAGCGAAGAAATTATAGGAATATTGGTGCTCCATTCCAATATCGCATCATAAGATGAAAGGTCTGATGCCCAAAGGAAAGGCTGCTGACGCAATTCTATTGAAGCAGGGAAGAAGCGGAACATTGCAATAAGTATTGGGAACTGGAGCAATAGAGGCAGACAGCCACCCATAGGACTTACGCCCGCCTTCTGGTAGAGGCTCATTTGTGCCTGCTGGCGTTCCATTTCCTTGCCTTTCGGGTACTTTGCTGCAATTTCATCAAGCTGTGGCTTCAGTACGCGCATTTTTGCAGTTGACATGTACGACTTGTAGGTCAACGGGAAAAGTACAATCTTGATTATGATTGTCATAAGCAGGATTATGATGCCGTAGTTGGCTATTCCGCGACCAAGAAGGTTGAACATCGGAATAATTGCGTACTTGTTTACCCAGCCGAAAATTCCCCAACCAAGCGGAATGACCTTTTCCATTGCCATGTCGTAGTCCTTGAGCAACGAATACTTGTTAGGACCGAAATAGAAGCTAAATTCCTTTGAAACTTTTTGCTCATCGGGAATGTCGAGGAAAAAGTCTGACTTGAATGTCTTCAAGGTTTTGGGATGTTCCTTTTCGTCAAGTTTAACCAGCGAAATTTTGGGGTCGCCAAGTGCATTGTCTTTTGAAATCAGAATAGATGAGAAGAACTGCTGCTTGTAGGCTATCCATTGCGCACTTCCTTTGGTCTCGTAGTTGTCGGCATCCTTCATTTCGTTGAGGTTTTCTATTTCCTCGTCCGACATGCGCATAAACACAGTCGTGTTGTTCGACTCCCAGTCACGGCCTCTTTCGAGCGCAAACACATCGACATACCATTGCATCTTTGTGCTTGTGTTGTCCTTGATTTCGTCCTTCAGACCGACAATATTCAGATTGAAGTCAAGCATGTAGTCATCCGGATGAATAGTGTAGTTGTATTCAATGTATTTACCGGCATCGGCAGTCAGTCGCATGATGAAATTCAGACTGTCTTTACTGACCTTGATAGTGTCTGAAGGAGTTTTACCACCTGCAAGCATCGGCTCGAAATACATGTTGTTTGTAACCAATGGCTTTCCATTTACTGAAAGCACTATGCCAAAGGTGGAGTTTTCATCGTTCTCGAACAAAACAAGCGGTTCCTGATTGAATGTCTTGTAGTCTTTAAGTTCTACGGAATAAATCTTTCCGCCTTTGTTCAAGAACTTGATTATCATCTTGTTGTTCTCGATAACTGTATATTTGTTTTCCCCAGTTACCGACTTGGCAAAAATTCCATAATCGTTGCGTAGCTTTACATTTTTTATTGAATCCAATTGTTCGGGACTCAAGGTGTCTGCCATTTCTGCGGCTTCCTTTTCTGCTTTTTCGGCTTCTTCCTTAAGCAGTTCGGCAGCCACTTTGGCTTCTTCTTCCTTTACCATTTGCTCATGGGCTATGGAATCCTGTATGCGCTGACGCTCGGCAATTTCCTCCTTGCTTGGGCGAGAGAGGAACATATAGCCAATCAGCAATACACTTATGATTACCAGCCCAATGATTGTGTTTTTATCCATATATTACTTCTTATTGTCAATAGTTGCTTTTACAAAACTTACAAATAACGGGTGCGGATTGAGTACGGTGCTCTTGTACTCGGGATGGAACTGCACGCCGACGAACCACTTATTTTTCGGGATTTCAACGATTTCCACAAGATTTGTCTGCGGATTAATACCAGTTGCTATCATTCCTTCCTTCTCGAACATTTCCTTGTACGAACTGTTGAACTCGTAGCGATGACGATGGCGTTCCTCGATTTCGGTGCTTCCGTATGCTTCGTAAGCCTTTGAGCCTTCGGTAAGTACGCACGGATATGCACCTAGTCGCATTGTGCCGCCCTTTTCGGTGACAAGCTTTTGTTCTTCCATTAGGTTGATGACAGGATTTGCACATTTTTCGTCCATTTCCAGCGAGTTCGCCTCTACAAGACCGAGTACATTTCTTGCGAATTCAATGACAGCGCATTGCATGCCGAGACATATTCCGAGGAATGGAATGTCATTTTCCCTTGCATATCGTACGGCTTCAATCTTGCCTTCGATGCCACGGTTTCCAAATCCCGGAGCCACAAGCATTCCATCGATACCTGCGAACAACGATGCGCAATTGTCCTTGGTTACTGCTTCTGCGTTTACATATGTTACATTCACATCAGCATCGTTGGCTGCACCTGCATGGATAAACGACTCGTTTATAGACTTGTACGCATCTTTCAATTCAACATATTTTCCGACAAGAGCAATCTTTACATGATGCTTCGGATTTTTGTACCTGTCCAAAAATGAACGCCAAGGAAGCAATTCGGGACGAGGACCTAATTCAATTCCAAGTTGTGTGAGAACAATTTCGTCCAAACCTTCCTTCTGCATTTCAAGCGGAACTTCATATATCGTACTGCAATCTCTTGATTCAATGACTGCTCCAAGTTGTACATTACAGAAGTTTGCAACCTTGTTTTTAATGTCGGGACGAAGTTTGTGCTCGGTTCTAAGCACAAGCACATCGGGCTGAACACCAGCTTCCTGCAATGCCTTTACAGAGTGCTGTGTCGGCTTGGTCTTGAGTTCTCCGCAAGCTGCCAGATAGGGGACTAGTGTCAGGTGTATGCTTACGCAACGGTTTTTGAGTTCCCATTTCAACTGACGCACTGCTTCAATGTAAGACAGAGATTCAATGTCGCCGACTGTTCCTCCGATTTCGGTAATTACGAAGTCGTAATTGCCGGTTGTTCCCAAGATTTTAATCCTGCGCTTGATTTCATCGGTGATATGCGGAATAATTTGTACCGTCTTGCCCAAGTAATCGCCACGGCGTTCCTTTTCGATGACAGTTTTGTATATTCTGCCAGTCGTTACATTGTTAGCCTGCGACATGCGCACATTCAGAAAGCGCTCGTAGTGTCCGAGGTCGAGGTCGGTTTCTGCACCGTCGTCGGTGACGAAGCACTCACCATGTTCAAAAGGATTCAGAGTTCCCGGGTCGACATTGATGTACGGGTCAAGTTTCTGAATTGTAACCGAATAATTTCTTGCCTGAAGCAGTTTTGCCAGCGAAGCCGAAATTATTCCCTTTCCGAGCGACGAAGCAACGCCGCCAGTTACGAAGATGTATTTTGTTTCTGTTGCCATAATATTTTAAAATGTAAAGTTCAATCCTAAGCTCGGCATAATCGGTAATTGGTCGACACGATTATACTCAAGTCTATCAAAATAAAATATGTTTGCTCTGTTATATACATTGGTCACGCCGAGGTTGATTTCCAACTTCATGTTATGCTCGAATGCAAACACTTTGTTTATCGTCAAATCAAGACGATGGTAATTTGGAAGTCGTCCTGTGTTAAGTTCCGAATATGCAACGCCAAGTGTTCCGTTGCTTGTCCAGTATTGAGAATTTATTCCGCCTGTGAAATCAACATTTTCGTACAGTGACGAGGTTAGTGTGAATGGGAATCCGGAACCGTAGTTCCATCTTGCACTTGCGTTCCATGAGTTATTCTTTCCGAACCTGTATGTAACTACGAGGTTTACATTGTGACGGCGATCGTAGTTTGGCGCGTATGTTTCAACGCCATCGTTCCTGCGAACCCAGCCAAGCGAATATACCGCCCAGATGTACCATTTTTCTGTGTCGTATTTCAGCAGGAAGTCAACGCCGTATGCATATCCCGATTCAACCAGGAAGTCTTTCTTTTGGTAGTCGGGGCGGGAAGCATTAGCCGAGTTGTCGTCGTATATCTTATTTCTGTTGATGGTCGTAATCTGGTCGAAGTTCTTAAGGTAGCCTTCAACATTCAGGTTCAGCGAGTTGATAATGTCCCACTCAAATCCGAAAATTATATGTTCTGACTTTTGTAGTTTGGTTTTCAAGATTTCGCCCTTGTAGGTGTCGGGCATACTTGGCAGGTTTCCGCTGAGGAATCCGTAGAACAAGTTTACAACATCGCGGTCGCTGTTGGCTGCCACGAGGTTCTGCGAATACAATCCTCCTGCAAGTTTAAGCCTGAACCTTTCCACTACATTGTATTTTATGCCAAGACGAGGTTCTGGGGAAACCGAACCCATTGATGCATAGTAATGTAGTCTGAATCCCGGCTCTATTACGACACTTCCCAGATTCCATTTGTACTTTGCAAATGCAGCAAGTTCTGTACTATATTCCACCTGCGACAATTCGCGGCCAACGGAGTTGAAATAGTCGTAGTTGGTTGCAAAGCCAAGCATTTCAAGTCCCCATGTGAAGTCATTCTTTCCCATGTGGTAGATGAAGTCCAAGCCGACATTGAAGCCATCGATTGAACTTGAGCTCGGGAAGTTTTCCAATGCCTGCATCGAGATGGCGTAGTTGGAGTAGGAGGCGTGAGCCTTAATCATCATCGAGGTGCTTGGCGGTACTACAACGACATTTGCACCAACGCCGTATGTGCGCCAATGCAGGTCGCTTAGACCTTGGTAACTAACATTGTCGTTGAAATTGAACCCGAACACATTGACACGGCTTCCTCCAGGTGCTGCAAGCGAAAGTTTTCCGTAGATGTCGGTGAAGTTGAACGGTAATCCTGCGCCATCGTTTATATACCTATAAATATATTTGGATGACTGTTCCAGATACGATGTCTTTGCCGAAACAATGTACGAAAGGCTTGTCTTTCCTTCCTTGAACTTGACAATAGGTCCTTCGAGCATGAGCTTTGCTCCGAAGGTGCTTGCAGAGAACTTGCCACCGAATTTCTTGGCGTTGCCGTCCTTCATGGTTATGTCCATAACCGATGACGAACGACCTCCGTATTCTGCATTGAATCCGCCTGTGTAAACATCGGCATTCCTGATAATGTCGGAATCGAAAACCGAGAATAAGCCAATGGAGTGGAAGGGGTTGTAGATTGTCATTCCGTCCAGCAGTACCAGATTCTGTATGTTAGAACCGCCTCTGATATAAAGCTGTCCGCCTTGGTCTCCCGTGAAAGTCACACCCGGAAGCACCTGCAAAAACTGTGCAATGTCAGGTTCTCCACCGACAGATGGCAACTGCTTGATTTGCGTTGGAGAAACCTTTATGATAGAAGCCCTTACCTGTGTTTTTTGCTCCTCGCGTTCTGCCGAAACAACTGTTTCCTGAAGTATAACAGCCGATTTGGACATCATAAAGTTCTTCGAGAGAAGCTGACCTTCCTTTGTAATTGTAAATTCTTCGGTCAGGTCTGTGTATCCCAAGTAGGTAATGGTTATAGTGTGCGTGCCGACTGGAATCTTAGGTATTGAAAAGTATCCGTTGACATCGGTAGAAGCTCCAAGCGTTATCTTGTCGGTAGGTATCGACACATTTGCGAACATACATGGTTCGCCACTTTCCTTGTCAAGCACAAAGCCTTTCAGAGTACCAGTCTGCGAAAAAAGCATGGTTGCATTCGCAAGGAATGCAACCAAAATTATGAAAAATGAAAACAACTTATTCATTGCTTGTGCCTTTAAGTTCCCTCTCTGCTATATCAATTGCTTTTTTCTTTTCCTTCAATACTGAAATTTCGTTTTTAATTTTCTGTATCTTCTTGTTAAATTCCTGAACAATAGAATCTGAGCCACTTGCGAAGAAGCCAAGATTGTTTTCAATCTGTGCTATCTCAACTGTCAAGTCCTGAATCTTGCGAACAATAGCAGCTCTTTCCTTTTGCAATGCTGAGGTTTCGCCAGCTTCCTTCATCATTTCAACCTGCGATGTGAAAGTTGAAATTTCAATGTCGTTGCGGTTTAGATTTATTGTTGAGAAAATCTTGTTTATAGCTTCCTTGAATTCATTGTACAGACGGTCCTTTTCAGATGTGGCAACATAGCCTATTTCGTTCCAGCGAGTTCTGAACTCCTTGATTTTCTCAATGTTCTGTGTCTGGTCTTCAACAGGAGTGTATGCCTTTACTTCCGAAATAAGGTTTTCCTTCTTTTCAAGGTTCATCTGATGTTCTGCCTCGATGTTTGAATAGAACTGGCTCTTAGCATCGAAGAACTTGTTGCAAGCTGCACGGAAGCGACCCCAAATCTGGTCGGAATGCTTCTTTGGAGCAGGACCGATTTCTTTCCACTTCTTCTGCAAGTCGTAGAACATTTCGGTGGTCTTCTTCCAGTCGGTGCTGTCCTGCAACGATTCGGCGGTAACACAAAGTTCGGTTTTCTTGCGCAGGTTTTCTTCCAAGTCGCTGTTCATCCTGTCGAAGAACTCCTTCTTTCTGTCGAAGAACTTGTTGCACGAAGCCCTGAATCTTTCATAGATTTCATTGTTAACTGCGGTTGGAACCATGCCTATTGTCTTCCACAAAGCTTGAAGTTCAAGCACTTTTTGTCCAGCAACAAGCCAATCCTTACCACTTGTCGGCAATGCTTCGTCGGCAACCATAGCCTCAATTCTTTCGCACAAAAGCACTTTCTGTTCGTAGTTCTGCTCGCGTTCAGATTTCTGCTTTTCGTTGTATTCCTTGAAATTGTTGTAAATCTTGGTACGTACCTCATTGAATCTGTCCCAGATTTCCTCACGCTTGTCGTTTGGAACTGGACCGATTTCCTTCCATTCGTTGAAAAGTTCGATTGACTTGCGGTAAGCGGTCAGGGTATTCGGTTCAAGCAAAAGTTCTTCCATTCTTTCGCAGAGTGCGATTTTCTGCTCAAGGTTCTTCTTATAGTCGAGTTCGCGAAGCTCGCTGTTAATTTTCAATAAGGTGTAGTAGTTCGATACATGCATCCTATAGTTTTCCCAGAGTTCCTTGTGCTTGTCGGCAGGAACCTGTCCGATTTCCATCCATTCCTTCTGCAAGTTCTTGAAGTCGTTGTACGACTGTGAAACCGATTCGCTAGTTCCTAACTGCTTGATTTTCTCAATAATGGCGAGTTTTTGCTCGTAGTTTTTCTCCTTTATTTCTTCCTGACGGCGCAGACGCTCTGCACGCTGTTTATGGTAGTCTTCGATAAGTTCCTTGAAATAATCCTCTGTCGGATCCTTTGGCATCTCTATTTCAACGCCTTCGCCAGCCTTTTCCTTAAGTTCCCTCTTGAGGGCATCTCTTTCTTCGCGCTGTCTGTCGTAATATAGCTTACGCAAGATGTCAATTTCCTTCTTGCAGTCATCCTTTTCTGAATCATGCACATAGTAACGGATTTTCTCAAGAATTTCATCTTTGTTCAGCGAAGCGAAGTCCTCTTCGGTAACTTCCTTTTCTTCTGGTTCAACAGGTTCTGCAATTTCAGGTTCTACATCTTCGGGAATTACAGGCACTTGTTCTTCCGGCATTGTGTCGGTGTTGTTAACTGCTACAGTTTCCTCGACATTTGCCTCGGTAGGCTGTGCGTTTTGTTCTACTTCAGAAACAACCTGTGTTTCAGTGTTTTCGTTCTCAATAGAGTTCTCGGTGTTTAATAATTCGTCCATAAATAGAATAATTAAGTGTGTATTAATTTATTATTGTCAACCGCAAAATACGGCTGAAGAGATATAATTTCGACATTATGATGCACAAATAGCAGGGCAGATATATTCTTACATATATCAGTCTGATTGCCAACGGCTTTATTCCGATTGTGCATTCCTCTTGAGAGCATTTCCTTATTTAAAACTCAAATTCAATTTTAAGTTGCGAAGGTAACTAATATTGTGATACCTGCAAAGAAATATTCGTCTTTTAATTTCACAGGAAACAATTTTTTGTTTTGGTGGAAATGCAATATGTTGTATCTTTGCAGGTCTTAAAGAAATGTTAAATGGACAGGCAAGGTCACGAACAGATTGGTACATTGTTGACTGCGGTACTGAACTCTAACCCAGTACTGGCGGAGAATTACCGCAAACATAAAATCAAATCGCTATGGAATGAAATTTCAGGCGAATATGTGGCAAAGGCTACCGAGGAGATTTCTTTTGACCGTAGGAAAATGATTGTAAAGGTAAAGTCTTCCATTATCCGAAACGAAATGATGCTGATACGAAACCAGCTAGTTGCCCGCATCAATAAGATGGTTGGTTCTGATGTCATAGATGAATTGATTATAAGATAAATAACATATATTAGCTAAATGAAAACATTAATAAGCAACATAAAGGAACTGGTCAATGTAGACGAGAGCGGTCGTCTGCTGGCAAAGGGTGAGGAAATGGCGAAATTGCAGACCATAAAGGATGCATACCTTATTATTGAAGATGACAAGATCCACTCGTATGGTAAAATGTCGGACTTGAATCCTGACTGGGACGGCGATGATGAAAAGAGCATGGAAATCGATGCAACAGGCAAAATGGTATTTCCATCGTTCTGCGATTCGCATACTCATCTGGTATACGCCGGTAGCCGCGAAATCGAATACAGCGACAAAATCAGAGGTCTCAGCTACGAGCAGATAGCAAAAAGGGGCGGAGGAATCCTGAATTCAGCTGAACGCTTGCGCAATACAAGCGAAGATGAACTCTATGCCCAGGCAATGGAGCGCATCAATGAAATCATTTCATTCGGTACTGGTGCCGTTGAAATAAAAAGCGGTTACGGCCTTGACACAGAGAGTGAACTGAAAATGTTGCGCGTAATAAAGCGCATAAAAGAAACAACTCCGCTCATCGTCCGTTCTACTTTCCTCGGCGCACACGCAACACCGCTGGAATATAAGGAAGATCCCGATGGTTATGTCGACAAGATTATTAACGAAATGCTTCCGCTAGTGGCTGCTGAAGAACTTGCCGACTTTGTGGATGTCTTCTGCGACAAGGGATTTTTCACCACCGAACAGACCGAGCGCATTCTTATGGCTGGAATTAAATATGGTATGCGTCCAAAAATCCACGCCAACGAAATGGCAAAGTCGGGTGGAATACAGGTGGGAGTGAAGTACAATGCTCTTTCTGTTGACCATATTGAATATACTGGAGATGAAGAGATTGCCGTATTGAAGGACAGCGAAACCATGCCGACAATTCTTCCCGGTGCCGCATTCTTCCTGAATATGCCTTACGCGCCAGCTCGCAAGATGATAGAGGCTGGATTGCCAGTCGCAATTGCATCGGATTATAATCCCGGTTCTTCGCCCGCTGGAAACATGAAGTTCATGATGTCGCTTGCATGTGTAAATTACAAGATGTTGCCAGAAGAGGCTATAATCGCATCAACGCTAAATTCTGCATACGCAATGGGTGTAAGCGACATAGCAGGAAGTATAACGATAGGGAAGAAGGCTAATGTATTTATAACAAAGGAAATACCATCAATAGAATTTATGCCGTATGCTTATTGCACGGATTTGATTGATACTGTGATACTTAACGGACAGATACTATAACACAATATTTTGCAAAAATTCAAGTTATTATTGTACTGTTAATGAGTAGATTGTTAAAAAATAGGACATTTGTTTTGCTGACGATAGGGATATTTTTCCTTTTGTCAGCATCATCATGTTCTAACATAAGGTCAACAAAATCATTATTTTCCGCCATAAGCAAGCGGTACGAAACCAATTGGTTCTCCAACATTCGCTATATGATTTCGGTTGTCAAGTTTTCGGACGATAATACGGAAAAGCGTAGCACCTGCAGTGCCGAATATGTAAGACCGTCACAGCATATCATCAAGACCGACCTTGTTAACGATGACGGCTACATCTACAACAACGATACGATTTATGCCTTCAAGAATGGAGAAATGGTGTCTGCTAATCCGGGAATTAACGATTTTGTCCTTGTTGTGCTTGACTTGTATGGCATGAAGGCAGACGATGCCGTTGCCAGACTTGAACGCTCAGAAATTGTAAACACATCGGATTTTTGCACTTATACAGATTCCGAAACAAAAAAGAAGTCATACATTATTGGCATTTCGGACTATAATGACAACACTCTAAATAGCAACCAGATATGGTTTGATTCCGAAACGCTACTGCCACAGATGGTTCTGCGTACCCGCAACGATGGCAAGTTGCATTCGATTCGTTTCGACAATTATATTCAGGTTGGTGGTTGTGGCTGGCTTCCGCAGAAAATCACATATTCTGTTGATGGTCAAGTCAGAATCATTGAGCGTATTTACGATGCTATAATTCCAATTTATGAACGCAAGGAAATCTCAGTCGATAATTTCTGCGACAACGAAACCATCAACGAAATGCAATTGAATCCCAATTCAAATTTCTCGTTGAATTTTATGGTAGAACCCTAAGGGGATTTACGATTTACGATTTTTGATTGAGGGCATTTATTGCCTTTACAAATCTTGACTTGTTGCTTAAGTCGTTGATTATTTCTGCATTATAACCAAACGAGCGACAGAGTTGGAGCATTTCTTCCCCAAGATATTCGTTAATTTCGAAGAATATTATTGTATTGTGTCCGGGCTGATGCCTTGCAATGAATTGCAAAATGTTGCGATAGAATAGGAGTGGGTCGCTGTCGTCAACATATAGGGCTAATGACGGTTCAAAGTCGGTGACATTTTTGTGCATCAGCGCCTTTTCGCTATTGCGGACATATGGCGGATTGCTGACGATGATGTCAAACTTTTCGTCAGATGGGAATTTGCCATCAGAAAGAATATTGAACTGTGCAAAAGAAACTTCTGCGTTATTGCTTTGTGCGTTATACTTGGCGACTTCCAATGCCTTTTCGGAAATGTCGATGGCAAAAACTTTTGCTTCGGGCAGAAATTTCTTAATGCTTACGGCAATGCATCCGCTGCCGGTACCAATGTCAAGTATGGATATTGGACTGTTCGCTTCGGCTTCGCTTAGCGAACTATCGCAAACCATTTCCACAAGCAGTTCTGTTTCCTGACGAGGAATAAGTACATTGCCGTCAACTTTGAACCTAAGTCCATGGAAATACGCAATACCAGTGACATATTGCACGGGTTCGCCCTTTATAAGCCTACTGGATTTTTCTGCAAGTCTGCCAAGTGTAGTTTCATCTGGTTCATAATCCATGCATACATACATCTGCGTTGTGGTGAGGTTCAGTTCATCGCAGACAAACAATCTTGCAACAGAACGCGCTTCGTATTTGTCGTAGATTGCTTCGAGTTGCGAGGCAAGCGTATGTATGAAGTCACCAATTGTCATCTATCTGATAACCTGAATATCACCAGATTCGTCAACCTTTACTATGTCGGAATTCCTGTTTTTGCTAAGTTCATCCTGACGAAGCGGAACAATATAGTCAACTTCCGATTTGATTTCGTTTGCAATGTCGCAGAACCCGAGTGGCGGGTTGCATCCCGAAAGGTTTGCCGATGTTGATACAATCGGCTTGCCGAACACACCTATTAATTCTCTACAGAAATCATCGTTCACAATTCTAATTCCAATTGAGCCATCTTCAGCGACAAGGTTCTGGGGCAGATTCTTGGCTTTGGGATAGATGATTGTCAGTGGTCGGTCGGCAGCTTCTATTAGGTCAACTGCTATTTCTGGGATTGATGTTGTGTATTTCTTCATCATTTCCATCGAATCGACAAGAATCAACATGCTTTTGCCTTTGTCGCGGTGCTTGATGTTGTATATGCGTGCGATTGCGTTTTCGTTGCATGCATCGCAACCTATTCCCCATATTGTATCGGTAGGATAGAGGATTGTCCCGCCATTTCTCAAGACTTTACAAGTTTCATCAACAATATTTTTCATAGCTTATTGTAAAAAGTCATCAGTTCTTCGGTAATAAGTTTTCTATCAAATCGTTTGCTACGCTCGTATCCACGGGCGATGAGTTTTTGGCGTTCTCCTTCGTTGTCGAGCAGATACTTGATTGCTTCGGCAAGATTGTCTTTATGTGGTGCGTTTATTGTGAAGGCAGCATTTCCTGCAATTTCGCCAGTACTTCCGTTGCTGTTGGTAATGACCGGTGTGCCAGAGAAAAATGCTTCAAGGATAGGAATGCCAAATCCTTCGTACATTGACGGATAAATGAAAATGTCGGCCATCTGGTATATTGCAGGCAGGTCGGCATTGCCAAGTCGCTCGTAAACATGCAGTCGAGACGAAAGTCCGTGCGAATCGGCGTATGCCTTTATTTCATCGAAGTATTCGGTTTTGCGGCCAACCATCACAATGTCAATGTCGATGTTGTGTTCGTACACGGCTTCAAGTATCCTGTGCGTGTTTTTGCGTCTTTCGATAGTGCCGACAGAAAGCATGTAATGTTCGGGAAGATTGTTTGATTTTCTGATTCTTTCCTTTTCCTCTTCGCTAACCTTTTCGGCATATTTCGGATTGCAAGTCTGGTACAGCACATCTATTTTCTTGTCGCTAATGCCGTAGAATTCCATTATGTCTTTCTTTGTCTGACTGCTTGTGGCGATTATGCGGTCGGATTTTTCGCAGGCGTAACGGAACTTATAATCATAGATTTTACGGTCAAAATACTTGTACAACTGTGGGAATTTCAAGAATATAAGGTCGTGGATTGTAACTACTTTCACTGCTTTTGTCTTGTTTATATCGCGTGGCAGTTCGTTGCTTAATCCATGGAAAATTTCAATTCCCTGTTGTTCTATAAATTTGCCAAGATGTATTGACCGCCATCTTGCCTGTGCTATTTTTGACGAACCTTCAGGTGGCATTATCAAGTTGCTGCAGTATTTTTCCTCAACAAGTCCGTATGGATTTTCAGTGCTGAAAAGCACATACTTGTTTTCTGGATAAAGGTCTTGCAGGGAACGAATTACATCGCGACTATAATTTCCAAGTCCCGCTTTGTTTACAAATGCCCGTTTTGCGTCGAATCCGATTATCATAGTGGTGTTTTTATACTGCAACATTATTTTCCCTCAAAGCTTCATTCAGCGATGTTTTCTTGTCTGTAGATTCCTTGCGTTTTCCAATAATCAATGCGCATGGCAGGTAGTAGGTGCCGGCTGGAAATTGCTTAGCGGTGCTTCCAGGGATTACGACAGACCTTTCGGGAACATATCCCTTGTATTCAACAGGCTCGTTACCTGTAACATCGATTATTTTGGTAGATGCAGTGATTACAGTGTTTGCTCCAAGTACAGCCTCTCGGCAAATGTGTGCGCCCTCGACCACTATGCAACGCGAACCGATGAAGCAGTTGTCCTCGATGATAACTGGTGCAGCTTGCACAGGTTCAAGCACACCGCCAATTCCAACGCCTCCCGACAGATGCACATTCTTGCCTATTTGAGCGCACGAACCGACTGTGGCCCAAGTGTCGACCATTGTGCCTTCATCGACATACGCACCGATGTTCACATACGACGGCATCATGATTACGCCCTTTGCTAAGTAAGCACCATAGCGGGCTGTTGCAGGAGGGACCACACGAACGCCAAGTTTGTCGTAGTCGTGCTTAAGCGGAATTTTGTCGTAGTATTCAAAAATGCCAGACTCAGTTTTCTGTTGCTTCTGTGTGGGGAAGTATAATATTACGGCTTTCTTTACCCATTCGTTGACTTGCCATTCTTTACCAACTGGTTCTGCAACGCGGATTTCTCCACGGTCAAGAAGTTTTATGGTTTCGGTTATCGCCTGTATGCTTTCGGGGGTTTCAAGCAATTCGCGATGCTCCCAAATGTTCTCAATAGTTTCTTTTAAAGTCGAATACATATTCTTTTTTCAGTATGAAGACACAAACTTACAAAAAAAATATTTTTTGCAAGAAAATAAGATTTAAAAGAAATTAAATGTTGGTTGTGAATATTGTGACAAAATAAAAAAAGACAGACAATAAATCTGTCTTTTTCTGCGGTGTGGAAGGGACTCGAACCCTCGACCCCCGGCGTGACAGGCCGGTATTCTAACCAGCTGAACTACCACACCAGCTGATTGCTTTCAAAAGCGTTGCAAAGGTACTGCTTTTTTTGAATGTGGCAATAACTTTTTGATTTTTTTTGAAAAAAAAATGAATATGTCGGTTAAATAATTTGTTGTCAGTACAATACAAATCACTTTTTGATCTATTTGTTCATCTGGAAACCGTTTGTTGGTGCTAAAAATAATGCGACAGCCGACAATGTACTGCAAATTTTAGTCAAGACTTGGAACATAATCGTTCGAAAGAACTCTCATTTCGATTCTACGATTTTGTTGGTTCGCGACTTCCTGCTGTTCTTTTGTCAGTGAGTTTATGAAACTTTCGTTAAGTTCTGTGCCTTTGGGCAGGAATGGATATTCGGGATTGTAATTAGTTATGACTTTCGGCTTGCTTTCGCCGTAGCCCTTTGCTACCATTCGTGCCGATGGAATACCTTTTGACTCAAAATAGGATGTAACCGAATTTGCACGCTTCTGGCTGAGTTCCATGTTGCTTTGGTCGGAACCAATCATATCGGTGTGTGCCGAAAGTTCTATTACAATATTCGGATTTTCAACCATTATGCGAACAGTGCTGTCCAAAATAGCCTTTGATGGCTCGGTAAGTTCCCAGCGACCGAATGCAAATTCAATGTTCGGAATTTCGATTGTCTTGTTGAGAGTTTCAAGAAGAATGTCGTATTCGAAAGTCTTGTTAAACTCAAGGGAGTCTGTTGAGAATCTTGATTTTCCGTTGAAATATCCATCTTTTGTCACAACAAAAACATAGTCGGTCTTGGTTTTGAGCTTGAAGTTGAATTTGTCCTTCTTGTTTACAAGGATAATAGTGTCGCGGAACATTGATCCATCGCTTCCGTAAAGCGTTATAAGGCTGGAATCTATGAGAGCCTTTGTGTCGGCATCGTGAACGCTACCGGTGAGCTTGAACTCAAGGGGCGGCATTTCGAAGAAATAAATGTCTTCACCTTTAGAGCCTTTGCGGTCGGATGTGAAGTAGCCCTTGTCCTCGTTCTTGTAGTAGTAAATGCCAAAATCGTTGCCGTTGCTGCAGAACGGATGTCCCATGTTCTGTGAACGCCAGCGGTCATCTTCATTCTTGTAGGCTACAAAAATGTCAAGTCCGCCCATTGTGGGGTGCTTGGTGCTTGAGTAGAATAGGGTAGTGTCGTTGCGCATGTAGGGGAAGAGTTCATCGCCGGCTGAATTTATAACAGGTCCCATGTTCTTTGGCTTCGACCATTCCGAACCAGCTTTTTCCGAATACCAAATATCTGCACCGCCAAAGCCACCATCGAGACGGGCGGAGAAATAAATTATGCTACCATCGGGCGAAACGGTCGGGTGTCCAATCGACAGAGAGTCGGATACGATTCCAAGGTTTGCTGGATTCATCCATTCTCCGTCAACCTTTTGGGCTTCATATATTTGGCATCCAGTATTCTTTCCCTTTTCAGCAATGCACGATGTGTAGTAGAATTTTCGGCCTTGGTCAAAAATACAAGGAGATCCTTCATCAAAGTGAGTGTTGAGCGAATCCAAAGCGGTGACATCTTCCCATTTGCCATGTCTGTCGAGCTTGGTGACAAAAAGGTCGGAGAACTTTGTTCCTGTGATTCCGCTTAGTTTCTTGCCCTTGGATTCTTCACGGGTAGAACTGAAATACACATGGTCGTATCCGTCCTTTTCATCGATGCTTGGGCAGAAGTCGTTGGCCTTGGAGCACAAATGTTTTGCCTTTTCTATAACCCACCGTGTCGGTTTCTTGGTTTGCTCTATTGCCCAGTTTGCCGATTCGATACCCTTGCGAGCAACGGTATCGTTTGGCTTAACTTCCAGCACCTGGTTGTAATATTCTATTGCCGATTCAAAGTTATCTTCTTGAATTTCAATTTCAGCAAGACGATTTTTCGCGTTCACTTCGAAGCCCTTGGATTTTGCGGCACGCTTATAGTTGGAACGGGCTTTCTTGTAGTATCCAGACATGAAATAGCATTCGCCAATCTTGTAATAGATTTCAATCTTGTCGTTTTTGTTCTTGATTTTTTTCAGAATGGCTGTATATTCCTCCATTGCCTTGTAGTATTCCTCAGCCTCGAAACTTTCATCAGCACGGCGGAGCTTTTTCTCCTGAGCACTTGATGTCGAAGCGATTACGACTGCAAGAAGCAATATTGATATGTACCTGAGTACTTTCATTCCGATATTTTACCGTCCTAATAACTAAAAAACACCTATTTTATTATTCGGATGGCAAAAATAATCATTTAATAATAGTTATAGATTGCAACAACAATAAAAAATATCCACAATGCCAATATTACGAAACTTATTAGTTTGTAAGACATTTTCTGATTTTTGTGCCTGATTATGAACATTAGGAAAATCACAGAGAAAATACCCCCAACGAGTTCAAACAGATGAAGTATGGATTCGGGGATACGCCTTTTGTTCTTTGTTGCCCTGCGCTTGTCGACACAAAACAAAATACTTGCAAGAATATTAATTATTATAAGGTATGTTATTGCAAATTTCATGAGAAAAAAAATATTGTCAGTTATTAAAAACAAAAGAGTCCGGATTTCCGAACTCTTTCTGTGGTACCTCCTGAACCATAGTCATATTTTCAACGAAAGTTAATTCGCTGAAACTGAATATATTTTGTAAATTTATATACGGTTCAAAATTCATCTAAATACAACAAAATTTAATGAACTGAAAGACTTTTAGTCCGTTTTTAGTCCGTCCGTTCCGAACGTGTTGAACTTGTCCATCTCCTTTTTTTTGAGTTCGTCAACAATGTCGATGTAAGGTTTCATAGAGTTGTAGTCTGAATGACCAGTCCATCGCATTATGACTTCTGCTGGTATTCCCAAGTATAGAGAATTTACGACAAAAGTTTTCCTTCCGCAGTGCGTTGTGATAAGTTGCCATTTCTCATACACTTTTTCTTCGCGTTTGCTTCCGCTGTACTGGACGATTTTAATCTTGTCGTTCATTTCAGCCATACGGCAGATAGTCTTTAGGTGCTCGTTTTCCTTTTGGTTGCAGAACACAGGCAGAGCCTTGTTATTTGGCAGAGGAACATCTTCGTACTTGTCGAGTATAGCCTTTGAATACTTGTTTAGTTCCACTTCAAGGCTGTCGGTTGTTTTCTGTGTCGTAAATTTTATCTTGCCGTCAACGATGTCGGATTTCTGCAGCTTGCGAACATCGGAGTATCGAAGTCCAGAGAAACAGCAGAAGCAGAATACATCGCGAGCCTGCGAATACTTAACTCTGTCGAAATCCATATTGTAAAGCCTTTGCAGTTCCTCCCAAGTAAGGTAGATTATAGGTGCATCCGCTTTCTTTAGGCGAGGTTTGAAGTTTTCGTGTGCCTTGCCGTTATATAGTCCACTCTTTGAACACCAGCGCAGGAACCAGAGGAATAACTTTATGTTCTTTGCAATCGTTGTGTTTTGATTACCTTTGTCAATAAGGTATTTCTGAAAACCAAGCATAGTGTCTTCCGTGATAGAGTTTACCTGTATGTTTGGGCAGAAATCATTTAGCAGGTTGCGAAGCCGTTTGAACTCCGCTATTGTTCCGCTCTGCCATTCGTTCTGCAGGCTCATCTTCTTGACAAAGGTGTCGTATGTATCAAGTATGGTACGGATGTCTGATACTTCTATCTTTCCGAAAGTTGCATTAAAGGACTGCTTGAACTCGTCAACGGTCGGTACTAGACTTTTGTTGTAGAATTGCTGGAATATTTCTTCGGCAGTCTGCTCGAAGAGTGTCATTTTCCTGTTGATCTCGCTTGCAGGTATTTTGTCAGGTCCATGAGTAGTGTTTATTCGTGCGCGGTTTTGGTCTTTGAGATACTTGTTGCTTTCTATGGCATATCCGAGTGCAAATGCAGCAATGCACTTGCTGCCATTCCATTTTACTCGCATACGGAGACGGAATGATGTCGCATTGATTTTGTCTTGTACCCAGTTAATCCTGTACACTATCATAGAAATCGCCTTTTCCTAACAATATCCACTTTGCAGAAACATTGAAGTCCTCGCACAGCATGGCGATGTATTCGCATTTGAGCATAGTGTTGTGCGGGTTGTTCTTCACGGAGACCAGATTCCAGCGATTTATGTCGTGCTTCCGTGTGAAAGTCTGCATTCCACGGATTTTGCCATCCTCTTTCAGTTTGTCTATTGCCTTGAAGAACCTCTGCGTAATTTCAATTCCTGTCTGAGTGATTGTCATAGTATAATATGTTTTCTAATTCCGATATGTATTCATCTATTCCGCTCGTGTCGGATCCGGCCACTACAAGTTTGTCTTTTTCCAGAACTGCCTTTCTGCGTTCCGATTCCACATTGTCAAGGTCAACTGGCAAGCCGGTTACGATTCGCTTGTATATGTCGAGCAGGTATCTTGTTTGTGTCAGATTCATTGTTAATCGAGTTTATTGACTAGTTTTTCAAGAAGCATTCCTATCTGCTTTCGCATTTCTTTGTTTTCGTCTATAAGTTTGTCTTGCTGTCTTATGAGCTGGTCGATGTGTGCGTTCTTCTGGTCAAGTTCCTTGAACAGCGAATATTCGACATCAGCATTTTGGTTGTTTTCCAATGGAATGTCCTGTTCCTCTTCTTTTGGAGTTGGTTCTACCTTTACATATTTCTTTAGCATTGGTTGTGTACCGTTCATAAGAAAGTCAACGCTTACTTCCGGAAACTTTTGTATCAGAATTTTCAAGTCAAAGTGACCGCGCTGGTACCAGTTGTTCAGCAGTTGTGGTGTAATGTCCAAGAACTTTGCAAACTGGCTATGTTTTCTAAACCCCTTGTAGGTCATCAGTTCGTTGAGTATTCTCTTTTCGAGTTCGTCCATTTTGTATGTTTATAAAAAAAAGTTTATAAAATTTTGTCGGTTATAAAAATTTGTTTATTTTTGCGCCTGTTAATAATAATAACATTAACAATAATAATAATAATAACACGGCAAAGATAATTGAAACGATTTGTATTTCAAATACCTGCCACAAAAAAATTAAGAAAATGAAGCAGACACACCAAAATTTCAAGGATTTTTTGAATGGTCTTGATTATCCAAAAGTACGGTTTTGGAGAGAAAACCTGAAGGACGGAAACAAGGGAATAGCGATAGGTTATTCCACATTTGTACTATGGAGCAAGTTCGATTGCAAGCCTAACGAAAGCAACCTTGACGCGCTCGCTAAAATAACTGGTATTCCAGCAGATGAGTTGTTTTTAGAACACAAATAGGTATATAGTTATGAGAATAGCAGGAGTAGAATTTTACAGGTATAACAGCGAGGTCTGGTACAGGTATGCCGACAAGCACGAAATGCTTACCGAGGACAGTGACGAGATTATAGACTATATGATGAACTTCCTTGTCAACAGATGTACGGAAGCCTACAATGCTCTGTGCAAGATTTATGTAAAGATTGAGAGCGTCCGTAGCAAGCGGTTCTGGATTGTGTCAAGATTTGTGCGCTGCAACTTCGGTGTTATTGACCAGAAACTTGACATTGATATTGACGAAAGTGTAAACTTCGAGTTTGTTCAGTGCCCATTGCGAGGGGAGTGCAAGTATGAGAATGTTATATGTAATCCTACCTTTAACTCAAAGGTTAGCGAAACGGAAAAGCAGGTGCTGAAACTAGTGTTTGACGGCTACAGCATTGACGAAATATCCGACAAACTGAGCAGATCTCCGTACACAATACGGAATCATATCAGTAATGCATACGGAAAATTAGGCGTTCATAGCAGGGCGGAGTTTATGAATTATGCCCATAAGAACAAGATGTTCTGAAATTTTTTTTGAAAAAATCATAAAAATATTTTTATAAAATTTTGTAATTTATAAAAATTTGTTTATTTTTGCATTGAATTTTAAAGACTGCATCAATGGAAGATAGTACAAGAATAATAGACCTGACAGTTGCAGACCTCCAGTTGCTCATCGCTAAGGAGGTTGCAAAAGTACAGCCTGCTACTGTTGTTTCGGATGGTGACGGCTGGTGCCGAGGTTTGCAGGAGTTCGCTGATTTTCTCGGCTGTTCGTTAGGGACTGCCAACAAGATAAAGTCAAGCGGTAAGATAGACGATGCGGTTGTTCAAGTAGGGAGAATGATAATGATAAACAAGGCTAAGTCCTTGGATTTGCTAACTTCAAAAAAGTGTAAGAAATGAGAAAGTTTTTTTGCTGGTTTACATCTGGCCTGATGAGCCTATGCGCATTATGCAGTTTGGGCGGAGCGTTGTTCTATGATGCAACTCATCACTATTTTCTGCTTATTCCAGAGGTGTTGTTTGCATTTGTTTATGCATACGAGGCTAAACACGAGGTAGAATGATTTTATTCGATTTTTTCCATAAGCATTTCCAACCTCGTCCTGTCGTGATGATAGTGTGAGGTTTAATGACGGTCAGTATTCTTCTAATGGGTAGGGAGAAGCATAAAAGCCTCGGATGTTCTGGGTTCGATTCCCAGTCTGGCCACAATAATGAATTTTAAAGTTTAGTAAAGATGAAGATTAAAAAGATTTTGATTGAAAACTTCAAAGGAATAAAGAGCCTTGAAGCAGATTTCGACGATGCTGTATGTATCTCGGGTCGCAACGGAAGCGGAAAGTCGTCTGTGATGGATGCTTACTTCTGGTGCCTGTTTAATAAGAACGGACAAGGAAGCCAGTTCGTAGCATATCCGCTTGACAAGAACAACGAGCCTATACATAAGGTTCAGACCAGTGTCGAGTTGATACTTGACAACAATGGCGTAGAAGTATCGGTAAGGCGTACGCAGTCGGAGGACTGGTCGAAGCCTACAGGAACGACCGTTGAGCAGTTGAAAGGCTACAAGCAGGAAAGGTTTATTGATGGCGTTCCTCTTGGCGTGCAGGAATTTGGTAACCGTCTGAATGAAATGCTCAATACAGACGACTGGTTTATGCTGTCATCTATCTCCGCTTTTATGTCGATGAAGATGGAAGACAGGCGCAGACGGTTGATGAAACTTGTTCTTGCCGTAAGCGATGAAGACTTGGCGGAAGATTTTCCCATTCTGCTTGCCGAACTTAGAAAGGGTAAGACCATAGAGGACATTGCTGTAACTGCAAAGATGAGCAAGAAGAAGGCTGATAATGACTTGCAGTTGATGCCGGCTCGAATGGATCAGAATGAAAAACTGAAAGTCAACTATGACTTCAATGCTCTTGAAGCGGAAGCAAACACCATAGACACAGAAATATCTGCACTCCGCCACGAGATAGAAAGTTCATCAGTTGACCGTGACCTTGAAAAGTCGGAAGAATTGAGAAAGAAACTTTCGGCAGTTGCAAAGGAAATGTGCAATCTGGAAGATAAGGTTCGTAGCGAGGTGAGCAGGGCAATATCGGAAATCAACACGAAGAAGTCTGATGCTGAAATTCGTTACAAAACATCACAAGGCAAGATTACTTCTTTGGAGAATCTTGAAAAGCAGTACTACTCGGAGATTCACGGTGACGGCGGTTTTGAATGTAAGTTAAACTCTCTCCGTACCAAGTGGAAGGAGTGCAACAGCAGGGACACGGAATCGGAAGTGACCAGATGGGCGGAAGAACATGCAGACGATGTTGCAACTGTTTGTCCCACCTGCGGACAGGCTCTGCCTGTTGAAATGGTGGAGAACAGCAGAAACATTGCTGTAGAAGGATATAGGAATAAGATTAACGGAGATAAGGTATCGGAACTTCGCTCAATAGAATCGGAAGCTAAATCGGTAAAGGCGAAGATTGAAGAACGCGAAAGAATGTTGGAAAGCAATGCCGAACTCATAAAGCAGGAACGCGAGAAACTTGAATCCTATAGCACTACGATAAAGGAGTGTGACGAAAAACTTTCCAAATGCGAGACATACGAATCGGCAATATCGAAAAATGAGGAATACAAGTCCTTGACAGCAAAGCATGAAGAGTTGAAACAGCAAGTAAGTTCTATCGGTCAGGATGATGGCAGGAAGAATGAAAACGAATCGCGCAAGGCTCGTGTAAAGGAACTTGAAGGAAAATTGAAGGAAGTTCGCGACAAGCTTGCACAGAAGCAGGCAAACGAAAGGTGCGACAAGCAGAGACTTGAACTCGAAAAGGAAAACAAAGACCTGCTACAGGCGGTTGCAGACTGCGAGAAGATGTTGAATGATATTATGCTATTCAAGAAAGCCAAGATGACTATGGTTGAGAATAAGGTAAACAGCATGTTCAAGATTGTTAGGTTCAAGATGTACGAGCCAAACCTCACCAATGATGGAGAAAAGGAAATCTGCAAGCCAATAGTTGATGGTGTCCCATACGAACTTCTAAATACAGCCTCGAGAGTAAATGCTGGCGTTGACATCATCAACGGTATCAGCGAAGCACTTGGAGTTCAAGTTCCGATATTCGTTGACAACAAGGAAAGCGTATCGGTGCTGATCGGAACCAGACAGCAGACGATAACACTTGAAGTTGACAAGAACAGCGATTTAAGAATAATGTAATGTTTAATTTTAAAGATATAAGAAGATGGCAAAAGAAGCAACAACAGCAGCCGTAGCAGCAACGCAGCAGAACGGTAACGGAATGACTACTTACATCGCCAATGGCGAGGAAGTGAAACTTAGCAAGGAGATAGTAAGGAACTATCTCACGAAGGGCAACGACAAGGTATCTGACACAGATATTGTGCAGTTTATGGCAGTGTGCAAGTACCAGCAGTTGAATCCGTTCCTTAACGAAGCCCACCTTGTGAAGTTTGCAGGCAGTCCTGCACAGATAATCACGAGCAAGGAAGCGTATTTCAAGAGAGCGGAGGCAGATGAGAACTACGACGGCTATCAGGCTGGTATCATTACCGTAGACAAGAACGGAGTAATAGTCGAGAGAGAGGGAAGCTTCTGTCCCAAAGACGAAACTTTGGTTGGCGGATGGGCTTTTGTTTACAGGAAAGACAGGAAGTACCCAGCAGTAGCAAGGGTAAATCTCGATGAGTACGACAAAAAGAAATCTACTTGGTTATCGATGCCAAAGACAATGATCGCCAAGATAGCAAAGGTGCAGGCGTTTAGAGAGGCGTTCCCTACCAAGTTGGGTGCGCTCTATGTGTCGGAGGAAGTGCAGGAACGAGAAGTTGAAGATGTTCCATTTGAGGAAGTAAAGGAGAAGACGGCAAACAGCGTCCAGTTCCCAGTCCAGGACCAGGAGCCTAAACCAGAGCCAAAGCCAGCTCCATCGGTAGAACCAACGGCAGAAAAGGAAAAGGAGGAAGTGCCCTTTTAATTATTCATCTATACAGACCGGAGGCGGGATTAGTCCTGCCTCCATTAAAGCAAACTAGCAATGAGACTGACAGTATTGGGAAGCGGAAGCAGCGGTAACGGATATGTGCTACAGAATGATAGTGAAGCACTGGTAATTGAGTGCGGTATGCCAGTTATGGCAATGAAGAATGCGCTTGGTTTCAACATAAGGAAATTGCGAGGAAGCATAGTTTCTCACGGACACGGCGACCACGCAAAATATATATCGAAGTACTCTGTGTTTGCACCTGTGTACATGTCGGAGGGAACGGCAGAAGAAACGAGGAATAACGGCAAACACGGAATCGTAAGGATGAAGCCGTTGGAGACGGTAAGGATAGGCGGTTTCTATGTTATTCCCTTTGATGTTCATCACGACAGCAAAGAGCCGTTCGGCTTTCTGATACGGCACGACGAGATTGGCAATCTTCTGTTTGCCACCGACACCGCTTTTTTGAAGTACACATTTCCAAAGTTGACCAACATAATGATTGAAGCCAATTTTGACGATGGAATACTTGATGGAAATGTAAAGTCTGGCAAAGTTCATCCAGTCTTGTCGAAACGCATTCGGCAGAGCCATTTCTCGCTAAAGACCTGCATCGAGGCACTTGAAGCCAACGACCTGTCGGCTGTAAACAATATAGTGCTGTTGCATCTTAGTGACGACAATGCAGACGAAAATATGTTCCGCAAGGCAGTCGAGTCTCATACTGGCAGAAAGGTCTGTGTGGCGAAGAAGGGAGTTGAAATAGAGATTAACAAGGAATTGTAGAATTTTAAAAAGTAATAGAAATGGAACTTTTATCATTATGCTTGTCGGACATAGACAAGACGAAAATCAAGAAGGGAAGCAACGGAAAGATGTATCTGAACATTGTTGTAAGTGAAAGGAAAGAACCTGACAAGTTCGGGAACTCATTAACGGTATGGGTACAGCAGTCCAAGGAGGAACGCGAGGCAAAAGCTGACAAGAACTATATTGGCGCAGGAAAGGTGATTGAGTTCAACTCCAAAGCACCCAATACACCAGAAGCGGTTGAGGAACTTCCAGAAATGGGTGCAGACGATATGGGTGATTTACCATTCTAACTATGAAGGAAGTTATTGACAGACTGGATAAGGAGTGCTACAAGCTGCAGGAGTTCCTTTCGATAACGACAAGCAACGAGCCGGAGGAACTGGTAGTCAGATTGTCTGAACTTAATGTGTGGCTTGCAAGGTCGGCAATAATGCTTGCAGAAGCGAAGCAGGTGCAGGACATCTGTACATATAGGGCATATCGCGAATATATTGACGGTGCCGTGCAGCTTCCTGCAAGCGCATTAAAGAAGTATGTGGAATCACAACTGTATGAAGTCAACTACCTAGTAAACAGACTCGACAGGCTAAATGCAGCTTGTGTACACATCGGCGACAATATTCGCACTCAGATTTCGTATGCAAAGGAAGAGTTAAAGTTAACAAGAACAGGCTATTAGTTATGAGCGGAGATGTATTGTCCTACGAGCGTTGCGGAATAGAAAGGATTCTTGAAAAGATTGACGAAGTGATTTCACTTAACAAGGTGGAGATTCCTAAAGATAAACTATCGCCATACGGCAGGGACTGTGATGATGACGGACCAGTATATCATTACGACTACGATGATGATACCATTGACAAGATCCGATGCATACGCAACATTCTCCTGATGTCGAAAGTGGCGGTGGAAAGGCTTGACTATCTTCTGTCCGGAGACGATGGAGAAGAATCGTTCCGCGAAAGGTTTGATGCGGAAATTCTTGACGCTATTACTAATTTCAAATAACAAAAAGAAAGGAAGATTTTATGAATACTATGACAGTAAAGGAAGCAGCCCAATACCTGAACATATCTGTGGCAACGCTTTATGCAGAGATACGGTCTGGTCGTCTGGCATACTGCAGACCGAACCCGAAAGGAAAGATTTACATGATGAAAGACGATTTGGACGCATACATAAGCAGAGGACGAGTTGAAGCTTGCAATGTGTGATATGGGAACAAGGTGGAGTAATAGTCGGAAGCCTACATTGACAAAGATGCTTTGCAGTGGCGAGTACTGCAATATAGTGATGAAGCCTATATTCAATGTCGGAGAAGATACCATTGTTAGAGTGACTGCAAAGGACAAGAAGTCAGGACAAGTGGTTTCTGTTGAATGTACTGAGCTATATTACAGGCTTTTAGAGAAAAGAATAAAAAAATATTTATAAATTACTGGCTATTTATAAAAAAATGTTTATGTTTGCATTTGAAATATTTGACACTAATCGGTTGCAGACGATGAAGACTTTTGAGATAGATACTTTCAAGCATTCGGGAATAATTGTTACTATAACACACCTTTTTTCCTTGCTCGTGGCCGGCTGCAAACGGCTGCGGGCTTTTTTATTCAGCAAAACGGCTGATTATGACATAATAGCAAGATGAGACGATTTATACCGATACCAGCAGACATAATTAGTTCCGATTGGTGGAAAAGGAACGAAGTCGTAAGGACTTTGTATTTCGACCTTTCTGAGCGAGTCGCATACAGTAGTAGTAATGACTACGGTGTGCCTGTCGGATGCTGTTATTTCGGTAGGCTGTCATTCGCAAAGGAATACGGATATTCGGAGAGCAAGGTAAGGACGGCACTTTCAGTTCTGGAAAAGAACGGAGCAATTAAGGTTACGGCAAGTCACACTAAGTCGCTTGTGGAAGTGGTGTATATCAGTGAATACTTGTCGTCAAAAAATGACCAACCTAATAGCCAACCTAATGACCAACTGAATGACCAACCAAATCGCCAACCAAATCGCCAACCTAACAACAGTCAAAATCAAGGGATTGCACATAATGACCGCCAACCTAATGACCAACCTAATAGCCAACCTAATGACCAACTGAATGACCAACCAAATCGCCACAAACATATAAGTAGTATAAGTAATATAATAGATAATATAGATGAAGATAAATCTTCATTATCGGACTTTGCGTCCGACAATGCATCGGAGAAAGTACAGATAAATTATGATGGGCTTGTAGATTATTGGAATACCACCACCAATGGGATTTTCGGAAAACTTGTGAAGCCAATGGGCGACGCTCGAAAGAAAATGGTGAGGGCGCGGATTGCAACATACGGAAAAGAAACTTTTATTAAAGCAATAAAGATGGCCGTTGAAAGCAACTTCCTTAAAAGTTGGAAAGGGATGAGTTTCGACTGGCTGATAAAGCCGTCAAACTTTGAGAAAGTAATTTCCGGCAACTATGCTAATAGGGAAACTGTTCCACCCAACAACCAGTCTGCACAGCTATTTAGGAATACAGATAACGATTATAGTAAAACTAAATTTTAAAGATATGATTGAAAATTTGAATGAAATTATCGGTGACATCAAGTCGCGCTATGAATTAAGGCGGGTTTCTTCTTTTCTGGAACCTAACAAATACCCGACAGCCATCAACCTGTTCGTGAGTATGGCATCTGCTGTATGCGGAAAAGAGTATGACCAAACCCACACAGCCGATATAATCAACAAGCTTGTGCATTGGACCTACGACACAAGTGTTGATGAAATAGATTGCCGGAAGGGTTTCCTTATTCGAGGAGAGACAGGTCGAGGGAAAACATTGCTTATGTACGCACTGAAAGAATTTGTACAATATGATTCCAACTGGTATATTGTCGGAGGTAAACGATATAGGCTGGAACTGTCAATTGCATCGGCAAGAAACATTGCATTTGAGTATGCTCAACAAAGCGAGGGAAGTGTAATTGCAAAATATTCCAGAATCCCATGCCTTTGTATTGATGACTTGGGCAGTGAGCCTATGTTGTCGAGCAATTATGGCAACAAATGCTCTGTAGTTAGCGAGATACTTGCCAACCGTGCAGAAACAAAGCTGCTGACATTTGCGACTACCAATGTGGCAAGGCTGAGCGAATGTTACGATGATAGGATTATAAGCAGGATGTATTCTCTATTCAACAGCGTGAACCTATCGCATGAAACCGACTATAGAAAAATCAAGTAATGGGAATTTTTTTTACGCATTACGATAAAAAAATGTTTATAGATATGTTTTTCTGTAAAAATATTTTTATAAAATTAGTAAGATTTAAAGACAATGGACGGCGATATTGTAAATTATGGACGAGAGATAGGCAGCGTTTTCCGCTACAACCGAAACGCAATGGTTGTTGAGAGGGCTACCAGTATTACAAGTCCGTGCGATGGATGTGTATTTATGGATGGAAACGGTTGCAATGCTATGACGATAGTCGGCTACTGCAAGTCGCTGTTGCGAGAAGATGGTGAGAATGTTGTTTTCAAGAATATCAATGACTATGGAGAGGTGTATTGATTGTGCAAGGGTTAAGCGATGTCCGTACTCTGGCGGACACAGCCAGTTGGCTTGTCCTGATTTCGTCAGGAAGAACAGGAAAGTTGGCGAGGGCAAGATGGTGCGCTATGTCGCAATGTTCAACGGACAGAAGTACGAATTGAAAATACAGACATCGTGTGATGGATGTTGCTTCAATGGTAACTGCACACCGGCACAACAGTCTGTATGCATGGAGTATGACGGAAGAGTTTTTAAAAAGATGGAGGACAAATAGATGAGTGAACAGGAAAGAGAGTATAACAGATTGAGAGGAGAACTCAACAAACTGCTGTCAAGCAGAAGCGTAAGGAAGCCACTGGCACAGCTCGTTCCTACGGAGACTATACTGAAAATGGCAGGAAACGGATATTCCAAGGGGTTTGTGCTGATATCGCTTGCCTTCTCCTACTTCGAGAATGCGCTTGACATTGTAGAAACGATTGGATTCACAAACCTAGCAATAAGCAAGGCTAACAATCTGATGGAAGACGCTTTCGATGCGTTCTGGAAGACATTGTGTACGCAGTTGCACCTGACGAAAGAACAACTGGCGCAGTTGTCGCAGGATTGTGACAAATACAGGACTCCTATAGACAGATTACTTGACGATAAGGAGCAATAGTTTATGACAAAGACAAAGCAGATAGAGCAGCATTTGAGCACCTACGGCAGTATAACCTGCTGGCAGGCTATAGAGAAGTACGGAATACGCTCGCTATCGTCGATAGTTCACAAGTTGCGTGCGCGTGGTGTCCAGATAAAGTCCGAATGGACGGACCTCCCTGACGGAGATACAGGAACCAGTTCGAGGCAGGTGCGCTATGTGTATAGAAATGTTGATGACAGGCAGTTGAGGCTGTTCGATTAAACGAAAGGATAAAGACATGGGAAAAGAAGATATTAAATTGCTATATGTTGACCTCTTCTGTGGAGCAGGAGGAACAACGACAGGTGTGGAATCTGCCAGAATTGATGGACGGAAGTGCGCAACGGTTGTTGCTTGTGTCAATCACGATCCGAACGCGATTGCTTCACACGCTGCCAACCATAGCGAAGCATTACATTTCACGGAAGATATAAGAACTCTCGATGTTGCACCATTGGTTGCCCATCTTGAACAATGCAAGCTTCATTATCCAGAAGCTAAGGTTGTTTTATGGGCAA
Source organism: uncultured Bacteroidales bacterium (assembly GCA_905234755.1). GTDB lineage: Bacteria > Bacteroidota > Bacteroidia > Bacteroidales > ML635J-15 > Bact-19. The sequence continues at coordinate 606,639 of CAJOIT010000003.1, forward strand.
GCCTGGAATGTACCAATTTCAGCAGAGCAAAAGGTGGAAAGCCACGCGATGCCGACAGCCGCACATTGGCCGAACATTTGTTCCGTTACATCGAGGCTCTTAACCCAGACTATATAGAGATTGAAAATGTGGAGGAATTTATGTGCTGGGGAGATATGGACGAAAACGGCAAACCTTTGAGCAAACGCAAAGGAACTTCATATATACGCTGGTGCAACAAGGTAAAGGGTTATGGATATACCTACGACTGGAGAATCCTTAATGCTGCTGACTTTGGCGCATATACTTCGCGAAAGAGGTTCTTCGGGCAGTTCGCAAAGATGGGACTGCCACATTCGTTTCCTGAACCGACACATTGCAAGAACGGTTATTATGGCGAAGGTTTGTTTTCTTATCATCTTGAAAAGTGGAAACCAGTTCGTGATGTTCTAGATCTGCATGACGAGGGCGAAAGCATATTCAAAAGAACCAAACCGCTATGTGAGAAAACACTCGAAAGGATATACGCCGGACTTGTGAAGTTTGTGGCCAATGGCGATGAATCGTTTATCGTCAAGTACAATTCCACCAATCAGAAGACTGGCAAGTATAATCCGCCGTCTATCAATGAGCCGTCTCCGACTGTTGCATGCCAGAATCGTCTGGCGGTGGCGTTCATTAGCAAGCAGTTCAGCGGGCACCCATCAAGCAAGAACCAGAGTATAAATCAGCCGGCAGGTGCGATAACTACAAAAGACCACCACGCATTTGTTACAGCATATTACGGACACGGAAACAACCATAGCATAGATAGTCCGGCTCCAGTAGTTACGACAAAAGACAGGTTGGCGATTGTGAATCCGAAATTTATCGTAAACGAGTATGGCAATAGCGGTAATGGTAATAGTATAGATAGTGTTTGCCCTGCAATTACAACAAGGCCGAAGCAGAAGGTTGTTTCTGCATTTCTGATGAATCCTCAGTTTCAGTCCAAAGGCGGTTCCATTGGTAAGCCTTGTTTTACTCTTATAGCAAGAATGGACAAGATGCCGCCTTGCCTTGTGACAACAGAAAGTGGTGAGTTTGCTATACGGTTCGATGAAACCGATTCGCCTATGATACGCAAAATTAAGCAGTTCATGGTGTCTTATGGCATAATCGACATTAAGATGCGTATGCTGAAAGTTAGCGAGTTGAAACTAATTATGGGATTTCCGAAAGACTATGTTCTGATTGGTACGCAGTCGGAACAGAAAAAATTCATAGGAAACGCGGTTGAAGTAAATATGAGCCGTGTCTTGTGTGAATCTTTATATACAAGGCTCAATTGTGCTATAAACTAAATGATTTCAAACAATATTAGCGAGAAAGGATAAATGTTATGGACTTTAACAATGTGATAAGTGACAATTACGGAAATAGCCGTCTGTGCGTAGGCAACTACAACAAGCAGAGGAAGGTTGTGCATATCGAAATGGAAGCATTTCAGTACCCTGCAGAGGTGCTGGAGGCTCTTCCCGGTCAGTATGATTGTGATGTAATCCTTACAATCCACAGCCGTATGAACAGGAAAAATTTTACTGGCAATGGAAAAGACGAATAGGCAGTTGGATCTGTTTTCAGATTTCGATGAGCAGCAGTTCTATAGTCGCAGGTGGGGTATGTTGCAGTTCTTTCCTACAAAGAGCGACAAATGGTCTGACTGCTGTAAGCATTGCCTGTTGTGGAAGCGCAAGGACGAGCAGACAGACGACGATGAATGTCTGTTTGCTCCCTGCAATGCCGATGAAAGAACAGACCAGAAGAACGGATATTATGCCATCCATCGGATGCCAAATGTTAAGCAGATTGTATTATGAAACTGGCATATAGGAAAGGAATGTACTATTGTATTAGCGACAAGCAAGGTCCCTATGACGGAGGTTTTATGCGTATAGATATAATGGGATTGTGCGGCAATATGGTAAGCGATAGTTTTATGTATGTTAATTCGAGGATTAACGACGAGACTGTTATTGAGATTACTGATGCCCAATTTAATGCTTTGCTTGTAGGATTCAAAAAGATACAAAAAATGATGGAATTGCAGCGTCAGACTATTGATGCTCTGTTTAATGAAAAACAAAAGAAATTTAAAAAAGAATAATATGGATACAAGGTTGAATATTAGGCAAATCCAAAAGATTGTAATTAAGTATATAGATAGAAGAAACGATTGTATAGTAGTTCCAAATTTGTCGTTTGGGTTGCTTAATCACGAAGCGGACCTGGCAATCATAAATAAGTCGAATAGGCTTACAGAAATTGAAATAAAGAGGTCTTATTCGGACTTAAAGGCGGACTTCTCAAAGGAAGTGTTTCATAAGGATGAAAAGGTTTGTAATTTTTACTTTGCATTACCAATTTCCATACGCCAAAAGGCGGAAGAGTTATTTCAAGGCGAATATAAAAAACTGGCCGACTTATACGGCGATTTGTGTTTAGCGGCAAATAGACCAGCAGTCCTGTATTATGATGACGATGGCGGTATTGTCTGGAATGAACGCAATAGTTATGTCTATAATGGTCGCAGGTTGTTCTTAGAGGAAGTCGCTAAATGTGCTCGATTGATGTCATTGCGTTATTGGAAACTTGTTGATACGATAACCCCTGAAAATTAGGATTTTGAGCTGAAAAAATATTAAAAATATTTTTGCAAAATCAAATATTTATATTACTTTTACATCAAATATAAACAAGTAATGAATTTAAAGAAAGGACAAAGAGATGGAAGTAATTTTTAAAGCATCAAATCCTATGAGGATGGATTGGGAAAAGGGTGAGTTCGTAGAAATCAAACCGACTATATTGGAAGTCGGCCAGAGAGTATATGGAGAATTAGGTTTCGCATTTAACGACAGCGGAGTGTTCTATGTCTAGAAAAGGGAGTGCAGTTGATGGTGGAAGATGGAGGTCGGAATAGGTTTGCCAACTGGGAGTGCAAGCATGATGACAGACCGTATTCAAAGAAGTTCGGAATCGGGTACTATTATGACGACAGCGAAGACGGCAAGTCGTACAGGATGTCGGCAGACGAACTGCAAAGGCTCTATCAGAACTGCAAGGCGCAGGAAGAAAAAGAAAAGCAGGAAGAGATTGAGAGACAGCGCCAGAGAGATATACACTGCGAGGAACTGAAAAAGAAGTATAGTTACCTGAAACTCAATCCACAGACCACTAAGGAACGGACTGACAATGTAAGGTTGTTTTTGAAGAGGCGTTTCCCAGACATTAAGTTTTCGGTGAGAAAGGAGAGCTGTGATACATTACAGGTTTCATACGAAGATGGATTGATTGAAAAAAAGGTTAGTCCGGCTGTTCGTCTGTGGCAGGATTCCCATAGTGACTTTACTGGCGACTATTGGGATTATGATCCGTCAGACTTCAATACGCTATTTGGCGGATTCTCATATACTTTTGTAAGTAGAGGATTTTCCGACAAGACAATGCAGAAAGTAGTGGATGTGCTGAAATCAGTAAAAAATGAGCGTGGCGTTGACTCTGAAAAATACGACAGGACAACCATATATAAGGCAGCGGAAAGACTTGGCGCGGATGCTGACGGGTTGAGCCTTGACAGATTTGACGAGTATGATGAGCACAATGCCGCAATGACGATTCTATACCACCTTGATATTGTCGAGGAGAAGCAAGAAAAGAAATGCGACTGCACCGAAGTTCAAGGAATAAAGATATTTGACTATTCGGACAAGGCGATTGCCGTAATAGGCGATACAAGAAGCATAAAGGACACCTTGAAAAGCCTTGGTGGAAGATTCAATGCAAGGTTGAGTTGCGGAGCTGGATGGATATTCAGCAAGAGAATGGAAGATAAGGTTAGAAATGTTTTGTTAAATTAAATAGTTATGAATAAGTGTTCAGAAAATTTTGAAAAGGCAATCAAGTTCTATCTTGACAATCGTGCAAAGACCGACAAGCTGTTTGCGGAAAAGTACTCGAACGAAAAGAAGTCAGTAAAAGAATGTTGCATGTTCATTCTCAATGAGGTGCAAAAGTCTGGTTGCAATGGCTTCACAGACGACGAGGTGTTTGGTATGGCTGTGCATTATTATGACGAGGACAATCTTGGAGAAATCAAGGATATCAGCTGCAGGGTAGTTGTAAATCATGTTGTAGAGTTGACTCCAGAAGAAAAGCAAAAGGCTAAAGACGAGGCCATTAAGAAAGCGCAGGAAGATGCTTACAAGCAGATGACAGCCAAGAAGTCACAGAAGAAGAGTAGTAATGAAGATTGTCAGCAAGGTGTGTTAAGTTTGTTCTGATATGAAACCGAGGACAAAAGTACAGCGGGAGGTAATGAGTTTGGTTCCCAAACTCACTCCCATTAGTGAACGGCAGAAAAGGTACGCAGGAAAGCACCTTTTCAGTCACGTAGCCTACAGGAACGGTTCTGTAGTGTATTGTATGACTTGCGGTAAACGATTGTCCGAAAGCGAAATACAAAATCATAAGTGTAGTTCGTGCGACAACCAGATTGAAGTCATTGACAGCAAAACAAGGAAGATAAGGGATGCTGGCTATTATGCTATAGTAAGCAAGTGCAGGAACTATCAGGTAGTCAGGTATTTCTATGTGAAAAGGTTGTGTGTCAGGAAAAGTACGGCAAACTACGAGTTCCACGAAGTGGCGCAGGAATGGTTTAATGAAAAGTCGTATTGTATAGTATCGAGGCTTGCAACTCCATTGTCGTATAACACCATTTATAGCCTGTGGTCAGATATGGAGGTAAGAAAGAAATTGTATGTGGCGGAACAGATTACCTATCCCAAAATGAACTTGATACCCATACTCAAAAGGAACATAGGCTGTTTTGTAAAGGAAGCTGCAACATTGAAGACTACTCCAGTAAGTACTATGTTCTACAATGTGATGAATGAACCGCATGCAGAAACTTTGCTCAAGGCTGGTCAGTTCAATTTGCTCGATGCGTACAGAGAAGACCACAAGTTCATCAATGACCACTGGGGAACAATTAAGATATGCATAAGGAACGGATATGTAGTTGAGGATTTTGCATTGTGGAAAGACACCATAAGGGCGATGGAGTTCTGTGGACAGGATTTGCTTAACAGAAAGAATGTATGTCCTGACAACCTGTCGCAGGCGCACGATTTGTGGGTTGCAAGAAAAGAAAAGTTAGAGGACAGAGCCGAGTACGAAAGGAAGAAGGAAGATATTAAGAAGTATGAAAACCAATACCATAAGGCGAAGAAGAAATGGCTCGGCATTGTTATTGTCAATGGAGATATGCGTATTAGCGTACTGAACAGCGTAAAAGAGATTTTCGAGGAAGGACAGGCAATGCACCATTGCGTATATGCCATGGAGTACTACAAAAAGAAGAACTCGCTGATTATGTCGGTAACAAATAGTGCAGGGCGCGTGGCTACAGTAGAATATTCGCTAAAGTCCGGCAAGGTTCTGCAATGCAGAGGTTTGTGCAACAAGGAACCAGAAGACTATGACAAAATAATCTCCACTATTGAGTGCAACAGACAGTTGTTCAAAAGTGCTTGATAGTTAAACATTGCGATGTTAGTTTTGTTGCAAAATTTTAGAAAAATGGCAATTGAAGATTACGTTGATTTTAGTAAGCCTGATTCCGAGGTTATTGCAGCGTTGAAGCAGAAGGATGTCAAGGTAAGACCCTGGTCGTCCATACTTGAGGAGTACGACAGCAAGCGCCACGACATTATGAACCGAGAAAAGAGGAAGGACAGAAAACTGTCAGGTGGCAAGTTCGAAGAGGTGTCGAGGATTCGTCTTGACTTTGAAAAACTGATAGCGCAGAGGATGACGGAGTTCATGTTTGCTCTGCCTGTGAATAGGATATACACAGGGATTGACGGTGACGAGACGAAGCAGAAGATTGCCAATGCCATTGAGAAGATTTTTGTCAAGAACAGGATTGACCGCGTAAACTTGAAGCGTGCCAAGGAGTTCTTTTCTGCTTGTGAGATATGTACGCAGTGGATTCCTGTTGACAAGAAGCACAGCGAGTATGGTTTTCCTGCATCTAAGAAACTTCGAGTAAGGACTTATTCGCCTATGTCTGGCTACAATCTATATCCGCTATTTGACGAATATGATGATATGATAGCTATGTCCATTGAGTACACGTCAACTAAACGCACAGACAAGTCCATTACTTATTTGGAAACATATACGGCTGACAAGCATTACAAGTTTGAGAACGGAGTAAAAGTTGATGAATTGGAAAATCCAATTGGTAAAATTCCGTTCATATATGCATATCGCCCAAACCCTATATGGGATGGCGTTCAGCACCTTATCAATGAACTGGAGTTTACTCTGTCGCGTAACTCCGATGTTATTGCCTATAACTCTGCACCTATGATTAAGGTTGTCGGTGACCTTATTGGTCAGGATGATAAGGATATGGCGAAGCGTATTCTCCGTGTCAGTAGCGGTGGTGATGTGTCTTATGTCTCATGGTCGCAGTCAACGCAGGCCGTGCAGGACCAATTCAATATGCTTCTGCGCCTTATATGGATGCTGATGCAATTGCCAGACCTGTCATTCGAGAATATCAAGGGGCTTGGTGCTGTGTCTGGCGAGGCAAGGAAGACATTGTTGACGGATGCGCATTTGAAAGTCGGTGACGAGAAAGGCGATTTCCTTGAGTTCTTCGATAGGGAGACAAATGTTGTCAAGGCATTTCTAAAGGAACTTAATCCGAATTGGGCGGAACTAATTGACGACATCGAAGTGGAGCATGTCATAAGTCCGTTCATACAGAATGATGAAGCTGCCGAAGTTCAGAAGTGGTTGAGTGCAAATGGCGGAAAGCCGTTGGTTAGCCATATCGATTCAATCAAGATGGCAGGCTTCTCGTCGAATCCGCAGGAAACCTACGAGCAGATACAGAAGGAGGAGAAAGAAACAGGAATGGCAGCACTAAAAGGTCTTGCAGATGAGTTCTAAACAAAGAAAATATAGAAAGCCTCAGTATAAGCAATTAAATTTTATTGAGTTGTTTCCCGAGATAAAAAAGGATTATGTTCCTTTACAATTGGAAGAAATTGAGTATAAAGAGTCAGAACTTGAAAAAATGATTCGTAGCATTGGAACAGAACCTATTGATGATTATTACCGCTATTACGGTAAATATATTGAAGATAAATCAAAATTAACTGATAGGCAACGTGCTTTAATACAAATGTAAATGGTAAGAAATTGTTATAACATAATGAAAACGGATTGATTCATACTTGTTCATTCATAATATTTATTTAGTTTGGCCTGTAGAGATACAGGCTTTTTTGTCGTTAATTTTACTGCCGATGAGAAAATAACAGTTGTAACTGGACTATCTTGGGCATTCCTTCTTGCACTTTCGACATAGCAACAAATTTCTGTGGCATTTGCGGATATATGAGATTGTCGCGTATGCTGTATATGTCTTTTCTGTATTGGGTTGCAGTTCTGCGGTCAGAACATACGATGTATGTGCCGAATGGGAAAGTGTCGTGTCCGCCCATTACCGATGTGCAGTGCAGTGTGCCGTTACCATCTATGCTGTATTCTCCTATGATTGGAAGTATGTCGGCCGTCAGGTAGTAGTGAAACGGCTCTGACCATTCCCATTGGTTCCAGTTCCAGAAGAGTACATAATTTCTCGGTGCGGTTGCGCACCATTGCTTGAACTCTCGGTATAATTTACTTAAAGATGACATTTTTTTTGAAAAATACTTGTACAATTAAAATAATTTATAGTAGTTTTGCAACGGAGATTTCAAATCCACCCGAGCTGAATAGCGGTTTCAGTCCGAAAGCTCAAAAAAGAGAACCTTTCTTGCTAAGGTTCTCTTTTCTTTTTTATAGAAATCCCTTTAGTTTCTTCTTGTAAAATCCACTTCTTATCTCTTTTTCCGAAAGTTCGATAATTTTACCATATTCATTATGTAGTAAGATGTTTCCATATTTAATATTATTGCGTTTAAGGTATTCGATTGTTTCTCTGAATTGACCAGAATCCATATTCACTAGTTTTAGAACTATTGTATTTGCTTGTGTGAAACCTTTTTCAAGGTCTTTTGAAAGAGTATTGTCGTTGGTCGTTATGGCATACTTAAAATCAACAAGACGGTAAGTTTTTCCTATTTGTATTAGAGCATCGGCGCTTGTACCGTTTTTAAGTTCTGGGAGGAAAGTTACATTTATTCCAATCTTGTTCATATCATAAGCCATATTTTTTGTGTCTTCCCAAGTCGGCTTGTTTGTCCCCTTGTTATTAGGAAATAATTTTGTTGAATATCCATTGGTTTCATTTAAAATCGTAGCTCTTTCGTCGTTTATTATGCTGTCAAATATTGCATTCTTCTGCTTTCGATTTTTTGCTGAATTTACTGCTTCCATTATAGCAGTTGAGAAAGGTTCGAACGAAACAAATGCGTTCTTTTCATGTGGTTTTGTTGCTTTGTTAAGTTTTTCGTCAATATCCTTGGTAATTTCCGCAGACCTTTTCGCTTCCTGCATATACTTCTTGTTATCCCTCACGAAGTACGGCTGTGTGCCTCTTGCGCCAGCCTGTTCTATCTTGTCGGCATTCTCGGCAGCCCACCGCTTGTAGTTTTCCGGCACATCTTTGATTAGGTTATTGTCAACTGATTCGCCGTTGTTCCACCTGATGAAATCTTCCTCGCTCATCAGAAGCGGAACAGCGTGGCAACGGCAGTTCGGATGCCAGCCGGTCCACTTGAAGTCCTTCGGGTAGTCGCCTTGTAGTTCATCGCAGATGTCGGAGTATTCTCCGTGTTTCTTTCTCCTGTCGCTGTGGTTGTTGCTCAGTTCAATCCTATAGCCACGCACAAAGTCCATTTCGTTCCACCGCGTCTGTTCTGCCGTGCGGTATGCCATATTTATTTCGCTACGCGCCAGTCTTGCCGACCTGTACTCGCAGTCGTGGATGTCGGTTGCCTGGCCGAACTGCGACTTGTAGTCCTTCTGCAGCTTGTCAAAGTCGATAAGGTACTTGCTTATCTGCTTCGATAGTGTTACGGCTGATGTGCCCTTGCTTATTGCGGTTGATATAGCAGCTTCGAGTGCGCGGACATATTCATCTGACTGCTTCCATACCTTGTCGGACAAGTCAAGTCCCTTGTCCGTTCTGTTTGCGAATGCTTTCATCGCATCGCTGTTGGTCTGGTATATTATCTTCTGCTTCTCTCCGTTAACTTGTCCCTTGTATTTCTTCAATATCTCGTTGGCGAGCAGATCCTGCGCATCGTTGCTGTTCTTCCATTCCTTTGATATGCCGGAATAGATTAGAGCCTGCATATTGTCAGCGAAGTTCCTCTGCAGTTTCTCTATCGAGTATTTTGTCTTTGGATAGTCGGAGAACTTGAAGTCTCCCTCGCTGTCGGAGTTGTAGCCAGTAGTCATTGCTATTCTGCTTGCTTCCTCGTTGTACGACTGGTAAATCTGATTTACCATTGCAACATACTGCATAAGTCGTCTGTTTAGTTCCTTATATTTCTGTTTCTGCTTCTTACTGTAGTCCATTGACATCATTTTTATGGCACAAACATAGCGCAAAGGTGTTTGAGATTAAAGCACTTATAAAATTTATTAAAAATATTTTTGCTAAATCAAATATTTATATTACTTTTACAAAAAATTTAAAGACATGGATAAAGAAAATTTTAAACTCAATGTTACTGACTTAATGGTTGGCGATTGGGTATTTTGCTACCACCCATTAAGCAGTGTGAAAGCCCGGCATCAATTCACGCCAGAAATACTTGACCTGATGTATAGGATGTCGGTGGGCAGACTTGCGGAAGACAATCCTACCTATAGAATAATAGAACCGATTCCGCTGACAACACAGATACTGGAGGATTTGGGGGTTGAGAGGCGCAAGGGTAACAGAACCTATGCGAAATTCTTTCCAGATGGAGAAGTGCTTTCGATTATAGAGAATATTGAGCACAGGTATTTGGTGTCTGCGTTCGGCATTGAAAACGATAACAGGGTTTATCGTACAATAGGATATGTGCATGAATTACAGCATATAACTGGAATGTTGGATATTCCGTTGGAGGTTAAGCTATGAGAGTAATTAGATTTAGGGCGAAAGCCGCTATGACCTGCCATAGGATAGGTCGCGATAAGCCGTTGTATGAAAAGGGCGATTGGGTGTATGGGTGGTTGTTCAAGTCTGTCCACTCCTACGAGAAGCGTGAGATGGATTCGTATGTAATCCAGACGGAGATTGACGGCGAAGTAATGAGTGTCGATGTCGTTGAAGAAACCATAGGTCAGTTCACGGGATTGCACGATATTGATGGAACTCACATATATGAAGGTGACATTATTCAAGGAGAGTACAAATATCAGCACCTTGTTAGGTATAACGAACAAGAAGCGCATTTTACAGCAACAGAACTGCGGTATGTTGGCGACAGGATTTTTGACACTAATTCTAGTAGTGTTTACCAAAAATGGATTGACGAGTTCAAGAAAAAGGTTGTCGGCAATATGTATGACAATAAGGACTTGTTGGAAAGGGCAACGGAATGGCAAAGAGAGTAGTAATGACGACAGTAAGCAAGGACCATATAATTTTGGAAAGGTCTTGCGGTTGTAGGCTTCATGTGTTCACAGGAGATTCTTTTGAGGAAAAGTGCTGCGCTTGTAAAATGAATGAGAATGGACAAGGAAAGAAGTAAAATTATAGAGAGGATAAGGAAGGTTAAAGTCCTTGCAGAGCAAGGCGTAGCCGGAGAGCGAGACGCCGCACAGGTGTTGCTTAATGAACTTATGAAAAAGCATAACATAAGCGATGAAGATTTGTTAGATAAGAAAGTTCACTGTTATGGAGTTTGTACAGGTGGTGGCATTTACACAAAATTGTTTGTGCAAATATATCTAAAGACATTCGCAAGCGAAGAAAGAGGTGTCTGGGATGTGAAGCAGTTTCCTAAAAGAATTGTAAAGGATCTTGAAATTTTGCGAATGGGAGACCAAAAGCCTGATGTGGTTATACAATGCACAAAGTCAGAGTTTATCGAGGTAAAAACCTTGTTCTTGATTTATAAACCAGATTTTGATAAGCATATTGAGTCATTCCTTTATGCGTATTATAAGAGAAATAGTCTGCTTGGTGATGCAAAAGGAGATGGAAAAGAACTATCACTAGAAGAAAAGCAAATGTTGTTTCGTGCCATAATAATGAGCCAAGGCATTGACAAAAAGGAAGTTCATAAATTGATTGAAAATGAATGAAAGTTGAATTTAAAAGATAATAGACAGAAAGGAGATACAGAAATGAAAGAGATAATTATTTACGAAGCGAATGACGGAACTCGCTTTGATGATAAGGGAAAGTGCAAAAACTACGAAGATATTTGCGACAAGGTAGCAGATGTTATGTCAGTTATGAAAGTGCGTGATGATGTCTATGACATTGCCGTTAGACAGGAAAAGGGAAATGTACACAAGGCGTTTTTCAGATTTATGGAACTATGTGGCGATGTGTTCACTACATATCGAGATTTATTCAATCAGTGTGCTATTGGCAGCAGGCATATTAGTCATGCTGGCAGAATACTGAATGATTTATATAAGGACTGCCCAATATTGGACAGAACTATGTATCGGTTCCTGTGTATTGACTGGAATAGCGGAATAGAATACCCCCAACCTTATTATACCTATCATCAAGAAGAATTTGAAGGGAAGATATTATGAAAGTATTTGGCGCAAAAAGAACTGACGGTTATAGCGGTGGCGTTATACTAGTTGCTGCAAACTCAATAGAGGAAGCAATAGTAACAGCAGCCAAGAATCCAGAAACAGAGTACATGTTCCATTGGGAAGATGAGTATTTCGATACTCATGTAGGTAACTTTGAGTTTTTCAGTTCTGACTACTACCCAAAGGAAAATTGGCACGAGATAGAGAACCTTGTTTGGAACGGAAACGAGCCGCAAGTAATAATAGAAGGTGGATATACAGAATAATCGGAGGAAATAATTATGAGAACGATTAAATTCAGAGGAAAGCGAAAAGATAACGGAGAATGGGTGTATGGCTCATTATTGCAATGTGATAGATATACAGACATTTGGTATCAAGATAATGAATGTTTCAGAAATAGAGTTGAAGTTGAACCAGAGACTGTAGGTCAGTTCGTAGGCATCTGTGACAAAAATGGAAAAGAGATATATGAGGGCGATATTGTACACGGTCCTATTGTATTTTTGAAAGAACAATTATATCATGAGGGAGCAATTGTTTGGGGAAATTGTGGCTCCACCACATCAGGTTTCAACATAAAAATAAGTCATCTGATAGAGTGCTATGTTAGTATAGATGCAAAAAAACTTACAAATATGGAAGTCATTGGCAACATACACGACAATCCAGAACTGTTAAAGAATAACGATTAAAAAAATAAAAGAAATTATGATTTACAAATTAGATATTCCAGAGTGTTCAAGTTATACCTATGAAGTTGGAACGAAAGGAGTTGTCAAAATTGAGCAAGATATAATTCAAACAGGAGTAAGGGAAGGTTATAATACCTCAAAACTTATTTATAGAATTATATTTGATGATGAGAGAATAATAGAAATTTCGGCTGACATAAAAGGTGTAATAATTTTTAGAAAAAACATAAAATAAAAATAAATGTAAAATTATGAATAAAGAAGATATTAAAATCGGCAAAAAGGTATGGTATTATCCTATTTTTGGTGGAACAGAAAGGAAAGAAGCAACCATAACGAGTGAACCCTATGAAATGTGTGGAACAATATGTTGTTTTATAAATATCTGCTCATCGGTGGTGGATATTGAAAATCTTGAAGAACGAATTTAAATAACTACTAAAATGAGAACGATTAAATTTAGAGGAAAAGTAAAAACGACTGGAATGCATTTTTTTGCTGGTCTATTCATAGAAGGAGTTTGGGTATATGGTGAGCCTCATTTATATACCAAAATTCCTCATATCCATATCAGCAATAATGAAAAGCAACCTATTGACATTAACACGCTCGGACAATTTACAGGTTTGACTGACAAGGATGGTGCTGAAATCTACGAGGGTGATATTGTCGAATTGCGAGAACCAAATGGAATGCCGAATATATGTAAGGTTGAAATGTGCGAGAAAGGCTACTGGTGTGTTAGTTTCGGCATCCATGAGCGTATAATTCTCGGCTTTATTGACAAAAATCAAATCACGGTTATTGGCAACATTCACGACAAGCCAGAATTATTAAAGAATAACGATTAAAAAGTAAAATTATGAGAACAATTAAATTCAGAGGAAAGAGAACCGACAAAGACGAATGGATTTACGGTTATCTAGCAGATGGCAATTGTATTTGCGATTGGGATAATAAAGAAAGAAGAAGTTTTGAAGTAAAAGCTAAAACTATTGGTCAATACACCGGTCTTGTCGATAAGAACGGCAACGAGATTTACGAAGGTGATATAATGGGCTTGCCGAAGTGTGATGCTGTCGGCATAGAATATAAGAATAGATATGTTAGAGTAGTCGAGTGGATAAATGACGGGTTCTTCCTCGTGGAACATTGCGAAATGGGAGGCGAATTGCGAAAATATGGCGACCGTCTTGCGCTTGAAATATCGTTGAAATCAAGATATGCTGGAATCGCACGATGTTTCAAAGAAAGAGGGTTAGATTATACTGTTATCGGCAACATTCACGACAATCCAGAACTTATGAAAATTTGAAAGGGAATAAAAATGAAAGCATTTGATTTAGAACAAGCAAAGAAAGGAAGATGTGTTTGCACAAGGGATGGTCACGAAGTGCAAATCCTTGATTATGACTATAAATGTCATTATTTTTCGAATAACGTAACGCGACAGACTATCGTTGGAAAAGTGAAACTGGACGATGGAGAAGAAGAATTGAAAGTATGGTCACTCGATGGTTTCATTCACGAAGATAAGAGACCTCACGAGTTTGACCTATTCCTGTCCAGAGAAAGGTGCAATGGATGGGTAAATATATACAAAACGGGAAATGTTACTTATAGCGGAAATACAATTTACTTGACAAAAGAAGAAGCAGAAAACGGAAAAGAAAGTGAATGTGTTGACACAATTAAAATTGAATGGAAGGATTAGAAATGAGAGCAGAAGATTTAATGTTAGGTGATTATGTGCAGTTTTTTAACGAGAATTTAGAAAAAACTCAATATGAGAAAGTTACCTCAATAAAAATTGATGATGGTACGCGGTATATACAAACAGCAGAAAGTGATGTTTATTATCGCGAAGAAATTTATAAGCCTATTCCGCTAACCCCTGCGATTTTGGCAAAGAACGGAATGGAAACTAAGGATGGAGATGAGTTTGTTTTGTTCGATAATAGTAAAATCGACACTACTGACGAATATTTTATTATTCGTTATTTCGTTAATACACAAAGGGTGTGGCTGTGTAAAGGAACTGGAGTTTGCGAAAATGAAATCCGTAAAAACTGCCAATATGTTCACGAACTGCAACACGCTTTAAAACTTTGTGAAATTGATAAACAGATTGTATTATGAACATTATAATGTTTAACGACAGGTGCAACCTTACAGAATTGACCCTGCAAGGTTATAAGAACAAGACCAGACGGGCGGAAAAGAAGCTGCAAAAGTTCATAAGTGATTATGAGAAAAACAGAAGGCCATTTGAGATTCGCAGAATCAAGGTTATTGCTTGTGGCAATGGAGGATATGGATTGCTTCAAGTTGATACCCCAGACGATTGTTTTTTTATGCCTACACAATACAAGGTTGGTGAAGTAGTCGCCATAGCGCAATGTTACAAAGATGCTGGCATAGACCCTAATACTATTATTAAAATGAAAGAAGAGGGACAGAATATGTTTACTCCAGTTCGTGCTATTGATTCTGCTGGCTGGACCAATAAAATGTTTGTCCGTGCTGACCTTATGCCGCACCATATCAAGATAACTGGAATTGATTTAGAGCGATTGCAGGACATTTCGGATGAAGATTGCTTGGCAGAGGGAGTTTTGAAATACAGATGTATGATCGGGTTTGCAGGAGAGTATGTAATAAAGGTTAACAACAAGCCTTTGCTTTTTCATACTCCACGAAAAGCCTTTGCAGCTCTTATCGACAAGGTTTCGGGCAAGGGTACTTGGGAAAGCAATCCGTGGGTGGTAGTATATGATTATAAAGTAGTTGATTAAAAACATAGAGTAATGAAAAGAGAAGATTTAATTAGTTCAGACTTGTATTACATTGAAAATTTTGTGCAACGGGTCGAATGTCGGCTTGGTTTTGGCTATTGCCATAGCATTCATGCTGTTTGGAATCAAGGTGAATTTACGCGCAAGCAATTGAAAGATGCTTATTATGCAGATAAATCAGAAGTTAGAGGTCTTGCACAAGATTTATTGGCTCTTACTTAAACTAGCAATGTGTTATGAGAACGATAGAATTTAGAGGTAGGCATTTGTGCGGACAATGGTACTACGGAAACCTGATTGTTCGCGAAATGGATTCTCCAGTGCCAGAAACGGCACAGGCGTACAAGTGTGTTATGATTGGCGATGTTGAAGATGGTTCTGCGGAAGAAGTGGAAGAAGAAACAGTCGGTCAGTTTACTGGCTTGGTTGATAAGAATGGTAAGAAGATTTATGAAGGGGATATTATAAAGAGCAAAGGAAATTTTGTAGGTATAGTAACTTGGAATAGTAAAAGCTACTTCTATATAAATCAATATTACAACTCTGATATTGACCAGGAACCCGACTGCTCGTCACTTGGATATATGCTTACGGTAACTGAGCTGTATGTGATTGGAAATGTTTATGATAACGAGGACCTTTTAAAGAAAGATTAGCGATGAAACGAGACGAAGAAATTGTAAATATAGCAAAACAAAAAGAAGAATCACAGGTTTTCTGTGATATAGTTGAATATAGTGCCTATGGAGTTGGGTTTATTGAAGGTGCAAAATGGGCTGACGAATATCCATCAATGGAACAGAAACAACAGTTCGTTGATAAGGCTTGGCAATGGATTTTTAGAGTATTTGTTATAACAGCACCGTTAGATTTCCAACAGGCTATTGAAAAAGAATTTAGAAAAGAAATGAATGGGGAATGATTATGGCCGGATATACAACAATAGAACAAAGTAGGAAGTTGATTGAATTAGGCATTGATGTTGATACGGCTGATATGTGTTTTGATTTAATAGCAGAATCTGAATGGTATGGTTATCCAATAAGTAAAAATTTATGTTCAGATGATATTCTTGGAACACTAATTCCCTGCTGGTCAACAGAAGCACTTATGAAGTTGTTGCCACGATATATATATACAAAGGATAATTTTGTATTAAATGATATACAAGCATACAAAGACAATTACAGAATTTCATATACAAATATTTCATATACAAATTTATCTTATTATGAATATAAAGATGTAATTGAATGTAAATATGATACTTTAATAGAATGTGCTTACAACATGATTGTTAAACTTAAAGAAATGAGATTGTTATGACACGAGGAGAAGAAATAAGAAACGAAGCGCATAACAGATATTGTAATGCGAAAACAGACCCAGTTGATAGTGCCAGCTATTGTGCGTTTGTCGGAGGTGCGCGTTGGGCGGACAAAAGTATGATAGAACGCGCTCGTAAATGGTTAGAAAAAGAGTTGTATCTGTTTTATAGCGGAGCGGAACATTGGGTTGCAAGCCGGAGAAAAGTGAATGTTACAGAATTTCTTGACGATTTTGAAATAGCAATGCAGGAGGAATAATTATGAGAGCAATTAAGTTTAGAGGTAAAGATGTAGAAACTGGCGAATGGATATACGGCGATTTATTTCAGCGCATAGGTTACTATCCAGAGATAATAGTATCATATCCAAACGATAATGGTAAGATTGCATATAAAGGTATTGCAGTAAAACCAGAGTCAGTCGGTCAGTTTACAGGTGCGAATGATGCTTATGGAAATGAAATTTACGAAGGTGACATACTGCATATTCCTGATGATGATTTTAACGGAGAGATAAAAGGAGTTGTAATGTTTGAGGCTGATTCTTTCGTGGTAAAGTCCATCAGAAGTAATTGGTCTGCACTTTTGGCATGGTGCAACAGAAAGGACCACGAGACCAAGCATTATGTGAGACCGACAAAGGTAATAGGTAACACCTACGATAACCAAGAATTATTAAAACAATAGAATTTATGAGACCATTTATTTTCAGAGGAAAAAGCATTGACTATGGAACATGGAAGCATGGCGGCATTGTATTCGGAAACCATCAATGGTGGATAATCGAACAGTGTGGCGGTGCGTTGTATTCCGTAGATAGAAAAACTGTAGGACAATATACGGGATTGTCCGATTCGAGGAATGTGCCTATATTTGAACACGACCTGCTGTTGCTAAGGGACGAAGAAAGGGATTATTATCTTACCGTAGTGTTCAGCAAGAAAGAAGCTGCATTCCGCCTTAGATGGCCGAAAGGCTTCCTTAGCTGTGATGTGCTCGGAATGTTCTTAAAAAAATGGCCGGACTTGGAAGTGGTTGGCAATATACATGATAATCCAGAACTAATAAAAAAGAAGTAATATGTTTAGCCTTAAAGACATAGAGGTTTGTGTAAAGATTACGGTGTGTATCAAAAATTCTAACATACCTGACAAAATGGTTTATTTTAATCTTATACCTTACTTTTTTTATGAAAGGTATAGTTGGTTCTTCCGCTATTTGACAGCGCGAATACAAGTGGTTCATCCGAAAAGGCGAGTTTATTTGCGTTGTTATCAAGTCACGCCAGAACTTAAATACTGGTTTTCGGAAAAGTACCTGCAAGACAAACGGAAAAACATTGAGAGAAGTTTAAGGGCAAAGGTTACGGAACTGAACAGGAAAATTGAATCTTGTGCAGATGACCTGTTCGGATATGGAAAGCAAGATCTGGTTGAAAAAAGAGACAAGTACCAGTATAGGCTTGATAATATTGCAAATGAAGACCTTTCAAAGTACAAATACGATACTTATTTTAACAATACCAAAGAATGGATGAAAGGAGAAACAGAATTATAGACGAATATCCTTGTGATGATTGTGTGTGGTATTCAACGATAACTTTGAACAACGGGTTGAAATTTGGTAGGCGTTGCTATATAATGATAGATGCTGTTCAAGAAGAAAGACCTATCGTTAATGATGACACTGGTCGGTGTGATTATTACGATGATAAAAGAAAATTGGAAAATCAATGAGGAGAGATAGTAAATGAAAAACGAAGAAAAAGCAAGAGAACTAGCAATCAAATACTGCAAGGAAATTAACAGTAATGGCAAAGAGTGTTACAATATAGGTTGTGAAATAGCCTGCAATGAAATGTCAGATTGGAAAGATGAGCAAGCATTAAGGGCGTTTTGCAAATTCCAATGTCCTGATATTTTGAGAGAGAGTGTGTGCAGTCAGCATCAGGAGTTTGAAGAGCCTTGTCAGAGTTACAAATTATTTGAAAAATTATTGAAAGGAGAAGAATGATGACAACAATTGTCGAAACTTTAAGAAGGTGTTATTGTCAGGAATGTCCGTTTGAAACAAGTTGTCTGAAAACAGACCACCGATGTGACGGATTGCAGAAAGATGTTGATGATGTATCAAGATGTCTTGGATGTAAAAGATAGTTGAATTATGAGAGAAAAAGTAAAACATTGCTGCAGGAACTGCTGGTTCCATAAGCCAAACGATGGGACTGTCGAGGCGAAAGATGCCTGCTATTGCAGAAAGCACTATTCATACATCTTGGAATCAACAAGTTATGTGTGCAGGGACTATGCAAACGCCAACAAGTGAAATGGTGGACTTCGCTCCGTTTAGTCCCTGTTTTAGTCCGTCTTTTTGCTTGCCGTTTGATAATCAGCGCCAATTCAATTCCCAGTAGGACTAACACCAGTTTTTGCAGGGTCAAAAAAAATCTCCATATTTGCAAAAAAATAGTTATGGGTATATTTAATAAGTTGTTCGGAAAGAATGAATCAAAGCAAACTGGCAACGACCAGGAACAGGCATTGCCGGCTGATGTGGTGAAACTGCCTACAGACTATAATCAAGAACTTTTCAGTTATGGCGGTGATAATGCAGAGAAAATACTTATGATGTCGTTCGATGCCTTAAACAAAGGAGAAAAGTTTTTCTTTGTGCCTCGCAATATATATGATGGCGCAATAGCCGAAAGTAAAAGACACAAGGAGCTTGAGAAGAGACTGAAACGCACGGCAGAACTGAACAATATTGGTAGAGCTGCAGAAAAAGAAGGCAGAATAGATGATGCGATAAAGGCATACGAAGATAATATTGCCATAGGGTACAAGGCTACTCACGCATACGATAGACTTATAGTCTTATATGGGCGACTGAAAAGAAATGATGATTTGAAGAGAGTTATTCTCAGAAAGATTGAGATTTTTGGAGAAAGTGATGATTTGTTGGCAAGGTTACAAAAGATAAAGTAAGATTATCTGCCTGTTTGTTCTTCGATTATTCTTTTGGATTCTTGCAGATTGCTTATGATTGCATCAATCTGCTTTGCTGGAATAATAGCCGTAGAATTGTTTAGATACGATTTCGTTGATATGTAAACAAACCATTTTCCAGTAGATGGAGCCTGTATAAGTGCCCAGCTATTATTTGGAGAGAATAAAGCACCCATCTCTACATAGTCTTTTGTCTTGTATCTGACTTCGGTATAGACGCTTGGTGTTGTCGGCAATATGTCATTTTTGATTACATTCATTGAATTTATGCAGTCGTCAATTTCCGAATAGTCAAGAGTTCCTATATATGTGTTGTTTAAATATGGTGCTGTATATTTGGTTATCAGCCTTAGACCGCCATACTTGTTGCCCTTTACCATATCTGTGATTATTATGACTTCGAATGATACTCCCTTTACATCTGGAAGGTCAAAAAATTCCTTTTTTGTCAGGGTGCTTCCATTGTTCATCAATTTTACAATTTCGCTTTCGCTGTTGTCTGCAAATTCAACTGTTTCTGTTGCAGTCGCCGTTCCTGTCCCAATGTTCTGTCCGAAACAAATGATGCTGACGAGGCCGAGCACCAATACCATAAAAATCTTTCTCATATTTATGTCATTTAAGTTATTCGGAGCAAATTTATTGCAAAGCGGTGAAATCGCCAAAAATATTTAGTTCAGAATGGATATAATTATTAAAAGTGCTTGTGACATAAATACTTTATAAAAAGATGCATGAAATAGTACATTTTTTTTGCCATATCAAAAAAATGCAATATCATTGCATCGCTAAAACAATTACGCGGTGCAATGCCACCTGACATTAAAAGTCAGTTCTTTTGTACCTCTACATATAGAATTAAAATATCTGCACGGCGAGTGGAGTACCAGAAATGGCTTCAAAGTTAAGCGTAATTGACTTTAGCAACTCGTACCGTGCAGTTTTGTTTATCGCTTAAAAATTACGCAAAATGGACGAACTCAAAAAATGGTGTGGCAGGTTGTTGAGACTTGTGAACTTGCAGAAAGATTAAGATTCCACGAGGTGGCGAACGGTGCAACGGCGAGCCATCGCGTAAATTGCAAGTTAAGATTTTTCGCAACTTAGGCAGGTTCGACTCCTGCCCGCCACCCTAAAATATGTTTTATTACAAGAAGCCATTCGGAATAAATTCTGGTGGCTTCTTCTTTTTTGAAAACAAAAGTGTTTGTATTATAAACACTTTTGCGTGTAGATTTGCCAACTAATAGAAAAGAAATTTAGGACATGGCAAACGAAGAAAATCTTATACCGAACTCAAAACGAACTCCGAGTGAACTCCGAGAAACATGCAGAAAAGGAGGAATCGCAAGTGGCAAGGTTCGAAGGAACAAGAAGGAGGCAAAAGAACTTGCACTAATGCTTCTTTCGCTACCAGTCTCAAGCAAGAAAATAAAATCTAATCTTGACAAACTGCAAATCAAAGACGCCGACCAGTCGAACAGAATGGCGGTGCTTGCACGCTTTCTTACCGATGCGCTCAATGGTAATACGAAAAGCGGTGAACTGCTGTTCAAGCTAACTGGTGAAATGGTGGAGAAGCAGGAGATTACAGGCAACAATGGAGAAAGGCTAATACCTACACAGCCATTTATAATGGCGGATGAGGATATAGAAGAAATGAAGAAGAGGCTTGCCGATGACTAAACTATCGCGTGAAGATAAGGTCAACCTATGCCTGTTCAACCTGTTTCGTAAAGACCCGTTGGCGTTTACAAGGCATCTGTTCAAGGCGACAAGCAATAGGCGTTTTGTTGTCGGGAATCATCATGCAATAATAGCAGACAAGTTGTCGCAGATACTGAACGGAACCCATCCGACCAATAAGCTCATCATAAACATTGCACCTCGATATGGCAAGACATTACTTGTGTCACAAATGTTCATTGCCTTGGGAATGGCCGTCAACCCGAAGTCAAACTTTCTTCATCTGTCATATTCCAAAAGCCTTGCTACACAAAATTCCGTTGCTGTCAAGGACATAATAGAAAGCGATGAGTACCAGAGACTGTTTCCTTGGACTGCTATCAAGGCTGGAGAGGACACAAAGGCGGAATGGGCTACAACTGCAGGCGGTTGTATGTATGCGACTTCTACACTTGGGCAAATAACAGGATTCGGTGCTGGCGTTGTCCAGGACGAAGGTGGACAATATGAATTTAGCGGTGCCATCGTCATTGACGATCCGATAAAGCCTGTCGAGGCGTTGTCTGACAATGTCCGTGAACAGGTCAACCAAAGGTTTGAAAATACTATCCGTAGCCGTACCAACAATAGGAACACTCCGATAATAATCATAATGCAGAGGCTTCACGAGCACGACCTTTGCGGTTATCTTATGGAAAAAGAACCGGACCTGTGGGATGTCGTTTCTTTGCCTTGCCTGATGGTTGATGACAACGGCGAGGAACATTCGCTTTGGCCGTTCAAGCATACCGTTGAAGAATTGCACCGGCTTCGTGGCGCGGACTCGTTTGTGTACGAAACCCAGTATCAGCAGAATCCGAGACCGATGGAGGGACTTATGTACGAAAGTTTCAGAACCTATGATATTATGCCTCTCGAAGACAACAGGAAGAAGTTCTACAAAAACTACACCGATACGGCTGATACTGGTTCGGACTTCTTGTGCTCTATAAGTTATGTCGAATATCCAACGGCAATGTATGTTACTGATGTGATATACACCAAGAAGCCGATGGAATACACGGAAAATGTGACTGCCGAAATGCTTGTTCGCAATGATACTGCTTTAGCGCTTATTGAAGGGAACAACGGTGGGCGCGGATTTGCGCGTAATGTTGAACACAATGTCCGTCTCCTCGGCAATATGAAGATGCGCTTTGTCACATTCACGCAAAGCAAAAACAAGAATGTCCGCATATACACGCGCTCGGCAGAAGTGCAGAATCTTGTGTACTTTCCGACAGGCTGGGAAAGACGCTGGCCGGAGTTCGCTCACGACATCAAGGCGTTCCGCAGGGAGGGACATAATGCGCACGATGATGGTCCCGATGTGCTTTCTGGCATGTGCGAACATTTTGGAGAGAGTGTGCAAATTATGTCGGACGAGGAAGTCCTTGACGCATTGTTGTAAATGCAAATCTGTTATACTTGTTTTCTCTAATCGCGGAAAAACGAAACAGCAAATGCATATTTTTTATACTTCGATATTTTAAAACAATGTAAGTTCTGGAGTGTAAGAATACTCTGCTGTCGCTTTTACGATGTTGAGAAATGCTGTGGTATGTAGTTGCTGTGGCGTGCATCGCAGAAGTCGCCATCCCATACTGGCGGCAGTATTGTACTTCTCCATGTCTCCAATGAATCCCTCTGCGCGGTTGTGCCGTCCTTGGATCCACGCACCGCCCTCGACCTCGATTGCTATCTTCCGTTCCGGGATGCAGTAGTCGAAACGCCACTTGCGCGTAGGGTGGAACTTGTACTCGCGTATGCAGGAAAAACCGCAGGTCGCTTTGACCATACGGCAGAATAGGTCTTGTGCTTGCTGTTGTATGTGTTGCGATTTGTTCATGTCGCAAATGAAACGGATACGTGATTAAAAGTCAAGCACTTTTCTACATTCGGGAAGCAAAATTTATGTTAAATAATTTGCATAAACTATTGAAACATAGTAAGTTTACATCAAAATAATAGATGAATGATGAAAGAAGAATCAGTAAAGGAATATCAGATTAGTGTAACAGGATGTTATACTGCTTTTGAGAGTTCTCAGGTTTTAAAGTCGGAGGATGTGTACAATTTTGCGTTGAATCTGTACGACAGCAGCATTAGTTGTATTGAGAAGGCATATATGATTATGCTGAATAGAAGCAATAAGGTTATCGGCTATGCTTTGGTTTCGATAGGCGGGATAGATTGTTGTTTCATAGATAAAAGGGTTTTGCTCAAATATGCTATTGACACATTGGCATCGTCGGTAATCCTAGTGCATAATCATCCGAGCGGAAGCATACTGCCATCAAGGCATGATGATCTGCTTACAAAATCCATAAAGGAAGCGTTTGATATAATCGGTATTGAGTTTGTTGAACACCTTATAATAACGCCTAATGAATACTATTCGTATTCCGATAGAGGCAGGATTTCGTTTGTATGCTAATCTGTTTGCTGCATTTGCTGCCTGACAACTTCCTGTCGCCTTATACAGCGAGTGGTGTTTCTGTTTTTTGATACGACTATGGAGATAGGTTTGCCGCAATGAGGGCATACTAAATCCTTGCTTGGTTTCCGACCTCGGTTGTTTTCCGTTTCTGCATATTGTTCAACAGAGACCAACAAGGGCTTTCCGCATACGGGACAATCGAAAGAGCCTCGTATTTCCTTTGACATCTTGATGTCCTCTGCACTCGGGAAGAACTCGCGAATATCGGCTCCCATGGCATCTGCTATAAGTTGCATTTTTTTGTAGGTCGGATTTGAGCCTGGGTTAACAAGTTGCATTATAGACTGATGTGAGCAACCAAGTTTATCTGCGAGCATCTGTTTCGAGTACCCATATTTTTCCATTACTGTTCGTATGTCAATCATGCTGTTGAATTTTTTCACAAAAGTAATATAAATATTTGAATATCGCCAGACGATTTTTTAGTATGAAAAAATATTAAAAATATTTTTGCAAAATCAAATATTTATATTACTTTTACATAAAATAATTAAGAATTATAAATAATAAGATTATGGAAGAAAAGAACATTAGAACGGAAGTCTTGAATCAAAATCAAGTAGATGCAATTGACGAAAAATTGAATTCATTGCACCAGCAGTTGGTGCCAATCTCAGGAATGTGCAATACCTTAAAAGGAGAATTTGTAAGGGCTGCAATGAGAATGGTTTACAGGTACTGGAACGATGGTGATGTTTGCAATAGAGGTTACGGAATACAGACAGTTTGGTCGTCATGGAATTTCATTATGGACAAAGCCAGCAAAGAGGTCACAGATCTTGCTGTGGAACTCGACTTTTGCAAAAATGATGAAGAGTACAACCAAAAGCTCCACGTTATGGTTTCTTTGCTAATTGACCAAATCAATGATGGTAATTATGATGTTCCCAATGATATTGATAGCCGTGTATATAAAAGCAACGAAAGGCCGGAAGAACTGGAGGATGACGAAGAAGATTATGAAGAATGGGATTAAGAATAGTTAACGGACAAGATAAAAATATTGATTATGAAAGTAACAATTGAAGCAATGAGTTTTAGCAAGATGGAATGCTTTTTTGAAGATGTGATATTAAAGCAGGGAAAAGAAGCGGATACGACTAATGCGGTTTCAAAGGCCGTTCAGAAATTTTGCAGAAAATACAGAGGTGAGGGTGTTGCTGTTATATCAGCGAATCTGGACCTTAACGATATAGTATGGTAACAAGTTCAAAAATTAGTTAAGATATGAAAGCAAAGAAAGGTTTTAAAGTGATTAAGGAAAAGGAGTTCGAGGTTCTAGCGGATGTTATGTTTGAGGGAACGGATGATGTTCCACCAGTACAGACTGCGCAGGAATGTTTGTCGGAAATTAAGCTGATAGATAATATGTTATTGTTACAGCGACAAAAGCTGCTGTTACAAAAATGTGCAGTTACAAAGACTGGTATTGAGCGCAGACCTCGTGGTCTGTCGCGCGTCCTTGATGGTTTGATTTCTCAGCATTTGAGTAATAAGAATTAGCAACAAATAAAATGTAGAAAAATGAGCAGACAGGCAAAGATAAGAACGAAAAGCATAGTGGAATACAAGAGTATTCCGTTGTTCAATCACGATTGTGAAAACCTTGAAAATTTCTTGGTTGAAGAAGGCATTATAACTACTTATTCAGAAGTTGATGCTGATTGGTGTAGTTACAATCCCAACTGGCAGATTTCCAAAAGCGGTTTGAATGAGCTTGTGAAAAAGTTAGAGCAGATGGAGTACAATGAAATCCTTTTCGAAGGTTTTACCGTCAGGAAATTAGTTGATTTGTTTAAGTCGTGGATTGAGTTGTCCAGCAATGAGGATTGCTATTCCGATGCGGATTTCATCTACATAGATTGGTTTTAATGATGGGGAAAATAGTGTAATTATGAATAGGTTGAGCAGAAAGGAATTTGAGGAAGTTCTGAATGAGTTGCCAGTATCGGATGAAGATTTGGTTATCGCCAAAAGGCATCGGAATGGTAATTACGGGACAATGCTCAGACGATATGACCATGTGGCATTTAACGCTGCATATCACGATGCTTGTATAAGCGAGGAATATCGAATCTCAATGGGCTTGTAAAAATATTTTTAAAAGTGTTTACATAAATCAAGTATATATATCACTTTTGCAATGCGAAAAATAAACAAAACAGAAATGGCAAGGCAGCTGTATGAAAGCGGAAACTATGTCTCCGCTTTGAGAATATGTAGGAACTTCCGTATAGGCGTGCCGGAAGTTAACAGGCGAGATATGCAGATTGCATACGAATGTATGACTGGTAATGAAAGTTTCTACAGAAGTATAGGTATTGATACCGAACAGATTATAGAACATAGCAAGGAGATTTTAAGAAATCTATTTGCACCCAAAGAGTTTGAGAGTTAATATAAAATGTATGAATATGGACGAAAAAGAATTACGTGTAGTATATCGTAAAGTTGACGAACTGGTTACTCCAGATTACAATCCGCGAAAAATAACTCCGAAAGAACGCAGGGACATACAGAAGTCTATCGAGAATTTTGGTTTTGTTGAACCGCTTGTAGTTAACACATTCAAAGGTCGTGAAAATATAGTGGTTTCTGGGAATCAGCGTCTTGCAATAGCCAAAAGCCTTGGTATGACAACAGCTCCATGTGTCGAGGTATGCCTTGATGAAGTCAAGGAAAAGGAGTTGAATCTTAGGATGAACAAGAATCAGGCGCAATTTGATTTTGATGCTCTGGTTAAGTTCTTTGATAGGGATATGATGTTGGATGTCGGCTTTTCGGAAAAGGAGGTCGGAAAGCAGATTTCTGAATTTGACCAGAAGTTCAATGCCATCAACAACGACAACTGCGAAATGCCAATAGTGAAGAAGTTCAATGAAAGTTATCATTCGGTAGTTATATTCGTAGATAACGAATTGGATTTGAACTGGATTAAAAATGTACTGATGCTTGACAGGTCTGTCAGCTACAAGAACAAGACCATCGGTGATACTTATGTAATGCACATCAAGAAATTTCAAGAGATATGGGAAAGAATAACAGAAAAGGAATAACAATAGTCTGTCCGTCAAAAGGACGATGCAGCAATGTGAAGACAATATCTCTGATACCGTCTTTGGTCTTGATAGTGCCAAGTTCAGAGGAGGAAGACTATAAGAAGTTCAATCCCAACACCAAGGTCGTTGCTACTCCGCCGGAAGTTCGTGGAATTACCAAAACGAGGCAGTGGATTCTCGATAATTACGAAGAGGTGTTCATGATAGACGATGATGTTGTAAATGTAAGGAAGAACTTTGAAAACGAATCTCCCAAATCAATGGTAACGGATGTCGGGCAAATTCTTGAAATCATCAACGAAACTGTTTATATAGCGAAAGAAATAGGTGCAAAGATGTTTTCGTTTAGCCGTACCGTCAATCCCTTGTCGTTTAGCGGACACGAATTGTTTTCCCATACTGGCTATATGAATGCCTCGTATTGTGGATTTCTCAAAGGTCATGGCATGTCATACGACTTGACGATGAATGAAGGAGAAGACCATTATATTTCGTGCCTGAATATGTATAAGCACCGCTATTGCCTTATAGACGAAAGGTATTCTTTCTTGACTGATGGCAATTTTAAGTCGCTTGGAGGTTGCAACGGACAGCGGACCAGAGAAAGTATGATTCGCAACACAATGCAT
The DNA here is from genome assembly GCA_905234755.1 of uncultured Bacteroidales bacterium. Classification (GTDB taxonomy): domain Bacteria; phylum Bacteroidota; class Bacteroidia; order Bacteroidales; family ML635J-15; genus Bact-19. The sequence goes on from CAJOIT010000003.1 coordinate 634,134, forward strand.
TTGCGCGAAATCTTTGGAGAGGTAATCGCTTGCAAGGAACCGAACGCGGTAAAGAAGAATGTAAATATTGGAGAACGAACATTAAAATTTCCATACTGATGAACGATAATATTAGAAAAGATGTATTCGTAGGTGTGCCGTCATTGTCGAGGCCGGAGTACATCACGAAGAAGACAATGAAGTGGCTAAAAGATACGGGCTTTGACTTCCGTATATTTGTAGAGCCACAAGAGAAGTTCCTTTACAAGCAGTATAACGGCAATTGTGTGCAAGTGCTTGACAAGTCTGGGCAGGGGTTGATGTTTTCGCTCAATAGCATTCGCGACTTTGCCAGAAATAACGGCTACAAATACTTGTTCCAGTTGGACGATGATGTAGATGGTTTTGAAAGAGTGGACGATGCAGATCCAGTTGCCGCTTTCGAGAAGACTGTAGAAGAGTGCTATGAGGCGATGGAAACTTTTGAAAAGATTGGCGGTATTCGTTTCACGCAATACAGATACTGGTTGTATAGCAAGAAGAATATGTACAAGTGGACGCACATTAACAGACCGTTGCAAGGCATTTGTATGTTGCGGTTGTCGGCAGTCCCTCACATAGATGACGAATTGAAGGAATATACAGATACGGTAACCTCGTTGAACATCTGGGCAAACGGCTTTGTTACTCTCAACTACGGATTGAGCGGACTAAAGGTTGTTCAGAATGCCAACAAGGGCGGTTGCCAAACTCACGACAGGAAAAATGACGGTGTCTGTACCATAGAGAAGTTAAAGGAAACCTTTCCGTTAGTAAAAGAAAAGGAAGGTAGCAGTTGGTTTGGCGTTGATGTGGATATTTCTGCTTATACAGAAAAATATGGATATGAGTGTATAAATTCAGATGATGAAAGATTGCACAACATACTTAAAATGAGTAAGTTTGTTTGATAATTAACTATATGTATTGAAAATGGATAATAGCATCAAGACAATTAAGGGCTATGACTTGTTTGAAGTCATATCGGCATTCCAGAAATCTATAAGAAGAGGTATGGAGGCAGATGCAATGTTTTGGGGTGTTGAACTATACGAAAGCGGATATGTAAAGTTTGCTTGGAAAAGAATGGTGGTGATGAGTACGGAGGATATTGGTCTTGCAGATCCGATGGCTCCAGTCATCATAAATGCACTGCATAGCCAGTATGAAGAATTGAGCAAAAACTTCGACAAGAAGAAGCAGTACCGTCTGCCGTATGTTCAAGCAATCTTGTACCTTACTCATGCAAAGAAAAGCCGTCATACGGATTGGGCATTGAACTACTGGTTCGATAGTCATCTTGGTAACGAGCAGGATAGACCTATTCCTGATTATGCGTTAGACATTCATACCAGACGAGGAAAGATGATGGGAAAGACGATTGAGGATTTCTTCACGGAAGGAAGTATAGTCAAGAATAACAAGGAAATGGAATACGAACAGTTCTACAAGGAAGAATGTCACAAGCGCTGGACCAACAAGCAATGGTGCCAGAAGGCAAATGCTGAGAAAGCAAGAAGAGAAGCTGCGCAGAGTAAGAGTAATGCCAATTCGACAGGTGATAGTAGTGATGGCATTCTTGTTCAAGGAAGTTTGTTTTAAAAAGTACAAATATGACAGATAAAAAAGGCTTTAGACTGACACAGAAACAAAAGTCATTGCTCCAAGCTTATGAGAACGCAATTGGGAATGTATCAGCAGCAGTAAAGAATTGCAACTTAGCTCGCGAAACCTTTTATAGATGGAAACGGGAGAATCCTATTTTCGCAGAAAAGGTGACAGAGATAGACGAGGCTTCTGTTGATTTTGCAGAAACAATGTTGAAGAAGAACATAAGGGAAGGCAAAGAATCATCAATATTTTTCTATTTGAAGACTAAAGGCAAGAACCGCGGGTATCAAGAAACCATAGAGCAGAATATTATGATTAGTCCATTTGAGCAACTGATGAAAGAACTACCAGATGTAGATGAATAATAAGGAGAAGGGAATAAAGTATATGGAGATATGGCGGAACGACTGGAACCGCTTTGTATATGATGTTCTAAAAGCTCGATTGGACAAAGAGCAGCAGAACATCATTTCTGCTGTCCAGTATAATCCTTTAGTTGCAGTTTCTTCTGGAACGGCAAGGGGAAAGGATTATGTTGCTGCATGTGCCGCGATGTGCTTCTTGTACCTTACGCCTCGGTTCGACAGGAATGGAAACCTTGTCAAGAATACGAAGGTGGCTTTGACTGCGCCAACTGGCAGGCAAGTGTATAACATTATGTCTCCAGAAATACGAAGATTATTCAGAAACGCCAAGATATTGCCGGGGAGAACTGTCGCCTGTGATATTCGCACGGAATACGAAGAATGGTTTCTTACAGGTTTCAAGGCTGGCGACGATGCAACGGAGGCTTGGTCTGGATTCCACGCCACAAATACAATGTTTGTCATAACAGAGGCTTCCGGTGTCAGCGAAGTTACTTTCAACGCTATCGAGGGCAATCTGCAAGGCAATTCACGGTTGCTTATAGTATTCAATCCTAACATAACAACTGGGTATGCTGCACGGGCAATGGTATCGGAAAGGTTCAAGAAGTTTAGATTGAACTCACTGAATGCAGAGAATGTTGTTCGGAAGAAGGTAGTTATTCCAGGACAAGTCGATTATGAATGGGTAAAGGATAAGGTAAAAACATGGTGTTCGCCTGTTGACGAGGATAGTTTTGACGAATCGGAAGGCGACTTTAAGTGGGAGAATGGTATGTACAGACCCAACGACCTTTTCAGGGTAAAGGTGCTTGGTATGTTTCCGAAAGTTTCTGAGGATGTCCTTGTTCCTTACGAATGGATTGAAATAGCAAACAAGCGATGGGAGGAACTTATGGAATCCAAATATAAGCCATTGCCTGACGCCGATGCAAGGGTAGGCGTAGATGTCGCAGGTATGGGCAGGGATTCAAGTGTGTTCTGTCGCAGGTATGGCAATTTCGTAAGCGAGTTCTATGCACACCAGTCTGGAGGCAAGGCAGACCACATGCATATAGCAGGCAAACTTGTGGCGGATATGCGGACTAACAAGAATGTCAAGGCGTTCATTGATACTATTGGCGAGGGTGCTGGCGTTTACTCCAGACTTATTGAACTCAATATCCGCAATGCTTTCTCGTGTAAGTTTTCGGAGGGTGCAAATGGGCTTACCGATATGACTGGCCAGTACAAGTTTGCCAATATGAGGGCATACTTATTCTGGGCGGTAAGAGATTGGCTCAACCCAAAGAATAAATGTAATGCTGCTATACCGCCATGTGAAAAGTTTATGGAAGAAGCAACTAACATAAGGTGGTTCTTTCAAAGTAATGGTTCAATAATGATAGAGCCAAAGGAAAAGATAAAGCAACGAATAAAGAGGTCGCCCGACTTCTTTGATTCGCTTGCCAATACTTTTTATCCGCACGACATAAGCAATTTCGACTGTGAAGATTTGTTGAGCAATCTGCTTTGAAAAAAAATAAAAGTGTTTGGACTATAAACACTCTGCCATTTACCTTTGTTGGAGAAAATTACAAAAGTAAATGGACACATTCTCAACTATAATAACGATATTATGTACTCTGCTTGGAGTATTGGGCGGAGGCTCTTTCCTCTATTTCAGAAGTAACAGAAAGATTAAGGCGGCCGAAGCAAAAAGGGCACAGGCAGAGGCAAGATTGGCAGAGATAGAAGGGAAACAGGCAGAAACACAACTGATACATACTCAAGCAGACGAATGGAGGCGACTTTACAACGAAAGCGAGGAAGAACGCAAGGGACAGCAAGACAATTATCGCGACAGAGAGAAAATCATTGACGAACTCCATGATAAGATTATCCAGATGCAATATAAGATTGGAGAACTGGAACTCGAAAACCAGTCGCTCAAATGGCATAAGTGTGTAGTAAAAGGATGTGGTCTAAGAAAGCCGCCAAGGGACATTGACGAGGTAAATGACGAGCAGAATACAATCGAAACAGAGGATGTTCAAAGATTAGCAATACAATAATGGCAAAGAAAGCATACATAATAGCCGGACACAACGGAAAAGGAACTGGAGCAAGTTCAAAATGGCTTGACGAGGGAAGTGAAACTATTGTTCTCCGCGACCTCATAGGATTGAACCTTACGCGCTTAGGTTTTCTGGATTATGTCCTTGACGATGGAACATCTGGAATAGCCGACAACACGAAGCTGTCAAGTGTAGTTTCCTTTATGCGAAAGAACGCCAAGACTGGAGATTTGAGCCTTGATATTCATTTCAATGCAGCAGCATCAACGCAAGCAAACGGCTGCGAGGTGCTTATTCCCTTGAAGCCTACCAATGAAGAAATAAAGTTTGCTTCTAAACTCCACGACCTTGTGTGTGATACTTTGGATATTAGAAGCAGAGGTGTAAAATTGGAGGATAGTGGACAACACGGTAGCCTTGCAATGTTGTCAAGTTTTCCTGTGTGTGTAAATGTGCTGCTTGAAGTGTGCTTCTGTACCAACGAGCAGGATTGCAAGCGCTACTTCTCAAATAGGGAGAAACTTGCGGAAGCGATAGCAAAACTGATTATTGATTTCTTGAAATAAAAATCTCATGTCTTTAAAATTCATTACTATGCGGAACAGAGTATCAAATGACGGTCATAACGGAAAGCCAAGTATTAACCTCCAAAGCCTGGGACTGACCTTCTGTCTTGTCCTGATGGTACTCTGTTCTGTTTTTGTGTTCAACTCGTGCAAGCTCATCGAGAAGCACAGAAAGACAGAAGTAAGGATTGAGTACAGAGACAGTATTGTTTATAGTACAAAGCTGGATAGCATATATCTGTACGAAAAGGACAGCATATTCATTAAGGAAAAGGCGGACACGGTATTCGTAGAACGCTGGTCGGTTAGATATAGGGATGTGCTAAAGGAAAAGCACGACACTGTATTTTTTACCGACATCAAGGTAGATACTCTTGTTGAGTACAGGGAGCAGATAAAGGAAGTGCCGAAACCATTGACAGCATGGCAGCGATTCCAGAAGAACGGATTCTGGGCATTGCTGGTCATTGTTTTAGGCATTTGTCTGTATTTCGGATATAAGTTCTACAAAAAACTGAAAGGATAGTTTATGGGAGCATTCAACATACCATTAAAGAGCGATGGAACAGCAATCACGGTAGTAATACCGAGCGACATTGCAATAGTTGTCAATCAGATACTTGACGAAAATGGAGAAAAAGTATTGTTTGAGGAAAACTATTTCAAGTTTGTCTTTTCTGATAAGGATGGTACGGAAGTAGAATGCATTCACGATCCAAGTGGTATCAACAGCAAGAATACGGCATATTATCAGGAAGAAGACTATTTGAGGCTGCTCGTTCCTACAACAGATTTTGTAAAGGGATGGATGTATTGCAAGTGCTTTACACGAGTTGCTGATTCGGACTTTGACGATGGCTATTGGGATGTTTGTACAAGAAAGGAAAGGATTAATTTAAAACTTATAGAATAATGGAAGATTACAACATTGATGCAAATGTGGAAATGCCTGTGGTTACTAAAGAAGTAGGCAAAGATGGAAGTTCGATACAGGAGATCGTTTCATCGGCGGTCTCAGCAGCAGTGTCTGCCGCTATTGCGCGACGTCCGAATCGTAAGCCCAACATACAGGACATTACAGTTAACATTGGTTCGGCAGGTAGTGCAACGAGACTTTACGGATGTATTGTTGATACTCTCGGCGGAACATACCGATTGTTGCTTGAAAATTGCCGTCTGCTTTCGGCAGCAGAGCAGGACAACATGGAGTTTGAAGATGATTGCGCAGGGGACTCAATACCAAGCGTGATAGTACCAGTTTCCGCAATAGCGGGTGATATTGGCAGTGCGTCAATTGACGAAAGCATGTATAATATGCATTCGCTGTTGGGCATAATTGATGACAACAAGTCCAATTCGACTGATATTGTGGCAGGCGGTGAAATGTCTGTTCAGGCAGGAAGTCTTATTATGTTTTGCGTAGAGCCGATAGATAGTTCAGTCCCTTGCCGGCTTCATTTTTTAACAACGCAGGAGAAAGGTCGCGTTTTTACCAATCCTAATGATGCGTCTCTTTTGTTCCGAGTATTTCAAGGTGGCAATGCTGGCAGCGGAGAAAGTGGCAGTGGAGATGGTGACAATGGTGGCAGTGGAAATGGCGAAAGTGGCGGAGATGGAAATGTTACTGTCAATAGTGTAGAAGTAGCAATAATTACAGAAGACGATGGAGACTATACAAGCAGCCTTACATCTGAGCAAATAGCAGAAAGCATTGAGGATGGTGTTCCTGTATTTGTTTTAGGTGATATGAATGGCATAGCATTCAACTCTTCGAATGTGATGTTCCATGCTGAAAGTAGCAATGTATTCGCATACATTACAACTCCTGCTGGCATTTACAAGATGACCATCGGCACAACTGGAGAGGTGGAAGTAGAAGTAGAAGAGGAAGCTGCTGCATCCGCAGATACTGAACTACTAGTCGAAACCACTTGGGCACAACTCAAGGCGTTGCGCGATGGAGGCAATTTGGTTCCCGGACAGCAGTACCGCATTACAGACTATCACACGACTACTTCACAGCAAGATACACGAAGTGCAGGGCACCAGTTTGATATTATAGTTATTGCTGATGACGAAAGTACATTGAATGAAAATGCTCGGGCCATTAAGCATGCATTTGAAAGTGGCGATCCAGATGAACACTATTTCGACAACGTTAATATTAACGCATGGCAGTTGAAATACTGCATAGACAATGATAAGTCTCGGTTCGGATGGGCTTGTGACGGTGTTGGCGGATTCTATGTCCAATATACAGATAAAGATGCCGTCACACTTATGAGGACTTCTATAATAGATGGCAAAGAAACTATATGGGTGTATGATACAGGAGAAAAGGATGTTTATTATACGGCTGAAAATCCCCAAATAGGTGATTCTATTTATTCGGACGAAACATTGACAACCGTTGCGTTTACAATTACAGGAACTGGTGAAGTTTCCGGAACAACAGGAACTGGTGTTATATGGTGGATGAAGGATGAGTATGATAATGAATTGTACTATGATTTCAAGAACATCCAGTTCAAGCGGTATGAAATAACTACCGTTTATAAAGGTGATGGACAGACATCATATACTGATGGTAGCGGTCAGTCGAGTGCACTTATCGGCAAATGGGGGTTACCTATTAGTGGCAGGATAGATGTAGATACGGAAACATCAGAATGGTTTTTCACATTCTCGTCTGTTGACAAGGGAGAAGTGATAGATGCTACATTGTCATTTGATTATAATTATATCAATGGCAACGGCTCTGGTGCGGGCAAGAATGTTATCGGATATACTAGCAAAGGCAAATTTGTCATTGGCGACAATGTATTTGTAAATGACAATGGAAATCTTATATGTTATTCCAACGTATTTGGTAATAATGTTGAAAATAATACGTTCGGGAACAATATATACCAGAACACATTCGGGAACAATATACACCGAAATACGTTCGGGAACAGTGTATGGTATAACACATTCGGGAACAATATATACCAGAACACATTCGGGAACAGTGTATGGTATAACACATTCGGGAACGGTGTAGGGTATAACACATTCGGGAACGATTGTTGGAATAATACGTTCGGGAACGATTGTTGGAATAATACGTTCGGGAACGAGTGCTACTACAACACATTCGGGAACAATTTGCGACAACTTACTGTTTTTGAAGGTGTTATGTATTGTGCAATAGTAGGCGGAAGTGACGCAAGTTCGTATGTCCAGAACGCTCAAATTCTTAACGGAACGAAGGGCGATAACGAGAATAACCTGCTCACTATCACCTTTGTCGCTAATTCAAACAGCACGCAATGTGCTGCCAAGAACAGCAGTGGTACACTCAAGGTTTGGTATGCCGCTGATTTAGTTGTATAATTCCAAAATTTGCATATTGCTGCAATATTTGTGCAGCAATATGCAATTATTATAATGTAAAAGAAAAGTGTAGTATAGGTTAACATATTGAAGAATAATGGATTATAGCAATGATAAAGTGTTTTTTTTACTAATTGTTCCCGAATTATTCTTCACTTTTGCATTTTGCAAAAAAGAAATAAGATATGTTAACCAAAATCATGACAAAGGTAAGATACAAGCTCGTCTTTAACAGAGGCGGTAGGCTCAATCAGTCTGGCGAAGGACTCGTTCAAATAGAGTGTACGCAGAACGGTCGTCGCATTTATTTCAGTACCCATACATATTTGCAGCCAAACCAGTTTTATCATGGTTGTGTAGTAAATCACGAACTTGCCGACAATCTCAATTATGCATTGTACAAAATTATGCATGAGGTTGAGAATATCGAATTGGAATACATAAAGCGAGGTGTAGTAGTGACCTTGCCAATGTTGCGTGAAGCGTATCGTAGTCACCTTTCGCCTGGTGCTAAATTGCGCGATTTTGGTATGAATGTCATAGAAGACAGCGCACGCAAGCAGCTTACCAAAAGGAATTATCTCACATTGTTTAATGATCTCGACAAGTACCGTAGCGGAACATATATCACAGATATAGACTATAATTATGTAGTTGGCTACGACAAGTATCTGCGCGGTATAGGTGTGCAGCACAATACTCGTGTAAGTCGTCTGCGACTTCTACGCGCTTTGCTCAACGAGGCGCGTAAGCGCGATATAATTGACACCAATCCATTCGACCGCTTCCGCATACAGCAGATGGTGTCGAAGAAAGGCTATCTGCCAGCAGACCTATTACGCAAACTCGAAGCGATGAAACTCAGTGGCAACGATGACATAGTGCGTGACGCGTTTCTTGTCGGCTGCTACACTGGTTTAAGGTTCTCCGACATCAGAACCTTGCGAAAGTCAGACATACACGATGGCTGGATTGTAAAGAAGATGGTAAAGACAGGCTACGAGGTTGAAATTCCTATAAGCGACAAGATGGCAGAAATAATAGGCAAATATGGCGACATTGGAAAGTTGGCGAAGAATCTTGGCGTAAACTCGCAGGTAAACGCTACACTTCGCGTCCTGCTCGACAGCATAGGTGCGGATGTTAAGATAACCTTCCATTCTTCACGCCATACATTTGCTACATTGCTTGGGCAAAAGGGAGTACAGCTTACAACCATACAAAGATTGCTCGGGCATCAGAAACTGCAAACCACGCAGATATACAGCGAGGTTGACCGAACAGCAATTCTCAACGACTTGCGCGGTAATGCCCTCCAGAGTAATAATAAAATCCAAGATGACATTAGCCATACGGATTTTTAGTTGTTATCTGCACCCGAAATATTTTTGTGATTTTCTTTTGCTGTGTCGTACTTTGTTTGTATTTTCGCAACCCTTATTTTCTGTACGGAAGTAATACATGTGTACACTACAATTGCCATATAAGATAACAAGTTCGTTAGACGGTTATAATGAACTTTCAAGGTTATATTTTAATATGGCCGAGTTAGTGGAGCATAATAAGGAAGTCAAAGTTGATTTTTCCTTGTGTAAGGAGTTTGATGGAAACTTGTGTGCTGCTGTCGGTGCAATATTCGACAGGTTTTCCAGCAAAGCAAGCATTGCGATAATAGGATTTTCTAACAGGAAAGTCAGGAGCATTCTTTCTAGAAATCATTTTTTGCAAGCATTTAAAGAGACAACTGATCCGGCTGAAAGAGAAAATTTTGTAAAATATTTTCGTTTCGGAACAAATGATTCGGAAGGATTTAAAAAATATATTGATGAATGGCTGATTGGAAAGCAAAAGTTTCCTGCGCATACAAAGACTGTCGGTAATAGTCTCGTTGCAAGTATATATGAGATTTATGCCAATGCGGCAATGCATGGAGAAACGAATTTCGTATATTCATGCGGAGAGTATAAGGAGGAAACCACAACATTTGATATGGCTATAGTTGACCTTGGAGAAACTATTCCGCACAATGTGAACACTTTCTTTGAAAAGAAAGGAATGCAAAGGGTTACGGATTGCGAAGCCATAGCATGGGCGTTTATTGAAGGAAACACTACTAAGGAGAATACTGGAGGACTTGGGCTTTCATTGTTAAAGGAATTTATTGAACTTAACAAAGGAGCACTCCATTTGGTTTCTGCTGGTGGTTTTGTAGAGTACGCGAATGGAAAATTCAACTATCACAATCTAGACAAAGTGTTTCCTGGAACAATAGTAAATATCAAGTTTAACTTTAACGATTCAAAGCGTTACTTGATGTCTTCTGAAAAACCAGATTTTAATGACCTTTTATAATACAAAAATGGATAATACGTTGATAATAAAGATTACAGACCACATTTCGCTTAATAAGGGCATTACTCCAGATGAAGCGGAACCAATCTACACGATGGAGATGGAGGCGTTCCGTAACGGAATGAATGTCGTTTTGGATTTTGCTGGAGTAGAAATGTTAACCACGGCATTCCTTAATGTCGCAATAGGAAACTTGTATAAAGATTATTCAAGCGAGGATTTGAAAAATATGCTCAAACTTGAAAATCTTGACGAAGATACGGCTTTACGTATAAAGAGAGTTACGACCAATGCAAAATCTTTCTATTCTGATAAGAATGGGTATTCTAAAATGATTGGGGAGGTTATCAATGAACATTGAGGAAATTAGAGACCATGTTGTAAGTCCGTCTAATTGTTATCTGTTCGACACCAACGTATGGCTATACATCTACGGACCTATGGCAGACACAGAAAAGAAAAAGCAACAGCAGTATTCCAAGTTGCTTCGTGATATTGTTGACCATAAGGCAGGTTTATTCATTACATCGATGGTTCTGTCTGAATACATAAACAGGGTTCTCCGTATCGGATTTGAGCAATGGAAGAGAAGTACTTCAAATCCGTTTGCTGATTACAAAAGAGATTTCAGACAGACAAAGGAATACGAGGATTCGTTGGCGGATGTTAAAGCTCAGGTAAACGATATATTATCAAATGTTCCGGACAAGATGCCTGATGATTTTAATAGTATCAACGTCAAATCTGTCATGAATTCAATGAGCAAGTTTGCTGATTTCAACGATGCTTATCTTGTCAACTATTGTGATAAGAGGGGCATTTGCTTTGTTTCTGATGATAAGGACATTGGTTCAATATCAAGTTCGATAGTTTTGGTTAAGGCGTAGTTGCCAGCGGTTTTATAATTCATATTAGCCACGGCTTTGCTGTGGCTTTTTTTGTTTTCTCATTATAGTGAGCGATAATTCTTTTGTCGGAAATCAAAAGTGTTTGATTGTTAAACATTGTTGCTCTTAATTTGCCGTGACATTAAAAACAATGCCATAGGCAATGACGAAATGCCATATAGAAAATAAGAAACACCAGACTTGCCGCAGTTGTGTTCACTCATATTGTCTCCATGAACTAGACTGCAACGGTGAGCCGTTCCTTTGCAAATGCGAATATGAGCAATGGTCGCAGTTTCTTGACAAAGAGAATGATTGCAGGAATTATTCATTAAAACCATAATATATGTTGAAGTACAGATTAAAGGAACTTGTTTGCCGTTTGTTCGGACACAAGGTTTATGTCGAGAGATTTGCAATAAAGGTCAGCCATTACAGGTATCATATAGTTGAAAGAAGATTCTGTGACAGGTGTGGAAAGGAATTAGAGTCCAAACTGCTCGCTGAAAACATCAGCCGTGCACAGATGCTTCACGATGGCTGGTTCATAGAAAAATAAAAGTGTTTGACTGTTAAATATCAGCCGTGTAATTTTGTTGCAAAATTAGTATAAACGAAATTTCAATTCAATGGAAGAAAAGATTTTAGCAATGCTGAAAACGAAGGCGACGGCTTTCGGTTTTAGCGAAACTGAATTATCAGAGGCTGCCAAAACGATAGCCTCATTTATCAACAATGCAGAAGCCACAGACGAAGAGATTACCTCTAAGGTTGACCTTATGTTGCCTGTATTGGGATTGTCCCAGAAAGCAGCAAACAGGGTAATCGAAAAGGCAAAGAAATCGGCTGAGGAAGAAGCAAAGAAGCAACAGAAGAAAGCAGAAGAAGCTGGAGCTGGTGCAGGTAAAAACGAGCCACCCAAAACTGATGAAGGCAAGAAGAACGAACAGCCAGAAATGCCGGACTGGTTCAAGGTTTACAAGGAAGAAAACGACAAGAAGACAAATGCTCTGATTGAGAAACTGACTGCTATGACGGCAGAAAAGACTTCCACAAACCGTAAACAGAAACTTGAAGAACTGGTCAAGGACAGCGGTATGTTCGGAACTCGTGCCTTAAAGGCTTTTGAACGTATGTCGTTCAAGGATGATGAAGATTTTGATTCATTCTTCAACGAAACCAAGACTGACCTTGATGCGTGGAAGCAAGAGCGTACTGATGCAGGTTTGGGGAGCATGAAACCGATGGGAAGGAGCGACAATGCACCGACCAACAAATTATCAGAAGGTGAAGTTGACCAGATTGCTGGCAACTTCTAATGTGTAACTTAAATCTAAAATTATGCCTAAGATTGTAAATTTAAACGAAGAAAGAACAGAACTGCACATGGGTTCTGGTTCTGTGGTAATTAGAAAGTATGTAGATGGAATCAAGGGCGGTCGTACTTTGGATTGCGACAATGTTTCACTTGACACTCTCAAGGCAGGTCACGTGATTATCCGCGACACCGTAAACGACACCTACAAGCCGATGCCTATTAGTGGCTCGTCTTACGATTCACTACCAGCAAATCACGAGTACATTGGTGTTCTCGTAAACGACATTCCAGTATCGAAGCCATTCGCTGGCATTATGACCGCAGGAAGCGTCAACGAGGTTGCAGGTCCTTATCCTGTATCGAGCATCAAGAGTGCTTTGAAGTCTGCTGTACCAACCTTAATTTTTGAACACGATTAATTGGAGGAAAAAGAACTATGGCACAAAAATCACTTTTTAGCGAATATATCGAAAAGATGTTTCCGTCACTTGGAAACATTGTTGAGAAAATCAATGGCAAACCGAATGCCCCTGTATATTTGCACAAGCAGATGTTGACCAAGGAGTATTCTGTTGACCAGAAGTGGAACAGCGGAAGCGCAGACACCACCTATGTTACTGCAGATGTAGTTGCAATGGATTCTCCACTTCCAATCAAGAAGCGCGACAGAATCTCTGTAGCAAGCGGTAAGTTGCCGAAGGTTGGTAGCAAGCGCAGAATGACCGAAAGCGACTTTAATGCAGTTGACCTTATGAGGTCGCGTGGCGATGCGTTTACTACTATAGTGTCGAAACTTGCAGAAGACCCGGTAAAGGTAGCAGTAGGTATTGACGAAAAGAACGAGGCAAACTTCCTGCAGGCATTGTCCGATGGTGTTGTCCTTGTTGATGACGGCAACAATACTGGAACTGGTCTTCGCATCGACTTCGGCTATCGTCCTGAAAACACCTTTGGTGTAGAAACCGCAGGTCATATCAGCGAGAATGACATTTCGCGCATTATTGACGCAGCAGAAGCAAAGGGTCGTTCTTTCGCTTTTGTTGAAGTAAGCAAGGCGTTGCTGAACAAGATCCGCCACGAAAGATGGGCACAGGAAATGGTCGCTTCGTACAGAGGCTTGGCATTTACGGCTGAAACTCAGTTGCAGACTCCTGGTCTTGCAATCTTCAAGGAAGCATTTGCCGACAGGTTCAACGGAATCCAGATTGATGAGATTGACCGTCAGGTAATCAGCGAGAAGAACGGACAGCCGACAACTTGGAAGCCGTTCAATGTCAACAGAATGGTCTTCATTCCTAGCAAGAATGTCGGAAAACTCGTATGGGGTACTCTCGCAGAGATGAACCACCCTGTAGAAGGTGTAATCTACCAGACAGTTGACCAGTACAAGCTCATCAGCCGTTTCGGCAACACCGACCCGATGGAAGAAATCACAGCAGGTCAGGCTCTCGTACTTCCAGTAATCGAAAATGTAGATGCAATCTATATTCTCGATGCTACAATGACTGATGGTTCGGAGCAGACTGAAAATGACAGCAACTTCGACTTTGGCGGACACCAGTATGTAAAGAGCGAAGTAATGACAGCTTACGCTGCCGTAACTGGCGCAACTTTGGCAAACGACATTACTGATGCCAACTTGCAGAAGGCTATCAACAGCCTGAACAAGTCGAGCAAGGATGCTTTGATTGCATCGCTTGTATATCTGCCGGAATTGAACCCAACTTCGTTGTCGTTCACTGCTAGTGCGGATGCTACTGGCAAGACTTTCACAGTTGGTACCAACGACAAGACTAATACTCCAAGCGTAGCAGTTGCAGCAGCAGCTTCTTCGTGGTTGAGTGCAAGCCGCAATGAAACAACTGGAGTTGTTACCGTAACAGTAGGTGCAAACGGCACTTCTGCAAAGCGTACTGGTGACATCACAGTAACCGTTGGAACAAAGACTGCAACCTTGACAGTTGAACAGGCTGGATAGTAATAATTAAAGCGGAACGGAATGACTATTCTTGAAGCCCTTAAATATTCGGTCAATTATCCGTTGAGTGATGGAAATGCGGAATCGCGTCTCATCGCTCGCGGATTTTCCGATACGGAGGAAGACTTTACCGAGGAAATTGCCAACAGCCGTGCATATAGGCTTGCATACGCTGATATGCTTCGCTATGTAGTCACGATGGTAAATCTCAATCAGGGTGGAAGTGTCACGCAGGCGAGCGTAAGTGCTCTTGAAGGCACTGCCAACGCCATATATGAAGAGTATGGAGAACCTTTGATTGGGGAAAGCGGCAATTCTCCGAAAGTAGTAATTATGGATACTTGGTAGGTATGAAGTTGTTCACAAACGGCATAATGAACTACGGCAGGTCAACAGACCGCGAAATCTCCTTTGACGCTGAGGGTAATCCTATGCGTAAGGAAGATGGCAATTTGCGCAAAGTTCGTGTTTTCATAGATGCTCTTTCAGAAGACAAGAAAGGTCGCTATGATGACGGGCGATACACAAACGCAAGTTACGAGGTCAGTCTTGACTATGACGATGTGCCAGTGAAATTCAAACCTACCGACATTTCCATAATTCACGACAGGAAAGGCGACTTGGGTTCGTTTACCGTGCAAAGGATAGAGTTCTACGACTTGACAAGGACGATAGTAATTTGGATCTGATTATGATTGAGTGCAACCTGAAAGGAACTGACAAGGTGGAACAAACGGTTCTCCAGTATGTGGCGAGTGTTGAGAATAAGGTTCTCAATGTTCTAAAGTATGCTGGTGAAAAGGCCGTTGCGTATGCGAGGACACTTGACACCTACACGGACAGGACTGGCAATCTGCGTTCTTCTATTGGCTATGTCATATACAAGAACGGACAACTTGCCGCTCAAAGCAGTTTCGAGCAGGGGTATAGTAATGTACAAGGCGGAGATATTTCCTATAATGGAGGAGAAATCGGATTCGCACTTGCACAGAAGGTTGCACAGCAGGAAACTGCGCCATTCGTACTTGTCGTTGTTGCTGGAATGAACTATGCAGCAGCGGTTGAGCGCAGGGGCTACGATGTGATTGAAGGAGCATCAATAGAGGCTTCCGAAGTTGCAAAGAGACTTGTGCAAGGCTTAAATAATGGCGGTATGACAATTGACTTGAAGGACACGGAGGCATAAGGCTATGGAGTACACTGGACAGATGATAGAGGACTTGGTATTTGCAAGGGTAAGGTCGGAACTTGCCTCGGCAATCGGTGGAGACTGCTACAAGCGCGATACCAGACCACTCGACAGCAAGCAGGAAGACTGCGTTGTCGCATTCATCACAGGTACATCAGAGCAGATGCAACAGGGCGCTGTCGTAGTCAATGTGTATGTCCCAGACATCAAGGCTGGCAACGGAATGTTCTACAAGGACACTGCACGGTGCAAGGAACTGGAACAGGTTCTCATTTCGCTTCCAGACAAAATGAATATCGGCAACGATGTGCGTTTTGAAAAGAGCGGAATGATTATGACCATTGAGGAGAGAGAGATAAAACAGCATTTCGTTTCGTTGAAATTGAGATTCAAGAATTTGATTTAGTAACTTAAAATTTATAGAATTATGTCAAAAATAACATGGGGCAAACCCAAAATTTTCATTACAAAGTTGGGACCTGCGGAAACGCACCCGTCAGACAACGCTGTATGGACTGACATTTCCAATAACTACAAGATAAAGGAAAATTCTACAAGCCTGACAACTACGGCTGGAGACAAGACCGAGGCAAAAGAAGAAGGTGGTGCAGTAATTGATACCAAGCACGGCAAGTCAACCTATTCGTTGGCGTTTGACATCTACCACTATGGTAAGGACTTTGTGAAACCAATAGAAGATGTTGACGGTGTAATCCTCGACAACTATGCTCTTCGTCTGATTCCAGAGGACGGGACATTGCCAGGCTTCATTTTCAAGTGTGCATCTGTATCAGCAACAGACCAGTACACGCCAGCAGACGGTACTACAACCACATATACCTTTGATGCTCTCGTTCCTACTACAGGAACTATGATGCAGAAGTTCAAGGCTATGTCGGCAAGTGCATATTCAGCAAGTGTAGCAGCCGCGGCAGGTTCTTCTGCTTCTCCGGCAATCACTATGAGCGATGCTGTTGGTACTGTTTCTGTTGATACAAGCAAAACTGATGCTTGGCTCGATGCTACAATATCAACCAACAGCGTAACGCCAAAAGCCAAAGCAAGCACTGGTGGCAACTCGTCAACCAGTCCGCGTACAGGTAAACTTGTACTAAAAGACAGTTGGGGAAGCGAAGTTGTCATTGAAGTGACACAGGCTGGTGCATCTCAGTAGGAGTACTTCTTTTCTCATAACTATTATTTTGTCTTGGGGAGCAATCCCCAAGATTTTTACAATTTCAAAAATCAAAAATGACCGAATATGCAAAAGGAAATCAACAAGGAAAAAGAAACGCTTGAAAGCAAGGTGGCGAGTGCCATACTTCAGGAGCGCAGTATAGTAATTCTTGCCGGAAGACAATTCAAGGCCGCCAAGCCGACACTTGCAACGCTGATAGATGCGAGCAGGTATATATCGGAACTTCCGAAGTTCAAGATGGAAGGTAAAAATCCAGTATTCGACAGCCTGTCTATTGCTTCCGACTGCTCGTCCATAGCAAAGGTAATTGCAGCAATGTTGCTTGGAGGAAAGAAGCACAAGGGACTGCTATACAGGATTAGATTCCGTAGGATTGTTAGAATAATAACAGACAAGGCTACGCAGATAGAAATCAACCTTGCTCTTCGCGCACTTCTCGACGGTTTGCAGGTTGAGTATTTTTTCGTAACTACCACTTCCCTGATAGAAATAAATCTTCTAAAGGCAAGAAGGGAAGTGGACGGAAAGACGAACCAAACGACAGTATCTGGGCAGTAGTCGCAGGTTTTGTAAAGTCGTTCAATGTAAGTTTCGACTATGCGTTGTACGAAGTTTCATACGCCAATCTGATATTGTACGAATCGGTGTTGCCAAGTTACGATTACGACAAGGACGATAGCGTTGACATAGACAGCGAGGAAGGCCGTAGCGCGTACCTGTCGCTGTTCAACTGATACGGCTTTCTTACCAGTAGATGTATCTCCATAATTATCACGGCGGACGATGCTTTTGTTAGTGTCGTCCGTCATTTTTGAAAGTGTTTGACTTTAAAACACCGTCCTTTTACTTTTGTTGGGAAATTTAAACATTACGAAGATGGCAGATTCAAATGAACTCATATTTGAAATTAAGTTCGACATACAGAAGATGCAGGAAGAAATCGCTGGAATAAAGGCGAATCTTGATTCTGTAGGAACTTCCGGTTCTAATGCATTCAAGGCACTTGACAAGGAAATAGAATCAGTAAAGAATGCTATGAGTGCCACAAGCACAGAACTGGAGAATAAGGACAAGGAACTTGAGAGGCTTCAAAAAAGACTTGAAGAACTGCAGTCTGCATTTGCAGCAGGGGACTTTGATGCTGGTAGTGTCCTTTATATCGATATGAAGAAAACGGAAGACGCCATCAAGAATCTGATAGAATCTGAAATACAACTCTCCGGGCAATACGATGAGCAGTACGACAAGCTTAAAGAACTCAATGCTCAACGGGACAAGATGGCTTCGGGTAGTGCAGATGAAACCTTAAAGGCAAAGTTGCGTGAAACCACAATAGAACTTGGCAATCTGCTTATGAAGTACCGAGAAATGTCTGCTGCAGAACAGGCAAGTGCGGAAGGTCAGGCTCTAAAAATGAAGATTGATGAACTCACACAAAAGGCTGGTGCTCTTCGCGACACAATGGATGATGTCAACTCTACGATAAAGAACACGGCAAGTGATACTGGCAACTTGGATGCTGCTGTAGGAGGAATAAACCTTATGGCAGCTTCGTTTGGCGCTGTTCAGGGTTCTATGGCTCTGTTTGGTGAAGACTCGGAGGAACTTGCCGTTGTTATGACAAAGTTGCAGGGAGTATTAGCCTTGACAAATTCCCTAACAGTCATCCAGAACCAACTGCAGAAAGAGAGTGCTTTGCGAATGAAACTGAGTACTCTGTGGACCAAGATGAAAACTGCTGCAATGAAGCAAAGCGCCACTGCAACAGCATCGGGGACGGCAGCAACCACTGCATTTGCAGCCGGAGAGAATGTCGCTACAGCTTCATCAGTCGGATTGGTCGGTGGTATCAAGGCAGTAGGAGTCGCCATTAAGTCTATACCTGTGATAGGTTGGATATTGGCGGCAATTTCGGCATTAGTTACTCTCATTACACTTATTGTTCAAGCAAACGACGAGGAAGAGCGTGGCGATTATCTTGAACAGCAGAGGATAAAGAATCAGCAACTTCTCAACGAAGCAAGGTCGGAAGGTGTACGAAGCGTCCAGCAGGATATAGTTGAGATGCAGAGAAACATTACCACAATTGACAAGGCTAAGAAAGGAACAAGGGAATGGACTGATGCCGTAGATAGTACAGCAAAAAAGTTGGGGGTTTCTCGCGATTGGCTCATCAAAAATATTGACAAGGTAAAGGATTTGGCAACTGTATGGATGCAAGTCGCAAAGTCTCAAGCCATTGCCGATGAATATGCCAAGAGGCTTGCAGAAACAAGAGCAGATCAGCTTGCTGTTGAAACAGAAATCAGAAGAATCAACGGTCTTAGTTATGATGACAGGGAGGAAGCATTAGAAAACCTCAAGGAAGAATATGGTGTTACGCAAGATCAGGTAGATTTGCTTGCTCATTATATGCACGCCCAGAGGACTACTGATGAAAAAGAATATAGGGCAGCTACTAATGGAATTCAAGGTGTAGTATCGAATATCAAAGCCGATTTAGGTCGTACTGCAGAAGCATTTGAAGCAGGGTTGAAATCGGAAATGGAAACACTCTCCAATCTAAGGCAACCGCTTGACGAGGCGAGGGATGCAAGCGACAAGTTTACTGCAAGTACCAAGCAGAATGAAAATGAATTGGATAAGATGTCAAAGGCTTACAAGGAAGCCTTTGAGCAAATGGCATCTTCTGACAAGCAGATTGCAGAAAGTGGTCGTCAGAAATATGAGAAACTAAAAGCATACGGCACCGATTATCTTGACTATTTGAAAAAAGAAAGAGCCAAGATAGATGCCAACGAGGACAATATTGCTGATAGCGGAAAGAAAAAAGATAAAGAGAAACTTGAAGACCTCAACCAGCGTATAACGGCAGAACAGAAGAGACTTGACGAAGAAACATCAAGGTATCAGAAGTCACTGGAAGACAATGCAGCAAGGCAGGATAAATTCTTTGAAACTTCATTGAAGAACAAGGAGAGTGAAACTGCAAAGTATCTAGCCGACAGGGTAAAGCAGATTACGGACCAACTCAACGAGGCAAAGGACAAGGAGATTGCAGCTCTTGATGCCACCTACAAGGAGATAGATGACAAGTGGGTTGAACTTCTCACATACGACTATAAGAAGCAGCACCCGCTTGCTGTGCAGTCGGAAATAGACAAGTACATTTCGGAACAGAGGGAGAAGCAAGGCAGATTTACAGAAGAAGAAATGCACGAAAAAATATCTAACAACAAGGAAGTTGAAACTGCAAATAAAATTAAGGAAGAGACTGCCAAAATTTATGACGAGCAGTTGAACAAATACAAGTCCTATGCCGACAAGTATGTCCAGTTGACCAAGGAAAAGAATGATAAGATTGCTAAACTTGAAAAGAATGGTGTTAAACAATCTGTTATTGATGCCATTAACGAAGATTATGACAAGCAAGTAAATGCACTTAATGAACAATTTGACGAAGAACAAATTGCTGAATTGGCCGACAATCTTGATAGTCTTCTTGGTGCATGTCTTGAAAATATGATAAGTCTTGCCAATGACCTTGGCGAACAACTCAAAGTTGCTATCAAGAAAGGAGATGTGGAAAGAGCCATGAAACTTGAAACAGCATTGCATGCTGTAAATGAGGAGATAGCAAATACGCAGGAAGAAACAAAAGAAGATACGCCTGTTTTGGAGATGATATTTGGCAAGACAATAGACGAAACCATAGGTAAAATCAAGGAAATGACTGATGCCGTATCTGGTTTGGCTGGAGCATTTGATGACATGACAGATTCTGAAAAAATAGCAATGGAAGAAGGTCTACAAATGTTTTCCGATGGTCTTAATATCATTCAGAATATTGCACAAAGAAACTATGTCGGAGCAATAGCTTCTGCTATTACAATGGTCACTAATCTGATTAGCAATACCAGCAAATGGTCTAATGCTATGTTTACAGAACATATTGAGGCTCTAGAAAAAAAAGGTAACGAGGCGGTTGACAAGATTGCAGATATGATAGAAAGGCTATCAAATGTTCGCGACAATAGCGTAGGCTTGACCGCTGTCGCTTATTCCAATTTCATTGAGCGAAAGTTTAATGAAGAAATCGAGGCTCTCAATAAAGAAAAAGAAGAGTTGAAGGAGTTGCTAAAAGGAAATCTTACCACAGAGCAAAGGGAACAACTGGAAGGTGAGATTGCCGAAATAGATGAAAGAATCCTTGAAACCCAGAAGAAGATTACAGACGAACAGGAAAGGCGTATGGAAATGCTTACTGGATATTCCACAAGTTCTGATGCTGTCACTGCATTCGGCAATGCAATAATCAAGGCGTGGGAGAACGGAACAAGTGCTGCTAATGAAGCGATGGGTACTTGGGAGGATATGCTAAAGAACTTTGCCAAGCAGAAGTTTCTGTCAGACTTTATGAGCAAGCAGTTCGAGGGCATATTCAACGACTACTACGAACAGATAACCGGTGATGGACTTTCTGAAGCGGAGCAAGTGGAATTCCAAAACAAGATTACGGCATTAGCAGAACGAGGAGAAAAGTTCTACGCCAACCTTATGGAATCTATGGGACTTGCCAACGACATAGCGCTTGAAGGAACGAAGGGAAGCGGAATTGCAAAGGCATCGCAAGAGAGCATAGACGAACTTAACGGCAGGTTCTTGTCTGTTCAGATGTTCACGGCAAGCATTAGCGGTTCGGTTGAAAGGCTCTACCAGAACAGCACAAGCATAATGCGCGATGTGTCCGACATACGAGGATTCCAAGAGAACATCAGCGGAAAGATTGACGCGATGAACGGTTATATGCAAGATATTGTTAACAACGGAATAAGAATGAACTGATATGGCGGCTATTAACATTTACCCGATATACGACAGCAGTCAGGATTTGCTACAGGAAATCAGACCTGTAATTCCTGTATTGCCGGCAGAGAACATTCCTGCAGTACTTATAGACGGCTACGACATAGCGCAGGAATATGGCGTTTACCTTGCCGATGGCAGTTATGCGAAGATATTGCAGTTTCCAAACTCGAAAGGAGTTCAGTACAACGAATGGGACGAACACAGCGGACTTGATGTTGATTTCAACAGAGTCTTGCTCCCAGCAAGCAAAACATTCGACCTGACATTCTACTGCAAGAAAAGTCAGTACGACAGCTTTGAAGCATTTCATTCGTTTATGACTGCAAGTGCAACACATACCTTGACCTACTTTGGTGCAACTTCCGTTGATGCGTTTCCGCCTATCACATTGCGTATTGTAACCCCCAAGGTTAACTATGTGAGCGAATTTCAAGAACTCGCCACACAGCATTCCATTACCTACACTTTCACGATTGACAAGCCGACTATACCTGTCAATGTTATGTCTATGACCTGGGATTCGAATGCAAGCAGATACAGAGCTGCGTTTAGTCTGAATCCTGCTTGGCTCGACAGCGATGTAATAGACCAGCAGACAGGAAATCACTTGAAGTATAACGGACAGCCATTTTATATTGGCAGATCTGTAACTAATGGAGGTGTAGCCTTGATAAATTCGTTGAGGTATGGCGTGTGTTTGCTACGAGGGACAAGTTTATCGGTGCAGGGAAAGCCATCGTTGAAAACAAGCTACGACATCACATCGGAATTTTCAGCAGGGCAGACTATAAGGGCATTGACAAGCACGGCAGGTTATTCGATAACTCTCAACTGCCTGCTACGGGCACCATCGCGACTGATTTTCTGGATTAACTACCAAGCCTTGCTGTGGGAGTTGTTCAGAGGTTTAGTTCCAACAGAATATACTGGTGGAGTTTCTGACGGAGATACAACGGAAAATCTGTTCGGATTTTGGCAGTATATTCGTTTAGACATAGGGTATAAAAAGACCTTGCAACTCCAATGCTACTACGAATCGTGCAACAGCAAAAAATTCCACATACAGAAGAATGGCAATTACACTCAGATATACTGGGATTTCTCGTTGACATTCAAAGTTTATAACACACCAACATTAGTTTAGTATGACAAAGATTTATCCGC
This sequence comes from uncultured Bacteroidales bacterium, assembly GCA_905234755.1. Taxonomy (GTDB): domain Bacteria; phylum Bacteroidota; class Bacteroidia; order Bacteroidales; family ML635J-15; genus Bact-19. The sequence goes on from CAJOIT010000003.1 coordinate 657,081, forward strand.
CTAAGTATTTGGAAACTGGCATGGCGAACGATGAGCCGACTTTTCCGCAAGGCTACGAAATAGTAGAGATTGAAGCAGACGATAGTTCCTATTATCAGGACAGCTACCAGAACAGCACATTCATTGAGTTGCACTTCAAGTTAGACCACTACTACGACTTCAAGAAGTATTCGCGGTTGGAGCATCATCTTTATATCAAAGTAGGTCTTGGCGGCAGTCTGTCAAGAAAAGACAACATAGTTACACTTGAAGAGCCTACTTTTACAAAGTATTCGGAAACCCATTACGAATACACATTGAAGTTTTATAATGCTTGGAGAGAGAAATATAGACGAAAGTTCGTAAAGGATCCGCAGACCAAAAGCGTTACATTCTCTCTTACTGGTACTGAGTTGCAGCACCTCGAATGTGTAATAAGAAGTGTCGTTGATTGGGATATAAACGATGATAACATTTTGAAAATATATTTGGGTCAGTTCTCTGGAACTGCATATAGGTCCAATTATGCCGGTGCATCAACTTACAATGCTTCTCCGTTCTGGCAGGCAAGTAGCGACTTAAAGACCATATCCTACGACAGCATAACTTGTGCAGATGCGCTTGAACAGTTGTCGGAACTATACGGACACGCCTACAACTACAATTTCGAATTGCTTGACTATTTCTACATTCCTAATGGCGGTGGTATTCCGTGGGTAGATGAAAGCGGCAGATATGGTATAAGGCTATATTCGGACACGGCAGAGAACAGCACAGCCTTAATGTATGGCAAGTACAATGGCTTGAAGTCAATCAAGGCAACAGGCGCACAAGATATTGTTGGTGTTCTGCATGTAGTAGGCTCTGAAAAGAACATTATCACATACGGAACAAACGATTATGAATCTGATGTGCTTCACATGCCAGTTGCAGTGGACCATAATATTAACGGTGGTAGTTTTATGTGCAGGGCGATTTTGCTCTATAACGGAGTAGATTTTCTTCCAGTATCAGGTGTATATAGGGAACGTTATGACAATTATTCTGTCCCTGCTGGATATGTTGAGTATGTTGCTTCTAAGAATGGAACGGCTGTGATGAAACTCGGAACTATGAACGGATTTGAAAGGGAGGAAACCGCCAGTTTCCCAGATGTATATCCAAGCAGAGTAGGTACGGTTTCGGGAGTGACAACCGATAATCGAGACTTATATGTTATCACAGATTCTTCATTAAATTTTGATTACACCGCTTTGAGAGAACAGAGCATGAAGATAATCTTCCAGGACGGAGCATTGGCTGGCATGGAGTTTAATGTGGAGTATGGCAACACAGGAAACTATCATTTGTTAAAGACAGCACCAGACAGTTCGGATGGAACTATCTTTTATCCTATGGCACAAAACACTCAATACACTTATAGCCGAACTGTACATAGTTTTACCGTTAGTGGAACAAAGAGTGTAAGTTTCAATATCAATCCTTATTTCAATTTGAATTTTGTTACGGAATTTCTTCCACAAACGACCTTATCTGCAAGATGTTATCTAAAGAAGGGTAATAGTGAGGTATTCAGCCAGAATCTACCATATAACCTCAAACCCAATAGTTATTGGCCTACTTCATGTAAAATTGATGATGGGTATGCCATTGTAAGAACAGAAGAATTAACATCAGGAACATACGAATTGGTAATAGAGCTTACCTTTACATTAGTAGTAACAGGAACATTGACAAATGCGTATAGAGCGCATATAAGAACTTATGTAACTGGCAATATTCAAGAATATACCAAGAATTTCACGATTGGACAAATTCAAATTGGCGGAGTCGATGTGCCCAATGCTACATTGCACCCAGCAGTTGGCGACCACTATGTAATAGTTAATTGTGAAATGCCAGCTTCATATATCGGAGCAGCAGAGTTAAAACTTTTCAAGGAAGCAGTAAAGCAGTTGGCAGAGTATCAGGCAGACGGCACAACCTATTCTGTTGAAGTTGACGGCACGTTCATGAACAACAACGATACAATCAATCAGGGACTAAGTTCCGGACTATGCTTGAAGATACAGGACAGTTCGTTTATGACGCCAGCGCGTACTTTCAGAATAGTCAATGTTAAGCGTCCCTATAACAATGAAAACTCTCCGACAATAGAGATTAGCAATGTAAAGCGAAAGAAAAGCAGGATTGACGAATTTACACATTCGATAATTGATTTAGGCGTTGCTGTCACAAATAACTATGAAATGATTTCTGCGAATAATGCTAATCTTGAAAGTACGAAACTGCAACTTCAAAGTTCAATAGAAGGTGTTGATGACAACCAGTCTGTTCTTGTGTTAAGACATGATAATTTAGAATCACAAGTTGACAAGATGGCTGGGCAAATAAGTGACATCTATGATCGTCTGAGTAAGATGTAAAGCAGGGGAACTAAATCAAAATAGTCCGGATTTTAGTCCGGACTATTTGTAACTTGTTGATTTTCAACCTTGGTTGTGGTACCTCCTGGAATTGAACCAGGGACACCAGGATTTTCAGTCCTGTGCTCTACCAACTGAGCTAAGGTACCAGTCAATTTTGCGGTTGCAAAGGTATAGCATTTTTTTGAACTGGCAAAATTTATTTGAAAAATTGTTGATTTTTTTGAAATGTAAGTGTTTGTCTGCTGGAATACAGGCATTTGGAATGAAAAATGACAAAGAATCTGTAACTAGACAATGCGTTTTATTGTTACAAACAGTTACAAACCACATTGCCAACATGAAACCTATATGTCAGAAATATTGAAAACGCGTAGCCAAAGAAACCTTTTTGCTGTTTCCGCAATTTTGCATAAATTTGCAACATATTTTTCAAAAAGGTAAAGTTCTTATGAAGAGATTTAGTATAACATTTGCAATGCTTTTGGCATCAGCACTTTGTACCTTTGCGCAGATTAAAGTTTTTCCCATGTCGGACACAGAAGTATTAATAAAGAAAAATGCCTTCATGTATTATCTTCCGCAGACGACTTTGGAGATAAAAATCAAGGTAACGACAGAAACTTTAGTGCCTGGTCCATACTCAAAATATGCCGAAAAGTACCTTTGCATAAAGAATGTTGCAACAAGTTCAGTGTCGGATGTGAAAATTGAAAACATTGATATTAACGAAATCGCGCAACCAGACCCGAATGCTTGCTTTATGGTCGTATGTGACCGTGAAGCAAATCTAAACTACAATAGTAGGGGCGTTATAGTCGGCTATAATTGCGGTGAAGAATCCGTTGGTTACCAATATGCCGAGAGCCATTTTTCAAAGAAAACTGATATTGCGACCCCATTGTTCACGGACTATGGTGTTAAGCAGAACTTTACAAAGAATACGGACACTACTTACAAGGTTGTAGAGGTCGATTCCGTTTTCCAGAAGATACCTATATATAATAAGGTCATCATCAGCAAGGACGAGGAAATGAAAGCCGAGGAAGCTGCAAACTATATCATAAAGATAAGAAAACGCCTTTTCAAGGTGCTAACAGCTCAATTCGACACCGACACCCCTCCAACCGACATTGAAATTATGGTTAACGAACTGAAAAACATGGAAAACCGTTACCTTGAACTGTTTGTCGGCAAAATCGAAAGGGAAACCAGAGAATATGTATTCTACTACACTCCGCAGCCTGAACTTTCAGAGGAAAAGATTCCAATTTGCTACATTACTGATAATGACGAAGTAGTGGAAAAGAAAGTTGAGAATTCAGAACCTGTATATCTTGTTCTGAAAAATGCACAGGTAACCAAGGATGTCGACAATTTCTACGGACGGCAATATACTCTCAAGAAAAAAGAGAAGAATATGGGACTTTACTATAGAATACCATCGGATATATCATTGTCTGTAGATTTCGATGACTTCACATATTACAAAAGCGTTGTCGCTATTCCTCAGTGCGGCTATTTGGGACATTTGCCGGTTGAATTATTCAAGAACAAGAACTTAAAAGTCGCATTTGATGAGAAATACGGCTCAATAAAAGGCATTTACACAAAATAATGCTTAGTTTTGTCAAATATTTTAATGCTAAAAGACACGATTTTTCGTGTCTTTGCGTTTTATAGGCATGTATAGGTCGCTGTGCTATATAATTTTAGGTTTTGCGATGCTGTGGCTATGCACTAATACGAACGCCCAGACTGTTAGCATCTTCGTACGCAACAGCGAAACCGACAATTACCGCATTGATGGCATAAAAAAATGTAGCGACAGCCTTGTCGTAGAATCATACCTAAAAAGCTATATTGACAAAAAGCAGCGCAAATCGTATGTCTATGCCGGATTCGACAGCATAAATTACAGCGACAATAGGGTAGACGCATACGCAACACTAGGTGAACCTTTGCAGAATGTGTCGCTTGATGTGTCGGAAGTGCCATTTAGGATAAGCCGTAGAAAAAAAAGCAATCCGCTTTTCTATCCTCAGCTGTGCGAACAGGTTGTGGAATACTATACCGACAAAGGTTTTCTGTTCGCGACTGCCAACATTGACAGCGTAAGTTTTGGCGAGAACAGTTTTTCAGCAAAAGTAAAAGTCGACAAAGGTATGCTCGTAAAGGTTGACAGCCTGATTATCAATGGTAATGCTAAGATCAGCCATACCTACATGGAGCGCACTCTCGAATTGCGGCACAATACCATATTGACAACCGATAAGATAGAACGAATAGACAATCGAATCAATAATATTCCGTTCCTTGAACAGGAACAAGCCTATCAGCTTGCGTTTTCCGACACAAAATCGGATGTGCTGCTGTTCCTTAAGGGCAAGAAGGCAAGTTCGTTCAGCGGTGTGCTTGGCATTATGCCGAAAAGCCAGACTACTGGCAAACTGCTGATTACTGGCGACATTGACTTGTCGTTGGTCAATGCGTTTCATCATGGCGAAAATTTCAAGTTCAACTGGAAAAAATACGAAACTCAGAACCAGACGCTTAATGTCGGCGGGGCATTCCCATATATATTCAAGTCGCCAGTAGGATTGGGTGCCGACTTTTCTTTGGAAAAGAAAGATTCATCGTACCTGAAAACCGATTTCTACGGCAAGGTTATGGTTGGCAACCAAATAAGCCGAGGATTTTACATATACTATCGCAACACAGCATCGTTCCCGATAGGTAACAACGATAGCATTTCGGGAAACTTTACAAATTTCAGGACAAACCTTTTCGGATTCGGCATCGACTACTGTAGCGTTGATAACCTGCGCAATCCATACAAGGGACTTGTCTTTGCGGCGACAGCTGATGCCGGTAGGAAAAACGAAACCGAAACGAAAAATCCTCTTTTTCATGCCAACCTTTTCTACGACATCAGTGGATACATTGGCGTAGTACGAGGCTTTACCATAAAATTGCGCAACAGCTCAAAATTCATTTACAGCAAGAGTATTTTCGACAACGAATTGCTATGGGTTGGCGGCATGAACAGCATCCGCGGATTCGATGAGTTGTCGCTTCCTGCAACTTATTACACATTGGGAACTATTGAGTTACGATATTTGTTCGAGCGCAATTCGGCTGTGTATGTTCTGACCGATGCTATGTATTTCGGCAAGATGTATACGGTTGAAACCTCAAGCAACTATGCGCTGGGCATCGGTGTTGGTATTGACTTTAGTACGCCTGCTGGAATTTTCTCGCTTGTATATGCCATCGGCAAACAAAATGAAAATCCGTTTAGTTTCAACAATTCAAAAATACATTTCGGATATAAAAGCTATTTTTAGTATTTCAGGCAATGCACATTCGTATAATATCGCGACAAATACATTGTCGTTCTGGGTGGATACAGAGATTTTGAGTGCTACATTATTAAAAAATGTTGTATCTTTGCAAATGTAAAATCTTATGCTGGACAGAAGTTTTGTCCATCAGAAAATGGAACAGGAAAAGCAAAAGAACAATGGCATCCTTGTAAAGGGGAAAATCATCAATATGGTGAATTATACCTTAGTGTATTATGCTGCTATTGTGCTGAATATCGCAATTGCCGACTCTATATACTGGAATTTTGCATGGAAGTTGGTCGTGCTGGAAGCCTTTGTGGTTATACTGGCATGTGTAGCCGTAAAAAAGATAGTTAACTCTCCTAAATGCAAAATTTGGCACTTTGTAACCTTCGAAGTCGCCATTATTATTGTCAACATGCTGTTAATAGGTTGGCTTGCTGGATGCTTGAACTTGTTTTACATCGTTACAATTGAGTTGTCGTCCGTATATTTGGCAGTCATGATTGGGAATCCGTTCTGGGTGATAAACGAAAAAAAACGCATAGAGGAAGTAAAGAGGATGGAGGAGGAAAAGCATCGTCTGGAACTTTATTATCTGAACTTGCAACTGAATCCGCATTTCCTTTTCAATACGCTGAATGTCATATATATACAATCGAGAAAAGAGAAGGCTCTTGCATCCTCGGAAATGGTAATGCAATTGTCGGAATTGTTGAGATACCAGTTGTACGAAAGTGTCGACAAGAAAGTTTTGCTGAAATCAGACCTAAAGCACATTGAAAATTACATTGATTTACAGAAGATTCGCAAGGCCGACATAGCAATTGACTACCAAAAAGGTGGAAACATGGACGGTGTTATGGTCTATCCGTTCCTATTCATTTCCTTCCTCGAAAATTCGTTCAAGTTTGTTTGTGAAAACTCGCTTGGTGAAAAATTTATAAAGATTTTTGTTGGCGTTGATGAAAGTTGTGTTACTTTTGTCGCACAAAATACTAAGTGTGATGCCATTCCCGATGCAAACGCACAAAAAGCAAAGTCGAGCGGAATCGGAATTGAAAACACGAAGAAGAGGTTAGACCTCTTGTATCCAGGCAAATACACACTTAATATTGAACAAAATGATAAGTATTATAATGTCGAACTAAAAATATTTGAAAATGATTAAATGTATTATTGTTGATGATGAACCTCTGGCACGCGAAGGCATGAGGATGAACATCGAAGAGTTGGACAACCTCGAGTTGGTTGGCGAATTCGCAAGCGCAGCAGAAGCAAGCAAGTTTTTGTTGAAGAACAAGGTTGACTTGATGTTTTTGGATGTTGAAATGCCAGGAACAAACGGTATCGACTTCCTTAAGAACCTCGACAATCCACCAATGGTAATCCTTACCACTGCATATCCTCAGTATGCAGTAGAGGCTTACGAACTTGATGTTGTTGACTACCTTGTAAAGCCTATCAAGTTTGAACGCTTTGTTAGATCGGTTGCAAAGGCTGATGAAATTATGAAGATGTCGGCTTCACCATGCATTTTCGATGCTTACGAAGACAAGTTTATCTTCATTAAGTCGGAAAGAAAGTATGTAAAGGTTAATTTCGACGACCTGCTCTTCATCGAAGGTCTGAAGGACTATGTTATTATCCATGCAACACACGGAAAGTATATGACAGCAATGAATGTGAAGACCATTTTCAACAAGTTGCCGGAAAACACTTTCTTCAGGGTTAGCAAGTCGTATATCGTTAATGTAAACCACATTGACGACATTGATGGCGCATATATTAACATTAAGGGAAATCAAGTTCCTATCGGACGCTCATACAGGGATTCGTTTGTTGACTATATAAACACTCGCTTGTTGAGAAGATAGGTTCTCTTAATAAAATCAAAAAAAATAATACCTTAATTTTGAGGTATTATTTTTTTTTGTACCTTTGACAATTGTGACAAGGATTGATTTGAAACTGAATATGGAAGCTTTCGATGAGCGCACCGCAAGTGATGCCAAGCTGAAAAATGACTTGCTGTCATGTTTCAAAAAGGAATCGCCAAACACATTCAACATCTTGAATAGCATGGTGTTGAATAGTGATTATGCTGGTACCGCCAATGAGCTTCACAAGTTGAAAGGCAATGTAGGCATTTTCGGATTCGACAACATTGCCGATTATATTGTCATGATTGAAAAAAAACTAAAGTCTGGAGAAAATGCCGATTATTTTGGCATGATCTTGGAATTGTCAAGGTCCGTCAACGAACATATTGTAGAATTAGAAAAAAATATATTAATAAATTAAATCGAATAGTAGTATGGGTTTGTTCACAAAACTGAAAAATGAATTTATTGACATTATCGAATGGCTCGATCCGACCAACAATACGATTGTTTATCGCTTCGAGAGGTATCAGAACGAAATAAAAATGGGCGCAAAGCTCACCGTAAGGGAGTCGCAGGTGGCTGTCTTCATTAACGAAGGTCAGATTGCCGATGTGTTCCAGCCTGGCATGTACACGCTGTCAACGCAGAATATGCCAATCCTTGCAACTTTGAAGGGTTGGAAGTATGGTTTCAACAGCCCATTCAAGGCGGAGGTTTACTTCGTCAACACCAAGAAGTTCCTCGATAACAAGTGGGGCACTCCAAATCCTGTAATGGTAAGGGACCCCGAATTTGGTCCAGTTCGTCTGCGTGCATTCGGTGTTTACGAATATAGGGTAGAGGATGCAGCAAAGTTCATTAAGGACATTGTTGGAACAGATGGCGACTTTACAGTTGAAAAGATTAACAACCAGTTGCGTAACATCATAATTACTAGATTCTCGGATGCTGTAGCTGAATCGAAGATTCCTGTTCTTGACATGGCATCGAACTATAACGAGTTCTCGGAAAAGATTGGTCAGGTAATTATTGATGAATACAAGGAATATGGTTTGAACATGACCAAGTTCCTCGTTTCCAACATCAGTCTGCCCGAAGAGGTTGAAAAGGCTATGGACAAGCGTTCGAGCATGGGCGTTCTTGGCGACCTCAACAGATACACGCAATTCCAGGCAGCAAATGCTATGGAAGCCGCTGCTACAAACCCAGGCGGAGGTGCTGCTGCATCAGGAATGGGAATGGGCATGGGATTTGCTATGGCAGGTCAGATGATGAACGCAATGAATCCGATGATGAATCAGCAGCAGCAAATGTACCAGCAACCTCAGCAAGGTGGCTATCAGCAGCAACAGCCGATGGCTCCGCCACCAATGCCGGCAGCTTCGACATTCTTTGTTGCTCTAAACGGACAGCAGTCCGGACCATTCGACATGAATGCATTGTCATCGATGGTTGCTAACGGTCAGTTGACCAAGGAAACTTTGGTATGGAAGCAGGGTATGCCAGCATGGGCGGCTGCAGGTACTGTACAGGAATTATCATCACTGTTCGGCGCAGTTCCACCGCCAATGCCAGGGATGCCACCCGTACCACCACAAATGTAATTGATTAACTTTAATAGATTTGAATATGAAACTTAGATGCTTTTTATTGGTTGTTTTTGCTGCATTAGCATTCGGCGCAAAAGCGCAGACTCTAACAGCAAACGAAATCCCCGATGGAATAAATCCTGACGACTATGGATTTCCTCGGATGGAAGAATACGAGCAGCAGATGCCAAAAGATGCAGATTTGTGTTCTCTTTCTTTTGAAAATGCAACAGGTTATTATGTAGATGTTTGGATTGATAAGTCGTATAAGGGCAGAATTACACCGTGGAAGCGCATGTCGATGAAGATTATATCGAAAGACAGCGAAGTGTATTTCAGAACCAGCGGCGGAACTTTCCAGTGGTACACAAAAGCCGAATGCGATGGTGCTTTCGTACTTGAAGTTGAAGAGGACGAAGACTAGAGATGTCGATTATTAGTGCTTTTGTAAAAGAACTTGCTATATTCTCGGACAAACTCAAAATGTCCGAGAATATAGTCATTATACACCATTATAATCCAGATGGTGATGCAATAGGTTCATCGCTCGGTTTGTACAATGCTATTAAGCAAACCGGCAAGTCGGTCAAGGTTATCAGCCCGACATTTTTTCCCGACAACCTAAAATGGATGCCTGGAGCAAAGGAAATGAAGGTCATTGGCAAGAAAACGCAGGATGACCAAACTCTTCTCGATGGTGCCGACATGATTATTTGCGTTGACATGAACGCAAAAAAACGCGCAGGCGTTATTCAACCGCAATTTGAAAAATCGACAGCCTATAAAGCTCTTTTCGATCATCATCCTTTTGTTGAGAAATTTACAGATATTGCTATTGCCGATACAAAATATTCATCAACCTGCGAGCTTATATTTGAAGTAATTGAGAATACTTTTCTCAACCAATACTTTAATATGGATGTGGTCACTTGCCTATATACAGGAATACTTACCGACACTGGTTCTTTCGAGTATAGCTCATCGAATCCGAACCTATTCAGGGTAGTAGGCAAGATTATGGAATTCGGCATCGAAAAGAACAAGATATACAACAGGTTGTTCAATGCATGGTCGGAGGATAGAATTAGATTCATGGGCTTTGTGACTTGTAGCAGAATGGTTGTTATGCAGGAATACAAGACTGCCTATATCTATATAACTGCTGAAGACAGAAAACGATTCAGAGAGAAATTCGGTGATACAGAGAACTTTGTGAACATTCCGATGCAAATAAACGGAATCGTGTTCACGGCAATATTCATCGAACGCGACAATTTCATTAAGGCAAGCTTCCGTTCTAAAGGAACTTTTGATGTCAATTCGTTCAGTGCCAAGCATTTCAACGGAGGCGGACATGTGAATGCATCAGGAGGCGAGGCCTATATTCCATTGAACGAAGCCTGCAAGAAGTTTGAGGAACTTGTCAAGGGAGAATATGCTGAGGAGTTAAAGAATTACATTTACTAAACTATGTAACATGCTTGTAAAAAAGTTGTTATATATAACAATTCTTGTGGTTTTGATTGTTTCATGCAAGTCGAACAATGGTGAGCAAACCGAAATTAAAGACCCATATTCAAAAGTCAAGACGGAAAAGCAGGAAGAAACCATTCAGATAAACAAGGATATGCTTGATGTCAATAGGGATATTGTGGAAAAGTATATCGCTCGTCACAACTGGGAAATGACAGAAACTGAATCCGGACTTTTGTATATGATATATGCTAAAACTAATGATACAGAGGTAAAAAGCGGAGATGTTGTCGAGTTTTCTTTTAAGACGTCCTTGTTGAACGGAGATGTGCTTTACGATTCCGATGCAACTGGCAATAGAAAAATGACAATTGACAGGAATCAGGAAGAGTCCGGGCTTAACGAAGGTCTTAAGCTAATGAAAAAAGGTGAGAAGGCTTATTTTATCCTTCAGCCACATTTGGCTTTCGGTGTGGCAGGTGATTCATACAAGATTCCTCCGTATTCCGTTCTGGTTTACGATATTGAGGTGGTTGACATAAAGTCTCCTGAAAACGAATATTCAGATTACGGAGAGGTTGTACTGTAGAAATGAAAAGATATTGTTGCATATTCATACTTTTATCTGCTGTTGTGGTAATGCACTCATGCAAAGACAATTACGGTGACTTTAATGTCGCAGAATCGGGATTGCAATATCGTTTTGTCGAATCGCACGAGAATGCCCAGCTTCCCCAAATCGGCAATGTGCTAGAACTCGAATATTCGTATGAAAAGGAGGATGGCACAATTCTTTTCGACTCACGGGAAGGTGGAAGAAAATACATGAAAACTCTTGAAAAACCTGCACATACAGGCGGTAGTATCGAGGATGGATTGGCAATGATGCACGAAGGCGATTCTGCAATATTCAAGATTAGCGCAGAAAATTTCCTGCTCTTTTCGGAGAAATACGGACATTTGCCCAATGGAGTCGATGCGCTCGATCCAATTATTATAAAGGTTAGGCTAGTTGACATTATGGACGAGAAGGATATGGAAATATATCTGTCGTCGCGTTATCACACAGGCGAGGAGAAAGAAATGGAAATCCTTGACAATTACTTGAAAAACGCAAATATTACTGCCGAGCCAACAGAATCTGGTCTGTATTTTATTGAACGCAATGCTGGTTCTGGCGATTATATAAAAGAAGGCAATGAAGTTGCTGTAAACTATACACTTACGCTTACGGATGGCTCTCTGGTGGAAACTACACTTGGTCAAGAACCAATGACATTTGTTGTCGGTAGGGAGAAATTCATTGCTGGCTGGGAAGAAGCCATACGGAGGATGAGAAAAGGAATGACGGCTACTGTAATCATTCCATCGAAATTAGGATATGGTTCCGAAGCAAAGGGTGATATTTTGCCTTATTCGACATTAATATTTGATATTGAAATCCTTGATGTTAAATGAGATACAGATTCATCATATTATTGTTGCTGTCATTCGTCATTTTGACGGTAATTTCGTGCAAGGATAAGGAGAAGAAAACGGATGATACAACTCAAACTCCTGAGAATAAAAGTGCTGACCTTACACAAGAGGAGATTGACTCGCTTCTTTCGCAATGGGACTACAGCAACGATTCCGGTCAGGTTACAATGATGGTCTTTGGTGAAAACGGAGAAGCCGAATATATTGTCGAACATCCTGAAAATGTGTTCCTTAAGACCGCTACAGGCATTGAATACAAGATAGTGAAAGCATCAAAGTCGCGTAAAACGCCAAAGATTGGCGATGTCATGTACATGAATATGTCGTACAGTACAGAAAAGGGTGACTCATTGTTGTTTTCAAGTTCCGACTTAAACGAAGAATTTAAGATGAGATTGGCTGCGCCAAGCGACAAAGGTTGCATCGAGGAAGCATTTATGCTAATGCATGAAGGCGATAGCGCAGTAATCAAAGTCGATGCAATAAAGTTCTTTGTCAAGTCGCAGGGAAAGGCTAGTATTCCGGCATTTATCCGCAAGGGAGACAGGCTCGTCTTTAATGTTAAGATGAAAAAGATTGTCTCCGGAATCGATTACGCCAACGCCAACAAGGAAGTGATACAAAAGCGAATAGAGGAGGAGAACAGCCTGATAAACAGGTTCTTGATTGGCAAGAATTATCCGCAGAAAAAGACAGACAGCGGATTGTATATCCTAACCATAAATAAGGGTGCTGGCAAGAAACCTGCTGTCGGTAACACAGTAAAGATTGACTATACCGCTGCATTTATTGACGGTTCGGTGTTTGATTCAACGCTTGAGCGGGCAGAACCATTCTCGTTTGTGATTGGCAAGAAGCAGGTAATTGTTGGACTTGAAGAGGCTGTCATGAACATGCAGGTCGGCGACCATTGCTTAGTGATTATTCCGTTCCGCTTGGCATACGGCGAACAAAAATACGGGAATGTAATTCCGCCATATAGCACTTTAGTCTTTGAAATAGAACTACTTGATGCAAAATAAACGGGAAATATTACTCTATTTCGGATCGTTCAATCCGATTCACATAGGACACCTTGCCATTGCCAATTATCTCGTTGAATATACTGGAGTTAACGAATTATGGTTTGTGGTAACTCCACACAATCCTCTAAAGAAATCATCTACTTTGATTGATGACAGGGTGCGTCAATATTTGGTTCAACTGGCAATAGGCAACTATCCGAAATTCAGAGTGTCGGACATAGAATTCTATTTGCCCAAACCAAATTACACAATCAATACTCTGACGCACTTATCTGAAAAGTTTCCCGATTACAATTTCAGCATACTGATTGGTGGTGACAACCTTGAGACTTTCCACAAATGGAAAAATTACGATGTCATATTGAAAAACTACAAGATTTATGTCTATCGTCGTCCGGGATGCAAGGTTGTTGAATACGAAAATTCGCACATTGAAATTGTTGATGCTCCGCTAATTGAGATTTCATCAAGTTTTATCCGCGAATCGATACGGCAAGGAAAGGATGTGCGTTTTTTCATGCCCGAAGAAGTTGCTCGCTATATAGACCAGATGGGCTACTGGAAGGAAAGACCTTGTTTAGAACCTAAAGAGTAGCAATCTGACAATGAAGCCGTTAACAAAAAAAATAATCACACATGCAGTCATAGTGTTGTTGTTTTTTGTCATTGCGGTAGTGTATATGCATCCTATTCTTGGCGGTAAGATAATTGCCCAGGGCGATGTCATGCAATATCGCTGGACATCAAGCGAATATGCCAAGTTTAAACAAGAGACGGGAGAGACTGCCTACTGGAATAGTTCTGCCTTTTGCGGAATGCCAATGTACCAGATGCATAACATTCCATCGAAAAACCTGTTCCAACCGCTGAAGTATGTGCTTACGCTTACATTTATTGGCGAAGGCTCAGAAGGTAGAAACTGCGACTGGGGAATAATCTTCCTTTATTTGCTTGGATTTTATGTTGCATTGTCGGCTTTAGGTTTAAATCCGTGTTTGAGTTTGCTCGGTGCAATTGCTTTTGGATTTGGAAGTTACAACATCATAATCATTGAGACTGGGCATATAACAAAGGCGTGGGCAATATCGATGATTGCTCCGATTCTGGCAGGGATGGTTCTCGCTTTCCGCAAGAAATATCTATGGGGTATGTTGCTATTTACCATTGCTCTCGGACTTCAAATTCAGTTCAACCACATACAAATTACCTATTATACATTGCTGATGGCAGTTGTCGTTGGCCTTGTATATTTGGCGTATTCCATTAAGAATAAGGAATTTAAGTATTTTGCTAAAGGAGTAGGGGGGCTTGCGATTTGTGCGGTACTAGTCCTGCTGTCAACATCGCGGTACTTTATGGTGAATGCCGAATATGTGAAGCATACAATGCGTGGAGGCTCGGAAATCACTGTCAACGAACATGATTTGTATGGAACTGAAAGCCAAACAAATACCATTGATGGACTTGATGCCGATTATGCATCAGAATGGAGTTACGGCAAGGCGGAAACCATGACATTGCTTGTTCCCGGGTTCTACGGAGGTAGTTCCGATGAATTGTATTGGGGCGACCAGCGCTTTACAAACGGAACAGTATATATAGGTGCAATAATTGTTTTCCTGTTTTTGCTTGGTTTGCTGATAGTTAAGGAGCATGAACGCTGGTGGCTGCTTGCAACTGCCATTATCGGAATACTTTTGGCGTGGGGTAGCAACTTGCAATGGTTCAATGTTTTACTGCGCAACTACCTGCCAATGTACAACAAGTTCCGTTCGCCATCGATGAGCCTTGTGATTGTAAGCGTGTCGGCGGTAATAATGGCATTACTTGCCTTGCGACAAATTTTCAATGATTCGGACAGAAAAAAATACAACATTCCGCTCTACATATCTGCTGGTATAACATTGATAACCTGTGTATTGGTGGCAATAGTTGGTCCATTGACAGGCTCGTTCAGCGGAGCAGGGGACGCAGGTCTAGGAAAGGCTACAATCGATGCACTTGTCGCTGACCGAAAAGCCATGATGATTGCCGATGCCTGGAGATCTTTCTGCTTTGTACTTGCAACAGCGGTTGTTTTATGGCTGTTTGTTAACAACAAGCTGAAAAACAGCAAGTTAATCATTGCAATATTAGGTGTACTTGTAATTGTCGATTTGATTGGAATTGATAATAGGTACCTGAATGAAAGCAAGTACATAAAGGAGTCGGCGTTGGATTTAAAACCCGATGATGGCGACAAGCAAATATACCAGTTGGCTGCCGAAAACAATGACATTGATTATAGGGTTTTCAACATAAAGCCCAAGCAAGGCAGTGCATTCAATGATGCGCGCACATCGGCGTTTCATCATTCGGCAGGTGGATATAGTGCAGCAAAACTCGGCAGGTATCAAGATATTATGGAATTGTATCTGGCACATTACAACAAAAATGTAATGAACATGCTGAATATAAGATATTTCCTGAAATATAAGGATGGCGCTTATCAGGTTCGCCGAAATGCCGATGCGTATGGAAATGCTTGGTTTGTTGATTCTGTAAAATATGTAGATTCCGCCAACGAGGAAATTTTGGCTCTAAATGACGAGAATCTAAAAAATACGGCAATCGTAAACGAAAATGAATTTAGCGGATTGTCGGCAAGGTATGATCATGACTCAACGGCTGAAATTTCTCTTGTTACCGCAAAACCGTACAATCCAAATTCGCTTAAATATTCTGTGCGTACAAGCAAAAATGCATTGGCTGTATTTTCGGAAATTTATTACAGTCCGGATTGGCGTGCGTATATTGATGGAAATCCGGCAGAATATTTTAGAGCGAATTATTTGCTGAGAGCCATGAAAATTTCAGCCGGTAAACATACGATTGAATTTCGCAACGAAGCACCGACATTCCATAAATGGGAAACTGTTGAACTAGCATCGTCAATTTTCCTTGCAATTCTGATTATCGTTGCAATATTTCTAAATTTTCGAAAAAAGTAATCCGTTATTAATTAAAGGTAAAATTTTCCCTTGTAGGAGCGTTTTGAAAAATTCTATTTTACATAATATAAATTATAGGACAAAATCGGTAATACAAAATATGGCCCAGTTTTGTCTGCCTCGAAAATAATTTCAAAACTTCCGAAAAAAAATAAATCTGCGAAGATTTACGAATTTCGCAAATACACACCAGTGAAAAATTTCGTACACAAATTATATGCTTATGTAATAAATTTAAAATCATTTTTCTATAAAAGAACACAAAATTGTATTTTCTTCATTATGACTATAAACACCTGTTAAAAAGCGGTTGAGAAAACACTACTTTTTAAGTTACAAAGGTGAAAAAATGCGCAACGATTTGACTATAAAATTGTTATTTGTGTTAAAAAATCTGTTAATAGAATAATCGTGTAAACTTGATTTTAAAAGAACAAATGAAATAATTTCGCAATGCCAAAAAAGAAAGAAACCATTAGGATTTTTTATTAGGTAAATTTATTTTAACAATTATATATTAGGTACAGGATTATGCTTTATAACGAAAACTTTATTGTAAAGAGAAACGGAAAGAGAGAATTATTCTCCGTTGAAAAGATTAAGTCAGCCATTTCCAAGGCTTTTCTGTCGGTAGGCAGTTTTGCAACCCAGGAAATTTTAACTAACATTCTAAGTCGTGTCAACATCTACGATGGAATCAGTGTCGAGGAAATCCAGAACCAAGTTGAAATTGCTCTTATGGCTGAACGCTACTATAATGCGGCTAAATCTTATATCCTGTATCGCCAGAAGCACCTCGAAGACCGCGAAGTAAAGGGCAAACTCGACTTCCTGCTCGACTACTGCGAGGCCAAGAACGCTGCAACGGGAAGCAAGTTCGACGCTAACGCAAATGTTGAAAAGAAGAACATTGCTACCCTTATTGGCGAACTACCTAAGCAGAATTTCATCCGTCTGAACCGCAAGATGTTGTGCGACAAGATTAAGGAATTGTACGGCAAGGAAACTGCCGACAAGTACCTTAACCTGCTCAACAAGCACTTCATCTACAAGAACGATGAGACAAGCATAGCCAACTACTGTGCAAGCATCACCATGTACCCATGGCTTCTTCACGGCACTCAGATCATAGGTGGCAACTCTACAAAGCCAACCAACCTCAAGTCGTTCTGCGGCGGATTCATCAACTTGGTATTCATCGTATCAAGTATGTTGAGCGGTGCTTGTGCTACTCCGGAATTCCTAATGTATATGAACTACTTTGTAGGCCTTGAATACGGACAGGACTACTACAAGCGTCCGGACGAAGTTGTTGACCTTTCGCTCAAGAAACGCACAATTGACAAGGTTATAACCGACTGCTTCGAACAGATTGTATATTCAATCAACCAGCCGACAGGCGCTCGTAACTTCCAGTCGGTATTCTGGAACATATCATACTACGACAAGTTCTATTTCCAGAGCTTGTTCGGCGACTTCCGCTTCCCGGATGGAACTCAGCCCGACTGGGAATCGCTCAACTGGTTGCAGAAGAGATTCATGAAGTGGTTCAACAAGGAACGCACAAAGACGGTCCTCACCTTCCCTGTCGAAACTATGGCTCTCCTATCGGAAGAAGGCGATGTTCGTGACAAGGAATATGGAGATTTTACTGCCGAAATGTACTCAGAAGGTCACTCTTTCTTCACCTACATCAGCGACAATGCCGATTCGCTCAGTAGCTGCTGCCGTCTCCGCAATGAAATTACCGACAACGAATTCAGCTACACTCTTGGGGCAGGCGGTGTTTCCACAGGTTCAAAGAGCGTACTCACAATAAATCTCAACCGTTGCATCCAGTACGAAAAGAAAGAAAAGATGCCGTTCTTGAGCTTTATTGAGGATGTAGTTGACTTGATGCACAAGGTTCAGACCGCTTACAACGAAAACCTCAAATATTTGCTCAGC
This sequence comes from uncultured Bacteroidales bacterium, assembly GCA_905234755.1. Taxonomy (GTDB): domain Bacteria; phylum Bacteroidota; class Bacteroidia; order Bacteroidales; family ML635J-15; genus Bact-19. The sequence goes on from CAJOIT010000003.1 coordinate 675,222, forward strand.
AAGGGTATGCTCCCATTGTTCGACGCAGGTTTCATAAACATTAGCAGACAGTACCTCACCATTGGCGTTAACGGTCTTGTTGAATCTGCCGAATACCTTGGTATGGAAATCAGCGACAATGCACAGTATCGCAACTATGTAAAGAGCGTTCTCGGACTTATCGAGACCTACAACAAGAAATACCGCACAAAGGAACTCATGTTCAACTGCGAAATGATTCCTGCTGAAAATGTCGGCGTTAAACATGCTAAATGGGACAAGGAAGATGGTTATTTCGTTCCTCGCAACTGCTACAACAGCTACTTCTTCATCGTTGAAGACAAGGAAATCAATACCATCGACAAGTTCCGTCTGCACGGCAAGGAATACATTGAGCACCTAACAGGTGGTTCGGCATTGCATGTCAACCTCGAAGAACATTTGAGCAAGGCACAGTACCGCCAATTGTTGAAGGTAGCTGCTATCGAAGGATGCAACTACTTCACATTCAACATTCCAAATACGGTTTGCAACAAGTGCGGCCACATTGACAAGCGTTACCTCAAGACTTGCCCGGAATGCGGAAGCACCGACATTGACTATTTGACAAGAATCATTGGATACATGAAGCGCGTCAGCAATTTCTCTGAAGCAAGACAGGAAGAAGCTCACAGAAGATATTACGACAACAAGTTAAAGGAGGCTGAAGAATGTTAAAGTATTACAATTACGACATCGTTTTTCAAGAAGTTCCAGACGAAGTTACTTTGGCTGTAAACCTTAGCAACTGCCCGAATCATTGTCCGGGATGCCATAGTCCTCACCTATGCAAGGACATTGGCAATAAACTTGATGAAGAAACCATATCCGATATGATTTCGAAGTACAACAAGTGCATTACTTGCTTCTGCTTCATGGGCGGAGATGCCAATCAGGACGAAGTCATCAAGATGGCCGAATATGTACACAAGACTTTTGATAAAAAGGTTGCATGGTATTCTGGCAAACAGAACTTCCCTAAGGACATTACACCGTTCCAGTACCTGAAACTCGGTCCGTACAATCCAAAGTACGGTGGCCTCGACAAGAAGACGACCAACCAGAGAATGTACAAAATCAACAACACCAAACCAGTTGACATTACCAACAGATTCTGGAGAAAAGTGATATAAAAAAAAGACCGCCACGAGCGGTCTTTTTTCAATATGTCATTTATTGTTTCTAATTAATTCTCATCACAATATTGATAATACATTTCGGCAGCTTCGCGTGACTTGCCGGTAGCAGCCTTGCGCCAGTAGAAGCAAGACTTTTCGATAGATGCGCGATTGTACCAGCACATTCCCATTAGGTAATTCAGTCGGGCATCATTTGGTGTAATGTCAAGAGCCATGGAGAAATCGTATGATGCCAATTCCCACATTGAATATTCGTAATACAACTCGCCACGCATTTTAAAATATTCGGTATTGGATGGATTTTGTGCAATAAGTTGCGAAACCTCTACAAGAGCATCATCCTTGAATTCGGAGAATAACGCTAACCTTGCATCTAGATACAAAGCCTTCTCGTTGTCGGGGAAACACTGCAGGTAACGACCTGTATATCTCCGTGCTTCCAAATATTTCTTCTGGTGCATGCATACATCTGCAAAGTCGAGAAGATTTTCGGCGTTGTAGCGGTCAACAGCCAGAAGCGACTTGCCAGTCTCGTAAGCCGATGCATAATTGCCCGACGCTTTCTGTATCGCGAAACGCAAAGCAACAACCTCCTTGTCCTTTGAATTTGCCTGGTCGACATATTTCATTGCCTGTACATAGTTTTCCATACCATAATATGTCTTGGCATACAAATAATTGCGTCTTGATGACTTCGTATTTGACATTGCATCAAGTATCTCGATTGCATAGTCGTAATGCTCTTGCGAAATGTTGTATTCCACATCAGCAAATGCTTCGTCCGACTTTGAATAACGCGGTGTTTCCCAAAACTCGCGCCACTCAAGAGTACGATTGATGCTTTCAAATTCCTTACACCTAATTATCTGTGAATATGTCCTTACCTCCTTGCCGGAAAGATGTTTCCCAAGATATTCAACAGATTCTTCGGCAAATCCCATTCCTGCATATATTCTTGCCATACGGAACTGCGCTTCAGTTAGGTTAAGATTTTCAAGCTTGCGAGATGCTTCAAGTGCCTGTGAATATTGTTCAGTATCAATCAAATAGTCGGCAAGACAAAGTAAAAACATCTCATTATCCTCGTGGTTTTGCCATATTGCCACTGCCGAATCGGTTTCGCCATGCAGTACAAAATTCTGTGCACGGAAATAATCGCGCTGTAGGTCATCAATCTGCGCATTGCAAGCTATTGCAAGCAAAAGCATCAGGGCAATATGTAAGAACCTCTCTCCCATCAATCGTGATTTTGATTCATTTCTTCTGCACGGAATACATGGATGAAACCTTTCAAATGACGGGCTTCAAGTCCAGTCAAGCGTTGTTCATACACCTCGCAGATGTAGAAATATACGCCTGGAACAACAATTTTGCCTGTCATCTTATTGCGTCCGTCCCACATTATGTCTGGGTCGTTGGTTTCGAACATCACTTGTCCCCAACGATTAAGTATGGTCATGTCAACCTTCTCTACAAACCTGTATTCGCCAATCGGATGATAATAGTCGTTAATACCATCACCATTGGGGGTAAAAACATTGGGCAACTCGTAGTACGAGCAATCGTCAATGCAAGCAACCATCGAATTTTCGCTGACATTTCCGAAAGCATCAGTGGCGTTTATGTAGTAGCAACCAGCCATCCTATCGTCAGGATAATGCCTATATTCAGTAACATCGGCATTAAAAACCGACAAAACCTTATATTCTCCGTCGAGAACCGGCGTATAGTACAAGGTGTAGGTGCTGACATCGTAGTTGCATGAATCAGGCACCGACCAACGAATTAGGTTATATGTCGAGTCGCATACAGATGTCACTGATATTTCTGGTTTGCACGGTGCTACCGTATCTACCGAGAACTTGCACACCTCCTGTGATAGATTTTCAAGCGGCTCGGGGTATCCAGATAGTGAATAACGGCCATACGACTTGACATAGTAGCAGTATTCGTGACCATTTTCAACTTGATCATCAATTATTGATTTTTCTGTCGTGGAACCAATGATGTTATATGTGCCAGAAACTGTATCGTACCTGTAATACTCATAGTTGTAGTTTGTCCACGGCACATTGTTTCTCAGCCTTATCTTAACCGAATTTTCCTGCTGCGTCAAATCGACAAAAACCGATGAAGCAAAGCTCGGAGTCCCTATCAGCACACTTTGACCGTCAGCCGTACCATAAAACTCTATCTTGTATGTAAAAGGATGGTCTACTGTATTGATATTGTTGTCGGTGTATTCAGTATTGTCCAAACCATCAACTTCGGCTATTTGGGTAAAATTGTCGCCAAGAAAACCTGTGGAACGGAAAAGGACATATTTGTAAGGTGCAGTTGTTTCGCCAAGTTCAGCTTCATCAGGCTTTACCCATGCCACATAAACACTTCCTGTTGCTCTGTCGGTTGACAAAACACTAACATTTGTCATGGTTGGAAGTCCCTTAGGCAAAGAGGTGCAAATCTCTTCGGAAGCATAGCCCTCTGCCCCATCTGGAAAGACAGCGCATACCATATAGCAGTATTCGTGTCCCTGAGCAATGTCGCGGTCAACATACGAGGAACTTCCTCGGTCATCAGAATAACCGACCTTTTCGTATCCTGTGCTTGCCGGCACACCTGTCTGACAGAAATCATGCACAAATCCAGATGGCTGGATTTTGCGGTATATGTTATATCCGACAACATTGCTACATACAGACTGCTCCCACGACAAGGTAATGTAATTCATTGATGGATAAGCCTGTAAATTTTCCACCGCTGGACCAACAACAGTTATGTATATGCTTTCCAAATCTACGAGATTTACCAGCGGATTCTTGTCTTGCGCCTTGATGTTCAGTATGTACGGTTGTTTTCTCACTACGCTGCAGCTTGTGTACCACTCGAAAGTTCCCTTTGCATAACCAGCCTGTGAAACCGTCTGTTCGAAATGTGCAGGCGCATCATCGCTTGCAACGAAAGGCGCTCCGTATGCTGTAAGTATTATGGAATCGTTGTCGGCATCACGAGCCTCTACTTCAAATATAAGCGCCGTTCCTGCCTCAATGCATATACTGTCATGATTACCGTAAATTGTATCTAATGATGTGAGGTCAATCTGCGGAATTCTATTCCCACTATCGAAGACCTCTATTTGCATGTCGCGGATTATCTCGCCAATCTTTACCCCTTCGCGCCATTCCTCAATGAGCATTGCCACATTGTAAACGCCGACATAAATCGGAGTATTCCATATAAGGTCGCCCGTGATTTCGTCAACCTTGATATAATTAGATGCTGCTGGATATGAATAATTTGCAATAGGCACGCCATTTTCTTCGCGACATGGTGTAATCTTGTACGAAAGGCTGTCTCCATCTGGGTCGTAAGCACCCGGGTTATGCACGAACACCTGTCCTACTGCCGCTTTGTCCACAGGTGGCTGTGTTAGTATCGGGGTATTATTGAGACCAAGCGTAGGGTCGATTATCATCGTTGTTGAGATTGCGAAAAGCGTATTCACCGAGTTGGGGATATTGGTGACATTGGCGTTTCGGTTCGGGTCTTCGACCGTTATGCAGAAAATGCCCGGACCGCTGTAAGTATGCTGTCCCACATATTTGTTGCGCCGATAGCAATCTGGCAAGTCTATTCTTTCGCAACGAGGAAGTACGGATGTCGTGTTGTCGCCCCATGCAATTTCAAGTTCGGGACGGTCTGCTGTCCATGCTGGACATGTGTTTGTTGTTATTGCTGTGTAGGTAATTACCGTTACCTCAAAGGTCAGTGCCGAAATCTGCCTATATGTTATTTCTCCTGCCCTGTTATGCGTAGCAAATGCCTTGCACGGCAAGAGAAATGTTGCGACAAGCAAAACTGCCGCAACGAGCATATTTCGGCAATGAACCCTGATTGACATATTTTAATAGTTGAAGCCACCGAGTTTAACTATGTCGGTACGAGGATTTACGCACATTACTGGAATCTTCTTGCTTAGCTCTATGTTGCGCGGATGCTTGATGCTTGTGAAAGCTTTCTTATAGTTTTCCGACATGTATAGAACCAAGTCAGGAGAAACACCACGCATGTAATCATAGATGTTCTCGTAGTAATCCTCTTCAGGAACACCCTCGACATCAAATTCTATAGCATTGTCGGCAAACAATGTGGTAGCAAAAGCAATATTGCTGTTAATGTCCGCCTGACGGTTTGCATTTGTTGTCTTTGGATATACAACATACACATGGCTTTCGAAAATAAGGTTCAAGTATTTTGCCCACATGAATTTTGCACGCGACTTCTTATCCCAGTCAATCGGAATACAAATACGGTCGTATTCGCCGAAAGCCAACGGACTCTGAACCAATACGAAAGGCACTTTTTCGAACTTCTGTATCAGCTTAACCTGCTTTTCGATGGTCTTGATTCCGTGAACGCCCATAACTGCAAGATAGGCATTCTGCTCAATACCATATTCGTGAATAACATCGAAGGCTGAACCTTTCTTTACAACGGTCTTAACCTTCTCGTATCCAGTTTCTTTAACAAACCTTTCAGCGACTTTTTCCAATTCTTCTCGCCATTCATCTATCATCTTGTCAGAATCGGCAACATAAAGGAGATGAATAGGAAGTTTCTCATACTTAGCTATTTCGTAAGCATGATTAAGAGCAAAATTTGCCTCGTTACTAAACTCGTAAGGCACTAAAACACATCTTTCCATAATACAATTATTGTTAACAAACCTAATATTAATTTCAAAATTGCAAAGTTATTAATTTTTTCAAAGAAAAGAAACCCTCAAAACAATTATCGGCAAAACAAATTGACTAAGTCACTTCTTTCGCCTAATCAACATGAGCCCATCGCGCACTGGAAGTATAATCTTTTCTATATCAGGACGATTAGCTATGTATTCGTTGAAAGCCATAATGCCATGAGTCATGTGGTCGTTTGATGCGGTTTCTGTAAAAATCTTGTCGTACCATATAACATTGTCGGCAATAATAGTCCCATTTAGTGCAAGTTTTGGCAATACCGTCTCGAAATAGGAAATGTAATCACGCTTATCGCCATCTATGAAAATCAAGTCGAAGAGACCATCAAGAGTCGGCACAATTTCGGCAGCATCGCCTGTTATTTGCACAATCTTGTCCTGCAAGCCAGCCTTTTGAAAATATTTTGACGACAGCCATTCGATTTCATCATTAACCTCAATTGTAACAAGTTGACCATCAACAGGCAAAGCTCTTGCCATGCATATTGCAGAATAGCCAGAGAATGTGCCGATTTCGAGGACTCGCTTTGCTCCCGTCATACCTATTAGCATTGCCAGCAAATGACCCTGATAGCACCCCGATTGCATTTGCGGATTAACTTGAGTTAGCGCAGTTTCGCGCTCAAGTGCTCGTAAAAGTTCATCATCCTTGCAACCGAAATTCTCAATATATTCGAAACGCCTTTCTTCTGCCGACATGCTTACAAGTATTTTATTGATGAAAAATTGTCACGCACGAAAATCTCATTTGCCACCTCCATGACATCCTCTGCCGTGATTGCCTCTATCAAGGCAACAGTTTCCTTGAATGTTTCTGCCATGCCGTAGTTCATAAACGACTTTGCTGTCGGGAACAACAAGTTCGAATTGGAGCTGCACTCAATTGCAACCTGCCCTATCAACTGCTTCTTGGCTCTCGACAACTGCAAGACACCTAACTTGTTGTTTTTCATATTATCAAGTTCTCGGAAAATCATATCCACGGCAAAGTCAACCTTTTCATGGTCGGAGCTAAAAAATATACTAAACAGACCAGTATCCTGATATGTGGTAAAGTTTGATTCGATATTGTACGAAAGTCCATGATGCTCGCGCAACTGCATATTCAAGCGAGAGTTCATCCCAGGACCCGCAAGTATATTGGAAACCAAAAACATAGGCACTCGCTTGGGGTCGCTGTACGAATAGCAGTAGTTGCCAATAATCGTGTTAGCCTGAAGGCTTTTCTTTTTCACCACTTTGTCAAACTTTGTTCTGCCGACAAACGGAACCCTTTCAAAATTACGAAGTTTTGCTGCATTCTGACCGAAATGTCTTTCACAAATACGCACAAGGTGCTTGAAATCAATGTCGCCAATCGAACAGAAAACCATCTGATCCGTGTTGTACTTTTCTGCTACGAAATCAATCAAATCATTGGTGCGGAACTTTGAAATGGACTTCTTGGTTCCCAATATGTTATGTCCGAGAGTATGATTGGCGAACATTGCCGACTCAAACTCATCGAAAATATTCTCCGATGGATTGTCCTTGTAGGTATTTATCTCATCTACAATCACATCGCGCTCCTTTTCGATTTCGCGCTGTGGAAAAATGGAGCAGAAAACAATGTCGTTTATGAGTTCGATTGCCCTGTCGTAGAACTCAACCATAAAGCTAGATGAAACACAGGTTTCCTCTTTGGTCGTGTATGCATCCACCTCGCCACCAACCGATTCCATGCGATTGAGCAGATGATAGGCCTTGCGCTTCTGCGTTCCCTTGAACAACATGTGTTCGGTGAAATGCGCCATGCCGAGCTGCTTCTCACTCTCATCACGCGTTCCTGTATTCATCAACATACAGCAGTGCGCCACATCCGATTTTACATGGTAGTGGATTATGCGTATTCCGTTGCCTAATGTTATTGTTTCGTACACTCTGGAAAAATTTTGCGCAAAAATAAAGGAAATTTACGACTTACGAATGACGATTTGCGATTTGACAAATTTGATTCATTGTCAATTATACATTGCTCATTGTCAATTCTTTAGTTACTTCTGATATTTTGCTTATTATGTCGGTTGCAATAGTCGAAATCATGCCGTAGTCCGAACTGGCAAGTTTGCCAGCCTCACCATGTATCCAAACACCAGCAATTGCTGCATTATCAATGGAGTATCCTTGTGCCAACATTGATGTTATTATGCCTGTGAGTACATCCCCGCTTCCGCCAGTGGCAATGCCCGGATTCATACCTATATAAAATAAAAGACAACCATCAGAAAGTGAAATCGCTGTGACACCTCCTTTTAGCACAATCACACATTTGTGCTTGACGGAGAAGTCGGACATGAAATGCAATCTCTCTATAGATGAGTCAAACTTTCCGAAAAGGCGTTCAAATTCCTTAGGATGCGGTGTAAGTATGCAATTGCAAACCTTGTCGAGCAAGGTCTTGTATTTCGCTATTATGTTCAGAGCATCGGCATCAATTGCAAAATGTTTTCCGCAATCAAGAACCTCATTCACAAGTTTTTGAGCAGAATCCCCCACTCCGATTCCAGGGCCAATGCCGATTGCTGTATAATTATTCGAATTTCCATCCCAATCATCCATAAACATTGCCTCCGGCACCGAAATCTGCATTATTTCGCAAATGTCCTCGGGCGACGAAACGCTAAGCAATCCTACTCCGCTACGCAAACATGCCTTTGATGCCATCACAGATGCACCTGCCTTGCCACGACTGCCCGCAATAAGCAAGGCATGTCCGAATGTCCCCTTATGGTCGAACGGATGTCTGGGTTTCAACATCTTAACAATGTCTGATTTCTCGATTATGGCAAAGTTTGATGGCATTGCTTCCTTTGATTTCACATCGTGACCTATATCAACAAGATGAAGTTTTCCATAGTACTTTGAATTTTCGGCAAACATTGCTGACAACGGCAAATTACCAATTGCAAAAGTATGGTTCGCCTCGATTATTGCTCCATCGTTTGTCGAATTATCCTCACCGAAAAGTCCTGATGGTATGTCAATTGACCACACTTTTGCGTTTGACTTGTTCACAATGCCAATAATTTCCGCATACCTGCCCGTCACACTTCGACTTAGCCCGGTTCCGAACATCGCATCAATGACAATAGCACCATCGGGTATTGTTAGCTCGTTAAAATTAGCAGTGCTCAACATGGTTACACATTCAGAATCCATATCACGAACCAAGTCAAGATTTTTGCGACACTCTTCGCTTATTTTTTCGGAGAAGTCACAAAACCAAACACATACATTTGCATTTTCGTTTTTCAACATTCTAGCAAGGCCAAGTCCATCGCCACCATTATTGCCATTTCCTGCAATTACGACAAAGTTTTTCCCTGAAACATTAGTGACAAGAGTTTTCATTTCGACAAATAGTGCCTCAACCGCCCGTTCCATAAGTTCATACGATGATATTCCTTGAACTTTCATTGTCATCATATCAAGATTACGCGTCTGTTCTGATGTTAGAATCTTATTCATATCAACATTGATTTTACGACAAAAATAGTCAAGCATAACTATTATTTAAAATACAAAATGCAAAACTGTTAATAACTTCACTTATGTACTGGTGTAAAATTTCACAAACAAAAAGTCGAATTTATTATATAAAATAAAAAATATTTACAACTAATCCGCTTTTCGTGTGCTGGATCCATTATCGCAAATTGTTAACAAATCGACTATTAGAAAAAATCATTTTCACCTTGATTTTGGTATTTTTGCGTATAAATCTTTTAACAATTTGAATATGAAGAAATTTATCTTTAGTATTGCAGCACTGATAATATCATTTGCTGCATTTGCGCAGACTGAAGGCGCAGATTGTGCAAATCCAAGCACAATTTCAAGTCTTCCCTATTCTGCAGAAAACCAAACAACAATGGGAACAAATCCTTACACATTGTCAACAAACACAATGCGTAGCGGATGTCATGTTTACAAGTTCATCCCAACGGAGGACTTAAATGCAACCATTACACTGTCAGGCATTTCGAGGGCATATAGTCCAGAAGTATCCTACGCTATGTCAGCAGCCAATGTTGGTGTATTCCTGTACAATGCTTGTCCTGACGATGCAAACGCACAGTTAATTGGAACACCTTTTGTTTCAAATTCAGCAACTACCACTTCTGGTTCAATAAGTAATGTAAGCCTTACCGCATCAACGGAATATTACATTGTTGTGGCAGCTGACTCTCTTATTTTTAACTATTTCATTACATCTGCAGAAAGCTACACAACAGCGACATTCAACCTTTCAATTGAAAGAGTTGTTGAACACGATGTTGCAATTCGCAATGTTACCGTTGCTTCATCTGGTTGTGCAGCAAGCACCGATGTTTCGTACACAATCGCAAATGCAGGCACACTTGGAACAAACGAAAACGAAGTTACCGTAGTTTGCAAAGTTAATGGAGTTGATGCTGCAACGGAAACCCTTCCTGCAATTGCATCAGGCGCAACTTTGACAAGAACATTTGCTAATATTGCTTTGGCAGAAGGAAACAACACAATCCAAATCATTGCAACACTCGAAGGAGACGAAACTGCTGACAACAACACTGGAAGCGCAACTGCTATCAGAAGCAATGTAGTTTCAACATTCCCATTTATAGAAGAATTTGAATCGGCACCATTCGGCTGGACACCAAGTGCAGCAAACGCATGGGTTGCAGCAGAAGCTGAAGGCGGAAATCACTACTACAAGACCGACACAGCTGTTAGCAAGAACTCATACATCTACGGACCATGCTTCAGCTTTGCATCTCTTGAGGCTCCTGAATTGCATTTCGATGTTATAGCAGACTATCCTTCTACATCAGGCCTCGGTGACTTGGGCGGATTAGGCGGCTTTGGTGACCTGTTTGGCGGTATGACAAACTACGGCTATGTACTCGTTTCTGCAAACAACGGTTCAACCTGGGACACAGTTACAAAAATTGATGCTTGCGACACTTGGGTAAGCAAAAACATCAGCCTTGCTACATACGGTGGAGAATCAAGCATACAGATCAGATTCGTTTACAACGCTTCATTGAGCGGCCTCGGTGGACTAGGCGGACTTTTCGGTGGAGAAACAACAACTACCGGCGGTGCTGGTTTGTCAATCGACAACATCGTTGTTAAGGACGCTGCCGAAAATGACTTGGGCGTTATTGCTATCACAGGTCCTGCTTCAGGTTGCGGACTTTCTGGCAATGGACATGTTGCAATAACAATCAAGAACTATGGTATTAGAGCACAATCCAACTATACAGTTAAATACTCTCTTGATGGCGGTGCAAACTGGGTTGAAGAAACTGTAAGTGCACAAATTGCTGCAAATTCTACTGCTAGTTACACTTTCACAGCATCCATGAGCATGCCGACAGTTGGAAGATATGAAATCATTGCAAAGACAGCCCTCGCAGGAGACGAAGATCCGACTAACGATGAAGCAGAAGGTTTTGTTGTTTCACAAGGCCTTTACAACGAAGCAGTTGCCATATTTGACGATGAAGAATTCGTAAACGACTGGTATGCAACTGGAACTTATTCATCATGGGCATTTGGAAAGACAGCAGTTGGACAGAACGACAGCATCTGGACATGGGCTACTAATCCTAACGGACCAGTAAATCCTGGCGAAGAATCCTTCCTTTACACACCATGCTACAACCTCACAGGAATGACCAATCCTATCATCAAGGTCAGCATCAAATACAACCTCAGCGCAATGGATATGGGCGATACAGGCGATGGCGAAATGCCATTCGACCCAAGCAGCATGTTCGGCATATTTGGCGGTTCTCTCTCATTGCAATATTCAACTAATGGCGGTACTGCATGGATTAACATTGTTGCAGGTGATGGCGACATCAACGAAGGATGGTACACTTCTAACATGATGACCGATGAAATGACCGCTCCTGGATGGTCAGGTAACACAAACGGTTTCGTTACTGTTAAGACAAAACTCAACTTCCCGAGTGCAGCCAACCTTTCAAGCGTAAAATTCAGATTCTATTTCAAGACAACGAACATGAACTTGGGTGATGACGAAACCGGAATGGGCGGATTGTTCGGTGACATTTTCGGAAGCATGACCGGCACAAACTCAATACAGGGTGCTGCAATTAACAATTTTGTTATTTACGATTGCTCTCCCATTCCAACAGCTGAATTCGGCTATAATCTGGAATTCTGCACAGGTTCCCTAATTGAATTCACCAACTATTCTCAGAATGCTGATTCGTACGCATGGAATTTCGGTGACGGACAGGGACTCGACTTGAGCGAACTTACAGGTGACAGCGGCTTCGATTTGGGTGCATTCTTTGGCGACGGTTCTACCACATCTACCGAAGAAAATCCGACAATGGTATACAACACCGAAGGCAACTACGTTGTAACCCTTACTGCAACAAACGAATGCGGAACAAGCATACATCAGGATACTTTGGAAGTCCTTCCATGTACCAAAATCGACGAAGTCGAAGCACAAACTAGCATCTACCCGAATCCCGCAAGCCAGAACATTACAATAACAAATATAGAAAATGCTGATATTGAGATTGTAAACGCTCTCGGCCAGGTTGTATATGCAAACGAAAATGCATCTGGTAACATTTCAATCGATGTTAGAAACTTCACAAACGGAACCTATTTCGTAAAAGTTAATGGTTCTGTCTCAAAGATAAATGTTATCAAGTAACTTATTGATAAAAATTATCACAAAAATCTGCCGCCAGAAAGACGGCAGATTTTTTTTTGAAAAAAAAATAAAACTTTTTTTCAATATTATCGTATAAGATATTGATTTTAAAAATACGAAATGAGACAATTAAAAATTACTAAATCAATTACCAATCGCGAGAGCGCATCGTTGGACAAGTATTTGCAGGAGATTGGTAAAGAAGAACTTATCACAGTCGAAGAAGAAGTTGAATTGGCGCAGAAAATCAGGAAAGGCGACCGTGCAGCATTGGAAAAACTTACAAAGGCAAACCTCCGTTTCGTCGTTTCCGTAGCAAAGCAGTACCAGAATCAAGGCTTGAGCCTCCCCGACCTTATCAATGAAGGCAACCTTGGACTTATCCGTGCCGCTGAAAAATTTGATGAAACCCGTGGTTTCAAGTTCATATCATACGCTGTATGGTGGATTCGCCAGTCAATCCTTCAGGCATTGGCAGAACAGGCTCGTATCGTAAGACTCCCGCTTAATCAGGTTGGTTCGCTCAACAAGATTAACAAGGCCTTGTCACGTTTCGAACAGGAATACGAACGCCGTCCTACATCAGAAGAATTGGCAAAGGTTCTTGACATGCCAGAGGACAAGATCTCTGACACCTTAAAGGTTTCGGGCAGACACACATCCCTTGATGCTCCATTCGCAAACGGTGAAGACAACAGCCTTGTGGATGTCCTCGAAAATACCGACTTGCCAAACACCGATTCAAAGCTTATCGAAGAATCCCTGTCAAAGGAAATAGAACGCGTACTCGCTGCATTGACAGAAAGGGAAAGAGAAATCGTAAAAATGTTCTTCGGAATCGGTGGACCAGAACGCACGCTCGAAGAAATCAGCGACCAGTTTGGTCTTACTCGTGAAAGAGTTCGCCAAATCAAAGAAAAGGCTATCAGGAGACTGAAACACTCAAACAGAAGCAAACTTCTAAAGAGTTATCTCGGTTAATAAATAAAAAAGCGTCCTTCGAGACGCTTTTTATTTTTATATCACTGCATTAGCCCATGCCAAAGCAGTCCCAACTTAAATCTTGTCTGCATGCATTTTACAAAATTACCATACTCTATCGGCACATCATTGCGCCTTGCAAGTTCCGCAAACAACGATGACTTTAGGAAAACTTTACGGTCGATGCCATTTCGACGCCATTCCTCGTTAACCCAATGAATAACACTCCAATTTTCGGGAACATCGACTTTCTTATATAACATCTTGCGAACAACATTCCACGAATCCTCGTTTGAAAAAGACTTTACATATTTACTAAGCCCCATTTCTATCACATTATCAACGAGAATCTGTATAGGCAAATGCCAGTCGCGGTTGTTTTCATCAACTTTCAAAACCGCTTCGTTATAGCATTTTTCCATCAGCGGAGAGCCTTTCGGACATTTCATCACATTGCCGACCAATGGAAGATCGTGGTGCGAACGGAAAATGTAATCGTCATTAAAAACAAGCGGCTTAAGGCATGTAATATCCATGTCAACCCACCAGCCTCCATGCAAATACAGCAACTTGTAGCGAAAGATGTCGCTAAAGCCTGCATAACTGCCTTTACCATGTCCAAACTGATTGCTATACTTGTACGAAAATATCTTGTCGCGAGGAATTATTTCTGTTGCATCCCTTAATATTGTTCCTGACGGAAGAGGAGTTTCAATGTCATCGTATGCCCATAGGACAAACTTGTGTCCATTGTTTATAAACGACTTGATTGTCAGCAATTCGCAAGTGGAAAGGCTTTTGCCTATCCACATTGCGTTTACCGTTGTATTGCTATCATCCATAAATTCGGCTACTCCTTCGACAGCGAAACCTTCATTCCATCCGTCTCATCGTATTCCAAATCGATATGGTTGTTTTCAGAAATGTCCGCCTTTATAATATACTCGGCAAGCACATCCTCGACATAGCGCTGTATGGCACGCTTCAAGTGACGGGCACCGAACTTCGGATCGTAGCCTTTTTCTACAATGAAGTCCCTTGCCGACTGTGCAATGTTCAATGTGAATCCCATACCATGTACCCTCTCGAATAGTCCGGCAAGCTCTATGTCGATTATCTTGCTAATATCATCCTTTGTCAAGGTGTTGAACTGCACAATATCGTCTATACGGTTGATGAATTCGGGCGAGAATGTTTTCTTCAAAGCATTTTCAATCACAGCCTTGGCATTTTCTCCGTATGCATCCTTGCGCGCCTTGGTATCGAAACCAACTCCAACGCCAAAATCAGACAACTGGCGCGAACCAATGTTGGATGTCATTATGAGAATCGTATTCCTGAAGTCAATCTTTCTGCCCGAGCTATCGGTAAGACGACCTTCGTCAAGTATTTGAAGCAGAATGTTGAACACATCGGGATGAGCCTTCTCTATCTCATCGAGAAGTACCACCGAATAAGGCTTACGCCTTACGCGCTCGGTAAGCTGACCGCCCTCCTCATATCCGACATATCCCGGAGGCGCTCCTACAAGTCTCGATACCGAGAATTTTTCCATGTATTCGCTCATGTCGATGCGAATAAGCGCATCTTCTGTATCAAACAGATACTTGGCGAGAATTTTTGCAAGCTGGGTTTTTCCAACGCCAGTCGGACCTAGGAATATAAATGTGCCTATTGGCTTGTTCGGATCTTTAAGACCAGCCCTGTTCCTATGTATAGCACTGACAATCTTGCTTATAGCTTCATCCTGACCAATGATTTTTCCTGAAAGGGCATCGTTCATTTCAAGCAGACGAGTGCCTTCCGACTGAGCCACGCGCTTAACAGGTATTCCCGAAATCATAGCAACGACCTCGGCGACATCCTCTTCGGTTATTAGTTTCTTGTCCTCATTCATTTCGGCAAGCCACTGCTTCTTGTAGTGAGCAATGGTGGTTTCCAATTCGCGTTCCTTGTCGCGGTATGTTGCGGCTTCCTCGAAATGCTGGTCCTTTACTGCCATCATCTTCATTTCTCTGGTTTTCTGCAAGTCGTCTTCATATTCGACAATCTTGTTCGGAACGGAAACCTTGAATGTGTGCATCCTCGCTCCTGCCTCGTCAAGTGCATCGATAGCCTTGTCGGGCTGAGCGCGGTCACTAATATATCTGTCCGTAAGTCTTACACAGGCTTCGATTGCCTTGTCGGAATATATAACCTTGTGGTGGTCTTCATATTTGCCCTTTACCTTCTGCAGAATACATACTGTATCTTCGATTGAAGGCGGTTCAACTATAACTTTCTGGAAACGGCGTTCCAATGCACCATCGCGTTCAATCTTACGGTATTCGTCGAGAGTCGTTGAACCAATGCATTGTATTTCACCGCGTGCCAACGCTGGTTTCAGAATATTTGCTGCATCGAAGTTGCCCGACGAATCGCCTGCACCGACAATGGTATGTATTTCATCAATAAACAGTATCACATCTGGCGAATCCTTCAATTCGTCAATAAGGTCTGTCATACGCTCCTCAAACTGACCGCGGTACATTGTCCCCGCAACCATCGAAGTCATATTCAGCATGATAAGTTTCTTGTCAAGAAGCACATGCGATACTTCTTTCTTAACAATCTTGGTTGCCAGAGCCTCTATTATCGCCGACTTTCCAACACCCGGTTCGCCAATCAACACAGGATTGTTTTTCCTGCGGCGGGAAAGAATCTGAGTTATACGGGCAATTTCATTTTCACGGCCATACACTGGATCGAGCTTGTCCTCCATTGCAGCAGCCGTAAGGTCAACGCCAAACTGGTCGAGCATGGGAGTGCGCGACTTGTTCCCCATTCTTCTACGGCGACCATTGCCCATAGGCGGTTCTACAAACGAATTGTCGTTTGCCATCGGCATACTGTCGTCATCAAACGGAAGGTCATCGTCTTGTACTTCGCTGTCATCGACTTCCCAAGCACCAAGTTCCAAAGTCATTCGGTACAAGTCATACTCAATGTTGAATTTGCCCAGTAGAACCAACAAGTTGCTCGGTACTTTAAGTATCGCAAGCATAAGATGATGTGTGTTAATCTCATCGTTGCCAAGCGATATGGCCTCTGAGTTCATAAAAAGGCGAATCCTTGCTATCAACTTGCTGTCGACAACATCATCCGGATTAGTTAAGGTAAGTTCAGCCGACCTGTAGTTATTTTCAATTGCCGATTTCAGTTCTTTTATATTGACATTCAGTTCCTTGAGTTTCTGAACGGCTTCGCATTCCGAATTGCGCAGAATGCCTAAAAACAAATGCTCAGGATTAAGCATACTGCTTCCAAGCCTTACAGCTTCCTCACGGCTGTACTGCCACGCATCAATCAGCGACTGTGAATAGTTCTTGTCCATTATACAATAATTTGGAACGCAAAAATAAAACTTTTCGGCGTGATAGAGAAAGGTAGCCTTAAAATAATTATAGGTATAAATTATATCCTATGTCCGTTTGGCGAATAGCAGTCAAAAGTGGAATCAGTGTACATTACAATAATTTTCTCAATTTCCCGTTTGCTTTTAGACATACTTTTTATCGGTTCAACAGGTTGAGATTCAAAAGATTGCAATGGTTCATTGTTTTTGTTTTCTGCTGTTATAAGCCGTTCAGGTTCGGAAAAATCCGTATCAGGCATAAAGTCGGATGATTTATCGGCTTCATTTGCAATTAAGGGGATTTCTTGTTTGACTGGCTGAGGAGAAAATAAATCAGGCTCACGATATGCGCCTTTGGCATCTGCCGACTTGTACATTTCTCCGCGACCAAAAAGTAGCCATTCAGGATTTATTCCACGAAAGCGTTCCAAAATTCTTGACACCAAGTCTAGCGACACATTGTTTCGCCCCGAAATGTAATGCGACAATCTTGAACCATTGATGCCAATCTCCTCGGCAAATTTGCCGTAAGGCATACCTTCTTCCTCCATTATTTTCTTGATCCTGTTAATCATATTTTTTACAAATTTTCAGTTTACAAATGTAATCATTAATTACATTACAATTGTAAAAAGTTATAAACAATATTATACTTTACATTTGTAATTTGTAAAATAATGGAATAATTACAATTTTTACATATATTATTATTAAGCAGTGACTTAAGAAATATAACATACATTAAAGTGATTAGATAAATAATAACATACAATAAATTGATTTATAACAATATAGATATACGCATAATAATTATAATAAGCCTATTTTAACAAATATATGGATATGTTGAGAATAAAAGCCCTGTATACAATACAACAATTACTTTAAATAATTTGTTTATCTTACTGACAATGTGTATATTAAAAATGAATTTTGATTTACTCGTACCCCCTTTAACAATTGTTAAAATTTTATGGGTTACAATGTGTGTTATAATTTACATTTGGAAAATTGATTTGTAATATCTGTAATTATTACACTTGTAAATATATTCTTTAGGGGTTGTCTTTATTTTACATTTGTAAACACAATGCAATTTTTACAAAAAGTAAAAAACTCATATTTTAAATTATTTTTGCTTCTATGATAAGAATGATTGTCCGGAATAAATCTCCCCTATTTTGCCCCTTAAAATAAGTTTGTGATTGTTTTCTGCAGTCAATCAATTTTCAAATTATCAAATCATCAAATCTTGAATCTTTAAATCCTTGTATTTTTTAATTTCTAAATCTCCTCCTCATTTCTTTTTTGCACTCCCAAAACAATATATTATTTTTGCCATGAATTATGGCTATTATATATAAGGTATCGAAATTGATTGATGTCGCCTGCGAAAATTTGCGAGCAGCTCTTTCTGTTTTGTTCTCAAAAATCGGCACGACAATTGCAAAAAAGCCAGTTCGTTCTAAAAGTTCAACAGAAATGAATGATACAAATTGCCATATTTCAATTTGTTTATCAATGAGTTACAATCTACTTTTTGTCTTGCAAAGCCCAAATGGTTGTAAAAAATACGATTATTATGGACTGCAGTCCAATTTTTTGCAAGGAAACGATTATTAACTAGTTAATTTTAATGAAGTATAGATATGAAAAGAAAAATTTTGTTAGTTATTGCAATTGCCATCAGCGTAACCATGTGTTCGCAAAATTCGAAGCAGAACACGATTGTTGAAAGCAACAATGATTTTTCGTTTGATGTTCTCAAGCAAGTAAACTCCAGTGACACCTCCAAATCTGGGTCAAACCTGTTTATAAGTCCTTTCAGCATATACGATGCGTTGGCAATGGCATACGATGGAGCCAACAAGAAGACAGCCACGGAAATGCGCAAAGTGTTGAAATTCAAAAAAGACCAGTCGGAATCCCACAAAGAATTTGCCAACTTGCTAAAGGATTACAGGACCGACAAAAGCGTGTTCACAATTAGCAATGCCGCTGTAGCACAGAAAAGCTACAATTTCCTTGAAAGTTATATGAACTGTCTGAAGGACTTTGATGCAACAATATCACAAGCGGACTTCAGTAACGAGACATCTCGCTCCGAAGCAGTAAAAAAAGTGAACGGATGGGTAGCAAAGAACACCAACAACAAGATAAAAGAATTGATTACCAAAAACGACATAAACGAATTAACTAGGCTTATTCTTTTGAACGCCATATATTTCAATGCTAACTGGGCTACAGAGTTCAAGGGAGAAAAGACAAGGCAGATGACTTTCTACGGCAAAAATTCTGTCGAGTATGTAACCGACTTTATGAACGGTACTCAGGAAGTTGGACTTGGCGAAAGCGATGACGCTCAGATTGTGATGATGAACTATGACAAGGACGCAGCCTCAATGTACATTATTATGCCAAAGGAAAATGTTGACATCGACAAGTATATTGCCGACCTCGATATAGATAAGTTCACGAAAATCGAAAAGTCACTGCAGACATTCAAGGCTGATGTTTCAATGCCAAAATTCAAGATTGAATCAAGATTTGAAATGAAAAAATACCTGATGGACATGGGCATAAAGGCAGCATTCTCGAAAAGTGCCGATTTCTCTAAAATGAACGGAAAAAGCAATCTGTTGATAGACGAAGTAATCCACAAGTCAATCATCGAAGTTTCGGAAAAAGGAACAGAAGCCGCAGCCGCAACAGCAGTGGTTGTCAGAGAGAAAACCGCCATGGTGAATAAAAATCCAAAGGTTACCATCAACCGTCCTTTCGTCTTTGTTATAAAAGAAAAGAAGAATGGCGCAGTATTGTTTGTTGGAAAATATGTAAAACCAGAAAATACAAAGTAGTATGAAAAAGTTATTAGTATTAGTTATCGTTGCAACAACTTGCCTATCTGCATTTTGCCAGAAAGGATATTCCGATTTTGATTCAGTTGCAAATGTGTTGGTAAAGACCAAGATTGCACACACAAACAGCAAGGACAACAATAGTCCGCTGGAACTTTCTCTTTATTTCCAAAATGTTGGAGCTACCGATGTAATTGTTCGCTATCAGATTTTTATTGATGACAATAACGGAGACAGACGCCATAGCGGAAAGAAGGAAGTCAAGCTGAAACATGGACAAAAGCAATTTGGAAAAATTAGCGGACTTGCATACGAACTGTTTGGCACAAATATCGACGACTATGTCAGTGGAGAGAGAAAATGGTATTTTACAATTCTGGAAATCAAGGATATGTACACTGGCGAAGTTATTGCGACAAGCGACAAAGTTGTAGAAGTAGATTAGTATCATTTGTGTAATTCATATCTATGTTATCCCTGTCGAATTTTATTGGCGGGGATTTTTTTATTTGAAAAAAATCTTTGTGCATTGTTGCATATTATATATTTTTGCCAAACATATTGAAATTGATTTTTAAGTATAAAACAATGAAAAACATATTAATTATTGGTGCTGGAGGTCAAATAGGCTCCGAATTGACACGCAACTTGCGCGATGTTTATGGTGACAATCATGTAGTATGCTCCGACTTGCGTCCGCTTAAGGGACAGGATTACGAGCGCGGTCCTATTGAACGCATTGATTCTACTCAAGTTATGCAGATTGCAACCGCAGTAAAGAAGTACAACATCGACACGATTTACAACCTTGCTGCAATATTGAGTGCAACTGCAGAACTCAACCCGATGCTGGGATGGAATGTCGGTATCGGTTCATTGGTAAACTGCCTCGAAGTGGCTCGTCTGTTCAATTGTGCAGTTTTCACTCCGAGTAGCATCGGTGCATTTGGTCCAAGCACTCCGCACGACAACACTCCGCAGGATACTATCCAGCGTCCTAATACTATATATGGTGTAACAAAAGTTACCGGTGAATTGTTGAGCGACTACTACTTCACCCGTTTCGGTGTTGATACCCGTAGCGTACGCTTCCCGGGTCTTATCAGCCACCTCACTTTGCCTGGCGGTGGAACAACCGACTATGCAGTGGAAATCTACTATGCAGCAGTAAAAGGCGAAAAGTTCGTTTGCCCATTGAAGAAAGGCACATTCATGGACATGATGTATATGCCTGATGCACAGAAGGCAATGATTGACATTATGGAAGCCGACCCGTCAAAGCTTGTACACCGCAACAGCTTCAATGTTACGGCAATGAGCTTCGACCCGGAAATCATCTACAATGCAATAAAGAAGCACTATCCTAACTTCGAGATGGTATACGAACCGGAACCAATAAAGCAGGCAATTGCCGACAGCTGGCCAAACAACATGGACGACAGCTGCGCCCGCAACGAATGGGGCTGGAAACCACAATACGACCTCGACCGCATGACCGAGGATATGATTCTGAACTTGAAGAAGAAACTTCTTTAATTAAAATATTAAACAATGAAAAAGGCTGCGACTGCAGCCTTTTTTCATTTATATTGCGTTCCTACTCCTTCACAAATCTTTGAACTGTCGGCAGACTTTCGTCCTCGCCATATAATCTTATAAAATACACACCCTGTATTAGTTCCTCGACACTAATTTCCGCCTGATATGCATTGATTTCCTTACGCATTACAAGTCGTCCTGCCGTGGAATAAAATTCCACAAACGAAATGTAATTCTCGGACGATATGCTGATTATGCTTTTAGCTGGATTTGGGCTAATATCGTAGGTTTCAGGTTCGTCGAGGATGCGTAGGTTGAGGTCGATAATCGTATCACAACCGATTTCAGCAGGAACTACAAACGAATATTGTCCTGCGACATAGAATGTGCGGTCGGCAATAGTTAGGTACTTTGTCACTGTCGTATCGATTGCAAAATGCGTTGTTGCGCTGAAGTTGGCAACGAATGTGCTGTCGCTTGTGACGGTTATTGTGCGAGGATTGAAAGTGTCGCCATCGTCCCATGATAGGAAGCAGTAGTCGGAGTTTGGCATTGCCATTATGACAACTTCTGTACCTTCCTCGTAAGTTCCGCCGCCTGAAACCATGCCGTAAGCATCGTTGTTTGCCAGTACGGTTATTGTGTAGGTCGGAATCTCCTCGAATGTTGCCTCAATTGTGTGGTTTGCCGTTACATTCGTGAATGTGTAAACACCATCAACAAGGTCATCAGTTACATCTATGTCGTCAACCAAAACGCTTGCAATAAGGTAGCCATTGTCTGGAATGATTGTGTAGGATTGTTCGTCTCCGCAGTTTATAACATATTCTCCAGATGGTGTAATTGTGCCGTTTTCGCCAGCAGTAGCAGTAATCGTATAGGTAAGCATCACGAAAGACACATCAATCGTATGGTCGGTTGTTACATTCGTGAATGTGTAAATGCTATCAACAAGTTCATCTGTTACATCAATGTCGTCAACGATTACGCTTGAAATCGCGTAGCATTCGTTTGGCCTGATTGTAAATTCTTGGTCAGATCCTTCATCAACCGTAACATTACCGCTTGGATTGATTGTTCCGCCTTCGCCGGCAGTGGCTGTAATTGTCTTTATTGCCCTGAAACTTGCTGTAAAAGTGCTGTCGCCGGCAACGACTATTGTCCTTGGATTGTCTTCGTTACCATCGTTCCACGATACGAAACGATAGCCTTCATTTGGCGTTGCAACAAGCTCAACTTCAGTATCGCATGTGAAGCTTCCGGCTCCAGTAACATCTCCCATGTTTGCATCATCAGTTTCCACCACAATATTATAATGAGTTGTTTGCTCGCTTCGAATGTTTGCAAATCGATTCCACTGATTGTCACTTCTGTAACTGTCGATTGTTGCACATGGAATCCAAACATTCACAGTTTGATAAAGTGCGTTACTAACAAGATTTTGTCCAAGAAATGGTGGCGTGATTGACAAGGAATATATATCGGTAATGTTATCGCTATTGTAGAACGCTCGATTTCCTATTGTATCAATTGAATTGCCCAATGTTACAGAAGTCAATCCTTCACAACTATAAAATGCATACTCACCAATGCTTGTTACCGAATCTGGGATTGTTATTTCTATAATTTCGTCACAACCTTCAAAAGCATAATCTGGAATATGTTTCACATTTTCGCCAATATTTACGGTTGTCAATTCAGAACCGCTAAATGGAGAAGTTGAATCTTCTAAAGTAGCGTTAGTTGCATTATAGTTAACTGTGGTTAGTACATTACAACTTGAAAATGCCAAAAAGCCAATGCTAACTACTGAACTGGGAATTGTAATCTCAGTAAGACTATTACAAACTAGGCATGCATAACCTGCAATTTTTTGTATTCCCTCTGGTATTGCATATTCACCAGTATATTCTTTTGGCAAATAAGCGAAACAAGTTCCATTATATATTGGTTCTGTCAATCCTGTACAACCTGTAAAAGCCAAATCGCCAATACTGGTAACGTTTTCTGGAATTGTTATTGATGTCAAACCACTGCATTGACTAAATGCATAATGCCCAATGCTTGTAACCGAGTTGGGGATTTCTACAGATGTGGCAGATTTGTCGCAACCCGTCAAATTAACTTTGGTATCATCCTCATATACCAAATCGCCTTCAATATATCCGTCAAATGTCAATGCACCCCACGGACTTCCAGTTGCAGAGCCGTTATATATGATGTTCTTGACACAATAAAATGCCAAATTGCCAATGCTTTCCACCGAATTTGGAATAGTTATTGAAAAGATTCCGTAGCATTGATAAAATGCATTTGCTGGAATATTAATGACTTCATCGTCAATGTTCAATGTAGTGAAATAACTAGATCTAAATGCATTAGAACTGATACTAGTGCAGTTTATTGCATTGTAATTGACAGTGGCCAGCCTACGGCAATTACCAAATGCATAATCGCCAATGCTTTCTACAGAACGACCTATTGTTATAGTTTCTAGATAATAACACCAATCAAATGCATAATCGGGAATATTTCTTACATTATCGCCTATATTCACAGTCACAAGTGCAGAATCATCGAATACATAATTATTTGTATTTTCCATTAATGTACAGTTTTCAGCATTGAAGTTGACGACAATAAGTCCAGTACAATAAGCAAAAGCCTGTTCTCCAATGCTAGTTATAGGAGCGGGGATTGTTATTTCGGTCAGACCGCTGCAATTATAAAAAGCAAAACCGACAATGCTCGCTACGGAATATGTTACACTATTGTACTCAACAGTTCCCGGTATTTCGAGGACGCCTGTAGGATAGGTTGTATAATATGGAGATGATGTGTTTTCCGAAGTCACCTCCACTGTATATGGTTCAGTACTTGAGGTAATGTTATAGTACAAAGTTTGTCCAGTGCTACATACTACCGAAAAGTCATAGGCCATAGCGTTGTGGCCCAATAAAATAACAATGAACAATAGCGTTAATTTATATAATTTCCCCATTCTCTATTGTTTATCAAATTCAAATATCTACATACAAATGTTCGGCAAAAATAACACATTGGTACATGAAAACAAAATGAGAATGCAGATTTTATGCGTATGGGCTGGTTTTAAACCAGCCCATACGCGTCCATCTCGGACATTATCAATCCCCCCCCAAAAAAAAGACAGCGCAAAGCATTGCGCTGCTACAGATTATGTCATTTCATTCCATGATTTTTGGCTACACCTCAGCAAAACAAAAGTCCTTCGTTTGTTTTGTTCTGCCTTCGGTTTGCACAAAAATTGTCAATTGTACATTATCCATTAATACATTGCAACAAGCGGCATGCTTTGCGAATGTCCAAACGGACAGGATGAAACCTTGAGGATTGGCGGTGCCTGGAAACGCTTGTATTCTACTCGCTTAACCAGCTTCAAAACAAAGTCAACCGTTTCTGCATCAAAGCCTTTGGCTTTTATTTCTTCAGCAGTCATATTGCCTTCAAGGTAGCAATTGAGGATGCCATCAAGAATATCGTATGGCGGAAGTGAATCCTGGTCTTTCTGGTCGGGTCGCAACTCAGCCGATGGAGCCTTGTCGATGATGTTCTGTGGAATGATATTTCCGCAATGTTCGTTAATATACCTTGCAAGTCGGTAAACCTCAGTCTTATACACATCGCCAAGTAGCGACAACGAACCGCACATATCACCGTAAAGCGTTGAGTATCCAACAGCTTCCTCGCTCTTGTTGGAAGTGTTGAGCAAAATATTGCCGAACTTGTTTGAATATGCCATCAAGATGCTACCGCGCAGACGAGCCTGAATATTTTCCTCGGCAAGTCCCGGTTTTGTACCCTCGAATGCCTCTGCCATAGCCGTTCCAAATGCATTACGCAAATCTTCAATTGGAATAATGTTATAGCTTGATTTTGTTCTTTTTAGCATTTCCAAAGAATCGTCAACCGAGTGCGAACTTGAATAGCAGGTAGGCATTAGTATCGAGTGAACATTTTCGCGTCCGAGAGCATTCACCGCAAGTGCCAAAACCACAGCCGAATCGATTCCTCCCGACAAACCAAGAACAGCCGTCTTAAAGTTCATCTTTGCAAAATAGTCACGCAAACCAAGTGTTATCGCACGGAAAATACTTTCGGTTGTATCAATCTTGCGAAGCTCCTCTCCTACCGACTTAAACGATTTTGTTTCAACATATTGCAAATCTTCCTCAAACGATTTGCATTCTGCGATAACCTTGCCATCGGCATTGAAAGCAATGCTACGGCCTTCGTATATTAAATTGGTATTCGCACCCACCTGATTAACATTCAGCAAGGGCAAACCATATTTCTTTGCAACCTGAGATAAATCCGACAAATGAGTGTCGTCGTGAGCATACGGAACAGCAGAAATATTTACTATAAAGTCGGGATTTAACTTGACAAGCATATCCACTGGATAATCAAGGACATCATTACCCACCGTAAGAGCAATTTTTACACCGTTCAAGTCAATAAGGTCAAACTTGTCGCTTGGTTCGAAATACCTATGTTCGTCAACCACACCTTCGTCGGGCAAAACCGTCTTGCACTGCGACTTGACATCGCCATTTGCAATAAATAGTGCAGAATTGAAAAGCTGCTTTCCTTTGCCCAAAACATTCTTCAGCGGCGCACCGATAATTATCGGAATGTCAGCACATTCAGCGATTATCTTTTCTACTGCGGCGTTGCAACCGTCAACAAAATCGGTACGATAAAGCAAATCGTCTGGGCAATATCCGCAAACCGACAATTCTGAAAACACAACAAGGTCGGCACCATTTTTCTTTGCTTCCTTTGCTGTTGAAATGATTTTCTGTGCATTGGACTCGAAATTGCCAATGTGATAGTTTAATTGTGCAAGAGCTATTTTCATTGTTGTAAAATTTACGGCGCGAAAGTAATAAATTTGAAGGAAAACGAATCCATTTTTTTGCATTTCCACACAAAAGAGCAAATGAACAATTGATTTTTAAAATCTTTTACAAACAATTATACCTATTGATTTTATTATTCATACCTTTGCAAAAACATAAAATATCATGAAAGGAAAATTTACACTAAAAGTTAAAATAATTATTGTTGCCATAATCACTTGTGTTGCAGCAATTGCAACATTTCTGGTAACAAAAAACAGACCTCAGCTATATGCTGTTAATTCATCTTTTTATGTGCAAAATCTGCCTATAAAAACTACTGCGGATTTCAGTAGGCTTGCTGTTTCTTCGATAAAAGACAAATCAATTGTTGATTCGGTGTCGGCGTTTTACAATATAACCGTGGAAACATACGACAGTAGAGTTTCTGCATCAGTGGATTCACGAAAATGCATTTCTATGATTGTTTCCGCAGAAACTCCAGAAGATGCAGCAGGAATGTCGGAGATGATTATTGATTTGCTGAACAAGAAAATGCAGAATATTGTCGCCGAGCAAACGCAAAAGGACATGGAAGATATTAGCAATCAAATGGTAACAAAAATTAGGAATGTCGATTCGCTAAAAAATGTCATTTCAATGATTGACAGCACAGTTTCCCAGAATGTGTCCAAATCGGGTGCAAGAAAAGACATTCTTATTGAGCACAAGATACTCCTGGAAAAGAATCCGGACTACATATTCGAAAGCAAACTTATTGAGAAACTTGCCAACGACTTTGGTGCAATGATGGCAGAACAAGCAGAAGCTCAAAATCAAATAAACAAACAATACATTACTACAATTAGTGCTCCAGATTCAAACAGAGCTTATAACCAGACAAATAAAGCCAAGATTATATTGACAGTTACTTTCCTTGCTTTTGTATGTTCGATATGTTTGGTAACATTCATCGACATGATAAGGCAGCGCAAAAGCAACATCGCCAATAAATAATCACACAACATGAGCGACAGCATTAACATAAAAAGAGTTGCCAAAAACACAGCCATTCTCTATGTTAGAGTGCTTGTCGTTATGCTTGTCAACATTTATGCGTCTCGCGTAGTCCTTAGGATACTCGGCGTAGAGGACTTTGGCACATACAATGTCGTTGCAGGAGCTGTAGCATTGTTCGGATTCCTTAACACTGCCATGTCGATGGCAACACAACGCTTTTTGAACTATGAACTGGGACGGAAAAATGAAGAAGGCCTGAAGGCTGTTTTCAACATGGCTCTAAAAATACACCTGTCGATATGCTTGATACTTGTCGTGCTGGCAGAAACCATAGGATTATGGCTGGTGTATACACAATTGGACATTCCCCCGCAAAGGTTCACCGCAGCAATGTATGCCTATCAACTGGCAATAGTTTCGATGATAATAAACATCGTTACGGTTCCTTACACCTCTGCAATACTGGCTCACGAAAAAATGAACATTTATGCGTATATATGCATAATCGAAGCATTTTTGAAACTCGGCTTGATATTTTTGCTGCCAGTTTTGGGCGTTGACAAACTTATAATTTACTCCGTATTAATGTCTTCCGTTCAGATTTTTGTCTTTTTGGCCTACTATATCTATTCAAAATTGAAATTGAGCGAATGCAGATTTTCTTTTTCAATGAGAGACAAAAAACTGTTCAAGCAAATGTCGGGATTCATCGGCTGGAATATTTGCGGACAAGTGGCGCAGATGCTTAGTGTACACGGAGTCAACATGCTCATGAATGTCTTTTATGGCGTTATTGTAAATGCCGCCGTCACAATAACCAATCAAGTAAACGGGGCTATCGTAATGTTTGTCAACAACTTCCAAACATCGTTCCGCCCGCAGATAATGAAAAGCTATGCCGCTGAAGAATACGAAGAAGTCAACAGGTTCGCTTCCATTTTTTCAAAATACTCATTCTTCCTGCTTTACATATTGTCTGTTCCAATATTGTTCAACATAGACATTATACTTGACATTTGGTTGGAAACACCGCCAGCACACACAGCGGATTTCTGCAAACTCGTATTCTGGTATTCGTATCTGGAAGCGTTGGGAATGCCGTTAGTAATGGCAATTATGGCATCTGGAAGAAACAAATACTACCAGATATTTTTCAGCATCACGCTTTCGTTGAACATAATTCTTTCGTACATATTCCTAAAAATTGGTTATCCTCCTGAAATCGTATTTATAATCAAGGTTTTCGTTTCAATATTCATTATAGCAGTAAGAATATATTTCGCAAAGAAGCAATCGTTCGTGTCGCCCAAAAACTTCATAAAAAAGTCACTTGTTCCATCTGGCATCGTGCTAATACTTACATTGCCAATATATTATCTTTTGAAAATCCCATACGGAACAAGTATTACAATTGACATTCTACTGACCATATCACTTGAAATACTAATACTGGTTATAATATATTTCATAGGCATCAACAAACAGGAACGAGTATTCCTTCTTGGACTTATAAAACGGAAAGGGAAATAAATGCACACGCTTGAAAAAATAAAGAACGATCTTGTCAATCTTGGCATAAAATCCGGGGACACATTATTCCTTAGGATTTCATATCGAGCAATCGGCAAGATTGACGGCGGTCCAAAATCATTTATTGATGCCCTTCTTGATGTCATTGGTAAAGATGGCACTATAATACTGACGGCTTTCCCTAAAAAATACATAAGGCAAATGCGCTTCATGCACCGGAGACAAATACTGTCAAGCGACACACGACTTAAAACCCTTACCGGAGTAATGTCTGAATTTGCAATAGCCCACCCCGACGCCAAAATTTCTCGCAAGCTGGAATTTCCATTCGTGGCAATTGGCAAAAATGCCGAATACCTTACAGCCAACCACACGCACGACAAAAACGCATATTGGATAATTGAGGAAGCCTTCGAGAAATTTAATTGCAAATGCCTGAGAATTGGCGGCGAACCTCTATTCGGAACCACACATTTGTCGCTCGAAAAGGCACTGAGAGACAAAGGCGAAAACCAAACAAATTTAAGATACGGAATCTATGTCAAGGAAAACGGGCAGACAAAATGGTACGACACGCCAAATGTTCTATTTTGTAAAAATGCTTTTATCAGAAACAACAAGCGCATCCATGAAATATCAACCATTGCAGAAGGCACTGTCGGCGATGGATATGCCATAATTACAGATATGCGCAAGGCATACGACGAAGAAGTCAAAATATTCTCAGAAGACATTCACAACGCCACATGCGATGATCCGAACTGCATAATATGCAGGACATCATATTCATTTTCAGACAGTTCTTATCCTAAGTTCTTGTTTCGGCAAACAACTAGAATATTCTCATCCGACTTCAAGCAAGCGGTAAAAACTATTTTAAAGACAATCGAACGAATTACTTTTGGAATAAAGGTTATATAAACATGGCAAGAATACTGATAGCAGGAGATTTTGTACCATACCATAGAACAAGGCAACAAATAGAAGACGGAAGGTTTTCCGAAGTCTTCGGTGCCACCAAATCATATACCGAAAAGGCTGATTATTCGATAGTCAACCTTGAATCTCCGGTGGTTAATGGCAACGCCTCTCCCATTTCCAAAACCGGCCCAAACTTAAAATGCACAGAAAAAGCACTTGACGCAGTAAAATACGCAGGTTTCAATTGTGTAACATTGGCGAACAACCATATCCGCGACTATGGAAACGAAGGCATTGTATGTACAATAGAATCGTGCAACAAAAATGGAATTGACTATGTAGGAGGCGGAACAAATAAAAAAGAAGCTGAAAAGATCCTGTTCAAGAATATTGGCGGTGAAAATTTTGCCATAATAAACATTTGCGAGAACGAATGGTCGGTAGCTACGGAAAATCAAGCTGGAGCCGCCGCAATAAGTCCCATCGACAACTATCGTACAATACGGGAAGCGAAAAGCAAAGCCGACTATGTAATTGTTATAACTCACGGAGGAATAGAGCTCTATAATCTTCCAACTCCTAGAATGCAAGAACTTTATAGGTTTTATGTGGAAGCAGGTGCCGATGCAGTAGTTAATCATCACCAGCATTGCTATTCCGGATACGAAACCTATATGGGAAAGCCTATTTTCTATGGAATCGGAAATTTTTGTTTCGATGTGGCGCCTAAGTACAACACCCGTCAATGGCAGGAAGGCTATATGGTGAACATCTGTTTCGAAGACAAAGGAATCTCATTTGAGTTGTATCCTTACATTCAAGGTGGCGAGGATAATCCATCGGTACAATTTATTGCCGACACAACGGAAATGCAAAGCAAAATCAAAATGCTGAATGAAATTATTGGAAACGAAGAGGCTGTTTCCGATGAATTTGCTAAGTTTGCAAGCAAAAATGCCAAAAGTTTCATCGATATGCTTGAACCTTTCAGGAACAAATATGTATCAAAACTAAGGAATATGAAATTATTTCCAAAATTATACGATGCCTCAAACAAGAAACTGCTGTTGAATCTCATAAGATGCGAATCACACAGAGAAATGCTGACGGCAATTTTGGAAAAGGATTATATCAATAATTACAAATAGAGTTAACATGAAAATAGGTTTTATTATTCCGACTTATCCTGATGAAAAAAGAATCGCTCTGCTTCCGGATGACATCGATGGATTCGAGAACGAAATCATTATGGAAAAGGGATTCGGAAAAAATATGAACATAGACGACAGCGAATACATTGCCAAAGGATGCAAGATGTCAACTAGAGAAAATATCTTCGCTACCTGCGACAACATATTTTGTCTCAAACTGTTGCAAGAAGAAGATTATCATTTGTTGCGAGAAAATCATGTGATAATCGGATGGACGCACCCTACTGGTTCTGGAAAAAAATTCTATGACGAGGTGGCTTCTCCTAAAAATCTAATCATCGTTGACCTCGACAATATTTATCCGACAATCAGACAGCGTGACAAAGTCGTCAAAATACCTTTCCTAAAGCCGAACTTCATTTGGCGCAACAGCTTTTACGCAGGAATTGCAAGCATACAGCATGCACTGCTCAACTATGGAATGTACCCGGACTCAACAACCAAGGTTGCCGTACTGTCAAGTGGAAATGTTGCTCAGGGCACATTCGCCGAAATATCAAACTACAATCCCGACCTAAGGATGTTCTATCGCAAAACAATGCACGAATTCTACGACTCCATTGACGAGTACGACATAATAATCAACGGAATAGAAGTAGATAATTCAACCGACCATATAATTCGTCGCGAACATCTAGCCAAAATAAAAAAAGGCTGCCTGCTAATTGACGCAGCAGCCGATGCAGGAAATGCAATCGAAGGCACTCACTATACAACAATTAGCAATCCTATATACGAAGAAAACGGACTGTATTTCTATGAGGTCAATAATGCGCCATCGCTACTCTACAGGAAGACCAGCAAGGAAATAAGCAGGTCGTTTTCCGAAAATGTATTCAAGCACGATATTTCAAGATTTTTAAATCTCTTACAGCAATGAAATTAGGAATTTTTACATCGTTCAACGGAAACCACAACAAATTCGTAGATTCCTGCAAGGAAATTGGCGTTGAATACGAAATTATCGACATACTTTCGTCAGAATGGCTAGAGCTTGTTAGGAAATCCAACTGCGACGGTTTTCTTTGCTCCTCGACCTGCGACACCCAGGAACGCAAAACCATACTCGACGAACGCTATTATTTTGTGTCAAATGTTCTTGGCAAGCCTATATATCCCGATTTTCTAGGATTATACATACACGAGAGCAAGCGCAATATGGCAGCATGGCTTGATGCATACAATTATCCGCACACGCCTACCAAGGTTTTCACCGACAAGGATGAGGCTTTGCAATACCTATCTCAATGCAAATATCCGATAGTAGCAAAGGCAAACTTAGGTTCAGCTGCATCAAAAGTATTGATAATTAAATCGTACCATGCTGCAAAGAGATATGTAAAGAATGTTTTTCCACCAAAGAGGCTGCCAATTTTAAACCGAGGCAAAATATACTGGAGAAAAGTTCGCAATCTTCCTGTTCCAGACTTAGCGTCACCACAGAAGGACTATGTACTTTTCCAAGAATACAAAGACATTGCTCATGAGTGGAGAATAATAAAGATTGGAAACTCATATTTCGGACATAAGAAACTGCTTAAAGGTCAATTTGCAAGTGGTTCAGGTTTAGTTGGATGGGTTGACCCTCCCAAAGAATTACTAGAAATGGTCCGCAACATTTGTGAAGACGGTGGTTTCTATTGTATGGATGTTGATATTTTCGAAACGAAAAACGGTGAATACTTCATAAATGAACTGCAAGCATCCTTCGGTTCGTATCTAGACTACCAGATGTGCATTGACGGAAAACATGGTCGTTACAAGTATTCGGATGGCGAGTTTGTATTCGAGGAAGGCGACTTTAATGTACATGGTAGCGCGAAGCTGAAAGTAGAACATTTTATAGAAATACTAAAGGAGAAAAAGAACCAATAATGCTTCTGCAAAAGGACAAAATAGCACTTAGTGTAAAATATGTATCGGTAGCCTGCCTTATGCTTTATATGCTACAAGGTGTGCTATACCCTGGTTCCATGTTTGTCGCTAAAATTTTCCTCGCGGCTTATTTTGCAGTCGGCATATTTTGTCTTACCGAGATTTTGTTTTCAGGAACGAAACAGGCATTAATTTACAGCGCATTGGCATTTGCAATGGCTAACATTGCATACTTTGGATTTTCAAATGGCACTGCTATTTCCACATTCTACGGCATCGACCCACAAAGCCCAATCAAACAAACTATATTAGTATTCCTTACTCTGTTTATATTTTTCTATCTTTCAAAAAACAAACTGATTGACAGAAAATTACTAATTGCCATATATGCTTTTTGGTTCGCTATAGGCATCATAAACTTTTACTCATTGTCGCCTTTTAGCCCTATATACGACAAGGAAGTAAACAATTCAGGCTACATTTTCGTAAACATTTTGCCGTTCATGCTGTTTTTCAAACGGAAATACAT
Organism: uncultured Bacteroidales bacterium; assembly: GCA_905234755.1. Lineage (GTDB taxonomy): Bacteria > Bacteroidota > Bacteroidia > Bacteroidales > ML635J-15 > Bact-19. The sequence goes on from CAJOIT010000003.1 coordinate 708,600, forward strand.
TGCAATCATATTGTTTATAATCAGTAGCATCATCGTAATTTCCTCATTAAAGCGAGGTGCGATTCTAATACTTTTCGCATTTCTGGCATATTGTATTTTCTTCATGGCAAGGGATTCCAAATTGTCGGCAATGCAGAAGATTTCAATTTTCCTATTTGGTGCCATCATCTGCCTGTCGTTTGCAATCCCGGCATATAACAGCAACGAGGCAATACAAAACCGAATGTCGGAAACATTAAGCGGCTACTCAAGCGGACGCGACATAATATATCAGCAACTGCTGGACAACTGGGAAAACAATGAATCACTGACCAAGGTCATGTTCGGATTCGGATATTCATATACTCCTATTGTTACCTGTGGCAGATATGCCCACAACGACTGGCTGGAACTGCTAACAAACATGGGACTATTTGGCGTAGGTCTGTACCTGCTATTTATTTTACAGATTGTCGTAATGACCGTCAGTAGCACGCCCGACAGCATAGAACGAAGATGCATGGTGTCGATTCTTCTTATTATCATTGTGAAATCAGTATTTTCGATGGGCTACGGCGACCAAGGAACAATACCTTTGATGATATTGCTTGGATATATGGCTGGGAAAAATGAACTTCAACAAACAACTGTCTGACTATGAAAATCTTGTTCATATTACCATCAATGGAATGCGGAGGCGCCGAGCGCGTAGCCGTAACTTTTGCAAAATGTCTGACAGAACACGAGGTAAAATTTGTGAACCTTGGCACACCCGAAGGAGAACTAACCAATTGGATAAAACCATATTTCCCAATAACATCACTGAATTGCAGACGAAGCATTCGGGCATACTTCCCGCTTAAAAGACTGATAAGAAAGGAAAATCCGGATTTCATATTCACAACACATATATATGTTTCGGTATTATTAATGCTTACTGGCAAAAAAAATACGAGAAAACTTATTGCTCGTTTCCCGACAATGCCGTCCAACAAGCTGTATAAAGGGCTGAAAATTAGAATTATGGAAGCATTAGAACGCAAACTTTTCCGTAATGCCCATACTATAATCGCCCAAACCGATGAAATGAAGAAGGAAATTTGCAGTCTCCTGAATGTCAAGGAAGAAAATGTTGTGACAATACACAATCCCATTGATACGGAACTTATTGACAAACAAACTTGTAACATTGACAACCCATTCGACAAGAACAAGGTCAATTACCTGTCGGTAGGAAATATATCTCCAGCCAAAGGCTACGACACACTGATTTCAGCCTTCAGAATGGTGTTGGAAAAAGACAATACTGCACAACTTTATATACTAGGTCGCAAAGAAACAGAATATGCGCAGCAGATTATTTCTACAGCAAAATACTGCCCAAACATTCATTTCGAAGGTTTTTGCAAAAATCCATACCAATACATAAAATACTGCACGGCTTTAGTTCTTTCTTCACGAATGGAAGGTCTGCCCAATGTTGTCCTCGAAGCAATGTACCTCAATCGGCCTGTAGCAGCAACGACATGTGTGCCGATAATTAACGAACTGATAATAAATGATGTTAACGGATACAAGTCAGAACCTGACAACGCAGAATCGCTGGCTTTTGCAATGCTACAGGCAATACGGTTGAGCAACATTCACAACAACTGCCAAGATGACAGCAACATCATAAAGATAAAAAACTTATTCAAGTCAAAATGAAAGACATCTACATATTTACCAATTCATATCCATATACAAAATCCGTTGAGGTTTTCTTTGAGGACGAAATCAAGGTTGCCTCACAAACGGGATGCAAAATCTTCATAATCCCGACTAATAAAGACAAAGACATTCGTGAAATTCCTGAAAATATAACACTTCTCCCCTGCCTTACAGAAATTGGAATTCTAAATAAAATCATACTGTTCCTTATAATGCCATTCCATAAGAAATTCTGGACCATGCTAAAAGGTGCCGGCACTACAAAAAGGATTTTTCACGGCACCAAGTATTTGTACGGAGCATACATGACAAGATTCTACATCCGTAAAACGATAAAAACACCAGCAATACTATACAGTTACTGGTTCTCGTACACTGCATTGGGCATGGCTTTGGCAAAAGAAGACAACGATGTCATACAAAAAAGCACCTTGATTAGCCGGGGACATGGATACGATGTTTTTTCTGATGCTAGAAACATATATATACCTCATAGGAATTTTACACTTTCAATGATTGATGCGCTATATCCCGTCTCAGATGCAGGAACAAACTATCTTTCAATGCTTTATCCAGAACATTCAGCAAAAATAACGACAAGGAGACTCGGAATAAAGCCAATAAGACCATGCTCGAGAGAATTGGAGCAAAGAACGATTTCGTTTGTGTCATGTTCTTCGGTAATAAAATTGAAACGCGTTGACTTGATAATGTCAATGATAAAGCAATTCAGTGAAAACCATAAGAACATGGAGGTTACATGGACACATTTTGGCGGTGGTGCTATGTTTTCACAAGTAAAACAAGCCTGTGAAAATATTCCAGCCAACATGAAGGTTAACCTAAACGGTTTTACTAATAGCAATGAAATACATAAACTATACAGCGAAAAAGGTTATGACATATTTATAAACCTTAGTACAACCGAAGGTATTCCCGTATCGATTATGGAAGCAATAAGTGCAGGCATACCTGTAATTGCAACCGATGTCGGCGGAAACTGCGAAATAGTCGGCGCAGAAACAGGAAAGTTAGTTCCATTAAATGTTAAATACGAAGATTTTAATGCTGCTGTCGATTATATAATTGCTAATCATGGCACATTAAAAATTTCTGCAACAAAGTTTTTCAACAGCAGTTACAATGCAGACAAGAACTATACTGAGTTTTACCGCGAAATACAAGATATTAGCAACAAAAGATGAAAATTAACCGATGGAAAAAGTAACTATAATAATACCTTGCAGGAACGAAGAGAAATACATTGGCAAATGTATAGATTCAATCTTGCAGCAAGACTATCCGAAGGAAGACTTCGATGTTTTTATTGTAGATGGAGAAAGTACCGACAGGACAAAGGATATTGTACAGGAATATTGCACAAAAGAAAAAAACATACACATTCTTGACAATCCAGAGAAAACAGCTCCGTTCGCCATGAATATCGGAATTGAAAATTCTAAAGGCGAAATAATCATAAGGATGGATGCACACGCATGGTACTCTCCAAAATATGTTTCAACATTGGTACACTATCTAAAAACCACTAACGCCGACAACATCGGATGCGTATGGATTACAGATGTGTTGAACAAGACTGCCAAAACACTGAGCATAAAGGAAGTCCTTGCAAGTCCATTTGGCGTTGGAAACTCATCGTTTCGCACTGGAACCGACAAAATTATGGAAGCCGACACCGTGCCGTTCGGGTGCTATCGTCGTGAAATCTTTGAAAAAGCAGGATATTATAACACAAAACTAACAAGGAACCAAGACATTGAACTTAACAAACGAATAAAGGCCAACGGTGGGAAAATCTACCTTATCCCCGATGCACTTTGTACCTATTATGCCCGTGAAACCTTTGGCGCCATAGCGCAAAACAACTATCGCAACGGACTTTGGAACATACTTACCGTAAAGATTACCAAAAACTTCTCTTCCCTTTCACTAAGGCATTTCATACCGCTGATATTTTTGCTTTCGCTGATTCTACCATCGGTATTTGCTGCATTGTGGTGGCCATTGTGCCTAATTTCAGCACTCTCTTTGACTTGCTATCTCCTTGCGCTGTGCATAATCAGCCTAAAACTTGCCTTCGCGAAGAAACTTAACTTTTTCTATCTTTGCTGGACATTCATAGTGCTACATTTTTCGTATGCCACTGGCTCGCTAGTCGGAATTTTTAAACATGTAAAGAAATGAACGATATTGAACTGAAATACAAAACTGAAATTGCAAAATACCTAAAATCCACTCCTGACGACATTTTCCTCTACTGGAAAGGTCGCGTGGCATTGTTCGCAATTTTGAAAGCAATGGACATACAAAAGGACAATGAAGTGATATTGCCAGCTTTTACCTGCGTGGTGGTTCCAAATGCGATAAAGTATCTCGGTGCAAAACCAATATATGTTGACATTGACGCAACAACATACAACTTTGATTTAAACCAACTTAGGTCAAAAATTACAGAACGGACAAAAGTCATAATATGCCAGAATACTTTCGGTTTGTCGTCCAATGTTGAGAAAGTTGTTGCCATTGCCAAGGAAAACAACATAAAAACCATTGAGGACTGCACTCACGGTTTCGGTGGCACATACCAAGGGAAACCAAACGGAAGCTACTGCGATGCAGCCTTTTATTCAACGCAATGGAACAAGCCGTATAGCACTGGTGTTGGCGGTTTTGCACTTGTTACCGACCAAAATCTGAAAGCCAAATTGGAAAAAGTAAACGCCGACTTGGAACCAGCAACATTTAAGGATAAAATCTCGTTGTCGACATTGTACTTCGTCCGCGAAAAGATATTGACAGACCGCAGATACTGGCGCATGGTGAAGCTGTACAGATGGCTCAGCAAGCACAAATTGGTTCAGGGCTCATCATCTGGCACCGAGATAGAATCAACAGAGATGCCGTCACACTATTTCAAGGGTATGTCAACCACACAGATGAAAAAAGGCATTACCAACCTTGCCAAATTGGGCGAAATGATACCGCTAAGAAAGGCTAACGCAGCCATTTACAGCGAATACCTAAAATCCAAAGGCAAGACATTCGTTCCGACAGAGCAATTCCAGGACCATTCGTTCCTGAAATATCCGTTTCTTGTCAAGGAGCGTGAAACCGTAATGAGAATTGCCGAGGAAAATAAAATTCCTCTTGGCGAATGGTTTTGCAGTCCGATACATCCAGTCATGGAACACTTTGACCAATGGGATTTCTGCGAATGCGAATTCCCTGTCGCAACAAAATACTCAAGCGAAATGCTGAATTTGCCAACCGATGTTAAGGATACCGCCCCTGTCCTAGCCTTTCTTGACAAGATTGACGGTTTTTTGCTATAAATATGATTGTGTTTGTAGGGGAAGGTTTCAAACCATTTCCCTACAATAACACAAAACATTTCAATAATTTGATTTAATCTTCTTCCAAAAAATCCTTGTCAAAATTCACCAGATACAACTTTTCGGTTGCCCTTGTGATTGCCGTGTAAAGCCAGCGGAGAAATTCATATTTGCCGACATCGGTTATCTCTTCCTTGTTAATCCAGCCGTGGTCGATGAAAACCGACTTCCATTGTCCGCCCTGTGACTTGTGACAGGTCATTGCGTAGGCGTATTTTATTTGCAAGGCATTGTAGTACGGGTCTTTAAGAATGGCTTCGTGACGCTTTTTTGTATCCAGAATATCCTCGTAGTCAACTTCTAGCTGGTTCCAAAGTTCCTTGTAGTATTCCGATGGCATACCAGCCGAATCAATCGACAATGTATCAAGCAAAACCTTCACCTCAATTTCGAGGTCTGGAAAATCGACAAAGCGCACATACAAATCGGCATAGCGATGTCCGTACAACTCATAGTGCCGTCTAACTTTCAGAACCTCAACCATATCACCATTGGCGATAAAGTCTATTTCGGCATTCTCTGGCAACCACGAGTAATTGTTCTTGACAACCATCAGCAAGTCGCCATACGAAAGTTCTTCCTCGCGCCACAAAATGCGGTTGCGAATACCCATATTGTAACGGTTGGCATATTTGTTTGTCTTGCAGATAATTCTGGTTTCATCGTTGCCATAACGCGAATATGAATTTTCGATTTCATCTATCAGTTCTGCACCAGTAATGGATTGTATTTCAGGAAAACCTTTGTGCTTCAGTTTCGGAAATGAGAAATCATTTTCCGTAATCATTTTGCGCAACTGCGTGGCATTGAACAATATGCCAGAATCAGCATCCTGTCTCACCACTTCTGACAATTCGCACGAATAAACCTTAAGTCCGTATGCACTGAGATACGCCTCGTCCAAAGCTGGACTGAGAGCCGTTCCAACTGGCGGAAGCTGTGCAGAATCGCCAAGAAGAATCACTCGGCAGTTGTTGTCGTTGAATGCGTATGCAAACAAATCATCAAGAAGTCGTCCGCTACCAAAGGCATTTTCGGGATTCGGAGCATTACCAATCATAGAAGCTTCGTCGACAATGAAAACCGTATTCTTGTAATTGTTGAAATTCAACGAAAACGGACTTCCTGGGTCGGATGTTGACTTTTTGCGGTAGATGCACTTGTGAATAGTAGATGCATGTCGTCCCGAATAGTTCGACAATACTTTTGCAGCCCTACCTGTCGGAGCAAGAAGCACTGTATTGATTTTTACCTCTTCGAGCAACTTTATGAATGCGCTTATCAAAGTGGTTTTTCCCGTTCCAGCATAACCTTTGAGAAGAAAAGTGCAAAGTTTTTCCCTGTCGCCCATGAACGAATAAAGCGAATCGGCCGCCGATAACTGCCCGACAGTCAGCTCACAATTCATGAAAAAGCGAAGTTTGTCCTTGAACTCTTCCCGCGTCATAAAGTTTTTTATTATTTGTTTGCCGTATTAAAAAAAATTCTAACTTTGCGACTGCAAAATTAAACTTAAAATTTTAATAATGGAAAAGGTAATTAGAATCGTTGTTTCAGTCGTGCTGCTAGGACTAGTTGCATTTTTGACCTATAAGATTGTATCCGGCATCGAAAAGCCTATAGATTATGAAGAACAGAGAATTGCAAGATTCCAAACCACTGTTGACCAGCTCATTGCTATCCGTACTGCACAGGTGGCATACAAGGAAAATGTTCTCTCTCCCGTATATACCAAGGACTCGGTAAAAAACGGCAAGAAGGTCATCGACAGAATTGAAGGAACAGACACAATATATGTTAAGAGCAAAGTTCCAACATACGACCATTTATATACACCGTCGTTTGACAATCTGATTAAATTCATCAACGAAGGTCAGTTGAAGGTTGTTAAGGCAATCGGAACATTGACCGACGAACAGTTGAAAGCTGGCTTGAACGACAAGAAAGCCGTTGAAATTATCGAAAAGGCAAAGAAAACTGGAAATTGGAAGGAAGTTGAAGAAAAAGGACTTAAGGGTTTCAGCCGTGATACCATTTTAGTTCCCGTAAAAGACTCCCTCTTCAAGCACCTTGAATATCCTGTAGAAGAGATTCGCTACACAAGGGTTGGCAGAAAGGTTGAATTCAAGATGGATACTGCAACCGTAATGACCGGTTCGGGTGTTCCTGTAAAGGTTTTCCAGTGCTATGCACTCTACGATGACTTGCTGGATGGTCTTGACAGACAGCTCACTGTCAACTACAAGGACAAAATGAAAGATACCTGCCTGAGAGTCGGTAAACTTGACGAAGCAAACAACAACGCAGGTAACTGGGATGCTACTATGGAAAAGAAAAAACAGGAGTAATAATGAAACCTGTTCACATTAAGGGCGACATTGATTTGCTCTCAAAAAATAGTCTGTCCATCTTGATAACACAAGATGGACTTTCTTATTCTATATACGACATCGACAACAACAAGGTTCTGACGCTTGTTTCAAAGCAATTTTCGGAAAAGGCCAATCGTTGTGAAGAAATAAAGCGGTTCCTCTCCGATGAAGAAGTTCTGCAATTCGATAATGTAAATGTAGTATATGCGACAAAAAGCGTAACGATTGTCCCTGATGCAATATTCGAGGAAAGTCAAGCTGAAAACATTTTCGCTCTTAACAGACGAATTGCAGATGATGAAAAAATACTTTTTTCAAAGTTGCCAAAATCGCAAACCGTCTTAATTTTTTCGGCGAAAAAGGAAATCGTTGTGTTGCTCGACAGTCTATTTGACAAATACAGCATTTACCCACAATCCCACACATTCATTGAGTCGGGACTGACAAGAACCAAAATCAGCGAAAAGCCAAATAGTCCGCGAATGTTCGTGCAGGTTTTCGAGGATTTCTTTGATGTTCTGGTGATTGACAAGGCTCAAATTTGCAACTATAACACATACGGCTACAAGTCATCAAACGACATTCTGTATTTCATTGTGAACACCTTCGAGCAACTCGGATTGCCGCAGGAAGAATGCGAGGTGGTATTTTCGGGCTTCATCGAACCTGATGACCTAGCCGTTATACATTTGAAAAAATTCGTTAGGAATGTTTACTTTGAATCCATAAACAGGGACTACAAGTATTTCTATCGTTTCCAAGAATTTGCGCCACATTACTTCTACAATTTCATTAATACTGGCAAATGAGGATAATAGGCGGAAAATACAGAGGCAAAATGTTCAATCCTCCTGCCAACTTCAAGGCAAGGCCAACGACCGACTTCGCAAAGGAAGCCTTGTTCAACATACTTAACAACGACTTCAACTTCGAAAACATTGATGTACTTGACCTTTTCAGTGGTACGGGAAGCATATCTTACGAATTTGCAAGCCGTGGCGTAAAGTCGCTTGTAGCAGTGGAAAGCAATGTAAAGCACGCTGCATACATCGAAAAGAATTTCAAGGAATTAGGATTTACACAGGCAGTAATTTACAAATCCGATGTTTTCCGCTATTTGGACACCTGCACCCAAAAGTTTGATGTGATTTTTGCCGACCCACCTTACGCACTTGAAAACATCGAGGAAATATATCATTCCGTGTTCCGCAACAATTTGCTTTCCGACACATCATACCTGATAATTGAGCATGGCGAAACAACCGAGTTCTCTGGATTTCAGCATTTTGTAGGTATGAAAAAGTACGGTAGCGTACATTTCAGCATTTTCGACCCAACAATCTAGGGGATTTACGACTTACTATTTTGATTGGACGATTGACGATAAAAATGGCGCAAAGCCCAGTCTTTTTGTCATCCTGAACTTGTTTCAGGATCTAAAAAAGAGTGTCATACGCATATCCATCTTTACCCAAATATTCCCATTATCAATTCCTTGACAATAAAGAACGCCAAGAAGCAACAATATATAAGTTTCTGCATTATGCCGCACATCATTCCCAGAAATGCGCCAAACGCCGCCTTCCAAACACCCTTCATATTGCCTTCGGTTTTCTGTCCTTGCTTTTTCAAATAGAGCAGTTCGCCGACAAATGCGCCAGCAAAAGGAGCAATGAAAATTGCCCACCACGCCAAACCTATGAGACTTAGCAACACCCCTATTGCAGCGCCACGACTACCCCATTTTGTTCCGCCAAATTTCTTTGTTGCCAACGATGGCACAAGAAAATCAAGAACGGTTACAACAACCATTATTGCACCTAATATCAGCAAGGTTGACAATTGTATATCGCAGTAGCTGACAAAAAACACAGCTACCAATCCCGCATAGGCTATCGGCGGACCGGGTAAAATCGGAACGAAGCAACCAATTATTCCTATCAGCAACAGAACTGCAGCGATTACAATAAGCAATATGTCAAGAGCAAAGGTCATTTGTATTGCGAAATTATATCATCAACTAATGAACGATTAATCTGTATGGTAACAGAATATGTTATGCCAGACGACTTCTTCTTAGTATGCGAGCACGAATTTTCGCACACTTTGAGAACCAGGCCTCGTATAGAATCTATCTTATCTTCATATTTGTCATCGCGTAGAAAATCCTTATACGAAATATTCTCGACTATATATTCGTCAATTTGCTTTAGCAACAACCTTCTTGCTTCGTTTTCCGCTTTTTCCTGAGCAAGCTGCAAACTAGGTGACGAAACTTCGACCGAAGAACGGAAGACATACTTGTCGGTAACATTTTTTGTGCAATTCCTTGAAAATATCGACACTACGGATTCAAAAAATGAACACGACTGCATCGTTACAGCAAAACATAACATTATGGCAAACAGGATTTTACTCATTATTCAGCAAGCAACTTCACATCATTTGCATCAATCCAGCCTTCCTTGCCATCGGCAAGCCTAATGTTGTACATGCCGTTTGCCGAATCTACAACATTGACCTTCAATCCTTCAAAAATTTCAAATGAGTTTACCGCATCGGCATTAGGCGACGACTTAACCATCGACTGCTCGAAAACTACTGCATAATTGTTTTCAGTAATCCTTACCGATGATTTATATGCACAAACGGCTGTAATGATAAAAAGCACAAATGCTATCACGGCGACTGAAAATCCCAATTTACGCATCGCAATACTTCCCATAAAAAGGTAGAGCGCAATTCCAGCAAGCACAAGCGCAAGCATTATAATGTTGAAGATTGTCCAGGCATCGGTTCCCATAATGCCAAGCACCGCAGTCCCCCACCTTTCGTAGAAAGGTTTTGGTAGCACCTCGACAACCTGCTTTAATGAACGGTTGGCTATATTAAGGTTAAATTCGGCATCACTGTTCGATGGATTCAGCATCAGCGCCTTCTCGTAGTAATATACCGAATATGGAATTTCGTTGAGACGATAGTAGCAGTTGCCCATATTATAATATAGGTCCGATGACGAATAGCCCATCCTGCATATCGAATCGTAGAGGTTAAGGGCATCTGCGTAGCGTGTCTGCATAAAATAGTTCTGTGCGCTGTCGGCCAATGCATCCACATCGGCAGAAAACATATTCAGAGACAACAGCGAAAGTGTGATATATGCAAAAATCTTCTTCATGGCTACCTCATGTTTTCTTCTAATTGTTCAATAATTCCAGTGGTTTCCTCGTAAATTGCAGTCATTTCGTTGCCACTGCCCGAAACAAAATGAGCAAATTCGCACTTGTCTATAAGGTCAACAAACTGCTTGGAAAGGTTTTCTTCAATGTTGTGTTCGGCAAATGCCTGCATTACATTGTCCTTTGTAAGTTGCGATGTAGGTATCGAAAGTTTGTCGCTTGCATAGCCCCACAAAGCAGTGATAATTTCCTTGTAGAAATCGGTCTGGTTGTTGGCTTGCATGAATTTTCTTGCATTTTTCAGTCGCTTGCGTGAAATCTTGCTTGCCTTCTGGCGTTTCATCAGTTCCACATCCTGACGCTTCTTGATGTTCTTTCTCAAAACAATCACCAACACAATGAAAGCCACAATCAGACATATTATTATCGTCCAGTACAATCCCGAAAGCATTAGCGGAGAATAAGCCGCAGCAAGATTCAAGTTGCCTTTGTGGATAAACCTTACATCTTCGGGATTTATGACCTCGACACCAGTCTGCGCATTGTAGATTGTCCCTGATGCCATATCGCCACTGCCCCTTCTTACATTCACAACTATCGGTTCGGTTGATACGGTATTGTATGTTTTGTTCGCAAGGTCATAATATACAAGCGATACCGAACCCAGATTGAACGAACCTCCATAACGCGGAACAATTGTGTATTCCCAAGTTTTGCTTCCCGACAAGCCAGATTCAGATGCATTGAGTTTGCTTGTTACAACCGGCTCGTACTGCTCAAACTCCTTAGGACATGATATTTGTGGCGATTCAATATTGTTGAAATTTCCTGAACCAGAAATAGTTATCTTACAAACGACAGCATCGTTCACAGAAACTGTGTCTTTTGGCATATTCAGCGAAATGTTGAATTTTCCAACTGCTCCCGAATATCCTACTGGTTCCGACGGCAGTGATGCAACATTGAGCGAAAGAGTGTTGGATGTTGCAGATGCAGGTGCATTGTCGTAGGTGTAGCCCCAGAATGGATGTCTGCCCGACACGACCCTTGCCATGCACTTTATGTCGGCCTTGTCAATATCGACTTTTCCTGCAAGACGCGGAAAAACAAGGTATTTCTTCAGCACTGCTGCATTGTATGTCTTACCATTTACAGTTTCGCGCGACCATTTGAGGTTCTGGTCTGTTTCCAATTCCTCGACATAAAAATTGTTGAGTTTCGGCGGTGTAAAATCCTCAATAGACATCAAGTCTACAGCGGTATAAAGTTTAATGGTGATTATCGTTCCCTCACCTTTTGCAAGATTCGATTTGCTTGAAAATGTGCGCAATAGTACATCATCGGAGGAAACTGTTTGCTTAGGCTGATTCTGTTGCTGCTGCTGCGACCTGCCAGAACCAAAAATATCCTCAAAAGGATCGTAATAGCTTGACTGTCGCTGCTGTTGCTGTACGGCTTCCTTCTGAACGGTAACAGAAATGCTGTTGGATGTGTATTTTGTTCCGCCGACTACTGCAACCGCACCATCCAGAGTGTAGGTTCCTTCAGAGACCGCTTCGAGAGTATAGGTATATGTGTATGTATTGCTGCTCGTCATGCTACCGTTCACAATGCTGACGCTAGAACTCGAACTCTGCGAAGGTCCGCCGACACACTTAAACCCCGGTATATTACCAAGTTGTATAGACGATGGCTTTTCGTTGATTGTATATTGAACCTGCATCCGTTGCCCTACTCCAACCCTCGCAGGCGCCTTGCCAGTGAAGGTTACGCCATCGGCAAACATGACAAACGACATGCACAAAATGACTATTAATGACAAAAATCTTCTCATATCTATTCCGATATAAAACTTTTGCGAAAATAACGCATTGTATCTATTAATGTTTCAAAAGAAAAGTTAAAGTTTTAGGCAGACATTTTCATTATTTGCATAATTTCATGTCAGCAAACCAGACTATTTGTTCAAGAATATATTTTCCAGAACCTTTCCACTTACGATTGGCGGCGGTGGCGTACCGAGTGCGGTTGAAACAGTCGGTGCTATGTCGGTAATATTTATCTGCGAGAAAACCTTCTGCTTCTTCACTTTCCAGCCATACCATATCAGCGGAACATGGGTGTTGCAGGAATAACCAGAGTTATGATCGGTGCAATATGGAATGTCCTCAATCCAGCCAGGCTTTAGCGCAATCATAATGTCGCCCGAACGCTTCTGGTTGTACGAATTCTGCATCTTCACCGGCATGCCCTCAGCAAACACAATGTTCTGGAACTGATTGGCGCCAATCGCGTTGGCAATACCAGCCGAATTCATTATGAAGTCAATAATCTTTTCGCGAATTTCATTGAGCGAAATCTGCGAATCCTCTATCAGCGACCTATTCAAATAAATCTGCGAATTATTAAAATCAACAATCCAGTCACCATCACCGTACAGCGCTTTCAAATAAGATTTTACAAGTGCTAACATATAGTACTGCTTGAAGTTTCCTGCAGGCATTTTCTGGTCTTGTAAGTACTGTGGCATTTCCGAAACTCCATGATTTGATGTGAGGTAAATTAGGCAATTGTTCTTGCCTACCAAATCCTCTACCACATCAATAAGGTGCTCCAAATCCTTGTCCAAACGCAAGAACAAGTCCTGCACCTCAATAGACTGCGGTCCGTACAACTTACCAACTTCCTCTGGTACAGAATAGTTGATGAACAAAAAATCGGTAAACTCATCCTTGCCCAAATCCTCGCCATACAATGCAGCAACAGCAAGATCGTTTAGCAAAGTATTACCTTCGGGTATCATTGTCAGCAACTTATAGTTTCTGACCGTCTTTGTGATGTTCTGATAGTTGTACGGAAAAGTCTTGTACATGCCATCTATTCCAAATTCGTACTTGCTTGAATCTGAAAGCACTTCGTTGTATTTCTCAAGCGGAAGCATCGGTTCCCATTGACGACTAAGATACTCATCTGGCATTTTCTTGCTATTCACATCGACCACCCACTTGGGCAAACTGCTTGTGTAATAGGTAGATGTCATCCATTCGCCCGACACATGGTCGAACCAGTAGGCAGCATCGGCAGCATAACCACCAGAAAGCACGGCAGCGTATTTCGACAGCGACATGCTTATAACCTTCGACTTGCCACGGTTGAACAGCTTAGCCTCGTCACTAAAAGTGGTCGAAAGCATATTCATTGGCGACACACGACCATCGGCATCTTTGGAACCACCAATGGCAGTTTCCTTTTTTTCGGAATATATGCAGTCGATTTTTTCGCCAGTCAGCTTATTATACCAATAGTTAGACACAATGCCGTGACTGCATGGTTCTGCGCCAGTTACGATTGTAGCATAACCCGGTGCTGTCTGCGTAAGCGCATAGTTGAGGTTGGCGTTCACACAGTAGCTTCCATTCACTGCAAGCTTCTTGAAACCCTTGTTTCCAAAATTCTCCCAGAAACGGTCAATGTAGTCCTGACGCATCTGTTCTACCACTATTCCAATCACGAGTTTGGGCTTGTCGGATGGTATCGACGACTCTATCTGCGCCATTGACGACATCGTCCACACCAGCATCCCAAGCAACAATATGCCTACTTTATTTTTCATATTGCGAATATAGCCCATTGCCACAAACCGACTAAAACAGAGAAAAGCATTTTTTTAACAACATCGTGTTATAAAAGGTCGAAATATCACAAAAAAGCCATTTTAAGTTAAAAATGTGTTAAGGATAATTGAAAAAAAGAAACTATTTTTAAATTTGCAGACATGAAAAAGAAGAAAGTTGTATCGTGGAGTATAGTAATGTTGTCGGTTTCGATGATAGTTCTCATTATGCTTCAGGTCAGCCACATAACTTCATCGTACAAAAAATCGGCAGAAATAACTGAAAGGGCTTTGAACGAAGCAATCAATCAGACCATCATCACTTTACAAAAACAGGAAGTAGCAATTTTTGTTTACGACAAATTCAAGGTTCAGGACGGAGGAAAGACCGACACAAGACCAGACAATGTTCACATCAACTCCACAATGACCTCGTATTTCGATGAAGAAAACATTCCAACAAATGTAATTAAAACTTCAGACAACCACTCATATTCAATTAAAAACGAAGATGTTGATGCAATAGAAGCATATTACCTTGGACAACTTTCAGACCCAAGTTCGCAGTTCAACAAACTGGCCATACAACTAGAAGCAGAGTTCACATGCAGACAGCTACCTATCGAAAAAAGGTTTGATGCAGAAACAATCGAACGCGTTCTGAGACGTACACTTACATCTTTCGGCATCGACATGAACTTCGAGTTCGCCATAATCGACGACATCAGCATGGAAACGAAATTGGCATCCAAGAACTTCGACATCAGCAGGTTGGACAAATGCTACAAGTACAACATGACACCAGGAAATGTCATGGAAAACCCCAACCTTTTCGTTGTCGATTTCCCGACTAAGCAAAACGCAATCTTTGCTTCAATATATTCGCAGGTAATAGTTTCGCTGCTGATTTCGATACTGTTCATAGCTACTTTCAGTATTGCAATTTTCACAATATTAAAGCAGAAAAAACTTAACGCCATCAAGACCGATTTCGTGAACAACATGACTCACGAATTCAAGACGCCAATCGCCACAATAAAGCTTGCAGCAACCGCAATAAAAAGTCCGCAAGTAATTGAAAACAAAGAGACAATATCGGGTATGGCTGAAGTCATACTTCAAGAGACATCAAGGATGACACAACATGTGGAACAGGTTCTGCAAATTGCCACCCTCGACCGCAACGGACTAAAGCTAAACCTTACCGACGAAGATGCAAACGCATTCGTAAGGGATGTTGCCGGAACAATGTCACTGCAAGTCACTCAAAAAGGCGGAGCACTGCAAATCGAAACCTGCGACGGCGAAGTCCACATACAAATGGATACTGTGCTCATGACCACAGTTCTTATAAACCTGATTGACAATGCAATAAAATACACAAAGGATGCTCCCGAAATACATGTAAGCACCTACACCAAAGGCGACAGGTTCTTCTTCGCAGTGAAGGACAACGGCATAGGAATGTCGAAGGATGCTCAGACGAAAGTATTCGACAGATTCTACCGTGCACACACTGGCAACACCCACAATGTCAAGGGATTTGGACTAGGACTGAACTACGCCAAGGAAATAGTGCTTGCACATCATGGCCTCATAACGGTGAACAGCACCGAAGGCAAGGGAAGCACATTCACAGTAAGTTTACCATTAACACTAAAAGACATAAATTATGAGTAAAGAAAAATTATTATTGGTTGAGGACGATGTAAACTTTGGCTTCGTGCTAAAATCGTACTTGGAAATGAACGACTTCTATGTTACCCTCATAACTGATGGCAAGGACGCAGTAAACGCTTTCCTGTCGCGCGAATACAACCTCTGCATACTAGATGTGATGCTACCGAATGTTGACGGCTTCACTATCGCAAAAGAAATCAAGAGGATAAGTCCGAGTTGTCCGGTTATATTCCTGACAGCACGCTCGCTGAAGGAAGACATTATGGAAGGTTTCCGCATTGGTGCTGACGACTACCTCACAAAGCCGTTCGAATCGGATGTATTGTTAATGAAAATCAGAGCAATACTGCGCCGCAACTTCGACATTAAGCCAGGTATCAGCGATGTGGTTACAATTGGCAAGTACAAGTTCAACACTAAGATTCGCTCGCTAACAAGCACCGACGAGGAGCACCGCCTTACCCCTCGCGAAGCCGACCTGCTCAAAGCATTGTATATCAACAAGAACAATGTCCTTGACCGCAACGAGGCACTGAAGAAAATCTGGGGTGACGACAACTACTTCAACGCCAGAAGCATGGATGTTTACATAACAAAACTGAGAAAATACTTCAAGAACGACGATTCCGTCCAGATTGATAACATTCACGGCAGCGGATTTATTTTGGTTGTAAAGGAATAATGAGGCTTGAAGTCTAACAGTCTAACAGGCTAGCAGTCCGAAAGTCTAAAAGACTATGGGCTGAAAGGATTAGACTTCAATCCAATCACAATTGTCATTCAGAACTTGTTTCAGAATCTGAATAGAATATACTGACAAACTGTATAAAAGGGGCAGAATAAACCTGTCCCTTTTGCATGATATATCCCCAATAATACTTTTTCTAAAACCAAAGCCCCTATTCCACCATCAGCGCATTTATTTTTTCCTTCGACTGGTTTATCTTGCACATAAGACTATCGAACCATGCCGGTTTTATGGTGTTAGCAATGTCACTCACTGTGGAGCGTTTAGATTCTTTTCCCTTTTCTGTCAAAACTTCGGTTTCTGGTTCCGGCTTTACCTCGACAACTGGCTCTGCAACAATAGTTTCCGTATAGGCATTGGCTTCCAAGACATTGAAAAGAGAAACAAGTTTTTCGTACGAAACCGTATCGAAGCAATTGCACTCGAAGTTTGTCATCATTTGGAACAAAACATTGGAGCCAACTACTGGCAAGCCTCTGAATACCACCTCTTCTACCCCACAATCCTTGATTTCATCGTAAAGCATGGAAAACTCATGTCTAAGCATTTCCCTGATTTCAAACGACAAGTCGGTCAGTTTTACATTCTTCTTCACATCATCGAACACTGGCACGGAAATTTCGTAATGCACATATTGCTGCGGAACGGTTACGAAACCATACAACTCCATGAGTTTTCGGCAGTTGCGATATGAAAGTCCAAACGCATCGCTCAATCTGCGGACTACATCATTAAGCCCAAACTGAAACCTTATCGTTCGCTTCACATTTCCACCAGAAAAGATACTAATGTCTGAAAATCTGTCAAATACAGAAACCACAGCATTGTATCCACGATAATTTTTAGCAGTGCCATTGTACAAGCAGATGTCAGGCACAACCGAAGAAACTTTGATTCCGAACTTTGATAGATTAGAAACAAGAGCAGACAGACGACGAGAATCCCAATAAAGGAAAGTCTTGCGTTTCAAATACTTGCACAACAACGGAATATCTTCCAACCTCTTGCACGACTTGCCATCGCACTCGTAGTCGGTATGAACATCGAAATAGTTTGTTGCATCGGTGTCGCCTACACTAGAAAGCGGTGTCGAAAAATTGCGAATCTTGTACTTCTCATCCTTCTTTGAGCGCACTCCAGGCATCACCTGCTCGCCAAAATGATAATAAGCACTCGGCAAAACCAACTTTACCGCCGAAATACTATTGCTGCTCCCCTTTGCAAAACTGCTAATCACAGCAGATACATATTCGTTGAAATTACTATAGTCGTCACCGCAAAAATCCATTCTCAAAGATTTTTCATTTTCTGTAAAGAACTCTATCCTATTCTCCGACACCAACACAAAAGCTTCGTTTTTCATACCTTATATTTTTAAATTTTAACTTAAATTACTTAACCTTTCTATCCAATTATCATTTAACCATCACGCATAAATGATTTAAAACGACGCAAAAATACACTCATAATAAATTATAATTCAACAATTTAAACAATACTTAATTAAGTTTAAGCAAATTTTCGCTTAAATATTTTTAATTTGCTTTGTTTAATTAAATTTAAATTTATTAAATTTGCATCCGCTTAAAAAACTTAAAATTTAAATGAACTTAAAACGCACAAGCTACAGCAACGAGATAATGCTACTTCTAGCGAAGACATTGTCGGTGCATACTGTTTCGTGCGTTCACCAGACAAACAACGGAATAAGGAAATCGTGGCTCGATGAGAACCTTCTTTCACACGATGACGGAATAATCTCGACCATCGACATTGAAAAGCGCAAGCAGACAAAAAACAAACGCACATCGTGGGAAACTACGGAAAACCGCGACAGCATTCTCTTCGAAGACCAGAATCTGACGCTTTGCATTAGGCACCAGTCTCCTATCGACAACCTTGACGACCTGTATTTTGTAACCGTCAGGCCGACTCTCGGAAGTCTCAACATCATGGTAAGCGGTGGATACGAGACAAAAATGTCGGTGCAGGACAAGGAAATAATAGCGGCACTTTGCTATTCGGTCACAAAATCGCTGATAGACATATTAAAGCAAAGCGAATCCAAGATGCAAATGCTAATTGAATACATCAAGCACAAGGACAGAACAATATCCGCAATGAAACGAGAAATGGAAATTCCTGCTGACAAGACCATGAAGATTGTCAAGGAAAAGCTTGTCGCTCTTGGAAGACAATTCGGAAAGGATTTTTCGCTAACCAAAGATGCAGAAGCAGTTGTAAGCGAATATGCTGGCGACAATATGGAACCATTGATCAATGCTCTCGAACGGGCTGCAAGCTTAAAGGCCGAAGTGTATGACAATTCGCAGATTGAAATAGACGATACCGACATTTTGGTAAAGCACGATGCACCAAGCGAAACATCGGTTGCAAGACAAGAAAGCGTACTCGAAAAACGGCATTCAAAAATCATTGCATACCTTGAACGTCTCGAAGATGCCTACAATACAACCAAGGATCGCGGGCAAAGGCCTACCGCTGTTAACATCGCCGAAGCTCTTGGCGTTTCATCTGCATCCATTACAATGTGGTTCAAGAAGCATTCCGAAGATGCAAGACGGCTCTGCGAAGCAAATGTCAACCTCTGCCCAAATACACGCCGTCAATTTGAACCTCTCAAGGAAGCCATTGCCGGCAAAAGGAACATAGAAAAATCCGCATAATGCCAATAATTAGAAAAATATTGACATTCCCATTCGTTTTGCTGATTCAAATCTATAGGAAACTCATATCTCCCCTCCTGCCCAATTCGTGCCGTTACACGCCAACCTGCTCGGCATACGGACTCGATGCATTTCGCAAGCATGGACTATTGAAAGGCTTCTTCCTAACCGCAAGACGAATATTAAGTTGCAACCCTTGGGGCGGCAGCGGCTACGATCCAGTTCCAGACGAATGCACATGGAAATATGTATTCGGAAAAAGGGAAAAACAATGTTGATAAAATTCTATTAAAGGCTTGTCAGCATGCCGAAGCCCAATCGTTTTTTTGCTTAACTTTGCAAAAAAATATTCACTATGAACAATTATGTACGTCCGGAAGAGGAAACCATGTCGTCGGCTGAAAAAGAGTTTGAAAAAGCTCTGCGACCGCTCGATTTTGAGGACTTCAACGGACAAAATAATATTGTCGAGAACCTGAAGGTCTTCGTAAAGGCAGCCAAACTGCGCGAAGAAGCACTCGACCATGTCTTGCTGCACGGCCCTCCAGGTCTTGGTAAGACTACTTTGGCAAACATTATTGCAAACGAACTTGGCGTAGGTTTCAAGACCACATCAGGTCCAGTTCTCGACAAGCCTGGCGACTTGGCAGGTCTGCTCACAAGCCTAGAAAAGAACGATGTACTTTTCATTGACGAAATCCACCGTCTGAATCCGCTTGTCGAGGAATACCTTTATTCCGCTATGGAAGATTTCCGCATCGACATACTTATTGACAAAGGTCCTGCCGCACGTTCGGTGCAGATTCCACTCGAGCCGTTTACGCTCATCGGTGCGACAACCCGTTCCGGATTGTTAACCAGTCCGTTGCGTGCGCGTTTTGGCATCAACTGCCATTTGCAGTACTATACCGCCGACATTCTCTGCAAGATTGTAAAGCGTTCGGCATCATTGCTAAACGTGGAAATCTCAGAAGAAGCAACATACGAAATTTCGCGCCGAAGCCGTGGTACACCACGTATTGCAAACTCACTGCTCCGCCGCGTACGCGACTTTGCGCAGGTAATCGGCAACGGAAGCATCGACCTTGCCATTGCAAAACACTCGCTGTCAGCTCTCAACATCGACCAATACGGACTCGACGAGCAGGACAACAAGATTCTGCTTACTATCATCGAGAAGTTCGGTGGCGGTCCTGTTGGACTGAAGACCATTGCAACCGCTGTCGGCGAAGACGAAGGCACATTGGAGGAAGTTTACGAACCATTCCTTATTATGGAAGGTTTCATCAAACGCACTCCGCGTGGTCGTGAAGCTACCGAAAAGGCCTACAAACATTTGAATAAGTTTATGCCGGGAAAGCAGGAAACATTATTTTAATTACAACAAAAGACAACTATGCCACGAAGAAGCAACGACGATAATTTGGGACGCGACAAGAAAACCCTGACAACAGGAATAATGGGCGTTTTCTACGAAAATCCCAACAAGGAATTCAACTACAAGCAAATTTCCACAAAACTTGGCTATACAGAACCATCATCGCGCACATTGATAAACCAAGTGCTTTGCGAACTGACAAAGGCTGGCACACTCAAGGAAACTTCGCGCGGAAAGTTCAAACTGAAAGCTAAGTCGGGAAAGGTTGTTGGTATTCTGGAGATTACAAAGACTGGCAATGCCTTCGTAACCAGCGAAGAATTGTCGGAGGACATTTTTGTTTCGTTCAAGAATTTGAATTCCGCTTTCGATGGAGATACAGTGAAAGTCAGTTTGTATGCCCGCAAGTCAAGCAGCCATCTCGAAGGGGAAGTTGTTGAGATTGTCCGCAGGGCAAGAACGCAGTTTGTCGGCACAATTCGCACTGCTGGTCATTATTCGTTTATGATTCCCGACAGCCAGAAGGTTATGTACGACATCCTTATTCCTTCCGACAGACTTATGGGTGCAAAAGAAGACCAGAAAGTGCTTGTCGAGATTGAGGAATGGCCCAACGGTCGTCAGAATCCTGTGGGAAAGGTGATTGAAGTGCTTGGCGAAGCTGGCGACAACAACACCGAAATGCACGCTATCCTAGCAGAGTACGGACTTCCAGCAAAGTTTTCGCAAGATATTGAGAACGAAGCCAATAAAATCAAATTTGAAATAACCGACTACGACCTTAAAACACGTGAGGATTTCCGCAATGCACCGACCTTCACTATCGACCCGGCCGATGCAAAGGACTTTGACGATGCTCTTTCGTTCGAAAAACTAGACAATGGCAATTATAGAATAGGTGTGCATATCGCCGATGTCACCCACTATATGCGCGAAAACACTTCGCTCGACGACGAGGCATTCAACCGCGCAACATCTGTTTATCTTGTTGACCGCACAGTGCCGATGTTGCCCGAAAGGTTGTGCAATTTCCTTTGCTCGCTTCGTCCCAACGAGGAAAAGTTCTGCTTCTCTGCAATTTTTGAAATGAACGACAATGCTGAAGTGTTGAGCTTCAAGCCAGCGAAAACCATAATTTCATCTGACCGCCGTTTCGCATACGAAGAAGCACAAGAAATTATTGAAACAGGCAAAGGTGATTTTGCAGAAGAAATATTGAAACTCAACGAATTGGCAAAGAAATTGCGTTCGGCACGATTCCAGAAGGGTGCATTCAACTTTGAGCATAAGGAAGTTAAGTTTGTGCTTGACGAAAAAGCCCGTCCCGTGAGCGTTTACTTCAAGGAGGCAAAGGAAGCCAACAACCTGATAGAAGAATTTATGCTTCTGGCGAACCGCAATGTAGCCGAAATGATTGGCAAGAAGCACAAGCCGTTTGTATATCGTGTTCACGCAGAACCGAACTACGACAAGTTATCTAACTTTTCTTCTTTCATTGGCAGATTCGGATATTCCATTGATATGTCAAACAGCATTGCGTTGTCCAATTCGCTTAACGGACTAGTTAACAATGTAAAAGGCAAGCCTGAGCAGAACATCATTGAAAACCTTGCAATCAGAGCAATGGCAAAGGCAGTTTATTCCACCAAAAACATTGGACACTACGGACTTGCGTTTGACTTTTATTCACATTTTACCTCGCCTATACGTCGTTATCCAGATGTGATGACACACAGATTGCTTTACGCATACATGCGCAACCAAACTCCCGATACAGAAGATTTGGAAGCAAAGTGCAAGCATTGTTCGTTCAAGGAGCAGCAGGCGGTTTTGGCGGAGCGCAGTTCAATAAAGTACAAGCAAGCAGAATTTTTGCAGGACAAGATTGGTTTTGTTTTCGATGGTGTCATTTCAGGCATTCAGGAATATGGATTCTTTGTAGAATTGAAGGATTCAGCATGCGAGGGACTTGTCCATGTTCGCACCTTGATGGATGACGAATACGAATTCTTTGCCGAGGAATATTGCCTTCAAGGAGTTGATACAGGCAAGATTTTCAGACTAGGAGACGAGGTAAAAGTTCGCATTTCGGATGTGAACCTCGAAAAGAAGCAAATTGATATGGAATTGGCATAAAAAAACAGCAGCCGACTTTTGCCGACTGCTGGAAATCTTTCTATTAAATGCTGTCCTTCGACTCCGCTCAGGAAGCAGTTCAGCATGCCCATCTGGGTTCTATTCAGCATCTCCCATCATTGCGCCGTGGCAATTCTTGAATTTCTTGCCGCTACCGCATGGACAAGGATCGTTTCTACCGACCTTCTTCT
Organism: uncultured Bacteroidales bacterium; assembly: GCA_905234755.1. Lineage (GTDB taxonomy): Bacteria > Bacteroidota > Bacteroidia > Bacteroidales > ML635J-15 > Bact-19. The sequence continues at coordinate 731,686 of CAJOIT010000003.1, forward strand.
CAACGCGAACTGGCTCGTTCTTCTGCTTGCCTGCACTCGGGTCGTTGTACTGCGGACGGTTGCCACCAACTTCCTCACGACCTGTGCGCATACGGCTTGTATCCAACTTCTGGCGCGGCTGACGAGCTTCCTTAACCTCATCCGGATTCGACATCGGAATGTAAGCCTTCATCAGAATTGAAATGATTGAACGATTAGTCTTGTCAAGCATTTCCTTGAAAATGTTGTACGATTCGAGCTTGTATATCAGCAACGGATCTTTCTGCTCGTATGATGCGGCACGAACCGACTGGCGCAAATCGTCCATCTCGCGCAGATGTTCCTTCCACGATTCATCAATGTTGCGCAGAACAGCAGTCTTGTCGTAAGCGTGAACAATCTCCTCACCCTTTGTCTGGTATGCCTTCTCCAAGTTCACAACCACATTGTACTGCTTAACGCCATCGGTAATCGGAACAATGATGTTCTTGTACATATTGCCCTTGTTCTCGAACACATACTTTATGGTCGGATATGCCTGTTCAGCAATCTGCTGTGCTTTGCGCTTGTGAGTTTCGCGAAGCGTTTCGTACAGATAGTCAACAAGTTCGTTGCGCGACATATTGTCGTATTTATCTTCACCAAGTTCAATGTCTATTGCAAGTGTCTTGAATACTTCAAACTTGAACTCATCGTATGTATAGTTTCCGTAGCATTCATCAACAAGCGAAACGCACACATCGTTCATCATGTTTGCAATATCGGCGCCAAGACGTTCTCCGTCGAGTGCATTACGACGCTTTTTGTATATTACGGTACGCTGTGCATTCATTACGTCATCGTACTCAAGCAAGTGCTTACGAATACCAAAGTTATTCTCCTCTACCTTCTTTTGAGCGCGCTCAATTGACTTCGAAATCATTGAATGCTGAATTGCTTCGCCTTCAACGTGTCCCATTCTATCCATAATAGAAGCTATCCTGTCGGAACCGAACAAACGCATGAGATTGTCCTCGAGCGAAACGAAGAACTGCGAAGAACCCGGGTCACCCTGACGACCAGCACGACCACGCAACTGACGGTCAACACGACGAGACTCGTGACGCTCGGTACCAATGATTGCCAAACCTCCAGCCTCACGAACTTCGGGCGACAACTTAATATCGGTACCACGACCTGCCATGTTGGTTGCAATGGTTACCGTACTAGACTGACCTGCTTCGGCAACAATATCAGCCTCGCGCTTGTGCAACTTGGCGTTCAACACATTGTGCTTTATGCCCTTGCGAGTAAGAATCTTACTCAACAATTCGGAAACTTCAACCGATGTAGTACCAACAAGCACAGGACGACCAATCTTAACCAAACGCTCAATTTCATCGATTACGGCTGCATACTTTTCCTTGGTTGTCTTGTAGATAAGATCTTCGTAATCGTTACGAATTACAGGCTTATTGGTTGGAATTGTCACAACATCAAGTTTGTATATGTCCCAGAATTCGCCAGCCTCTGTTTCTGCAGTACCAGTCATACCTGAAAGTTTGTGGTACATTCTGAAATAGTTCTGCAAGGTGATTGTTGCGTAGGTTTGGGTTGCAGCCTCGACCTTTACATTTTCCTTCGATTCCACAGCCTGATGCAAGCCATCCGACCAACGGCGGCCTTCCATAATACGACCGGTCTGCTCGTCAACAATCTTTACCTTGTTGTCGATAATTACATAGTCAACATCTTTTTCGAACATTGTGTATGCCTTAAGCAACTGGTTTATAGTATGGATACGTTCAGACTTTATTGAATAGTCGCGGATAATTTCGTCCTTTTTCTGTAATTTTTCTGGTGTCGGAAGATTTTCCTTTTCAAGTTCGGCGAGAGAAACACCGATGTCGGGCATCACGAAGAAATTAGAATCCGATGTCGAATTAGCCAGCAAGTCGAAACCTTTGTCGGTAAGGTCAACCGAGTTTAGTTTTTCATCGATAACGAAATACAAATCATCGGTAGCAAGATGCATCATCTTGTTGTTGTCCTGCATGTAGAAGTTTTCGGTCTTCTGCAACAATGCCTTCATGCCCTGTTCAGACAAGAACTTGATGAGAGCCTTGTTCTTTGGCAAAGCCTTGTAAGCCTGCAACAGCTTGAAACCGCCATCCTTCAAGTTAGCTTCCATGATAAGTTTCTTGGCATCGTTGAAAATCTTGTTGAACAAATCCTTTTGTGCTGCGACAAGTTGCTGAACCTGCGGTTTCAAATCATCGAAAAGCTGATCGTCGCCCTTAGGTGTAGGACCCGAAATAATCAAAGGTGTACGAGCATCATCGATAAGTACCGAGTCGACCTCGTCGACGATTGCATAATTGTGTTTGCGCTGAACCAAATCGGCTGGCGAAAGTGCCATATTGTCGCGCAGATAGTCGAAACCGAACTCGTTGTTTGTACCGAAAGTAATGTCTGATGCGTAAGCCTTGCGACGAGCTTCGCTATTGGGTTCGTGCTTGTCGATGCAATCAACAGATAGACCATGGAACATATATAATGGTCCCATCCATTCGGAGTCACGTTTTGCAAGGTAATCGTTCACTGTTACAACATGTACGCCCCTGCCAGTAAGTGCGTTAAGGAATACCGGCAAGGTTGCCACGAGGGTTTTACCTTCACCTGTCGCCATTTCCGCTATCTTTCCCTGATGCAGTACGATACCACCGATAAGCTGCACATTGTAGTGGACCATATCCCATGTCACCATGTTACCACCGGCAACCCACGAATTCTTCCAGATGGCCATGTCGCGGTCAATTGTCACAAAGTCGTTTGTTGCAGCCAAATCGCGGTCAAAGTCGGTTGCTGTAACCACAACCTCTGCATTTTCCTTGAATCTGCGGGCAGTTTCCTTCAATATCGAAAATGCCTGCGGAAGAATGGTCATAAGGTGGTCTTCGATTTTCTTGTCAATCTTCTCCTCTATCTTGTCAATCTCGTTGAACACTTCCTCGCGTTCCCAGATGTCCAAGCCCTGAGCCTTTTCCCTCAGTTCTGCAATCTGCTTTTCTTCACCACTTATATGCTCGTGAATGCCTTTTCTCAATTCTTGAGTGCGTGCGCGGAGTTCATCGTTCGACAAAGCCAGGAATTCATTTTCCAAAGCAAGCACTTCGTTAAGTATCGGTGTCAGTGCCTTCAAGTCGCGTTCCGACTTGGTACCGAACATCTTAGACAAAAAACTTATTATACCCATATATTGTTCTTTTATTTTAAGGTGCAAAGTTACCACTTTTATATGAATTGCGTTGATTTTTTTTGTTGTTTTGCAAACAAAGTCAAACGATTTGAAAGTATAACACAACAAACTGAATACTAAAATGTTCAATAGAAAAATTTTCTGGGGAATAATAGCACTGGCAATCATTTCTGCATCGTGCAGCCGAAATGCCGAATATATAAAGTACAGCGGACCTACACAGGGAACAATGTTCAACATCACCTACCACAGCAATGTGAACTACAACAAGGAAATCGACAGTCTGCTCGACAATTTCTGCCGTTCATTGTCCAACTACGACAGCACCTCGCTCATTTCGCGCATAAACCGCAACGAAACCGATTCGCTGGATGCTCTTACCGAAGAATTTTTCAGGGTTTCGAAAGAAGTATGGGAAAACACTGGCGGAACATTCGATGTTAGCGTCGCTCCCATTGTCAACGCTTGGGGATTCGGTTGGGTTCGCCACGAAAAGCATATCCCAGACAGCATCGAAATCAATAGTCTGCTACAACATGTAGGACTTGGCAAAATAGATATTGCAAACGGCAAAATCATAAAACAAGACCCCGATGTACAAATAATTACAAATGCCATTGCACAAGGAATGTCTGTCGATTATGTTTCCGATTTTTTCAAGAGCAAGGGAATTACTGATTTTTTGGTAGAGATTGGCGGTGAAATATACTGCTCCGGCAAAAACGCCAAAGGCGAAAACTGGAAAATAGGCGTTGACAAGCCAATCGAAGGCAGTGGTTACGAATACCGTGAAAACCAAATTGTCATTCAACTTTCCGACATGGCTGTAAATACATCGGGCAACTACCGCAAATTTTTGGAAGAAGGCGAGAAAAAATATGGTCATTCCATCAATCCACTCACTGGCTATCCTGCCGAAAACGAGATGATTAGCGCAACTGTCGTCTATCCCGACTGCATCCGCGCCGATGCTTACGCCACCGCATTCATGGTGATGGGATCCGAAAAAGCAATGCAAATCGTTGAAAGCATAGATGGCATGGAAGCCTATTTCATTATACACGATGGGGAAGAAACAAAAACAGTTGAATCTAGCGGATTTAGGAAATACGAATAGGTTTATAAAAAAGAACAGAACGACAAAAGTTGTTTTATTGTTCTGTTCTCTATCATCAATTTTTCAAAATGTTATTTATCAGATCCCATTAGTACATCGATAAAATCTTTTGCTGCGCGCCTCATATCACTTTCATCGCTACCCAATGAACTTGAATAGTCAAGAACAAGCATAATTGCAGCACTACTTTGTTCTGTTGAAATATCAATGTTATCAGATCCTGCGAATTCTGAATTAACCTGCCATCCGCCACCATCAATAGCATACCATTCTCTCACATTATCAGTAGGAACAACATCTCCATCTTCAAGACAAATGCCGCCAAAATCATACGAAATATGATAGCTATCTTTAGATGTTCCAACTATAGAAGTTTGGCTGCCAACAATACCATGATATGATATATTCTTTAAAGTCTTATCAGATTTAGTCGAAAACTGACAGTCAATATATATTCCAGAATATTCAGGTGAAGACATGTGATCAAAAGTAAATCTGATTCTCTGATCTTTTTCAGGAAGAGGAATAGTCAATGTCAATGATTGAGATATGTTTTCCTTATACAGCGACTCTGCAATCTCCTTAAACTTGTCTTCTACTTGTCTCATAGAAGAAACAACCATTACATTATCTTCGTCACTTGAGAGTTTCTCCAAATCCGAATAAAATTTATTATAGTCATTTACATCATTACCTTTAACGCCTATTGTATAAGCATTAATCCGAAGACCTTTCACTGTTTCGTTTAATATTCTTCTATTTATAGCAGCAAGATAATCTGCATTACTATCATAAGAACTTTCTCCATACGAGCCCAAATCTAGACCGTCGGTAAAAGTTACTATCGAAACATTCTTTATATCATTTGGCAGATTTGCCGCTGCTAATTTGTCTATTGCAACATTTACAGCATGATATAATTTTGTTCCCTCACCAATTTCATTACTATCAATAAATGAGTCAAAACTTCCTTGCGTTTTTGAACTTAAACGCACCAGATTTTTATTTCCCTTTGACGTATAGATGGTAATTTTGTCATTAAAACCGATAACGCCCAAATAAATTCCGGAACCAGAATCATTGACATCTGTTTCATCTTTTTTGCAAGATGAAAACAAAAACGCTAGAATACTAGCAACAATCACTAAATAAAAAAATCTTTTCATTTTTAATTTTCCTTTCTTGCCACAAGCCCCAAACTAGCATCCTAAATAAACAAAAATAAAAAAGTGGGCTTCGATTAAACTCTTATCCGAACCTAGGTTTCTGGAAATACCCCATCACAAATAAGAAAAAGCCCACGGATACCCGCGAATGCTTTGACTTTCTCCCGTGATGTAAATTTTTCCAGAATTTAGGTTCAGGACAAAAGCAAAAACGCTTTTTTATATAAAAAACTTTAAATTAACTAATCTTTTCTTTAATCTTAAAATTCGTTAAACAATAAAAATACATAACCACATTGCAAATATACAAATATTTGTATATATATACGCAAACAATTTTTTTGTTTTTTGTTATATTGTATGAACAACTAAAAAAATATGGTGTGGCTTTACCTCATGTACTGCCACACACCTACATCCGCATAACCATCTTCGGTGTGCTTCCATTGCTTTAGAACACCATTCTTCACGAAACCGCATTTCTCGAAAAGCGCAATGCTGACATCGTTGCTTACATCAATCATGCACCACATTTGCTTGACCAACAAGGTTTTAAATGCATATTCCATGACAAGTTGCAATGCCTCAGTAGCAACGCCCATTCTGTTATGCTCAGGCGATACGATTATTCCCACACCACACCGATTGTGCAAAGGATGGTATTCAAACAAATCGACAATGCCAATTGGCTTTTGCAAAACATAATCGCAAATCATCAGACGCAACTCCTTGGTTGTAAAAATATCGTAGCAATAGTTTTCAATGTACTGCTTCAGTTCCCAACGCGAATACGGAGATTTTGTCTCACTAACATACCAGAAATCTGAATTATTCTCAATTGAATATAAGAATTCCAAATCCTCTGGTTCCATCTTACGGAGGAAAATCTTCTTCCCTACTAGTTGCTTCCCAGTTTCCTCCATAGCTTGTAAACCATTACTATATCGTGCGATACGCGGTAATCCTTGGCGTACATAATGTTAAGTCTGTCAGCGACATCCTTTTTCACCTCTCTGCCGTAAACCATACCGACAGAGAAAACGCCTTTCTTTATCTTCGGCAGAAGCGTAATGTCATTCTCAGCGGTGCAATACGACACAAATGTTTTGCTTCCGAATAGCACAGCAAACAAATTGGCGTATGCCTTCAACTTGCCCTTAATGAACCAAATAAGTATTGGCGAAAACAGAATCATCAGCAATGATACCACAAAATCGAACATTCGTTTCGAACGGCGGTTTTCGGGTTTATCGATTGCATTTATGTCAATATTGTACAATTCTCCAGTTGTGTTTATCGAATTGCTGCCAATCACCGAAAAGCCATCTGGACTTGCTATCTTATAGTCAAGCTTCAGTCCCGAAAGATTCAGCATAGTTTTGATAATCTGCTGAGCCTGAATGTCTTTCGCGCAGAAGATAAGTTCATCTATCTTGTTTATTGTCACAATCTCATCCAACTGAGAAATGTCGCCTGCAAAAAACTTGTCGGCAACCGAATCGGGACTTACATACGCCACAATGGAAACCTTTGTCCTTGACGACATCAACTGTCCAACCAACGAACGACATTCTTCCTTACTACCAACCACTGCCACTTTCTTTCGCTTTGGCAGATTTACCTTAAAGACGGTAAACTTTGTGTAATTAAGCAACAATCTTACAAGTGGCACAACAATTAATGTCCATGCTGTTCCAAGAAGAATCAATGCTCGCGAAAAACGCAAATATGTAGGCAACAAAGCATACACGGCCAGAATTACCACTGCACCGATGCCTATTCCCTTGTATATATTCTTCATCTTCACAGGTTTGTCGTATCCGCCAGATAACAATAACGACAACAGCCACACAGAAATGTACATTATCATTGCACCGACAAACACATCATGCGGATAGGCGCTTCCCTCTCCAAACAAATGTGTTTCCCACAACGGTGTGATTATCAAGAAACCAGCAAGAATTAGCAAAGCATCAATAATAGGTGTTATGGCATTCGTTATGAACCGTCCTGCAATAGCCATCGCCGCACGCAGATATATTGCAAGGTTGATGAAGAATATCATCATTCCTGCACCTTTTCCTTTGGAAAAATGCTTGCGTGCAAAAATCTTCATGGCGTTGTAGAATACTATCACATAGTTTACACTGCCCTTCTTCGTGCTTTCGCCCTTGTAGTGTATGATTGTAGTTTCGGGATAATAGTAATTATTGTATCCCCCAAGCGTAATTCGGTACGAAAGGTCTATGTCCTCGCCATACATGAAAAAAGTTTCATCGAGCAGTCCGATTTTACTGAGAGTCTCGGCTCGAAGAAGCATAAAAGCACCCGACAGCACATCAACCTTATGGATTTGATCCTTGTCAAGATAAGTAAGATGATATTTGCCAAACTTTTTCGACTTAGGGAAAAGTTTCGACAAACCGAAAATCTTGTAGAATGCAACCTGCGGCGTAGGCAATCCGCGTTTCGATTCGGGCAGGAAACGACCTTTGCCATCAATCATCTTCACGCCAAGACCACCAGCATCTGGATGTGCGTCCATAAAGTCGCAAACCGACTTCAATGTATCCTCCTCTATTACCGTGTCTGGATTGAGCAGAAGCACATATTCTCCAGCCGACTGTCTAATTGCCTGATTGTTAGCGTATGAAAAGCCATAGTTCTTCTTATTTTCAATAAGTTTGACCCACGGAAATTTCTCGCGAAGCATATTGCACGAACCATCGACCGAATTATTATCCACAACAAAAACCTCAGTTTCACAATGCTTTGCAGCCTCTGCAACGGAGTTCAAGCATTGCTCCAAAAAATGCTTTACATTGTAATTGACTATTACGACCGACAATTTCATACGACTGCAAAAATAGCACTAAATTTTGATTTACGAATTACGATTTTGGATTTACGATTTAAAAAATTACTTCTGAATATTAGGTATTTTTTCCTCCAACATCTTCTTCGTCAACTTTTTAAACGACCAGCCATCTTTTACATCGCAATTCACATAACGCACCTCGGCATCAAATCCACTTTCAAGCATACGGCTTATTGACGAAGCATACTCCTTTTTCGTATTCTGTCTATTCAAGAACCCAGCATACGATGCCCAATAGACAAGAATTGCATATCGGGTGGAATCGGAGAACATTACATTCTCATAATCAGCAATATACTTCGGATTGAAATAGTCGGCAAGTTTGACACTGTCAACAATTTCGTATGTTGTGGAATCTTGGATGAAATCAATAAACTTTTCAACCACAGCCGAACATGTTTTATTATCGGCTTTCGGAACTATCAATTTCCCGTCCTTGAACACCTGCACCGAATTAATGTCACCAATTGAAAGCATACAATTCCAAAAGCCATCTTCAGTGACATTGCAATGCGGAAACTCATTGAGTTTGTACTTCTTCTTTTTATGGTCAAGTTTTTGTTCGCTTATTGCATGAGGAGTTGACATGCCCATAAACAACATTAAAACGGGAGCACAACCAGATGAAAGGAGCACAGATATAAGAAGAATTATTGCAATAAGCAGGCGTTTCTTCATTACCTACTGAACATTATAATTCCTCTTCCCAAAAATTGTACTTCCAATCCTTACCATGGTCGAGCCTTCCTGAATTGCAATCTTCCAGTCGCTGCTCATACCCATGCTTATCTCACGGAAATCCAAATCTTTAGCAAAATAATTCTTCTTCACAAAGTCGAAAGTCTCCTTTAGCGAACGCATTTCCATACGAACCTTTTCTGTATCGTCGGTATTGGAAGCCATTCCCATAAGTCCGCAAATTTTTACATTTTGCAACGACTTAAATTCTGGAGACTCTAGGATTTGCACAAGTTCGTCCCTATCGAGACCGAACTTTGTCTCCTCCGAAGCAATGTGCATCTCGAAAAGGCATTTTATCACGCGACCGTCCTTCTTGGCGTGCTTGTCTATTTCCGCCAACAGCTTCAGACTATCAACGCTGTGAATCATATCGACATACGAAGTTATGTACTTCACCTTGTTGGTCTGCAAGTGACCTATGAGATGCCACTTTATGTCGGGACAGGAATCCTTGAGAGCTTCGTGCTTCTGGTCCATTTCCTGCACCTTGTTTTCTCCAAAAATCCTCTGTCCGCAACTGTACGCCTCAACAATGTACTCAACGGGATGAGTCTTCGACACCGCCACCAGTTCCACCGACATCGGCAGACGGGAGCGGATTCCTTCAATATTTTTTACAATTTCTACCATAATTCTATATTTTAGGCGAACAGGCTTGAAGGCTAAAAGGCTAAAAGTCTTGCTCCTTGGCGTTAAGCCTGTTGCACATACTTTCTTTTTCTGCAAAGGTAATAAATTTTATTCATCGCTGTCGGATATTTGGTTTTGAATTTGGAAACAAAAAAAACTCAGCAGCCACAGACGCAACTGCCGAGTTGATTATTTCCAGTTATTGTCATTGTTCAAGTCAGAGCCTTTGGTTACTTCGATTTATGTTCAATGGCATAATTCTTCTGCTTTTCCAATTCAGATGCAACCGTACCACTTATCCAATGTTCTGGCCAATCGGGATGCTCCTTGCGAAGATTCATTGCCAGTTTGTCTCCATCGAACGATTTGGTTCCGATATAAAATGGACAAAGCCGACTTTTTCCTGCCCCATTTGGACCAGCTACTATTGTAAACTCTGGTCTTTTCTCCATCACCTATAATTTAATATGGGCAAATCTACCGCATCCGGGCTGTGCCGTGCGCATAATTATATTATATGTGCGAGTATTGCGGTCGAGAGTTACTTTATCTTCGCTACCGTCAGGATTTGCCAGATATATGGAACCGTCATCACCGAAAAATGGTACGGAAAAACCTTTTAGCCACGATTCTGCATAAATGCGCTCAATCTCATGCCGAACCTCTTCGTTTACTTCCTTCACGGTTTTGCCATTCTGCAATTCAATATTTTCTATATCGCTGTATTTGCACATACTTTCTTTTTTTGCAAAGGTAATAAATTTACTCATCGGTTGTATGTTCGTTGTTTTCAATTTAGAGAAACAAAAGAGGCTGTCCAAAAAGTCCTTTTTGTCGTTTCTATATCGGATACCTAATGGAAAGTGTCCGCAAATATTGAAATCTCGGAGAGTTAATTTTACTTTTTGGACAGCCTCTAGTTAAATACGACTTATAGGTTATTATTCAGTCCGTATCAATACTCTTCTATTTCAATTTACTAAATTTTACTGTGCCAGATAATGACTCTTTATGAAATGAATAGTCATAATATTCTGTATATTTTATTACGCCAGAAAGAATCATTTCATTCCTGTTTAATCTATCAATGGAAAAATCTCCATTAAAGTTCATAATTTCCCAGTATCCAACTACATTACTATCATATTTTTCACTTTCTAATAATATCGCATTGTTTTCAACCATATACTTTCCAATTAAACCACCATCACCGTCTAAATCTGTAGGAATCAATTGAAATCTATAGTCTTGTCTAAAGCTCAACACATCGCCTTCGTTCATGTAAAGGCTACAATAAAAATCACTGTCAACGACTTCCCATGAACCTACTATTTTTTTCTTCCTTTGAACATGCTGAAATAACGATTGCAAATCCACACACCAAACAGATAAATGCAAATCTTAATACTCTTTTTTTATAAAATATTAAAATCATCTTTCCCATGCGATACCTATTTTTAATAAAACAGATGGTGCATACACTTTGTTTTTTATATCATACGAGGCTCCCGCACTTATACCGAGAAAGAACAAGGGCCAAGAATCTACGATAAAGTTGTAACCAACATGAAAATGTAATCCATGACTATGTTCTACATTCTTCTGCCTTGCGTAAATTCTATAATCATGTCCATAAACTTTACCTACATCATAAACAGGCATATTAATTGTTCCATAGCCACAACCCATAAATAATCCTTCATATATATATAATTTTAAACCACCAGAATAATGAAAAAAAAGTTTGCTTATTGTTTCATTAAAACTATAGTAATCTGAATAAAATTTAACATGTGTGAAATCCATTCCAAAATCCAAATATCCACCAATACCAATAACACCACCGTATCGAAACTCTACGCCATCAGTCAAATTCCAAGGATAACCAGTTCCTGCAATGTTCCATGCAACATAATTGCGATCACCCCAGGAGAGATTATCTCTAATTTGTTTTTTTCGTTTTGCCTTTGCAGCCTGTTTTTCTTTGAGAGCTTGAAGCCTAGCCTCCTGCTCCTGCCTTTTTCTGTCTTCTTCAATCTTGTCTTTATACTCCTCCTTCATAATCTCACGCAATTCTTTTGCCTTACTGAAATCATAACAATCTCCCGCAAATTGCCTGAATTTGGGTTCAATATTTCCACTGATAGCCACTTGCAAGAGCTGATAATAATACCACTGCTCCCCATCACGTGACTTTTCAGAAAAATAGCAAACCTCTTTCATTGGTATTTCATAATGGCTGGCAACAACGTTGAAATCTTGGTCGCTCGACTGAAACGCCTTGAAAATATCCATTGAATTGGATCCTACCCCGACTCGTGACTGCGCTTCCTTGACTGCCATTACAAACGCATCGGTACGAGCCTCTTTTTCTGTGTCGCCAACACCTTTGCTTACATAGTATTCGTAAGTATCATTCTCAGCCTGCGGCGGATTAAATGTCCAGTTCGGACGCATTGAAATATATGTTTGTGCAAATGCAACATTGCTAATCAATATGATTGCAAATAATTGAAATAACCTTTTCATAAATCATTGACATTTAGTAAATTCTTCAAATTGTGGTTCTTTATTTCCAAATTTTGCGACCTGCCACAGAACATACAACCGAATCAAGTCTCCCATTGGAGTATGGTTCGCCTCCCAATAATCACACACTTTATTCATAGGTATACTTATAAAGTCTTGATTAACATTAACTCCTTCTGTTACTGAATTTTCAAGAGACTTGACATCATCTTGGAAATGCACCTCTACCCCCATTCTCCATTTTGCTTCCATCACGGCTTTTGCAAAAGCATTGGCGTATGCTTTGTCGTAAGAAACATCTTCAGCCATCGTAACACGATAGTAATAATTCTTGTCTGCTCCTGCACTCGGCAATTGTGTTACCCAATATGGAAGAACACGTCCAGTCTGTGCGTTTGCAGTAAGAATCAAGCAAAGGAATATAAAAAAAGAAAACAATCTTACTTTCATAATATTAATCATTATGTTAGAGGGGAGCAAACAGACATAGCTCTGCTTGCTCCCCATAAATTATTCTGATTTTTCCTCCAATGCTTTAAGTCTTTGTAAATCTGCCTGATTGGCTTCTTGCTTTTTACGGGATTGTTCATCCAACTCGGTTTGCAGCCTTTTCCTAAAAAGAGCCTTGTCAATATCCAATTCCCTTTCATCTTCAATTGCCTTGTCAATTTCATCAAGCACATCATTTGAGGCTACATACAATGCTACATAACACCCATATCCTCCTTTCTTGTCCTGAATCCATTCACGACAAGCTGGTTTCATTAATTTGTTAATGGCTTTTTCACATACATTGATACAAAGGCCTTCCAACTGAGCCTCTTGCAGACGAGTCAAACTTTTGGTGTCAGAATCTTTAGTATAATCTTCTATACCATTTTTGATTACACCCACCCAGCGGGTCATCAATTCTGCAATAGCATTACGGTTAGCATCCTTTAGTGCCAATTCTTGACGTTCCTTTCCTGTTGCCATTCCTTGTGCAGCCATCTGATTGGTCTTTTCTAATTCTAGAGCTTCTTTAGTACAAGGGATTAACAGTTTTTTTGCACCAGCTTCCAAAACTGCTTGATTATTAAGTTCCGACATTGCTATTTCCTGCTGTCTCTTAAGCAATTCCAACTCATTTTGGACTTTGATTAACTCTGCTTGCTCTTTCGCTTCTCGTATTTGTCTTTGTATATCAGATTCTTGTGGTTGTGTTGATGTTTGTGCTTGTGGTTGTTGTGCAACTATTGGTTGAGGCGACTTACAAGAAAATAGAACTGCAACTGCCATTAACATCATTACAGAAAACAATATTTTACTTTTCATTTCAATTTTTGTCGGTTATATCCCATCGGCACATCGGTTTTTGTTCAAAATTTTATTTTTCCCCCTACTCGTTTGGCTTTTCGGGAATTATCCGCCTGTGCCATTTCGTTGAAATACCCACATAAAAAAAGCGTGGCACTTTAAGTCTTCATCGGATTCCTTGAGGTCTTGGACTACCTAATCTACCCAACTACAACATTAAGTCCACGCATATAGCGCGGAATGCCATTGCCTTGCTCTGGGTAGATTTTGAAATTGTCCAAGTTTCAAGAAATCCAGATAAGCTACTTAGCTTTTTCCTATTTTAAAATGTGTGTATCAAATTACACTTATGCTACATAGGCGAACCATTTATGTTGCAGGCACTATACTATGTTTGTCTGGCAATTGGTGGCGACCTGCATTAACCGCACAAAGCCAAAATTTGAAGCACAAATGTAACAATATTGATTAGATTGTGCAAATATTTTTTTAGGGCTAACAGGCTTGAAGGCTAAAAGGCCGCTAGACTGTTCGTCTGTAAGCCTGTTCGTCTTTTTAGCCTTTTCTCAAGCCAAATACAACTTATATTTTCTATTAATATTTAAGTTAATATCTTAAATTTTTAAAGAATATTTAAGATATAATCATACTAAATAGTATAATTATCAACAATTTAACTCAAAACAACACTAATATTAAATTCTACTATTATTTTTAAAGAAAAATACTTGTAGTTAACGAAAAATAATATACCTTTGCGGAAGATTTTCAACGAATATTTAAGTTAGTATCTTAAAATTTCAAGGAATATGTTAGATAGGTTTTACAAGATAAGCGAATATGTTGAGGACATGAGCGTATTTCTGTTCGGAGCAAGAAAGACAGGCAAATCCACCTTCCTACGAAAAACCTTTCCTAAGGCTTTGTATATAGACTTGCTTGATTCAGAACTCGGTGCACTATACAAACGCCGTCCATCATACCTTTACGAACAATTGGAAGACAAATCGTCCGACACCATTGTAATAATAGACGAAATTCAGGAAGTACCGGAATTACTCAACGAAGTTCACCGCCTAATATTCAAGAACGACATCCGCTTTATTCTCTGCGGAAGCAGTGCCCGCAAACTAAGGCGCAAAGGCTACAATACACTCGGAGGTCGCGCTTTCCCGTGCTACTTCTACCCTTTGGTCAGTTGTGAGATTCCTAATTTCGACTTACAAAAAGCACTAAACGACGGACTCATTCCTCAGCATTACCTAAGCAAGAACCCCAAGCGACTTCTCGCCGCCTATATCGATGTATATCTTAAAGAAGAAATCAAAGCGGAAGCAATAGTCAGAAATCTTGACGGATTCCAGCGTTTTCTTGAAGTCGCCGCACTGACCAACGGTGAAATAGTAAACTTCACCAATATTGCCAGCGACTGCGGTGTAAAGTCGGTAACAGTAAAAGAATATTTTTCAATACTACAGGACACACTAATTGGCTATATGATACCTGCATATACAAAATCAATGAAGCGTAAACTTGTGCAGGCACCACGTTTCTATTATTTCGATGTCGGAGTTGCCAATTATCTGCTTAAACGCCAGACATTAATACGCGGTTCTGCGGAATACGGACATGCCTTTGAGCATCTTGTAATCCAAGAACTTATTGCCTACATAGGATATACCAACTCTCAAGAAAAGCTCAGCTACTGGCACACATACTCGGGACTGGAAGTTGACGCCATAATTGGAGACGCTCGCATAGCTATAGAAATCAAGTCTGTAGATGAAGTATTACCAAAACACCTAAAAGGGCTGAAAGCATTTCACGAAGAACATCCCGACTGCCAACTGATGTTTGTTTCGCACGACAGAATCAACCGCACATCTTCTGGCGTTAAGATTATCAACATCAACGACTTCCTCAAGGATCTTTGGGAAGGAAAAATATTCTAATAGTCTAACAGTCTTGCGGTCTAACAGCCTGATAGTCTTCCCGACAGGTCTTCTGCAAGACTGATAGACAGGGATTCTGTTAGCTACCCTTTTCTCAAATTTGCAATCGACAACATAACTCCCAGAACCACACCGAGCAAGGCTGCAAAAAGCACCTGCAAGTTGGCGGGAAGCAGGAAGGTTATCGTATGCGCCGGGAACCAGAACAGCGGTATGTACTTCTTGAAAACCAAGCTCCATTGCGCCTTCCAGTTCAGTCCGACGATAATCTGCTCCATCTTTATGGGACGGAAGAAACCACGGAGTGTTCCACCATTGTTAAGTATATGAGTATCAGTAATCTTATGCAAGGTCATAAATACCGGAGCGAAAATTGAGTTCATCGCCACACTTACGGCAAATGCAACGCCGACCTTTCCCCACGAGAATTCGCCAGCAAGCAGACCTGCCATCGTGCCTTTTTCGCATCCACCGACAATGTCGAGAAATGTCGGTACGCCCGACTTGAAGATTATCATTGCCATGCAGATTCCCATACCGAGTATTCCCCACACAATTGCGCGTGGCAGTACGCCGAAACCTTTCTGGTTGTACACTCCTTTTGATATGCGCAAACCGAGCATCTCACCTACCGTCGCCAATATCGCGAACTTGAAGAAGCCCATTATGAACGGATGCGTAGCCGTCCAAAGGTTGAAATACTCGAGAAAGTGCGTCTGCGGAATGAAAAACGGTATCAGCACCACAATCACACAGATGATAAATATGAAATCTTGTTTTTTCATTATTTTGTTTTTATAAGTTATTCTTTATTAGCATTATCCGTCATTCCGTAAAACAAAGCGAACAGGCGCAGGCACGAGCCTTGTGAGCCTGTTTGTACGGAATCTCCATTTTGTACCTATTTAGGAGATTCCGCACAATCGAACATTACAACGCTCCCCGTTCTGTATCGCGTGTATGTTCTGATTTGCGGAATGACAAGTTGTTTATTTTTTAATGTCATCCAATTTTTATCAAAAAAGCACAAGAACTTTCCAACGAAAGTCCCTGTGCCTATATGCCTTGAAAATATTACTTTTCAATTCTGATACGAGCGTCAACGGCAACGACATTGCGCGGATTACCAAGCAATGGGTTCAAGTCCATCTCGGCAATTTCGGGAGCAGCCATTACCAATGCGCTTACGCGTGCAACCTGGTCGGCATAAATGTCAATATTAACAGGTTCCTGACCGCGAACACCCTGCAAAATCTTGTAGCCACGCAACTTGGTGAGCATTTCCTTTGCTTCGGCAGCAGTAATCGGAGCAAGTGCGCTCTGTACATCCTTCAACACCTCGATGAAAATACCACCAAGTCCGAAGAATACCTGATGTCCGAACTTCGGGTCGCGGATAGCACCTATATATACATCGGTACCATCAAGCATCGGGTACATTTCAACAGCGTAGGTATCCTGAATCTTAATAAGCCTGTCGAATTCCTTTGCAACGGTGTCCATATCCTTGACGCCAAGAACAACACCACCAACATCAGACTTATGCAACGGACCTACAACCTTCATTACCAGCGGAACATCCTTGCTGCAACCTACTTCCTTTGCAAATGCCAAAGCATCTTCCTTCTTGTCAACTTCTACCGATTTCTTGCGGTTGATTCCTGCAGCATCGAGAAGCTCGTTGTAGTCGGCAATCTCCATATAACCGTTCTGTACACGGTCAATGGTCTTGCGAATGCGTGCTACATCAATCTTCGGAAGCTCAACATTTTCTGGCTGTGGCTTTGGTGTATGGTAAATCTTGCACAATGCATTACCAAGCACGCATTCCTCCGGGAAGTTGATATGTCCCTTGGCAATGAAATCGTCAATATCGTCCTTAACATTTATAATCGATGGCAATACTGGGAAAATCGGCTTCTTGCAGGTCTTCATCTTTTCGCCAAGCAGGTCGTAAACCTCTCTGTTGCTGAACAATCCCGGTGAACCGAAAATGACAACCGAGAAATCAATGTCTTCATATTCGTTTTCAACAGTGTCGATGATATATCCCAATTGTTCTGCAGTACCAGTAGCAAGGAAGTCGATAGGATTACCAACCGATGAACCTCCGAAGAGCTTAGCAAGCAGAGGTGCACTAGCAGGATGATCCTTCAGAGGAGGAACTTCCATTCCACCATTCGACAAAACATCGGTAAGCATTACGGCAGGACCACCAGCGTGGGTGATAACAGCGCAACGGTTACCCTTAATTTCAGGATGCATGAAAACAGCGCAAACTGTGGTCAGTTCCTGACGGTTGCTACAACGAACTATACCAGCCTTGCGGAAAAGAGCATCGACAGCGGCATCGTTTGTTGCCAAAGCGCCAGTGTGCGACGAAGCGGCACGACTACCAGCGGCAGAACCGCCCGACTTAATTGCAGCAATGTGGCATCCCTTGTTGATGAGCGAGCGTGAATGCTTGAGCATCTTCTGCGGGTCGCCAATCTTTTCCATATAGAGCATGATTACGCGCGAACTCTTAACTGGGTCGAAAGTATTGTCAAGGTGTTCGAGAACATCCTCGATACCAATCTGAGCCGAGTTTCCAACTGCCCATACGCTATTGAATTTCAAGCCATTGGAAATACCATATTCCTTAATGAACACTGCAGTAGCACCAGAACCGGTAATGAAATCAACACCGTGAGGATCAAGTTGCGGGATTGGTGTATCGAAAGCACCGCAGTAGTTGCTGTTTAGGAAACCTGTGCAGTTAGGACCGATAAGGCTGCCGCCTACATTGTTGATATATTCAACAATCTGACGTTCAATCTTTGCGCCTTCTTCGTTCTCCTCGCCGAACCCAGCCGACAGAATGATGAAACCGCCGGTCTTCTTGGTGTTTGCAAGAACATCTACAGCATGAGCGCAGAACTTTGCAGCAATAGCAAGCACAGCGCAATCAACTTCTGGCAAGTCTTCAACAGTGCGATAGCTCTTTATGCCTTGCACCTCGTCCATCTTGGGATTAACAACATATACCTGACCTTTGAAAGGACTTGAAAGCAAATTCTTCAGCACCTTTCCGCCGGGCTTATGAACATCGTCGGAACCACCAACGATTACAACACTTTTAGGATTTAATAGTTTATCGTTTATCATTTCGTTTAATTATTTTCTTTAATGCGTGCAAAGATAAGTTTTTATTATCAAACAAACAATCGAGATGCGGTAATATTATAAACAAATGCTACATAACATAAAAAGCAAAATGTCCTTATAAAAACCAGCACATAGAATTAGGGAAACATTATTTATAGCCGCATGTACGACCTATCCTACTCGTCCTTTACACAACGCACAGAAAAGCCATCGCTTTTGCTACTGTAGTTTGACACAATGCCAGCATAATTGTAGTATATGTATCTATAATAGGCATTGCCACTATAATATTCGTATTCAGTTGCCGACCAGAAATATGCAAAAGACGCAAAGTTTCCGTATACTTTTCCATCGAAGCTACCTGAAGGCAATACCGAAAAACCTGATTTTCCAAATGATGAGTTTCGTTCGAGAGAACCATCATTCCATAGTTCTGCCTTGGCAGCTAGCTGTGAACCAACATTTTCACCGCCCAATGCAGTCTTTAGTTGCTTCCAATCCGAATTTGTTGGCAAATGCCAACCACTTGGACAAGCCTTTTCAGCTGCATACCAGTTGTACAAATATCCATACTGAGCAACATTCTCTGCATTGCCATTCGGATAATACACATGAGGCTTGTTACTCTTTGATGTACCAATTGGTATATCCTTGGAATAGCGAAGGTTTTCCGCCATCCATACTTTGTTTCCAATCTTTACTGTGCGGTACGAATTTCCATCACGAGAATCAACAAACCTGCCAGTATCTCCAACTGGAACATACGATGAATACTTCTGAGAAATACTATCTGAAATGTTTATTCCACACAAAGCATCTGCGGCACATACAAACATACCGACCAACACGAGTAATATATATGGAACAAACCTTTTCATACTATGTGAATATCTTGCAAATTTAATTTAATTATCGAAATAAAATACAAAAAATCAATTTTATTTTATCTGGGAGCAAGAAAAACAATTAATTTGCTGTTGTACAATCAAGAGATAGCACCTTATGATATAAGTTTTCGGCATCATTATCGCCATAAAACTCAATGAGCCTAGCAACCGCTATTTCTATTTCTTCGGGCGGATAGATTGTGGATTCCGAAAAAGTATTCAGGAAGCGAATCATAAAAAACACATCGAACTTTGTGAACATGCGCTTTACAAAACTTTTTCGGTCTGAGGTATTTTTACGGCACTCATCTACCAGAACTTTGAATTTCTGTTCACCGACAAAATCAATCACCTCAGTTGGAACAGGAAAATCTCCAACATATAGATTTGGAAATGCCGAATAAAAATCCTTGAGCAACAAAAACAATCCAAAATTATACACCTTACACGAACTTGTCTCTATTATTTTCTTAACGGAACGACCTGTGCCAAATGGAACTCGCTCGGATACAGATGGTGCTGGAAAAACAATCGGTTCGTCAACTGATACCACATTTGACTGCAATGCCAGTTTCTGCAAGAAATAAAAATCCTCGCCAGCCTGCCTACGCGCCATCCCTCCCATTTTTGCGTATGCTTCTGTCGTAACAGCAAAGCACGAACCTATGGTATGAAGACATTGTGGGATTCCAGCAACTTTCTGTGCCAAACGAAAATAGCGCAAGTACATCTCATATCTACGGCAAGCATCTATCTCCTGCTTAGAGTACAATGTCTCATCAAAATTATGCTGAAACTGCAAAGTGCAGGCATTCGGTCTGTCTTTTGAAATACAAAATCGCTCGTATATCTTTGTGAAATAATATTTTGAAACAAGACAATCGGAATCGAGCGAAACAATTATGCCATGTGGGTTTTCTATTGAAGCAAAGCGCCAAACTGCCTCGTCCATGCCAATCTTGCGGGCGTTGCCAACACCTGCAATCTTGTGCGGCACACCTTCTAATATATATGGTAAAAGTTTAAAGTTGGAATGCTTTCCACTAGTTTGTAAAAGTTCTGCATATATGTGCCTGTTTTTCTCAACAATGGCTTCACTAGTGTCCTCGGCAGAATTGACAACAACTATCACTTCAACCGAACATTGTGGCTTATAGGCAGAATCAAGCGACTGCAAAGTCTTGAAAACGAACTCGTCATCATAGCATGGTATAACAACAATAATCCCCGTATCGCTGCGGGGATTATCGTTAAATATCTTTGGTGCTACAGAGTACCTTGCGGTATATGCCTCTGCAAAATTCATGAGTTATTCTGTTTTGGTATCATTTTCAAGAATACCGCCATAACGCTGGTTGAGCTTTGCAACTACATCTGCAGTTATGTTCATGCCTGGCTGTGAATATACAACAGTAACTCCTCCCATGTTACCAAGAATAACTTTGTAACGGCCTTCAGCATAAATGTTTACAAAATTAATTACCGAGTCGTATATTTCTTGATTCATAGCGCTTTGCTTTTCAAGGAGCTGGGAAGAAAGAGTTGCCTGCAAGTTTTCAATAGCAGCCTGTTCCTTTTCGAGTTCGCTCTGCTGAGCCTGCTGGCTGGCTGCACTCAGGAACATTCCTGTACGAGCCTTTTCCATATAAGCATTATACATGCTTTCAAACTTCTTCATACGCGACTGAATGGTTCCCTCTGCCTTCTTCTGCTCCATTGCAAGGTCTTCCTGCAACTTTATGGCATAGTTATAAGTAAGCAACAATGTATCAAGGTCAATATAAGCAATATCACTAGCTTCTGCATCACCTACAGGCTTGTCAAAAACAGTTTCCTCAACTTTTGGTTCTTCTGTAGAAGCATTTTTCGGGCTAATCACACCCGTAAACATTAAAACGAAAAGTATGATTGCAGCAAGACCTAAAATCATTCCGCACAAACCTACGCACATTCCACAGTTGCATTTCTTAGGCTTTGCTTCGCATGATTCGTAAGTCGGTTCTTGCTCTACTTGCTGTTCATCTACATGCTGTTCCGGTTCCTGTGGTTGTTCCGGCTCTGCCTTTTCACCATGAATTTCCCTTTCTATCTGCGCTATCTGCTCCTCAACACTCGGCAAATGCTTTTCTTCGTTATTGAAATCTTCCATTTTATTTTCGTTTTAATAAATCCGTGCAAAGTTAAAGTTATTTTTTTGCAACTGGAATATACTACACAACTTTTAATTTAATTTTATGATAACAACTAAAATTTGATAACAATTTTCAAGTTCGGGCGAATTCCTGTAAGATACGATGGCACTGCATATTCCCTGCCACGAATATCGGTAATCCAAGTGTGTGAAATTTCATTCTTGGTGTTCAGCAAGTTGAAAACCTCAAGCGAAATCCAGAAATCCTTTATCCAATCAGCTTTCTTGAAATTAAACTGCTTAGAGATTCCGAAATCCACGCGTCTGTATGCCTTCATGCGACCTGTTGCCATATAGCGTTCCGAATTTGGTGGTCCGTACGGAAGCCCTGTGCCCAAATGCAAACTAAGAAAAACCTTCCAAGTCGGAGCCTTGGGTATGTAGTCCTGGAAGAAAATTCCAAAATTCACAAGCTGATCGGTCGGACGAGGAATGTATCCCGGATATACAGTATCTACAACACCTTCAACGGTTTGAGTATAAAAATCATTTTCAATGTCCTCGTATGTACGCATCAAGCCGAGGCTAATCCACGATTCGGTTCCCGGCACAAACTCACCATTGACCTTTGCCTCCAACCCGTATGCATAACCATGTGCAATATTTTCACCGTAATATTTTATCTGCACATTATCGACATTGTAAGGATTCAGATTATACATATATTTATAATATGCCTCGGCAACCAACTTGAATGGGCGTCCCCAAGCGAGGAAATTATAGTCCATACCGACAACCGCCTGCACGGATGACTGCGCCTTAATGTTTTCGTTAAGTGTTCCATCGTTGATTCTACGGGCTTCCTTAATCGTTGGCGGCTGATGATAAAGTCCTGTTGCAAAACGGAATACGAAATCCTGCTTCCATGTTTTGGGCTTTACGCTAAAATTAAGGCGCGGACTTGCAAGGAACTGCTTGTTAAAAGTCCAGTAGTTCAGTCGCACGCCACCACCCAACGACATTTCAGCTGCATCGGTCTTGAACATATACGAATCCTGAATGTATGCCGATGCCCGTACACTTTGCAATCCTATATTGGCAATGTCAGTCTGGTACAAAAACACCATGTTATCGGAATACGGCAACGAATAGTCAGCCGAATCGTTCATCGTCCATTCGTGCACCTTATACGAATAATTTTCGTAATTGGTTTGCACGCCCCAGTCCAACTTGTTCTCACCTTTGAGAAATGTTCCAATGTGCTTTGCCGAAATTACATATCCTTCGTAGTAATTGCGGGCATGGTCAAGAAAAGAACCTACACCTATATTAGATACGCTATCCCCTGTTGTCTCACCAAGCTGCTGGTCAATTTCGTTTAGATAATACTGGGCAAGTATGTCGTATGTCTCCGCCTCATTGGTATAGTATCCTGATGCTATGAATTTGAGGCTCAAATTGTTGCTTGGAGAATAAATTGCCGACAATGCAGCTGTTCCGTTGTTAAACTTATCCACTTCCTGACCTTCGAAATAAGTTCTAACCTTTAACGCATCACTGACTGTTCCGAACGATGTTTCACCGTCAAGAGGAATATACTTGTACTTGTTGTTGCTGTAGTTTCCTAAAAAATTGAGTTCCAACTTTTCGCTAACAGTATATACAAGATATGCCTGTCCATCTATGTAAGATGGGTCATAATGGCCGGAAACATCCATAGATGTTAACAAATATCTTGATGTCTTGTACCTTACACCGAGATTGTAGCGGAAAAGATGGTTTTTGCTTGTTCCCTCGACATGGGCATTTGCGCCAAGCAAACTAACCATTATCGATGCCCCGAACTCGGTTGGTTTCTTATATTTTATATCAAGTACCGATGACATTTTGTCGCCATACTTTGATTCGAAAGCTCCAGCCGAGAACAAAATCGACGAAACCATATCGGAATTTATGAAACTAAGTCCCTCCTGCTGTCCCGAACGGATAAGCTGAGGACGATAAATCTCCACATCGTTCACAAAGACAAGGTTCTCATCGAAGTTACCGCCACGCACATTGTACTGCGAACTAAGTTCGTTGTTTGACGACACCGATGGCAAAGCCTTCAGTATGTCCTCAAAGCCACCTGTTGTTGGTATCTTCATGGAAATCTGTGGGTTAAGTCGCGTACCAGACACATGTCTTTCGCTTGTAGCCCCAATATCGGCAGTAGGAAGCATAACTGCACCTTCGGTAAGTATTGCCGTAACTTGCTTACGCTCATTCGGTTTCAAGTTGACTTTCTGCGTAAAGGGTTCATAGCCAAGGAAAGATATTTGTATCTCAACATCCTTACCTGATGGAACGCTCAACTCGAAATAACCGGATGCATCAGTTGTTGTTCCTGCATTAGAACCAACAACCATCACATTGGCAAATTCGACAGGTTTCTTGTTTGCATCGCGGACATAACCGAAATAGGTGGCATTCTGCGAAAACGCCACACAAGCGACAAATGTCAGCAACAATACAAGTAAAAACCTACGCATATTCCCTATAACTCAAACAAACACTTTTTATTGTTTGGCCTCGCTGTTTAGTTCGGGATATTCAATCCTTGAATGGTAAATGTTCTCTATCTTGGAAATCAGAATTTGCTTTGCCTTGCCAATCTGCTTCATAGTTATGTCAACATCATCGTACTGACCGTCCTTAAACTGCGCCTCAACAATATTGTTCACAAGTGCAGAAATAGACTCATGCGAGTAAACCTTCAAGGTCCTTGCTGCCGCTTCAACGGAATCGGCCATCATAGTTGCAATTAGCTCCACCGACTGCGGTTTGGGGCCTGCATATTGAAATTTTGAAATATCAGGAGTCTTGTCGGGATTCGCATTTTTCCACGAATAGTAGAAATAGCGCGTCAACGATGTACCTTGATGCTGTTCAATGAAATCTACTATCTGCGGTGGCAACTTGTATTTCTTTGCCAACTCAACGCCCTTGCTTACATGCGCAATAATCATTTGTGCCGATTCCTCGAAAGGAAGTCCTTCGTGAATGTTTGTACCACCATTCTGGTTCTCAATAAAATACTCTGGAGCGTAAGTTTTGCCAATGTCGTGATACAATGCTCCAGCGCGAGCCAACAATGGCTTCCCTCCTATTTCGCGCACTATTGCCTCGGACAAATTCGACAGCATCACCGAATGCTGGAATGTTCCAGGTGCCTTTTCCGACAACTCGCGCAATGCCTCGTTGTTGGTATCGCAAAGTTCCACCAATGTAAAGCCGGAAATAAAACCGAAAATCTTCTCGAATATGAAGACAAACGGCAGATACAAAAGCAACATCGCAGATGAAATGCCATAATACATGAATTCCTCCAGTTCCTGTTCGGAGAATGTACCAAGCCGCATCAGCGAGAACCCCGTATGTAGCAGCGCGTATGCTATAAACACGACAATCATGCTGATAAATATCTGCTGACGCTTTGATGTGTTGCGCAAACTAAACATACCTATCAATCCTGCAATTGTCTGTATGAAAACAAATTCGAACCTGTTTACAGCGAAGAAACTTACTACAAAAATTGTTATAAGGTAAATAAGGAACGAAATGTCAAAATCGATGAAAGTCACCAGTAGTAGCGGCACAAGTGCAAACGGAACAATATTAATACTTACTGTCGAATACTTGAAAACAAGGAATGTCACAAGGAAAAGCAGAAGCATGAGCGAAAGTACAAACACATTTTCAGTAATGCCCCATTTTTTCTTTCTGCCGAACTTGAGCGAATAATACAGTATGTTAGCAAAAAGAATCAGAAATACTATCAATACGCCAAGCTCCACCAACCAGAATGACTTTCGTCCCGTGGTGTTCTCGAATTGCATCTTGTACGAATCGAGCAGAAGTTTGGAATGATCGTCAACCATCTTGCCTTTCGAGATAATCAGTTCTCCCTTATGCACCATGCCCGACATTGGGGAAACAGCCCCCAACCTATCCTGCAGATACAATTCGTTCAAATCCTCATCAATAGCCAAATTTACAACAAACTCCGTCTTGGAGATAAGGTCTCTTACAACAAAACCAGACATAGAGTCGGCTTCATAAATATTGGAAAAACTATTGTATATGTCACGGATTTCCGATTTTGCAGATTCTTTAGTGTAAAAATTGTCGACAAGTTCAAATTCACTTACATTATTCTTTACAACACGAATTTTATTTCCCGCATTTTTGTATTCCGCAAGTAACGATGGCTGAATAACGCCTCTCTTGTATATAGCAATAAGTTTGCTTTGGAACGCATCTGTAAACGACAAAACCTCATTTTCTGCAATGTGAAGTTTTTCGCTGGTTGCTTTTTCAACAAGACCTCTATATGACGAAATGAAATTCAATGGCGCAATCGTATCAAACTTATAGTATGGTATGAAATCCGCAACAATGCTATCTTTTTCCGCCTGTACATCTTCCTGGGAGCGACATATAGCAAAGTCGTACGGAGCATATAAATCATCATATAGCCATTGTGTACCTTTGTCGTATGAATATTCAAACTGGTTTTCGGTCGGGAAAATAAATACGGATGCAGCAACACTAACCGCGTACAGCAATATTATGATTATCAGTTTATTTTTGTTTTTCATCTTTCGCAATTATAAAACGCCGTAAAGGTAATAAATATTTACGACTTTCGATTGACGCACACAAAAAAAGGGCGAAACCGCCCTTTTTTTCTTATAAGATTTAACTTGGTCTATTTGAAAGCATTTTCGCTAAGACCCTTTCCACTGAGAGCAAGGTCCTTCATGTAGCTAGGAACTGGTTTGCCAAGATACTTGTCTACATAAATCTTTGCAAGATATTGACCGAGCATAAATCCATGTCCACGCAAACCTGTCAGCATACCGACTTCCGGATCAACAATGTAGCGTGGTTCCATATAGTAGCCAGCCCATACGGCATGGAAACCAACCGATGCAAGGTTCGGAATCCAGTCAGCAAATACTTCGCTTACAATCTCAAGGAATTCCTTGCTGTTGTACTTCAGGTTCTGGCGAGCTTCGAAAGCATCACAATCAGGAGAAGCACAACCTATTATCTGCCCAGTATGCAAGAACTGCTGTCCATATACCGCACTGAATCCCTTGTAATGACGACGGTCAATTATCATATCGAGCGAATCGCCAGCCTTACCGAGATTTGGCAGACGCCTTGTAATAAATGCCTGATGCTTAACTGGATACAACTGAGTGTCGATACCTAGCATATCGGTAAATTTCTCTGCACCCCAACCAAGCGAATTGACAAAATGCTCGCATGTGAACTCAACAAACTGCTTGTCGTGTGTACGAACGAGAGCAACGAACTTATCTCCGTTCTTGTATACCGACAGCAATTCGCAATCTTCCATCAGACGACCGCCATTCTGAACAGCAATGCTTCTTACATAGTCGATTGTACGACCAGGAGTTGCCTGCCAGCAGTTGTTTGAAATGAGAGCATGGCTATATACATTGCTGTCCATATTCCACAATGGAGAAATCTCGTTGCGGAAGTCCTTCTTTTCAATCATATAGGCATCACTCCATGCACGCGAAGCATCAAGAGCCTTATATGTAGCATCATCATGTACGAGATTTACATACTTGGTCATCTTGAAGTCGATATTGTGAACCGACTGTATTTCCTTGAAAATTTCAAGGTTATGATTTGCAATATCGGAAATGTCTGGATTCGAGAATGCAGGACGACCACCACCGATGCAACGCCATGATGAACCACGGTCGTAGTTAATCAATACTGGCTTCATTCCTGCCTCTGCAAAGTAACGGAATGCAGCACTACCAGCCATACCACCACCAGCAACCAAAACCTTTACCTCTTCCTTGCGAACATCGTGACCTTTCGGGAATACATAAACTTCCTTTGCATTAGGATTATAAAGGTCACCCAAAGTAACCTGATTTGCTAATGGAGCACGCGGTGACGATTCACCAACCAATTCTATTCCATGTGCGCGTAAAATCTGACGGGCGCGCGATACACAGCGTTTGCCACGGCAAGGTCCCATACCCATACGGGTAATATGCTTCAACTCATCTACTGATATGTATTTGCGGTCACCTATTACATTAAGTATGGTCTTTATGTCAACATCTTCGCAATGGCAAACATACATTTCGCTATCTACATCATGCAAGCCCTTAAACTCCAATGGTTTCGGATAGCGTTCCTTGAGAATGAAACCTCTTGCAGCTGTAAGTTGTTCGCCCGAAATAGTAGTAGCCTTCACACGAACCACATGAGTCTTGTTTTCCTTGCGCAAAACCTTCTCGATGACTCCCTCGCCAACTGGTTTTCCATTGTTGTCAACAAGGAATACATCCTTACCTTCTTCTACATCATATTCAACAGGCAGGAATAGCGTATTCTTGTTCAAGTCGTAACCGAAAATTGCAAGTCCCGGGCAATGGTTTACGCACTGCATACAGCCAATACACTTGTTGTAATCAACAACTGGAGTTGTATTTGTGCTAGACTTTGTGATTGCGCCCTGCGGACATGAGAACGAACAAGGATTACATGCGAAACCATACAGACAGTCGAGTTGAACAAATGGCTTTTCGTGCATACGGGCATTTTCCGGCAGATTCGGCTTGTCAAGTACACGAACCGGATGTTGCTGAGAGTCAATATACTGACGAGAAATCTCAAGATATTCGTCATAATTGATGCGAATACCAAGATTCTGAGCAACTTCGTAAGCAACCTGCTTTCCACGCAATACAGCGCTTGTACCCTCGCCTATGCGTACTGCATCGCCACAACCGTATGTGTTTAGACCGAATACATGTTTTCCCTTTGTCAAAATCTGGTCATCGGGAACAAGACCTGTACATATATTAATAATGTCAATATCATCAATAATCTTTTCTGTACCTGGAATCGGCTTGAAGTTCTTGCATTCGGCAATGACAGCGCCCTTTATTCCTGTATAATCGTCATTCGGAATTGCCTTCAGCAATATATGGGAAGTAAGAATAGGAATACCAAGACGGCGCACACGGTTTGCCTGTACAGGGAAACCGCCTTCGTGGTCCATACCCTCGATGATAGCCTTGATTTCGGCACCAGCCTGCATTCCCTGATACGATGTCAAGTAGCCAATGTTTCCTGCACCGACTGTGAGAACTCGCTTACCGAGCAAGGTATTTTCCTGATTCATCATCTTCTGGAAAACTGCTGCAGTATAAACGCCAGGAACATCATCGTTTTCGAATACCGGCATGAAAGGCACTGCACCTGTTGCCACTACAAGATGCTCAGCATCTACATAACTTATTTCCTGATTTACTACATTCTTCAATGCTATGCGCTTGCCTTCGAGCAAATCCCATACAGTATTGTTGAGCAATATGCCATCATGGTTGTCACCAGCAAGAGTCTTTGCTATATCGAAGCCACGCATTCCACCAAATTTCTTTTCCTTCTCGAAGAAGAAGAACTGGTGTGTCTGCATATTGAACTGTCCACCAATGGATGCATTATTGTCGATTACGAGATTTGGAATACCAAGTTCATTAAGTTTTTCACGGCATGCAAGTCCTGCTGGTCCTGCACCTATTATGGCGACTGTCGTCTTATGAATCTTTACTTCTTTCTGTGGATTTGCCTCTACACCCGGGCAATATCCCTTTGGAATCTCGCGAACTTCCTTAACGCCATCAACCTTAGTGATGCATATACGGCGAATCTTGCCATCTACAAGCATTTCGCAAGCGCCGCACTTACCTATACCACATTCAAGGCTACGGTTACGACCATCAAGGCTATGGCTGTGTACTGGAAATCCCGCCTGATGTAAAGCAGCTGCTATTGTCTTACCACGCTGACCTTTAACTATTTGTCCTTCGTATTGAAACTCCACAAGGTCTTCTGCGGGGATTTCAAGAATAGGATGTCTTTCAATTTTGTACATAGTTCTTCTTTTTGTATTTTTTTGGATTGACGAGCGCAAAAGTAAGAAAAACAAATTACATTCGCCAATGTCATTTTAACTTTTTTTGAACGCAAAATTTATTTGGTGTAAAACTCTATCATTTTCACTATAGCTCGTTGACAAACAGGGCAAAACGACTCGCACTGGAAATGGTTCATCAAGCAGTCCTGCATAGGGCGATAAAAATCCTTGCTCATGTAGCCAGCACCTTCATATACACCAACCTTATCCTTATATTCCGCTGTTGCAGGCGTTGGAATCGGTGTCCCGGGTTCTATCATGTCCTTCCATTTCACATCAAAGTTGACCAAAGTCGTGACATTCGGATCGGCAGGTTCCAGTTTCTTGTTGTAAAAGTCGTTATATTCAGCACCACCGACATATTCATCGCCAAGACCAGCAAAACCATGACCGAACTCATGCACTATGATTTTTCCAGCCATCTTGTTGGAATTCACTCCAGTGCAATACCAATTGAAAATTCCACCGCCACCATATTTGGGACTATTGACAAGAATATAAATCTGGTCGTAAGGCGCATTTGCAGCAACATCGCGAAGTGCCTTGTTATCAGTGGTCATAAGATAGCGTTCGCTTCCAAGCGACCAGTACGAACAACTTACGACCGTATTCTTCCATATCCCCCTGCAAGGTTCATCTACACCCGACTCCTCCGATGGAGCAAGGACAGCATGAATATTGAAATCATCCTTATGCGAAGTATATGGCTCGTAGCCGAAAAATTCCTTCTTGAATTTTTCGCAGTCCTTTTTGAACAACGACATCTGCGAAGCCGTGTATCCATCAGGGACAATCACAATGTCAACTTTATGGGCAGCTTCACCGTTGCCTCCCTTGTGAACCTCGAAAACTGGATACTTGTGGCGATTGTCCTGCTTAATCAGACATTTGTCAGATGGGTCAATGTTATAACTGTATTTTTCAACATATTCACCTGTTTCAAAAGACTTTGTGCAGAACACAATAGTAACGGCAGCTTTTGGATAAGGAAATACTACCGACTCAGAAAAACTTTTTTGTACCGACTTTGCCTCGTCAACAGTCTGCCACTCGCCGAACAATGTCGAATACGACTTGCTGTATATCAGCGTTCCTGATGCCTTGTCAAAAACTTTTACCAGATATTTTCCAAAATTCGTTTCATCTATCAGATTGACCTTAGAACCGCCCCAAAAAGGTTCGGCAATGACTTCATCAATATAATAGGTATCATCGGAAGCATCACCAGCATGAAAATAATCTACACGCATGATTCTATTCTCAAAATACTTGTCAAACTGCGCTGAAACAAACACTGGGACAAGTAACAATAGCATTACAATTAACTTTCTCATATACATTGATTTTTGTATTCTTCTGTAAAAACAAACCTGACCGTTTTTTCGTCCATGTCAATCCTAACGACTTGCATGAGCATAAGATTCACCAGCACATCCTCGACACTTCGCACAGACATTCCCGTAAAATGGACAATAAAGTCCTTGGTAACGAATCCACTTATGCGAATTTCGTTCACAATAAACTTCATAACATCATCGTAAAACAATTCCGATGGCACATAACTTTTTGATTGCCGCCAATACCGAACAAGTTCGGGCGGCGCAAGCACATTCTTGTCGGCACAACGCACAAAAGCCCTCATGTCGCCACGCACATCGGGCGCATAATGCGGAAGTTTCTCGCTACGCGCGACGACAACCTCTAGCACATTTTTCCCATCAACCACATGATTGACTGCCGAATATTCCACCACAGGATAAGTATAGAGCAGTGCCGCAGTCTCTATCATGTAGCACTCTTCTTCTGATTTTACGCCTGCTATCGAACCGTTGTCGCGAACACCAATCAGCAAAGAACCACCATCGGTATTGGCGTATGCCGCCAGCGAACGAGCAATCTTGCCCGAATCGGTAATACTATGCTTAAAGTCGAGATGCAAGCCCTCTCCTTCCGCAATGCGCTCAAGCAGTTCGTTCCGCTGTAAATCCATGCAACAAAATTTTGCAACAAAAATAACACTTGATTTATGATTTTGAACAAACCAATCACTCTATTTTTGAAATCAGCCATTCGGCAGTCACATCATTCATAAGTGCAAGAGCAAACAATTTCTTGCCCAAGTCTTTCAAAGAAGCACCGACATGATACACCTTATCGTCGACTAGCAGAAATCTGTCATGAGCATTCTTGAAAATAACAACTTCAATTGGTTTATATTCAGCATTATGCTTTGCAATGTCTAATTTCAATTGCTTTGAAATACCTTGCGTATAAACCTTAGCAGAAACATTATCATTCCTTTTTGCAAGCATCAGCAACACCGACTCATCTATGTAGTTGTCAATCAAAACCAACCTATGCTCAGCACTTTTTATCAACCCTATTACAAATACATACGCATCAAATACCTGCCCATTGAAAAATATGCCTTCCTTTTTATTCAAGTTTCTGCTTTCTATCACCGAAAATATCTTGTCAAACTTTCTATCTGCATCGACACGGCTCTGCTCGAGACTATCAAGACGCTTAATAATTGAACCATCACGCGAAATAGCATTCCTCATTTCGACAAAAGCATCGATAATACGCACACTAACTGCAACCGCAGTTTCGCTGCGAAGCACAGCCGAAAGCATAGCAACGCCCTGCTCTGTAAAAGCATAAGGATTCGTCTTTGAAAACTTTAACTTTTCGAGGTGGTCACAAATTGTGACCACCTTATTTCTTTCATCATCAGTAAGTTGAAACCTAAAACGCTCTGGAAACCGCTCAATATTACGCTTCACCTGCTGATTCAAAACCTTGGTTTCAACTCCATAAAGTTCGGCAAGATGATAATCAATCATCACCTGCTTATTCCTTATTGTAAATATCAGATTTTCAACTTCATAAGAAGAAAAATCCGAAAGAATCAAATTTGCCATACGCACCTATTAATTAATAATGTAAAACAATAATTTTCCGCAAATATCGCCTAAGCGCAAACTACAAAGCGAATACAAACATTTACTTTCGTTTATTATTCGTTTACTGTCGTTTATACGCGGATTAAGTACTGTATACCAGGCCAATACACTTAAACACACAAACAAACTCCTCTACAAATAAAAAGTTACTATCTTTGCAAATGGGACATAAATGTTTGAATTGAAGAAAATTTTGTAATAATTTATTGTATATGAAAAACTTAACAAAACTAATGTTCATTATGCTTAGCGGAAGTTTAATCGTGTCATCGTGCACGGAAAAGAAAGAAGAAGCAAAGCCTGCCGAGGAACAGGAATTTCAATGGCAGATTGACCAGTTCGATGACATCAAAGTAATGCGCTACCAGGTACCAGACTGGGATTCGCTATCTCTACAGCAAAAGCAGTTCATCTATTATTTGGCCGAAGCAACCTACTGGGGACGCGACATTTTGTACGACCAGTTCTTCAAGTACAACCTTATGATTCGCAACACTTTGGAAGGCATTTACACCACCTACGAAGGCAACAAGGAATGCGAGGACTGGAAAAACTTCGAGATATATCTTAAAAAGGTATGGTTTGCTAATGGCATCCACCACCACTACTCCAACGACAAGTTCACGCCAAAGTTTTCGGAAGAATACTTCAGGATGCTCCTTGAACAATCGAAGGACGGCTATATTGCCATGAATGCAACTGAAGGCATGGACAAAAATGAGTTCACCGACCTTCTCTGCG
This sequence comes from uncultured Bacteroidales bacterium, assembly GCA_905234755.1. Lineage (GTDB taxonomy): Bacteria > Bacteroidota > Bacteroidia > Bacteroidales > ML635J-15 > Bact-19. The sequence goes on from CAJOIT010000003.1 coordinate 765,101, forward strand.
ACATTATCTTCAACCCCGACAAGTACCAGAGCAAGAACAACACTGCCGAGGGCGTTGACATTATCGCACAGTCGTGCAACAACTTCTACGAGAACCTTACTGCGAAGGAAGTTGAAGACTACTACAACGCTATGCAAGTTCCCGATACCGCAAGACCTATCTCCAAAGGTCTTAACTCAAAGTTGTTAAAGACTGCTAATGGCGGAAATATTGTGGAACGCACATACAAAATTGGTGGTATGTACAGCGAAACGATAGAAAAGATTGTCGAGAATCTTGAAAAAGCCATCGAATTTGCTGAAAGCGATATTCAGAAAGCAGAACTGCGCAAACTTATAGAATACTATCAAACCGGTGACCTTACCACTTGGGACGAATACAATGTGATGTGGGCAGAAAACACCGACCCGCGCGTTGACTATGTAAACGGCTTCATCGAAAACTACGGCGACCCACTGGGACTTAAGGCTACTTGGGAAGCAATTGTTGACTTCAAGGACATCGAAGCCACCAAGATGACCAAGCTGATAAGCGAAAATGCTCAGTGGTTCGAGGATAACAGCCCTGTTGACAAGCGTTTCAAGAAGGAAAAGGTAAAAGGCGTTTCTGCAAAGGCAATAAATGTTGTTGCACTCGGTGGCGACTGCTTCCCTGCACCACCAATCGGAATCAACCTGCCAAACGCCGACTGGATTCGCAAGGACCACGGCTCAAAATCGGTAACAATTACCAACCTGACTTATGCTTACGACCAAGCAGCATTGCAACGCGGTGGAAGCCTTGAAGAATTTGCAGCCAGCGAAGAGGAAATTGCAAGAGCAAAGAAATATAGCTCAATTACCGACAATCTTCACACCGACCTCCACGAATGCCTCGGTCACGGCAGCGGTCAACTTCTACCCGACACAGACCCCAATTCATTAAAGGAACACTCATCAACATTGGAAGAAGCTCGCGCCGACCTTTTCGGACTTTACTACCTCGCCGACAACAAGATGGTTGAACTTGGACTTCTCCCCGACAACGAAGCATACAAGGCAGAATATGACGGATATATCCGCAACGGACTTATCACACAGCTGACCAGAATACTTGAAGGCAAGAACATCGAAGAAGCCCACATGCGCAACCGCGCCCTCATTTCGCGCTGGTGCTATGAAAACGGCAAGGACGACAATGTGATTGAAATGTTCAAGAAGGACGGCAAGACATACGTAAAGGTAAACGACTATGTAAAACTGCGTGAACTTTTCGGAACTTTGCTTGCCGAAATCCAGCGCATAAAGTCGGAAGGCGACTATGCAGCAGGCGCAGCAATGGTCGAGAAATACGCAGTTAAGGTTGACCCAGAACTGCACAAGGAAGTGCTTGAACGCTACCGTGCATTGAACCTCGCACCTTACGGAGGATTTGTAAATCCGAAACTTACACAGGTGTTTGACGACAAAGGCAACTTGAAGGATATTGAAATTTCATACCCCGACAACTATGTTGAACAGATGCTCTGGTTGAGCAAGAACTATTCGATTAAGCCGAAGTTCTAAACAACAGAACATCAACAAAATATAAAGGATGGCTCGCCATCCTTTTTTTGTTTTCATCATGATTAATACAACAAAAAAAGCGGAAGAGTCTTCTCTCCCGCTCTATTTCTATAAGATTTTACTGCTAGTTATTCTTTGCGAACTCGTAACCTGCCTTTATTGCAGCAAGGTTCGAATTTACAACAGCTTCGCCCTTGCGACCAAAAATGCGCTGGATTGAAGCTTCAAGTTCTGCAAGTTCCAATCCGAGGAAAGGAATTGTTGCACCAAGCAGAACCATGTTTGAACGAGCGTTAACCTTCTTTGCAATTTCGTTTGCGTTGAAAGCAACATTTGTCTTTACCTTCTTTACTTCTGCCATAACCTTGTCCATATCAGGATAGTTCTTGATATTAACGAAAGGTTCTGAGTTTGTGATTACACAACCGTCGGCAGCAAGGAATGGCAAATAACGCAACGATTCCATTGGTTCGCTCGACAAAATGATGTCAGCCTGACCTTCTGGAATAACGTCTGCATAAATCGGCTTGTCGGAAATACGCAAATGCGAGAAAACCGAACCGCCACGCTGCGACATTCCGTGGATTTCAGACTGCTTCAAATACAAATTCTTGTTGAGTGCTGCATCAGAGATGATTTTGGCTACCGATACTATACCGTCGCCACCTACGCCGCACAATATGATGTCTTTTTTCATGTTTATTTCTCCTATTATTAAAAGGTTATTTCTTTTCGCCTATGTGCTTCTTGAGTTCTACGATACAGGTTCTGCGCGGAATAATTACCGAAACGCCGTTGTAATTGATTTCCTCTTCGAGAATCTTTACAAATTCGTCGTGGTTCTTTGGTAGCGGAACAATCTCGCGGATATGTTCTGGTTCAACGCCAAGACCTATACAAATCTGTGCAATCTTGCAGTGTGCCGACGATGGCTGACCACCTGTCATTGCTGTGATGTCGTTGTCGAGAATCATGATTACAACATTTGCCTTTTCGTTTACGCAGTCCAAAAGACCTGTCATACCGCTGTGACCGAAAGTACCGTCACCTATTACAGCAACTGACGGGAAGATACCAGCCTCAGCAGCACCCTTTGCCATAGTTATTGATGCTCCCATGCAAACGGTTGTGTCAATAGCCTTCATGTTGAAGCCCAAGGTATAGCAACCTATATCGCCGAATACCTTACCGTGATACTTAGCCATAACATCATTCAAAGCAGTGTAGCTGTCAACATGAGGACAACCCTGGCACAATGCTGGTGGACGGTTGGTTACCAATTCTGGAACAGGCATTCCCTTTGCAGGAGCGAGTTTCAATGCAGCAGCAATCTTTTCTGCGTTCATTTCGCCATCGCGACGGATGGTTTCGTCCAAGCGACCCATAACCTTCTTGCCCTTTGCAAGGAATCCCTTTATGTGCTCCTCGATGAATGGCTGACCATCTTCGAGAACAAGGAGTTCGTCGCACTCATCGTACAACTTGCTGAGCATATTGTAAGGCAACGGATACTGTGTAATCTTTACAACTGGATACGGGCAATGTCCGTCCTTGAAGTTTTCCATCAAGTAGTTGTAAGCGATACCGCTGGTGATTATACCGAGTTTCTTGTTTTCGCCATCGAAATACTTGTTGTATCCAGATTCTTCTGACGACTTTGTGAACAACGGCTGCTTGTCGATAAGGTTTCTGTACAAGCGCTTAGCATTTGCCGGCAACAAAACGAATGAACTAGCGTCAGCTGGTTCTGTCAATGGGTTTTGTGGCAACGGATTGCGACGTTCAACACCTGCACGGCTGTGAGCCAAACGGGTAGGAATTCTGTAAAGAACAGGAGTTCCAAGTTTTTCCGAAAGTTCGTAACCGAAGAAAACCATATCGTAAGCTTCCTGCTGGTTCGATGGTTCGAGCATTGGAATCATAGCCCAGTGTCCGTAGAAACGGCTGTCCTGCTCATCCTGCGACGAGTACATGCTTGGATCGTCAGCAACAACGACGAGCACGCCCTTAGTACCGATGATAGCTGCGTTCATGAACGGGTCACCGCATACATTGAGACCGACATGCTTCATACAGGTCATAGCACGCTTGCCAGCGTATGCAACACCTATTGAAGCCTCGAGAGCTGTCTTTTCGTTTGCACACCAGTTGGCGATAACACCTTTTTCCTTTGCTTCCTTTGATTTGATTACATATTCGGTAATCTGAGTGGACGGAGTTCCAGGATAGCTGTTTATTGCGCTTCCGCCAGCATCGATGAATGCTTGAGCTATCGCTTCGTCTCCCAACAATAATAATTTCTGCATATTTCTATTCTTTTATTTTTTACATTTAATTAGTCCACGAAGATACAAATTTTCCGACACTTACAAAAATGTTTCAAAGCATATTTTGAATGGAGTTATTCACGATAACATTTTTTTACAAATCACTTTAAATCAAAGACATAATCACCAACAAATATTTCTTTGTTAAAAAAGCATTTGTTTCTTCTTAACAATGGCAACCAGATTATAAACGCTGGTCGGCTGAATATGTGACAAACAATGATGGTCTATTCCTTTATGAATTTCCGTTGAATAGGCGTTCCTTGAGCTTCGTCCCCTGAGCCTGTCGAAGGGCGAAGTGTACGACTATATATTCTTACCACATACACCCCACTTGGCAAATTTTCAACATCGCATACTGCACTTTCGTCATTCACATCCATTTGCAAAACAACTTGTCCCAAAGTATTCACAATCTCGACTGATGAAATTTCTTCCGAAGAAATGATGTTCAGAATATTGCCTACTGGATTGGGATAAATCTGCAAATCTGAAATTTCGTTTTCTTCAACAAAAGAACAATCTTCTTGAATATTTGTAAACCTATTCCAATATTCAGCATTACTGTACGCAGTTGCGCTGCCACATGGGACAATTACTGGAATGGATGTTGAAACGCCAGTAAAAGTGGAATAATTTATAATTGGGGGATTTAAAGCATAGTTAAAAATCGTATCAATATTACGACAATTACCAAATGCGGAATTCCCAATACTTGTAACCCAATCGCCTATTCTAATAGATGTTATACATGTTACACCTGCAAATGTATGATGTTTTATCTCCGTTACCGTTTCTGGGATAACTAATTCTGTCAGCAGTTCGTTATTTATATACAAATTACCAGATGAAAAGCAAAATGGATGTCCACAACTACCATCAAATGTAATCCTACACCATCCCTCAACATCCCCTGTGTAATATACAGATGCCAATCTTCTGCAATATTGAAATGCTATATAACCAGTACTTATCAGTGAACTTGGAAGTGTAATGGAAGTCAGTTCGTTGCAATCATAAAAAGCAGCCCCGGCAATTTTTCTTATTCCATTCGGAACTATGTATTCCGTTGCATATCCTTTAGGAAAATATGCAAAGCAATTGGAATTATATACAGGTTCTGTCAGTCCATCACAATCGGAGAAAACATGACACCCAATGTCAGTTACAGAATTTGGAATAGATATTTCTGTTATCTCACGACAATTTTTGAATGCATAATCGCCAATACTCGTGACCGAATTGGGAATTGTAACCTCGGTACATATAGGATTACAACCAGTCAAAACGGTTTTTGTTTCATCTGAGTATACAAGATTATCTTCTATAATGCCATTAACCGTTAATGCGCCCCAAGGACTTCCTGTTGCAGAGCCTTCGTACACAATATTTTTAACTAGAAAAAAAGCGTGGTAATGAATTTCTGTTACTGAATTAGGAATATTAATAGAAAAAAGCATATTGCAATTAGAGAAAGCACCTTGTCCTATACTTGTTACTGTATTAGGGATTGTGACAGATGTCAATTTGCTACACCACCAAAAAACATCAGCCTCAATCCTAGTAATCGAATTTGGTATAATTACAGACGAAAAACCGCTACAATAAGAGAATGCCCCCTTACCTATTCTTACAACAGAATTCGGGAATGTTAATGTTCCTGTAATTTCTTGACATCCACTAAATGCATTGTCACATAAACCTATTGTTCCTTCCTCTATGGTTAGCGTACCTGCCGGTTGGGATCCTTTGTATCCCAAACACCATCCGTCCAAATAAATGATACCATCTTGCTGACTATTATACCATCCTGTTCCAAGAAAGGCCTGATAACCAATACTAGTAATTGTATTAGGAATTGCAAAATCCATCAACCCGCTACACCCATAAAATGCCTCGTATTCAATAATTGTAACCGAGTTGGGAATAGTTACCGCTTCCAGACCACTACAACCATAAAATGCTTGTTCTCCAATCTTTGTAACCGAATTAGGAATTACAACAGATAAAATATCGTGACATTCACGAAACGCATGTAAATCAATACCCGTTACTGAATACATAGTACCGTTGAAAATAACAGAAGAAGGAATAATAATGTCTCCAGCAATATCATCATATGACGGTTCGTAAAATTCGTAAAAAGATTTGTCAAATATAGTTCCATCGTCTTCATAAGTCACATCTACCGTATATGGCATGGTATCCGAGGTTATTTTATAACACAATGTCTGCCCACTTTCACAAACCGCGGAAAAATCGTAGGCAAATGCCGAAGCACAAGACAAGACACTCAGAAGTATAATTGCAAACATTCTCTTCATACCAAAACTCCTTTTTTATGATTTTCGCCTACAAATATATGAAATAAAATATTATCGCACAAGAATTTTGCACGAAATATATTGAAAATAAAAAAGCCTTTATTAAATCAATCCCAGCTCTTCAACAAGTTCTGCCTTCAAACTTATCGCCTGCTTCAAATCGGCATCCTTATTTTGCTTTGCAAAATATCTCCATCTGTGGTAAAACTTAACATACCAATGCCTTAGTGCAATGAATGGAATCGGGAAAACTGTCAGCAATGCCAAAAAGATAAGAGAGCACCACCACGGCCATGGAATAATAAACGAAAGTCCGAACAAGAGCAGATTCCATATCGGATATGTTGCCACCGAACCTATGCCAATTCGCATGGATGCTGACATTCGCTTGTCTTTCAACTTCTTGACAACAAGTTCTGGTATCTTGTACGGGACAATGTTCAACAGCCAAAGCACTGCATAAAATGGGGCAAACACAAGCGACAGCAATGACAGAAGCAACATTGCGAAAAAGCCCGACTTCTTCCCTATCAGCCAGTTCCTAAAATTCAACTTGCCAAGCAATTCGGAATACGACTTTGTCTTATCCATAAACCAGGCAAACTTTTCTGGCGAATCTTCCTTTAACTTTCTGAAAGATTCGAGCATGGTCTGGTCGGATGCCAACCGCTCCGACATTCGCATACGTCTTGCCGACTTGCCCTGCTTGGCTTCTCGGTATATTTCCCTCAACGAATCCAACTGCTCGTTGTTTTCCTTGTCGGCAATGTCAAGCATAAGCGGACGCACGTGCTCCTGCGCTTTTAGTGCAAGCTGACGATATGCCGCTTCGGGATGTTCGCGGTAAGTGTCAAGCAGTTCACCAAACTCGAAAGGTTTTCCTATGTTGAGCAGAACCTTGTGCCCCGCACTGTAGAAATTCTCGTAATAGTTTGCCATTGGAAGCACCTTCAAATGAAGGTTGAAATTTGAAATTTCTTCGGCACGGAAGGCTATTCGTGCAAAACCTTTCTTGAAACCACCCATCGACTTGTCGTACTGCAAAGCCGCCTCAGGGAAAAGTCCCACAATCTTACCATTATTAAGAATATTAGCTGCAAGTTCAAAAATCTTGTCGTTCTCGCCAAGGTTTTCTTTGCCCGTATCGCGCACACGGAAAGCAGGCAAAACCCTAGCCCATTTCAGCATCTTGGCAACCTTGTCCTTCTTGAAAATATCGCCACGTGCAATGAACACCATCCTATGGTTCGGAATGCCCATAACTGGCAACATTGCATCAATCAGTCCGTTCTGATGATTGCAGATTATCAGAAATGGTTCATCGGGAATATTTTCCTTACCCTTGACTTCGAACTTGCGGAAAAACAACTTAACAACAGCAAACCAAATCCATATATAGTAAATTTCGTATGATAGTCTGCGTTTCTCTATATTCGTAAAATCAATCATTTGCTTTCTTTTTTATGCAAAAACAAGCACGAATCGCCATAACTTAAAAAGCGGAATCCGTTTTCAAGCGCATATCCATAAACCTTACGCCAATCGTCACCAATGAAAGCCGACAGCAAAAGCAACAAGGTTGATTTCGGTTGGTGGAAATTTGTAATCAACCTGTCGACAATCCTAAACTTGAATCCAGGCACAATCATTATCTGCGTTGCACACCTTATGCTGTCGAAACCTTTGTCTTCCATCCACGAAAGCAGGTTCAGTAGAAGTTCCTTTGCGTCGTAATCCTCTTTTCCCGAATAAGCCTCCCATTGCGAAATGGTAAACTCGTTAGTATCAAAACCTTTATTTTCAAACACTTGCACCGCCACACGATACAAACTTTCCACTGTTCTAACCGTTGTAGTTCCCGTAATTGTTATATTACCAAGGTTGGATGCTATTTTTTCGATTGTAGAGCGGTTTACGACAAAATGCTCGGTGTGCATTTCATGCTCGGCGGCATTGTCGGTTTTCACTGGCTGGAAAGTTCCCGCACCAACATGCAAGGTTACGGCATCGCAATCGATGCCATGCTTACGGATGTCATCCATTACTCGCTCGGTGAAATGCAGTCCAGCAGTCGGTGCTGCAACCGAACCTTCGTAATGGCTGTATACTGTCTGGTAGCGTACGCTATCAATTTCTTCGCTGTTTCGGTTCAGATATGGCGGAATTGGAATATTGCCTGCCGCATCGATTATCTGCGAAAATGTAACATCTGGATTGTCCCACTCGAAAAGAATTTCGAACGAATTACCAATTTCGCGCACTCGAGTAATATATAGGTATAGTGAAACATTGCCTACGCATACCTGCTTGCGCAGTTTTCCCTCCTTCCACTTCTTGCTGTTGCCAACCAGACATTTCCACGAACAAGACTTGTTTTCGGCGAAAGCAAGCGCATAGTCAGATGGCGACAGAGGGTCAAGGCAAAACACTTCAATGCGAGCACCAGTTTCCTTTTCAAAGATCATTCGGGCGTTTATAACCTTGGTGTCGTTGAAAAGCAGAAGTCCGCCAGATGGCAGATGGGTGCTTATATTGCGAAACCTGTCCTCTTCTATCCTTTCGCCATCATACACAAGCAGTTTCGACATATCACGCTCGGCAAGAGGATACTTGGCGATTTTTTCATCGGGCAGGTCGTAATTATAGTCGTTTATGTTTATGTTGCGAACCACTTTTTTATTAAATTTGCGCAAAAATAATAATTCTTATGGATTTAATTAGCATTGGCGATAAAGTTAGGTTTCTAAATGATGTCGGTGGAGGAACCGTTGTAAAAATACTTCCTAAAAATCAGATAGTTGTCAGGGATGACAACGATTTTGAATATCCGATTCCTGCGGCTGAGGTTGTCGTGATAGAAAAGGCGAAGGACAATTACAACAAACAGTTCAAGGAATTTGCCAGCAATGTTGTTGAGAACATCAAGGACAATATAAAAAAGGTAGAAGGTACGATTATCCCGAAACCAAAGATTGAAATCAAGAAAGACCAGAAAACCGAATATTTGTTCGCATTCATCCGTAACTACGATGACAAGTTTGACGGCTTCGACTGCTACCTTGTGAACGACTCCAACTACTTTGTGTTTTACCACATTGTACTGCGTGGCGAAAACGGATTCGAGAAAATCGACACCGAAACGCTTGAACCTAACACAAAAATCCTTGTCGGACAACTTACTCGCGACCAAATCAACAACTCAAAGGAAATTATAATCCAAAGCATTCTGTACGACAACCCCAAATGCACCTACCACGAGATGCTGGAGCGCAGAATCAAGATTACGCCGATAAAATTTTTCCAGGAACATACTTTTGTCGAAAACAACTTCTTCGATGAAAAGGCTTACATTTTCGAACTTTTGAAAGAAGACCTTGGACTTGGCAATTCCATAAAGACACAAAAGGAATTTGAGGAACAGATTGCTCGCAAGGACGAAGCAGATGAAGACAATTCGCAACGCTACCATAAGCGCAAACAACCCGAAACAATTGAAGTCGACCTGCATATTAACAAGCTAATTGACAGCGTAATCGGACTTTCGAATGCAGAAATTCTTGACATTCAGATGAAAACCTTCCACAAGACTATGACCGATGCGATAATGAACAAGGCTGGCAAGGTTATCCTTATCCACGGCATCGGCAACGGAACTCTTAAAAGCACAATCCGCGAATCTCTTGAAAAACAATACAAACTGCCCTACGAAGATGCTTCGTTCAGGGAATACGGGTTTGGTGCTACAATGGTGATGCTCAATTAATAATTGACAATTAACAATTGATAATTGATAATCTGTACAGACGCAAAATTTTGCGTCTCAATTGTAAAATCGCACCATGGTGCGATTAAACAAAAAAAATAGTGTCACATATATTGTGGCACTATTATAAAATTATGAAAAAACAAAAAACTATCCTACTCTAACACCGCACTTTACCAAATCCTTTGGCTGCAAGAGAACCAAACGACCATCAGCATCCTCGGCAGAGAGAATCATACCTTCAGAAACAACGCCCTTCAACTTGCGTGGCTCAAAGTTAGCGATGAAGCAAACCTGAGTTCCAACAAGTTTTTCGGGTTCGGTATAATATTTTGCGATACCGCTAACAATAGTACGACCTCCCATGCCGTCATCTATCTTGAACTGCAAGAGCTTGTCAGCCTTCGGAACCTTGAAGCATTCCAATACTGTACCAACACGGATGTCAACCTTCATAAAGTCGTCAAAGGCAACATTTTCCTTAACAGGCTGTGGCTTGTAGTTGTTCTTTTCGTTCTCAATCTTAATGTTTTCAAGGCGTTGCAACTGAGCATCAATAGCAGCATCCTCAATGCGTTCAAACAACAATTCAGCCTCTCCTATCTTGTGTCCAACAGGAATCAAATCAACCTTTGTCGTGCTTTCCCAGTCGGGACGCTCAATGTTCAGCATCTTGAACAGCTTGGCACTTGTGAACGGCAAAAATGGTTCTGCCAAAGTTGCCGACAATGCGCACAACTGCAACGAATAGTACAATATGGTGCGAGTGCGAGCCTCATCGGTCTTGATGAGCTTCCATGGTTCTGTATCGGCCAAATACTTGTTACCCAACCTGCTGACAGCCATTGCATCCTTCAAGGCCTCGCGGAACTTGTAGTTTTCAATATTGCTTTCAAGGCTTTCCTTGATGCGAACGATTTCGGCACGGATTTCCTTTTCGTAGTCGGTGTCCTCGGCTGGTTGCGGAACATTTCCTCCGAAATACTTGTGTGTCAACACTACAGCACGGTTAATGAAATTACCCATAATGGCAACAAGTTCGCTATTGTTCTTTGTCTGGAAATCCTTCCACGAGAAGTCGTTGTCCTTGGTTTCGGGTGCATTGGCGGTGAGAACATATCTCAAAACATCCTGCTTTCCTTCGAAGTCGCGCAGATATTCGTGCAGCCAAACAGCCCAGTTGCGCGAAGTACTTATCTTGTTGCCTTCAAGGTTGAGGAACTCGTTTGCAGGAACATTGTCTGGCAAAATGTACGATCCTTCGTGACGCAACATCGACGGGAAAATTATGCAATGGAACACAATGTTGTCCTTGCCGATGAAGTGTACCAGCTTGGTATCCTTGTCCTTCCACCACTTTTCCCAGTCGTTGGGGTACAGCATCTTGGTATTTGAAATGTAGCCAATAGGAGCATCGAACCACACATACAGAACCTTGTCCTTGCCTTCCTCCAGCGGAACCTTTACGCCCCAATTCAAATCGCGGGTAACGGCGCGTGGGAACAATCCCGAATCCAACCACGACTTGCACTGACCGTAAACATTTGGTTTCCACTCCTTGTGCTCTTCAAGAATCCAGTGGCGAAGTTCTTCCTCATACTTGTCAAGAGGCAGATACCAGTGCTTGGTTTCCTTCATAACGGGAGCATTTCCGCTAATCATCGAACGCGGATTTATAAGTTCGGTCGGGCTAAGCGACGAACCGCACTTTTCGCACTGGTCGCCGTAGGCATCCTCGGCACCGCACTTCGGACAAGTTCCCATTATGTAGCGGTCGGCAAGGAATTGCTGCTCCTGCTCGTCGTAGAACTGCATCGAAGTCTTTTCAACGAATTCACCCTTGTTGTAAAGCGAAAGGAAGAATTCAGCAGCAGTCTTATGGTGAATTTCTGCACTGGTACGACCGTAAATATCGAACGAAATGCCAAATCCTTCAAAGGATTCCTTAATTATCTTATGGTATCTATCCACAATGTCCTGCGGAGTAACGCCTTCCTTACGAGCCTTGAGCGTTACGGGAACGCCGTGTTCGTCGGAACCACCGATAAAAAGCACATCGCGGTGTTTCAAGCGGTTGTAGCGAGCATAGATGTCGGCAGGCACATACACGCCAGCCAGATGTCCAATATGTACAGGTCCGTTTGCATACGGCAAAGCGGAAGTTATGGTTATCCTTTTGTAATCTTTCATTTTTTGAAAATTTTGCGCAAAATTAAAACTTATTTGCGAGTTTGAGATTTATACGGTGTGTATTTTTTCAACAGAATTAACTATCCCTTCTTCCCAAAATATTTCGGAGCCAAAATTATCAGCAAAACAGCCACCATTATGGTTATGAAACCGAAAACAAGCGATATTGTAAATGGTTCACCAAAAACAATGCAACCGAAAAATACCGCAGTAGCAGGTTCAAGAACACCAAGAATTGCGGCTGGCGTAGAGCCTATATTCCTGATTGACACCGCCAAAGCTATAAGCGATATTGTTGTCGGGAGAATGCCAAGTCCTGCAAGGCAAAGCCACGAGAAACCATCGGGAACAGCCTGCAACTGCGTTCCACAGCCAAGGCGGAAGAAAAACAGGACGAATGTTCCCACGACAATGGCATAAAATGACAACTTGACGCTATTCATTTCTTTCAGTGCCGAACGGTTTACACCTACAATATATATGGCGTATGTCAGCGACGACATTACCACGAAGAAAATTCCCATCAGCGTCACCGAGCCAGATTCGTCACCCTTGTAGAGCAACATAAGACCGCCAAACGACAAGGCAAGCGAAACCACTGTAAACCAACGGATTCTCTCCTTGAAGAAGACTGCCATTATTATTGCCGTCAGCACCGGATATACAAAAAGTATGGTCGATGCAATTCCCGCAGGCATCATGCGGTAGCTCTCGAACAAAAAGATGGACGACGAGCAGAACAATGTTCCCATTATCACAACTGCAATAAGTTCCTTTGCCTTCAGGCGGAAATCTATTTTCTTGACAAGCATAAGAATTGCAAGCGCTACGGCCGCAATCGCATACCTGTAGAACAGAATGGAGTCAACCCCCACTCCACGCTCCATCACTGGCAGAGAAAACAGCGGATTCACACCGTAGCAAATCGCCGACAGGCAGCCACACACATAACCTTTTACCTTATTGCCATTTAGTTCTGTCATCGCAAAAAAATTGAGCGCAAATTTACAACTTTTATTATTTTTGCATCGTTCACAAAATTCAAAAGTCAGATGAAAAAAATATTTTTACTCTTAGCATTAGTTTTAGCAGCAAGTTTCTGCTTCTCCCAGTCCATTTTATGGAAAGTTACAGGCAAAAAAATCAAAAGTCCATCGTATCTGTACGGTACAATCCACATTCAGGACAAGCGCGTTTTCGCCTTCGACAACACCGTTACCGATGCCTTCAACTCGTGCGATGCCTTTGCAATGGAAATCCTGATGGACGAAATCGACCCCAAGGAATCGCAGGAAGCAACACTTATGAAAGACGGCAAGACATTGAAAACCATAATGTCGGCAGAAGACTACAAGTTGCTCGACAGCGCATTTACCGCCGCTACTGGTGCAAGCCTACTGCTCTACAACAAGATGAAACCATTCTTTGTAAGCAGTGCAATGATGCAGGCAGGAATGAAACAGGATATGGAAACTGCACTTGACCTTTATTTCCTGCAGAATGCACGCAAAGCTGGCAAATCGTGCTATGGCGTGGAAAAATTTATGGACCAGATAAATGCAATTGATGCCATAAGCCTTGAAGACCAAGTGAAAATGCTGATTGATGGTATTAAGGATACCACATCGGACGGCGGCAACAAGGAAGAAGATCAGTTTGCCGACCTTCTTGATGCCTACTTGACCTTCAACTTGGACAAGGCATTGGAAATGAGTTCAGACCCATCGTTGCCAGCAGAGTTCAATCAGGCATTCCTCATCAACCGCAACAGCGGAATGGCAAAGAATTTCCTAAAAATCGCCAAGAAGCAATCGCTATTCTGCGCTGTAGGTGCAGCACATTTACCAGGCGAACAAGGCGTTATCAATCATTTGCGCAAGGCAGGACTGACCGTTGAGCCTGTTGTTTTCAAGTGGAAAGAAGAATAAGATCACATTCTCAAATTCAAGTAGGGGGACATTCGTTTCCCTTTTTTTGTCCTGATTTCCTATGTTAAAGTTTACATAAAACTCATTATGGTACATTTTCCACAAAAAATTAGTTATATTTTTGTGCCAATAAAAACATACGATATATGAAGCGGCTTATCACTTTATTATTCATATCAGCAATTTGCGTAGCAAGAATTTCTGCGCAGAATATTGAAATTTCGGGAAATCTTATCGAATCCGACACAGGAGAAGAAGTTCCATACGCAACCGTTATGCTTCTCAACGAAACAGACTCCACCCTGCTCGAATATGCAATTTCGGGGTCGGATGGACATTTTGTTTTCAAAAGCGTGAAGAACCGCGACTATCTGCTTAAGATTTCGCACATCACCTACACGCCGTACCAGAAGCACATCAAGAAGACCGATGGAAAGAGCATAAACCTCGGCAACCTCAAGTTGTCACCTATCGCCGAAGTCCTGATGGAAGTGGTTGTACACGAAGCTCAAGCTCCGTTGCTGTTCAAGGGAGATACCGTAGAATACAATGCCGCAACTTTCAAGGTTGCACCCGGCTCTACCGTAGAAGACCTGCTGAAGAAACTTCCTGGCATTGAAGTTGATGCCGACGGTGGAATAAAGTCGATGGGCAAGGATGTCAGCAAAGTATATGTTGATGGAAAGAACTTCTTCGGCGACGACCCAAAGATGGTTACACAGAACATTGATGCAGAAGCCGTTTCAAAGGTGCAGGTTTACAACGACAAGTCGGAGCAGGAAAAGCTTACCGGCGTAAAGGACGGCACTCAGAACAAGGTTATGAACCTTGAACTGAAGCAGGAATACAAGAAGGGCTACTTCGGCAAGGCAAGCGTTGGCGCTGGCTGGGGCGACGGCAACTTCATCCCGTGGCTTGCCAAAGGCAGTTTCAACCGCTTCAACGACAAGTACCAACTTTCTGTTATCGGCTATGGCAACGATATCAACTCGACCCGTACCGACTGGGAAGACATGCAGGAATTCAAGGGTTCGAGCGCTTTCACATACGACAGTGGTGATTTCGGTTTTGGCGGCAGCAGATGGTGGGGGGGCTTTGGTAGCGGCCTATATTGGGACGGCAACGGCTTTGCACAGAACTACGGTGGAGGAGTAAACTTCAACTACGACAACGGCAAGACCATTCTTTATACCAACTACACCTATAATCAAATTAATTCCAAAGCCGACATTTTTGCCAACCAGAAGACAATGCTCACCGATACCTCGTACTTTATGACTGACACGTCATACAATGCCAACAAGAATTTTTCGCACTCGTTGTCGGCTCGTCTCGAAGAAAAAATCGACTCCCTCGACTACATTATCGGCAGAATCAATGTGAATTTCACTGGCACAAGGAAAAACTATGAGAATACGGCTCTTTATCAGGCTGCTAATCTTGACCTTATCAACCAATACGAAGAACTCAGCAACAGCAAACTCAACAACATAAATACCGATGCTCTTGTAATCTACAACCACAAGTTCATGAAGCCCAAACGCTCGTTCTCTATAAGTGCCGAAAACAAAAACACGATAGCGTTGGAAAAGGAAAACGAAGAGAACATGAATGATTTCTTCAACGCAACAACGGAAGACGAAAGAATAAAGGTTGCTTCATCACAGAACAAGAACACAAACAATCTGAAATCGAGCGTAATGTATGTTGAACCTATAGGCAAGCGATTCACATTCAGCACATTCTACAACTTCGCGATGAACACAGAAAAGCTTTCGCACGAAGCACAGGACGAACTTCAGTCTAATGCCGCCATTGATTCGCTGTCGCTAATTTCGCAGCGCGACCTATTCTACAACCGTCTCGGAGTTGCATTTGCATATTCATTCAACGGATTGTATATCAACGCAGGTGCAGCATACAAGAACTTGCAGCAGAACGGCAAATACACACGTGCAAATGTCGATGGCGACCCACTCAGGCGCAACTACGGAAGCGTTATCCCATACTTCGAAATTAACTGGGAATCACCCAATAACATCTGGCTGTCGTTTGACTATTCATACGACATATATGAACCAGATTTTACCTACTTGCAGCCGATTTCCACCAATATGGACCCACTGTATGTAGTAAATGGAAATCCAAACCTCTCGTACACCAGTTCACATAATACCAGTGCAATGTTCGGATATCACAATAGAGCATCTTTTATGGGTGCATTTATAAATCTTGACTATTCGTATCAGCCAGACCTCATTACCTACAACCAGAAAATTGAATATGTAGATGGACTTGGTTACAGGAATGTTCGTACCCCTGAAATCGTACACGGCGGACACGAGGCAAGTGCTAATATCCATTTTGAACTTCCTATCATAAAGTCAAAATTTACTACTCACATCGGATTCCGCTACGGCTACGACCAGAATCCAATTTTCATCAACGGAATAGAAAACAAGTCGCAGAGCAATTCGTTCACTCCAAGCCTTACCTTACAGATAAACCTTTCGGACAAGCTCACTTGGAGAATAAACGGTCGCTACGGCTACTCAACTACGACCTACAAGTCGGAAAACTACTTCAACAACAACAAGACAACGAACTACAATGTCGGCACATCAATCAAGTGGCAGATGTTCGGTCGCACCTACTTGGAAGCCAACTACAAGTACAACAAATACTTGAACAACGAGTTTACCAACAATCCAGATATGCACATCCTGAATGTTTCAATAAAGCAGTACCTTGGCAAGGGCAACAAGTTTGAGCTTCGTCTTGCAGCCTGCGACCTTCTGAACCAGAGCGTTTCGATTGCCCAGTATGCATCGTCAAATACGGTTTACTACCGTGAATCTCCAACCTTGTCGAGATACTATATGCTTACATTCTCGTACAACATGAAGGGCTTTCAGGACAGCAAGCGTGGTCCCCGTCCCGATATGGATTTCTAAAAAAGAGAGAAAAATAAAAAGAAGTAAAGGACGATGCATGCATCGTCCAAACCAAAAAACAAAAAAATATGAAACGAACAATCATACTGACAGCAATAATCGCACTTGCCACAAGTTTTGCAAGCGCACAACAGACATCGGGCACAATCGAGTACGAAATAACCACCGATGTGGAAAAGATGATGCAGTGGTTTATGCCCGACAGAAAGATGGACACATACTCATGGAAAAATGAATGGAAATTCAGGAAGTCGAAAGCTGTACTGAAATTTTCACCATCGGAAACACTCTACGAACCAATCGTAGAAGAAACAATGGACAGATGGGGCGGTGCAACCGAAGAACACACAATCTACAGCAACAAGGAGAAAAACAAAGTCTGCTATGTCATCCGCCAGATGGGAAAACTTAGCATCGTTGACGACAGCATCCCGAAGATGAAATGGAAAGTCACCAACGCAATGAAGGAAGTTGCCGGACACATCTGCATGAGCGCAACCTACAACGACACTATTATGGGTCAGGAAATTACCGCTTGGTTTGCCCTCGATATGCCTATCCCCTACGGTCCCGATGTTTATCACGGACTTCCAGGCATGATTCTCCAGATTGACCTCTACGGCGGAGGACAGATTTATGCAGCAAAAACCATCACAATGAGCGACTCGCCTGTGAAAATCGACAAGCCAAAGTACAAGAAGAAAACCAAGACAATGACCGTTGCCGAATACAACGCACAGGTTTACAAGTTTATGCAGGATATGAAGAAACGCCCAGGCGGAATGATGTTTTAAAAAGGCTTGAAGGCGAACAGGCTGAAAGGCTTGAAGGCTGAAAGACCGAATGGCTGAATGGCTGAAAACCAATAGAAACAACAATAGTACAGTCGTGCCACGGCACGACTCAACAATGAATCGCAGATATAACCATACAAAGATTTTACTTGCCACATTGCTAATCATTGCATTAGCAATCAGTTGCAAGCAAAAGCAAACCTCTGAAACGCCACCGCCACCAGAAACGGATACCGTTGCGGAAGAAATTCCTCCCAAAGACACCACATACCGCCTCTCGCTTTTGTTTGCTGGCGACCTTATGCAGCACGACCTACAATTCAAGATGGCACTGCAAGATGACGGCACCTACGACTACAGCGAATGTTTCCAATATGTAAAGCACGAAATTGAATCGGCCGACATTGCCGTTGCCAATTTCGAAACGACACTTGCAGGACCGCCCTACCACGGCTATCCTAATTTCTGCGCCCCCGACAAATACCTTGTCGATTGCAAAGCAGCCGGCTTCGACATTATGCTTACTGCCAACAACCACACCTGCGACAGGCGGCAGCAAGGACTTGAACGCACCATACGCGTGATGGATTCAGTTGGAATACAACACCTTGGAACATATTTAGACACAGCATCTTTCGAACGAAACTATCCCCTACTGGTCGAGAAAAACGGATTCCGCATCGCCATGCTCAATTACACCTACGCAATAAATGGAGCAACAGTCCACGCACCAAACATAGTCAACCGCATCGATACTGCAAAGATTTCCATCGACATCGAAAAAGCAAAAAGCATGGAACCAGATGCTATCATTGCCTTCATGCACTGGGGCGTGGAATATATGCTGGAACCTGATGCATACCAAAAGCAACTGGCAGACTGGCTTTTCAGAAAAGGCGTCTCCCATATAATTGGCAGTCATCCGCATATCGTTGAACCGATAGAAATTCGCACCGACAGCATTACTGGAGAAAAACATGTGCTCGCCTACTCCCTTGGCAACTTCATTTCCAACAGCACCAGACAAGGCACCTATTGCGGCATGACAATCCGCTTCGACTTGGAAAAAGACAGTACTGTGCGCATTAGCAATTGCGACTACTCGCTATATTTTGTCACGCATCCGCCAATCAACGGACACAAACAATTCAGGATTTATCCGACAACCGTCCCCGACTCGCTTCTCAATTTCCATGAAGCATACCGCAAGCACATCACACTCGACTCAATCAGACCATTTCTGAATGAGAAAAACAAAGGTATATATGAGCGTGAAGTAGAATGGAATCCATCATTAATCAAACTATAGTTCTTGTGCGAAGCAAATAAACTTTATATTAAGCAAATATGGCCGTCTTTAATACAGCATTAGAGGAGATTACGGACAGCCGTATTCACAACGCTCCATGTTCCATATCGCGTGTTTGTTTCACAGATGCTTTTGCGCCTCAGCATAGCAAACAAGTTTGTTCTGCTTTCAGCTTTCAAAGCATTCAGTCAGGCTTCCCAAATGACCGCTAGACTATTATTATTTCTTCAGGAAATCGCCAATCAGTTTTTCCGCTTTTGCGAATGTTTCTTCCAGTTTGTCGTTCACAAGCACGACATCAAACTTTTCGGCAAACGAAAGTTCGTAAACTGCCTTGTCGATACGAGTTCGGATGGCTTCCTCGCTATCGGTGGAACGGTCGCGCAGACGCTTTTCGAGAATCTCGACAGATGGCGGCATGACGAACACAGCAAGCGCATTTTCGCCATAATACTTCTTTATGTTAAGTCCGCCCTTGACATCAACGTCAAAAACGACATTCTTACCAGCAGCAGTAAGGCGGTCAACCTCTGACTTCAGACTTCCATAGAAATGATCGGCATAAACCTCCTCCCACTCAAGAAAATCATCGTTTGCAATCTTCTTACGAAATTCCTCTGCCGAAAGGAAATAATAGTCCTTGCCATCGACTTCGCCTTCGCGTTTTTTGCGCGAACATGCCGAAATTGAAAAACTCAGATTGAACTCTGGCATAGCAAGCAAATGCTTAACTATGGTTGTCTTGCCAGCACCACTCGGTGCCGAAAATATCATGACTTTTGGTTTCATTACAAAATATTTAGCGATTGTTCCTTAATCTTTTCGAGCTCATCCTTCATCATAACGACAATTTTCTGCATTTCGGCATGGTGAGCCTTGGATCCAAGAGTATTTATCTCCCTGCCCATTTCCTGAGCAATGAATCCCAGTTTACGGCCTGCGGCATCTTCCGTCTTTGTTGTCTCGATAAAATATTCACAATGCTTGCGCAGACGAACTTTTTCCTCGTTGATGTCAAGTTTTTCAAGGTAGTAGATGATTTCCTGCTCATAGCGATTTTCGCTATTGGAATCATTCATATTCAATTCCATAAGGCTTTGACGAAGTTTGTCCTTAATGACCGATATGCGCTCTGCTTCGTATTGAGGAACCTTTTCGAGCAATGCAAGAATGGAATCTATCTTTGACAGCACATCCTTTTCCAGAATACGACCTTCCTCCTTGCGGTAGTTGCAGCACTTATCAATTGCATTTTGTATTGCCGACTCAATGGCAGCCCACTCTTCATCGGTGAGTTCATCGTTGGCATTCTGCTGCATGTCGGGGAAACGGATAATCGATGAAATCAGCATGTCGGCACTATTGCAATTCAACACCACACCATTACGCATACAATCATCGTAAAGGCTTTTGTATGTGGATATTACAGCAGCCGAATTTATTGGATTCACATTGGGTTCGTTCTCAACAGATATTGTAAAGTCTATCTTGCCGCGTTGCAATCCTTGTGAGAGCATCCTGCGGATTTCAATGTCCTTTTCCTTGTATTGGTTTGGCAGTCGCGTTGAAATGTCCGCCGACTTCGAGTTGAGCGTTCTTATGTCAATCGTAATTTTCTTTCCCTGATATTCAAGAAGTTCCCTTCCGAATCCTGTCATCGAGTATATCATCTGTCTTTCTGTGTTAGTCGAAATGCAAAAATAATTTATTTATTATGAATTTTCAATCATTTTTAATTCCCAATTTGCCAAATTGTTTTCAATGTATTAGGCTATGTCATTCATTTCGGCAGAATCGCGGATAATGTGGTCATAGAATCGTGGTTGCCAAGCGAATATAATTCCATTTTTGCGAGCAAACATTGTTGTTGATATTTTTATTCCACGAATTATAGACGCAAGATTTTTTGATTGGGGTGCAAATTTATTTATTGGTTTGTCATTTGTAGTAGCGACGCAATGCATTGCGTCGCTACAGATTTTCGTATTATATTGATTATTACCAATTATTATTATCAAATGTACATGATTGGGCATTATAACGAACAATGGTATTTCTACATTCATATCAGCTCGAATCTCTGGGGTTTTGGTAAATTGTTCATGTAAACATTCTCCGACTTCAGACAAATTCATTATACCATCAGCTATTTCGCCAAAATAATGTTCCTTATCCTTAGTACAAATAGTTATGAAATACATTCCGCCATTATAATTATGCCAGAATGCGCGAGTTGTTATTCTGCGATATTGATTCCAATAATTTCCGTCAGGCATAATTCAGCATCGCTATACAATCCCGCCAATCACAAATGTGCCGATAGCCACCAAACCAATTCCAATCGGTGCTATGAATTTGACAATTATGGAGATTATCTTGGCAAGGACTACATTTCCCTTGCCACCTGCCGTAAGTTCATCTACAAAATTTTTGCGACCGAAGAACCAACCTACATATATCACAATCAGCAAAGCACCGAAGGTAAGCATTATGTTGGCTGTTGTGTAATCGAACAAATCGAAAACCGTCTTGCCGAAGATTGTAAAGTCGCTGAGCAAACCAAACGACAAGGTGCAGAAAACTCCCAACAATACAATCACTGATGACGAAATCAATGTTGACTTTCTGCGACTCATATTGAACTCATCGACAAGGAAAGACACAGGTACCTCTAGCAACGAAATTGTACTTGTCAGAGCAGCAACCGAAAGCAAAAGGAAGAACAATATTGCAAATATGTATCCGCCCGGCATTGCCTGGAATATTGCAGGCAAGGTGATGAACACAAGTCCTGGTCCTCCAGTAGATTCTGCGCCAAGGAAGGCAAGTGTCGGGAAAACCATTATCGCACCGAGCAAAGCCACAATAGTATCGCAGGATGCGATTTCTATCGCAGTGGCAGTCAGCGGAGTATCTTTCTTAATGTACGAACCGTAGGTTATCATCGTGCCCATGCCGATGCTAAGCGAGAAAGCCGCCTGTCCGAGTGCCATAAGCACGCCTTTGAATGTAAGGCTACTCCAATCGGGTTTGAACAGAAACTCCAGTCCCTTGCTGGCATTTGGCAGAGTTACGGCACGAATGCAAACTGCAATTATCAGCACAAACAGCAAGGGCATCAAGAACTTACTGACCTTTTCGATACCTTTTTCCACACCACCGAGAATTATAAGTGCCGTCAAAGCCACAAACACAACCATCCACACCAATGGCATGGTTGGACTTGTCGTGAAATCACTGAACGATTGCGACAAAGCGCCAAGGTCCTGTCCAGCAAATTCATCACAAACGGCCTTCTTTACATACTCCAACGTCCAACCAGCGACAGTACCATAGAAAGAAAATATCATTATGGCAGCCAAAATTCCCATCAAACCGACAAGCCACCATGCACCTTTGGGCGACAATTTCTTGAAAGTTCCGTAAGCATTGCAACCAGCCTTGCGACCTATTGCAAATTCCGACAGCATTACGGGAACACCTATTAGAAATACGAATATCAGATACACGATAAGGAATGCTCCG
>CAJOIT010000003.1:787778-789129 GCA_905234755.1 uncultured Bacteroidales bacterium
AGTCCCACCGCCGAACCTGCCGCCACGGCAATGACGCCGAGTTTACCTGAGAAATTGCCTCTATTTTCTTTCATTGTCGCTAATTTTCTTAAACAAAAAAGGAAAAAACAAAGATAAGTTTTTTTCTAAAAAAATTTTATAGTATTTTTTTGAAAAAAAACATTAACAGTTGCAATTCAATAGTGCACAAACGATTATTTTAACTTGATATGATATAGAAAGTGACAAAAGTAGATTTTTAAATTGTGTAATACTATTGAGCTTCCATAAAATGCACCGCTATCTGAAAGCATGTGTTGAATTTCTTCGGGCTTAGATTGAAAAGAGCTAAGGTGTTGAAATAGAAGGCGTGACCTTCATCGTCAAATTTATGGAATTCAAAGTCACTGCGCCCGAGTTCTGTCAGGCGTTTGGCTATGCATTGGGAACCGTAAACATAAGGAAACGACTTTCTCGAAAACGCATGACCTTCTTCTATTGACAGAATCTTGTCTTTAGCACCGTGAATGAGACAGAGGGGTGTGGTCTCGTCTTTGTCAATAATCTCAGGCTGCTGGATGCTGCCCCAGAGCAATATGGCGCCCGCCACTCGGCAAGTGGAAGTTTTTTGCGGAAATTCGTCTGAATCAGGGATTTCCACTGGTCGTTCATCATTATCCATGAAGAGCGCATGAATGATGGCTGTAGCACCGGCCGATTGTCCCAATAGGAATATGCGGTTAGTGTCGATATGGTATTGCTCATAGTTGTTCTTGAAAAACTCTACAGCTGCCATCACATCTAACGAGGCCAGGTACCCGGCACGGTAGAAATTGTCGTGCGAAATCTGATTGACAGAAATAAGTCGGTAATCGATGGTAGCGGCCGCATATCCACGACCAGCGAAGTGCTTGCACCAGGCTTTCATATCGGCATAATCCCTAGAGCCTGCCACAAACCCGCCGCCAAAGACATTGATAACCAGAGGCCGGTATGCTGTAGAATCCCATGAAGGTTCGTAAAAGTCGAAATAGAGAGGTTTGGTCCGCTTCTTGTCCAGACGTGCTGCTTGACTGTACTGGATTTTGCGCATCACACGGATAGAATCACCCACCATCCTAGTCTTGACATGTTGCGCTACAAGAAGATATGGAAGTAGCAGGACGATGCAAAAAGTTAGAATTTTGACACACTTCATCATAGCGGGAAAAATTCATATCAATAAACAAGCCACCATGCACCTTTGGACGACAATTTCTTGAAAGTTCCGTAGGCATTGCAACCAGCCTTGCGACCTATTGCAAATTCCGACAGCATTACGGGAACACCTATTAGAAATACGAATATCAGATACACGATAAGGAATGCTCCG
>CAJOIT010000003.1:789139-1104596 GCA_905234755.1 uncultured Bacteroidales bacterium
AGTCCCACCGCCGAACCTGCCGCCACGGCAATGACGCCGAGTTTACCTGAGAAATTGCCTCTATTTTCTTTCATTGTCGCTAATTTTCTTAAACAAAAACTAAAAAACAAAAATAATTTTTTTCTAAAAAAAGAATGATGTTGATTTCAATTTTTTACACAAAATATCCTGCAATTCATTTTTGAATTACTGAACATTCGAATATTTCATATTTTTGCAACCAATATGAAACGAACAATTATAATAGTAATCATTATTGCAATTGCAACAATAGCAGTTGTATTTATTTATCGCAATATGAACAGCAATTTTACCACCATGAATGCCAACGATTTTGAGCTGGCAATTAAAGATGAGAATGTAATAATCGTTGATGTACGCACTGCAGATGAATATAGCGGCGGACATATTCCAAACGCCATAAATATTGATGTTAAGCGTGCTGGCTTTCTCTACGAAGCCGATGAAAAGCTCTCCAAGGACAAAACAATTGCCGTTTATTGTCAAGGTGGTATACGCAGCCGCAAAGCCGCTTCTCTCCTATCAGATGGCGGTTATACCGTGATAAACCTCGCAGGAGGATTCTCCGAGTGGAAAGGTGCAGGAAAGGAAACAGAGTAAAATAAATACAAAATAATCACGATGGAATGTAAAGAAAAAAGTCCGACTAAAAGCCGGACTTTTGTAAGTTTAAGATAACCTTTGGTTTACATCAATGATGACCAGAGGCTTGCGTAAGCTGTTCCAAGTATCGCAACCCAGATAACCCAGTATACGATATACAAAGCACTAAGAATAATACCAATGATAGATGTTATCTTACCTGCCTTAAGCATACCATCGCCAGTATATTGATCTGGAGCAGCATTATAAGCATCGGTTCCCTTCTTAGCAAGAACAAGACCTATAATACCACATACTAAACCTACAAACATGCATCCAAATACTATGGAGCAAATACCCAATACCAATGCAGCTACTGCATACGGTGCATTCTGTTTTTGAATCTGATCAGTCATATTATTAAATTTTTAATTTTTGTTCTGCAAAGTTAAACAAATCATGCCACATTTTATAAAATATATGATATATTTTTTAGCATCATTATTCTTCTAATTTACAACTTATTGCGTCCATGACATCATCAAAAAGCAACATTCTGGTATATCCAGTTGAACAGGAAAACGCCAAGATTAATCCAAACAATCATCCAACCTATCCGTTTTGTCATCTTTTTTGTGGCCAATAGGACAATGCAAGCAAGCAATGTCAAAAACCATGCTGCAAATGGTGGAAAACATGCAATGCTTCCAAACACATCGCCTTGCAACAAAAGGATTAACCCTCGCTGAAAACCGCACATCGGGCAACTAAACCCAAACAACTGCTTGTGAAAGCAAGGCAGCATGTGCGAACTCAACCAATCAACTATACTTTCCATATTCCGCAAAATTATGCAATCGCAAGTTAATGGCAAACAAAAAAATTATACTCCCCAGTCATTCCGTAAGACAAAGCGAACCGACTAAGGTACGTGTCGTGTGAGCCTGTCTGTACGGAATCTGTTCCACAACAACCCGTTAGCAGATTACGGACAGCAGTCTTCACAACGCTCTCCGTTCCGTATCGCGTGTTTCGACTAGCTTCCGAAATGACCCAAAGACTCAAATTATGTTGATTTTGTCAACTTAAATATAGTTCCCCAAAAAATTAGTACTTTTGGGGCAAAATTAATTACCATGCGAAAATACGCACTGCTATATCTTATCGCCATTGTGTTTGCCACTAGCGCATTTGCGCAAGATGACTTCACTATAGGTCATTTACAGAATCTGCGCGACAACGAAATATATTTCAAGGGAATTAACACAGCCATCAGACCGACAACCGGCGTCGAAAACGAAGTTTACGACAGCCTCATTTTTCCAAAGAACGACAAAGTCGAGAAAAACTGGTTCGTCCGCAAGCTATTCCACGAACACCTATTTATTATAGGCAACGAAAAATACAAGGTCTACTTCGACCCTATTTTCGACTTCCGCTACAACAGGTTAAACGACCTCTCCGACCCTACCAATCCTACTGCTGTCAACGGATATACCAACACGCGCGGTGCAATAGTCAATGTAAAACTCAGCGAATATGTCTATCTGAACACCAGCATTTACGAAAATCAAGCAGTACTTCCCGCATATATGGAGGAAGTTTACAAGATAAAAGGCAACATTCCTGGATATGCCCGCGTGAAGAAACTTAACGGCTATTCTGAATTCGACTACGCCAACGCCTACGGTAATGTTTCGTTCCGTCCCATCAAATGCCTCAACTTCACCATCGGCTACGACCGCCTTTTCATTGGAGACGGAATGCACTCGATGATACTTTCAGACTACGCCGCACCAATGCCATACGTAAAGACAAGCGTCAAGTTCGGCAAATGGGAATATGTAAACCTTGTTACACGGCTAATGCAGTACAACACAATGCATAATGTTGAAACTGCCGACAAAGCCAGCAAGGTCGCCACATACAACATGATGATTTTCAATCCCCAAAACGGATGGCAGTTCACATTCTTCGAGCAAAGCATAATCGACCACAAGAACAAGACATTCTGGGAAGGACTTGCACAAGGAATTCCTGTTGCAAGAATCTTCTACCCCATTGCCATAGAAAACACAAATGCCAGATTCGGTGCAAATGTCATGTACGAACATCCAAAAATTGGTATCTTCTACACACAGGCCGTTATTAATACTGATAGATTTCTCTCAATGAATGCGGATTCATCATACAATTCGCACACTAACCTAAGTATGGATTTCCAAATCGGATATAAAAATCATAACTTAATAGGAGTCGAAGGTCTGAATTTGCAATTGGAATACAACCTAGCATATCATATACACTCTTTCCTAAAAAACAATGTAAACGCCAATGGCAAACACGCAAAATGGCATACGCCGAATACAATAAACTCGAACTACGGACAATCGCTAACAATACCAAAGAATCAAGACACCTATCTGTTTTCGGCAATGCTTTCATACCAGATAAAATGGTTCAAAATTATGGCGATGTACAATCTCTCTCCTTATACACAATATTTGGAAACATATCCACTACAATACGCTTCTCCCGATTGCTTTGTTCACACGCATGACCGCTTCGACTTCCAGTTCATCTACGAAATGAACCCCGTAAACCGAATGCAGTGGTTTGCAGGAATTTCGATGTACAACCTCTCGGAAAAACCTCTCGACTACTATTTCAGCATTGGATTCAGGACAGCATTAAGGAACAACTATTAAAATCGACGCAAAATGAAACGCATAGCATTAATATCAATCATAATTCTCGCGTCGGTAACAGCCTTCGCACAGAACCTGCAGGTACGCGACTTCCGCATTGCACGCGACATAGAAAAGTCGGCAAACGGCAAATTCTCGACCACACACTCGTCAATGAAGCCGTACAGAACTTCTCCGCAGACAGAAATGTCGGATTCCATTGTCCCGATGAGTGACTTTGTTGCATACCAACTGCAAAATGACGACATTTACCTCAACATACAGCCAGTATATGAATTAAACGGTTTGTACAACTTCGCTAGAAAGAACGACTTCCGCATTGCAGAAACGGCAGGAGCCATCATCGACTTTTCGCTCAAAGGCAAGCTGAATATCAACTATATGCTTACCGAAACATACGGATATAAGAAAAGAGTTTCCCTACATGAACAACTCGCAGAACTCAAACCATACAATTTCGACAAAATCTGGGATTTCTACAACGACAAAAACTTAGCAAGAGGTTTCTTTATGGAGCAGACATTCAGCATCAACTATACGCCAGTAGAATTCTTCAGCATCGAAGCAGGAAATGGCAAGCATTTCTATGGAGACGGACGGCGTTCGCTTCTTCAATCTGACATTTGCAACAATTATCCGTACTTGAAAGTGGAAACCGAATTTCTCAACTTCAAGTATTCGTGCGTATGGTCGATGCTCGACGAAGGTTTGTATCTTCGCGATTTGCCCTCTGCCGACTGGGGATACACCAATATGAAATCATTTCAGGAAAGATGCAAGTACAATGTAACGCATTACTTGGATTACCGCATTGGAAATCATGTAAACATTGCTATTTTCGAATCGGTAATGTCGAGCAAATTCCTATCGTTTGAATACTTCAATCCTGTAATTTTCTTGCGACCATTGGAATTTTCGATGGGAAGCAACGAAAACGCCTTAATGGGTGTAAATATGAAAGTATCGTTCAGCCAAAAGAACTGCATTTACGGTCAGATTGTACTTGATGATGTAATTGTTGGACAACTTATGAACGACATAAAGCACAGGTTAAGCAGTTCATACACTGGTCAGTATGGCTGGTTTGCGAACAAATGGGGCATTCAAGGAGGAATGAAGTTCTTTGATATGTTCAAGGTAAAGAATTTGGACTGCTTTGTAGAAGGAAACATTGTACGCCCATACACATACTCACATAGCCAGCAAGAACTTACATACACTCATGCATACAAACCACTTGCCCATCCGCTTGGAGCAAACTTCGTGGAAGCATTGGGAGGCATCAGCTATTTCAACGATGAGATAGAATGTGCGCTTGAAATGTCGTATGCCATTGTCGGTTGCGACTCATCATTCAATTCGCATTTCGGACAAAATGTTTTCTATCCCACAATGGACGCCTACCAGCCTAACCAGAACAACATTCCAGTTTCAAGTTACTACAATGTACTATTGCAAGGCATCCGCACAAATGTCGCTACTGTGAAGTTCGATTTTGCATATTATCCGCTCAAAAACAAGGCATTGTCTGTTTTTGCAGAAATAGCACTGCGCTACAACAAGAACGAACTAAGAACAGATAAATATCTTGGTGTGAGTGTGGGTGTTAGGTCGAGGCTAATAAAATAATCCGCCGTTTCGACTACGCTCAACGAGCGGAATTGCTTAGTTATTGGTTTCTCTTTGTCGGTTTCCAAACGCCGGACTCTACGCCTTTCATTGCCTTGAACATACCGACAAGCAAAGAGAACCTTATTCTTATGACTACTATTTTTATCGTAACATTTTTAGGACGAGATAGCAAGATACAAAAAAGAGGAGCTTTAACTCCTCTTTTTTGTAAAACTATTTTCCAATCATTTGAATATCCACCTCAACGCGTCTATTCTTGGCTCGACCTTCCTCCGTATCATTGGTGTCAATCGGATACTTAAGGCCATACCCAACAATTGTCATCTTTGATGACGGCACACCTTTCTTCAAGAAATAATTGAAGACCGATTTTGCTCTGTCCTCAGACAATTTCTGGTTATATGCTTCTGAGCCTACATTGTCTGTATGACCGCTAATTCTGAACTGCATATTAGGGAATTTCTTGTACAAATCCACAAATTCATCCAATTGTTTTTCGGCTTCCTTTTCCATTACGGCTGATGCAAACTCGAATTTCATATCATACATGCAGATGCGTTT
Source organism: uncultured Bacteroidales bacterium (assembly GCA_905234755.1). GTDB lineage: Bacteria > Bacteroidota > Bacteroidia > Bacteroidales > ML635J-15 > Bact-19. The sequence continues at coordinate 794,644 of CAJOIT010000003.1, forward strand.
GTCATCAATCGGCACATTCTTCATGATAAAGTTTTTCATATCTTCAATTGAATAACATTCTTTTGTCTCATATACAACTTCAGTATCCAATTTCGGTTCCTCCTTTACGGTATCCACTGGTTCAGGTTCTGACTCCGATTCTGGCTCCGGTTCTGACTCAGGAGCAGGAGTTTCCTCCACCACTTGTACAATCTCCACAACTTCTTCCTTCTTTTCCTCCTCCTGCGGAGTGCTTTCTACCAACTGCGGAGTGTTATCCACAACTGTTGGCGTATTGTCAACTACACTTGCTTTTTTCTTAAGCGGAATAGCCCATGATATTGTGACCGCAGCCTCAATGCCGACATTTTTACGAGTGCCAGACACTTCATATACCGGCAGGTTAACGGCATTGGCCGTATTATTCAATTCCTTATCGCTGAATGTATTTAAAAATCCGAGATTATAGCCGCCCTCCACTCCAATATAAAGTCTATGACCTCCAACAGGAATCGGGAACCTAATACCGGCACCTACAAATACACTGAAATCAAGCGGACTGATACTTGCATTTGACAAGTCAACATTAACAGATGTGCCTCTGGAATTATAGTAAGCTTTGCCACCTATGGCAAGGTTGGCAGATGGAGCTGCCATTATGTACGGCTGGACTTTCTTCCTCCAGAAAAAAGCATAGCCGATAGGAAGACGCAGGTCAAGATAATTTGCATTAAGCCTATAGTTTATATCGGACCACGAGAGTTTAGCCCCACGGTCAGTATAGAGAGCATTAAGTCCAACGAAAAAACCTTTAACATCGATTCCAGCAAACATTCCTAATTGCTTACCGAAACCATACTGGTGATTATAGAAACTTATATCATTGGAAGAATAGTGCATGTCATAAATATTAACACCTCCACGAGCTCCAAGAACAAAATAGCAATTGGAAGGCTCTGCATTCTGGGCATACGAACCTAAAAACGAAACGGCCACAAATAATAAAATAACAATCCTTTTCATAACTATTCCATTTTTTCAGTTTTTACACTTCTTGTACATTTTTGCGACTGACATTTAGCCTCATCACTTGCCGATTTTGACCACTCGCACTTTTCTGCCAAACCATCTTCATCCCTAAATACACGACATGCATTTACATCCATAATTAAATTGTATGGATCCTTCTTTTCCAAAATAGCAAATGCATACTTTATGTTTTCAATTCCGTTTTCAGCAACTGTACCAGAAATAATGGTTGCCGATTTTGCTGTTACTTCATGGTACATATTATCATAATATATGTAATTTGTCGTATATGCAACGAAATAGGCTGTAAAATCTTGTCCGCTGCCTACAACATACACCTCAGGTGATTCCGTCTCCGAAAGTCCCTGCTTTTCATAATAGGCAGCCATACCACCTGTCGTTTGACTTTGGAACGACAAGTATAAATCTGCCATTCCATAAACATTTTCTTGGTACCCATCCGAAGCATACTCTAATTTAAATGGACTCATAACAAATTTACCATTTATGGATGGTGGATCTATTCCTTCGTTAATAGGCACAACACCATAAAATGGACCCTTTATATCCTGAGGGACTTCTCCTTGTGGGATTTCACTGAACGGCAATACAATGGTATCCATGTCTTCTTTCAGACATCCAGTGAGTCCGATTGCAATTACCATTAATAAAAATAATAGTCGAACTTTTCTCATATTCTTTAGTAAAGGCTTCGTGTAACATATCATTCCGTCACTTTTCCAAACTTTGTGAAGCCAATTAAAACAAAGATTGAAAAAATAACGCTTCAAATTTAAAAAAAATTTTTTATTAGGATTTAAAAAAAATGAAAAATATAAAAAAAATTATTTCAAGTCAATAACATAGTACGACAAGAAATAGAATTGTCATTATTGCTAGAATCAGTTACTGGTTTCTCTTTGTCGGTTTCCAAACGCCGGACTCCACGCCCCTCATTGCCTTGAACATACCGACAAGCAGGGCTAAATTCATTGAGAAAAAGTGTGTTACAAACCTGAATAGTACATTGTTGCAATTCAGTTTTTTCAAAATATAGTCTATAGGTATCAGCAACAGCACTGCAACAAAAAGCAATAGTGCAATAAGATAAAATTTCAGATAGAAAGCCAAGGCAATGCACAAGCCAAACCAGATAATCATCAGCACAGGCGTTATCCAACGCAGAACCTTGTGCGACCAAAAACTGAACGACACTCCCCTGCGCGATGTGAAAAGCATATCCCTGAACTCGTGCAAATTCTGGAAATCACCTGTCGCAATACGCACCTTGCGGCGAAACTCATCCGAAATATTGTTAGAAACATCTTCGTAAACACGCGCATCGACATTATTCACGGTCTTGTAGCCCTTGCGAATAACATTCATGCAGATATAAAAGTCATCCACGAGGAAATTCTTCGGTACAGGAGAATGCAAATCCTTTCTCATTGCAAAGCAACCGCCGAAAGGTCCCATCATACTGCCCCACAACAGGCCCTCCTGATTCTTTATGCGGACTTCACGCGAAATGTACGACTTCTCCTGAATGGAAATTCCGTCCTTCTTCAGACCTGTATTTATCATGTTTGAATCCACAAGCCCAACATTTTCATCAACAAATGGCTTCATCAACTCCGAAATCGTGTCCTTGTCGAACATCACATTGGCATCCGACAAAATCATAATCTCTGACGGGCATTCTGCTATCAGCAAATTAATAACATTTGCCTTGCCCCTGCGCTCGGTATATGCAAACAATTTTATAAATGGATATTTCTGCGCATATTCCGACACAATCTCGTTTGTACGGTCTGTGCTATTGTCGGAACCTATTAGGACATGCAACTTTTCGAGCGGATAATCGGAATTGATAATTGATTGTAGCTTCTGCGCAATAACGTCCTCCTCGTTGAAAAGCGACATAATTACAGTAACATCAGGCAATTCGGGCAACGGCTTGTACTCCGCTTTCTTTTTCTGCGAAAAAAGCGACAACAATACAGGGAATCCAACATAAGTATGGAAAACCAATGCCACTACAACCCAAAACAATATCTGCAACGCCAATATCATCTTCCACTCGTCTTATAAAAGTCCAACAACCTTGATGCAATTATATTGTTATCATAATTTTCCACGACAAAATTACGCGCATTTGCAGAAATTTCATCGTATAGGCATTTATCCAATGCAAGTTTTTCCATGCATGCAATAAAATCCTCTGCACTGTCGACAACAAAGATATTTTTTCCATTTTCGGTAGCAATTCCTTCTGTTCCTAATGTGGTTGTAATCACCGCCTTTCCTGCCGACATTGCCTCAACTATTTTTATGCGCATACCACTTCCAGAAAATAGCGGAACGACAAAAATCGTCCCTGAGGCATAATATTCTACCACACTTTCCAATTCTCCTACATAGTCAACACCATTGGAAATCAAGAATTTCTCAAATTCCTTATCAGCATTTCGCCCCGCTACGCGGAATTTCGCCCCACTATGCTTAATACGATATTTGTTCCAAACATTCCTAACAAACCATTCAAGACCTTCGACATTTGGATGCCAGTCGAGCGCACCGAGGTATGAAAATGTCGGGAACTCGGCTTTTGCACCATCTATGGAAAGCAGCGGATTGTCTGCCCCTATTCCTGTCTGTGCGACGAAAATTGGTTTTGTATTTCCGTTTTCGGAAAAGAATTTTGCATCGCGATCAGTTATCGGCACAAGATAGTCGTATGAGTTGATGTGTGAAAGTTCAAACTTCCGCATACGCCTTGCGATAATGCGCTTGTACAACCTTTTCGGAAGCGACTTTTCATTCTCCACCATGCGCAACCAGATTTCCTGCTCCACATTGTGCGCCCTCAGTGCGACTTTTGCCTGCGTACATTTTCTTATTGCTGGAATATACGGACATAGATACAAGCCTTCGAGTTGCACGATGTCATAATTGTTTGAAGTTAAAAGTTCGCACAGTTTTTTCTCAAAGTCCTTATTTATAAACCTTTCGGCATTGTAAGGCAAAGACGAGAAAATAAGGTTCTTCAATGCAGCCGTTGCTCGTATCGTAGTATCAATTGGAACTGCACGGAAACTTATTTCCGAAGATATTTCGGCTGGAATGTCACCAACATTGCAGAAATGCTTAGGCGTGTTCATTGCCAGCAAATCAACAATGCAACCACACTTCCGCAGTGACCTTGCAAGCGAAAGTGTAGCAATTGCACCGCCATCCTTGGGCGGATATGGCATCTTGTTGGCAACAATCAGGATTCTCATCGCCGAAATTGCAGGGAACTACTTAATATTATCTTCCAAAATCTTTATTAATTTAGGTTCCAAGTCCTTATATGCGGCGTATGCTGCCTCGTCGTAGCTTTTAAGGAAACTACCTTTTATCGACAACTTATTGTCGTAAGCCGGCTTTGCCTCCGATTTCTTCTGCAAAGTAACATTGGCATCCACATAAGAATAGTAAGTTGTCTGCGTTCCATTCGACATTGTGTTGTATTTCCTTGCCGATGACCTTATCACAACAACCCAGTCGGCACTAGCCTTGTCGGTGGAATAACCTATGCCATGCAATGCCAGCCAGTCCTTTATACTTTCCTGTATAGTCCAATTCGGCTTTCCGAAAACATCAGCGCTATAATCAACAGCAACCATCAATTTCGGACCAATCTTAGCATAAACATCCTTTACCTCGTTCAATACTTCCACCTGCTTTTCGCGAAGATTGTCAATAGTTTCCTGCTCACAACCAAATACTTTCAGCAAAAACAAAGCATTTGTATTATCCGTCAAATCAGGAACAACTGCCTCGAGTGCAAGCCTTGCCTTATCGTTTCTACCAGCATCAATGCATTTCTTTGCCACAGCCAACGAATCAGAAACACGCTTATGCGCATTGCTGATGGCATCGCAGTAATACTTGCTTGCCACAGACTTTTCGATGTAAACAATTACACATCCGTGATGAGTATAATTGTTATAGAAATTTTTCTTCTCGATAAAGGAAGAACCGACTGTTGCCGAATATCCATATTCCTCAAGGTACTTCACTACTGCATCTTCGTCAACGCTAAGCGTTTGCAATGCCACAAGATTATGCACCGCAACTTTTACGCTTTTGAGCAAACGGTTTACTGCGTTTTTCTCCAAACCGGACAAAAAGTCGGCTTCTGGCTTAATTTCTTCGTTCTCGCCAGGCTGCAAACTAGAAAAATACTTGTCTGTTGTGTATGCCTGCCATTCTTCCGGACATTCCTTCTGTGCATTAGCAGTAATAGCGAAAGTCAACAAAACCAACAAGTTGACAAAAAACAATTTCTTCATATCAATATTTTTTACAATAATTCATTACCTGAAAAAATAAACGGTAGCAAATCTGATACCGAACTAAATTCGTAAACTTTGGATTTTCCGACTAGCAATATACGCATCGGCTTTCCCTGACGGGTTTCCGTCTCCGACAATACCTGACGACATGCTCCACATGGCGGAACAGGTTCGCCACGATAGTTGTCATTTTCATCAAGAACGGTTATAAGAAGCGTGTCGACAGCGACATCGGGGTATTTGGCATTAGCATAAAAAACGGTCACACGTTCAGCACAAAGTCCCGAAGGGAAAGCAGCATTCTCCTGATTGCATCCGCTAAGAATCTCGCCATTTCCAAGCAGAACAGCCGCACCTACCCTAAATTTAGAATATGGCGCGTATGCCTTATGCGCAGCTTCGGTTGCCGCCTGCAGCAACGCTTGTTCTTCGGGAGACAACTCCGAATGACAGCGAACCTTATAGCTTATTTTCAATTCATTAATCTTCATTATTCTTCCTTTAATTTTGCATCGTTGCACGCAACGTCGCTACAAATCGTTAAATCATTAAATCGTTGAATTTTGAATCATTAATTATATCTTCACATTTATGCCTTACATCATCCAACAACCACGAAGGTGTTGAATTTGCACCGCTTACCCCGACATCATTGCAACCTGCAAACCATTCTGCCTGCAAATCAGCGACGTCGGTTACGAAATACGACTTGGGATTTGTACTGCGACAAACTTCATACAACATTCTGCCATTGGAACTTGAATCATCGGTCACGAACACAATCACATCGTGCATACGACAAAATTCCTGCAAACGGGGAATCCTGTTCTTTACGCTTCCACAAACTGTTTCGTGAACCTCAGCCTCGCCATTTTTACTTTTCAAAACCTCAGCAACCTGAGCGTACATAAGATAATCGGCTGTAGTTTGCGAGAAAAGCGCAATTTTGCCATCTATGTTCAGTTGTTCAGCTTCGTCCACCGACGAAACCACAATGGCATTTCCATCGGTCTGCCCGACAAGTCCATTAACTTCCGCATGTCCCTTCTTGCCGAAAATTACAATCTGACAATCTGGCTCATTGTGGTATTTTTGTGCGATAAGTTCCTGAAGCTTAAGTACTACGGGACAAGTTTCGTCAACCATTGTTATTCCAAGTCGCTTTGCATCGGCGTATGTTGATGGCGGTTCTCCATGTGCGCGCACCAGCATCCGTGATGGCGGATTTGAAAGCATCTCGTTCTTGTCAATCGTATGAAGCCCAAGTTTCTCAAGACGGCTTTCCTCCTTCTGGTTGTGGACAATTTTTCCTAGACAACACGCAGAACCAAACTTCGACAATTCATTTTCCGCCGAAGTTATCGCCTTGGTAACACCAAAGCAAAATCCTGCATATTTATCTATCTCTACCAAATTCTTAATTGACAATTAACAATGGATAATTAACAATTATTAAAATGTCTTCTTCAGCAAGTTAATTTCGACAATTCTTTTATCCTCTCCATAGCCCAATCGTAAGCAATTTGCAGTTGCTCCTCGCGGGTAATGTGCGAATTGTCAAGCACAACGGCATCATCTGCTTTGCGAAGCGGACTTTCGGAGCGACTCTGGTCTATACGGTCGCGTTCCTGAAGGTTCTGCTTAACCTCGTCAATATCAGCAGTCTCGCCCTTCGACAACATCTCATCGTAACGCCTTTGTGCGCGAACATCCACATCTGCGGTAACGAAAATTTTCAGTTCGGCATTCGGGAAAACCGTAGTTCCAATGTCACGACCGTCCATCACAACGCCTTTTGCCTCGCCCATTTTCTGCTGCTGTGCAACCATCACATGGCGAACTTCGGGAACGGCAGCAACAGGACTAACCCACTGCGACACATATATTTTGCGTATTTCGCGTTCAACATTGGCACCATTCAGGAAAGTTTGCAGTTCTCCGTTTGCATTTAGTTCAAAATGAATGTTAATGTCACCAAGCCTTGATATAAGCTGCTTAGTATCAAGTTCTTCATCGACAACCATATTATTCCTTAGCGCATATAGCGTAACTGCACGGTACATTGCGCCTGTATCAATGTAAACATATCCTAGTTTTGCCGCCAACTGCTTGGCTAAGGTGCTTTTACCGCAGGATGAGAAACCGTCAACGGCTATTGTTATTTTTTTCTCCATATACTATCTTTATATATGGGGCAGGTCTAAGACCTTGCCCTTACATATTCATATATTCTTCTACATCTTTTATTTCGATTGGGATGCGTCTGTCACCGACAATGCGTGAACCTGTCGGGGTTATGAGGATGTCGTCCTCGAGACGTATACCGCCAAAGTCGCGATACTTGTCAACCTCGGCATAATTGATGAACTGCTCGAACTTGTGTTCGCGTTCCCAAATGTCGATAAGCTGAGGTACGAAATAGATACCCGGTTCGTTTGTCAAAACATTGCCAACCTGCAACCTCTTGCCCATACGCAGAGAAGCGACACCGAAAATCTTTATCGGCTGAACTTCCTCGTCATAGCCAACATTTATCTGGCCGAGGTCTTCCATATCGTGAACATCAAGTCCCATCATGTGACCAAGTCCGTGAGGCATGAACATTGCGTGTGCGCCAAGCTGTACAGCTTCCTTCATGTCGCCCTTCATAAGACCGAGACCCTTAAGACCTTCGGCAAGTATTTCGCAAGCTTTCAGATGAATCGACTGGTAAGTCTCGCCCGGCTTCATCATTGGAATAGAACCATTGATTGTATTTAGCACAATCTGGTAAACATCCTTTTGACGCTGCGAGAACTTCCCACCAACAGGGAAAGTACGGGTATTATCAGATGCATAACCCATATCAGTCTGTGCGCCAGAGTCATTTAGCAGCAAATCGCCAGTGTGAAGAATATTTTCGTGAGTATGATTGTGAAGGATTTGTCCGTTCTTCGAAACTATCGAGTGGAACGAAGTCAAAAGTCCGTGCTTTAAGCTAATGCCTTCGATTGTACCATAAATTTCATGTTCAGAAACGCCATCATTAGCCATCTTCATTGCTGTGGTGTGCATTTCGTAGCCTATTTCAGCGGCAGCCTTAAGTTCCTCTATTTCGCAGGCTTCCTTTACATTACGCAAAGCGACAACTGCCTTAACCAACGGAAGTGACGAGCGTTTCTGCAATTCTGGAATTGGAATATCTAGCACAGACGAAAGGAAAATCATATTGTCGTGACGATAAGGCGGAAGGAAATGCACCTCAGCCTTTGCTGCCTTTACATATTTTTCAAATTCAGCAGCAGGACGAACGTCAACGACGCAACAACGAGCAGCCAATTCCTTTATAGAAGCCACCTCGCCCATCCATACTATATCGTCAACTGTCAGTTCATCACCGAAAATAATATCGCGGTTGTTATCAACATCAATTATTGCCTTCAACCCAGCCTGCGCAATTCCAAAGAAATATAGGAAGGTGCTGTCCTGACGGAACTGATAACAGTTATCGGGATAGTTCATTGGGGCTTCGTTGTTACCCATAAATATGCAAACACCAGACTTCATTGCCGCTTTAAGTTTCTCACGGCGAGCCTTATAAACTTCTTGACTGAACATTCTCATAATCGTAATTTTTTAAAACAGGTTGTAAAGGTAATAATTATTTACGATTTGGGATTTACGATTTTAGATTTTTTTGAAAATTTGAGCAAAAAAAAATCCGCAGACGAAAACCGACTGCGGATATATTTTGCAACAATCAACCATTATTCTTCTGGAGCAAACATAGGATCCCAAGGAGGAAGTACTATTGGCTTCTGGTCGAGAAGTTTCTGAACATCTCCACTCAAATACTTCTTGTTCACAACGATACGGAACATATATTCGTTGAACCACTCATCGGTGAAAGTAAGGTAACCGTTATGTCCGTACGACGAACCCCATGAGTTCTCGAACTGCCATTTTGTTGGAACATCCTTGTCGTCGACATCCACAGCGACAAGCAACATTGCATGTGATGAACCGCTGTCGAATGTCCTGATTCTCGTAGCCTTATCCATGCCGAACTTCATTCCTAGCAAGGACTCGAAATCGAAATTGTTGACATCCAAAGTACCATCGTTCTTGCTGAGAAACTTTGCCACATCGCAAGAAGAATACAGAGGTTCCTTATCCTTAAGACTTGCCAATGCGGCTTTCTTGAGTTCATCAGCAGGCAAATTTACATAGAGCCAGTTCTTACCCTCGAGCACATTGCGGTCAAATTCTATTTCGTAAACCTTATTGTATTCGCGTGACGGGTCGTTCATCAACATAACATAATCGGAGGTCTTGTAGTTCGGGAAAAACTCCTTGAAAAATGACATTGGAGTATAGTCCTTGTAGGCATCCTCCTTCTCGAAGCGATACTTGAACTCAGTTGGCGGTTCTCCAAGAAACAAAACAAGATAGCGATACACTTCACAAAGCATATTAAACTTCATTTCGTCAATTTTCTTTGGAGCCAACTTCTGAGCCTTGGCATCGCGGAGTTGCATCGCATCCTCACGCAACTTGCGCGAAAGCAACTGGTTCAACCACGAGGTATTGTTCGAATGATAAGTTTCGGGCATAACCGTATTCGGCACAAGTCCGTACTTTTCAACCAAGTTAGCAAACGAATTCCACACGCCGCCGTCGCCAATAGGATTATGCAAAGCCCATTCGTTTGTCCTGTCATCCAACGGCTTATCAGCATTCTGGAGAATTATTTCAAGGAACAAATTCGACTTTTCGAACATATCCCAGAAATACAAATAGTTCTGCGAGAACTCAAAACCAGCAAGTTCCTTATCCTTAATAACTTGCGGACGCAAAGAACTCAAGCCCGTAAACATCCAGCATCTGCCCGAACTTTTCTGGTCGCAAATGCCTTTTACATCGGCCTTGTACTTGAACTGATGGTCAGCCTTGCCAACCACATCGCGATTCACGGCCAAAGAACGTATGTCATTGTTTGACAACGCATTACGAATGCCCTTGTCGGCATCAGCCTTCTGCTTGTAATTTTCGCGGATATTGTTAACCACATCCTCTGTAAGATTTTTGGTGTTCTGGGCAAACAAAGATGAACCCAAGGCTAAGAAAAAAATAATCAATAACTTCTTCATATCTAAATTAATTTGTTTCAAAGTTTAAAGTTGTTTCAAATCGTTTGATGTTGTTCAAAATTGTTTCAAGTTGTTTGATGTCGTTTGTGTTGCGAAATTATAATTTTAGGTGCGTTTCCCAAAATGAGAACCGATATGTTTTTTCAACAATCCGAAATCTGTACATATTAGAATCGAAAACAACATAAACGGCATAACAGGAATTTTGTACCTCACCAAAGCCCCTAGATTTGGAGTTGTCATTCCGATTAAAGCATAAAGCACAAGCATAAAGTAAAGAGTGAATAAAACAAATCTAACTTGTTTTTCATCAATTGGTTTAAACCTAACACACATATATACAAACAGCAACAGAAAAGCAATATTTTCAGCACAACACACAAGCTTTATCATCGAATCCGACTCGGTAACAAACGGACGGAAAAGCGTATTTATATACGCTGGAACAAGCGCCGAGGCAAAACTCGCAAATGTGGGCTCCAACTCTTTGATTTCTATATTGCTACCAGAATAATCAGCCTCAAAGTTGACCATGTTGATAAAATCGTGCTGTTTGTTCACTATCGTATCGACCAAATCGTAACCGAAAATGCTTCCGCTAAAAAAGAACAATGCGACAACGACCGCAAGCACCGCCACGGACGAAATAAGCAATTTTTTCGACCCAAACTTCGACGGCAAGGCAAATACAACCATCCCCGGCAACATCGCCAGCAAAACATAAAATTTCGCCAAGAACAAAAGCCACGCAGATACTACCACCACTAACAGTTTGATTATACCAAACTTACGCCACAACGCCGTCCACGAAAACATCAGAAGCCCCACCGAAAACATCACTAGGCACTCCTTCATCATCCCCGATGACCAGAACACTACGCTTGGCACAAGAAAAGCCGAAACCACGGCAATCCATCGTCTTCCATTACAGAACCCAAGCATCGCCAACGCTAGAAAATACGCACCGCAAAATGCCACAAACGCACTGATTATCAAATTCAACCAAATATTTCCCTGCGTAAAAAGGTCTAGTATTGCATTGTAGCGTATAACTGTTCGATTATCGTTCAAAAGCCCGTAATTCCATGCCTTGTACCAATAATCCGCCTTGTCGTAGTAATATTCGAGTTGTGGTTCATCGGCACAAATGCCTGAAACCATCTTGAAATAGTCGGCAGGATTTTCCTCCACAGCGGAATACAGCACTAGTCCAGCCTTGTGATATTTATTTATGTCTCCAGTGTTTTCATCCTCATACACAATCTGATACACTCCCACCAATGCAAATGCAGCCACCAGTTTTGTTGCAAAAAGCAATAGAAGCCATTTCGACGGCAGCCCGAGCCTTCTAAACACGCCCAACTTGCATATCAGAAAACCGAAGAACGCCACAAAAGCCAAGCCTAACAATATGGTTGTCAAAAGATTCATTTGTCGTTTCCGTTTTGTTGCACTCGTAATTGCTCTCCTCGAAGCTGCATTCTCTCCGCCGTCTGCAAGTCACCACGCAGACTACAAACATACGCCAGATTAAAATAGACTATATAATTATTCGGATTCCGCTTCAATGCCTCATTAAAGTATCGCTCTGCTTCATCATACTTATTTAATTGACAATTAGCCACTCCCGAATAAAAATATCCGTCATCGTGATCAGGGTTCACTTCGATAGCCTTGCGCCCGCACTCCACAACTTCGTTCCACCTGCCAAGCGCAACAAGCGACTTCAGCTTGCCAGAATACGCGACAAACAAATTCGGAAACTTCTCAATAGCCTTGTCATACATTTTCACAGATTCCTCAATGCAACGCACACGGTCTTCTGTGCTATATTGCTCACTCTTAGATGCTTCCGAATAGCAGAACCCAAGATTGTAATATATCTCAGGTCTCGTAGAATCACGCTCTATCTCCTGAATGTAATACATCATTGCTGTATCGTAGATGCCCAGTTCATAATACGAGTTGCCAACCTTGAAATACGAATCATAAATGTTGCCACCCAAGTTCAGCACCTCGGAATAGCACTCCTTTGCCTTGAGATAGTCGCCTTTATCGTATGCAATTTCTGCACGATTATAATATGCAAGTCCATCATACGGAAATAATTCAATTGATTTATCTAAACAAAAGATTGAAGAATCGCCATAATGCTTATCAGGATAATAATGGTCGAGTCGCAGATAACAGAAACCTAGTCGCTCATAGCATTCGCTATAATCTGGATTTATACCAATTGCCTCATGGTAAATTCCCATTGCCAGACGCATATTGTCGTAATACTCAACAGAATCCACACCTTCAACCTGCAAAGCCTCGTCGCGATAAGCATCACCAAGATAGAATTTTATTCGAGCACTTCCTGGAACTTTCAGAGCATCAGCCTTATATAATGTATATGGATCTTTCCAGTCGGCAGCACGAAGAACAGTCTGTGTTGAAAATATGCATATCACAAACACAGTTAATCCAATCATAACCAACGGCTTCACTCTCATTTCATTTTTGTCCGAATCTACGCGGAACAACTTTGCAAGCAACTCGACAAAGACAATTGCAGAAGCCAGTACAGGCACGAACAAAAACCTGTCGGCAAAAGACGAACCGATAAGATAAACTGTATTTGAGTAAATGCTCATAGTTGTTACCCAAAAGAGAATGCAAAAAACAAAAACACTTCGTTCTTTATTTACGAACAAGCTATGAATAACATAGATAAGCATTGCCACATAAACTAGAAATACAAGTATAAAACGCCAGTCCAGCAAGCCCACATACGGCAATTGTGCGAACGAATAATCACAAGACTGCATGTAAGGAACAAACGCAAGCAACAAATATTTTCCCATCAGGAAAACCGCACTGCCCAAACGAATGTCGAGCGGCTGGTCGGCAAGGTAGTTTTGCATCAGTGTGACATACGAACTATGGTAGTCGTGCCATACCGACAAAACCGCATATCTCATTCCTAGATAAACACCTGTGGACAAAAGTAATACAAGTATAATATTTATGTAAGGCTTTAATATTTTAAGATTCGATTTTGCAGGCTTTCCCAGCTTCTTTCCCTTTTGCTTTACATCGGCATTTTCCTCAATTTGCACCTTTCTTTCTCCGAAAAAGAACACAAAAAGCGGAATAGCCACAAGCGCAGTTATTGCACTTTCCTTCGAGAAAAAGGACAATGTATAACTCAAGAACAACCATAACAAGTTGATTTTCTTGCCATTCTCAAAATATTTCAGAGCAGAGATTATTGCTAGCAACAAGAAAAAGAAGTAGCACAATTCATCACGGCTCTTAATGTTGGCTACTACCTCGGTATGCATAGGATTTGCAGTGAAAATCAATGTAATAAGCAATGGAAAAATCCACGACCTTCGCTTGAAGATCATTCGCAGAAGAACAAAAAGCAACACACTGCATGTGGCATTCCACAGCACATTCATAATGTGATAGAAAGTGGTATTGTCTGGCGAAATCTCCCACTCCAACGCGAAAAGCAACTGAGACACAGGACGATACTGGAAAGTTTCGGGCAGAAAATCAGCACCAGCCTGCGAATGATTTATCATAATGTCCTTCCAACCCGACAAACCTGCCGTAACATACTTGTTATCCTTGAACAAGAAGCTGTCATCGAGCACCCAACCATGATGAAATGTGTTGACATACAACAATATGGCAAATACAAAAATACCGACACACAAGAGCAAATCACGCAACTTGCCCTGCCTGTCGCCATTTGTCGGCATAACGATGTCAGCTACATTCTGCATAAAGCAAACTCAAACGGTTGCAAAGTTAACAAGTTTTTTATGTATTGTATCCAAATAAGGATTACTTTTGTACCACAAAATTTCAATGTTATATTAATGAAAGCTAAAAAAATAATCTTTACCATCATAAGCGTGACAATAGGTTTGTTCTTCATTGTCTCCGCAGTTCTCAAAATATTTACAATCAAGGAGTTTGAACTTTACATATACAGCTACGGCCTATTCTCATACACACTCTGCACCCTATTTGCTCGCTGTCTCATAGCGTTTGAAATGTGCGTCGGCTTGTGCCTTGCGTTAAAATGGTGGTACAGACTTGCTTGGTGGCTGATGCAGATTTCTCTTTTAGGATTTACCATATTCCTAATTTTCGCACAACTGCGAGGCGATGCAAACTGCCACTGCATGGGAGACTTCGTGGAACTGAACCCGTTACAGTCGATGATAAAGAACTTTGTAATCATGGGACTTCTCCTCATAATAAGGAATCAGGAAAACTGGAACTTCAAGTTTGAAAAAGTAGTGAAACCTCTGATTGTCATCATTGTAGCTGCTGTACCATTCATTGTTATGCCTCCCGAAGTCCTATACAACAAAATATACTCAAGCGACAGAAACATAAACACTCCGATATTCGAAAAAGCATTGTCTGACAGCACTTTCTACCAATGCTACCCGATAATATATCCCAACTACGAATACGACTCGACAACCTTTGTCGCTGAGGAAAAACCGCTTGAACTGCAAGGCAGAAACATACTGATGTTCGCCCACGCAGGTTGCAAATTCTGTCGTGAAGGAGCAAAACGAATGTCGATGTTCTTCCGCGAAAACAAATTGGACAGAAGCAAATGTAAAATACTGATATTCGGCAACTTTCCTCCATTAAGCACTTACGATTTTATCAAAGGGACTGAAGCATACGGATTCGAATACCGCGAAATAGACCCCATAACATCGCTCAATATCGTTGACGGACAATTCCCTACATTCACGCTTATGCAGGACGACAGCATTGTCAAGTCTTTCGACCTGTGGGGTCTGGAAGAAAGTACGATAAAGGATTTCCTTGAAGATGAAAAAGAATAGGTACATACTATATTTCATCTTCGTCATTGGCCTGTTTTTCTGCACAATAAGCAGAGATTTCCTCACAGAGGGTATGTTCATGGACGGCACATACTACTCAAGCATTTCGCACAAGATTGCCACCGGGCAATGCTCATTCTGGCATTTGACTTTCAGCAACTTCCTGCATAAAGGATTTTTCGTACACCCTCCTCTTGCTTTCCAAACACAAAGCTGGTTCATTAAATTATTTGGAGACAACTTTTATTGCGACAAATTATATTCCGTCCTGACATACATAATTACTGGCATACTTATCTGCTTGATTTGGAAAAAGTTGACAAAAGATATTCATTCAGCATGGATGCCATTGCTATTCTGGACAACCTTTCCACTGATTATATGGGGGTCAACAAACAATTTGTTAGAAAATACCATGACCATATTTATAGTTGCAAGTATATACCTATGCTGTATGGACGAAAAAAAGCCATACCTTTGGGCTGCTTGTGCAGGTGCAATGGTTTACTTGGCGTTCATGGTAAAAGGTCCAACGGCGCTGTTCCCGCTTGTATTCCCTGTTATTCAATACTTTTTTCAAAAGGAAAGTCCTTTGTGGAAATATCTGCTAAAAACACTTGTAATGACAGCGACAAGCTTCGCTTTATTCTCCGCAATGCTAATCATTTCCGAAGATTCCAGAACCTTTTTCGAGGCATACTACAACGACCAGATTCACACAAGTTTTACATCGGAGCCAACCGTAAGCAATCGATTCCATATAATATGGGTGTGGCTCGGCGAAATCCTTGTAGGAATCTCAATAATAATTGTAAGTTTCATAATCAGATACAAGAAACAATCATTCAAAGAAGTATCTTCGATAAAAACAAACTTTGCAAATAATCCGGACTACCGAAAAAACATAATGGATTCGCTAAAGTTTTTATTGCTAGGACTATGCGGCGTAATTCCAATTATTGTAAGCATGAAACAAAGAAGTTTCTACATCATACCGGCGATGCCTTTCTTTGCAATTTCGATGGCGTTGATATTCAAGATAATATTCAAGGACATAAACAATATTGTTGTAAAGATTATGGCTTCTGTTGTTATTGTCGCAGCAATTGTCCTTAATGTCGCCAAATTCGGAATAGTATCAAGAGACAAAGAAATGCTCAACGATATTCATGAATTCGAAAAGATAATTCCTAGAAACGAAAACATACTAATTCCCAGTTCATTGGCTTCAGAATATTCGTTGCACGGATACTATGCAAGGTACTTCGACTCTACACTGACAACAAAGGACAACAACAACAAATACCTGATATTGCCAAAGGAAGAAGCATACGATGAAAACAAATGGCAGTCAAAGTACAAACCCATGAACATCGAAACAAAAAAATACAACTTATATATAAACGAATCATTAAATTAAATTTATGAAACTTAGAATTTTAGCATTAGCGACAATCGTACTTGCCTTAGTTTCGTGCAAGGAGCAGAAGCCGAAAATTGAAACAGCGGAAGATGAATCAATTGTTTATTTCTGCAAGGACATTACCCCCGAAAACATTCTGAAGCTCTACGAGGCTCTTGGTGTAAAGCAAGAAGGCAAAATAGGTCTGAAAGTTCATTTCGGCGAAGACGGAAACCAGAATTTCCTCAATCCGGAACTTCTGAGACCACTAGTAGAAAAAGTAAATCCTACATTCGTGGAAACCAATGTTTTGTATGTAGGAAAGCGCCGCTACACCGACTCTCACATAGCATTGGCAAAAGAACATGGATTCACATTCGCACCCATCGACATTCTTGATGCCGATGGAGAAAGCGAAATTCCAGCTGAAGGTCTGAAGCACTACACAAAAATCAAGACCGGCAGCCATTTCAACGACTACGACAACTACATCATCTATTCGCACTTCAAAGGTCACGGCTCTGCTGGATTCGGCGGTGCAATAAAAAATGTATCGATGGGACTTGCTTCGCCCGGTGGAAAGATGGCAATGCACGCAACCAACTTCCCCACTACTGCCGACCCTGAGGCATGCGTTAACTGCCAGCGCTGCGTAGGTCAGTGCCCTGCTCAGGCAATAACAATTGGAGAAAACGGTCCTGTAATCGACACTACCAAGTGCATAGGTTGTGCAAAGTGCATTGCCGAATGTCCGCTCAAGATTTTCAAGCCCGACTGGAAAGAAATTGAGGAAAACGTCTTCCTTGAGCGCCTTGTTGAATATGCAAAGGTTCTCAGCGAAGCAAAACCAATGGTTTACATTAATGTAATGGACAATATTTCAAAGACTTGCGACTGCTCTGCAAAGGCACCTGCTCCATTTATGGACAAAGTTGGCGCTGTGGCATCAACCGACATCGTTGCTATAGAAATGGCTTGCCACCAGCTTACGGCCGCAAAATACGGTAGTGAAGATGCTTTCATGGATGTGAACGGAATTAGCGGCTACGGACAAGTACAGTACGCACATCAGCTTGGCATGGGCAACATAAAGTATGTACTAGTTGATGTCTTAACTGGAGAACGCATTAGCATTGAGGATGCGATAAAATAGATTGTAAGATTTGATGATTAAAAGATTTGAAAATTAAAAGTCACGGCAATTGTCGTGACTTTTTTATTATTCTAACTTCTCGGATGATGCATTAGTATTTCCTCAAGCAAGGTCTGCTTGTTGATATGCGTGTAAATTTCAGTGGTTGTAATGGACTCGTGTCCAAGCATTTCCTGCACAACTCTCAAGTCTGCGCCTCGCTCAATAAGGTGCGTTGCAAACGAATGGCGGAATGTGTGAGGCGAAACATTCTTTTCTATTCCAGCATCCTTGCAAGTCTGTTTTATAATTGTGAAAATCATTGCACGGGTTAGTTTCTTTCCGTTACGGTTCAGGAAAAGAATGTCGCCACTGCCCTTCTGCGGTTCAATGTGGTTGCGGAACGACTTCATATAGTTGTCGATTTCCTGCATTGCCTTGTGTCCAATCGGCACTAGTCGCTGTTTGTCTCCCTTACCGACTACACGAATATATTCTTCTGGGAAAAACAAGTCGGACAACCGCAAGCCAACAAGTTCCGACACTCGCAGACCGCATCCGTACAAAACCTCGATTATCGCCCTGTTGCGATGTCCTAGTTCTGTGCTTACATCAATGGTGCGAATTATCGCTTCAATCTCCTCTACGGTCAGTACTGTCGGCAAATGTCGTGCAAGTTTCGGCGTTTCAATAAGTTCTGTCGGATCATCTTCAATCTGGTCGTCAACAAGCAAGAACTTGTAAAGCGACTTAATTGCCGAAATTGCGTGCGACTGCGAAGTTGCAGCAATGTCCTGCTTTGCAATATAGCGAATGTATTCGCGAAGCATATCGGTGTCAACATCAGCGAAACCTCCCGAAAAACCGATTTCAGTGAGATACGAATCCAACTTATGCAGTTCCTGCATATAGGAAATGTGCGTATTCTCCGAAAGCGACCGTTCCAGCTTTATGTAGAATTCGTATTCCTTGAGTGTTGTTTCGCGCGACTTCATTTTTATACCTTGTTTCGCAAATAAGTTTTACCTTTGCAAAAATAATAAAAACAATGAAACTGCTGATAATAAATGGTCCTAACCTTGGAAACATTGGTCGCCGCGAACCTGAAATTTATGGGCACGAGGACTTTGAGCCTTTCCTTGAATCGCTGAGAAAAGAGTTTCCAGAACACGAAATACAATATTTCCAGTCGCACCACGAAGGCGAAATCGTTGAAAAAATACATTCTGCCGAAACTGAAAAATACGATGGAATAATACTTAATGCCGGCGCTTATTCGCACAGTTCCTACTCTATCCGCGATGCTGTTGCTGCAATCAAAGTTCCTGTAGTCATGGTACATATTTCAAATGTCTATGCACGCGAGAATTTCCGTCACGAAAATGTCATTGCAGCCAAATGCAAGGGTGTGATAACTGGCTTCGGACTAAAATCGTACGAACTGGCGATAAGAAGCCTGAGCTTCGCTGGCTGAAAGGCGAAATGGCTTGCAGGCTAAAAGCTTTTAAAATTACTACTAAAGCTATTATATAGCTCTTTCGGCTCCAATCAAGGAGCAATAATGAGACTTTTATTGAAATTAGTATTTCCCCCAACCGAAAAAAGCATTACTTTTGCAAACACAATCGGCCCCTTAGTTTAATGGATAGAATTTGGGATTCCGGTTCCTACGATAGGCGTTCGATTCGCCTAGGGGTCACAAAAACTGGGTTGTCATTCTGAACTTGTTTCAGAATCTTAACCCAGTTTTTTCATAAAAAAGGCCGCAACAAAAATGCTGCGACCTCATGAATTATGAAAACTAACCTTTTATTCCTTAACGAGTTTCTTCATAGCAGAACCATTTTCAGTTTCTACAGAGAAGAAGTAAACGCCAGCTTCGAGATTTGAAATATCAATAGTGCTTTCGTTAGCAACCGACATCATCTTACGACCGGTTACATCATAAACAACAACCTTGTTCAAACCTTCTGCTTCGATGTTTACGATACCTGTTGTTGGGTTCGGGAAGATGTTGATATCAGAAACAATCTCATCGTTAATGCCAACTACGCCAGGAGCTGTGATTTTTACATCATCAACACCAAGATACCAAGAGTCCGATGTAACTGCATATCTTAAAGCGACATACTTGGTATTTGCTGGAAGTGTAGCGGTATGCTCTTCCCATGATTGAGCTGATGTCACTGAAATTACACTGCCGAGATTAGAGAAACTTGAGATATCGTTGGTCGTAGAGGATGTCATAATCTGGCATTTTTCAGTATAACTGGATGATTGTGCATAGAGCCAGAAACTCAGTTGTCCTTCTCCGCCAAGGTTCAGTTCTGGAGAAATAAGATACTGAGTATAGTCACTAGCTTGCATATAACTTGAGAAACGGAATGTAGAGTTACCGCCATGGGCTGAGGCTAATTGCGTTTGAATGTTGCTTCCAATTTCGTGTACTCCATAACCATAATCACCTGTCTCATTTGCAGTATTGTTTGATATAGCTGTCCAGCATCCAAGCCCACCTTCGAATCCCTCTTCGTATGGGAATTGAGAGATACCGTTTTCGCAGTCAACTACATTTACATACGCTGATTTTGTTGTGCTACCAGCAGCATTAGTGACAACTACAGAAACATTGTAAAGACCAGTTGTATTCCATGTAACATCTACAGATTGTGTATTTGCTGTTGCAGGATTGCCTCCTTCAAAAGTCCATGCGTATGTTACATCACCAACACTTAATACATTTGCGCTAATTGTAGCTGGAACCCCTGGAGTTGCAGTTGGAGCAACAATATCAACCATTGGCAAAGTCGCTGCCGTTGGGCAAGATGATGTTGCAAAGTTGTATATTGCAGCAGCTGAACTGTAGCTACCATAAATATCGCCATATACATAACCCGATGGGCAGAATAGTGCTACTGTTGGGAACGCATCAAAATAAACACTTATTGTATTATACAAGCTGTTGTTGCATCAATAATCGGAATTGGATTTGTTCCATTGTTTGTGAAATCGCCTGCTGAATAAGTTGGGCGTGTATCTCCAGCAGATACGCCAGAAATCTGTTCAGCAGTATTATTAGGCTGACATTCAACATACAACACTACAAATTCATTGGTTCCACCTTGACCATAAGTATTATACAAGTTTTCCAATGTGCCACTTGAATGGAAACTAAAGCACGGACCGCACCATGCGCAGAAAAAGTCAATCACAACATATTTCCCCTGATCCAAATAAGTCTGGATATCATGGTTATTACCTGCCATATCGGTTCCAGAGAAGTTAATTACTGGAGTCCAGTCAGAAATATCACGAGTTCCTCTTTCCTGACTAGCATTCGGATCCGAGCACTGGAGTTCGCTCTTTAATTCACCTTGTGCAAACATTGTTGCAGCAACAAGAACAGACACAACAAAAAGTAAAATTTTCTTCATAAAATATACGCCTGGTTATATGCCATTTGGCTCGTCGGCTTTTAATTAGTCAAAATTTTTGCGATGACAAATTTAATTATAATTTTTATGCTACAAAGCATTTTTTGACTTTTTTTTTATCACAATTTCTTCAACGCGCCACCAATAGCCTTGCTCAACTGGTCGGGACAGGAAGTATCCTTATAGCCGCAACGGATTCCGCCAAGCTTTGCAATCACCTCTTTTGCATCCATTCCCTCTACGAGTTTGCCAATTCCCTGCAAATTGCCGTGGCAACCACCATAAAACTGAACATTGTGCAACTTTCCGTCAACAATCTCAAACTCAATCATCTCCGAGCAGGTTCCCTGCGTTCTGTACTGAAATTTCATCTTTATACCTATTTAATATAATTAAATAACATCACTTTATGAGATTTCGGATAGCCGTCTTCACAACGCTCCCCTTTCGTATCGCGTGTTCAGTCTGGCTTCCGAAATGACTTTAGGTGTACATGCTATTACAATATTCTACAATTTCATCTATATTTTGCTCCGTCATACAACGGAAATGTCCGCGCGGGCACTTCTCATATCCCAATTTGGAACACGGACGACACCGCAAATCCTTGACTTCAAAAATTCTGGACGTCTCCCCTGCCATATATGGTGTCATGCCAAACTGAGGAATCGTATTTCCCCAAATCGACACAATGTCCTTCTTGAACGCCGCCGCGATATGCATAAGTCCAGTGTCGTGCGTAATCACAAACTTCGCTTGCCTAACCACCGATGCCGACTGCGACAAAGAAAACATTCCGCAAAGATTTATGCAATTCTCGTTTTCAGCACAAATATATTCCGCAGCCTCCACATCCGAATTTCCGCCAAGCAGAACCACAAAAGCATTTACCTTACCACACAACTTGGAAATCAACTTCTTAGGCATCCGCTTTGTTGTATGCTGCCCACCTATTGCGTATGCCGCATAAGTGCCCGGTTCGAGTCCAAAAGCCGACTTTGTATCAACTTCCTCCGCCTCTGGAATGAAATAATCCAAACCTTTTCCATCGTTGTGAACATCAAACAAGCGCGTAGCTGTCAAATACCTGTCGACAATATGAATGTCGGGAAGACGATTAATTTTCAAAAAAGAAGTCGCCAACCATTTTTTCCAGTTCAACTTTGGAAAAGAAAAGTCCAAAATCTTCAACTTGTTGATTATGCGTTTTGAACGCAGATTCTTCTGCAAATCAATCACATAGTCGAAAGGAATTTCGCGCAGTTCATCGATTGTTTCGGCGTAGGTGTCTTTAAGCACATGCACCTCGTCAATGTACGGATTAGGTTCCAAAATTCCTGCATTTGCAGGTTTTGTAAGGAAATGCACCTCGGCATTCTCGACCTGCTGTTTCAGGCATCGTACAACTGGTGTTGTAAGCACAATGTCACCTATGCTGCTGAATCGAATCACAAGGTAACGGACAATATATTTTTCTTCTTCCATAACAATAATACGAAAGCACAAATGTAAGGATAATTTACGATTTACGATTTACGAATTACGATTTACGATTGGCTTCGCCAAGCTAAAGGCTGAACTGACAAGATGCAAAGGAATTGCTTACGAGAGCTAAAGGTTCACGATTGACGATTTTTGAAATTCTGGCGTTGGTGTATAGTCTCAACAATCTTTTGCATCCTTCAACGCACAACGCTCAAATTCATCGCAACGCGAACATTTAATGTTTCGCTTTCGCATTTCGGCATTATTACTGATTTCTGTTTCTGGAAATTTCTTGCGCTTTCCCCAAAAGACCTGCACACCAATAGCGACAAAGCACAACGCAACAAGTACAACCGAAACAATTAATATCAAAAGGAATGTACTCATTTACAGCAATGAAAATCTTTTCTAAATCGTATTGTAAGGATACCTGTCAAAATGGATTTTCTTTACCATTTCGAACAATTTCGACTTGAATTCGTCAATATTCTGCATATCGGTTGCCGACACGAATACACAATCCTCATTCTTGGCGAAATACATTTCTTTCAAGTCTTCAAGCGAATAATTTTCGCGCTTCATAGGCGTAAGGTCATCTTCGTCCTTCTTGATGTATGTGAATGCATCTATCTTGTTGAACACCACTAATATCGGCTTGTTAATAATTCCAATATCCTTTAGTGTCTGCTCCACAACCTCCATTTGCTCCATAAAGCACGGATGCGAAACATCTACAACATGCACTATCAAATCGGATTCGCGAGCTTCATCCAATGTTGACTTGAAGGATTCAATGAGCGTTGTCGGCAACTTGCGGATAAAACCAACGGTATCGCTTAGCAAAAATGGCAGATTGTTTATCACAACCTTGCGTACCGTAGTGTCGAGTGTTGCGAACAACTTGTTCTGTGCCAGCACATCCGACTTGCTTATGAGGTTCATTATGGTTGACTTGCCAACATTGGTGTAACCAACCAACGAAACCCTTACAATGCCAGTGCGATTCTTGCGCTGCTGAACCATATTGCGGTCAATCTTCTGCAAGTCGAGTTTCAACTTTGCAATCTTGTCAAGAACAATTCGGCGGTCTATTTCTATCTGGGTTTCACCCGGACCACGCATTCCAATACCGCCTCGCTGACGCTCAAGGTGAGTCCACATACCTGCCAAACGAGGTAAAAGATACTGGTACTGAGCCAATTCAACTTGGGCTTTAGCATGTGCTGTGCGAGCATTCTGAGCAAAAATGTCAAGAATAAGATTGGTACGGTCAAGCACTTTGACTTTAAGTTCCCGCTCAATGTTTCTCAACTGAGTGGGTTGCAATTCGTCATCAAATATTACAAGGAAAATCTCGTTTTCCTGAATATATTGCTGAATTTCCTCCAACTTTCCCGTTCCCACATATGTCCTTCGGTTGGGAGTATCGACATTCTGCACGAACTTTTTCACAGGCAAAACGCCCGCTGTACTTGCAAGAAACTCAAGTTCAGCAAGATACTCATCCACCTGCTCGCGCGTCTGCTGACGGTTTACAATTCCAACAAGGACAGCCCTCTCAAATTCTTCTTCCTGACATTCAAACATTTGGCTATAATTTAAAATTAATAGGAATCGTATATCTTACCTTTACTGGCACACCATCTTTCATTCCCGGTTTCCAGTTGGGCATCGACTTTACGACACGAACAGCTTCCTTGTCGAGAGACTTGTCTACTCCTCTCGGCACGGTCACATCAATAACCTTACCAGTCTTATCGATTACAAACTGGACAAATACCTTCCCCGTTATATTTTTCTTCAAGGCCTTCTTCGGATATTTGATATTTTCCGACAAATATTTGCCAAGACCTGCATTTCCATCGGGAAATTCCGGCTTTTGTTCCAACTGCTCAAACGAATATTCAGCATCGCTGCCAGCTACGGCATTACCATTCTGCTTTTCTTGCGCACAAACAAAAGTTGGGATAGCTATACCTATTAATAAATATAATAGCAACGACTTAATTTTCATAATTATCTTATTTTAGTTCATAAAAAAGCCCTGCCGTATGACAGGGCATTTATCTAAATATCAATCTTTTAGTTCAACTTGAAATTGATAGGTACCTGATATGTTACAGGAACTGCCTTACCACGCTGAGAACCTGGCTTCCATGCTGGCATTGCCTTAACAACTCTTACTGCTTCAGCATCAAGTGCTGGGTCAACACCTCTCAAAACCTTAACCTTTGTTACGGCACCGGTCTTGTCGATTACGAACTGTACGAATACTCTACCAGAAACGCCATTTTCCTTTGCGATTGCAGGATACTTGGTATTTTCTGCCAAATATTTCATAAGAGCCATATCACCACCTGGATATTCAGGCTTGTTTTCTACAGCAGCAAATGCTACAGGTTCAACTTCTTCCTCCTCCTCAACTTCAATTGTCTCAACAATGTGAATCTGAGTCTGAGTCTTTTCATCTGCTTCTGAGTTAATGTTAATATCATCAACCTTTACATCGTCTTCAACGATAACGAGTTCCTCGATAATCTGCTCAGGTTCTGGTTCCGGTTCTGGTTCCGGTTCTTCAGGTTGTTCCTCTTCCTGTATAGTATTATCGATTTCCTCTTCGATGACCTCGTCAATTGTCAAATCGCCAAGAGAACCCATTGATGCGTCTTCGGATGACCATTCAAAAGCGACGAGACAAGCAGCCAATGCAATTACTGCGCCTATTTCTAAAAAGATGATTCTGAATCTATCAAGATCAGCTTTTGGTGATTTCTTTACTTGCATAATACAGTCCTTTCTAATTTATAATTTTCGGTTGTAAAAGTACGCAAAATATTTTTTGTCAACAAATTTTTATTCCAATTTTTATTTACCAATGTACATGAACAAAAGATGCGATTGTAATTTATTGAATAACAATTCCTTTTAAAGTCGCAGAACTAGCTTCAGTTATCTTCACTTTTACATAATCGCCTTTTTTATATGCCTTTTTGTCAAACACAACCATCTTGTTTTGCTGTGTTCGCCCACAAAACATTTCACTGGATCGCTTCGACTCGCCTTCGACAAGCACCTCGAACTCCTTGCCTATATCGCTCTTGTTACGCTGCAACGAAATACGATTTTGTATCTCGATAAGCCTTGCAAGCCTTGCCACCTTCTCCTCTTCAGGGACATCATCAACAAGATTTTTCGATGCAAATGTGCCAGGACGATTTGAATACTTGAACAAAAACGCAGAATCGAAACCAACGGTTTCCATTAAGTCAACGGTCTGCATATAATCGGACTCCGTTTCTCCACAGAAACCACAGAAAATATCGGTAGAAAGTCCGCAATCGGGAATAATTCGCCGTATAGCGGATATTCTGTCAAGATACCATTCGCGAGTATATTTGCGGTTCATGCGTTCGAGCACAACATTGCTACCCGACTGTACAGGCAGATGTATATGATTGCAAATGTTACTGTTACGAGCAATTGCTTCCAAAAGTTCATCGGAAATATCCTTTGGATGGGATGTCGTGAAACGCACCCTCATTTCGGGAACATGCCTTGCAACAGTTTCAAGCAGTTTCGGGAAATCCATATCGCCGAAACGATACGAGTTCACATTCTGTCCTAGCAAAGTTATCTCCTTGTAGCCCTGCTTCATCAAGTTTTCCGACTCACGCAAAATGTCATCGGCACTACGGCTACGCTCGCGACCGCGGGTATATGGCACTATGCAATACGAGCAAAAATTATTGCATCCGCGAGTAATCGACACAAAACCCGAAATGCTTTCGCTATCAAGGCGCAAAGGTTCTATGCCTGCGTATGTTTCAGCAATGTCAAATTCTGTATCAACCACAGGCTTAATGTCGGTTTCGCGCACAAGTTCGGGAATATGCCTATATGCATCGGGACCAGCCACAAAGTCAACAGCCCCACTATCGAACAACTTGTCGCCAACTCG
Source organism: uncultured Bacteroidales bacterium (assembly GCA_905234755.1). Lineage (GTDB taxonomy): Bacteria > Bacteroidota > Bacteroidia > Bacteroidales > ML635J-15 > Bact-19. The sequence continues at coordinate 821,400 of CAJOIT010000003.1, forward strand.
CTGTGCCATACAGCCAATGACTCCGACTTTCAATCCTTTGTTGCGATGCTTCAGTCCTTTCATGAAGTCGAGACGATTCCAAATCTTCCTTTCCGCATTGTCGCGGACCGAACAAGTGTTTATTATCACCACATCAGCCGACTGAACATCATCCGTAGTTTCATACCCATCTGCCTTCATTATTGCCGCAACCATTTCTGAATCGGCGACATTCATCTGACAGCCGTAGGTTTCAAAATATATCTTTCCTATCTTCATTTGAAAGCGTTTGTAAGAAGGCGCAAAGATAAGCCAAAATAATTATAGGTGAGTTTATAAATTCCATTTCTTCCACCACCACTGGAACACAACTAGCGCCCAAACCTTTGCAGTGGCATCGCCGACATTAGTGGAATGTAGCCTGTTTTTCAGGTCGGCAATTTCTACATAGTTGAAAATACCCTGCTCATCAACAAATTTCTTTGACAGCAAGTCATTTTCTATCAAGTCGTAAAGTTCATTATTGAACCATTTTAGCAAAGGCACCTCAAAACCATGCTTTCTACGATTCAAAAGTTCTGCAGGGAAGAAATCTGCAAAGGTTTCACGAAGAATCTTCTTGCGCGAATGTGCATCAATCTTGTACGATGATGGCAAACACGAAACATAATCCACAACCGTATGGTCGAGAAATGGCACGCGAACCTCAAGACTGTTTGCCATCGACATAAGGTCAACCTTTGTAAGCATATCGCCTTGAAGCACAAGGTGCATGTCGGCATAAAGCACATCGTTCATATCGGCAAAACTGCTATCCAAATACAAAGACTTACGCTCATCAAGTTTTGCCTCATCATATTTTGGCTTCAACAGTCGCGACACATAGTCGCCATCGCCAATGCTTGCCCACCGCCAATAGCGTTCAGCATCGGAAAGATTGTAACCGGATGCAAACCTGTCGAGCTGACGGAAAGTGTTGGAAATCTTGGAGTTTCGCGATTTCGGCATAATCTTCCACAAAGGCGCAAACGCAGCGACCGCCTTTTCCTTGATGCCAGCGTTCATCACACGCAAATGCGCAGAGTGCTTGTTGTAGCCAGAAAATAGTTCATCAGCGCCATCGCCACTAAGAGCAACTGTAACCTTTGACCGCGTAAGTTTGCTCAAAATGTCAACAGCAAGCGCGGATGAATCTGCAAAAGGCTCATCAATATAGTCGAGTGTATGCGAAATGTTGTCAAGCAAGTCCTTGCTGCTGATTTTGAATGCCGTATGATTGGTATTGAAGCGCTTAGCAATGATTTCTGCGCAGTCGGTCTCATCGAAATACTTGTTGTCGGAAAAACCAACCGAGAAAGTATTCAGCTTTTGCGTAAACTGCGATGCAAGTCCAGTAACTATCGATGAATCAATACCTCCGCTAAGAAAACATCCCAAAGGCACATCGGCAATCAACCTTCGTTGCACAGATGCCGACAACAATTCACGAAGCCTCTTTTTTGCGGTTTCATAATCATCATCTATCTGCACTTCCCTGCGATTTGGAATCTTATAATATGTATGTTCCTCTACACCAGATGGAGTAATCCGCAGGAAAGTTCCAGGACACAATTTGCGAGTATTCTCGAAAATGCCTTGATTTGTAGGAATATAGTTTAACTGAAAATATGTTGCAAGTGCCTCGTTGTCAATTTTACGCGGAATACCCATGGCTATCAAGGCTTTCATTTCAGATGCGAACATTATCTTTTCAGAATCGGAATACACGACAACCGGATTTATGCCCATTCTGTCGCGCAACACAAGACACTCCTTTTTATTTATGTCATAAAAAGCAAAGGCAAAACAACCGTTCAGTTTTTCAATTGCTTTACTGCCGTACTTAATCAGCAGATACAAAAGAACTTCGGTATCAGACTTCGACTGAAATTTCACGCCATCGGCAATCAGTTCCTCTCGGAAATCGTTATGATTGTAGAACTCGCCGTTGAACACCAGCACAAAGTTTCCCGATGCATCAAAAAAAGGCTGACTTCCAGCATCCGAGGTGTCGATAATCGACAAGCGCGTATGTCCAAGCGCAACATTGTCGCGAACAAAGAAGCCATTGCTGTCGGGACCTCTACTATACAAGGCATCAACAGCCGACTTTATCTTACTGTCAAGTTCTTTACCACCAAACGAATATATTCCTGCAATTCCACACATAAATGTCTGTTATATCGGCAAAATTAGCACAAATTTATTTTCAATAAAAACATTTTAACATTGGCAAATTACAAGTCCTGCTCCACTCCTTTCATGCTGAGTTGGATGCGTTTCCTTTCCATATCCACCGACACGACCTTGACCTTCACATACTGGTGAAGTTTCAGCACATCGGTTGGCGACTCTATGCGCTTTTCGGAAATCTGCGAGACATGCACAAGTCCGTTTTCCTTGATTCCAAAATCGACAAAAGCACCAAAATTTGTAATATTGGTAACTATCCCAGGCAAAATCATGCCTTCTTCCAAGTCATCAATGCGATGTATGCCCTTGTCGAACTCGAGCACCTTCACCTGACCACGCGGATTTCTGCCTTTTTTCTTCAGCTCGGTGACAATATCCGTAAGACTTGGCATTCCAATTTGGTCGGTCACATATTTTGAAAGGTCAATGCCATCAAGAATTTCTGGTGTTTCTACCAGTTTTTCAGTCGTAACCTTACAATCCTTTGCCATTTTTGCAACTATTCCATACGATTCGGGGTGAACAGCGGTATTGTCGAGCGGATTGTCACCATCGGGAATACGAAGGAAACCAGCGCACTGCTCGAAAGCCTTGCTTCCGAGACGAGTGACTTCCATCAGCTGTCGGCGATTGGTAAACGCGCCATGCTCCTTGCGGTAATCAACAATATTCTGCGCAAGCACAGGACCAAGTCCCGAAACATAATTCAACAAATGCTTGGTTGCAGTATTCAGGTTCACGCCGACATTATTCACTACGCTGACCACAACGCGGTCGAGACTATCCTTGAGCAGTTTCTGGTCAACATCGTGCTGATACTGCCCCACTCCTATCGACTTGGGCTCGATTTTCACAAGTTCGGCAAGCGGATCCATAAGCCTTCGAGCAATTGAAACCGCACCACGCACAGTAACATCGTACTGCGGGAATTCCTCCCTTGCCACCGATGATGCCGAATAAACGGATGCGCCATCCTCACTAACAACAAAAACCTGCACAGGTCGGTCGAAATGTATGCGCTTAACAAAATATTCGGTCTCGCGGCTGGCTGTTCCGTTACCAATGGCAATGGCATCAATCTTATACGCCGAAACCATTGATGACAGTTTTTTCATTGCCATTGCCGTCTGCTCCTGTGGCTTATGGGGATAAATGTTGTCGTTGTGGAGCAGATTTCCCTCGGTATCAATGCAAACCAACTTGCAACCAGTACGATAGCCCGGATCAATGCCCAAAATTCGTTTTTTGCCAAGTGGCGGAGTCATAAGCAATTGTCGCAGATTTGCGGCAAAAACCTCAATGGCGGCAACATCAGCAAGTTCCTTGCTCGATGCGGCAAACTCATTCTCAATGGATGGCTTTATCAACCTTGAATACGCATCGGAAATAGTTTCTGTAAGCAAGTCGGAGCATTGTCCCTTGCCATGAATGAACAAATATTTCAACTGTTTGAGCGAATGTTCCTCATCCGGCGATATGTCAACACGCAAGAAGCCTTCGCTTTCGCCACGGCGCATTGCCAAAATCCTATGAGATGGACAAGTGGAAAGTTTTTGACTAAAATCAAAATAATCACGATACTTTTCGGCTTCATCAGCCTTGGATTTCACCACTTTTGAAGAAATAACAGCCTCCTGAGCAAACAAACGGCGTACGCGTTCGCGTGCCGACTTATCCTCGCTGATAACCTCGGCATTTATGTCGCTTGCACCAGCAATTGCATCGTCCACCGACTTTACATCATCGTTCAGGTATTTCTTTGCTTCGGCATAAACATCAACTGATTTCTGAGCAAAAATGAGTTTTGCCAACGGTTCAAGTCCCTTTTCGCGAGCAACAGCAGCACGAGTTCTGCGCTTTGGCTTATACGGAAGATACAAGTCCTCCAAGTCGTTCATATCCCACGACTCGTTTATGGCACGCTCAAGTTCTGGCGTTAGCTTTTCTTGCTTTGCGATGGATTCGAGTATAGATTTTTTGCGGGCAAGCACCTCCTTGAAATGCTCGTACTGCTTAAAAATCAGTTCAATCTGCGTTTCATCAAGTCCACCAGTGCGTTCCTTGCGGTAACGCGAAATGAAAGGAATGGTACAACCATCATCAAGCAAAGCAACCGTATTCGAAACTTGCCTTTCGGAAATGCCTGTTGCTTGGGAAATTAACCTAAAAATATCCAGCATAAAATTTATTCTTCAATTTTTGAGACTTCGTCCCTCTGCCTGTTTGAGAAACTGAAGTACATCTGCATAAAGTAACTGTAAACAATCACAATTACCATTGTTATTATCTTCGAAAGCATTGCTGCAATTTCCTTGTTTGTCATTCCAAAGAACGAACAACCCCAGAATCCAATGAAGTCAGCATCGACAAATACCACCTCGTTGAACAGTTTAAGCAACAAGTAATTGAGCAATATAGAACCGCACACCGTTAGTCCGTAGCGGAACAACTGCCTGTATCCCTGCAAGGTAGATGCAGTGAAAGTTATGTATTTTGCCAAAAGGAAACCTATGGTGAATGTTATTGGGAATTCTGTTATAAATGCAGCGATATGCGGAGAAATCACAACAAAGCCCAAATCCACATTGCTTGCTCCAAATGCATAATTGTATAGTATATAGTATAGGAAAATATCAAGCAGAGTGTTCATTCCGCCAGTAAATCCGTACCTGAATATTGTCTGTGGGATAAACCTGTGGAAAGGCTTGTAAAACCAGTCAACCACTGCAATAATGATATTTCTTATAGCCCTTAGCATAGAAATGCAAAAGTACAATAAAATTTAATGATTCAAAGATTCTATGATTTAAAAATAGCATTATTTTCATCCCATTCTGCCACATTGTTTTCAATGTATTCGGCAATGCGGTTCATTTCGGCTGAATCGCGGATTATGCGGTCGTAATATCTGGATTGCCATGCGAATGGAATGTCGTTTTTTCGGGCAAATGTTGTTGTTGATATTTTTATTCCGCGAATTATTGATGCCAAATTTTTGGATTGTGGGACAAATTCATTTCCATCTGTAGGGGCGCAATGCATTGCGCCCCTACATGTTGGTGTATTATATTGATTTTCATCAATTATAACAATCAAATGCACATGATTCGGCATTATAACGAATAATGGTATTTCTACATTCATATCAGCCCGCATTGATGGTGTTTTGACAATTTGTTCATGCAAACATTTTCCAATTTCCGACATATTCATCACCCCATCGGCAATTTCACCGAAAAAATGTTGTTTTTCCTTTGTACAAATTGTCACAAAATACATTCCACCATTGTATTTGTGCCATTGTGCACGATAGGATATTCTGTGATGCATATTCATTTTTTCTTCCATCATTTATTAAAAATTATTAGATCACCATTTAATTATACGGGAACACAATGCATTATAATATAGGGACACAATGCATTGTGTCCCTATAGATTGGTGTTTTTATAATACCTATTCAGATTATTTTCCTAAAACAAGATTCATGGTATCCATTGCAATCACATATTCCTCGTCGGTGGTAACAACGATTGTTGTAACCTTTGAATCAGGAGTAGAAATAACTGCATCTTCGCCCATAATCTTGTCGTTGAGAGCCATGTCAACCTTTATACCGAGGCATTCCATGTTTTCGAGTATCGGGTGACGCATGAACCATGCATTTTCGCCAATACCGCCCGTGAACAGAAGGATGTCGCAACCGCCCATTTCGGCCATGTAACCACCGATGTAGCGTTTTACGCGCTGTGCAAACATATCGAATGCGTAGGTGCATCTTTCATCACCTGCATCGCGACCTGCACGGATGTCACGCATATCCTGCTTGCCACCGCTGATACCAACAAGACCGCTCTTCTTGTAGAAGATATTTGTAATATCTTTCATGGTCTTGCCTTCTGCGAGTTCCTTTTCCACAATATACAATACTGCACCCGGGTCTATGTCACCTGGACGGCTACCCATGATAAGACCTTCGAGAGCTGTTAGACCCATAGTAGTATCAACAGACTTTCCGTGATCGATTGCAGCGATAGAAGCACCGCTACCGAGGTGGCAGCTAATTATCTTGAGATCTTTCCAGTCCTTGCCAATCATCTTGGCAGCCTTTTCAGCTACAAAGCCGTGGCTTGTTCCGTGGAAACCGTAGCGACGGAGATGATACTTCTGGTAGTATTCGTATGGCAAACCATAGAGGAACGACTTCGGAGGAAGTGTCTGGTGGAAAGCGGTATCGAAAACAACTGCCTGAGGAACATTTGGCAATACTTCGCGCATAGCGTAGATACCAGCGAGGTTTCCAGGAGTGTGAAGCGGTGCAAGTTCCATCAACGACTTAATCTTCTCGATAACATCATCGTTAACAAGAGCACTAGCCTTGAAAAGTTCACCACCATGAGCAACGCGGTTACCAACTGCTTCGATTTCCTTCAAGTCCTTGATAACACCCATCTTCGGGTCGGTAAGAGCCTTGAGAACCATCTTGATACCTGCTGTATGGTCGGCGATTGGAGTTTGTTCGTAGTACTTTTCACCGTTGTACTTGTGAGTGAATTCACCCATTTCGAGGCCTATTCTTTCGAGAAGACCTTTTGCCATTACGGTAGAATTGTTGTTTGCGTCAATATTGATGAGCTGATATTTGATTGACGAGCTACCGCAGTTTAAAACTAATATTTTCATTCTTTATCTATTTTGTTGTTAATGATTATTTTTTCTGAGCTATTGCCTGATTGCAAGTGATTGCAACAAGTTTGTAAACATCATCTACCGAACATCCGCGGCTAAGGTCGTTGCACGGCTTAGCAAGTCCCTGCAAAACTGGACCAACTGCTTCGGCACCAGCCAAACGCTGAACGAGTTTGTATGCGATGTTTCCAACTTCGAGGCATGGGAATACAAGGGTGTTAGCCTTACCAGCAACCTTGCTACCTGGAGCCTTGCTCGAACCAACTGATGGAACGATTGCAGCATCGGCCTGAAGTTCACCGTCGAGAAGAAGGTCGGGACGAGCTTCCTGAGCCAAACGGGTAGCTTCGATAACCTTGTCAACAACTTCGTGCTTTGCAGAACCCTTTGTCGAGAAGCTGAGGATAGCAACTGCAGGGTCTATCTTTGCAATGTTCTTTGCTGTGTCGGCTGTGCAGACAGCGATTTCAGCCAACTGCTTAGCATCCGGCATTGGAGTAACAGCACAATCTGCGAAAACCATCTTGCCGTCGGTTCCGTACTTGCTACCTTCGGGCAGGAACATGATGAATGCACCAGATACGCAGCTTACACCAGGAACAGTCTTGATAATCTGCAATGCAGGACGGAGCATGTCACCAGTAGTCGAACGAGCGCCACTTACAAGGCCATCGGCTTCGCCAGCCTTAACCAAAAGGATACCGAGGTACATGAAATTCTCAGCGAGATCCTGTGCCTGTTCCATTGTCATACCCTTTGCCTTGCGGATTTCGTAAAGCATTTCGGCATATTTCTGTCTTTCGGGATTGTTCTTAGGATCGATAATACGAGCCTTGCTGATATTTTTCAAACCGAATTCAGCAGTCATTTCGGCAATCTTCTGTGCCGGACCGATGAGAATAACATCTGCAATACCGTCAGCAATAATCTGGTCGGCAGCCTTCAATGTGCGAGGTTCATCACCTTCTGGAAGCACGATGCGTTGCTTGTTAGCCTGCGCATTTCTAATAATTTCTTGAATCAAATCCATTTCTGTATCTAAAATTATTTGTTATTAAAATTGAAAAACCAAAGGTAAGTTTTTTATGGCAAAACAGCGCAAACAAAAACGATGTTTTTTAGCAAATTTATTAACAACAGAAAAAGGCTTCGCCATTTCTGTGGGCTGACGCCGCTTGAAAGTTTATGAGTTTCTACGGCTTACGCCCGTTTATATGCCTGCGGCGTTTGAATGGCTTCGCCGCTTCTGAGTTTCTGGTTTCTGTGGGCTGACGCCCGTTTCTATGGCTGCGCCGTTTATAAGTTTCTGTGGGCTACGCCCGTTTCTAGGTTTCTGTGGCTGACGCCGTTTGAAAGTTTCTAAGTTTGGCTTACGCCGAGCTAAAGGTTAACTTCGTTGAGGGCTGCGCCGTTCTATGGCTTCACCGTTTGATGGGCTTCGCCCGTTTCTAGGTTTCTCGCTTCGCTGTTTAACTTCGTTGAGGGCTTCGCCGTTCTATGGCTGACGCCGTTTCTAAGTTTGGGGCTAACAGGCTTGCAGGCTAACAGCCAAAATATCTTGCTGTCGGGCTGTTTAGCTGTCTTGCTGATAAGCTTTCAGCCTGTTTGCCTTTCTGCCTGTTCGCCTTTTAGCCATTTATTAATTATCCATTGTTCATTGCTTTTTCCCTTTGTTCATAACATTTCACAAAAAACAAGCCGACAAACTGCTCCGATTGTTTTTTTATGGTAATTTTGCCTTCACACTTTCCTTACACGGAAAAGTTCACAATTTTCAGCAGATTATTTTGCAACTAGCATACTAAGACAACATGGACGACAACACAAGATTAATATCGCCAGAAACCGAACTCCCTGCCGAATGCGAACCTTCGTACAATCCATCGGCAATACACGCAGGTTTTCCATCGCCGGCACAAAACTACATGAACGGAACCATCGACCTCAATCGTGTGCTGGTACGACATAGGGAAACCACCTTTTTCGCTCGCGTAGATGGCGACACGATGAAGGATGCTGGATTTGGGAATGGCGACATTGTGGTGATTGACAAATCGCTTGACGCCAACGATGGAGATTTCGTAGTTGCATTTATTGACGGCGAGTTCGTGCTTAGACGCATAAAAATCGACAAGGCAAAAAGATGCGTATTGCTATTGTCGGCTGACGAAAAGGCAAAACCGACAAGAATTACTACCGACAACGACCTTACAATATGGGGCGTAATTACATATACGATAAAGAAAATGCGCTAATGGAACTTTTTGGACTTGCCGACTGTAACAACTTCTTCGTTTCGTGCGAGAGAGTTTTCCGCCCCGACCTCAACGGAAAGCCAGTGGTTGTGTTGTCGAACAACGACGGATGCGTAATTTCCCGTTCCAACGAAGCCAAAAATATAGGCATAAAAATGGGTGTGCCACTATTCCAAATCCGAAACGAAATCGAGAAACACAAAATTGCCATATTCTCCTCTAACTATGTACTTTACGGAGATATGAGCCGACGAGTCATGTCCCTCCTCTCCTGCTACACGCCCAAACTTGACCAATATTCCATTGACGAGGCATTCCTTGACTTTTCCGATATGGGAAACTCTGAATATTTGCACGATTACGGACAGAAAATCGTCAGAATTGTTGGCAAAGGCACAGGAATCCCCATTTCGCTAGGCATCGCACCAACGCGCACACTCGCCAAGGTTGCCAGCAAATTTGCCAAGAAATACAAAGGATACCATGGTTGTTGTATTATCGATACTGACGAAAAACGGCAGAAGGCGCTTGAACTATTCGAGGTCGGTGATGTATTCGGCATTGGTCGCAAGATGAAGGAACACCTATCAAAATACGGAATCCGTACAGCCGCCGACTTTGCACGACTTGACGGCGAATGGGTTCGTTCCGTGTTCAGCGTTACAGGACATAGAACTTGGCGCGAACTGCATGGCGAAGCATGCATTACCCTCGACGAACTGCCAGCCAAGAAAAGCATCTGCGTAAGCCGTAGTTTTGCCGGAGAGGGAATTGCCGACAGGACTAAACTTGAAGAAGCAGTTGCCAACTTTGCATCCGACTGCGCACGCAAGTTGCGCGAGCAGAAAACAATATGCCGACAAATGACGATTTTTGCTTTTACCAGCCGATTCCGCACCGACCTACCACAAGACTTCATCAACCACAACATTCGGCTCGACATTGGCACAAACGACACTTCTGAAATCATCAAGAAAGCCATCGAAGGACTGCGAGACTGCTACCGAGAAGGAAACTTCGCATATAAAAAAGCAGGCGTTATACTATGGGACATTTCATCGGACAATGCAGTACAGGGCAACCTATTCGACACCCGCAACCGAAGCAAATTGTCGGCATTGCAGAAAACAATCGATGACATAAACCGCCGAGACGGCATAGGAACAGTGCGCAACGCAATACAAGGCAGCGACAGGCTAAACATAAAAAGGGAACACTTGTCGCCACAATACACAACAGACATCAACGAAATACTTGTTCTTAAAAGTTAATCATTCAAAATCTGTTGATAACTTTCCATAATCGTTGTAAAAAAAGAGAAATACAAACTGCCGCAATTACTTTTTTATAGTAAATTTGCGACATTGAATTTTGAGATATAAAAGAGGTATGGAAACCATAAAAGTTCTTGACAGGGAGTTCGTTCCCTACATCGACCACGAAACCATCGTGTCGAAAATTAAGGAAATGGCAGAAAAGATGAACCGCGACCTCCGCGACAAAAATCCGCTCTTCCTTGGAATTCTAAACGGTTCGTTCATGTTCGCCGCCGAATTGTTCAACCACCTTACAATCGACTGCAACATTTCGTTCCTGAAACTCGCATCGTACGAAGGCACAAACTCCACTGGCAAGGTTAAAAGACTTATCGGTGTGAACGAAGACATTAAGGACAGAACCGTTGTAATCGTCGAGGACATCATCGACACCGGCATCACAATGGACCATATCGAGAAGCAGCTGATTGGCTACGAACCAAAGGAAATAAAGATTGCCACACTGCTCTACAAGTCGGAAATCTACAACAACAAGTACCCTATCGACTATTTCTGCTTCGACATACCGCAGAAATTCATCGTCGGCTTCGGTCTCGACTACGATGGATACGGAAGAAATTTACCCAGCATTTATCAGGAAACCAAATAAAACAAAAATATCATGCTTAACATTGCAATATTCGGAGCACCGGGCGCAGGAAAAGGAACACAAGCCCAAAGCATTATCGACAAGTACAACTTGAAATACATATCAACAGGAAACATCCTCAGGTCGGAAATTGCCAAGGGGACGCCGCTAGGACTTGAGGCAAAGGCAATTATCGAAAAAGGGAACCTCGTAAGCGACGAGTTAGTAACCAAGATTATCGAAAAGTTCATCGCCGACAATCGCAATCCAAACGGATTCCTTTTTGACGGCTTCCCACGCACACGCGAACAGGCAAAGAATCTCGATGAAATCCTGAAGCGCGAAGGAATGGAACTTTCCTGCCTTCTCAACATGGATGTGCCACGCGAAGAACTCATTAGTCGCATGATGCACCGCGCACAGGTTGAAAACCGAGCTGATGACACTCCAGAAATCTTCGAGAACCGTCTGAAGGAATACGAAGAAAAGACCTTCCCCGTAATGGAACACTATCAGAATCAGGGCAAAGTGATGTCGATAAGCGGAGTCGGCAGCATTGAGGAAATTTTTGTCCGCCTTGCAGAAAAGATTGACAGCTTGCTATAATGAACAGACCGAAAATACTTATAATATATACAGGCGGAACAATCGGCATGATTCAAGACAAGAATGGCGTATTACAGCCGTTCAATTTCGAGAATCTGCTCAGCTATATCCCTATGCTGAAGGATTTTCCTGCCGAAATAAGTTCTTACAGTTTCGAAACTCCAATAGATTCATCGGATGCCGACCCCGACTTCTGGGTTGAGATTGTGGAGGTAATTGAAAAGAACTACGACCACTACGACGGTTTTGTCGTTCTGCACGGCTCAGACACAATGGCTTACACAGCTTCGGCATTGAGTTTCATGCTCGAAAATGTGAACAAGCCGATAATCCTCACTGGATCGCAATTACCGATTGGACTTTTGCGCACCGATGGACGCGAAAACATGATTTCGGCAATAGAACTCGCCAGCATGCAACGCGACGGAAAGCCTGTCATCCACGAGGTTTGCGTATATTTCGAAAGTCGTCTGTACCGTGGTAACAGAACTACAAAGTACAGCGCAGAAAATTTCGACGCTTTCCGTTCGCCCAACTATCCTTGGCTTGCACAAGCAGGTATCGACGTAAAAGTTGAAGAGGACAAACTTTGGACAAGCAAGAACGCTCCGCTGGTTACACACAAAAAACTCTGCCGCGACATTGCCGTGCTGAAGTACTTCCCCGGCATACAGCCCAAGACCATTGAGGCAATCATAAACATTGAAGGTCTGCGCGGACTGATTGTAGAATCGTATGGTTCGGGAAATCTTACCACCAACGATAAGATTATCAAGTTGTTTGAAGAAGCAATTGACAAGGGAATAACAATACTGAACATAACTCAATGCACTGTAGGTTCGGTTGTTCACGGCAAATATGCCACCAGCCTGAAACTAATGAACTGCGGAGTCGTAAGCGGCAAGGACATGACCATCGAGGCGGCAATCACAAAGATGATGTTCCTCCTGGGAATGGACTGTCCGAAAGACAAAATGAAGCAACTGCTCATGCAGTCGATTTGCGGAGAAATATCATAGCAACAACACAGCACAACTGATGAAAATAAAGACCTTCCTTTTAACACTCACGACTTGTCTGGTCATGAATATGGCGTATGCGCAACGACAAGGCGGACAGCCTGCCGATGGCGTAATATACGGCACCATACTCGAAAAGGACAGCAACGAGCCTGTTGAATTTGCCAACATTGTGGTTTACGACAAGGACGGCAAGGTAATAGCAGGAAGCATGAGCGACAGTCACGGCAAATTCAACGTGCAAAATGTACCATACGGAACTCACAAGGTTGAAGTTCTGTTCATTGGCTACGGCAAGGTTACTCGCGAAGGCGTAAGCATAACCGCCGACAAGAAGTCATTCAACATGGGCAAGATACACTTAAGCGTTGATGCTCAAATGCTTGGTGAAGTGGAAGTCGAAGCAACAATGAACAATGTAGACTATCGTCTCGACCGCAAGGTAATAAATGTAAATCAGGACATTGTGTCGGCAGGAGCATCGGCTGTGGAAGTGCTTGAAAATGCGCCATCAGTAACTACCGACCTCGACGGAAATGTATCTCTGCGTGGTTCAGAGAGTTTCCTTGTGCTTATTGATGGTCGTCCTAGTCCGCTCGAAGGCAGCGAGGCATTGCAGCAGATTCCAGCAAGTTCTATCGAAAGCATTGAGATAATCACCAATCCATCAGCCAAATACGCGCCAGATGGCGTTGGCGGAATCATCAATGTCGTGCTGAAAAAGGAAAAGCGCAAGGGTTACAACGGACAGGTGTCGGCCAACTACGGTAACAACAATACCTTCGGAGGGAACGCACTGTTCAATTTCCGCACACAGAAAGTAAACTTTTTCATCGGTGGCGAATACAATAGGCGAATGAGCAAGAGTTTTGGCAAGTCGGAACGCGAAACCTACCTTAACGCAGCCAAGGATTCGATGTTCTGCCTAAACAACCAGAACTCAGGACTTTACGGCAGACAAAGTTGGAACGCTCGTGCAGGTCTCGACATCTACATTACCGACAATGATGTTATTACAATTTCGGGCAAATATGGCGCAAGAGGTCATTCTGGCAACGGAATTACCGAAGCGGAGACATTCTATTTCAACAAGATAGACTCATTAATCTACGACCCGCACACCTTTAGTTTAGGTTTGCCCTACTCCTACAGCGCCGAGGAAATTTCGAAGCGCAAAAACAGCTACTGGAGCGGCGACATCAACTATCAGCGCAAATTTGCAAAACCCGGACACGAACTGCAATTGTATTTCAACTATTCGGCAAACCGTTCCAACAACAACAACGAGTACTCCGAGGCAGAAACCGAAAGTCTTGGCGGTGAAATACTTGCAGGTGCTGTTGAAGACCGTTACCGCACATTGGAAATCGGAACACAGGACAGGTATCAGGCAAAAGCCGACTATGTGTTGCCGTTCAACGAGAAGTCGAAACTTGAGGCTGGCTACGAAATCAACATCCGCAACCAGACAAACGACTACACATACGCCGTACTACAGAACGATGATTGGATTAACGATGATTCGCGCCACAGCCCATACGACTTCGACCTCAATGTGCAGTCTGGATATGTGATTTACTCGAATTTCTGGAAAAACTTTGGTTATCAGGTAGGTTTGAGAACCGAATACACAAACCGCGTCTTTGCAATTCCCGACAGCAACTATGTGTACAAGAAGTTCGATTTCTTCCCGTCGGTACACCTATCCTACTCGTTCTCAGAAGATTTGCAAATTATGGCAAGCTACAGCAGGCGTCTCGAAAGACCTCGTCCGTGGAACCTTAACCCGATGACACAGGTGGAAGACCCGAACAATGTACGCCGTGGAAATCCAGGACTTAACCCCGAATATACAAATTCGTATGACATGTCGTTGCAAAAGCGTTTCGGTGAGCATTTTGTATCGTTCGAGCTTTACGCACGACAGACTAACGACCTGATACAGAATGTCACACTGGTCGACACTGCAAATTCCAACATGTACATCAAGACTTTCGACAACATTGGCAAGGACCTTTCAATCGGAAGCGAGATCATGGCAAACATCAATCCTTGCAAATGGTACAACCTGAACGCTAGCGTAAACGCCTACTACTACGCAATAACATCGGAACAATATCGTAGCAACAGTACATTCACATGGAGGGTAAGACTAAATAATACATTCAGAATCAAGAAGTCGGGAACCAACATTCAGTTCGGCGGATTCTACGATGCACCTTCGATTACAGCACAGGGACGAAGCGCAGGAAGAATAGCGTTCAATCTTGGCATTAAGCAGGATTTCCTCGACAAGAGACTATCAATCAGCGTAAACTTCCGCAACCTGTTCAACACCATGAAGTTCAACACGACCACGGAGACCGACTATTTGTACTACCATGTTACAAGGTCGAACACCTGGCCAAATTTCAATATTTCAATAACTTATAAAATTAACGATTTCAAGAAACGCAAAGATAAAGACGGAGATTCAGACGATGACGGCGGAAGTGAAATGTAGGAGAATAATATTGGGAATCATAGCACTATCGTGCATTTATGTATCGGCAAAAGCACAAGTTTACATTACCGACCACAAGATAAACAAGACCACAAAATGCCTGTTTTCGGAATACGAAACATCATTCACGACATATAGGCTGGAAGACGGAGACATTTATGTTGACGAATTTATTGTTGACATGGAACTGCCAGAAAGCGGTTCGCTCGATGAAGTGTCGGAAAAAGACATTCGCGAAAAAATCTCGGCTATAGTCATTGGCGATGGAAAGGGAACAAATCCAGAGAATCTGATAGAGAAGTACATAACAGAAAAATACCTTTCAAAATACGAAACGCACAAGATTATTGGCGACAGCGAATGTAATACCTTCATTTCAACCATCAAAAGCAAGAACTCAATGCTATCGGACGAAATGCTATGGGAACCAGCATACTACGGAAGTATCTCTGGAAAACTTATCTTCCAGACCAACATGTTTCTTTCGTACAGCATTACCGAAAAATCGTGCAATGCGATGACCTGCATAAGAAAGGAAACGACATTCGTATATGACATTGTAAATAAGAGATTTCTAAGCGAGAACGACTTCCTTCTCCCCGACAAAGCCAATGAATATCTGGAACTTATCAGAAACACAATGACAAGGGAGCAGAAACTTGCATACAACAAGACAGAAATCAATTACAACAGCAACTTTTACATTGATGAATACGGCCTTACCTATGTTTTCAATTCCGACAAGTATCTCGACGAATACGAAGCTACAATACATGTACTGCTAAATCCAAAATATGTAAGGCAACAGACAAAAACGGAATCCATTGTCTATAAGTTCTTTAACATTGGACAAGTAGAACGCGCTAAAGCAAAAAAGCAGAACAAAGCGATTGCAACAAATTGAAAGTTGAAAAGGCTAAAAGCGAAACAGCCAAACAGCCTCACCGCCTTTGCTGTTAGCCTGTTAGTCTTAAACTCCAACAACAACAAAACAACATCAAACAATTTCAAACTATCTCAAACAATCTGAAACAATCTGAAACAGAGAAACTAGAAACCAGAAACTTAGAAACGGGCTTTAGCCCATAGAAACTTAGAAACTATAATTATGGACAAGAAAGAACTAAGAAAACAAATAAAGGCTTTGAAGAAGCAACATACAGCCGAACAACTTGACATTCAGTCGAAAGTCATAATGAAAAAGGTTGAATCGCATCCAGATTTCATCAAAGCGGAAAAAGTAATGCTTTACTACTCGCTTCCCGATGAAGTTCAGACTGCAGATTTCATTGCCAAGTGGCGCAAAAACAAGCAGATAATCCTGCCTACAGTCGTTGGCGATGATATTGTTCCTGTGAAGTTAGACAACAGCACTACCTTCGCAAAAGGCGACTTCGACATACAAGAGCCTCAATCTGAACCATATACAGGCGAATACGACTTAATAATAGTTCCGGGCGTAGCCTTCGATAGAAACGGAAACCGCCTTGGCAGAGGACGAGGCTATTACGACAGATTCTTGTGCCACCACACGGATGTCAAGAAGATAGGTATATGCTTTGATTTTCAGCTTGTTGATGAGATTCCGACAGAACCTACCGACATCAAAATGGACGAAATAATCAGTTTGTAGGTTTGTTTATCGAATCTATGATTCAACTACATATTCAACAAACTTCAAATAAACATTTCTGTACCAAGATTCCAACTCACCGAACATTGTCGTGTTATGCCACAATAGCACAAAGTCGCCTTCAACGGCAAAACATCTATCGTACAAACGACAAATACTTGCATACGCTTCTTCCTCAGTCAAGCTTCTATACTGGAATAAGGTAGTATCCATTGCAATAAGCGGGTGTTCAACTACATCAGTAACACAATCTTTATCAATATCATACAGCCTATACGGATGGCATGTTCCGCAACGAAAACCTTCATGTTCAGGAAAAACCAATGTAGAGTCATGACGAATGCCACATTTCTGCCATATCTGTGGAGTACTATGCACATCGAATCGAAGGAAATGCTGACGAGAACTATTTATTTCACAATTAGTTACACTTTGAAGATTGTTCTTTTCGCTTGTGAAAACATCTGCCGATGAATAAGAATCCAATCCACCATGCAGACCGACAGATTTTCCAGCAGAAATTAGCCTTTCAATGCACCTCTTTGTTCTGCTAGAAAAGATATTGTACGAGCAATCATAACCTCTACTTAACGCCTTGAAATAAAATTTAGAATAAAGATTATTTTCAACTGAAACTTTAAGTAAATCTAGCATTCCAGAAACATAAGGATCGCACTCAACTTTACGCCACGACTTAATGTATGCACACAAAGATTTCCACGACAAACGCAAACTTTTCCTCACAAGCAAGTCCCCAGCTATTGTCTTGACCGCCTTTCCAAAATTCTGGAAGCGGAATAGAAAATCTATATCGTGAGTCGGAATAAAATTAGACTTTCGTGGTGAGATTGACACAGCAGAAAAATTGTTGCAGACAAATTTTCTCAACAACAATGCATATTCATCAACAATCGGAATTTCAATTAAATTATATTTATCAGCTAAACTATCACTATAAGAAAATCGACCATACTTATCACGCTTATCCTCGCGAGTTTCCTCGTAACGCGAAAGCAAAGCAAACGATATCGAAAGCAAGTCGGCATTAACCGACACCGCACCATCCTCAAGCGAAAACAACTCCTTGCCTTCTGCAAGTCCAAGCACTTTAATCTTTACTTTATTATCGTATGAATTTATTTCTGAATAACAAGCATTTCCACTCAGCAAAACCTCTATATTTTCATTAGTCGGAACTGGAAATTTCACTTGAATGCAACCTTCGACAACAATGGTCGGCACAGGCGACACTTCAACAGAGAAATTTCCCTGAGGGAATGCCACATCAGCCAAACAGCCAAGCGTGCACCTTATTGCATTTAATGTCATAACCATTTTATACAAAAGCAGTTGCAGGCATTTGTGCAAAATGCTTGTTATTACCGCAAAAGTAATATTTTTGTTAATAACAATTGTCAAAAACACGACATCAACGCAAATTATTTACTACCTTCGCATTTTAAAGACACTCGCATGGAAGACAAGGAAAAAGTCCTGATAATCATAAACCCCACATCCGGCACCGGCAAGCAGAAGTCGGCGCTGAAGGCTATTGAAAAAAAGATTGACAGGATAAACTTTGACTACGAAATCAAGGAAACACAATATGCCCATCATGCGACCGAAATTGCCAGACAAGCTGCTACCGATGGATGCGACATCGTTGTTGCAGTTGGTGGCGATGGCACGGTAAACGAAGTGGCACAGGGACTTGTCGGCACGCAGACAAAAATGGGCATAATCCCCTGTGGTTCAGGCAACGGACTCGCACGAAGCCTAAAAATTCCGATTACGCCAGCCAAGGCTGTAGAGGTGCTTAACGACAACAAAATGAAGCGAATAGACACCATGAGCGTCAACGGACATTTCTGTGCAAGCATTGCGGGAATTGGCTTCGATGCATTGATAGCCAAGGAGTTTCAAGAAAAGCCAAAGAACACTAGAGGCTTCCATTCATACCTGCAACTGATTGCTACAAAGTACCCCAAATACAAGCCCAACCAGTACAAGCTCGAAATCGATGGCGTTTCTTCCGTCCACAAGGCGATGTTCATCTGCCTTGCCAATGCTAACCAATTCGGTTACAATGCAATAGTATCTCCCGACTCAAGAATTGACGATGGTCTTATCGACATTTGCATTGTGAAAAATATACCGATTCTCTCCGCTACGCCAACAGCCTTGTTGCTATTAACAAACAACCTGAACCACTCACCACGAGTTAAGATTATGCGCGGAAAAAATGTAAAAATCTGCAACAACACAAACGGATACGCGAACATAGACGGAGAAGCCATAGAGGTCGGAAAAACTGTTGATATATCAATATTGCACAAGTCGTTAATGGTTATATGCTAAACAAACACTTCATATTATTTCTGTTACTGGCAATAACATTTTCCATCGCCTCCGCACAACGAAACGATGCAGACACTGTACGCTACGACTACTCATTTTCATTCAACAATGGAGTGTACACATCCTTCTATTCATTCAGAAACAATGCACCTATTCCATTCGACAGGATAGTGTCTCCCGCCTACGACAACGACTTTTTCAAAAAGATACTGCTTTGTGAAACAATAAGTTACTACGATGAAAACGGAACATTGAACGAGATTCCGCGAAAACTCATCTGGGGATACGCAAACAACGGAAAGCCAAACATTTACAAGAACGACAAATTCAACCTGATACCATACATAGGCACAATATCACATTTCGTAACTACTGAACTCGTTACACACTACACAGGCGGAACTATGATGTACGACCCTATGTACATACCATCATCCACACAATCATACACTTCCGAAGAACTTGTGCATTACTTCATTGACATGAACACTGGTGAGATAATCACATACAGCAGCAAAAACCTGCTTGAACTGATAAAGGATGACACCGAACTTTACAACGAATACTCGAAACTCGGAAAACGTAAACGAAACAAAAGCGTTATGGAATATGTCCAGAAATACAACAATAAGCATCCTATTTACTTTAACAAATAATATGAATATCAGACGATTAATATTAATTTCAGTTATTGCTGTCATCTCAATATCAGCATTGGCACAAATCAAAGTACCTATCGGCACTCAGTCCGAAATAAACACTTTCTACAACACGACAACCTATGTCGTAATGAAAAACGAATTCATGAGCGACTACAACATAGCAATAAAGCAAGCCGTCGAAAAACACTGGACTATAACGCCGTATAAATTCATAAAGGCCAGCGAATTCGAAAAATTGCGCCACGACGACGACAAATCGTTCCTAGTGGTAAACATTGCATATTTTGATGGTGACGACACAAAATTCGAATTCATGATATTGTCGCTTGGCGGAAGCAAATACAAGACAGTTGACGACATGCCTACCCTATGCGCCGTTCCTTTGTGCTACTACGGCGACGAAGACGAAGAAAAATACACTTACAAAATCGGCGCAATGGTAAAACACTGCCAGACTCATGTCGATATTTGCCACAAGCACCCAGAACTAAAGAAGGAAACAATACTCGACTACTACCTCAACAACTCCAGCAATCCCGCCGAAAAGAAATTATACCTGCTAAAAGACGAAATATCAGAAGATTTGCGTAGTAATTCGGCACTAAAGGATGCATATCCATACGATGCTGAATTTGTTACAGCCGAAAGAATTGAAGAACTGATAAACGGAAACGATGACAAGGCATTGATTGCACTCATTATCAATCCATTCGAAGGAAGCGGGCACCAATACTGCTTCAAACTAATAATTGATGCAAAGGAAGGAATGATATACTACTACGATTTTCAAAAGCTTAAGAAAAACACTACCGGATACATTACCTCCGACGATCTCAAAAAACTATCAAAACAATGAACTACGAGGAAGCAATAGACTTTATGTTCAGCTCGTTGCCTATGTACCAACGAGTTGGCAAGGCTGCATACAAAGCAAATCTCGACAACACACTGGCTCTTGACGAGCATTTTGGACATCCGCACAGAACATTCAAAACCATACATGTAGCAGGTACAAACGGCAAAGGTTCGGTTTCGCATTCATTGGCGGCAATACTGCAGTCGGCAGGTTATAAGACAGGACTTTACACCTCGCCACACCTTGTCGACTATCGCGAACGCATCCGTGTAAATGGCGAAATGATTTCAAAGGATTATGTCTGCGACTTCATAAACCAGAACCAAGAAATCATAGGAAGCATTAAGCCATCTTTTTTTGAAATGTCTGTAGCACTGGCTTTCAACTACTTCCGCGACATGAAGGTGGATGTTGCAGTGATAGAAGTCGGCATGGGTGGAAGACTAGACTCAACCAACATCATCACACCCGAACTTTCGGTGATAACCAACATAAGTTTCGATCACACACAATTTCTGGGCAATACACTTCCGCTAATTGCTGGCGAAAAGGCTGGAATCATAAAGCATAATGTTCCTGTGGTAATCGGCGAAACCCATCCCGAGACCGCAAATGTATTCATAACCAAAGCAAAAGAGCAGGAATCCCCTATCACCTTTGCCGACAAAGAAATAAAAGTGGAGAAAACCCAAGTCGCAGACAACCACAAGTACGCCGAATACCTAATAAACGGCACAGAAAACCTTAAATTTGACCTTTTCGGCGAATACCAGACCAAGAATCTTGCGACAATACTCGAGGCTGCAAAACAGCTAAAAAAACAAGGATTTGCAATAAACGACAAAAACATTTCTGATGCACTGCAGAATGTAAAAGGTCTTACTGGTCTGCACGGCCGCTGGGAAATTCTCTCCGACTCTCCGCTAACAATTTGCGACACAGGCCACAATGTTGATGGATTGTCATACGTCACGGCTCAACTGAAAGCATTAAACTGCCAAAAACTTCACATTGTGCTCGGCTTTGTCAACGACAAGGATGTAGAACATGTAATGCCGCTTTTCCCAAAAGACGCACAATATTATTTTACCAACGCTGACATTCCGAGAGCCATGCCGGCAGAACAGGTAAAAGCATTCGGAGAAAAGTTTGGTCTAAATGGAAAAACTTACGAAAATGTTCCTTCCGCCTACGAATCTGCGAAGAAAAACGCATCTGCACAAGATGCGATTTTCATTGGCGGAAGCACTTTTATCGTTGGTGACTATTTCAAACACTGTGGTTTTCAATAGGATAAAAGTTTTTCAAAATTTTAGCGATTTTATTTTGTCAGTTCGGAAATTTGCAATACTTTTGCACCGCTAATGACAAGGGAGCATAGCTCAGCTGGTTCAGAGCACCTGCCTTACAAGCAGGGGGTCATAGGTTCGAATCCTATTGTTCCCACGGAGAAGCCACCAAACAGGTGGCTTTTTTCATGCACATACGGCAAGAAATAACAATGACAACCAAATCCTATTAACAAAAAGAGGCAAGTTTTTTAACCTGCCCCTAAAATAAACAACAATATTTTAGATTATTCCTTTACAAATTTTCGTTGGCAAATAATAGAAGCCTTGTCCGTTCCGTGTATCCTTACGACATAAACACCTGCCGTCAAATCTTCAACATCGCAAACCACATTGTCTGTATCCACTTCCATACGCTTTACTACCTGTCCCAATGCGTTTACAATCTCAATTTCGGAAATCGGTTCCGAAGAAGTAATGTTGAGTATGTCGTTTACTGGATTCGGGAAAATGCTTATCTGCATTTCTGCTTCAGAAATTCCAGTTATCACATTCAAATGCAAGGTTACAATTGAATCGCAACCGTTAGCAGCGGCGAAAGCCTGAGCGTAATCGCCAGTTTCGGTGAATATTTCACCATTCCATACAAAAGATTCATTTGCAGAAGTGTCAAACTCATAGGTTACGGTTTCATTAATAGTAAGGTGCAAAGTTACAACCGAGTCGCAGCCACTTGTTGTATGCAATGTCTGAACATAGTCTCCGCTTTCGGTATATACCTCACCGTTCCATACATAGAAATCGCAAGACACGTCTTCGATTTGTTGAGCCTGCGTATGGTTGATTGTAAGATGCAAGGTAACAACCGAATCGCAGCCGTTAGCAATTGTGAATGTCTGATGATAATCACCACTTTCGGTATATGTTTCACCATTCCATTCGTAGGATTCGCAAGCGGAAACTGTAAATTCTGCCGTAGTCGGATGATTTATTGTCAAATGCAGGGTAACAACAGAATCGCAACCATTGGCAGCCGTGAAAGTCTGCTGATAATTGCCACTTGCCGTATATGTTTCCCCATTCCACTCGTAGGATTCGCAAGCCGTGGCATTAAATTGATGTGTCAACGGATAGTTTATTGTGAGATGCAATGTAACAATGCTGTCACAACCGTTGTCTGATGCTATACTCTGTATATAAGTGCCACTTGTAGTATATATGTGTCCGTTCCAAGTGTAACTTTCACACGATGTTGCGGCAAATTCGCGAGTTGGCGATTCATTGATTGTAAGACGCAAAGTTATAACGCTGTCACAACCGTTTGCAGCAGTGAAAGTCTGCTGATAGTCACCGCTTGCGGTATAGGTTTGGTTGTTCCATTGGTAGGAATTACATGCCTCTGCTTCGACAAGTTCAGTCTGCGGATAGTTGATTGTAAGATGCAGTGTGACAATACTGTCGCAGCCAGTTGATGCCGCTATATTCTGCACATAGTCGCCACTTTCGGTGTAAGTTTGTCCGTTCCAAGTGTAGCTTTCACAAGCAGTGTGCGAAAATTCTCGCTCAGATGACTGATTTATTGTCAAATGCAAGGTAAGTATGCTGTCGCAACCGTTCGACAGATGCTTGGTAAAGTCGTAGTCACCAGATTCGGTGTAGGTTGTACCGCGCCAAACATACGAACCACAAGCCTCAACAGTTGTTTCGCCAGAGAGTTCACATGATTGCGTATCAAAACTCCACACCTGTGACCAAACCGAGTTTCCGCTTGCATTGTAGCCCTGAACGCGCCAGTAGTAAGTTGTGCCATAATTTAGATAGCAGGTGGCAGTTGTGTTGGCGGTGGTTCCACTACGGTATATTGTTGCAAAAGTATTGTCGGTCGACACCTGATAGCGGTAGCCGGTAACATTGTCAAGCGGATTCCAAACCAAATCGACACCAGATGGCTGAATTTCGGTGCTGCCGTTTGTGGGACTTACAAGCGTAGGCGCAGTAGTAAGCTGGTAAGCAGTTGTGAAATTCCATACGCTCGACCAGCAAGATGTATCAACTGCATTTGCCGCACAAACACGCCAATAATAAGTTGTTCCATAGAGCATATTCGTTATGCTTGTACTCTTGTAAGTATCGGTATTTGTCGTTGATGACGAAATGCTTAAATTACGCAATAGTTCCGAATTAAAGCTGTTTGTTGTATCAACCTGAACTATGTACGATGAAGAGCCTCTGGAGTTTTTCCAATACAATGTACGCGAAGAAACAGCCAAGCCTGTACTATTATTTGATGGAGAATCCAATACAACCCAGTCAACAGTATGGAATTGCCAAGTATCAGACCAGCCCGATGTGTCAGCATTGTTTACGGCACAAACTCTCCAATAGTACATTGTACCATAACGCATATCGGAAACATACTTGTATATGTATGTATCGGTGTTGGTGGTTGATGATGAAACATCTATGCTCTGCAACAATCCTGAATCAAAACTCGGAACTGTATCTAGCTGAAGAATATATGCATTAGAACCTTTTGAATTCTTCCATTCCAGTTCTTGGCGAGTATAATAGCCAACAGTAGAACTTGTGTCGTTCGGTAAATAATATAGCGCAACCCAATCGGTAGTATGGAATCGCCATGTAGCAGACCAGCCCGATGTATCGACTGCATTTGCCGAACATACACGCCAATAATACATTGTGCCATAACGCATATCGGAAATATATTTGTATATGTATGTATCGGTGTTTGAATTAGAGTTGGTCGAAGTATAGGTCTGTAGCAGTCCAGAACTGAAACTTGGTGTAGTATCAAGCTGTAAGATGTACAAGGTAGAACCCAAGGAATTCTGCCATTCAAATTCTTGCCGTGTATAATAAGTGCCATTTGCACTAGTATCACTTGGGAAAATCAGCACGACATCGTCCATCGTATGGAACTGCCAAGTCTCAGACCAGTCGGTTGTATCAACGGAACTTATAGCACAAACTCGCCAATAGTACATTGTTCCATAATATAAATCATACACACACTTTTCATAATATGAATCTGTATTTGTATTTGATGTTGACACACTTACATTACGCAATACACTTGAACTAAAATCAGAAGTTGTATCAAGCTGGATCATGTATTCTGAAGAACCTGGTAAGGTATTCCAGCGTAAATACTGCCGTGAATAAAACCTGCCTGTCGGACTTGGATTGTTGGTTGGTGAACTTAAAGTAACTGTTCCGGCTGTTGTGAAATTCCACACTTCGGAATAACTGGATGTGTCGCTGTCGTTTGTATTGGTTGCCTTAACGCGCCAATAGTACTTTGTGCTGTATAGCAATCCATTAATATAAATGGATGTCGATGATGTTGTATATGTGCGGAACATCGTTGATGAAAACGAAGGCACTGTATCCCACTCTAGGATATAACTTCCTGCGCCAGTGATTGAATTCCAAGAAACAGAAGGTCTGACCATACTCGTATAAACCATACCATTACTTGGAGAACTCAAAATTGGAGCCGAGCAAGTTGTAAAATTCCACACTTCGGAATAGCTGGATGTGTCGCTGTCGTTGCTATTGGTTGCCTTTACGCGCCAATAGTACTTTGTGTTGTATAGCAATCCATTTATATTGACAGATGTTGAAGTTGTTGTAAATGCTCGGAACATCGTTGATGAAAACGATGATACAGTATCCCACTCAAGGATATAACTTCCAACGCCTGTGATTGTATTCCATGAAACTGTAGGCCTTACTATTGAGGTATAAACCATATCATTATTTGGAGAACTCAAAATTGGTGCAGAGCAGGTTGTAAAATTCCTAACTTCGGAATAGCTTGATGTGTCGCTGTCGTTGCTGTTGGTTGCCTTTACTCGCCAATAATACTTTGTGCCGTATAGCAATGCATTTATACTGACAGATGTCGATGTTGTTGTAAAAGTACCAAACTTCGGCGATGAAAATGATGATACCGTGTCCCACTCAAGGATATAACTTCCAACGCCTGTGATTGCATTCCAATAAAGTGTCGGCTTAACTACAGATGTATAAATCATACCATCATTGGGAGAAGATAATGTTGGACCTGAGCATGTTGTAAAATTCCGTACCGCAGAATAGTCGGAGGTATCATTTGCACTTTCATTTACAGCACGGACTCTCCAGTAATATGTTGTTCCGTACGACAACGCTGTTAAATTGACATAAGTATATGTCGTTGTATATGTACGAAACCTTGGGGATGAAAACGAAGATTCGATATCCCAATCCAATATGTATTTGCTTGCCCCCGATACAGAATTCCAAGAAACTGTAGGTTTTACCACTGATGTATAAATTGTACCGTCATTGGGAGACGATAATGTCGGTGCGTTTAATGCCATCGTATTCATTGCGAACAACAATAGCAACACGCTGATAATTAAACTTTTTTTCATATTAAGAAACATTTATATATACCAAACAATCAAAAAGGCAAAAGTAATATAAAATCCCGATAGGGAAAGTTTTGTTTTGTGGAAATTAATTCAATTTACTTTTAATGAAATTGATTGAAGCCTTTTCTATTTCTGTTCCGCGTATTTCTTTTCTTTCGGGATGACACTGCACAAGCATCATGCTACCATCTGTGGCAAGAAGCAACTCCCAGATTCCTTCGGGTGATTTACCAGTAAGCGAACATTCGAAAGGAACATTCTTTACTGCCTGATGATGCCGCGAATTTACACGCCATTGTTCGCCGTTGCTCAATAACAAAGGATGGTACTTGCTTTTTCCATCTGCATGCTTTTGATGCTTTGCATTCAAGTCGCCCAAATCCTCAATCAACTCCGCCCCCATTAAATAGCATATTTCCTGCATGCCACGGCAAATGCCAAAAATGGGAATATTTTTGTTTTTGCATTCTTCAAAAACTAATGAATCCAATTTGTCACGCACGGTATCAATGCCCAAGTCGGGACCACCACAAAAAATAATTATTGCACAGTCATCCGCTTCTGCCGGAGTGGAGACTGTTTTGTAGGCTAACCCATATTCAGCCAGCCAGTCCTCGTAGTTCTTGTGAGATTTGCAACCGTCAACTATTCCTACATATTTATCAGTCGACTGAGGCTTGTTTTGACACGATTGCTGGGCAAAAGAATGAAGATTTGCATACATTGTAGTAAACATTAATACATATAAAGTTACAATCACCGAATAGTTTTTATTTGCCAAAAACATCGCTAAACTTTTAAATATTGCAAACTTACATAAAAATGCAATTAATATGCCAGTACGATGAAGAAAAATTATGCCGAACCGATTTATGTTTTTTCATAACTTTGTTGCATATAATCTTTTGAGATGAATGAAAAATATTTAGGAAAATACCGTTCAAAAACCTTGCGCACCGAATGTCACGAATACAATGGTGGAGAATATTTCATTACGATATGCACAAAGAATCGCGAACATTATTTAGGAGAAATTGACAATGGTGAAATGCAATCAAATTATTATGAACACAGAATCCTCAACCATAATGAAATGAATCACATTGCCGAATACATCGAAAACAATGTTGCCAATTGGCAAAAATAATGACAACTTTTTTACTAAATTTGCACCATTAATTATTACACTTAATGAAACACAAACTTTCAATAATATTGCTCCTTCTTGTCGCGACATTCGCTTTCGTATCCTGCCATAAGGAAAACGAAATACCTGCCGACATAGAATTTGCCGCCGACAAGCAATATTTTCCTTTGGAAACCGACAAAGCACTGATATACAAGGTAACGGAAATCACAATCGACAAGCCAAGCGACTACTACGACACAGCCATTTATTTCCTGCGCGAGCGCACCGATATTCCATTCATCGACAATGAAGGCGACACCGCCTACCGCATCGAACGCTTCAAGTCGCCGACACAAAACTACAACTGGAAAATAAGCGATGTCTGGGAAGCCAAATTGACAACATACACTGCTGAGAAAGTCGAAGAGAACCAAAGGTTTATAAAGATTAAATTCCCGCTCGTCATAGGTAAGTACTGGAACGGCAACTTGAAGAATGAACTCGATGACAAGGATTGCACAATAACCTCGTTGTCGGCAACCTACAATAACGAAAGCATACATTTGGATTCTTGCCTTTCTATTACTCGCGACAGCAGTGTTACACAGATTAGCAAGCAATACGATGTGGAAATATATGCACGAGGCATCGGATTGGTTTACAAGGAAATAACAGACATAAACTCCCAAGAAGTAATATATGGTGTACCAATAGAAAACCGAATACACCGAGGAACAATCTACCGTCAGGAACTAATTACAATTGAATGATTATGAGGAATTTATTTTTAATTGCATCAATATGCACTATTTGTGCAACCGCATTTTCGCAAATAGGTCCAAACCTATATTACGTAGAATTCACAGACAAAAACAACACCCCCTACTCGCTTGACAATCCGCAGGAATACTTGAGCGAGAGGGCATTGAGCCGTCGTAACGCACAGGGAATCGCCATTGATTCACTCGACTTGCCTGTAAATCCAGCCTACATTGCTGGACTTGAAAACCTTGGTCTCGAAATCCACAACGTCACCAAATGGCTCAACGGCGCTGTTGTCCGCACAGATGACTATAACCTTGTTTTGCAAGCTCGCAACCTTCCGTACGTAAAGGAAACATCTAGGTTTGAAATAGATACCGTGGAAACAGCAAAGAAAGTCAACAAGACAATGACGGTAACTGGAAATAGCCCGAGCACAAACATTCTTGCACCTAAATATACTGATTCGGAATATGGTTTTTCATACAATCAGATTGCTCTTCACAACGGTCATCTGCTTCATTCAGAAGGATATAAGGGCGAAGGCATGCTGATAGCCGTAACAGATGGTGGTTTTACCAATGCCGACCAGATGAGAAGTCTTGAATATCTGCGCAACTCAGGAAGGATTGTCGCCACCCGCGACTTTGCCTACGGTGGCACAACTGTCTACGACAACCACGCACATGGCTCAATGGTATTGTCGATAATGGCTGGCTACTTGCCTGGAGAATACATTGGCTGCGCACCCGAAGCAGAATACCTTCTAATTACGAGCGAAAGCAATGACTATGAGGAAATTGTAGAGGAATTCAACTGGGTATCGGCTATTGAATACGCCGACAGCATGGGTGCCGACCTCGCAAATGTTTCGCTCGGTTATGTCGATTTCGATTCGCAGAGGTACAACCATTCGGCCGAAGATATGGACGGACACACAAATCCTAGTAGCATCGCAGCAACCATCGCAGCAAGCAGAGGTATGATTATAGTAGTTGCTGCAGGCAACAGCGGACAGGACGAAAACGGACATGTCTGGATTGGCGCACCATCGGATGCATACGACATCGTAACTGTCGGAGCAATTGATGTTAACCAAAATTACGCGCCATTCTCATCCCACGGATTTGTCGAAGAAAATCGCATCAAACCCGACATCGTTTCCGTTGGCTGGGATGCATACGCCGACTACATTAACGACTCAATAGCACCTGGTTCGGGAACATCGTTTGCCACACCGCTTACCACAGGACTTATTGCCTGCTTCTGGCAGAAGTTCCACGAAAAAAGCGGTGCCGAAATTCGCGAAGCAATATTTTCTGCTGCACGCCCAACTGTCCCAACATGGGAAGAAGACCCTACACCACAACTTGGAACGCCAAACATTTTGACTGGTCGTGGATATGTTGATTTTAGCCTTGCATCGGAAATTTTAACAGGAACAAAAAATCTGGCAAACGACTGCAATATAAGCATCTACCCTAACCCGACATCAAACGAAATTACAATTTGCCTCGACAACATTCAGAATGCCGAACTTAACATCTTCTCAATCGATGGTCGTCTGCTTGACTACCGCAAGAATGTCGGCAAGGAACTAAAATACGACTTAAGCCACTACGCAAAAGGCGAATACATAATAAGTATCAGTGCCGACAATAAGGTTGTTGCATCGCAAACCATAATCAAGCAATGAGCGAAGAACCACGCACATACACGCTTGCCGAACTCCAACGGGAAATAAAGGAAAGCCTGTCGGAAAGTTTTCCCTTTGCGGTTTGGATTGTTGCCGAGATAAACACGCTCACACGCCACCGCAGTGGACACTGCTACATGGAACTTGTGCAAAAATCAAAGACATCGAACAGCATTGTCGCTCAGGCACGCGCAACAATCTGGGCGAACAAGTTCAGCTTCATATCGGCATATTTTGAAAGCGAAACCGACAGGGAACTCGCCGAAGGCATGAACGTTATGCTTCAAGTCGCTATAACCTATCACGAAGTTTATGGCATGTCGCTCAATGTGTTGGGCATAAACCCCACCTACACTATCGGCGATGTAGAACGCGCCAAGAAGGAAATAATCGACAGGCTGATAAACGAAGGCGTCTTCGACATGAACAAAAAGCAGGAACTTCCTTCTGTTATCCAGAACATTGCAGTAATTTCATCAAGCACAGCTGCTGGCTATGGCGACTTCGTCAACCATCTGGAAACCAACATGTACGGCTACCACATAAATGTAACTTTGTACGAAGCTGCAATGCAAGGCGAATTGACTGAGCAATCGGTTTTGGATGCCCTAAATCGCATTGGCGATGAATACGAAAATTATGATGCTGTTGCAATAATCCGTGGTGGCGGTTCAAAAAACGACCTCTCGTGGTTCGACAACTACAACATCGCCTACATGGTTACTCAGTTCCCACTTCCTGTGATTTCTGGAATCGGACACGAACGCGACGAATCCATTGTCGATATGGTGGCTCACACACGCATGAAAACGCCGACCGCAGTCGCCAACTTCATAATCGACTACAATTCAAAGTTCGAGGAACAGATAGATTCCACTTCATCCGAAATTTTTGGCATTGCAAAAGATTTCCTGATGAGCAGCGAAATGTACCTCAACAACATGACCATGAGCATAATGAAGGTGCGCACCCGTCTTTCGAAGGACACCGAACGCTGCGACAGGATAATGTCGGAAATACGCAACTCGTTGAATGTGCGGATGAAGGAAGAGGAAATGAATCTTAACATGATTGCCAAGAAAATTGAAACCTCTCCCAAGCACTTCATTTCCGAACAGGAAAACCATATAAATGGCATAAAGGAACTTATGGTTCGTACCACCAAACATCGCATTGAGAAAGCAAACGAGAAGCTCAGTTTCCTCGAGCATCGCCTTACCCTCAACGACCCGCGGACAATCCTAAAGCGCGGCTACTCCATCACACGCATCAACGGCAAGGTCGTAAACAACGACCTCGAAGCCAACGATGGCGACATTATGGAAACGATATTGTATGATGGGAAGATTACGAGTGTAGTAAAGAAATAAAAATCAAAGTATTACAATCATCTCAACTCCAATTGCGGTCAATAAGCCGCAAAATATGCGGACAATTTTAATTACTTAACCGCAAAAAGTGCGGATTAAATTTTGTTATTAACCGCAAAAGCATTATTTTTGTGGCGATTAAAAAGAGAAAGAGGTATGTATATTCACGAATACGATAACTGGACTGACTTTACATGGAATGCCGACTTTGTCATCGATATGCTGTCCGAAGCGGATCGGGCAATAGGCTTCTTATCGGGCAGACTAAAGGAAATCGGGTTCGACACACAGATGCAAGCCACATTGGAAAACATAACCAATGACATCATATTTTCATCTGAGATAGAAGGCGTTGATTTGAACGTTGACGAAGTAAGATCGTCAATTGCAAGGAAACTTGGCATAAGCATTCCAAACGAAAAGGACTCGACTCATTACATCGAAGGAATTGTTGAAATGATGCTCGATGCAATATATCACTACGACACGCTACTGTCCGACGAAAGGCTTTTCGGTTGGCACTCCACCCTATTCCCCAACGGACGTAGCGGCTATGCTCAAATAAATGTCGGAAAATACAGAACCGAAGGCATGAAAGTTATATCGGGAGCGTTTGGTCGTGAACGGATACATTATGTTGCACCTACCGCAGAATCGGTACCGCACGAAATGCAGAAATTCATCGACTGGTTCAACAATCCCGAAGTAAAGCCTTCGCTGGTAAAGTCTGCTATTGCGCATTTCTGGTTTGTGTGCATACATCCTTTCGACGACGGCAACGGACGAATTGCACGCGCATTGTCGGACATGGTGCTTTCGCAGATTGACAAAAGCAAATTCCGTTACTTCAGCGTATCGCGGCAAATTTGCGCCGACAAGAAGAAATACTACAAGGTGCTGGAACGAGTTTCACGCAACGACCACGACATTACCGAATGGATAATCTGGTATCTTCAGTGCATTGTCGATGCCGTAAAGTCGGCTGATTCGGTATTGAGCGGCATACTTTGCAAAACAGTCTTCTGGCATACACATTCGGAAGTCCCAATGAGCAAAAGACAGAAGGATATGCTTAGGATTTTCCTTGACGGGCAACAGAAACTTACTGTCAAGAACTGGAGCGGAAATGCCAAAGTATCACACGACACCGCTGCCCGCGACATCGACGACCTTGTTCAAAAAGGAGTATTATGCCCAACCAAAGGCCAAGTAAGAAACGTGTCGTACAACTTCATTTACACAAAACAGAGCGATTTTATGCAGCATTTCAGCGACGTAGCCATAGAAAACAGAGATGGAAACAACTACATTTCCACACTTTTCGACAATACAGAAATGCTAACCGAAAAAATCGACGACCTTGATATTCTACGTCTCCAGCAAGACGAAATAAACATAGAAGACTTGATGTGGAAATATTTCGCTTGGAAAATTGAAGACTAGGATTTTCCCCTAGATTGTGACCTATATCAGTTTCGGGACATTGTGGCATAATTGGATGATTTTTGCATAACAAAAATGAATGGTTGTATATTTGTAGGGGCAGGTTTCAAACCTACCCCTACAATATAACAACCACATTAAATTATTTAATTCTTCGATTATTCCCTTACAACCGAAATATTAACGTTCACCTCGTTAACCTCGATTTCGGTTCCACCGTCAACCTTGTCAACAATCTCTATTGAGTTTGCAAGCGTCTGACCGCAAATGTAGTTGCGGTAGTGGTCAATTGCAGTGTCGAGTTCTGCAGCAGACTGAATCTTAACGCGGATGCGGTCGGTAATGTCGAAATTGCTGTCCTTGCGGATGTTCTGTATCCTGTTGACAAATTCGCGGGCAATACCTTCCTCAACGAGTTCGGGAGTAACGTTAATGTCAAGAGCAACAGTGTATTTGCCTTCGTTTGCAACGAGCCATCCCGGAATGTCCTCGGAGTTGATTTCAACATCGGCAGTTGTTATTGCAACTTCCTGTCCTTCAACATTCAGAACAAAATTGTCGTTACGTTCGAGCGAAGCAATGTCCTTCTGCGACATCAGCGAAATTGCATTTGCAACCTGCTTCATAATCTTGCCGTAACGCGGTCCCAAAACCTTGAAGTTCGCCTTGATCTTCTTTACCAAGAAATCTGACGAATCGTCCAGAATCTGGATTTCCTTGATGTTGGTTTCGGTCTTGATAATCTGTTCTACCTTAGCCATTTGCTCTGCAAAGTCATCAGAAACAGACGGAACCATAATCTTTTGCAAAGGCTGGCGAACCTTGATGCTGACCTTGCGACGCAAACCGAGTATCATCGACGAAATAGTCTGTGCCATTTCCATACGTTCCTCAAGGTTCTTGTCAATTACCGACTCGTCAACCTTCGGGAAATAAGCAAGATGAACCGACTGGTAGTTTTCCTTGCTGGTTATCGAGTTAAGGTCGCGATACATCTTGTCCATATAGAACGGTGCTATCGGCGAAGCAATCTTTGCAATGGTTACCAAGCAGGTATAAAGTGTCTGGTAAGCCGAAATCTTGTCCTCGTCGTATTCTCCGCCCCAGTAGCGCTTTCTGCCGAGACGTACATACCAGTTGCTCAGGTGATCCATCACGAAAGTCTGAATCAGACGGCCTGCCTTGGTATTTTCGTACGATTCGTAGGATTCGCCAACTTCCTTAACCAACGAGTTGAGCAAGCTGAGAATCCAACGGTCGAGTTCGGGACGTTTTTCAAACGGAACATCAGGCTCTGCGTAGGTGAAGTTGTCGGTGTTGGCGTACATTGCAAAGAAATTATAGGTGTTGTACAATGTTCCGAAGAATTTACGCTTCACCTCGTCAACTCCAGCAATGTCGAACTTGAGGTTGTCCCAAGCCTGTGCATTGGTAATCATATACCAGCGAACTGGGTCGGCGCCATACTTGTCGATGGTTTCGAAAGGATTGACGGCATTGCCAAGTCGCTTCGACATCTTGTTGCCGTTTTTGTCGAGAACCAAGCCGTTGGAAATGATATTCTTATATGCTACGCTGTCGAAAATCATTGTAGCAATTGCGTGCAATGTGAAGAACCAGCCACGAGTCTGGTCAACGCCTTCAGCGATGAAATCAGCGGGGAACAACTTGTCGAAGTTTTCCTTGTTCTCGAACGGATAATGCCACTGTGCGTAAGGCATTGCACCAGAATCGAACCAAACATCAATAAGGTCGGGTTCGCGGAACATCTTGCGTCCGTCCGATGCAACAAGCACAATCTCATCAACGTAAGGACGATGCAAGTCGAGTTTTTCGTAGTTTTCCTTGGTATATTTTCCAACCTCGAAGCCCTTCCACGGATAATCCTTCATATATCCCTTTGCGATGGACTTGTCCATTTCGGCGTAGAGTTCCTCGACAGAACCTATGCACTTGCGTTCGCTTGCGTCTTCGGTGCTCCAGATTGGCAACGGAGTTCCCCAGTAGCGTGAACGGCTGAGGTTCCAGTCAACAAGGTTTTCGAGCCATTTTCCGAAACGGCCTTCACCAGTGCTCTGTGGCTTCCAGTTGATAGTCTTGTTGAGTTCTATCATGCGGTCGCGCATAGCAGTCGACTTAATGAACCATGAATCAAGAGGATAGTAAAGAACTGGCTTGTCGGTACGCCAGCAGTGCGGATAGTTGTGAGTGTGCTTTTCGATCTTGAAAGCCTTGCCGTCCTGCTTCAATTCGATGCAGAGGCGAATGTTCAAGTCCTCGTCCTTTGCTGCGGCATCAGCATCATATTTTCCATCCTGATTGTACTTGGGATCGTATGCGTTCTTAACGAAGCAACCCTCGTACTTGGAATACAAATCCTTGTTTATGTTGTTCTTGACGAATTCGGGGTCGAGGTCGCTCATAAGGAAGAACTTTCCTGTACGGTCAACCATCGGACGGAAATCGCCCTTGCTGTTGATAATCATTACCAGAGGAGGAATTCCAGCTGCCTTTGCAACCTTATTATCGTCGGCACCGAATGTCGGAGCAATGTGGACGATACCAGTACCGTCTTCGGTTGTTACATAGTCGCCAGGAATTACGCGGAAAGCTCCGTCGGCAGGCTTAACCCACGGGAAAATCTGATCGTAACGCATATCGAGAAGGTCTTCGCCAGTGTATTCGGCAACAATTCTGTAAGGAATTACCTTGTCGCGGTGCTTGTATTCCTCGAGCGGAAGTTCTGCGCCCTGCGGATTCAGGTATGCGTTAACCCTTTCCTTTGCCATTACAACTGTAACAGGCTCGCCAGTGTACATATTATATGTGCGAACAGCAACGTATGCAATCTTGCGTCCAACACAAAGTGCTGTGTTTGATGGCAAAGTCCACGGGGTGGTTGTCCAAGCGATGAAATAAGGCTTTCCCCAACCAGTCATTTCGGGCTTTGGATCGCAGATTGCGAACTGGGCGGTAACTGTGGTGTCCTTTACATCGCGGTAACAACCCGGCTGGTTAAGTTCGTGGGTGCTAAGACCAGTACCAGCAGCAGGTGAATATGGCTGAATGGTGTAGCCCTTGTAAAGCAAGTTCTTGTTGTAGAGCTGTTTCAACAACCACCACAAAGTCTCGATGTAGCGGTTGTCGTAGGTAATGTACGGATTTTCGAGGTCAACCCAGTAGCCGACGCGCTCGGTAAGGTCGGTCCAGTGGCTGGTGTATTTCATTACTTCGCGGCGGCAGGTGTCGTTGTAGTCGCTAACCGAAATCTTCTTGCCGATGTCTTCCTTTGTGATGCCGAGGGTCTTTTCAACGCCAAGTTCCACAGGCAGACCATGGGTGTCCCAACCGGCCTTACGGTCAACCTTGTGACCAGTCAAAGTCTTGTAGCGGCATACGACATCCTTAATTGTTCGTGCCATAACATGGTGGATACCAGGCATTCCGTTTGCCGATGGCGGTCCTTCGAAGAAGATGAAAGGCTTGCAGCCTTCGCGGGTTTCTATACTCTTGTGAAAGGTGTCCTCTTTTGCCCAGAGGACCTTCATTTCGTTGTTAATCTCAAATAAATCGAGTTGCTTATACTCGGAAAATTTCTTTGTCATTGTACAATTTTTAAAGTGGTGCAAAAATACAATTTATTTACGATTTACGAATGACGATTTACGGATTTAATTGGCTTTAATTATTTCAAATTATTCTTGCATTTCAAAAAAAACATATACCTTTGCAATATAAGAAATTACCCGAAATGAGACGACAAGGCATTGTTGAAAGGATCAGAAGCGAAGCAAGCAAGCTTAAACCGAAAGTACAGACAATACTTTACGGTTCGGAAGCGCGTGGCGATGCAAGACCAGATTCCGACATTGACCTCTTGATGCTTGTTGATGCCGACAAACTCACATACAGCGACAAAGACAACATCATTGCTCCATTTTACGACATTGAACTTGATACAGGCATCATTATCAGTACTATTGTAATGCTTCGCAAGGAATGGGAAAATCGTCCGTTCCTGACTCCTTTCCAATATAATGTTAGAAACGAAGGAATAACGCTATGAAAAACGAATTGACAAACGAGAACTATGATGCTCTGTCGAAATACAGACAGGAACGCGCACACGAAACATTAGCGGAAATTCCTTTCCTATACGAAAAAGGATTCTACAATACAGCGACAAATCGTCTTTATTATGCCTGCTATTATGCTGCGGTAGCATTATTGACCAAATACCACATTTCAACAAGCACACACGCAGGAGTTAAGACCTTGCTTGGACTGCATTTTGTTTCAAAAGGACTTATTACAAAAGAGAGCGGAAGGGCATTCTCAAATTTATACGACTGCAGACAACGCGGTGACTATGAAGAATTTGTATATTCAACTCGTGAAGAAATAGATGAACTTTATCCCAAAGCACAACGCTTCATAGAAGAAGTTGACTCACTACTTAATAGATAACAACAATTAAGAGATTACTACCATTGTTGCAAAAACAACAGCAGCCGACCGTAGCCGACTGCCGTAATTTATTATTCTAAAGTCATAAGTTATTGTGTGACAACTGCCCTAACAGATTGTCCGCAAAAACGACTGCCGTAGTCCATTGCGCAAATGTCCGAATTGAAGAAAAGAATCCAAGCACCTTCTGGAGCATCGGTGCCGAGCGAACTCGTCCAGTAGCCACCGTATGAGCCTGCCCCATGATAACTGCCATCGTAACGATTGTCGGCGGCAGGCAGAAATAGGGAATTGCCATTAGGACCGACAAACAAGCACCCATTTACTCCGTTCTGATTCGACCAAGTTACGGAACATCTATTTTTCAGTTCAGCCATCTCATTGTAAGTTGGCATTCTCCAGCCCGCATTCCAGTTGGCTTTGGCGGCATCGTCGGAAGCCTGCAAAATGGTCAAGTTATCAGTAAAGCCATTATAACCATCGTTTGGATTATTACAATATTTCGTTAAGGTATATTCGGCACCATTGCACCATATATATGTACTCCAGTCATATGTTTCTCTAGGACTTGTATCGCCCCATGCAAAATAGTCGCCATAAGCAAACGGTGAATCTGCACCTACATTGCAAGTCGCCCATTTCGTGCCACTCGGAAGTCCAAGGTCGACATAATCATGACCGTTTACACTAGCGGTAACTCCCAAACTCCACTGAGCATACAAAGTTATATTTTCCGTAATGGTAATTTCCTGAGAATCAGCGTATGGTTCGCCACTTCCGTCAGTTGCAGTATTCCAACCTGTAAACCAATTGTTTTCTTTTGAGAAAGCACTTGTTGTAAGCGTACGTGTTTCCCCTGGCAATAAAATCATAGGAGCCATTTCGCCAGTTCCTCCGTTGGCATCGAATGTTATCGTTACAGAATCGACTGGCGCCGGGCTTGGCCTTGGATTTGTACATTTCCACTGCGCATACAAGGTCATATTATAGGTAACTGTTATTGTTTGCCCGTCACTATAGTTTGTACCACTACCCTCCTTCATAACGCTCCAGTTGACAAATGCGTAATTTTCGCGTGTGAACGAATTAAGCGTTAGCGCCTGCGCTACACCATCAGTAAATGTTTGGGGCGTCATCGTGCCTGTTCCACCATTCGCATTGAAGGATACCGTATAAGTTTCCTTTTTCTTGCATCCGCAAATCGCTATCATTCCCGCCAAGGAAAAGATTGCAACCATAATAGGTAAAGTCCTTTTCATATTATATACGCTTTATTTTAGGGACAAAAGTAAGCTTTTTATGAAAATTAGCAAATGTTTTTTACAAAAAACAGCCAACTTTCGCCAGCTACTTTAGATTTTCATTCGAAAGCAATATATTAATGTGCGACAACAGGTCTTACTGATTGTCCATAAGAACGCTTACTAATGGATACAAATGAAGAAGAATCATAATATGATTTAAATTGTATAATTGTCGCAGCTGTAGGAATTACATTATCCCCAAAATGACCTAACGAACTCGACCAGTACATGGCCTGTTCGCCAACTTCATCTAAATAATTAGCACTATTTAAATTATTATAACCTCCAGCAGCCGGCAAAAAAATACTATTGCCATTAGGCCCTGTGACCAATAGTCCATTTATTCCGTTCTGGGTTGTCCTGGTTCTGATGCAATAATCATTAAGTTCAACCATTTCTTCGTATGTAGGCATTCTCCATGCGTCACCCCAGTTGACAGTGGCAGCATCGTCACTTGGTTCAAGAGTTGTTAAATCATCTGTAAATCCGCGGTAACCAAACCTACTGTCATTACAGTATTTTGTTAGCTTATAACCATACGATTCACCATCTACAACGCAATAGGTTTCTACACAATAATTATAGTTTGAGTCATTGTATACTTCCTTTGGAGAGGTTTCTCCCCATGCGAAATAGTCACCATAATCTTCCGGATTTGTTGCCCCTACATTGCAATTTGCCCAAAGCGTACCGCTTGGCAAACCGAGATCGACAAACTCGTGGCTACTCCACTGCGCATACAAAGTCATGTTTCTTGAGATGGTTATTTCCTGCATATCGGTATATGTTGTTCCGCTACCATCAGCCATAGTGTTCCAACAACTGAACGGATAATTGCCATTTGTAAATGCATTTGCTACTAGCGCCATTGCTTCATCTGCAATAAACTGCTGCGGATCCATTTCCCCGCTACCGCCATTTGCATCGAACGTGACAAGAACTGGCTTTATTACCTTTTTCCACTGCGCATACAATATCATATCGTGCGTAACCCTTATGGTTTCTCCGTCTGTATATGCATCGCCACTGCCATTCGAAGTTGTGTTCCACCCTTCAAAAATGTATCCGCGATATGTGAAATCATTAACGGTTAATGGCTGTGCCTTGCCTTCGGTAAATTCCTGTGGCTGCATTGTGCCATTTGCTCCATTTGCATTGAAGGTTACCGTATAAGTTTCCTTCTTACAACCGCCAATTGCGACCATTCCCGCCACAGAAATGATTGCGAATAATATAAATAGAGTCCGTTTCATATTATACTATGCTTTAATTTACACGGACAAAGATAAGTATTTCATGGAAATTAGCAAATGACTTTTACAAAAAACAGCCGACCACCCGTAGCCGATTGCCATAATTTGCAAATCTGTCTCAACAAATCAAAAAAAATCACATTCAGCCCTATTTTTTGCCATATAAATGAATTATTTTCAGCTTAAAATCGAGACAATCAGCATGAAACAAGATATTTAGAGGCAATACTCCACTTACAACATATTGATTACAAACCACTTATATTCACGATAAAATTTTTCATTTTTTTTATTATGATAAAAAAATTTTTTTCACTTTTACCACCGAAAACAAACACACAAAACTTAACTGAAAAACAATGGCAACGACAAACAAACCGAGGGTAATCAAGGACTACGACAAACTTGACAAGGATGTAAAAGATTTGATTAAGGCTGCATATCCTCACGGATACGCCGACAAGCTCGTTCAATATCCAAACAAGGACGGTGCTCTCGTTAGCGCACTACCATTCGAAACCGAGGACAAAATGTACCTCGTTAGAATAAACAACGATGAAGTCAAGATTGTATATTCCGATGCAGAAGATTATGACGATGAAGAAGATGAAATCAAGGAAAACGAACTGAATGCTGAAAAAATTGAAGGACTTGAGGAAGAAACATCCGATGACGATGATTTTGACGAAAAGTATGGCGAAGAAAAGACATTCGGTCCGGGCATCGAAGATGATGGAGAAGATGACGATGACGAAGATGAAGAAGATAATTACAACGATGATGACCTTGATGACGACGACTTGGACGACGATGACGATGACGAAGATGAAATAATAGAAGTCAAGAGCAAGAAGCAAAAGCCACAGGAAAAAGCGGAACCAAAAGTTGCACCAAAGAAAGCAGCAAAGACTACCGCATCAAAAACCAAGGAAAAAGCAACAAAAGAGAAAAAGGAAACAAAAAAAGAAGTAAAAAAGGAAACAACAAAAGCAAAGGCTCCGAAAGAAAAGAAGGAACCTAAAACTAAAGCTGCCGAAACAAAAAAGGAAAAGAGTACGAAGAAATCTGCAAGTACACCTACAAAAGCAACAGAAAAAAAGACAACAAAGAAAACAACGGCAAAGAAATAGAATGCTAACTATCAAACGCTTACGGTTCAGTCAAAATATTTTTGAAAAAATCGCGTAAAAATATTTTCCAATCAAAAAAAAGCGTATCTTTGCGGTCTCAAAATGGTGGATGTAGCTCAGCTGGTTAGAGTACCGGATTGTGGTTCCGAGGGTCGAGGGTTCGAATCCCTTCTTCCACCCACAAAAAAGGCGAACAAATGTTCGCCTTTTTTATTTGAATACCATACTTATTAATCCTTAACACATCGTACAGACATTGCACATCTATTATCATCGTTGTTACGATAAACAGCTAGGCTATTGATACTAATACTACGGAAATACGAATAGCCATCGCAATATTCAGTAGCAGTCCAAAAACACGCCTTAGTTCCCATATTTAGGAATTTCCCATTTGCTCCCATAAAGCCGGCAGGCAAAGCCATGAATCCAGATGAACCAAAAGCACCACTCTTAAATTTAACTTGGGCATACGAAACCCAGAGAGATGTATCGCCAGCCATGCGTTGACCTTGATTATCTCCCCTATTACCAATATCCTTAATCTGGCTTCCCGACATACCCAATGCCTTCTCTAAACTTTTCCATTCAGAATCCTTTGCCAAATGCCAACCAGCAGGACATGCATTCTTGGCTGCCACCATATTATAAAGTGCTCCGTAAATCTTATATTCCTGCGTTGCCTTTGCCTCTTCTACTCTATTACCATCATAACCATACACAAAGTATTTAGCCTGATTATAATCATCCTGCCCCAGATTTCCAGATGG
The DNA here is from genome assembly GCA_905234755.1 of uncultured Bacteroidales bacterium. Classification (GTDB taxonomy): domain Bacteria; phylum Bacteroidota; class Bacteroidia; order Bacteroidales; family ML635J-15; genus Bact-19. The sequence continues at coordinate 863,149 of CAJOIT010000003.1, forward strand.
ACTTACAGCCGGCAAATATCGCAGATTCTCTGCCATCCATACTTTATTTCCGATTTCTACAATCTTATAAGTTGAGTTGTCGCGTGTATCAGTATAAGTTCCTTGTGCCGACATACGCATAAACGGCAAAAACAGCAAGAACATTGACATTGTTATTATTTGTCTCATATACATTTGTCTCAAAATCATAATCATAATTTTCAAAAATACAATTAACATGCCATAAACTAAGCGACCCTGCCGACTTTTTATCAACAGTCCACAATCATGTATATGCAACAGAAAAAAGATTTTGTGCCAAATTATTAACAAGACAATCACCTTGAAAACCTCACAAAAGTTCCCAAAGGAAGCCTACGCCATGCCTTGTCGGTAAAGAACATCTCGCCGCACTGCGTATCAACATTGCCAAAATGCGAACGCACAATATTGTCAGAAATCAATGCCGACAATCCCATCGAGTACATATTGAGTATGAAAAAAGAATTCTTATCCTTCAACAATTGCGACGACAAAGCAACAAGTTCATCAATAGAATCCTCGATAATCCACTTCTCGCCAGCTGGTCCACGACCAAAAGCCGGTGGATCCATTATTATGCCGTTGTACTTGTTTCCACGACGAATTTCACGCTTTACAAACTTCATGGCATCTTCCACAACCCAATGAATGTCAGACAGTCCGCTTGCTGTTTGGTTTTCCGATGCCCAATTCACCACCTGCCTGACAGAATCCACATGATAAACTTTAGCACCAGCCGCCCTTGCAGCAAGACTTGCACCACCAGTGTAGGCGAACAAATTCAAAACATTACAGTCTGGCGATGCAATACGCCTTACATTGTCGAATATGAAATTCCAATTGTCAGCTTGCTCTGGGAAAACGCCTATATGCTTGAATGTATTGAATTTCAGCACAAAGGAAATTTTCATGTCGCCATGTCCATACGAAATTGTCCACTCATCGGGCATACTGCGCTTTCTTGTCCAACGACCTTTTTCTCCATTGGCATTCTGCACATCAAGCACAAAACGAGCATCGGCACCGCCCCACTCCTTCTCCGACAACGCCTTGCTCCACACAGCCTGGGGTTCGGGACGGCGTATAATATATTTGCCGAAGCGTTCAAGTTTCTCAAAATCACCGCTGTCGATAAGTTCGTAGTCTGACAAAAGTCCTGCATCAACCAACTGATATTCCGCCATAAGTAAAGTTTTTGCAAAAATAATTCGTTTCTGTCTTTTTACACAATATTTTTTTAGCACCAAACTAAAAAAAACATAACTTTACACCCACAATTTTTTCGCAATGACAACAATAACCAGCATAAAGAACCCGCTGATAAAGAAAATAATAGCATATCAGTCTAAATCCAAGGAACGCAAAGCCGACAATGTAGTGCTGATTGAAGGCAAGAAGGAAACCGAAATTGCCGTAAGCGCAAACATAAAATTCAAGAAAATACTCTTTTGTCCCGACATTATCAGCGAAGAAGACGCAAAACTCATTGTAGGCAAGCAATTCGACACTGCAGAGGTTAATGATGTCAGCGAAGAGGTTTTCTCCAAGATTTCGTACCGTGAAACCACCGGCGGACTATATATTATAGGTGAAATTGCCGAAAAGAAACTTTCCGACCTTCCTGTAAAAGACAACTCACTATTCATTATCCTCGAAGCTGTAGAAAAGCCAGGAAATCTGGGTGCAATATGCAGGATTGGAGACGCAGCAAAGGTAGATGGCATAATCATCTGCGACCCACACACTGATGTTTACAACCCAAATTCGGTAAGGTCGAGCCTCGGATGCGTGTTCAGCAACAATGTAGTTAGCACCGACTTCGACAGTTGTATAAAATGGTTGCGCGAAAACAGAATCGCAAGTTATGCAGCCGAACTTCGTGCCTCCGAATTTTACCACAAATACGATTATCGCGGAAAGACAGCCCTCGTTTTCGGCACCGAAGCCACGGGACTAACCGAAAAATGGATACAAAATGCCGACCACAGGATAAAGATTCCAATGCTCGGATACATTGATTCCCTGAATGTTTCAACATCTGTTTCTGCTATGGTATTCGAAGCCTTGAGACAGAGAGGTTTCTATATGGATTCAAAGATTCAATAATTCAAGGATTTAAGGATTCAATATACGCATTACAAATGCTGATATTCTAATATACTAAAGATTGCAGCTTGGATTTTGACATTTTAGGCATTTTGTCCTCCAATCCTCTTCACTACCTCCATACCATCAACTGCGGATGATACAATTCCGCCAGCATATCCAGCGCCTTCACCACAGGGATAAAGGTTTGAAACAGAAACACTGCGCATAGTCTCCAAATCGCGGACAACCTGCACAGGACTGCTCGTGCGCGACTCCACTCCCACCACTACGGCTTCGTTTGTAAGAAATCCGTGCATCTGCCTATCAAACTGACGGAAACCCTCACGAAGACGGCTCGACAAAAATTCAGGCATCCAAAAATGCATAGGACTGCTAATCACTCCCGGCTCATACGAAACCTTTGGCAAACCTGCTGAAATCTTTCCCGACACGAAATCTGCCAACCGCTGTGCCGGAGCAACAACATCGCCTCCTCCATTCCTATATGCCAGTGCTTCAAGCGATTTCTGGAATTCCAAGCCAGAAAAGATTTTATTGTCGGAATACGATGCATAATCCTCGGGACGCAACTCAACCACTATGCCCGAATTGGCATACGGCGAATTTCGCTTCGAGTTCGACATTCCGTTTACAACTATGGTTTTATCTTCTGTCAAAGCGCTTACAATCTTCCCCCCCGGACACATGCAGAACGAATACACGCCTCGTCCATCCACTTGTTTCACAAGCGCATACGATGCAGCAGGAAGATATTTGCCACGCTCCTTGCACTTATACTGAATGGAATCAATCAACGCCTGCGGATGCTCAACGCGCACACCCATCGCAAAGCCTTTTTCTCGAAGCTGTATGCCATTGGAATTAAGCATATAGTAAATATCACGAGCAGAATGTCCTGTTGCAAGAATTAGATTTTCGCAAAGATATTCGTCAGTACCATTAATGACAACAGCAGTCACCTTGTTTGCAACAATCTTAATTCCAGTTAATTTTGATGTAAAATGCACTTCTCCGCCACATTCTAGAATTTTGTTCCTGATATTGCGCATTATTGCATGAAGCCTGTCTGTTCCAATATGCGGATGTGCCTCAACAAGAATGTCCTCGTCTGCACCAAAATAATGCAATAGTTGCAAAACTTCGGTAACATTTCCACGCTTTTTGCTTCGTGTGAATAACTTGCCATCGGAATAAGTACCAGCGCCGCCCTCGCCAAATGCATAGTTGGATTCTGGATTTAGAATGTGCTGCGAATTTAGCGCAGCTATATCATATTTGCGTTCATCTACAGACTTGCCCCGCTCAAACACAATAGGTTTCAGTCCCGACATAATGCACTGCAAGGCAGCAAAATATCCAGCAGGACCAGCACCGATTATAGTTACGACAGGAGATTTTGAAACATCATGAAATTCAAAATTTCCGCGCAAGTCAGGAAAAACATCGCCCTTCATCGCCACCTGCAAACGAACATTGAACTTCACGCCCTTTCGTGCATCAATCGACTTGCGCACAATGCGATACGCAGAAATGTCCGACTCACGGCACCCCAACTGCGACACTATGGACTTCAACACAAAAGCCCTGTTGTAAAGTTGTTCCGGATAAAAAATAAAATCGGCTTCCTGAAGCATTATTTTCTGTGTTTCCTTATGAAATCAAGTTTTCCTCCCTCAAAATTGAAGCATATTAGCAACATTCTGGAATTCAGCCGTTTAAAATAGTCTGCATATTGAGAGCCATCATATACAATATCGTTCAGAATGCCCCACGACGCTTTCAATTCAATGCCGAACATAAAGTACTCCAAGAAGAAATCTACGCCGGCACCAATTTCGTAATACACATCGAACCTACGCAGACGAATCTTCGGATATTCCTCGGGTTTAATTTTCTTCTGCGATGCCATGTCGATTCGCGCCGATGCGCCAGCGGTCAGAAACGGTCGCCAGTTACTGATACGAGCCGCCTTGTACTTGAATTGGATTGGCAAATCAACAAAAGTTGACTCTATCATCATAGTATGTCGCCAAATATCACCCTTTTTCAAACATTTGTAGTGCAAGTTACGCTGTCCAAACACCAACCCAGGAGTAAATCTGAAGTCCACATACTTCGCGACTCGGAAATTTGAAATAATGTTTATGTTAAATCCAACAAAACGACCAATCTCCACACCATAAATCGTATCCAATGCTTGAGTCAGAAACCTATCTGATGGTCGAATCGTAAAATCCATGGTATTAAGACCTAACGAATAGCCAAAATGCAATGTCTGGTCATCGATTTTGGGCAAATTCATCGGTTTTTCCTTCTGTGCAAAAGAAGAAAGAACAAACATCAACAATAATATGGACAGAAGAAACTTCTTCAAAATATTTTTTTGCAAATATAACTCTATTGGTTTAATATTATTGTAGTGAATGGAAAATATTATTGCAAAAAATAATCGTACCAACTCTCATAACTGCTTGAAATTCCAACAAGAAACGCAGTAAGATTATCGATTTCGGCTTCGTAGATATTGTTCGGAACCTTACGCATTATGGATTTCGGGAAATAACTTTGCATATATTTATCCTTTTGGGAATTACTACCGCCGTAAACATCATACAAATCGGCGGCGCCGAAAAGGTGAAGTGTTTCATGCGCTATCGATGCAGAATTAAGTGGAGTTCCGTCAGTATAGTTTTTATAAAGTACGCAACCTTCTAAATAATCGCGGTTTATCCCATAAGTTTTATAATAATTGGAAAGTGAAAGGTTTTTAGGAAGGGCATAACTGCGTCCGTAATTATTACAACAAACATAAACTACACAATTATCACTATTAATTTTTTCATGAGCATAAGCCTCGAAATCAAAAACATCGTCATAACCAGCAGCATTCATGGCTTTTTTTAACAAATCGGTCGAATATTTCCCCTCAAAAGGACCTTTCGGAATATAATCCATTATGATTTTTTCATTATTTCCCAATACGAAAAGTGAAAAATCCACATCGGAATTATATTGTAGTGCCGATTCTTTCAACCACGAAAACGATTGATATATTTTTCGATAAACATCGTCCATTTCGGCCTGAGTCCACTCTGTAGAATATTTTGAAGCAACAAAAAGCACTAAAACATATGTTTTCCCATTCAAAACTTTAGCACTGCCGACATTTCTGTAATCTTTGTCGGGACTAATTATTTGAGAATAACCCAAAATAACATGCAATAAAATTACAAAAATCAAAAACAGTTTTTTCATAATTTTTATAACTATATTTAAAAGATTTTTTGCAAATATAACTCTATTGTTTTAAAAACATAGTAAGCAAAAAAAGAAAAACATTAACAGCAAATTCAACAGCAGAGCAAACACTTTCTAGTTTTCATTCTGCACTGGAAATTTTTGCAAGTAAATTTTCTGTCCATCGAACATGGCATACGAAAAATTGAAAAGCCAATCGCCGATGTTGGTAAACAAGGAACTGTCATCGAGAGCGTACTGATACGGAATATGACGATGTCCAAATACAAAATAGTCGAAATGTTCTTTTTTCAACACTTCACGCGAATACATAACAAGGTATTCCTTTTCATAATCAGGAGTTTCGGGCAAATCATGCTTCAGGCGACTGCGATGCGAACACCACAAGGCAAAACGGCACCCCCAATCTGGATGTATCCACTTGAACATAAACTGGAAGAAGCGGTTATGAAACATTCCCTTCATCAAATTGTACTTGCGGTCGTACTTTCCAAGTCCGTCACCATGAGCAATGTAGAACTTTTTCCCATCAACTTCGCGAACCTCTGGAACTGTATGCAATTCAGCACCAATCACCTCGGGAAGATAGTCGAAAACCCACATGTCGTGATTGCCTGTAAAATACTTGATTTTCACACCAGCATCCGAAAGTTCGCGCAATTTGGCAAGCACAGTAACAAATCCACGCGGCACAACATAACTGTACTCGAACCAAAAATCGAATATATCTCCAAGCAGATAAAGTTCTGATGCTTCGCCTTTTATACCATCCAGCCACTTGACAAAAAGTTTTTCCCTTTGTTCGGTAGTGAATTGGCTGCCAACGCCAAAATGCGCATCGGAAACGAAATATATCTTTGTTCGGCTCAAAATTTCTTCAGTTTTACAGTGCAAATATATGGATAATTAATGAATTACAAAAAATCAACCTTTATCAATCAGTTGTGTCAACGAAACGAAATCCTCTGGCGAAAGTTGTTCGGGACGAAGATTCCAGAAACGATGCGTCATGTCGGTGTCGGGAGAAATCATTGACTTCAAGGAATTGCGCAAGGTCTTGCGCCGCTGATTGAAAGCCGTCTTCACGACCATAAAAAGTTTCTTCTCGTCAACGCCTTCAATTGCCGAACGATAGCGCACAAACCTCACAACGCCCGACTTCACCTTTGGCGGAGGGTTGAAAACATGCTCGTGAACCGTAAATAGATATTCGCACCTATAATATAACTGCATCAGCACGCTAAGGATTCCATAAACCTTGTTTCCCTCCTTAGATGCAATGCGTTCGGCTACCTCCTTCTGTATCATGCAGACAATTTCCGAAACCTTTTCCCTGTTTTCCAATGCCTTGAAAAAAATCTGGCTTGAAATATTGTATGGAAAATTGCCAACAATGCACATTTCGGAATCGCACAAGGCAGACAAATCCATCTTCAGAAAATCGGCTTCTAGCAGGTTGAACTTTCTCGTATCGAAATTTTTCTTCAAATATTCAACAGATTCCGTGTCTATTTCTGCCAAAATGAGATTGGAAAAATTTCGTCTAATCAGCTCTTTTGTAAGGATTCCTGTTCCCGGGCCAATTTCAAGCACAGGAAAGCTCGATTCGTTTTGCAAAGCATCACCAATACGAGCTGCAATGCTAGTATCAGTAAGGAAATGCTGTCCGAGATATTTTTTTGGTCTAACCATGATGCAAAAGTCGCAATAAAAAATGATATATTTGCGAAAATTTTTCCAGCATGAACAAAAAACTGAAAACTGCCATAAAAATCATACTGTTCATTGGCTTTGGCATAGCCATATTCATGTTGGTTTACAAGGACTTCGACTTCAAAAATTTTGCAAGCACACTTTCCGACATAAAATGGGGCTGGCTGATACCTGCATCGGTCATCAGTCTGCTAAGTCATGTCAGTCGTGCCCGTAGATGGCAACTTATGCTCGAAACGACAGGTGAAAAGCCGAGGTTTGTGAACACTTTTTTTGCCGTACTTAACGCCTACTTTGCAAACCTTGCAATACCTAGGCTCGGCGAAGTGACAAGATGCGCACTGATTTCACGCTATGAAAAACATGATTTCTCAAAGGTTCTGGGGACAGTCGTAAGCGAAAGGCTTCTCGACCTTGTTCTTGTCGCAATACTCACTATCGTAGCATTTGCAACACAGGCAAATGTTTTCGGGGACTTCATTGCCCAACACCCCGAAATAAACGACAACCTGAAAAAAATATTCTCTCCGCTGACGATTTCAATACTTGCAGTATTGGGAATCGCAGGAATTTGCCTGCTTGTGGCTATTGCAAAAGGAAAACTGGACAGATTCAAGTTCTGCCAGAAAATCTCCAAGTTCATAAATGGTTTCTGGACTGGAATTCTGAGCCTAAAAAACGCAAAGCACAAATTAGGCATCATATTTCATTCCTTCCTTATATGGATTTTGTACTTCGTAATGCTGTACTTCTGCTTTTTTGCCTTCGAAGAACTGAGTTCGCTCGGCATACTTGCTGCTCTAATGCTCTTTGTTGCAGGAAGTTTCGGAATGATAGTCCCATCGCCAAACGGAATGGGTTCATACCACTTCATGATAATCCAAACATTAATAATATATGGTATCCCAAGCGAAACCGGTGCATCGTTCGCACTGGTCGCACATGGACTTCAAACCTTGCTGATAATAGTCTTCGGACTGATTTCCACTGCATTGATACCAATTGTTAACAAGGACAAGTAATGGACGCAAAATCAGCAAGGATAATCAAGACTGCAGTCAAGGTTGCAATAGCACTGCTGGCGTATGCATACATCGCCTACAAAGTCGCAACCTCTCCCGACATTGGCGAGCTTCCATCCTATTTTGCAAACATCGATACAACACGCGGAATATTACTTGCAATCATACTGCTATTAATGCCAATAAACTGGCTATTAGAAACTTGGAAATGGCGAAACCTCATAAAAAGTGAACAAGAAATAAGTTTCGGCAAATGTCTGAAAGCAGTAATGGCAGGTGTAACTGTCGGAACACTAACGCCGAATAGAGTCGGTGAATTTGCCGGCAGAATACTTTTCGTAGAAAGGGAAAATCGGACAAAGGCATCCTACCTGACTATTTTCGGCGACACAGCACAATTCTGCGCCACATTAATTTTCGGCATTATAGGACTACTTTTAATAGGCAGCACACACAACGAATCGGTTCCGACAAGCATACTCATCGCAATAGGCGCAACATGCACAATTGTTGCAATTATAGTGTACATGAGATTCGACAAGATTGTAACCGCATTGAGCAACACAAAGTTTGCACAGAAACGCCTTGCCAAGTACATTCCGCAATGCGAAATAAGCAACAAACTGAAACTTACGACAATTTTAATGAGTATGTTTAGGTATGTCATATTCAGCGTTCAGTTTTTCCTTTGCCTGCGCTTTTTCGGAATCGACATTGCAGTAAGTGATGCTTTTGCGGCAATTTCATCTACCTACATTTGCACCTACCTTATTCCGAGCATTGCCGCTGCCGAACTGGGAATCAGAACATCCTTCGCGATTTTTTTCATTGGAATTTTCACCACTCAGGAGACCGCGACAACACTCGCCTCGCTCCTGCTTTACCTCATAAATGTTGGCATTCCAATTATTACAGGCGGAATCTTACTTATTAGTGATAACAAATCAAAAAAATACAATGAATAAACTGACAATAATAATTTTACTGGCTTTCGTCACTCTAACACTCTCGGCACAAGTCAAACACGACACCATAACGGTTGTCGCAGTTGGCGATGTAATGTACGGTTCCATCTTCCCTGATAGAAGTTACCTGCCACCGAAGGAAAATTACAAGGGTTTCCTTGATGAAGTAAAACCATACTTTGACGGAGACATTGTTTTCTGCAACATGGAAGGCGTGCTTGCCGACACACTTGTGCCGGAATGCAAACCCTTCTGCTTTGGAATGCCATCGGTTTTTGCCAACGGATACAAAGAAGCTGGTTTTAACATCATAAGCGTAGGCAACAACCATGCAAACGACTTCCGCCAATACGGAAGAGAAAATACAGCAAAAATCCTCGACAAGATGGGGTTCAACTGGGCTGGCTACGAAACAAAGCCATCGTGTACATTCACCATAAACGGCATAAAGTACGGTTTCTGCGCCTTCTCTCCCAACACCGCCATTGCTAATCTTCACAACAAACAACTGGTAGCCAACACAATAAAGACATTACGCAAGACCTGCGACATTGTAATTGTTTCGATGCACTGCGGTGGCGAAGGAAAGAAGTACAGACATCTCACTCGTGCCGATGACTACTACATAGAACAAAACCGTGGCAACGCATATCAATTTGCCCACGATGCCATCGACAATGGTGCCGACATAGTTCTCGGACATGGACCGCATGTAACAAGGGCAATTGAGATATACAAGGGAAAGTTCATTGCCTATAGCATGGGTAACTTCTTCACATACAACACCATAAACATAAACGACGAAATGGGACTGGCACCAATATTCCGAATTAGAGTTGATGCACAAAACGGTAATTTTATCGATGGTGAAATAATCTCAACTTATCAGACCAAGCCCAACAAAGGTCCGCACATCGACCCACAGAAACGCGTACTAAAGATTATTCAGGAACTTACCGCTGCCGACATTTACGATAACCTGCCGAAAATCAGCAATAGCGGAAAGATTACAAAATAAAAAAAAGCCGCCCAATGGACGGCTTTATAATCTAAATCATCTTTTATTTTCTATCTTCGAGGTAGTCAATTATCGACTTCAAAATGAACTGACCATCGGTATTGCCGAGTTCGGGGTCAACTGCCCTTTCGGGGTGTGGCATCATTCCGAATACATTCTTGCCAGCATTGCAAACACCAGCGATGTTCATCAGTGAACCATTCGGACAATCGGCTTCCGAAAGATTGCCTTCGCTGTCGCAGTAACGCCATATTATCTGGCCGTTCTGATGAAGTTTCTTCAAAACATCTTCTGGAGCATAGTAGCGACCTTCACCGTGTGCAATCGGGATGTTTAGAGGCTTGTTCTTCGGAATCGACATTGTCATTGCCGAGTCGTTGTTGTCGGCCTTAATGTACTGGTTCTTGCAAATAAACTTCTGGTTGGTGTTGTGAAGCAATGTGCCCGGCAACAAGCCCGATTCGCAAAGAATCTGGAAGCCATTGCATACGCCGAACACAAAACCACCCTTTGCTGCAAATTCGACAACCTTTTCCATTATAGGTGAGAATTTTGCAATTGCGCCCGAACGCAGATAGTCGCCATACGAGAATCCGCCGGGGATTGCTATAGCATCGCAATTTTGCAAATCAGTATCCTTATGCCACAATTCTACGACTTCCTGCTTAAGGATGTCGCGAAGTGCGTAAACCATGTCGTGGTCACAATTCGAACCTGGAAAAATAACTACTCCGAATTTCATTTTATCAAATTTTACATGTTTTCAACCTTCTTGTAAGCATCCTTCTTTTCGCGTACGATTTCTCTCTGCTTTTCGATGCTCTTGTTTACTGAAGAAAGTCCATTTTCTGCTTTGGTCTTACCCTTGGTATTCTTTTCAATATCCTTGTTTGCAGACTCAATAGTCTTATTGTATCCGCCCAATGACTTCCTGTAAGATTCCAATTTCTTAGTTTCCTTATCTCTTGCCTTTGAAGCCTTCTCGATAACATCGCCGCTGTTTTCAGGATTTATATCTCTTGCATAATCCTTAATAAGCTGTTCCGATGCTTCAATCTTCAAGTTGGTACTCTGAATATTGTCATTGGCTTCCTTTTTCTTTAGTTCAGCCTTATCCAAGTTCTTCTGGTAACCATCGATTGACTTCTGATAGCCTGCAGCCTTCTTTTCACTCGATGCGAGTTTCTTTTCTTCCTTGTCCAATTCCTTGCCAAGCTTACTGAGGATAGCGTCACGATTCTTTGCGGTCAAATCGTTGGCGAAAACCTTAAGTATATTGGAAGCCGTAGGATACATTGACGGAGCCTGCGAGGATGTTATATAGAAATCACCTCCCAACGAAAAAGCAACTGCCATATTTACAACATCAGTACCTTTTGACTGTGTAATATTTGCAAAAATGTCAATAGGATTTTCACTTATTGCTGGAATAATCACATTGTCAACAGTTATAAGGTTCTTCTTTACCTCCAATGTCTCGGGATTGTAAGACTTTAACATTGTTGTAAATTCCTTAATTACCGACTTTGCATCTGTGAACATTACCTGTGTGGTCATTGCTGGATAACTTGCCTTTCCAAAGGTAGCTGTTGTCTCTTCAACTTCAACTCTTTGTGCTCTAATTACTATTGTCATCAACAATGCTGCTAACAATACAAAAAACTTTCTCATTTTCCTTTAATTTAAATTTATAAACTTTTTCATTAAACAATTTGCAAAATTATCATTTTTTTTCAATTCAAAAGAACACATACTCAAAATAAATATCAACATTTTTTGCAGGTTGAAAGCCGAATAGAAATTTACATGCCAATGTTAACAACCAATTGCAATACAACATGAACGAAACACATGTTTTTTGCAACTTTGCAAAAAAATCATAAAGCAATGAAAACACCTCAATATCTTTCAAAAGGAAGCAGGATTGCAATAGTCAGTCCTGCCGGATACATTAATCCCGACTTTGTAATATCTGCCGAAAAATATTTGAAATCAAACGGATATAATGTGGAAATATCGGAACATTGTCTAGGCAGGCACAACCAGATGGCTGGCACCGATGAAGAACGGCTTGCCGACCTGCAAGAAGCCCTTGACAATCCCGAAATAGATGCAATCCTTTGTTCGCGTGGCGGTTACGGAGTAAATCATATTATCGACAAGTTAAACATGTCGAAGTTCAAGAAGCACCCTAAATGGATTCTTGGATTCAGCGACATTACAAACCTTCACATACTAGCAAACAAAAACGGAGTAAAAAGTCTGCATTGCCAGATGGCAAAGGCAATCCACAACAACCCTAACGCCGAATGCATTAGCAACATTTTCAAAATTCTGCATGGCGAAAAAATCTCCTACACAGCAGAACCAAACGAGCTAAACAGAAAAGGTACGGCAAAGGGCACTCTCATAGGCGGAAACATGTCGATAATCTATAGCCTGCAAGGAACAGACTTTGCCATCAACTGCGACGACAAGATTCTGTTCATCGAGGATTTGAACGAATACCTGTACCATCTCGACCGCATGCTGATAAACTTGAAAATGAGCGGCAAGCTTGCTAAATTGCGCGGACTTGTAGTAGGTACATTCAGCGACATGAAGGACAATGCCAGTCCTTTTGGCAAAACCGCCTACGAAATCGTCAAGGCTCACACTGCAGAATACTCCTACCCTGTTGGATTCGGCTTCCCGATAGGTCACATTGACGACAACCGCCCATTGGTCGAAGGCGGAACATACAAACTGGAAATTTCAGACTCTATTTGCTCATTGAAAATGGCGTAAAAGTTTTTCAAAAAAATCATTGCCATACGGACAAAAAGGATTACTTTTGCAGTCCAATTCAAAAAGCGGGGTGTGGTGCAGTTGGCTAGCATTCTTGCATGGGGTGCAAGCGGTCGCGCGTTCGAGTCGCGCCACTCCGACAAGGCGGTTATTTTGACCGCCTTTTTTGTTATTAACACACCTATTTTCATAATTAACATCAAAAGTTAGTAACAAATCATTTTTTAATTGTATCTCTCGTCAGAAAGTAGTACCTTTGTTTGTTAAAATTGACAGCAATGGCACTGACAGCAGAAGAACAGACATACATTGAACAGCTTTACGATGACCTTATAAAGTCGGCAAAACGGCTTAAGACTGATGAGGACATTGCATTCGTGCGCAAGGCTTTCGAACTGGCAAACGAAGCACACTCGAAAATGCGCCGCAAAAGTGGTGAACCATACATCATCCACCCGATAGCAGTAGCGAAGATTGTAGCATCGGAAATAGGTCTGGGACGAAAAGCCATTGCCAGCGCACTTCTGCACGATGTGGTCGAGGATACCGACTACACGGTCGCCGACATTGAGCGAATGTTCGGACCAAAAATTGCCAGCATTGTCGAAGGCCTTACCAAAATTTCAACCATCCTCGATCAAGACGCATCCAAGCAAATTGAGAATTTCCGCAAGATGCTTATGACAATGTCCGAAGACATTCGCGTGATAATGATTAAGTTGGCTGACCGTCTGCACAATATGCGCACCCTCGACTCGATGCCCGAATACAAGCAGGTGAAAATAGCCAGCGAAACCAGCAATGTGTACGCTCCTTTGGCAGAAAGACTTGGTCTTTACTCAATTAAGACCGAACTCGAAGACCTGTCTCTGAAATTCACCAACCCTATTGCTTACAACGAAATCTCGAAAAAGATAAACGAAACCCAAATCGACCGCGACAAATACATAGACGATTTCATCGCTCCATTAAAGAAAATAATGGACGACAACGACATCAAATGTACAATCAAGGGACGAATGAAATCGGTCTACTCCATTTGGCGCAAGATGCAGAAGCAAAACATTCCTTTCGAGGATGTGTACGACTTGTTTGCCATAAGGATTATTTTCGACCATCCCGATGACATTACCGATGACAAAGCCCGTGAAACTTGCTACCGAATAATGTCGTTGATTACCAATGTATATGAGTACCATCCCGATAGAATCCGCGACTGGGTGAAAAAGCCAAAGCTAAACGGATACGAAGCTCTGCATGTCACCGTCATGGGACCACAGGGACGCTGGGTGGAAATTCAGATTCGCAGTCGCAAGATGGACGACATCGCCGAAAAAGGTATCGCCTCGCACTGGAAGTACAAAACTGGCGAGAAAGGCAATAATCCGGGACTTAACTCCCTCATTGAGAACATGAAGGAAACATTGAGCAACTCGGAAAGTTCATTTGACTTCCTCGATGACTTCAAGCTCGACATTTTCACAAAGGAAATCCACATTTTCACGCCCAAGGGCGAAATCGTTGATATTCCGAAAGGTTCAACAGTTATCGACTTTGCCTACGACATTCACACCGATGTCGGAAACCACGCAATCGCCGCAAAGGTGAACCACAAGATGGCTCCACTTTCGCAAACGCTCTACAGTGGCGACCAAGTAGAAATCCTAACATCTCGAAAGCAGACGCCTAAGATTGAATGGCTCAACTTTGCAATGTCGGCACGCACCAAGAGCCTGATAAAAAAGGCTTTGAAAGCAGACAAGAGCACCGACATCGACAAGGGACAGCGCATGTTCGAGAAGAAGCAGAAGGAACTTAACCTCTGCCTCGACAGCAAGGACATCCGCCATTTGCGCGAAAAATTCGACATAAATTCCGACGACGAGTTCTTCTACCAGCTTGGTTCCGGACAAATTAAGGAGAACGACATTACCGAAATAATGACGATGCTCGACAAGCAGAAGAACACCAAGCAGGATGGGTTCTTCACAAAGTTCTGGAAACTCGGAATGGGCAAGTCGAGCAGCACTAAGGACGGAAAAATCAGTCACAAGGATACCTTTGTAATAAATGATGCAGAAAAGCGCTTTTCGCTTGCAACATGCTGCAACCCGATACCGGGAGACGAAGTCGTTGGCTACATTACACCAACCAACATGGTCATAGTCCACAAGAAGGATTGCCCTGAACTTAAAGGACTTGCAGCCACTCATGGTGAAAAAATCGTGACTATAGAATGGGAAAGCTACAAGGGTAAATCTTACGAAGTGCAAATCAACATCGAAGGAATAGACCATTTGGGATTGGTTTACAACATTACAAAGCTCATATCGCAGGAAGCCAATGTGAACTCAAATATGCTGCATTTCGAGACAAAGGGCGAAATTTTCACAGGAAAAATCAACCTTTTCGTGCAAAACAAGTACAACCTCGACAACCTCATACGCCGTATGCTTGAAATCGATGGAGTTATAAAAGTATCAAGATGTGAATAAGATGGAAAAAGCAAAAGTAAAATCAATATTAAATCTCCTCGATGACCCCGATGAAAGGGTTTTTGAAAGCATAAAGGAAATCATAGTCGAGAATTTCGGTGATTTCTCGGGTGAACTAACGCGAAAGGCATATTCGAAAGAATGTGGCGAAATTGAAAAATACAGGATTGCAGAAGTTGCACAACTCTCAATATCAAGGATTTTCCTCAACGAATTTAGAAACTACACGGCAAAATTGTCGCCAGAACCATCGTTGCTTGCAGGTACTGTAATGATTGAAAAAATCACCGACAACACCTTTGATGCCTACGAATTTTCGCATTATATGCGCGAACTGTCGCGAAAAGTGTGGATTCGTCTTGGAGACAACACCGGGTTAGAAACTCTCGGCATCATAAGGGAAATCTTTGAAAACGAAAACATTATAGCCGATGACAAAGGCAGCTCGATGCTCAACGGAGTTTTCTCAAGGGAAATGAAAACCATACAGAAGTCGTTGATACACCTTCTGTTCCTTATAGTTTGTCAGGAAAACGGCATAAATGTGCGCCCGATTCTCATTCCAGACAAGCGCGGATATAAAATAGAAACCGGTTACGTAAACTTGCAACTGGCAAAGGATTCGAACATACCATCGAAGCACGGCGCAATTTTCGCCATTGACGACAATCTGCAGGTAAAACGCGATGCAAGGATACTTCTGGGCAAACCTCTGCCCTACTACAACTACCTGAGAAAATGGCAAACCGACAGATGTGCCGAAATGCAGGTCGAACCAAACAGATACCCCGGATATTATTCGGTAATAATGGAAAAGATAAACGAAGTACTGGTCAAGAACATAAAATATTAAAGTATGAACATAATTATTGCAGGGTCGGGAAATGTAGGCAGATATTTGGCGAAAAAGCTCGTCAAGGAAGGACACGACATAGTTGTAATCGACACCAACAAGGAAATTCTCAAGGAAGTGGAATCATCCTACGACCTAATTTCGCTATATGGCTCATGCACATCGTTTTCGGTGCTGAAGGAAGCAGGCGTTGCAAACTGCGACCTCTTTATTGCCGTAACAAATTCGGAAGATTCAAATGTTCTTGCCTGCGTATTCGCCAAAAAGTTCGGTGCAAAGAAGACTGTTGCCAGAATAGACAACATGGAATACCTTTCGCCAGTAAATAAATTGTCGTTCATAAACCTTGGAATTGACAGGCTAATATATCCAGAATACATTGCTGCACAGGAAGTTGTCGGTGTTATAAAGCAGACTGGTACAACCGAAATCTTTGAATTTTCGGGTGGAAAACTTACCATGTTCGTAATAAAGGTTGACGAAAGTTCGCCACTTAGAAACCTGATGCTTAAGAACTTTGCAACACTTACTGACCTGCGCGACTTCCGTATTGCCGCCATTACCCGCGACTTCGAAACGATTATACCAAACGGCGAAACAATTATCAAGACAAACGACTACATCTATATCATAACTTTGCCGGAAATTATGCAGGACCTGCTTTCGGCAATAGGCATTTCGAAGCTCGAACTGCACAACATTATGATTCTCGGCGGAAGCCGCATTGGAATCCGCACATCCAAGTTCCTTGAGTCGCAGCTAAACATCAAACTTTTCGAGATAGACCCCGAAAAGAGCAAAAAGTTAGTCGATATGCTTCCAAACACAATGATTATCAACAGCGATGGACGCAACATTGACAACCTGCTCGATGAAGGACTTGAAAACACCGATGTATTCACGGCTGTTACTGGCGATGACGAGACCAACATTCTTACCTGCTTGATGGCCAAGCGTTACGGCGTGAAAAAGGTAATTGCCGAAATCGAAAACATGGACTACATAGATGTCGCCTCGCGCATGGGTATCGACACCATAATAAACAAGAAGTTAAGCACCGCCAGCATGATTTACGCCTTGACAATGAAGGCAGAAGTCGCAATGATAAAGTGCCTAACAGGAACCAAGGCAGAAGTTCTTGAATTTGTAGTGTCGAAGGATGCCGTTGTAACAAAGAACCAATTGAAAGACATTAAGTTCCCGCAAGGAATCATCATCGGTGGCATAGTCCGTGGCAACAAGAGCTTCATCGCTATGGGTGATACGCAAATTCGTCAGGGCGACAATGTGGTACTATTTGCACTTCCCGATGCAATCGGCAAGATTTCAAAGTATTTCTAAAACATCGAACCGCTGCAACATGAGAAAATTATTAGCAATAATACTTATCTCACTTATAATTAACAACATATATGCTCAACAAGACGCATTCAATGAATTTACACTTCCAGTAAACTTTCCGATACAACTTTCCGGAAACTTCAGTGAACCGCGAGCCTCACATTTCCATTCTGGTATAGACATACGCACCTACGCAGATGGCAAACCACTGTATGCTCTCGCCGACGGATATGTGTCAAGAATACTCGTTTCGCCATACGGATACGGACACGCCATATATATCGACTACGAGAACGGCTACCGCTCTGTTTTCGGACACATGTCGGCATTTGCAGATGAAATAGCAACTTATGTCAAGAACATACAGTACGAAAAGGAATCCTTCCGCATCGATGTAAACCTATCGCCTCTCGACATTCCAGTGAAAAAAGGTCAAATAGTTGGATATTCGGGTAATACGGGACAATCGGGCGGACCGCACCTGCATTTCGAAATACGAGAAGCCGACTCCGATATTTCCCTCAATACCATTGGTAAATACATAAAATTATCGGACAATGTACCGCCCGAAGTTTCATCAGTTGTAATTTATCCCCAATCATCAAAAACATCAGTATTGGGAAAAGCCGAGAAACAAATGCTTACCATAGCAAAAACATCGGCAGGCAACTACAAACTTCCGTCATCTGTCTATGCAAAAGGCAAAATAGGGATAGGCGTAGAATACTGCGACAGAATGACCGGCTCTAACAACAGATACGGAGCAAAGCAAGTGGATTTAATTGTCAACGGCAAAACGACATATACATCCGTTTTCGACAAGGTTGATTTCGACAAGCAGTCAAGCAAGAACAGTTGCTTCGACTTCAACTACTATGTAACCGACAGCAAGTATGTGCAGAAACTTTTCGTTGAACCAAACAACGACCTCGATATATACAGCAACCTGCTTAACAACGGCTACCTGAACATAGGAGAAAAAGATTCCGCCAACATTCAAATCAAGATTACCGACTTCAACGGAAATGTAAGCAACATAAAGTTTGCTATCGTAACCGACACGGCAAACAACATAAAATACAACAATGCTAAGAAACTAAAATGGAATGAAGCTAATACATTGGAAGTCAAAGGTTGCCGTGTAACAATAGATTCTGCAACGCTGTTCGATGACCGCGAAGTAAACCTAACTCGCAGTGGCAACAAGAAATATTCTCCAATTTTTTTGCTTGGCGACGAAACCGAAGCCGTTAAGAAAAGTTTTACCATTTCGTTGAACGACAGTCTTGTACCGCCACGATGCAAGGAGAAGGCGTTCGTCTGCCGCGAAATAAAGGGAAAAACAAACTATCTGACCTCATCGCTGGAAAACGGCTGGCTAACAGCAAAAACAAACAGGTTCGGCAAGTTCTTCATACTGATTGACACAGTAGCGCCAACCATAAAGCCTATTGTAATCGCAAGCGACATGACTGGCAAGAAATACATGGAATTCAAGATTACCGACAATCTTTCGGGAGTCAGCACTTACAACATCTACATAAACGGCAAATGGGTACTTGGCGAGTACGAACCTAAAAAGTCATCACTCAGATACTATTTCGACAGCAGACTACAAAAAGCAGATACCTATAAATTAAAGGTTATTGTCGGCGACAACATGAAGAACGAAGCCGTTTACGAATACGAGTTCAAACGGAATTAACTACCTGAATACCTGCAACCTGTCGGCATCGAGTCGCACAAAGATGAATAGCAGGATAGTGAACGCCCACAGCGAAGAACCACCATAACTAAAGAATGGCAAAGGAATTCCGACAACAGGAGCAAGTCCAATCGTCATACCTATATTTATAGCCACATGGAAGAACAATATTGATGCGACGCCATAACCATATATGCGAGAAAATACAGACCGCTGCCGTTCCGCCTTATTTATAATCCTTACTATCAATATTCCGAACAAAACAAGGATAACGGTTATACCCAGCAATCCCCACTCCTCGCCTATCGTGCAGAAAATGAAGTCGGTACTCTGCTCTGGCACAAACTTGTACTTGGTCTGCGTGCCATGCAGGAATCCCTTGCCCAGCATTCCGCCCGAACCTATTGCTATCTTCGACTGGTGAACATTATAGCCCGTACCAAGCACATCGTCATTCTTGCCAAGCAAATCCATAATCCTCGACCGCTGATGCTCCTGTAGCACATTGTTGAAAATATAATCCACCGAATATACAAATCCGCCCATGCCTATCATCAATATCATAGCGAAAAGAATAGGTTTCATCTTGCTAATAAAGAACATGACAAGCATCAGCAACGAGATTGCGCCATAACCTATCATTGCAAAATTGATACTCTTTTCTGCCAATTCTGGAGAAAGAATGCATAGCACTACAGCCACAAGCGAATACGCAACTGCCGAATACAAAACAATGCGCGTGTATTTGTTCCTGCCACAAAGCATTGTCATACCTATAACACATATAAGTCCGACTATTAGCATCAGCAGCGATGTTTCTACCAGTAAAGCGAAAATGAAAAGGAAAATCAATGCAAAAGCCGAAACAAAAAGCACTTTATTCATTCCCTCTCGGAACATCACGAAAATGAAAGTGCAGAATACAAGCGCCGACCCCGTATCATTCTGAAGCAGAATCATTAACATAGGTATGCCAAGAATAATACCGACATACATATAGTTACGCACGACCTTAAATGAAAAGTTCTCGGAACTCATGAGCCTTGCCAAGGCAAGGCAGACGGCAATCTTGGCAAACTCAACGGGTTGCATTCGGAATGTACCTATTTCAAACCACGACTTTGCACCATTTACCTCCTTTCCGAACAGCAATACCGACAGCAAAAGCAAACATCCAAGCACATACATAACATACGCAAAAGTCGAATAGAATTTACTGTCAATTAAAAGTACGATTATTATCACACCTATTGCCGCTCCAATCCAAATCAACTGCTTGCCATACTGGCAACTAGTGTCAAGGATGCTCTGGTGGGTATCGTCGTAAACTGCCGAATATATGTTTATCCAGCCCATGAACACCAACGCCAAATAAAGGATTACTATAACCCAGTCGATATTGAACAATATGTTATTTCTCCTACCTTGTTGCATTTGGCAAAATTGATGTTGTTAAAATTCTTTGTTCCAAATTCGGGTCTGAAATTTCTCCCTTGATGTACTTTTCCATCATCAGGCGTGCTATTGGTGCTGCCCAAGTTCCTCCGAATCCTGCATTTTCCACATAGACGGCAATTGCAATCTTAGGGTCTTCCTTTGGAGCAAACGCCATGAATACCGAATTATCCTTGCCGTGCGGATTCTGTGCCGTACCTGTCTTTCCGCAAACCGTAATTCCAGGAATGTAAGCATTGTGACCTGTACCACCCGGCTTGTTCACCACCCAGTCCATACCTTCTACGCAAATGTCGAAATACTTTCTGTCGAAAGGAGTAACAACCTTCTGTGCCATTTCTCCTTCATAGTCCTCGCCGTTAATTTGCTTCAGCAAATGCGGAGTAATGTAGTAGCCACGGTTTGCAAGAATTGATGCATAGTTTGCCATCTGCAATGGCGACACAAGCACCTCGCCCTGACCGATACTTACAGAGTATATCGTACTGAACGCCCAGCGCCCCTCACCATAAAGCCGATTATAATAATCGGGACCCGGAATCTGCCCTTTGTTTACACCCGGAACACCAACATTGAAGGCATGATTGAAACCAAGAGTTTCTATTTTCTCTTTCCACAAGCCCAAACCGATAGCAGCATCCTTGTATATGTTGCGGTCTAAACCTCTCTGCACCAATCGTCTGAATACGAAATAAAAATACGGGTTGCACGACATCTGTATTCCCATCGACACCGATGTAGGCGTAGGATGGTTGTGGCATCCGACCTTAGACTTGTCGCATGGGAAGGACTGGTTAGGAGTAATAACGCCTTCCTGCAATGCTACCAACGCCTGTGCAACCTTAAATGTAGAACCCGGTGGATATGTTGACGACACTGCCCTATTTATCAACGGCTTATACGGAGCACGGAGCAAACTGTCGTAATTTTTGCCTCGTACACGACCAACCATCAATTGCGGGTCGTAAGTTGGCATGGAAACCATGGCAAGCACCTCACCCGACGACGGTTCAATTGCCACCACAGCACCCACCTTGTTTGCCATAAGCCGTTCGCCATACTCCTGCAATTCGCTTGATATGGTCAATGTTATGTCGTTACCCTGAATAGCGACAGTATCGTACTTTCCATCCTCGTAACTTCCCTGCACGACGCCCTTCACATTGACAAGATAGAACGAAACACCCTTTTCGCCACGCAGAATATTTTCGTATCCCCGCTCAACACCGCTTTTGCCTACATAGTCACCACTCTGATAGTACGGGTCGGCTTCTATCTGTGCCTCCGAAACCTCACCAATGTCACCCAAGACATGAGCAGCAATTCCTCCGTTGTACTTCCTAAGCGTTCTGTTCTGCACATAAAATCCCGGATAGCGGTATAAATGCTCCTGCATTTGCGCATAAACCTTGGAATCAATCTGCTTCATGAAAATAGAAGGCCTGTACATCGAATATTTCTTTGCTTTCAGTATGCGCGACTCGACTTCTTCCTTTGTTATGCTTAAGTCGGCGCAAAGCATTGCCGTGTCGAACTCCTGCATCTGGTGCGGTGTTAGCATTAAGTCGTAGGCCGCTTCATTGCAGACAAGTATATTTCCGTCACGGTCGTATATGATTCCACGCGATGGATACTGCACAATACGACGGCGTGAATTGTTTTCGGCAGACTGTTTCAGCGAGCTATCAAACATAAGCAGTAACGCCTTTATCCAGATTGCAAGCAAAACAATCACGAATATTGCAACTACGGGATATCTGCGCACAGAAAACTCTTTCATTTCTTCGACATTAGCAGAAGATGGAACAGCAATATGACTACAAACGAGGTAACAGAACTGATAACAACCTTTGCAAGCGTAAAAAATATGTTAGCAAAACTCAGGTTTTCAAAGAAGAAAATCCACAGGTGATGTACAATAATCAATGTAAGAGCATACTTGATGAACCATAAATATCCGTAGTTGCGAACACTCAACTGCTTGTTGGCTTCGTACCCATCATGTGGCGAATATATGTCGAGTGTAAATGTTCTCACAAATGCAACCAGCACTCCACCCGAAGCATGAAGTCCAAGCGTGGAGTCGAACAAGTCTACACCAAGTCCCATCAGCAAACCGAGCAACAACACCAGGTACTTGTTGGTTTCGATAGGCAGCATCATTATGAAAAGTATGTACACAAATGCATTCACATAAACGCTGATGCTTATCTGGTCAAGTATCAGAGTCTGCACAAGAAGCAATACAAAAAAGTATAATATGTATTTCAGTTTCTCTATCATTTCTTTTTCTGCTCCTTAGCGTCAGATGCCTTCAACTCCTCACGGTTGTTGTTTCTTACGGCATATACATACTTTATGTTATGAAAATCAGTATATAACTCAACATCAATAGTATAAAAGTCGGTAGAAAGGTCTTTCTCAAAACTTTTCACATAACCGACAGGAATTCCTTCGGGGAATATTGCAGAGAAACCGCTGGTAACAATTTCATCGCCAATACGTACATCCACATAACCTGGCACTTCCGAAAAAGTCGCAATCCTAACATCGCGACCGTTCCACGAAAGCGAACCGAAATATCCATTCTCGGCAAGTTTCACGCTTATTCGTGCATCGGGATGGATTATTGGCATAATTACCGAATACTTGTCCGACACCGAACAAACTATTCCAACCACACCATCGCGACCGATGACACCCATTTCGTTCTCAACGCCTAGGTTTTTGCCAGCATTGACAGTTATCTCGTTTTTTTCTCTGTTCGTTGTCGCCGAAATCACAGAAGCAGCAATGTATTCGAATCCCTTTTTGCCAAGCACAGGAATACTACTGCGCCTATATGCCTCTAGACGGTTTCGTAAATCTGCATTTTCCTTTTTCAAGGCTTCATTTTCATCCGACAAACTTACATATTGAACAACACCCGCCCATTTTTCGGCAATAGTCCCAGTAACGACATTGGCAGATGTCGCAAAGCCATACCTCTGATATGGATTAGCAGTAAATAGCAACGAGAGACAATATATCTCCAGTGCTATGAACAAAATGAAATATGCATATTTTATGACAAAGTCGAGCAGATTCCTCATCGCCAGAAACTATCTCAGCAGGAACTGGAACTTGTCCACATTCTTCAGGGCTATGCCGGTGCCACGAGCAACAGCATGAAGCGGATCCTCGGAAACATGCACAGGAATATTAGTCTTGTCGGACAAACGCTTGTCTAGTCCCCTAAGCAAAGCACCGCCACCGGTAAGGTATATACCCTTGGTGTAAATGTCTGCATAAAGCTCTGGCGGAGTCTTTTCCAACACCGACATAAGCGCCTGCTCAATCTTCGAAATCGAACGGTCGATGCAATGCGCAATCTCCTGATGCGAAACTGGAATTTCCAATGGAAGTGCAGTCATCTGGTGAGGACCTCTGACAATGTACTCGGCAGGCGGATTGTCGAGGTCGGGAATAGCAGCGCCGACATTAATCTTTATCGCCTCGGCTGTTCTTTCACCAACCCTTATGTTATGCTGACGACGCATGTATTCCATAATGTCGTTTGTAAAGTCATCGCCTGCAGTACGCACCGACTCCTTCTCCACTGTTCCGCCCAACGAGATGACAGCGATTTCAGTTGTTCCACCGCCTATATCAACAACCATATTTCCCTGCGGGGCTTCAACATCCATGCCGATACCGATTGCTGCAGCCATAGGTTCGTATATCATATAAACTTCGCGTCCTCCAGCATGTTCAGACGAGTCACGAACTGCACGGAGTTCAACTTCGGTACTACCCGAAGGAACGCCAATGACCATCTTCAACGAAGGGTTTATCCAATTTCTGTTCTTGTTCACCATCTTTATCATACCGCGAATCATCAGCTCGGCGGCATTGAAGTCTGCAATTACGCCGTCGCGAAGCGGGCGGATGGTTTTCAAGCCTTCGTGGGTCTTGCCATGCATCTGTCGTGCCTTGTCGCCTACGGCCACAAGCTTGCCTGTCTTCTCTTCAATTGCTACTATAGACGGTTCGTCAACGACTATCTTGTCGTTGTGAATTATGATGGTATTTGCAGTACCGAGATCCATTGCGATCTCCTGCTGTAAAAATGAAAAAAATGCCATACCTCTTTACACTAATTTTAACTTTGCAAGTTACCTCTTTTACATTTCATGACAATAACATTAATTATTTTTTTTTGCCAACATATCATTTTGAATATCAAAATCATATTTTTCATTGTTAATAAAATTATTTGCCGTTTTCGTAATTCTCCAGAAAAAAAAGGAAAAATTCAACACACAATCACAAATTTCCGAATGGCAAAAATTGGTGCATAGAACAAGAATTTTTTCTGCCAGAAAAATATTTTTTTTGGCAACTCCGTTTTTTTATAGTATTTTTGTTAAATTTTACAATGCAATGAAAAGGGTATTATTTGCCATATTACTGATAGTCACGCCGTTCCTCGCCAAGTCGAAGGACGACCAGACATTCAAGCCTGTTGTGGAGGCAATAAATAACCTTTTCTCCGAAATTCTACAGGCGCGAACCGACAACGACAAGGAAAACCTTAACAGCGAACTAATCGAAACGATGAATAATTTCCTGCACAGACAAGGTTCTTTCGACCATGCCATCGACACATTGAAATACCTGTCGTGCCTGAAATCAAGCGACAATGCACTGAGAATATACACATGGAATCTTTGCTACACAGATGGTTCGTTCAAATATTTCGGCTTCGTACAACAAAAAACAGGAGGAAAAATTAATGTCTACGGACTGCACGACCGCCGCAACAAAAATCCCAATGCACCCAACAGCAAAGACCTCGAATACTATACCACATCGGAATGGTACGGTTGCATATACTATGAATGCATTACAAACAACTGGAACTCTCGCACATACTATACGCTCATAGGCTGGGATGGTGCCGATAACCTGACAAACAAGAAAATTATTGAAGTTCTCGCGTTTACGCGCAGAGGCATTCCTGTTTTCGAGAAAAAAATGTTTAAAGTCGACAGGGTTATTTCAAGCAGACTAGTATTTGAGTATGCCGACCGTGCAACAATGCTTCTACGCTACAACGAAAAACATAAGATTATCGTTATTGACCACCTTTCACCTTCCGAAGACAGATTCAAGGACATGTACCAGTATTACGGTCCCGACATGTCGTTCGATGCTTTGGAATTCAAGGGAGGAAGATGGCTGATGGAAAGCGACATTAATCCGGAAATAGCCATCAACTACCAGAAGAACGCTCTAGTTAACCGAATCAAGAAACGCGGTATTTCACACGACTTCTAATACGATGAAAAATACCAAAGATATTGAAATATATGTAGTCGACAACGACTGGCTGTTCCTAAAGGAATTCGAAAACAAGTTCACACATGAGCTATCGAACACATTACATTTAAAATCTATGGTCGAGGAGTTCATATCGGAACTTCAGGCTCAAGCCAACAATAACTTTACCATTGTAATAATAAACGACATGATTATAAGCCACGGACTTAACTCAAAATCCGTAGTTGACATCCTACCAACAATAAAGAACATTGATAAGGAAATTGCTGTTATTGTCCTAACCGACAACGCCAATCTAGAACTTAAAATCACATCAAGCGACCTGCGTCCCGATGCATACATAAAAAAGGACAAGGAACTATATTTCAGACTACCCCACACCATTAGTAAAATTGTTTGTGGATACGAACTAAAGAAAGACAAACGCAACCTGCAAATCGCAATAGTAATCGCCATTATCATAATAGCAATCACAATCATACTTTTCGGTAGTGCATCAATAATGAACTAGAAAAGGTTTTGATTTGTTTATGCTTTCTCCCAAACAACCAGAAATCCAGAAACGGCGTAGCCATAGAACGACGAAGCCCTCAACGAAGTTAAACTTAGAAACGGGCGTCAGCCCCTTCTGCCAATTTGTCACTATTTTTCCACTGGCACAGCATTTGACAAAAGCGAGGCAAAATCTAAAAAAAATTAAAAACTATGGCAAATAAAGGAAATATTGGTGTTACCACCGAAAACATCTTCCCAGTAATAAAGAAGTTCTTATACTCAGACCATGAAATATTCCTCAGGGAATTGGTATCAAACGCTGTTGACGCAAGCCAGAAACTGAAAACCCTTTCACAGTCGGGCGAATACAGCGGCAATACGGATGACATTAAAGTAAAAGTATCGGTAAACAAGGATGCCAAGACCATCACCATCAGCGACAACGGCATAGGCATGACAGCCGAAGAAGTCGACAAGTACATCAACCAGATTGCATTTTCTGGTGCAGGCGACTTTCTCGACAAGTACAAAGACATCGCCAATTCCATTATAGGTCACTTCGGACTTGGTTTCTACTCATCATTCATGGTTTCCGAAAAAGTTGAAATCATTACCAAGTCGTACCGCGATGGCGCACAAGCTGTTAGATGGGAATGCAACGGCGATCCGGAATACACCCTCGAAGAAACCGAAAAGCCCGAAATTGGTACCGACATCATCCTGCACATTGATGAAGAATCGGCAGAGTTCCTCGAAGAGAACAGAATCAAGGAAATGCTTGAGAAATACTGCAAATTCCTGCCTGTTCCAATCGTTTTTGGAAAGAAAAAGGAATGGAAGGACGGCAAGGAGCAGGAAACCGCCGAGGACAACATCATAAACGACACCAACCCTGCTTGGAAGAAGAAACCGACCGACCTCAAGGACGAGGACTACATGAAGTTCTACCACGAACTTTACCCGATGAACTTCGAGGAACCGCTATTCTACATCCACCTGAATGTAGATTATCCTTTCAACCTGACAGGTATCCTCTACTTCCCGAAACTGAAGTCGAACCTCGATGTCAACAAGAACAAGATTCAGTTGTACTGCAATCAGGTTTTCGTTACCGATTCGGTTGAAGGCATTGTTCCTGAATACCTTATGTTGTTGCACGGCGTACTTGATTCTCCAGATATTCCACTTAATGTTTCGAGAAGCTACCTGCAGAGCGATTCAAACGTAAAGAAGATTTCGAGCCACATAACCAAGAAAGTTGGCGACCGTCTTGCCGAGATTTTCAAGAACAACCGCAGCGAGTTTGAAAAGAAATGGGACGACATAAAGTTGTTCATCGAGTTCGGTATGATGTCGGACGAAAAGTTCTACGAAAAAGCAGAAAAGTTCGCACTTGTAAAGAACACCGAAGGCAAATATTTCACCTTCGAGGAATACAAGAAACTCATTGAGCCAGAGCAGACCGACAAGGACAAGCAGCTCGTTTACCTCTATGCAACCGATGTCGAAGACCAGTATTCGTACATTCAGGCAGCCAAGAGCAAAGGCTACGATGTACTGCTGATGGACGGTCAACTTGACATTCATTTCATCAATTTCCTTGAACAGAAGTTCGGAGAGTGCCATTTTGTCCGTGTCGATTCCGACATTATTGACAACCTTATCCGCAAGGAGGAAAAGATTGAATCGGTACTTGGCGCAAACGAACAGGACAACATAAAGTGGGCATTCCAAGGTGTAACACCTGAAAACAAACGCTTCTACGTTGTTAGCGACAGCATGTCGCCCGAAGATATGCCTGTTGTGATTGTCCGCGAAGAATTCATGCGCCGTATGAAGGATATGTCGGCATTCAGCGGAGGAACAAACTTCTACCGCGATATGCCCGACGACTACAAGGTTATCGTCAACACCAACCACCCGCTTATCGTTGGCATAAGCAAGGACTTGGAGAAGGCTACCGCCGACAAGCGCAACGAAATTAACGCCGAAGCCGACAAGTTGAAAGCAGAAAAAGACGCTCTCGACGAAAAGATGAAACAGTACAAGACCGATGACGAAAAGCCTGTTGAGGACAAGAATCGTCTCGATGACTTGCGCAAGCAGATTAACGAAAACGACGACAAGCGCAGAGATCTCTACAAGGAATACGGCAAAAACCAGAAGATTGTCAGCCAGTTGTTCGACCTCGCTTTGCTTGCAAACAATCTGCTCAAGGGCGAATCACTCAGCAAGTTCGTTGAACGCAGTGTCGATTTGCTGAAGAAATAACCAACACAATACTTTATACCGAAAAAGGCGGAAACAATTCCGCCTTTTTTTATTGTATATCAGCAACATAACCCAACATAAAACAAAATTGCACTATGATAGTGCAATTTTTAAACATTTTTGCACTACAATAGTGCAATATCACACAACATTTATGCAAATCGTAAAATGTCATTTTATGAATTACATAAAAATTAGGCAGATTTTATGCAAATCATAAAATTTATATATCTTTGCAGCATTAAAATTATCGGTATGGTAGAACGAGACATTACAACGAAAATGCTATATATGGCATCAAAGTTCCCAGTGCTAACACTCACAGGAACAAGGCAATGCGGCAAATCGACCTTGCTAAGAAACAAGTTCGGTGAATATAAATATGTGTCGCTTGAGGATGTTGACATTAGGGATTTTGCCATTAACGATCCACGAGGATTCCTCAACAACTACGGCGACCACCTTATAATAGACGAGGCACAGTACGCCCCAAAACTCTTTTCGTACATACAGACAGCCGTTGACAAAAAAAATGAAAGCGGAATGTATATACTTTCAGGGTCGCACAACTTTCTGCTATTGGAAAGCGTTTCGCAAAGCCTTGCTGGAAGAACTGCCGTAATGAAACTTACACCATTTTCCGTAAAGGAAATGAAAAGTGCATCATTGTTGCCCTATAACCTTAACGACTGGATGTTTACTGGCGGTTTTCCACGCATATACGACAAGGGAATACAACCGTCCGACTACTATCCGTCGTACATACAGACATATATTGAGCGCGATGTCCGCCTAATCAAGAACATTGGCGACTTGACACGTTTTATGCGCTTTATGAAACTTTGTGCCGCAAGAATGGGACAACTTCTTAACGTTTCGTCGCTGGCAAGCGAATGCGAAATTACCGTACCTACCTTATACTCTTGGCTTTCGATTCTGGAGACGAGTTATGTCGTATTTTTGCTTCGCCCATACTACAAGAACTACAACAAACGGCTTGTAAAAAGTCCAAAATTGTATTTTTACGACACCGGACTTGCTTGTTCTCTGCTTGGACTTACCAGTGCAGATCAGGTTTCAACACATTATCTACGAGGCGAAATGTTTGAGAATATGGCGGTTTCGGAATGCGTAAAGAGTTTTTATTCTCAGGGAAAGGAACCTAATATTTACTTCTGGCGCGACAGCAACGGCAACGAAGTTGACTTGCTTGTGGAGGAAGGAATGAATCTGCGTGCATACGAGATAAAGTCTGCGGCAACACTAAGAAGCGATTTCTTCGATGGACTGGACACATTCTCAAAATTGAGTAAAATCCCAGAAGATGCCTGTGCCGTTGTATATGGTGGCGATGCCGATTTCCAGACTTCCGATGGCAGATATATTTCGTGGCGAAACTGGTAGATAAGTATTCCTACCCTATCTATTTTATGCAAATCGTAAAATATCATTTTATGAATTACATAAAAATCAGGCAAAATTTATGCAAATCATAAAATCAAGATTAAAATCTGCGCATTACAAAAACTTATATTCGAGAGTGTCGGATTATATATCCGACACGACCTAAGTCTTTATTTCAACCACTTGTCCAAAATCACTTTCTAAACATTCAAATCGTCCACAAATTTCTTTTTATCTATAGATGTTTCCACTCCATTTTCGAACTTAAATATTTTCCATGTGTTACCATCTAATATAGGCAAATAGAAAATATGATTTGTCTTCTTGGAACATACCATATAACATTTTTTTAAGTTGCGGACTTTTTCATCGTATTCTTCTTGGTTGATATTGAGCGATGATGATTTGTTTACGCTTTTTACCTCAAAGATGTGAATTCTGCCTTTTTTGTCTTTCATAACAAAATCAGGATATGAAGAATGTATGCCATCGGAGAAATACTCGTATTTTATTTCGGAATTCAATGGATAATTCTTGCCCCACATGAATTTGCTTTCATTCAAAAGATTTGTTTTCTGTTCGATGCTATTATGCCGAATATCCTTCAACACTTCCGCCCATTTCTTTTCCGCTTCACTATCGAATGAAAACTCATCCGATAGTTCATCGTTCTCTTTTCTATACCAAACCCAGTCGTCAAGCGTCAATGTTTTTTCTGTTTCGTTGTAGCAACTGCCATACGGAAAACTTACTGGTTCACAAACCATCATACTTTTTTCATAATCAGCAATGTATGAATGATATTTTCTATTTATTTCGCCAATGTTTTCTACAAACAAACGCCAATTTTCAAACGTGCCGGCATAATTGTAACACATATCCTGTATTTCGTTCTCACACTGCAAAAGATTACGGTACATTTCAAAAATGTTTCCTCCTGTCAGTTTTTCCTTTTTATCCTCAAGTATAGATGCCACATCTATATCATTACTGATTGTTTCAACTTTCAGTTTTGTTGGGATTACGCGTATTTCTTTTTCAATATCGTAATCGCTAAACAAGTTGACTTGTCTGGGTAATTCTGCATCTTTGGGTTTTATTCCCCATATCCATGCCGTGGACGCTAAGTCTTGTGCATCCTTTGGCAAGCGTTCAAAATCTAAAAGTCGCGGATTACGGCGGACACGTCCCATAACTTGCTCATCCAGTTGTTTGCTTTGCGTATCGCGCACCTGATAAAGCATACATGCACGGGGAATGTCCCAACCTTCGGAAATAACCATCTTAAAAATGATTACAGAAATACTCGATTCTTTCCCTTTCATATACTCTTTCCATTTTGATACGGGTAGTTTGTTCAATCCAGAATCGTTGGTTTTACAACCTTTGCCAGACTGGTCGCCTGTAATGTAAACCCATTTCAAGTCTTGATGCTTGGTATTATTGAGTGTTGGAAAAATATTATTGTTCAGTTCTTCTTCGGCTTTGTCCTTATTTGAAATCTGAACAATGAAACAAGGATTCACCTGCAGTTTATTGACATAATCTTTCTTTATTCCTTCGAATTTGTCAAGGGCTGTGTCAAGCGAATCGTATTCTGGCTGAAACTCCACTTGTTTTATCAACTTGACATTTTCAGCATCTGAGTTTGAAATTTCCACATCTGGCAACTGCTTGCGCGATAGTTTTGGAGTTGCAGAAAAGTTGATGGTCACAGAAAAAAAATCGCCCAACTCATCAAGATTTTTTGTCGCAATATGACATTCATCTCGTATCACATAAATGATTTTTCCTGCCGTACCTTTCATCAAATCGCCTCTTATTTCGGATAAAAAGTTAAGAAATGCACCTTCCTTTTTTAATTTGCTATCTTCTTTATACAAATCCCGCGGCAACACATATACATTATGGTCAGTTGGGATAAATATAGATCCTTCGCCACTTGTTTCCGAGTTTATTAAATACGGATTGAGATTGGTAAATGTTCCGTTTTCGCACAAGGCACAAAATGAATTGTAATTTTGTTCCGCCAAATCGCTCTTCGAAAGCGAGGAAACAAGAAAAACAACATTGCTGTGCAAGGCAAGAATACGATTCATGAAATCAGCCATCATATAAGTTTTGCCACTACCAGTTGGCGCCTCTACCGTGTATTCCTTTTTGCCACGCCCGAGCATAGCAACCATTTGCGAAACTGCACGATTCTGTAAGTCTTTTGCTTCTTGCAACATAGCCTACTCCTCCGTTTTTAGTTGTTCCAAATACTTCTGCGTTTTGTCGAAGTTGCTACAAACCCAATCTATTTTCTCTTTAATTGTCGCAAATTTTTCTTTTCCATAGAGAGTTTCATCTATCACATCAAACGGAGTTTTGCCTTTTGTCCATTCAAAATTGGCAACACTTTCTATTTCATAAACATCAAGGTTGCCACCGTATGGCTTGTTTTTCTTTATCCAATCGAAATCTTTTGTTCCATCGTAACATTCTCCGGTCATAATGCGTTTGAGACGCTTGGTTGTAACATCGTATGCAATGCCGTTGGGTGTAGTATCTGTTTTTTCGTTCAATTGACAAAGTATAAATGTTCGGTTACCTTCGGGAGTTATATCATTGAGTAAATCGCCATCTTTTGCTTCATTACGGTTTAAGTCAAGTACGGCATGCCCAGTAGTACCACTGCCAGCAAAAAAATCAAGAATAATCGAGTTTGGATTCTCGTAAGTTGTTGCTTGTATTAATAATTCTATAAGTTTTACAGGTTTTGGATTGTCAAAATCAGTATCTTTTAGTATTTGAAAAAGGGTTTCTGAAGCATCTTCATTCGTTTCACAATTGTAACCATCTTTGGATAATTGAGCATTAGCAAGAAAATTTTTCATTTTCTTTATTTCTCCGCCATTTTTTATATGATTAGGACGAAATGGTATTTTCGCTATATATATTATATCATCCGAACCAAATATTTCGTTCAATTTTTCTTGAGAATATCTCCATTCCCCATCTAATATAAATTCATTCACATTTTTGCCATCTTTAACAATCACATCATTTTTCAAGTATGTTATTATATTCCCTTCTGACATATTTTGTGCTTTATATGTTCCATCGGGCAAATTAAACGACACTCTGCCTGCAGGAAACTTTATTATACTTCTTGTGTTTCCAGCATTATTAATTGGCCATTTTTTGCCCGCTGTTGTATATTCTAATGAAAATGGGAAAGAATATTTTGCATTTTTTGTATAGCATAAAATATATTCGAATATTGTCGCAAAGTTTTGCGACAAGTATGAAGGTTTCTGCTTTTTTTGCCATATAATCATTCCAGAATAATTACTCTCTCTAAAAACCTCATCAAACAAACATTTCACATACGCTTGATTCTTGTCATCAATTGAGCAGAAAATGACACCTTCGTCTGATAGCAATTGTTTTGCAAGTATCAAACGAGGATAGAGCATTGATAGAAGATTGTCGCGTGTGATAGCGTTGTTATAGTTGGTGGCGGCAAATTCGCCCATACTATCTTTTCCGTACGGTGGGTCAATGTAAATCATGTCAATCTTTCCTCTGTACTGAATCAGAAGATTTTGCAACGCTTCGTAATTATCGCCAATGATTAGTTTGTGCGTAGGTTTATTATCATCGGTATGGAACGATAGTTTTTCATTCTTTTTGAAATACTTGATAGTATTGCTCATCTTTTCCAATCGCTTGTCGAAATGGAGTCCAGTTCGTTTATATGTGGTGCCTAATGCAGCAATGTTTATGGCTTCGTCTAACGAATCAGCGTTTTTAATAAGTTTGATAAGCAAATCTGCATTACTTTGTTCAAGAATCTTGTCTTCAACTCGTTTTTTTATCTCATCAATAAGGGTTTCTTTAGTTGCATTCATTATTCCGTGTGTTTTATGGCGTTTTGAAACTTTTTCGAGGACAACAGGTTGGCAACACCATCGAAAACAAAAACGGCTGGATTTCCGTTATTGCTTTCCGAGGTATTTGCCGTAACCTGTTCCTTCAATAAGTTCCATCCATGCCGTAGCACGGAGGTTTGAACTTATTCTGAAAGGAACTTCTTCTAATCGGCAAATTTTCGGAAAGTCTCGAATAAATAGCAAACGCTATGATTAATAATATGTTAATTAAAATCCTTTACTTCATTTAGTTAATTGATATATCGTTTATAATTATCTGTTTACCAAAATAGTACCTAATTCATACTGAACATAAATTGCGAAACGGACTGTTTCGTATTTATTTTTATATCTGCAAAATTATAAAAAATAACTAATTGACATCCAAACGAAACTCGGGAATGCAAAACTTTTTTTCACAAATTGTTATTCGTTTCAAATAAAAAGCATTATCTTTAACCGATTTTTTGCAGAGGCTCATTTTGATGAAACGAATACACCTTATATTAATAACAACCATTGCAATACTAATGCAATGCAAGTCTATATTCGCACAGTACGAGTTCATCGAAAACAAAGGTCAGTGGCACGAAAATGTGAAGTTCAAGATGGAACTCAACGATGGCGCGCTTTTCATCGAGGACAACGGCTTTACATTCAACATTACCGACATCAAAATGGGACACCACTCCCACGCCCATGATGAGTACGAATGGCATGACGACAATTCAATCGGTCGCGGACACGCATACAAAGTGACATTCCGCAATGCAAAAAAGCCAAAGGACATAACAAGCAACTACGCCACAAGCGACTACTGCAACTACTTCATCGGCAACGATGAATCGAAATGGGCATCGAATGTGAAAAAATTCCGTGAGGTGGAATGCTCCGGCATATACAACAACATCGACATACGCTACTCATCTGATGACAGAGGTATGAAGTACGACTTCGTTGTGCATCCGGGCGGAAACTACAAGGACATTCAACTCGAATACATTGGTACCGATGGCATTGAAGTAAAAGACGGTGTTCTGATTGCCCACACTACTATACGCGACATAATGGAATACACGCCAAAGGTTTACCAAATCATAAACGGCGATACCATAAACATCAGTTGCGAATATGTATTGCGCAAAAACATTGTTGGATACAAGATTTCGGAAAACTACGACAAAAACTACGACCTTGTAATCGACCCCTCGCTGGTATTCTCGACCTACACAGGTTCCACTGGCGACAACTGGGGCTTTACCGCCACCTTCGACTACAACGACAATGTATTCTCGGGCGGAATCGTGTTTTCAACCGGCTACCCTACCTCCACTGGCGCTTATCAGGTTAACTACGCTGGCGGAACTCCGTGGGCCGACAACGCCACAAGCTACCTCGAAGGCTGCGACATAGGCATCATAAAGTACAACTCGGACGGTACAAGCAGAATCTATGCAACCTACCTTGGCGGACACAACGGTCAGGAAATGCCTCATAGCTTAGTCGCTACCGAAAGCAACCAGCTTGTGATTATGGGAACCACTGGCTCACCCGACTTTCCGACCACGGCAAACGCCTACGACCGCTCATTCAACGGCGGAACAAGCGTAACCTACGACAATGTCATAGGTTTCCACGGTGGCGTTGATATTTTCGTTTCAAAACTTTCGGAAGACGGGTCTCAACTGCTCGGAAGCACATACATCGGCGGAACTGGCAACGATGGTCTTAACTTCAAGGCTTCATACACACAACCCGACCCGACCACTGGCATCAACTATGTGGAAATGCACGGCAACGATTCGCTATACTACAATTATGGTGACGGTGCCCGCGGAGAAGTTGTGGTAAGCGCCAAATCATACATTTATGTCGGAACAAACACTTTCTCGTCCGATTTTCCACAAGGCATAAACGAAGGTTTTCAACCCAATGCTGGCGGTGGACAGGACGGCGTAGTGTTTGCGCTAAGCCCCGACCTTTCGCAACTGGCATGGAGCTCGTACATTGGCGGTTCGCAGGATGATGCTATATTCAGCGTTTCGCTAGACAACGAAGAAAATGTATTTGTGACAGGCGGCACAACATCATCAAACTTCCCCACTACCGCAAATGCTTACAACCAAACCTTCAACGGAGGAAGTACCGATGCTTTTGTCGCCAAGATAGCCCACAACGGGACTTTCCTGCTGACATCGACTTTTTTCGGTTCCTCCGCCTACGACAACGCCTACTTCGTTCGCACCGACCGCAACGACAAGGTTTATATCTGCGGACAGACGAAATGCGGTGGAACAGCACTAGTGCAAAATGCAGGATACTATGTTGCAAACAGCGGTCAGTTCATCACAAAATTCAACAACGACCTTACCAATGTTGAATGGTCAACCCAATTCGGAACAAATACTGGCAAACCAAACATTTCGATAACTGCCTTTGCTGTAGATGTTTGCAACAGAGTTTACCTATCGGGATGGGGACGCGAATGGCCGTATAACTACTACGATGCACAAGCACACTACTACACTTGGGACCAAGAATTTGGCACAAAGAACATGCAGGTAACCGCAGATGCTATTCAGGACACTACAGATGGCATGGACTTCTATGTTCTTGTTCTTAACGAAGATGTAAGCGCCTTGGAATATGCAACTTTCTTCGGCGAATTGCGATACACAAGCTGCAGCGCATCTGGTCGCGACCATGTAGATGGCGGCACTAGCCGTTTCGACAAGAAGGGACATATAATACAGTCGGTGTGTGCAAGCTGCGGCGGCTGCCAAATGTTCCCGGCAAGTCCATCGGATGTGTGGTCAACATCCAACAACTCGACAAACTGCAACAATGCAGTGTTCAAGATTAGAATAATAGAAAACCTTGCCGAAGCAAACTTCAACCCTGTGCCTGTAGGTTGCGCTCCATACAATGTGCAGTTTGAAAACACCTCGCAGGGAACATCATTCCTGTGGGAATTTGGTGATGGCACTACATCGACGCAAACAAATCCGTCGCACACTTATACCAATGGCGGCACATACATCGTAACACTAGTTGCACGTGACCCGGCAAGTTGCAACATGACCGACACAATACGAAGAACAATAACAGTTGTTTCGCCAAGTCCATCAACCCTTGATGACATTACCAGTTGCCCTGGCGAAAGCGTAATCATCGGTCCCGAAACCGACTATCCCGAAGGCACAACTTTCAATTGGATACAAGGTAGCGGATTTAGCAATCCAAACATACAGAATCCAAGTGTAACACCAACGCAAACAACAACATATACGCTTGTTGCACAAGGCGTTTGCAACGACACCGTAACCCAGACCGTTAATGTGATAATCCCCGATGTTGGACTTACCACCTCTAACGACACAACAATATGTCCGGGCGGAACCGCCACTCTACAAGTTTTCCCGACTGGAAATGCAGTAGCTTGGGAATGGTCAGCCGACCCGAACTTCTCGTCAATATTCTCGACAGAACAAATCGTTGATGTTTCACCTACAAATAGCCTAACCTACTATGTCAGAGTTCGCGAATCGGAATGCAACACCTACGCAACCGGGCAGGTAAGAGTGACAATACACAGGTTCAACTACAGCCTTACGCATTCTCACATCATCTGCCCGAATGCACAGGTACAACTTACTGTTACCAACAACAGTAGCGACCAGTTAACATACCAATGGCAAGGTGCAGGAATCGTAAGCGGCGGAAACACAAACTCACCAACCGTAAGTCCAACATCAGCAACGACATACACCGTAACAATTACCAACCAGATGGGCTGTACAACCACCGACCAAGTTGAAGTTACAATAGACTTCATAACCAGTAGCATCGGCACGACAACCCACAACATTTGCCACGGATATTGCGAAGGAACGGCAGAAATCATTGCAAACGGAATCGAACCTTATTCGTACAACTGGAGCAATGATCAGTCAACACAAACAGCAACAGAACTTTGTGCAGGAAGCTACACAGTAACTGTTACCGATGGAAACTCTTGCACAACGACAAATACTGTCACTATCTCCGAACCACCAGCTATAACGATAAATTTCACTAACATACAGGAACCTATTTGCGATGGTGTTGGCTATGGTTCGGCTACAGCAAATGTTTCGGGCGGAACTCCAGGATATTCGTATCAGTGGGACATCAACGACTACACGACCGCAACCAACAACGAATGTCTTGTAGGCGCAAACACAGTCACCGTTACCGACCAAAACGGTTGTACCGCAACCAATACAATAAATTTGCCAGCCCCTGGAACACTGACATCGCAGACAGAATCGGTAACACATGTATCATGCAACGGTTTCTGCGATGGTGCAATAAGCATTTCTGCTAGCGGTGGAAATCAGCCATACACCTACAACTGGTCGAATGGTGAACATGGAACCGAAATTCACGGACTTTGCGCAGGCAGATACACCATAACAATTGTTGATGCCGACAACTGCGTGTCGCACCAGTTCGCAAACATAACCGAACCGGATGTTCTGCAAACCTATATTCAGGAAAACAGTCCAATACTATGCTACGGAGGCACATCAACAATCAACTCGATAACCTACGGTGGCACAGCTCCATACGCTTTTCTATGGTCAACTGGCGAAACTGCCAACACGCAGATAAATGTCACGGCAGGAAACTATTCGATAATCGTCACCGACAGCCATGGCTGCACCACCGAAGCATATATTGCAATATCACAGCCTGATGAACTTCGGATTTCAGAATATCTTACCGACCAGCTTTGCGACAACAACTGCAATGGGGAAATAGAAACCACTGTCATAGGTGGAGTTCAACCATACAGATACAGATGGTCGAATTCGGAAACAACAAGTTACATAGAACACCTTTGTCACGGCGACTATTTGCTGACCGTTACCGATGCAAACGGATGCCAATTATATAAAGGATACGATATTACCAACTTAGGATATGTTCCAGAACTTGATGCAACAATTAGTTCTCGGGTAATATATCGTGGAGAATATGTCAGACTTTCAGCAATAACAGAAACTAGTGGCACCTTCGAATGGGACAATGGGAAAGTACTTGACAATGAATTGGCGGCATCCCCGTTAGCTCGTCCATCTGAAAATACGCTTTTCACGGTTATATTCCACGATGGCAACAACTGCATTGCAATCGACACCGTGTCGGTGATTGTAAAGGAAGTAATTTGCGGTGACCCGTACATTTTCGTACCAAACGCCTTCACACCAAACGGCGACGGCAACAACGACTTTTTCCGTCCCTTCTACCCGAGCGCCATTGTAACAGAAATGTATTTCGCTGTTTACGACCGCTGGGGGGCAATAGTATACGAAACCGACAACATTCGCGCCGATGGATGGAACGGAACATACAAGGGCAAACAACTCGCTCCCGATGTATATGTATTCTGGCTGAAAGCAAAGTGTATAAATGGTGAAGAATACGAACATCGCGGTAATGTCACATTAATTAGGTAAAAAATACATGGAAGAAATAATATCAACTATAAGTTCGTATGTCTGGAGCGCACCGCTTGTTATATTGTGCTTGGCAGCAGGACTTTATTTCTCCTTTGGAACAAGATTCGTTCAGGTAAGACGATTCGGCGAAATGGTAAAATTGCTTTTTTCTACCGACAAGACACAAAAGACAGGTATTTCGTCGTTTCAGGCATTTGCAATGGCACTGTCGGGACGAGTAGGCACTGGAAACATTGTTGGCGTAGCAACCGCAATAGGCTACGGCGGTCCGGGTGCAATAGTCTGGATGTGGATTATCGCCTTCCTCGGTGCAGGTTCAGCCTTTGCTGAAGCAACTCTCGCTCAAATCTACAAGGATGAACACAATGGTCAATTCCGTGGCGGTCCATCCTACTACATCGAAAAAGGACTTAAATGCAAGTGGCTGGCAATAATATTCGCAGTATGCTCTGTGCTTGCCTGCGGAATTTTCCTTCCGCCAGTACATTCAAACGGCATAGCCACATCTTTTTCCAATGCCTTTGGCATCGACACAATGTATGTTGGAATAATTGTGGCAGTGCTAATAGCACTTGTAATCATTGGCGGAGTAAAGCGAATTGCAAATGTCGCACAGATAATAGCCCCACTGATGGCAGTAATTTACATAATTCTTTCGATTGTCGTCCTGATTTGCAATGCAGGAAATGTTCCATCGGCATTCAAGGATATGATTACAAGCGCCTTCGGAATGAATGAAATGCTTGGCGGAATACTCGGCAGCACCATTGCATGGGGAGTAAAGCGTGGCATCTATTCAAATGAGGCAGGACAAGGAACCGGCCCTATCGTGGCTGCGGCAGCAAAAGTCTCCCACCCCGTAAAACAAGGACTTGTGCAAGCATTTTCGGTTTACATCGACACTTTGTTAGTCTGCACCGCAACGGCAGTAATGATTCTCGCCACCAAGACCTATAATATATACGATGGCGACGGCAACCTGCTATTCGCCTCCCCTATAGCACAACTTGGCGCACCCGATGTTTCGTATACATCTACGGCACTTGGAACACTTGTCGGCTCGACATGGGGAAATATTATAATTTCTGTGGCACTATTCTTCTTTGCTTTCACCACAGTGATGGCATATTACTACTACGCCGAAACCAATGTCGTATATCTTTTCGGCAACGGGCGCAAGGAAAAGATTGCAATCTGGTGCGTAAGATTTTCGGTTATTGGAATGGTGTTCTTCGGTTCGCTTCACGAAGCAAAGACCGTGTGGGACTTAGGCGACATCGGCGTAGGTTCGATGGCATGGATAAATGTAATTGCAATACTCCTGCTATCGCCTAAGGTTTTCAAACTGCTGAAATCGTACGAAAAACAGAAAAAGCAAGGCAAGGAACCCGAATTCCACCCCGAGGAAATGAATATCAAGGGAGCAGACTTCTGGGAGAAGAAGAAAAATGACAGTGCTTAGTCAACCTTTTGAAAAAGTTGCTATTAACAAGATTATACACTAATGTTAAAAAAAATCGCCTGCCAATGGCATAATATTGACAATATAAGAATAAATTTGCAACTGCGTTGATTTTGGCGCAATAGTGGAATTTTATATTTAGTAACAATAAATTATACGGATATGTTAGAAATTACAGAACAGAACTACGATGAATTAATAGGCAATACCAATCTGCCAGTAGTATTGGATTTTGGTGCAACATGGTGCGGTCCATGCCAAGTTATTAAGCCATACATTGAAAAAATGAGCAACACCTACGAAGGCAAGGCAATAGTTGCAAAGGTTGACATTGATGAAGCAGGCGACCTCCCAATGAAGTTCGGCATTAGAAATGTGCCTACCGTAATTTACCTGAAAGGCGGAAAAGTTGTTGATCGCGTTGTCGGTGCTGTTCCAGAAGCACAGTTAATTGAAAAACTCGAAGCTATTTTATAAGTCAGGGAAATGACAATAAATGAAATACAAGACGGAATAATCGAAGATTTTTCCGTCTTTGAGGATTGGATGGACAAGTATGCCTACCTCATTGAGCTTGGCGGAGAACTGCCAGCATTTGACGAGGCGCATCGCACCGACAGCAACCTTATAAAAGGATGCCAGTCGAAAGTATGGTTCAATGCGGAATTTGTTGACGGCAAAATCGTTTTCACCGCCGACAGCGATGCCATAATAACCAAGGGAATAGCATCGTTGCTAATAAAGGTGATGTCGAACCAGACTCCCCAAGACATTCTGAATGCCGACCTGTACTTCATTGATAAAATCGGTCTTACGCAGCACTTGTCCCCCACCCGTTCAAACGGATTGCTTTCGATGGTGAAGCAGATAAAGATTTACGCACTTGCATATTCAAAAAAGTAACGAAATGAAGACTAAACTCGAATTGCAACAGGAAATTATCGCGGCCTTGCGTACTGTAAGCGACCCCGAAATCAATGTCAACATATACGAACTCGGGCTTATTTACCGCATCGACATTAACGACAGCAACGATGTGGAGATTGACATGACCATGACCGCACCCAACTGCCCTATGGCCGAAGACCTTTTAGTCTGGGCTCGCGATGCCGTAAAAAACATTGAAGAAGTAAAATCCGTAAACATAAATCTTGTCTTCGATCCGCCCTGGACACCATCAATGATGAGCGAAGAAGCAAAGTTGGAACTTAATATGTTCTAAAAATTCCATGCTCGAAAGAGCATACCTTGATTGCCGCCTAGGCTGGTGAGCGGATTGAAAATATAGAGACTAACAAAAAAAGAATTTATAAACAAGTTGACTAAATTTTGCCCCCTAATCAGTCATTCCGCAAGTTAGAACAATAACGCGATACGGAACGGGGGAGCGTAATATTGTTCAATTGTGCGGAACGCAACAGCCTCGTGAAGCAAAGCGAACAATCTCCAACTGAAACCGTTTCAACAGGAGATTTCGTACAGACAGGCTCACAAGCATCGTTCCTTTTGCTGTTCGCTTTGTCTTACGAAATG
Source organism: uncultured Bacteroidales bacterium (assembly GCA_905234755.1). Taxonomy (GTDB): domain Bacteria; phylum Bacteroidota; class Bacteroidia; order Bacteroidales; family ML635J-15; genus Bact-19. The sequence continues at coordinate 905,799 of CAJOIT010000003.1, forward strand.
ACACAGAGGCTTAATACAAAAAGTTGTACTAAAAAATTGACAGAAAGCCCAATATAACAAAGATTATTTAGGTTTACCTAAGCCTCAATCTTTTGCCAATGCTAAGTATTGAGGTTTCTTTTATGCCATTCAAATCGCAAATCTGCCTTACAGAAACATGATACTTACGAGCAATGGCAGAGAGAGTATCTCCTGATTTAACTATATGATACTGCGAGTTGTCCACAAACTTCATATAGTCGAAATTGCTTGCATAAATTGGAATCCTGTCGGCTACCAAGGCACCAGTCTGAGTATTAAAGACAAGTTCGGGGTCGAAGGCATTGTCCTTCAGACGAGTCTCGAAATGCAGATGGTTCGATGTCTTTCCGCCAAAGCCAAGAATTTCGCCAGCACTGACTTTCTGGTTGACCTTGCATTTTACATCGTCGAGGTGAGCATATACGGTTTCAAGTCCGTTGTAATGTCTGACAACCACAGCGTTACCATATTTTGAACCGCTCCATCCTGCGAAACGCACAATGCCGTCGAAGGCTGCTACAACAGCATCGCCATAATTAAGAACAATGTCGATTCCAGTATGCATCTTTCCACTACGCATACCAAAACTCGAAACCACCTTTCCTTTTGCAGGGAAACTTGAAGCAGCATTGCCAAAGTCGATGACACTCGCATCTATTGTTCGTGCGTAATCGGGATTTTGTGCATAAACCGAGGTTGTCACCCAGTTTTCGGCCTTAATGTCTGTTGTATCGATTGTTGCAGATTTTATATCAGATTGTATTTCAATGTATTGCCAAGTCTTATCATCGAATATGACCACCGACAGGTTACCACGCGATATGGTATCGACAGGCGTTTTTACCTGAGCAAACGACAATGCGCAGAGCAAACACAATGCAACAAAAATTGTCATCCTTTTCATACCACAAAGGTAAGGAAAAACAAGGATTCGAGGATTTAAAAATTTAAAAATTCAAAAATTCAAGGATTAAAAAATTGTAGGCTCACAATGCATTGCAAGCCTACAGATTATCAATTATTCATTGTCCATTGTTAATTAGCCACCACAAATTTTTCAGTCCTTTCCCCTATCCTAATCATATACATTCCTTGTTTCAACTGCGACACATCAATCTCGCTACCAGAAACCCAACCACTAACGAGCAAATGTCCATCTATGGAATAAATCTCGTAATCGCCTGTGACATCCGAGTCAAATTGGAGTTTTCCATTGGTAACAGGATTGACAAAACCAAAATAATTAGCTTCCGCATCATCAATACCATTAATTTGCCAATAATGATATATAAATTCTTCACAATCGGTAACGCTGCAATCTCCACGATAAACTGTTACACACACATTCAAGTCACCATTATATGCATTACTGTTAAGAAACCAACGAAAACTGACATAAAAAAAGCCATATTTCTCATTATAATATATATAACCATCATCTGGTAAAAATGTGTGCGTTATCCCATTTCCAAAATCCAACACACACGAATCAAAATCTGCTGTCAAATAAATATCAGCCACATTTGTCTCTACTGTTTTAGTCATTAATTTCGGATCCAGATACACAAAAAGCGACTCTGACATATTACACTCCACCCAATTATTAGTCACCGCATTGGAAGCGGCCCTTTCTATATTATATGAGGTGTTCCAATCCATATTTTCTGGACGATAATTTAATTCATCATACCATGACTCTCCATAATATAAGAAACTTCTAAAAGTCAATGCCGCCAAATAAGTTCCCTCTACCGACGGATGACTTCCATCGGACTGATAAAGGTTGATTTCGGGATAGTTGTCGCGGACATACTTCCACGCCAAGCCTACCGGCACAACAATGGCATTGTTGTCATCAGCCATCTGCACATAGCTTTCGCGAAGACGCTGCTGCATACCATCGTATGTGCAGAGAGGCTCATAATATACGCAATTATCTTGGTCTCCGTTTTCGCGTCCCCAAGTCATAAAGAAGAGAATCTGTGTACACGAATCGTTAGCTCGTATAGAGTCGCACAACCGCTTTGCAAACGGATAGCACTCCGCCTCGACCTGCGATGGTGGAAATGCCGGCAACTGGCTCTGCTCCTGCAAAACCACATAGTCCCACGCACGCGACCTTATCCGTGCAAAAGTCTCGGGATTGTTGCAGAAATCACTGAACTTGGCTCCGCCGACTGTAAATGCTTCGGTTTCCAAAGTGTCGCCTTCCGCCAAGGCAATATTCTTGAGCATCACATCAACGCCACCATTATAATATGTATAACTATTGCCTATAAAAAGTATCGATTTCGTCTGCGCAAAGCAGATGGATGAAAGAGCAATGAATGCTATGAGTATAAGTCGTTTCATAATCATTATATTTTTCGACAAATATAATGCATTTTACACGCCGAGCAAATAATTATATTCAAAAAATCATGTAACCCATTAATAATAATTCCGTTTTTTTGTATTTTCGCATCTATTAAATACAACTATATGAAACGGTTTTTATTCTTATTCATCATCTCGGCAATGCTAACCGCTTGCGGAACCAAAATTGAAATATGCAACCAAACCGTCGAACAACAGGACGGCTCGAGGGCACTAGCAACAAACCTACCGCGTTTCTGTTGGCAGTACGAAAGCCAATACGAAAATGTAATGCAGGTCAACTACCGCATCGTGGTTGCCACTACCGAACAAAATGCCCGGGAAGGAATCGGCGACCTGTGGGATTCTGAAGTCATCGAATCGAACCAGATGCTCTACATTGCCTATCAAGGTCGGGAACTTAAAAGCCGCGACAAGGCATACTGGAAAGTATATACCACTGTGACATACGGAGAAAAGGGAAAGAAGGCCAGTCTGGAGAGTCTCGTAAAATCATTCGAGATAAGCCTGCTGAACCAGGACGACTGGCAAGCAAAATGGATTGGGCACGAATTCGACGATGATGTCCTGTATGACAAAACTCGCATTACCGCACGCTATCTCCGCAAAACTTTCAACTTGAACAACGACATAAGCAAAGCACGCCTATACATCAGCGGACTGGGACAATACAGCGCATATATCAACGGAACCGAAGTCGCCGCCGATGAACTGCTGAAGCCCGCCATTTCCGACTACACTAAACGTGTGTATTTCAATGCTTACGATGTAACTTCACTGCTCAATAAAGGCGACAATGCAATCGGTGTCACACTCGAAGGCGGTCGCTTCACAACTATCCGCTACGACTCGCTTTATCTTGAATGGTGCGGAATAAGACATGCCATGCACTACGGAATGCCTCAACTTCTTCTGCAACTTGAAGTTACCTACAACGACGGCACCTCGGCAATGATATGTAGCGACGAAAGCTGGAAAATAACCAACAAAGGTCCTATCCGCACCGCAAACGAGTTTGACGGAGAAACCTACGATGCCAACAAGGAATTGGGCGAATGGACAAGAGCCGGATTCGATGACAGCAACTGGCTGCCTGTAGAATTAGTAGAAGCTCCCAAAGGGAAACTCGTTGCACAGCCCAATCCTAACATCATGGTGCAGGACAAGATTCGTCCGGTGGCGATATTCAAAAAGAACGACTGCTGGATAGTTGATATGGGACAAAATATGGTTGGAGTACTCGATATAAAAATGCGCAACCAGAAAGCCGGAGACACTATCACCATGCGTTTTGCAGAAACCCTAACTCCCGACAGCCTTATATACATCGACAACCTACGCAGTGCCGAAGCCACCGACCATTATATCATGAGCGGCAGCGATGCGCAGTGGCATCCAATGTTTACCTACCACGGATTCAGATTTGTGGAAGTGAACGGACTTCGCGACAAACCAACGGTTGACGATTTTGAAGGACTTGTTTTCTACGACGCAATGCCAACTACGGGTTCATTCGAGACATCCGACGAGATTATAAATGCAGTCTATCACAATGCATACTGGGGAATTAGAGGAAACTACCGCAGCATGCCAACCGACTGCCCTCAACGCGACGAGCGCATGGGTTGGACAGGCGACCGCACAACAGGATGCTACGGAGAATCGTACATATTTGGAAATCACGAACTGTACTCAAAATGGCTCAGTGACCTCGACGATTCCCAATGGCCCAGCGGTTCAATATCGGATGTGGCACCCGCCTACTGGCGCAGATATACCGACAACATGACCTGGCCTGGTGCATTTATCACAGCTGCCGATATGGTTTACACGCGCTTTGGCGATGCCGAGCCAATACGTCAGCACTACGATGCGATGAAACGCTGGATAGTCCACATGAAAGAAAGCTATTCGGAAGATGGTATAATCACTCGCGACTGCTATGGAGACTGGTGTATGCCACCCGAATCGCCAGAAATGATACATTCGAAAGACACAAGCCGCATTACACAGGCAGCCGTAATATCCACACCTTTCTACTGCTACCTAGCCGGCAAAATGGCAAAATTTGCCGAATTGCTTGGATATGCCGAAGATGTAAGCTATTTCAACAATGAGATTGCTGCAACAACCGTCTCGTACAACGAAAAATACTTAAACAAGGAAAGCGGACTATACAGCAACAACACCGTAACTGCCAACATCCTGCCTCTATGGTTCGGAATGGTACCATCCGATATGGAAGACAAAGTTTTCGCAAACATCATCGACAAGACCGAAAAGGATTTTGATGGGCATGTTTCAACTGGTGTTGTAGGCATACAACAACTTATGCGAACACTTACCGAAAGAGGCCGCGGCGACCTGGCATTGCGTCTGGCTACCATCGACAGCTATCCAAGCTGGGGCTACATGTATCGAAACGGAGCCACCACAATCTGGGAACTTTGGAACGGCAACACAGCCGACCCATCAATGAATTCTGGCAACCATGTAATGCTTCTGGGCGACCTTATACTTTGGGAATACGAATATCTCGGAGGCATCCGCGCTTTGGAGCCGGGATATAGCAAAATCCAACTGAAGCCATATCCAATCAAAGGTTTGGAATATGTAAACTGCTCCTATAAATCAGTTTCGGGACTAATCGAAAGCCATTGGAAAGTCAGTGGAAATCAGTTTGAATGGAACATTGTAATACCAGCGAACACAATGGCAGAAGTTTGGCTTCCAACCTCCAATGGTTATGAAAAGCAGAACCTTGGCAGTGGAAAGCATCATTTGACATCAAGTGTCAAATAGTTTTATATATCGGTCTATTTCTGATACTTCCATATATGCTTCATCGTGACGAAGAGCAGATGGCAAGATAAAAATTTACTATTGTCCGCTAAAAAAGGAAACGTCATTCCGCAAAGCAGAGTGAACCGACTAAGGAACGTGTCGTGTGAACTCGCTTATGCGGAATCTCCTTGAATAATAATACTATAGGAGATTACGGATAGCAGTCTTCACAATGCTCCCCGTTCCGTATCGCATGTTACGACTAGCTTCCGAAATGACAAGCACCCTTATTAATATCGTCATATAAATGTTTGATAATACTGTAATTATATGTATTATTCGATTTTTTAGCGGACACCAATGATAAAAATTGAACTTCTGCCAATTCAAAGCTCAATAGTCGAGATTTTCAACATAAATGGAGGCAGTCTATAAGGCTATAATAAAAACATCCTTTGGATTTTCATTCACTAATTCTGTACCAGGATAAGGGCCCGTATTATCCATACTAAGCCAAATATCGTCACCAGAGATATTGTGATATAACAAATCTATTCCTAATTCTTCATACAACACACTCTTTATCAAGCAACTAACATCGTTCCAACTTGTTCTATCTATTTTAATTTCTGGATACGCGTAACCATTTGACCAGATAATACGAGCTTCGCCACCTATTGCTTTAATCAACGATGCTAACACAATTGCATAATCATCATTATCGCCTTGAAAATGTTGGATTGTTTCACTTGCCTTTGCAAAATACTCCTCACCTTGGGGATCTGAAACTTCCTGCCATTTTTCGTTTACAAATTTGCATATAGCACAAGACTGAATAAAAGTGCGATATTTATAATGCAAATCTGCTTTCTCCTTGAACTTATCATTCTCATTAATAATCTTAAGGGCAAAATCCCTAACTTCAAGATAATCGCATGCTTCTTTAATTTTTATACTATAATAGTTTGAATTCTTCTTGTCAACAATATCTAAACAATAATTACCATCTGTGAAATCTGAAGAATCTTTAGATTCTATAGTTTTATCTTCCTTTTTGTCATTATTCCTATCGATAGTATTTAAATCAGAATCTATTTCGTCAGACTTTGTGAGAATGTAAATCTCCGAAGGTTCTTCATTGATTTCGACTAAAACATAAACGCCTTCTTTGTCATCATTATAAAGCGATTTTATTAGTGAAGCATAATCGAAGACCGCATTTCCCCAACCATAATGGTCGCCAGAAGCAAAACTTCCGTACGACAAAAAAGCTATGCCTGCAATTAACCCTACAAATGTCAAAAACCAATGTGAAATTGCAACAAAATAAACTACGACAAACGTTGAAAGGAAGAGCAATATTCTATCAAGATTGATTACCCAATCTGGATCTGGAAGAATTTTGGATAATAGTAGGAACAATGGTAACGTTACTAAAATACTGACATATTTTATAATAGTGTCAAATATGTTATTATCATCGGAATCGTCATTTTCCTGATCGTTATAAGTCGCCAATTCGTCGGTGTCTGAACGTCTCATTTCTTTTTTTGCATTATATTTATGTAAATCTATTATTTATTTCTGATACTTACCGATATGCTTCATCGTGACGAAGAGCATCCAGTCGGGAGTATGCCTCAGCAAAGGCGTTGCAAGCCAGTTGATGAAACCCGGAGTCGAAGCCTTCTTGCCACGGAACATCTTGCGCAAAGCCTTCTTAACCAGCTTTTCGGGTGTGATGCTTACCGTTAGGGCGACAGCCAGCTTGCGCAATTTCGGCGCAAGTCCGAACAAGGCCGTATCGACAGCGCCCGGAGCCATGGCAATTATGTTAACATCGTGAGGCTTAAGCTCGTACCAGATTGATTTTGTAAAATTGTAGATGAACGCCTTGGTGGAATTGTAGGTCTGTATGCCAGGCATAGCCATCCATGCCGACATCGACGACATGTTAAGGATATACCCTTTCTTGCGCCTTTTGCCACAAATCTTCTGAGCCTTCTCCTCCTCGGTCAACTGTCTGTTAATCATTGCTTCACCAAACAGACGGCACATTTTTGCGACCGTCATCACATGCAGGTTGAGCATCAGCTCGATGCGCTTCATATTGGTTTCGCAGTACTGGTTGAAGAAGAAAACGCCAGCATCGTTTATCAGAATGTCAACCACCAAGTTGTTGTCCTGGCAGTATTTGAAAAGATTCTCGGCTGCATCGGTCTGACTAAGGTCGGCATAATGTGCGATTGTCTTCACGCCGTATTCCTTTGCCAGATTGTCGGCTACCTCCTGCAACTCCTTTTCCTGATTGCTTACCAGCAGAAGGTCGGTATGGTAGTCGCGAGCCAACTGCGTTGCATATTGCAATCCTATTCCTGAACTTGCACCTGTTACGAGAGAGAGCATGATTTCGTTAATCCTCCTATCTATTTCTTACTTTCTTCAACCGATTTCTTTGCTTTTGCTTCGAGCTTCTTGATTTCCTTCTGGATTCTTTCAGGAATCTTCTCGCCGTCGCGCATAACGCACTCGTGACACTTCATATCGAGAGTGTACATACGGGCAACGCAGTAGTTGGAACGGCAGCAGCCAGCGTGGTAGTTAGGATTTTCCTGAACATGCTTTACGAAATCGGGATCCTTGATGAGCACATGCGCTATCTGGAAAAGTTCGAAACCTTCGTCCATAATGCGCTGGCAGTTTGCACCCGACTGAACGCCACCGACATAAATCAGCGGAACATCCTTTATTTCCTTCTGGAAAATCTTGGCTTTCTCCATGAAATACAACTCCTTGAACGGCGATGTTGGCATAACCATAGCGGCAGCACCAGGGATATTGAGGGCAGCCTTGAGCCACCAGAACGACTTCGGCATATAATAGGCCAATGTCTTGTGAGGCATAGCACCGCCAAGAATTGTCATCGGCGAAGCACTTACAGTACCGCCCGACAACACTATGCCGTGAACCTTGTGCTTTGCAATTTCCTTCGCAACCTTGATGCCTTCCTCGATGCTTACGCCGCGCCAGCAGTCGTCCCACATGTTGGTCTTGACAACAACTGCCATATCATCCTTTGCGTGAAGCATAACCTCGTCGAGGATTTCATTCAGGAACCGCACACGGTTCTCGAAAGAACCTCCGTACTCGTCGTGACGATGGTTGGTGCGTTTGCCAATGAACTGCGAAATAAGGTAGGAATGTCCTGCGTGAATCTCAACGCAGTCGAAGCCAGCCTCGCGACAGAAGTCAACAGCCTTGCCGAAGTTCTTTACCAATTGCTTGATTTCCTCCACTTTCAGACGGCGGTGGAAAGTCGGTGAATACAAGTTGAAGCCGTTGGATGCACTTACAGGCATACAATGGCAGGTTGCACGGTGAGTCATATTTCCGCAGTGACCGAGCTGGATGCTGGCCTTTGCGCCTTCAGCGTGGATAGCGGCAGTAAGTTCGCGCAATGCAGGAAGGCTTTCCTCGCGCACATATATTTGTCCGTTGAACGAAACACCGGTAATATCGACAGCGCAGTAAGCCACGGTTGTCATTCCGACGCCACCGCGAGCTACGCTAACGTGGTAGTCCATCAATTCTTTTGTCGGCATGTTGTCGCGTGCCATGTTCTCGAAAGCCGCCGAGCGGATGAAGCGGTTACGGAGAGTAATGGGTCCCAATTGGTAAGGAGTAAAAAGTTTCGACATATGATTAACAATTCAATGATTTAACAATTTAAAAATTTAACTCGGTCTATAAATTATTCAAAAATTTAATGATTTAACAATTCAACCATTTAGTCAACGAAATAACCAAATCATTAAATACCAACTATTTAATACTTATATTTACTTCCTGTATAATTACTGTTTCTCAAATATTTTATAAAATTACTAATTCCTATTGAAATATTAATAGCAGCTTCTTTTAGAATATTAAATTCATCTTCCGATATATAATTACAATCGTATGCGCGAGACAACTGGCTTCTTAATTCTCCACATGACCCTTTAGCTATAAATAAAAAATTTATAAATTCCTTATTACCTTCTCTTTCGAATCCTTCTGCAATATTATCCATGATAGAACCTGAAGATGATCTTATTTGAGAACAAAATCGAAGATCGTTTGCAAACTGTGCTTGATTTGTTATTTTATACACTTGCTTGCATATTTCTCGAGCCTGCTTCCATATATCTAAATCTTCAAAAACAGCCATAAATCCAAATCATTTTGAATCTTTAAATTACTCGAATCCATTAAATCTTTGAATCCTTAAATTTTTAAATCCTAATACATAAAAGGAATTATCCTCTTCAGCTTCTTCCCTTCAAATTCCGCTGCGAATTCCTTCTCGTACTTATGGTAGATGGAATTTGCACGGGGAACAAGGTTGCAGCACGAGAACCAGAAGAACAAGGCTCCTGCCCAAGAATAGGTAAGGATTGCAAAGCCGAGCCATTCGGTAATTTCGCCGAAATAGTTGGCGCTGGTGACATACCTATACATACCTTTCTTTGGAAGATAATGGTTGGTATCGCCGGGCTTGCGCAGATGGCGGATAACATGGTCGGAATTCAAGTTGATGAACATTCCAGTAAAGAAAATGATAGTTCCTGCGATAAACTGCCAGCTCGTGAGCCAATCGGTAGAATACAGCACGCTATATGTTGGATTTGCAGGCGCAAGATGGAACAGCCAGTAGCCCTGGATATAGCCGTTTATCAAGTTCCAGATTACCGACATTGCCATTATCGCAATCGGCATCTTCGACTTGCCCTTGAGCAAGAACGGGAAAATGAACGAACGCTGGAAATAGTGCAGTTCGAAGAACAGGAAGAACAACAGGTACGGTACATTATACTTGATTTCGGGCGCTGCAGTCCACCAAAGGTATAGCACTATAAAAAACACAGGGCACTCCATCAGCATCCACCCCCACTTGTTTGGCATTGCAGGTCCCCATTTTGCCGAAATCATCTTACCGTAGCCAGCATCGACGAAGTAAAGCGAAACGAACACGACCAACCCCACTGCTGCCATGATAATCAGCATCATATTGAAAAACTCGGGCGCAAATATAGCTTCCATCCTATTATTCTCCTAATTAAAAAGTTCGCAAGTTTATAAAAAAATTGCCAAATGGATAGTTTTTTAGTGGCGAAAGGTGGAAATTGGTGAACTATACTGAAACACCGAAGAGTTGAGCATTCTCCTATCAGTCGCAAATCACCTCCCAGAAACCGCCTTTGTCGGGTCCTACACGACGGAGATATTTGCCACGCATAGCGTTAATCATGCGAGACACGGCAGAAGGATGCAATCCCAATATATTAGCAATTTCGGCTTTAGAGATATATGGATCATCTTTCATCAATTGTAACATTGTACTTCTATTTTCTATTCGATTTCTGTTCGGTTTCTGTTCGGTTTCTGTTCGGTTTCTGTTCGGTTTCTGTTCGGTTTCTGTCAACTTTGGCACAGTTATTTTCAATATGAAATCATCGGTATGGTACTTTGGTTCTGCGACTCCATTTGCTATCAGTTCACGACACATACGGTCAACACCTTCGCCATACTCCTTGACATAGTGAAAAGAACTATCTACTTGGGGGAAAATTGATGTTAATACTGATTTGCACAATGAAACACAATAATATCTCATTCAATTATACGACATACATAAGCCGTAATATATTGCTGAAGGACAAATTAAGTCTTCGCAAAAAGATTATACTACTAATAGAATATCATAATCAGAATTTTTCATACTTTATTATACTAACAACTAATCTTATGTTTATCCAAAGCAGACCTTATGCTCATCGCAACATGATATGCAAGATTAACAGGAACAGCATTACCTATCATTTTGTATCCTAAATCCACATAGTCATAAATAAAGACAAAGTCATCAGGAAAACTTTGAACTCTCGCCACCTCACGCACAGTCATACGGCGATATAAATGTTCTTTTCCTGGGACAAATCTTTGAAGATTTTTCTCTATTTTTTCCATTTTGGGAGCTTGTGGGTGCAACTGACATTGTCTTCCACTAGCCTGAACAGTAAAACCAGGTTCATCCCAAGAACGAACCCTATTCCTTGACATAAAAATTGGAGAATATGCACCAACAAAATATTCATTGTTTGCAACCGTACAATCATTTCCATTTGTACGATTATATTTTTTCGCAGGTATTGCCGAATATTGCAGGTCCCATATAGTTTCTCTTAATGTTGGCTTATGTTCCAATGGTCTTGGATATTCAAAATCCCGAATTCCCAAATCCTTACGAAATCCTATATAAAAAACCCTATCGCGATCCTCAGGCACATCATAATCATTGGCATTTAACATTTTTAAATTGACATCATATCCTGCATCATTAAATAATTTCATAAATCCACTTACGGCCTCTGAATGTCTTTTCGCAAGCATACCAGATACATTCTCAGCCACAAAAAACAAAGGTTGCACATATTTTAATATACGTATGTATTCATAAAACAATTGTCCTCTTGAATCTTCTATACCTCTTAATGATCCTGCCTCACTCCATGATTGACACGGAGGTCCACCTATAATTCCGTGAACTTTATATGAACCCTCCTTCAAACAATCCATATTGCTAGGAAATATATCTTCCTTTATTTTACGCACATCATCTTCAATAAGATTAACATTTGGAAAATTTGCACGGAAAGTTGGACAAATATTATGATCGTATTCATTTGCAACAATCGTATTAAAGCCTGCTTTATGAAAGCCTAAATCAAGACCTCCAGCCCCACTAAATAGACTAATTATATTCATATTACATTACAAATGTCACTAATTTAACATCTATATATTCCACTATATTGTTTGGGTTTTTAACTTGCGTATCTTCTATAATAAGATTTTGAATCTCATTGGCTTTCTGTATTAATTCGATTCTATTTTCAAATGAATCGAATTTACTTGTTGGAATTATCGCCATTAATTCAAAGTTATTATTTTTATTATACTCATGAATATACCGAAACACATTAAAAGGATGGGAAATTCCCCACATTCCTCTTGCTCGAAAATAAGTTATCCCTAGTGGATCTACAGCATTTATATGCGCCAATTCATTAGTTTGCTCTAATTCAAGCTGAGAATTATTAATACTTTGCTTTACTATATCAAAGATCCTTTCATAATATTCTTTATCAGCACAATAAATAGATCCATATACTAAGACAAGCGATTTTAAATTTCTTTCTTGAACACAGCCAATAGCGTAAATCATATCTTTGCTTCCCCAATTTCCGTTTTCTATCTGGCGACAATAACTAGATATTCTAGAATCATCCATATATAATTTTGCTTTAGGATAACTACTATTTAAAGGGATACCTCCAATAGACTCTACCTTTTTCACCTCTATAGCATCTCCATTTCTTAAAATAGCATCAGGAGGATTATTTTTGCCTCCGCCATAAGAAAAGGCATTTTGATAACAATTAGCTTTTTGGATATTATTCAATCCGTATGCCCCTGAAAATGCATCTTTTATATAATCTTCTAAAGGTTCTCCCATTGCATGAAGACTATTATGCATGTTTTGTGAAGTACCAACTATTCTATTGTGATTATTCACAATGTTTATAATCCCAGTAATAATGTTATAATCCATAATATTTCTAATTTCTATTAATTACTTTTTACATAATATGCACTTATTTTTTCTCATTATTATCAACCGCATAAAACATTTCTAAATACACTTTATCTGAAGTACACTTCTCTATAGCACTTACCAATAGAGAACTATTTATTTCTTCTTGAAAAATATTTTTCAACTCAATTAAATTCTTAAAATTTGATCCATTTATAGCCTTCAAATAGTCAACAAGTATAGGTTCTTTTTCAAAAGGCGCGTCACTTTTTGACAATGCTTTACACAAGTCTTTTGTTGATTTAATGATATCACTTTTAAATGCACACTTACACTCATTATCAAATCCTATTCTTAAATCTTCACGAATATCATTATCTAAAATAGCATTATACATATAATGCTGGAAAAACAAAAGTAAAAATGAACAATTATAATTATAATAATTATTAATGATATCATTTTCTGATTGTTCGTTTTCTTTTTCTTTTTCTAATTCAAGAAGTTTAGTATATGCAGATTTCAAAATAGGATAACCATCGTTTCCAATAGGACGAGCCAACAACAACTTAGACAGATTACTTATATCTTGAGGCTCTTCTTCTAAACGCCTAAGCATAGTCATAGTTTCTTCTTCGCGCAATTGCTTATACAACCCTCCAATATCACTTTGTATTTTTTTATCCGTATCTTCTACCTTTTTTGCTATTTCATTGATTGTTTTCTCTTTTTCAGAAATATCTTGACTTATTTCCAACACTTTATTTCGAAGCCAAGTAACATACACACCAAGGCCAATACCAACGGCACCAATAATAACAGAAAAAACAACCAACAATGTATTTACTGCGCCTATTTCATTCGCTATTGTTGAATTAGAAACATCAACTATATTTCTAATCGCATCTATATTGTCATTAAGATTTTGAAGATAACCTAACGTATCTGACGAAATGTTAGTATTTAGTATCGATAAAATCATTTTATATTCAATTAATTATTTTACTGAGTTCCGCTATATTTACGAAATATCTTCTACAATTATTGTCAAACTGCAAACATACTTATATTTATTAAAAGCCACAACAGCCAACATGTTTTCTTTTAAACAATTTATACACAAAACCATATCAAAAATCCCCTTCAAAATAATTTCACAAAAATGAAACTGGCTCAAATAAAAATCTTATCTTTGCCCCAAATTTTTCAAAAATTCATTAAAAACTTAAAGACATAACATAATGGAAGAAATCAAAACCACTGCCTTCACGCAGTTTCACATCGCACAGGGCGCACAGATGGCACCTTTCGCTGGCTTCAACATGCCAATCCAGTACACTAGCATAAACGACGAGCACATCTTCTGCCGCGAACATATCGGCGTTTTCGATGTTTCTCACATGGGCGAATTCTGGGTAACAGGCGACAAGGCTTTCGACTTCGTACAGAAGGTTACATCAAACAATGTTGCCGACCTCACTGATGGTAAGGTTCAGTACTCGTGCCTGCCTAACAACGATGGCGGTATCGTTGACGACCTGCTGGTTTACAGAATCAACGACAAGAAGTATTTCCTCGTTGTAAACGCTGCAAACATCGACAAGGACTGGAACTGGTGCATCGCAATAGCAGAAAAGATGGGCTTGAAGGTCGGACAGGACATTGTTAACGCATCCGACGAATACTGCCAGCTCGCTGTTCAGGGTCCTTACGCTCTGAAGGCTATGCAGAAGCTCACAAAGGCTAATGTAATCGACATGGAATACTACACCAACAAGATTATCGAATTTGCTGGCATTCCAGAAGTTATCTTCTCAACAACCGGTTACACTGGTGCTGGTGGATGCGAAATCTACGCAAAGAACCCGTACGCCGACAAGCTGTTGAAGGCTGTTCTCGAAGCAGGTGAAGAATTCGGTATCAGGATGATAGGTCTTGGCGCACGCGACACTCTCCGCCTCGAAATGGGATTCTGCCTCTACGGACACGACATCAACGACACCACTTCGCCAATCGAAGCAGGTCTTGGCTGGATTACCAAGTTTGTCGATGGCAACGACTTCACCAACCGCGCATACCACGAGAAGCTGAAAGCAGAAGGCACCAGCAAGATGTTGAAGGGCTTCATCCTCGTTGACCGTGGCATTCCACGTCCCGAATACCTCGTTTACGATGCTGAAGGCAACGAGATCGGTCATGTTACCTCGGGAGCAATGTCGCCAATGATGAAGAAGGGTATCGGTATGGCATACCTCAACCGCGGTTTCTGGAAGGAAGGCACCGAAATCTACATTGACATCCGTGGCAAGAAGGTAAAGGCCGAAGTTAAGAAGACTCCGCTCTTCAAGGACCAGATGCCTCAGGTTAAGTAGTTATACATTTGTTTCCATATTGAGAATCTCGGAATCTCGGTTCCGAGGTTCTTTTTTAAAATAAATGGAGACCTCAAATGTTCACTAATTCTTCCAAAGACTAAGTTTCACTCTGGGCGGCAATTATCAATTTTCAACTTTCAACTGTCAATTAAACTTATGGCAACCACCTCAAACTTTGTAGATTATGTAAAGATATACTGCCGGTCAGGAGCGGGCGGCGCAGGTTCGATGCACTTCCGCCACGAGAAATTCGTGGA
This sequence comes from uncultured Bacteroidales bacterium, assembly GCA_905234755.1. Taxonomy (GTDB): domain Bacteria; phylum Bacteroidota; class Bacteroidia; order Bacteroidales; family ML635J-15; genus Bact-19. The sequence goes on from CAJOIT010000003.1 coordinate 921,248, forward strand.
GAAAGGCGGTCCCGATGGCGGCAACGGCGGTCGTGGCGGACATATAATCCTGCACGGCACTACCAATGTGTGGACACTTCTGCACCTCAAGTACAACCGCCACATCTTCGCCGAAAACGGCACTAACGGAAGCGGTGCTTTATGCACTGGCGCAAACGGCAAGGACATTACCCTTGATGTGCCGCTCGGAACTATCGCCCGCGACGAATACACCGGCGAAGTGCTCTGCGAAGTCACCGAGAACGACCAGGAAATTATCCTTCTCAAAGGTGGTCGTGGCGGACTAGGCAACGCCGAATTCAAGACGGCAACCAACCAGGCGCCAAAATTCTCGCAGCCAGGTGAACCAGGAATCGAAAAGACCGTAATCCTCGAGTTGAAAGTGCTTGCCGATGTCGGTCTCGTAGGTTTCCCAAATGCTGGCAAATCGACATTACTGTCGGTTGTATCGGCAGCAAAGCCCGAAATTGCCGACTACCCTTTCACCACGCTAGTGCCTAACCTCGGCATCGTAGCCTACCACGACTACAAGTCGTTTGTAATGGCCGACATCCCAGGAATCATCGAGGGTGCAAGTCAGGGCAAAGGTTTGGGACTTAGGTTCTTGCGTCACATAGAGCGCAACTCTATACTGCTGTTCATGGTTCCAGCCGACACCAAGGACATCCGCAACGAATACGAAGTGCTACTCAACGAACTCACGCAGTACAACCCCGAACTGCTCGACAAGAAGCGCATCCTTGCTGTCACCAAGTGCGACCTCATCGACGACGAACTTCAGGAAATGCTCTCGAAGGAACTGCCCGAGAAAATTGAAACCGTCTTCATTTCGTCGGTAGCACACAAGAACATCGACAAGCTGAAAGACTTAATCTGGAAGGCATTGAACGAATAATCCTATGAACAGACTCACAGAACTTCTCATCGACGAGCGGAATGCCAAGCGCAAAGGCGGAATTTACCACAAGACTCAGGTAAAACTCGCCTATAACTCGAACCGAATCGAAGGCAGCAAGCTTACCGAGGAACAGACGCGCTACATTTTCGAGACTCGTACCATAGGATTCAAGGAACAAGAGGCCGTTCCCGTTGACGACATCATCGAAACCACCAACCACTTCGTCGCTTTCGACTATCTGATTGACACCATCAGCCAGCCTTTAAGCATTGACATTATCAAGCAGTTCCACAAGATTATAAAATCCAGCACTTCCGATGCGCAGAAACCATACTTCAATGTAGGCGACTGGAAAAAACTTGCCAACGAAGCAAGGACAACCCTGCCAGAAAATGTTGACCGCGAAATGCACGACCTTTCGGACTGGTACGCCTCGCAGAAAAATGTAAGCATTGAAACTCTTGCAAAATATCACTTCTACTTCGAAAGCATACATCCGTTCCAGGACGGCAATGGAAGAGTTGGCAGACTGATACTTTTCCGCGAATGCCTGCGCAACGACATTGTGCCTTTCGTCATCGACAACGACCACAAGACATTTTACTACAGAGGACTACGCGAATTTGAACACGCACCCTCATACCTTGTCGATACAATGAAGTCGGCACAGGACACCTACGCCGAATGGCTCAAGTATTTTTCACCAGAACTTCTTAACGACTTGCACGCATAATGATTGAAAGCCTTGAACTTATCGACCGCGAGATTCTGATCTTCATTAACAGATTGCATGCCGACTGGCTCGACCCGATAATGTGGGCAATAAGCAGCAACTGGTTCTGGCTTCCAATGATTGCGCTGTTCATCTTTATGACGGTGAAACGTTTCGGGAAATGGTGCTGGATTCCGATACTTGCCGCAACTCTTTGCTTCGCCACTACCGATGTGGTTTCGCACAATGTGAAGGAATCGGTACAGCGCTACCGTCCCACGCATAACCTTGAAATAGAGAACGAAGTCCACACCGTAAACGACTATCGCGGAGGAATGTACGGCTTCTTTTCTGGTCACGCAGCCAACAGTTTCGGACTTGCACTAATCACAATGCTTTTCATCCGCCGTAAATGGTACACAATAACAGCACTCTGTTGGGCGGCAATCGTCTCTTATTCACGAATGTACCTCGCCGTCCACTACCCTGCCGACATCTTTGTAGGATTCTGCTTCGGAATCTCGGTGGCGGTGGCATTTTTCATAGCGACAAAGGCGATTGTAAAAAGGACAGGATTCAATTTGCCGAGAGAGTAAATAAGAAGCACCCACAATCACAACATATAGTTAATTCCAACATCTCTTTTCATCATTTTTCGGGATTGCACACCTATCGCAACAGCTGTACTTTTGCAAAACCAAAGTTAATTTACATTTATTTACACAAACTCAAAAAACGATGAACAAACTTTCATTTCAATAAAAACTGAATTTATAAGGCATACAAAAATCATCGTAAAATTGGCTGTGTCGTGAGATACGGCCATTTTTTGTATTAACACATATCAATGAAAACGAAAAAAGACAGTACTTCCTCTAAAGAAAATTTCTAACAGATTGATTATAAGCGACAAAATCTCTTTATTTTTGGTATAAAAATAGGAGATTTTTATGTAAGTTTGCAGTCTAACGAAAACACTCATCCAGTCTGGGCTTCTGCTTTCGGGGGCAAACTATGCTTGGCAAAACAAGCCATTGCTTGCATCACAAAACAAGGTTAAGACAACCGCAGGCTTCGAAAATCCAAGATATTGGGCGGCCTTCATAATGCTTGACGGAAACGAAAAGTAAGTTAAATGGTTTATAATTTTATGAGTTTCAGATGGTTTGAAAGTTAACCCTAACAACATCAAACAACATCAAACAACATCAAACAAATCATCCCTTCCAAAACTCCAACGGACTTATATTCATCTGCTACTCACAAACAGGTCATCAAGCGTAATTTGTGCAACGATATGTTCCGAATAGCTGTTCCTCTGCAAACCATTTACGGTGATAAATGTCGGTATGATGCCTCCTCCGAAACCTGTTTGCTGCTTGAAAAGCGCAATGCGAGTATTTAACTTCTCATATTCTTCTTTATCAAGTAAATAAGGCATATCGCTGTATTTTGCTTCACAAATATTAATCATTCTGTCTGCTCGTTCAATTACAAGATCAATCTGAGCATTCTGCTCATTGCCCGAATTTACGCTACGCCATGAGTAATATTCGGTTTTGATACCACTAATGCTTAGTGCATTTTTGATTTGAGCTATATGAGTCAGGCAAATGCGTTCGAACGAAAGCCCCATCCATGCGCTGATTTTCGGACTGTTGAGACCTTGCGTCCAGAAATGCTCGTTAGTTGGTTGTTTTTTTATGAAATGAAGGTAAAACAAAGAATAAAAGTCAAGCAACTGGTATAGTCCGTTGCGAGTAGAAATAGTTTTATTTTTCACATTATAAAAGCGGACAATATCGCAATCTACAAGGCTTTGCAGCATTTTTGTAAGGTATCCGTTGGCATTAGTACCTATGCTTTTGGCAATTTCATCCCTCGTCATGCCCTTCTTTTTCGAAAAAAGTGCTTCGACAATGGCAATATACGGCTCCGGACTTGCAAACAATGTTTTGTATAACCGCTTAAATTCACGCCGCATTTCTCCATCTGCCTTGAAAAACAAACGATCAATATTCTGTGCTAAGCTTTCGGCTGGGTCAAGGAGACTTAAATAATAAGGTATGCCTCCAATTGCCATGTATGTTTGCATTATCATTATTCTGTCCCACGGGAAACCATACGCACAAAGGTATTCTTCTGTTTCATGCAAGTTGAATTCCTTAAGATGCATTTCATGTGTGATACGATCGTGCAGTCCGCCATGATTATCAATGATATTCTTCTTCATCCAAGATGTTGCTGAACCACATACTATAAGCATCATATTATCCTGCAACGAAGCCCAACTATTCCAAAAATATCCCAAAGCACTGACAAAGTCCGATTTGCGAGTTTCAAAACATGGCAACTCATCAATAAACACTATGCATGGCTTGTTCTTTTTATTCTTGTCTGCAAGGAAATGACGCAACATTTGAAAAGCCTCGTACCAATTTTTTGGCTGCTTATTGGTAGGTTGACCATATATGTCCAGGGCATCTGTGAAGGCATGGATTTGTGCATTCTTGTCTCCATCCAAAACTCCTGTCATAGAGAATGTCAGTCTGTCTTTGAAGACTTTATTCACAAGAAATGTCTTTCCAACGCGTCGTCTACCATAAAGCGCGACAAACTCAGCTTTGCCCGATTCGGCATACTTGTTTAGTAACTTTATTTCTTCTTCTCGTCCAACAATTTTATTCAGCATAGTCTAATATTTTTCGGCACAAAGATAAAAAATAGTTTTCTGATTCGAGTGCTAAAACCAAAGAAATTTATTCGTTTTAGCACCAGAATCGTGATACGAGTGCTAAAACGCCAATATTTTTACCGTTTTAGCACTATAATAATAGGTAATTTTATTTACGATTTAGCACCTAAACGATTTAGAACAAAGACATTACATCATTTTTAACATCTAACACAACTTTCAAACAAATTAAGAACAATGTCAAGTTAGAAATCAGACATTCATCCCATCCTAAACTCCAACGGACTTATCCCCTCGTACCTACGGAAAAATGTTCCGAAATGCGACTGGTTCTTGAAACCAAGTCGGTCGCTAATTTCCCGGACTGTCAGCGTAGTACTGCGCAACAACCACTTCGACTGGGAAATAAGATTGTAGTTAATGCAATTGCCGGCACTCATGCCTGTAACCTGCTTCACCAGATTGGCAATGTACTTGGGCGTCAGGCACAACTCATCAGCATACCAGTCAATGCTGTGATGTTCGTGGCAATGTTGCTCCACCAAGGCGAGAAACCGTCCAACCAATTCCTCGGAACGCGAAAGCGTATAAAGCTTTTGGAACGAAGTGTCGTAAATACCATATATGAAATATGTCAACGAGCGGACAAGGTTTAGCGCAACCTCACGCACATTGGAAACATCGGGCGTCTGCAAAACCTCGCGCAACAGGTCGAAATAGCGCATAGCCACTTGCATCTGTGATTCCGACATTGGAAAAATCGGTCGCATATACGCCCTTATGTGTGCCTCGCCAGACAATTTCAAATTCAGTTCCTCGGCAAACAAGAAGAAACTCCTGAAAAAGACCGTAACCAAGATTAACGAAAAGTGCCACCTAAATGTTTTCATCGGCGAATTTTCGTATCCGTCGGGCAAGATGGACGGACCGTTCGCCAGCTGGAATAAAAAGGTAAAGGGTTACAAGCACGACCAGCAAGGTCAAGCCGACATATATTCAGATGTGGTATTGTGGGGCAAAACACACGGAATGGCTGGTATCCGCTACTGGGCTCCCGACAACAAAGGCTGGTACGCAATGTCGATGTTTGAATTTTCAGATAAGGTCGGCACCGCCAAAAACATCCTGCAAAACCACAAGGAGATTATTGAGAAATAGTTTTTTGAATCTGAAAGTCCCGACTTAGGTCGGGATTTTTTTTGCCCCTATGTTAGCATTTCACAATACCATTTTACCATGCACAAACTCAATCTCCAAAAATTTCAAAAAAAGTTAAAATAAAAACACCTACAATACGAATTTATTTCTTAACTTTGGCATTTGTCTATAATTGTGTTTTTTATGAAACGACTTTTAATAACGATTGCCGCAATAATATTGTCAATTCAGGCATTCTCGCAAATGATTCCTGACCAATTCACGGAAACAGTCACACTCACTGACCAAGATGGCAACACCCATGATATAAATGCATATCTTCGTGATGGGAAATATATATTTCTTGATTTTTTCTTCACGACTTGCCACTATTGTCAGGAAGAAATGCCTGATGTTGTTGCTTTATACAGGGAGATGGGCTGTAATGAAGCCGATGTCTTTTTCATTGGCATAGCCATCCATAATAGCGATGCTCCAAATACCATAGATTGGTATATCAACGAATTTAATGTGGAATACCCTATCGCTCCGTTAGAAACCAATCCGATAAACAGGACTTTATTTGACAACTGGGAACTTGACGGAACTCCAACATACATCTGCATCAGTCCAGACAGATCGATGCGTGAACTTGGCAGACCATTAAGTTCGGGAGAACTCGTTGGTCTTGGTGCACACGAAAGCGCTTGCCCCGACAATATGCCTGTAGCCGACTTTATAGCAAACAGAACCCGCATTCCTGCTGGCGAAACTGTAACATTCACCAACCGTTCACAACGTTCAACCGCATGGTCGTGGACATTCCAAGGTGGAGAACCTGCAACTTCTACCGAAGAAAATCCTACAGTAACATATAACAATACCGGAACATTCACCGTATCGCTAACGGCAAGAAACAGACAGGGAAACGAAGATACAAAAACACGCACCAGCTACATTGAGGTTGTACCACCTCCTACCGAAGCACCAACGGCATACTTCGCAGCCAACCAAGTTACCGTTATCGCTGGGAATACAATAAATTTCACCGACCTATCACGAGGCGAACCATGGACATGGATTTGGACATTCGAAGGCGCACAGCCTACTAGTTCAAACGAACAGCATCCACACAACATCAGGTACAACAATGTCGGAACATTCAATGTGACACTTATCGTGCAAAATACACTCGGTGCAGATACGCTAATGCTTGAAAACTACATCCATGTAATCCCATCTATAGGAGATGCCGTACCAAAGGCAAAATTTTCCTGCGCAAATAGGCTCGTACAAGTAAACACACCTGTATATTTCGAAGACCAGTCGGAAGGATACCCGATGTTCTGGGCATGGGAATTTGAAGGAGGAACCCCATCTTATTCCGAATTCCAAGTTCTACCGGAAGGCGTAACCTACGAACATTCTGGCGTTTTCGATGTCACGCTTGCCGTTTCAAACACCAATGGTGGCGACATTCTTACAAAACATGAATACATGGTCGTTTACGAAAACTATGTTGGCTCGTACTGCGACACTCTCTGCAATCTGCGCGACGATGAAGTTGCCATAAAACTTGGTGCTCATGGACTAGATGGCTACCTTGGCGGACACAACAGCGACAGGATTACAATGTATGCTGACAAATTCGAGTACTACACATTCAACGAAATTTCATCCATAATCGTCCCAATCATGAAACTTGAGTACAGCAATCCAAACTCATACATTACATTCATCACATGGGATGGCAACGACCCCGTACCAACAACCGTGCTCTCAGAACAAAAGGTTTACATGAGAGATTTAAGAGAAAACTATTACCAAAAAATAAATTTTGCAGAACCTCTTAAAGTTGACGGACCTTTCTACCTCGGATATTCGATTGATTACGGAAACGGAACAGACATTGTCATCGGACTTTCTCATAACAGAGGCTATGGTCGTCCAAGCACACTATTCGTATACAAGGACGATGTATGGCAAAATGTTTCAGATGCATACGACGACATATCAGCATCAACCGGAATAAAAGTAACATCATGCCTAGTTGGCATTGATGATCCCGAGTTCACCAGCAATGTTGAAATCTACCCCAACCCATGCAAAAACATGATTAACACTGAAAACGAATACGGATTTGAAGCAAACGACTTCATTGAGATATTCGACAACCTCGGCAGACTTGTATATTCAAACTATAATCTCAGCGGTAACAGCATTGAAATAAATACAACAAACCTTCCAAACGGCACCTACATCACAAGAATGTTCACTCAGGGAAAGGTTGCAGTCCAAAAGTTTGAAAAACTGGACTAATCACAACACCTATACTATTACAAAACGGCAGCATTTACATGTTGCCGTTTTATATTTATAACAAACTAACATTCAACATATTAACATTAACCATACAATAAATACGCCCTATTGGGAAACTCCAATAAAAATAAAAGTGTTACCTTTGCGCGTCTTTTATTATTAGGCTACAGTGCTGATGAAGTGTAAATTTTATAATTTTCAACACATTAGCACTGCAATATGACTTAAATGAATGTAACGGACGAATGAAAACTTTCAATAAGTACATCCGAAAGGACAGCACGGCACTGATTACGGGAGCGAGTTCAGGCATGGGACTTGAATATGCAAGACAACTCGCACAATCCGGATGCAACTTATTGATTGTAAGCAACGAGGAAGAAAAACTAAATGAAGTCGCCGAAAATCTGCAAAACGAATACAATGTAAAGGTTACTGCCAAGTATCAGGATTTGGCACAACAAGATGCAGCAAAGGAACTCTTCGACTTCTGCCAACAGAACAACATCCAGATTGACATACTTATTAATAATGCTGGCATTTTCTTCTTCAAGGAATTGAACAATGAATCCATCGGCAAGGCAAGCGCAATGCTGATGCTTCATGTATACACCCCCACCCGACTATGCTCGATGTTCGGTGACGAAATGAAGAAACGAGGCTATGGATACATACTTACAGTTTCATCCGTGACTGCACACATCCAAGTGCCTGGACTAACAATGTACGCAGCAACCAAATCTTACCTGAAGAGTTTCATGAAGTCGCTGTGGTACGAAATGCGCCCTTACGGAGTACACACAACCGTTGTTTGCCCGGGAGCAGTTGATACTCCATTGTACAACATAAGTCCGAAGTACAACAAACTAATGAGGTTTGCCGTGAAAATTAGAGTTGTATATCCACCTCAACTGCTTGTAAACAAGGCACTGAAAGCCATGTTCCGCAAACGCCGTTGCAAGACTCCAGGCTTCATCAACTTGATATGGCCACCACTCGTCAATGCTATACCGAGATGCATTGTAAACAAAATTTGGAAGAAATACATTTAAAATGACAATAAATTCAAAAAAAATAAAACATGAGAATAATTAGGGACTACACATTAATTTTATTGGTACTGGCAACAGCATTTACCGCTAATGCACAAACATACAAGAATGTACAATACGGCAACTTTGAAAGCTGGACTGTCCGCGACATAGAAGAATCGTTAATTATTGGCGGTGAGACAAAACGCATATACGCAATTGGACCTCGCGACACCTTACGCGAAAACAAGGCCTTGAACATCAAGTCGATATGGGCGACATCGAATACATACGCCAAAGTTGCAGGTATTTCCAAAACCAGCAACACCGTATATCCCGAAAAGCGTGGTAACGGCTACTGCGCAAAACTTACAACAGAATACGCAGAATGCAAGGTTATCGGTATTATTAATATTAAGGTGTTGGTTTCAGGTTCAATATACTGGGGCAAAGCCCACGAACCTATCGACGGAGCAAGCAACCCGTACAGCAAAATGAGATGGGGCGTTCCGTTCACAAACAAGCCAAAGGCTCTGGTTCTTGACTACAAGTCGGCAATGCCAAACAAGGGCACAATCACAACTTGCAAGACCTTGTCATCATCAAGCCGCGCCGGAAACGATGAACAACAAATTGTATTTGTTTTGCAAAACCGCTGGGAAGACGAAAAAGGAAATGTCTATGCAAAGCGCGTAGGAACAGCTATATATCACATTACCAACCCGACAAAGGATTGGGTAAACGGATTCCGCATTCCTGTAATCTATGGTGATGCAACCAAATCGCCAAACTACAAGCCATACATGAACCTCGGTCCATTGAAGGACAATATGTACACAATAAACAGCAAGGGCAAGAATGTAGAAATACAAGAAGTTGGCTGGGGTGATGAAAATACACCCGTAACACACGCAATCATGCTCATAAGCGCATCGTGCCAGGAAGCATTTTCGGGAACAATTGGCAACACCCTTTGGGTTGACAACATTAAGCTCGAATACTAATGGCAGCTCATCTCGGTCAAATTTTCATCGAAGACATGGAATTCTTTGCTTTCCATGGTCACTATGATGAAGAAAAGTTTGCTGGAAACAGATTTTCCGTCAGTATTTACCTGTGGACCGACACCTGCAAGGCCGAAAAAACAGACAACCTTGACGATGCACTAAACTATCAGGTAGTTTATGCAATTATCAGCGACATAATGAAAAACACCAAGTCGAACCTTGTCGAAAACCTTGCATCAAATATTCTAAATGCAATATTCCAACGCTTTCCAGAACTACAGAAAGCAAAAATTAGAATTGCAAAGCTAAATCCTCCCATGGGAGGCAAAATTGGCAAGGTTGGCGTTGAAATAGAAAAAGAAAGAGATTAGCGAATCTTTTCCCACACCTTTTCCACAAGTTCAGGCTCGAAGCCTCTGCTATACGCAAATCTGAAAACAGAAGCCTTAAGCTTGTATTCGTCATCGTCACGCACCGACTTTAATTTGGCACGCAAAAGGCTTTCCAACAACGACTTATATTCCGTCTCATCAATTTCGGAGAGTGGCTGCAACATCAATTTTTCAGAAATTCCTTTTGCCAGCAATGCCTGACGAATTTTCAACCGCCCCCACTTGTTGAACTTGAAGGCATCGGAAACGAATGCCCGTGCATAACGGGCATTGTCGACAAACTTGTCGTCTACCAAACTGGCAACAATCCTTGCGATAACTTTTGTATCAACGCCCTGCTTATACAAATAGGTACGAACATCGCTTTCGCACTTTTCGGCTCGCGAGCAGTACGACTGCGCCTTCGACAAATATTTTTCAAACTCTTCCGATTCCACAACTTTGCATTAAATTCAACCTACCGTCAATTTTACCTTATATCCCGAATGACTGCGCACATTCAGCGCAAGTCCGTTGTCAAACAACAGATACTGCCCTTTTATTCCAGCAAGCACACCGCTTATTATATCGCAAGTATCAAGCGAAACAGCCTTTATGTTTGCCAACTTATAATCGTATGGATAAAATATTTCAGTCACCGAGTCGTCAAAAGAAGCGTATAGTCGCAAATCCTCAGGCAACATGGGCAGAAAATATTTCTTTCTCTCAACCAAATCAAGATTCGGCTTTGAAATTGCCAGCATCATCTTCCAATTTGTCTTATCCGACAAATGCCTCTTCATCTCGACCTCGATTTGTCCTGCAATATTGCGGTAAGGCGTTTTGGCAAACTTTATTGCAGCTACAGCACCTTGGTCAATCCAACGAGTTGGAATCTGGTTATAGCGTGTAACACCGACCTTCAAATCGCCAGTAAATGCCAGATACACATAGTGATCAATCAGCGAATATTTCTTCGACCATTCAATGTCGCGCGAAATTCCAAGGTGCGCCATATCCTTCTCGGGATTGAAAACGCCCTCGTCACATTCGGGCAAAGTAGTGTAACACTTGAAGCAATGTCCGTTCATATAGCTTCGGCGAGTAACATCACCGCACGAGATACAATTAATGAGGTGTTGGTATTCAATCGTTATGCGACTGCCAATCAAGTCGTTCATAAAAATTTCGGTATCGCCAGCCGCAAGAAAGTAACGGATAGGAAATCCGTACTCGGTGCGCATCTTCGATATGTTAAGTTCGGTTGTCATTTGTTATTTCACCTTCAAAATCTTATCCAACAACACTTGCGCCAGCTTCACCTTCGACTCAACAGTCCAGCCTGCGATATGTGGAGACATTATAACATTGTCGCACTGCGCAAGATAGCGGAAATCAGGATTGTCTGTCATCTTTTTGGTCGCTTCGAACGAAGTTTCCTCATATTCAATAACATCCAGCCCCGCCGCAACAATCTTCCCCGACTGCAATGCCGAAACCAAAGCAGATGTTTTCACAACTGGTCCACGCGAAGCATTGAGCAAAACAAACGGATTTTTGAAACGCTCAATAAACTCATCGTCAACCATATACTTTGTTTCATTGGTTAGCGGAACATGCAAACTCAGCACATCGGCATTTGCAAAAATATCATCAAGTGAAACTTCCTCGGCATAACCATCAGAATAATTTGTCTTGTACTTATCGTATGCAAGTACCTTGCAGCCAAATCCAGACAATTTTCGTGCAAATGACGAACCCATGTTTCCGTAGCCGATAATTCCTGCCGTACGGAAACCAAGTTCGCGACCACGATTCATCTCGCGCTTCCATTCGCCTACCTTTACCTGACGGTCGGCACGATTGAGATTATTGAGCAGCGACAGCAACATACCAACAGTATGCTCGCCAACTGCATCGCGGTTTCCTTCAGGCGAATTGAGGCACAAAATGCCTTTCGACTCGCAATAATCCACATCAATTGTCTCCATGCCTGCACCAACTCGCGCAACATAACGCAGACATTTTGCAGCATCAACAAATTCACGGTCAATGTTTATGCGACTTCGCAACACTATGCCAAAAGCATCGCTAACCTGCGAAATGATTTCATCACGATTCCATTTTGTTGCATCAACAACATCATAGCCTGCATTTTGCAAGCCATCAGTTATTATTGCGTGTACATCGTCAATTATCAGCACCTTACTTTTCATAACACAAGATTTTCGTTTACAACAACCTTTCCAAAGCATCATAGTATTTCGGAGAAACAGGAATCGTATCTGCACCATTAATATCAAGTTCTGCCACAACAACGCCTTGCTTGTCCTTACGCAACACCTTGACATGCTTTGGATTAACAAAAAATGAACGCTGGCATCGCACCAGTCCGTACTTCTGAAGCAACGGTTCAAGCGACTTCATCGTATTGCGAAGCACATAATCCTTTAGGTTTTCGCTCTCCATATACTTGATTCTCACATAATTCTCTTCGGCTTTCACATACAAGATTGCATCCGAAGAAACAACCAGTTTCAGTTTCTGGGTATTGTCGCTGAACCTCACCAGATTCCTTTCCGACACATCAACGGTCTCGGGCTTATGTGACACGATAACAGCAAGAGTAATAACAACATACGGAAAAACCAAAATTATGAGGTTTATGAACATGCATATTCCAACGGCATCAAAATACGGATATTCACCATTATACATCAGCGACATATACATAGCCATAAACAACGACGCTACAATCTGTTCCAACACAAACCACAGCGAAATATAGAACCAATTGAGCGACATTTTCCGCCTGAAAGCGAAAAGCAGAGTCCTTGACAGCAATAGCACTCCAAACAATATGCAGAACTGCATAGTTGCATTGAAAGCCAGCATTCCGCGTCCCATATCATAGAATTCAACAATCTGAATCGGACGATACAAGAACACAAAACCTATGAAAAAGCCAGATATACCAAACAGATATGCAATCTGTATGCCCAGAGAAGAAAATCTCTCTAACAACCTAGTCATCAGCGTACTAATTTAGTTCAAAATATACTGTGACGAAATTCCAAACAAGCAAAATTCGTCACACATTTCAAAAATTCGTCACAAAAATAATCATTCTATCAAAGATAGAAACGGTAAATCACATAAAATTTTTCGAGAGTATATACCCAGTAATTTTGCGGCGTAAACAAACCGAGAAACAATGGACGAAAGAAGAAAAAAAATTGTGGCCTTTGGCGATTCAATAATTAAAGGTGTGATATCCGAAGGCGATGACAACGGTATCAAATACAAGATTCCGGAAAAAACTGCTACCGACATCTGCGGACACGAATTGGGAATGGGTGTCTGCAACTATGGAAAGTTCGGCAGCATAATAACTGCAGGAGAAAAAATAATCGACAAGAACATCGACAAGATTTCCGAAAACGACATTGTGCTTATCGAATACGGTGGCAACGACAGCGATAAAATGTGGACAGAAATTGCAGAAAATCCCAATGTCGAACACAAAGCCAAAACACCGCTACCAGCATTTGCAGAAACCTATCATCGTATCATACAAAAACTGAAACAGATAGGTGCAAAAATATACATGCTGACAATGCCACCTATTGACGCCGTATCGTATTTCCGCCATTTCACAAAAGGAATGACCGAAAAACAAATCAACAACATCAAACAATGGCTCTACGGCAACTTGGATGTCATCAGTTTGTGGCACGAAATGTACAATCAGGAAATAATAAAGGTTGCCTACTCCGAAAATGTCGAACTAATCAACATCTATCAGCCATTCATTGACAGGCTCGACTACCGCTCGCTTTTCTGCTGTGATGGAATACACCCGAACCAGAAAGGGCAAAAAATCATAGCCGACCTAATAATAAACAATGTAAAGACGCATAGCCATGCGTCTCACATATAATCATAAAAAAAATGAAACCTTTAGCATATATATTACTGACAATCATAACAATTACCGCCAATGCGCAGACATACAAGAATGTACAATACGGCAACTTTGAAAACTGGGTTGTCCGCGACATTGAAGAATCACTGATTATTGGCGGCGAAACAAAACGCATATACGCAATTGGCCCACGCGACACAATCCGCGAGAACAAAGCATTGAACATCAAGTCGATATGGGCGACATCAAACACTTATGCAAAAGTTGCAGGTATATCAAAGACGAGCAACACCGTATATCCCGAAAAGCGTGGCGATGGCTATTGCGCAAAACTTACAACCGAATACGCCGAATGCAAGGTTATCGGCATAATAAACATTAAGGTATTGGTCTCTGGCACAATATACTGGGGCAAAGCACACGAGCCAGTCAGCGGCACCGACAATCCGTACAGCAAAATGAGATGGGGAGTGCCATTCACCAACAAGCCCAAGGCGCTAGTCCTCGACTACAAGTCGGCAATGCCAAACAAGGGCACAATAACCACTTGCAAGACCTTGTCTTCATCTAGCAGAGCAGGAAACGATGGACACGAAATAATTTTCATACTGCAAAACCGCTGGGAGGACGAAAAGGGCAATGTCTATGCAAAGCGCGTAGGCACAGCGATTTACAATGTCAGCAATCCGACAAACGGCTGGGTAAACGGCTTCCGCATACCAGTCATATACGGAGATGCCACCAAATCACCCAACTACAAACCATATATGAACCTTGGTCCAAAGAAGGACAACTTCTATACAATCAACAGCAAAGGCAAGAATATTGAAATACAAGAAGTTGACTGGGGTGATGAAAACACGCCTGTAACTCACGCAATTTTGCTTATAAGCGCATCGTGTCAGGAAGCATTTTCGGGAACAATCGGAAATACAATCTGGGTGGATAATATAAAGTTGGAATATTAGAAGGATTCAAATATTTAAAGATCAGAAATTTAACATCGTTGAGCTAAAGGTTGATGATTTGATTATTTGGAATTGTTGTAATATTATAGAGGCGCAATGCTTTGAGCCGCCACTCATGAGGATATGAATATTTTTGCATTTTATAACACCTCTATTAATAATTCTATAACAAGCCTATCCTTTCGTGGCATAATGTTTGGGGCAATCAAACGCGATAATATATATGTGTAACCTGAAAAAATTATGTCCTATGAAAAAGATATTATTCTTCTGTATGGTATTGATAGCCAGCGTAAGTATGCAAGCACAATATGTAGTTTCCGACAAGTATGACCTATGGTTCGAAGACACTGATCACGAAATGACAACCCGCAAAGCTGTACAATGTACCGATAATTATCAGGATCTATGGAATGGATGCACTGTTCGTACCTCAGGCAGAACGGTATATATATACAGAAGTGGCAATTCCATACTTTATGGCGATGAGATTAATCTGCTATACAACGGATATTATCGTGTTAAGCGCAGCAACACCTGGTATCTTGCCGATCCGGATGGAGATCTCGTAGATGGAATCTACGGCAAGCAGATTTTGTATTATCCATGGGGATATGTGACGGTGCTACGCAGCGCAGGATATTATGATGTGTTCCACTGCAGTGGCAGAAAAGTAGATTTCTACTCTTACGAATCACCATGTATCTTCTGGAACGGCTGCTGGCTCATAAAACAAGGCAGCTATTGGTACGCATGCGATAATAATGGACGCAAGATTGATGGCGTATATGGCGACCAAGTCAACCTGCTCAACGATGGTCGCTGGAAATGCATTCGAGGTTCATACATAAGTTATAAGGATGGAAACTAGTTAGTAATTCTGCCATATCTTGTTTCGCGCAACATTTTCTCGCTTTCAATCAAAAAAAGATATATCTTAGCGGTCTAAAATTAAAGGCATGTCAATAGAAGTACGGAACATAACTAAGGTTTTCGGAGAGCAGAAAGCTCTCGACAATGTAAGTTTTGACATAAACAACGGTGAAATAGTTGGTTTTCTTGGTCCTAACGGTGCAGGAAAGTCAACACTGATGAAGATAATCACCGGCTATATTCCAGCCACAGAGGGCGAAGTGCTTATAAACGGAATGAATATCCTCGAAAATCCAATCGAAATCCGCAAGAAACTCGGCTACCTACCCGAACAAAATCCATTGTACTTCGACATGTATATCGTTGAATACCTTGAATTTGTCGCAGGTATATACGGCATAAAGAACAAAAAGGCAAGAATTGATGAGATTGTAGCACTCACTGGACTTGAACCCGAAATTAACAAGAAAATCGGAACCTTGTCGAAAGGCTACAAACAGCGTGTAGGTCTGGCGCAGGCAATTATACACGACCCCGAAGTGCTTATACTTGACGAGCCTACATCAGGGCTCGACCCCAACCAGATTATCGAAATCAGAAACCTGATAAAGAACCTCGGCAAGGAAAAGACTGTCATCCTTTCCACTCACATCATGCAGGAAGTGGAAGCCATTTGCGACCGCATATTGCTGATAAAGAAAGGTGTACTTCTTGCCAACGACAAGGCCGAAGATTTTGCCCACCTCAACAGCGACTCTATTTCCACGCTGCTTGTTGAACTTGACGGAGAACTTTCGGAGAATGATTTTGCACAGATAAAAGGCATTAGGAATGTCCGCAAGCAATCCCCCACCCGATTTGCCATCGAATTCAACAAGAGCAACGACATCCGCAAAGCCGTCTTCAACCTGGCAGTACAAAAGGGGCTTGCCGTCCTAAGCATGCAAGAAAAGGAAAAGAGCATCGAGGAAGTTTTCGCAGAACTGACAAACGGATAATTGGCAGAAAGGCGAACAGGCTAAAAGGCTAAAAGCCAAAAGGCGAAAAAGCCTGCAGCCGTAATAACCCTCATCTTTCATCTTTAACTTCGTTGAGGGCTACTTGTGCTGCGATGCACTGAGGTTCTCGAAGTGAGCATAGCCGAAGTACGCCGTTCAACATTTTGCGCAAAGCATTGCGCAACTACTTTTAACTTTTAACTATTACCTTTTACCTAATAAAATCCGCTACTACGGGATAATGGTCATCTGCAATATTGAAATCCAAAGCCTTATGTCTTAGACATTTGAATTTATTGGAATGCATTATATAGTCGATACGGAAATCAACACCAGCAATTGAAAATGTTCGGCCGTTGCCATCTCCGCGTTCCATAAAGGTATCGTGAAGGCGTTCGCCTGATGCAAGTATCTGGAAACAAGTATAACTCAATGGAACATCGTTGAAATCGCCACAAAGCAGAACTGGATACGGACAAGTATCAAGAGTAGACACAAGCGTATCGACTTGCACGGCACGATGTGCCGATGCCTCCGAGAACTTTGAATAAAGATTCATCGCCTTGTCCTTATTTTCACGGTTGAAACCTTCGCGTCTACGACTAATCTCAACATCCGAATCGCTTATCATAATCGACTGCAAATGAACATTGTACAACCTTACCGTATCCTCATTCATAAGAATGTCAACATACATAAATCCATTTGCAGTACTATCGAACGGATGCGAATACTGGGTAACGACAGGATAGCGCGTAATAATAGCCAAGCCTCCTACCCCATAATTGAAATTAGTAAGCCTTACCTTTGGCACCGACTTAGCCTTCAAATTCTTCGACAGCACATCGAGCGTTGGAAAATCGGCAGGCTTATTTGCCCAATATGCTTCCTGCATGCAAACAATGTCGGCATCGGTGGCAGAAATCGTTTCCAAAACCTTCTCCCTCAACAAATTGGAATTCTTATCAAGAATACCAAAACATTTCACATTGTAGGACATTACCCTGAAATCGGCTTTGTCATCGAGCGATTTGTCACGAATGGAATATTCGTGCGAGAAAAATTTAAAGCCGACAAATACCACAACAGCAATAGGAATGGCAACCTTATAATTCACGAACAGCCATAAAAGCATCAGCGCGGCAAGTCCGATAAGCACATACTTCAGCATAAACGGACACAATGCCATCCACTTTACACTTGCCGGCGACACATATACCGAAACCATGCAAAGTATAACCGCCAACAAGAACAATATCGTAAACACCCATAATATCTTACGCCACATATCGCTTAATTTTTATTGCTGTTGCTAAACAATTTTTCCTTTTCCTCCTTCGTAAGGCTCGAATATCCCGATTCCTTAACCTTGTCCAAAATCCTGTCTATTTCCTTCTGCTCGCGAGCTTTGCGCCTATTGTATTCTGCATCGGTTTCTGCACGGCGGCTACCTGTCTGCGTTGTTGCTTTTGGTTCAGACTTGAACAATCCGCCAACCCATGCGAAAAATCGCGACAAGAAAATTGTGATGTCAGTACCTTTTGAGTAGCAGACCGAAAATATCGCTCCCATGAGCGCACCGCCGAGATGCGAGAAATGTCCACCAGCATTTCCAAACGGAATGCTCAGCAAGTCGATGAGAACAATCGCCATTGCCAAATATTTCAGCTTTATCTGACCGAGAAAAGCCAAGCGGACAGGCATATTGGGCACAAGCACGGCAATTGCAAACACAACCGCCATTATCGATGCCGATGCGCCAATTGCAAAAGCGACATTTTTCACCGTTGCGAACACAGGAATAATGTTGTACGCCCCAATGAAAACCAGCGCACCTGCAAGTCCACCAAGTATATACACACCAAGCAACTGCCTCTGCGAAAGGTATTCGAGGAAAATTTTCCCGAACCAGTATAGCACAAGCAAGTTGAACATTATGTGAATGAATCCGGAATGGACAAACATGTATGTCACAACTGTCCACGGCCTATGCGCCAGCAAAGAAAAGTTTGATGACACGCCCAACCATTCCGACACATTAAAAGTCTTTCCAGCAAAGAAGAATCCGAGATTAACAGCAAGCACAAGAACGAACACACTGATATTCAAAAATATGAGTATGCTCAAATTATTTCCCTGACGGAAAATAGTTCTTATTTCGTTCCTGATTCCCTGCTTCATCAAACCTCCCCTTTCTTACGCCAAATCATCAGCAGGATGAAACCGATGAGCATACCGCCAAGATGTGCAAAATGTGCAACATTGTCTCCCTGTGCGTTAAGAATGCCGAGCAAAAGTTCAATGACCACGAATGCTATCACCATCCATTTGGCTTTCACAGGAATAGCGAAGTATATATACATCTCGACATTGGGGAACATAATTCCAAACGCGAGAAGCAAACCGTATATAGCACCCGATGCACCAACGCAGGGCACATTGAGAACTGCATTCAAATTGCCAAGCTGCGGATCCATGTAATTTTTGCCCTGCATAATAATGTCGGCACCATTGCGCATAACCTCCTCAATGGCCTCTGGACTCATCGACGACATCATAACCTGCATTTCAATCTCTTTTACAAGCAGATAGAACAACGCGCCGCCAATTCCCGCCACAAAGTAGTAAATAAAGAATCGCTTTGAGCCCCAGTACGATTCAAGCACCCTTCCGAACATGTAGAGCGAAAACATATTGAAGAACAAATGCCAGAATCCTCCGTGCATAAACATGTGTGTAACAAGCTGAACAGGCTTGAACAACGGACTGCGGAAACTGTACAATGCACAATACGAATCAAGCACTGGCACAAACATTGCCACGACAAACATTACAATGTTGACGAGAAGCAAATACTTGACTACCGGTGGAATATCCAAAAACCTATTGAACATGGCTCATCAGTTAAATTTGTTTTCTATTTCAGAAATGTCCATTATTTCCATTATTTTCCTGCCATCGGCAGTATAGTTGTGGTTAGCACACGACATCAGACGGAAAAACAAGTCTTCCATCTCCTCGTCCTTCAACGCAACTCCAGATGACATTGCCGCCGACTTTGCCAAAGCAATAGCAATCTTGTCGTTAAGTAGCATTTTCACATCGGGAGAACCATCCGAAAGTTCATCAAGAAGCTGACGGATAATCGCATTTGCATCCATTTCGGCAAGTTCGGCTGGCACACCGCGAATTTCGAACTTATCGTTTCCAACCATCACAATATCAAAACCTATGGTATTGAGTTCGGTCATAACCTCAATCAGCAGTCCGCGCTCCTCTGGAGATGGTTCTATCACAAGCGGGAAAAGCGACTTCTGCACCACTCCGCTACGCGATTCAAGCATACGCATAAAATGTTCGTACATAATGCGTTCGTGTGCCCTACGCTGGTTTATCACAATCATCCCCGAATGCGAAGATGTGAGTATATACTTGTTTTTTAACTGCAAATACTTCTGTGAACTGTCGCCCGAATAACTATCATCGTCTCCATACGATATTTGCGACTGCACGCTTTGCATGACCTCAGGATTCTGCGGATTCTCGCTTTCGGGCAAATCAAAATCGTCACGCGTCTTGCCACCTTCGTACAACTGCTCCCATCCTTTCGGAACTTCGCGCTTGTAGCCCGAATCTGTGTATTTGAACGGATTGAACTTCGGATTTACGCTTATCACTGGCGGACGCACAACTGTTGACGAGGTAAAATGAGCATCACGGGTAATGTCATCCTCAAACGACAGAGATGGAACTACATTGAACTTGCCAAGAGCCTCTTTTACTGCCGAATTAAGAATCATATATATGCTTTGCTCCTCCTCGAACTTGATTTCGGTCTTGGTAGGATGAATGTTTATGTCGATTGTTGCAGGATCTACCTCCAAGTAAATGAAGAAGCGTGGATTTTCGCCCTCGGGCAGAAGCTTGTCGTAGGCAGATGTCACCGCCTTGCGGAAATACGGATGGTACATGTATCGGTTGTTCACAAAGAAGAACTGCTCCGCCATGTTTTTCAACGACATTTCTGGCTTTACAACGAAACCCTTTATGTTCACTATATTGGTTTCAACGCCAAGTGGCACAAGGTTCTGGTTGAGTTTCTTGCCGAAAACATTAGCAATTCGCTGATGCAAATTTTCAGGGGAAAGTTGCATCTTTATTTCATCGTTGAAAACCACCTTGAACGAAATTGATGGGTTTGTAAGCACAATTCGGTGAATTTCATCCATAATGTGCTTGGTCTCCACACTGTCTGATTTCAGGAACTTGCGCCTAGCCGGGATATTGAAGAAAAGGTTGCGCACCTTGAAATTTGTTCCGACTGCCGCAGCTACTGGTTCCTGCGACTTAACATTCGATGCGGAGATGCAAACGCAGGTGCCAAGTTCGTCCTCACTTCTTCGTGTAACGAGTTCCACCTCGGCAACGGCGGCGATTGATGCCAACGCCTCGCCACGGAAACCCATGGTTGTTATGGCAAACAGGTCTTCTGCCTTGGAAATTTTTGATGTAGCATGGCGTTCAAACGACATGCGGGCATCTGTTGGCGACATTCCCACTCCATTGTCAACCACCTGAATGAGAGTACGCCCGGCATCCTTTATTATTATGTCTATGCTTGTTGCCCCCGCATCAAGCGAGTTTTCAACCAGTTCCTTAACCACCGATGATGGTCTCTGCACCACCTCACCGGCAGCAATCTGGTTGGCAACCGAATCCGACAGCAACTTAATTATATCCGACATGGCTACAACTTGCTAATATACGACACCACCGATGAAAGGTCGGCGAAGAAAATAAGGTAGGCAATGAAAAACAGGAATACTGCAATGCAGAATATCCTGATTGTGGATTTTTTTGTTCCGCCATACGAAGTACGGCGCATCTTGGAACGGAAACTGCCACGAATGCTTGCGCCAGGCTTATACTCGCCATCGGTAGCATCGATTTTGCCTTCCTGCTCGCGTCTTTCCATTACCTTTTCGTGAAATTCATCGAGTTTTGCATCGTAATAGCGTGGCTTATAATCGAATACATTATATGTAAAAGTTTTAAAAAGACCCATCAGTCAAAATGTTTAGTTTTAACTTGCAAATGTAACACTTTAGAACGAAATTCTGGTTTAGAATTTTGTTAAATGGACAGTGCTAATTCCACACAGGCCACAAATTATCCCCGAACATACATTTTATCTATTTCGGGGACAAATAAGCAAACGCTAATTGTCCCCGAAATAATATTTTTGTGCTTCGGGGACAAATAAGACATATTTATTTGTCCGTGAAATAAAAATTAGTAACTTTGCAGTCGAATAAGAAAAGTAATGCAATGGAAAACATAATTGGCAGAAAAGAAGAAATAGAAGAACTTAACACCTTATATCACAGCAAAAAAGCAGAGTTTGTAGCTGTTTATGGCAGACGCAGAGTCGGAAAAACATACCTTATAAAAGAATTGTTCCGCGACAAAATGGCGTTTTACCACACAGGAATGTCGCCAATTGATTCGGCTGGCAACAACCTGCTGCAAGACCAACTGAAAAGTTTCCACAATTCGCTGTTGCGTTACGGCATGGAAGACGAAAAACAACCAGAGACTTGGTTGGACGCATTCTTTTTGCTTGAGAAACTGCTTGAAGACAAAGACGATGGCAGCCGACAAGTGGTCTTCATTGACGAACTTCCATGGATGGACACACCTCGTTCTGGATTTCTGTCAGCATTCGAACACTTCTGGAACGGCTGGGGTTCGGGGCGCAATAACCTAATGCTTATTGTTTGCGGTTCTGCGGCTTCGTGGATTGAAAACAACCTGATCAACAACCACGGTGGGCTTTACGACAGGCTCACATACGAAATAAAGATTTCTCCTTTCAACCTAGTAGAATGTGAAGAGTTCTTCAAGGCGGCGAACATCAAGCTGTCGCGCTACGACATTGTACAAGCCTATATGGCAGTCGGCGGCATACCTTATTATTTAGGGTTCTTCCGCAAAGGATTGAGCCTCGGGCAAAACATCGACCAACTTTTTTTTGCAAAAACAGCCAAGTTGAAAAAAGAATTTGAACGCCTATTTGCCTCATTGTTCCCCAAACCGACAAACTACAGAAAAATTATCAGCCTATTAGCGACAAGACACAAAGGTTTTACTCGTGATGAAATTACAAAAGCTACTGGCATCCAAAAAGGTGGCGGTCTATCCAAAATGCTTGCAGCCCTAGAAGCCAGCGACTTCATATCTCGCTATGTGCCGTTCGGAGTCTCTAAACGCGAAGAGCACTACAAACTTACCGACAATTTCTGCCTTTTCCACGAAAAGTTTCTTGCCGGAAACGAAATCACTGACACCGACTTTTGGGAAAAGAACCAAAACTCGCAGAAACTTTCTGCTTGGAAAGGCATTGCCTTCGAAGAAGTGTGCCTAGCCCATATACAGCAGATTAAGAACGCTTTAGGAATCGGTGCCATAACTTCGCGGGAATCGGCTTGGAGCATAAAAGGCGACAAGGAAAACGACGGCACACAAATAGACCTGCTAATTGACCGCGATGACAATATTGTAAATCTTTGCGAAATGAAGTTCCTGAAGGATAAATTTACAATCAACAAATCCTACGATGAAAAACTGCGTAGCAGAACGCAAATGCTAATAGACCGACTGCCCAAACGCGCCACAGTCCACCTTACCCTAATAACCTCATACGGACTGAAATACAACGAATATTCGGGAGAAATACAAAAACTTCTGACATTGGACTCCCTGTTTACAGAATAACGCACTATTTATCCCCGAACGCATATTTTACACATTTCAGGGATAAATAAGCAAATGCTATTTATCCCCAAATAAATTTTTTAATGCTTCGGGGAAAAATAAGACATTCTGCCTGCGCATTACTATTGATGATTATACAAGTCTTTCGGATTGCTGCCTCTGGCAGCGAGCTAAAGGTTGACCATAGGGCGAACTAAAGGTTGCAAAACCGAAAGGACAAAATTGGTAAATATTCAAGTGTAAACAATAATTATCCTCATAATACATTTTACCAATTTGGTATAATAAGACATATTTATTACTTCGCGAAAATACGAAACCTGTAACTTTGCAAATGAATAACCAAAGAAATGCTATGGAGAACATGATTGGCAGAAAAGCTGAGTCTGTGAATGTTTACGACATGAGAGATTCTAAAAGCACTTTGAAGAACCTTATGCAAGGTATGTATCTCATATCATTTATCTTAAATATAACAGAGATATTCACAAAACGGACAAGATATACAGGCAACATAAAAAAAGCAGTCTTATCTCTTTCGATAGCCATTCTTTCTGTAAGTTGTTTTGGGCAAACACAAATCAGTACCGAAGCAGAACTGAGAACATTTGCAAGTGCTGTGAATA
Organism: uncultured Bacteroidales bacterium; assembly: GCA_905234755.1. Taxonomy (GTDB): domain Bacteria; phylum Bacteroidota; class Bacteroidia; order Bacteroidales; family ML635J-15; genus Bact-19. The sequence continues at coordinate 945,585 of CAJOIT010000003.1, forward strand.
GTGGAACCACTTATGAAGGTCAAACTGTAACATTGGAAAATGATATTGCATTGACTGCAGAATGGACACCTATTGGAAAGAGCGGCAAGCCATTCAAGGGCACTTTTGAAGGAAATGGGCATAAAATATCAAACCTTCATATAACACGTGATATTGACTATACTGGCTTATTTGGATATATCAATGGCGGAACTATACAGAATGTAATAGTTTATGGAGAAATATCAGTTAATAATAAAAGATATATTGCCGGAATATGTGGAAAAATAGAAAATAACTCCAAAATTGAAAATTGTCATTTTATAGGTGAAATTGAAGTAAAAAGTGGTGGTGGCGATAAATTTGTTGGTGGTGTTGTTGGTAGATGCGGTGATGAAAATAATGATACGACCAACCTGTCATATCCCCAAAGTTATATAACAAACTGCATAAACCTTTCTGATGTATATGGTTTTTCATCAGTTGGTGGTATAATAGCGTACGCAAGTTATAGAACAACTGTTGAAAATTGTTTGAATTGTGGCAACATAAATGGGTTTACTCCGTCCAATGGTAATAAATATTTTGGTGGAATTATTGGCGGATACTATGCTGGAATGCAGGTTTATAATTGTTTAAGTGCAGGTACTGTTAACAATGACAAACCATCGGCAGCAATAGGACTTGTTAGAGAAACTCTATTTCCAGATAGGTGTCCAAAAGTAAACATATATTACGACTATCAAAGAATGTGGAAAAATCAATCTAGACATGGTACAGCAAAAAACACCGACGAAATCATAGATGGAGCTTTATTGCCAAATCTTGAAGGTTGGGTATGCGATGGCGGCGGCTATCCTTATCCAAAGGACTTTACATACGACAGTGTAATAATGGTTGCCAAGTCTTATGCTTTGTTCTCAAATGATGAGAAGTATGATGCAATAGAGACAGATTTCACTGTATCAAACATTACTGGAACATCTTGGACATCAAGGCAAGGCAAAGTTTCAGTAAGAACACCTAATATTGTTCCCATTGATACTGACAGCGACACTTTAGTAGTGAATTATGGCAGCTATTATAAGAACATATTATTGAACATTGAATCTTATGACCCTCTTCCTATTCGACTATACTACTTCAAAGGAACCCCTAGTCCACATGGAAACATATTGAAATGGGCTACCGCTTGGGAACAGAACAACTGTGAATTTGAAGTATTCCGATCAAAAGACTTGATAAATCCTCAATGGGTATCTGTCACCGAAACGCCTATATATGTGGGTTCCGACACCTATACAGGAAGGTCATACCAGCTCCTTGACAGGTATCCATACGACACCACTTACTATATGCTTGTGCAGACTGACTGTGACGGGACATTTGAAAAGTTTACTTCGGAATATATAGTATGCATACAAGATAAGTCCACAGATACATTCGAAAAACCTTATATTATCTTTGGTGACAGGCTTCAAATAGTGGGTGGCAGTGAAATCTGCAGAGTCTCCATTCTGAATGTTCTTGGACAAATAGTTGAAGAGTTTTCTCTGAATCCTTACCAGCAGCGAGAAATTTTATTTCATTTGCAAGGAACATATCTGATAACATCCGTTTATGAACATAACGGAAAGACAATAAGAGATACTGAAAAAATAGTAAAATAATTCAAAAAGAAACAGTACTAAATGCTGTCAATGTTGTCTCAATGTTGTCTGGATTTGAAATCCAGACAACATGAATATAAGGATTTTTAATCCGTTTAATAAGTTATACCTACGCATTACAAATGCTGATACTCATGCCTTTCGGATTGTTGCCATTGGCAACGAGCTGAAGGTTGCTGCCTCTTGCTGCGAGCTAAAGGTTGCCTATAGGGCTAGCAAAAGATTGCAAATCCGAAAAACAACAAAAAATTTCATTATATACATCTATAAACAAAACGACAGCCGACTATCGCCGACTGCTGTAAATCTAAAACTTTAGCACGCAAATATCTTTTTTATTCTTTTTCCTCTTCCGTTGTTTGACTTAATTGATTAAGGTATGTCTTTGCATTCAACGGTGACACCACAGATTTTCCTAGTTCTTTTTCCAATTCCATCCTTGCGGAACGCGCCACATTGCCACCTTTCTGTGCGACTGTAACATTTTCTTCAAATGTTTGCGGATTATGCGATTTCGACAAATCTGTTGTTGCGGTTTCTGCAAGCATATTCAGAATCAACTCCGTATTGGTCATATTATCACGCAGATTTTCCTTCTTTAGACCTTTATACTTCTTGTACTCCTTTGTTGTCTTACCACTCCAGGCTTTAGTTATTATATCTGTCAACGACGCGAACTGCAGACCTTCTTCCATTCCACACCGCTTCCATTCATCTGTAAGAATCTTTCTGACTTCTATTGATTTCAGTCGCTGATTAATCCAATTGTCCGAATACCCAAGACGCTTATAGTCGTGCATTGCCTGTTCAATGGATAGTTCAGGGTCTTGCAATTGTTCAATTCTATTGTTTGCGACCTTTGCCATCCACAATTTGAAAGGTTCGGCTTTGGGTGACGGAATAGATTGTATGATACGGAAAACACCTTCAAGAGAAGCGGCTTGCACTTGTCTTGACTTGCCATCAGCAGCAACCATACGAAGGGGGGTACAAATTGTACCCCAGTTGGAATTGAGTGCAGGATCTCGCATCCTCATTTTCTTTATATATTGTTTTACATCAGCACTTTCCGTAAGCACTTCCACCACATCGGCTACAGAAAAATACCATTTTTCCTGCTCATCGTCCCAAACGGAACGAATTTTCTTTTCCTCGAATAACTGTACTGCCTGCTGTTTGGTCATAAATTCAAATTTCTACAAAAATAAGCAAAACGAGAATATGATTTAACAGAAAACGACAAATATTTTCATTGTGATTCTCAAGGCACAAAAAAACGACAGCCGACCATCGTCGACTGCCGTAAATCGTATTTTGTAATTCCATTTAGTATTACGGTTCACAAACAGGACGAACAGAAAGTCCATAACAGCGACGACTGCGGTTTACGCTACAACCACCCGAATAGAAATAAATATTCCAAGCACTATTTGGGGGAACAGTGTAGAGCGAACTCGAATAATATTCACCATAAGAGCCGGCTCCGATTAAACTGATATTGTTATAGTAACCAGCAGCGGGCAGGAAGATAGAGTTGCCATTCTGTCCTGTAAACAAGCGTCCGTTTACACCATTCCGTGTTGTCCAAGACATCGTACAATTAGTTCTCAATTCCGCCATTTCCGTATCTGTAGGCATTCTCCAGCCTGCACCCCAGTTGGCAGTGGCGGCATCATCACATGCTTCGAGAAGTGTAAGAGTATCGGAAAAACTATTATTGCCGTATCTTGACTCGTTGCAGTACTTGGTAAGTTTTGGATCATCATCAGAAATTCCATTGGCATACATATATGCATCCCATGAATATTCATCTTTTGGAGAAGTCTCCCCCCATGCAAAATAATCGCCGTAATCTTCTGGATTTGTTGCACCAACATTGCAAGTTGCCCACTTGGTACCACTTGGCAAAGCCAAGTCAACCCATTCATATCCGTTTAGCATACCTGTAGGCTCTCCGACATTTTCTGTTGTAAACGACATCTCTTCACCATACGCAGTGTCTACAATATTTGTTGCGTAAGTTCTATAATAATATGTAGTAACTGGATTTAACCTAATTGTTCTTGTAAAGGCTCCCGTACTATTACCACATTGCACAATTTCCGTAAGATTATCCGCACGGGTTCCATACATAAATCCGCGTGCAGTTACAAATGCACCGCCATTAGAGATTACATTACCGGAAAAGGTTGCGCCATAGGCTGTTATATTTGATACAGCGTTTGTGATTACAGTCGGCACAGAAATGGTAGTGCTATCATTATCATTACCGATATGACAAACAGGACGAACAGCCAATCCCCAACTACGGCTTATAACTACCAAGGAACTATTTTCATAGTCTCCTACAAGTCCCCATGCTCCAGTAGGATTATTCGTACTGAGTGAACTTGACCAATAATATGCGACATTAGGATTTACCATATCATTTTCGTTATATGGTTCCGCGCATGGCAAAAAAATAGAATTACCATTGGGGCCGACATACATATTGCCAGGCATTCCGTTCTGAGTAGTCCATATTACCGTACAATTAGTATTTAATTCGTCGAATTCTGTGTTTGTCGGCATACGCCAAACAGAGCCCCAGTTTGCTGTAGCGGCATCGTCGCTTGCTTCCAAAGTGTTAAGAGCATCGGTAAAACCATTATTACCATAACTTGAATTACTGCAGTATTTCGTTAATGTATTACTACTTCTATTGCAGTAGCGATAGGTTGTCCAGTTATAAACCTGATTCTTAGTAGATAATTCGCCCCATGCATAGTGGTTGCCAGCCTCTAGGGGCAGGGTTGCTCCCAGATTGCAGGTTGCCCAAAGCGTACCAGAAGGAAGGCCAAGGTCAACATATCCATGTTCATTCATATAACCAGAAGGTAATGATGCAGGAGGGGTTGCGTCCGTTTCAAATGACCATACTTGACCATACCCAGTTCCCACACTATTTGTTGCGTATGCCTTGAAATAATAGGTAGAACCAGAAGAAAGTCCCGTTAGTTCGGCTGTATAACTACCAGTCCCCGAACCACTTTGTATGCTATTATATAGACTATCTCGATGTGTACCATATAAAAATCCTCGCTCTGTTACCATGTCATTCCCGCCATACGTAACATTAGCACTAATTGTTGCTGTATTATTTGTAACATTACTCAAATAATCTGTTGTTACTCTAGGAATTACCGGCTCACAGTCTGCAGAAATTGTTGCTTCCCAACCTGCTCTTGTTACACTTCCGTCGGAATGCCATACAATTGTCATTGCGCCACTATATGCAGTAACTGTTGATGGAATATTAGAACCAGTCGCATAATATATCAATCTTTGACCAGTAGCCTCATTATTATCATATACATCCATGTAATCTGAACTCCCAGTCTCAAAACTGGAGAAAGACAACGTTATACGCCCCTCAGATGTAAATGTTGCATTCATATTTTCACTATTCGAATACCCGCCATTAGATCCTCCAGAATCATAAAAGCCGAAAGCCTGCCCACATCCAACATTTAAAACAAGTCCATCAACCATAATGACAGCGCTATCAGTCGTAAAAGACAATATTTCGCCGTAAGCAGTTCCCTCAATATTGGTAGCATAGGCCTTATAATAATAAGTAGCGCCTACTTCTAACGAGTTAATAACCGCAGAAAAAGATGTTGACATAGAACTAGAAACAACCTCATATTCAAGGCTATCTGGTGAATGTCCATAATAAAATCCACTTGCAGTTATCTCCGCTCCACCATCATTTGTTATTAAAGCGTTAATCTTTGCAGATGTGAGAGAAATCTCTGTTGCTGCCAATGTTTCAACACTCGGCCTTAAATAATATGTAAACTGCAATATAACTTCCTGACTTATGTATAATGCCTGAGTTATAGTTCTACTTTCAACAACATTGCCGTCAATAGTTGCATAACCTACGTATTGAATAACGTCTCCTAAAACAAATTCATGATCAGAGTACAATTTTGCAGGTAGCCCTACATATCCACTATAATTTATACCATCATTGCCACCGCTTCCAACATTTACCATCCTTACAGAATAGGTATGTTCGCCGGCAATCGCCTTCAAGATATATGTCTGCGGTTTTGCTGCTGTAATTTCAAACTTATGCGAACCTGCATTCAGAGCGACATTCAATTCCGCGCATTGCTTTCCTGCGGCATCAAAAAGTTGCAACATAACATTTTCGTCATGCGGAATTGCAAGTTCAACCGAAGTATGACAATCAAACGGATTAGGCACATTCTGTTCAAAGCCAACAGCAGACATTTCCGCATCAGATACATTTACTGTAGCATTTACCACAATCATAGTGTCGGGATAAACAACAGTTTCTGTCCAGCCACGTGTCGTGTTAGTAAACTTGACGCTATCCATCCGCAGATATCGAGAATCGTTTAGCCGTCCTATAAAACGGACAGAGAAATTATCCGCCATCTGCCCCATCACTATAACTGACAACAAAACAAACAATACTATAGAGAATAATCTTTTCATATACATACAATATTTCATCTATAAATTTTATATAACGCGAAAAAGTTCAAATGGTTGCCTAAAATTAACAAAAAAATAATACCACATTACATTTTTTTTCATTGTTGTCATTGTTGTCTGGCTTTATGCGCATTATAAATGCTGACACTCAAACCTTTCGGATTGCTGCCTCTAGCAGCGAGCTAAAGGTTGCAAATCCGAAAGAACCAAGAATCGGAAATTAATCTAAAATCGTAAATCGTACCTCGTAAATCCCTTTAATCCACCTTATTCTCGTCATACCCCAACCTGCCTACAAGCATCAAATTTTCGTAGGAATAGTTGACGCCAAGCTGACGAGGAATGTAAAGGGCATTAACAATAGTTTCGGCTGCAACATCCAGATTTATAAGATTTTCCTGTCGCGACTTTACCATAAACTTAAATACCGACTTGTCGGGCAACTGCGACACAAGGCCATCGTCCATAAAGCCCAAATGCAGGTAAACCGTTCTTATGCCGTACTTCGACAACTCACCGCTTGCCGATGCCAGATAGCCATGAAATGCCCGCTTGGATGACGACCATTCGTTATAATTATCATCAAAATTCAAATCCTCGGCTCCATTACCGACTGCGAGTATGCAACCCGAAATCTTTCCGACAATGCCATTTATTATCTCAATAGGTGCATACAGGTTCACATCCATGCAGTTTTCACCAACAGATTCGGCAAGATTTACAAGATAATCAAACTTGATTTCCAGCGAGTTAACCTCATCAATATACTTGCGTACCGATACCTTGTCGCCAAAGTCGCACTCGAAAACCTTTGCTCCTACTCTTTTCAAAACATCTGCTTTTGAATTTCCTTGTAGCCAAAGACTTGCGCCACGCGAAGCAAGTTCAGCGACAACCTTTTCGCCAAGTTTACCCGACGCGCCAAGCACAAGTACATTTTTGCCCTGCAACTCATTGTTATGCAATGAGTAAGATATGTTTTTTCTGTTATTATCGCGATGCAAGTAAGCAAAACCTCCATAATTTCCGCCCACACCTGCAGTTGCGCTCACAATTTTCGCTCCATCGTGCAGTTTTCCTTCTTCAGCAAGCAAAGCGAGTCCTAACGGGACGGTTGCTCCCGACACATTTCCATATAGGTTCTGCGCCTTCAGGAAAACTTTATCCATCGGGAAATTCAACTCGGCAGCCGCTTGCTTAACAATCACATTACCAGTCTGATGCGGAACAAACACATCAATATCGTCAATGCCCCAGCCGACATTAGACAGACATTCGCGCGATGCCTTTGGAATGTTTACGCAAGCCCTATCCTTGATTACGGAGTCGTCCATATACAAGTTCCAGTCATCATCAACGCCCACATAATCAAGCATTTTCAAATCCTGATAGTTGCAAATTGACAGAATTCCGAATTTCTCATCAGCTTGCACCCGTTCGACAATCACAGCAGCAGCAGCATCGCCAAAAGTCACGAAGGGAACGAACTTGGTACGCTTGTTCAAAAACGACGACATTGTTTCGGTGTGAGCCACAACAGCATACTTGGCTTCCTTGTGCAAACGGAAATACTCTATGCACTTCTGCAAGTTCTGGTTGAAACCTGCACATCCAGACATCAGCGAAAATGCTGGAGTATAGTTCTTTGCATCGGTGAAAAACGACTTCACGGAACCTGCAATACCAGGTGCCTGCTGATGTGGCGAAACTGTGCTTAAAAACCACGCATCAATGTCGGAAGCCTGCACTTTTGCATCTATCATGGCATTTTTCACTGCCTTTACCGCCAGTTCGAGCGAAGATTCCACCTGCATGCGATTCACACGCGGAGGAAACGGACGGACATAATGCCTTTCGTAGAAGCCCATTATATTGCCGGCAAAATAGTCGAACGGAGTATCGTTTGGATGAGTTTCGCGGTACTGCGCAAACTTTGTGCTTGCGTTTATCTTGTCTTCGGCGAAACCTTCGAAATAGCCCTTTTTCAAGGCATCGTAAATGTCGTTGTTGGTAATCGTGAACCTTCCAGCCGAATAGCCGAAGCCAGAGAATATGTAGTTTTCAAACATCTTATACAAACTCATTTAGTGTGAACAATAAAAAAGGGTAGTCATTTCGGAAGCCTGACGGAACACGCGATACAGAATGGGGAGCGTTGTGAAGACGGCTATCCGTAATCTCCTTATCAGTAACAATTGGAGATTCCGCATAAGCGAACTCACAAGGCTCGTTCCTGCGCCTGTTCGTTCTGCTTTGTGGAATGACGGCAAGGAAAGGCAATGCGGAAATATCTTGTTGCATAAAAGTCATAATCAATAGTTTAGATAGACATCTTTTATCACGGTCAGGTTTTCCTCCGACGAAATGCGGACATTCGGCACCTTAATTCGGCAAACCGACAAGACCATTCTTTCGGCAATCTCATCGACATTGGTCAAAACCTTCTGGTTTACAGCCATCATTGAGGCCTGAATCTGCGATTCATCGAGTTTCGACACCATTCCCGCACCGATAAGTCCCGGAAGATAATATATGCACTTGACACCATTTGCGTAAACCTTTCCTGCATACGAACGGGCAAAACCGCGCAAAGCACGCTTCGACACAACATAAGGTGCAGAACCAGCAAACTGGGCATCCTCTCCTACAGAACCCGTTATCAGCACGGCACGGCGGACATAATCGGACATGCTTTCGCACAAATATTTTATCGACTCGTAGTTTATTCTAGCCACATCCTCAAATTCGGAAATACCAACCTTTGTAGCACGAGCAAGTCCGCCTGTTACAGCATGAGTATTAACGAGATAATCAACCTTGCCAAATTTATTTGCTATGCGCGACACCAAAGCATCAACTTGATTTTTGTCGGTCAAATTAACCTTATCGACCGATACGCGCACATTACATTCTGCAGAAATACGGTCTTTCAAGTTGTTGATTACCTCATCGTTGGAGTTGTAAAGAAGTATCAGTTCTGCACCTTTTCGTGCAGCCGACAAAGCAATCTGACGACCTATGCCGCCCGATGCGCCTGTGAGCATAAGTGTTCTGCCTTCGAGTTCGCGCGATGGCGAAAATTTGAATTCACGCGGAGGCATTATGTATGCAAAACCGCCAAATTCACCGCCAAGACCTGCCACAGCCGTCAAAACCTTGTCGTTTGGCTTTAATCTTCCTTCCGACATAAGTACATCGAAACAAGCAGGAACCGATGCTCCGGAGAGATTTCCGAAATTCACCTGCACATCCTGATAAACCATTGACTTGTCGATGCCAAGGTTCTCTGCCACAGAATGTACGATTGCATTTCCAGTCTGGTGAGGAATGAAAATAGCGAGGTCGTTTATAGTCCAACCGCACTGCTCGAGCAGTTTTTGAGCAGTATATGTAATGTTCGGAACGGCACGGCTTTTCACCATACGAGGTTCCATGAACAAATTTCCAGAATGGTCGGCGCCAAGGAAATCAAGCATAGCAATGTCCTCGTTGTTTCGCACTGCAACAATGCCGCACTTTTCATCGGTATGCACCCTGCTAATAACAACTGCGGCCGACGAATCGCCAAAAGTCGTAAACGGAACAAAGTCGCGTTCTTCGAGCAAAAGTTCCGACATAACCTCGGAATGTGCCACAACAATATGATTTGCAGTCGGATGCGAATTGAAATAAGCAAGAGCCGCCTCAATATTTGAATTGAAACCTACGCAAGCCGAGGTAAGCGAGAACGATGGCGACTGGTTTTCCTCGGAACAAAAATACGACTTCACAAACTCGGCAATTCCGGGTGCCTTTTGCGGAGCCGTTGCCGATCCAACAAACCAAGCGTCAATGTCATTGCCTGAAAGACCGCTTTTTGCAAGCGCCTTCTCTACAGCGCCAACGCACAAAGTGATTGTATTGTCGGCATTTTTGTACTGCGATGCAGCGGGCGGAAACGGTACAACGTGGTAGCGCGTGCGGAAACCCATTTTTGCATCGGCCATATAGTCGAAGGCAGTTGCGCTGGGATTTTTCTCCCTATATGCCTCATACTTCTCCGACTTGGCAGCACGTGACTCGTTAAAACCGTCAAGATAACCGAGACGGATGTATTTAAGTATGTCAGCGTTTGTAACTTCGTACTTGCCAAGCACAAAGCCAGTTCCAGAAAATATAAAACTTTCAGCCATTATTTCTTGGCTTTCTTTGTTTTCTCAGTATCAACGGCAGGAGTCTCAGCCTCTTTAGGCTCGTCCTTGAGAACCGTCATCTTTATAATCTTCACATCCTCTACAGGACGGTCGCCTGGGGCAGTCTGCACGGCAGCAATCTTATCTACAACGCCAAGACCTTCAACGACTTCGCCAAAAACTGTGTATTGGTTGTCGAGATGTGGAGTTCCACCGATAGTTGCGTATGCATCGCGTTCCTTCTTCGTGAAAGTTTTGCCCAATGCCTTCTCAAACTGGTCGAGTTTCATATCGGTATAAGTCTGACCCTGAACAATGTAGAACTGCGAGCCAGAACTTTCACGCTTAGGATTTACATTATCGCCAGTGCGAGCGGCAGCAAGAGCGCCTTTCTTGTGGAAATGCGTAGGATAAACGATTTCGGCAGGAATTGTGTAACCCGGTCCGCCATTACCAAGACGAACATTCGGAGCAGCATTTTTCGACATCGGGTCACCACCCTGAATCATGAAGTTATTTATAACACGATGGAACAACAAGTCATTGTAGAAACCGCTTTCGGCAAGTTTTACAAAATTGTCGCGATGCAATGGAGTATCATCGTAAAGCATCACTGTCATATTTCCCTTAGTTGTTTCAATCAACACCTTGGTCGATTGTGCAAATGCCATTGCAGAAACGAGTGCAAGAGCAACGATAATTGATATTTTCTTCATAATCAACTTTTTATAGTTTTCTAATCAAAAGTGCGAAATGCAAAATTAATAAATTTGGCAAAAACCGCAAAGGGGATTAGCAAAGAGCGAGCCAAAAAGAAATTATATACAGTAGTAATTCTTTGTAATCGCCTTATTTTTTCTTGGACTTCTTGGTTTTCTTTCCAGAATCATCCTTAATAATCTTCATATTCAATATCCTGACATCGACTACAGGACGGTCGTCCTTGTTTGTTTCTACTGCTGCAATCTCGTTTACGACATCCATTCCATCCAAAACTTCACCAAATACTGTATATTGAGTATCGAGATGCGGAGTTCCGCCAATGGTCTTGTAGTATTCACGGATTTCGGCAGGCATCTTTATTCCCAAATGCGCCTCGTACTTGTCGAGTTTTTCATCGGTAAAAGTCCTTCCCTGAACAATGTAGAACTGCGAGCCGGAACTTCTGCGCTCGGGATTTTCGTCATCGCTAGTACGCGCGGCAGCAAGAGCGCCCTTCTTGTGGTAATATTTCGGATAAACAAATTCGGCCGGTATAGTGTAATCGGTATCAGCATCACCCAGAAGGACATCCGGCGTAGCATTCTTGGATGTAGGATCTCCCGCCTGAATCATAAAGTCCTTTATCACACGATGAAACAATATGCTATCGTAGAAATTGCTTTCGACAAGCTTTATGAAATTGTCGCGATGCAAGGGCGTCTCATCGTACAACATTACGGTAATATTTCCCTTTGTTGTTTCAATCAACACCTTAGTCGACTGCGCAAAAGCCATTGCCGACACAAGCAACAAAGCCAATACAAATGAAAATTTCCTCATAATATTTAATGCAAATTAATATATCTACAATACTTCCCAGTGTCCGCCTTTTGCACCGCCTACTCGCGCAATTATTCCTTCTGCTCGTAGCTGGCGAATATTCTTCTTAACTCCACTTTCCGACAATCCAGTAATGTCTTGCAAATCACGGATGGTGACAGATGGATTCTGTCGCATTGCTTCAACAATTTTCTGGTTACTTTTCTGGTTACCTTTCTGGTTACTTTCTTGCATTTCAATCAAAGCCAACTTCAGACATTGAAGCATAAAAGTAATAAATGGTGTGCTAGACGCTATGCTATCGCTTTTAGCAATTGCCGAATAATATTCTTGCTGATGCTCCTTGACTATAGTTTCAACAGGTATCCACGCAAAAATAGGATTCCATTGCATCAGCAACAGAGTCTGCCACATACGCCCCATTCGTCCATTACCATCGGCAAAAGGATGAATAAACTCAAACACATAGTGAAAAACACACGAACTAATAAGCGGATGTACCTTTGTCTGCTTTACCCAACCGAACAAATCGGACATGAGCATAGGCACGCGCTGGGCAGGTGGCGCCATGTGAATGCACTTCTGTCCATCGAATACACCCACACCACCCTGACGATAACGACCATTTTCATTCACCAAGTCCGTCATCATTAACTTGTGCGCCCTCAGCAAATCTTTCTCCTTATATGGATTCAACTCCAACAACAATTCGTATGCATCTATAGCGTTCTTAACCTCCTGAATCTCGTTAGGAGCACCAAGCACCCGCTTTCCTTCAATAATGGCAGTAACCTGCTCCAACGACAACGAATTGTTCTCTATAGCCAACGATGACTGAATAGTTTTTATTCGATTCTTTTTCCGCAACTGCGGTGTTGGCAAATGCTCTGCTGTCGCAGTAAGATGACCTACCATCTCTGCAATTTCTGCAACTATTGTCGTCATTTCCGCACTCACCGTAAACGGCGGAATATATGTCGGTTCCAGCTTCTTTGCCATACTATTGTTTCAATCACAAAAATTTGTCAAAGATACATTTTTTTGCACTAATTTCAAAGCAAAATCGCAATTTACATAAACGCTGCCATATACAAAGGCATATAGGTAATCTTTTCAGTTTTTTCCAAATTAAACTTGCAAAGGACAACACTCCGTTCAATCTTATCAGGATTATTTTTCAAAGCATTATCAAGCGAAGCATGGCTCTTGTAATTGTTTCCCGACTTTACTTCCAAAATATTCAATGACTTATCTCCTTTTAGCAGAAAATCTAGTTCGTTGCGACTTTTATGGTCGTAGTAATGAAGCAAATGCCCGTGCTTAGACAATTCTGCGGCAACGAAATTTTCGGTAAGTCCACCTTCGTTAATTGACAAATCACCTTGCACAACCTGCCATTGCACATTGCCACTCCACATACTGCAAAGCAAGCCAGTATCAAGCATATAGACCTTGAAAAGATTCCTGTTTTCGTATTGTTCGAAAGGCAAATCAAGCGAATGGGTGTTGTAGCAGAAATATGCCACGCCAGCATCGGCAAGCCACTGCGCCGCATCCTCATACTTCTGCATACTAGCGGTTTTCTCCAAGTCGGAAAGTATGTAGCGCTTCTTCTCCTTTGCAAGTTGAGACGGTATGGCATCAAAAAAGCGTTTAGCCTTAGTCTTGTTTTCCGCAGCATACTTGGCAATATCGAGCCTATAACTGTCCAAAATGAGTTTTTGCTGATGCAAAGTCTGGGCAAAATCTGGATTTTCCAGATAGGTTGCAACAACCTTAGGCATACCGCCAACGACCAAAAAATTTCTATAGTGCCTCATAAGTTGCTCGTGAACGAAATTTTCAAGCGGACATTCCTCCAAATACGCCTGACGAACCATCTCAATAGCCTGTTCTCCTACCCCATTTGCCCAGAGCCATTCTTCAAAATCAAGCGGATACATTTGTATCTGACTTTCAAAACCCACAGGATAACTACTGACATCGGCATAATTTATCCCCAACAATGAACCCGACTCTATGTAATCGAAGCGACCATCCTCTACAAGAAACTTAATGGCTGTCCGAGCATTAGGGCAACTTTGAATTTCGTCAAGAAACACCAGGGTCTTCCCTTCCACAAACGGACCATACCCCATCAAACTCAACTTGCCGATAATAGTCTCCGCATCCCTGTTTCCGGCAAAGGCGTCCTGAATTTCAGGAGTTTGCTCAAAATTAAGTTCAACAAAATGCTTGTAATACCGACGAGCAAATTCGCGTATCGTTGTGGTTTTTCCAACCTGTCGCGCACCACATACAAGCAACGCCTCTTTTTGCGGAGTATTTTTCCACTCCAGCAACTTCTTGATTATCTTACGTTCAATTGCAATCATAGTAACTTTTTGCAAGTGTTTTTATCATTTTTTAGTAACTTATTGCAATAGTTTTAGTAAAAATTTAGTAACTTTTTGCAATATTTCGACTGCAAATTTAGTAACTTTTTGCAAGTAAAAGCAATTATTTTACACTATTTTTAACAATTAAACACAACAAATTAACAATCAAACATTTAACCAAACACAAAGTAACTTATTACATAAATTTTATTCAAATTTTAGTAACTTTTTGCAATACTTTTCAGTAAAATTTAGTAACTTTTTGCAAGCAAAAGAAGAAACAAAAAAGTCCGCAAAAACTTGCGGACCTTATAACAATAACACAATAAAACGAACTTATCTTATAACAATATCGTATTCCATTCTTGCCTGAATGCCCTTGGTACCGGCAACACGCTTAGCGTTCTTATAGTAAATGTAGTTTTCGCCAAGTTCATTCTTCATTACGCTTGTCGTAATATCAAGTTTTTCAGCCAAATCCTCGAACCATTCCTTCTTTGCAGGATATTCTACAATCTTGTAGTCGTCAGAAAGGTTTGCCATCGAAACGGCCTTCTTAACAGCATCGTTAAGTCCGCCCAACTCATCAACCAAGCCAATAGCGATTGCATCGGCACCTGACCATACACGACCCTGACCAATAGAATCAACCAAAGCCTTTTCGCTCAAAACCTGACCTTCGGCACCTTTGCCCTTACGACCGTCGAATACCCTTGTAATGAACAAATCGTAGAATTCTTCGATTGACTGCTGAACAAATGCATATTCCTTGTCTGTAACAGGACGCAAGGTTGTTCCAAAATCAGATGAAGCATTTGTGCAAACCGTGTCAATTGTAACGCCAATCTTGTCGGTTACAAGTCCCTGCAAGTTGGGGAACATTCCAAATACACCAATCGAACCTGTCAATGTGGTCGGCTGAGCAAAAATATAGTCTGCAGAGCATGAAATGTAATATCCACCTGATGCAGCGTAGTTACCCATCGAAACGACAACTGGCTTACCAGCTTCCTTAACCTTCTGGATTTCGCGCCACATAACCTCTGATGCAAGTCCAGAACCACCTGGGGAGTTAACCCTCAAAACAACGGCCTTTACATCTTCGTTTTCACGAATCTTGCGAAGTTCTTCCGAAATCTTGTCTCCGCCCATTTGTCCGTTGCCGCCTTTTCCATCAACGATTTCGCCTTCAGCAAAAAGAACAGCAATTTCGTTCTTCGACTTGTTTTCCTTTACTTTAGGAACACTTGCATTTACATACTTTTCCAAACTGATGAACATATCCTTGTCCTTGCCATCGAAACCAGACTTTGACTTGAGCAAGTCGAGAACCTCATCGTAGTATTTAGTAGCATCAGCAAACTTAAGATCTACTGCATCCTTTGCCTTGCGGATAGAAAGACTGTCGGCATACTGGTTGAGCATATCAACCGAAATACCACGCTGTTCGGAAACACCCTGACAAATCTTGCCCCAAATAGAATTAAGAAGCACGCTGTACTGCTTGCGGTTTGCAGGACTCATCTTGTCGCAAATGTAAGGTTCAACAGCCGACTTAAACTGTCCATGACGGAAAACCTGCATTTCAACACCAAGTTTCTCAAGGACATTCTTGTAGAACATTATCTGCGAGCACATACCCTGCCACGACATTCCGCCCTGCGGATTCAGGTAGATTTCATCGGCAACAGTTGCAAGATAATAACCTGCATGGGAATAAGCAGATGCATAACTTACAATGAACTTTCCACTTTCCTTGAATTCAATGAGCTTGTTGCGCAATTCCTCAACTGTAGCGAATCCAACTGCTGCGCCATCCATATCAAGGTATATACCTTTGATTCTATCATCTTTCTTTGCCTTTTCGATTGCCTTAAGCGCATCGTTAAGACCCAACTGGTTTACCGGAGTCATCGACATGAAATCGAAACTCATGCCATCAACAACCTTGTCGGGCATACCGGTTGCCAACGAAATCTTAAGCACCGAATTGTCCTTTACCGACACATCCGTTGACGAACTGCCAACTGACGACAAACCAATCATCAAAAAAATCAGGAAGTAGAGAATGTGAACAATGATAACGCCCACAACTACCGCCAGCATAACTTTCCAAAACTTATTCATATAAATCAATTTTTTTATTAAACGATAGCGCAAAGATAATGCATATTTACGATTGACGATTTACGATTTTGGATTTTTTTGAAACGATGCTGTCTTTCGTTTGGATATTAGAATAAATCTCCTTATTTTTGTTTCCCAAAATTCAACGGATGAACACTTTCGGGAATACATTCAGAATAACGCTATACGGCGAATCGCACGGCACTGAAATCGGAATCGTGATTGAAGGTTGCCCTGCAGGAATACCGCTTTCAGCCAACGAAATGATGCCATGGATAGAACGCCGCCGCACTGGTCAGTACGGAGGAAGCAGCAGAACCGAAAGCGACATCCCCGAAATCAGAAGCGGACTATACAAAGGACACACAACCGGCGCTCCTATCCTAATAGCATTTAAGAACGAGAATATCCGCAATGATGACTACAATTTCGACGGATTTTTCCGTCCCGGACATGCCGACTATACTGCGCACATAAAATATAATGGATTCAACAATCCTCTCGGTGGCGGACAATTCTCGGGAAGAATGACCTTGCCTATTGTAGCCGCTGGATATGTCGCAAAAAAAGTTATTCCCGAGGTGGAAATTTCAGCGACGATCTTGCCCGAATGCCTAGAAAATGTTGAAAAGGCCATGCCCAATGATTCGGCAGGTGGCATAGTGGAATGCAAAATAAAAAATCTAAACGCAGGAATTGGAGAACCATTTTTCAACAGCATCGAATCGCTAATTTCACACGCAATGTTTTCTATTCCAGGAGCAAAAGCAATTGAATTCGGCAACGGAATTGCCTCGGCGTCGATGCTTGGTTCGGAATACAACGACTGCTACATTAATGAACACGGACACACCTCCACCAACAACTGCGGAGGCATTAACGGTGGAATTTCAAACGGCAACGAAATCGTATTCCGCACCTTCTTCCACCCCACCCCAAGCATAGCCAAGAAGCAACACACATTCAACTTCGACACAAAGCAGATGCAAGACTTTGAAATTCACGGTCGCCACGATGTATGCTTTGCGTTGCGCACGCCAGTCATAGTCGAAGCATTGACAGCAATAGTAATCACCGACCTAACACTAGCATCAAGACAATGGAAATAAGTTTCATCGACTCCGTAACGAAATACCTAACAGGGCAATTCGACGACCTGCAGGAACTTGAAATCATTGTCCCCAATAACCGAACTGGCTCCGCTTTGCTTGCTTCGCTGAAAAACAATGTAACAAAAGTATGCTGGGCGCCCAAAATCACTCCTATAAAGGACATTTTCATTAAAAACTCGGAATTTCAC
Source organism: uncultured Bacteroidales bacterium (assembly GCA_905234755.1). Lineage (GTDB taxonomy): Bacteria > Bacteroidota > Bacteroidia > Bacteroidales > ML635J-15 > Bact-19. Next base: position 963,262 of record CAJOIT010000003.1, read on the forward strand.
GAAGCTGAAAAAATTGTCCTGATATACAATTTGTATAAGATATACGACAAGCATTTTCCCGAACAAACCACACTCGACAAGTTCTACAGTCTCGGCGAAATCATGCTTAGCGACTTCGATGACATTGACAAGTACCTCATCGACCCGATAAAACTATTCAAGAACATTGCCGATGAAACTAAAATAAAAACTGAATTCAACGAATTCGATGACAACGAAGAACTAATTGAAGCTCTTCGCATGTTCTGGAACAATGTGTCTCAAAACAAACTGAAAGACACCAAACTTAAAACACTGGAACTATGGCAGAAAATGCCAGAAATTTACAGCAACTTTTCCGAACAGCTTAATGAAAAAGGCATAGGATACCAAGGATTGATTTACCGCAATTTTGTTGAAAACAAAATGCTGTCAGCCGATTTTTCGTTCAAGAATTACGCATTCGTAGGATTCAGCGCACTCAACAAATGCGAAAAAAGCCTCATGCAACACATCAGGCAAAAAGCAAAAGACAATGGCGGAGAATGCCTGTTTTTCTGGGATGCCGACAAATACTACATCAACAACCAATCGCAGGAAGCAGGTCTGTTCCTTCGCGACAACATAAAAAGCTTTCCTCTGCCAAAAGGCTTTGAACTCACCGACAACATTAAGAATATCAGCCAGAAAGATGTAAAGATAATAGAAGTTCCTACCTCCGTCGCACAAGTAAAACTTGTTCCTGAACTTTTGGAAAAGAACAAGGAAATCGACAGCAGGACTGCAATAATTCTCGGTGACGAAAAACTGCTAGTTCCGTTGATTTATTCTCTTCCCGAAATGCTAAAGAACGAAAAGGGAGAAAATATCCGCCGTCCCTACAACATAACGATGGGTTATCCTCTTAGCTACACCGCATCGGCAAGTTTTGCTCAGACAGTAATGAAACTGGCAATGCACGCAAGGACTGGCGAAAAGACATATTTGCAAAAAAAGGACATTTTCTCAACGATAATGAACAGCTTTACACGCAAATATGTAAACGAAGAAACCACAAACAGCATAATCGGCATTCTCGACAAGCACAAAATTGAATACATCTGCATCGACGACCTCAGAGCATACATTGACAAAAACAAAATGCTTTGCACATTATTCGACATCGAAAACAAATCCTTCACGCAATATGTAATCGATGCTTGCAATTTTGTCTACAACAACATACTCAACAACGAATCCAACAGGACTGAATCGGATTTCATGCACAAGATTATAACCTTGTTCACATCCTTTGTCAACGCAATAGGCGATGAAATCAAGTTTGAAAACAACAGAATGTACAACAAACTTATGGTCAGCCTGATAAAGCAAAGCAACATAGCATTCGAGGGCAGGTCCGACAACAACATGCAGATTCTGGGATTCATGGAAACCAGATGCCTTGACTTCGACAATGTGATAATGCTTTCGATGAACGAAAACACCTTCCCAAAATCAAGCAGCAAGCAAAGCATGATTCCATACGGACTGCGCAAAGCTTTCGGAATGCCATCCATAGAATTTCAGGACAGCATATATGCATACTATTTCTACAGGCTTTTGCAGAGAAGCAGTAAGATTAGGTTGCTATACAGCTCGGAAGAAAAAAACTCTAATGCAGAAAAGTCAAGGTTCATAACCCAAATAGAATACGAACTCGGTCTATACGAGGACAAAGAAACTGAAGAACCAAAATTCCACGAAACGAAAAGCTACGAGATACAACCGTCGCTACCAAACAAAATAGAAATAGTCAAGACTGCCGACACAATTGCAAAAATCAAAGACCTGCTCGGAATAGGAAAAAGCAATGACGGGAAAAACGGAGTAACACCGAGCCATATAACGCCATACATAACCTGTCCGCTACAATTCTATTTTGAATATGTCGAGGACATAAACAAGAAAAACGACATCAACGAGGACACAAGCGCAGCCGAACTAGGAAACCTACTGCACAACTCATGCTATTTCCTTTACAAAGATTACATCGGAGAAATCATAACCGAGGACTATTTCGTAAAGATACAGGCGAATATCGAAAACGCAATCGAATACGCCATACATAAGGTTTACAATGTAAATTCGGACACCAAACAAATGCAGGAGGCAAAGTCAAAAATAATGATTAAGCCCCTTCGCAAATACTTGAACGACATTCTTGAAATCGACAAAAAATATGCGCCTTTCTCTATCGTCGGTCTGGAAAAAAAATATTCCATCGAATATGATGTCAATGGACAAAAAGTTTTGCTCCGTGGAATAATTGACCGCATCGACCTGAAAGAAAAAGAAGGTATTTTGCGTATTGTCGATTACAAGACATCAAAAATTGACGATTCAAAGAAAACATACTCCGACAATTTCTGGGATACAAGCAAATTCTCATCAAAGGAGGCTGTGCAAATTCTTATGTACTCAGAAATTATTGCAAACATAGAGCTAAATTACAAATACGACATTATTCTGCCCTACTTCTATAGCATCAAAAACATTAATGACGGCTTCGTGAAATGCCATACGCTTAACACAGAAACTAACAAGAAAAAACAATCTTCGAGCAATGTTGAAAATTTTCTTAGTCAGAACGCCCTAATTGATGGCAAAGATGTTTCCCTACGCATACACTTTAACGACAAACTCAAGGAAATACTTTCCGACCTCCTTGACAAAGACAAGCACTTCACACAGACAGAAAACAGCGATGCCTGCAAAATATGCTCATACAATAAAATATGCAACAAATGATTTACGACTTACGAATGACGATTTACGATTTAATTTAAATGTACAGACGCAAAGTCTTGCGTCTCAACGAAACAGAAAGATAGCCACAAAAACTAGAAACTTAGAAATTAGAAACTTAGAAATTAACAAAAAAACTCAATACAATGAAAAAAATCTTTACAATCGTAGCACTGACTACAATGGCAATTGCCCTAAATGCGCAAAATGTAACACGCACAATGGAATTTGATGGCACAACAAGAAAGTACGTAGAACACATTCCCGCTTCACCAAACGGCAGTATGCCTGTATTGTTCCAGCTTCACGGACTTGGAGACAACTGCAACAACTTCTCGCAACTTGGCTTCGAAAGTCTTGCTCCTAACTGGATTATTATCACACCAGAAGCAACCGAAGCAAGCATTATGGGACAACCCGCAGGAACAGCTTGGGCTGCAGGTGTTGGCGGAGAAAATATTCCGTATATAAACTCCATCGAACTTAACGCTGGTGTAAACGATGAAGGATTCATATTGGCAATCCTTGATTCACTCGAGAACAATTTTGACATTGATACCGACAGCATTTTCATTACAGGCTTCTCGATGGGCGGATTTATGAGCAACAAGATGGCGGTAAAACATGCCGATAGAATAACTGCAATTGCATCGGTAAGCGGAACCCTCGGTCATTTCCAAGCATTTGAACCTACAGGTAAAATCAACACCATGCACATTCACGGCACATCAGATGAAACAATATCATACGCTGATGCAAGTTTCTCATACTCTGGATTTTCAATTCAAGTCGGACTTGGTGCTGAAGCTCTTGTTGAAACATGGCGCAACTACAACGAATGTGGGACAGAACCTACCGTGTATAATTTCGAGAACACCAAAAACGATGGACTTACATTCGAGCAATACACATACAAGAACAATGAGACTGGAAACAAGACTGTTTTCATCAAAGTAAACAATGGTGTACACACATGGTACGATGCAGCACACAACGACATTGACTATACTACCGAGATTTACAAGTTCTTCATTGGCGAAGAAAACGAACCGACCAAAGTAGAAGAAAACATTTCTGATGCTATTGCAATTTACCCTAATCCCGCAACCGACATTGTGAACATAGTTAGCCAAAACGATTCCGAACTTGCCATCTACAATGCTACGGGCAAGGAAATCAAACGCGTCAGCACAACTCAAAACAACACGGCAGTCGACATTTCCGACCTTCCAAACGGAATGTATTTCGTTGTTGTTGATGGTCACGCTCAAAAACTTACAATAGCGAGATAAATAATCTCATAACCTCACAAAAACGGCATCTGTCATTCTGAACTTGTTTCAGAATCCGGATGCCGTTTTTAGCTAATTGCCAAGCCCTTAACTTTCAAAAAAAATACTTCAAAAATTTAAATAATCAAGCGCTTTTTTCACTACATTTGCAAACATTTGTCAAACTATATATTAGGGAATGAATCAAACACATCATTATACGGGACTTACTGATACACAAGTCATTGAGAGTAGAGAAAAACACGGCATCAATGTTCTCACACCGCCTAAACGCGAATCGCTCTGGAAAAAATTCCTCGACTGCTTTTCAGACCCACTGATACGAATACTTCTAGTAGCACTATTGCTTTCGATTGGCATTTCAATCTACCAGTTTGGATGGGGTGGCGAAGGTGCATCTGTATTTTTCGAGCCTGCCGGAATCCTCATCGCTGTACTTTTGGCAACAATGGTGGGATTTTTCCTCGAACTTAGCAACGAAAAGACATTCCAGAGCCTTAACGAAGTAAACGACGAAACCCTTGTAAAGGTAATCCGCAACGGAAATGTCTGCCAAGTACAGCGCAAGGAAATCGTTATGGACGACATTGTTCTGCTTGAAATTGGAGAAGAAGTCCCTGCCGACTGCGAAATCCTTGAATGCTTCAACCTCATAATGAACGAATCGTCGCTCACTGGCGAACCGCAGTGCACCAAGACTACCGACCCCGCGCATTTCGACAAGGATGCCACCTACCCTTCAAACCAGATTTTCAAGGGAACGACAATAATCGAAGGCTACTGCACCGCCAAAGTTTTGCGCGTTGGCGACAATACCGAATGCGGAAAGGTGTTCAAGGCTGCACAGGTTGAAGAAGGCGAACCAACACCGCTAAGCAAAAAGCTGGAATGGCTAAGCGGAATTATCACAAAGGCAAGCTATATAATTGCCGGACTGATTATTGTCGGCAGGATTGTCGTATATTTTGCACAAGGCGATGCCAACTTTGCAGAAACAGACGGCATAATAGACTTTGTAAAATATGTGCTCGACACGATAATGATTGCTGTTACATTGATTGTCGTTGCCGTTCCCGAAGGTCTACCAATGAGTGTAACATTAAGCCTAGCTTTCAGCATGAAGCGACTGATGAAACAGAACACGCTTCCACGCACAATGCACTCATGCGAAACAATGGGCGCTACTTCGGTAATTTGCACCGACAAGACTGGCACCCTCACGCAGAACCTGATGAAGATTTACGACACCTTCTTCGAGTCGCTTGACGGACAAAAACTTACAGACGACAAGACTTCAAAACTACTTGCCGAGTGCATTGCAATGGACACCAGTGCAAACCTCGACATGACCAATCCGCAGAAAGCCAAGACAGTGGGCAGTCCGACAGAAGGCGCCGTATTGCTTTGGCTCAACGATTTTGGAATCGACTACCGCACTATCCGCGAAAACACTGAAATTGTTGACAGAATACCATTTACGACCAAGAACAAATACATGGCTACCGTTGTGAAGTCGAAGGTCGTCGATGGCAACATACTATATGTAATAGGTGCACCAGACATAATTATGTCGTACTGCAACCTAACAGAAAGTGAAAAGTCAAAATATGAAGCCAAACTTGCCGAATACCAGAGCAAGGCAATGCGCACATTGGGATTTGCAAGTCTGCAAGTAACGGATGGTCAGAATGTATTTGAAGATGGCAAGTTGGGTATAAACGGACTGCAAATGCTTGGCGTAGTTGCAATTTCCGACCCGATTCGTCCCGATGTTCCCGATGCAATACGCGAATGCCTCAACGCTGGAATAGCCGTGAAGATTGTAACAGGTGACGCTCCTGGCACAGCAAAGGAAATTGGTCGTCAGCTTGGACTTTGGACAGAAAACGACACCGATGCAAACATACTTCTTGGTCAGGACATTGCCGAAATGACCGATGAACAACTAAAGGCTGTAATTGCTGATGTGAAGATAATTTCCCGTGCACGACCAAACGACAAGGAAAGAGTAGTAAAAATGCTGAAAAATTTAGGAAAAGTCGCTGCAGTTACCGGCGACGGAACCAACGATGCACCAGCCCTCAACGCCGCCGATGTAGGTCTGTCGATGGGTGATGGAACAGCCGTGGCAAAGGAAGCCAGTGACATGACTATCCTCGACAACTCATTCAGCACAATAGCAAACGCCGTAATGTGGGGTCGTTCGCTGTACAAGAACATTCAGAGATTCATTATGTTCCAGATGACAATTAATGTCGCTGCCTGCCTCATCGTATTGTTCGGTGCTTTCCTCGGAACAGAATCTCCGCTAACCGTAACACAGATGCTCTGGGTGAACCTAATTATGGATACCTTTGCGGCATTGGCACTCGCATCTCTCCCACCATCAAAGTCGGTAATGAAGGAAAAACCACGCCATACAACCGACGCCATAATCAGCAAGCAGATGGCAAAACGCATTTTCGGTATCGGCGGACTATTCTTTGCAATATTGCTTGGCATTTTGCTACTATTCCAGCATACCGACATAACATCACTGACAGATTTAATAAATTTCTCTTGGGGCGAAAACAACGGACTTAGCCCATACGAACTTAGCTTGTTCTTTACCATTTTTGTAATGCTACAGTTCTGGAACATGTTCAACGCCAAAGCGTTTATGACTGGCAAATCGGCATTTTCGGGACTATTGTCATGCAAATGGTTCCTAATAATCGCAATTGTAATATTCTTTGGTCAGATTCTGATTGTAGAAGTTGGCGGACAAATGTTCTATGTTTGTCACCTTGCAATTACCGACTGGCTTATAATCATTGGCGGTTCATTCGTTGTGCTACTTATTGGTGAACTAGCTAGAGCGATAAAGAAGAATTAAATTTATTACCCACACAAAAAATGGCGGAGAATTTTCCCCGCCATTTTTTTGTATCAATTACACCACCGACACAAAAAAGCAAAGGGTCATTATAACCCTTTGCTTCCCTAATTATCAAAATGAAAAACTTAATTCTTAACGAACTTTGCAATATATCCGCCACAGCGTAGCACATACATTCCAGCGGGGAAATCTGCCACATCGATGACATCTCCGCTATACTTGAAATTGGCAACCTTCCTGCCATCTATGCCATAGATTTCAATCAATTCACCTTCGGCAACCCCTTCAATGTAGAAATAAGAATTGACCGGATTCGGATAGATGTTAATGTTTGCTTCAGAAACAATGTCAACAGACTCTTCTTCTCCACTGCCACCATTTTCTTCTCCTGACAAGACTGCCTTTATCATCCATGCACCGTAAGTCTGCTGAGTCCATGTTCCGTTTGGATTCCACCATGTACCATTTTCGTAGCCAGCGCCCACGAATGAAGATGCAGCAGCAGGATAATCACTCTCACTGCTCAGAATTACCCACAATGCCTTTGTTGTGTCGATGTCAAGCGTATCGAAACCAAAATTAATCCAGCCTTCGGTATTTATTTCAACATCTATTGTATCCCTGAGAATACATTCCGATGGCAAAGTGTCAAAGCCTTGATATACTGCCAATCTATATTCTCCGTATGAATACTGACCATCCACATAGAAGAGCACATCTGTAAGATGCGTACGCGATGCTATATGCTGTGGCATAAGCAATATTCCCCACTCTACATTCTGCTGATGATAGCCGAGCGAGATATTGTAAATATCGTTGTCGTAGTTAAGCGTATCGTTGCCGATGTTCTCGAACATAGCCACAAGCGAAATATCCGATGTCATTTCAACCTGACGGGGATTCTCGGTAACGCCATCACTCCACTTACTGAACCTGAAGCAAGGGTATGCAGTAGCGGAGACAGACACTATGCGTCCTTCCTCGTACCTTCCAGAACCAGAAACCTTACCCATAACATTATCGTTACTAGTAGCATCAAGAGTATATACTACACTATTTTCAAGGCCGAAACGAATATTGCTACGATACTGCAAAATGTTTCCAAAGATATTTTCTACATGTGCCAAATCGTAAGCTCCCATATTGCTTGTTGCAATAATCGAATTGCCGAGATCACTATTTGAGCAAACAAAATGTCTTTCTGCATGCGACGCACCTGTATTGTCAAGCCATGCAACCATAAGATTGTCGGTACCATTGTACTCGAATGGCTGGTCTAGAATTATTGTCACCCAACCTGAACTAGCAGGAATAGCAACCTCCCCGTTATAAACTTGAGAAACAGTTCCATACTCAGAATTATCAACTTCAAGCCCAAGAACATCAACCCAGTCGTTGTATTCGAACTCGAAATTATTAACATTACCCATGTATATTTTAACATTCCTTACAGCATCAGCATTGTCGTTTGTAACGCTATTGAACGATAGAGAATAAATAGTTCTCGCACCACCCATTTCCATCGCGTTGAATATTTGCTGCGAATATCCGAATCTTCCTGCCGTATTTACTGGCAAAGCCTCTCGAATATGTGTCTGCGTACCTACCTGCAAATATGTTTCTGTTTCAAGCGTATCCACATTATAGATAGGTGGTTCTACATATTCTAGGCCGAAACGAATATTGTTGCGGCAATTGATTAGGGTACCCTGCTCTGCACTTAAGTTATATACAGCACCGCCATCATTATAGCTATATATTGCCGACTGATATTCCGATGCAGAGCAATTGAATTGGATTCCATAAAGATAGTCTCCAGTGTTATCCCTTACAGCCACAACAAGATTGTCGGTTCCATTATATTCGAAAGGTGTACGAAGCACAAAAGTTATCCAGCCACTTTCTCCCTCTATAAGTACATTTTGCGAACTGACATTAACCAGATTAGACAATACCCAATCGGTACCAAAATCAAACTCATACTTGGATGTGTGTCCCATATACAGTTTCAAATTTCTATTAATTGGTTCACCGTAGCTATTGTTAGAATAGTTGAACGAAACTGTATATATTGTACGCGGTCCGCCCATTTCGTATGAAGCAAACAACTGCTGGGAGTACCCATAACTATAATATGTATTTGTAGGCAAATAAGCTGTCGTTCCCACTTCTGCTGTACCAACCTGCAGGTATTCGGCAGTTTCAATCGTATCAACAACATGTGCAGGCGGTTCTACATATTCGAGTCCGAAACGGACATTGTTGCGATAATAGTGCAAACTGCTATTATTATATGCAAACGATGTTGAATTCAACGAAACAGAATAAGAAGCATAAGCATCGAAAGACCGACTCCCTATAACATCGCTGCATACAAACGACACCTGCGAATTCTCTGTATTAGAAACATCCACGACAGCAACAACCAGATTATCGGTACCATTGTACACAAAAGGATTGTCGAAGACTAGCATTGACCAACCGCTTTCTGCATCGAAACGCATCGTACCTGAATATACCTTTGTCATTTCCGGAATACTAAGCATATCTTTGCCTGCCAAATCGAATTCATCTTTTTGTGTATGACCCAGATAAGCCTTTACACTACGAGTAAACTCTCCATTTGTATTGCCAGTATAATTGAACGACAACGAATAAATAGTACGGCTTCCACCAAAATCTTCAGCCGTAAATATCTGCTGCGAATACGACCATTTTTGGTTCGTTTTAATAGGCAGTCCACCTGCAACATCGCCAGTTCCAACTTGCAGATATGCATCGGTTTCCTCAACATCCACAACATATTGTGACGGCTCTGCATATTCCAATCCGAACCTTATATTGCTACGGCAATGATACAAGTTTCCATAATTATGGTCAAATTCATCGTAAATAATCGGATAGTAATTGGAATATGAATATGCACGGCTCTTTTCTACATTAGAACAAGCAAACAATACCGGATTTTCTTCTATGCTTCCTGTAACATCCAGAACAGAAACAAGCAGATTATCGGTGCCATTATAATGGAATGGAGCATTTAGTACTAATGTTGCCCAACCGCTTTCGCCCTCCATACTCAACTGACCAGAATATACCTTTGTCATGTCAGTCCAATCAATAACATCGGTCTCTAAATCATATTCATCCATATCGATATGGGCAAGATAAACTTTCAGGTTTCTGGTAATATTTCCGTTTGGATTGTCCAAATAGTTGAACGACAAGCTATAAATAGTCCTTTCACCTCCCATCTCGCGCGAATCGAAAATCTGCTGCGAAAAATACCATTCTGATAAAACATACGAAGGAAGCATTTCCCAGCCATCTGTGGTATTGGTTCCCACCTGCAGATATGCAGCAGTTTCTTCAACATCAACGGCTGGCAAAACTGGAGTTTGCTCTACTATGCCAATCCTTACATTGTTGCGTATATCCTTTAACTCTCCATAAACGGTATTATTAATCTCAATATTATAGCTACTATATGAGGCAATTGACAGAAAATCTTCCAATTCAGAGCAAACAAAAAGCCTATCATCAGTATTTGTACCTGTATTGTCAGAAACAGCAAGTACTAGATTGCTTGTTCCATCGTATTCGAAAGGCGTTTCTAACACGATGGTTGTCCATGATGCTTCGTCTGGAATTGTCATAACCCCAGAAAACACCTTTGTCAGATTTGAATAGGGCACATAATCGTAATAATTTATAAACGAAGACTTTTCCGTATTTGCCATATATATCTTCACATTCCTTTGAACCTCCTCGGTCATGTTACCAGAATATTCAAACGACAACGAATAAATGGTCTTTGCTTCGCCCATTTCATCTGACAAGAAAATTTGCTGAGTGTATCCGTATCCAGAAGATGTTTCCACAGGGAGAGTTGCCGTTTCATCCCCAGTACCTATCTGCCTATATGTATCGGCATCAACTACATCAAGATGACCAGCTTCGAACTCCTTCATGCATATATCATCCAGCAAAAAGCCATATCCATAACTTGGCATTCCGTAAAAGGCAATCTGAAATGTTTCTGCCAAATCCGCGACAGGAAGCTGAATTTTCTTACGAGTCCATTGCGGATTGCTTTCCATTATTGACAACAACAAAGAATCTCCAGTCTCGTCCCTATACTTTACAATCAAGCGGTCAAAATCATTGCCCCAACTAAGATTGGCAAAAAAGAACGACAATTCGAGAGTATCAATATTGTTTGGTCGTACAAAAACTGGAGAAAGCAGGCATGCAGTGTCGCTAGCATGCGATGAATTATTGACAATTACATTGTATGAACCACTATGAGCTTCTGTAAAGTAACTGTCACTAACGGCACCTGTTCCTATATGCCAATTTACACTTCCCGACACAATACTTGCAGTAAAACCATTTGCGCCCAATACTCCGCTATCAAAATCTTCGCACCATGGATAAGTATCAATTGGAGTAACCTCAACAATAGTCTCTTCGAAATCAACCTCAACATCATCGAGCATAAAACCATGGCCATATCTTGGTACGCCAACAAAACCGATTTGGAAAGTTGTTGCGAGACTTGACACTGGCAATTCTATAGTTGCCAATGTCCACTGGTCGTTATAATTATCAATTGTCAAAAGCGTAGAACTATTCCCTGCATCAATATATTTTACAATTAAAACATCATAATCATTGTCCCATTTAGGATTAGCATAGTAGAACGATATTTTTATCGTACCATCAGCATCTGGACGCGCAAATACAGGAGAAAGCAACATTGCAGTATCACCACTAGTCCGGCTATTGCTAATTATTGCATTATATTCTCCACCATGTGCCGAAGGTAATGTACTCCCCTGAGCATCACCTGCGCCAACAGCCCAAAATGCACTTCCTGCCAAAATGCTGGTTGTCCATCCATTCGTTTCGAGACTAAAACTCTCAAAATCTTCTGTCCACGGATAAGTATTGATTGGAGTTCCTCCAATAATATTTCCTTCTACATTAACATCAATATCATCGAGCAGAAAACCGTACCCCCATCTTGGCACACCAACAAATCCGATTTGGAAAGTTGCGGCAACACTTGATATCGGCAACTCTACAGTTGCCAATGTCCACTCATCGTGATACTCATCAATCGTCAAAAGAGTGGAACTGTTCTCAGCATCAATATATTTAACAATCAATGCATCGAAATCATTACTCCACTTAGGATTTGCATAATAGAAAGATATTACTATCGGACCATCAGCATTTGGACGCGCAAAGACAGGAGAAAGCAACATAGTTGTATCTCCACTAGTCCGACCATTGTTAATTAATGCATTATAATTTCCACCATGCGCCGAAGTCAATGTAGCCCCCTGTGCATCGCCTGTGCCAATTGTCCAATCTACATCTCCCGACATAATGCTGGCTGTCCAACCATTTGTTTCTAAACTATTGCTCTCGAAATCCTCTGTCCACGGATAAGTACTTATCTGGGCAAAAGCGCACTGCACCAACAATAGCAGCAAAGGTATGATTACCAATACTCTTTTCATTTTCAAACTCAATTAAAATTATCTCGCAAAATTAACAAAAAAATGTGAATGCAGACAAATGATTTTCAATTTTGAATGGATAATCTGTAGTCTCGTCTCAACAGGACATTTCAAACAATCCACTGTGGAAGTCGTTGCGCGCAACGACTCTCTACATCAAACAACCATAAACATAGAAACTTGAACGGCGGAGCCCTCAACGAAGTTAACCCCAAAAACGCCGTAGGCACAGAAACCAAGAAACTTGAAACGGGCGAAGCCAATTGAAACATAGAAACAAAAAAGCGGAATCAGATGCTGAAACAAGTTCAGTATGACATTCCGCTTTTTAGAAACAGCAAAGCGTAGAAACAGGCGTCAGCCCATAGGACGGCAAAGCCCTCAACGAAGTTAAACCTAGAAACTTTGAAACGCCGCAGGCATAGAAACCAGAAACTATATAAGCTTCCTTCTTCTCATCTCCCAGAAGCACTTGCAGGTTGCATCAACATCAGCAGCGGAATTGTGAGCATCATCGAACTCAACTCCGAATAATTTCTTGTGAAGTTCCTGAAGCTTAGGCCACTTGTAACCACCGCGATAGCCAGGCAATTTGCAATATTCCGTCCCAGCAAGCATTGTGCAGTATGACTTCTTACGCGAAAGCTGAACATCAACACCTCGCCTAATAAACTCTGCATCAACAACATGAATATCAAATGAAATGTTATGTCCGACAATGTACTCGGCAGAATCGAGCGTCTGCACAAAAATCGCCAATGCCGAATCCAAAGGCATGCCTTCCCTCATCGCCCTTTCGGTGGATATGCCATGAATGGAAGCCGCCTTTTCAGGAATCTCAAAGCCATCGGGACGAATAATGCAATCGTGGACTGAAAGCACATTACCCTGATTGTCGGTTAATATCCAGCTCAACTGAACCAATCGCGGCCAGTTCAGCGTATCGCTCGCCGGTGCTTCGTAATCTTTGGGCAAACCTGTTGTTTCGGTATCGAAAAACAGATAGTTATGACCAGCGAAAGCAAGTCCGCAAACAAACATTACCAACAGCGACACAAGAAATCTTTTCATATCTTTATTTTTTGCAAAGATAACAATAAAACGCGGAATCAGATGCTGAAACAAGTTCAGCATGACATTCCTCGTTTTTGAAACTTCTCAAACATCTTTTCTTACATTTCCACAAACCTTGTCGCCCAGCACATTAGCCCATTTCTCACAATAAAGCCAATAATACGACAATCCTTTTCTTCTGCGCAATCTTTCGAAATACGGCAACGATGCCCACAACAGCGATGGAATTGCAATCACAGGCACAAATAGCGGTCCCAATATAATCGACTGCACAGTATGCCCATACTCGTGAACCAAAACATCATGATTGATTTTCTCGTTTTTATCGCTTGGATAATACGAAAATCCATGATCGCCCAGAAATACGAACATACCACATCCCATGCTGTACGGATGCTTCCAATGTGTAACTATTGCGCCCCTAAATATTGAATGCCTATTCCATACCAAGACAATGAAAACCAAATGTCCAGCAACATTCTGCACTATACCCCAAGTCCACTGGCAAACAATATACAATATTCTCTTTACAACACTCATTACAATGAAATGATGCACAATATTACACAAAAAACGAAAACGGAACGCTAAAAAATATATTTTTGCGCCCATGAAAAAAGATTCTCCACTGATAATATATCCGTTGCTGGTAATAGCAATGATATTCTGGTCGTTTTCGTTCATCTGGGCGAAACAGGCACTTGTCAGTTACAATCCGATAACAATCATCTATCTGCGGACAATTGTCGCCTCTGTAATACTATTTCTCATACTGCTAGTCACAAGGAAAAGGATAAAGATTAGACTGAAAGACCTGCCAATCTTCATAATTCTTGCCTTTTTCGAACCTTTCCTCTACTTCCTTGGCGAAACCAACGGACTTACACGCGTCGATGCATCGACAGCGGGAATAATCATTGGAACAATTCCGCTTTTCACACCGATAGTTGCATATATTTTCCTGAAAGAAAAAATCACAAAGCTCAACATAGTCGGCATAGTGCTCTCGGTTGTAGGAGTAGCAATAATGACATTCGATGCCAACCTCAATATGCAGGTGTCGCCCGAAGGACTAATGCTTCTTGGCGTTGCAATACTTGCGACATTAGGTTATACAGTTGCCGTAAAGAAGATTCCCGAAGAATATTCAGTGTTCACCATCACTTTATACCAGAACATTATCGGTTCGCTTTTGTTTTTGCCGCTAGTCATTATTTTCGAAAAGGACAACATAATGCAAACTGGCTTTGTATGGGACTCTATCCTGCCGATAATAGAACTCGGAATATTCGCATCTGCGGCCGCATTCGTATGCTACACATACACACTAAGATACATCCCAATTGCCCGTGCAAACATATTCACTAACCTTATTCCTGTGTTCACACTTTTCCTATCGGCATTCCTGCTTGGCGAAGAAATTAACATTCAGAAAATCATTGGAATAACAGTCGTCCTAACTGGCGTTTTTGTAGCGCAGGCGAAGAAACGGAAATAAACAATCTACCATCGCAAAGCATTGCGACGCCACGAATTACATTATCCAACATTCGTATATCCGCATTTCTTTGCGTCTCAATAGCAAATACATACCATGCGCGTCTCGACATAGAAACCCAGAAACGGCGTCAGCCACAGAGACCAAGAAACAGCGAAGCAAGAAACTCAGAAACCCAGAAACGGGCGCAAGCCCATAGAAACACAGAACCCCCAAAAAAAAACGGAATGTCATCCTGAACTTGTTTCAGGATCTGATTCCGTTTTTTTGAATCCTTGAATTTTTGAATCCTTGAATCTTTGAATTTTTCCTTATCTTTGCGCTACAATTTTTTAATAAGTACGAATTATGGATTTTGATTTAATAGTATTGGGTAGCGGTCCCGGCGGATATGTCGCGGCAATAAGGGCTTCGCAGCTCGGAATGAAAGTTGCTGTTGTTGAACGCGCACAACTCGGTGGCATCTGCCTCAACTGGGGTTGCATTCCTACAAAGGCATTGCTGAAGTCGGCACAGGTTTACAACTATATGAAGCATTCCGAAAACTACGGCATCGAACTCGAAGGTACAGCAAAACCGAACTTCGAAAAAGTCATTGCTCGTAGCCGCGAAGTGGCTGCTGGAATGAGCAAGGGCATCGAGTTCCTTTTCAAGAAAAACAACATCACCGTTATCAACGGAACAGGAAAACTCGTTGAAGCACACAAGCTTGCAGTTACAAAGGAAGACGGAAGCGTTGAAAACCTCACCGCCAACCACATAATACTTGCAACAGGCGCACGTTCGAAGGTAATGCCTAACATTCCGCAGGACGGCGTAAACATCATCGGATACCGCGAGGCTCTCACCCTGCCGGCACTTCCCGAATCGATGGTTGTTGTAGGTTCTGGCGCAATAGGCTCAGAACTTGCATTCTTCTATCACTCAATGGGTTGCCAGGTTACATTGATTGAATTCCTTCCAGAAATAGTTCCGCTCGAGGACGAAGAAGTGTCGAAGCAACTGGCACGCTCGTTCAAGAAGATGGGCATAAAGGTTATGACAGGAACAGCCGTACAAAGTGTTGAGATTAAGGATGGTAAGTGCTTGGTAAAATATACCGACAAGAAGGGCGAAAATTCAATCGAATGCGAAAAGGTTCTTTCGGCTGTCGGCGTTGTAACAAACATCGAAAACCTTGGCCTCGAAGAACTTGGCATAGCAAACGAGCGTGGCAAGGTTGTAGTTGACGACTACTACCGCACATCCTGCGAAGGCGTTTACGCAATCGGCGACATTGTTCATGGTCCGGCACTTGCACATGTTGCATCGGCAGAAGGTATCTGCTGTGTTGAAAAGATTGCAGGCCTTGATGTTGAAAAAATTGACTACGACTATATTCCATCATGCGTTTACACTACTCCGGAGGTTGCTTCGGTTGGATTCACCGAGAAGCAGTTGCAGGACAAGGGCATTGAATACAAGGTCGGCAAGTTCCCGTTCACCGCATCGGGCAAGGCAATGGCAGCAGGCAACAGGGATGGTTTTGTAAAGCTTCTCTTCGATGCTAACAGCGATGAACTGCTTGGCGCACACTTCATTGGCGACAACATTGCCGAAATGATTGCCGAAATGGCAGCATTCAAGAAACTGAACGGCAAGGCAAAACAGCTCATAAAGACCATTCACCCGCACCCGAGCCTATCGGAAGCAATCATGGAAGCCGCCGCAGCAGCACACAACGAAGTGATTCACATTTAGCATATTGGCTAACGGAAATAAAAAAGGATGCGAAATGCATCCTTTTTTTGTTGGTTACACCAATGTTATCCTTAACATCAACAAAACTGATTTCTACTTACTTTATTCCATTAATTGTCTTATAGGTATTGGCATCGCTCACATCCAAGCCTTTCGATTTCATTTCGGCGGCAAGCTTCGATGCAAAAACACCTCTTTCATAATTGTTCAGCGACTTTACATACTCAATGGCATACTTATACTCATTAAGTTCGCGAGCCATGCTTTGTGCATAGTACAAATACTGAGCAGCCTGTTCGGGCTTACCTATTTTAATATAGTTCTTTGCTATTTCTGATGCAAGCTGCATAGAGAAACGCTTCTTTTCTGCATCGTTGTAGCCTTTCGACTTAAGTTCGGCAACCAAACGCCTATATGCTCCGCCAAATGCAGCAATAGCATCGCGGTTCTGGTCGAATTCAGTAAAATTTTGTCCGTGATTGTAAAGAAGGTTAGCATTACGATTGTCGAGAATTGCAAATTCAGATTCGGTGAAACCTTCGGTTGTCTCGTTCTGCTTTGCCAACATCGGCGCACACACCTCCCTGAACTTCTTCTCAGCATCTGCCCTATTCTGGTAGTCGTAGGCGACAAGGAAATTCTTGGTGGAATACGCCTTGCCCCACAAATCAGACATTACCGTAATATTCCTGTACATTGACTTTCCTGCAGCTCCTGATGCATTGCAAACATAAATCAGAATGTCACCGAAAGGCTTGCCTGCATCTGTACCTTCTACTGCAAGCATATAATCAGCCATATCGAAACGGATATCACCGCCAGAAACAATCTTAACTGGTGACAAAATGTCAAATCCGCGTATCTCTTCAGCGACTTCCACTGTAATTACCTTTGATTTGCTTAGCAACGACATCTTTGTGAGTTCCAAGTTCTTTCCCTTGAACAAAACAGCGAAAATATCACCCAAGGTAACATTCTTAGATCCATTAGCAGCAAACCTCAACGATGCATCCTGCAAATTGAAAGAACATTCCTGTGGCAACCAATACTTGTCAACTGCATCGTATTGCTGTGCGTTTGCGAAAAAGCAAACTGCTGAAAAAACAAAAACTATAATCAATCTTTTCATTGCTGGCATTTTTTAGTTCGACATTTTGTTCAGCTTTTCCATGCACTCCGAAATCTTTGAAGCATATCGCTTTGCCGTATCAAGTGATGTTGCATTCTGATAGCATTCCTTTGCCTTGTCAACCTTTTTCTGGGCTGCATAAATTTCGCCTCGTGCAATACAAGCCTTTATCACACAGTCCAAATCCCTTGCATCCATTTTCGGGTTGTTCTTTTGTGCAAGGATCATCTCATCGTAAACATCGGAATTATCCATGTTAAGTTTATCAAGGCACTCGGCAAGTTTCACCTTACATGTAATTTGATATTTTTCGCCAGTAGAATTACGGGAAACAAAAGCAAGGTAAGGCAATGCCCTATGATAAATTCCCATAGTCATATAACTTCTACCGACATTATAAGCAGCTTTCAAAAGCATTACCTTTTCCGGGAGCGTAATGGATGCACCCTTCTTGTTGAAATAGTCGTATATTGCCTTGTTCATGTACAATGCATCCCAGTGAACATCAAGGTCGTGCAAATTCTTTGCAGCATCGAAGCCTAGCGGAATGCCATAAATGTTAACAAAAATAGGATATTCATGGATTGGCAACGCAAAAATACGATCTGCAGACAGGTCACCTGCGACTTCGTACTCATATTTTGACGACGGATAGCAAACCGTAACCATCTTCTCTCCTACTCCGTCCTTCACCGTTTCGACATTGATCATTACAACATTAGAGGTCGTAGATGATGACTGGTCGGCAAAATCTTCGCTACCGCCCTTGCGGTATCTCACCTGAACGATGTACTTGTCCTTGCCACCTGCGATTGTCGATTGCGGATTTGCAAGGTCTATCTCCGAAACATTCTTCCAACCTTCGTAAACACGGAATTTCTTGTCACAAATAACTGTTGCTTCGCTCAATTCCTTGGGTTCCAAACCATACAATTCGTTAAGAATGGTTCCAATCTTGTGCCATCCGCCGAACTCAGTCCTTTCGACCTTGAAGTCCATATACACGCTGTCCGACTTGTCGTAACCAATTATATATCCGTCATCCTCAGCATTTTGCGAGAACAACGCAATACCTATAATCAGGAATACCGCCAATAAAAACAATTTCTTCATTGCAACGAAATTTTATGATGCAAATATAAATGTTTTTTAATTCAAAAGTTCAAAAAGGTTTGAAATGGTTTATAAGTTTGATGTTGTTTATAAGTTAGGACTCTCCAACCTTGGCACACAATTCTCTATTTCGGCGGGCAACAAGGCAAAATATGCGGTATCGGCAGTAATTTCGGCAGTGAGAATTGCCGTGCGAGTGTTTAACGGCTTTTTCTGGTCGAAAATGAAATTGCCTATGCTGTAATAGATTGGCACTCCGTTGTATGTCTCCACCGTCTGCAAACAATGCGGATGATGCCCGACAATGCAGTCGGCACCTGCCTGCACAAGCCTATGCGCATCGCGCACCTGATAGTAGGATGGTTGTTCAACATGCTCCACGCCCCAATGTAGCATTACAATCACAAAGCAGTTTGAATCAAGATGTTTCAGGCTGTCAATTTGCACCTCAATGGTAGAAAAATCGCTTTCAGAAACACAAGGAACACTATCCAGATAAGTCCAATTTTCGGATGGCACACGCAAAGATGTTATCAAATAAACCTTTCGTGGCGTTTCGGCAAGCAACCGCGGCTCAATGGATTCAGCAATGGTTGTTCCATAGCCAAGCGGAATCATTCCGTGCTTGCGAATTTGGCTTTCAGTGTCGGACAGTCCGCTCCGACCTTGATCCATAGAATGGTTGTTGGCTAAATTAAGATGTGTTATTCCATGCTCGTAAAGGGTTTGCAACCAATCTGGTTCGCCACGGAATATAAATCGTTTGTTTATTGGAGCAATGATGCTCGTAGCAGGACATTCAAGATTGCCAATGACAAAATCGTTGGCATCAAAAAGCGAATCGATCTCGGGACGGAAAAGCGAATAAACGCCATGTTTTTCAATGAACTTACGAACACCTCTATCAAGCAGAATGTCTCCAGTGAAAGCAATGCGCAAAGTGTCGTATTGCGGACTGTTGTCGGCTTGCTTTTCGCCTATCGTATTACTGCAACAATAGCAAAAGAACAAGCAGAGCAACAATAAAATAGAAAAGAAGGCACGATTTATCATGCCTTCAATTTTATTATCATCACGGGCGAAATTCATTAGCAACCTGAACTATAGAATATTATCTCATTGTCTTTCGGCAATTTACCCGGAGCAATAATTTCCTTAATCCATTCCGGAACGCCATAACCAGGAGCTTTCTCCAGCATATCCTGCCATTCCTCATCGGTAAGTCTTGGATTACCCAACGGAATATCAAATTCCCTGTACGACAGGACAGCTCCGCGTGTCAACCAAAGTTTTCCATCAATCTCCACGATGACATAAATCGTGTTGACATTTCCAGTTGCAGCATACAATATCGACTTGTCGGGATTGTTTCCCGAATTTGCAGTATAAATATCAGCTACGACTGCAACCTTGCGGTCAGCGCCTTGAATTTCATACCAATCATAGATTGGGTTTTCGGCACCAGCATTTAGCATGTCAAGTGTCAGCCACTCGAAGCTACTGCCAATGTATTCTATCTGGTTGTACTCGTTTTCGGTCAACTTCTTGCCAGCAAGTTCCTTCTCGCTCACCGATTTGAGGAACTGTGCCTTTTCGCGCATATTATCAGTTATATCCTTTGCCTTTGCTGTAAGCATTCCATTGGCTTTCAGCACATTCTCGGTCTTATCAAGCAACTCGAGAGCCTTGTTCCAATATGCCAGATTCGGCTCAACATATCCAACAACAACAGGTTCAGGCAACTCTTCGCCACCACCGCACTCGGCACCCATCGGCTGTTCTCCGTACAATATGCAGTCGTGCTTGAGTTCGCTCCACGATGCCAAAGCCGCATTTAGGTTCTTCTTTGCCCACTGGAAAGTCTTCATGAAATACGGATGACGCGAATCCTTCTCAAGCAATGTGTTGAGCGACTGCATCCACTTGTTGTACATAGTAGCATCCCAGTTGACATTCTTCATAGCCTTCTTAACTTTTTCAAATTCAGAAACATAATCCGGCCACTTTTTATCTTCCTGATATTCATCAATTAGAATCTTGTATGCATCATCGCTACCGAAAGCAGCAAGCACATCCAAACCTTTAGGCACAGCGCGCTGAGTAGGCTTACTAATAACATCAACAAGTTCCTGAAGAATCTCATTATCAGCCAAATATCTCTGTGGCATAAGGTTAATCTTGTCAACGCATGAAGTTGCCTGCTTTGGCGAAATGCGATTCTGCTGGTCTGCAATTTTCTTTATCGTAGAGCGGAACTTCTTCATTTCGGAACTATTGCCCAAAATCTTTTCGGCTGTCAGGTTAGACTTTGCCATTTCCTGCGAAAGCTGCATAACCGACACATTGTCAGGCTCGCCAACAATGAAAGTTATAGGTTCGGTTATACCTTTATAAACTTTCTGCAAGTTGTCACTTTTCCTTATAACATCGGCATTAAGAACTGCCCTACCGAACTGAATATCATCTTCAAGACAGAATGCAACATACTGGAACCACATCATAGACTTGAAGTAACGCTTGAACGAATCGTCACGGGTATAATGTCCGCGCGGACGGAACAAACTATATGGGAACATAACTGCTTCATAGCCTAGAAATTCCGAAAAATTGTCGGATGCCTTGTTTACATTGCCGATTTCAACATCAAAATACTCCTTGTACTTGGCAGGAACTTCATAATTCTTGTTGTCGGTCAACAGGCTTAGACCTATTGCATAGAAAGTAGCATTAAACTCGGCAGCATCCTTAATTACAGGGTCTGATGTGCTTTTTGCAATCTTCAGCATTTCTGAATGCATAGAGGTCGCAAAACTTTTCAGTTCGCCCATCAGCATTGTTTGCTCCAGGTCGCGAAGCAGGAAATCGAAGTACATGTGATACAACTGCAAGTACATATCGGTGGTCACAAAGCTCGGAAAATCATGATAGTCGTTCTTCTCGTATATATGGAACAACTGATCATCCTGTCCATCTACAATTGCGAAACCGTTTTTCGAAATCAAATCCTTGAACTCGTTTTCGGCATCTTCCATCTGATACATATTTGTAACATTATTGTAATTAACAAGATAACCATCTAGAGGATTGAAGTTAGACTTTTGCAATTCCTCTTCGCGAGCCTTGATTTTATTGATAAACTTTTCTTGTTCTGGAGTATACTTCACGACAACAGGATCGCCCCATGCCTTCTCAATAGCAATATCCCAATACCACGATGTAGCACAATAGATATGCTGCATGAAAGCATCCTTAAAACAATAACCCTGCTGAGCTGCAAAAATATTACGCAAAATACGCAAATCGGCAAGATTTAATTGCGAAATGTCCATGTTCAAGTCCACATTGTCCTTCATATTTTCAATATCGACATGGCAACCAGAAATATAGGTCGGCAAATCGCAGTCGAACGACATTTTCGGAGCATTGGAATTATCCGTAGTCGCCGTTTCATTTGTTTGTGCATTTTCTTCCTCCTTGTTGCCATTCGACTTGCAACCGAAAAGCAACATTGATGTAGCCATCACTATGCATAATGCGCTGATACAAAATCTATTCATATTATTCATTGTTTAAAATTTCAATTGAGTCATCTAATTCAAAATCACGGCAAATATACCGAATAAATTTCACACCGAAAGAACTCCACTTGTATTCTGCAACCAAAAATTTCCCATTTTTTTCTTCCTCTATGCTTCTGAGCCTTGTCTCACCATCGACTACCACCACATTAAAATCAACAACAGGTTGCCCCAACCTCGACCCCATCCACAGCGGACGCACCTTGCCACCAAGATTGCGAAACATAAAAACGCGCTTGCGTACAATCGGGTCGAAACGAGTTTTCTTCTCCACCCCGACAATGGCATCGACAATACTATCGCCATCCATATCGCCAGTGCAAAAACGATAGACAGGAAAGCGCAACTCCCACACATCGCGACTGCTATCTGTCTCCAATACAACATTATACAATGAATCGTTGACCTTTTCGAGCGAAAAGCCACCATTGTCGGTTGCCGTAGCACACGAGACAAGAAGTGCCGCCACTATTGATATTACGAGTACAGGCCTCATAGGGTACAAAGGTAAAGAAAATTTCAAAAAAAACGCGCAATGTCATGCTGAACTTGTTTCAGCATCTGTTTACGCGTTTTTTTGTTTCTATGCCTTCGTCGTTTGAATGGCTACGCCGTTTATATGTTAACTTCGTTGAGGGCTACTTGTGCTGCGATGTACTGAGCGATAGCCGAAGTAAGCATAGCCGAAGTACGCCGTTCAAGTTGTTCAAAGTTTAAGGTTCAAAAGTTTAAAGTTGTTTGAGATGGTTTGAAATTGTTTGAGGTTGTTTGAATTTGCTTGCGCGAGCTAAAGGTTGGCTGTTAGCCTGCAAGCCTGTTAGCCTTTTTTGTTTGAGATGGTTTGATGATTCGATGATTCAAAAAAAACGCTTTGCAAACATCTTTTTCAAATCAAAAAACAAAAAAGCAAAAACAATTCATTATATTCGCAAAAAATTTAAAATTATGATTTACGATTTCACTTATCAAAATCCGACTAAAATACATTTCGGTAAAAATGCGATTGAACATCTTCCTGAAGAATTGAATAATTTCGGAAGCAACATTTTGCTCGTTTATGGCAAAAACTCAATAAAGGCAACTGGTCTTTACGACAAGATAATGAAGATATTAAGCGACTGTGGCAAAAACGTAACCGAACTTGCAGGAATAAACTCCAATCCCCGTTACTCGCAGGTAATGGCTGGTGCAAAACTCGTTCGCAACAACAACATTGACCTCATTCTAGCCGTTGGTGGTGGAAGCGTGGTTGACTGCTCCAAGGGTATTGCAGCATCGGCATACTACGATGGTGATGCTTGGGAGCATTACTGGGAACAGCAGGGACCTATTGAGAACAAGGTTGTTGCAGTGGCTTCGGTGCTTACGATGACTGGAACCGCTTCGGAAATGAATACTGGTTCGGTAATCACCAACGAGGACAAAAAGCTGAAACTCGGACGAGTATTCCCCTTCCCCGACCTTTGCCCAAAATTTTCGATCCTAAACCCAGAATACACATATACCGTTCCTAAGATTCAGATGGTCAGTGGCATAGCCGACATTTTCTCTCACCTCATGGAACAATATTTCGGTGGCGATGATGACTGTACAAGCGACTACCTGCTCGAAGGCGTTATGCTTTCGCTGATAAATTCGTCGCGAAAGGCAATTGTCGATACAAAGGATTACGAAGCACGAAGCAACATAATGTGGTGTGCAACAATGGGTTTGAACAAGATTCTTGCCTTGTCGAAGATGCAGGACTGGGAAGTTCACATGATTGAGCATCAGCTTGGCGCATACACCGACTGCCCGCACGGAATAGGACTTGCAATAATTTCGCCGGCTTATTACCGTTACATTTATAAGTTCGGCTTGCCGAAGTTTGTACGCTTTGCTAAGAACATCTGGAAAGTTGAAGCAAGTGGCAAGACCGATGAACAAGTTGCTCTTGAAGGAATTGCCAGTCTCGAATCGTTCTTCCGCGAACTTGGAATCCCATCTACGCTCCGCGAGGTCGGTGCAACGGAGGAAATGTTGCCCTTGATTGCAAAATCGACAATTCCGGGTGGCGGATACAAGAAGATGGAAGCCGATGACATATTGGTTGTCCTCAAGAATTGTTTCTAAAATTTATTAATTAATGTTGTCTGATATAACATACTTCTGTAAATCGTTCAATATTAAGCAATTTGTATTAATTCAGAATGTTATGATTTCCCTTGTTCGTCATTCCACAAGTCAGAACATACACGCGATACGGAATGTAGAGCGTTGTAATGTTCGACTATGCGGAATCTCATATAGTAGTACTAATAAAGGAGATTCCGCACAAACGAGTTCACACGACACGTTCCTTAGTCGGTTCTCTCTGTTTTGCGGAATGACGATTAGAGAGTTTTGTGGACAATAATAAAAAATGTGCGTATGAAAAAAATTCTCGTAAACATAGCAATGTCGTTGATGGTTGTTGCATTAGTTTTTTCGTGTGCCAACAATGAAAATGCTGACAATCAGGTTGAAGAACCAAAGACCGAAACCGATACAATCTGTAGCGCACCGCTAATTGCATTGCAGGACTGCCAGCAGCAGATGTCTGCCGAACTATTTGCTGGTCAAGACGATGAGTTGTTGAAGAAGATTTTGCCAGATGGAAAGGCTGAGGCTTCGATAAATGTTTTCATGCAGGAGCGTGGTGAAAGGATTGTGCTTTTTGATGCAGGACTTGGTGCTTCGCGCAATGGTCGTCTGCTCGCAAACTTGGATTCTGTAGGCGTGTTGCCAGACGAGATAACCGACATCTGCATAACCCATTTTCACGGCGACCATATCGGTGGACTTCTCTCTCCCGAAGGCGAGGCTGTTTTCAAGAATGCAAAGTTGCACTTTTCCGACTTGGAATTGGAAGCTTGGACAATTGGCGCATTGAAGGATAAAAACGAAATGGTTGAAAAGATGCTTTTCGCGTACGAGGGAAGGTGCGAAACTTTTCAGGCTGGTGATACGATTGTTGACGGAATCGTAACAATCGCAGCACCAGGACACACTCCAGGACATACAATGTACGACATTGGTGATGTCATTGTCGTGGGCGACCTTATGCACGCGGTGGCCTTGCAGGTTGAACATCCCGAATTTTCGGCAGCATACGATTTCGACCAGGCGCTTGCATCGGAAACAAGAAAGGCAATGCTCGAAATTGCAAGGACTTCGCACAAGCCATTGGCTGGAATGCATTTCCCTGCACCATTCATAATTGAACTTTGACACGATGACTGACAAGGAACAGAAATATGAAGAGCTTGTAGCGCAGGCAAAGGCACTGTCGGACACGGAAAACGACGAGATTGCTCTTATGGCAAATGTAGCGGCGATTATTCACGGGACATTTCATTTCTGGTGGACTGGCTTTTATCGTATTGTAGGTGAAGAACTTGTGCTTGGACCATTTCAAGGACCGCTGGCTTGCACGCGTATAAAGTTCGGTCGAGGAGTTTGTGGAACTGCGTGGAAAGAAAAACGCACTATAGTTGTCGATGATGTAGAACAATTCAAAGGACACATTGCATGCAGCAGCGCATCGAAAAGCGAGATTGTTGTGCCGATTTTTTGCAACGGTGAAGTTTTTGCCGTTCTTGACATTGACAGCGAAAAACTCGCGACATTCGATGATACAGACAAAAAATACCTAGAAAAGATTACAACGCTTTATCTGTCGCCAAAATCGACATTCTTAAGATAGTCGGCGGCAACGCACATTTCCTTGTACCACTCTTCACCATATTTGCGGATTAGCGGTTCCTTCAAATACTCGAAAATCTTTATATTGCGCTCGTTGCCGAGCTTTACCGCATCCTTGCATATATTCCACACATCATAATTTACTGCCTCAAACGATGCATATCTCTTAACCCTTATCGGGTACAGGTGGCACGAAATCGGCTTGCGAAAATCGACAAGGCCTTCCTCCCACGCCTTTTCTATCTCGCAATAAATGATGCCATCTGAATTTTGATTGGCAAACACACAAGCACCAGCTTTGCCAATGATAGAGGTTGTCTGTTCGCCCTCAATATCCAGCATAGAAACGCCGTTCTCATCGATGACAGCCCTCGCCTCATCAGACAGTCGAGAATATATTTTCGGCAGAATTTCCTTCAGTTTTTCCTCCTCATCCTTTTCGAGCGGAGCACCCGAATCGCCTTCAACACAACATATTCCCTTGCATTTGGCGATGTCGCACGCGAAACATTTCCGAAAGACATCAAAATGAACTACCTTGTCATCAATCTCAATCATAGCATCAAATTTCAATTTCTAATCCATCGCGAGCCTCAATGGCATCGGAGAAAATTGTTCTTGCTTCCGACATTATATCTAACGAAGGATAACGCGTTGAAAAATGCCCCAAGATTAGTTTTTTTGCCGACAACGACTTTGCAAGTTCTGCCGCCTGAATTGCCGTGGTATGGCAAGTGAGTTTTGCAAGTTCGGCATCCTTAGCCATAAAAGTCGCCTCGTGATAGAGCAAATCGACGTTCTGGGCAAAATCGGACAGACGTTTCAACGGCAAAGTATCAGAGCAATAGACGTATGTTTTGGGCGAGGGCGGCAATTTGGTAACCTCGTCGCTTTTCAACAGCTTGCCATTGTCAAGTATAACATCTTCGCCACGTTTCAAGCTAACAATCTGAGCTATCGACAAACCATATTCCTCTATGCATTCCCTGATGATGTTCCTCTCCTTCTCCACCTCTCGGAAAAGAAATCCCCAAGTCGGCTTTGTATGCACAAGTGGAAAACTATATACTTCAAGGTTTTTGTCGCTGTGAATTAGTTGTATTCCATCTGGTTGCAAATACTTGTAGTTTACCTTGAAACCCAGGTCGTGGTCGAGCGAAGCAAAAAGCGTGGTGCAGATTTGCTCAAGTTTCTCGGGACAATATATGATAAGTTCGGTCTTGCGCCCAAGCATCGAGAATGTAGAAAGCAGACCGAAAAGTCCAAAAATATGGTCACCGTGTATGTGCGAAATAAAAATATTCCTTAGCCTTCCGAAAGGCAAGGAATATTCGCGCATTCTAATTTGTGTAGCCTCGCCGCAATCGACAAGGTATGGGGTTCCGTTGTACAGGACTGCTTGAGCCGATGTCTGCCGCTTTACTGTCGGCAAAGCACTGCTGCTACCAAGTATCCTGACAGAAAAGGGCATTATTCTACAGTCGGTTTATCATCGTCAATGACTTCCGCCTCAGCCTCCACGGTCTCAACTTCTGAGTTTTGACCGTCAGTAAGCAGATTTTCATTGAACAACTTTATAACCTTGCGTACCATAAACGATTCGAACAACAAGAGCAAACCGAGCAGAATCATCAGTATGCCGAGCGAAATTGCCATCACCTTGTTGCCAAATTCGGGGTCGCGAATGAACAGAAAACCGAGAATGCCAACTGCCAAAAGCACAACAATCGACGAAATCAAGTAAACCAACGAAAGTTTCGATTTCTTTTCGCGGTATACCAAAGTCAGGATAATCATCATCACTGCTCCGAGAAGAATTATTGCACCAAGTATTATGGCGAAAATCCTTGTTAACTGTTCGGCAAAGCAGAACAGCAGAACGCCACCGATAAGTGCAAAAGCGAACATTATTATCATCAACGACTTTTCAAGTTTCGAATCACCGTCCTTACTTTTTGCGATACGCATTACAAGCATGAACAAGCTCATAAGAGCAATAGCACCACCAGCAATCTGGATAAGGTGTTCGAAAAAGTTTTCGCCACAAACAATAGCAACAACACCTATCAAAGCAAGGACAATACCAGTGATTGTCATCGAGTTAGCAACAAATAACGACTTTTTCATCTTTATAAATTTTAACTATGTTATAATCAACGAAAAAAGCCCCAAAGACATTCATCTCGGAGCTATATATCTTTTTCACACAATAAGAATTAGAATCTCTTTTCTTTGATTCTAGCCTTCTTACCAGTAAGTTCACGCAGATAGTAAATCTTTGCTCTGCGAACCCTACCATACTTATTAACATCAATCGAATCGATAAATGGAGATGCGATCGGGAAAACTCTTTCTACGCCGAAAGTACCCGACATCTTACGTACTGTGAAAGTAGCTGTACGTCCAGTTCCATTAAGCTGTATCACTACGCCTCTGAACTGCTGAATTCTTTCCTTATTACCTTCCTTAATCTTGTAACTTACAGTAATAGTATCACCTGCCTTGAACTTTGGGAACTCTCTTACCTGTTCCAAATTCTGTTCAACAATATTCATTAAATTCA
Organism: uncultured Bacteroidales bacterium; assembly: GCA_905234755.1. Lineage (GTDB taxonomy): Bacteria > Bacteroidota > Bacteroidia > Bacteroidales > ML635J-15 > Bact-19. The sequence goes on from CAJOIT010000003.1 coordinate 992,141, forward strand.
TCACGAAAACTTTTTATTATTCCTTAAATATTTTGGACTGCAATATTAGTACATTTTTTTCACATACGGCAATTTTTTGTCCGCTTTTTTGAAAAATGTTACTAACAATATCACACCAAACATAAATCATTAATTATCAATAATATAATCCGACTATTTCATAAATTTTATTATCAGCACTTCACACAAAATGAATAACAATGCCAGCAATACGAAGAATTTCCACAGTGGTTTTCCTTCAGAAATTTCCTTGAAATCCGAAAAAGTTTGCTCAACATCGTCGAACCTGAAGATGGATGCACGTCCCGAAAATTTCTGCGTATTCATAGTCTCGAGTTCCTCCTCCGACAAGTAGTCCTGCATCGACTCGTTGCGGTTGTAGTTGAGGGCAAGCAGCGCGATAGTATCATTGTTTTCGCAAAGTCCATACACGCCTGCCGATTTTAGGTTGGCCGGCATAAAGACATTCAGCAAGCCAGAATTGTACCTCACATCGACGAGGTACGACTCGTCTTTCGCTACATATATATTATAGGTATTGCCAATTTCGTAGCTATCTACCCTAGCCTGAGCAATGGTCTCTGTGTTGATTGTCGCGTAAAGCGAATTTGCCAGCTGACTGTTCATCGCCATATTGTACATTGCCGGCGAGAAGACAACGCTCTTTGCAAAATCGGCATTCACATTGTCAATCGGCGAAGCGAAGACATACAGTTTTCCATTGCCATAGTCGCCTGCGACAAGCACAGGAGCCGAATTTTCGAGCGTCAGCACCGATGAGAACGATGCACGCGAAAACATGTTCAACTTATGCGTAAGCTCCATATTCGGAAGGCTACCCTGCTTTTCCTCTTTCGAGAAGACATTTCTGTACAGATTGTTCCTGTAGTCGATTCCATAAAGCTTTGTATCGTGCTGCGTCAAACCTTCAAACTTTCCAATGGCGAACAATTCAAGGAAACTGTTGAGCGAAGCGTAATTCACCGACGAAGCCGGAATAAGGCAAACAGAACCGCCATTGTTGACGAAAGTCTTGAGCCTTTCTGCCAATCCCGACGATATTTCCGACACCGAATTTAGCACAACAAGGTCGAAGTCGTTTATGTTCATATCCGATTCGTGTCCTTGGCGCACCTGCTCAAACTTGAAAGTTTCTTCATCGTTGCCAAACAATGCTGTCAGATAACGGCTTTCGTCCTTCGCATTGATTGCCAAAACCTTAGTTTTGTCGGATATGGCATAGCAGAAATACAAAACATTGTCGTAAACAATAGGATAATCGGAAATTTCAAGCCTTGCAGCAACATTTCCTGCGCTTGTGTTCTGATAATCAACATTCACTTCCACAGATTCCCCTGCCTCGACATTGAAATTTGTCATTGCCTTGAGCGAATCGTTCAGATAAAGCTGCATTGGAATGTCGTAGAAGCCTTCGCTCGACTTGTTTGTAATGCGAACCGTGAGATGTTCATTCTGTCCCACGCGATGCACAGGGCTGTCGAACCAGCAAGTATCAACATACAAGTTATTTATTTTCACAGGATTAAGTGACATCAGAACGGCATTTATATTTTCTGCCAACTCGGCTTCAACATCCTCGAACATATATTTCTGCATATCAGAAATTATGTAGAGCAAAGCGTTCTTGCCATTTCGAGCTAAAGCATTTGTCTTTACTATCAAGTCGTTAATCTTCATCGAATTGGCGCTTATCTTACAGTCGTCGATGCTTGTTATGACTTGGTCGCGGTTGAGAGTTGCACGGAAATCGGAATAAAAGTCGTTGGAAATGAATATGTAGTTCATCGACGGGTCGCTTGCATACACCAAGTCCTTAGCAATCTGCTTTGCATGGTCGAACACCTTGCCCTTCGCTGCATCGGCATCCATACTGAACGAGTTGTCGATGTATATTATTGACAAATCAGATGGCTCGTCGTTTGCCTTTTCGTTGTTGGGAATGAATGGACCTGCGAACACGAACACCAGCATTGCAATCGTCAGCATTCGGGCAATAAGGATGAGGATTTGCTTCAACTTGGTCTTTGTGCGCGTTTCCTTTTTAACATCCTCAATGAATGCAGTATTGCTGAAATATACAACCTTAGGCTTGCGGAAGTTTATCAGGTGGATTATCACCGGAATAGCCATCGCAAACAAAGCCCAGAGGAAAGATGGATTAAGAAATGCCATTTACGATTTTAGATTTATGAATCAAGAAAAAAAACAAATTACCATTTCCTATTTAAATAAAAAATATCTTCTGGTTTGCTTTGAAGCTGAATGTCAAATTTTAAACTTGTTTCAACTTTTGTGCTTGCATTGTGTATTCTAAACGAAATGGACCAACCATTATCCATTGTAAGAATAAGTGTCGTTTTTGATTTTTCTTTGAATCCCAGTTCAATAATGCGTGTAGGTAATTTAATTTTAGGAATTTTAATTTGGGGAGAGATTTTATTAGCAGATTTGTTCAATGTTCCAGATATATTGAAAGGCATAATAGTTGTGGTGTGATTATTATTATGTATCAGTTTGTAATAATCTTTCCCATTACTAGCAATAAGATATTTTATCAAATTCCCTGTAATAGACTTTGATTTATTCAATGATAATAATTCTTTTGCAAATGCTTTTAAAATCGGGACATAAACATTGTCTTCTTTTTTGCTCAAATCTCTCCAATTCTTATTTTGTTCTTTGAGTTTCTGTAATTTGTCAAAAGTTGGTTTGATTTCTGCAAAATATTGTTTTGAACAAGGATGATTCATCCATTCTTGTCCGAAATCCAAATGAGGGGAAAGACGGGAATGTTTTAATGAAGAATGATTGTGTTTTACAGATATTCCAATTTCCCATTTTATAGAACGGCGAATAATCAAAACATCGCGAATATCTCCATTTTTAGTGGCTACATTATCTGGCTGAAGCGAAACGGATAAGACATCTTTACCATCTTCAATAATACGTGGCTCCATCTCTATAATTGCAATTATTCCACTTTTTGCAGACAATTGCATTTCCTGTCTATCTTGTGTAGAAATCCCATTCTTATAACGGTCTTTAGCAATAGCTAAACTTTCATTATTTTCAATTTCAATCCTTCTATATTTAGAAACAATATCTTTTATTGCTAAAATGCAAGCATATTCGTATGCTTTTCCATAAATGGTAGAATTTATCGTATTCATTTTTTTACATTTTTAAATAAATCATTAAATATTTGATTGGCAATAGCATAAGCTAAATTTACAGGAACTGCATTACCTATCATCTTGTAGCCGTCCGCAATATCATTATATACGAAAACAAAATCGTCTGGAAATGTTTGAATTCTTGCGCATTCTCGAACAGAGAGTCTGCGGTATTCTTTTTCATGTCCTGGTTCAAAAATTCGTTTGTTTTGTGATATAAATTTCATTTTTGGAGCTTGAGGATGAATAGGTGCATGTCGTCCGCCAGCTTGAATTGTAAATGACGGTTCGTCCCATGCTCGTACACGATTTCTTGACATATAAATGGTCGAAAATCCGCCATTCATATATTCATGATTAGGAATGTTTAGCGTATCACCATTGGTTTTATTGTATTCTTTTGCTGGTTGAGCCTGTTGTAAATCCCCAATAGCATCTTTCAATGTCGGTTTATACTCTTGAGGTTCAGGAAAATGGAACTGTTTTTTCAAATTTTTTCGATAGCCAACAATTATTACTCTCAATCTTGTTTCTGGAACATTGTAATCATTAGCATCAACGAGTTTCCATGATATATTGTATCCGCATTCTTCGAATTGCTCCAAAAAACCATTAAATGCCTCTGCGTGTTTTGGGTGCAAAATGCCTGAAACATTTTCAACAACAAAAAATTTAGGTTGTTTTATTTTTAAGATTCTGATATAATCAAAAAATAGTTTTCCTCTACTATCGTTGATTCCTCTTCCAGCACCAGCTTCGCTCCAACTTTGACATGGAGGTCCACCTATAATTCCATCGCAATCAGGGATTTCTTCTGGAGTAATATCAGTTATGCTTCGTCTATCTAAAATGGTATTAGGGAAGTTCTTTTCAAAAGTAGCCCATATCTTTTTGTCATATTCATTAGCCCAAATAGTAGAAAATCCTGCCTTTTCAAACCCTAAATCCAATCCACCCGCACCAGAAAAAAGCGATACTATATTTTTTGTGTTCATAGATTTTATGTTATTTTTCTATTAAAAAGTTTTTACATCCATTACTATTTTTTTAACAACAGGTTCTCAATTCCACAACTATCATTGAAAGTGCTTATGTCAACACCGCCATCAATACCATCGATATGACCGACATACGAATCGGTCTGCCAGAGAGTATATTTTGCCGTGCTTGGAATTGTCGGATTCGACATCCAGAACATATAATCTGCAAAATCTTTTTTCAGTCGCTTATGATAAACACCTACAGAACAGCATATTATAGGTCTTACTCCGCAATATTCCTCAACCTTGTCCAAAAACGACTTCAGTGCAGCCGAAAATTCCTCCTTCGACGAACGCTTGAACTCGCATTCTGCATAAACAGCAGGTATAAGGTCCTGGTCGTCAACCTTTACTGTTTTCTTGAAGTTCTTAAACTGGTCTTCTGGCTTTGATGTCATCCTGAAATAATGGATAGCACCGACCTTCAACCCTGCCTTGCGAGCAGCCTTCTGCGACTTCTTGTACTTAGAGTCCTGCACCGAAGCACCGTCGGTTGCCTTCAAATATACAAACCGCACCAACGAATCCTGAGCAACCTTGTCCCAATCTTTTACATTATTTTCGTGTGACAACACAATACCATCGTAAATAGTCGAGTCGCCCATATAGTTAGGTTCTTCTTCCCTAATTTCAGCATACGATTTCGTCTCAGTAGAGTTTCCTTCCTTAGAACCTCCGCACGAAACGCCGAAAACAGCAAGGCAAATTGCCATAAATACCAATACTTTCTTCATCACAATAATTTTTGTGCAAAGATAAGGCAAAGATATGGATATGACAAAAGGAGTATTCATAAACTAATTAAAACAAAAATATCATTGTTGTCCGCTAAATCCACTTACCGTCATTCCGGAAAGCTGAACGAACAGCATAAGGAACGTTGCTCGAGAGTTCGCTTATCCGGAATCTGCTTAGTAATAATTATGTTAGCAGATTACGGACAGCAGTCTTCACAACGCTCCCCATTCTGTATCGCGTGTTACGACTAGCTTCCGAAATGAATAGCCCTACATCTAAATATTTATATAAATAAATGATAATAACGAATTTACAATGTTAGTACGATTTTTTAGCAGACAACAATACAAAAATATAATGGCGCAGACTAATAAAAGCCTACGCCAACAAGAAATTGAAAAAAATCTTTGATAATATCAAAATGCCCTTATCGCACGGACATTAATAGCCTTTGTTTTATCCTCTTCGTCATTGTCGCCAAATGTTGACACCCAATAGGCTTCTTTCTTGTTCTTTTCATTGCTTGTCCAATATTTCCCATCGTTTAAAACCATACCACCTGCTTTTGACAAAGCCTGACTTATTGGACCTTGCCTCCCCATTTTCTTATTTGCTACAATCAATAATTTCCAAAGTTCGCCTGCACTTGGTAGATACCAACCATTTCCATGTTGCACACACCATCCTGCCGCTGGCGCAGCCCCAACACCTAATTCTCCAACGATTGATTCGCAGTAACCTTTACCTATCCCACATGTAAATGCCAAATTACAATCTTCTTCATTAAATAACATACTTACATCATGACAATTGGCATTTTTAGTTTGGTTTTCCCATTGTATTATGGTTTCATCAAGCGACACCGCCAACCCTTGTCCATTTTGATTTAAGAAAAAAATTATGCCATAGGTACCGTCATCAAAATTTTTAAGACTCCCCACTTGGTCTTGTACAGGAACATTGCCATTAGGTGTAATGGGATTAATTTTATTCGTTTGTTGGATAGCAGACGGCTCTGACTTTGGCTTAGATACTACTTGTTGTTCAGGTTGCTTGACAGGAGCATTAGATTGTGGCATACTACCGCCTAATTGTGAACCATAGTTTGTTCCAAACAACTTATTGGCTAACATTTCACAACCATGCTGTACGTCAGATGCTGTTATTCCCATAAGTACATTGTCTGTCATCTCCGTTCTTGCACTTTCTACATTCAGAATCTTAGCAGTAATAAACATATTCTGATCATCAACTTTAACGGCTTCTGCAACAAGTATATAAGCTGCCCCAGTCATTTCTCCCAATTTCCGAATCTGGTCTTCGCTTACCATTCCTGTCCTTTGAAACGACTGCTCGCCAACAATAGCATCAATATCTGTACGGTCGTATGCTTCGTACCCAGGTGTATTTGTAATGGCTTTTGATAGGTTACTTCGTAACATCAACTTTTGTGCATATCCAATATTCCCTTCTTTGTCAATAGTTTCAAGAATAGCAACACGCTTTACTTGTGCAGAAACAAGTGTACTAATTATAAATAATATTGAAAAAAACAAAAGCCGTTTCACCTTTTCTCCCTATTACTTTTTAAAAATTTAACGCAAGACCGAAACCATTTCCTGTTACCTGGAAATTCAACGACATCTCCCTATCACATTGATTAAACGAATTACAAGACTTTATCTTATATTTCTTTGATTTACTGAAAAACGCTCCAGATGTCCCCATCAAAACGGCACCTGCCCCCATCATGGATGCACCGCCCACCACTGATGTAAACAATAATTCAACTACACCAGTTACGAACAAACCACCTCCTACACCGAGCATTGTAATTCCAGTAGTTCTAAAAGTATCACCTTTCTTGAAATCGGGATATGCCATTGCACATTCACTTTGAATCATAGCCTTAGCTTCCGTCTTATTAATTTCACGACCACCATATGAATACTTATTATGTCCCAAATATGAGAGATAAGAATTTTGACTTTGGTAGCCATAGTTTTGAGCATAAGAATTTAGTGAAAATACCATTGTTACAATTAATAACAAAACATTTAAAGGGAAAAAAATCTTCATAGTAATAATTATTATAGTTATTTAATATACAATCTATTAGAAAGCCCGTATTGCTCTGACATAAAGAGTTTCAATCTTATCTTCAGAAGACATTCGTCCTGATAAAGAGACATTTATAGCTTCATCATCATCATTTTCGGAACTGCTCCAATACCATTCATCAGCCAGCCCCCTGCCATTATTACTTTGCAAAGCAATACTTATCAATCCATTGGTTTGCTTTTCAATGGAAAACAAATACGCAAGTTCACCAGAACTTGGCAGATACCAGCCCTCGCCATGCCTTGTACACCATTCTGCAGCAGTTGCCATAGAGCCTAATTGTGAAATAAGAGCAGTAGTATATTGCATTCCTAAACCAATCCTACACATATTTTCCCCATCAGTATCGGGAATTTGTGCTATGTTTTGACAATCCTTGTTCTTTCTTGCGTTTTGCCATTGTGCTGTCGTCATATCCAATGACACTGCTAATCCTGTTCCATCCGCATTTTTCATAAAGATGATACCTTTGGTATTATCTGGGAAAGCAACTACAGTACCTATTTCATTTGAAACATTGTTACTAGGTATTGACATTTGCGATACTACTTGTTGGTTTTGATTTCCGAAATTGCTTGTAACAGTTTGATTTGATGCAGATTTAGACGCATTAATCCCTAACAATTTATTTGCAAGACTTTCGCAACCATTTTGAATGTCGCTAGGCGTAGTACTCATAAGGACATTGTCAGAAATTTCGGTTTTTGCAGTCTCAACATTAAGAATTTTTGCAGTGATAAACATATTGTTATCATCTACCTTTGCCGCTTCTGCAACAAGTATATATTGCGCACCTGTCATTTCGCCAAGCCTTTTAATCTGGTCTTCACTTACCATACCAGTACGTTGGAAGTTTTGTTCACCCATGATGGCATCCATATCGGTACGGTCGTATGCTTCGTATCCAGGTGCTTTTGCAATTGCTTTTGCGAGATTGCTACGCAACATAAGTTTGTGTACATACGAAATAGTTCCCGACTTGTCAACTGTTTCCAAAATTGCAATCTTCTTGACTTGTGCCGACAAAGCTACAGGTATTACCAAAAACAGAATTATAATAAAATGTTTCATACTAATGATTTGTTACTGGGATATTACTTCTTTTATTGTTTTAGATAAGTTCTTTACAACGTCTTTGTACGCAGAACGAGCAGCTTCGGCATAATTCAGCGTATGAGTACCTTTTTGATGTATCTCATCTTCATATATACGTTGCGAGGTTGTCTGCTTATCTATGCCCACCCCAACATCAACGTATGAGGTGAATGCTTTTACTCCGCCATAATCCAAACAATTATAGTCCCTTGTATTAGCATTAATATAAACAGACCAGTCTGCTATTGAGGAATCCTGAACGAATTCACACCCCACATCCGACAAGCCAGCTTGCAATTCTTTCTGTAACGTAGGGAAAGGCTTATCGCCCAATACCGCCGTACAACTAATAAAAAGTTTCAAACCATGCTGAAGCGATGCGCATATATTCAGTAGTTTCTGCTGCAATGAATGCATTTCGTCAAGCTGTAGCGATTCCGTATCATCGTCGATAGAAAGCAGAAGTTTTTGCGATTGCTCCACTTCTGCGAATAAGGGCAGTGCATTCTGTGCGGCTTCACGCGCTTTCACTTTCTGCTCTGCTTCCACCATTTGGCTCACATTGTCAATTGCCATTTCAATCTTTGTCAATGTCACCGTAATTTGCTTTTCTGTCTTCTTAATCAATTCTTTTCGCGACACGTAAGCAAATGCACCTATATCTTTTGTCTTCGGATCTTGCCATGCATCAATTTTCAGACCTGCCACTTCCAATTCAACACTTATATGTGTTTTTGACTCAAACACTTCAGTAATACGTTCATCAAACTGGGTGGTTGAGTGCAATAATTCGCTGCGACTACTATTAGACATTTGCTTTTCTATATTCATGCGTATGCTTGACACAGCCTCAACACGTGCCTCATCTTTTAGCCTTGAGTATGCATTATCAATAGATTCGCAAGGCTTCTGTTCGCCAGTCACAAAACCTATATACCATTCGCCTTTCGGATAATGGAATTGACGACTTGCTGGCTCCCACCAATCCGGCGGAATCTGAGAAAATGCAAATAAAGGTTGCGACAATAGAATTATTAGCAGAATCCTTTTCCACATACTACGATGCTTTGCACTAATTATTCAATAGGATTACCTTCTTCGATAAACTTTGAAACAGTTTCTGCGTATTTTTGAGCAACAGCAGACTCTTTCATTGCATTCTGGAAAGCACGGATACGCGCCTTTGATGCAGCGGTTTCATCAACTATAAAATAAGTCTCGAATTCGTAAACATCCTTACCATTGACCTTGGTCGGGCGATATATACTGAATGAAGATGTTAGTTCTCCTTGTATCTGTGTCTGTACATTGTTTTCGTATGCAGCATAAAAATGTTCAAATTCCTCAAGTTCTTCAGTCGAAACTATAGACCCCATGTCTTCAGTAATACGTCCCTTGATATTGCTGCCACATTTTTGTGCGTATGAGGCACATGCACTCATCAATAGCTTGTCTTTTCCAATATTCTTATTGCCAGATACTGCGGTACCATAGACTTCCGTAATACCATCTTCATTAAGTTTTTCGTAATGCTTTAACAACGCTACATCCAATGTGCGTGATGTTCCAAATACAGTCCAGCCTTCTTTTGTGTATTTCTTTACCTTTTCCTTATATTCTTTTTCCAAGGCTTTTTTCATTGCTTTGGTCTGAGCGTTTGCTGTTCCTAATGCACATGATAAGAGCAATGATAAAATAACAAAAATGCGTAATACCTTATTCATATATTATCTGCCAGTTATATCCCATCGGCCCGTCGGTTTTTAATGTTTATTAAAAATAATTTTGCCCACAAAAATACAATCAGCATATTCTTAAACTCGCTATTTAGTGCAACACAATAGTTGCATAATAGCAACAATTTTGTTACATAATATCTTCACATTTCATACTATCCGAATACAATGCGAAGAAATCATGATTCAATGCTCTTGAAATTTTTAGAAGCATATAAGTGTCAATGCTATAGCTTTCGAAAATACGATAACATGCCATGCGATTGGTTCCCAACTGCCGAGCAAACCATGCGACACTACGTTCCTGTTTTTTTAGTTCATCGCGAATCGCCATACCTATATTTATATTACCTTTTGCCATCGTATTTCTTTGCAAACGCTCCTTGAACCGACAGCAAAAAAAGACGTGAACCGTTTCGTTTGCTGCCTATATCCAACATCGGGCTCTGGTAAACCTTCATAACCTATAAGCAAGGAAACAATTCACGCCAAGGCGCGAATTAACCGTATGCTCAAACCCGTTATTTTTGAAATTTACCAGATTTCGATGTTGTGGGGCCGAGAGCGTAAAACTCGGATTAATAATATGTTTCTATTTTATCACTTCATTATAACATCGATATTAGTTTGCATTAAACTAATGCAAAGTTAGTTGTTTTTTAATATACCAACAAAAAAAATCCCGCCCCATACTGGAGCAGGACTTTTTATTGTAATTCGCTTTTGAATTATTATTCAGCTACTTCAGAATTCTTAATCTTGAGCCAACCAACAATATTCAACACCATTGATACGATAACGCCAATACCACCGATAACACCGAGGAAAGGAATTGCACTAACAACACCACAGCAAAGAGCGATTATTGCAGAGATGAACAAAAGCTTTGCACCGTCCTTACCTGGGAATGTTTCAGAAGCTTTGAGCTTTGAGTAAGCAATGAGGGTGAAAATGTAAGCGATAACGCTAAGAACCAAGCAAGCGAGACCGATTACTACTGTCATTGTAGCGATAGCTGTCAAGCTTCCCGACAAAATTACGAGGAAGATGCACAAGCCAATGATTGAAGAAATGATGCTAAGAATCATTGCAGTACGAAGTTTCTTTACTGCAGGAACATCATTCTCATGTACTGCATTTGCCAAATGACCGAGGCAAATTACAAAATAAATATTAGCAGCAACTACAAGAAGCGGGAGAATAAGAACAGTCAAAAGACCTGTAAAAGGCATTGAAGTACCCATTACGATTGCCTGTGTCATGTCCAAAGCTGCTGTTGTAGCGATAAATGCGCTAAAAATAGAAGTTAAAACACCAAGGATGGCAGTAATCAAAACAGCCATAAACACCTTGTTCACTGCATTTTTATATGCTAACTTATCCATAAAATTTTTCCTCGGTTATATCCCATCGAGCCGTCGGTTTTAATAATTAACAAACATTATGCAAAGTTAACGAAATCTTAAATTGCCGCAAAACAAAAAAGGAAATATTTTTATCAACAAACAAATGTGAAATATTTACCAGTTGCCTTTTGCCAGCAACAGCAACAGTACCAATGCAATACAAACTGCAATCATGATAATGTACGGTTTTCGACGCGCCGACTTCAACTTTTCCTCATACTCTTCGGAACCAATTTCTTCTTCGGGGAATTGGCTACTCACCTTTTCCTCGACCACCTCATCTATAGCATCACCCAAAACACGATGCTGACCAGGTCCCGTATGATGAGCGAAAAAGTTCCTTGTATATTCGTGTTCCATTTCATCCACAAGCTTCTCTACTTCCTCCCTGCGAGCCTCGTAATTTGCCGTCCATTCATCATAAGAAAACTCCTTAAGACCATCATTCTGACTTATGTCTGTCTCCGCACTGTTCCAGCACAACTTTCCTTTGCCCTCGTAAACCTTCAGAATCTGCTTGTTGGCAATGTCGGCAACAACAATAAGCGGAGTCCATTTTGCGTACTTATCGGGAAGCAAACCAACTTCGTACTCAAAAAATCCAGAACATGCCGAAAACAGAAGTCTTTCTCCATCAGTACTCCATACGTAGTCGTGAAGTCCCATCAGAAAATAGAACGGCAGTACATAATGCTCGGAATAGTCCTTATTTAGATACACATGAATGTTCTTGTACATTTCCTGTCCTGCGGATTCCTCGCCGATTGCTTCCTCGAAACCAATATTGTACCAGATTGACTCGTTTGCCATAAAATTATTTTTTGACAAATCTACGGATATTTTTCGGGAAAACAAAAATGGAAAACTACAATATTTTGCTTAACTTTGCCCCGTTAACAAAGACATATCAACTATGAACAATATTGAAGAGGCTGCAAAACTCATAGCCAATGCAAAATGTCTGTGCGTTTTCACTGGTGCAGGCGTATCGAAGGAAAGCGGAATCCCGACCTTCCGCGGAAGCGAGGACAGCGTTTACGAACAGTACGACCAGTCGATGCTGGAACTCAACACCTACATACATCGCACCGAAGAGGCTTGGCCGGTTGTAAACAAGGTTTTCTACAAATTTTTCAAGGAAGCCCAGCCAAACAAGGCACACACCACGCTTGCAAAATGGGAAAAGGATGGCATGGTAAAGGCAGTCATCACACAGAACATCGACTCGCTGCATCAAGCGGCAGGAAGCAAGCATGTGATTGAATTCCATGGTGGAAAAGGACATTTCGTCTGCCTCAAGTGCGGAAAGAAATATCCGACCGCTTCGCTCAAGCTCACAAACGAAGTACCACGCTGCGACTGTGGCGGAAAACTGAAGCCAGGATTCATATTCTTTGGCGAAGGAATTCCAGAAGATGCCTACACAGAATCGTTCGACCTCGCTGGAAAATGTGATGTGATGCTCGTCATCGGAACGACTGGCGAAGTTCAGCCTGCGGCATATCTCCCGCATGTAGCAAAACAGCACGGAGCAAAAATCATCGAGGTTAACCCGCAGCATTCGGCATACACAGGCAGAATCACCGACATCTACCTCGAAATGGGCGCAGTAGAAGCAATGACAAAGATTAATGAAGAAATACAAAAACTGAAATAAAGATGAAGATAGTACAAGTTGAATCACTCGGAGTCTCGAAGCAGGAACTAGATGACGCAAAACTGGAATTTGAAAAGCTGGGACACCAATATATATATTACAGTGACATTCCCCAAAACGAGGACGAACTTATTTCACGCATGAAGGATGCCGACATAGTGAACATCAGCAACATAAGGCTCACGGCAAAAGCAATAGAGTCGTGCCCAAACCTAAAATACCTGAATGTTGCTTTCACAGGTGTCGACCATGTAGACTTGGAATGTTGCAAAAAGCATGGAATAAAGGTCAGCAATGCTGCTGGATATTCCACAGAGGCTGTTTCGGAACTCGCAGTGGGACTTGCAGTTGCACTGATGCGCAACTTTAGCCAGATGGACAGCAACACACGCAAACTCAGCAACCGCAACAACTATCTCGGCACAGAACTATGCGGAAAAACTGTCGGTATTGTCGGCACGGGAGCAATTGGACTTGCTACTGCTCGCATATTCAAGGCATTCGGTTGCAAAATCATTGCTTACAGCAGAACACAAAAGAACATAGACGGCATAACATACACCACATTGGATGAACTTTTTGCAAAATCCGACATCATCAGTTTGCACATTCCAGCAAATCCACAAACCAAAGGTTTGATAAGCAATGATTTACTTGCAAAGATGAAAGATACGGCGATAATAATAAACACCGCCCGCGGACCAGTGATGGACAATGCCGCACTTGCCGAACTGCTGAAGGCAGGAAAGATTGCCGGTGCAGGAATCGATGTTTACGAAACAGAACCTCCACTGCCAGAGAATCATCCGCTCCTCTCCGCTCCCAACACAATACTATTGCCTCATGTCGGCTACGCCTCAAAGGAAGCAATGCAGAAAAGGTTTGTGATCGTGAAGTCAAATTTGCATTCGTATTTGCAAGGGAAACAGGAGAATGTGATTTTATAGGAAATTGACAATGAATGATGGACAATTGATAATGGACAATGGGCAAAAAGGCTAGCAGGCAGAAAGGCTAAAAGCCCCAAAGCCGTCTTCAAGCCTTTAAGACTTTGAGCCTTCAAGCCCAGAAACCAGAAACTCAGAAACGCCGCAGGCATAGAAACAAAGAAACTTTATACACATGAACTTACTATATTTTGTCTGGGATGCCGACCCAGTGATGTTTTCAATCGGCGAACACGGAATAAGATGGTACGGACTGCTGCTTGCAGTGGGATTCCTGCTTGGATACATTGTACTAGGACGGATAATGAAGAAGGAAGGCTACGAACAAAAGCAAACCGACAAGTTTGCCATATACATAATTTTGGGTTGTGTAATCGGACTTCGCCTCGGGCACTGCCTGTTCTACAACCCAGGCTACTACCTCTCCCATCCGCTCGAAATACTGAAAGTATGGGAAGGCGGACTAGCAAGCCACGGCGGTGCAATTGGTATCCTGCTAGCAATATGGCTCTACTCGCGCAGGACAAAAATGCCGTACTTCGAATCGCTCGACAAGGTTGCCGTGGTGGTTCCGCTCGCTGGCGCATTTGTACGCGTGGGTAATTTCATCAACAGCGAAATCCTTGGCGTTCCAACAACATTGCCGTGGGGCGTAAAGTTCATGCGCAACATCGACGACCTAAACGAAGCATACATTGCTTCCAACGGCGCTTGTCCCGACCTCGGCGTAGATTGTCTGTCGGACTTTATGATTGCACGCCATCCCACACAGCTTTACGAAGCATTCTTCTACATTGCAATGTTCCTCGTATTCTTCCTAATGTACAGCAAATTAGCAAATAACTGGAAGCACGGCACTTTCCTAGGATGGTTTGTTCTTGTTCTTTTCGGATTCCGCTTCCTGATTGAATACACCAAGACCGAACAAGCAGAATTCATCTGGAATGCACCTATTACAATGGGACAACTGCTGAGCATACCTTTTATTATATTTGGAATCGTACTTGTTGTAAGGCAATATTGGAAAAAAGGAAAAACCGAACCCATTGCAAAAGGGGAAAAGAATAAAAATATGAAAAAACAATCATAAGATTTGTGAATAAAAATATTACAGCAGCCTAATCGTCAGCATATTATTGTCTAACATTAGGCTGTTTATTTTTTTGCAAAAAATTAACTTGTGCATTGCTATAAATGCAATACCTTTGCGGTGAAATTTTGTGGAAAGATTTGGATGCTTGCAACCACGGAAAAAAATGCTAAAAACACAAATTCCCAGTTACATCCTTATCGTTCCTGTTATTAATGTTTAAAATTATTGACAGATGAACTATTATTTTACATCAGAATCAGTGTCGGAAGGACACCCCGACAAAGTAGCAGACCAGATATCGGACTCGATATTAGATGAATTTCTAGCACAAGACCCAAAATCGAAAGTCGCATGCGAAACACTTGTAACCACAGGTTTGGTTGTTGTTGCCGGCGAAGTAAACTCAAAGGCATACGTTGACGTTCAGAGCGTTGTACGCAGAGTTGTAAACGGAATCGGCTACACCAAGGGCGAATATCGCTTCGATGGCAATTCGTGCGGTGTAATGTCGGCAATACACGAACAGTCGCCCGACATCAACCAGGGCGTTGAAAAAGGCAAAGGTCTTCACGAAGAACAAGGTGCAGGCGACCAAGGAATGATGTTCGGCTACGCATGCAAGGACACAGACACATATATGCCGTTACCTCTCGACCTCGCTCACAGAATGCTGAAAAAATTGTCGGAAATCCGTCGCGAAGGAAAAGAAATGACCTATCTCCGTCCCGATGCAAAGTCACAGATAACCATTGAGTACGATGAGAAGCACAATCCTGTAAGAATCGACACCATTGTAATCTCCACCCAGCATGATGAGTTCGACAAGAACGAAAAGAAGATGCTCGACAAGATTGAAAAGGATGTCCGCAAGATTTTAATACCTAAAGTCATAGCCGATTTGCCAACCCGTACACAGAAACTCTTCAAGAAAGACTTCAAGTTGTTTGTCAACCCGACAGGCAAATTCGTCATTGGCGGGCCTCACGGCGACAGCGGACTTACAGGACGCAAGATTATCGTCGACACCTACGGCGGCAAAGGCGCACATGGCGGTGGAGCATTCAGCGGAAAAGACCCATCAAAGGTTGACCGCTCTGCAGCATACGCAGCACGTCACATTGCCAAGAACCTTGTAGCAGCAGGCGTTGCTAACGAAATCCTCATTCAGGTTGCATACGCAATAGGCGTTGCAGAACCAGTCGGCATTTATGTAAACACCTACGGAACTGCAAATGTCAAGATGAGCGATGCAGAAATCGCCGAGAAGGTAAAGAAAATCTTCCCGCTCACTCCCGAAGCAATCCAGAAGCGCCTCAAGCTGTTGAATCCGATTTATGCAGAAACCGCAGCATACGGACATTTCGGTCGCGAGCCAAAGGTCGTAAAGAAAACTTTCATTGCTGACGGCAAAAAGATTGAGAAGGAAGTAGAACTCTTTACCTGGGAGAAACTCGACTATGTTGACAAGGTAAAGAAGGAATTCGGACTGTAATCACAATTGCTCATATTAACGAAAAGCCACTTCGGTGGCTTTTTTATTATGCCGACATTTTTGTTATTCCATTAATTTACAATGGTTTAAACTTTTTCTCAAAAAAGAGAAAGATTTTTCGTTTATTCCAAAATATTGTTGTACCTTTGCCGAGCAAAAATTTTAAAGTATTTTATTTATTAACAAATTGATTTTTAAAGATTATGATTAATCAGTACGAAACCGTTTTCATTGCAACTCCCGTTTTGTCTGAGCCACAGATGAAGGAAACGGTTGAAAAATTCAAGAAGTACATCTCCGAAAATGGAGAATTGGTACACGAAGAGGACTGGGGTCTTAGAAAAATGGCTTACTCCATCCAGAAGAAAACAACAGGCTTTTACCACTTGTTTGAGTTCAAGGCCGATGGTTCATTCATCAACAAGCTCGAAACCGAGTACAGACGTGATGAAAAGATCATGCGCTTCCTTACCTTCAAGATGGACAAGCATGCAGTTGCTTACAGCGAAAAGAAAAGAAGAGAACAAGAATCTAAAAAGGAGGAATAATTATGGCACAGAACAATTCAGAAATCAGATATTTAACTCCTTTGGCAGTTGAAGTTAAGAAGAAAAAATACTGCCGTTTCCTCAGAAGCCGCATTAAATATGTTGACTACAAGGATCCGCAGTTCCTAAAGAAATTCTTGAACGAACAGGGTAAGATATTGCCGAGACGCCTCACCGGTACATCTCTCAAGTATCACCGCAAAGTTGCTCAGGCAGTTAAGAGAGCTAGACACCTCGCATTGTTGCCATATGTAACCGACATGATGAAATAATTAAAGGAGGAATAGAAATGGAAATCATACTGAAACAAGACGTAGAAAACTTAGGTCACAGAGACGAAATAGTTAATGTAAAACCTGGATACGGAAGAAACTATCTCATTCCTCAGGGTTACGCAATTCTTGCAACCGAAACTGCTAAGAAAATCCATGCAGAAAACATGAAGCAGAGAGCACACAAGGAAGCTAAGCTCCGCGAAGAAGCTGAAGCTCTCGCTGCTAAGATGGAAGGTCTCGAACTTACTATCGCTACTAAGACTTCATCAACTGGAAAGATTTTCGGTTCAATCAACACCATTATGTTGGCTGAAGCTCTTGCAACAAAGGGATTCGAAATCGACCGCAAGAACATCCTCATGAAGGACAAGGCAATAAAGGAAGTTGGAAAGTACAATGCTTCTGTTCGTCTTTACAAGAACATTAAGGCAAACTTCAGCTTCAACGTTATTACCGAAGAAACTGCAGAATAATACTTAGTATTAAATAGCAATAAAAATAAAAGGCGGCAAATGTCGCCTTTTATTTTTTATATCCATCGAAGCAAACCCGATTACTGCTTTACAAAGGTATAAGTTATCTTTCCTCCTTCTGTCTTATTGCCAGAAATCTTTGAGAAGGCCGATTTTAAAGCCGCATTTCGCGCCGCATTAGTCAGACACTCTACATCGGATGTAAGATTAGATGACACAACCTCGGCAGATGACACCTTCCCGCTTGCCGCCAGCGAAATCCGAACAACCACAACCCCACTACCCTCGCAGGTAAAAACCGGCACATGCAAATATGAGGCTTCGCGCTGCTTGTTGTCGAGTTCGGCATAAACCAACGCAGGACCGGACTTCACCATATTGCGAGGCTTATTGTCGGATTGGTACTGCTCCATGCGCGACTGGTCTATATAATCCTCGTATGTTCTATTTTGTGCATCATCGTAATTGTCGCCATACTTCTCGCGCAAAAATTGCTCCTCGTACCTTGCCTTCATGTCGGCTTCCGACATCGACTGCCCCGCAGATGGCTGGTAGGTGCGAGTTCCCGAATAATTGGAACCTGTAACGCCAAGCCTTTCCATATACTGGGCTATCTGCTCATCAGTCATCATGTCATCCTCGGCCTCTGACGACTGTTTGTCTTCCATTTCAAAATCCTGAGGATCGATTATGATATAACTTTCCGGCTCCTTTTGCAACACACCTATCTTGCATGCGAGACACACGCATATAACAATCAAGTGGAAAAGGATTGTGCCTAGTATTCCGTTAATATTTCTGCGAAAAAATGACAACGCAATAAGTTTTGCACAAAAGTAAACAAAATTCACCTCACTCAAAAATCAATAATAATGAAATTACAGAAATTTGACCGAACAATAGTTCAAGAAACTACAATTTAAAAAAACTAGCACTTATTTGCATAAATTTTTAAGCAAATTTTACTTATAATATTAATAAACAATAATTTACAAAAATTTATTCAAAAAGATTCCGCTGAAATATACATAAAGAATTAGCGGAATGTATGTTTGGAAATATAGATTCCGCTGAAATCTGAAAAACATTTTGGTTGAATATTTAGTTGTTGTTATTCGAAATACTCTTCCGACCAGCCGTGTCCCAAATCCCAATGCACATCTACTACAAAATCGAAATCTGATGGTAGATTGAATTCATCCTCAAGGGTTTCGCGAAACTTCTCTATGTCAATACTATTAAGCCAGTGCCCGACGTAAACTTGGAATTTGCCGTCTGCTTCGTTTTGGAAAATTCTGCCACGCGGTATCATAGTATAATTGCTTTCAGTATAGAATATTGATGTAGTATCTCCTTTTGCTGTTGCACGATGATGCTGCTTTTGCCAATAGGTTTTGTGCAATTTGTTGATAGTGGCTTTTCCGTTTATGAAAATAGCTTTGTCGGCATCTGTTTTTTCAACTCCGAACAAAGAATTGTCAGCAATGTCGTACCAGAAAATGCCAACTTTTGGTTTCCCATTGTCCATAAATCCAGACATGATTTCGATGAGTTCATCATGTTCTTGTTCGTCAGTGTGTTTTATGCCTTTGTCGTCTGTAGTCATTTTGAATGGAAATAATCTTTTGCAAAATTAGGAAAAAGTATGATATAGTGATACATAAACAAAAAAAGCCGCAATTACGCGGCTTTTTTATTGTGATTTTCAATTTTCTACCATGCGAAAAGCGGGTAGTTTGCCATCATCTTGTTAACTTCGGCACGAACCTCAGCGATAACGGTTTCGTTTTCAGGATCGCAGAGAACGCGGTCGATAAGGTCAACGATAACAGCCATCTTGTCTTCCTTTACACCACGGGTTGTGATAGCCGGTGTTCCGAAACGCAAACCTGAAGTCTGGAATGGGCTGCGGGTGTCGAAAGGAACCATGTTCTTGTTGGTTGTAATATCGGCAGCAACAAGAGCCTTTTCAGCGAGCTTACCGGTGAGTTCCGGGAACTTGGTGCGGAGGTCAACAAGCATAGAGTGGTTGTCGGTTCCGCCGCTGACGATCTTGTAGCCCTTTGCCATGAAAGCATCAGCCAAAGCAGCAGCATTCTTCTTAACCTGCTTCTGGTATTCCTTGAATTCTGGAGTGAGAGCTTCGCCGAAAGCAACAGCCTTAGCAGCGATAACGTGCTCCAATGGACCGCCCTGGCAGCCTGGGAATACTGCAGAGTCGAGCAATGCCGACATCATCTTTACTTCGCCCTTTGGAGTCTTCTTGCCCCAAGGATTCGGGAAGTCCTGTCCCATCATGATGACACCACCACGCGGACCACGAAGGGTCTTGTGAGTAGTTGTAGTTACGATGTGAGCGTATTTAACTGGGTTGTCGAGCAAACCGGCAGCGATAAGACCTGCAGGGTGCGACATATCAACCATAAAGATAGCACCGATTTCGTCGGCAACCTTGCGGATGCGAGCGTAATCCCATTCGCGGCTGTAAGCAGAAGCACCAGCGATGATGAGTTTCGGCTTGTTTTCGCGAGCAACGCGTTCGAGCTGGTCGTAGTCAACGCGACCATCGCTTTCCTTTACGTTGTATTCCAATGCCTTGTAGTTGATACCCGACATATTTACTGGTGAACCATGTGAAAGGTGTCCGCCGTGTGCGAGGTTAAGTCCGAGGAATGTGTCGCCAACATTGAGGCATGCAAGGAATACTGCCATGTTTGCCTGTGCGCCCGAGTGCGGCTGTACATTTGCCCAGCAAGCGCCGAAGATCTTTTTCAATCTTTCGATAGCGAGGGTTTCACTCTGGTCAACAACTTCGCAACCACCATAGTAACGCTTTCCAGGATAACCTTCAGCGTACTTGTTTGTCATTACCGAACCCATAGCTTCCATTACCTGGTCGCTTACAAAGTTCTCCGATGCAATGAGCTCGATGCCCTTCATCTGTCTTTCTCTTTCCTTCTTTATAAGGTCGAAAATTTGTTCATCTCTAACCATGATATTTTATTTTTATGTGTTTTAAAAATTTTCCGCAAATGTAATAATTATTTGTCACAATGAGGATTCAAAAAAATTCAAAGATTTGAAAATTTGAGGATTCAAAAGAAAGCAGGAACTGCCAACTTAAACTTTTGCCACAACATAATTTCTACTCCATAACCAATTTTATCCACTACTCTAAAAAAATCTAACCGACATTCACAAAAAAGGCGTACCTTTGCAAAATAATATAATTAGAAATGAAAGCGAAAGAAATAGCAGAACTGCTAAACGGAAAAATTGTCGGCTGCCAAGACAGCCAGGAGGAATTGACAAACGCATTTTCATCTGACCTGATGAGCGATGTACTTCGTCTTGGAGGAGAATGTTCGCTGCTGATAACAGGATTGTGCAACATACAAACCATCCGCACAGCCGAAATGGCAATGATAAACACGATTGTGCTTGCCCGCGGAAAAACGGCAGATGAAGAAATGATCGAACATGCAATAGACAACGACATTACAATAATCGAAACCGAGTTCAGTATTTTCAAGGCAAGCGGAATACTGTATAACCACGGAATAAAACCAATGTACTAATATGCACTACACATTTGACATAGAAAAGGGTAATTTCACCAACGCAGGCAACGCCTCGGGAAGCGTAAAGAAAACTTTGAAGCAGCTGAATGTTGATCCTTCTAGCATTAAGAGGATTGTAGTTGCATTGTACGAAGCCGAGATTAATGCCGTTGCCCACGCTTACGGTGGAAAAATCGACATCGACATCGATGGTGACAAGATTGTTATGGTAGTTGCTGACCAAGGACCTGGAATCCCCAATATCGAACTGGCAATGACCGAAGGTTATTCAACGGCATCGCAGAAAGTCAGGGAAATGGGCTTCGGTGCAGGAATGGGACTGCCGAACATGAAGAAGAATACCGACAAGCTTGATATCCAAACCGAATTAGGAGTCGGCACAACTATCACAATGACGGTTTTCCTAAAGAATTGACAAACAATAGCAAAAATGTGCCATGGCGCGTTTCAACTTAGAAACGGCGAAGCCAAAGAACGGCGAAGCCCTCAACGAAGTTAAACGCAGAAACTTAGAAACAAGAAACATATAGATTAGCCCATGAGTGAAAACGGATCATACTTCTACCATGCACTTCGCGTTGACCGCAATGTCTGCACAGGATGCACACACTGCCTAAGGTCGTGTCCTACCGAAGCCATCCGAATCAGGAAAGGCAAGGCGGTAATATACAGCAACAAATGCATCGACTGCGGAGAATGCTTCAAGGTCTGCCCAAGCCATGCAATATACATCAAGCAGGACGACTTCGAGTTGCTGGACGACTACAAGTACCGCATCGCACTTGTACCTGCCACTTTCATAGGTCAGTTTGCAAACGATGTAAAGACCTCGCAGATTTACGCCTGCCTCAAGAAAATCGGCTTCACCCACACCTACGAAGTCGAGCATGCAGTGTCGTTCCTCATTGAACTGTACAAGCAGTACATGGCCGAGCACGATGAAATCGACACATTCATATCGCCGTACTGCCCTGCTATCGTGCGACTTATACAGGTAAGATTCCCATCGCTCGTACACAACATCATACACCTAAATGCACCGCTTGACATCGCCTCGATAGTAATACGCCAGCGACTAGTTGAAGCAGGAATCCCAGGCGAAGATATTGGTATTTTCTATGTAAGTCCTTGTGCTGCAAAGATAGCCGCTGTGAAAAGTCCAGCCGAAGGAAAGAAATCCATCATCACTGGCGTTATCAACATGGACTTCCTCTACAACAAGGTAAAACTGATGCTCAGCAACTCAAAATCAATTGTAGAGCCTATAAATCATAGTCTTACTGGTAATGATGTACTTTGGGGACTTACTACTGGCGAATCGCGTAATTTCAACAATTCGTGCTTTGCTGTGGATGGAATACGAAATGCCATTGAGTTCTTGGAAAAGGTTGAAGACGAAGAAATTAGCGCAAACGGTCTAGTCGAAATGCGTGCCTGCGACCAAAGTTGCGTAGGCGGTGTTCTTTGCCCTACTAACCGATTTGTTGCCAAGCAAAAACTGAAAGCTCGTGCCGAAATCATTGACAGCAAACCAAAAAAGGAAGACTCAGACCATAAAGTTGCCTTCAACAACAAGGAGTTTGCTGAAAAGATTGCCGAAATGGTAAAAATTGACGAGATAAAGCCTCGTTCAATACTGAAACTCAACGACAACCTGCAGATTGCCTTGCGTATGGTCGAAAACATGAAGCGCATCGAAGGGATGTTGCCGGGAATCGACTGCTCGGCTTGTGGCGCACCAACATGCAACGCACTTGCCGAAGATGTAATCAGAAACGAAAGCAAAATAGAAAACTGCATTTTCGCACACAAGAAGATGGAAGAGTTCTACAAGGTGATGTTCGACATCTGGGGAGAAGATTTGAAGACGTTATAAAGTTAAAGGTTCAACGTTTAATGTTCAATGTTCAAAGTTCAACAGTTCATGGATTTGTAGCAACGCAATGCTTTGCGATGGTTCAATGAATAAAAGAAATGATAAAAAAAATATAGATTCAAAAATTCAACATTTGTAGCATCGCAATGCTTTGCGATGGTTCAAAAAAAAAAAAGAAATGATTTAAAAATATAATAATATGTTACTGAAAGACATTATAGAGAAGCTTAACCTAAAGGTTTACAACGAAGTAAATATGGATTCCGATGTAAAGAGCGCATACTCATCAGATTTGCTTAGCGATGTAATGGGCAACGCAAAGAGCGGTCAGGTATGGATAACCATGCAGACACACAAGAATGTTGCATCAATTGCTGCACTGAAGGATGTTCCCGCTGTTATCATCGTTCGCAACGGTGTTCCCGACGACGATATGCTCGAATTTGCAAAGGACAACGATGTTGCAGTTCTTTCAAGTTCGGAACCTACATTCCCACTCTGCGGAAAATTGTACGAACTTATAAAGTAAAGAAAAAACTAGTCGCATGAAATTCCGTGCCGACCTACATACGCACACCGTCTTGTCGCCCTGCGGTGACATTGAGATGAGTCCCTCGGCTATCATTATGAAAGCCAAGGAGAAAGGTCTTGACATAATCGGAATTACCGACCACAACAGCACGCTGAACGCCGAGGTTACGCGCAGAATCGGAGAGCAAAACGGAATCGCTGTAATGATGGGTGCCGAGGTTACCACCAAGGAGGAAATTCACTGCCTCGGATTCATGCCCAACGCCGAAAAACTTGCCGAATTCCAGAAATTCCTTGATTCAAAGGTAATTTTCTACGAAAATGATCCAGATAAGTTCGGCTACCAGTTTGTTGTTGACGAGGAGGAGAATGTGCTTGACGAAGTTCCTCACCTATTAATAAATGCACTCGACCTGCCAATGCTCGACTTGCAGAAAAAGGTATATGAAATGGGCGGAATTTTCATCCCTGCACATGTCGATCGTAGCACATTCAGCATCAGTTCGCAACTTGTGTTTGTTCCCGACAAACTTAAGTTTCAAGCACTTGAGTTAAGTTACCACGCAATGCGAAACAAATTCTTCGACAATTTCCCGTGGTTCAGCGACTACAACTACATACAAAGTTCCGATGCCCACTACATCGATGACATCGGTAAAATTTCGAGCGTTCTGGAAATGGACAGCTTCAGTTTCGACAATCTTAAAAATTCACTTCATACAGGAGAACAGATAATATTATGAAAACACTTGATTTACACATAATTGACATAGTTCACAATTCAATCCGCGCAAAGGCTACGGAAATAATAATAGAAATGGTTGACAGCGAAAAACAGGACTTGCTGTCGCTCAAGATTGTCGATAACGGCTGTGGTATGCCAAAGGAAATGATGGACGCCATAAACGAGACCTTTTACTCCTCGCGTCCAGAACGCAAAATCGGTATGGGAATCGCCCTACTGAAATTCCATTCCGAACTATGCAACGGCAAGTTCCACCTGACATCCGAAGTCGGCAAAGGCACGGAGATTTACGCCGACTACCAGCGTTTCCACATCGACCTGCAACCTAAAGGCGACCTCGCTGGATGCTTCAGCAACTTCATCTGCCAATATCAGGACATCAACTTCATCATCCGCTACACCACTGATGATGACTATTTCGAACTCAGCACCGCCGATGTAAAAGAAGTCTTCGAAGGCATGAACCTCAACGATGTAAACATCATCAACAACCTGAAAGAATTGATTGCAGAGAATATAAATCCGAGCGAGGAGAAATAGGGAAATTTCTCATTACAACAAAAAAAACAGCAGCCAGCTATTTGCCGACTGCTGATATTCGTAAATCGTAAATCCAAAATCCTAAATCACTTAGATTTTTCCTTCTGCGTACCCCAATTTCACATCCAACTCGTAGTTGTACGACGAGCGATGGCTGTAGCGACCTTTGGAATACACCAACTTGTCCTCGTACTTCTCAAAATCCTCGTCTGGAATAAGTTTTCCATCAATGGAAACGCATCCATCGCGGCCATCAAGGATTGCACCGAGAGCTTCATCAGTATCAACAATTTCCGAAAACAAAATCTCATCATACGATGGCACCACGCACTGCCCGTCCATAGTGAGAACACCCGACTTGCCATCACGGCGAAGCTCAAACATGCAGTCATCGTACCAAGAATGCCCATCCGTATGGGTTATATATATCGGCTGGAAAATAACATCATCCATATCGCATGGCACAAGCAAGCGACCTTTGCCATCCAGTACACCTTTCCTACCCGACTTTGATACAACGAAAAACTTATCAAAACACCGGATCTCATCATATTCGAAAGAGCAAAGCGCAGTTCCTTTTCCATCTGGCAAAACCAGTCCCCATTTGCCATCAAGCATAGCTGTCACAGGAAATTTTTGTTTGTTAACCTTACCCTCACAGCACCCCAAATGCTCGTACTTTGGAGGAACAAGCTCCTCATCCTTGACATTTACAAGTTTTTCGCAACCATTTTCCACTACTACATAGTCCATCCAGTCGTAGTTGTCGCAGACATTATAAAATGCAATTCGCGATGCTTCTACATCCTCATCAGGCAACTTGTTCGCCACTGCCGAATTATATTCGGCGTATAGTTTCTGCATTTCAAGAAGTTGTTTCTTGTGTGCGTGCGGTTTTTCCATTTTATACAAATTTGTTTCGAGCGCGAAAATATCAAATAAAGCCACTGCAATACCTACAAAGAAAAGTTTTTATTAAAGCAGTAAAGTTAACAAATCCACAAATTATTTGTTACCTTTGCCCAAAATTCAAAAGCGATGATAGTAGTAACCGGAGCAGCAGGATTCATAGGCAGCAACTTGGCAGCCACGCTGATAGAACGCGGATACACCGACCTTGTACTGTCGGACGACTTTTCGCGCGAAAACAAAAAAGGCAATTTCGAGAACAAAAAGGTCAAGTTCATTAACCGTGACGATTTCGCCGACTGGCTCGACAACAACCACAAGCAAGTTGAAACCATTTTCCACCTTGGAGCACGAACCGACACTACCGAGTTCGACCTGCCTCTGCTTCTAAAGATGAACACAGAATACACAAAAATGCTTTGCGTAAAGTGCTGCAAATATGGTATTCCTTTTATATATGCATCATCGGCAGCAACATACGGAATGGGCGAAAACGGCTTTTCGGACACCACCGACCCCAACATTCTTAAACCGCTCAACCCATACGGCATCTCAAAGAACGAATTTGACAAGTGGCTACTTGCACAGGAACAAAAGCCGTTTTTCTGGGCAGGATTCAAGTTCTTCAATGTGTATGGTCCTAACGAATACCACAAAGGACGCATGGCATCGGTTATTATGCACGCCTTCAACCAAATAAACGAAACGGGAATGCTCAAGTTGTTTCGCTCGCACCGCCCCGACTACGCCGATGGCGAACAGAGCCGCGACTTTGTGTATGTTAAGGATGTCGTTGATGTGCTGATATACTTTATGGAAACGCGCAAACACAGTGGCATCTACAACCTTGGCACAGGCAAAGCCCGTCCGTTCAACGACCTTGGCAAAGCGACATTCGCTGCAATGGGACTGAAACCTAACATAATCTACATCGACACTCCTGCCGACATTCGCGACAAGTACCAGTACTTCACAGAAGCCGACATAACATCGCTACGCAAAGCTGGATACTCAGCTGAATTCCACAACCTAGATGACGGCGTAAAAGACTATGTACAGAACTACCTCGCAGGACACAAATATAGATAAAAACTTTTGCTATGGAAGATTCATTGATATCTAAACCTGGAAATTACAAATCGCTCGTTGCATATCAGAAGGCTGAAGCAATATATGAGATTACATATTACTTCTGCAATAAATATTTAACAAAAGGAGACCGTACAATTGACCAGATGATTCAAGCAGCCCGTTCTGGAAAACAAAATATTGCAGAAGGTAGTGCTGCTGCGAGTACATCAAGTAAAACAGAAATCTTCCTAAAAAATGTTGCAAAAGCTAGTTTAAAGGAACTTTTGGAAGATTATAAGGATTACTTAAATACAAGAAATCTGAAAATATGGGAAAAGGGTTCTGCAGAATTTGAAGATATGCGGAAAAAAGGTGCTGAACACAGCGATGCTGGCTTTTTTATGAACATTGCAAAAAATAGTTCAGACGAAACTATTGCAAACATGGCAATAATTCTTCTAAACCAAACAGATTACCTTATGTTCCGACTGCTGGAAAGACTAAGCACAGATTTCCTTGAAAATGGTGGCTTTGCTGAAAGAATGAAAAGAATGCGAATGGAATACAAAAAGGAAAATGCTTCTGCCCCCAAAAAAGAAAGTGGCGTTAATCCCACTGCATCCACCGCCCCTAATGCCCTTAACGCCACTTTAGGGGATCAGAAGCATTTCGTAGGAGAAGTCGAAGAAAGCAAAGCCGACAACAGCGCTCTTGCCGTAACAGATGGCGTATCGCAGCCTCCACAGGTAAACCCCAACATTTCACGATTCCGTAGACATAAGACCACACTTACCGCCGATGAATACATAGATGGAATTTTGCGTTCCGACACCAACATACTCGGTCAGGCAATAACAATGGTTGAAAGCATAAGACCTGAGCATCACGCCATTGCACAAAAAATAATAGAAGGCTGCCTGCCTCATTCTGGCAAATCTATTCGAATCGGCATAACGGGCGTTCCTGGTGCTGGCAAAAGTACTTTCATTGAAGCACTTGGCGTAAAGATATGCGATTTGAACCATAAACTGGCAGTCCTCGCCGTTGACCCGAGCAGCGAACGCAGCGGCGGTTCCATTCTTGGCGACAAAACCCGCATGGAAAACCTTACATCTCACCCAAACGCTTTTGTACGTCCGTCACCATCAGCAGGTTCGCTTGGTGGCGTAGCACGCAAAACCCGCGAAACCATAATCCTTTGCGAAGCTGCTGGTTTCGATACCATATTTGTGGAAACCGTTGGCGTTGGACAATCGGAAACAGCCGTACACAGCATGGTTGACTTCTTTCTGCTTCTGCTTGTAACAGGCGCAGGCGACGATCTTCAAGGCATTAAGCGCGGTATCATGGAAATGGCAGATGCTATAGCCATCACTAAAGCCGATGGCGAAAATATCACCCGTGCCGACCTCGCCAAGACACAATACCAAAACGCACTGCACCTTTTCCCAATGCCAAAGTCACGATGGACACCAATAGCAACGACATGCTCCTCGCTTACAGGCGCAGGAATCATGAATATCTGGGAAATGATAACAAAGTATGTCGCACATACAAACGCAAACGGATTTTTCGACTACAATCGCAACGAGCAGGCAAAATACTGGCTATACGAAACCATTAACGAATCTATTCGTAACAGTTTCTACCAGAACGAGAAAATCATTGAATGCCTGCCAGACTATGAACAAAAGGTACTCGACAATAAAATCAGCAGTTTTGCTGCTGCTCATGAACTATTGGCAAAATATTTTGAAAAATGATAGGTCAAGAAATAGTTTACAAGGCACTAGCCGACTTGGACATAAAATTTGAATACTACGAATCGCCACGCGACTTCTCATCCGAGGACGATGGCGCATTCTGGAAACGCATTGGCGCATGCCGATGCAAAAACCTGTTTATGCGCAACCATAAGGGGAACCAGCACTATCTGCTCATCTCCGACTATTACCGCGACATAAACATCCACGCCATAGAGCACAAATTGAAACAAGGAAAACTGTCGTTCGCATCGCAAGAAAGAATCGATAAGTGGATTAAAGGTACGATTGGTGCAATTTCCGTCTTTTCGTTACTCAACGATACCGAAAACCACACCATTGCATTCATCGACAAGACATTGCTAACCAAAGGGCACCTAACCTTTCTGCCCAATCAACTTAACGCATTGATATCCATTAGCATCGAAGATTTTGTAAGAATACTTGACTATAGCGGTAACAGGTATGAATTTGTGGACTTAAGTGGCAGATGAAATAGAGACGTAAATTTCCTACTCATTTATATCCCTATGTGATATTTCTACAACAAGCGGCACAACACCTCGAGCCGACAACGACTTGAAGCCCACCACCTTGTTGTCGTATACAATTTCCTTTGGCAGAACCATCAATCCACCCAGCACTGTCTTCAACTTCTTATAAAAAGAACCCTCTGCCATCCCCATCCTTCTGACCATATCATTTATATCCAACTCATTACGAGAGTACAAAACGCAAAAATAATCGGTTCCGACATTGTTGTCAAGTTTAAACTCATGTGTTTCATCAGGAATAGCAATATGACTATCGGTATAATCAAGATGCGCACTTACCATTTCAGAATATGGGAAAAGCACCTGATGATTTTCATACAGATCTGATGCTATCACATAAACCCAAGCTGGTTCACTACATTCCACCGAAAGGCGAAACTTTTTCCCTGACATATAGTCATCGTCTGTATAATAATGCACCAATTCGCCTATGGTGTCAAGCTTCAACGACATTGCAAGACCTCCGTCACGTTCCACAATCCGCATTGCACCCGACATAGAAACCTCCTCTGTACTACCTTCTGCAAAATTTTTCCCTTTGTAAATATCATAGGCGTACCTTGCGACATTGTTGTAATCATCATACTTTATCCAAGTGAATCCACCATCACCCCAATCAGTTCCCCAACTATTCATAACCTCGAATGCTCCACCATACTTCTCATCATCATAACCGACAACACACATTGAATGATACCCAAGCTGAGAATCCATAAGTCCATTCCACAAAGCGCCTGCGGTGTTTAATGACATGTAACGCATCATCGAAATTATTACTGGATGATTTTGCGACAATGCCTTTTTTGTCAGCTGAACCTTGTTTGCCCCATCAACACAATAATCGTTGAACATTACAGAATATCCATCAATTTTATAACTGGAAGCCTCGTCAAACAATTCTTTAGGAATATCGTCACCACAAAGGACATCAAACGATCGCAACTTAGGCACACCCTTTTCCATCATAAGCCTTAACGATTCTCCTATAGATGTGCCCTCGGTGCATCCCTGCGAACTAGACACTTGCTTATAGATGAATAGCGGAGCAAATGCCTCACTTGTTATGGAATCTGTATTTGTCCAGCCATTGGCAATAGCCTCGCAAATCGTTCTAGCCGCATATATAGCCGCCCATGAAGTACATGTATTGTAATCGGACTGCGACCTGGGACGAGGGCAATATTTCTTTAGAGAATAACTGGGTGGCAAAACCTTGTAGTCGCGGGTTTCCTGTAATGGTCGTAATGGTATTTTACCATCAATTTCCGGCTTATATACACATCCTGAACCATAATTCTGCGCAGAGACCGTAAAACAGAAGAGCAGTTCCAAAAACACACTGATACACAAAATAGAAAACTTCCTCATGCCCTACTGCTTGTTAAAGTAAAAATCACCAGTAAAAGACGAAGACATCCACGGTCGTTGCATGTTCTTTGTCTTGTCAATAACCTCCGAACCAACCATTTTCAGGAAATGAAGCACATCCAAGTTAGGATAGTCCAACGCCTTTAGGAACGCTGCCGTATAAGGACTATTTCTGCCATCTCCATCAAGAGCTGTATGTCCCGGTGCTGTCGAGAAAGAAATGATAGTTCCTTCGGGAGCGCTCATTATTGATAAGCCATGCGACTCAATACTTCTATGCCACGAACGAGAAATAGGATCATTTCGGCAAGCATCGAGGACAACCATGTTCAACTTGCACTTGGAACTCTCCATTATATCAAGAATATACTCCATATTTACGCACTTATATTTTATATTGTCCTCAGTGAGATTATCTATATCAGTAGGCAACAAATAGTTAACACCTTTGCTTTGTATTCCGTGTCCTGCATAGTAAAACAATGCCACATCATATTCCTTGGCCTTTTGTCCGAAATTAACGAGTTCCATATCCATGCTCTCATGTGTAGCATCAAGCTTAAGAATCACCTCAAAACCATATTTCTTCAATTTCTCGGCAACATCAGTTGCATCATTTACCGGATTTGCCAGATTTAACAACTCATCGGCATAGTTTGAATTTCCAACAATCATGGCAATTCGCTTGTCCTGATATGTGCCAGACCCACCTGTATCTCCACTTTGATATGCAATCACTTTCTCCGACTTTGCTATACCCTCCGCGTTCCTAACATTAACGACAATGCGGTTTATACCATCAGCCAGAGTTACCATCCTTTCAATCACCATGTCGTAATCGCTAGCCTCTACCGTTGTGATTCCCCTTGACAATTCTCCATTCAATGCAATACTGACATCCTCTATCTTCGATTCCGAATTTATACCTAACTTAAGATTATAGTCGCGAGTATCAGATGTCGTTTTAAATTCAATCCATTCAATATCTGCCATTTTTCCTGCAAACTTGCCATACACTACAGTCTTTCCATCCTGAATGGAACCGCCAGCATTGCGCACTACGGCCTCAATAGTGTTTGAGCCACCGGCAAGCACTACATTGCCTACCACATCGACATTATAGCCAACACCTTTAATCAATTTGGTACCCTTTACTTTTGATCCGTTGTGCATTATTGTAACATCCTCCACTCTTGAACTAGAAGCAATACTCAAGTTCAAAGGGAATTCCTTCGATGTGACATTCGACTCAAAACCAGGCCACTGTATTGTTGCAAGATACTTGTCAATATCATCGTCCTTTTGCTCCGCCACGCTTTTCCAATGCTTTGCCATCGACATATCTCTCTGCACGCCATTTCCATTTTCGTAGCACTTTGACAAATCAGACGCAGCCTCCTTGTTTCCTTGGTCCGCCGACTTCTTCAACCAAGCTACCGCCTGAACATAGTCTTTTGGAAAACCATCGCCCCCCATATACCAATATCCCAGCATAGCCTGCCCATCATCATAACCCTGCTCGGCATATTTTCTCATCCAATACAAAGCTTTCTCCTTGTCGGAATCCCTATAGAGAAGCCCAAGCAAAAACTGCGAAGCAGCATCGCCTCGATCTGCAGCCTTACTATACCAATAAAGAGCCTTTTCGTAATCCCTTCCTTCTCCGAGTTCATCTCCACCAAAATAATAATCACCCATGAATTTCTGAGCAAGTATGTCGCCAGCTTCCGCATGCTTCTGCATTTCAGAAAGCCGTTCACCATCATCTTGCGCATAATATGAATAACAAAACGAAAAAATGATAATCAATAAAGTAAATAGTCTTTTCATGTTTACAACATTACAATTTTTCTAGACCAACAAAAAAAATCGGCATAAAGTATAATAATATGTTGCAAAATTAATGTTAGGAAACAAAACAGCAAATTTTTTTACAGAAAAATAATTAACAATGGGGCAAACCTACCATTACACATCATACTAAAGTATTCAAAACAACTAGAATAAATCTTAATGCCTAAAACTGTTAATATTTTTTTTATATTACAACCTTTACTTCATATTTTTTATCTATTTTTGCGCACAAATTGTAAGGTCTGTATTAAAATGTATAAATATATTACCGCAATAGCATTGATCATACTGGCAGTCATTCCTCACTTTGCCATATCTCAAGAAATTACAGAACGCTGCCTAACTCTTGACAATTTAGTACACATGGTCAATATGAACCAGAACGACACAGAGTTTAACGAATTAATGCAAGAAAAGGGATTCCAATGGATTGGCGACACTGTAAATAAAGAATACCTCAGCAATACCGTAAAACTGCAATATATCTCGACTAACGCATACTACGACAAGGTTAATTGGGACAGCCCAACAATAATTATATTCAACTCAAAAGATGGATTAAGCAACATCGTGAATATAAAGCTAGGCAAAAATATCTGCCATAGTTCCTTGAGACCCGACCTTGACAACCACAATTTCTATCCATCCAACGGCGGACAATTATATAAGGGTAACTACGAGTATGAAGGAAAAGTCAATGAATATGAAATAGAATATCACGAAGACAGCTCTACTTTACGCATTACAATAAAAAACAAGAAAGAAATAGATGAATACACACGAAAACTGCTAAAAGAAAGAGAGAAAAACGTATACGCACAAATGGATATTGCACAACAGCTATGCTCACGCCATCTGTTCAACGAGGCATACTCCACAATAGACTCAGCAATGGGAATATACCCCCCACTTGACACCACTCTTTACAATCTACGCCGCAATGTAAGAATTCAGCACATCGGGTTTCTTTGCTCCCGACTATCCAAAATAGTTAATGACAAGAACTATGTATCTGACGGAATCTCAATATGCAACGAAATACTTGCTCTTGACAATCAAAACGATTCCATTAACGAAATAAGAAACATACTAATCTACCACGCAAAAAATGAAACACAGCCCTATTCAAAGTTTAATCCGATGGGATTCAAATCGACAGTTGCAACACTTGAAAATATAATCAACACCGAAATATTAAGAAAACCAAGCCTCCAAAAACAAACCATGTCGCTAGAGTTCAACTTCAATACCGATGACAATAACCATACTATAGGTTCCATAAATTTAGGCATGTACGAACCAGACGGATACACTCCTGTCAACAAACAAAAACTTTCCGACAGGAACGAAAATCTGCAACGATATGTGAGCATGGTTGCCCGTGGGCCACTGATAATGCCCGCAACAAAATACGGACTCTCAATAAACACACACGAAAGAATTTCATGCAATGTTGAATGGATTTGTCACGGTCAGTATATAAAGATGGTTCGTGGCAAAAAAATATCAAGCAACAACGACATGAAACCTTATATCGACTCCATAAACAAGGTGTACCTAAAGAACATATCGCCCAAAATAAAAAAGGACACATTGCCATACAAGGTTGTGTATAAAGTCGTACAATGGGACAAAATAGTCGATGGAGAATCAGCAACCGACATTCGTATTTTAGATATAAAAACTCCTAGCAAACTATCGTGGATGCCATCTCTGATTCTACCAGGACTAGGCACCAAAATAAATGGATACCACTCGTCTGCATTTGCAAGAGCAATGCCTTTCGCCTTGTTCACATCTTTGGCAATATTCGGTCTTTCTTGGGAAAACGGGAAAGGCAAAAAAATAAACAGACCTGAATGGGGAAGCGGTAACTCTAGATTCTGGGAGAACAAGAATTTCGGATACATAGCTGGATATATCAGCCTGGCAATTGCTGCTACAATATACATAAACGACCTTACTGAAAGCATCATAGCGTCAAAGAGAAACATAAAACGGACACAAAGGTTGCGCGATGCGTTTGAAAGGAACAAATACATCGACTTGAAAACCCAAGATATAAAGCTAGACAACCACAATGAATAGCCGTCATTTTATTGTTGCAATGCATTTGTAAAAAATCATTACCTTTGCAAAAAAAAATAGAACAATGAGGAACATTATTATTGCAACAATAATTTTAAGTGTGGCTTTCTGCTCATGCAAAAAAATTGAAGGTAATGGAGATGTCATTACCCAAACATATACTATCAACGATTACTTTCAGGAAGTAACAAACGAAACTGCTTTTGATGTAGAAGTTGTATTTTCCAACGAAAACAAGGTTGAAATAACTGGCGAATCGAACATTATCGAAAAACTGTCAGTAAATGTCAAGCATAAAAAATTGATAATCGACAAAGTAAGAAACAAATATCGTCTGCGCTCAACACAACCGGTAAACATTAAGATATACATGAAAAGAAATGACTACATGTATTTTTCGAACTATGGTTCTGGCGACTTAACTGTATATTCTCCGCTTGCAAGAAAAATAAAGCTAGACAACACTGGTTCGGGCGACCTATATGTATTCGATTGCGAACACGAAGCTGTCGAAGTACTAGACTCTGGTTCGGGCGACATTGTTGTAACTGGCGTTGCAGGAGAGGTTTACATAAAAAATAGCGGTTCGGGCGATGTCGACTGCTACCATCTAACATCACAATATGTCGAAATACACTCATCAGGAACCGGTCGCACCGAAGCATACGCTACCGATGAAGCTGATGTGTGGGAAAGTGGTTCTGGCGAGGTGTATGTATATGGTACTGAACGCGTAAGATACCACTACGAATACGATGACGACGACAAATAATTCCAATGTCAGGAATATATGTCCACATTCCATTCTGCAGGTCAAAATGCATATACTGCGACTTTTATTCAATTGCCCTACCCTCTTTAATCCCCGACTTCTGCAAAGCACTGAAAAAAGAAATAGCATCGCGCAATAACACTTTCTCTGGAAAAACAATAAACACAATATATTTCGGAGGCGGCACTCCATCTATATTAGATGTAAATAGAATTGGTGATGTTATTAGTGAAATACGCAAGCACTACAATATAAGCCCCGATGCAGAGATAACACTTGAGGCCAATCCAGAAAATATTACTTCTGAATACCTATTAGCACTGAAACGGATAGGTGTAAACAGACTGAGCATTGGAATACAAAGTTTTGATGATGAAATCCTGAAATTTCTTAAACGCAAACACACAGCTACCCATGCAATTGAATGCGTAAAAACTGCTGCAGAATGCGGATTCGACAATATCTCAATCGACCTAATATACGGCATAACAGGACTATCAAACGAAAAATGGCGCGAAGAACTTGAGACTGCATTCACTCTTCCGATAACTCATCTTTCATGCTACTGCCTCGGAATAGAAGAAGGCACATTGCTACATAGATTTTGCCGAGAAAACAGATACACTCCTTGCGATGACGACACCTGCCTTAACCAATTCTTGGATTTCGACAAAATGTCGGCAGAAAAAGGTTTCACTCACTACGAAATCTCCAATGCAAGCAAAGCAGGCTGGCAATCAAGGCATAACTCATCGTACTGGGACAGAAGCGAATACCTTGGATTTGGACCATCAGCACATTCCTTCGTAGCAAATACACGCTCTTGGAACATTGCCAATGTAAATGAATATATAAAGTGCGTAACCAATGACAAAACATACTCAACAAGCGAGATACTAAGCGATTCCGACATTTTAGAGGAATACATAATGTTAGGGCTACGAACCACCAATGGCATAAAACTCAATGAAATAGAAAAGCTATTCGGCAAGGATAAATCCGACAAACTAAACAAAGCCATAGCCGAACTAAACCCCGCATACATACATTTCGTTGGAGATCATCTATCACTAACTGCTCACGGAATGTTCGTTTCCGACAATATTATAGTGAATCTGCTGAAAAAGATATAAATATAAAAAAGGTCGCCTTTTCAGCGACCTAATATAAAATCTACAATCGTACTTCGTAAATTTACTTGAGTCTCTTGAACTGGCAAGTGAAGTGACGCATCAATTCTGCTTCCCATGTGATTTCAAGACCACGCTTAATGGTATCGCGACGATCGTAAACATTCTTCAATGCAGCTGCGATTACATCCATGTGGTTGTTGGTGTAAACACGGCGCGGAATGCAAAGACGTACAAAGTCGTTGCCACCGAAACGGTTTTCGCGTGTAACTGGGTCACGGTCAGCGAGAACGTAACCGATTTCGCAAGCACGGATACCAGCTTCAAGGTAAAGTTCGCAAGTCAAAGTCTGAGCAGGGAACTCTTCCTTCGGGATGTTGGTCAACACCTTGTCGGCATCAACAAAGATTGCATGACCACCAGCAGGACGCTGATAAGGAATACCATATTCGTCGAGTTTCTTTGCAAGATAGTGAACCTGCTTGATACGAGTTTCAACCATTTCGAATTCTATGTTTTCCTTCAAACCTACTGCCAATGCGTCCATATCACGACCGTTCATACCACCGTATGTAAGGAAACCTTCGAAAGGAATGCAGAACAACTTTGCTCCTTCGTACCAATCTTTCTTTCTAGTAGCTATAAAACCACCCATGTTTACGAGGGCATCCTTCTTTGCCGACATTGTCATGCTATCAGCATAGCTGAACATTTCAAGAGCAATTTCGCGGAGAGTCTTATTTGCATAGCCTTCCTCACGTGTCTTGATGAAGTAGCAGTTTTCGATGAAACGAGCCGAGTCGATGTTTACAGGAACACCGTACTTGTGGCAAAGTTCGCAGGTTTCACGGATATTCTTCATGCTAACAGGCTGACCGCCAACTGTATTATTAGTAACAGTAAGTACAAAGAAAGGAACGTTGCCCTTATTTTCCTGCAAAACCTTTTCCAACTTTTCGAGGCTTACATTACCCTTGAAAGGAACTTCGAGCTGAGTGTCGTAAGCTTCAGGAACAGTAACATCAATAGCAAATGCCTTACGGCTTTCGATGTGACCCTTAGTTGTGTCGAAATGTGCGTTACCAGGGATAACCATACCTGGCTTTACAAGGTAAGAGAATAATACATTCTCGGCAGCACGACCCTGATGGGTCGGGATAACATATTCGAAACCAGTAAGTTCTGTTATAGTATCCTTCATGTGGTAGAAACTACGAGCGCCACCGTAGCTCTCATCACCCATCATCATTGCGCTCCACTGACGGTCGCTCATGGCACCAGTGCCAGAGTCGGTCAACAAATCGATATAAACATAGTCGCTCTTCAACATGAAGATGTTGTTGTGGGCTTCTTCGAGCCACTTTTC
Source organism: uncultured Bacteroidales bacterium (assembly GCA_905234755.1). Taxonomy (GTDB): domain Bacteria; phylum Bacteroidota; class Bacteroidia; order Bacteroidales; family ML635J-15; genus Bact-19. Next base: position 1,030,104 of record CAJOIT010000003.1, read on the forward strand.
GCGCTGTTCTCTTGTGGACTTCTTAATGGGTTCAACCATCTTAATTTTCCACGCTTCTGCAAATGGTAATTCCATAATTTTAATTTTTAATTTATTAATAAATATTTTTTGATTATCCTTACGGAAAAAACGAATGGAAACTATTTCCAGCAATAGTTATACGAATGCCGAAAACGGTTTCCAGAATTAGAATGAATCGCGCTCCTTGATATTCAGAAATACCAAGCTCCTTTTGAATGATATTGCGCTGATTCTATTCATTTCAAATTTTAACGATTGCAAAGTTAAAATAAAAAGCAATTGCTTGAACATATTTTTTCACTTACTTATAAACAAAAAAACGGAGAACGCAAAGCATTCTCCGTCACTATTGATAGATATTATCTTATTCTGTGAGTTCCTTGATTCTAGCCCCCATCTGCTGGCTTTCTTCATACTTGCCTGTCTTGTAATACAATTCCTTGAGAATCTGGAGCACCTGCAAGTCATTCGGCTTTATTGACAATGCTTTTTCAAGGTGTGGCAAAGCCTTAGTCTGATATTCCTTTGCTAAATCCTGATATTTTTCAAATGTTGTGAAGTCTGTTGGAGGAACATTCTTTTCTGCCCATTCCAAAGTATCAGCAGCAGTATTAATGTACAAAGCACCAAGTCCATATACAGCATCATAATTGTTAGGATCGATTTCGAGCGCCTTATTGAAATCAGCCTCTGCAGCCTTGTTGTCCTTCATTTCCTGCGACAAAGTACCACGAATTACAAGGAACTGTGCATTATTCGGGTCATTTGCCATTGCCATGTTTATATATTCTCTTGCCTTTTCGGTATTTCCAGATGCAACATAGTAGTTGAATGTTTCAATTACAAGAGGATAATTGTCATTCGGGAACTTCTTGATACCTTCTTCAAGAACCTTAAGCATTCTTGTGGTATCACCAGTTTCCTTCAATGCCATTGAAAGATTCTGATAAACAGAAATTCTTTCCTTGTTGTCCATACCGTAATCCATCTTTATAAGCATGTCGCAAATTTCGATAGCCTCGTCATATTTCTTGCATCTCATTGCTGCCAATGATGTGTAATAATATATGGTAGTGTCAATACCTGCAAATGACGGAATGCCTGATGCTTTGCTCCATTTGCTGTAAGCTGTTTCAAAATCATTTGCTCGCCATGCTTCCTCTCCTTTTGCCTTGTAAACCCTCGACATTTCAGGGAACTTTTCACCAAGAATCTCCATCAAAGCCTCGGAACTTTCAAAATAAGCTTCGTTGCCTTCCTGAAGAACGCTTACAAATTTCATAAGACCCATCTGAGTTGTAAAATCAATGTCCTTATGTTCCGGCTTTACAAAGTTCAATTTCAATGCCTTCATATATGCATCGTATGCTACATCGATGCAATTGTCGCACAATGCCTGATACTTCTTGTTCTTGGTTGTTGACAATGCAAGGTAAATATTACCCTTGAACCAGAATGTCTTGAAATTTTCGGCAGTCTGCGGGTTAACTTCAGCTTTGTCGATTGCCTTTTTTGCGTCATCAAGGTAACCATCCTTCAGATAGCTCCATGCGCTTGTCAACATTTGCTTCTGAGCACTCATTGAAAGTGCCATAACCAATGCGACACCTATTAAAAATAACTTCTTCATAATCTTAAAATTTAAATGTTATCATTTTCGTTAGTATTCTCGGTATTTTCTTCTACTGCAATTTCTGCACCATTATTTTCTTCAGGTACATTTTCCTGAGTTTCAGCAGGAACTATTCCATCTGCCTCCGCTTCCATTTGAGCAATCTTTGCTGCTTCTTCCTCGGCAATGCGTTCTAGTTCTGCACCGCCTTCAATCTTTGCAACTGATGCAATAACATCACCATCGCGGAGATTTATCAGACGAACGCCCTGCGTTGCACGTCCCATAACACGCAATGAGTCAACAGCCAAGCGGATTGTTATACCCGAACGGTTGATAATCATCAGGTGATCGTTATCTGTAACTGCATTTACGCTGATAAGATTTCCTGTCTTCTCAGTGACATTCAAGGTCTTAACACCCTTACCGCCACGGTTTGTAACGCGGTAGTCCTCGATGCTCGAACGCTTGCCGTAACCGTTTTCGGAAACTACAAGCACATCCTGTTCCGGACGGACGGTAATCATACCTATTACATAATCGCCTTCGTCCAAGGTTATACCCTTGACACCAGTTGCCGTACGACCAATCGGACGTACAATGTCGTGCGGGAAGCGGATTGTCTTGCCTCCGTAAGCACCAATCATAACATTGGTCGGAGCTTCGCCTTCAACATCCTCAATAAGTGATGCGGTAAGAAGCATATCGCCTTCGCGAACATTGATAGCGTTGACACCATTCTGGCGCGGACGCGAATATTCCTCGAGCAAGGTCTTCTTGAACACACCGTTGCGGGTACACATCACGACGTAAGTCCTGTTGATGTAGTCAACATCCTTCAGCGACTTCACATTCAGGTAAGCCTTTACCTCGTCTTCCTTGTCGATGTTGATAATATTCTGGATGTGACGGCCCTTCGATGTCTTTGTTCCTTCTGGAATTTCGTAAACCTTGAGCCAGTAGCACTTTCCGAGTTTTGTAAATAATAATAAGGTATTGTGCATTGTGGCAACAAACATGTGTTCCACAAAGTCCTCGTCGCGTGTTGCTGTTCCCTTCGAACCAACACCGCCTCTATTCTGCGACTTGAACTCCGACAACGAAGTGCGCTTCATGTATCCGAGGTGCGAAATTGTGATAACAACCTCTTCGTTTGCATAGAAGTCTTCTGGATTCATATCTTCAGAAGCATAAACGACTTCGGTCTTGCGCTCGTCACCGTACTTTTCCTTAATTTCGAGCAATTCGTCCTTGATGACCTGCATTCTCATTTCTACGCTAGCAAGCAATTCCTTCAAATACTCGATGCGTTTCATTAGTTCTTCGTACTCTGCACGGAGTTTTTCCTGCTCGAGACCGGTCAACTGGCGGAGACGCATTTCAACTATTGCCGATGCCTGAATTTCTGAGAGCGAGAAACGCTGCATCAATCTTTCTTTTGCTTCGGTAGGATTGTCAGACGACTTGATAATCTGGATAACCTCGTCGATATTGTCGCTTGCTATGATTAAGCCCTGAACGATGTGAGCACGTTCCTCTGCCTTACGAAGGTCGAATTCGGTACGACGGGTAACAACATCAAGTCTATGTTCAACAAAGTAGTGAATCAAGTCCTTAAGGTTGAGAACCATCGGGCGACCCTTAACAAGAGCTATGTTGTTGATGCTGAACGACGACTGCAATTCAGTGTATTTGAACAACTTGTTGAGAACCACATTAGCAACGGCATCGCGCTTGATGTCGATAACGATACGCATGCCAACGCGGCGGTCGGATTCGTCGTTTACATTGGATATACCTTCAATCTTCTTGTCTGTAACAAGGTTAGCAATATGTTTTATAAGTTCTGCCTTGTTGACCATGTAAGGTATTTCTGTAACCACTATGCGTTCGTGACCGCGTTCCGAAGTTTCTATTTCGGTCTTCGAACGGATGACAACGCGTCCGTGACCTGTTGCGTAAGCCTCGCGGACACCGTCGATACCATATATAATACCGCCAGTCGGGAAATCAGGAGCCTGGATTATCTTACCAAGTTCATCGACTTCGATTTCTGGATTGTCGATGTATGCGACAGTTGCATCAATTGTCTGCGCAAGGTTGTGCGGAGCCATATTGGTTGCCATACCTACGGCGATACCGTTTGCACCATTAACTATCAGGTTTGGGATTTTTGTCGGCAATACGCTCGGTTCCTGCAGAGAATCGTCGAAGTTGTTGACAAAATCAACAGTTTCCTTGTCCATATCGGCCATCATCTCGTCGGAAATCTTCGACAGACGGGCCTCGGTGTAACGCATAGCAGCTGGGCTATCGCCGTCAACCGAACCGAAGTTACCCTGACCATCTACGAAAGTATATCTCATTACCCAGTTCTGGGCGAGCCTTACCATTGCAAAATAAACAGACGAGTCGCCGTGAGGATGGTATTTACCCATTACTTCACCGACGATTCTCGCCGATTTCTTGTGAGGTTTACCAGGAGCAAGTCCCAAACCTTCCATACCGAAAAGGATTCTTCTCTGAACGGGTTTCAGACCGTCCCTAACGTCCGGCAATGCACGCGAAACTATTACTGACATCGAATAGTCGATGTATGCCGACTTCATTTCATCTTCGACACTAATCGAAATTATCTTTGCTCTTCCTTCTTCTTCAAGCATTTTCTATCTCAATTTATTTCTAATATTCTTATAATCAAATCTTTGTGTTTTACGCAAAATTGTTGCTAAATTACAAATTTCTGCTGACATAGACAAGTCCAAACAATCAATTTTTTAACAAAATTTGTTTATAATTGTGAACAGCGACAAAGTTCGTTCACACAGAGGATTTTCGGCAAAAATCGATGAAAAAACATTGTAGTTATTAACAAAACGCACAAGATATTAACAATTTGCATTTTATCTGATAAAAATGTTTGGAGGTATTAAGTGTTTTTATACTTTTGCTCAAAATATCTATTAGTATCAAACACAAAAAATTTTTAAGATGAACAAAGTAGAATTAGTTGAAAAGATGGCTGCAAAGGCAGGCATGACAAAAGCAGACGCAAAGCGCGCATTGGACGCTTTCTTGGAAAGCACACAGGAATGCTTAAAGAAGGGTGAATCGTTGACACTCATCGGATTCGGTTCATTTGGTGTATCGAAGAGAGCTGCAAGGACTGGTCACAATCCTCAGAAGCCAAGCGAAACCATTAAGATTCCGGCAAAGAATGTTGTAAGATTCTCAGCAGGTGCTACTCTTAAGAAGGCTGTTAACACCAAGAAGAAATAAGCAGCTTTGCAAAAAAAACGACATTAAAGGGGGACTATATGTTCCCTTTTTTTTCATTATGGAAGCACAAGAAATAATAAAATTGCTCACAAATTATGTGACAGAGGAAAGGTTACAAACTCTAAACAGAGTTCTTGACGACCGTACCTGTTACATTTCCGTGGTTCTTGAAGACATTTTCCAGACACACAATGCCTCGGCAGTACTCCGTAGCTGCGACTGCTTTGGCGTACAGAATGTCAATTTCATCGAAAACCGCTACAGTTATATGGAAAACAAGGATGTGGCAATGGGCTCGTCGCAGTGGCTCAGCATTACGCGCTACAACCAGAAGGAAAACAACACACTGGATGCAATCAAGGCTATACGTAATGCAGGATATAGGATTGTCGCCACAACTCCGCACACAAACGATGTCTTGATAAAGGACTTTGACATCACCAAAGGCAAATTCGCTTTGTTCTTCGGCTCGGAAAAGCCAGGTCTGTCGGACATAGTAATGGAAAATGCAGATGAATTTGTCAGGATTCCGATGTACGGATTCACCGAAAGCTTTAACATTTCGGTATCGGCTGCTCTTTGCCTATACGAACTGACGACAAAACTAAGGAACTCCGACATCGACTGGCATCTGACGCAGCAAGAGAGGACTGAACTTCTCGCACAATGGCTCAAACTAAGCGCGCGAAGCGCAGAGGGACTCATCAGAGAACACGAGAAGAGGGAGAGGAAAGTTGAGAGTTGAAAGTTGAAAGTTGAGAGTTAAAAGTTAAGAGTTGAAAGTTGAGAACTATCTTTCTTTAACAAACTTAGCATTCCTTGTTCCGTTGGCATCCAAAATAGAAATTGTGTAGACTCCTGCGGAATAGTTAGAAACATCAAGCATGGTCATATTTCTTCCGGAAAATACGCATCTGCCAAATGCATCATATACATTAACATCAAAATCGCCATCTACACCCGACAACTCAAGCATATCGGTTGCTGGATTAGGAGAAACTGACAATCGTTCATACATTTGCATATCGACAGATTCCTCATCCTCTGGTAATCCATACAAATATGAATACTTAGCAACCGCAGCATCGACAGCCTCTGTCAGACGAGAAAACGAATCAGCGGCAAACAAGGCAATGCAAACCTTTGCCGTATCACCTACGCCAATGCTCATAGCACCCGCACCTGTATATTGCACAATGTCGCTTGTTGCATCGGTTATCGAAGTGTTGGTCATCATATAGTACTTTTCCAAATCGGAAAATCCGTCCGAAATGTCAACAGCACCATCGCCGCCAGATTTATTGGGAAGCGAATAGTTTATTGCCGACTGTCCGCTAAGCAATTTCATTCCTGCATAAAGAGAATTATTGCCTTCGTATGCACAGTAGGCAAACTTGCGAGTCGCATCGTAACGGCTTACATTTTCAACAGGTTCGTACAAATCCCAGTCGGCAAAAAGTCCGAAACAATAGCCATCTATAGGTTCAAGACCGTTGTTGATTATTCCATATTCGGCAAGTATGTAGTTTCCATCGTCTGCATAAATATCAAGTGTAATTTCCAGATTGCGGGAATTATAGTCCAAAGTATCAGTCATCTTTGCAACCACATGAGTAATAGCCAAAGTATCTTCCACATAATGCGGGTATTCAACTACCGAAAAATCGGTAATCTGGCGCACGGCACTATAAACTTCGGTTCCAGAAATGCCAGAAATTATACCGCAATCGTAAAACAACTCATAATAATCGTCGAGATAGAAACCATGTCCAACCTCGGTATTCATATCCACATAACCAAACCTTCCGTTTCCTGCCACAGAAAGATTCAATCTGCCAGTATTGACATCGACAAAACCACCATTTACCGGCACATCAATAATCTGCACATTGGTAAATTCATCCGAAACAAAGGTAATCTTCAACTTAACAGTCAATTCCTGTGGAGCATCAGGCAGAACCTCCAACCTTATCAGTTCGACACTATCATTCTGCATCGAGGCCAGATAGCCAAACTGCAATTCATCAGCAACAACCTCGACATATGGACTTTCCACAGAAAACAACATCCTCAACCCCGACCTTGAACCCAGATAGTTGGTAATCTTTCCTGTAATGTCAACAAAATTGTCGTACCTGTCGAACACAGCCTCGTTGAAACGCGTGGAATAAAGGCTGTCCTCGGAAATCGTCAAGGCGTGATACAAATTCAACCGGCCATTGCCAAGCATTCCAGCATAATCGCTATTAAAATATACGCGGTAGGAAGTATCAAAATATGTCGTATCGAAAACATACTGTCCGAAATACACATCATTGTGAATCGTATCATATTCATAACCACCGACATACACATGATTATGAATAGTATCGTACTCGTATGCCTGCAAATCGTCCGACCAAGTGCTGTCAACCGAAATGCTATCGTAGGAATAAAGCTGGTCGTTCCAAGTGCTATCGATTGAAATACTGTCGATGTATTCAACAAAAGTGCTGTCAACCTGTATTACGGAATCGGGAACCAAATAGTTCAGAGTATCAATGTTATCGGCTGACACGCGAATGATTTCACCAATCTGCATGGCATTGTAGTCGGGATAGTACGACCTTAAAATACCAGCACTACCTGCAACTATCGGGCTTGCAAACGATGTCCCGCCCCACATTGTGGCATAACCGTTCTCGCTTGTAGAAACATACATTGTTCCTGGTGCCGACACGTCAACCGTCGTTGAATACGATGACTTATTCCACTTAGCATCGTTTATGTCGGTAGCAGCAACCGAAATCACATTCTCGAACGAAGCAGGATAGAACTTGCCTTCAACGCCCTCGTTTCCAGCAGCAGCAACCACAAGGACATCGTAATTTATTGTTGCATAATTCACAACATCCTGTCCCATCTGCTGATAAGAAGTGCTTCCCCAACTGCAGTTCACTACATCGAAACGATGATTGGCGGCATACACAATCGACTGATATACATTTACAAGCGAACCTTCATCGTTCATAATTCGCAAAGGCACGAATTTGCACTTATAGCCAGCGCCAGAAACACCTATGCCATTGTTTGTAACGGCTGCCGCAATGCCCGACACATACGCTCCATGCTCGTTGCTATTGCAGCCATGCGGAATCTGTGCATTATTGTTGTCAAGAGCAAAATTCCATCCCTTATAGTTGTCAACAAAGCCATCATTATCATTGTCAATGCCATCTGGAACATCATCATAATTAATCTTGAGATTGCCTTCTAGGTCAGGATGAGTTAGTCCAGTTCCGGTGTCAGATATACCAATTACTACAGATGTATCACCTTTGCAGATGTCCCATGCCTCATACGAATGCACATTTCTTGTCCAATACTGATAAGCGCCATCTGCATTTGCATTTTCGGGACAGGCAAGCGGATCATTTGGAACATCAAGAAGCGAAACCTTGTAAAGCGGTTCAGCATAATCAACTTCGCGCAACTTATCAAGGAATGCTACTGCCTGCATGACATCAATATCCTTACGGAATACGAGCCTGTAGATGGTGGTAATATCAACCATGCGATGTCCATAATTGTTGAACTCCTTTTCTGGGCGAACAGCATCTGGAAACTCGAGTTTATAGTCAAAATCACCGAAAGCAGCTATAATCCCGATCATTTCTTCCGACTTGAAAAATGAATTTATCGCATTTTGCTGCAACTTTATAATTACCATATTACTTTCGTAATCAACCTTTTGCGCCATTGAAACGGCACATAATATCATCATTGTCAAGATTAAAGACAAAACTCGTTTCATACTCAAAAATTTTGCGAAAGATAAGGAAAATGTTTGAATGTTCAAAAGTTTCTGAGTTTCAATGTTTCTTGGTTTGATGTTGTTGGGATAAAAGATAACAAAAAAAACGGTCGGAACTTGATTCCGACCGTAATGTTTTGGGTATATGAAATTAGACTAGAATTGTGCTATTCCTCGATGTTGCCGACAATCTTAACAACCATGCTCGAATTTGTTGGGTCATTGGTGGTGATTGTAATCGGCTTGCTCTGATGACCTTTCTTGCCTGCTGAATTGAAAGTTGCCTTAATGAAACTTTCCTCACCGGGCTTAATGACCATCTTTTCCGGATTCGGAACAGTGCAACCGCAGGTTGCCTTTACCTTACGGATAATAAGGTCGGACTTGCCCTCGTTCTTGAACTTGTACTCGTATGTTACCTTGTCGCCCTGCTTAATTGTACCAAAATCGTATTCAGTCTGCGAGAAGACAATCTTCGGAGCATTTGCAAGTTCGGTCGGTGACAAATGTGAGAAGTCCTCTACTATTGTTGCGCTTACCGTTATCTTGTTCTTGCTATTGACGCTATCGTTTACAACCACCGAAATTCTATCCTGCAAGAATCCCCAGTCGTTTTTCTGCTTTGCATCATACGAAACATGGATTATACCAGTCTGTCCCATTTTTTCATTGGCTTTTTTTGCTGCCAATGTTTCCGGTTCCATCCAAATCTTAATGTGCTTTGGAACATTCTGGAATGTAACCTTCATAGGGGATTCTGTCATATTGACAACACCAATCGTATCGGTTTTGGTTTCGGTATTGAAAACATTGTTCAAAGCCAAATGAGCCGACCTAAGTCTCAAGCCGCTGAAATCCTTTGGATAATAATCCTCAACACTTTTTTCTCGCGGAGTAACCTCGCCAGTAATTGTAAGGATTGTTGTTGGGGCTTCGCAGTTTGTCGTAACTGTTATCGACTTGTTGAACTTTCCGGGACGGTTCTGCGGATTGTAAGATGCCTTTACAAAACCTTTCTTTCCCTTTTGTATAGGCTCCTTTGTATAATCGGTTGCAGTACAACCACACGAAGCCTTAACATTGGTAAGCACCAATGGTTCTTCACCGACATTTGTAAACTCGAATATGGCAGTCTGCATGCCTGCCTCCTCCTTGAACACACCAAAATTGTGAGTTGTCTTTTCCCACGAAATCTGTGGTTGCTTAGTCTGCGCCGAAACTGCAACGGCAATCGACAAAGCTAAAAATGCTAAAAAAATCTTTTTCATAACACCTATTATAAAATAGTCATTCAATTAATTACTTTTCTTCCTCCTCAGGTTTAGCAGCAGGGATAACTTCGCCAGTAATCCTAACTATAGATGTCGGCTGGAACTCATTTGTTGTTACCGTTATCTGCTTCGAGAACTTACCCGGTCTATTCTTCGGATTGTATGAAGCCTTAACATAACCCTTTGCTCCCGGCTGAACAGGTTCCTTGGTATAATCGGTTGCTGTGCATCCGCATGAAGCCTTAACATTTGTTAGGAACAACGGCTTGTCGCCTGTATTTGTAAACTCGAATATTGCGGTCTGAATACCATCCGCCTCATTGAAAGTGCCAAAGTCGTGAACTGTCTTTGCCCAAGAAATTGCTGGACCTTCCTGCTGTGCCATCATAATTCCAGAAAACACAATTGCCAATGTCAATAAAACTAATCTTCTCATAACCTTAATTTTTAATGGTTGCAAATCTAATATTTTAATTTGAAATAAACATGAAATCGCTTATTACAAATTGCAGTCCAAAAGAACAGAAAAAAACGATTCGTTTAATTAAAAAAATGTTAAACCTTATAAATCCATGAAATTTATCCTAGCCTGCGGAATTACTGAAAGCGGTGCAATTTTCCCCTTTTGATACATATAATAGCCTACTAATGCAATCATTGCGGCATTATCAGTTGTGTAGCTAATCTTTGGAATATACACCTGCCATTTTTTCTTTTCGGCAGCCTGAAGCATTCGGTTGCGCAATCCGGAATTTGCAGAAACTCCGCCCGAAATTGCCACTCGCCTTATGCCAGTCTGCTTCACGGCCTTTTCCAACTTGTTGAACAATATATCAATTATCGTCTTTTGCAACGATGCCGCCAAGTCGTTCACATTTTCCGTTATGAAATTCTGATTCTTTGCAACCTCATCGCGCACGGTATATAGGAACGATGTTTTCAGTCCGCTGAAACTATAGTCGAATCCAGGGATAGCAGGCTTGGCAAACTTGAATTTGTTTTCGTCACCGAGTTTCGAAAGCTTGTCAATTACAGGACCTCCGGGATAAGTCAAGCCCATGACCTTGGCACATTTGTCGAAAGCCTCTCCTGCTGCGTCATCGATTGTCTTACCAATAATCTCAAAATCAAGATAATCCCTTACCAGTACAATCTGCGAATGACCGCCAGAAACTAGCAGGCAGAGAAATGGAAATTCTGGAACACATTCGTCCTCGTCCTTTTCGCGCAGGAAATGCGCAAGGATATGTCCGTGCAAATGGTTGACTCCCACCAACGGAATGTCTCGCGCCACCGAAAGCCCCTTCGCAAACGAAGCTCCCACAAGCAACGAACCAAGCAAACCCGGCCCCTTTGTGAACGCAATCGCATCTATTTCATTCATACTGATTTCGGCTCGCGACAACGCTTCTTTCACAACCAAAACTATGTTCTGCTGATGCGCACGACTTGCAAGTTCGGGAACGACACCACCATATTTTTCGTGAATCGCCTGAGTATTAATAACATTTGAAAGCAACTTTCCATCGCAGACAACTGCTGCCGAGGTATCATCGCACGAAGATTCTATACCTAAAATTTTCACTTCACTTTTTTTTGCAAATTTACAATTCTTTAAATTAGGCTGTCAATAATTTTTAAGATATTTGCAGTTTGTTTTAAACTGCCCGAATTTTGTTCAGATATAAGGTCAGACGGTTTTTTATTATTTTGTTCTTGTTGATTGTCAAGGACTTGATACTTCTTATTGCCATTTTATACTCTCCTTATCTGCAAAGTTTCATAGCAAGAAAATGCATAGACTATTTTGCAAACGCATACAATATCGAACTTAGCGTAGGCGATGTTTACATAAAAATACCTAATCAGCTGGTGCTTTCCGACATAGAAATGAAGGATTCTTGCGGAAACGAGCTTCTGTCGGCAGAAAATCTTGATGCAACAATTGAAAAAATTTCGTTCCGAAACAGTTTTCTTCTCCTTTCAGAAGTAAACCTCAACGGTCCGCTCATTAATGTTATAGTTGACGAAAAAGGAACTGCAAACTACAGCTATATCCTCGACAAATTTGCGACAGAAGATTCTACAAATTTGGATTTCAATGTTATATGCAAAAAGGTATCGATAACAAATGGACATCTGAAATATCTTGACAAAAGGCACGACAACACGGCAAGCTCGTTCAAGCCAACCGACATTGAAATAAAGGATTTCAATGCTGGAATAAGTAGGTTCAGATACCTGAACGACACAATAAGCGTCAACATTGATAACTTTTCGCTGAACGAAAAGTCGGGAATAGCCATAAACAACTTCTCTGGCAACCTAAAATATTACGACAAAGGCTTTAGTGTAAGCAACCTAAACTTCAAAACGGACTATTCTGAACTTGTATGTTCCGAAATCGCCTTAAGCGGCAAGGACAACCTATACCTTAGCAACCCTATGGAAAAGATAGAAAAGTTCAGCGTAAACATCGACACTCTAATATTCAGCGTTGCCGACCTTGCTCCGTTCCTCCCCCAATATCAAGGATTTTCGGACAGTTTGCACCTGCGAGGCAATTTCTCGGGACGGCTCGACGACTTCAAGTTCAAGAATTTTGGAATCGCAATGTACAACGGCACAAGACTTTATGCCAACCTTTCTGTCAACGGACTGCCAGACGTAGAACAGACAATCGTATTCGGCAATATATCGAACCTGCAGACAAACAAGGACGACCTGAACAGGATTTTCAAACTTGTATCGCCAGAATACCCATTCCAGATTCCAAAAGAACTTGACAATCTAAACCATATAGCTTTCAATGGCAACCTTTCGGGTATGCTCAACGATATGATGGCATTCGGACAGTTTAGCACAAACATTGGAACAATAAACACCGATATTGCACTTATGCCCGACTGGAAAAACAAGTCGCTCGAATACGATGGTAGCATTTCGGCAAAAGAATTCAACCTTCACGACATTGTTTCGGGCAACAATGGTCTCGGATTAGTATCGCTGAACCTTAACATTAGCGGAAGCATCGACTCTCTATCGCGAACACAAAACAACATTAACGGAAAAATACACCGCTTCGACTTATACGGATACCCATATTCCAACATCAATGTAAAGGGAAGACTTACCAACACCGCATTCAATGGAAACATCAACATAAACGACCCGAACATTACGGCAGAAGTCATTGGAAGCTACAACTTCGGAGGGAAAAACAACAAGATTGAAATATCAAGCGATTTATATGCAAACCTTAAAGAACTGAACCTTGTTCAGGAAAGCGCAAAAAATTCAGAACTCAAACTTGTACTTGGCGCGCAAATCGATGGAGACATAACCAAACGCCCTATTGGAAACATAACGCTTAGCAGTGCCGAATTTAACATAGACGAAAAACACCTCGTCATCAACAAACTTTCAGCAATATCAAGAGTAGATGATGAAAAAAAATACAGCATCAATATTGATTCCGACATTCTCGACCTTGGAATATATGGAGATTTCAACATCAGCGAAGTCGTCGATGACATATATTATATGATAGCGCAATCGGTTCCATCGGTATTCGGAAAGTACGCAAAGGCCGAACACAATGTAAACTACTTCACATATCATTTCAGAATCAAGCACATAAACGACATTATAAAATTCTACGACAAGGAACTTCTCGTCCATGGCGACATATACTGCAACAACGGATATGTTTTCGGCAACACACAGACGCTTTACGGCAAGGTCATGCTACCCAGAATAAGCCGTGGCGACTACTACATAGGCGAAAGCGAAATAGAAATGTACAGCATGAAGGGACTTGCCAGCGTATATATGAACTCGTCATCAATAGGCAACAGCAATTTGTCTTTCGAAAACATTAACCTTGCAATGGCCGCCGAAAACGACAGCATTGGGCTTAACCTTAATTGGAACAGCAAAGAAAAAAGCGACAACAGCGGATTCTTCGCTCTCGACACAAAATTCAGCCCACACGAAAACGATTCCAGCCCTCGTATCGAAGTTGACATATTGCCATCTCAATTCATTTTTGGCGAGAGCATCTGGAAACTTGAAGAAACCCACATCAACTACGACAACCGCGAAGTAGAAATAGAAAACCTGAAGCTATCCAATGCCAACCAGATACTTAATGTAAAAGGATATATTTCGAAGAATCCGGACAAAACGCTATCATTCCTAATTGACAATGTAGATGTAAGCAACATTAATGCAATAACACAGCCCGCAGGCTACGAATTCGGAGGTATTCTATCGGGAAGTGGACGCATATCAAACATTTACGACATTCCTGTATTTACAACAAATGTCAACATTAACGACCTCAGCATCAACCAAGAGAAATTAGGCAAACTGAGCCTTTCATCAAAATGGGACAAGCTGAGCAAGGCCTTTGTAATGAGCGGCACAAACAAATATGTCGAGATGAAAGGGACATACCTTACAGAAATTGACAGCCTTGATGCCAGCATAATACTGAAAAACTTAAAGATAGACATTTTCGACAAGTACCTTAATGCTTACGAGATAAGCGGACTAAAGGGGGATGCCAACGGAACCATAATGCTGACAGGAAGCATCAAAAAGCCGACAATAGACGGCACAATAAACCTCAAGCAAGCTGAATTTACATACGACTATCTGAAACTTAAGGCATTAACCGAAGACAAGGTTTACATTGGCAACGACAGGATATACTTCGACAACTTCAAGGTAAAGGACGAAAATGGAAATGTCGGCACGATAAACGGTGGCATATACCACGACAACTTCAAAAATTTCAGGTTCGAACTTCTGGCAAACCTCGAGGATTTCAAGGTTATGAATACAAAACTATCTGACAACAATCTGTTCTATGGTACCGTATATGCATCGGGCGGACTTACGGTGGAAGGCACGCCTAACAACTTCTCGGTATACGCAGGAGCCACGACAGGTCCAGGCACTAAATTTGTCCTTCCTATGGAAGACAACTACCACGCACAGAACACAAGCTACATAACATTCGTAACCGCCGAAGACCGCGAAGCAAATATCAGCAGTAGAAAATTCTCCACTACAGACTATTCCATAAAACTCGACATAGATGTGAAGCCCGAAGCCGAAGTCCAGATTGTTTTCGACCCGAGGACAGGCGACCGAATAAAGGCAAACGGAGAAGGTATGCTAAAGATTGAATATACTTCCGATGAAGAACTGTACATGTATGGTGAAATAGAAGTAACAAAGGGCGACTACCTTTTCACTCTCGAAAACATCATCAACAAGCGATTCACAATTCCATCGGGCGGAACTATAACATGGGACGGCAATCCATACGAAGGGAAACTGAATCTTGATGCTGTATATACGACAACAGTTTCGCTAAAGGAACTTATGCGCGAGGAATACGACTCCACAGATACCAACAACAAGAAGGCTACTGTAGAATGCCACATGCACCTTATTGGGAATCTTATGTCGCCCGAAATACAGTTCAGCATAAACATACCTAACGGAAGCGACAAGGTAAAGACAAAACTTGCAAGCCTCACACAGGACGAAATCAACAAGCAGTTGCTATATGTACTGGTAATTAACCAGTTCTACGACCCCAACGCCGAAATGCTAAACCAGACTGGAACAACCACCAACGCAGTCGGGGTAACAACCACACAGATGCTGTCGAACCAACTTAGCAACTGGCTGTCGAAGATTGTAAAAGATGTAGATGTCGGATTCAAATACAGACCTAGCACCGAATTTACGGGACAAGAAATAGAAGTGGCTCTTAGCACTCAGATTTTCAACGACCGTCTGCTAATAAATGGCAACCTCGGTATAAGCGACAAGAAGTTCAACAACGAAAACATTGTCGGCGATGTAGAAGTACAATGGAAACTGAACAAAAAAGGTTCGTTGCGCATAAAAGGTTTCTCGCGCAAAAATACCGACATCGAAGCGGAATACGGACCATACACCACTGGTGCCGGCATATTCTACACCGAAGAGTTCGACACATTCGGCGAACTTATGCGCAAAATATGGAACGGAATAACATTCAAGCAAGCAAGGGAAAAGCACAAGGCTAAAAAAGCTGAGAAAAATGCCACGGCAAAGAAAAAATAAATGCTGAAGGCTCACAATGCATTGTGAGCCTTCAGATTATCATAATTATCCATTGTTTATTCCAGAGTTTCCTCAATCTGGTAATCGTTCCTAATAGTGGAATTCCTTGAAATCATTTCGCCAACGAATCCCGAAAGGAACATCTGCGTACCAAGAATCATCATCACCAATGCGAGGTAGAAATAAGCTGTATCGGTAACTAGCGGTGCCGGTACATGACGGCACAAGGCGGCAATTTTAATTCCACCTACAACGCATATAGCAATAAAACCGATTATGAACATCACACTGCCCCACAATCCGAAAAAGTGCATCGGTCTCTTGCCGAAACGCGAAAGGAAATAAAGCGAGAACAAATCCAAGTAGCCATGTACAAATCTGTCCAAGCCGAACTTTGATGTTCCGTACTGTCTCTTGCGATGCTCGACAACCTTCTCGCCTATCTTAGAGAAACCAGCATTCTTTGCCAAATATGGAATATAGCGGTGCATTTCGCCGTAAACCTCGATGTTTTTAACCACCTTGCTACGATAAGCCTTGAGTCCACAATTCATGTCGTGCAATTTTAGTCCAGTTACACGGCGGGCGGTTGCATTGTATAGTTTTGACGGAATATTCTTTGTAAAGGTATTGTCGTAGCGTTTTTTCTTCCAGCCAGAAACAAGGTCGTAGCCGTCCTCCTTTATCATCCTGAACAACTCGGGAACCTCATCGGGACTATCCTGCATGTCGGCATCCATAGTAATTACG
Source organism: uncultured Bacteroidales bacterium (assembly GCA_905234755.1). GTDB lineage: Bacteria > Bacteroidota > Bacteroidia > Bacteroidales > ML635J-15 > Bact-19. The sequence goes on from CAJOIT010000003.1 coordinate 1,046,956, forward strand.
ACATCGCCACGACTTGCCTGAAAACCAACCTGCAAAGCTGCAGACTTGCCATAGTTTCTGCGGAAAGAAATGCCCCTAACCTGCTCATGCTTTTTCTTCAACTCGCAAACTACATTCCACGAATTGTCGGTGCTACCGTCATTTACAAAAAGTATTTCAAACGAAAATGAATGCTCGTTCATCACACGCACAATCCATTCGCACAATTCGGGCAAGGATTCCTCCTCGTTATACAGCGGAACTACAACAGAAATATCCATAGTTACATAATTTGGCGCAAAGATACAATATTATTTACGATTTACGAAGTACGATTGACGATTGAAAAATTAAAAAATTCAATTATTCAAAGATTTAAAATTGGAATTGGATTTATTGGCAAAAGACATAAAAGCTGTTAGAATATTAACCAGTTAGACACCCCAAAAACAATGTTCTTAAACACATTTAACACATGTACAACTATGCAAACTCATTATGAATGTTACTATTATATTTTATCAACACCACACAAAACTTTTCTTTTGAAAAATTTTTTCCAACAGGCTGTTTGTTTCACAAAAAAAATACTAATTTAGTGGCACTTTAAAATTAACTGATTAATAAAATTTAACCTATGGATATTAAAAAATTAGATGACGTCCTAACCGTCCTCAAGACAAGGGAAAAGAAGAGATTGGTTGCTGCATACGCAAACGACGACCACACAATCGAAGCAGTTTACAATGCAATTCAGGAAGGCATAGTTGAAGGCACATTGGTAGGCGACGAAGCTACAATCAAGGAAGTTTGTGCTCGCCACAACTTCGACGTTAGCAAGTTCCGCATCGTTCAGGAAGCTGACGAAAACAAGGCTGGTGCTGTTGCCGTATCGCTAATCAACAAGGGCGAAGGCGACATTCTGATGAAGGGTCTCCTCAGCACCGACAAGTACATGCGTGCTATCCTCAACAAGGAAACTGGACTTATGCCAGGTCCAAAGGCTGTTCTTTCGCATGTGTCGGTATTTGAAATTCCACTGTACCACAAGTTATTGGTTGCCGGCGATGTTGCAATTATCCCCGCTCCAGACCTGAACCAGAAGATTGCTATCTGCAACTACCTCATCAAGGTTGCAAAGTCATTGCAAATCGAAACTCCGAAGGTCGCAGTACTCGCTGCTACCGAACAGATGCTTCCGGGCATGCAGGCATGTGTTGACGCAGCTATCATTGCTAAGATGTCGGAACGCGGACAGATTAAGGGTGCATTGGTTGACGGTCCTTTGGCTCTCGATGTCGCAATCAACAAGGAATGCGCACAGACAAAGAAACTCACTAGCCCTGTTGCCGGTGATGCAGACTGCATCGTATTCCCCAACATCGAATCTGGAAACGTATTCTACAAGAGCATAACCAAGTTCGGCAACGGAAACCTCGGTGCGATGGTTATGGGTGCTAAGGTTCCTTGCGTTCTCACATCGCGTGGCGACTCTGCAAAGTCGAAGATGTACTCAATCGCTCTTGCAGCACTTGCAGCTAAATAAGTAATCATTAACACAAAAGATATATGGAATTAAAGAAGAATAAAAGCTTAATAATCAACCCCGGAGCAACATCGACAAAGGCTTCGATATTTGAAGGCGAAACCGAAATCTTCACCGAAAACATCAAGCACCCGATCGAGGAAATTCAGCAGTACAAAGAGGTTGCCGACCAGTTCGAATACCGCAAGAATGCTATCCTCGACATGGTTAAGAAGCATGGCGTAAGCACCGACGAGATTGCAATAGTTGTTGGTCGTGGCGGTCTTACCCGTCCTTGCGAATCGGGAACCTACCGCGTTGACGAACTTATGCTCCAGGAATGCCGCGCTGGTATTCAGGGTAAGCACGCATGCAACCTCGGCGCTCTCATTTCCGACAGTATCGCAAAGGAAATCGGTCTCGAATGCGCTTACATCGCCGACCCAGGTATAGTTGACGAACGTCCAGAATACGCAAAAATTACCGGTCATCCGGAATTCGACCTTGACCCGACACGCGAAGGTGTTATTTGGCACTGCCTCAACCAGAAGATGACGGCAAAGCTATACGCTCGCGAAATCGGCAAGACCTACGAAGACCTCAACCTCATCATCGCTCACATGGGCGGTGGCGTTTCGGTTGGTGTTCACCAGCACGGACGTTGCGTTGAAGTAAACCGCGCACTTTGCGGTCTCGGTCCGTTCTCGCCTACCCGCTCTGGCTCCATCAACGCCAGCAAACTCATCGAAGTTTGCTTCAGTGGCAAGTACGATATGGCAAAGGTTAAGAAGATGGTAACTGCAGAAGGTGGTTTCGTTGCTTACCTCGGCACAAACGATGCCTACAAGGTTGAAGTTGACGCTCTCAACGGTGATCCGAAGAGCAAACTTTTGGTTGACGCATTCTGCTATCAGGTTGCATTGGAAATCAGCCGCCTTGCAGCAGTAGTTCGTGGCAAGGTTGACGCTATTATCCTTACAGGTGGTATTGCATATAGCAAGCCGTGGATGCAGCAGATTACCGACCAGATTAGCTGGATTACTCCTAACGTAAAGATTTACAAGGGCGAAAACGAAATGCTTGCTCTTGCAATCTGCGGAAACGAAGTTCTCAACGGAACCGGTACCGTAAAGGAATATAAGTAATCGGTAACTTACATAAAAAATGGGAATCCGAAACGGGTTTCCATTTTTTGTACTTAATATTATATATATGACGACAAGCGACTATCAGGCAAAGGCTGCAAAAAAATTTGCACAAGAGTGGAAAGATAAAGGCTATGAAAAGGGCGAAAGTCAGAAATTCTGGCTTGATTTGCTATGCAATGTTTTCAGTGTACAGAATTTTATCAATTTCATTAGTTTCGAAGACCAAGTAAAACTTGACCATACCGCGTTTATTGACGGCTACATTCCAAGTACACATGTAATGATTGAACAGAAGTCAATCGAAAAGGATTTAGGTGCACCAATCAAGCAATCGGATGGTAGTTCTTTAACACCATTCCAACAAGCAAAACGCTATGCCGCCGAACTACCCTACTCTCAACGTCCTCGATGGATTGTCACTTGCAACTTCCGTGAATTCTGGGTATATGATATGGAGCAGCCAAAAGGCGAACCACAAATAATTCTTCTGGAAAACTTAGAAAAGGAATACTATCGCTTGCAATTCCTTGTTGATGAAGGCAACGAACGCATACGCCGCGAGGAGGAAGTTAGCATGAAAGCCGGCGAACTTGTCGGAAAACTTTACGATGCTCTTTACAAGGAATATCTCAATCCTAATGAGGACAGTTTGCGGTCGCTCAACATCTTATGTGTAAGAATTGTCTTTTGCCTATATGCAGAAGATGCTGGACTTTTCGAAACAAGAACAAGTTTTGAGGATTACATAAAGTCGTTCAATCTTCCAAATTTACGCAAAGCAATCATAGACTTATTCAAAGGTCTGGACACAAAGTTGGAAAACCGCGATAAGTACGACACAGCACTAAAGCCATTCCCATACGTAAACGGCGGACTATTCAGAGACGAACAGATTGAAATACCGAATTTCACGCAGGAGATTGTTGATGTCATTGTAAACCATTGTGCTACTTTCGACTGGAGCGAAATCAGCCCTACCATTTTCGGTTCTGTATTCGAAAGTACACTCAATCCTGACACACGCAGAAAAGGCGGAATGCACTACACAAGCATAGCCAACATACACAAGCTTATCGATCCGCTATTTATGGACGACCTTGATGCGGAATTTGATGCAATATGCAAAACAACAGCCGCAAAGGCTCGTAACGACAAACTTTTTGCGTTCCAGAAAAAACTTGGCAGTCTTAAATTCCTTGACCCAGCATGTGGTAGCGGAAATTTTCTTACCGAAACTTACATCTCACTCCGTCGCCTCGAAAACAAAATCATTTCAATTCTTAACAAAGGCGAAAAAGTTTTAGGTTTTAATGACGAGTTTATTAAGGTTAGTATCAGTCAGTTCTATGGAATAGAGATAAACGATTTCGCAGTCACGGTGGCCATGACAGCCCTATGGATTGCAGAATGCCAGATGATGGAGGAAACGGAAAAAATCCTTGGTATGAACTTGGATTTCCTGCCGTTGAAGAATCATGCCAACATAGTGGAAGGCAACGCACTGAAACTTGACTGGTCAACTCTTGACAAGGAAGAGCAAACAGGCTTCCTATATGCCGACAAACTCAATATCTACAAGCTTGACGATGGCAATGATCTTAAAGGCATGGTTGCCCACGAGCCTATTCCAGAATACGGCATACACTACAAGGAATTGAATGTTGTCGCCAAAGAAATCGAAGAAAAGGAACTTTCTAAAAAACAAACTTCGCAGGTGGTTTACGACTACATAATGGGAAATCCGCCATTTGTGGGATACTCTCTCCAAAGCAAAGAGCAAAAGGATGATACACTTAACACTTATGTTGACTATTGTGGGAAACCATACAAAACAGCAGGAAAAATTGACTATGTTGCCAACTGGTATTTCAAAGCGGCACAACTCATCCAAGACAAACACACCAAATGTGCATTTGTTTCAACCAACAGCATAACACAAGGAGAGCAAGTTGCAGCAGTATGGAAGCCGTTGTTCGAAAGATTCGGAATCCATATAGACTTCGCATACCGGACATTTAGATGGGATAGCGAATCTGAATCAAAAGCACATGTACATTGCGTTATTGTCAGTTTTTCTTCTACTAATTCAGAAAATGATAATAAGTGCATATTCACCAACGACTCACAAATAATTAAAGTATCAAACATTAATCCATATCTTATTGAAGCGGATAATGTTTGGATAGAAAGTAGGAATAAACCAATATGTTCTGTCCCTCAAATGTCCAGTGGAGGAAAACCTGTAGAAGGAGGAAACCTTATTTTCACAGAAGAAGAAAAAGAAGTATTTTTAAGAAACGAGCCAGAAGCAGAACGCTTTTTCCGTCCATTTATTAGTTCTGACGACTTTATCAACGGACACAAAAGATGGTGTTTATGGCTTCTTGGTGTTTCTCCTGGTATTTTGCGTTCAATGCCCAAAGTTGCAGAGCGTGTTGAAGCTGTAAGGAAATTCCGTTTAGACAGCGTTAAGGCTGCCACTAGAGAATATGCAAATTACCCAGCTCAATTCATGGAGATAAAACAACCTGAAACAGAATACTTGTTGATTCCTCGCGTTTCTTCAGAAAGAAGGGAATATGTTCCTATAGGATTTGTCAAACCAATTGTTATAGCAAGTGACGCCACCTCTTTCGTACCTAACGCAAACATATATCACTTTGGCATACTTACCAGTTTTGTCCATAATTTATGGATGAGAGTTGTTTGTGGTCGTTTAAAAAGCGACTTACGCTATTCTGTAAACATAGTTTACAACAACTTTCCATGGCCGACACCTACAGATGCACAAATGGCAAAAATCGAGCAATCCGCAAAAGCCATTTTAGAAGCAAGAGAAAAATATCCCGATAGCACTTTGGGTGATTTATACGACAAAACATTTATGCCAAAAGAATTGCGTCATGCTCACAAAATTAATGACCTAGCTGTAATGCAAGCATACGGATTTTCATCAAAAATGACTGATAGCGAGATTGTAGCAGAACTATTTAAGATGTATCAGAAACTTACAAAATAACAACACACAATTGAATATAAAAACGAAACCGTTACAAATTGTAACACTTTAACGACAACAATTAAAAACATACCACAATGAAGATATACACAAAGACAGGCGACAAAGGCACCACATCATTGGTCGGTGGAACACGCATCGACAAGGACGACATAAGAATTGAATCGTACGGAACAATCGACGAACTGAATTCTAATATAGGTATGATTCGCAACTTCGGACTCGAAAAAGCCGACGATGATACCATAAATATAATACAGAACAAACTTTTCAGCATCGGTTCCTTCCTTGCAACTCCCGACGAAGCCGCATACGAACAAATTGCGACTAAAATCAACAAGATTTCCGAAAAAGATATTAACAATATCGAAAACGAGATTGACAGAATCAGCGAAAATCTTCCACCGCAGAAAGGCTTTGTCCTGCCTACAGGTTGCGAGGTTACAAGCTGGTGCAACATTTCACGGACAATATGCCGCCGTGCCGAACGCCGCATAGTCAGCCTAAGTAAAATTGGATTTGTAGATAAGAATATAATGCTATATATCAATAGATTATCCGACTATCTATTCGTCCTTGGGCGGAAATACATGGCTGTTAATAAAAAGGATGATTTTTTCTGGGATGTAAACTGCTAATTGCAAAAAATTTCATTATTTCGCACTCCCAAAAATAAAGGAAACAAAAAAAATATTACGAATATGTATTGGACATTGGAATTAGCATCAAAACTTGAAGACGCACCGTGGCCTGCAACAAAGGACGAACTCATTGACTACGCAATCCGTTCGGGTGCAAATCTGGAAGTTATTGAAAACCTTCAGGAAATTGAGGACGACGAAGAAATTTTTGAAAGCATAGAGGACATTTGGCCCGACTATCCTTCAAAGGACGATTTCTTCTTCAACGAAGACGAATACTAAAAGAAAAGTAGCAAAAATTTTTGATTATCCAATTGATAATCAATAGAAACGAACAAGAAAATAATCTTGTTCGTTTTTATTTTGCTCCTATTTAAAGCAAAATACGCTTGCTCATTTTCAATGAATTACAAAATGAAGATTTAATTTGCTTGTCTATTTTCAAAATGGAAAAATGAATATTCTAGAGACTAAAATAGTATTCTTATCAATCAAGCAATGCTCACATTTTTTTGTTATAAATACAAAACAGCCAATATCAACTCATAGTTAGTCCTAGCATTTTAGTGCAAAAAATAAATCATTTTTTCTCATGGAAAGAGAAATATTTTTCTTAACTTTGAGCGATTTTTTGTTTTGTCTGTATGAGAAGATTTTTGATTATTATATTACTGCTGGTTGCAACGAGTATCTCATATTCTCAACATCAATCAGTTACAACACAAGGAACAGAGTTCTGGGCAGTTTTTATGCTAAACGGCTCTCACACTGTAGGTGATTCCGGACTAGAACTAAGTCTTATGGTAACAGCCAAACGCGCTTGTAGCGTCACTGTAAGAAATCCTAATTCCACATGGACCAACACTTTCAATGTTAGCGCTAACTCGACTTACAAATTTATAGTACCGACATCGCAACATTCTCAATGCTATATTAATACCCCGACCAATACAGGCACAAACAAAGGTCTTCTAATTACCTCTACAGACACAATATCTCTTTACTCCTCAAATTTTGCATCCGCTTCATTCGACGGTTCTATAATTCTGCCGACAAGCGCATTAGGAAACGAATACATAATACAAGCATACACACCAACACTAGTAGGATACGAAACACAATCCGAATCAAGAACAGAATTCTCAGTAACAGCAGTCGAAGACGGAACTATAGTTGATGTAACACCGACCGTAGCCTGCTATACTAGTTCGTCAACAACAACAACAAACCCTTTCACAATTACTCTTAACCGAGGGCAATCAGCCTTCATAAAATCAACAAGCCTTGGTGCAACCGGCAACCTTTCGGGAACAAGAGTAGTTGCACGAAACTGCAAAAAAATCGCAGTTTTCAACGGAAATAACACAACACAAGTACCATCAGGAAACTTTGGCGACCATATCTTCGAACAAGCATTCCCAACAACATCATGGGGAAAAAGATTCGTGATAACAAACACTTTACAAAACGCATCGGCAGGCAGATCAAAAGATTGCGTCAGGGTAACAGCATCGGCAAACAATACAACGATAAGGAAAAACAACACTTTGCTCAGCACAATAAATGCTGGTCAGACATACGAATTTCAGATAACAGCTTCAGAAGGCGCCGTTTTTCTTGAAACATCAAATCCATGCGCCGTATATATGTACCTCGTAAGTCAAACGCAAGGCGGTTCCACATACGGAGACCCATCAATGGTTTGGGTTGCTCCTCTTGAGCAAAGTATAAACAGTATTGTATTCAATACATTTTACCCAAACATTTCGGCATCAAACACTCCATCGACACATATTGTCAACATTGTTGCCGAAACATCAAACACTGGACAAATAAGACTTGATGGAAGCGCTGTATCTGGCTGGTCAACGGTAACTGGAAATACCAACTATTCGTATGCGCGAAAAGTTATCAGCCACAATGCTCACTCAATAACTGGCACTGGAAACGGATTTATTGCCCATGTATATGGCATTGGTGACGCAGTTTCGTACGCTTACTCTGTCGGCTCTATGGCAACAAACCTTGCTGAACGAATGTACATAAACGGAATCGAAAGTACTGATGCAAATGTAGATGGCACATTCTGCGAAGGACAGGAAATTTTGTTCTCATCAGAAGTCGACTACGACTACGACAATATCAACTGGAATTTCGGAGACGGAACAACCTTCAGCGGAAATTCAACTAGCCACACTTTTACCCAGCAAGGCTACTATACGGTTAATATGCAGGTAACATCCAATGGCAGCGGATGCTCAAGCTTCTCGACCGCTGTAAACTTCGACATAGCAATTGGTCATGTATGGGAAACAGAAATAACAACGGAAGCAAACTATGGGGAAACAATTACAGTACAAGGTGTTACATTTGTCGCAAGACAAGACACAACCATAACTCAGTTATACCAAAGTACCGCTGGATGCGACAGCACTGTAATTAACCATGTCATAATCAGAACTATCGTAAACGACATTATTGTAGAGATTTGTGAAGGCGAAACATACAATGAAAACGGATTCAATGAATCAACCACAGGACATTACACTCATACAGAACTACTGCCAAGCGGTATCGACAGCATCACAAACCTCTACCTTACAGTAAGGGAACTGCCAACGGTAAGCATTGTTGGCAACAACTCGCTGTGCAACGGTTCCGGCGAACTACTAGCTGGAGGTGGCGAATCGTACCTATGGTCAACTCTCGAAACCACAGCAGAAATTGCCATTACAGAGGCTGGAACATATACAGTAACTGTAACAAACGAATATGGTTGTACAGCATCAGCAAGTCGTCCAGTTGCCAGGGAAGTGCAAATAAATGTTGCATACGATCCGATACTTTGCTATGGCAATACAACAGAAGTAACCGTTACTGCGCAATACGGACTTCCCCCCTACACTGGAGAACGCACCGAAACTGTCAGAGCTGGACAAAGAACATACAGAGTTACCGATGCTGACGGCTGTAGTGCTCAAGAAACAATTAACATAAATGAGCCAGAAGAACTTACAAGCATACACGAAGGAATAGAAGCTTACTGCAACGACCCATACGGAACAATCAATGTAACCCCAGGTGGTGGCGTAGCTCCATACTCCATTTTATGGGATGACGGAACAAACACCTTCGCAAATAACACAATAACACCAGGTGTATTCCATTCATACACAATAACAGACGACAACGGTTGTACAATTACAGATTCAACCAAAATATCGCAGGAACCTCCTATAACAATAACTATTACTCATGAAAATGTCTCCTGCAACAATGGTCACAACGGTTCAATTACCGTTACCAATGTAAACAACGGACACGAACCATATACATACAACTGGAACAATGGACAATCGGCAGCCACAGCAAGCAACCTTGTAGCTGGAAATTACCTTGTAACCGTTACCGATGACCACAACTGCACAGCTACCGCTGCAATTTCAATAACTCAACCAGACGCACTCAGAATAAACAGCAACATAAAGAACGCAAGCTGCATTGGAATGTGCGATGGACGAATCGCAATCGAGATAACTGGCGGTACACCAAGCTACTCGTACAGATGGAGCAACGGATACGATATGACAGTATTGGAAGAACTTTGCGATGGAAATTATCAATTAACGGTAACCGATGCAAACGGCTGCAACACAAGCGGTTCGTTTAACATAACACAACCAGCTGCTATCATAGCAAGCGCAACAGGAGAAGATGTATCGTGCTACGGAAGCAACGATGGAATTATAACAGTTACCGTAAGCGGAGGAACCGAACCTTACAAATATGCATTAAACGAATTCATGTCGCAAAGTGTCTCACTTAATAAACTTGAAAATCTTGCTGCTGGTGAACACACAGTATACATAACCGATGCAAAAGGATGTATGACAAGAACCAATGCAATAATCGGAAGTCCAGAAAGAATTATGGTTGAATACCAAGTTGTTGACATTAGTTGCAAGGAAGCTGCTGATGGTGAGATTTATGTTGCAGCGCAAGGCGGACACCCACCGTACTACATTACAACAGACAATGAAAGTAACACTCCTCTTACCGAAAATGCCGCTATAACAGGCTTGAGGTCTGGAATATACCATTTAGTTCTTTCCGATGAAAGTGGTTGCACCTACTCTTTGAAGAACATAAGAATTCCTGACAATCCAAACGAATGCTTACATGTGCCTAATGTATTCACGCCAAATGGTGACGGTATAAACGACACATGGGAAATTACAAACATACAGATGTATCCAGATGCCAAAATATTCGTTTTCAACCGCTGGGGACAGAAACTTTACGAAGGCGATGGTACATCAGAATACTGGAACGGTGAATTCAGAGGAAAACTAGTTCCTGCAGGAACATATTTCTTCGTAGTAAACATTGGCGAAGGATATAACACATATTCTGGACCATTATCAATATTGTACTAAACAAGAAAGGGGCACTCGCCCCTTTTTTTGTTTATATTCATTCGATTTGAAAGTAATTTATGCATCAATAATTATTAACATTTTATTTTATTGTACGAATAAAATGATTGATTAACTTTGAAACGATTTTAATTGGAGAATTTACTCTCCTATTAATTTATTGTACGACAACAAATTAAATTAAATAAAAATGAATAAAAAAGTTATTATTGCATTGCTCGGTATCGCGTTGATTTCAACGAACCTATGGGCACAGGAGAAAGAAGAAAAGGAAGACGAAGGTTATGTATTCACCAATGTGAAGGAAATTCCAATTACATCTGTAAAAGATCAGCACCGTGCTGGAACCTGCTGGTGCTATTCTGGACTTGGATTCATTGAGGCAGAACTGCTCCGTATGGGCAAGGGAGAATACGATTTCTCGGAAATGTTCATTGTTTGTAACACATATATTGACCGCGCACAAGCTGCAGTCCGCACTCACGGTGATGTTTCATTCTCACAGGGCGGTTCGTTCTACGATGTAATATATGGTATGTCACATTTCGGACTTGTTCCAGAAGAGGAAATGCGTCCGGGCGTTATGTACGGCGACACTTTGTCCGACCACACCGAACTTTCGGCTGTATCTGAGGCCGTTGTAAAGGCAATAGCAAAGGGCGACCACAAGAGCCTGCAGAAGAACAGCGAAGGTCAACCACTTTGGCTTCAGGCAATCAAAGCTATCCACGAAGTATATCTAGGCAAATGCCCAGAAAAGTTCAACTACAAAGGACGCGAATACACTCCAATGTCATTCTACCAGTCACTAGGTCTCAATCCAGACGACTATGTATCAATAACATCATATACACACCACCCATTCAATGAGAAATTCGTTCTCGAAATTCAGGACAACTGGAGATGGTCTCAGTGCTACAATGTAACCATTGACGAAATGATGAGAATTTTTGACAACGCTATCGAAAACGGTTACACAGTTGCTTGGGGTGCTGATGTCAGCGAACAAGGATTCAAGATTGGTACCCGCAAAGGTTTCTGCGTATTGCCCGAAACCAACGCCGAAGCAGCTAGCATGAAAGGTAGCGATATGGCTCACTGGACAGGCATGAGCGCAAAGCAGATTGCAGACGAAGCAGCAAAACACCCGACACCACAGCGCTGGGTTACTCAGGAAGAACGCCAAATTGCTTTCGACAACTGGGAAACCACAGATGACCACGGAATGGTAATCTACGGTACTGCAAAGGACCAAACTGGAAATGAATACTATATGGTAAAGAACAGCTGGGGCGAATATGGAGAATACAAAGGAATGTTCTATGCTAGCAAGGCTTACGTTAGATACAAAACAATGAACATCGTTGTACACAAGGACGCTTTGCCAAAGGATATAAAGAAAAATTTAGGTATCAAATAAAGTATAATTATTAAGTTGAATGGAAAGCGGAGCCATGCGTTTCGCTTTCCCATTTTTTACGCATCTTTAGGCATATTCTTGAAATCCAACACTCATGGAAGAAAAAGTCAAGAAAAAGAAAAGCAAAGGAAGAAAAATATTAAAAGGACTACTGATTGCATTTGGTAGTCTTTTGGGTATTATTATACTGCTTGTTGCTTTTTCTCCACTTATACTGGAAACATACATCAATTCCGAATCTGGCAACAAAAAGGTAAACGAAATTGCCAGCGAATACCTTAACGCCCAAATAGACTTAGGGAAAATAAACCTGAAAGTCTGGAAAAATATGCCTAACATTGAACTTGAACTCATTAACAGCGAAATTATCTCAAAAGCAATAAGAGACGACCTTACTGACACTCTTATCAAATTCGATACACTGAGGCTTTCGGTTAATGTCATGGAATTCCTAAAGAATGACAGCATAATCGTAAACGAAGCCTTCCTCTCCCACCCTACTGTCAACGGATACATAACAGCTGACGGCAAAGCAAACTGGGAAATTTACGAATCCGACACTACTCCAGATGAAGACACATCATCATTCAACTACAAAATACGCATAAAACGCCTGTTCATAGATGACTTGCAAGCATCATACACCGATGAAGAATCACAAATGAAAGCGACGCTCGACTCAACAAATCTGGAACTCACAGGCGAAATTACCGCAGAAATAATCGACATAGCCACCAACTTGAAACTAAAAGCAACTTACGATGACGGTTCATCTCAAATTTTAGCAAAAGTAGAACCTACGACAATAAACCTTAACGGAAATTTGTCTGATGGCGACTACTCTCTGTCAACCGCATTCGGACTATTATCCGCAGAATTCAGCGACAGCACATCGCGTACAACGATAAACCTTGACACATTAGGAATAAATGCTCACGCAATAATAACAGACTCAAGTTACAATCTCGATACAAAACTGAATTTGCTACTCTCGGAATACAACGATTCTACACTGACATTCAGCGACATACCTTTGAATATTGAATTAAAAGCATTAGCAAATTCAGATTTCGACGACTACGACATCGACACATTAAGCATAACAAGCACCGACATATACATTGGAGCATCGGGCTTGGCGAAAAACCAAATTGATTCATCGTGGAACACTGACCTCTCACTTGCCTTCGATATTCCACACATCGACAACGTTCTGGAAATGATACCCAAAAGTCTTGTTTCCGACCTAAAAAAATACAGGATTTCAGGTTCCGTAAATTTCAACGGCACTGCAAAAGGCACATACAAGGACGACACCTACCCCAACATAGATGCCAATCTTGTACTGAACAACATAAGAGCCATAGTGCTTGAACAAAATGCCGAAGTAAAACTCGACATGGAAACCAATCTGAAATACAACTCCGAAAAGAAAGCCGAATCGTTCATAGATGTCAAGCAACTGAACGCGACTGTTGGCGAAACCTACTTCAACCTAAAAGGCAAAGCCAGCAACATTCTTGGCGACCCATACATAGATGCAAAACTGAAATGCGATCTCAACCTCGACTACATTTCAAATCTTTTCCCAATCGACGATATTGTATATAAAGGACAACTTTCGTCTGACATAGATGTAAAATTCTCGCTTGCCAACCTGATGAAGATGTACTTGCCGAAAATATACATGCTTGGAAACATCAACATTGAAAGGATTTTGCTTAGGATTCCATCGCAGAGACTTTTCGTATATGGACAAAACGCAACCGCAGACCTCGGCGTAAATTCAACGAAATCGCGCCGTTCGGAAAGACTACAGCTTAGCAGTGCACGTGTAACCGTTGACACAGTTAGGATTACCTCACCACGCACAATCGAGGCAAGAGTTTCAAAACTGAACCTTTACGCCAATGTAGAAGAACCTATTAACGATGTTCCGCATCTCATTGTTGCCGGAAGTTTAAGAGGAATGCAAGCAATAGTAGCTGACACAATGTTCATTTCAGGAAAAACCGGTCGAATTTCGATGGCAGTCCGCCCCGACACCACGGATAATCTGATTCCTGCCCTACGCGCTTCGCTCGGACTTGACTCCATCGTTTACTACGAACCGACAGCAGGCGCTTTCCTCGACTCCACCAGAATCGTTCTCAACGGTCGTCCGAGAGTTCGCAAGTACACACGAGTAAACGGCGAACGGGTTGAAATCGACCAATCGACCAGAAAATCCATAAATACAGATTCGCTAATCAATCTTTGCAAAGGAATCGAAGATGCGGAAAGTGCACTACGAAGATTCCGCTTCGATGGAAAAGTATATGCTAAAGCAGTCAGGTACATGACTCCATATCTTGACCTGAAAATGGGAACCAGAAAGTTGGACATGACATTTACCGATGACACATTGCACCTTAACAACTTAATGCTGAGAATGGGACATTCTCTACTGAAAATCAATGGGCAAGTCGATAATATGAGACGCGCATTCCTGCGTGGTCGTACACTCACTGCCGACTTGAACATAACATCTCGCAACCTTGACATCAACGAGATACTTTACGCAAATTACATTGGCGAACAAAAGAAAAAAGAGGATGATGAAATCAAGATGGCTGCCAAGAAAAAAATGGAAGCAAACAAAGCTAACTTCAAAAATAGAACACTAGTCCCGACAATGCGTGATTCTACGAGAGCTCACATAGATGACTCCATAAGAAGGGCATACCGTCAAAAGGATTTAAGCGAAATATACAGTGATCGGATGGGTCGAATGAAGGCGCTAATGGAAAAAGCTCACAATGAAGAACTTGCAAATGCCAATGATACAGAAATTCAGGACACCTCCGAACCAGAATACGATACCGTACCGATGACGCTCTTTGAGATTCCAGCAAACCTCGACTGCAAGTTAAGCCTCAAGCTCGACACCGTTAAGTTTGCAGGACTGAAGATGAACGACCTCAACGGCGACATTACAATGCAAAACAGCACCGTATCAATCAAGGACTTGAAGACTACAAGCAATGTCGGCGACTTGAAAGTCAACGCAATATACACATGCAACAATCCCGATACAGCCCATGCAGGACTTGACCTTATCGGAACCAACATAACTGTAGAAAACCTGCTTACAGCCGTCCCGATGATTGACTCGATACTGCCAATGCTCAGTTCGTTCGAAGGCAAACTCGACTGCGAAGTGTCGGCAATAACCGACCTTGATAAGGAAATGGAACCAATACTGCCAACCTTGCAGACTGCATGCCACCTCAACGGCAAGAATCTTGTTCTGCTCGACGGCGAAACATTTACAACAATAGCCAAATACCTGATGTTCAAGAAAAAAACCAAGAATGTAATAGACAATATGTCGGTGGAATTTACCATTGACAACAACACACTTAGCGTTTATCCGTTTACACTATCCATGGACAAGTACAAGGTTGCCGTAAGTGGAAAGATGGACTTTGATTTCAAGTATTTCTTCCATATTTCGGTTCTTGAACCAAAAACTCTGCCTAATTTAGGTATTAATGTACAAACCAAAGAACCCAAGAAAAATAACAAGGATAAAAATAAAGATGAGGAAGAAGGCGAACTTGTTGAGGAAAGCGACGATTTCCAGTTCCGCCTTGTAAAGCCTCTGTACAAGGACGAAAAATCTATTGCTCAGTCGATTAACCTTGTAAACAAAGCAGGAGCGGGCAGAATCTCGCTGCAACAGAACTTGCGCAAGACCATACAAGGTATAATTGAAAACTACGAGGATAAGAAGGAATAATTTATCAAAAACAAGGCAACCCAATAGACTTTATTTTCGTTATACGAGTAAAGTCCAAACATATTTAAAACATGAGGAATATTATATTATTATCCATAGCAACCATTTTCTGCTTCCTGAGCACCAAGACCTATGCACAGACTTGGTTGTTGAGCGACAGCGTTGGTCCAGACGGAAACACATTTATACTAGATTGCTCCAATGCCAGTTCGGAACAAGCAACAACAACATTCCTATACGACAGTGGCGGTCCCGATGGCGATTATGGAAGAAACGAATCATTCTTAAAGAAAATACAAGCGGAAGAAGGCAAAGTAATCCACATAAAATTCACCGAATTTAACCTTGCTTCTGGTTCTACAATGACAATAAACAACCCCTCTGCCGATTTTTACTATGCATATGATGCAACAGGGTCATCATTATTAGGAAAAGAATTTATATCCGACTCAGAATCATTATCCATAGAATGGAGAACATCGTACTCAACAAGCTCTGGATTTTCAGCAAAAATATGGTGTAGTAACAAACCTCAATACTTCAGTACCACTATTGGAACAAATATATCCATGACGACATCAACTCCAATAGCAATCAGTGACATCGTATGCTCAGAAACCGAAATTGAGTTTACTGCAACAAACACATTCTCCGAAACACAATTTTACGAACAAAATGATGAATCATTGACATACAACTGGGCTATTATCAATAGCGCCAATGATACCACATGGCTTCGCAATGCTGGGCAAAGTATCAGTCATACTTTTGAATCAGGCGGCACACATAGGGTACAATGCTTTGCAAACGATGAAAATCAAGGTCACAACATAAACGACAACACTGTAATGGTGAGGGTCTATCCCACCCCAACCTTTAACATTGCAGTGCCAAGTCCCGAAGAATTATGCATTGGACAACCATTGGAACTATCAGCATCTCCAATCTTCGATACCACAGGTTTTGTCGTTCCAAAAATTATAAACCACGGTGTCTCTGTTTTTGGAGTTGTTTTTGAATACGATGTAATAGATAATCGATACACATACAGCAAAAATATAAATGTATCTGGCTTCGCCCAAAACCGCATCAATTCCATTGATGACATAGAACGAATATATGTCAATATTGACCACTCGTTCTTAGGCGATGTAAGTATGACACTTAAATGTCCCAACAATCAGACATGTCTGCTTAAAGCTTATGAAGATGAAAATGTTAACGGAATAAACAATCCTAACTCAACCAATGGCAAGAGCATTTATCTTGGCAAGCCAACAGTTGCCGAAAGCGACGATGACTGCTTTGCCACCGCAGGCGAAGGATATTCATATTATTTTTCACCAACTGCCACAGCCCCCTTTGGCACAAAGCATATAGAATTCGGTGCACTTATAAGCGATGATCCACCCCTATACGAGCAGTGGCAATACTGCACGCCAACACACTACACCGACAACTGCGGCTTCGAACATCAAAAAGCATATATACTTGACGAAGGAAGTTACGCTACATACCAAAGCATGTCATCACTAATAGGATGCCCAATAAATGGGACTTGGACACTTACAGTAACAGACCATCATTTGTATGACTATGGGCATGTATTTGGATGGGGAATATACTTCAATGAACCGGTTTTAAACTCATATCAAGAAGACGGAATATCCTGGACTGGCGAAGGTATAACAGATACAAGTGCGACAACAACAAGCATCACTCCCAATGTGACAGAAAACGGTTTCTATCCATACACTTTCCAGTTGACAGACAATTTCGGCTGCACATACGACACAACAATAAATGTAAATGTATATTTAAATACACTCGAAACTCCACAAATAGACCAGATAATAACCGACAGCCTCAATCACAACTACATTACATGGACTGCCATCGACAACGATAATATACAGGAATACCGCATCTATCGCAGCAGCGACAGCACAAATTACGAGCTTGTGGCAACAATTCCAGCTGGCGAACCTACCGAATGGACAGACGAAACTACAGATATTTCTATCCGTCCGTACAGGTACTGCCTTACGGCTTTCGGTGGTTGCGAAACAGCAATGAGCCAATATGTGGAATCAATATATTTCAATTTCACAACAACAATAGACACCGATGTCCCGCAAACCACAAGCGAAGGGGGAATTTATGCCCAGATATGTCAGGGACAAAGCATTACATTTACTGCATCTAATACATTCCACTCCAATTACAGTTTCGAACATAGCGAAGAAAGCCTCACATACGACTGGACAATAATAACAGGCAGATACGACATAATTGTATTGCAAGATGCAGGACAACAAATAAGCAGGACTTTTGACACTAACGGCGGATTCCTTGTAAAATGCCAGACTCACGACACACACAATATAACAAACAGCAATGACAACACCATCAATGTTCAAGTATCCGAAACTCCACAATTAGAAGTTTCGACAAACCTCGACTCAATATGTTCCGGCACCGAAATAGCACTAACAGGTATAGTGCACCCCCAAAAATGGCAAGCGCTAATGTTGAACCAAAATAGTTATTCTGGCATAGACTTAATACCCGACAATGGAGGGACACAAAATTATAGTTCGAGCATAGAAATTCACACACAGGACATGTTGGAGACGATAAATTCAACAGACAAGATAGATCATATCAATATTAATATAGAGCATTCGTATCTTGGAGATTTAAGCATAATGCTAGAATGTCCCAATGGTCAGAAATGCCTACTAAAAGCCTTCTCCAGCACAACACCTACACCAATGGACTGGTCATTAACTGGCGAAATCCACCTAAGCGGTTCATCTGGAGGTGGTTCTCATCATTTAGGATTATCACCAGACCCATCAACTTCAACCGACCCATGTTACACGACACCCGGAGAAGGATGGACATATAGCATATATCCAGATGGCACCATACCATTCGGATATTCATCACCACATCATACTATAAATTACACAGATAACTGCAATAATACAACTGAAATAACTGTTGTTGATACAGCACCGCAAAACGGACAATACGGACCGTATGAAAGCATGTCATCGCTGATAGGCTGTCCAATAAACGGCACATGGAAGCTACATGTAAACGATAAAATAAACTCTGACAATGGGTTCATTTTCGGATGGGGTATATATATGTTTGAGACAGAAGGTGGAGAAGAAGAAGAATGGTCGTTTATTAATTCATACGAAATTGAAGACTTTTCGTGGGTAGGAAATGGCATAACAACGGATACAACCGACAATGGTGTAGCAATCGCAATCCCAAGCACCACGAATACAGGACATCAAGAATACACTTTTTCCTGCACTGACAATTTTGGTTGCACATACGACACTACAATAAATGTATATGTATATAAAATAACTCCAATACCCCCAATTAAAAGCGTGAGTACAAATGTGTTGAACCAAAATGTTGTAGAATTTTCAGAACCGGCCAACAATGACGGAAGAATCACACACTATAATATATTTAGGTCAAGATATCCTGACGAAGACTCACTAGTAGCAATAATACCACACGGCACAACTTCTTGGACTGACATGAATGCCGATCCGTCCCAATGGTCATATAGTTACAAGGTAACATCCAACGACGACTGCGGAGAATCTGAAATGAGCAGCCGCCATCGCACAATGCACCTCGATTTGCAACGCTTAGAAAACAATTCGGCTAGCCTTAACTGGACACACTACGAAGGATTCCAATACGACACCTACAAAATATACCGAGGCGAAAATCCATTTTCGATGGAACTGATTGGCGAAGTTCCTAGCTCCCAGAACTCGTTTACCGACAATAACACCAATGAAAACAACTACTATCAGATAGAAATATCCAATTCCGAGAACAGCAACATTATTGCAAAATCAAATATAGTACAATCGCGTCAAAACTTAATTTACGGCTACGAAATAACAAATTTCAGCGTATTCCCTAATCCAGCAAGCACAATGCTTAACATAACATCATCGGAAACATTATCTTCGATAGAAATATTCTCAGCAACCGGACAATCGGTTTTGCAAACAAACATCAACAGTGACAACACAATATGCGACATAAAGCACCTTGCATCTGGCATATACTTAATTGTTGGACACGACAGCAACGGCAAAATCGGAATAACAAAATTTACAAAGGAGTAAATTTTTATGGAAACCGTATTTTCAATAATGATGGCAGCAATGGGCATAGCGCTGCTGATATACGCAGGAATAGCATATTTGTCTGGCGACCCAATCATTCTGTTTCAAGGAGTGTATTCGTTTCCAAAGAGCAAAAAAGCGAAAAAAGAATATGTCCGCAAAAAGTTTGTAAAAATTATCCTGCTTATTGCACTTTCATTTTTAGCCAGTTCGCTTGTCGGTTTGACACAGATTTATTGGCTTGCTGTGATTGTTTTTGTTTTGGGCATAGTTCTTACCGTAATAATCGGCAAAAAAATAATGAATAGTTAACTTTCAATTTTCAACTCATACATCACGCAAATGCAGTGGCATCCCTTTCCGCAAACGGGGCATGAATAGCCCTTTGCCATGCTGTCGGCATACCAGTAGTCGGGAATTTCGCGAACAGGAAGAAAACCATTCCTGCGGAAAATCACATCGGAATTTACAATTCCATCATGTTTCCATAATGACGACATTATTTTCTTTGCGCCAATACCTTCCAAATATTCCACCGACTTGGCAACCAAAGCAGTACCTATCCCCTGCCCCGAAAAATTAGGACTTACAGCCACCGTCCTTACATACGCCTCGCCATCCAGACCAACATACGACAGACAAAAGCCAACACATTTTTGTAACTCAACATCCTCTGCAACAATGACATTGCATCTAGATAAGTCGTCAATAGTAATGTAATTCTCACCAAGTTGCACATCGGCAATGGCAAGAATTTCATCAATATCAGCAGACCGTATGTCGCGTATTCTTATCATGGTTAATGATTTGTGCGCAAACTTATAAAAAAGTTGAAAAGATGCCAAAAAACAAGGAAGGCAATACTTCAAAAAATCGCAAATAAGTTTTAATTTTGCGCAAAATTTAAATTTACAGTCATGGAAGGAAAACTTTACCTATATAATACTCTTTCGCGCACGAAAGTAGAATTCAAACCGATAAAACCGCCATTCGTTGGAATGTATGTTTGCGGTCCAACAGTTTACGGCGATGCACATTTAGGACACGCCCGTCCGGCAATTACTTTCGACCTTTTGTTCCGCACACTCACGGCTTTGGGATATAAGGTTCGCTATGTGCGCAACATTACCGACGTTGGTCACCTTGAACACGATGCCGACGAAGGCGAAGACAAGATTGCAAAGAAAGCACGTCTCGAACAACTTGAGCCAATGGAAGTTGCACAGTACTACACCAACCGCTACCATCACGCAATGGAAAAACTGAACGTGCTTCCGCCAAGCATCGAACCGCACGCATCGGGACATATTCCCGAACAGATAAAGTTCGTGGAAAAGATTCTTAAAGCAGGCTATGCCTATGTAAGCGAAGGTTCGGTTTACTTCGATGTGGAAAAGTACAACAAGGATTTCCACTACGGCAAACTGTCGGGACGTAACATCGAAGAACTTCTTGAAACTACACGTGAACTCGACGGTCAGACCGAAAAACGCCGCAGTATCGACTTTGCACTGTGGAAAAAGGCCGCACCAGAACACATTATGCGCTGGGAATCGCCTTGGAGCAACGGTTTTCCCGGCTGGCATATGGAATGTTCAGCTATGGCAACCAAATACTTAGGCGAAGAATTCGATATCCACGGCGGCGGAATGGACCTGATGTTCCCGCACCACGAATGCGAAATCGCACAATCGACAGCAGCACTCGGACACGAATCGGTTCACTACTGGGTACACAACAATATGATTACCATCAACGGACAGAAGATGGGCAAGTCGTTGGGCAACTTCATCACTCTAGATGAATTTTTCAACGGTACATCGCACAAGAACGCCGAAGGCAAAGAACTGATAGAGAAGGCTTATTCGCCAATGACAATTAGATTCTTCATCTTGCAGGCACACTACCGCGGCACTCTCGATTTCTCGAACGAAGCACTTCAGTCGGCAGAAAAAGGACTTGCAAGACTTATGGAAGCATACGCACGTCTTGGAAAACTTACCGCATCTGACACTACAACGGTAGACGTCAAGGACTTGCGCAAGAAATGCGAAGAAGCCATCCTCGACGACTTAAACACCCCGATAGTGATTTCGCACCTGTTCGAGGCAGCAAAGGCAATAAACACCGTAGCCGACGGCAAAGGCACAATCTCGCAGGAAGACCTTGACGAACTGCGCGAAACGTTTAAGCTGTTTGTTGAAGACATACTTGGTCTACAGGTTGCCGACAGCGGAGACAATGGCAAGATGGAAGCTTACAAGAAAGCCGTAGATTTGCTTCTGAACATCCGCCTCGAAGCCAAGCAGAACAAGGACTGGGCAACCAGCGACAAGATTCGCAACGAACTCAGCGCCTTGGGCTTCAACATCAAGGACAAGAAGGACGGTTTTGAGTGGGATTTGTAAAAGGCAAACGATAAGGGAATAAAAGGCTGACAGACGAATAAGCTTTGCCAGCTTTTTTTTTAACATTACTATGCCTTTTTACATTTAAAGACAAAACATGGACAAAAAAACAAAAGCAAAAAAACATTTGAGATAAACTTCCTAATATGAAAAAGTTATTACTAATACTTTTCTTTGCATTCCTATGCAATGTGTCATTCTCGCAAATCAAATGGGTTACCGCAATACAAAAGGCCGATTCATTAATAAAAATAGGTGATATTTTTTTTGAAGAAGAAAAGTATTCTGAAGCTTTGGTTTTGTACTGCCAAGCAGAAGAAATTACAAAAAATATAAATAATGGAAAAAATATCTTACGAGGACAAGCTTTGAAAGATATTGGCTCCTCATATTACAACATGAACGACTACAATAATGCATTGAATTATTATATTCAGGCACTGAAGATTATCGAAAAAACTCTTGGCAAAACACATTTTTTTTACTTAGAAACGCTTGCTGGAATAGCACATTCATACTACGACCTTAACAACTATGCCAAATCAATTGAATATTTCAACCTAACATTATCAACAACAAAAAAAATACTAGGAAAAAATAATACTGATTATGCAACCTTTCTAAACAACATAGGATATGCATATTATGAAGCAGGCGAATATCAAAATGCATTGGAAAGCCTTACACAATCATTGAAAATTTTTGGAAAAATACATGGTAAAGACAATCCCGAATATGCGACATTGCTTAACAACATTGGTCTTGTATACATCAACCTAGGTGATAATCAAAATGCTTTAAACCTCATCATACAGGCAACCGAAATTAGGAAGAAAGTTCTTGGTGAGGAAAATATAGACTATATAGGATCGCTTAACAATATTGGGCTTGTATATAATGAAATTGGAGAATATCAAAAATCTTTGGAATACTTCACACAGGCATTAGATATATCTAAAAAGGTACTAGGAGAGAATCATTCTGAATGTGCAAACATTCTTGATAATATCGGCAGTGTATATGATAATATGGGCGACTACAAGAATGCTTTGAAATACAGTAATCAAACTTTAAAGATACGGGAAATTGCACTTGGAAAAGACAATCCTAATTATGCATTATCACTTAATAATATTGGTAGCATATACCACGAAACTGGCGACTACCAGAATGCTTTGAAATACTACACTCAAGCTTCAGAAATATGGGAAAAAGTTCTTGGAGAAAAACATCCGAAGTATGCATTATCACTTGATAATATCGGTGGTGTATATGATGATATGGGTGACTACAAGAATGCTTTGAAATACTATGCACAAGCTTTAAAGATACAAGAATTTGTACTTGGAAAAGACAACCCAGATTATGCTTTATCGCTTAATAATATTGCCACCATATACCACATAACCGGCGACTACCAGAATGCGCTGAAATATTACACTCAAGCAATGGAAATATGGAAAAAAGTATTTGGAGAGGAACACCCTAACTATGCATTATCGCTTAATAATATCGGTAATTTATACGATAATATGGGCGATTATCAAAAAGCATTGAAATATTACACTCAAGCCTTAGAAATAAAAGAAAATACTCTTGGAAAGGAGCATCCTGACTATGCAACATCGCTTAATAATATCGGTAGCATTTATTTCTCTATGAAAGACTACCAAAATGCATTGAAATATTTCACTCAAGCATCTGAAATATCCAAAAAGACTTTAGGAAATGAACATCCTAATTACATATACCAACTGTGTAATATAAGTATTTCACATTATAAAATGGATGACCTTACAAAAGCTATCAAAATAAACAAAAACATAACCGACATTCTTAGGCGCAATCTAGCCAAGAATTTTTCATTTATGACAGCACATGAGCGAGAAGCATACTGGAATGATAATAAAGTGTATTTTTCTTGTAACATAAAATACATGTCACATTTACCGAACGACACTCTCATTACAAAAATATCATACGACACCGAATTAATTACCAAGGGTTTGCTTCTTGCTTCCGAAACCAGTATATCCGACATAATAATGAATAGCGGAAATGATGCCTTAATTTCAGAATACAATACAATGAAAATTATGCACCAGCAACTTGACAAGGAACTTGAAAGACCTATTGCCAAGCGTATATATAACTGCGATTCTCTCGAGGCAGAGATTCAGAAAAAGGAGAGACTTATTATGGAAGTGTGCAAGGAGTTCGGTGATATAACACATTTCATAAATATAGATTGGAAAGACGTGCAAAATTCGCTAAAAGACAACGATGTTGCAATAGAATTTTCCAATATGACCGAATACGACACAACAAAATACCTTGCCATTATACTTACAAAAAGTATGGCAGCACCAGTTTGTGTGCCAGTTTTCAATGAGTACGAAATACAAAATATACAACGCGGAACAGCAGCAGTAAAAACAAACACACAAAACGAAGACAACAGAGGCGCTTATGCTGTTACATCATCAAAAGTGCAGGGAATATATGAAACTACAGACCTATACGAAATACTTTGGAAACCTTTGGAAAAATATTTCCCCGAAAATCCGAGAATATACTTTGCACCATCAGGAATCCTTCACCAGATTGCTGTCGAGTATGCACCTATAAACGACAAGCAGAGCTTTTCGGACAAATATGAAATCTACCGTGTATCATCAACACGCTTCCTCGCAATGGACTATACGCCAAATACGCTTAAAAATTCAGTTCTATATGGTGGCGTTTACTACGACAGCGACACTAATACAATGAAACAGGAAAGCAAAAGGTTCACAAGAGGAAATGACGAAACCAACGCTTCGTTTGCTTCGCTCAACAAGGACAAAGCACGGTCGGCTCTACCATACCTGCAAGGCACCAAAACCGAGGTTGAGAACATTGCTGCCAATATGAAGAAAAAGAAAATCTCCACAACACTCTATGAAGGCTCTGCCGCAAACGAAGAATCATTCAAGGCTCTGTCGGGCAAGAATATAGATGTCCTGCACATTGCAACCCACGGTTTCTTCCTGCCATCGGACGAAAAGTTGTCGGGCGACCAGTCGCTTGTGCAGTCGGGGCTTTTGCTGTCGGGTGCAAACTACGCTTGGCAAAACAAGCCTCTGCCCGAAGGCATTGAGGATGGTATTCTTACCGCCAAGGAAATCAGTTTTATGGACTTGCGCAAGACCGACCTTGTGGTGCTATCCGCCTGCCAGACAGCTCTTGGCGAAATAACAGGCGAAGGAGTATTCGGTTTGCAAAGAGGTTTCAAAAAGGCAGGAGCTCGTACCATTATAATGAGCCTCTGGCATGTAAATGACGATGCCACACAGCTGATGATGACCGAGTTCTATTCCAATTTGATAGCTGGAATGTCGAAGCGAGAAGCTTTCCTTGCCGCCCAAAACAAAGTAAAGACAACCAAAGGATTTGAAAAATCGAAGTACTGGGCGGCATTTATTATGCTGGACGGAAACGAAAAGTAAGTTAAATGGTTTATAAGTTTATGAGTTTAAGATGGTTTGAAAGCTGAAACTAACAACATCAAACAATATGAAACAACTTCAAACAATATGAAACCTATTATAATGCTATACGGAAACGAATAGTAATTTACTATTTAATGGGCAAAAAGGCTAAAAGTCTTGCAGAAGAGAAGTCTAACGGAAGGCCAGCCCATATGTCTGCAAGACTGCAAGGCTGTCAGTCTGTTAGCCTTTTAGCCTTCAAGCCTTTGACTATCAAACCACAAAAAAAGTTTTCAAAAAACAGCAAAAGCGTATTTTATTTTTAGAAAAATTGAAATATCTTTGCAAATTGAAAAATTTGGTCGAAATGGAAGATATAGAACATAAGGCACAACTTGAAAAAATAAGTTCCAATGTGGACAAAATTGTGTCTTACTGCAATTCTCTCATTGAAACAAACGCCAGATTGACAAAAGAGATAGAAAACTTGAATATTGAACTTAACATAAAGAAAGAAAATTTAATAAAAATAGAAAAAAGATACAATGACCTGAAGCTGGCACAAGCCTTTAGCAGTCCATCACTGGAAGGCAACAAGGAAGCCAAGCAGAAGATCAACAAAATAATACGGGAAATAGAAAGCTGCATTACTCTTTTAAAAAAGTAGTTAGAATACAATGGAATACAACGAGAACTTAACGATAATGACCATAAACCTGAACATAGATGGCAGGAACTATAAACTTAGCATTCCTAGGGGTGACGAAAGAAAAGAAATGCTATTGAGGCAATCAGCCGAAGTCATGAATTCGTTAATTGAACATAAAAGGAAAAATTCCGAGGGAATCCTTACAGATGACCGCGACATCGTTGTATTGGCACTATTGAACTTTGTATATAAGACTTTAAGCAACGAAATCAACACCTCCAAGAAAAACGAAGAAATGGAGAACTCTATAATAGAGCTGAAAAACTTGAATTTTAAGCTGGAAGAAATTATCGAATCATTCAACAAACTTAAAGAGTAAACGTTCTTTTAAATATATTCGTGGTTTTAAATATTGCCCGTATAAGTCTTTAAGAGGCTGAAAAACTTAACAAATTAAACACAATTGGAGCAACTCTCTGATTATGTACGACAGGCCTTATGGCTCTTCGGAGCCAGTTGCTTTGCAACCGTTGGAAGCCGGAAATAGTTTGGAGGCTCCGCCCATTCATATCTAGGGGTTTTTTCACGGTTAAAGACTTTGCGGGTTTTTTGTTTTATTTTAAATATATATATATGAGCACATTAACTATTGGAATCATCATCGGAGTCGTAGCATTTGCAGTCGGCACAGCACTATCATTTTTCCTTTGGGATCACATTCTTGTGAAGAAAAAGAACAAGATTGTCAGCGAAGCAAAGACAGAAGCTGAAGTCATAAAGAAGGAAAAGGAACTCGCCGCAAAGGAAAAATTCCTGCAACTGAAAGCCGAAAACGACAAGAACTTCAACGAAAAGAACCAGAAAATTGCCGCTGCCGAAAACAGAATCAAGCAGAAGGAAGCCAGCATAACTGCCAAAATGGAAGAAATGCAACGCGCAAAGAAGGAAACAGATACCCTCCGCGAAAACCTGAACAAGCAGATTGAATTCGCAGAAAAAAAGGCTGAAGAACTCGACAAGACACACAAGGCACAGGTAGAAAAACTTGAAAGCCTTTCAGGAATATCATCAGAACAGGCTAAGAAGGAACTCATAGAATCGATGCAGGAAAACGCTAAAGCTGAAGCGATTACACTCATAAACGACATAATTGACGAAGCCAAGATGACCGCTAACAAGGAAGCAAAACGCATCATCCTCGAAACCATACAGCGTGTCGCAACCGAAACAGCCATCGAAAATGCCGTTACCGTATTCCACATTGAAAGCGACGAACTTAAAGGCCGTATCATTGGTCGTGAAGGTCGTAACATCAGGGCTTTGGAAGCTGCTACTGGCGTTGAAATCGTTGTTGACGACACTCCAGAAGCAATACTTCTTTCTGCATTTGACCCTGTAAGACGCGAAATTGCAAGACTTTCTCTGCATCAACTCGTTACCGACGGTAGAATCCACCCGGCACGTATCGAGGAAGTTGTAAACAAGACCACCAAGCAGATTGAAGAAGAAATCATCGAGGTTGGTAAGCGCACATCGATTGACCTTGGCGTACACAACTTGCACCCAGAACTTATCCGCCTCATCGGTAAGATGAAATACCGCTCGTCATACGGACAGAACCTGCTGCAGCACTCACGCGAAGTTGCTAACCTCTGCGCAATTATGGCAGCAGAACTCGGATTAAACACCAAACTTGCAAAACGCGCAGGTCTGCTTCACGATATTGGCAAGGTTTCGGACGAAGAACCAGAACTTCCACACGCAATATACGGCATGAAGCTGGCTGAAAAGTACAAGGAAAAACCAGAGGTTTGCAATGCAATCGGTGCTCACCACGATGAAACCGAAATGACAAGCCTCATCGCTCCGATAGTACAGATATGCGATGCTATTTCGGGTGCTCGCCCAGGTGCTCGCCGCGAAATTGTAGAATCATACATCAAGCGTCTGAAAGACCTCGAAAACCTCGCCCTCTCCTACCCGAGCGTTGTCAAGACTTACGCAATTCAGGCAGGTCGTGAACTTAGGGTTATCGTTGGTAGTGAAAAGATTACAGATGCAGAATCAGAACAACTCAGCCTCGAAATTGCAAGGCGCGTTCAGGACGAAATGACATATCCGGGACAAGTTAAGATTACTGTCATCAGGGAAACAAGGTCGGTAAACTATGCAAAGTAAAGGTATTCTACACGATTCAAAGGTTCTGGTAACCGGCGGTGCCGGATTTATCGGTTCCAACATTGTTGAGCGTCTGCTGGCACAAAACAACACCATCGTATGCCTCGACAATTTCTCGACTGGCAAGCGCGAAAACGTTGAACCATTCATGGGCAACAGCAACTTTACGCTCATCGAAGGAGACATCCGCGACCTCGAAACCTGCCGCAAAGCTTGCGAAGGAATCGAAATCGTACTTCACGAAGCTGCTCTTGGCTCAGTTCCACGCAGCATAAACGACCCGATAACGACCAACGCAGTTAACATCGGCGGATTCCTCAACATGATTGTAGCAGCACGCGATGCCAAGGTAAAACGCTTCGTATATGCTGCAAGCTCATCAACTTACGGAGATTCAAAAACATTGCCCAAAGTTGAGGAAAACATTGGCAAACCGCTGTCGCCATACGCAATAACAAAGTATGTAGACGAACTATATGCAACAATTTTCGGCAAACTTTACGGCATGAGCACTATTGGGCTGAGATATTTCAATGTGTTCGGTAAAAGACAAGACCCCGAAAGTGCATATGCTGCAGTTTTCCCGAAGTTCATTAAGGCGCTCATAAACCACAAGTCGCCAGTTATATATGGCGATGGCGAACAGTCGAGAGATTTCACATACATTGACAATGTAATCCAAGCAAACGAATTGGCTGCAACAACGACAAATCCAGAAGCCGAAAATACTGTTTTCAATGTTGCATTCGGAGAAAGCAATTCGCTCAACGACCTTACTGCCGAAATCGTAGAAAGCTTGTCGGCATTTGACCCTGAAATTGCAAATGTCAAGATAGAGCATGGTGCAGTAAGACTTGGCGACATCCGCGATTCGCTTGCATCAATCGAGAAAGCGAAACGGATTTTGGGCTACAATCCACAATTCGATGTCCACGAAGGACTGAAACATGCAATAAAATGGTATTACGAATACTTGAAATAAAAAAAGCCCCGAATTTCGGGGCTTTTTTGTTGAACATATTTATTTTCCCATATCCTCCATTATATTCCTAAAACATTTCAAACTGCTTTCGATATTGTCAATTATTTCTGCAGCAATTTCATCTGGTTCGGGCAGATTGTCAAGGTCGGTAAGGCTCTTGTCCTTTATCCAGAAGATGTCGAGATTGGTCTTGTCACGGGCAATTATCTCGTCGTAGGTGAACTTGCGCCAACGACCTTCGGGATTGTCCTCGCTCCAAGTCTCGGTGCGCAGATGACGGTTGTCGGGATTATAGCACTTTATGAAATCGGATAAATCCTCGAATGTCAGCGGTGACTTCTTCAGCGTATGGTGGATATTGGTACGATAGTCGTAAATCCAGATGTCCTTGGTTTGCACATCCTTGCTTGCCGGATGATTGTCGAAAAACAGCACATTTGCCTTCACACCATTGGCATAGAATATTCCTGTAGGCAAGCGCAAGATGGTATGCAACTCGGTGGTTTTCATCAGCTGCTTGCGGATTTCCTCGCCAGCACCTCCTTCAAACAACACATTGTCGGGCAATACGACTGCCGCCTGACCGTTGATTTTCAGCAATGTCTTGATGTGCTGAAGGAAATTCAACTGCTTGTTGGATGTCGTCTCCCAGAAGTCCTGGCGGTTGTAGCTTAAATCTTCCTTCTCCACCTCGCCGTCCTCGTTGGTAATGGTAATGCTGCTCTTCTTGCCGAATGGCGGATTTGTGAGCACATAGTCGTAGCGGTTGCCACTGTCGGACACCAGCGCATCGTTGGGCGAAATGAAATCCTCGCTGTCGAGTTCGCCTATGTTGTGCAGATAGAGGTTCATCAGGCAGAGGCGGCGCGTATTGGCCACAATCTCGTTGCCGAAGAAGGTCTTTTTCTTCAGGAACTGCTTCTGGTCTTTGTTGAGCGACTGAGCGGCAATATAGTCGTAGGCGGCAAGGAAGAAACCACCAGTTCCGCAGGCTGGGTCGATTATGGTCTTTTCGGGCTTGGGTCGCACACAGGCAACCATGGCACGTATCAAGGCACGGGGCGTAAAGTACTGACCAGCACCGCTCTTTGTATCTTCGGCGTTCTTCTCCAACAGACCTTCGTAAATCTTGCCTTTTACATCGGAACCCATCAGCGACCAGTTTTCGCGGTTTATCATCTCAATGACACGCAGCAACTTGGCGGGGTCTTGAATCTTGTTCTGGCTCTTGGTGTATATCTGCCCCAGCATTCCCTTTTCGGTGGCAAGGCTGCGAAGCATCTGCACATAGTATGCTTCAAGTTCGGCGCCGCGCTTGCTTGTCAGCGTTTCCCAGTCGCACATTTCACCGTCTGCAATTTCCTTTCCTTCGGCATCCTTCAGGTGCGGAAACCTCAGTCCCTTGTTGTAAGGCGGCTTGTTCATCTCGTCCGCCATCTTCAGGAAGAGCAGATAGGTAATTTGCTCAAGATAGTCGCCGTAGCTAACGCCATCATCGCGAAGCACATTGGCCATGTTCCAAATCTTTGATATGATTGCTGATTCTGTCATAATAGATAAAATTTATCCTCGTTCCAATTGCTAGGATTGTTTTGTATATAATTCTGTATTCTGTTCAATGCAATGCTGTCCCGAACAATATTGTCGTAGAACCTTGATTGCCAAGAAAATTCGTAACCCAATCGGTGGGCGTGTTTTGAAACCGCCGATTTGTACGAACCGACAATGGACGACAATGTATGCGACCCCTGATGTTGAAATCGTTGTTGCCCAATGGTTTGTGGTGTTTCATTGGTTGCAACGGTAGGGACAACGCATGCGTTGTCCCTACCGTTGCAACCACCGGTTTATGAAAATTATACCGTGAATATGATTTGGCATAACCACAAACGCATCCAATTTTATGTCGTTGAAATGATTTTTCAATTCGTACCATAAAATATCCGCAATTACACCGACAGGCGATAAATTCATTTTTCCATCAACAATTTCCCCAAAATAATGATTTCTGTCCTGCGTACAAATGGTTACAAAATAGATTGCATTCCACCCATAATCCCATTTTTGCAACCGTGTTGATTCTGAACGGTATATGCCTTTGTATTTATTGTTGTCCATTCCTTTTTTTGCAAAGATACTAAATTCTATAAGACAAACAACTGGCAAGCATAATTTATAGGCTAAATAACCTATAAATACAATTTATCGGCTAAACAACCTATAAACATAATTTATCGGCTAAACAACCTATAAACATAATTTATAAGCCATACAACTTATAAACACAATTTATAAGCCAACCAACTTATAAATTACACCAGCTCCCCTTCAAAAGCCTTCTTGAGTATGCTTTGCCGCAATGCCTCCGACTGCTGCAGTGCCTTCTCTATGCTTGCCTCCACGACCTCCGCCTGCGACAGACGGCTCTCTATCTCCGCAACTATGCGCTGCTGCTCGGATAACTGAGGAAGTGGAATTTCAACAGATTTTAAAGATTGACCTGTTAAATGTTTTATTGTTGTTCCTGTAAAATAATTTTCCAATACACCATTTTGCGCATATAAGACAAACAAAAAGTACACATATTTGTTTAATACATTGTTGTTTAGGCGAATCCTATGTAGTGCTTTTTGAATTTTCATATTTTGAATATCAGAATTCCATATAGCACATCTTCCAGGTTCACCTCCCTCACACATTATCAAGTCGCCATTTTGTATTCCATACCTATCTTGTTCTGATTCTTCAAATTTCATTTCTAACAAATCATCCAAATCAAATTGTCCCCAACGAACATTCACATTCCTTAAATATGGCTGAAAAGTCCCTTTGTTTTTATTTTTGTCAAGCATTTTGCCTAGGCACATTTCCGCCACTTCTCCCAATTTCACCATCTCCCATTTTCCCTCATCATTATTCAGCCAATGGTTCAGCACTGCCTGCCTGTATGTTTTTATCTGCTGCTGTGCGGTGCGCAGGTGCTGCACGGCCTTGTCGAGTTCGGCGAAAAGGGATTCTATGCGGGAGACGATAAGGCGCTGGGTTGGAAGGGGGGGAAGGGGAACAGGAAGGTTCTTTAGTATTGTCTGACTGATATTTGGTTGTGCTCCACCAGTTCCTTGCGCTATCAAATCGTTCCTTTTATGAAACAAATAATAACTCAAAAACTGCAAATCAATCTTTTCATTCGCAAAAATGCCACATACTGCCTGATTGGTCGCGGCAGGAACGCCCAAAAAACCTAATTTTCCGATAGTTGCACCATACAATGCTATCAGTAGCGTACCTTTGGGGAATACTTTTGCACTGGATTCTTTTACTGCCTGTTCGGTTATTTTCTCCTCTGTATCGTAAATTACACCCTTGCCCAATTCTCCCGATTTTACCCACGGAATAGAACCACCATAATATGCATCATTCTTTCGGTTAGGCGTTCCTCCGCTGGTGGTTTCACATATTTCGCCTAATTTATATATTGGATATGGTGTCATGTTCTATTAAAATGTTTATTTATTAAACTATTTATTTTATCAAATCCATCATCAATAATCAAACTCTCGTTCTGAAGCATTCGTATTTTTATTACCTCTTTTGAAACGCAAAAATATCTTGATAATTCATCCAACACATACTTAGCCAACCTGCAATTAACCTGCTGTGTATCCCAATACAAGCGACCTCTGTTGACTCTATTTCTCTCAAAAGAAATATCTATCTGTTGCATTAACAAATCTTCTGGCACTAAAAAATATGAAGCAAAAAGATTGGCTTGAAATTCTAATCGTCTATCATTATTGTCAATAGTTAAATCTTCGATATTATTTATTCCATTATCACACAATATATCCTTATGAAGAATATAATGTCCTATTTCATGTACCAGGGTAAAAATCCGCCTGTTTTGATTTTCTATTGCATCTGAGATAGTAATTACATTTTGCTTAAAATCTATTTTACCTAATATTTCTTTATTGTATAGTGAATTAATTTTTTTCTCTTCTACATATACACCATAAATGTTCTTCAATAGTTCGACAACTTTTTGATATTCAACACCATATTTATTATACGGCTCGAATGTTTCTCTAATCTTTTTTGCTTCGATTTCGATATAGTCTTTGGTATAATATGGAACTGCAATGGATTTAATGCTATTTCGATCAATAATATGGCAACTAATCAACATTTTCGCCAAATTATCGAATAGATTATACCCATCCATAGCATAAAATCCATAATCAACTTGATTTTCTCCAATCATTACATTGTAAACATAATCTTGAAAAGCAAGTTGTGATGCACCGCTCCTATATTGAACAAAGTCCAAAGCATCATTCTTTAGAATACACAATGTAATTCCTGAATTTTTGGCAAAAATAATTTCTGATTTTGTATAATTTGAAGATGTTACAAAAAAACCTTTATGGGCATGTATCTGCTGCATTTTATTTTTAAACTCTTCAATATCAGAGATGTTTACTGCGTGAGAATAGTTCTTGCATTCAACAATTGTCAATAGGGAATATTCTTTTGCATTATTAAAATATGTTTCAATAGATATATCAACTATTATATCATCTTCCCTCTCCGATGAATAATATTTTTTATGCCTAAAAATTTTACTACACTTAGACGGATGGATAAAATTGTCAGAAATCAGAAGATTATTAATGACATCAAATGATTTCTGTTCAAAATCGTTCCCCTTACTATATGAACTTAAACTTTTCATTATCAATATCTAGACAAATATAGTACTGCAAATTTTAAATAGGAATACCTTTTAGTTCATAAATTATACCTATACTACCAAAAAACATTTCCGCTTTCGTGTCGTCATCTAATTTGGCATCAAGTTCGTGCGTCAATTTATTTCTAACATTTTTCAATTTATTGCAAAAACAAAAAGAATCTTCGGAAATCCACTTATGTTCCTTGGCAAATTCTAAGAGTTTATGATATGTGGGGATTTTCTTTTCTTCTTTTTCGCTCGAACATTCTTGTACAAACTTATCCTTCAATAGATTTTCAACAATTTTTGACAATCCTTGCAATGCCGGCTCGTCTTGTCCAGCATTTATCAGAGTTTCAATACCATCCAATTCCTTAGCAACTTTTTCGTTTATGCCAGCATATTGTTCCTTTAATCTAATTACATACTGCTTAATAGGTTCCGGTAAGGTTTGTTTATGTTGCTTTAAATATTCGTTCAAAATACCCAATTCATTATCCTCAGCCAACTTTAGTCTCGTTTTCAATATCTTATTCTCTCTGTCTTTCTTCCAAACCAAAACAAGACCTATGACCAAAGCAAGTCCAAGACAAACGGTTAATATTGTTTCTTTTTTATTCATTACTATGCCACCAATACTTCATTCAACTCCTCAATAATCTTCATCATCTCCTCTCCAAACAGTTGATACATCTTGCCGCGTCCGCCACGGGCATCGAAGGGCGTATAGTCAAGGTCATCTAGGTCGAGGTGATAACTGCTGATAATATGCTCCTTTATCATTCGCAGCCACTCTACCTGCTCGGGTGTAAAACGCTTGTGGTTACCCGCATTCTGCCGCAATATCCAGCGCTGGAAGTTGGCATTCACAATGCTGTCGAATGCCGAAAGTTTCTTGTCGATACCGCAGGCATGGCGCACAAGCGAAACCAGGGCTGCAAGTTCCGACAACGGTCTGCTTGTCTTTATGTTTTCCACCGTGCAGTAGGCATCCCACACATACATAGGCGCAAGCATAGGCTTGTCCTGCTTCAGTTTTTCGAGAAGTTCCTGCGCCATCTTAAGCGTAAGGTTGCGGCGGTTGTACGGCTGGTTGTAGAAAATGCTCAAAGCCGTAATCTCATCCTTGTGCTGTTCAAGGTATTCGGCAAAGTCGCGCACCGTTTCCTGCGCCTTTTCAAGAGTGAAACTATTGAACCCACTCGAAACTACAGTGTCGATATTTATGCTGTCAATCTTCTGGTCGTGCAAGGTGCGCACCTTAACAATATATTCGTTCAGTTCGCCGTTGAAAGTCAGTGATGCTGTATCTGCCAAGCGCTTCTGCGCCTCGGCACGGATTTTTTCCTCTATGGCAGGCGTCATGTCGGCACGGCTTATTTTCTGCAGTTCGGGTTGCGCCACACTGTCAATCTTGTCGGGGTCGAAGGCGGCAAGAAGTTCAGCACTCATCTGCCCCAATGTCTTGCCCTTTGACAATTCCATAATGTGTTCGGCTTCTTTCTTCGTCACCTCATGGCTCAGTCGCAACAATCTGTTTGCCAGCGAAGTAAACAAATCTTCCTCGGCAATACCCATAGTTACTGCACCAAGCAAATCGCCCAGCGGCACCGATGGCTTACGCTCCAGCGGACGGCTGTCGGTCTTTCGTGTCTGCGTAACGCCAACCGCATCAACTATCACAAAGTGAGTTTTCGCCTGCGCCGCACGGCTAACCATCTGCAACGAATCAGGATTTATGGTGCGCGTACCGCGTCCCTTCATCTGCTCGAAATAGTTGGAACTGCGTACATCGCGCATAAACAGAAGCACTTCGAGCGGCTTTACATCGGTGCCAGTGGCAATCATATCCACAGTAACTGCAATACGCGGATAATAGTCGTTGCGGAAACGGTTGAGCAGCGACTTAGGATCTTCATCAATCCTATATGTCACCTTCTTGCAGAAATCATCGCCCTCGTCAAACTCCTGTCGCACAATCTTTATGATGTCATCAGCATGGCTGTCGGTCTTGGCGAATATCAATGTCTTTGGCACTTCGTACTGCCCACTTTCATCGTAGCGATCGGGGTAAATTTCTTCCATCAACGCCTGACGGAATTTCCGTATCACCGTGCGTATCTGGCTGGGATTCACTACCGAACGGTCAAGATCCTTCTTGCTGTATTCAATATCTTCGTCCACCTGCTGCCATACGGTCTTGCGCGTAAGCTTGTCCCTATGGTCGATGTACCAGCCAGCTTTTATCTTGCTGCCGTTCTTGCTAATTTCGGTCTCGATTGAATATACATCGTAAGGCACATTTACACCATCGACTACCGATTGCTCGTAGGTGTATTCGCTCACCAGATTCTGGTTGAAAAATCCTAAAGTACGCTTGTCGGGTGTAGCAGTCAAGCCGATAAGAAACGCATCAAAATAATCGAGAACCTGCATCCATATATTGTAAATACTGCGGTGGCACTCGTCAATTATGATAAAATCGAACTGCTCAATAGGTACTTTGGGCGAATATTCGAGTTCAACCGCTTTTTTCTCGGCAAGTTTCTGCTGTAGCCAGGTGCTGGTTTCGTTAGGATTGGTATCCTCGGCAGATTCATCCAATTTTTCGCCTTTCAGTATCGAATATAGCCGCTGTATTGTAGAAATGCACACTTGGCTGTCGCCAGCAATATAATCAGACGAAAGTCGCTGTACATTATATAGTTCCGTAAACTTGCGGTTGTCGTCGTTGGGACGGAAGTTCATAAACTCCTGCTCTGCCTGTTCGCCCAGATTTCGCGTGTCCACAAGGAACAGAATGCGTTTTGCCTTGGCGAACTTCAGTAGGCGATAAACGAAAGTAATGGCAGTAAAAGTCTTTCCTGCACCTGTTGCCATCTGAATGAGCGCCCGAGGACGGTTAGCCTTGAAAGATGCTTCCAGATTGTTCACTGCCGAAATCTGTGCAGGACGCAAACCTGTGGTATCGAGTTCGGGGAAATCCTGCAATCGCGAACGCAGACTTTTGTTTGTCTTGAGCCATTCGCGCAAAGTTTCAGGTCTGAAGAACGCAAAAATTTCCCTGTGCCGTGGCTTGGGGTCGCGAAGGTCGGCGAAACGGATTATCTTGCTTGTACATTCAAAGACAAACGGCAAAGTGTCATTGTCAAAATATTTCAACTTGGCACTCGCGTAATCAAATGACTGTTCGGCAGCCATATCAAGGTTTACACCAACTTCGTCGCGCTTCGCCTCTATTATGCCGACAGGTTTTTTATCGACAAACAAAGCATAATCGGCATAACCTTCACTAGTCTTATATTCGCGAACTGCAATGCCAATCCCTGCCGAAAAATCAATTTTGCCTTTCGACTGAACAATCCAGCCTGATTTCTCAAGCTTATCATCTATTATGTCACGAGCAATCTGCTCCGGATTCTGATTTGACATAGATTGCAAATTATAGCATCCTCGACTATACCTATTATTATATATCTAATTCTTCTTTATAACCGTAGCGCTTCCTGTATTTGAACTGCCGGAATTCGAACTTCCGGAATTTGAACTTGAGGATGTGGCAGAAGCCCTTCCTGATGAAGATCCTCCTGTTTTGGTTGCAGTGCTGCCGGAGCTCGAAGTAGATGAAGTACTACCAGTTGAACCTGAACCGCCAAACACTCTTTGCAGCAATTCGGTAGTCCTAGCCGAAGTCTTTGTTCTGATCACCTTTTCTTCCTTTGCCATAATCTTGAAAATACCATCGACAGTACGCTCGGTAACATATTGGGTGAGGTCGGTATTGACTTGCGCACCACCTACTAGTGCCATCACCGTATTATACTTATTGGCAAGCGGTGTCCAGTACGAAGCCAACTTAATCTTTTCATTAGACTTTGCAACAACAGACGAAACTTTTGATGTTATTGCCGAGGTCGTTGTCTTCTTCATGTACTCGGTTGCAGCATCCTCGTTGCCCATAATTATGCCAAGTGCATCATTTATAGTCATCTGCGTAATAGCAGTCTTAAAAATCTCCTTTACGCCAGTTGCTGCATCCTCAGCTGAACGGTTCATTTTTTCGGTAAACTGGTCAACTTGATTGCCAAATCCAACCTGCCTCAACTTCTCTTCAACCTTTTGCAATGACTGTGGAAATGGAATCTTTACTTCATGATTCTTGAAAAAACCATCTGTCACACCAAGTTTTGCCAGCGAATTGTCGGCACTAACCTGCAAAAGCTCCTTCACTGCCTTACCTAATTCAGTCTGCGACATTGAACCAAGCGTAGTATTACTTGTTGTCGAAAGTAAAATGTCGCATCCGCAGAAACAAGCGACAAGCATTAATAGAACAATTATTCTTTTCATATCCTTATCTTTAATTATCAATAAATTAATCTTCATTTACCTTACACTTTGCAGCGTGGAAATGCTTCCAAAGGAAGAATCCAACACATGATGCAACTGTTACCGCTCCGCCAATCGAATACGAAATCGCCTTACCCAATCCGAAACCTTCCTTTTCGGCAATGAAAATGAAAGTCGAACAAACC
Source organism: uncultured Bacteroidales bacterium (assembly GCA_905234755.1). Taxonomy (GTDB): domain Bacteria; phylum Bacteroidota; class Bacteroidia; order Bacteroidales; family ML635J-15; genus Bact-19. The sequence continues at coordinate 1,086,031 of CAJOIT010000003.1, forward strand.
ATTGTCATAAACAGCGCAGGAATCAAGGTTATCCAGTAGAATTTACGCTTGATTGCCAGATAAACCGTTATTGCCCACAAGGTAAACACCGACAAAACCTGATTTGCCCAAGCGAAATAACGCCAGATAACATCGAAACCTTGCGGCGATGCAAGACTGTAAATCAAAATTCCAGCCGTCACAGCAAACATTGGAACGGCAATAATCAGTCTGTTTCGTATAGGCTTCTGGTCGGAATGCATGAAATCTGCTATTATCAGTCGTGCCGAACGCAAAGCGGTATCACCAGATGTTACAGCGGCACTAATAACTCCAAGTATTGTAATCACAGCAATCACAGGAGCAAACCAAGTCTCAGCAATAAGTCCGACCATTGCAGGACCGCTCTTGCCAACAGTATCGATTCCGCTTTCGGGCGAGAAGAAATATGTAGCGGCAGCTGCCCAAATCAATGCTACTATGCCTTCGGTTATCATTGCACCGTAAAAAATCGGACGACCTTGCTTCTCGTTTACCATACAGCGAGCCATAAGTGGCGACTGCGTAGCATGGAAACCCGAAATTGCACCACAGGCGATTGAAATAAACATCATCGGGAAAATCGGGTTGGTGTCGGCTTGTGGATGACGGTTCTCAAGTCCGTCCCACAATTCTGGAATTGCCGGCTGATAGCAGATGAATGCCACGACAATAGCAACTGCCATTCCAAGCAACAAAATACCGAAAATCGGATATATGCGTCCGATGACCTTGTCGATTGGTAACAATGTAGCAATCAAGTAGTAAGCCAAGATTATTCCCACCCAGATGTAAATGTTCCAATCGGGAGTGAAATGCGTATTGAGCAGAGTTGCTGGCGTATTAACAAACACAACACCAACTAAAATCATCAGTATTACCATGAAACCACGCATAAACTGCTTCACGCCTTTGCCAAGATAATCGCCGTGTATCTCGGGAAGGCTGCAACCCTTGTTGCGCAGCGAAATCATTCCTGCAAAGAAATCGTGTACTGCACCAGCGAAAATGCTTCCCAATACGATCCACAGGAAAGATGCCGTACCGAACTTTGCGCCCATAATGGCACCGCAAATTGGTCCAACACCTGCAATGTTAAGGAACTGAATCATAAATATTCGCCATGGTTTCATGGGAATATAGTCCACGCCATCGGCCATGCTGACGGCAGGTGTCACTCGGTTCTTGTCGATTCCGAAAATGCGCTCGGCGAGTTTTCCATAAAGGAAATACCCGACAATCAGAACCGCTATTGCTACAAAAAAAGTAATCATAACAATTGTTTTTGACTATAATTAAACATTATTCTCTCATTGTCATTCCGTAAGACAAAGCGAACAGCATAAGGGACGTTGCTTGTGAGCCTGTCTATACGGAACGCTGCTTGCAGCCTCGCGAAACGAAGTGAGCAATCTCCTTGCATATTGCCGCACTTCGACACGCTCAGTGAGCGGCTTATTACGCTCCCCGTTCCGTATCGCGTTATTGTTTGCTTTCGCAGATGTTTTTTGCGCCTCAACATAACAAACGAATTTGTTCTATCCTCGGCTTTCAAAAACATTCTAACTTGCGGAATGACTTTATCCATATTATTATTTTTTACGGAAATTTACAGTTGAATTTGCTTGAGCTGCTGGCATCACAATCATATCGTTGATGCAGACGTGTGCAGGACGTGTAACGATGTAGAGGATAAAGTCGGCAATGTCCTCGGCGTAAAGCGGAGTAAGTCCGTCGTAGGTATGGTCGGCGCGTTCCTTGTCGCCATGGAAGCGAACGGTGGAAAACTCAGTATTTACCATGCCTGGCGAAACCTGCGAAACCTTCACTCCGTAAGGCAGCATGTCGATACGCATACCTTTTGTCAAGGCATCTACAGCGTGCTTGGTAGCGCAATACACATTGCCGTTTGCATAAACCTCCTTGCCTGCAATAGAATCAATGTTGATGATATGTCCAGACTTGCGCTCTATCATCATCGGAGAAACCTTGCGCGTGAGGTAAAGCAGACCTTTCACATTGGTATCAATCATCTTTTCCCAGTCTTCCAAGTCTCCGCTCTGTATCGGGTCGAGACCAGAAGCCAAACCTGCGTTGTTTACAAGCACATCGATGTTTTTCCACTCTGCTGGCAACGAATCAATTGCATCGCACACCTGTTTGTTGTCGCGAATATCAAAATTCAAGGTATAAACCTTTGAATCGGTGGAATTTTCTATTTCCTTTTTCAAATCTAGAAGCCGTTCATTTCGACGTCCGGTGATTATTACATTATATCCGTTTCTTGCTAATATTTCGGCAGTTGCCTTTCCTATTCCGGCAGTTGCCCCCGATACCAATGCTATCTTTTTCATTGTAAAATCGTTTTTATAAATTAAGTTGTAAATATATGGAAAAAATCTTTATTTCAATGCGTCGTGAAGCTTCACTAACTTTTTCAGCAAATCTTCCATAAGGTCAAGCTTGAGCATATTTGCGCCATCAGACTTTGCCTCAGCTGGATTTGGATGTGTTTCCATAAACAAACCATCGGCGCCGACAGCGATTCCGGCCTTTGCCATTGCCTCAATCATCTGCGGAAGTCCACCAGTAACACCGCTAGTCTGATTTGGTTGCTGAAGGCTATGAGTAACATCAAGCACAACAGGATACCCCAACTGTCTCATGGTCGGTATGCCACGAAAATCAATAACAAGATCGGTATAGCCGAAAGTCGTGCCTCGCTCGGTCAACATAACATTTGCATTACCAGCTTCAACAACTTTCTGCGCAGCAAACTTCATGGCTTCGGGCGAAAGGAACTGACCTTTCTTTATGTTCACAATCTTTCCTGTCTTTGCTGCAGCTACAAGCAAGTCGGTCTGACGACAAAGGAATGCTGGTATTTGTATGATATCAGCCACCTTTGCAGCAATAGCCGCTTCTTCTGGCGCATGAATGTCTGTGCAAATTGGCACATGGAGATCAGACTTTATCTTGGCAAGAATTTCCAACGCGGCCTCATCGCCTATACCAGTGAAAGAATTTATACTACTGCGGTTTGCCTTACGATACGATGACTTGAAAACAAACGGAATGTATAGTTTATTATTACAAATCGACTTCAGTGTCTTTGCTGTTTCGTAAGTTATTTCAAAATTCTCAACTACGCACGGACCCGCAATCAGGAAAAAGTTTCGATGTCCAGTAAGATCAGAAAGATTAAACATATAGCTTTGTTTTTGTAAAAATTTAGTTTACAATACTTTAAATTTGCCTTATAGCAAATACAAAAGTAAATAAAAATCTTGAAAAGCATAACTTTTATGCATTTGTTTTTTACAAAAAGCTATTCAACGAAATGAATTAATACGGATCCACATCGATTTCAACGGCAACTTGCGACAATTCTGGAATCGACTTCACCATTGCCACCTTTTCCATAATAAAGGACTTGACCTTCGATGCCGATATGGTTTTCTCGAAACGGATGTGTACATTCATAATATAGTAGCTGCTGATTCGATTCACGGCAGGCTCTTCGGGACCACGCACCCGCTGCTGCAAGACCGTCCTCAACTCCTTTGCCAACACTCCTGCCGCCTGTAGCGACTTGCGAAAATCCCTATGCTTAAGATGCACAACGATAAAACTACACAATGGCGGATAATGGAATTGTTCTCGCTCTCTCATCTGGCTCTCGAACATGGCTTTGTAGTTGTTTGACAACACATCGGCAATGATTTCGTGGTCGGGCGTAAAAGTCTGGATTATTACCTTTCCGCGCTTCTGCCTGCGCCCTGCCCTACCACTAACTTGCGCCATCAGCTGATACGAGCGCTCAAACGCACGGAAGTCGGGAAAATTCAACATATTGTCGGCATTCAGGATTCCAACAAGCCCAACATTAGGGAAATCCAATCCCTTGGTAATCATTTGCGTTCCTATAAGTATATCGATTTCGCCATCTGCGAATTCAGCAATTATGCGCTCATAGTTCTTCCGCGACTGGGCAGTGTCGTAGTCAAGACGAGCAATGCGCGCTGTCGGGAAAAGCCCTTGAACTTGCTCCTCTATTTTTTCGGTGCCAAGTCCTTTCGCAGTAATCTTTGTGCTTCCACAATTAGGACAAACCGTTGGCACACTGAACTTTTCGCCACAGTAGTGGCAAACCAACTTGTCGTCGAACTTGTGCAGGGTAAGACTTACATTGCAGTTGCTGCAGTGAGGCACATATCCGCAGTCCTTGCATTCGAGCATTGACGAATATCCACGACGGTTCTGGAACAGAATGACCTGTTCTCCTGCCGCAATGGTAGCATTGATTGCTGAAATAAGCATGGGATGAAAATGTCCTTTGTTAACCTTGCGGAAATACGCGTCCTTCATGTCGGCAACCTCTATCACAGGCAACTGCACATTGCCATAGCGTTCGGTTAGTTCCACCAGACGATACCTGCCATGCATTGCATTGCTGTACGATTCGACAGATGGCGTTGCCGAGCCTAGTATCACATTGGCGCCATGAATCTTGCCAAGCACGAGAGCCATGTCGCGAGCATTGTAGCGAGGATCTGGGTCAAACTGCTTATATGAGTTCTCGTGCTCCTCATCGACTATAACCAAACCAAGATTATCGTAAGGAAGGAATATCGCAGACCTCACACCTAATATTATTTCATACTTGCCACCGAGAACAGCATTGTATACACCAGCCCTAGCCGATGACGTGTGTCTGCTATGATAAACTTTTACAGATGTGCCAAAATATTTCTCGAGGCGCGATATTATTTGTGCAGTAATTGCTATTTCGGGCAATAGATATAGGACTTTCCTACCAGAATTCAGCGTTTTACGGATAAGTTTCATGTATATTTCCGTCTTTCCGCTCGATGTTACACCATGTAGCAAGACTGGAAGTTTTTCGGAAAAAGCAGTTTCTATTTCAGAAAAAGCCTTCTGCTGAGCATCAGACAAAATTACATCGCCAGCATCGTTTTCTGTTTCAGAATATTGCTCGCGGACCTTGCGCAACAAATGCAAAAGTCCGTACTTCTGCAAACTCTGCAAACTTGACTTAGAAGCATCGCACCTCTCCAACAGTTCTCGCTCCTCCACCTCCACGCAATCGGTTCCTCGAAGTTGACAAATATCAACCAAGGCTTCGATTATCATCTTTTGCTTGGCGTTCTTGGACATTATCTTGTCGAGTACCGCCTGATTTTGCTCCGCTTCCACCATTGAAAACAAAACATAGTTGCGCTCTACAGGCTTATATTGCTTCGAAATAACCTGCTCATCGGAAACCAATCCTCGTGCAACAAGCCGTTGAAGCGCAGGAAGCGGATTCTTAATCCCGGTGACATCAATAATTTCGGACAAGATGCTCACACGACTCAACGCCAAAGCATTGTATACCGCCAAATCGCTTCTTACAAGTGGCTCATCGGCTGATGGAGTTGCTGACACCACATATTTGGTTTCGCTAGTCGGCAAAAGAATACTAGGAATAGCAGCAATAAGCACTTCGCCAATGTTGCAGCAATAATACGAAGCCATCCAGTTCCACAACTTCAACTGCGGTTCCGAAATGAAAGGCTCATCATCCAACTGGGCAAAAATAGGCTTCATCTTGAATTCAAAAGCATCGTCTCGCTCCTCAATATTTACCACAATGCCAGTGTAAATCTTCTTTTTGCCAAAATTCACGAGGACACGCACACCTAACTTCATGGATGCAAGAAACTCATCCGGAACCTCGTACGAGAATGTTCCGGGGAGCGAAAGCGGCAGAAGAACATCAACGGTATGCATTGCGTAAAAATTTGCGTGTAAAAGTAGAATAAAAATCCGAAACAAAACCACTCAATTGAAATAATATTGCTAACTTGCGTAGTTTATTCTTCAGTAGAATTGGATAAATTTTTACGCATATTATCCACATTAACAATCAGTTTGTTATGCATTTGCAGCATAGCGAACGCACAGACTGTTGGACTCGTGCTTAGCGGTGGAGGCGCGAAAGGATATGCTCATGTCGGTGTCATAAAAGCACTGGAAGAACATGGAATCCCCATAGACTATGTAACGGGCACATCAATGGGTGCAATCGTTGCCGGACTATACGCCTCTGGCTATTCGCCTGACGACATGGTTAAAATATTCAACAGCCCGAGTTTCAAAAATTACTACAAGGGCAAACTGCCGAACCAATACCTTGACTTTTTCAAGTACGAGCAGCCCGATGTGTCGCTCCTTCGCGTTGACCTGCGCAAAAAGAAGCAAAAGATAGCATTGGCATTGCCGACAAACATAATAGCCACCCAACCAATGGACTTGGGCCTCATTGACCTTTTCGCACGGAGTTCGGCAGAAGCCCACAACAATTTCGACAGCCTGTTTGTCCCGTTCAGGTGCGTTGCCGCCGATGTTTACAACAACCGTGAAAAAATATTCGACAAGGGCGACCTCGGCACCGCCATCCGCGCATCAATGGCAATCCCAATGGTATTCAAGCCTGTGGAACTTGACAGCACTCTTTATTACGATGGCGGCATCTACAGCAACTTCCCCATCGAGACAATGCGCAAGGTTTTCAATCCCGATATTATAATAGGTGTACATGTTTCCGCTTTCGGCAACGATGACCCGCCCGACTCCGAAGACCTGCTGGCACAGATTACAAATCTCATAATGGGAGAACAAAAAAGTGTGGAGATCAAGGAGAACAAAGGCTATATCCTATCTATAAAATTCAAGGATGTTGGCGTTATGGATTTCCAGAAGCTGGATTATGCCGTAAATTCCGGATACGTGTATTGCAACAGTGTCATCGACAGCATAAAAAACCTAATCGACCGAAGAAAAGATAGTTCCGCACTGAACGAAGAACGTAAAATATACCGAGAAAATCTGCCAGAACTCAAATTCGACAGCATATATATTGACGGCAAATTAAAAGATTACGAAAAGGAATACATCGAACGGTCGCTGAATCTCAAACGAATAAAGAAACATGCGAAAAAAACTGGCATCGACTTCAATACAATAGAGTCGAACTATTACAAGCTGATTTCCGACTATCAGATAAAACAAGCCACCCCTATTGCCGAATACAATGATTCGACAGGAGAATTCAACCTAAAACTCAACATAAAGAAAGACAACAGGACATCGCTGGGCGTGGGTGCAGTAGTTTCGAATGGAGCATCAAGCATGGTATATCTTGGCGGTTCGTACAAACTACTCGGCAGGATTTCTGGACTATTCAAAGCCAACTTCTACTATGGCAGATTCTACGCTTCGGCAATGATTGGCGGACGCATCGACATCCCAACATATCAGCCTTTCTCGCTTGAACTTTCGGGCACACTTAACCGATACGACTTCTTCAAGGGCAGTTCGAGGGTTTTATCGATGACCTACCAACCTCCATACATTATCGACTACGAAAACAATGTAAGATTCGATGTCGCCACGCCTATTTCAAGACATTCCATTATAAAAATAGGCATATCATCTGGCGAACAGAAATACTCGTACTTCCAAGTATCGTCGTACCAAGCATCAGACACAGCCGACATCACAAGTTTCAACTACTTTTCAGACCGATTCCTTTTCAATCACAACACATTAAACTACATAATGTATCCTACAGCCGGGCAAAATTTTGTAATAGATTTCCGTCATGTAGTTGGTACTGAAAAGAATAACCCAGGTTCTACCACCGCACTTGACGATATGTTCACCACGAAGCACAGCTGGATACAACTGAATCTAGTCGCCGACCACTATTCACGCATAGTAAAATACCTGACGATAGGAGCATACGCTCAACTCTTCATGAGCAACAGGCCATTGCTTCGCAACTATTCATCGAGTGTACTGTACGCACCGGCCTTCACCCCTATAATGAATTCCAAAACTCTGTTGCTCACAAACTACCGCGCAAACAATTTCTTCGCCATTGGTGTAAAGCCAATAGTAAACATTACAGAAAGACTGAACCTCAGAACGGAATTCTATTTCTACATGCCTTTCCAAAAGATTATAAAGGAAGAACTTACATCTAACATATACACACCTGCTTACTCCGAAAGTTTCACATACTACTACATGATGGCATCCGCAGCACTCGTATATAATACTCGCTTCGGACCTTTGGGAATAAGCATCAACTACTTGGACGACGATAAAGTCAACTGGTACTTCATGTTCCACCTCGGATTCATGATGTTCAACAAGAAAGGACTAGATTATTGATAATTATACAAAATGAAAAAGATTTTAACTATCACACTATTAGCGATTTTTGCATTCTCAAGTGCAATGGCACAGACCGCACCAAAGAAGGTTTATGACGAGAATGTCAACCAGATGGAGCAAATCGACAAGGCCTTGAAACAAGCAAAATCGGAAGGTAAATTCGTAATTTGCCAGGTTGGTGGCAACTGGTGTCCGTGGTGCCTGCGGTTTGCAGAATTTATCACCAACGACAGTACTATCAACAAGTTGGTCAATGATAATTTTGTGTATATCCATGTCAACTACAATCCTCGCCAGTCGGACGAAGTGCAAAAGGAAATATCAGCAAAAATGATGAAAAGGCTCGGAAATCCTGCCCGTTTCGGCTTTCCAGTGTTTGTTGTGCTCGACGAGAACGGCAAGGTAATCCACACCCAGGATTCGAGCTTCCTCGAAGAAGGCAAGAGCTACAACAAGGAAAAGGTGATAAGATTCTTTGAATGCTGGACGCCAAAGGCAGTAAAGTGAATTTACGATTGACGATTTTAGATTGACGATTGGGCTGACAAGATGCAAAAATGATTGTATATTGGGCTAAAAGGCTAAAAGAAGAGAAGGCTAAAAATCTAATTGTCTAGCAGAAGACCAGTCCAGCAGAAGACCAGTCTGTCAGCAAGGCCGTGAGACTGTTAGACTGCAAGACTGTGAGGCTGTTAGCCTTTGAGCCTGCAAGCCTGTTAGCCAAAGGAAACCAGAAACCTTATGAAGTCCCTCCTCAACATCTTTCTTCTCTGCCTAATCAGCACAACCATTTCCGCTCAGGTTTTCGATCTGCGCTGCGAAGGTTTGCAAGCACCTCTAGGCATCGAAACCACTACTCCTCATTTCAGTTGGAAGAACACGCTCACTCATAACAACCAAAAGCAAAAGGCTTACGAAATCCAAGTCGCTTCCGACAGTACCGCACTCGTCAAAGGTCGTGCCGACATTTGGAAAAGCGGTCGCATGGAGTCGGACGAACAAATTATGGTTGCCTACACTGGCACTCCTTTGCAAGAACGGCAACTTTACTACTGGCGCGTTCGCACTTGGGACGAGAACGGAGCATGCTCGGATTGGAGCAAAATTGAATGCTTTGGTGTCGGCATTCTCGGCGAAATGAACGGACAATACATCGGTTGCAAACAAGGCAACGGACTAGCTCCGACACCTATGCTTACAAAAAAGTTTGTCGTAAAGTTGCATAAAGGCAGAACTAAAGTCCTCGCACACATAAATTCGCTTGGCTACCACGAACTTATCATAAACGGCAAGAAGGTCGGTGATAAGATTTTGCAGCCAGCTGTTTCGCAACTCGACAAGCACTCGCTCATTGTTACCTACGACATTACGCCATACCTCCGCAATGGCGAAAACGAAATCACAATCTGGCTCGGACAAGGCTGGTATCGCAACAATATTTTCGGCGTACCATTCGACGGACCGCTGGTAAAAGCCGAAATTTGTGAGATTTCAAACGGCACAAGCAAAACCATCGTCCAGACCGACACTTCGTGGCAAGCCTCGCCAAGCGGATACAGCTACACCGGAACTTGGATGCCCTTGCTGTTCGGTGGGGAACGCTTCGATGCAAATTTTCACCCACAATGGCAACCTGCAACAGCCTGCAATGTTGATGGAATGCGCACCTCGCCACAACTTTTCGAAGGCAACCGCATAATCGACAGCCTACAGCCAAAATCCGTTGGAAAGCAAGATGATGGTTCGTTGCTAATCGATTTCGGGCGCGTGATAACAGGCTGGCTACAAGTGTCGTTCGGTCAGTTGCAGAAAGGAGAGGAAGTCACAATGGAATACAACGACTATATTCCCATCGGCGGAAAATTTGAAAGTCAGGGCGAAAGCGACATTTACATTGCAAACGGCAAGTCAAGCGAAAGTTTCTGCAACAAATTTCATCATCACGCATTCCGATATGTAAAAATCAGCAATGCCGAAATACAAGAAATCAAAGCGTTGCAAATTAGCGCGTTGGATGTTGACAAATCGGCGAAATTCTCCTGCTCCGACGAGAAACTGAACACCGTTCACGACCTTGTAAAATACACTCTGCAATGCCTCACTTTTAGTGGCTATATGGTCGATTGTCCGCATCTTGAGCGGATGGGCTACGGTGGCGACGGCAATTCATCCACAATGACCTTGCAGACTATATATGATGTGCTTCCGACCTACCTAAATTGGCTTACGGCGTGGGGCGAGTCCATCGACAATGACGGCTCGCTTGCGTATGTGGCACCATCGTTTCCAACTGGTGGCGGTCCGTATTGGTGCGGATTCCTAATAAAGGCTCCGTGGCGGACATATCTTAATTATGGCGACCGCCGCATGATTGACAAGCTATACGAAAAGATGAAACTATGGCTCGGATTTGTCGAGAAGCACAGCAAGGACGAACTTCTCCAACCTTGGCCCGACACCAAGAAGCGGATGTGGTTCCTCGGCGACTGGCTTGCTCCCCAAGGCATTGATATGGGCGGTGAGTCGGTAATACACGCCAACAACTGTTTCATCAGCGAATGCCTTGCCGATATGGTAAGGATGGCAAAACTGCTTGGTTGCACCGACGATGCACAAAAGTTTGCCGACAAGCGCAAACGACTGAATGCCGCCATCCACAGACAGTTCTACCATCCCGAAACTCATAGCTACGCTAACGGAACGCTATTCGACAACGCCTACGCCCTGCTGACTGGCATTGCAGCCGAAAACAATGTAGCACAAGAAGTTACCAAGCAACTTTTAGACGATTCGTACGGAAAATACAAATCGCACATTGCCGTCGGACTGTTCGGTCTCCCGATTTTTACCGAATGGGCAATCCAAACCAAGCAGACCGATCTGATGGCAACCATCTTGCGTCAGCCCGATTACCCTGGATACCTATATATGATTGCCAACGGTGCAACCGCAACATGGGAATCGTGGGGACATGAGCGCAGTCGCGTACACAACTGCTACAACGGCATCGGCACTTGGTTCTACCAGGCTTTGGCTGGCATCCGTCCCGACGAATCGCAACCAGGCTACAAGCATTTCTTCATCGACCCGCAAACCGCAGACGGTATCAGTTGGGTAAAGGCTACAAAACCGACACCTTTGGGCGATATTGTTGTCGAAATAACCGCAACAGAACTAAAGTTTACAGTTCCTGTAGGCGCATCCGCCACTATTTACCCGGGCACAGCGAAAGAGCAAATTGTTGGTGCTGGAAAGTGGGTGATAAGATAAGGATACTATATACATGTTGACAAAAGGATGCCCCGCATCAGTCATTACTTGCTCCGCTGCGTGCACTAAAGGGTCCGCAAGTTAGAACAATAACGCGATACAGAAGTGGAGCGTAATATTGTTCAACTATGCGGAATCTCCTTTGATTTTTTTCTTGGGAGATTCCGTACAAACAGGCTCACACGACACGTTCCTTAGTCGGTTCGCTTTGTTATACGGAATGAACTGGCTGGTTCTTTAGCGGACGTCAATAATTTTAATTTAACCATCATTAACTTAATGGCGGTTAAGTTATCTTTATGTTATTTCATTAACAAACAGTCTGTTACAAAAATAGCAATTTAAAAATTTGGACCCAAAAGCCATTATTGCCGAAGTGAAACGCAATCCCCAAAAACTGAGTGAAGAAACTCTAATATCCAAGTCGGAAGTGCTGATGCCGAATCTCAACGGCTACGAAATTGAATATAGGCTACTGTCGATGGGGGATATGTAGGTTTCAAAAAAATTATTAATTTTGCAGAAATAATTTATGTAAGGATGAACATAAAAGCTCTGTTAGAACAATATTTTAAACAGAACACGAATACAACTATTGATGCATTCGATATGGAAAACATATACGATGTTTACCAACGAATCATTAAGGAACTATCTTGTCATTTTGAGATAGAAGTAAGTGTCTTGCAGGGCTTGAGCTATTGCTTCTACGAAATTTTGGATAATGTATTGACTCATTCAGAAAAAAAATCAGGAGTTGCAATAACAAATTACAATCCTGACGAATCATCTCTCGGCGTATTAATTGCAGATGATGGGATTGGAATATGGAAATCGTTGAGACAAAACAAAGAATTTCTGGATATTACGGAAGAAGAAGCATTGAAAACATGCATTAACGACAAAGTCACAGATGGCAAAGGAATGGGCTTCGGGTTATATTCTACATCTATTTTGGCAAAAAAGGCGGCAATGAAGTTCGAGATAAGGTCTGGTGAAAGCAAACTCAATTTGAAAAATGGAGAAATAATTGTGGAGACAGATTCGTATTGGCAAGGAACCATTGTGTTTATGAAATTATATACCAATAATGTAATCAACCCTAGCGAAATAGTAGCATATCGGACTGATTGTGCCGCTCAATATAATGAATCTTTTATTGATAATGAAAATTTGGAAAAATTATGGTAACATTTAGTTTCATACAATTTGGAGAAAACTTAGGAACGCGCCAACTAGGGAAAGTTGCAAGGGAGAAATTGATGCCTTTGCTCAATGGCGACGAGAAAGTTATCCTTGACTTTACTGGCATAGATGTCGTGTCGAATTCGTTTGCCGACGAATGTATAGCCAAACTCCTCATAGATCTGCCTTTGGAAACGCTAAAAGCTCGGACAACATTCAAGGGATTGAATCCTTTGGCAGAAAACTGCGTCCTTACGGCAATCAAAAGAAGGTATGCTGCGTTATGTATGGCATAACATTGTGCTATTAATTGTTTTCCAGTAATTAAATACTGACATCCTGTTGTCCGGATTACAACCGTCAGCTCACTGCCATAGTAGTAAATCCGAAGAACAACAGTACTAAAAATTCTTCTTTATCCATTCCGAAAAGAAGTAATCGTAAACCCGATAGGTGCCATTATCTTGAGTAAGAATATCTTCGTTAAGCAATGCCTTTGATGCGACTTGCACCGAACTTGCCGACAGCAGACGATGTTTCTTGATAAATGCACCGGAAGTAATAGACTTCGCCGCGCCGTCCTTTGCAATAGCCAGCAGCACCTGCTTCTGCTTTGCCGGAATTCTATTCATCAGTTCCCTAAACGCCATATCCTGAGAGCCTACAACATTCGACAAAGCAATGCTAACCTTATCTATATTACAAGTTTCACCTTGCGCTGTAAGAGCAAACAACTCGTTCATCATCATCTGCACATACCAAGAAGTCCCATCAAACATATTGTAAACATTCTCAACAACTTCTTCTGAAACCGACTTGCCATAACCGCTAAACTTTTCTTGCGCAAATTTCAAGTACGAATCGTAAGGGATTGGATTCAGCCCCATCGTAAGCACGCTTTGATAAAAGGGTTTTGCTGCCGACATAAACATTTTTGCCATCAGATGCCTCTTGCTTCCCGCAAATATGAACTGAGCATTCTTGCAATGCTGTATCTTGGTGCGCAACAACGCCTCAACTCTTTCACCATCAGGATAATTCGCAATCTGTTGGAACTCGTCGAAAGCAACCACGCAAGGCTTGTCGGCAGAATCAATGTACTCGAAAATTTCATCAAGCGTAATGTCTGGCGAAGATACATCTCCCAGACTAAGGTCAAATGTCGGCATAGCAGTTGCCACATCAATAGAAAACCCGACTTTCAATGAACGCACTATCTGAGCGAATCTTTCCCTAAACTTTTTGTCCCGAGTTTTCAGCTGCTCAAAAATGCCTTTGCCTAAAATGTATATGAATTCGGCAAACGAGCGGGTGCCGTATATGTCAACGAAAAAAGTATAGTATCTGGACTCGATTTGCGGTTGCTGGAATGTATGCTCAATAAGTCCCGATTTTCCAATGCGGCGCTGTGATATGAGAGCAACATTTCTTCCGTTTTCGATATGCTTTATTAGTGTTTTTGTTTCTTCCAAGCGGTCACAAAAGTACTCTTCCGAAACATATTTTCCAACAACAAACGGGTTGTCAATCAATATTTTACTTTCAGTTTTCATAAAATTATTGCATTTACAATTATTGCATTTACAATAAAATGCAAACATAGCTTTTTTTTCACATATACAAGAGATTTTGGGGGAGAATTTTCATCGAAAAGAAATAATTGTTTCTTGTAGCAGAAGTGCTAACATCCAAGTCGGAAGTGCTGAAGCCAAATCTCGATGGCTACAAAATTGAATATAGACTGCTGTCGATGGAGGATATGTAGGAAGAGCCTGGATGTTGTCAATGTTGTCTGGATTTGCAATCCAGACAGCGTGAATATAAGGATTTTAAATCCGCTTAATATTGTTCTATCTTCGCATTACAAATGCTAATATTCGTATGTGTCGGATTTCAAATCCGACACAACTGCGGAAACAAATCTCGACGGCTATGAAATTGAATATAGTCTGTTGTCGATGGGGGATATGTAGAAAGTAATGAGAATAATTGCTAGTCTTTTAAACAGGACAAATTATTTTTCCATTTTATGATTTCCATTTTATGGAAAAATGTTCATACAGATTTTTTGCGCTATGGCTAAATCGGCAATAAGAAAATGTGTTGCTGAATTATAGGTTGTAAATCCGAAAGGACAGAAAATAAATTTTTATTTTGCAATTTTTATGTATATTTGTAATAATAAAATTTCCCTTAAAATGAAAGTAAAACATATTGATATACAAAACTTTCACGCCATCAGAAATTTCAATTATGAGTGTGGAGAAGGTGTTAATGTATTGATAGGTGTAAATGGTGCTGGAAAATCCTCTTTTTTGCAGGCTATCAAGATATTGATGTCGTGGTTTGTGGCTAGGGTAAGAAATCCTAAAGGACGAGGGCCAGTTTGGCGGCTGGATTGACGTGCATGGCGCCGGAGCACAGCGAAGCGATCCAAAATCGGGCTCAGTCGATGATTATCCAACAGGATTCGGACCTCAGGGTGATGCCCGTAGAATCTATAAGACTTGTCAGAAATGCTGAAACAGATTGATAAAATAGACGGGCGTATCATAGAAAGAACCATTTACGTATTGCTTTGGGCCGTGTTCCTTCTATTTCCATTACTGATCATTGGAGGAAACGGCAATTTGAGTTGGGAAAGAGTTGTATTGGAATGGGTAAGACTTTTACCTTTTCTGTTGTTTTTCATCATACACAACAGCCTACTGATTCCTACCTTTCTGATGAAGAAGAAATACCTCCTGTATGGTTGTGGGTTGATAATCAGCATTATTGCTGTGATAATGCTTTTCCCTGTGTGCAGAGAAATCCATTTTCTTGTGCTTCCTGAAAGGCCTCCACACACAATCCCGGATATGGGGCAACAGAGAATGGCTGCCGAGCATGGAGTACGGAATCTGTCAGATAGGATTTTGTTTATGGTTCTTATTATGGCTTTCAACCTATTGTTGAAATATTTTTTTATACAGCAACAGAAACTCAGACTGGAGGAAACTAAAAGCAGGGAATCCATACAGACAGAGCTGAATTTCCTGAAGAACCAGATAAGTCCGCATTTCTTCATGAATACGTTGAACAATATCCATGCACTGATAGATTATGACCCTGATATTGCAAAGGAGACCGTAATATCGCTCTCTCGTATGATGAGACATATACTTTATGAATCACAGTCAAGGCGAGTCCATATAAAAAAGGAGATGGACTTCATCAGGAGTTATGTGGAACTTATGAGATTGAAAACCTCTGAAAAGGTTGCCATTTCATGCAATATACCGGATAATCTTCCGAACAAGAGTATTCCACCTCTGATTTTCACATCACTGATTGAGAATGCCTTCAAGCACGGGGTAAGCCTGAAGGGAAAAAGCTATGTCAGTATAGATTTCTCTTTCCCGGATGAAGTTCACATGACATGCCGGATTGCAAACAGCAACCACTCTGCAAATCGTCAGGGAGAACACAAGGGCATAGGTCTGGAAAACACCTGACGTCGTCTGGAAATCGAGTTTCCATCAGCCTATATTCTTGAAATAAGCGATACCCCAAATGAATATACAGTAAATATAAACATACCGATATGATAAAGTGTATAGCAATAGATGATGAGCCTCATGCACTCAGACAATTGGCAGAATATATAGAGGCTGTACCTTACCTTTCTCTGGAAGGAAGTTTCGAGAGTGCTTTCGATGCCTGCAACTTTTTGCATGACAATGCCATAGATCTTATATTTGTTGACATCAACATGCCGGACATAAACGGGATAGATTTTGTAAAATCATTGTCTAAAAATGTAAAAATTGTATTTATCACGGCACACAGCGAGTTCGCTTACGAGGGTTTCCAGCTTGATGCATCCGACTATCTGTTGAAGCCCATCAGTTTTACAGATTTTCTGAAGTCTGCAAATAAGGTGAATGAAAGATATTTCCAGCAGAACAGCAGTCTGCCTGAAATCCAGCAGAACAGGGATTATCTATTTATAAAGTCAGAATACCGTGTCATACGCATAAACCTCAAGGATATAAAATACATAGAAAGCAAACGTGAATATGTGAAAATATTCCTTGATGGAAGCGAGCCGATAACTACTCTTATGAGCATAAAGAAACTGGAAGAAACTCTGCCTGGCAATATGTTCATGCGTGTCCACCGTTCTTTTATAGTCAATCTAGACAAGATTACTGTTGTGGAGCGCAACAGGATAGTTTTCGACAACAAAGTATATATCCCAATCAGTGAGAATTATGGAGAGAAGTTTCAAGAATATATGGAGAAGGGGTTTGTATGACTCTATTTTCATCCTTTTGATGGCTGTTATATCTGTATCCTGCGATAAGGTACAAGTGGATTTTGACAATGAAAATGAGAATGACACCATACGTCTATGTGTCGTTTCAGACATGCACGTAGGTTCATCGGAAATTTTCACAGACATAGCCAGTGAGATTATGAAAGAAAATGTAGGGTGTATCATAGCAACCGGTGATCTGGTACAAGGAGGCAAAGGCGCTACTGTTTCAGAGTTCTCACAGCAATTGTCCGAATGGAAGGAAATAACCACACCCTTAGTATCAAAAGGTATAAAGATACTGCCCCTGAAAGGGAATCATGAGGATGATGTCAGAAACGGAGCCGGTTTATGGAAGGAATTCTTATCAGGATATGTACCTGTCGATGACGGTATCATGAACTATACTTACGTATATAAAGATTTGCTATTAGTGTGTCTTGACAATTATAACAAAGAAGAAAAGGTCGATATATCATGGTTGGAGGATGAACTTAAAAGAAACCGGGACAAGAAAGTATTGGTATTCGGTCATGAACCTGCATTCAAGATTTTTCATGATGACTGCCTTGATGATGATGTGCAAAACCGTAATGATTTTTGGGAATTACTTAAAAAGTACAATATAAGGACATATTTCTGCGGCCATGACCATTTTCTCGATGTAGCAGAAGTATCAGGAATACATCAGATCTGTTCAGGTACAGGAGGTGGTTGGCTCATGGAAAAATATAGTAACTATAACGGAGACAATGGAAACTATACCCCACATAGATTAATACATAAGTCTTCTTATGGATATATTGTGATAGAGTGCATTCATAATCATATATCTGTTTTTTGGAAAAGTCTGAATTATACAGAAGATGATTATGTTACTTCTGATATAAAACTTGTTGAATATTCTAATTAAAGTAGCAACCACCCATCTGGATGGCCCCCACTTGGCAGGCACGGCGATGAATCTGAACAGGAAGCTCTTGACCCTGTCATTGATGATTTTGCTTGTCTTGATTTGCAGCACTAAGGTAAGTGAAAAATCTGACATGGCCAAATCCTGAGTAACTTTTTTGTTGCTCAGATACTTATAAAGAAAGTTAAATTAAAGTGCTGCGGAATTTAGGTTAATGACAATCTCATGATGATACGAAATTACGCTAAACAATCCTGCGGTCTTTTCACCCGAATGGCAGGTAAAATCACAGCTATGACGTTCATGCAATATGTCAATTTCATTAATCATCATCCGATTGGGCAGATAAAATATGCTCTAATTTAATTCAACCAACAGGTAACAAGAAAGTCGGAATATTGGATTTTCTTATTTGGTGTTTCGTTGAATATAATCCAATATATATTGATATAATTCCCCTTTCTATAGAATTTAATTCCGCATGTTACATCTAGTTTATATCTTTGTAACGAAAATAACAAAAAGCTTGTTATGAGAAAATTATGTATATATTGTATTGCCGTTGCAATGCTTTTGCCAATGACGGTTATTGCGCAAACAGAAGAAAAGTTAGATGCTGAATTTGGTGGACGCTTGTCG
>CAJOIT010000004.1 GCA_905234755.1 uncultured Bacteroidales bacterium
GACTCCGCTCACTTCGACAGGCTCAGTGTGCGACATAATTCCATATTTTTCTTCAAGTTTGCTGTAAATCGGAGACAAAACTGACTTGGTTTCCTCATCAACATTGGGTATTATCGTCTGCAGAAGAGCGTACTCCGACTTTTCGGTTTCGGCGATCTTTTCAGTAACACTAGCATTATTTTCAATAGAACGGTCATTACTTGCCAAGTTGTCAAGCGACATTAGATAATCTTCGTACCTATCGGTATATTCCGCAAGTAATTCTGTATTTGACATCTGTTCTCGAACTGATTTATCAATTTCATCATAAAAATGCTCTTTCTCTGCACTAAAACTACGAATATTTTCGTTTCGCACGGCAGTAACTTCTCCAAGTTCTGTCAGCAAACGCTTTTTCTCCTTGCTATCTGCAGTAACAATGTTGCTTTCTATATTGCTGATTTCCGAATCGGCCGTGACAATTTTACTCTCGTAGTTATTCTGAAGGCTGACTGATGATTTCAAGGATTTAACATCAATACCATCACTACTACTTACTGCTACATTCTTTGAACCTTTTTCGCTAGGATTGACCTTCTGTCCATGATTAGAATTTACCGCCAAACTATTCTTCTGACTCTCTAGTTCCTCGTGAAGCGAAACTATAGATTCAGTCAAAGCATCTTTTTCTGCTGTTTCCGCTTTTACTCCAGGAGCGACTATCTGCATCAGTTCTGCATTTGCCGACTTCAACTTTGCATTTGCCTCCGACAAAAGTGACATTTTCTCAACCTCGTCCGAAACAGTCTCGGCCTTCTGTCTATCCTCCAACGCAGAATAATATACGGCATCGGCGTGCTGTCTCCTTACCTCATTTCTTCCTGCCGTCTCATATTTTCCACTTAGAACATCATACACTTTGCTCTCAGTCTCATATTCCTGATTCAGAATCGCAATTCTCTTCTCTACTGCGGCATCAATGATATTTTCAGCATCATTCAAATTGTTTCCCGATGCCGTATCAACACGCTTTGCCTCGTCGATTTTCTTCGCAGCAGAATTAACATCCTTCCTTACATCCGCCTCTGCCGACTTGTCCTTGCCCACAGATCTTATCCGTGAAATCTCATTGTTCAACTCTGCGATTTCCTTCTTGGCAATCTGCTGAGACGATACAATATCGCGCATTTCATCAACATTTGCGACTATCTGTCCGTCAATATCTGACTTCATCTTCGACAGCAACTTAACCTTCGGTTCATCAGACTCCACAACCCCATCCGAAATCATAGTTTCCAGTTCCTTGGACTTGTCTATCAGCATCTGCGTTGCAGAAACCTTTTCACCCCATTCTTCCGTACCAACTTGTGTCTGCTTTATGCTGTTGTATTCGGCGATTGCCTTTGATACAGATGTATTATTCTCATACTCAAGCTCAGGAGCTATCTCTTTTTCTATCCTATCTATTTTTGCCTGAGTACTATTTATTTGATTGATAATGGTCTTTTTCTCTTCATCGTTCTTTGAAGCATCAAAAGTGTGTTCTAACTTTTCCTTTTCCGAATAAAGAGAATCAGTTTTTGCCATTGATTCTATCAGGTTCGATGTCGGTGCTGACACATATTTCTTCATCGAGACGACTTTGTCTGTTACAATCTTATTGCCAGACCTTGTACCCGAGCCAGATTCGTATGCAAAAAGTTCAGAATATAAGTTCTCGTCCTCCTCAATCATATCATGGTATTCTTGCTGAACTCTTTTTTCCTCATCACCGATATAATTTTTTAGAGACAATATATCGCTAGCACCCAAATCCGCAATTTCATCGGTACCATCAACATCTACATTCGACAAATATTCATCAATGCTTTCAAGCATACTTATAGTCTCGTCGAGTTTTTTTATCATCATTTTAAGACGCATCACCTCCGCGAGCGTTTTTCTCATATTGCTGTTAATGTCTGCCACCGACTTTTCCAACATGTTTTTCTCGTTGGCATAACGCTCTCGACTGGCATCGTCTTCTGCATTTTGCATGTTCCGCTCATTGGCTTCCAACTTTTCATTTAAATCCCTCAACGCCTTCTTTCCTTTGAGCATTGTGCTATTCGACTTCTTTAATGCACTTTCTTCCTGCTTCTTTTCTGTCTTCTTTTCTGCTATAAGAGTTTCCAAAGGAGATTTTGCATTGACCTTTTCAACTGAAAGATTTATATTTTGCAACTTGAACAGATACTGACCGCTACCCTTCTCCAACTTATCAAGGAACTCCATCTCTTTTCCACAATATTCGAGTGTTGGCTTTGCTATAGAATGAACGGTTTTGAATTTTTGAGACAAATCGTAGAATACGACTACAGAATTAGCCAATTTTGACAATTCAGACGCAGACTCTCCTGCTCCACCTTCTGCCCTTATGGCCTTTATTTTCTCTGATGTCATACGCGAATATGCGTTCAGTTTACGCGAATATTCCTGATATTTTGAGATGGCATCAAGCTTTTCGTCCAGCAAAGTTCTGGTTGAAACATACAGGTTTGTCGTATCTGCCTCCTGCTGAACTACAGGAGCTTCTTCCTCCTCTTTTTCTGCATTCTGTTCCTCCTGCTTTTCCTTCAAAATTTTCTCATATTCAGCTTCAGCCCCCGGAGAAACTGGCAATTCGGCCTTTTGTGAAAATTCTTCTTCTGAATCTATCCTTATAAGATCCCCTCCATCATTTACAACATATCGGCATACCATCAGTTGTCCATCCTTCGACACCCTATCGGAAGCGAAAAAAGCAGAACCGCCATTTGACTCTATTGCATACATAAAATCATTGTATGGCGTATTTATCGGGAAGCCTAGATTCTCCGGTTCGAGCCATATATGCAAATCCGAATTATATTCTGACTTGAAAATATCGTAACCGCCAATGCTATTGTGACCTTTTGATGCAAAATAAAGGGATCCATCAGAAGCAAGAAATGGAAATGCCTCATCTTGGTCAGTGTTTACATTACCTGGCAAAAACTGTGGTGCTGACCATATATATGCTGTACTATCTTTTGACTTAAGATCCCTAATCTTATGGGAATAATAAATATCGAGACTCTCCTTCTTATCTTTACCGTATGAGCTTAAAAATGCAATCGTATCAAGAACATACACCAAATCAACATCCTTAATGTACTTGTCGTTTTTCATCTTGAAGAAATCGGGCTTTACGACAATGTTTCCGTCAAGCAGCTTTCGACCATACGATAAATGAAAATTACTACGCTTTACCTTACTGTTTGTCATTACATTCAGCACATACGAATACTTTCCAATCTCGCGCGCCCTGACTGCTTTTGCCCTCAAAGATGCCACTTCGGCAACCATCGACGACTTTTCCTTAGGTGTTGCATTATGACAATTCAAGTAGCGGTCGTAATGTATTATTGCCTTAGTAAACAAATACTTATTATGGTATGCAAGTCCTATGTAATAGTCCGACTCGATTAATTCATTGTCGTACGCCAACAACAGATATTTGATGGCCTTGTCGTATTCGGTACGCAACATTACCATAGTGGCTCCGCAATAATAACAGAACACCGGGTCTGACGGATACCAGCTATGCAACTGTGCAAATCCCCTGCTCGCGTTAGAATAATCCCCTGACTCAAAATAGCCCACACTCGCATTGAACAACGCCATTTCCGCTTTTGTGTATTTCTTGGAATCCACAAGCTTCGCATACTGCGCCGACAAATTTCCGACACAGACCGTAAGCAAAAATGCCAATGCGACAAATATTTTCTTTAACTCTTTCAACAAGTTACACTCTCGCCATAATAGCGCATAATACATTGCAAAACTATTGAAAATAATTTAATTATCAACAAGTTTCCAACATTTATATTTTACAAATGGACAATGGTCAATTAACAATGGATAATGAACCATGGGCTAAAAGGCTTGCAGACTGAAAACCAAAAGAAGTTCAGTCGAGCATAAGACCTGTCTAGCGAACTGCAAGACTGTCAGACCGCAAGACTTTTAGACTTTGAGCCTTCAAGCCCCCAAATCATTAAATTTTTGAATCATTGAATCACCGAATTATCAAATCTTTCCTTACCTTTGCACCCGATGAACAAACTTTCTGTCATAGTACCATGCTTCAACGAGGAAGCCGTTTTGGAGAAAAGCCCTGCAATCATCCGCGACAAAATTAAATCACTCGCCGATTCGGGAAAAATATCCAGCGACAGTTTCATTCTCCTCATCGATGATGGCAGCACCGACCGCACATGGGATATCATATCGCAACTTTGCCGCACCGACAAAACCTTCTGTGGTCTGAAACTCTCGTGCAACAACGGTCACCAGAACGCATTGCTTGCTGGTTTACAGTTCGTAGCCGACAAATGCGATGCCTGCATAAGCATCGATGCCGACCTACAGGACGACCTAAATGCCATCGACAGCATGATTGACAAGTTCGACGAAGGCTACGAAATAGTTTTTGGCGTACGCAACTCGCGCAAAACCGACAACTTCTTAAAACGCTGGTCGGCAAGTTTCTTCTACTGGTTCATGTCGTTGCTCGGCACAAAGACCATCCCCAATCACGCCGATTTCCGCCTGATGTCGAAAAAAGCAATCTGCGCCCTGCTGAACTACAAGGAGAAAAACATTTTCCTTCGCGGCATAATCCCATCGATGGGCTTTAAGAACTGCTGCATCCAGTACGACAGGCAGAAACGCATTGCGGGAAAATCGAAATTCTCGCTCGGCAAAATGACCAACCTTGCGCTTTTCGGAATTACTTCATTTAGTACCAAACCGTTACGACTAATTTTCTTTATGGGTGTACTAAGTTTCTTCATAAGCATAGCCTCGTTCATCTATGTGCTGTGGTCGTATCTTGGCGGCGAAAGCGTCAAGGGCTGGACTTCGCTTATTGCATCTGTTTGGTTCCTCGGCTCAATAATAATTATGTCAATTGGAATCATAGGCGAATACATTGGCCGCATCTACAGCGAAGTGAAAAACCGTCCGCCATACAATGTGGAGATGGTGATATATGAGGAGGAAAAAGAAGCATAATTACTTCCCTTTTCCCGTCTTCACCTCAATCTTCAACCGTTTTCCCATAAACCTGCGGTTCTTGAAAACCTTCAAAACCTTTTCCTGCAAGTCGGAATCTACCTCAAAGAAAGTGTGTCCTGTAAGTATCTCAATCTTACCAATTTCGGCACCTGCAAGCAAATCGCTCGAATTTATGACATCCATCAACTTCATCTTAGTAAGACCATCCTTCTCGCCCACCGTTATGAAGAATTTTGTATATTTCATCTTGCGACTGCGCTTGTCGAATTTATCATCACCCGACCTGCGCGAACCGCCTTTTTTCTCGTCCTGCTTGCGACCTTTGCCCTTCTTGTCCTTGTCGTAGATGTTAATGTCGGCAGCGCCTTTGTAATAGTTGAGGAAGCGGTTGAACTCGGTTGAGACAAACCTCTTTATAAGTTCTTCCCTGTCAAGCGACTGCAACCTGAGCATAATGGCAGGAAGAAATTCCTTTATCTGATTGTCGATTGTTTCAATCGACATCACCTTGTCAATCATCGACATAAGTTGAATCATGCAGATTTCCTTGCCATCAGGAATTTTCTTGCGGACAATCTCCTTCTTGAGTAACTTTTCTATTTCACGAATCTTGTATTCCTCGCGAGTATGGACAATTGTCACACACATTCCGCGCTTGCCAGCCCTACCTGTTCGACCGCTGCGGTGAATGTAGGTCTCCCTATCATCTGGAAGGTTGTAGTTGATGATATGCGTAAGGTCGTTGACATCAATTCCGCGCGCAGCCACATCGGTAGCAACAAGAATCTGCAAATGCTTGGAACGGAATTTTGCCATCACCATGTCGCGCTGTGCTTGCGACAAGTCACCATGCAAAGAATCGGCGTTATAACCGTCTTGTATCAACTTGTCGGCAACCTCCTGAGTTTCCTTGCGCGTACGGCAGAAAACTATTCCGTAAATGTTTGGATTTATGTCAACAATGCGCTTCAGAGCAAGGTAGCGGTTCTTTGCGCTAACAAGATAATACACATGGTCAACATTTTCGGCACCTGAATTTTTCTTACCTACCGAAATTTCCATTGGCTGCATCATGTAGTCCTCGGCAATACGGCGTATATCGTCGGGCATAGTAGCCGAAAACAAAAGCGTCTGCTTGAAGTCGGGCGTAGTTGAAAGAATATTGTCCAATTCTTCCTTGAAACCCATATCGAGCATTTCGTCTGCCTCGTCGAGAACCAAAGTCTTTATCTTACCAATTTTCAATGCTTTGCGTTCAATCAAGTCCATCACACGACCGGGTGTTCCCACAACAATGTGCGCACCTGCCTTCAGCGACTTTATCTGCGGCTCAATGGAAGCACCGCCATACACAGCTACAATCTTCACATCTGGCAAAAATTCGGCAAACGAAACCAAATCCTTTGCAATCTGAACGCAAAGTTCGCGCGTAGGCGAAAGCACAATCGCCTGCGTGTGCTGCGAGTTCGCATCAATTCTTTCGATTATCGGCAAACCGAATGCAGCAGTCTTTCCAGTGCCCGTCTGCGCTAAACCGATAATATCCTTCTCGGATGATAACAACTGTGGAATTACTTTTTCCTGAATAGGTGTAGGCGCTTCGAACCCGCGCTTCTTTATTGCGGCCAATAATTTTTCGTTAAGCCCAAAATCTTCAAATGATGACATAAAATTTTATTTGGGCACAAAAATACAACTTTATTTACGATTTTTGATTGACGATTTACGATTGGGCTGACAAGATGCAAAGGAATTGACGATTTTGTATTGACTCTCATGGTCATTCTGAACTTGTTTCAGTACCTTCAGCTCAGCGAAGCTAATCTGACAACATACAAGAAGAAAGGGAATTGACGAGTTACGATTTTAGATTGCCATCCTTTCCAATCAGTTGTCCCTAACACACCTTAGACTGAATGGGTTGCTTAGATTAAATCTTTCATACGTCATATTTGGAGAAGAAGTTGACAACCATATGCAATAAATTTCTTCGTTGTCATACATTGTTGTACACCAGAAAAATGCATAGTGACCAAATGAATATTCATTATAAGGATCTCCTGCAGGTAATGCATTGAAATTGGTTTCGCCGAAATTCCCACTTGATGTAAGAAGGCCATCTGCCCATAGGTCAGCCCTTCCTGCTAACTTTGAACCTGCATTACCATACGTGCCACCAAGAGTATTGTTCAGACGCGACCATTCACCATAACTTGGTACATGCCAGCCATCGGGACAAATTCCCTGAACACCGCTAGGACTGGTACTGCTCGACTCTGCTCCATTCATAATTGCTGGCCAGTTGTACAGATAACCATATAGTTGCACATTAGAAGAACTGTTATTGGGATAATAGCGTAATGGATTTGTGTCATCATCAGAAGAATATCCCAAAGGAATGCTCCCTTCGTAACGCAAATTCTCAGCCATCCATGTTTGCTGTCCTATGGTAACGGTGGCATATGTATTGCCATCGCGCGTATCGGTAAACGAGCCTTGTGGATAAGTAATAGTGTCGTTGCCGGTATCTCCGCCGCCTCCACCTTCGCCAGTATCTCCTCCGCCATTCTGCGACGGGACATACACTGGACGTATTACCATTCCGTATGCCCTGCCAACGCCCCTCAATTCACATGTAGCGTCACTATAATAATACATATAAATCGCACCTCTTGGGTCTTCTGTATATAATGAGCTTGTCCAATAATAAGCCTCATCAAAAAGTGGCGTATATTCGCTATCATCGTACCTAATATCAGATATTGGAATAAATATCTTGTTGCCATTCGGTCCTATGAAATACATGCCATTCGTATAATTTATTGATGTCCACTGATGAGTGCAGTTGCTTATCAACTCGTTAAATTCCTCGGCAGTAGGCATTCTCCAATTTCCTCCTAGATTTACCGTTGCAGCATCGTCCGATGGTTCTAGAACAGTAAGCGTATCAGTAAAACCATTGTTTCCGTACTGCGACATACTGCAATACTTGGTCAATGTATTATATGTTCCGTTGCAATAATCATATATGCTCCAATCGAATACCGACTTTGCAGTAGTCTCTCCCCATGCAAAATAATCTCCATACCCTTCGGGAGTTTCCGCGCCAAGATTGCAAGTTGCCCAAAGAGTTCCGCTTGGCAATCCTAAGTCAATGTACGCGGGGATTTCTGGTGGTTGCACTCCGCCGTCGCCGAAATTAATGTGGCGAGCCTCCCACTTTCCTGTCCTTCCGTTATATACTAGCACATCGCCATCCTGCGGATTCTCAATGTCAACCTCAAAGTTTGGCAACTTCTGGGCGGTAATAGCATAATTTGACGTAAATGCATAAAAACCGCTTGCAATCTCAACAAAACCAAGACTAATAAAATCACCAGCAATATCCGTCTGGTACTCTACCTGCATCCAATAATTGCCATTCTGCCACGGAATTTCCTCGAAAGGCACATTTGTAGAGCCGTTGCAACCACAGGCAAGCACATTACGGTTAATCATAAACGACATAAAACCATTCTCGTTGGTAGTGGTCTGATGGATAGCACAATACACAGGAGTTCCATTCTGTCCGCCCTCGTAGAATGTCACACGCACGGTAACGGTTCGGTTTGCCAACGGCACATTGTCGGAATCGCGCACCGTAGCGGAAAAATTTACAGTCTGCGGAACGCCCTGCGAAAAAGCAGCAACGGCAGAAACTATTATCATAAACAAGAAAACCAATCTCTTCATAATCAAAACTTTTTGCAATTAATTATCACGTACACACCTAATACTAAAACCCAATTCTTTATAACCATAATCGTTTTTCAGATTAATATCATCATTTTCTATATACCAAGCCCCCAAAAAATTATTATTATTACTCCATACAGAAGCAGACCAAAAATGAGCATACTTTCCCAATGGCCAACAATATTCATATCTTTGATAAAAACTCCCAGCACCCAAAGCCTCAAATCCGCTAGTACCAAATTCAGGAACTTGTGTAACAACCCCTTGCCATACATCGGAAGCACTCGCAAGCCGAGAACCGATATTCGAACCTCCAAGAGAATGCTGCAATATAGACCATTCACCATTACTTGGCAAATGCCAACCCTCGGGGCAAATTCCACGCACACCGCTTGGAATAGTACTGGAACATGAATCTCCATTCATTGCAGCAACCCAGTTGTACAAATATCCATATCGCTGAACATTATTTTCGTCGCCAACTGGATAATACCTATATGCCGTTGTTGTGCTGTTGCTACTACCTAAAGGAATATCACCTTCATAACGAAGATTTTCCCTCATCCATGTCTGGTTTCCAATTATAACCGTAGTATATTCATTGCCATCACGACAGTCAACAAAACTTTCACCCTGTACACCATTGTGAACTGGCAAAATTCCATGATTTGTATCATAAATTGCTCGCACAAGATACCCATACTCTCTAGGACGATCATCTTCAAAATGGCAATAATCCCCAGACCATGAATAGGGCATAGCAAAACTGGGATATGAAAAGACAATACTGCTCGTCCAATATTGACCATAATCATCATCTGGAGCTTGAAATCCATAACTATTACAATAGCCTGTATTGGGCAAAAATATGCTGTTGCCATTTAATCCTGTAAATCTCATGACTACAGTACCATTAAGTGTATCTAATGCCATAACACAGCAACTCATCAACTCATTATAATCTGCTATTGTAGGAATTCTCCAGTTCGGACCCCAATTTATAGTGGCGGCATCATCGGATGATTCCAAGTGCGTAAGACCGTCAACAAATCCATTATATCCCATTTCCGGATCCGTACAATATTTTGTCAATGTACTGCAATTGGGTTCTGCATAAAAAGCATATTTGCCAACTCCATAAGTTTCCTTTGTCGTAGTTTCTCCCCATGCATAATAGTTTCCTTGTTCCTCTGGTGCGCTTGCACCTATATTGCAAGTCGCCCACTTATTTCCACTAGGCAAAGCCAAATCCACAAACTCGCGTACATCGGTAAGGACATTTCCTTGAGTACCATTTGCATTGTCAATTTCAAAACGGTGCGATTCCCACTTGCCCGTGGCACCATTATACACAAGCACATCGCCATCGCCTGCATCCGACACATCAAGGTCAAAGCCATCGATTTTTCCTGCCACCAAAGCATAATTGGAAACCAAGGAATAGAAACCACTTGCCAGTTCAATATACCCCAAATCGACAAAATCTTCCGCCATATCGGACTGGTACTCAATATGCATCCAATAGGCACCATCGCCCCACGATATTTCATCGAAACCAATGCTCGGAGCATCATTGCAACCATATGCAATCATATCGCGGTCGAGCCGAAGAAGCACATTGCCATCCGAATCGGTTTCCGTCTGGTATATGGCGCAAAATATCGGTTCATCATCATTATCAGCATCGTAGAAAGTCACGCGAAGATTGACTGCCGTATTTGCTACAGCCTCATCGTTAGCATCGTGGATAGTAGCAGAAAAGTTTACCGACTGCGGAAATTCCTGCGCCATCGCCTGCGAGCAGACTAATGACACGCAGAATGTCAACACGACTAAATATTTTATGTAATTACAATTTTTCATATTCTGCCCATTAATTATCAACCTTTTATCATCTTTACACTTTTGCTGCCCACCTTTATTATATAGGTGCCCTGCGGAATGTGCGACACATCAATGGCGACTTCCTCCGCAAAACTAGACATTTGCACAGAATGGACAATCCGTCCACCCATATCATATATTTCGACCTTCTTGTGAGTGTCAAATGCTTCGGGATTCTCAAACACAAGATACACAATATATTCGGAGGGATTCGGATAGACGGAAATACCACCTTCCAACACTATATGACCAGTTTCCGAAACTATCTCATTGTGAAAATCACCTTCGCCGTATTCCGATGTAATAGTCAGCGAACCATTTGCTCCACTCAACGAAATTCCAAACGACGAACCTGCCGTAGCACTTACATCTCCGTTACTGACCGCAACCTGCGGAAACGACAAGCGTTCCAACGACTGCGAATGCAAATCAAATGAAACAACCGCCAGAATTATTGCACCAACTATATAGACTAACTTATTCTTACTCATAATACAATATTTACTCAACTAATACTTAAAAATATTCAATGGTCAAAATTAACACTTTTTTTTCACACAAACAAACTTTTTATGAATATTTTACAATATGTATTCTTCCAAAAAATTCAATCTAAAATCGTAAATCGTACTTTATAAATATTCCTTATCTTTGCCGAAAATTAAAAAGCAAAACATTAATAAAATTTAAAACACAATTTGAAATGAAAAAGGTTTTAGTAGCAACCGACAAACCGTTTGCAAAAGAAGCAGTTGATGGCATCCAGGCAAAGGCAAAAGCCGCTGGATACGAAGTTATTTTACTCGAAAAGTACGGAACCAAAGACAAACTTTTGGCTGCTGTGGCTGATGTTGACGCAATGATCATCAGAAGCGATGTTGCAGACAAGGAAGTTATCGAAGCAGGCAAGAACCTCAAGATTATCGTTAGAGCAGGTGCTGGTTTCGACAATATCGACCTCAATGCAGCAACAGCTTGCAATGTAGTTGCAATGAACACTCCAGGTCAGAACTCAAATGCAGTTGCTGAACTTGCTATAGGTCTTATGATTATGGCAGCAAGAAACAACTACAACGGAAAGTCGGGTTCGGAAATCCACGGAAAGAAACTCGGAATCTACGGCTACGGAAATGTTGGTCGCCTCCTCGGAAAGTACGCTATGGGATTCGGCATGGAAGTAGTTGCATACGACCCATTCCTCACAAAGGAACAGATTGAATCGACCGGCGCAAAGCAGTGCACCAACCTCGACGACCTGTTTGGCACATGCCACTACATTTCGCTCCACTGCCCCGCTAACGATGAGACAAAGAAGTCAATCAACATGAGCAAAATCGGTAAGATGCCTAAGGGTGCAACCCTCATCAACACCGCACGCAAGGAAGTCATCGACGAAGACGACCTCAAGAAGGTTCTCGCAGAAAGACCAGACTTCAAGTATATGGCTGATGTTGCTCCGGAATGCGCAGCTGAACTCAAGGAAAACTATGCTGACCGCGTATTCTTCACACCGAAGAAGCTTGGTGCTCAAACCGAAGAAGCAAACGTTAACGCAGGTATCGCAGCAATCAACCAGATTGTTGACTACTTCGAAAACGGCAACGAAAGATTCAGACTTAACAAGTAAGATTTTTTCAAACAAACAAAAAAAGCCGCTTCCGAGCGGCTTTTTTTATTTATCGTAAAGAACGCCTAATAAGGGCGTTCTTTGTCTGCTTATTCGGCAGGTGTTTCTGCAGGAGCCTCTGCTGGAGTTTCTGCAGGTGCTATACTGTCGGTTACTGGAACTGCAGTGCTGTCGGTTGCCACAACCTCTACGGGTTCTTCCTTATGGAAAGGAGAAGGCAAACCAACTCGCGACAATACATTGGTGAAATACAATGCGCAGAATATAATTCCAAGTAAAATTACAACATAAAGAATCTTTCTCCATACAGGAACGCCCTGCTTGAATGGATCGGTTGCGTTCTTTACATGCGGGAACTTGGCAATCTTGGTAAGCGTTGCTCCAAACTTAATGTTGACATATGCCTGAGCATTGACAGCCCAACCGTTTGCATTGAGAACTGGCGAAAGGTTACGCTTGCGCAACTTTAGCCATGCAATTATCATTGATGGACCCGAAATGAGCAATATGACACCGAGAATTGCAAGTGGCATCTGCCACCACGACAATTTAAGGAAGCCAGTAGCAAGTGAAACGAGGAACCCACCAATATATCCCAATGCCAAACCTATTGCAGCAAAGATACCACAGAACTTAGCGATGTCGAATGCTTGGTTCTTCTTGGCTTCGGAGCCCGGTACATTTTGTGCAGCCTTGCTTGCGTTGGCTACCATCTGGTCGCCAGCTGCTTCCATTGAGCCAGTTGCTTCACTTGTAACCTTGTCGTCCTGACTAGCTGCAAATTTGTTTATCTGGTTTTCGATGAACCTTGCAAATTTGCGGTAAGGTGACCAGAAAGCTTCGCGAATGCTTATCGGGTTTTCGATAATCTTTGTGATTGTTGCATCCCAGTCGTTGCCTTGACGGTCGTAGAAAATAGCATTCTTGCCAACCATCAAATTGTTGACTTCACCATTAGTTACAACAGCGGCAATATTCATTGTCTCGTTTTTAGTCTTGGATGTGCAGTCGCAATAAGCAATGTACATTCCGCTGAAACTTGCTGTCAAATTGTGCTTTGGCATGTCGCTTACCTTTATACAGAGGTCGCAACTACGCTGATCGATGTACAATGTACCAGCCTGGAATATTGCCTTGTCGCCCTTGCGTGAATAGAAGTCGGAGAATGTAACGAAGTTCTTCAACAACAGGAAGAAATCACGGTACAAATGCATCAACTTGTCAACGCTTTCGATTTCGTTGGCTTCGCCTTCCAATGCCTTGTCCTGCTCAACAAGCGACAACAGTTCTTCCTTACGGTTTTCTGCCAAAATAGCGTTTACCGCTTCAAGTCCTAACGATTCTACGACAGCGCCCTTCTTTGCATCCTTCCATTCCTTGTATGCAGCGAACTTTCCGCCAATAGAATTCCATTCGCTTTCGCTTATAGAATCCTTACCTGCAAAGTCAACATCGAAAATGAGGCTCTTCAATGACGAGAATGCTGCTTCCCATGCCGGGTTAATGCCTTCGTTGAGCATCAAATCCTTCTTGCTACCAACGCGAGCGAGCGGATAGGTCGAAATCTCATCAATGCAAGTGGTGAGGTTCTTGTCGCTAATTGCCTCGAAGCGAGCAACAGAAACATCTAATGCAGCGGTCGATTCGTTGTTGAATGCTATCAATTTGCAACGCAGGAAATAGTCGTCAATCTTTTCCTTCAAAGCATTGTATGCGTTGAGAGCAGCCTCGGTGTTGTCTCCGTATGGGAAAACAGATTCCTTGCGGTCGTCTCCATCTTTGCTCCATGCTGAAAAATCAGCACAATTGGTGTAGAATTCCTCAATCTGGTCGGCATTTATGCCTGGGTCGCCACTGCGGTCGGTAACACTGCCAACAGTTTCTATGCACGACTTTATTATTGTCTTCAGACCTTCGTCATCGGTAGAGTTTTCGGTAATAATGCCATCTCCGTTGAATCTAGTCTTTGCAAAAATTGCAAGTCTGTCGGATGTATCAGCAATCGAAATGCTATCCTTTTCAAGACCGAGATTCTTCAGTATTTGCTTAGCAGAATCATATAATTTTTTACCGTCCTCATTTTCCTGATTAATGTCAGAAAGGTTGAGCGTACTATCTTGCTTAATGAGCAGATTCGGGTCCTTCAACACCTTTATCAGCCACTGCGATGCAGATATTACTTCGTTTACCTTGATTTTTCCATCGTGGTCGAGGTCAAGAATTTCAAGTGTCTTGTCATCGATTTCGAGACCTTTTGTCGGACAGCTGAGAACCGTCCACATCTTCTGGTCAAGTTCTGCGAGGTGAGCTATATCCTCACCTGTTTCAATGTTTACACGAGTAACTCCACCTATTTTCGAGAATTTCCACTCGTATTTGTTTTTTGATAAAATTGCCATAAAGTTTTCCTATTATATAATATGGGTGCAAAGATAAAAATTTTTGTTTTTCATTCCCCAATAATTATTTGTAAGTTTGATTTTTTGCAAAACTCGCCATACGCAAATTTTATGTAAGTTTGCAACCTAAAAAATTACACCGTATGTCACAGAAGAACAAACTTTTCAAATTTGCACAGAACGAGACCTTTCCACACTTGTTTCAGCCAAAACTCATGTACGGAACGCCAGATGAATTTGAACTGAAAGGCAAATGGAATTCCGATTTCTTTCACAACGACAATCCAATTACCGTAGAATTGGGATGTGGAAAAGGAGAATACTCGGTAGCAATGGCGAAAGAAATTCCGACAGGAAATTTCATCGGAGTTGACATAAAAGGTGCAAGAATGTGGCGCGGAGCATCCGATTCGCTGGAAATGGGAATGAAAAACATTGCTTTCCTTCGCACTCGCGTCGAGTTTACACCAAAATGTTTCGGCAGGGACGAGGTTTCCGAAATATGGATAACCTTCCCCGATCCGCAATTAGGCCCCAAAAGCAAACATAAAAAACGCCTTACCTCATCGCGGTTCCTGTCGTACTACCAAAATTTTCTGATTGACAACGGCATTGTAAACTTAAAGACCGACGATGATACCTTATACGAATATACTAAAGGCATCATCGCTCACAACGGACTTCCGTTGCTTATCGACACTCCGAACCTTTACGAATCGGAGCATTACACAGGATTTCTCACATTGAAAACCCACTACGAGAAAATGTGGAACAAG
Organism: uncultured Bacteroidales bacterium; assembly: GCA_905234755.1. Lineage (GTDB taxonomy): Bacteria > Bacteroidota > Bacteroidia > Bacteroidales > ML635J-15 > Bact-19. The sequence continues at coordinate 15,480 of CAJOIT010000004.1, forward strand.
GAAAACAGAACTATAAAGTACCTGCGCTTCCGCTTGCCACAGAATGTGGTACTAGAAGAAATGGAAGAATAAAAGGCAAAAGGCTGACTGGCTTGAAGGCTAAAAGCCAATTGCCCCCCTTAACCCCTACAGTCGCAATTCATTGCGTCTCAAACAACCCATTTCAACCAACCTGAAACTAGAAACTTGAACCCAGAAACAACATCAAACAATTTCAAACAACCTGAACGGCGTAGCCCTCAACGAAGTTAAACCTAGACCCCCCAAAAAACGGAATCAGATCCTGAAACTAGTTCAGGATGACCTTCCGTTTTTAAATCATCAAATTTTCAATTCTTTAAATCATTGTATTACCTTTGCCCAAAACTTTAAACATGGAGAACTACATAGAAAACAAGGTTGCACTGGCGGTGCAGTATTTTAAGAGCGGACACAACTGCTCGCAGGCGGTATTTATGGCATTTGCCGAGGATTTTGGCGTTGACACAGCATTTGCTTCGAAAATTTCAGCATCGTTCGGCGGAGGCATAGGCCGTATGCGCGAGGTGTGCGGAACAGTGTGCGGAATGGCGATGTGCGCCAGCTTCATCTCACCTGCCGACGACCCATCGGACAAGGCTGCCCGTACAGCCAACTATGCACTTGTGCAAGAATTTGCCGAAAAGTTCCGCAGAGAAAACGGCGACATCATCTGCCGGCGATTGCTTGGTCTGCCCGATGAAACTTGCCCCTGCCCTGAACCTTCAACACGCAATGCAGAATTTTACAAGAAACGCCCCTGCGTAGAATATGTAGCATACGCAGCAAGGCTTGTAGCAGAGAAAATGATGGCAAAAGGAATATAATCTATCGCCGAAACCATTACGGGCACACAGGTTTTGCGCACAAACAACAAAAAAGGTCGCTCTTTCGAGCGACCTTTCTATTTTCGATTTCGCTAATTGTTATTCAACAACAATCTGCTCAACATAAACCCTGTCTGTGGTAATGATTCTTACAAAGTATGTACCCGGACGGAGGTCGTAGTTGAAGTTCATAGTGTCACCATCCATTACATTGATGTCGCGAGTTTCAACGAGAGCGCCACGAGCATCGATGAGCTGGTAGGTTGCGTCACCGCTAATGTTAGCGAAGTCGATGCTGAACATACCGTTGTTCGGGTTCGGGTAAACCGACATCGAACCTGAAATGTATTCATCAACTGCATCACTATTGGTGAAGGTTACATTAATGTTATGGTCAGCCGTGACATTGTAGAATGTGTACTGGAAGTCAACAACCTCATCGATAGCATTTACACCATCAACCATTACAGTAGCGATGCGGTAACCAGCATTAGGTGTAATGGTGAATGTCTTATTTGCACCTTCAGCAACATATACTACACCACTTGGAGAAATAGTACCATTATTACCATTAGTTGCGATGATTGTGTAAGTTGTCGACGAACTAGCTGTGTATCTAACCGTAACCTCAACATTCTGTGCCGGCATTGTACCTGCGACAGTTGCCTGGTCTGCAGTGTAACCTGCGATTACAGGTGATGCAACAGAATAGTTTGCACCTGCAGCAAGAGTTGCTACATAATCAGGAGCTGCTGTAGAGTTATCGTCTGCGAATACATAATGTATTGTCAAGGTGTAGGTGTCAACCGGATTAGCTGTGTATGTAACAGTAACCTCAACATTTTGTGCTGGCATTGTACCTGCAACTGTTGTCTGGTCAGCAGTGAAACCATCGATTACAGGAGATGCAACCGAATAGTTTGCACCAGCAGCAAGAGTTTCGGTATGATCCGGAGCTGCAGTTGTATTGTCAGCAAATACATAATGTATTGTCAAGGTGTAGGTTTCTGGAGCATTTTCTGTGTAGGTAACAGTAACCTCAACATTCTGTGCTGGCATTGTACCTGTAACTGTCAATTGGTCAGCTGTGAAACCATCGATTACAGGAGATGCAACCGAATAAGTTTCACCTGCTTCGAGTGTTGCAGTGTAATCGGCAGCAGCAGTTGTGTTGTCTGCATATACATAATGTATTGTCAAGGTGTAGGTTTCTGGAGCGTTAACTGTGTACCTAACCGTAACTTCTAAATCCTGTGCCGGCATTGTGCCTGCAACTGTCAATTGATCAGCTGTGAAACCATCGATTACAGGAGATGCAACCGAATAATCTGCACCAGCAACAAGAGTTTCGGTATGATCCGGAGCAGCTGTTGCATCGTTTTCGGCATATACATAATGTATTGTCAAGGTGTAGGTAGGTATTACCTCGAAAGTTGCATCGATAGTGTGGTTTACAATAACATTGGTGAAGGTGTATACAGCATCATTGAGCTGTGAAGTAACATCTTCTTCATTTTCAGTGCCAGCATCAACTACTACGCTTGCAATCTGGTAACCTTCGTTAGCTACAATTTCGAATGCCTGCGTACCATTGTAAGGAACACTTACTATACCCGAAGGAGTGATTGTTCCGTTTTCACCTGCAGTTGCTGTAATTCTGCGCAAAGGCATAGTTTCAAATGTTGCAGCAATTGTATGATCATCAATTACATTTTCAAATGTATAGCTGAAAGTCGTAAGAACATTACCTGTTTCGATTTGTTCAACATTATCAACCAATACGCTTGCGATAGCATAACCAGCATCAGCAGTAACCGTAAAGGTGATATTTGCGTTGTTACCAACAGAAATCTGACCATTCGGTGATATAGAACCGCCATTACCTGCTGTTGCAGTAATAATATGTTCTGCATCGAAGTGAGCTGCGATTGTGTGGTCTGCCTGAATATTTTCGAAAGTATAGGTATTGTTTACAACCTGCGACAACTGGTCAACGCCATCAACCAAGAGGCTTGCAAGAGCAAAGCCAGCCATCGGAGTCATAGTGTATGTCTGAGATTCGCCTTCCAGAACTATAACATCTCCTGCTGGAGCGATAGAACCGAAACCTGTAGCAGAGGCTGTGATTGTGTATGTACGGCAGTTAGGTGTAAATCTTTCTGCAACCAAAGATGGTCCAGCGAAGCTACCTGGCTCCGTACTACCAGCAACCTGTTCATCGTTGTAGAGTATTTCGAGATAAGCAGGACTGCTCATACCATCGGCATCATTAACAACAACACGGTAGCACTGGTTTGCATCAACGCAAACATAGTCGTTAACCTCAATATTCCACTGCCAAGCTGTTGTTCTTTCAGCAACAACTTCATTTGTCAAAGTATTGGTAACAATCCAAGATTGTCCACCGCCTGTAGAATAGGAGTCTGTAAGAGCATGTATCCTAATAGTTGCATCGCCACTTGTAATAGTCATGCTTGCTGAGTTGTTGGAATCTGTTTCATCACCTGTAAGGTTAACACTTGCAACGATTGTGTATGTGTCAATTGCCGAAAGGTCAGCAGTCTGTGCGAATGTGTATTCGTAAGTCTGAGCTGGCGCAACTGAAGTAGTAACAGTTTCGGTTACTGTAGTTCCGCCATTGATAGTGTACGAGACTTCGAAATTGCTAATAACACTACCACCGTTGTTGAGGATGTTAATCTTGATTTGTTCTGCATTTGTCAATGCGCAAGTAGAGTAGTCGCCATGTGTAGGTGCTGTTATCTCAGTTATTGCAGCATCGGTGCTATTGTCAACATAAACAGAAACATCATCAAGGTCAAGTCTAAACATATCGGTGCAGTCATAGTGAACAAATGCAACATATATTGTTTGTCCAATATAATTCGACAAGTCAACATTACGCTCAAGCCAACCTGCACTAGGTATTGTTTCAGCAAGCAAAGTATCTGTGAAGCTAGCAACATCTGCTGTTGTTGTCGATACGCAAATCTTATATTTTTCTGAATACCATGCATTATCCTGACCGCCGATGAAATATGACATCTTTACTGTTCCCGACAATCCAGAAAGGTCGAGTGCCGGAGTAATAAGCCAGTTGTTTGGTGTCAATGCTACACTAGCATAAGAAGCTGATGTCATTATGTAAGAACCGCTATGGTTGCCAAGAGAACCAGAACCAGCAGTTACAGAAACCTGATACCACTGATTTCCATCACCGTCTTCGTCAACCAATGTCCAGCAGTCAATTCCGTTTTCAAAACCGTCATACCATGGGAAAGTTGATATTAGACTCTGACATGGAGTTGAGAAACTGATTGTTTCCGAATAACTGCTTACCTCGTCAACATCGCAAACAGCCTTAACTCTTACATAATAGGTGTTAGATGGCGAGGTCGTCAATGTGTAGGTTGTTGATGTCAAGTTTTCAACGGCTGTCCAGTCGCCTGTTGTACCAATACTGTATTCCAAAATCCAATTGGTTGCAGTGTATCCTGTCCAAGTAATTGTTGCCGATGTACCTGTAACATCAGATGCTGCCAATTCGGCAGGTGCAGGGCAGTTTGCAAGGGTTGTAAATGTTGCGTGTGCCCATTCGCTGTTATCGTCAACAGCGCAGTTTGCGCGTACATATACATGATATGGGGTTTCTGCCGAAAGACCAGTAGCCGAATAAGTTGCATCTGTTACAGGAACAGCAGTTGCAGAAGCAAAATCCGTTACTTCTGTTGTAGAAACTATAACCTCCCAGTTTGTTGCATTACCGCGCTCTGTCCAAGCTATTACAGCCGAGTTGTTTGTCAACTCGCTTGTTACAGCGGCAAGGTCGCCAACTGCCGGACATGAAAGAGCATGTATGTCAATGTTATCGATTGCTGCAGGTGGCTGAGATCCGCCACTACCATCATTGCCCCAGAAGAATACCAAGTTGTAGTATCCTGCAGGAACATCAACAGTAAGATTCTGTGTTTGCCATGTGGTAACTTGATTCATACTATAATTTCCGTCCAACGGAATCCATCCGTCAATAGGTACATTATATAGATAATACATACTAGTTGCTCCATTTGGCATCTGTCCTGGTGTAAATGTAACTGAAGAAGGAACTAACCCGGCACGAAGATAATCATAATATTCGCTTTCTCCGTTTGCTTTCCAATCAAACGAAACAACATATTCGGAAGAATTTTCAAAATTAATCAGCCTACTTGCATAAACAAACGATGTATTACCTACATTGTAATTATATGTAGTACCATTAGTGTTATCCGAAATGTATAAACCATTACTTCCGCCATTGTTTGCATTAGTAGCCGTACCTATAAACCACTTGTTGGTCTGTGTTCCATTAGCAAATACCCAGCCTGCATTTTCGGTAGCATCCTCAAAGTTGCAGGTATAAGGCAAAGTTGCAGGAACGCGCTCGGTTGTAAAGTTAACGCTTGCAATAGACTGGCTAACAGAGCCACCGCAATCCGACTGGATTGTAACGGTGTAATCGGTATCAGGTTCAAGACCTGCAAGAGCGTAAGTAATAACATTACCATTAACAGTTACACCTGTCTCGGTTAGAGCAACAGGCGAACCGCCGTTTACCGTCATGTTCCATGCAGTTTCTTCTGCTCCACGAGTCCAGCTTAAGGTTGCGGAATTGTAGGTAACATTAGTAGCAGAAAGGTTTGCTACAACGACACAAGAATTAATAGTCTGACAAACCGATTCGGAGAAATCCGATTCGCTGCCTTCGCGGCAAATGGTCTTAACCTTGTAGCAGTAGTTACCTGCTTCAAGACCTTCGTCGGTGTATGATGTAGTTGTTGCAGGAAGAGTAACAAGTTCTGCATCGTTCTTATATACTACTACGCTAGATGAAGCAGCTTGATAGTTCATAGTTATGTCATCAACATAGAAGCAGTCGTCATTACTGTTAACAGAACCGTCTTTCTTATATTTCCACATAAAAGTATGAGAACCTGCAGGAACATCATAATTAAAATGACTAAAAGATGTACTGTTTACAATCCTATCACCCTGCTGTTCTCCATCAATATAGAATGTTCCGTAGTCCCAATCAGAAGAAACAGATGTTTGTTCTGAAGAAACACGACCATAGAACGACAAGGTTCCATCAGAAGGATAATTGACTGTAATACTTATAGATGATGTTGAAGAACCAATATTATAGTTTCCACTCTTAATACTATGAGAACCACCATTTGCGGCAGCAGTTGTTATTACCCATGGATAAGTTGCGTCATTTGAATATGTAAACGGACCGCCAGCAATAGCATCTCTTTCAAAGTCATCAGTAAAATCAGTTTCAACTGTTGGCAGATTATCCTGAACATTCCACGAAACAACTATATTGTTGTCGTTTACAACTTCTGTTGCAAGGTTTGTAGGAGCAACGCAGTTTTCCCAAGTTGTGAACGAGCTTTCCATCCATGCGCTGTAGCTTCCGTCGCAGTCGGTGCGTACATACCAGTAATAGGTAGTTTCTCCAACAACGGTAGCGCTTGCCGAAGCAGTAGTAACTGTTGTGTAGTCGCTTGCTGTGAGAGCATCAAGACCTGCTGGAGTCATCTGTGTTGTCGAGCAGTAGAAGTTCCAAGCAGTTGTTCCTTCTGCAGGAGTCCACGAGCAGTTTACATTGGTTGTAGAAGTCTGTTCTGCAACCAAAGCCGATGGAGCAGCACATGATTCAACTGTTATATTAGCATTGTAAAGCTGTTCTGCACCATTTTCTGCAGTTACCTTATAGATAACGGTAGTATCGGCAGTAGTCATAAACCACTGGAAATAGTTAGGAGGAGTAATAAAGTTGTCAGCGAACTGCTGTTGTATTGTTGCATTAGCATCGTTGAGAACGATTGTCTGTCCGATAACAACAGGAGCGGTAGCACCTGCGCGGAGTTCAACCGAAATAGTGTGGGCATCGTTGTCAACTGCACATATAGCATCGCCCTGAGCTGTAGATGCAGCATACGAGAGAATGGTGTTGTCTGACGATGTCTCGCGAACGACAACATTGTCGATACCATAGTAAACTGTTGAAGAAGCAGATGCCAATACCGAGAATTTCAGAGCAAGCTTTGCACCTTCAGGAACAGTATTAGGCACTACGTATGAGAATGATATTGATGCAGAAGCAAATGCGACATCTGTCAGATTTACGAAACTATTACCATTCATATATCCGAGTTTCACAGCAGCATTTGTTGAACTGCTTGTCCTAGCAACAAATGATACGGTTCTACTTGCATAACCACCTTCAACAGGAGGCAACATAACAATATTGTCATTGCCGTATGTTGCCATATTTGTATTATTAGAAGCAATTGCAAACAGATAATTTACATCTGCACCGCTCATAGGAGCGTATGATGTATAATTGCATACATGCGGAGCGTATGCCGTGTTAGTACCATTATAAATATAAGACCAGCAATCAGCCATTACACCAGCGGTAGAATAAGTTGTTGCAGTGTAGTCGGTGAATGTTTCAGTGAATGGAACAGCCATATCACCGCAATCGGTACGGAACTGTGATGAAACCCAATCAGACTGGTCGTCATCTGCACAGTTTGCGCGGACATATACATAATAAGGTGTATTGGCGGTAAGACCAGTTGCATTAAATGTAGCTGCTGTTACATCATTCATTGTTGCAGTAGCAGGGTCATCGAGTGCTGTTGCAGAAACGACTACCTGCCATGCATCCTGAGCATCATCGTTGAGAGTCCATGTAATTTCTGCTGAGTTTGTTGTAGTGTTTGCCACTTCAATTTCATTTACGCGCATACATGTTGGAGGAGCCAATACCTGCAATGTGTAATCCTCATAAATCGTATAATACACATTACTGAGGCAAGGAGAAGGATTTCCACTTATCATATAGCTGTCAAACTGAGAATCTGCACCACCAATACGCATTCTATAACTTCCTTCTGGAGTAGTTACAGGAATATCAAACGAAGCTTCAAGTGTAGTCGGACTTGCAGAAGAAGATGTTCCCCTATAAACAATTTCATCTTCTGTAAATTGGACATCATTGTTCCAGTTTACCCAGATTATTGTTCCGTATGTATATCCTGTAGCATATGTAATGTTTATGGTTGCTGTCTCTGAAGCCTGTACCGCACCGACCTGTGCTGTATAGTTTCCATAATAAGGACTTGAAGTCGGATGGGTATTGTTGTTTACAACATTAGCACCAGTTCCAAAGGTTACATTGGTGATACCACTGCCGTCAACAGATGTTGGAGATGGAACACACATTCCTGTGTAGAATGTAGTATTTGTCCATCCTGTTGCATTTTCACAAGCCGACTGAACATATACATAATAGGTAGTATTTTCTGTAAGACCTGTCAAATCCAAAGTCATAGCGTTGACTTCATCGTCGAATACATCTGCTGTTGCGGTCATATCAGTCATTGCAGTTGACGAAACCTTAACCAAATATGAGGTTTCGAGGTAACGCTGTTCCCATGTAAGTGTTGCGCCACTAGTAGTTATAGGATTAGCAACAACAGCCGCTGGATTCGGGCAAGCGTTCGGGTCGTTTATTATTGTAACCGTCCACTCCTGAGTGCTTTCGTCCTCTGCTGTAACCGTATAGGTAACAGGGGTTGCAAAATTTATTGCAGAATCGCTTACAGGATATATTGTTGCCTGCGGCGAAACTGTAATAGTCGGAGTTATGTTGTTTGCAAAGTCGTAGTTCCAAGCTGCGTAAGCCAAAACCGTATGGTTTTCGGGATTGATTACCGACTCGCCCTGCTGTCCGCTGAAAGAGAATGACAAAATATCCTTAGCCGACGAAGCAGTAGCAACCTTGCTAACATTAACAGTCCATTCCTTAGTTGTTGTTCCATCTTCAGCAGTTACAGTATAAGTAACAGGTCCAGTGAAATCCTGAGCAACACCGCTTGCAGGAGCTATTGTTGCATAGTCGGAAATTGCGATTGTAGGAACAAGTCCGTTTAGGCTTTCTGTTTGATAAGAAACCACGCTGGTAACTGTTGCATTCTCGCTATCTATAACAGCAACTTCTGCATCCTCGGCAAACGAGAATGCTGTGATTTCTGCAGCGGAAGATTTCTCTCTTAGTTTGAAATTATCAAAATAGAGATACCATCCATCCAAACCTCCTGCTGGAATATGCATTGCAATATAAACTGTTCCATGGTAATCATCTATGTCCACTTCCTTAGGCTCATAAGTTGTATTACTTACTGTTTCCAGATCCTTCAGTACTACAGTAAAATCTTCTGGCGAATATCCAGTAGTAGAAAGCACAACCCTATAATCATTGGGTTCTCCTGAACTATATGCCATTACATCATAACTAAACAAATAACTACCATTAAGTTCGAATGCAGGGAGAATCAAATAGTCATTATTATTTCCGTTGTTATAATCAGTATATATTCTTACTGCATTACTATACGACTGCCAATAATCACCATCGTTATTCCCGTCAATAACACCCCAGCAAGGAGGTAAATCTGGAGCTGTTACCGATGCAAAATCCTCTTGCCATGGGAAATCAGATATAGCATCGCAAGCAGTTCTAAATGTAGCATCAGCTGACCATTCGCTATATTCGTCACCAGCACAAGCAGAACGAACCTTTATAGTATATTCGGTATTTGAAGTAAGTCCAGTAAGATTTATAGGTTTTGCATCAACAGATACAATTTCTCCATCACCGAGCTGGTACTGCCATGAGGTTGCAGGTGTTACATCTGTCCATGAAATTGATGCAGTTGTTGTTTCAACATCAGCAACAGTAACATTACTCGGAGCTACGCATGATGGTATTTCGTACACTTCAATGTCATCAATATGAACATAAGCAGATGAAGTCGCATGATACGAACGGAAAGCTATCGCCTCTGCATCTGCAGGGACTTCACTCATATATACAGTATACTGCTGATATGTTGTAGTAAGATCTGTTATTGTTTGTACTTCTGTAAATTCGCCATTCTTTATATAACCAACCTGGAACGACTGTGGCTTCGTGCTGTAGTACCTTGCCCAGAATGATACCTGCATGGTATTTATGTCGTTCATAGGTGACATTGCAATAATATTTTCGGGTTGATTAGAATAATAAGTGTACATCCTCAGAGACTTTGATGAACCATTATGTCCATAGGTCGTACTGTTATAAGCACATGGATATGTATAATTACCAGATGTATATGCAACAATCCGAGTCCAACAATCTGGAACAGCGTAATTATCAAAGCTCTCGAAATCCACTGTATAAGGGATAGACTGTGCGTCACAATAAGTAGAAAATGCCGCTTTAGTCCATCTGCTTTCTTCGGTATCGCTACATATAGACTTTACATATACATCGTATGCAGTATTTGCGTTTAGACCACTCAATGAGCAAGTTGGAGTTGTTTCAACAGAAACTGCAGTACCTGCAGTTTCTACATCGAATCCAGCAGGACCATATTTTACGCCCCATGCAGTTTCACTTCCAACAGGAACCCAATTTATGACAGCAGAAGATGCCGTGAGACTGGTTGCCACAACATCAGAAACTTTAAAGCACACATTACCACTAGGAGCAATTCCGAGTTGAATGTTGTTATGGTATTTGTTATAAGTCTTGTTTCCAGAGAATGATGTTACATCACTAACACTTGGTGTATAGGAATCACTATAGTACATAATTGAAGTGTAATCATTGCCTGTACTTGTGTACCTGAAAGTATAGGAAGAACCAGGATAACCGTTAGTCGGGTCGAACATACAAATCAAAAGATTGTCGTTACCATTGTATTCAAATGGAGTTGTAAGATCTAATGTAATCCAACCAGCACCATCTGCGCCAAACGGACCTTCATAAACCAAAGTTGCATCATCAAGAGAAACCATATCGGTATTACTTGCAAACGATGATTTAGTCGTGTGTTTCATATACAATCTTATTCCTTCCATTGAGAATGAAGATGTATAAGTGTAATAAAATGCGACAGAGGATATAGTTCCTGCCATCTCGATGTCGTCTGGTGTATAAATCTGCTGAGAAAGTGAGTAATTATAGTATGTATTTACTGGTACATAATAACCTGTACCCGTACCATCACCAATAGTTATCACATGGAAAACCGGTTCCGGAGTCGTAAACGAAACGGCCTGCGACCATACGCTATTGTCATCGCCACCGCAATTAGCGCGTACATATACATAATAGGTAGTGTTTGCGGATAGACCAGTCAAGGTATATGGACTAGTAACATTGGCAATAACATTTTCAGGAACAGGATCTGAACTTGCCAATGCATTCAAGGCTGTAGCATTTAGAGCTGCAGTATAATATATTAAGGTATATGACTCTTCATTTGTTCCCTGTGGTTCCCACGAAACAGTAGCGCTATTCGGAGTTTCGGCTACTGCAGAAACATTAACAGGAGTCAAGCATGTCATCGGGAAACCCGAGATCACAACGTTGTCGATATTCGAAGCAACGCTTGCACCTTCAGCACCAGACATCGTAAGTTTGAACCAAACTTCATTACTGCCGTTCAATGCGCTAATCGACGAGAAGTCGGCAGTCTGGGCCGTAAATGTCGTTTCTGTAAAACCAGTAATTGCTGTTGCTGCAGGAGCATCCGTAAAGGTCGTTCCGTTTGTACTATACGACCAAACATAGTCGGTATAACCATGATAAGTCATATTAGGATGACCACGTAGATCGTATGAAATCGAAATGCTTCGGAACGGCGCAGCCGAAATCTTAAAGACTATCGAACCTCCAGCCTGTCCACTCACCTGCAACGACTTGGTATCGTCCGTATCGCCACAGAGAGAAGTGTTCGAATTGTTAGTTCCTGAAGCCGAAACCGTACCCTCCGAAGAGAAACTACAGTCCGATGCCGAAATCATATCCGACACACATGTGACATCAGTAACATTGGCCGGGAACTTCCACACCGCAATGTTTTCCTGTGCCACAAGCTTACCGCCTAAGCTGGTAAGCAACCACAAAATGGCCATTGTAGCCAATAGAAATTTTCTCATATACTATAAATTTAAAATTATATTCAATCTTTGCAAACAACAGACACACAATCGCTTACAAATGCGAAATCTGACAAATGCCGCTATTTGACACTGTTTACTTCTACACAAATTTTACCGATTCAAAGGTATGAATGATTTTTGAAAGATTGCCTAAACAGACTTTATATTATAAGTCAAGGAAATATTTTTAGATATATAACAATAATTTATATACTAATTATGCATTTGCAATAATGATTTGCCCGTTTGAAAAATAAGAGATTTTGCGCGCAACATCTCTGCAATTATGTATAAAAAAACTCCTTTCCGCCAATGGTGGAAAGGAGACAAATTGTTTTAATATTTTTAAATACCTATAAGATATTAGCTGTTCAATACATCTACAATGTCGAGCATCTTCTGGTCGATGGTCTTGTGGTGCTTGATGGTCTTGTTGAAAGGAACAAGAACAATCTCGTTGTGAACCATACCGCACATTACACTGCGCTGGTCGTCGAGAAGAGCATCGATTGCAGCAACACCAAGACGGCTCGCAAGATACCTGTCGTATGCCGATGGCGAACCGCCACGCTGAATGTGACCGAGAACTATTACTCTCATGTCGAATTCCTCGCCGTATTTAGCCATTGCATTACGGATGTCGTATGCGCCACCTGCATCATCACCCTCGGCAACGAGAATGATGCTGGATGTTTTCTTTTCGGTCATGTACTTAACGAGCTTGTCGTGTACTTCGTCGAGATAAGTCACTGTTTCTGGGATAAGTACATCCTCTGCTCCACAAGCGATACCACTGCGCAATGCGATGAAACCAGCATCACGGCCCATTACCTCAACGAAGAACATTCTTTCGTGGCTTGCTGCCGTGTCGCGAATCTTGTCGACTGCCTCAACAACTGTATTCAATGCTGTGTCGTATCCGATTGTCATGTCGGTACCATACAAGTCGTTGTCGATAGTACCAGGAAGGCCAACTACCGGGAACGGGAAATTTTCGGTAAATTCCCTTGCGCCCCTGAATGTACCATCACCACCGATAACTACAAGAGCGTCAACTTCATGCTTCCTGAGGTTATCGTAAGCAATCTGCTGACCTTCGCGGGTTCTGAACCTTTCGCTACGAGCGGTCTTGAGGATTGTACCGCCACGCTGAATTATATTGCCAACGCTTTTCGATTCCATTGGAATAAAATCATCGGCGATGAGTCCCTCGTAACCTCTCATTACGCCCATAACTTCAAGACCTTCGTGCAAAGCCTTTCTAACAACGGCCCTAATTGCCGCATTCATTCCCGGTGCATCTCCACCAGATGTAAGTACTGCTACTTTCTTTATATTTGCCATGTTTATACTTTATTAAAAAATCGGTACGCAAACTTAAGATTTTTTTTGTTTCAATGGACAAATATGTGGGTATTTTTTTTGTATCGGATGATATTTTTTTGAAAATTAAGACAAGTTATGATATATCAAATGGTTGGGGAGGAGCAAAGATTCAAAAATTCAATAATTTGAAGATTTGAAGATTTGAAAATTCGAGAATTTGAAGATTCAAGAATTTAAAGATTTAAGGATTCAAAGAATGGTTAACTTCGTTGAGGCATTTGCGTTTCAACTTTAACTTCGTTGAGGGCTTCCGTTCAATTTTGGGTTCCTGAGCTTGTCGAAGGACAATTTTCAACTTATTTTGTTGAGTCGAAATAATCAATTAGCTTTGTAGCAACAAAAAGTACATAAAATGAAATTTACAATATCCTCAATATTCCTACTCATGCTGTTTGGCATTGCGTCGGCACAGGTTGACACAAAATTCTCCACATCAAACTTTCCGGGAAAAGCAAACGAGGTAAATGCAGCAAAATCAAACATTAGGACTGGAGATGATTTTTTCTACGCTGGAGACTTCGCTAATGCACTTAAATATTATATGCCAGCGCAAAACTTCAATCCAAACAATTCCGACCTCAACTACAAGATTGGGTACTGCCATTTCAACTCGATACAAAAAGCGCAATGCCTCGAATATTTTGAAAAGGCATACAAGCTAAACAAGACAATCGACAAGCGAATTCTTTTCTACCTCGGTTGCGGATACCACTGGAACGACAAATTTGAAGAAGCAAAAAAATGCTACTCCGACTACATGAAAACCCTGAAAGACAAGAATGAGCAAAACGAGATGCGCCGTCTCATCCAGCAATGCAACAGCGGAATCGAAATTATGAAAGACACCGTAGATGTGGAAATAATTAACCTTGGCGAAAATATCAACACGGAATACCGCGAATATGGTCCGCTGGTAACATCCGATGGCTCAAAGCTTTATTTCACTTCGCGCCGAAAAGGCACGACAGGAAACCAGATTGCCGATGATGGAATGTACTACGAAGACATATACGAAAGCGCACACACAGCAAGTGGCTGGACAAAGGCTCATAACATCGGCTCGCCACTCAACACCAAAATGCACGATGCAATTGTCGGTCTTTCGCCAGACGGACAGACCATGTATGTATATATGGACGACAATGGTGGCGACATCTATGTTTCTACGCTCAAGGGTAGCAAATGGCAGAAGCCCAAGAACATATCCGAAAACATCAACCGCGAGTCGCACGAGTCACGCGCCTGCCTTTCGTCTGACAACCGTACGCTTTTCTTCATTTCAGGCAACAATAGCAAATCGATTGGCGGTCGCGACATCTTCTATTCTACCCGCGACAGAAGCGGCAACTGGTCGAAGCCAATCAATATTGGCAAGCCCGTAAATTCAGAATACGACGAGTGCGATGTCTTCATTCATCCAGATGGAAGAACGCTGTATTTCAGTTCGAACGGACACAACACGATGGGCGGTTACGACATTTTCAAGTCGGTAAGAGACGACAACGGCAATTGGTCTGAGCCTGAAAATCTTGGTTATCCAATCAACACTCCTCTCGATGATGTATTCTTCTCGATAACCGCCAGTGGAAGAAACGCCTATTATACATCAGTACGCCCAGATGGATACGGACTGCACGACATATACGAACTGAAATTTCCAACCAAGGAAACCAAGCAGAACGCCCCCAAAGTCCTTGTTACACTCGTAAAAGGTACAATTACCGATGCCGACAACGGTTCTCCGCTCGATGCCGACATCGAAATTACCGACAACAGCAAAAACGAGGTTATTTCTACTTTCAAATCAAACAGTTCATCGGGAGCATACATTGTCAATCTGCCATCTGGAAAGAACTATGGACTTAGCGTCAGCCGCAACGGTTATCTTTTCCACAGCGAAAACTTCAACCTTGCCGACACCGCCGACTTCCAAGAAGTGGAAATTGATGTCAAGTTGAAAAAAATTCAAGTCGGCACCACAATTATCCTAAAAAACATATTCTTCGACTATAACAAATCGACCCTACAGCCCGAATCTTACGCCGAACTCGACAGAGTTGTCGAGATTCTAAGCAAACAGCCTAACCTAAAAATCGAGATTTCCGGTCATACCGACAACCAAGGAAGCCTTAAATACAACACCGACCTGTCGGAATCAAGGGCAAAAACGGTTGTAGATTACCTTATCGGCAAAGGCATTGCTGAAAATCGCCTGACCTACAAGGGATACGCCTACGAGAAACCTATCGCCACCAACGACACAGAGGAAGGTCGCAGTGCAAATAGAAGAGTGGAATTCAAGATTCTAGAAACGAAATAGGAGATTCGAGGATTCGAAGATTCGAAGATTTGAAAATTTGATGATTCAATAATTTAAAAATTCAAGGATTCAATAATTGTAGCCTCGGAATGCTTTGCGGGGTTCAAAAATTCAATCAATCGTAAATTCTTTTGCATCATGTCTGCACAATCGTAAATCCAAAATCGTAAATCGTAAATTACCTTGGGTTATATTCCGACAAATTCAAGATTTTCTGATAATCGGTTTCTTCAAGCAATTCCGTTAGCGACACCTTATTGTTCTTTACATACGCCTTAACAATCTGCAAACCTGTCCAATTGACAACCCGTGCAGGACATTCTTGTCCAAACGGTGCTGTAAACGGAGCATTCTCGGTAAACTTACGAATCGTAAACAAATCAGTAGTGAACAAATACCCATTCTCAATCAGGCTAGTCCACATATCGCGCTCAAAATGACGACAATAATCAAGTTCTTCATCGGTGTACATAAGTCTGTCGGCTTCGGGCATATTTGGGAACATTGCCTCTATAAAATACAAAAGCATTCCATTGTAAATCATTGCGTTTGCAAGATTCTCAGTAGCAGGCTCGTACGGATGCCTGTCGCGAAACCATTCCGACATGACATCAACGGGAATCCTACTGCGCTGCATTTCACGCTTTGCAAAATCCGGTATCTGAAGCATATCGTACAACTTGCAATCTGTTCCAAGATACTTCTCCAAACCAATGCCCACATAACCGTCCATAAGCACAATCGACTGATTGAACCCAGCCACAAAAGTCACCACGCGAGGCAATTTCTCATCGGGATAATAATACAAAAGATGACGGAATCCCTCATCCAAAGTGCTTTGTACATCGTCACATTTTGCAAACTCCTTGTTTACAGCACTGTATGCCTCGACAACCGAATAGTCGGAGAAAAACACGCGCAAGCATTCGTAATACGACTGGTCGCTGTACGAACCACACGAAATCACCCGCAAATTGTACAGGTCGAAGAATAACGGATACTTTTCGGCGAGCTTTCCAACAGAGGAAAACGAAACATCATTGGAACAAGCATAAAATTCCTGGTCGAACCGTTCAACCTGCACATCCGCCTCAATGTCAGACACATCAACATCAAGCGGATTTGAATTGCACGATGTCACGACACAAACACACGCTACAATAATATATAAAAACAGCCTTTGCATATTTGTAAAATTCTGTCCGCAAAATTAAAAAGAGAATTTATCTCCGCGAAAAAAAGATTGGAGAATGACAATAAAATATATAATTTTGCGTTTTAAATTTCAATTTTGTTTAATGTAAATAGTCATAAAACATGAAGAAAATATTTAGTATCGTTGTAATATTATTGCTATCAGCGGCATTTTTATCAGCACAAGATATTAATTTAAATCCAGCCCAGCCAAAGAAAAAGAACAAGGTAGATGGTGGCCTATACCTCAAAGGTGGCATCTCTTGGCTTATGTCCGACAGCAAGTCGTTCCTATCGAGCAACAAGGCAAAACTCACTTACGGATTCGGTGCTACAATGGACTGGAATTTCTCACAGAATTTCTCCCTCAATATTACAGCAGGTCTTACCAATCTGGGTGGCACAACAGAGTTCAAGTATGGATTAATTGACCTGAAAGACATTGATGACAAATTAATTCCGACATCAAACGACACATTAACACATAGTTATAAATACTCGACAACCTATATCGATGTTCCAATCGGAATAAAAGGATGTACAAATGAAATCGGATATTTCACTTATTTCCTGAAACTTGGAATCGACCCGATGGTCAGAATCAAATCAAAGATAACCCCTGAAACCAAGGAAGTTTTCATCATAACAAAGTCAACCAACCTGTTTAACATTGGCTGGTTCGTTGGTGGCGGCGCAGAATGGACATTGGCCGGCAACACAAAGTTGCTGTTCGAAATCGGATACTTGGGCACCTTCTTCGACTTCGACAAAATCGACACATGGAAGGGAGAAAACAAACCAGAACAAAGATTCGACCCTCGCATCAAATTCAACGATATTAGCTTGAAGGTCGGTGTAATATTCTAAACCTATGGCAGATTTAATTCAGCCCGTAAGCAAAAAATTGCTGCTCAGCGAATTGACAAAAGACAAACTGCTGAGACGGACGAATTATGGCGCCAACGAAATATATGTATTCACTCACGACCAGTGTCCCAACTTGATGCGGGAACTTGGTCGCCTTCGCGAAATAACATTCCGTGCTGCAGGAGGTGGCACAGGCAAGGAAGCCGACATAGATGAATTCGACATTTCAGCAGATGCTCCATACTGCCAGATGATTGTCTGGGACCCGCATCACAAGCAGATTATCGGAGGATACAGGTTTATCCTTGGCGAATACACAACAGACAATCCAAACGCAAAACTCGCGACAGGACACATTTTCGACTATTCGGATAAGTTTGTAAAGGACTACCTCCCCTACACCATCGAACTTGGTCGCTCGTTCATACAGCCAAGTTACCAGTACCTGAAAAACTTCCGCCGTGGCTTCTTCGCCCTCGACAACCTATGGGACGGCGTGGTAGCTCTGACATCAGAATACAAGCACATCAAATACTGGTTCGGGAAATTCACAATGTACA
Source organism: uncultured Bacteroidales bacterium (assembly GCA_905234755.1). GTDB lineage: Bacteria > Bacteroidota > Bacteroidia > Bacteroidales > ML635J-15 > Bact-19. Next base: position 33,701 of record CAJOIT010000004.1, read on the forward strand.
AGAACTACAACATAAATGCACGAAACCAGCTTTTATCATTCCTGCACTTGTATTTCCCCGACAATGAAAACCTTGTAACGCCTAAATTGCCAATAAACTTCGAGTATGAAGAAAACAAGAAATTATTTTCAGGCAATGATTTCTCAAACGACTACAAGGAACTGAAAAATTTACTGAAAAATAACAATTCTAAGATTCCACCTCTAGTGAACGCCTACATGAAGCTTTCGAACTCCATGAAAACTTTCGGCACGGCCGACAATCCGGAATTTGGCGCAGTAGAGGAAACTGGAATACTTCTGAACATCAGCGACATAAGTGAATCACAACGCACAAGGCACCTGAAAAACTACAAGACGCTCATCGACATCAACACCATTTATCCAAGCAAGCAAAAATAAAATGCGAAGATTCCTAATTGTCATATTGCTATGCTGCAGTGTGCCATTTGTTTTCAATAGGGCATTTTCGCAGAACCTTGTAAAAAATCACAGTTTCGAAAATGCTTGGTCGTGTCCCGAGGACTACTGCGGCTATGCTGTGAAATATCCTTTCCCCGACTGGATAAATCCCAACTACGGCACACCAGACCTTATGCACTCATGCAGCGCGATGCGGGCTGGCGTTCCCGAAAACTTTGCAGGCTACATGTATCCATACGATGGCGGAGCATATGCTGGCATTATCCTTCGTGAGAAATTCGACGATTCGCTAACAGTTTATAAAGGCGTTTCGCGCGAATACTTACAAACAAAGCTCACAGATCCTCTGAAAAAAAACACCCTGTACTGCGTAAAATTCTACTATGTAAACGCTAAGAAATCAATGTACTCGGTTGATGCGCTTGGAATAACGCTGACAGTTGAGCAGATAAAGGCAAAAAACGCCGATAGGATTCTTCAGCGACCGCAAATCACAAACCGTCCTGGACACATTATGGACAACATGGACGAATGGACGGAATTCTGCGGATACTACCGCGCACGAGGCGGAGAACAATACCTTACAATCGGAAACTTCTTGGACAACAGCACAACACAGTATGTCACAAACCAGAACGAATATTCAGACTCAGCGTTTTTCTACGCCTACTACCTCATAGACAATGTATCGGTATTTGAAATTGAATCGGAATTCGAATGTGGCTGTACCAACGACCTTGCTTGGAGCTCCGACTGGAAATCTGACACTTTCGACCCTGCGACAGGTTACAACACAAAAAAAATCATCGATTCGGATGCCGACGGTAATTCCAATCTAGCCAATAACTCAGCTTCGGGAAATGGAAATAATAACGATGAAAGTGGTAACGGAAACAGTTCGTCTAGCCACCTGAAAGCCGACCCCAACGAAACCGATGCCACTGGACTGAAGACGCAAATTACCCGTGAAGCCTTCGACAATGCCGAAATTGGTGACCGTTTCCGTCTGAACCAAATATACTTCGAGTTCAACTCATCTGAGTTGCTTACCATGTCGTACATTCAGCTCGATTCGCTTTACAACATACTTGAGCAGAAGCCAACCGTCCGAATCGAAATCCGCGGACACACCGACAACATCGGCAGCGAAGGCTACAACAAAAAACTGTCGGTCGAACGCGCCGCATCGGTTTACAACTACCTTATCGAAAAGGGCATTCCAAAAACTCGCATGAAATACCGTGGCTTCGGTCCTAACATTCCTGTTGCCGACAATAGTACCGAACAAGGTCGCGAACTAAACCGCAGAGTTGAAATTCTGATTGTGGAGATATAGGCTTCGCCAGTTTGAAGGGTTCCCGTTTCTGGGTTTCTGCGCTTCGCGGTTTCTATGTTTTTGTGGGCTACGCCCGTTTGATGTTGTTTATTAGTTTATGATGGTCTGAGAATTAAAAACAAGCATAAACAAAATGAAACCATTTCAAACAACTTCAAACAACCAGAAACATAGAAATTAGAACGGCGTACTTCGGCTGTGCTCAGCACAAGTAGCCATCAACGAAGTTAAACCAGAAACAATCCCAAACAAATTCAAACCAATTATACATTGTTCATTGTACATTATCAATTATTCATTATCTTTGAAGCCTAAAATTTTACGCGATGAAGAAAACATTTTTAATATTGGTAGCATTGTCGGTATCGGCATTTGCAATTGCACAAAACATTGACATTGAGACGGTTCTTGTTAAAGGTGGAAAATTCAACACTGGTAGCAACGAGATGAAATCATCAAACCAGATTACCATTGAAGACTTCTACATTGGCAAATTTGAGATTACTCAGGAGCAATGGCGCGAAGTAATGGGTACAAATCCAAGTTATTTCAAAGACTGCGACTCTTGCCCTGTTGAGCGCGTAAGTGCTGAGGATGTCAACAAGTTCATCGAAACATTGAACAAAAAGACCGGCAAAAAGTACCGTTTGCCATCGGAAGCAGAATGGGAATATGCAGCTCGTGGCGGGGTTTTGAAACCACAGAAAAACTCTAAGTACGCAGGAAGCAACGACCTTGACGAAGTTGCATGGTATGACAAGAACAGCGATGGCAAAACACATCAGGTTGGAACCAAGAAACCAAACGAACTCGGCATTTACGACATGAGCGGTAATGTTTACGAATGGTGTCGCAACGAACTCAAGAACCCACAGGGCGAAGTTATTGGATACAGCTATGTGCTCCGCGGTGGAAGTTGCGCTGTAAACTCGAATTTCTGCATGATTTCGTTCCGTAGCGATTTCTCGTTGGGAATCAAGTATTTCAACTATGGGTTCAGAGTTGTTTTGGAAAAATAAAGCAAAATGAAAAATTACAGTCTGCTATTTGCGGTAATAATCTGCTTGATTTTCGCTTATGCTTGTCACAACGAGGAAAAAACTGATGGCGCAAACCACGAGATGAACCTATGCAACACTGAATTTGTCTTCGTTGAAGGCGGAACATTCACAATGGGATGCACCGAAGAGCAAAGCAACGACTGCTACAACGATGAAAAGCCTGCCCACGAAGAAACTGTAAAGGATTTCTACATTGGCAAATACGAGGTTACCGTTGAGCAGTTTGCAAAGTTCATCGAAGAAACTGGTTACAAGACAGATGCAGAAAAATCGGATTCGAGCCTTATCTGTGCCGACGGAACAAAATCGTATAAGAAAGGTGTAAACTGGCGTTTCGATTCGAAGGGTACGCTATACGACAAGCAGGAATACGACCACCCTGTCGCCCATGTCAGCTGGAACGATGCCAAGGAATACTGCAAGTGGTTCAGCGAAAAGAGCGGCAATGAAGTGAGACTGCCAACCGAAACCGAATGGGAATACGCAGCAAGAGGCGGAAACCTATCGAGAGGCACAAAATATTCAGGTAGCAATGTAATTACCGAAGTCGCTTGGTACGATGCCAACAGCGACTATGCAACCCAAGCGGTTGGCAAGAAAAAAGCCAACGAACTCGGTATTTTCGACATGAGCGGAAATGTTTACGAATGGTGTAGCACTTGGTATAGCAACTTTGGCAGCGAGGCATCAGATGTGAACGATGAGATAGAAAACAAATACATTGTTGTCCGTGGTGGCTCCTCTTTCCTAAACGAAAAGTTCAGCCGCGTATCGTACCGCTACTCGCGTACACCAAGCACCTGCGGAGGTCCTTACGGATTCAGACTTGCAATGACAGCAGAATAAGCCATGACAGACATTCCTATCATATTCATGGGTACGCCCGAATTTGCGGTTACCTCGTTGAAAACCTTGCTCGACAAGGGCTACAATGTGAAAGCCGTCGTTACAACTCCCGACAAACCAGCAGGACGCGGAAAGAACATACAGTTTTCGGATGTAAAGAAGTTTGCACTCGAACATAATCTGCCGATTCTCCAGCCTGAAAAACTGAAATCACCCGAATTTCTTGCACAACTCAAGGAAATAAATGCTGATTTGTATGTGGTCGTTGCCTTCCGTATGCTTCCAAAGGAAGTGTGGGCAATGCCAAAGCGCGGAACCATAAACCTTCATGCGGCACTCCTCCCCGACTATCGTGGCGCTGCTCCAATTAACCATGCCATAATCAACGGTGAAACCGAAACCGGAATCACCACTTTCTACATCGATGAGCAAATCGACACCGGCAAAATTATCATGCAGGAAAAATGCCCAATCGAACCTGAGGACAACATTGGAACATTGTACGACAAACTTATGCATATAGGAGCCGAAGCCGTTTGCAAGACCGTTGACATAATCGCAGAAGGAAATGTAAATGCTATTGAGCAGGATTCCATTCGCACCGAAGGCTTGCATCCTGCGCCAAAAATCACAAAAGAATTTTGCCAGATAAATTGGAATGCAAAATCCGTAGACATTCACAACCTCATACGCGGACTTTCGCCTTATCCTGCTGCATGGTGCTATTTGAAGGACGAGATTACTGCAAAGATATTTACCTCAACGTATAGCATTGAGAAACATAACCTTGAAGCTGGTACATTCGTTTCCGACAACAAGTCGTACCTGAAAGTAGCAACACAGGATGGCTTCGTTTCAATACTCGAACTGCAAATGCAAGGCAAAAAACGCATGGCAATAAAGGATTTCCTCAATGGATTCAAATTTAACACCGACAAATAATGGGACGCTACTTGGCATTGGACATAGGACGCAAAAAGACAGGAGTCGCAGTAACCGACCCCAGCCGCATCATTGCCACTGCCTTGGAAACCGTTCCTTCCGGCGAATTGGAAAAGTTTCTTACCGACTACATTTCAAAAAATGATGTCAAGAAGATAATATACGGACAACCAACACAGATGGATAATTCGCCATCGGAGTCGATGCAATACATAACGCCAATACTAAACCGCCTGAAAAAAGTCTTTACGAACTTGACTTTTATACCTGTCGATGAGCGTTTTACATCGAAACTGGCATTTCAGGCAATGATAGATGGCGGAACAACAAAAAAACAGCGTCGCGATAAGACAATGGTCGATAAAATCAGTGCGACCATAATACTTCAATCATACATGGAACAAGAAAAATTTTCAAAACTATGATACTTCCAATACTTTTATACGGCAACCCGATTCTCAGGAAAAAATCAGAGGATATTGACAAGGATTATCCTGAAATAAAGCAACTTATCGAAAACATGTTCGAGACAATGTACCACTCTAGAGGCGTTGGACTTGCAGCACCGCAGATTGGTCTCAACATTAACCTGCTTGTAATTGATGCGTCACCATTTGCCGAGGATGACCCGATTTGCAAGGATTTCAAGCGCGTAATGATAAATCCCAAGGTAACATTTGAAGGAACCAAGAAGATTGTTTTCGAAGAAGGTTGCCTAAGTGTTCCCGACATTCACGAGAACGTCACCCGCTACAACGACATAACAGTTACCTACCTCAACGAAAATTTTGAGGAAGTAACCGAGAAACTGTCTGGCAACAGGGCTGTAGTTGTACAACACGAATTCGACCACCTGCAAGGTATAGTCTTTTGCGACAAGATAAACCCAATCCGCAAGCGTTTCCTAAAAACTCGCCTCAACGATATTTCACGCGGAAAGGTAAAGACTAGCTATAGAGTCAAGATGAATTGACGATTTAGATTTTTGATTTACGATTGACTGTCAAATTTGAGAGAAAATTATTTCTATCTCACAACTTCCCAATATCCGCCTCTATCTGCACCAACACGACGGATTACACCTTGAGATTTTAGTTGCTTGAGTTGCCATTCAACACCTTTTACTGTTATACCTAACATTTCTGATAATTCATTAGCAGTAATCGATGGATTTTGTCTAATAGTTTTAACTATTTTCTCCCTAGTTTTCTCCCTAGTTTCTTTTGATTTCTCCCTAGTTTTTTCGGATAGTTTATCATTATTATCTTCATCATCTGACATTGAACGAATGTACTGGTCGATATCTGCTTGCAGATGCCGTGCATGAAGCTGAGTGTTGCCTTTTTCAAATAAAGACCTAACATCCGCCTCGGTCATTCTGGAATTTTCTAATGCCGTTGAATTTGCAATAATAGAGTACAGATAGAACTTCTCGTAATCAAGTTGGTCCCTGATTCCAAGCCGATTATATTCATTCAATATGTCTATTAAATTCCGCATACCAATTGATAACAACTATTTATTACAATCCCCAAGTTTCCTTGTCCAGACTTCTGTACTGAATAGCCTCGGCTATGTGTGCTGGCAAAATGTCATCACTATGTTCGAGGTCGGCAATGGTGCGAGCTACCTTCACAATACGGTCGTACGCACGAGCGGAAAGGTGAAGTTTATCCATCGCAGTCTTGAGTAACGAAATGCAAGTGCTGTCGAGTTTGCAGAATTCGCGTATCTGCTTGGATGACATTTGTGCATTGCAATAAATCTTTTTGCTTTTTGCAAATCGTTTTGCCTGAACCTTGCGCGCTTCAATCACACGCTTTTGGATGTCAGCACTATGCTCGGCAGGTTGTGTGTCGGCAAGTTTCTCAAACTTCACTGGCGTAACCTCCAAATGTATGTCGATGCGGTCAAGCAACGGCCCAGAAATCCTGCTCATATACTTTTGCACCGCCATTGGCGTACAAGTACATTCCTTGTCGGGATGGTTGTAGTATCCGCACGGACATGGATTCATAGAGGCCACAAGCATAAGGCTTGCAGGATATTCCACCGTAAACTTTGCTCGCGAAATAGTCACAATCCTATCCTCCAATGGCTGACGCATAACTTCAAGAACAGTACGTTTGAATTCAGGCAGCTCATCTAGAAAGAGCACACCATTATGCGCGAGTGAAATTTCCCCGGGTTGCGGATATGTTCCTCCTCCAACCAATGCTACATCCGAAATAGTATGATGCGGAGACCGGAACGGACGGCGCAGCATCAGCGAGCATCCCGCTTCGGTTTTGCCCGCTACCGAATGTATCTTGGTTGTCTCAATGGCTTCGTCTAGGCTGAGTGGCGGAAGTATAGACGGAATGCGCTTTGCAAGCATTGTCTTTCCCGATCCCGGAGGTCCTATCATTATTATGTTGTGTCCACCTGCAGCAGCAATTTCGAGGGCGCGCTTTACATTTTCCTGCCCTTTCACATCGGCAAAGTCGAGTTCGTTTTCCGAAAGCGTCTTCTGGAATTCAGCTTCAAGGTCAACTTTAACCTGCTCTAATTCACGACTACCATTAAGGAAATCAACGGTTTCTGTAATATTATGCACGCCATACACCTTTATTCCATCAACGACCGCTGCCTCCAAAGTATTTTCAACGGGAAGAATAATTCCTTCAAAACCTGCTTCCTTGGCGTTTATAGCAATTGGTAGCGCTCCTTTTATAGGCTTTACGCTTCCATCAAGTGACAACTCTCCCATTATCAAGTACTTGCCGAGCATATCGGCAGACATCTGTTCCGAACCAGCAAGTACACCGACAGCCATCGGCAGGTCGTATGCAGAGCCTTCCTTGCGCATGTCGGCAGGAGCCATATTAATGACAATCCGACGACCTGGCCATTTGAAGCCATTGTTATTTAATGCGCTTATCATGCGTTGCTCGCTTTCCTTAATGGCATTATCTGGCAACCCAACAAGAAAAAACTTTGCTCCGTTGGAAACATTCACCTCAATGGTGATAGTCTGCGCATTAATGCCATCTACGGCACTACCGAAAGTCTTTACTAGCATGGCTACTTTTCCTTTATTATGAACGAATAAACTGGGAAATGGTCGCTATAACCCGACTGATATGTTGTGCCTACGTATGTACGCAACGGATAACCTTTGTAACGACCTTCCTTCTGGGTTAGGAACGATTTGTTGAACACATGGCTTCCGTAATGCACGTATGTTGACCTGTCGGTGCTGACGAATGCCGGTGAGAAAATCATCTGGTCGAAAAGATTCCATCTGTCACCGTAAGCCAACGAGCCGATTCCCTTGCGGTAAAGTTCCTCCATCGGGTCATATAGTTTGCCGTCTTTTACTTCATCCTTCTTTCCAACGGTCTTGCAATAATCCTTCAAACTCTTGTTGATTGGGTCGTCGTTGAGGTCGCCCATTGCAATAATCTTGGCGTTGGGATTGATTGCCATGATTGAGTCGAAAATTTGACGGGTTGTGGTTGCGGCTTCGGCACGGCGTGGCAAACTGCGTTTTTCGCCACCCAAACGCGATGGCCAGTGAAGAACGATGAAATGCATTTCCTCCCCATCATAAATTCCCGAAACAACAATCTGGTCGCGGGTAACAAAACCTTCCTGCTCCGAAACAACACGGTGCATTCGCACATTGGTAACCTTGAAATATTCAGGGCGGTACAACAATGCACAGTCAACACCACGGCGGTCTGGACCATCAATATGCACAACCTTGTAGTTGTACGGCTTCATTGCCTCGCAGTTGACAAGGTCGTTGAGCGGAGTAATGTTTTCTACCTCGCTAACACCCACAATCATAGGAGCAGTACCAGTAACATCGGCGCCAAGTTGCACAATAACGCCACCCATGCGGTCTATCTTGGAGAAATACTTTTCGGTGTTCCAGTTCTTTGGACCTTCAGGTGTAAATTCCACATCATTAGCACCTGGAAGCGTGTCGAAAAGGTTCTCGAGGTTGTAAAAAGCAATTGTACCTATTTTGTATTCCTTTTTCTCCTGTGCGTTAAGACACAGAGAAAAGGCAATTATAAATGCAAATGGCAATAATATTCTTCTCATAAACGAAATGTTTTGCGTAATGAAACGCAAATATAATGAATTCATAAATGCATTTTTCAAAAGCACTGCAAAATTATTTACCTTTGTGCCAATAAAACTAAAAACAACATAAATGAAACGCATCCTTTTTGTATGCCATGGCAACATCTGCCGCAGTCCTATGGCTGAGTTTGTTATGAAGAAAATGGTTTCCGATGCAGGAATCGCCGACCAGTTTGAAATAGCATCAGCAGCAACATCGACCGAAGAAATCGGCAATCCCGTATATCCGCCTGCACGCCGCAAACTTGCCGAGCACGGAATTTCGTGCGAGGGCAAAACTGCACGACAGATTACTCGCCGCGACTACGAGCACTACGACTACATTGTGGCAATGGACATAAACAATCTGCGTAACTTACAGCGAGTGCTAGGCGAAGACAAACTTCATAAAATCTCCCTGCTACTGAATTACACCGACCACCCACGCGATGTTGCCGACCCTTGGTACACTGGCAATTTCGAAGCAACTTGGCAGGATGTGAACGATGGATGCAAGGGGTTGCTGGAAGAAATTGGATGTTTATAAAGAAGAGCTATCAAGATTAATTGTTGACAATTCATTCTACTTTTTCTAGATATCGAAATTGTTTTTTGTACATTTTGTATGGAAAATGTAAGTAACGCTTATGAAAGCACCCGAAGAAAAATCCCTGCTGATTCGCAATAGTACGACTGAATTCCTGATATTTCAGGCACAAAATCAAACTGATGGCGTGGAAGTGTTTTATCGCGACGAAACCATTTGGTTGACTCAAAAGGCCATGTCAGTACTATTTGAAGTGGACAGAAGCGTGATTACAAAGCATTTGAAAAATATTTTTGATTCTGAAGAATTACAACAAGAATCAGTATGTGCAAATTTTGCACATACTGCCAATGACGGTAAGACGTATTCAACAAATTTCTATAATCTTGATGCCGTCATCTCAGTTGGTTATCGTGTAAATTCCACTCGTGCAACGCAGTTTCGTCATACAAGGAGATAGAAGGGTTGTTAGGCAAAAAGTAAGAACTACTTAAAGCTATACCCCACCCCGATATAATAAATGTTTGCAGGATTCTTCACCTGCACTTCGTTGTCGGCACGAAGATAAAAGTCGAGCGCATTGTTTTTGTTGATGCGATAAGTTACACCAGCAACTGTACGCACCTCATCGATGAAGCGAGAATCGGGCTTGTACATGCGGATAAACATTTCGGCTGATGCATACAACTTTACCGGCTTGCTAAAAAAACTATACGATACCTCAAATCTGTTGCGAATATAAGTTTTGGGATTAAACTTATGCGGTGCGTGCGACTCATCGTAGAATGATGCCTGATACTTTGAGCGTAGCGATAACTTGAAACTTCTTATTTTCTCGGAATAAGTAATTCCACCACTCACGCGATAGCGATTTTCCAAGTATGTTTCCCTATTTTTTAAGATATAGTCGAAATCTGCGGAGACTTTAAAGCGACTTTTCCAGAATGAATAGCCTAATCCGCCAGAAACCTTGAAGCGATTAAATTCGATGAAATTCCCACCTGTCTTTACTTCGCCTTCCACCGAATAGCCGAATCCCTTTACAATCTTGCCAGAGTATCCTGCCCCTACAATAGCGCCAAAATCGGTTGTCTGCGCCTGCAAAATGCAGGCAAACAGACAAACCATGTTCGACATTAATAATATGTATTTAAGATACTTCAAAGTTTATTTCATAAAGTCTTTATGCTTGACCATAGTGTCAATGCTGTTTATCTGGTCGCTGATAGGCGTGTAGTAAATCTTTATGTAAGCGACATCGCGCAGAAAATCAATGTGTCCCACTTCGATGCGCTGAATGTCGAGACCTGTACGCTCCTTGAGGTCGGCAATAAGTTCATCCTCACGGCCATGCTTCACAAGCTCTATGCGCTCGTATAGAACAATCTTGGTTGCCACATGCTTAATTGCCTTGTTACCATCGAAAATAATTATAACAATGATAAACAGAACATTAACAGCCAACAAGTTGATGTATCCGTGACTCATTGCAAGACCGTTTATCACAGAAATGCCAATAATGACAAACAGATATGTCATCTCGCGGATTGGCAAAGGCTCGGTACGGTAGCGGATAAGCCCAAAAATGGCAAACAAACCCATTGCGAAGCCCATGGCAAGGTTCACATTGTTGAGCAAGTTCATCAACAGGAACACAGTCGTACCAAACAGCATGAAGGTAAAGTAATAGTCTTTGCGTTTGCTCTTTCGATAATACAGGAAATGTACTATCAACCAGCAGATTATAATGTTCACAAGGAACAAAACGAACATCGAGAGCAAACTGTCCTTGTTCCACAGCGGAATGCCAAGAATGTCGTTTGGCGATGCGATCGCTGTCATCTCGTCAGCAAACTCACGAGCTATTTCAGGGTCGAATTCCTTGTTGTCGGCAATGAAACTCGAATTATCTTCGGCAATTGCTTCGATGTCGTTTTCGGTTGCCGCTATTTCCTCGTTCTGTTCCTGAGTGAATCCTTTTACAGCAAAAAGGGCAATCGCCACCATTAGGAAAAATAATTTCTTCATAAAATTTTCGTATTACACAGTTTTTCAATATACCGCATCTTTCTACGGAAGCGGTTGTTCTTTATATTCGGATTTGTAAGCACGGTTCCAAGGCAGTACTTACTGATTCGTTTTTGCTTTATGCGCAAGTCGAGAAGCACATCGCGGAAATACGACGGGCAAAGTCCGTCCTGCTTGAGTTCCACGATAACAAGATTAGGAATACATGCCGACTTACCAGTTACGCGATTGATAAGATTAACATTCATATCAATTGTAAGGCGCTCGGTCTTTTCGACATTCACAAGGGTTATACGCGTGAATTTGTTTTCAAGGACTGGATAAAGTTCATTCACATCGTACCTTAAATGCTCCGAAACAAAGTTTCGCGTATCGTCCTTTTGCAACATAGTACCAAATTCGGAACAATCGATGGAAACGCGCTTTTTCTTTGTACGCCCCTTGTTGTTCTTGGTCTTAATCTCGCAAAAAGCCAAATTACTGTCCACATATATTCGCGAGCGCAGTTTCTGCCTATTAAGTTTGCGATTGTGGTGGGCAATGTACATCTTGCAGTCGGGCGTGTCGTAGTAGAGCGTGTTGTAATCGGCAATACGCCTGCCTTCGTTGAACTGTACAAAATACCTTTGGCTAATTCGGTCAAGGATTTCCATAAGTTGCTCGGTTGTCACCAGAAATTTGGTATCAACCCTGTTCATCAGTTTCACCTTGTCCATTTCGGCAAGGGTGATAGTATTGAACGACTGCAACTTATCTTCAATCGATGACAACATTCGGACTACTGTTTATCGAAAATGTATTCGAATTCCTTTACGGTCTCCAATTTGCCATTGGGGAAGTAATTGTACTGCTTCTTCTTGCTTCCGTCGGGATAATATTCAAACTTACGAATACGCACCGGCTTGTTGCGACTGTCGTACTCGACTTCCTTGATGCACTTTCCAACAGTATTATACTCGAAAGTCACGCGCGACTTCTGTCCATAATTGGCATACTCTATTTCTTCAATCTTAAAACCATTGGCATCGTACTTTGTAACATGGTCGAGAAAACGAGTTTTTGTGGCTTGGTTTTCGTTCCACTCCTTTACGGTAAGTCCTTTGCGCTTCTCACGCTTTTCCTCGGTAGTCTGCGCGCAAACCATGAATGCCGACAACAGCAACACGACCACTATTAAAATTCCTCTTTTCATACCTTAAACATTTGAAATTATGTTGATAGTATCGGGAATTTCATAAATCGTGCCAGCATTTTCCACTTTAATGCTACGAGTTACCGTGTCGGGAATTTCGTTCAGATTTTCAGTAAAAGTGAAAATAGTATAGTCACCGGGGGTGATTTTCTGGAAATAGAAATATCCGTCCATGCCAACGCGCACATCGTCGAAATGATAAGGCTCGGAATCACGCTTGATGAACACGCGCTGGTCGTATGCCCAGCCTTCGCCACGATAGTTGCTGTTGTGATAATACCTTGCATAAACACGACCCTTTATCATCGAAGTGCCGTATGCCTTGCCCTCGTGGATATAGATTGTCGGGACTGTGACAGTAGCACCCTTTTTCAACTCAACTTCCTGCGAAACAGCGATTTTCTCGCCGTCGGGCTTGGTAGAATAGGCAAAAATGGTGTACTTGCCCGGATTCATATACCTAAAGCGGTAATGCCCCTTGTCGTCGGTTTCTACATCATCGCCATAGAATGTGTCGTCGCCATAGACAATGAAAACATCAACCTTTGCCGCCACGGTAGTGTCGGTTTCAAGGTTATAGTTGTCGTCTGGGTGTAAAACGCGCATGACATCACCTTCGATGATGCCAGTGCCACCTTCGCCTTCCCCATTGTTGCACGAATTGAGTGCAACAAGGAGAAGAACTGAGAGTATTACTGAAAAAAATCTGTTCATATTAAATTATTATGGTTTTGCTGTTACTGAAGTTGCAGTTCCAGAAGTTGTTGCAGTTGCACCTGTGTAAACACCGTGCCAACTTTCGCCACCACTGATAGTAGCCGTAGTATAGATGCTGTAATTGCCAGACTGTACAGCGGGACTTGAGAAACCGAATTCGTTTCCGCCACCAGGAGGCTTTGTTCCTGTGCCATAGTTAGTTTCCCAACCATTGCCAGATACTGTCGGGCCCTTGTATATCAGTATGGTATTATTGCTTGCATCTTTAATAACAATGGTTGAGGTTATTGATGTTGATGAAGATGAAGAACCTCCGCCAGGATAACCGCCACCACTTGAAGAACTATTCAACAAGTACTTCTGGTTAGTCATTGTAGGCGCAGCACTTGATGAGGAAGAACCTCCACCAGGGAAGCCCCCGCCCATAGACTGAGCCCATGCACCCATTGAACCACCAAATGCCAACAAAGTACCACCGTTTATTTCCAAGGTATTACCCTGCGTCTCGCCAAGGTTGCAGTCAACCGCCTGTTCGTGTCCGCTACCACCTGCTATTATCAATCCACCATTTATCACGGTTCTAGCGCCATTGCAGTCCAAAGCATCGCTACCACGGGCATAAATCCACAACTTGCCGCCATTAATTTCCAAATATCCGGATGCAGGCGATTTTACACCGGCATTAAGACCATCGTCAGCTGAATTTACCTCGACAATACCGCCATTCACATAAATTGCAGTCTTGCTTTCAATGCCTTCCTGATTTGAATACACCGCTACGCGACCACTATTTATCGTGAGATTGCCCAAACACTTAATGCCCTTAGGATTGCCAGAATAACCTGAACTGCTACTGCCACCCCAGCCGCCACCGCTTGAAGAGTTGACTGCCGAACCCGAAGTAGTTATTTCAATGTTCAGCAAATCGTCTGCGGCACCGGATTGTCCGATGACAAGTGCACCATTGACCTTTATTCCGCGACCACCCTTGCCAGAACTACTACAAATTATATTTCCACCATAAATATAGGCATCGCCATCGGCCTTGATACAAACTGGTGAATAACCGTCGCTTGTGGTTATTGTCGCACCACTACCTGCAGTTGTAAAATTCATTGTACCACCGTTGATTGTGAGAACACCATCCGACGAAATTGCACGACCGCCAGTGTTTGTGCTTGTGCAGTTTACGGTAATGACTCCTCCATTGATTGTAGTTGTATTGCCCTTTATTGCCAGACAGTATGCTGGGTCGGAATTTGTAACTACGGTAGTACCCGAAGCAGTAACATTTATTGCTCCATCGTTGACAGTCATTGTCTGGTCGGCCTTGAAACCCTTGCTTGCACCGCCCAAAAGCGTCATCGTAGTGTATCCGCCGTTGACATTGATATTACCATCGCACGAAATGCCCTTGCTGCCAGTTCCACTGCAAGTAAAGGTCAATGTTCCGCCATAAATATCAACCGAAATATCGCTCTTGATGCAAGCTGCGCTGTAGGTGTCGGCAACATTGGAAGTATTTGTGTACGAGCCGCCGTTACCAGCAACCGATAAGGTTACCGTACCATCGCTCATACTGAACAGATTGTCGGTTGAAATTGCCCTTGCTCCATCGTTAGATGAAGGACAGGTAACTGTAAGTTCGCCATTTGTTACATACATGTTGGTCGCCTTGATACCTGTACAATATGACGGGTCATAATTTACAACAACAGCAGCACCAGAAGCGGTGATTGTAGTGTTACCGCCAGCAACAAACACTGTGTTAGCCTTCACGCCCTTTGATTGAGCACCAGATGCCGTAATGTTTATTGTCCCTGCCGTAACTGTCAAAGTGTCGCACTTCATACCTTTGGTATCATCGCTTGCTACAGTAATATTAAGCGAACCTCCCATTATGCTTATATCTCCAGCCATACCGTTGTTGCTTTGACTACCATATTCAGCCTCGATACCATCGCCACCAAAACCGCTAATAGTTAAGTTGCCGCCGAACATCTTGAAATTATTTGCATGAACACCGTCATTCGCAGCCGAAGTAACATTAATTGTACCTGCATTCACATGAATGTGAGCATCACTATTGATGCCATGCTTTTTGTTTCCTACTACATTGAGAGTTCCGTTGCCATAAACTTCGATGGAACCTTCACAAAGCAAAGCAGCCTTGCGTGTACTTGCAGAACCGTCGGAGAGTGTGTTGGTGGTGCCATCCACAAGAGTCAAATTCACCCTTGTATCTGTCTCTACATTTATTGCAGGACAAGTATCGCTGGCAATATTGGCACCATTGAGCCTCAAATTGAACCTGCCATTGGAATTAATCTTCAACGCTCCATTAGTTGTTGTTCCTGCCACAACTACAGTATAATCCGCTGACAAATTATCCACCGTCACATATTCACCTCTAGTATTATCAACAATTACTTCCGGGTGCGGATTAACAACGGTAACTGCACCGCCATTGGTATAGGTAATGTAAATCCAGTCGCCCTCGTCCTGATGCTGTGGGTCATCACCATCAAGCGACGGCATATAAAGCACAATGCTGTCGATACCCATTATCGGGAAACTGAACGGTATTTCATCGTTGATATTTGTATATGCGGTTGATGTTCCTGTTGGTAAGAAACTTACGCTATCAACATTCTCTATGTTCCTTGTATATATTACATTGCCACCGCTATAATATAAAACTTTGTTCTGTGCCGAAATAGACAGCACAGCCAAAACAAATGCCAAAACTGCTACTATCTTTTTCATAACTTACTGAATTTATAGGTTTTACCATCAATTTTTACAATGTACAGACCTTCGCTTAGGTTGCTTACATCAACAGCGCCATCCGACGATAGGTTTTCTTCCTTGACAAGCTGACCAGTTGCCGAGTAGATTTGCATAGTCACTTCCGAACCGACATTGAAGTTGAAATACAGCATATCGGAAACCGGATTCGGATAAATGCCATCAGTTCCTGAATTCTCGTCAACATCAGTAAGATCACCTTGGTTGTAAGTCAAGGTCATTTTCTTAATTGCTGAGGTTTGCAATGAAGTTGTGGAACCATCTCCCAATTCGAACACAATGTATTCGCCTTCGAAATAGAACTTTTTCACATCTTGAATCAGCTCATACGCACAATTGACTTCCGCCCTGCAATAAGCCGTAATGTCTGTTGTCTGCGCAAAGGTTTTTATACTCGACAGCATAGCAAGCATAAAGACCATTGCAATTAAAACTTTCCTATTCATAAGATTAAAATTTAATTACAAATTTACATATTCTTTTCTAAAAGTCATCTAAAATTGACACTTATTTTAACATAGCAAAAGTATATGCCATTCCGAAACGATTATCAACAATAGGTTTTTTAAATTTGGCAAAAACTCTTTTTTTTGCAAAACTACATTTTTGTTATATTTGTCGCCGAAATGCAAAAACAAAACTGAAATGAAAGGCAACGACAACTTTATAATGGAAATGACTGAAGAAATCAACAGCAAGGGCGTGGTTGTAATCGACAATGTACGTAGAATGCCAGTTTACGGGGAACCATACGCCTCGCCCCACTACACCATAAGCATAAATCATCGTGGTAGCGTCTGCACCGAGTACGAAGGCGAGCTGGTGACTTTCGAGCAGCACAACATCGCCATTGTCTATCCAAACCGCACGCTAAATGTTCGCAGTTCGTCCGACGACTACCAAGCCACGCTTGTAGTCGTTTCCGAGCGACTTTACGAACGGCTTGCCATTCTAAACATCAACAACAGCCGCTTCCATTACGAGCAGCATCCGCATTTCACACTCACACCAAGTCAGTATGCCGATGTAATGTCGCTTGTCGAGGCACTGCGCATTGTTTCCCGTCTGAGCGCCTCGTTGCCCGATGATTTCATTTTTCCTCAATTGCACATATTGTTACAGGTAATCGACACATTCCGCATAGAAAACGACGGTCTAAACGCTTCGGCAAAAGGGCACATCAGTTCACGACTCTATGAAGCCATCATCAAGCACTACAAGGAACACCGCGATGTGGAATTTTATGCCAACCTGTTCTGCCTGTCACCAAAATATTTCAGCACATCCATAAAACGCGAAACAGGGCATAGTGCCAACTACTGGATACAGCAGCATGTGATACATATATCGAAAACTTTGCTCCGTACCGAGCACAAAATGTCGCTGCAGGAAATATCAGAACGCCTTGGCTTTCCCGACCTTGCAAGCTTCAGCCGCTATTTCAAGCGGGCAACAGGCATAACGCCAAGCCAATACAGGCATGGAAAAGGCTAGACGATTTTCGACTGACGATTTACGATTTTGCCAAAATGATGCAAACGGATTTACGATTGCAGTAGTCACGCAATGCATTGCGTGACTACAAGATGCATTGCGTGACTACATTTTAAACCTTGCCATCACCGGATAATGGTCAGAAATGTACGGTTTGCCGTAATCGCCATTCAAGGTCTTGAAATCCAACACTTCTGCGTTTTTGTAAAAAATGTAATCTATCATGGCGTCGTTTCCATTAGCATAATTGTTATATGTTGGAATCCATTCCGATTCGGGCAATATTGCACGGCTATCCTTCATAATATTTTTCAGCGGGTCGAAAATTGGCGAACTAACATTTGAATTGAAATCGCCAGACAAGAAAACAGGAGCTTTGTCTTTCTTCACAATCTTATCAATCTTATTGACAATCAATAGTATCGATTGTTCCCGTGCTACTTCGCCTACATGGTCGAGATGGGTATTGAAAGCATAGAAAACCTTTTTGCTTTCGATGTCCTTAAGTTTTGCCCAAGTAACAATACGCCTACATGCCGCATCCCAGCCCATAGAGCATTCATCAGGAGTTTCCGACAACCAGAAATCTCCGCTATCAAGCAGTTTGAACTTGTCGTTACGGTAATACACTGCCATAAATTCACCTTCTTCCTTGCCGTCGTCACGACCAACACCTACCCTGCTATAGTTTGGAAAATTATTGTCGATGTACTGCAACTGCTCAATATAAGCCTCCTGCAAACCGAAAATGTCAGGCTGTTCGCGTTCAATCATTTCCTTGGTGGCAGATTTACGAATATCCCATGCATTGTCGCCATCGTTGGCTCGACTATTGCGAATATTATAGGAAACATACTTTATCTCAACATCCTTTTGACTGTTACCACATCCGCCGCAAAGCAACAGAACAGCCAGCGACAATAAAAATACAATTCTAATCTTCATATTCATACATTTTAATATTGGCAAATTAATTTTGTTTTACAATCTTAAATGTTGTTTGTCCATAATTACAATCTACAATTCTTATCATATATTCGGCAGGCGTATAATTAGACAAATCTATTTGCAATGGTTCTTGAATGTTTGATTCTACATACATTATAAGTCTGGAGTTTACATCATACACTTCAACGTTTATCTTTTCGCAATCATAAATGGTTGGCACTCCATATTTTTCACAAAAAGATAATAGTTCCTCGGAAATATTTGAGTTTAACTCAATATTTACAATACCATTTGTCGGATTAGGATAAATATTGAAAATAGGGAAATCATTTTCTGCATCAGCCTTTAAGAATCTAGGTTGCAATTCATCTATGAAAATCGGCGTATAATGATATGTTATACTATCTGCCGCATATTCGTATAGAACTTGAGCAAGTGCAGAATACAGATAGTTATTGTCATTGACAGCACTATGAAGAAAAGATGTATCAAGCGAGATTCTTTGTAAACTTGTCATTACACCAATGTACAGTCTGTTTACTTCACAAAATGTAGATATTTCATAACTGTCCCCATAGGTATTACTACCTATATCAGACAAATTCGCCAATGCCGCCATATAATTCCCTTTTGCACAATTTAGCCTATATACATTTATCTTCGACTGCAAATCATTTTTATCGCCAAAATATGCTATCGCTATCTGCCTTTCCGAAGGAACGCTGTCATTGTTTAACGCCTGATTCATCAGCATAGATTCATTGTACGATATACTTTGCCTAAGTGCTGACATTTCCCTCTCGGAAACAACTCGAGTGTTTTCCCCATACTGATACAATGCAAGTGTATTCTTGTATATCTCAGGAATATTTTTGCTCATTGCAGTTACGAATATATGTTCTGGAAGGGGCGAATTCTCTATCAGTATCGAAACATAATACGACGGATTATTTTCGATTTCATCAAGTATTGCATAGAAACATTCATCGCTCATAAATCCATTCAAGTCATAGTTTGCAGAAGTAGAATTTGTCTGTATATCTGCAAGCAAAGACTGTGTATTGCCACCATCAAGACGAGCAACATAATCAGCTTCCAATTTTTCAAGATTATCCCCATAATCATTTATTTCTGATATTAATTCGGCACATGTGCTGTTTCTGCTTTGGCAATATGACTGACTATAACCAAATCCTGTTTTAGTATAAGGATAAACTCCACCATGTCCATTTACTACAACTTCTGTGTACCTACCCTGTTCAAGTTCGCGGGCAAAACCATTCTGAAAGTTATTATAGTCATCATCGTGCTGATAATAAGTGTATGGGCCGAAATCATACGATGTATAGTTTCCAAAAAAACTATTCTGGAATTGCGTTCGGAATTCAAATGTACTTGGTGCATTTACATTAAACTGATTCCCTGCAGGCTGGTATATATTTCCACTAGCAATTCCCTGCATTTGCCCCATGTTTCCATTGATAACCCCAATGTCATTCGTATTTCCAGTAAAGTCGTTACAAACAATCTGAAGCCCATTGTGTGTTTGGCCACTATTGTTCGAACCGTAATCTGAATTTGTGCCAGAAACTATTATTGCATTTGTACTACCTGTTGTCAGTGATTCTCCAAACACACAATTGCTTACCCGCAATGCCTCTTCTCCAGAATTACTTATATACAAACCTGTAGTTCCTTTTGTTATTGTATCATATTGCATAGTATAACTTGTGCATCCATTTAGATATATTCCGTATGGGATATTGCCAGAAGGGACTCCATTATTGCCTAAAAATATTATGTAGTTGTTGGAAAAGGTAAACGGACCTTCAGATACAGAAATTTTATTGGATTTTACATTTGCTCCAGTATTTGCCGCCATGTATATCCCTCTGAAATTATTCGCCATCTTGTTGCCATACAATGATATAGGAGTCTGTTTCTGCCCATCTGCATATATACCATAATACAATCCGCTAAATGTATTTGTTCCTACTGCCGCTGAATTTGTTGTATAACTGCTCAATATTGATTTTATTCCTATTCCGCGATTATCAGTATAATATGGGGTAAAAATTATTGGATTTATAATAGGGAAATCGAGACGAGCTCCTATTGAATAATAATAGTCATATGGTAATGTATTTTGGAATATATTCGACCCAATGGCAACTCCCATTACATTTTCCATGCAAATATGAGCAGAAGGAAATATATCACGATTATTAAACAGTCTTGTTGTTGAAAATGTGTTACCAACTATCATTGATGCGATTCCAACTGTATGCAAGAATTTGTATGAGTGGAAATATATATCATACACATTGTTGTTGAAATATGATGATATTACTGTGGCAATTCCACCATGGTATGAATCAATTGCGCAGATTGCATCTTCTAAGAAACAAGTATCACGGACAACCACACTCCCATGATATGTAGTATTATTCATAACATGATTCTTTGTGCTGTCGCCAATAACAGTTATGCCTGCCCACATTTTGTCTGTACAACCCGATTTAATAGTTGTGCCTTTTAAAATGACATGTTTGCCTTTGGGAATAGTCCACTTGGTTTCTGCTATGCTGTCGTATGTGTCGTACGCACAATATATTGTACAATTTGTAAAACTTACATTTTGGTTAAAGCATAAACCATACGGATCATTAGCGACAACAAGTGTCTGTCCGCTATATGATGCCTGTAAATTATTTGTTGTTAGGGCAGCCTGATTACATACCATATTCAATGCTATTGTGACCGATGCTGGAGAATTGCCCGCTGATGTGGCACTCAATGTTATGTTTCCGCCAGACGATGGTGCTGTAAAATATATTGTATATGTGCCAGCTTCGTTAAATGTTGCGCTTGCAAGTGTTATTCCCGATGATATTACTTGCAATGTATATGGCGGTTGCGAACCCCAAATGTCGAATGTGACACTTGTACTATAATCTGCCTTACAAGTTACATCGGCAAGCCTTACATTTTCAATGGTGAGATGTGAGTATTCAAGAACAAATTGATAATTTGTAACATCTCCGCATGGATCAATCAGTTTTGCCGTGTATAATCCAATTGAAAAAGGTCCGTAACATATCAACTCTCCTAAAAATATGTTATTACTCTGAAAAATCATATTTTCTAACGAATTATATATTTCTAAGGTATAACCAGAATATAGTCCTGTTGAATACAATGGACATATCCAGCAGTTCCCTTCTGCGTCAATATGGCTGTTTATATCAACTATTGTAACATGAGGACTTTCCTCGATAGTTATAGAATTTTCGTATGTACATGCCGATGAGTATGGAATTGTGTATTCGTATGTACCAACATGTACATTTGGCAGTACGGTGCGAAAAGTATTGAATCCTGTGGGTTCAAGGTAAGTTGTAGTATTAGTATTCCAGTGGGCAGAATCTGGCAAAACATCATATAGAGGGTCGATGGTAATATTGACATAAATGTCTGTCGTTCCTCCAGCCTCACATATTACACCTACAGAATCAATTGCCTCAAAATTTATTTGTGGGATTGGCAATCTTTTTTTTAAGATAATGCAACTTATGGTTTTATCTATTACAAGAATCTGGGGATTTGGCTCAGTGGAATTTACCTGATATACAATGCCATCATTCGAATATTCGACAAACCGTACATTGAAGAACGAATCGTGGTTAAACCCAACCATCAAGGTGTCTGTTATGCCATGTACTTCTATTCGGACATATCCAGTATCACCTTCACAATATATGGGGTTCATTGGAAAACCTAAAATATCAACATGTGGCAACCTGCTTAATGTTGTATCAATGAAATGCTCACAGTTGGTATTTATATCTGTAACCTTTATTCTTATTGGCATTTCAGTTTCCCTAAGTGGTATAAATATGTCGGCATCTTCATCGTATAAGTCCACTTCGAATTCGCACTCGTTTGAACTGGATATTGTACTCAACATAGAATTCCCCCTATAGAAATCAAAAGTATAATCTGACAACGACTGTATATTGTCGTTATGAACACTAACATTAACCTTATAACATTGAGGCTCTATTGTGCAATAAAAACCCGAAAGCGCATCGTCAATGGTAAAATGCCTTGAATACGAGCATACATTATTGCTTAGCGTATAATTGTATGTGCCATGATGCAAATCGCTAAATTGATGTTGCAGTGCAGAGCTATTTGTAATGTTATTCACATCTTCTATCTCTAAATTATATGGTGCGGAATTTTGAGAATTTAATGTAAAAATTGCCAATCCTGGGGCTAATTCGTTGCAATAGCCAGTAGGCAATATGCTATATCTTATGCTGTCAAGGCTAATATTTAGTTTTGCCGTATCCCTGCACGCAAACCTGTCAGTTACTATACTTTTAAGTATGAACAAATTCTGATTTGCTGGTGCTTCTGCGGAGTTGATGTAAATGGAGTGATTATTGTTGCCATAATCTTCGCCAAATGGATAAGTCCATGTAACGCTTTGTGTTGGCAAATCTGGCAATATACGATATGAATATAGTCTGTCATCTCGGCACATTACGGATTCTCCGTCTATTGTATATCTTTGGTTAAATACTATTGTATCCGTTTTACTTCCACAAGAACCAGTAAGTGTTACGACAAAGACAGAATGATTGTAAAGTGAAGGCAGAATGCTTTCAATATTACTATTAGAATACAATGTGTTTCCAAGCGTATCCTTGACTGTCCAAGTGAAAACTGTACCTTGCGACAAATTTACAAAATGCAATGTCCTTACGTTGCACGAATCGGCACAAACCGAGAAATCAACCCTGCAGGTATCAACCGCCCCGTCAACAAAGTTAGGTAGGTTTATGTCATTTTTCATTTCCGAATCTGCTGGATAATCTATAAAATGGTCAAATACACCGCAATTATTGTCAACAAGATACGAATTAGTTTCTGCATCCGGATATAGTATCACGCCAAGCATTCTCGATTTGTATGGGTTGTCAGATTGCCTCGAGAAATATATTCTTCCGTCTGCACCTTCCTGTAGAAACAAGTCGGTATAGTAATATTCAAGTGAATCCCTGATGCTTTTCGAAAAGATCTCCTTAGTGGGTATATCGCATATACATCCATTGAAATCATTTAAATCATATTGTTTTATCTTCAATTTCTTATTCACATCATCATTCTGTGTCGCATATAAGTAACGTCCACTTGGGCTATAGGCTACCTGCGGGAACTTGGAGTCTTGTGAAAATCTACAATTGCTAGGATATATGAAACCCGATGCCGCATTGAACCTGAACAAATGAATTGTATTTTCCTTTATGCAGTAGCAGATAAAGTTTGCGTCAGGGGATATTTTTATTGAAACTTCCGGATTGCCAGTAAAATCCATTGGGCAAGTTTCTATTGTTGTTGTGTCTTGCTCTATCAATAGTCCGTTGACTTTCACTATAAACGGATACAAAACATTTCCAACTTTTTTGGTTGATATTAACCAATAATTTCCATCAGTAGTTGGCATTGCTGTAAGTCCATACAATTCATAATTTTGCCTTATTGTAATTATATCTTCTACAGTCAGACTATTATTGTTATTAATGGTAACTGGTACGCCTTTTAATTCGTTGTTTGATGTCAATGTGACAATTGCATATTTGTCTTCGGTAAACTTTAGTATTATGGTTCCCTTGTTACTAGCATCTTCAAGGTGTTGTGGTAATAAAGTATGTTGACTATTCCATATTTTATTTCCATCAGTATAAAACAAAAGGTTTCCATTGTTGTCGCATATTGAAGATTCGGCGACATCTGCACTCATCTGCGAGTCGTATTTTAGCCTTGCCAGACCACTTGACAAGTCCAGACTTACCTTTCTGTCGAAATACCATTGCGCCTTCTCAAATCCCGAGGTCAACGCTTCGCATCCTACTGCCATTATTGTCCGGGAGCAGGCTTGCACCTCGCATTCACTTCTGCCACAATATACCGACAGTTCGTAGTTGCCTTCTTCACTAAACAGATGATTGAACGACATGCTTGTATTTGTCGTACTTATTGTATCCTGTCTATGCAGTGTTGCTACAAGTGTATTGTTTCTGTATATTTCAAGTTTTCGGAAAACGGCTGTGTCAGGTAAATTTACCTTTATTTCTGTTGCTCTTGTATTGCTACTGCATATAATATTTTCCACAGGCGAAACAATCTCCGTTGAAAATAAGTTTAATCTGTTGCCCTGATATATGTAGCTTTCACAATCCGTAAGTTCTGAAAATCTGCTGTTTATTACTGCTCTCATATAGTCTTTCTGACCTTGAGAGAAACCATTCCTGCAGCCATCTGGGGAATATTCCATTATATTATGAATGGAAATATGTCTGTATATTCCATCAATCCTTACAGAATCAATGCAATCTTGTTCATCTTGAGTATGCCATGGTACATCACTAATATTTACATATAGAGTGTCATTGTTAATAATATCCGGCCATGGATGTGAAAGTCCGAAATAATGACCTACCTCGTGTGCTATACCATATCCTAATTCTCGCCCTACCTCATTATTAATTCCGATTACTTTTTTAGGAAGTGCAACAAATCCGCATGGATGTCCATCCCAATTGACAGAAGCACCCATTCCATTGTACCT
Organism: uncultured Bacteroidales bacterium; assembly: GCA_905234755.1. Lineage (GTDB taxonomy): Bacteria > Bacteroidota > Bacteroidia > Bacteroidales > ML635J-15 > Bact-19. Next base: position 58,792 of record CAJOIT010000004.1, read on the forward strand.
GCCTACCTCATTAAATATCCAGACATTAAGGTATTTATCCTCAGGAAACACATTGTAGTAGTCGTTGTCGCAATTGCTTGCTTCTTCCCAAGTATATGGATATGTTACAGTATGCCCATTCCTGTTTATGTTTATATCCTCGTATTCTGACAAATTGTTTTGGAAGTCGTATGTTATTCCAAAATATCTTTCGCATTGATAATCAATATATAAAGAATCTCCATATATGTCTATTGTTGCAGGGTAGAATTTTATATTTGTGTTAATATTAACCGTATCAAAAGGAGATTCACCAGCAAAAATCATATCTAAGATATTCAAACAATCATATATCTTATATGGAGCAATGTACTCAAAAGCATCACCACTATGTGCAGGTGGTACTACAACATGAAATACAACTGGAATCTTTAGAATTGTCTCATCATCTCTGTTTCCAATAGGTTTATCAGTATAGAATTGAGCACCTTGCGCTCTATACCTATTCATCAATTCCTTATAGCCGCATTCATGTAAAAGAACATTTGTTTGTGAAATTCCTTTAAAACTGCATAGTAAAACTAATACAATTAATAAAAATATATTTCTATTCATTAGACCAATTTTTAATTGCTTAATTATTTCTAACACATCTAGTTAAATATGCTTGCCACCAATTATCGTCCTCCCATAACGGATATGTTAAGCTTTTCCAAATTTCTATTTCAACCATTGATGAGGTCATATATATAGCAAGATTTCCTACATCATATCTTGGTGCCCTATTTTTTTCTTGCCGCCCTAAAGATACTATTCCTTCTGGATTTAGTCCTATGTTACTGGAATTATTTGTTGCCATATCGTAACCTGGAGAACATTCAACATTGGAAGAGTTCCATCCCGAAGTAGAGGAAACGGACTTTAGTACGCTACTGTCGTTTCCGCAGGCGTATTCGTCCCGTATTCTCAATGTGGCAAATAGTTCTTCCCATTCTGCCTTTGTAGGGATATGCCATCCTGTAGGGCAAACACCTCCGTGTGTATTATTATTGGCTGTTCTATATAAGTAATAGTATCCACCATAAGTGCTATATCTATAGTAATAAAGTACAACCGTTGAATTTGACGGAGGAGTTTCTATTGGCGTTCCGTCCGCATAGTAATTAGTTCTCAAATCCTCGGCAAACCATGTTTGGCAACCATACTGTATAGTACGATAGGTTATGTTATCCCGTTCGTCATAAAATGTGCCTTCAAGTCCGTTTTCACCTGTAATTGTCAGATGTAAAAGCACTATGCTGTCGCATCCGCAGGAAGATTGCAGGGTTCGCTGGTAGTCGCCACTTTCTGTAAAATACTCACCGCTGGACATCCGGTAGTAGGAACATTCCTCGGCTGTAACTTCGTGTACTGTATTGTCAGTGTGCCCTATGGTAAGGTTTAGATGCACAACCGAATCGCAGCCATACTGGTTTGTATATGTTACAGTGGCTGTGTTGTTGCTTTCGGTATATGTATTGCCGTCAATCCAAGTGTAGGAATCACAGGCGCGGTGAGTGTCAACAATATCATTATTTTTAAAATAGAGATGCAAATTGATAGAGCTGTCACAGCCGTATGAATTTGTGTAGGTGTAAGAGTCATTAATATGTGATGCCCATTGTCCCAAATCATCAATAGTGTAGGTTCTTCCGTTTAGCCAAGTGTAACTGTCGTTGCTACAAATGTATACAGTGTCGTGTATATAGTTTCCGAGTTTCGTAAAGTGCAATGTCACAACACTGTCGCAACCGTTTGCTGCGGTAAATGTCCTTGTGTAGTCGCCTGTTGAGGAATGATATGAGCCATATCCATTTCCCCAAATCCAAGAATATCCCTCGCAGTCCGAAACGGAAAATTCATATTCAATGCGCGTTATGGTCAGGTTGAGGCGAACGACCGAATCACAGCCGTTTTCTGCAATATAGGTATAGGTAGCCTCGCTGTTGCTTTCGGTGTAGGTGTTGCCGTCAATCCACACAAGCGAACTGCATTCCTCCCTAGTGTCTATTGTTTCGGTTGAATGGTTCACATGGAAGTTTACTGCTATTATGCTGTCGCAGCCGTATTGGTTTTCGTATGTAGTCGAGAATGTACTGTCCTCGGCATATGTCTGCCCTTCCCACTCATAGCTGTCGCAGACTGAGGAATCTATCTCATGGGTTTCGGAGTGCTCAATAGTAAGATACAGATAAATCGTTGAATCGCATCCTTCAATAGTAGAAAAATTGTGTATTGACATTCCGCTTTCCGTATATGTTGTACCATCGTACTCATAAAATTCACATGCAGTTATCCGCCTACCTTCTCCGTATGAATAGTATATGGTCAAATCAAGTCTTATAACAGAATCGCATCCCATGCTGTTTGTTAGGGTGCATATAGCGGTATCGTTGCTTTCCGTATAAATGAAATTGTTAATCCATCGATACCAATCACATGCGGTTTCTACATCAACCGTCACACTAGACCTTAGGTTGAATCGTAATGTCCGCTGGGTATTGGAAGCGCCTACGGTAATATCTAATGTTTCGCTTTCATAAATAGAATCGCAGTATGTTGTGTAGCCGTTACATTCCAGTGCATCGCCTATTGCAAGGTCGTAGTCGCCATCGCGCAATGCCTTTTCTGCCACCTGTCCAATGTAGGTTATCGAGTTAGTTCCGCCACTGCCGAGGTTAATCATCTTTATCGAACTTGTTCCGTCGGAGGTGTTTGCCGACAGCAGGTAGCTCTGCGGAGTGGCAAGGCTTATCTCGAAGCGGTGTTCACCATCAGGCAGGTTGCCGTTGTAGTCGGCAAAGAGCCTTCCGCCAATGTCGTGTACCTGCAAGCCAACCTTGTCGGGCTGTGGCAGCGAGAGGCTTACCTCGGTGGTGCCGTGGAATGGATTCGGTACATTCTGCGAAAGTTCGGCAGGCATCGCGTTGTCGATTTTTATCGCCGTAATGTCGAACGAGCAGGACGTGTCGGGCGCAACGAGTGTTGCCGTCCATCCCTGCGTGAGATTACATATAACAATGCTGTCCATGTCCACATGGCGACCACGTATGGTTTGCCCTGTAAAACTGAGAGTTATGCTTTGCGAGAAAGCCAATGTGCTACACATTGCAATCGCTATTATGAGCAAAATCCTTTTCATAACGTCATTTTTTTGCAAAAATAAAAAAAATAACAAATGGGCACAACTCATAAGCAAAAAAACAGAGGCAACCTTACGATTGCCTCTGCCTAGTATTAACTTGAAAATTTATATTATGAGCTTTTACATCATGCCCATTCCGCCCATCGGGTTGGCTCCGCCACCCATAGGAGCAGGATTTTCTTCAGGAATGTCAGCGATTACGCATTCTGTTGTCAGCAACATACCAGCGATGCTTGCTGCATTCTCCAAAGCGATACGCGAAACCTTTGTCGGGTCGATAACGCCTGCTTCATACAAGTTTTCGTACTTGTCGATACGAGCATTGTAGCCAAAATCGTCCTTGCCGTCCTTAACCTTCTGAACGACAACCGAACCTTCCTTACCTGCGTTCTCAACAATGCGACGCAACGGTTCTTCCAAAGCGCGGAGTACGATTGCAATACCGAGGTTTTCCTCATCGTTGTCACCCTTAAGGTCGCTAATCTTCTGGATTGCTCTGATGTAAGCAACACCACCGCCAGGGATTATACCTTCAGCAACTGCTGCACGGGTAGCCGACAAAGCATCTTCGTAGCGGTCTTTCTTTTCCTTCATTTCTACTTCGGTAGTTCCGCCAACATAGATTACTGCTACACCACCCGACAACTTAGCAAGGCGTTCCTGCAATTTTTCACGATCGTAGTCGCTGGTTGTGAGTTCAATCTGCTTCTTAATCTGTGCAACTCTTGCTGCAATCTGGTCTTTCTGTCCGCAACCGTCAACGATAGTTGTATTTTCCTTGTCGATTGTAACCTTGTCGGCACGACCAAGCATTGTAATGTTGGCATTTTCGAGCTTCAAACCGCGTTCTTCGGTGATAACTTCACCACCGGTAAGGATTGCTATATCCTGCAACATTTCTTTTCTTCTGTCGCCGAATCCTGGAGCCTTAACAGCAGCAATCTTCAAAGTGCCTCTCAAGCGGTTAACAATCAAAGTTGCCAAAGCTTCGCTTTCAACATCCTCAGCGATGATAAGCAATGCCTTTCCTTCCTGTGCTATTGGTTCGAGAACTGGCAGCAAGTCCTTCATCGACGAAATCTTCTTGTCGGTGATGAGGATGTACGGATTGTCCATTACGGTCTGCATCTTCTCGCTGTCGGTGATGAAGTACGGTGAAATGTAACCACGGTCGAACTGCATACCTTCAACAACCTTAACCTCGGTTGTGATACCCTTTGCTTCTTCGATTGTGATAACGCCTTCCTTCTTTACCTTTTCCATTGCGAGTGCAATGTCCTTACCGATTGCCAATTCGTTGTTTGCCGAAATTGTTGCAACCTGCTCGATTTTCTTGTTGTCGTCACCAACATTCTGGCTCATCTTCTTGAGTTCTGCCACAACTGCAGCAACAGCCTTGTCAATACCGCGCTTCAAGTCCATTGGATTTGCGCCTGCGGTTACATTCTTCAAGCCTTCGCTAACGATTGCCTGAGCAAGAACGGTAGCGGTGGTTGTTCCGTCGCCAGCATCGTCGTTGGTCTTCGAAGCAACTTCCTTAACCATCTGAGCACCCATGTTCATGAACGGGTCCTTAATTTCGATTTCCTTTGCTACGCTGACGCCGTCCTTGGTGATGTGCGGAGCACCGAACTTCTTGTCAATTACTACATTTCTGCCCTTAGGACCAAGTGTTACCTTTACAGCATCTGCCAAAGTGTCAACACCCTTCTTCAACAAGTCTCTCGATTCAATATTGAATTTTATCTTTTTTGCCATGATTGTATCCTTTCAAAAATTATTCTTCAACTACTAATAAAATATCGGTCTGATTCATAATCAGATAACTTTCGCCGTTAATCTTCAGTTCGGTACCGCTGTACTTTCCGTAAAGTACTACGTCGCCAGCCTTAACCTCGATGGGTTCGTCTTTCTTCTGGTTTCCTACTGCGATGATTTTGCCTTTCTGTGGTTTTTCCTGTGCTGAATCGGGGATAATGATTCCGCCAACTGTCTTCTGTTCTGCTGCTTCCGGTTTAATCAGGACTTTGCCTGCCATTGGTCTTCCTATCTTTTCCATGATATCTTTAATTTTTTTTTGTTAGACAATTTAAAATTTTACGGCATGGCATTATCGAAAAATGTGCCACTCGCAAAAAACTGACAAAATGACAACTTCAGCATTTGCAAAACTGACATGGGGTGTCGGAATGGCGGAAAAAGCATGGTCAAGGATTATTGGATTTAAAGATTTAAAAATTTAAGGATTCAAATAATTGAAGAGATGATATCCATACCTATTTTAAATATAATACGCAAATAAAAAAAATTAGTAAAAAAAATACTCGATTATTTTTGGCAATTCAAAAATATCACTTACCTTTGCATCGTAAAAATTTTAAAGTATTTAAGATACTAAAGCAATGGCAAAACTAAAAGAAATAGCAGATATTCGTTCTGGAATTTTCCTAAACTCCTCTCCTACAGGCACAATATCGTACCTGCAGATGAAAGACATCATGATGGATTCCCCAGAAAAAATTTCAGCAATGGTAGAATACAAGCCAAGAATGGAGAGCAACATGCTCCGTAGAGGAGACCTGCTCTTTGCTGGAAAAGGCACAACATACCTTTGCAAGATATTCAACCTTGGCATAAAAGCGGTAGCTTCGACTACACTATATACAATAAGACTGCACAGCGATTCAATTTCTTCCGAATATCTATGCTGGTACTTGAACCTGCCGAACATCGTAAACGAAATAAAGGCTTCTCAGATTGGCAGTTCCACCCCACTTATACACAAATCAACCTTGGAAAACATTGAAATTCCAATCCCCGACCATAACACCCAGAAGAAAGTTGTAGAAATTTCAGAACTGCAGAAACAAGAAGCCCATTTATTAGATGCAATTGCAGAAAAACGCACAAACATAATAAACCAATTATTAATCAACGAAATAAACAAATAGACAATATGGATACAAAGAAAATCACCCAAGAGGACATCAACCGCACGGTTTGGAAGGCTTGCGACACTTTCCGCGGCGTAATCGACCCCAGCCAATACAAGGACTACATACTTACAATGCTGTTCCTTAAGTATGTAAGCGATGTATATAAATCGAAACTTAACGATTACCTCATAAAATACGAGGGCGACAAGGAACGCGCCGAGCGAGCAATGCGTCACGAGCGTTTTGTCGTACCGGAAAAAAGTTCGTTCGATTATCTTTACGAACACCGCAACTTAACCAACATTGGCGAACTGATTGACGAAGCATTGGCCGACCTCGAGGAAGCCAACCGCGAGAAGATGAGCAGTGAGGACGGCAGCAGCATTTTCCGCAACATCAGCTTTAATAGTGCCAATTTGGGCGAGACGAAAGAGAAAAACGCACGGTTGAGAAACCTTTTGCAGGATTTTCAGGGTGTTGACTTGGACGAGTCGCATTTGGAGAACAACGACATCATCGGCGACGCATACATGTACCTTGTATCAACATTTGCAGGGGAAGCCGGCAAAAAGGCTGGCGACTTCTTCACGCCTGCCGAGGTTTCCACACTGCTGGCAAAACTTACCAAGAGCAATCCTGGCGCACGAATCTGCGATGTCACCTGCGGTTCAGGTTCATTGCTGATTAAAGCAGGTAAGGAAGTCGGCAACAACAACTTCTCGCTGTACGGACAGGAAGTGAACGGCAGCACATGGGCGCTGGCAATGATGAACATGTTCCTGCACGGATTCGACAATGCCGTAATCCGCTGGGGGGACACTTTGCGCAACCCAAAACTAAAAGCAAGCGACAGGCTTATGAAGTTCGACACCGTTGTTGCAAATCCACCGTTCAGCCTCGACAAATGGGGTGCCGAAGAAGCCGCCGCCGACCCGTACAACCGCTTCTGGCGTGGCATTCCGCCCAAGAGCAAAGGCGACTGGGCTTTCATAAGCCACATGCTCGAAGTTGCCGATGACAATGGCGGCAAGGTCGGCGTAATCATACCACACGGCGTACTGTTCCGTGGTGGCAGCGAAGGCAAAATACGCCAGTACATCCTCGAAAACGAGCACATTCTGGAAGCTGTCATCGGTCTGCCAGCCAACTTGTTCTACGGCACGGGCATTCCGGCAGCCATTGCCATTTTCCGCAAAGGCAGAAGTTCCGAAAATGTCCTTTTCGTCGATGCCAGCCGCGAGTACGAGAACGGCAAGAACCAGAACAAACTTCGTCCGCAGGACATTGAGCACATTGTGGGCATATACCGCAAGTTTGCAAACGGCGAACTGCAGCAGGGCGTTGTGGAAGACAAATACGCCTACATTGCCACACCCGACGAAATCCGCGAGAACGACTACAACCTCAACATTCCGCGTTATGTGGACACCTACGAGGAAGAAGCCGAAATCAACATCCCTGCTGTACAAAAGGAGATTGAACAGTTGGAAACAGAACTGGCTGATGTGCAAGGCAAAATGAAGGAATATTTGAAAGAATTAGGATATTAAATATGCAAGATTTATTAAATCATATTATAATCGATTATAGTTTTGGAACAGCAATAACTCATATAATAGCGGCTATTTTACTTTTTTTCATTATTAATAGAATAGGTTCCCATTCTATTTCTGCCGGCTATATGCAACTATCTATAATTGCAAAAGAAGAGAATGCCCTAGCTTTTAATTTTCTATACAAAACAATATCACCAATTGTTTTTCTTGTACTTTTTATTGCAACTGTTCAAAGTATAGGCTGTCCGGAATTAACTCAAAATAGTTATCTAATAGTTATATATTATTGGATTATTAGAACAATAATAATTATAGTATGGGAACGCAGAATACTAACAAACTGGACACGCCACATTGTATATATGATTATTTCCATCTCTATATCAATCTGGGTTTACTCTCTTTCTGAAGAAATGGAAAAGATTCTACCAGACCCGAGAGAATTGCTAGACCAATTGTGGATTCTGATAATTATATTTATTTATAGCGTTATTAATAAACTTGAGAGATCATATGAATCAAAACTAAAAAAAGAACACAATTACATTAATTATCAGTACAAAAAATTCAAAGCTGAATATGGAGATCTAATTTCTGAGAAATGTTCTAATGAGTTTTATGAGGCTGCTACTTATTCTATTATGATATATGAAAATTTCAATCGTCCGCCTTTTGTTAGATTGATAGAATATCTACATTTCTATATTACAAAAAAGCCTCACACATTAGGCATCATGCAAGTTCATACTGATAAATATATAAACAATGAAACATCTATTATCAATGCCATTAAAATAATAACAGAGGCAACATTAAAGTACAAACACAATAAAAAAGATTCCAGTTGTAAAGACGAACCAGAATACGCAATTTATAACATTGCTGGCATTTACAATTGCAATAATTATGAGTACCAAAATGAGATACAAAACATTTTTATAAACATAAAAAGAAACTATAATAATATTGACGAAAATTATAACGAAATAAAATGAACAAGATAGCAACATTATACAAGGAATGGCTGGCAACTCAACCCGTGAAAGAAGAATTGCAACGGCGGCTCGACCAGAAATTTATGCTGGAATTCAACTATAATTCCAATCATATCGAGGGCAACACTCTGACCTACGGACAGACGGAATTGCTACTTCTTTTCGGACGAGTGGTTGGCGAGGCAAAAATGAAGGATCTGGAAGAAATGAAGGCTCACAATGTCTGCCTGAAAATGATTATCGAGGAAGCGAAGGAAAAAGACAAGCCGCTGACAGAATACTTCATTCGCACTCTTCACCAGACTATGCTTCGCGAGGACTACACCGTATATCGCCAGCTTCCCGGAGGAGAAACCACAAGTTATGTAGTCCACGCAGGCTGTTACAAGACCCGTCCCAACTCTGTAATCACACCGACAGGAGAACGCTTCGAATACGCTTCGCCGGAGGAAACGCCAGCATTGATGACTGACCTTGTAAACTGGTACAATCGTTCGACAAATGAAAACAAATTTTCACCAGTTGAACTGGCTGCGATATTCCATTACCGCTACATCCGCATTCACCCGTTCGAAGATGGCAACGGACGCATCGCCCGACTGCTGATGAACTTCATTTTGCTGCGTTATGGCTACCCGATGATTGTCATCCGCAGCAAGAACAAGAAAGCCTATCTGGAAGCACTTGGGAAAGCAGACAAAATAGTAGGACCAATCCCGTCCGATGGTGCCCACGCCACCTTGGAGCAAGCCAAAGATTTCATCGCATACATCACCAGACAGGTGGAACAAACTTTGGAAGATGACATGAATTTCCTGCAAGAAAAAGAAGACGCAGTTTGGTGGTTAAATGGCGAGTTTGTGAAGATTAAGAATGAAACGACGATTGAAATATTAAAAGAACTGATGAAGAACGCCAAAGTTTCCATAGTGCAATTATCTAAACTTTTAGGTATTAGTGAAAACGCTGTGTTGAAACAACTAAATGGTTTAAAAGCAAAAGGATACATTCAACGTAATGGAGGTGCGAAAGGTGGTTCTTGGCAAGTTCTATTGGTTCCTACAACTTAATATTATGGAAAAAGTTTTTGTTGAGTGAAATTTTCACCCAACTAAATATGGTTGGGTAAAAATTTTTAGTTGGGTAAAAAGTAGAGTTGTATCTACCTCCCCCAAAAGTGGTAAATAAAAAATATGGTGAAAAATGAAACTATATGACGCACATCACCCCACCCAAAACGGTTGGGTAAAAAATATTGGTTGGGTAAAAACCGTACTACCAATTTAGGTGGTACACAAAATAAATAGTGGTACACTTTTTCTCAACCCCAAAAGGCTATGAATAAAAATTTAGTTATGAAAAACATTATCTACCACCCCAAAAGGTGGTAGATAAAAAACAAGTGGTAGATAAAACAAAACGACAAGCAAAATGACGAACACTAACCAACATATCCGCACCGGCTACAAGCCCTCGCCCCTCGGTCCTATTCCCGAAGACTGGGAAGTGAAGAGGCTGGGAGAATGTACAAATCTACTTACTAACGGTTTTGTTGGAGTTGCAACTCCACATTACACAGAGGACTCGGATGGAATAACTTACATTCAAGGTTATAATGTGACAGAAGGGGGCTTCAACTTAAGAGGAATAAAAAAGGTAACAAAGGAATTCCACAAGAAGAATAGTAAATCTTCTTTACTTGAAGGCGATCTGCTCACAATTCAAACTGGTGATATTGGTCTTACTACAATTGTACCCAAAGATCTAGAAGGAAGCAATTGTCATGCACTAATAATCTCCCGCTTTAATAATAGTATTATTCCACGATTTATGCTTTATTACTATAATTCTTCTATTGGGCGTGAAAGATTCCGCAAAATAGAAACAGGAACTACAATGAAGCATATCAATACAGGAGATTTGATTAATTTTCTTGTCCCAGTACCCTCAATCGAGGAGCAGAAAGCTATCGTTGACCTATTGAAACTTTGGGACACCGCCATATCCAAGCAGACCGCCCTTATAGAGAAACTCACCCAGCGCAAGCACGGCCTCATGCAGCAACTGCTCACAGGAAAGAAACGGCTGAAAGGGTTTGAGGGGGAATGGAAAGATGTGAGGTTGGGAGATACTGGTAGCGCATATGGTGGTTTGATTAATAAAAACAAAGAAGATTTTGAAAACGGCAACGCTTTGTTTATCACATATATGAATGTTTTTTCAAATGGGAAAATAGACATTGACGACCTAGGTCAAGTTCGAATTCTGCCTTCTGAAAAGCAAGAGCAAGTACAATATGGAGATATTTTCTTTACAGTTTCTTCTGAAACCCCTGATGAAGTGGGTATGGCTTCAGTACTACTAAATGAAGTTCAAAATACGTATTTGAATAGTTTTTGCTTTGGATATAGATTGAATGATTTTAAAACCATAGTTCCTTTGTATGCATCATATCTTTTCCGTGGTGATGATTTCAGAAAGGAAATGTACAAAATTGCTCAAGGGTCTACAAGGTTCAATATCTCAAAAACAGAAGTTTTGAATATGAGAATTATAATTCCATCAATCGAAGAACAAAACGCCATAGCTTCAGTTTTAATCAATGCCGACAAAGAAATCGAAATCGCCAAAGGGAAATTATTGCATCTGCAAGAAGAAAAGAGAGGATTGATGCAGGTGCTGTTGACAGGGAAGAAACGGATTAAAGAATAAATAAAATGAAAGTTTTAGGAATTAGAAATTACAGTGAAGGCTTCAGGTATTGTATACTTGATAATAGTGGAGGAAAAGTGAAATGTTTAAACTTAGATAGTGAAAATAAAATCACTTTGCCAAAAGGACAAGATGACAATCAATTACTCACTTGGTATCAGGATGAAATTGATAGAATCTTAGATTCAAACGAAGACATAGAACGTGTGGCTATAAAGCATAACGAAAACATGCGTGATTGTTATTCAAAGTTAAAAAAAGTTATGTTTATGGATTGTATTAGCACTCTTGAAGCGCTAAGGAAGAATTTACCTGTTAATTCATACGTGTATAACAATCTGCGTATTAATTCTAAAAACGTATTAGATAAAGCGGAGGCTATCGTAGGTAAATCGCAAAAGTATTGGGATGCCAAATTCGCTGACGCAATAATGGCTGCTAACAAAGAATTTGAAATATGATGACATTTAAAGAAAAGGATCAAATATACAAGTTTGAACTTGAAAAAAGATTAGGAAATGGCAGTTTTGGCGAGGTGTGGTTGGCCAAGGACACAACCATTGACAAAGAAGTTGCCTTAAAAATATTGCCTTCTGATTTTAGAAATGTTGCACAAAAATTAGAAGAAGCAAAAAACGGAAAAAAGGTTAGCCACAAGAATCTTCTTGAAATCTTTTATGCAGATGTAGCAAGTACATCTGACGGAAATATAGTAACCCTAATTGCACAAGAATACCAGAAAAATGGAACGGTGGAAAGTTGCTTAAACGCTCACAATTTTTTGCCGTTACCAAAATTATTAAAAATCCTTACAGACGTGTTGCTTGGGTTAGAATATCTTCACAATGGTGGTGTCATTCATAATGATATAAAACCGAGTAATATTTTGTTGGATAACAATGGGAATGGTGTACTTGCAGACTATGGCATTTCAAGTTTTTCTGCAGGTCTCAACCCTGTTCAGCCCAAAAGTGTATACAGAATACACGGAGCACCCGAAACAATTAGTGGAGCGAAAGAAATAAGTGCGTTGACGGATATTTATCAATTCGGCTGTACTGCATATAGATTAGCAAATGGCATCGGCGAGATAAAAAGTGACTTTTCAAAAGACCCAGTAAATTTTAATGAAGCCAAATTAAAAGGAAAGATCCCATCAAAAAAACATCAACCATATGTCCCTAAGAAACTTGCTGCAATTATTAACAAAGCTATAGAAGTTTGTCCTGAGAAAAGATATACTTCTGCTATAGATATGAAGCATGCTATAGAAAAACTATATTTTCCCGGTTATTGGACAACCAATCCAGAAAACACATCTGAATTGATTGGCTATGGAAAAAACTATTCATATACTTATGAGATAATCCCCAAAGCAAACAATATGTTTGATTTCTCTGCCTATCAAAAAAGTAAAGAAGGACGTACTACAAGAAAAGTAGATTTCTGCAAAAAGAATCTTCCTTTAAAAGACAAAGATAAATTATTGAAAGATTATTTCGCGTGGGTGATTAATAATGCAAAATAAAATGCCATCATTATGATAACAAAACCCGAACTACAAGAATTACTGCAAAGCACCGAGACCTATCGTGTGGAGCGCACCACATCCACTAATGTCCCCCAAGATGTCCCTCAAGATGTCCCCCAAGATGTCCCTCAAGGTGATACCCAAGATGATACTCAAGGTGATACCCAAGATGATACTCAAGATGATACTCAAGGTGATACTCAAGATGATACCCAAGATGATACTCTTGACGTTTGGATTGAAGACAAAATAAGGGAAAACTCCAAAATAACGACTGAAGAATTGGCTAAACTGAGCAATAAAGGTGTGGCTACTATCAAACGCCATCTTGCAAAACTTCCCCATATCAAATATGTTGGCAGTGGATATAGCGGTCATTGGGAAATAACTGATAATAAATAATCACATGAATAGAATCTCATTCAAAGAAAACGATATAAGCCAAAAGCCCGCATTGGAACTTTTACAAAAACTTGGCTACCAATACATCTCGCCCGACGAGGCACTTGAACTGCGCGGCGGAAAGAATTCCTCCGTGCTGCTCGATGATATTTTACGCCAGCAACTGCGTAACCTCAACTCTATCCACATCGGCAGCCACAGCGAGGCACGCTTCTCGGAACAGAACATCGAAAACGGCATTGCTGCAATGCGCAATGTGCCAATGGAAGGCGGATACATCAGCGCAAACGAAACGGTATATAACATGCTCACACTCGGCAAGGCATTCGAGCAAAGCATCGACGGCGACAAGAAGAGCTACACAATGCGCTACATCGACTGGAACAACCTGCAGAACAATGTCTTTCATGTCACCGAGGAGTTTGCCGTCACACGCACAGGCCTCACCGACACCTACCGACCCGACATTGTGCTGTTTGTGAACGGCATACCTCTGGTCGTAATCGAGTGCAAGCGCCCCGACATCAAAGGCGCCGAGGAACAGGCAATATCGCAGCACCTGCGCAACCAAAAGGAAGACGGCATCCGAAACCTATATGTATATAGCGCACTGCTTCTGGCAATAGGCAATAGTTTCGGCAGTTACGCCACTACTGGTTCTGCTGCGCAATTCTGGTGCAAATGGCACGAAATGTTTAACAACAAGGAGGCAGAACAGGAATACCAGCAGAAATTACACGACCTTATTGGCAACAGAGGAACAACCGAGCAGGACGAATATATCTACAACCTATGCCGTCCCGAACGGCTTCTGGAACTGATTTTCCATTTCACAATCTACGATGCCGGCATAAAGAAACTGGCCCGCTATCAGCAGTATTTCACCGTCAACGAAACAGCGAAACGGGTAAAGACAATCGAAGCAGGGCGACGCAACGGCGGTGTGGTTTGGCATACGCAAGGAAGCGGCAAATCGCTGACTATGGTTATGTTGGCACAAAAAATCGCGCAAGACCAAAGCATCCGCAATCCGCGCATAGTACTGGTCACCGACCGCACCGACCTCGACGAACAGATTACCAAAACATTCCGCAAATGTGGCAAGGAAGTTGAGAACGCAACTACTGGCAAAAAACTTGTCGAACTGCTTGAAAGCAACACCGATGCGGTCATTACAACCATCATCAACAAATTTGCCACAGCCATCAGGAATATCAAGCAGCCCCTCACCGACCCCAACATTTTCATCCTTATCGACGAGGCGCACCGCAGCCAGTACAAGGAACTTGCAATACAGATGAACCGCGTACTGCCCAATGCCTGCAAAATCGCATTCACCGGTACACCATTGATGAAAAAGGACAAGAACACAGCACGCACCTTCGGCGGAATTATCAAGCCTGTTTACACGGTAAGGCAAGCCGTTGAGGACAAAGCCGTTGTACCATTGCTATACGAAGGGCGTATGGTGCCGCAGTCGGTAAGCGAAGGCCCGATAGACAGTTTCTTCGACCGCGTTTGCGAAGACCTCACCCCCGACCAATCCACCGACTTGAAAAAGAAATTCTCGCGTACCGACATTCTCAACCAAACGGAGCAACGCATATATTCCATCGCCCTCGACATTTCAAAGCACTTTGCCGACAACTGGCAGGGAACCAAGTTCAAGGCAATGCTGGTTACGCCAAAGAAAAAGGTTGCCATTCTTTACAAGAAATATCTCGATGAAATCGGCAAAATAACTTCCGAAGTGCTCATTACCGCCCCCGACAACCGCGAAGGCGAAGAAATTGCATACGGAGGCACTGCGCAGGAAGTAAAGGACTTCTGGAAGCGTATGATGGACGAGCACGGCACACCGCAAAAGTATCAGGAAAACCTGATTTCTCGCTTCAAGAAACAAGAAGCGCCAGAGGTGATGATTGTTGTTGACAAACTTCTCACAGGCTTCGACGAGCCAAAAGTAACTATTATGTATCTAGACCGCAACCTTAAAGGACATACATTGCTACAGGCTGTTGCACGAGTAAACCGTACCTGCGAAGGCAAAGACTTTGGATATATAATTGATTACTACGGCGTACTATCCGAACTGGATAATGCATTAAGCATATATTCCGACTACGACGAAGAAGATAAAAAGGTATTCTATGATACACTGATGCCTGTGAGCGACAAGATTGCCGAACTGCCACAAAGACATTCCGACTTATGGGATATGTTCAAGGAAATCCCAAACAAACGCGACCTTGAAGCCTATGCACAGTCACTCCGTATGGAAGACCGCCGCCACGAGTTCTACGACCGTCTGACCGCATTTTCGTCAGTGATGCAGATAGCACTTTCGACAGAAGAATTTTTCAAAAATACCGACGAGAAAACAATCAGACTGTATAAGGACGACTTGAATATGTTTGCCAAACTTCGTACCTCTGTACAACTGCGCTACTCCGACACTGTGGACTACAAGAAATACGAAGCCCGCATCGAAAAACTAATAAATCACCATGTGGAAAGCGACGCCGTAAAGGTCATTACAAACCTTGTAAACATTTTCGACAAGGAAGATTTCCAGAAGGAAGTTGACAACATTGTGGGCACAGCAGCAAAAGCCGACACAATAGCAACGCGTACAGCCAAATACATACGCGAAAATATGGACTCAGACCCTGCATTCTACAAAAAATTCTCGCAACTTATCAAAGAAGCTATCGAAGCATACGAGCAGGGACGCATAAACGACAACGAATACCTTGAAAAGATAATGCAGTACAAGGAGGACGTTCTCAACCACACCGACAGCGAACTGCCTTCCGAACTGGAGCACAACAACGCGGCAAAAGCATATTTCGGCATCGCCTTGGAAAACTACAAGCGACTCTTTCCCGATATGCCTGTACGCGAAATGGCTTTGGCAACCACTCACGCCTTCGACGACATCATCCGCCAGACAGTAATTGTGGACGGCTCGGTCCTAGTCGATTGGCAGTCGAAAAACGACACAATTGGCAAAATGAAAATACGCCTCGAAGACGAACTTATCGACAACATAAAGCGCAAATACGGACTTGTGTTCTCGTTTGACGATATGGACATAATTATTAACGGCTGCGTAGAAGTGGCAAAAATATGGATTCGATGACAACGGACAGCATTACATACGGCACAACAACCATCGAATACAGCATCGTGTACGCAAACAGGAAAACGCTTGGCATCCGTGTCGAGCCTGATGGTTCGGTGCTACTTATTGCGCCCGAAAGTGCAAGTTTGGAAACTATTCGCGACAAGGCACACCGCAGAGCAGCGTGGATACTCCGCCAGAAACGCTATTTTGAATCGTTCGGAATCCCGACAACAGAACGGCAATACATAAGCGGAGAATCCCATTTATATTTGGGACGGCAGTATATGCTTCGAGTATTGAAAACAAATCGCAATGCTGTTCATTACCAAAACAATATCCTTGAAATTGAATGTAAGGACAAGGAGGAAGCTGGGGAAATATTGCAAAAATGGTACACGGAACGTGCAAAAATCAAATTTGATGAATATGCAAAACCTATTGTCGAGCACTTTGCCGTTTATGGTGTAAAACCGCAATCAATTTCTGTAAGAAAAATGGAAAAACGCTGGGGCTACTGCACAAAAGACGGAAACATATACCTTAATCCCAGACTTATATGCGCATCACGATGCTGCATCGAGTATGTCATAACCCACGAATTGTGCCACTTGATACATCGCAACCACACAAAGGATTTTTATACTTTGCTATCAAAAGAAATGCCCCACTGGGAACGATGGAAAGAAAAACTGGAACGAATGATGAGATAGAAAAAAAGCGCAGACAGCATCTGCCATCCACGCTTACTATTATTTATTAACTAAAAACCTTATTCCCTTGCGAACTTGAAATTTCTGCCAAGGTAGTTGGCATTTTCGCCAAGCTGTTCCTCAATGCGAAGCAATTGGTTGTACTTGGCAATACGGTCGGTACGAGAAGCCGAACCAGTCTTGATAAGACCAGAATTTACTGCCACTGCCAAATCGGCAATGAAAGTGTCCTCGGTTTCGCCCGAACGATGGCTTATAATTGTCGTATATGCATTGCGCTGTGCGAGGTTAATCGTCTCCATAGTCTCCGACAAGGTGCCTATCTGATTCAACTTAACCAAAATTGAATTAGCCACGCCACCATCAATTCCCTTTGCAAGACGCACGGGACTTGTAACAAACAAATCATCGCCAACAAGCTGCACGCGGTCACCGATAGTATCGGTAAGGAGTTTCCAGCCGTCCCAGTCGTCTTCTGCCAAACCGTCCTCAATCGAAATTACAGGATACTTGGATGTCCATTCCTTCCAATATTCCACAAGTTGTTCAGATGTGTATGACTTGCCGTTTGAACCGAAGACATACAATTTCTTGTCTGCATCATAAAATTCACTTGCTGCGGCATCGAGGGCAATGTAAATATCCTCGCCAGGCTTGTAACCTGCCTTTTCAATTGCCTTTACAACATACTCAACGGCCTCTTCGTTTGAACCAAGATTCGGAGCGAAACCGCCTTCATCACCGACATTTGTCGAGTACTTTGATGTTGAAAGCACTGCCTTCAAGTTATGGAAAACCTCTGTCCCCATTCTCAATGCCTCACTGAAAGTAGGTGCGCCAACAGGCATAATCATAAATTCCTGAATATCAATCTTGTTGTCGGCATGAGCGCCACCATTGAGAATGTTCATCATAGGAATTGGCAAAGTACGAGCACCTAATCCTCCAATGTAGCTGTACAACGACATGCCATGTTCCTGAGCAGCAGCTTGTGCGCAAGCCATCGACACAGCAAGTATCGCATTTGCACCAAGTCCCGACTTGTTAGCCGTTCCATCAAGGTTTATCATTGCACGGTCGATTGCCAACTGGTCATCTACGGAGATACCACGCAAACCCTCCGATATTGTTGTCTGCACATTGCGAACCGCCTGCATTACACCCTTGCCCAAGAAACGGCTCTTGTCACCATCACGCAACTCTAGCATCTCGTGGACACCAGTAGAAGCACCACTCGGAACAGCGGCGCGGCCCATAGCACCTGCTGATGTATATACATCGGCCTCAACGGTCGGATTTCCTCTTGAATCTAAAATCTGTCTAGCTGCAATACCAATAATTTCACTCATGATAGTTTGTTTTAATGAATAATTCTAATTCGCAAAGTTATAATTTTGACATTAAAGTCAAAAACGAAAAAATTATTTTGATTCCACGATTTTCAAGCACAGAAGAGAGAGGTCATCGTTTGGTATCGCACCATCGCGATGCTTTACAACAGCCTCCTGCAGCGTAATTACAACTTGTTCAGAAGAAAGATTTTGTGTCTTTGTCAAGACCTCATGCAACCGCTCGTCTCCAAAAAGTTCATGCTGCAAATTTTCTGCTTCAGTAAGACCATCGGTATAGATAAAAATCTGCTTGTCGCGTATGTCATCTATGCTCTCTCCATAGAAATCACCTTCCACCCAAATTCCGAGAGGGCGATTCGTATATTTTAGTTTCAAGAACTCGCCATCTATTAGCGGTGCATTATGGCCGCAGTTGCAGAAGTCAAGGTGCCCTGTCTTGAGGTCGGCACAGCCAATAAACATGGTAACAAACATATTCTGCTCATTATCATTAGACAGAATATTGTTTATCTGCGTAGCTATCTCCGCAGGCGTATGTCCCTGCTGTGCGACTATTCTGAAAAGGTTGCGCGTTACTGCCATAAACAATGAAGCAGGAACACCTTTACCAGAAACATCTCCTACACAGAAATATAGTCGCTCGTTTTGAATGAAAAAGTCGTACAAATCGCCACCGACTTCCTTTGCGGGAGTCATAGATGCGAACAGGTCAATGTCGCTACGAGTTGGGAATGGTGGGAATGTACGCGGCACCATCGACATTTGTATGTCGCTTGCAACCTTGAGTTCATTTTCCATAGAAGCTTTTAGCGCAGTGGTCTGCTTGAGCTCTGATATATAATTTACCAAAGAACGCTGCATATTGCTGAAAGAATCGCTCAACTGACCTATCTCATCGTTACGACCATCATCGGGCAAAGTTTCATTAAAATTACCATTAGCTATGGTTCCAGCTTGCTTAACAAGACGTTTCAACGGCCGTAATTCTCTTGCAATAATACGAATGCACACAAGGAACATCAGCAGAAGACCTGCAAGTACAGCTATTGTTACAGCACGTCTGATTCGATTGAACGAACCAAAAATATCGCTTTCGGGGCAAACGATAGCCACGCTCCAACCAGTGGTGCTTAGCGGTTTGTAGAAAACATAACATTCTTCGCCATCTATTTTCAGTTGTCGCATACCTTCCTCACCACTTTGCATTGCGTGACCAAGTGCGGTAATCGCAGTATCAGGCTTTTCGAGAGTTTCGGTGAAAATAGTTTGATAGAAAAGCTTTGTAGTGTCAGGGTGTACGAAATATGTTCCACCACGACCAATCATTATACTATACGAATTGGGATACGGCTTGACTGCCGAGATGGTTTGAGAAAGCCAAGCAAGCGACAAATCCACAGCGATAGTTCCAATAAATTTGCCATCCTTGTCTTTCAATGGCTTGCAGTAGGAAGCTATCATGTCGTATGAAAATATGTCATCAGGATTGTAATCCATAAAGGGTTCTGTCCAGATTGGTCTGTCTAGCAGTTTGCAGAGCTGATACCAATCCATATAAAAGTACTCGTAATGTTCATTGCCTTCTTGCGTGGTCAGTATGTTCCCTTTGTCATTGTAAGAATAAGCGGAAAAATAGCGTCCACGGTCCTTAAAAAAGTTTGGTTCAAAAGCGATTGAACATCCGTTAAGGTCTGGATTGTTCTGGAGAATGCAACGTGAGTAAAAAAACATAGAATCTGGGCAATCAAGATGACTAGTGATAAGCCAGTCTGTGTTATCGGTAGCAATGACCACCTTGTCAAGAATTCCGTTTACACGCAGTGCCGTGTTCTCCAAAATCTTGCTTGCATGGTTAACCGCCTCCTGGCGTATGGCCTCACGGGACACACCAAACATATAACCAAGGGAAGCTACAAGTATTACTGCTGCAAACAGAACAATCAAAAGACTGAGCCTTGTGGAAAGCGAGCGATGTATATTGAAGATATTTTTTTTCATAGAGCTATTTTACTATTAAGTCTTCATATGTAACTTCGTGTTTTAGAAGGTTGCACTCCACCATCAGGTCGCTGGCATGTTTTACCATGTCGGGACGCAGACGAAACTCGCGCTTACCCGACTCCCTGTCAACTTGTAGGCGTAGCACCTCGGCAAGCATCAACTTTTGAAGTACACGGTTTGTTGCTATATGGTTGTCGCGCACATATCTCATTACTATTTCCAGTGTCTCATCTGGATGCTGAGCAGCCCACTCCCAACCACGGCGACTAGCTTGGGCAAACTTATCGGCCTGTTCCTTGTGCGTTTCGTAATACTCGCGCGTCATATATACGCCGTCTTCCTGCACATTGTAACCGTGATCGCAGAAGCGATATACATTCTCCTCTGTCAATTCCATGCCAGTTTGCAACAGTTGATAATACTCATTATAGCTCATGGCAAGAGTTGCATCTACAGCGCCTGCAACGAAGAGATTTACATTATATGCAAATGGAATCCATTCATAATCAAGATGTTCTTTTATACTCATACATATAGCCATCTGACCAAAGCCAATGCTCCAAATGCCGACTCTAGCACCCTTTTGTGTCAATGGGTCCTTACCACGACGCGAAACGATGACCAAAGCATTGTTCATTGATGTCTGAAAAATATTCACCAGTGAAATTCCATTGTCCACTATCTCCATCGCCTGGCAAAGCTGAAGCGTAGTGGCATGACTTTCATTGTTGCGAATGCGGTTCATTGCCGACTGCGTAGCCGATGGATGAATTATTTCCACATCTACGCCCGCTTCCTTATAAAAGCCTTTTTCGTATGCAACATAATAGCCCGCAAACTGTGCCTGCGCAGTCCATTGTGGAGTAAAAATGAACCGATCCTGTGCTTTTGTTCCATTTATACAAAAGAGCAGTACAACAATTACGGTCAATTTTATGAAAATGTTTTTTACCATTATATAAGATTCTCGTATAAAATTATTAGTTCAAGGTTGCAAATATACGCATTTTCGGCAAATGCAGAAATAAAAAGTAAATTATGGTATTCAACCGATACCATAATTTACTTAATATATTTACACACAAAAAATGGAGATACAAAATACCTCCATTTTTTTCGATTATCAAAAATCTTATTCTTCCTTCTTTTCTTCCTGAGCAGGAGCAGCCTCGTCGGTAGTAGCGGCTTTCTTGCGCGAACGACGAACTTTCTTCTTGGTTTCCTTTGCAGCGAGCATGTTTTCGTTGTAGTCAACGAGTTCCATCATGCACATTTCTGCGTTATCACCCAAACGGTTTCCTGTTCTCAAAATGCGAGTATATCCACCTGGTCTGTCACCAACCTTAACAATTACATTGCGGAAAAGTTCGGTGATGGCTTCCTTGTTTTCGAGGTAGCTGAAAACAACCCTGCGGTTGTGAGTTGAGTCGTCCTTTGCCTTTGTGATCAACGGTTCGACATAAACTCTCAAAGCCTTAGCCTTTGCAACAGTCGTGAAGATACGCTTATGCAGAATCAGAGAAGATGCCATATTAGACAACAAAGCTTGTCTGTGAGCACTTTTTCTTCCTAAATGATTTACTTTCTTATTATGTCTCATTTTCTAAAAGTATTATTCCTTATCCAACTTAAATTTTGATGTATCCATTCCGAAGCTCAAATTCTTCATATCGAGAAGAGCCTCGAGTTCGGTAAGCGACTTCTTGCCGAAGTTTCTGAACTTCAGCAAGTCGGACTTATTGTACTGAACCAAGTCGCCCAAGGTTTCGATTTCGGCAGCCTTCAAGCAATTTAGCGCACGAACAGAAAGGTCAAGGTCAACAAGTCTTGACTTGAGCAACTGCCTCATGCGGAGAACTTCCTCATCGAATTCATCCTTTTCGTGCTTTTCATCTGTATCCAATGTAATCTTTTCATCGGAGAAGAGCATAAAATGATGAATAAGAATTTTAGCGGCTTCCTTCAAAGCATCCTTCGGGTGAATCGAACCGTCGGTCTGGATTTCGATAATCAGCTTGTCGTAGTCGGTTCTCTGCTCAACACGCATGTTCTCAACATAATACTTAACATTAATAATCGGTGTGAAAATCGAACCGATTGGAATAACGCCGATAGTATCGTCGAGAGTTCTGTTTTCATCAGCCTGAACATAGCCCCTGCCCTTTATTACAGACAAGTCCATCTTAAGGGTTACAGAAGGTTCCATCCTGCAAATCAACAGGTCTGGATTCAAAATCTTGAAGCCCGAAAGGAACTTTCCTATGTCACCAGCCCTGAATTCTTCCTGTCCGGATATTACAACAGATACATTTTCGTGATTTACATCCTCGATCTGCTGTTTGAAACGAACTTGCTTAAGCTGAAGAATTATCTCAGTGACATCTTCCATAACTCCGGGTATTGTGGAAAATTCGTGATCCACACCCTCTATCTTCACGGATGAAATTGCAAAACCTTCAAGCGATGAAAGCAGTATTCTCCTCAATGCATTTCCGATTGTCTGGCCATAGCCCGGTTCAAGTGGTCTGAACTCGAACTTTCCATAGAAATCGGTAGCTTCAAGCATAACTACCTTATCTGGTTTTTGAAACGCTAAAATTGACATCTACTTACCTTTTATTTTGAATACAATTCGACTATTAACTGTTCTCTTATGTTTTCGGGTATGTCTTCTCTTTCGGGAACTGACATGAACTTGCCCGACATTGAATTTTCGTCCCACTCCATCCAAGGATACTTGCTGTGGTTGAATCCGCTCAAGCTATTGGTGATAATTTCAAGAGACTTTGATCTTTCGCGTACCGAAATGATGTCACCTGGCTTTACCGAGAATGAAGGGATGTTGCACATTTCGCCGTTAACCATAATATGACGGTGCGAAACAAGCTGACGAGCCGATACTCTAGTTGGAGCAATACCAAGTCTGTAGACAACATTGTCGAGTCTCGATTCGAGCAACTGCAGAAGAACAACACCAGTTACGCCCTTTGAGCTGCTTGCCTTCTTGAAGAGGTTGCGGAACTGTCTTTCGAGAACGCCGTATGTATATTTAGCTTTCTGCTTTTCACGCAACTGTGTACCGTATTCTGATACTTTTTTTCTCTTCTTGTTCAATCCGTGCTGTCCGGGAGGGAAGTTTCTTCTTTCCAACACCTTATCTGGACCAAATATTGGTTCACCAAATTTCCTTGCAATTTTAGTTTGCGGTCCTGTATATCTTGCCATTTTTCTTTTCTTTTAAAAATAACACTAAAACCAAATAATTAAACTCTTCTTCTCTTTGGAGGTCTGCAACCGTTGTGTGGCAATGGAGTCACATCGATGATTTCGGTAACTTCGATGCCCATGTTGTGCAACGATCTTACAGCGGATTCTCTACCAGCACCCGGTCCCTTTACGTAAGCCTTAACTTTTCTGAGACCCAAGTCGTATGCTACCTTACCGCAGTCTTCTGCAGCCATCTGTCCAGCATACGGGGTGTTCTTCTTACTTCCGCGGAAACCATTCTTTCCTGAAGAAGACCATGATATAACCTGTCCTTCGTTATTGGTCAACGTAACAATGATGTTGTTGAACGAAGTGTGAACGTGTGCAAGGCCGGTAGCCTCAACTTTTACTACACGCTTCTTTGTTACTCTTGCTTTCTTAGCCATATCTTACTTATTTCTTTTTGTTGGCAATAGTTTTCTTTTTACCTCTACGTGTTCTTGCGTTGTTCTTAGTCTTCTGACCTCTCAACGGCAGACCAAGACGATGACGGATTCCCCTGTAGCATCCAATATCCTGCAAACGCTTGATATTGAGTTGAATTTCTGAACGCAATTCACCTTCAAGACGGTATTTTCCAACTGCCTGACGGATTGCTGCAATTTGTTCATCGTTCCAATCTTTTGCCTTGATGTCTTCATCAACACCGGCTTCCTGAAGAATCGTTGCCGACCTGCTGCGGCCAATTCCAAAGATGTAGGTAAGCGCAATTACGCCACGCTTGTTATTCGGAACATCTACACCTGCTATTCTTGCCATATTCTATTTCTTTAATTTTATTTATAAACACAATTAATATTAACCCTGACGTTGGTTGAATTTAGGATTCTTTTTGCAAATCACATAAACTCTTCCTTTTCTTCTGACGATTATGCAATCATCACTTCTCTTTTTTACAGACGTTCTTACTTTCATCTCTATAATGTTTTTATTTGTATCTAAAAGTTATTCTACCTTTAGTTAAATCGTAAGGCGACATTTCCAACCTGACCTTATCACCCGGCAATATCCTTATGTAATGCATTCTCATCTTGCCAGAAATGTGGGCAGTAATTATGTGTCCGCCTTCCAGCTCAACCCTGAACATTGCATTGGACAACGCCTCGATAATCGTTCCGTCCAATTCTATAGAAAGTTGTTTTGCCATACAAAAACTAAATCTTCTTTTTCTTTAAAACTTCTTCAATTAAACTAAAATCAGATAAAATATCTGCCTTACCATTTTTTACAACCACAGTGTGCTCAAAATGAGCAGATGGTTTCCCATCTCTGGTTCTTATTGTCCACCCGTCTCTCTCCTGCACGATTCCTCGTTTTCCCATGTTGATAACAGGTTCGATAGCTATGGTCATTCTTTCCTTCAGCTTCAGACCCTTGCCTGCCCTTCCTTCGTTAGGCACGTTTGGCTCCTCATGCAGAAATCGGCCAACTCCATGACCAACCAGCTCCTCTACAACCGAATATCCGTGGGACTCCGCATGCTTCTGTACGGCATTTCCAATATCTCCTATCCTATTTCCAGCTACAGCCTGTTCGATTCCTTTATAAAGGCATTCCTTTGTACACACCAACAATGCCCTTACAGCCGGCTCGGCTTCACCGACCTCGAAAGTATAGCAGGAATCTCCGTAAAAGCCATTCATCAACACTCCGCAATCGACGGAAACAATATCCCCATCCTTTAATTCCAGATTTGATGGGATTCCATGTACCACAACATCGTTTACCGAAACACACAATGTGTTTGGAAAACCGTTATAGTTGAGGAAACCTGGAACTCCACCGTTGTCCAGAATAAATTCCTTTGCCAATTTGTCCAATTTCGAGGTCGATACGCCCGGCGCAATTTCAGCCGCGAGCATTGCGTGGGTTTTCGATACCAACAGAGAACTTCTGCGTATCAGCTCAACCTCGTCGTCAGACTTTATAAAAATCATCAAAGATCGTTACATTGCAGAAACAGAGCCTCTGCCTTTAATTCTTCCCGACTTTGTCAATCCGTCATAGTGACGCATCAACAAGTGGCTTTCAATCTGCTGAAGTGTGTCGAGTATTACACCGACCATAATCAGCAACGAAGTACCTCCGTAGAACTGTGCGAATTGGCTGTTTACGCCAAGCAGTCTTGCGAAAGCAGGAAGTATTGCGATAATAGCCAAGAATATAGAACCCGGCAATGTTATCTTGGACATGATGTCATCCAAGAATTCAACTGTCTTGTTGCCTGGCTTTACACCTGGGATAAAACCGCCATTCTTCTTCATGTCTTCTGCCATTTGCCTTGGATTGATAGTCACAGCAGTATAGAAATATGTGAAGACTATAATCAGCACTGCAAATGTGAAGTTATACCAGAATCCAGTATAGTCAGCGAATGCAGCGATGAATCCACCACCTTCTGAGCTGAAACCTGCAAACATAATCGGCAAGAACATAAGAGCCTGTGCGAAGATGATAGGCATAACGCCTGCAGCATTAACCTTCAGAGGTATATACTGTCTTACACCACCGTACTGCTTGTTTCCAACAACACGTTTTGCATACTGTACCGGAATCTTGCGTACTGCCTGTACCAATGCTATTGCAAGCACGAATACAATGAAGAGAACAACAAGTTCGATAAGCAGAACAAGGAGTCCGCCACCAGCCTGCTCGAAACGAGCTACAAATTCACCAGCCAGTGCGTATGGAAGCCTTGCTATGATACCGACCATAATGAGCAAAGAAATACCGTTTCCAATACCCTTGTCGGTTATCCTTTCACCGAGCCACAAGATGAACATTGTTCCTGCAGTAAGGATAATAGTCGACGAGATTGTGAAGAACAAACCGCCATCTATTACTGCACCTGGTGTCTGAGCCAGTTGTATGCGCAGGTTTGCAATGTACGATGGAGCCTGGATAAGAAGGATTGCGATTGTCAAGAACCTTGTTATCTGATTGATTTTCTTTCTTCCGCTTTCACCTTCCCTCTGCAGTCTCTGGAAATACGGAACTGCAATACCGAGAAGTTGAACTACGATGCTAGCCGAAATGTACGGCATGATACCCAATGCAAAAATAGAAGCATTTGAGAAAGCACCACCAGAAAACATATCAAGCAGGCTGAGAACACCTTCTGCAGTCTGCTTCGACAAGGCCGACAAAGCGTTCGGGTTTACACCCGGAAGAACGATATGTGCTCCAAGTCTGTAAATAAGAATGAACCCAAGAGTGAGGAGTATCCTTGAGCGGAGATCCTCAATCTTGAATATATTCTTAATCGTACTAAAAAATCTTTTCATACTAAATTAAATTTTTTCAATTGTACCTCCAACAGCCTCAATCTTTTCAGCAGCAGCTTTCGAGAAAGCGTGAGCCTTGACTGTTACCTTGGAAGTTAATTCACCGTTTCCGAGGATCTTCACGAGATCGCGCTTAGAAACAAGACCATTATTAATAAGAGCTTCGATGTCAACTACTTCAAGGTTTCTCTTTTCTACAAGAGCCTGAATTGTTGAAACATTGATACCTTTATATTCGATTCTGTTTCTATTCTTAAATCCGAATTTTGGTGAAGTTCTCTGGATAGGCATCTGACCGCCTTCGAAACCGATCTTATTCTTGTAACCGGATCTCTGCTTAGCGCCCTTATGTCCTCTGGTAGAGGTTCCGCCTTTTCCCGAGCCTTGTCCACGGCCAATTCTCTTACAATCTTTTATTGAACCTTCTGCCGGTTTTAAGCAACTTAAATCCATAATAAATCTTCTTTAAAAATTATTTAACTTCTTCAACACTTACTAAATGACGAACTTTTTCAACCATACCGAGAATCTGCGGGGTGGCTTCATGTTCAACAGGATTGTGCATCTTCTTAATTCCCAATGCGGCGAGAGTATTCTTCTGACGCTGGGTGCTGCCAATCATACTTTTAATTTGCGTTACTCTAATCTTCATGACAAATAATTTTTATCCGTTAAACACTTTGTCCAAGTTCACCTGTCTCTGATAAGCAACTTCGTTAGCATCGCGCATTTCGAGCAATGCAGCAACTGTTGCCTTTACCAAGTTGTGAGGATTCGAAGAACCCTTTGACTTTGCCAATACGTCGGTAATTCCAACACTTTCGAATACAGCACGCATAGCACCACCAGCCTTTACACCTGTTCCAGATGCAGCAGGTTTGATCCATACTCTTGCACCGCCGAACTTAGCAGACTGCTCGTGAGGAACTGTTCCCTTGTGTACAGGAACCTTTATCAAATTCTTCTTGGCATCTTCAACACCCTTCTGGATAGCTGTTGTTACTTCGCTGGCCTTACCCAAACCGTAACCTACGATTCCGTCTTCGTTTCCGACAACAACGATTGCCGAGAAGCTGAATGTACGTCCACCTTTGGTAACCTTGGTAACCCTCTGGATGCTAACCAATCTATCTTTTAATTCCAGATCACTGGTCTTTACTTTCTTAGCGTTATTCAACATATCTTTATTATAGTTTAAGTCCACCTTCTCTTGCACCGTCAGCCAAAGCTTTTACCTTGCCGTGATACAAGTAACCATTTCTATCAAAAACCACTTCCTTGATTCCTTTTTCCAAAGCGAGCTGGGCAACCTTCTTGCCAACCATTGCGGCCTTCTGCGACTTGGTAGCCTTTACGCCTTCGATTTCCTTGCACTTAGAAGTTGCAGAAACAAGGGTATTAGCAGCGAGGTCGTCAATTATCTGCACGCTTATCTGACGGTTGCTACGGAATACGGACATTCTTGGTTTTTCAGCAGTTCCGAATATGTTTCTACGGATTCTGCGTTTTATCTTGAGTCTTCTTTCTATTTTCGAAAAAGCCATATCTTTAAAATTTTAAGATTAAACCTTAGCTGACTTACCAGCTTTTCTACGCAACTCTTCGTCAACAAACTTGATACCCTTACCCTTGTATGGCTCAGGTGGACGCAGCGAACGAATCTTAGCTGCAACCTGTCCCAACAACTGTTTGTCGATGCTTGTCATGGTGAGAGTAGAGTTTCCACGCTTTTCGGTCTTGCATTCAACCTTTATTTCCTTCGGAACTTCGAAAAGAATAGCGTGCGAGTAACCAAGAGACATTTCAATTATCTGTCCCTGAGCTTCTGCC
This sequence comes from uncultured Bacteroidales bacterium, assembly GCA_905234755.1. Taxonomy (GTDB): domain Bacteria; phylum Bacteroidota; class Bacteroidia; order Bacteroidales; family ML635J-15; genus Bact-19. Next base: position 87,658 of record CAJOIT010000004.1, read on the forward strand.
TTATAACCAACACCTACAAATTCCTGTTCGGTCTTGAAACCTTCAGAAACTCCCTTTACCATATTGTTTACCAAAGCTCTGTACAAACCGTGCTTAGCTCTGTTTTCTTTTTCATCGTTCGGTCTTGCGAAAGTGATATGACCATCTTCGAATTTAACTTCGATGTTAGAATCTACCTTCTGTGACAATTCACCAAGGGGACCCTTAACAGTAACTACGTTGTCGTCACTTATTTTCACCGTAACGCCTGCGGGTACCGAAATCGGCAATTTTCCTATTCGAGACATCTTCTTAATTTTTTAATAAACGTAACACAATACTTCACCACCAACATTCTCCTGACGAGCTTCCTTGTCGGTCATGACGCCCTTGTTTGTCGAAAGGATAGCGATTCCCAAACCGTTCAATACTCTAGGTATCGAGGTGGTATCAACATACTTTCTCAAACCCGGCCTACTAATTCTCTCTAACTTCTTTATCGCAGATACCTTCGTTACGGGATGATACTTAAGAGCGATCTTAATATTTCCCTGATAACCGATATCCTCGAACTTGTAATTCAAAATGTAACCTTTTTCGAAAAGCACCTTTGTGATTTCCCTCTTAAGGTTAGAACCAGGAACTTCGACAATCTTATGTCCTGCCATTACGGCATTTCTAATTCTGGTCAAATAATCTGCAATTGGATCAGTCATTATTCAAAAATATTTAATTAAAAAATTTATTACCAACTAGCCTTCTTTACACCTGGAATTAATCCGGCAGATGCCATTTCGCGGAAAGCGATACGGCTGATTCCGAACTGACGCAGGTATCCTTTCGGACGACCCGACTGGCTGCAACGGTTGTGCAGTCTAATCTTGTTCGAGTTCTTCGGAAGCTTATGCAAAGCCTCGAAGTTACCTTCTGCCTTGTACTGTGCTCTCTTAGCAGCGTATTTTTCTACTAATGCGAGTCTCTTGACCTCGCGAGCTTTCATTGATTCTTTTGCCATACTAATTAATTCTTTTTAAGATTCTTAAATGGAACTCCAAATTGTTTCAGAAGTGCATAACCTTCTTCGTCGGTCTTAGCCGATGTTACGAAGGTAATATCCATACCCATAATCCTGTTGATCTTGTCGATGTCGATCTCCGGGAAAATGATCTGTTCGTTTACACCTAATGTATAGTTACCTTTTCCGTCGAACTTGTAGTTTACACCACGGAAATCTCTGATACGTGGCAATGCTATTGCTACGAGTCTCTCGAGGAATTCATACATTCTGTCTCTTCTCAAGGTTACTCTAACACCAATCTGCATTTTCTTACGCAGCTTGAAGTTTGATATATCCTTCTTTGAAGTTGTAGGAACTGCTTTCTGACCTGTGATGTTGGTCAACTCGTCGATAGCGATGTCGATCAACTTCTTGTCGGAGATTGCCTGGCCCAAACCTTCGTTAATAACAATCTTTTCCAATCTTGGAACCTGCATTACGGTCTTGTAACCGAATTCCTGCATCAGGGCAGAAACTATTTCTTCCTGATATTTCTTCTTTAATGTCGGAACGAATTTATCCATTACTTAATCTCCTCTCCAGATTTTTTAGCATAACGAACCAACTTGCCTTCTTCGTTTTTCTTGCGGCCGATTCTTGTAGGCTTTCCTGTCTTAGGATCTACAAGCATGAGGTTCGAAATATGAATTCCTGCTTCCTGTTTAATAATACCACCTTGCGGGTGAGCAGCATTTGGCTTCTGATGCTTTGATATCAAGTTAACACCTTCAACGATAGCGCGGTTCTTCTTCTTCAAGATTTCAAGAACTCTGCCCTGCTGACCCTTGGATTCGCCTGCGTTTACATAGACGGTATCCCCTTTCTTTATGTGCAATTTCTGAGTCATGATAATTTCGATTTATAAAACTTCTGGTGCCAATGATACAATTTTCATATACTGCTTTTCACGCAACTCACGAGCTACCGGGCCGAAAATACGGGTTCCCTTAAGTTCGCCTGCAGCTGTCAATAAAACGCAAGCATTGTCGTCGAATCTGATATAAGATCCGTCCGGACGTCTGATTTCCTTTTTCACTCTAACGACAACAGCCTTTGAAACGGCACCCTTCTTGAGGTCGCCACCTGGCAATGCGCTCTTTACAGTAACGACGATCTTATCGCCGATGGTTGCGTACTTCTTTCCTGTACCACCGAGTACACGGATGCACAACACTTCCTTTGCGCCGCTGTTGTCTGCAACATTTAATCTGGTTTCCTGTTGTATCATGACTATTTAACTTTTTCAATTATATTAACTAATCTCCACCTTTTGTTCTTGCTCAACGGACGAGTTTCCATAATGAGAACGGTATCTCCTATGTCGCATTTGTTTTCTTCATCATGAGCAACAAACTTCTTGGTCTTATTCACAAACTTACCGTATTTCGGGTGTTTTTCTTTGCGCTTTACAGCAACTACGATAGATTTCTCCATCTTATTGCTAACGACTACACCTATACGTTCTTTTCTTAAGTTTCTTTCTTCCATGGCTGCCCTTATTTATTTGATGTTAATTCTCTTTTGCGAAGCTCTGTGTTAAGCCTTGCGATGGTTCTTCTCACTTCCTTCAATCGCTGAGGGTTTTCCAATGGAGAAACAGCGTGGTTAAGTCTCATCTTGTTAAGATTAAACTTTTCCGTTGCAATCTTCTCAACGATTTCCTTTGTTGTCAATCCTACTATTTCTTTATTTTCCATTGTCTGTAGTATTATTCGTTATAATCATAATCGCGACGAACGACAAATTTTGTTTTGATTGGAAGTTTTTGAGCGGCTAATCTCAAGGCTTCTTTTGCGAGGTCAAAAGGAATACCTTCTGCTTCAAATAAAATTCTTCCAGGAGTAACTCTGGCTACGAATCCTTCGGGAGCACCCTTACCTTTACCCATACGAACTTCTGCTGGCTTACTGGTAATCGGCTTGTCCGGGAAAATTCGGATCCAAATCTGTCCTTGTCTTTGCATCTTTCTTGTAACAGCTACACGGGCTGCCTCAATCTGGCGACCTGTAAGGAGACACATCTCCATAGCTTTGATTCCAAAGGAACCGAAAGCTATCTGGTTGCCGCGCTGGGCATTACCTTTCATTTTGCCCTTTTGCTCTTTCCTAAACTTTGTTCTTTTCGGTTGTAACATAGCTTTCTGATTTTACTTTGTTGTTCTTCTTTGTCTTTTATTACCACTTGGATTCATGCTGCCTCCTCTTGGAGCCTGAACTTTCTTGCCGAAATTTGGAGAGAGATCTCTCTTTCCGTAAACTTCGCCTCTGCAGATCCATACCTTAATACCGAGAAGACCGGTCTTGGTAATAGCTTCTGCCAAAGCGTAGTCGATGTCTGCTCTCAAGGTGTGGAGAGGAGTTCTTCCTTCCTTGTACATTTCCGAACGAGCCATTTCAGCACCGTTCAAACGACCTGAGATTTGAATCTTAATACCTTCTGCACCCATTCTCATTGTCGATGCGATAGCCATCTTTACAGCTCTTCTGTAAGCCATCTTACCTTCGAGTTGGCGAGCGAGAGTATTGGCAACCAATTCTGCTTCAAGTTCGGGACGCTTGATCTCGTAAATGTTGATCTGTACGTCCTTGTTTGTTATCTTCTTCAATTCTTCGCGAAGCTTGTTAACTTCATCGCCATCCTTACCGATTACGAAGCCAGGACGAGCCGTGCTTATGGTAATGGTTATCATCTTCAAAGATCTTTCGATTGTAATCTTCGAGACGGATGCCTTATCTAAACGCGTATTCAAATATTTGCGAATTACTGCGTCTTCAGCAAGTTTGTCAGCATACTTCTTTCCACCGTACCAGTTAGAATCCCAACCTTTGATTATGCCTAATCTATTGCTTATTGGATTACATTTTTGTCCCATGAAATTATGCGTTTTCTTCGTTTACTAATTCTTTTTCTTTGCTACCTACCACTAAAGTAACGTGATTAGAACGTTTTCTAATACGATATCCTCTTCCTTGTGGAGCGGGCTTGATTCTCTTCAACACTCTGCCGGAGTCAACATAGATCTCCTTTACAACGAGACCAGCGTCTTCCATCTTAGCGTTTTCGTTCTTAGCCTGCCAGTTTGCGATTGCAGACATCAAAAGCTTTTCGATGTCGCGTGATGCAACCTTAGAGGAGTACTTCAAAATATTCAAAGCTTTTTCAACTTCAACTCCTCTGATCTGGTCTGCCACAAGCCTCATCTTGATAGGTGAAGTCGGACAATTACGAAGGATGGCGAAGCTCTTTTGCTTTCTTGCTTCTTTTATGCTATTAGCTCTTAATCTTTTACGTGCGCCCATAACCTTTTACTTTTATTTGTTTTTCTTACCACCGTGACCACGGAATGTTCTTGTTGGAGCGAATTCGCCCAGCTTGTGACCTACCATGTTTTCTGTTACATAAACGGGGATGAACTTGTTTCCGTTGTGAACAGCGAATGTATGACCTACAAACTCAGGTGGAATAACAGATGCTCTTGCCCATGTCTTGATGGCTGTCTTCTTACCGCTAGCTTCCATTGCTGTGACTTTCTTCTCAAGGTTGAAGTCAATGAACGGTCCTTTTTTAAGTGATCTACTCATACCTGATTACTTTTTCCTTCTTTCAACAATATACTTATTGGATTCCTTCTTAGTGCTGCGAGTCTTATAACCCTTAGCAAGCAATCCCTTTCTCGAACGTGGGTGACCTCCGGAAGCTCTACCTTCACCACCACCCATTGGGTGATCAACTGGGTTCATTACGACACCACGGTTGTGCGGACGGCGACCGAACCAGCGTGAACGACCTGCCTTACCGTCGCTCTCGAGAGCGTGGTCTGCATTCGAAACACTTCCTATGGTTGCCTTGCAGGTAACGAGGATCTTTCTAACTTCACCCGAAGGCATTCTTACGATAGCGTACTTGCCTTCTCTTGACACTAACTGGGCATACGAGCCTGCGCTTCTGGCGATAACTGCGCCCTGTCCCGGTCTCAACTCAATGTTGTGAACGATTGTTCCCAGTGGAATATCTTCCATGAACAAAGTGTTGCCCAATTCTGGTGCAACATTCTTGCCCGATTCGAGAACCTGTCCAACCTGGAGTCCGTTTGGAGCGATGATGTATCTCTTCTCGCCATCTTCATACGCAACTAAGGCTATACGGGCCGAACGGTTTGGATCGTATTCGATTGCCTTTACCGTTGCCTTCATGCCGTCTCTCTCTCTCTTGAAATCAATCAAACGGTACTGTCTCTTGTGACCACCACCAATGTAGCGCATGGTCATCTTTCCCTGATTGTTTCTTCCCCCGGATTTTCTTAATGGTACCAACAAAGATTTTTCCGGCTTTGAGCGTGTGATTTCGTCAAACGCGCTGATAACCTTGAATCTTTGACCCGGTGTTGTCGGATTTAATTTTCTTAAAGCCATCTCTTACTTTACTTATTACTAAATATTGCTATAAAAATCAATAACATTTCCTTCTACGAGCGTGATAACTGCCTTCTTGTAGGAGTTCGATCTGCCGCGCTGTACGCCGCTCTTTGTGTAGCGAACTTTGAGCTTACCAGAGTAACGCATGGTGTTTACGGAGTCAACCTTCACATCATACATTTTCTCTACAGCTTCCTTAATCTGCAGCTTGTCTGCTCTCTTATCTACGATAAAACCATAACGGTTGAGCTTTTCACCCAACTTCGTCATCTTTTCGGTCAATATCGGTCTAAATAATACTTCCATTTTCTTATCCCGTTACGATAAACTATTCTCAAAAACGCAAATTGACTTCTCTTCTACCATGAGAACCGAAGCCCACATAATGTCGTATGTTGTTAATTCACTAGCAGTTACGACATTAACATCTTGCAAATTTCGTGCGGACAAATATACATTTTTATTTGATTCCGACATAACAATTAAAACTTTTTTATTATCAAATTTGAAATTATTTTTCAAGCTGATAATATTCTTGGTTTTAATTTCGTCAAAATTCATATTATCAAGTACATAGATATTGTTGTCCTGCATCTTGTAAGTCAATGCCGATTTTCTTGCCAATCTCTTAACTTTCTTGTTAAGCTTGAAGTTGTAAACTCTTGGTTCTGGACCAAATACTCTACCTCCGCCTCTGAACAATGGGTTCTTGATGCTACCGAAACGAGCGGTACCAGTACCTTTCTGCTTTTTCAACTTCTTTGTACTACCGGAAACTATTCCTCTGTGCAACGATGAGTGTGTTCCCTGACGATTGTTTGCCATGTACTGCTTGCAGTCGAGGTAAATGACATGGTCGTTAGGTTCGATTGCAAAAATGGAATCCTTCAATTCTACTTTGCGTCCGGTGTTTTCTCCAGATTTATTATATACTGCTACTTCCATTATCTTTCAATTATTAAATATGAACCTTTGGCACCCGGAACAGAACCTTTAACAATCAGAAGATTGCTTTCCGGAATAACCTTCAACACTCTCAAACTTGTAACCTTTACGGAGTCACCTCCCATACGGCCACCCATACGCATTCCCTTGAATACTCTGGAAGGAGTAGAACATGCGCCCAAAGAACCAGGAGCTCTCAAGCGGTTGTGCTGACCGTGTGTCTTGTCGTTTACACCGCCGAAACCGTGTCTCTTTACTACACCCTGGAATCCCTTACCTTTGGAAGTTCCACTAACGTCACAAAATTCACCTTCGATGAAGATATTTACATCTACTACTTCACCCAAAGCCACTTCCTTGCCGAAATTCTTAAACTCTGCCAAGTGCTTCTTGGGAGTTGTTCCAGCCTTTGCGAAATGACCCTTCATTGCTTTGGTCGTACGTTTTTCCTTTTTTTCATCGAATGCCAACTGAACTGCCTCGTAACCATCCTTTTCTACAGTCTTCAACTGGGTTACAACGCAAGGTCCTGCCTCGATAACAGTGCATGGAATGTTCTTTCCCTCAACACTGAAAATGGAAGTCATACCTACTTTTTTACCAATAATTCCTTGCATTTCAATACTTTTTTTAAATTACTAACTTGCTTTAATTTCCACATCTACGCCACTTGGCAATTCCAATTTCATCAACGCATCAATCGTCTTCGATGTCGTACTATAGATATCGAGCAAACGCTTGTACGAACTGAGTTCGAACTGTTCTCTCGACTTCTTGTTTACGAATGTCGAACGGTTGACAGTAAAAATACGCTTGTGAGTTGGCAGAGGAATAGGACCTCTTACAACTGCTCCGGTAGTTTTTACCGTTTTCAGAATCTTTTCTGCCGACTTGTCAACCAAGTTGTGGTCGTAAGATTTCAGCTTAATTCTAATTTTCTGATTCATACTTAATTACTATAATTAAAAAATAAATTTTCTATTGTCTATTAATTTCTGTTGTATATCTGTAGGCACTTTCTCGTATGCTGAGAACTCCATGCTGAATATTGCTCTGCCTGAGCTCAATGTACGCAGTGCCGTGATGTATCCGAATTGTTCTGCCAGCGGAACCTTGGCCTTCAACACCCTGTGCATACCCTTGGTATCCATACCTTCGATTACAGCTCTTCTTCTGTTAAGGTCTGCACTGATGTCGCCAAGATATTCGTCTGGTGTAAGGATCTCTATCTTCATTATCGGTTCGAGCAATACGGTCTTGAGCATCTTTGATGCTTCCTTGAAGCAAACGCCTGCAGCAATCTTGAACGACAACTCGTCGCTGTCAACCGGGTGGAACGAAGCATCGATAAGTTCTACCTTCATGTTGTGGACAGGATAACCGAGCAGCGGACCATTCGACATCGCCTCCTTGAATCCGGCTTCTACGCCCTTGACATACTCAGCAGGCAACTTGTCGCCTTTGAGCTTGTTGACGAACTCGAATCCGCTCTCGTCCGAATCTGCCGCACCGATGTTGACGGTAATATCGGCAAACTTTCCTTTTCCACCTGTCTGCTTCTTGAACACCACATTGTGCTGCACGCTGCCGATAAACTCTTCCTTATAGTTTACCTGCTGTTTGCCCTGAATTATCTTCAGACCGAACTCGCGAACGAGACGGTCGATGATAATTTCAAGATGAAGCTCGCCCATTCCGCTGATGAGCATCTGTCCCGACATCTCGTCTATTCTAACGGCAAAAGTCGGATCCTCTTCCGACAACTTTTCAAGTGCTATGTTCAGCTTCTCTATGTCAGCCTGCGACTGTGCTTCGATGGCTATCGAAATCACAGGTTCGGGGAACTTCATCCTCTCCAAGACTATCGGCTTCCTTTCATCACACAAGGTGTCGCCTGTGAAAACATCCTTCAGACCAACCACTGCGCAGATGTCGCCGGCCTCAACCGACTCTATCTGATTCTGCTTGTTGGAATGCATCTGGAATATTCTTGTAACCCTTTCCTTGCGACCTGTACGAACATTGTAAACCATGTCGCCGGTCTTTATAGTACCACTATATATTCTAAGGTATGAAAGTTTTCCTACAAAGGAGTTTGCCATAATCTTGAAGCACATTGCTGCAAGAGGACCTTCGGCATCAGCATGGCGGCTGATGATTTCCTCGGTCTTAGGATGATGTCCGCTGATAGCTTTGACATCGAGTGGAGAAGGAAGATATTCGCATATTGCATCGAGCAATAATTGAATACCTTTGTTCTTGAATGCGGAACCGCAAAATACTGGAACGCATTTTTCCTCGATAACAGCCTTGCGCAATACCTTCTTAATGTCGGCAATTGATACGCTGTTTCTGTCGTCAAGGAACTTTTCCATGAGTTCGTCATCGAACTCAACAATAGTTTCCAATAATTTTTCGCGGTACTCTTCCACTTCCGACTTCATGGCTTCGGGAATTGCGACTTCGTTGAACTTAACGCCCAACGATTCTTCGTCCCATTCGTATGCCTTGTTTTCGAGCAAGTCAACGATTCCAGAGAAAGAATCGCCGTCGCCTATGGGCAACTGCATTGCAACTGGGTTTGCACCGAGTTTCTTTTCAATCTGCTGGAGAACGCCAATGAAGTCTGCTCCAGTCCTGTCCATCTTGTTGACGAAAGCAAGACGTGGAACATTGTACTTGTTTGCCTGATGCCAGACAGTTTCGCTCTGTGGCTCTACACCTCCCACCGCACAGAATACTGCGACAGCACCATCGAGCACGCGTAGCGACCTTTCGACTTCGACTGTGAAATCAACGTGTCCCGGAGTATCAATGATGTTGATCTTGTAATCATTATCATTTGTTTTCCAGAAAGCTGTCGTTGCTGCCGAAGTGATGGTTATGCCACGCTCCTGCTCCTGTGCCATCCAGTCCATTGTGGCAGTGCCTTCGTGGACTTCGCCAAGCTTGTAGTTGACACCGGTATAATACAGAATGCGCTCAGTAGTCGTAGTCTTACCTGCGTCTATGTGAGCCATTATGCCGATGTTTCTAGTATTTACAAGCGTAGCGTTCATTTTGTGCGGTTTGTAAAACTAAAATTTGAAGTGAGAGAACGCCTTGTTAGCCTCTGCCATTCTGTGGGTATCTTCTTTCTTCTTGAAAGCAGAACCTTCGCAGTTGTAAGCAGCGAGAATTTCAGCAGAAAGTTTGTCGGCCATTGACTTGCCAGCGCGCTTGCGAGCGAATGACAACATCCACTTGTGGCTGATAGAAATCTTTCTGTCGGCACGTATTTCGGTAGGAACCTGGAATGTAGCACCACCTATTCTACGGCTCTTAACCTCTACGGACGGAGTGATGTTGTCGAGAGCTTTCTTCCAAATTTCCAATGGAGTCTCTTCGCTGTCCTTCATCTTCTTTCCGATAAGGTCCATGCATTCATAAAAAATCTTAAATGAAGTGGATTTCTTTCCGTCCCACATCATATCGTTTACAAAACGAGTTACGCGAACATCATTATACTTGGGATCCGGAAGAATCGTTCTTTTTCTTGGCTTAGATTTTCTCATCTCTATTTATCTTTATACTAATTATTTCTTTGCAGCAGCTTTTGCTTTCGGTCTCTTGGTTCCGTACTTGGAACGTCTCTGTGTACGTCCATCAACGCCGGCAGCATCCAAACCGCCTCTTACGATGTGATATCTTACACCTGGCAAATCCTTTACCCTGCCACCACGAACCATTACGATCGAGTGTTCCTGCAAGTTGTGGCCTTCGCCTGGAATGTAAGCGTTGACTTCCTTACCGTTAGTTAATCTAACCCTTGCAACCTTACGCATTGCTGAGTTAGGTTTTTTAGGTGTTGTTGTGTACACTCTCGTGCAAACACCTCTTCTCTGTGGGCACGAATCAAGTGCAGGCGATTTACTCTTGTCGGCTGCAACATATCTGCCTTTTCTTACTAATTGCTGTATCGTTGGCATATAACCTATTTATTTTTAATAATTTTACTCTAATTTACATTTACAAAATTTGGACTGCAAAGGTAGAACATTTTTTTTTACCAACAATATAACTTTTTTATTTTTTTTAAAATAATTTTTGTGAGCATCTAAAATTTTATCAACATAAGTTAATTTCCTCATAAAAGTCTGATTACAAAAAGGCATTTGGCAGTACTAAAAAATATTTATTAACAACGGACAAAATTTTTGTGAAACAATAACACTTTGCTTTTGCCAAATAATATTATCTTTGCATAAATATCAAATTTTAAACAAATGAAACTGCAAGGATTTTCAATTTTGTCCCTTATTATATTATTAATAGGTATAACATCCTGTGAACCGATAGGCGAAAACCAAGCATCCACAATAACGGTAAACTCAGACATAATTTCGCCAACCACATGGGAAGAGGGCAACAACTACATCATTGAAAAGGAAAACCTATACATAAGTGCAGACCTAACTATAGAAGCTGGCGTAACAATAAAGATTATGTCGGGAGGCAATATTATTATCAAGGGCGAGGGCGACATTATTGCCAACGGCACCAAAGCCAAGCCTATAGTATTCACATCGATAAAGGATGACAATCACGGCAACGACACCAACAAGGATGGCGACAACACTATTCCCGCCGCTGGCGACTGGGGATGCATAAACTTGAACGGCTCGCAAAACTCGACATTCACATACTGTCAGTTCATGTATGGAGGTCGCGACAACTCCAACCCAGCAACCGTAGATGTGTCATCTGAAGCAACTGCCTCTTTCTCAAACTGCGTATTCGCACACAATTCCGGAGGTCTGTTAAACAATATTTATGTTGGCGCTCTCAATGCATCGAATGCAAACAAAAATACTAGCATCACCGACTGCCAATTCTACGGCAACAAAGTTCCCGTTACCATAAATGCAGAAATGAGCATCGACAACTCAAACACCTTCTCAAACGAAGGCACTGCAAACATCTGTAACGGAATTTTCGTTTCAGGCGAAAATGTAACCAGCGACATTAGCTGGCTTGAGGATGAAGTCGCCTTCGTAGTAACCGCCTCCGACCTCGAAATCGGAATCAACACCAAACTCACATTGGGAAACAATGTGGTAATCAAATTTGCCGAACACTCTTCAATGACTGTAATGTCGGGCGAAGGATGCCTTGTGAACCATGACGGTCCAGGTGTTTTCTTTACATCACTCAAAGACGATGAACACAAGGGCGACACCAATGGAGACGGAGACGAAACCATACCTGCAGAAGCAGATTGGACAGGCATCTACTTGGACAACTGGAAATCGGCAAGACAATACGCCAACTGGCCAAATATACTGTACAACGACCCGCATCCGCCTGTAAAATGAATGCATCGGAACATGTTGCAAATATCGTCAAGGCTTTGCCCAAAGCCCCCGGCGTATATAGGTATTTCGACAAGGACGGAACAATAATATATGTCGGCAAGGCTAAAAATCTTAAAAACCGCGTCAGTTCATATTTCCTGTCGTCAAACAAGTTGAGCCGCAAGACTCAAATTCTTGTCAGCCAAATATGCGACATTGAATACACCGTAGTTGACAGCGAAAGCGAAGCCCTGCTGCTCGAGAATGTGCTGATAAAACGGCTTCAGCCCAAATACAACATCATGCTCAAGGACGACAAGACCTATCCTTGGGTATGCATAACCAACGAGGAATTTCCAAGAATCCTATACACTCGACACAAGACCGACAACGGCGAATACTTCGGTCCGTTCTCATCGGTATATACCATAAAGACCTTGCTTGCGCTTATCCAACAGCTCTACCCTATCCGTTCCTGTAAGCACAACATTACCGAACAGGGAATCAAGGACGGCAAATTCGACATCTGCCTCGACTATCACATCGGCAACTGCCTTGGTCCGTGCATCGGAAAAATCGACAAGGAGACATACTCCGCCATGTTTGTCGACATCCGCAAAATTTTGCGTGGCGACCTCCAACTCGTGCAAGGTTTCCTGAAGCAAAAAATGCAAGCCCATGCGGCAAAACTGGAATTCGAAGAGGCATCCAAGTTTAAGCAAAAGCTTGACATACTGGAAAATTACCGCAGCAAATCGACAGTTGTCGACACCAACATATCAAACATAGAGGCTTACGGATTTGCAAAAGACATAAACTCCTGCTACATAAGCTACCTGAGAATACAGAACGGTACCATAATAGCATCGCACTCGTTGGAAATCCGCAAGCGCATCGAGGAAACCGACGAGGACATACTTGCATACGCCATAGTCGACATACGCGAGGAGCTAAAAAGCACAGTTAAGACAATCATCCTGCCGTTCAAGATTGATTTTCCAATCGAAAATGTAAAATTCGAGTACCCGCAGAAAGGCGACAAGGGCAAAATTCTGGAACTCGCCAACCGCAATGCAAAGTTCTACATGCTTGAAAAGCACAAGCAGGTAGAAAGCAAAGATCCCGAAAAGAACACCCAACGCAAACTCGAAACCCTGAAATCGGATTTGAAGATGGATGTGTTGCCTGTCCATATTGAGTGCTTCGACAACTCCAACATACAGGGAACCAATCCAGTAGCTTCGTGCGTGGTATTCAAGAATGCCAAGCCATCGAAAAAGGATTACCGCCATTTCAACATAAAGACCGTAGTTGGAGCCAACGACTTCGCCTCAATGGAAGAAATCATCTATCGTCGCTACCATCGTCTGCTCGAAGAAGGAGAACCTCTACCTCAATTAATTGTTGTCGATGGTGGCAAAGTGCAACTTTCGTTTGCTGTGCGAAGCCTCGAAAAGTTAGGGCTGATTGGCAAAGTGACAATAATTGGCATTGCAAAGCGGCTCGAGGAAATATTCTTCCCCGGCGATGACATTCCTCTGTACTTGGACAAGAACTCCGAATCATTGAAGATAATACAACAGGCTCGAGACGAGGCTCACCGCTTCGGCATAACCTTCCACCGCAAGAAACGATCCGACAATTTCCTCAAAAGCGAACTTGATGATATAAAAGGCATAGGACCAAAGACAAAAACCATCCTGCTTAAGGAATTCAAGACCATCAGCGGAATAAAGGAGGCAAGCATGGAAAGACTGACGGAAGTATTAGGTATGGCGAAGGCAGGGATAATATATGGTTATTTTCATAAATATAGATAAAGTACAATATTATCTTATAATATCAAATGTTTCCTTATCAAATTGTGGTATAGCAATACAATTGCCATTCTTATCTAATATTCCTACCTTATCCCCCATAAGCACATAAAAAACATGCAAATTCCGATTATCAGACCATTGATGGTCTAAATATATGATAGAATCATATACGGGATTTATAACAAATTTCCCTAATTCGTCAATGTATCCACATTTGCCATTAACAGAAACCCACGCCAATCCATTTTCATAGAAATATCCATCCAAATTAACATAATCAAACTGTGGTTCAATAACAATTTTTCCTTTCCTGTCTATATATCCCCACTTTCCATTTACTTCAATTGCAGCTAAACCATTTTCTGCAAAATAACCTATATAATCGAACTGTGGACTAATAACAAATTTACCAGTTTTGTCTATACTCCCCATCTTTCCATTTATTATAACTTCTGCCAACCCATCTGCACCAAATCCATTGGTATTATCAAACTGCGGACTGATTATGATTTTTCCTGACCTATCAACAAATCCCCACTTGCCGTTTACTTCTATTTCTTTTAATCCGATTTCATCGTATGATGTTTCTTTTTCACCCTGAGGTTCACCGACAAATCTTCCAGCCTTGTCTATATACTCCTCCTTACCATTTATTTTAACACGAGCAAATCCGTTTTCATCAAAGCTACTTGCATCATCAAACTGTGGACTAATAGCAATTTTTCCTGTCATGTTTATATATCCCCATTTCCTATTTATTTCTACTGCTGCCAGCCCATTTTTGGCAAAATAATCCGCATAATCCAATTGAGGGCTAACAATCATTTTCCCTGTTCTGTCTATATAACCCCATTTTCTATCTATCCTAACTGCAGCTAAACCATTTTCAAAACTCATTGCCATATCAAACTGTGGGCTAATAACAATTTTTTTTGTCTTGTCTATATAACCCCATTTATTGTTCACAATAACAAGTGACAAGCCATCTTCTTCTAGGGCATGCCCGTTTTCATCATTATGACTTACATAATCGTATTGAGGGTCAACGACTAACTTCCCCGTCTGGTCTATATATCCATATTTGCCATTTATTCTAACACGAGCCAATCCAAATTCATAAAAATCAACGCTTTCATACTTAGGTTCCACAACAAACTGACCCGACTTATCAACAAAACCCCATTTACCATTAAGACATACAGGGAACAAATTGGTTCCATCACCATCTGCCAAGACAGAAATACAAGAAAGCAAGATAACGCCAATAATCAATACTATTCTTTTCATATATTTATTTTTTATTTGTCACTGAATCCTCGATATTTTTAAGCAATATAAAGGATTCAGAATCTAATTACATTTTCCTAATTTATGCCAAACACCATTCTAAATAGGCATTAACGCAACAAAGTTAATGTTTTTCATTATCATATAGAAAAAATATTTGTATTTTTATTTGTCCGCAGACCATCTGCCCACATAAAAATTCGACACCATAGTTCATTATCGTAAATAATGCTTATCTTTGCTCCAAATATAAGCAATATGTGCGCTGCTGACATTATAATCATAATAGTAATATTGTTCTTCGCAATAAAAGGTCTGATATGCGGACTTATAAAGGAAGCCGCTGGAATTGTTGCCATACTTGCAGGACTTTTTATTGCCATAAACTTTTCGGGATGGCTGTCGAACTGGATACTAGAAAAAGGCTGGTTCGATCCGAAATACCTTGAAATAATCAGCTTCACTGTAATTTTCCTCGGAGTAATACTACTTGTTATAGTGATGTCGAAAATGCTGAACAAGTTTGCCGATGCCATAAGCCTAAACTGGCTGAACAAACTGGCTGGCTTTGTGTTCGGTGGCATCAAAGGTGCGCTTATCGTTGGCGGCGTATGCTACATTGCCGAACGCGTCATCCAAAATTTCAGTCTGACCGAACATCAGGATTTCCTTGCAAACTCAAAAATCTACGCACAACTGCTGGAACTATTCGACAAGATTTCGATGTTCTAATCAAGCTTTCTTCCACTTGCGACACGAGAAGCCAAGTCCGCACTCAATGAAATGAGCCTTGAAGCCCATCGCCTTCAATGTTAGGTTCACAAACATAAAGTTTGTTACATAATACCGCCCACCGATGCGAGTGTAAAACCAGTCGTTCTTCTTTACCTTGTTGTAAACATACATACCGACATACGAAACCAACTCGAACCGTCTATACACCAACTGGTGTCCTACGCAAAATCCCAGCCTAACCACATCGCCGAATTTCTCGTATTGCTGCACCAAGACATTGTTTCGCTCGTCAAAATAGTACTTCAGGTTTTCGTTGTAAAACATATCCAATGAAGCACCAACCTTGCCAATTTTGCCATACTGATAGCTATATCCAGCAGCAACCGTACTGCAAATAAATCCTCCACCCCTGCCATTGTATCCAACCGAATACTCATCGGAACTTACGCATGTACCAAACGCCCATGCCTCGTGCGGGGAAAGTCCCTCGACATAGTTGCGCCGCACCTTTGTATATTCGCGCTGGGCAATATCCTTCGACAATGCCAATGACAATATCGCTTGATTAAGTCCGAGATTTGGTTTTCGCACTGCCCCGTTGGAATAATGCATAAACATTGGCATAAGCTTCAACTCGAACCCTGCAGGAAGCCTGAACGCGAAATCTAAGCCAAAGCTAAAATAAAAACAGATTGGCGTACTTACTGCTATATTTTCTGGATTCTCAATACGGTCGTACCTGCGCGTAAGATAGGCAAGCCCTGCATTTATCCGCGTACTAAGCCGAAAATGTTCATTTGAGTACATGTCGATGTCCATAAAAGAATATGCAGCAATCGCCGAACCAAGAACATCTGGACTTCCGAGATAATTGTAGTTCAGTCCGAAGCCATGCTGAGGATAACGATATTTCACATCGTAGAAATCGTCGGAACGAGTAGAAAAGTAATAGTTCAACTCGCCACCAGCAGTAGTATGCAGCAACGAACCCATGCCTAAACGATGTGGAATCGTACTGCCACCATAAAATTTCACCTCGAGACTATGCGTCCTTTGTGCAAAAACACATTGGCAAAAAACAAGCAGACAAAATAGCAACAAAAACTTCCTTATCATCTTTTTTCGGTTATAAGGAAAACACCTATTGCTATTATTGCGAAAATTATATTGGGGACCCACACAGCAATCATCGGACTTAACAGTCCACCCAGTGCAAATGTGGTCGAAAATCGTTCAAACAATATGTATGAGAAGCTTAATAGCATTCCGATACCAATATTAACGCCCATACCTCCACGACGCTTTCGTACCGACAAGGCGAATCCAATAAGAGTCAGAACAAATGTCGAAAAAGGCGTTGCCATACGACTATACAACTCAATCTCGCTTGAAATTACGGCAGATGTACCCGATAGCTTCTGCTCGGCAATATATGCTCTCAATTCCTTCATATTCAATGCCTCAACAGTTGTAGTCTTCTTAAAGAAATCATCTGGAGTTATGCGTATCGCAGTATCCTTCTCCATGCCCACCTCAATGCTTTCGTTTCCATTATCAAATGTCCTAAGGCAATAATCCTTAACTCTCCATGTTTGCTTTGCTTCATTCCATTGCATCATGTCGGCAGTCAGTTTAGACTTCAAGTTCACTCCATCAAACTTTTCCAAAGACAGCCTCAAGCCAACACCATGTTCACGATTGAAACTTTCAACATAAAAATACACTCCAGGCTCCAATTGCCGATGGAAATTAAAGGAGCTTAGCCTCATACCACCCTTCGACACATACATCTCCTCGAATGCCAGCCTCTCCTTGTTACAGTCTGGGATAACGAAATTTCCAAGTATGAACGAAAATGCTGTAATCAGCACACATCCGATAAAATAAGGATATAGCAGACGAACCTTGCTTACTCCGCTGGCAAAAACTGCAACAAACTCCGATTTGCTTGCCATCTTTGATGTGAAAAATATCACCGAGATGAATACAAAAAGAGAACAAAACAAATTAGCGAAGTTTGGAATAAAATTTAAGTAATACTTGATGATAATATCGGGTATACTGGCACCTTTATCAATAAAATTATCTATCTTTTCCGACACATCGAAAACCACCGCCACGCACACAATCAACGAAATGGCCAGTGTGAATGTACCAAGAAACTTACGAAGAATATACCAGTCCAGTTTTCTCAACTACAGTCTCCTTCCCAATTTTTCTACCATCATTTTCTTCCAGTCGGCAAATGTTCCATCTGCAATATGCTCGCGAGCAAGATCGACTAGGTGCAAATAGAAGCCAAGATTGTGAATACTTGCAATTTGCGCCGCAAGCATTTCGCCTGCAATTACAAGATGACGCAAATAAGCCTTCGAGTAGAACGAATCGACAATTGTCGTTCCGTTTTCGTCAAGTGGAGAAAAGTCATCCTTCCACTTTTCGTTGCGCATATTCATCGTGCCTTCCATAGTGAACAGCATTCCGTTTCGGGCATTACGGGTCGGCATTACGCAGTCGAACATGTCGATTCCGCGAGCAATTCCCTCGAGTATGTTTGCAGGAGTTCCAACGCCCATAAGATAGCGTGGCTTATCCTGGGGCAAATGCTCGTTTACGATTTCTATCATATCGTACATCTGCTGGGTTGGCTCACCAACCGACAATCCGCCAATTGCATTGCCTTCGGCACCAATGTCAGCGACATACTTTGCCGATTCGATGCGTAAATCCTCGTATGTTGAACCTTGCACAATGGGGAAGAATGCCTGCTTGTAACCATACAAGCCTTCCGTCTCGTTGAAATGCTTCCATCCTCGCGACAACCATGAATTGGTAAGTTTCAGCGACTTGGCAGCATACTTGTACTCACATGGATACGGAGTACATTCATCGAAAGCCATCATTATGTCGGCTCCGATATTGCGCTGAATATCAACCACTCGCTCGGGCGTAAAAATATGCTTCGAACCATCGATATGGCTTCTGAAAATTGCACCATCTGCAGTAAGTTTTCGGCAATCTGCCATTGAGAACACCTGAAATCCTCCGCTGTCGGTAAGGATTGGTCTGTCCCATCCGTTGAACTTGTGCAAACCGCCAGCCTTGTTGATGATTTCGATACCAGGACGCAAATACAAATGGTAGGTGTTACCAAGTATAATTTGCGCGTTTATTTCGTTCTTAATCTCGTATGTGTGAACGCCCTTTACAGTACCGCATGTGCCTACCGGCATAAATATTGGCGTCTGTATTTCGCCGTGGTCGGTTGTTATGACACCACGACGGGCATTGGTCTTGTCGTCTTTATGTAAAATCCTAAAATTCATGGTGCAAAGATAATCTAATTTTAGATTTTAGATTGCATACGCAAACTAAAGGTTGACGATTTTGACCAACTTTAAACAGAAAACAACTTAGGTCGCAAAAATTAAAACAATGAAACGGCTTTAGCCATAAAACTTAGAAACTGCGTAGCAGTTCTATTTTATTTCTTCCAATTGCTAAAAATATCCTCTACCTCCTTCTGGCTAAAGATTGTATTACTTTCATTTAGCGGTTCAACGGTCAGCAATTGTTCAACAATTTTGTCACCCTTAGTAATCTGTATTACCAATCCTTTGAAATCGTAATACCTATATAGAAGCATGCCGTTCAAGTCGGGATTGTCAACATAATATATCGTGTACTTTTCTTCACCGAATGTTTCCTCCATTATCTTGCAGTCGTATTCGCCAACCCTATGGATGCCTTTCTGTTTCTTGTACATTGGCTTTACAATAGCTTGTTCGGACACAATAAAGAAATCTGTTTTGCTATTGTTCTTTATGTTATGCCAACTGCCAAATCTTGACAAATCCCCGCTGTCCTTATACTTTACCCAGTTACACTGCATTTTGCTCTTATTGTCGTAGCAAGTCACCATGTAATGTTTCCGAAGTGGAATATTAGTATCGTTAGATAGTCGCATTGAATCCATCAAAAGTAGTGTGTCGTAGCAAATAACCTTATTGTCATTTACAATATATGTCATAAACATTTTGTCCGCATTGCCGTATTTGTAAACTGTAATTTGGGAGGACAGATTGAGGGCAACTGAGATTAACGAGCAAAGCAATAATATGTTTTTCATGTTTTTATAGTTTACGTTTGTAATTATGAAACGAGGAATCTCATCTTTTATTGCCCTACAAAAAAAAGACCGCACAGCAATAATTGCCATGCAGTCCCCTATCTGAAAATCTGGATCTCTTAAACCAATCCTGAGAATCCCATAAATGCAAGTGCAAGTATACCAGCAACTACGAGAGCTGCAGGAACACCCTTCATGCCTTCTGGAATCGGAAGCTTTGCCAAATGTTCGCGGATACCTGCGAAGATTACCAATGCAAGCATGAAACCTAATGCGGTACCTATTGCAAACACTATAGCTGGCAAAAGCGATGTTGCATCGAGTCCCATCGAGTTGTATGTTCCGTTGCCAACCAATATTGCAACACCAAGTATTGCACAGTTGGTGGTGATAAGCGGAAGGAAAATACCGAGTGCCTGATACAGCGACGGGCTTATCTTCTTGAGGATAATCTCGACCATCTGTACGAGGGCAGCAATGATGAGGATGAATGCAACTGTCTGCATAAACTGAATTCCCAACGGATTGAGGATGTAGGTCTGCACGAGCCATGTCACAATGGTTGCAAGAGTCATTACGAACAGGACTGCGCTTCCCATTCCGACTGCAGTCTTAACTTTGCTCGAAACGCCGAGAAACGGGCAAATTCCGAGAAACTGGGCAAGCACGATATTATTAACGAGCATTGCCGATATTATAATGAGTATGTATGCCATAGTCGTAAATTTTATTTGTTAAACCTTCTTACTACTGCTATAAAATATGCCAATCCGAAGAATGCACCCGGAGCAAGTACGAATACCAAGATTCCGTCTGCCTGAATGAACTGCCAGCCGAAGATTGACAAGCTACCGAGAACTTCGCGGACAGCACCGAGAATCATAAGTGCCAGAGCGTAGCCCAAGCCCATTCCCAAACCATCGACGCAGGATGCCCAAACACCGTTCTTCGATGCAAAAGCTTCGGCACGACCGAGAACTATGCAGTTAACAACGATAAGAGGAATGAACAATCCCAATGTCTCGTAAATGCCCGGCAAATATGCCTGCATGAGCAAGTCGATTACAGTTACAAACGATGCGATTACTACGATGTACGAAGGAATACGCACCTTGTCGGGAATAAGGTTCTTGATTAGCGATATTACTATGTTGGAGCATACGAGGACGAATGTGGTGGCAAGTCCCATGCTCAAGCCGTTGATTGCCGATGTGGTAGTACCCAAAGTAGGACAGCAACCGAGCAGCATTACCAATACGGGGTTCTCCTTTATGAAACCCTTAGTGAAATTCTTCCAGTTATTCATTGTCGTTTCCTCCTTCATTTGTAGGTTCAACTTTTTCAGCAACTTCTTCCTTTACTTCTTCCTGAGGTTCAGCTTCAGTCTGCTGTGCGCATGTATTACCCGATGCCGTGTAAGTTGCGTAAGCTCTGTTGAGAACATCGCAGAAAGCACGCGACGAAATTGTTGCTGCTGTGATAGCGTCAACATCGCCACCGTCCTTTCTAACCTTTGCTTCGGTAGAAAGATCCTTGCCGATAACATTTCCCTTTCCGCCTTCCTGGAACCATTCGCCCATCTTAGAGCCAAGTCCAGCGGTTTCCTTATGTTCGAGAACCGAATATCCGAAAATCTTGCCTTCAGTATCGAAGCCTGCAAGCACCTTTACATCACCACCGAAACCTTTGTCGGTAACAGCTTCGATAGCAGTACCAACAAGCTGGTTGTTAGCGTCGAATGCCTTGTAAACTGGAGTTCCGTCAATCTCTTCAGCTTCCTGATGGTCGAATTCGGGGAGAACCTTTGTGAGGGCTTCCTTCAATCTCTTTTCTTTCACCTGTGAAATAGGCTCCTGGGTAAAGTAATATACGAAACCGAGAGCCACGGCTGCTACTGTTGTAATCACGAACAACGTGAGCACCATATTTATTAAAGAACTTTGTTTCTTTGCCATGATAATTCTTTTTTAGGTTCCACAATTATTTCTTTACCTCTTCCTTTGGCGGTTTTACAACCTCACCGAAACGCTTCGGCTTGCACCAGTTGTTAATCAGCGGAACAAGTGCGTTCATAATAAGGATTGCGAACGACATACCTTCCGGATACGAACCCCAGGTTCTGATTAAGATGGTGATGATACCAATACCAACACCGTAAACCAACATTCCCTTGCCAGTCATTGGCGAAGTTACCATATCGGTTGCCATGTAGATAGCACCGAGCAGGGCACCACCTGCGAGTATATGGAACAGCGGGTCGGCATACTTGGTCGGGTCAACGCCCCAGAGGATTGCCGAGAATGCAGCCATAGTTCCGAGAACTGCTACTGGAATATGCCAGGTTATAACCTTACGGATAAGCAGGAAGATACCGCCGATGAGCAGTGCTATTGCCGACATTTCGCCGAGCGAACCGCCCATGTTGCCGATAAACATATCCATATAGTTGTAATCAACCATCTGACCTTCGTTGAGAAGTCCCAGTGGAGTTGGTCCTGTTACTGCATCGAGAGCCTTGATGTCCCAAATCGGCTGCGGAGTTGGCCAGGTGGTCATCTGCGACGGGAACGAAATGAGCAGGAATACACGACCTACGATTGCAGGGTTGAACGGGTTATTGCCCAATCCGCCGAAAGTCATCTTTGCAATTCCTATTGCTACGATTGCACCTATAACAATAATCCACCAGTCGAGGTTTGCAGGAACATTGAATGCAAGGAGCATACCTGTAACTATTGCCGAACCGTCGAAAATAGTGGTCTTTCCCTTCAATAAGAACTTCTGAATCAGCCATTCAACAGCCATACAAGCAACTATCGAGATTAAAGTAACCCTGATAGCGTTGAGTCCGAAGAAGTAAACCGATACGCAGAAGGCCGGTAACAGCGCAATTACCACGCTGTACATTATCTTTTTCACCGACTCGTTGCTGTGAACGTGCGGTGACATTGCGATTGCTAATCTATTTTCTGCCATAGCTGTTACTATTTTTTAGACCTTAAAATTTTTGTTACTGTCGCTTTACCGTAGCGGATGTAGTCGGTAATAGGAATTCCTGCAGGGCAGGTGAAGCTGCACGAACCGCATTCGATGCAGTCGAGCACTCTTTCTTCCTTCAAAGCGTCGAAGTCGCGAATCTTGGCGAGGTTCTTGAGCAAGTAAGGTTCAAGACCCATACAGCAAGCGCTTACGCACTTTCCGCAGCGGATGCAAGCATTTTCTTCCATACGGACGCTTTCGCTCTGCTTGAACATCAGCACGCCTGATGTACCCTTTGTTACAGGTACTTCCAACGACTTCACAGCCTTACCCATCATAGGTCCGCCGTTTACTACCTTGCCGGTGTCTTCGGGCAAACCGCCAACTGCTGCAATGAGGTGGCTCAATGGAGTACCAACCCTTGCAAGTATGTTCTTCGGCGACTTAACCGACTTACCAGTTACAGTTACAACGCGCTCGAACAAAGGTTTGTTCTTCTGTACTGCTTCGTAGATTGCGAAGGTAGAACCAACATTCTGAACTACGCAACCAACATCAATAGGCAATGCTGGAGGAGCAGGAATTTCGCGGTTTACGGTAGCCTTGATAAGCTGTTTTTCACCACCTTGCGGATATTTAACCTTCAAAGGCATAACTGTGATTCCGTATTTCTTAGCTGCTTCGGTCATCTTGGCTATTGCATCGGGCTTGTTGTTCTCGATACCGATGATGATTTTTTCGGCACCGGTAGCCTTCTGTATAATCTTGCAGCCAACCATTATTTCCTCTGTATGCTCGAGCATAAGACGGTGGTCGGCAGTAAGGTAAGGTTCGCATTCAACACCATTTATAATAAGGTGCTCGCACTTCTTGCCCTGTGGAACCGACAACTTAACATGAGCCGGGAAAGTTGCACCGCCAGTACCAACAATACCGCATTCTGCAATCTTGGCGCGGATTTCTTCGGCCGACATTGTGATTTCGGTCTTCAGGTCGGGAGTACGGTCGATGGTTTCGAGCCATTCGTCGCCCTCGACATTGATGAAGATACAGGTATTCTTGTAGCCCGAAGTGTCGATTGTCTTCTCAATCTTAGCAACAGTACCCGATACCGACGAGTGAATGTTTGCCGATACGAATCCGGTGCTCTTAGCGATGAGCTGTCCGACCTTTACGGTGTCGCCCTTGGCAACAACCGGTTCGGCAGGAGCACCTATGTGCTGTGCGATAGGAATCATGACCTGCTTGGGCAGTTCTATTCTTTCGATGGGATTTCCTTTTGAAATCTTATTTTCTTGTGGATGAACACCACCTTTTGGAAAAGTTCTTAACACGATGAGTCCTCCTGAGTTTAGTTGTTATTTACATTGTTTTCTACCACTGTAGCTTCGGCTGGTGCTGGAGCTGGCTGAGCTTCGGGCTTTGGTGCTGGCGGAGTTGCCGGCTTAGGCGGGAAGTTTACAGCGTTGATTGCGCCTGTCGGGCATTCTGCAACGCACTTGCGGCACGACTTGCACTTTGTGAAGTCGATATATGCAACATTGTTCTCGACGGTGATAGCCTCGAACGGGCAAACCTTTGCGCACTTGCCGCAACCGATACAAGCGGCCTTGCAAGCCTTCATAGCCTCGGCACCCTTGTCCTTGTTGATGCAGCCTACATAAACACGACGGTCGTTCTTGCCACGAGGTCTTACCTCGATAACGCCGCGCGGACACATCTTGGCGCAACCGCCGCAACCGCCACACTTGTCGTAGTCGATTTCGGGAAGTCCCGTTTCCTGGTTAATAGATATTGCGCCGAAATGGCATCCTGCAACGCAGTCGCCATAGCCGAGGCAACCGTACTGGCAAGCGGTGTCGCCGCTCGATGTAGCGTGAGCAATAGCACAGGTCTTGGCTCCGTCGTAGGTCGAAGTCTGCGGACGCTTATCGTGTGAACCGCAGCATCTAACGACTGCAACCATAGGTTCCTTTTCCTCGGCTACAAGTCCCATAACGGCAGCAACCTTGCTCATGGCAGCATTACCGCCTGCAGGGCAGTACTTGCCATCGAGATTACCGCTCTTAACAACGGCTTCCGACAAACCCCTACAACCGGGGAATCCGCATCCACCGCAATTTGCACCCGGCAGGCACGCTTCCACTTCGTCGATGCGCGGGTCCTCTTCTACCTTGAATTTCTTGGCGACAAAGAACAGTATTATTGCTAACACTATTCCTAGCGCACACAAAGGTATCACAGTCCAAATTACAATCTCCATAAATTCACTGATTTAAATTATTAATTTTTGTTTCTGATTTCCTATGTTTTAAAGTTTCTGGGTTTCTAATTGTTTCTAAGTTTCTTTGTTTCTAGTTTTTAGGTTGAGACGCAAAATTTTGCGTCTTTACATTATTTTCATTTTCTATACTATGAATTTCGCTCTCTGTGGCATACTGAGCCTGTCGAAGTATCGAAGGGGCGGAATCAAAAGAATAACACGACTTTATTTCTCCCATTTGCATTATGCCGTTTCTATTCATCATAATCTTTATAGAGCAACTTCTATTTAGGTTGCAAAATTAGAAAAAAATATGATACGCTGAAACAATTTATTGTGAACATAATTTCACGGTAATTTGAAAATTTATTATCTTTGCAAAAAAGAATGAAACAACTATGGAAGTGTCGGCTGTAAAGAAAAACAAAAAGGCAAAATCTTCAAGTTTTTTTGAAATTGAAGACAAAACAGTTGAAGCACAACTGCTAATTGCCTATTTGAAATCGTTGAGTTTCGTGAAGTTTCTGGACGAAGACAACCTGCCAGTTTCGGAAAATGTCCCCAACAAAACCACATTAAAGGCAATGAAAGACGCCGAAATGGGCAGGACATATAAGGGCGCGGAAACAGTAAAGGATTTAATGGACTATTTAAAATCTTGATTATGTTCAGATTGGAGCCTACAACTCAGTTTAAAAAGGATTTTAAATCTATACCACAAAGCAAGCACGGCGAAATTGAAAAGGTGTTCAACATTTTGAGCGAAAAGGGAACATTGCCTTTCGTTCCATACAGAACACATAAACTGATTGGCAACTATTCGGGGCATTTTGAAGCACATATAGAACCCGACATGCTTATTATTTGGTTTAAAATATTGGACGACAATGCAATAAGCCTTACCAGAATAGGCAGTCACGCAAAATTATTCGGGAAATAGATGTAGCACTTATCTAAAAAAGAATTGTGTCTAAAAAGTTTGTTTTTGACATTTACTTGCTCGCTATAAAATGAAGTCGCGAATATTGGAATATCAAAGACTTTTTTACTTTTTAGACACTCTCTTCATTTTAATGTTTTAACGATTGTTCATACTTAATGGCATAGTCCATCAAATTGGTTATCTTTTTCATTGGTACTACACGCACAGTACTATCGTTCGGGGACACCCTAATTATCATACCAACTAATCTGCATTTGTCAGAAAATACAGGACTTCCACTTAACCCCTTCCATTTTTTTTCATCAATTTGTCCTGGATATTTAAGAATATAATCCCCTTCACTATCGATTTTTACCAATGTTAAATCCGTGTGAATAGCATTACCCCAAGAAAGTCTAACCCCATCTATTATATCCCACATAACGCAACCTTCGACCAAGCAATAATCGGATGTGGCAAGTTCTGTTGCACATTCAGATTTAATTATCAACTTTTCCATTCCAGCAGGCACAACTACCTGTTCATTAATGCATAGTTCATGTGACAGAAAAGGAAATTGAAAATTGTTCGGAAGCATTGCAAATGTAATATCCTTTATATCTGGAATCTCAAAAGATAATTCATCATTAACATCAAACTGATCAAATGAATACAATCCTCCAATAGGCGTTAGTATTGTGGACAATTCTGTGCTACTATTTTTGTTATTGAATACCCAAACAAAGTTGTCTTTTCCAATTCTAATCCCTTCATCAAAGTCTTTGGGATGAGACACATGGTCAGCCGTAACAAAGAACAGATGATCTCTGTAATGGAAAAAGAATCCACTACCGAATCCTATTATTTTTTCACCTTTTTTATCATCAGTAACCACTACTTGCTGCGTAGACAGCCATGCAAATTCAAAAACCGATTTTATTTCCATAATTTAATAAATTTTATAGTTAATTAATACATTATCACATACAAAAAATCCTAAAATGGTCACAATAAATATATTGAAATTCTTATTGTTTTACAAATTTTCGCATATTATACCTAACAGAAGCAATGGGTTGTTCTGAGTATATTCTTACCATATACACCCCAGCCTTCAAATCTTCCACATCACAAACCACATTATTCGCATTCGCTTCCATTCTCTTTACAACCTGTCCCATCACATTTACAATCTCAATTTCGGAGATTGGTTCGGATGATGTGATATTGAGAATATTGTTAGTTGGATTCGGAAAGATGTCTATATCCTGAAAGTCATATGATTCTGCGACGACAGGCACGCTAACAATGTTTAGTTTAATGCGTTTCTCGTACAAGTTTTCATATCTTGTTTTTAATGTTTCTGAGCCCACATAACGCAATGTTGCATTCTCGCCCGAAATCTCAATATTATGGCTCACGGTTGTCCACGAAGTACCATTCGCTGTGCTTACCGTAAAATGACTTGCCACGCTGTCGATATGCTCATAATTATCATCGCTTTCGGCGTGTAGGAATATTGGCGTGGCTGCACGAAGCGCAATACTGTCATTCTCAAATCCGAGTGGAACAGGATAGCGACCTTGTGCATAACTCCATCCATCGCCAAGCATAGCGCGAAGTTCGGGAGTGTCGCCTGTAAGTTGCATGGTAAGACGACTTTCGATTGCACTAGCCGTATCGCTTCCCAACCCACCGCACATTTGCTTGTCAAAATAGTTGTTGGACAATCTATTTTCCTCATTGTTATTAATTATAACATTAATAAAAACGCCTGAAGTATTGCCCACATTAAGACAATTTTCTATTGTATAGTTAATATTCAATGCTGAATTATCTGCATATCCAAATACTCCAATATGTACAGTATCATTTTCTAGGAAATAATCATCTGTTATATAACCTTTTGTATTTCCAGCGTTAAAACAATTCTGTATCAACCCCTCTGTATTTTCAGCAACAAATGCGCCTTTCATAACATTATTGATTTCTACACATTGCATATTTCCAAGGTTTATACAATTACGTATTACACCTCTCATTATTGTGTCCACCACCATCTCATGGTTTTCATAATCATAAACTTCATGTTGCACGGAAAAATTCTGAACAAGAATGCCTGCAGTTTCCCATCTCACATTATTAATATCGCCAACATTCATACAATATTCAATAATTCCGCCATAATTTATATGAGAAATGCCAGCGACAATAGCAGTTTCTTCCTTTGGATTCATTTCAGCATAATTTATGCAATGTGAAATTATAGCTCCTTCTTGATTTTCATCACAAATGCCAATAAAAGCACTACCCATCGGTATTTGAGTGTAATTGCTCACATATTCAATTACCCCTAAATTATATTGACACATTCCTGAATATAAATCTTCGGGAAGATAACCACTGCAATCGAAATCCATTGTGCAATACGATATATGACCATAATTAGTTTCGACTATTACACTCATGCATTTTGATGAAATTTTTCCTCGAAAGTCGATTGAGTCAATAGATCCAACCTCACCTACACTTTTCATCCAATACCATTGGAAAGATTCTCCATATTGAGGCATAGACAAAACAATAGTATGACCGCCACCATGAAAGTGTCCGTTGAATTCTTTATAAGAATTACTGGATGGAATATATCCAACCATACGAATGTTTATTGTGTCATTAATATTTCCCATCAATCTCAAGTGTATTCCAGAAAAGTCGCCATAAACAGATTGTGGATTATTATACTCTTCTGCAAATTCCGTCCACTGCTCAATGTTGTATATACGGTAAGGGTCAGATTCTATGCCAGAACCGCCACCGAATTGGGCGAACATAAATTGTATAGGTACAATAAGTAAAAACAACAATAAAGAGAATGTTTTTCCCATAAAACCTCAATAATTTAGCTGAAAATAGAGGCTGTCCAAAAAGTTCTTCTGATACCTATTTGATGGAATCCACAAACATTGAAATCTCAGAGGGCTAATTTTGCTTTTTGGACAGCTTCATAATTCTGTTAATAAACTACTATTTTCTTGGTAACAATTCCATTATTAGAATCTGTCACTTTTATTAAGTATAGACCAGGAATAAGTCCATTAAGGTAGTTGGTATTGCCATTCTGTGTGTTTCCATTGCATACAACTTTACCTTGAATGTCATATACTACATATTTACATGTGCCATTGAATTTTGAACAAACAAATGTATTATGGTCTTGCACTTCTATTTCCGCTTCTGGGAATATTTGTTTATTCTTTTCTATCAATTGAACATTATTCACCAATCTTGCCTTTGTGTTTTCAATTGAACTTTCAAAATCTCTGTCTAATCCAGAATAACATTCACCATCCATTGCAAATGTCTCTGTTGTGGGTGAGGTTACAGTTTCTTTAGTAATAGTATTTGATCCCCATATCGAAGATATTGACACTCCAGTATATATACAACTTCTGCTTGCTGTATAATTTATTGGAAACAAATAATTATTAATCAAACTATCGCATGTTTCATATTCAAGCATATATGCCTCTGTTATATATCCGTTATTATTGTATGTTCCTGATGCTTGAACAAAGTATGTACTTGGATTAAATATTATTGTACTCAAATAAGCGGTTGTGCTAGTTTTATATGGATCTACATCGTATGGTATTGTATTCAAATGATAAGTAAGGACATCTGTTGAGTCAAATAAATTTATTTGTGTAAGATATCGTTTGCAAAAAGTACCTGTGCCATTTTGATAATTCCCAACATGGGTGCCTAATACAAATAGATGTTCATAGTTATGGGCAACATCAAATATCGCGACCTTAGCTGTATCAAACCTATATCCCATATTGCCTACTACATTATTGCTGATATAGTCAACTTTTAAAACCCATATTCCGTCTGTACCGGTATTGGAATCACGGAAATCCTGAACTAAAAATGCAACATTATCTTGATATTGAGAATTCCCGGCTAAAGTATGTCCTCCTGATTTTTCGGACGATACAATATTTGCTGGCATAGAATATATATTAAAATTAACATTGCCTATGGGGTTTGAATTGGGGAACGCACCTATAAAACAATTTGTTCCTTCTGTTCCACTAACTATAAATTTAGCATTAAAAGGATCCCATGATATTGACATGGCATTCCATGCATTGGTAAATTTCTTAACAATATTTTGATTCTGTCCATTTGCCCCATTTATAGTATATGGAATCCTCATAAAGTGTTTTCCGACAGTAAAACCATACACTTTACCTCCATTGCTCAATTCTCCATAACAACCATCATCAACAGCAGTATAATTAACGCTACTTATAGAATATTCGATTGATGTTGCCGTTGTGCCATTCATAATATATTTCACAATGATTCCTTTATAAGTAGAACAATACCCATAAGCTACGATATTGCCATCCATATCAACAAATGCACCATTAAAAAAATAACCAGAATTTGAGTTTGGCATTTGAAACATTTTAAATGATGTACTGTACAAATTAATAGGAGTATAATTATCCAATTGTCCAATAAAGACTCTCTTGTCAGATGTGGTTCCAACAACATATGAATCATAATTGTTATCAAAATCGGATACAGTTGTCAAAGAAACAATGTTAACATTAGATGATGTGATTTCGTTATGGACAATCTGTCCAAATGCAAGTCCGCTTACCAAAGCGCACATTGCCAAAAGTAAAAATTTTCTCATACGCTAAAAATTTTGAGGTTAAAAATAAAGTTTGGTGTTCCTCATAGTAAGCGATAACACTTTTCTCACCATTATTTTCTCGTCAAAGCGTGAAATATCTCTCCGACATATTATTCACTATGTGTTAATCTTAATATGACAACATTGCAAAGATAAACAATTTTTGAATACAAAGTGTGTGTTAGTGCATTTTTTTTGCAAAAAAATTACAACATATTAATTCTCAATACAATGCATTGAATTTTTCAAAATTTTACTGATAATTGACTTTTTGAATACATTAATAGATAATTATTATATAGTTACAATTAGAAATTATAAACAAACCAAATTTAACAAAATGTATTTTTGCCAATAATGTAAAAAACAAGGGATTAAAAGTTGATTTTCACTGCCGAAAAAAGTAGATTTGTTGTTTTATTATTTTTATCGTATATAAAGCCTACAATTTTTCAATCCTAAAGTTAAAAACCTTCTTTATCCTGTCTCTCAGCAGATACAGCACAACATAGTATGCCGTGAGCAACACAAGCGACACCAAGGCGGCGATACCCTCGTTCACACCGACGCCAATCAGCACGAAAAGTCCAATCATTACCACCACAAACGGAAGCGCATAGCCGATAAGCACTGCCTTGGTGCCCATCGTCTGCGTCATCTTTACATTTACCTCGTCACCTACGGAAATTTCCTGTCCTTGCATAAGCTGGGCCTCGACGACCCTGCTGCCCGATTCGCTTGATCCGCAGAACGATGTAGCCTTGCAGGTGGCGCAAGCCGACGACACCATAATCTCGACGGTGGCGGTGCTACCAGCGATTGACTTCACTGTCCCCTTGTGCGATATTTCTGCCGATTCGGACATTTTACAAATACAATAATAACGATTGCAAAAATATGTTATTAAATACTTTTTTGCAACAATAAAATTAAGGAATTTTTAAGTTTCCCATCAATCGTAAATCGTAATTCTAGAATTGTAAATATTTCCTACTTTTGCGTCTATGAACGAAACTAGAATAATATCGCAGCTGCCGAAGTTCGACACAACATTCTTCGAGCGTTACGCCAAAACTGTGCTAGTCGATTTGCTTGGCGACAAGTATGCGAACCTTGTCAACCGCGACCGCCCCGACCTGCAGGATTGCGATGCAGGAATTGGCATTGAGGTGACCCGAGCAATGGTAACTGGCCGCGATGATGCAATTTCGCTCATAGCCGACATGTCGGGCAACGATGACATTTCCGAGAGCGACATTGAGCGTATCAGGAAATTCGGTTACAGCTACGGTATCCACCGCCGAATAATGGGTCATATTGAAAAGGAATTCTGGTCGCTGGCAATTCCACTGAAACGAATAATCGAAAGCAAGGTCAGCAAGGTTGCCAACGGTTTCTATGGTTGTTTCGATGAATTCGGACTGTTTGTGTTTTCGAAGGACGAACTTTCGCTCGAATATGCCACACAGACAATGGACTACACGATAGACATTCAGAAAGGCAACACTACAAAATACGCCAACATGTTCATTTTCGACACGCATTCGCTCTTCGTCTGCGACCTTGTAAACGACATAATAACGCAGATAGGCGTAAGCACTGAACAATGCGAAACATATTATACGGAAGCTATGCAGTAGTGAAAACGGTTTTCTCTTTCGCAGTAATCACAAATTGAATTATCTTTGCCGACAAACAAATGCACATATGTCCGAAAACAAACCGATGAGAGTTGATGTTGCCGAAATCATCAGGACAAAAAGTCCAAAATTGGCAAAGAAATTACCTCGCTTCGTCGTAAATATTCTTAGGCGGATCGTCCATGAAAACGATGTAAACGAAATACTTACCATAGCAAACGGAGCAACGGGCATCGACTTTGTGAACATTGGCGTAGAATGCCTCAAACTGAAACGCAAAGTCATTGGATTGGAAAACATTCCCTCGGATGGACGCTTTATCTTCGTTGCCAACCATCCACTTGGCGGGCTCGAGAGCCTTGTCATGATGCAGACAATCGAGGAGAAATTCAAAGACTTCATGTTCGTTGTAAACGATCTGCTCATGGCAATGGAACCGCTCAGACCTTTGTTCATCCCTATCAACAAAGTGGGAAAGCAGTCGCGCAATAACGCAGAACAACTGAACGCACTTTACGCATCCGACAAACAAGTTCTGTATTTTCCAGCTGGACTATGCTCACGAAAAATCAAAGGCAAAATCGTTGACCTGCAGTGGCAGAAAAACTTCATAAACAAAGCGGTTGAATACCAGCGTGACATTATACCAATTTACATCGGCGGACGAAACTCGAACTTTTTCTACCGCCTTGCCAACTGGCGCAAACGCTTGAAAATAAAGTTCAACATCGAAATGCTTTTCCTCGTGGACGAAATGTTCAAACAACGCGGACAAACAATCTCTCTTACAATTGGCAAGCCTATCCCCTACACCACCTTCGACAAATCCAAAACTCCAACCGAATGGGCTGAATGGGTGAAAGGAGAAACCTATAAAATGAATAATGGATAATGAACAATTGATAATTAACAATGGACAATTTATAATGAATAATGGGCGAAAAGAAGACCAGTCCAACGGAAGACCAGTATTTCTGTCGGCAAGTCTGTAGGACAGTAAGACTGCTAGACTGTTAGCCCAACCCTAGAAACGGCGAAAGCCATAAAAACGAGAAACATAGAAACGGGCGTAGCCCAGAAACCCAGAAACGAGGAACTTTAAACCTTAAACTTTGAACCATAGAAACCTCCCCATGACCGACATCTTCAGCACCGAGAAACGCTCCGACATAATGTCGAAAATCCGCTCTAAAAACACGAAGCCCGAAGTTAAGCTTCGCAAGGCCCTATTCGCAAGAGGATTCCGCTATCGCACAAACGACAAGCGACTTCCTGGAACGCCCGACATCGTACTGCGGAAATATGGGACTGTTATATTCGTGAACGGTTGCTTCTGGCACCACCACCCCGACTGCAAAATAGCCACTATGCCAAAAACAAACACCGAATTCTGGCAAAGCAAAATCAAACGCAACCGACAACGCGACTTGGAAAATTACTGGAAATTAGGAGAATTAGGCTGGGAAGTCATTGTTGTATGGGAATGCGAACTAAACCATGCTCATGTTGAAGAGTCCGTAGCCGACAAGATTGCAGAACGCCTGCACAGAAAATTGTCTCCAACACCTATTACATACGACATTCCACAAGAATCGGAAATCAGAATTGCTGCAGAAGAAAATGTCGAATACGGGAAATAATGCCTTAATAATTCCTCGACCTCATCGAATCCATATATGAGCGAAGTACATTTTTCTGCGATTCTGGCAAACTAACTTTTTGCAGATAACTATCGGCAATAGCATAGCACTCATCAATCTTCGCGACTGTCAAATCTTTGATTTTCAAACTGTCATATATTGCTTTTACCGCATTGTACTTTTCGGTTCTGTCAAAATTTTCTTTGGAGAGCCATGCTGATAGTTCCGATTTAGCATTGCCTGTTGCCAAATTCATAGCGTTTATTAGCAAAAATGTCTTCTTATTTTCGGCAATGTCGCCACCGATAGGCTTACCAAAAACCTTAGCATCGCCGTATGTGTCAAGCAAATCGTCCTGCAACTGGAATGCAAGTCCCGCATAACGACCATACTCGTATATATTCTCGCAATCTGCCTGCGATGCATTGGCAATGAGCGCACCAATCTTCAGGCTTCCTGCTAGCAGTACGGCGGTTTTCAGGTTTATCATCTTCATGTAGTCGTCAACGGTGACATTATCATCGGTTTCAAAATCCATGTCGTACTGCTGACCTTCGCAAATCTCAATTGCCGTCTGCAGGAATACATCAAGAACCGCCTTGCTGTTTGTCGCTGTCTTCGATGCACAACGACAAGCCACAAGCGACATCAAATCGCCCGAAAGGATAGCAATGTTCTCTGTCCACTTCTTATGCACGGTTGGACGCCCACGCCTCATGTCCGACTTGTCCATTATATCATCGTGAAGCAAGGTAAAATTATGGAAAACCTCCAAACCGAGCGCAGCATCAACAGCCATTTCGGCCTTTGCCCCAAACATCTCAGCCGACATTAGGCACAAAACCGGGCGAATCCGCTTTCCACCAGCCGACAAGGCATATTTCACAGGCTCGTATAGATACTTCGGTTCACTTTTTAACTCATCCAAAAAATGAGAAAGACTTGTCTTGAAATAATCCAGATAATATTCTTGTGTATTCATATCCTAAAAAATCTTGTCAAAATACATAACCTGCAGTATCTGTGATACAACTATAGAGATTACCAGTCCATAAAACACAATGCGTTGCACGAACATCCGGCGGGCATTTACAATAATGTTCGAAACAAGATAGCTCAATGGGAAATACATAAGCCATATCGATTCGTTTGACGAAAAAGGCGAAAGCAAGAAAAGTCCTGCATACGCCATAAGGAACAGCATGGAATGATAGTATTTCATTTCAGCAGTCTTTCGGAAAACCTTCAGCACAAACACCGAGAGCAAGGAAACCAAGGCCGCAAAAATCACTGGGAGTTCAAATAGATAGTTTATATAATTGTATTTTTCGCCAATCACCAGCTTCTGCGCTTCCAATTTTATTGAGGACAAAAGTCCTTCCCAATCACCATATAGCCACACCAGACAGAAGGCAACGCCAACGACAAAAACAAGCGCCACGAACATTGAAAACAAATCACGCCACGACAACGGCTTGACAATGGCGATAACAACAATAATCGCAGGCAATAGCACAATGTACTTGTAGGCGAATATAAGCGACAGACCGAACATAAGACCAACATCAAGACTTCTTGGCAAATCCTCGTGCTTGTTGTACATACCGAAAATCCTAAGCACAGCCAATGCCAAAAACAAAGCTCCGACCATTTCGGGAATGCACCTCTGCGCATTTATTATGCTTCCTGTCAATAAAGCGAAAAACAATGATGGCAACTGATAGCCTGACTCCACAATCTGATAACGGAAATTTTCCTTTGAGGCATAACATGCAAACGCAAAAGCCAACACAAAGGCAAACGCAGTATAAATGTACTGATAAAGCGTTCCCTCATACAAAAACCTGAAAAAATACGAATGCATTCCGCCTGTATCAACAGCAGTCGGCATTTCAATGAACTTGTACGCCCACAATGCTGACATGATGATAAAAATCAGCAGATAATTTACAGGATTATTCGATTTCAGCAACTTTAGCATCTGAATGTCCCTTATTTCAAGTCAAAGCCCAAGTCGGTGCGATAATAGCACTTTTCAAACGAAATGCATCCAGCAGATGCATACGATGTCTTGAGAGCATCAAAAATTGTATCGCCATAACTGCTTAATGCAATTACTCGACCACCAGATGTAACAACATCATCACCAGACATCTTTGTTCCTGCATGGAAACAAACGCTCGATTTTACAGCATCCAAACCGCTTATGACTTTACCTTTCTCGTAAGCCTCAGGATAACCGCCCGATACCATCATGACAGTTGCAGCAGAACGATTATCAAATTCAACAGTCTTACCCGAAAGCTTGCGCTTTGCAGCTGCCTCAAGCAAATCCACCAAATCGGACTTTATGCGAAGCATAACCGACTCGGTTTCGGGGTCACCCATACGGACATTATATTCAATCACATACGGGTTGCCATCAACATTCATTAGTCCGAAGAAAACAAATCCACGATAGTCCATGCCTTCCGCATTAATACCATCAATTGTAGGCTTAACTATTCTTTCTTCAACCTTGCGGGCAAAATCCTCATCGTAGAACGGCACTGGTGAAACCGACCCCATACCGCCTGTGTTCAATCCCGTATTTCCCTCGCCGATACGCTTGTAGTCCTTTGCTTCGGGCAAAAGCACATACGAACTGCCATCTGTAATGGCAAAGACAGAACACTCGATACCATCAAGATACTGCTCAAGTACGACCTTATTGCCTGCATTGCCGAATTTTCCACCAAGTATATTCCTAAGTTCGCGCTTAGCCTCATCTATATTGTCAATTATAAGCACGCCCTTGCCAGCAGCAAGTCCATCAGCCTTAAGTACATACGGAGGATTTACCGATTCTAGGAATCGCTCTCCCTCTGCAATATTTTCGGAAGTAACAGAAAGGAATCCTGCTGTTGGAATACCATATTTCTGCATAAATATCTTTGCAAACTCCTTACTGCCCTCAAGCTGTGCCGAAAATTTGTCGGGACCGATAACCATAAGGTCGGCAAATTCGGGTTTCGATGCAAAATAATCAACAATACCTTTTACCAAAGGATCTTCTGGTCCAACTACGACCATATTTATGTTTGCCTTGCGGACAAAATCAGCTACTGCATCAAAGTCATCCGCCTTTATTGCTACATTTTCGGCTATTGCACTTGTTCCCGGATTTCCCGGTGCTACATACAACTTGTCAACTTTAGGACTTGATGCAATCTTCCATGTCAATGCATGTTCCCTACCGCCAGAACCTAATACCAAAATATTCATTTTCATTATGTTTTTTGTTTTCCTTAAAATGTATTGTCAATCGGATGACTACTATGTTGCGTAGTGTCCACATCGCTTGTATAAGCGGAATAATATTCCTCAGGCGTTATGCGCACCAACTTGTAATCAGACTGCACTCCGCTATTGTACAACTGCGACATTAGAACTTCGTTTTCCGATACAGAACGGACATGGATTAGTGCGCGACTATTATACTGATTATACCCGATATAATATCCTTCGACAGCCTTTTCGTAATATATATTCAACTGCTTGCGCCTAACCTCCCACTTCATTGTATCCGTATAATCGTATTTATAGTATTTTGATGAACCATTTGCACTGTCACCAAAATGAAAATAAGGTATCGATACGCATAATTCTCCTGTTTCCTCATTCAATGGCTTCCAATAGCCCTTCAAAACGCTTTCCCACTCAAGGTCGGTCTTGCTAGGTCCGCAACTTGTTGTGCCTAAAATAAATATAGGAAGTACAATCGCCAATATAATTATCAATCT
Source organism: uncultured Bacteroidales bacterium (assembly GCA_905234755.1). Taxonomy (GTDB): domain Bacteria; phylum Bacteroidota; class Bacteroidia; order Bacteroidales; family ML635J-15; genus Bact-19. Next base: position 125,295 of record CAJOIT010000004.1, read on the forward strand.
CTTCATGTTTTATATCATTTATGCCAAATTATTTTTCGTTCGCTGTTATACACAACCTTATTATTGTCGAATAGCCACTTTACGACATTTATAGTCTTGTTTTCATCTTCGCCTACCTTGTCTATCAATTCGTTGTAAAGGCAAGGCGATTCATTCACAATGCGCTTAACTTTCTCCAACACGATATCGAACTCGTATTTGCTCAAGCCCAATTCATTACGCCGCTGACACACATCGCATTCTCCGCACCTGTCAACATCCGTCTCACCAAAATATGCCAGCAGTTGCTGACTGCGACACTTGTTATCACTGGTAGCATAGCGAAGCATCGCCTCCATCTTCGACACCACCCTGTCCTTGCGTGATTTAAGAGCCTGCATATCGAAAAACATGTCATTCTCGCGATGCCTTTCCATTAGCAGACGAATCAACGGTCTGTTTGTCTTAGGAATATAACTGATTATGCCCTGTTTTGCCAGCGCCTTCAGATATTCATAAACCGACTGCTCCGATATGCCAGCCTTCTTTGCAATATACTCCTCGCTAACATTCACAAAATCGGTAAAGAGGCCTGTGTACATCCTCAATATCAACTTTATGAACTCATCAAGGTTCTTGTTCTCTATCTGGAATTTGTACAAATCGTCGCGACGAACTTCGAACATTACCCTCGAAACAGTATTGGTATCTTCCGTATATTCAAGAAAACCAGCAAATTCCAATGTTTTCAAGCAATTATGCACGGTAAGCACATCTATGTGCGAATGTGCAGAAAAATTGAATATATCAAAAGGAACATCCTGATTAGCACCACATTCGTATGGTATACCCAAATAACTGCACACCTCAGAATACACCTCTTTTACCTTTTGCAACTCGGGGAAAGATGTTGTTATGTTCTTCTTCACCTGCGCCTTGTCGGCATTGTTGGTAAGCAGGAAAGCGTATGCCCTCTTGCCGTCCCTGCCTGCACGTCCTGCCTCCTGGAAATAAGCTTCGGGCGAATCGGGCAAGTCAAGGTGAATGACTAAGCGCACATCGGGCTTATCGATTCCCATGCCGAATGCATTGGTACAAACCATTATGCGAATCTGATTCTTCTGCCATGCTTCCTGCTTTTCGGAACGCTCCTGCGCCGACAAACCAGCATGGTAAAAGTCGGCCGAAATTCCGTTCTGCTGAAGCAACAAGGCATATTCGCGCGTCTTCTTGCGGTTACGCACATAGAAAACCCCTGAACCCTGCACCTTGTTTACGATATACAAAAGTTTCCGTACCTTGTCCTCTGTGTTAATCACATAGTAAACAAGGTTTTTCCGCTCGAAACTCTTCTGGAAAACATTGTGTACGGGAAATTTCAATCTGTCCTGAATATCGTCCACAACCTCTGGAGTAGCCGTTGCAGTAAGTGCTAGCACCGGCACATCGGGAAGAATCTCGCGAATTTCGGCAATTTCAAGGTATGGCGGACGGAAATCGTAGCCCCACTGCGATATACAATGTGCCTCGTCAACCGTTATCAAGTTGACATGCATGGCTTTGAGCCGTTCGCGGAAATAATAGTTCTTGAGTCGCTCCGGCGAAAGATACAGAAACTTATAGTCGCCGTATGTTGCATTGTCAACTGCCACTTCTATTTCGTGCTGAGTCATTCCCGAATATATGGCAACGGCTTTGATTCCGCGTTTCTGCAAATTTGCCACTTGATCCTTCATAAGTGCAATCAATGGAGTAATGACAAGACATACCCCGCTATTTGCCATGCTGAACACCTGAAAAGTTATGGACTTGCCACCGCCTGTAGGCATCAGTCCTAGCGTATCTTTTCCCTCCGAGACCGACTTGATAATCTCTTCCTGCGGATAACGAAATGCATCGTATCCCCAGTATTTCAGCAATATTTCGCGAAACTGACTCATGAGCAGAAAAGGCAAAGATAATGAGAAATTTTGGATATACGAAGCAAGATTTTTTAATAGATAATTAATAATGGACAATTAATAATTGTTGTTTGTTCCCCCAACTTTAAAGCCATTAAGGATCATTAAAGGCCTTAATGGCAGGGGGACAACAACATACAACCTTTTAGCCTTTGAAACACAAATTCAGCTTTTGGCAAATCTTCAACGCCTCAACGGCTTCGGCGACATCGTGAACGCGAAGGATATTTGCACCTTTTGACAATGCAATTGTATTGAGTACGGTTGTTCCGTTTAGCGACTGTTCTACAGTGATATTCAAATACCTCCAAAGCATCGACTTGCGCGAAATCCCCACCAGCAATGGCAACTCAAAAATGTCGAAATCGCCAAGATGCTCCATCAGCTCGTAGTTCTGGTCAACTGTCTTTGAAAAGCCAAATCCCGGGTCAACAATAATGTCGGATACGCCAAGCGAATGCAACTTGCTTACCGTTTCGGAAAAGAAATGCAGAATATCGTTCATGAACGATTTGTATTCGGTACTGGAGTGCAATGCTGTGGGATCTGGTGCTCCATGCATAATAATATACGGTGCATGAGTGTCGGCAACGACCTCAAACATTTTTGGGTCGGCATCACCAGCACTGATGTCATTTATAATTGAAATGCCATAATCAACGACTGCGCGACGAGCAATCTCTGCGCGAAAAGTATCGAGCGAGAAAATACGGTCGGAAAAATGCTTTGCAACAATCTCCAATGCTGGCACAAGCCTGCGCCATTCCTCATCGGCAGAAATTACTTCGCAGTTCGGTCGGGTTGACATTCCGCCAAAGTCTATCATGTCGGCACCATCGGCAAACATTTTTTCAATGCGTTCCTTGATTTCGCCATTGTCAACTACACGACTTGCCGGATTGAAAGAATCGGGCGTAAAATTCAAAATCCCCATAATGCGGGGATTTGAAAAGTCATAAAGCTTACCTTTGATGTTTATGCTGTGCATTATCTCATATCAATTATTTCTGCATCGGGATATGATGCCTTGTTGAACTTAACTTCTGTATCCGCTATTGTTGGATTTTCAAGCATCTTGTCAATCTCAATCAAATAGTTTACACCGTCCTTGCCAACATAGCGAACCGAGAAAATCTGCTTCTTGGTCTTGTCGATGCGAATTGTAATCTTCGAGTATTTCTTGTTTTCAATCTGCTTCGGGAAAAAGTCGAATTCCAACAAGGCTCTGTTTTTCTCAAATTTGTCGGAAATGAAATTTACCTTGAATTTCGACTTGTAATCCTTTAGGATTGCCTGCGGATTTGTCATGAAAGCTTCGTTTTCGCTATTGTTTGTAATGTTAATCTCCTCGGCATCCTTCAAATAAGTCCAGTTTGTCTTTCCATCGGAATATACCACCTGACCCATAATGTCCATCTTGTACAGACCAGTCTTGTAGATTGCATTACCTTTGTAAGAATCGCGCTTTGCATTGTGCAAATTTTCAACATACATTGTAAAATCAATCTTCAGTCCTACATATTTTTCAGTCTTGGCTGCTACTTGGTCAAGGATTTCCATCTGGGGAACAGAACCTTGAGCTGCTAACATAAGTGCAGCGAACAAACTTATAATCAACAATGTAACTTTCTTCATATTCAAAATTTTTAAATTCTACTAATTATTTCCGTGCAGCACTTCCAAATATCGTTCCAAAGATGTAATATCGTAATTTACCTGCCGTGCCTTACTGCCTTCGTATGGCCCGACTATACCCGCTGCTTCGAGCTGATCTATAATCTTTCCTGCCCTGTTGTAGCCAATACTGAACTTGCGCTGAAGCATTGAGGTAGAACCTTGCTGCGATTCGCAAATAAGTCTTGCTGCCTCGTCAAACAGCGGGTCGCGATTGTTCGGGTCGAGGGTTGCACCACTACCCATACCATCTTCGCCTCCTTCACCCTTGACTTCGGGCAACTCGTAAACGCATGGATAGCCCTGCTGTGCACTGATGAAATCGACAAGGCTCTGTACTTCCGGCGTATCGATGAACGCACATTGTACACGGGTTATTTCACCACCATACGAAATCAGAAGGTCGCCTCGTCCGATAAGCTGGTTTGCTCCGGTCTGGTCGAGAATGGTCTTGGAATCGATATAGTTTGTAACCTTGAATGCAATTCTTGATGGGAAGTTTGCCTTGATAACACCTGTAATTACATTGGTCGAAGGACGCTGAGTTGCAACAATAAGGTGTATGCCTATTGCACGCGCCTTTGCTGCCAAACGCGAAATCGGTGTTTCAACCTGACGGCCTTCCTGTACAATAATGTCGGCAAACTCATCAATAACTACCACAATGTAGAACATATAGTAGTGTCCCTTTTCGGGGTTGAGCTTGCGCTTTATGAACTTTTCGTTGTACTCATTGATATTGCGACATCCTGCCTTGGTGAGAAGTTCGTAACGTTCGTCCATGAGGATGCAAAGAGAGTTCATAGCCTCGGTAACCTTCGAAACATCGGTTATGATTGCTGGATTGTCGCCGGGCAATTTTGCAAGGTAATGCTTTTCGATTGCCTTGTAAATCGAAAGTTCCACCATCTTGGGGTCGACAAGCACGAATTTCAACTGCGATGGATGCTTCTTGTATAGCAACGATGCAATTATCGCATTGATACCAACCGACTTACCTTGTCCTGTAGCACCTGCAACCAGCAAGTGTGGAGTCTTGGCCAGGTTGAAAACATATGTTTCGTTTGTGATTGTCTTTCCGAGAGCCACGGGCAAATCATACTTTGACTCCTGGAATTTCTTCGAAACTATCACCGACCTCATCGACACCGTTTCAGGCTTAGGGTTAGGAACTTCGATACCAATTGTTCCCTTGCCTGGAATAGGTGCAATAATACGGATTCCCAGTGCCGAAAGGCTCAATGCTATATCATCTTCAAGATTCTTAATCTTTGAAATTCTCACGCCAGGTGCAGGAACAATTTCATACAGCGTTACTGTAGGACCTACGGTCGCCGAAATCTTCGATATTGCAATGCCGTAGTCGCTAAGCGTCTGCACAATCCTATCCTTGTTGGCATTGAGCTGCCTGTTCATTTCCTCGTCCGAAAGCTTGTCCTTTGGCTGTATGTCGGGTAACAAATCGGCAGTCGGGAACTTGTAGAACTCCAAATCCTTTGTAGGATCGTAGTCAGGCAAATTATCCCAGTCTTCGGGAGATGCCTGAGGCTCCTCTTCGGGTTTGGTTATGTCAAGGCTGACTTCAGCATTATCATCAGAATTCTGCAAAGCCTCATCTTCAACATCTACAATCATGTCATCGACAGGAACATCAACATTCTGCTCATCCGCACCCGTATTTATTTCAAGGTCGAGGTCATTAGAAACTTCCTTTTTTCTCGGTTTGTCGATTCCGTCATGCTCGAGTTCTATCGTGTTTGAAGTTTCCTCATCTTCCACAACTACAGGTTGCTCGTCTGTTACATCTTCGCCAACCTGTTCATTCGTATTTTCAATCGGAAGTATCGGGTCGATTGGCTTCACAGGTTCTGTCGGATTCTGCGGATTAGCAGAAGTTTCTTCATCTTCGCCAAGTTTATCCTTTATGTCCTTAATTCTAAATGCAGAAATCCGTTCCAATATTTTCTTTATTCCCACAACGGAATTCTCAAAACAGAATACCACTATGAGCAACGCCAGCACAATAATAATGGAGTACGCCCCAATTCCTCCTACCATATTGCACATTCCGTTGAAAAGGAAATATCCGTGCTTGCCACCAAGCATAAACAGGTTGTCCTTGAAAATCGATGCAAGCGCAATGCTGACCCAAAGCATGATAACCGCACTCTTTATAATGAACGGCAATATGCGTACTTTCCTTATTCTCAGCAACCTGAGGCTTATAGCCACCAGCATTGCCACAATTACAAACGAAGCAATTCCGAATGTGTCGCGGATAAAGAAATTGGCAATTATGGCGCCTAATTTTCCAGCCTTATTTTCAACTTGTATGTCGGATTTGAACAAAGCCTCGAAAAATCCATAGTTCGACAGCGACTGGTCGCTCTTCCATGTGAAGAAATAGGAAATGAACGACACAACCATTATTATAACAAATGCCAAAAGCAAAACGCCGATGCTGATTTTTATCTGATCGGAACGCTTTACCTTCGATTCGTCATCTACTTCAGCCTCCTTGGCTTTTTTCTTGGTATCAGGCTTTTTTGCCTTGCCTTCGTCCTTTGGACTATCGGCTTCTGCTTTGTTCTTTTTCTTCGATTTGCCAAACATTCAATTCATTCTTTCATTCCATAACAAGCAAAAAAATCCCCTTTCGAGGATTTTTCTGCCTTAAAATATTTTCTACATACCGCCACCGAGCATCTTCGAGAACTCTTCAGCAGTTACCTTCTGGTAGTCGTCGGTGATCATGAACATCGAGTTGTTTACGCCGCCTTTTTTAACTTCCTTAGCGGTCATTGTCATGTTCATGCCCTGTGTTGACATCGTATACTGCATTGGAACGCCCTTTATACCCTTAACCTGCGAATTTTCATGGTAAATTGCCGGCATAGGTATGTCTTCGGTTACGAAAACTTCCATTGTTTCGCCATCGGTAGTAACTTCGTACTTTGTACACTTGTAACCAGCGATTGTCTTAACCTCATCGGTAGCCTTTACTTCCGGTTCACTTTCTTTCAAATCGCCCGATTCCTTTGCTTCAGCCTTTGCCTTTTCAATGTCTTCCTTCGACTGCTGCATAGCGAGCTTCTGTCCCATAACGTCAAAAAGAACAATTGCGCTACCATCCTCGAGTGTTATAGCCGACATTGTGTACATCGGTGAAACCTGATCCATTCTTACCTTACCATCCTTAACATATGTAATCATCTCGGTTGGAACCTGTCCTTTGTACTGCGGGTCGAGATCTTCGTAAGTAATTGCATACTTGATACTTCCTGCGAAAGTCTTTTCTTTCTTCTGTGCGCTTACCGAAAACGAAACTAACAGAGCTAGTGTCACACACATCAATTTGAATATAGTCTTCATAGTCAAAAATTTTTATTTGTTACTAATTTAAATAAATTGCTTGCAAAGATAGATATTATATTTTTACCGCTACCATTAAAACTTATAAAAAAAACTTAATCTTTTGAACAATCACCGTGCATTACAAAAATGATGCCGAATGAAAAGGCTAACAGTCTTACTGGCTTACAGACCAACAGTCTGGCAGGCTCAAAGGCAGGTCTTCTGTTAGCCATCTAGATTGCTCGTCCCCTCGAAAAAACAATGCTGAAAAACACTATTGGTGTTTGATAAAAAAAATATAGTTTTGCGGTTTCAAATAAAAAGGAACAAAAAATTATGTCGAACAAGAAATTGGCAGTTGTCGCCTTTGGCGGAAACGCTCTTCTAAGAGCCGGTCAGAAAGGCACAATTGAAGAACAGGAATCAAACGTTTACAAGACTTGCGAGAGTCTTTTGGATCTCGTAAAACGCGGTTACAATATAGTTATAGGTCATGGCAACGGACCACAGGTAGGAAATATCCTTCTGCAGAACAATGCTGGTGAAAAAGTTCACGGAATTCCCGAAATGCCACTTGCCGTATGCGGTGCATATTCACAGGGATTCATCGGATATGTAATCGAACAGCAGTTCAAGAACGTGCTTACAAGCCACAACCTCAACAAGAACATCGTTACCTTGGTAACTCAGGTTATTGTTGACCGCAACGACAAGGGCTTTGCAAATCCGACCAAGCCGATAGGTCCTTACTACACCGAAGAGGAAATGAATGCTTTGAAGGCAAAGAATCCACAGGATTCGTATGCAAAAGACCCGAAAGGCAAAGGATGGAGAAAGGTTGTTGCTTCGCCTAAGCCTATCGAAATCAACAACAAGGACATTGTAAAGGACCTTGCTGAAAAAGGAAACATCGTTGTTACCGTTGGCGGTGGAGGAATCCCAGTTTATGTAAACGACAAGGGCGAATACCACGGAATCGATGCTGTAATCGACAAGGACTTGGCTTCATCGTTGCTTGCAATAGAAATTGGTGCAGATGAATTCTATATTCTCACCGATGTTCCTAAGGTTTGCCTCAACTTCCACACTCCGGAAGAGAAGCAGTTGGACACCATTACCGTTGAGGAAGCAAAGAAATACCTCGCCGAAGGTCATTTTACCGAAGGCAGCATGGCTCCGAAGATTCGCGCAGCTCTGTACTTCGTTGAAAATGGTGGAAAATCATGCATCATTACCGAAGCTGGACAGCTCGGAAATCCGAATGCAGGAACAAGAATCGTGAAATAAATTTTTAAAGTACTTTAAATAAATTAGTTATGGCTTTTAATTTAAGAAACAGAAGTTTTCTGAAGTTATTGGACTTCACACCAAAAGAGATTCAGTATATGCTTGATTTGGCTCGCGACCTCAAGAGAGCAAAGTATGCTGGAACAGAACAACCGACAATGAAGGGCAAGAACATAGCCCTCATATTCGAAAAGACATCGACCCGTACACGTTGCGCATTCGAAACCGCAGCTTACGACCAGGGCGCACATGTAACCTACTTAGGTCCTACAGGTTCGCAGATTGGCGTTAAGGAATCGATGAAGGATACAGCTCGCGTTCTCGGCAGAATGTATGATGGTATCGAATACCGTGGTTTCAAGCAGGAAACTGTTGAAGAACTTGCTAAGTACGCTGGCGTACCAGTATGGAACGGCTTGACCAACGAATTCCACCCGACACAGATACTTGCTGACTTCCTCACAATGAGCGAACACGTTGACAAGCCTCTCAACCAGGTTACTTTCGCATACCTCGGCGATGCTCGTTTCAACATGGGTAACTCGTTGATGGTTGGTGGTGCAAAGATGGGTATGGATGTACGCATCGTAGCTCCAAAGAAATTGCAGCCGAGCAAGGAACTTATCGACACCTGCAAGAAGATTGCAAAGGAAACTGGCGCTAAGGTAACTGTTACCGATGACGTTGCAAAGGGCGTTAAGGGTTGCGACTTCCTCTATACCGATGTTTGGGTATCGATGGGCGAACCTGTTGAAGTATGGAAAGAACGTATCAAATTGTTGAAACCGTATCAGGTTAACAAGGAAACAATGAAGATGACGGGCAATCCAAAGTGCAAGTTCATGCACTGCTTGCCAGCTTACCACAACCTCGAAACTCAGGTTGGTCGCGACGTTAACAAGCAGTTCGGTCTCGACGGCATCGAAGTTACAGAAGATGTTTTCGAATCAGAAGCATCAATCGTATTCGATGAAGCTGAAAACCGCATGCACACCATTAAGGCTGTCATGGTAGCAACCTTGGGTGACTAATTAGCCCTCCTTTTTATTATTATAAATGGTCATGCTCTCTCGGGTGTGACCATTTTTGTTGCTACGCTGTTTCTATGGGCTGCGCCCGTTTGAAAGTTTCTGAGTTTCTATGCCTGCGGCGTTTCTATGGGCTGTCGCCCGTTTCTAATTGTTTCTAAGTTTCAATGGCTAAAGCTGTTTCTGAATTTAATGTTGTTTATAACAACTTCAAACAACCATAAACATAGAAACCTAGAAACCATTTAATATTTTTTTCTACCTTTGCATTTCAAAACAAAAATTCTACGCAGATGAAAAGGACAATAATCATAATCGCAGCCATAACGGCAATGCTCGTTGCTGGCAATACAGCAAAAGCTCAAGAAACTCCGGAAGACATCATGGCAAGGTTCTTCACAATGTTCAACAATGATGTGAACAAGGCCATCGACTACCTGTTTTCAACCAACGAATGGCTTGAGGCTAATAAGGAAGGAACCACCGCAATGAAGGAAAAGTTTGAAGCATCGCGCAAACTGCTCGGCAACTTCAATGGCTACGAACTTGCAGGGAAATACTACCTTGGACAATCGTATGCAAAGTATGTCTATGTACTAAAGTATGATCGCCAGCCAGTGGAATTAGTAATAACATTGTACCGTCCCGACAAAATCTGGAAACTGCAAAACATGAACTTCCACAGCGACTTCGAAAAAGACATGGTGAAAGTTGAATGAATAATTGACAATGGATAATTAACAATCCACACCCTCGGTGTCATGCTGAACTTGTTTCAGCATCTGTAAACCATGATGCAATGAATAAATATTCATAGAATATTTAAATCACTTTCCCAACACTTCCCTAGCCTTATCCATATATGGGTCATCTTCGAGAAGAATGGCATTGGCTGCATTCAAATCCAAACAATAGCTTGCTATCTGATACCTCAGCACCTTGTTAAGATATTTGCGTGACCGAACCAAATCGGCTTGCGAATACGATATGCTGTCAGCCTGAAGTCTACCGAGGAACTTGTCAAACATATTGTCCTTGTCAAGAAAAGCATCCAAACTTTTTGTCGTTGATATGCCAGACATCTTGCTACGATTTCTATCGAAATACTCTACGCAGAAGTCACTTATTACATTTGAGCGACCTATGGCGACAAGCATATCCGAAACATACGATGTGTCGTGCTCAACAGTAATATCAGGCATAAGTCCATCGCCTTCATAAACTTTGCGTTTCTTGTTCAAGGTATAAAACACCTTCGAACTATCAACACTCTGCTTATTCTTGCCATAGCTCAAATAGTAGTTCTCAAGATACGAAATATATCCATCGCTATAACTACGCTGAATGCATCGCCCCGATGGAAGATAGTAGCGCGACACCGTCAACCTTACCGATGAACCATCGGACAAGTTGAACATCCTTTGCACTAGTCCTTTGCCAAACGTAACATTACCTATTACCGTACCAATGTCATAATCCTGAATTACACCGGCAGTTATTTCCGATGCCGATGCCGAACTTTCGTTTACCAATACAACTAACGGATAACCGGCGCATACGCCATTGCGTCCTGTCGAATAAACTTCCTCGCGCCGTGAATTTGCGCCTTCGGTATACACAAGCAACTTCTTCTCGGTAAAGAAATTATCAAGAATACCCTGTGCCGAATACATAAAACCACCGCTATTATCGCGCAAGTCAATAACCAACGATTTCACTTTCATGAACATGAGCATCTTAAGTGCATCGTCAAACTGCTCAACCGTATTGCTGTTGAACGAGGTTACCTTTATATAACCAATATCGCCAAGTTTTGAATAATAGACACTTTCAACCTCTACTGGGGCACGACGAATAATGAAATCCATCAGGTTGCCATCGCGCAAAATATTCAGTTTTACCTTTTTGCCCTCTTCGCCCAAGATGCGTCCACGTACACTATCGTTGCTTATGCCAATTCCTGACATTGGACGACCGTCAACATCAATAATCCTATCGCCAGCCTTTAGTCCTACCTTCTCGGATGCACCGCCCTTGATTATATTAGTAACAATAACCGTATCGTGCAAAACATAGAAGCGTATGCCTATTCCTACAAAATTCCCAGTAAGTTCCGTCTCCACCTCTGCTGTTTCCTTGGCTGACATATACGATGAATGCGGGTCGAGATTATGCAGGAAATCGGAAATCATAATATCTTCAATACTATCACTATTTATGTCATCCACATAATAAGTGTCAATGAGGTTCATCACATCCTGAATTTTGCCTTCAGACTGCCCATATACACCAGCATCCTGCCTGAAAAGCATAGAAATAAACATTCCAGCAACAATCGAAACCGCCACAATAAGCGGAATTAAAATAGCGAACTTAGTATTATTATATTTCATCGCCATTAAAATTTACGACTTCAATGCCTGCTCTCTTCAAAAGTTCAATACCCTCCGACATGCGATATTCCTCGGCATAGACAACCCGTACAATGCCAGCCTGTATTATAAGCTTGGCGCACTCGATACATGGCGCTGTGGTTATGTACAAGGTCGCACCTTCGCTACTATTGCCAGACTTAGCCACCTTGGTTATCGCATTTGCTTCAGCATGAAGTACATACGGCTTTGTTGTATTATTTTCGTCTTCGCACTGGTTCTCGAAACCCGATGGTGTTCCGTTGAATCCATCCGATATTATCATCCTGTTCTTCACGAGCAAAGCTCCAACCTGACGGCGCTTGCAATACGAATTCTTGGCCCATATTGCAGCCATATCCAGATAATTCTTATCGAACATTCGCTTTCTGTCTTCTTTCTGATTTTCCATATCGTTACAAATTAAAATGGTACATCCTCATTTCCTCCAATCTTCAAAAAACTATCGGGAGGCGTACTTTCAAAACTGTTATCTCCTATTAAACTTGCACTAGCATTTGCATCCGTTCCATAGTCCTGGCTATTCATCTTGGAACCATGTACCTGATATTCAGTATCCGACGATGGCAACATTTCGCTTATGCCATCATCCAAATCCTTGAACTTAGCCAATTCCTTTACGAATCTTAGATTTACATCATCAACGGCGCCATTACGATGTTTTGCTATAATTACCGTTGCCAAACCCATTGTGGAACGACCGTTACTATCTTCCTTAAGTCCATAATATTCAGGACGGTGTATAAACCCTACAATATCTGCATCCTGCTCTATTGCTCCAGACTCACGCAAGTCGGAAAGTTGCGGGCGCTTGTCGTTACCTCTTGTTTCCACACCACGATTAAGTTGCGAAAGGGCAATTATCGGTACATTCAGTTCCTTTGCAATAGCCTTGAGCGAACGCGATATTGTACTGACTTCCTGCTCACGGCTTCCTTTGTTATCCACGCCCGATGTCATAAGCTGCAGATAGTCAATGATTATTATGTCGAGTCCCTCCTTGCTTTGTTTCTGACGCCGGCATTTTGAGCGCAATTCGAAAACCGACATTGCAGGCGTATCATCAATAAACAACGGAGCAGACCCCAGCCTTTCGAGTTTAGAATCAAAACAGCGCCAGTCCTCTTCGCTAAGGTCACCATTTCTGATTGACTCGCCCGACACCTCTATTTCTGCGGCGATAAGTCGATTGACAAGAGACATCGAGGACATTTCAAGCGAGAAGAACACAACCGACTTGTGATGGTCTACAGCCATATTACGCGCCATGGACAACACAAACGCGGTCTTACCCATTGATGGTCGTGCTGCTATAATTATAAGGTCTGATGGCTGCCAACCAGAAGTAAGCCTGTCGAGGTCGGTAAAGCCTGATGGCACACCACGCAATTGTCCTTTGTTCTTTGCGGCATTGTCAATAGCAATCTTGGCAGGTTCCATCAACGAACCAATCCTAGTCAAATCCTTCTTTACCGAACCTTCCGAGATCTTGAATATTTCACCCTCGGCAAATTGTATAAGATCAGCGACATCCTTTGTCTCGTCATACGACATCTTCTGTATTTCGGTAGATGCCTTTATGAGTTCGCGCTGTATATACTTCTGCTGCACTATCCTAGCATGGTATTCCAAATGGGCAGCTGTACCAATAAGTTCAGTAAGTTCCAATATGTACGGCAAACCACCAACTTCTTCGAGCTGACCCTTGATGCGAAGTTCCTCCGACAAGGTTATGGCATCGATTGGCTTCTGCGCCTGCATGAGAACTATCATTGTGGCAAATATGGTCTGGTGCGCCGGAATATAGAAACTTTCTGGCTTTATGATATTCATAATATCATATATCGCACTCGACTGTATCAGAATTGCGCCCAACACGGCCTTTTCCAATTCAGGAGATTGTGGCGGCAACTTGCCCAATAGAGTGTTGAGTTCATCCAATACCTCGTTCCCACGCTTCTTGCCTTTCTTTGCTGTATCTTTTTCCTGTGCCATAAATCATTTTTTAGGATTGCAAAATTACTATTTTCCGACCAAGTATTTCCCTGCTTTTATCAACGGAAACAAGCCCAACCCCATACATTATTAACAAAAAAAAGGCTTTAAACCTGATTAAAAACAAATTGCAGTGTTAATATCAACATACAATCAAGCAAGTCACAAAATAACATCGCTTTAATACACAACAGCTTACAAAAATTTCATAAACTTCCCCCGTATCAATTCCACATCATTTTTCAAAGTTGGAGAAGCCGCACCATTTTCTTCCAGTTTTACGAAATCGCTTTTCATGTTCTCAATTACATCCGTGTCGGAAAGTTGTCCAAGAAGCTCATTAATCTGGTGAAGCACAGCAAAATGCCTTTCCAAAGAATTAGCATTCGAATCGTTTTCATCGACATCGCTATCAAGTCCAAGGTATGTAACCTCCAACCAGAATCCGCAGATGAACATTGCCGAAATTCCGTACTTCTCGTTTTCGGACGGCACAATAACATCTGCATCAAGCAAACTGTCGATAGTTGCAAAAATTACCTGCTCATCGTTAAGATTTTCCTCTATCCGAGGCACATATTCCGAAAAGACATCGCTTTCGACAGCTAGTTTTTCCGCCGCCATCTTTGTCGCATCAAGTATATCGGTGCATATTTGCACCCTCTCAAAGTAGCGTGCATATCCGAGGTCGGCAACCAGCATTCCCATTGCTACGGCCGTTTCCTTTGAGCTCTGGTATAAGTCTATTGTTCTGACATCAAAAAGAATATCGGCATTGAACTTTACCTTGTTAAGACGGATGTTCTTGCAAATCTCGGAATACTTTGGCAGACAACACAAAATGCTGTCGATGCTGCTTTTGTCGGCTGTAGATTCCACATTGCTGAAATCTTCGCTTACTTGCTTGTACTGCAAGCTATTGCTACACGATAAAAGCAATGTAACAACCACTATCATCAGGCAATATGCCCTAACTTTATCCATTGAGTTTGCTGTATCTATCGAGCATTTCTCTCAGTGAGTCTGTCCAATATGGTATTTCGATACCGAAAGTTTCCGAAATTTTTCTGGTATTCAGCACGCTGTAGGTCGGACGGGTCGCTTTGGTTGGATATTCGCTTGTCAGCAAAGGCTTTACATTGGCATCAATCTTTGTCAATCTGAAAATGTGCATGGTGAAATCGTACCACGAGCAAACGCCACGGTTTGTGAAATGATAAATTCCGCCGTGCCATTCGTTTTTGTTTAGGTACAAGTCAGTGATTTTCAATAAAGCCTTTGCAAGATCACCAGCATATGTAGGAGTACCAACTTGGTCAAACACAACACCTTTTATCTTGCCTTCGCTACCGAGGCGAATCATGGTTTTCACATAGTTGTTACCATATTCGCTATATAACCAAGCCGTACGCACAATGACTGCATCGCAGTTCTCGGCAACAATGTTCTTCTCGCCATCAAGCTTTGTCCTGCCGTATGCCGACTGCGGATTGGTTGGCGCATCCTCGCAATAAGGTGTATTTGCCTTGCCATCGAAAACATAGTCGGTAGATACATGTATCAGCTTGAAACCAAACTTGTTGGCGCATTGTGCAAGATTACGCGGAGCAACGGCATTTGCCAAGCTTGCATTCTCGAGGTCATCCTCAGCTTTTTCCACAGCAGTGTATGCTGCACAGTTTATTACAACATCAAAATGCTGACTTCCGAAAAAGCTAGTTGTTGCCTCAATGTTTGATATATCAAGTTTGTCAATATCAACATATTCAAAATCTGCATTTGCAACCATTTCGTGGTTATCGCGAATCTTGCTGCCAAGTTGTCCGTTGCAACCAATGACGAGTATTCTTTTCATTTTTAGAAGTTTAATTTTGCATCTCTTAATGTTGGGTGATTCATGTCTCTTTCGGAGAAAATCATCTTGTCCTGCGGAATCTTCCAGTCGATTGCGAGTTCGGGATCGTTGAAGATTATACCGCCTTCGCTTTCCTTGTTGTATGGATTGTCGCAAAGATATGCGAACACTGCATAGTCGGACAGAACCGAAAATCCATGTGCAAATCCACGAGGAATAAGGAACTGACGTTTATTTTCTTCTGATAGTTCCACCGAAAGATGCTTGCCGTATGTTGGCGAACCCTTGCGAACATCAACAGCCACATCGAGAACCTTGCCAACTACGCAGCGCACAAGTTTT
The DNA here is from genome assembly GCA_905234755.1 of uncultured Bacteroidales bacterium. GTDB lineage: Bacteria > Bacteroidota > Bacteroidia > Bacteroidales > ML635J-15 > Bact-19. The sequence goes on from CAJOIT010000004.1 coordinate 141,202, forward strand.
GCCTGCGAATACGGGTTAAGTTGGAAATGCAATCCGCGCACTACACCGTATGTTGAACTTGATTCGTTCTGCTGCACTGGGACAAAGTTGATTCCTGCAGCCTCAAAAACGGATTTATTCCATGTCTCGAAGAAATAACCCCTCTGGTCACCGAAAACTTTCGGTTCAATAATCTTTAAATCCTTTATAAAGGTATCTGTTACAGTCATTTCTGCTATTTTTCGTTTACAATCCTCAACAAATATTTTCCGTAGTTGCTCTTCGAAAGTTTTTCGGCAAGAACTGCAAGTTGTTCCTTGTTTATAAAGCCTTTACGATAAGCTATCTCCTCAATACATGATGCCTTCAAGCCCTGACGATGCTCTATTGTCTCGATGAAGTTTGAAGCCTGCAACAGACTGTCTGGAGTTCCTGTGTCAAGCCAAGCAAAACCACGACCCAAAAGCTTTATTTGCAACCTATCTTCTTTTAAGTACAAGTTGTTAAGGTCGGTGATTTCAAGTTCGCCGCGCTTCGATGGCTTCAAACTCTTTGCCTTTGCAACCACATCGTTCGAGTAGAAGTAAAGTCCTGTTACAGCGTAATTTGACTTTGGATGTTCCGGCTTTTCTTCAATGGAAATAACTTTGCCATCCTTATCAAATTCAGCAACACCGTAGCGTTCAGGGTCGTTCACATAGTAACCGAAAATTATTGCCCCATCCTCTATTTTTGCTGCATCCGTCAATTGCTGACCAAAACTCTGACCATAGAAAATATTGTCACCAAGCACGAGGCAAACCTTATCGTTGCCAATGAATTCCTCACCGAGAATGAATGCCTGGGCAAGTCCATCCGGCGAAGGTTGAATCTTGTATTGTATGTCCATTCCGAGTTGCGAGCCGTCACCGAACAACTTTTCGTACAGACCGATGTCCTGAGGAGTAGAAATTATCAAAACTTCGCGTATTCCTGCCAGCATCAACGTCGAAAGCGGATAGTAAATCATCGGCTTGTCGTAAACTGGAATTATTTGCTTCGAAATGCTTATTGTCATCGGGTGCAGACGAGTTCCCGCACCACCAGCTAAAATTATACCTTTCATTATGTTTCGTTTTAGTGTTTGCAAATATATACATTTAATATAAGGTGACAATACAAAAAAATCAGCAGATATGCTTAACATAATACTCAGATATGTCAAGCAAAATGTTCAAATCTACCTATAAATATTTTTTAGGCAACAAACAATAATATTCAACATTTGCAGTTTTATCTAAAGTAACATCTTAAAAATATATTATGAGAGTTTTTGTTTTAACCATTTTAGTTTTTGCGACAATGACAATTTCGGCACAGAATGTCAAGGTAAAGGACATTGAGAAGTCGCTGGTGAAGATTTCCAACAATGTTTATGTGTCGAAGTACGATGTGAGCAACGAAATGTACATGCAGTTCATTTCCGACCTGAAAAACAATGGAAAGAAGGAGTTGTATGCTGCATGTTATCCAGACACTCTAAAATGGCGCAACAAATATGCTTATTATGAACCTTATGTAGAACTTTACCACGCACATCCAGCATATTTCTCATATCCAGTGGTAAATATCGACAAGAAATCGGCAGAAGAATTTTGCAAATGGCTGAGAGATAAGTACAACGGCACGAAAAAGCGCAAGTATCAAAATATCGAGTTCCGTCTGCCTACCGAAGCCGAATGGAAAACTTTTGCATCGCAATGCAAAGAAGTGGTAAAGCGCACTGATGAAGGAATTGGTCCATACGATAATACAGCCATGACCATTGGCAATGTTTCGGAAATGACTTCTGGTGGCTCGGTAATGGGCAACAACTGGGCAAACAAGGAAACATCAACACCATCGCCTTGGGTTGGATTCAGGATTGCTGCGACTACGAAATAAGCCGCTTTTGTTTGCATTTGTAAGAAACATCCATGCAGAAAACAAGGATAAAGTTGTAGAGAATAAGCCTTTTTCTGTAACGAACCTGTTCATAATTTGCTTACATTTGCAAACAAAAATTGAACTATGGAAATCTTTCTGACAGTATTATTCAGCGTTATCGGTACAATTGTAATTGTATGCCTGCTAAGCGTAACCATTCCCGACCTTAAATTAATGTTCAGCCGCAAGGCACGGGCAGAGGAAAAGACTATGAAAATACGCGTTGCCGAACTCGAAGCGAAAGTCGAAACGCTAGAACAGCAACTTGCCGCCTTGCAGCAGAAGGAGACACACATAGTTTTCAGCGAAAAGGATACATCGGGCAAACAACTCCTGAATGTAAGCAACTTGAAGGTAAATGCCTCATCTATAACACATATTTCGTCACAGACATTCGAACAATCGGGCTCAGGCGATTCAAGAATCAAGATAATACATTATGCCGACCAGCATAAAACCGATTCTGTCTACAGCAGTTTCGACTCCATTCTCGAACAACTTGCAGGCAACTTCCTGCAAATCAACAAGAACCAGATAATAAACCTCGACTATATACATAAGGTACAGGGCGAAGAAATATATTTGAAAAATGTTTCCAAGCCGTTTTATGTGTCGGAAGGACGGAAACCTGAATTGGACGCAAGAATAGTAAAGAAATAAAAACGGGATTTGTCATACTGAACTTGTTTCAGCATCTAAAATCCCGTTTTTGACAACATTTATATCCACATAATTACATTTTTTCCAATAATTTTTACACAAATTGACGACTTGTTTTCGTCAATGAATTTCTATATTCCTTATTTGCTGACTTTTGCGTCCGTAAATTTTGTTGTAAACTAAAAACCGACGGGCCGATGGGATATAACAGGTGAAAAAGGAAATGAAAAAAATATTATTTGGAATTTTTGTTATTGCGGGACTATTAGGTATGTCATCATGCCATAAGTATTGCCAGTGCAAATATTATGAGTCAGGTGTCGTTGTAGTTGAAGATGAAGTTGAAGATGTTTCTGGAATTTACAAGAACTGTACGGAATATACAATAGACCTCCATAATGCCGACCCCAACTATAATGGTGAAAATAAGACTGGTTGGTATTGCTACAAATATTAAAAAATACTATAAATTTGTACCGATTATAATTTAAAGTATTACTACTAAAAACCGATGGTGCCGGATGGGATATAACTCGGCTCAAGCAAAATGAGAACGATGAGAATTATTGCTTTTTGCATATTGGCAATGTTCTTTTTAAACGGGGTTTATGCTCAAGATGAAAAACCTGTAATTGATTGCAATTATGAAATGCCCGCATTCAGCGACAATTCAGCATTAATGATTGATGCCCGCAAGGTTTCCGACAAATTCGGTAATGGTTCCAAAGTCGTTGGATTCAATTTCAAGATTGTCAACTATTCTAAGTACAAATCTGTACAATTCGAAGTTTTCGTACATTCTCCTTTGACACAGAAATGGGAGAGCATTGGTAATGAAACACTTCCAGGATTCGATGCTGATGCTAACTTTGGCAAAAAATTCCCTGATTTGGGAATGTACCGTTACTATGCCGTTGTGACAAAGGACGCAAGCAAGTACGATTTCAAGGTGGATAAAGGTTTGAGCAAAATCGAAGTTATAGTTTACACCAAGGGAGCAGATATGACACAGCAGCCAATGCCACATCACGATGCTTCAGGCGCTTATGTGTTTACCTCTAAGAAAATTCCGAGAGGTGCAAACGAAAACATAAGAATGGTTAACAATTCGACGCAACAGACATTGAATATAGGTATATACGGTTGGGACAAAAAGAATTACGAATGGGTTAAAATAGCTGGTCTTGCAGCACAGGCAGGCCAGAAAAAACCTACAGTTTTTGAGGCCGACAACAAAAAAATTCATTTCTCAAAATTCGACTATTTATCAATAGCAGTACCCGATGGAAAGAAATACGATTACATTTTCCGCGAGGATCACGAAGACTGGGAGATAGATGTTAGCGACCATATGGGCAACTAAATTGGAATAAAAAGCGGTTATTAGCTAAACCTAAATATGCAAGGATGGAATATTATCGTTTAGATAGTATTCCTTCCTTGTTTTTGTATCCAGAGGATAATAAGTCACGAAACATAACTTATTTGTAATTACAAGCGCGTTTTTTGCTAATTGCAATCATGCAATTTTGCTTATTTTTGCAAACAAAAAAGCTATGTTCGATACTATTCTAAACATTTCGTTAGTTCTATTATTTTTCACGCTTTCAATATTCTTTATAGCGGTAACATTCCCAACCATAAGGGATTTCGTAAGGGGCAAAAAGAATGACAGCAACAACGATGAAGCGCTTTCACGCCGATTATCCGACATGGAATCGCGACTAAATGCACTTGAACAGCAGTTGTCGGTATCAAAGGAAATGCATATAGTTGTAAACGAAAAGGAAGAGCAATCAAAGCAACTGCTTAACCTCAACAATCTGAAAATCAAGGCAACATCAATTTCATACATAGCATCGCAAGTGTTCGAAATTCCAGAAGGCGGAGACTCTAGAATAAAGGTAATCCACTATTCCGGCACAACCAAAACCGATTCCGTTTACAGCACTTTCGACGCAATCCTCGAGCAACTTTCGGGTAACTTCATGCAAATCAACAAAAACCAAATTGTAAACCTCGACAAGATTCACAAGATTCAAGGCAACGAGATTTATCTTGCAGGAATGTCGAAACCATTTTTCGTCTCGGAGAACCGCAAGGATGAGTTTGATGTAAGAATCGGAAAAATCAATTGACCTTGCTGTAGCAATAAACCAGCTTAAATCACAAAGGATTTATCCGACATAATTTGAAAACAACAAGTCTATTATAACTGGGAAAAGAGTAATCTATTAGCCGGTAGGCTATTCTATCACACCACCAACAACCACATCATCGCCCTCGTAAAGCACTGCCGACTGTCCGGGTGTAGCCGCCGAAACCGGCTGGGCAAACTTTATATGCAACCTGTCACCTTCCTGCACGGCTTCACATTCAACGCCCTTGCTATTGTAGCGAATCTTGCATTCCAACCTCATTGGCGACAACAGATTTTCGTACTTCATAAAATTCAAGTCGCTGACAAAGATTTCAGTTTTTAGCAAGTCCTCGCGTTCGCCAAGAGTAACCGTATTCTTTTCGGGATTTATCTCGGTGACAAACACAGGATGCCCAACTGCAACATTCAAGCCTTTGCGCTGCCCAATGGTATAAAATGGAAAACCTTTATGCTTGCCAAGAACCTTTCCATCGGTAGAAATAATGTCGCCCTCCCCTATCTTTTCGTCAATATCAGGAACCTGTGAGCGAAGGAAATTACGATAGTCATCGTCGGGGACAAAGCAAATTTCCTGACTTTCGCGCTTCTTTACCAATGCCTTGAATCCTTTTTCGTCTGCAATGGCCCGGATTTCGTCCTTTGTGTATTCACCAAGCGGAAAAACCGTCCGCGCAAGATTCTCCTGCGACAATCGCCACAGGAAATATGTCTGGTCCTTGCTCAAATCAACGCCCTTGCGAAGAAAATAACGACCATTTTCGTTCATAATCCGCGCATAATGACCAGTTGCAACATATTCGCAACCAAGTTCATCGGCTTTTTGCAACATAATCCCCCACTTTATCTCGCGATTGCACACAACACAGGGATTTGGCGTGCGACCATGCAAATATTCGGAAATGAAATTGCTGATTACCGTTTCGCGAAAACGCTCCCTGAAATCAACCAGATGATGCTCTATTCCAAGCGATTCGGCAAAATGCTTGGCTTCCATTATGCTTTCGATGGTACAGCATCCCTTTTCGCGAGCAATGCACGATTCCTTCATCGAATCGTAGGTGCGGAATGTTGCACCAATGATTTCATATTTATCCTGCAACATAAGCGCCGACACCGAACTGTCGATACCACCGCTCATTGCAAGAAGAAGTTTTTTCATTTCAGTGCGAATTTATTTCTTCGACTTTTTGCCAGATTTAGTTGACTGCTGTGCCTCGCGAGTATTTGCAGGCGAATTGCCATAATCGACATTTGTGTTGTGGCGGAAGAACTCCATCGGATCATCCAAGTAATCTTCGGGACGCATAAATTGGTCCTGATGCTCCTTTGCCCATTCGGCCTTGCGTCTCCACTCTTCCAGTTGCTCCTTTTCCTTGTCGGAATGACCATGCTTGTACACTACCGTTTCGCCAGACTTGTCAGTGCGGTAATCTTTCCATTCGCCTTCCTTTTCTCCATTCACAAATTCGCCTTCTTCCTCAAGACCACCGTCTGGCGCATAAATCTTCCAATGGCCATGCTTTGCACCATCCTTATAGAAGCCATCTTCGTGAATGTTGCCGTTATCGAAGTAATATTTGTAGTAACCGTTGCGAGTTCCATTGCCATACATGCAGTCGAGAACAAGCCTTGTAGTATTTGGATAATACATGGTCACATTACCATCGGCCTTACCGTGGACATAATTAATAATCTCCATAAGCTTGCCCGACTCCGTATACATCCGCCATTCACCATGACGCTTTGTTTCCTCATCGTATCCGCCAGTTGCTGCCGTTGCACCGCTTTGCCAGAACATTTCAACCTTCGAAGAACGGTCTTCGGCATACACAAGCACCGACTTCTTCTTGCCGTTTTCGTAGTAATAATTGAAAGTTCCTGACGGCAAATCATTGGTAAAGAAACCTTCGTAGCGAATATTGCCGTTGCTGTACTTCTTTACCCATTTGCCCTGTTTCTTCTTGTTGATGTCGATGTAGTTTATTATCGAACCGTCTGCCTGCTTTTCGCCAATAACCTGCGCATTGCTTCCAAAAGAAACAAACGAAAGTACTGCGGCAACGACTAATATCTTTATTGCAATTAATCTCATAACTTTACGAATTTTACTGTTTGTGCCTTATCATTATTTTTTACACGACAAAAATAAACGCCAGGAGTCAATCCCGACACATCTATACTATAATTTTCCGAACAACCAATGTATGAAAACATTGTTTTGCCCGATATATCAACAACTTGCAAATTCGATGCCACATTCAAAACTATGTTTAGTCTGTCGTGAACAGGATTCGGGAAAACAGAAATTTCATCGGAAAGTGCATCTTCTACAGCCAAATTCAGCCCGAACGGAGTAACAAAACCGCACCTGTCGTTCTTACCTTTGTATGTCCCGTACATATAATTCGGATTGTAGTCGTAATCGGTTTCAAAAACGCTTACATGAACAGAATCAGCACCTTCGCCCATCTGGTCGTATGACTGCACAACAAGGTCGAGCTTGCCGTTTCCATTGACATCGCCAAGGTTTACAGCACTCATAAACGAAAGTCCCTGCACACGCAAAGGAGATTCGGCAGTTTCGTGGAAATCGGACAAGTCGGGATTCGCCTCAAAAATATGAACATAACCCTCGCCATTTGCATCTCCCGAAATTGAAGTTCCGAAAATGTATATTTTTGACAAGTCTGTGGAATACATATAAGTTGTAACGCCTTCGCTACCACCTTCATCCAAATCGGCACGTGGTGCAGGGAAACCGCTTATATAGCTTCCATCTGGGTGCATTGCATGAATTGCCGCTTCTGAATCACGCTGTGTAAACATATAGAAATCAAAAGTTTCACCAAGTCCGCCAACAGTAGGCGCGGTATATGTCCACGCATTGTTTGTCGTAGGAATGGGCCAGCCCTCGCTAAACTGTCCATTGGTTTCGAGCGAGTAGAAAATCGGTGCATCGCCGTGACTTGCACCGACAATAACCGTCTTTTCGTTGGTATGACAAATCAGCGGCGACTGGTACGAAAATTTAACATTGTCATCCTGCACGGGAAAACCGTCAAGCACATTGCCATTAAGGTCGAATGCATAAATTGCAGCCGTGGTATTCAGTACGATAACGCTATCTATCATTTGCCCCGACTTGCTGTCGTAGCCTACAGATGGAGTAACGGCAAAGCGTCCAGTTACATTCTTCGGGAAACCGCTACGCACCGAACCATCGGGTTCATAAACATACAATTTGCTCTGCGACGAACCGAACTTTGCCACAATAATTTCCATCTGCCTGTCACCATCGAAGTCGGCAATAACAGGACTACCAATTATAATTTGCGTACTTGCATACGATTTAGGAAAACCCTCACGGATATTGCCATCCTTGTCAAAAATATAGAAATACGAAGTACTAGTCCCTGCTGGTGCACGCGTGTACATCAGGATTTCCAAATTGCCATCGTTATCAATGTCGGCACAAGATGGTGGATAATATGTAGTTCCTTGCAAAGCAGTGTGCCATAGTTGTGTTCCGTCTCCTTTATATGCATATATTGCAGTATCGGCACCAAAAATTATCTCGTCAGTGCCATTACCGTCCAAGTCGGCAAGACACAATCCGCGAACATTCATATAGTACTCGTCCTTGGAAAAAGCCTTAGGCCAGCCTGCAATCTGCTGCGAACGCGACTTTTCGGCAACGACAGAAATGTCACTCGATTTCAAAAGCACAGATTCGCCCGCACCAGTACACACTGCATTATACATCTGGGCATTGGCAAAAACCGACATACCCAAAATCAAAACGAACAGCAAAAAATGTTTCATATAAATACAATTAGTTAAATACAAGGTACATACAAATCCTTTTTCGGATTTACACACAGCACTGGAATACCTTTTTCGTTGGCAATAATCTTGGCTTCAGGGAAACCGAAAATCTTGTGCCACAGCCGTTCCTCCTTGGTAGTTGTGATTACAATAAGCTTGCATTCGTTGTTTGATGCATAATCAACCGCCTGCTGGTCGATGCTTTTGCGTTCGCCAAGCACTATGCGGTTGTAAACCAACTCGTAACGATCGAAAAACTTGGTACAAAACTGCAGGTTGTTTGCCAGTCGAGCATCATCGGTTTTCTTGTGAACGATGTCGATAACCTGCTCCAGATGCTTTGCAAAATATGTCACCCAGCCGGTCTTTTCCTTCATTTCCTTGGCAACATCCATCGGAAGCACAATCTTGTTGCCATAACTTGGGAAAGGCGTATTCTTCTGGATTACAAAATACGGAATTCGCGCCTTGCGGATAATCTTCACTGCCGAAGTCCCGGAGAGGAACTGCAAATCGTCCTTGCCGTGAGTGCCAAGCACAATCAAGTAAGCATCGATGCGCTCGGCCGTAGAATTTATTATCGTGCAGGTACAGCCTTCCTCGACATAATATTCAGCCTTGATGCCATGTTCCTTCTGTATATTGTCGCAATAGTCGGCAAGCGCCTCCTTGGCATCCTGTTCGGCAGTATTTTTCGGGAAATAAGTATATGTATTTTCGTTAATCACATGAAGCAAAAGCAGTTCCATCTTGAACTTTTCGGCGAAATACACGCCCCACTGCACACTTCGCTCTCCTACCGCTGTAAAATCGGTATAGACCAAAATCTTCCTAACTTGCTGTTGTTCTTCCATATCATTTAAGTATCGACTTGCGAAGATAAATGTTTTTTAGGTACGGAAGACAAGACGGGAACAAAAGTTGTTAACATATAAAAAACAAAAAACATTATCATCAATGCCATCCTTTAATAAAATTGAGTATTTTTGCAGTATTCATAATGTATAATAACATTCTTATAAACTAATGATAACCAAACAAGCCTTAGGCAACCTACTTTTCGGCATGGCCGACATTCTTCGCGACAAAGTTGAGGATTACAAGTCGTACATACTATCTCTGCTGTTCTTTAAGCGTCTTTCCGACAATTACCTGTGGGAAATTGAGCACGGGAAGGAACAGTTCAAGATTGATTATGCACGAGAACCTTCTACTCGCGAACTGGAAGTAATAGCAAAGAAAAAGCATGATTTCACAATTCCACAAGGTTGCTTCTGGGAAGATGTCAGGCTTGCCCCTATCGACAAGAAAAATGAAAAGCTTGATGCCGCCGTTACTGCCATTGCAGAACAGAACATCGACAAGAACGGCAAATATTTCCTAAAAGGCATTATCAACACTGTACGCTGGAACGAACCCGCTCCCGACGGTTCGGGCGGGAAGAAACTCGACCCCGAAGTGCTTACAAATCTCATCAACTACCTAAGTGCCGTGGATTTGAGCAACAAGAATGTTACAGTAGATGTACTTGGAGATGCCTACGAATACCTGATAAAGCGGTTTGCCGACGAAAACAAGGGCGGCACCATGGCTGGACAATTCTACACGCCGCAGGAAGTTGTAGATATTGTTGTTCGCTATCTGAAACCGCAGAAAGGCGATACCATTTACGACCCTACCTGTGGTTCGGGCGGCTTCCTGCTGAATGCGGCAAAATATGCCCGCGCTGAATACGACATGCAGAAAAGTATCCGCCTTTTCGGTCAGGAGCTTGTATGGAACACATGGGCTATCTGTAACATAAACATGATTCTGCACGGCTTTGATGCCCGAATCGAACAAGGCGATACCATCCGCGACCCGAAATTCAAGGACGAGGAAAACGAACTTGAACTCCGTACCTTCGACAAGGTGATGGCAAATTTCCCGTTTTCGGCCGAAAACTGGGCGCAGAACGGCGAGCCAAAGAAGGACAAGAAAGGCAATACCGTCAACAAGAAGGACGGCACACCTCAGATTGAATACAAAAAGGAATTTATCGACCCGTACAACCGCCTTGTCTATGGAGTTCCACCATACAGCAACGGCGATTTTGCCTTCCTTCAGCACATTATTGCTTCGCTCGACGACAAGGGCAAGGCCGGCGTGGTATGTCCGCAGGGTGTCTTGTTCCGCGGTCAACCCGAGAAGACCGAAGAGGAAGACGGACAGAACCGCAAGGCCGATGTTGAATACACTATTCGCCGCGGATTCCTGCAGGGAGTTGACTTCAGGCAGCATATCAACATCATAGATGCGATTGTGGTTTTGCCGAGCAACTTGTTTTACGGGACAACCATTCCCGGCGCCATCATTTTCTTCGACAAGAACAAGCCCGAGGAACGCAAGAACAAGGTGCTGATGGTATATGCCGCCAAGAAAGGCTGGTATCGCGAGGATGCCAACATGAGCGTTCTGGAGCCACACGACGTGCTGCGCATCTCGACAATGCTCGAAAGCTGGGGCGATATCGAAAAAGCCGAGGAATGGATATGCTCGCAGAAACGCCGCCTTCATGTAGATATTCAGGAGGAACTCGACTTCCAATTGTCCGAAATCGAAAAGGATACGGCGGAAGACATAAACAGGGCAAGGACAAGACTGGAGAAAGCGCAGGAGAACATAAACGACAAGCAGTCTAAGGGCAAGAAGCCGACAGCCAGCGAAAACAAGGCAGTGGAAACGGCACAAAAAGCATTGGACAAACTGCTCGCCGACAAATCGGCACGCGAAACCGCCGCCAAGGAAAAAGCCGAAAAGCAATACATTGCCATTGACGACGTGGAAGTGGAACTGATGCAGATGTTTGCCGACACCGAACTGCGCAAGCGCTACTTCTCCATCGTTGACATGGACGAAATCGAGGAAAACGAGTTCAATCTCAACATTCCGCGCTATGTGGACACCTTCGAGCCCGAGGAGCAAATTGACCTGAAGGAAGCCATTGCCGATTTCCAGAAAGCTATGCAGACCGAATCGGAAACGGAGAAGGAACTGGAGAAACTGCTGAAATCAATTAACAATTAACAATGTACAATTGACAATGTACAATTGACGATGGAAAAATTAGACATACATACTTTGCAGCGCCAAAAAGAAGGACAATTATTCGACCGCAAAAGCTTTCGGATTGATGCGAAATCGCTGGCAGTGATACTTGTTGCCTTTGCAAATGCCGATGGCGGCGATGTGGTGATAGGCATCGAGGATGACGGTAGGATTACTGGAATCAACGACAAACAGGACCATTTGAATGAATTGCTGCGTGCACCTTTCGACTTTTGCGTTCCTTCGGTGAAAGTTGATGTGCGTTTTGTCGATTGCACAGATGACAAAGGCCATGCAAACCGACTTTTAATAATGCATGTCGAACCGAGTATGCAGGTGCATGCCAACCAAGCCGACGACGCATACTACCGCGTTGGCGACAAGTCGAAAAAGCTGAACTTTGAAATGCGCATGCAGTTGTTCTATGCCAAGGGGGGACGCTATTACGAGGACGAACCCGTGTATGGTGCAACGATTGACGACATTGACCTTGATTTTGTAACAGAATATTGTCGAAAGATAGGTTACGACAAAGATGCTGAGACCTACATGCGCACCGACAAAGGCTATGTAACTACGGTAAATGGCTCTGATAAAGTCTCCGGAGCGGCAATTTTGCTGTTTGGCAAGGATCCGCAGAAATTTTTCCAGCGGGCACGTATCCGCATTGTGCGCTACGATGGCGACGAAGAGCGTTTTGGACGAGAAATGAATGTGATAAAAGATGTGTCGTTCGAGGGGCGCATCTTGGATATGACACAAAAGGCCATTGATTTTGTGGAAACCCAGATTAAGGAATACACCTTCTTGGGCGAAGATGCCCACTTCGTAACTATACCCCAATATCCATCATTCTGCTGGACAGAGCTGATTGTAAACGCTGTCGCCCACCGCGACTACAGCATTTTGGGGACCGACATCATGGTAAAAATATTCGACCACCATTATGAGGTTGAAAGTCCGGGCATATTGCCAGGCATGGTACGTATCGACAACATACGCCAGATGCATTTTTCGCGCAATCCAAAGATTGTACAGTTCATGCAGCAGTACAAGCTGGTGAAGGAGTTTGGCGAAGGTGTTGACCGTATGTTCCGCGAAATGACCGAGGCTGGAAATCCGGCACCAATATATAAGCAGGTGGACTTTATGGTGAAGGTTAGGCTTAATTCTGCGTTACGTGAAGACAATGTTACAGAAAAAAAATATCATGATACTTATATGGAGCTTCAAGAAAGTAACATGAAGAGTAACATGAAAAGTAACATGAAGAATGAGCAGCTCATTATAGAAACGATAAAGGCGAATCCATCCGCCCCAATTCCTATCTTTCAGAAATTCACTGGATTATCACGAAGTGGTGTATGGAAGATTTTAAATAGGCTGCGTGAAAAGGGACTTGTCAAGCGTGTTGGCTCAGACAAAGATGGTCATTGGGAAGTATGTGAATATGAATTACATGCAAAGTCAAAAAGTAAGGCAGAAGGTTCTCATACAAGTTCACAAACAGGTTCACATACAAGCGATAAACAGGCGATAAATCCACAAACAGGCGATAAAACAAGCGACAAACAAGCGATAAATTTAAAAACAGGCGATAAAGCAAGCGATAAACAAGCGATAAATTTAAAAACAGGCGATAAAGCAAGCGATAAATCTGTCAGCAAACAGGCGATAATATTGGAATATTTGTCAAAGAATTCTGATGTTACAACGACTCAAATGTCTGCGGTTCTAAAAATCAGCCTGTCGAGAACACGTTATTATCTCAATTCTATGGTAAAATCTGGGCTTATAGTTGCATTCGGCGCCAACAAGAACAGAAGCTATAGAATTAACAATGAACAATTTACAATTAACAATGCACAATGATGGAAGGCTGGAAAGAATGAACAATTTACAATTTACAATGAACAATGACAGAAAGACAAAGTAATATATGGCATATTCCAGAAGGTTGGGAAGTGAAGAAACTTAAACAATGCTTTAAGTTTAAAAATGGGAAATTCTTTTCTAATGAACTTAGGGAAAAGACAGATTGTGAATATCGCTATCCTGTATATGGTGGTAATGGCATAATCGGGTATTGTAACGAACATCTTCTTGATAAGGAAACAATTATAATTGGAAGAGTTGGAGAATACTGTGGAAATGTCTTCAAAACACAAGACAAATCTTGGGTAACTGATAATGCAATGCTTGTTAGTGATGTGCTACTGAAAGATTTTGACATCAACTTTTGGACAGTAATGCTTAACTCACTACACTTTAACCATTATAGTGACTCAACTGGACAACCCAAAATTACCCAAGGTAGTATTGGAGCAATCTCCGTAATTTATCCTAGCAGAATAATCGAGCAATCCGCCATAGCCGCCATTCTTTCGAAGGTTGACGAATCCATAGCATCTGTGCAAGCGAGCATATCCGCTGCCGAGCGACTGAAAAAGAGCCTGATGCAGAACCTCCTCACCGGCCGTATGAAACCCGATGGCACCCTCCGCAAAGATGATGAGTTTTATGTGGATGAGAAGTTCGGGAAAGTGCCGAAGGGATGGGAGGTGAAGAAAGTGAAGGATTTAAGTATTCAAGTAACAGATGGTGAACATCAAACGCCAGAAAGGTCAGAAACTGGATATTATTTGTTATCAGCGCGTAACATTAAAAATGGTCAATTATCATTAGACGATGTGGACTATATATCAGAAAAAGAATTAAAGCGTATTCAACGAAGATGCAATCCGCAAGGTGGTGATATACTCATATCTTGTTCGGGAACAATTGGTAATGTATGTATTGTTCCTGATGGTTTTGTTGGAGGTATGGTAAGAAGCGCAGCATTAGTGAAATTGAATAAAGAAAAAATCGAATCACAGTTTGCTGAATTGATGTTTCAATCCCATTTTTTACAGAATCAAATGAAAGTTTCAGTTGCTTCATCTGTTCAAGGGAATATCTTTCAAGGAGCAATTAAAAATCTGAGGATGTTTTATCCGCAAAACAAACAAGAAAGACTTGAAATTGTAAATAAAATCAGTCAATTCAATAAAACAATATTAGATAGAGTAAATAAAATCACCTCACTTGAAAGGCTAAAAAAGTCGCTGATGCAGAATTTGTTGACGGGGAGAGTGAGAGTAAAATAAAGATAAAAAAAAGAAAAAAATGGACATGTGGTTATCAATTATTAGCATTTGTATTTCAGCGTGCGCTTTTGCACTTCCGATAATTATCAACTATCGGTACCGTCGTAAAGACAAACAAGATTCATTAGACAATAGATTAGATTCTATCATTCATATTGGCATTGAATATCCTTATTTGGAGGACAAATCTTTTACAAACCAATGGAACGAAAATAAGAATAGCCATGATGAAAAATACTTGCGTTATGACAACTATTGCAATATCGTTTATAATTATTTGCATTCGGTATGCGAATACTATAATTATAACAAGAAAAAAATAGAAGACTATATAGACATAAAAAATTGGATGAGAACCCACCAGGACAATTGGAAAAATCCAGTTGACACATTTGAAAATGTGGATGGCTATGATGAGAAATTCAGAAATTTTATTAATTCATATTTAAATTAATCTGGTCATGAAAAGAAAAGCTTTGCTAATAGGAAACTCAAATGGATTGCCAGGAGTAAAAAAAGACATATTAAAATGGCAATCTTTTTTAATGAGTAACACCGGAGGAAAATGGTTTTCTTCAGAAATAGATATCAATATGAATCCCACAAAAGCTTCATTGATGTCGAAAATAGAAGAAATAAAGAATAAATATGATTTTGTTATAGTTATGTTTAGTGGACATGGCGCATATTCCAAAGGAACAATACTTGAAATAAACGACAAAGATGAATATATTTATGAAAATGATTTAAAAAACATTGCTCCTCGGCAAATATCTGTTTTCGATTGCTGTCGTGCTCTTGTAACACAAGATTCAATTAGCGAATCATTGAGAACTTTTAGCATAAAAGACCAAGCCATTTCCAATATACGTCAAGCGTATGAAACGAGAATAATGATGTCCAACCCTCAACAAATATCTTTATATGCCTGCTCTATTGGCGAATCCGCATACGATTCTAATGATGGTGGATATTACACAAAAAACTTTTTAGAGTCAACGAATATTTTTATTGATGGCCAACCATTCTCAACTGTTGGCATTGTCCATGGAGCAAGTGCCGCAAAAACAACCTTTGAAGTTAAGGAAAAAGAGAATAAGATTCAGAGACCAGATGCTTTTTTACCAAAATGCTTGTCTTCTCAGCAGTTAATAATTAGTATTAATCCAAAATATTATGAACAGAAAAGCCCTTATCATTTATTGTACTAAAACAGATAGCGGGCCTTTAACTGGGCCAAAAATGGACAATAATAATATCCGAGAATATTTGAAAAGCGATGTTGGTGGTCAATGGTATGATAAAGAAATTATTTCTTTAGAAAATCCAACTATTAGCCAAGTAAGAAGATGTATCACTAACGAATTTGTCAATGTAGATTATAGCTTTATTGTATTTTCAGGACATGGTTATATTGACGAATCAGACAATAAGGACTATTTAGAAGTTGCAAATGGAGACATTCCGCTATCTATGTTAATTCCTTCTGTTGTTCCAAGACAAACATTAATTATTGACGCATGTCGAGGTTATTATAGTCTCATAAATGATTCTTTACAAAAAAGTTTCTCAAATTTATATGAATACTTTTCAGGTCATCCGAATACAAGAATTGTTTTTGACAGTGCAGTTTGTCAAGCAGAAGAAGGATTAACCATATTATATTCTGCTAGTGAAAATCAATCATCATTAGATACGGACAAAGGTGGCGCATATATTTACTCATTATTATCAATTTGCAAGAAATGGGAAGAAGTTGTAAAAAAAAGAAATGTTTATTTAGATTTGAAAGATGCACATGATTATGCATGCAAATATCTAAAGGATAATTTTAATACAATCCAAAGACCAACAATGAATATGGAAAAAAGAAGAACATATTTTCCAATAGCTGTAATGTAAGTTTTAAATTGTCCATTGTAAAGCGAAAACTTCCATCCACTTCTACAACAACGATGCTAAACCACATTATTGATTAAATTTGCAGAATAAAGACAACTTATGACAATAGAAGATATAAAGAGACTAATCGCAAACGACGAAAGCCGTGTGCTGGAGCTGAAGAAGAGCACTGGCGAACTGGCAAAAGGCATGCAGACGCTGTGCGCTTTCCTAAACGCCGACGGTGGCTGGCTGTTTTTCGGCATCACTCCCAAGCTGGAGATTGTAGGGCAGAATGTAACCGACAGCACTCAACGCGAAATTGCCCACGAAATCACAAAGATAGAACCTGCCATAAGGCTACCGCTCGAGATTGTCGAAGTGCCAGGACACCCCGACTGCTGCGTAATTGGAATTCATGCCGAGGCTGCAAAGTTCGGCGATGCCCCATACACCTACGATGGTCGCGCCTACTATAAGGTCGAGAGCACAACAGTGCTTATGCCGCGCTCGATGTTCGAGGAGCGCCTGCGCCGTAGCGACCCAAGCCGTTTTGCATGGGAAAGCCAGACACCAAGCTTCCTGCATCTGGAGGATTTGGACGAAAACATGATTCGCAAGTCGATAATGTACGGCATCAGCAAGGGGCGAATGCCGGCAACATCCGCATCGGAAGATACAATGACCTTGCTCGACAAGTTTGCGATGGTGGAAAACGGAAAAATAAAGAATGCCGCCGCCGCACTGTTCACCAAACGCCCGCAGGATTATCCGCAATTCCTGCTTCGAATGGCGCGATTCCGTGGCAATGAGAAAAGGGATTTCGTTGACAATATGCGACTTAGCGGCAATTTCTTTGAACTGCTCGATGCAGGCTTGGCGTTTCTTTTCAAGCATTTGAACCAAAGCGGAGTTGTCAAGGGCATTCGCAGGGAAGAACAATTGGAAATTCCGGTTGAGGCATTGCGCGAAGCATTGACAAATGCCCTGTGCCACAGGCAACTTGATTCGCCCAGCGGAAGTGTAGGAATTGCAATCTACGATGACCGCGTGGAGATAGAAAATGCAGGGCGTCTGCCCAACGAACTTACAGTTGAAACCATCAAGCAGCCGCACCGTTCATATCCGCAGAACCCCATAATCGCAAATGCGCTGTACATGACGGCATATTTGGAAAGCTGGGGTACAGGTGTCAGCCGAATGATTGACGCTTGCAAAGCGGCAGGTGTGCCAGAACCCAAATATAGCACCGATGGGCTGTTTGTCTGGATTACTTTCAAGAGGCCGAACTTAGACACCTACTTAGACACTTACTTAGACACTAACTCTAACAGCAACTTAGACACTAATGCATCTTCAGATATCAAGAATGAGCACAATAATACTAATAATCAAAAAATTAACTTAGACACTTACTCTAACAGTAGCTCTGACAGTAACCCTAACACCAACCCTAACACCAACCCTAACACTAACTCTGACACTAATGCTCCTTTAGATATTAAAATCCAGCATAATAATACCAATAATCAAAGCATTAACTCTGACACTAACCCTAACACTTACTCTGATAGTAACCATGACACTTACTCTGATAGTAACTCTGATAGTAACTCTGATAGTAGCTCTGATAGTAGCTCTGATAGTAATCTAGCTTTGAAAAACGAAAACAAATCTAATATAACTAATAATCAAAGCATTAACTCTGATAGTAACCCTAACAGTTACTCTGACAGTAGCTTGATTTTATCCGACAGGCAAAAGGAGGTATTGCGATATTGCATATTCCCAAGAAGTAGCAGGGAAATACTTGAGCATATCAATGTAACATATCAAAAATGGAACATCGACAAGTTCATTAATACATTGATAGATGCTGGATTACTTGAAAGAACAATACCAGAATCGCCTAATTCTCCAAACCAGAAGTATGTTACAAAAAATGAACAATATACAATGTAAAATGAACAATGAAAGGAATATGAAGAAAGAAGAAGATAATTTGATACTGGTGAAGAGCAAGGCGTTTGCTTTGAAGATAATACGACTATATAAATATTTATGCGAAGAGAAAAAAGAGTTTGTGCTGTCAAAGCAAGTACTTCGCAGTGGGACAAGCATTGGTGCCAATGCGAAAGAGGCATCAATGGCACAATCAAAAAAAGATTTTGAAGCCAAATTGTCAATAGCATTAAAAGAATCAGGAGAAACAGAATATTGGCTTGAACTTCTGCACGACAGTGACTACATTGAAAACGCATCTTTTGAAAGCATCTATGCCGACAACAAAGAACTAATCCGCATTCTAACTAGCATCCTCAAATCTTCCCGCTCAAACTAATTGTAAATTGTACATTGTACATTGTTAATTGTAAATTATTCATTGATTATGAGTAAATTATCAGAAGTAAAATCAGTAGAATCCAAAGTCACCGAATGGCTCACCCAGTTGGGTTGGGAATACCGCTCGGCAGAGGATTTGAAACAATATAACCGCCTGCAGGTAAACGCTGTGGTGGAACCAATACTTATTGAGCAGGTACAAGTGCTAAACAACATCGACCAGCAAAATGCAAAAACTGCGGTGGATACACTGCTCAACAACCTGCGCAACCCCATCACCATAGAGGGCAACGAAAAGTTCCTAAACCAGCTTGTCGATGGCGTTACCGTCACTATCAACCGCGAAGATGTAACCGTCCGCTTCATCAACTTCGACGACATCTGGAAAAACAGCCTTATCGTCACCAACCAATACGCAGTGCAGCAGGTTCGCGCTGACATTTGCCTGCTGGTAAACGGTATTCCGCTGGTGCCAATCGAGGCCAAGCAATGTGCAAGGCGCGGAACCAACTGGCTCGAAGGCGTACGCCAGTTCCAGACCTACGACCGCCGCAGCGAAAAACTATTTATGTGCCACCTGTTTGGCGTAGCATGCAACGGACGACTGAGCAAATACGGGATTCCGGGCGCATCGGCATCATATTTCAACGAGTGGAAGGATTCGGTAATTGCCGACAAATACGACAATCCGCTGCTACATCCCGAAAACGAACTTTGCCGCGTTTACAAGGACGAAACCGACGGTCTTATGCACTTCGATGTGGAGCGTCTGCCAAACGGCCAGCTGCTCGAACAGATGAAGTTCGGCATCATAGGCTTGCTACAGCCCGAACGCGTACTCGACATCTTGCGCAATTTCATTGTATTTGAGCGCGACGACGGCAAGATTATCAAGAAAGTTGCACGCTACCAGCAGTTGCGTGCCGCCAACAAGATTGTCGATCGTGTAGTGGAGTCAGACAAGACAAAGGGCGTGATTTGGCATACGCAGGGTTCGGGCAAGTCGCTCACAATGCTCTACACCGCCTACAAGCTTCGCAAGACCGAAGCGCTTAACGACCCGACAATCTTCATCGTAGTGGACCGCAAGGACCTGAAAGACCAGATGGGCGACACTTTCTTCTACTGCGAGTTCCCCAATGCCCGCACAGTGTACAGCGTAGGCGACCTGAAATCGATCCTCAAGAACAAGCCAGCAGGAGTTTTCATAACTACCGTGCAGAAATTCAGGGAACTTGGCGAGATAAAGGATGAACGCGACAATGTCGTTGTACTCATCGATGAAGCCCACCGCACCGAATACGGCGACTACCAGATGGAACTGCGCGCAGTATTGCCCAATGCAAAACGCTTTGCATTCACTGGTACGCCGATTCCGAAAACACACCGCGAATTTGGCATCAAGGACGAAAACGGCAAGATAGAGTATTATCTAGACAAATACAGCGTAATCGATGCCATCAACGACGGCGCGACCAAGCCAATCCGCTACACCTTGGGACCATCCGAATGGTTTTTGGACAAGGAAAACCTGAAACAAGGCTATGCCGAAATCACCGCCGAACTCGAAGAAGACCAGAAACGCCTGGTGGAACAGCGCGTACAGCCATGGAAAACACTGATGAAAAAGCCAGAGCGCATCAAAACCTTGGCAGCCGACATCGCCAACGATTTCCGCGAGCGACTTGAACCGCAAGGATTCAAGGCTCAGGTTGTAGCCATCGACAAGGAGGCTTGCGTAATGTACTACAACGAACTGCTCAAATATTTTGACAAGTCGGAAATCTGCATAATATTTTCTACAGGGCAATACGACAGCAGCGAGCGATACAACATGTTCTCGCCTTTCTACATTGATGACCAAAAGCGCAGAGGTCTGATTGCCAACTTCAAGAAGCGCATTACCGAGGATGAAATCGCCAAAGGCAACAACCTGAAAATCTTCATTGTATGCAATATGTTGCTCACTGGCTTCGATGCGTCAATCGAACAGACAATGTATCTGGACAGTCCGTTGCGCGACCATAACCTGCTGCAGGCAGTTGCCCGCACCAATCGTCCGTACGATTACGGCGAGGGAGAGAACAAACTTTCGAAGGAATTTGGCCGCATAGTAGATTATGTAGGTGTATTCCAGAACTATAAGGATGCCCTGAACTACGACCCAGAAGATATTGGCGAGTTTGAAGATGTTGACGCTCTGCTCAATGTCTTTCCCCAAGAACTGGACGAAGCATTCCAACCATTCAATGAAATCAAACTTGAGGACAGCTACGAGTGCCAGATTGCTATAATCCGCAAGTTGAGCGAAATAGACCATGGCCAGTTCGAAAACCGTTTCCACCGCGTAGTACAACTGTGGGAAGCTATATGCCCCAATCCAGGATTGCGCCAGTTCAAAAACAAATATTTGTGGCTGGTGACTATCTACGAACTATATATGGAAGAATTCCGCCGAGTGAATTTCGATGCCGAGTTTTATGCAGCGCAAACACGCAAACTGCTCGAAGAGAGTGCCACCTTGCTCAATTTCCGTGGTCACCTGCCCGAAATAGCCACCGATGCCGATTATCTCACCAAACTGCAGGAAACAAGGCTTTCTCCATCAGACAAGGCCGAGAAAATCATCCGCGACATTGAGACCATGATTCGCACAAACCAGAACAGCAGTGCCATTTACATCGAATTTCAGGAGCGTTTGGATGCACTTATACAACAGAAAAACGCAAATACCATTGAAATAGAAGGTCTTCTGTTAAAGCTAAGCGAACTCTACACAGAAGTTGACGAGGCTATTGAGATTCCCAAGAAGATGGGTTTCGAAGACAAAGGCACTTTCGAAATTTACCAGATTCTGAAAAACGAACTTCCAAACTTTGACGAACATCTGGCAAGAGACTTCGCCAACGAACTGGCTGCGATAATCCATTTGAGGATTTACATCGGCTGGCAGGAAGTTACGCAGGAGTACAACCGCTTGTTAGGCGAAGTGGCCTTGTTGGCAGCAAATGAAAAATATGATGCTCTGGACATATACGGCAAAGATGTTTTGCAGGAAACTATCATGGATTCCATAGTTAAGAACTTCAGTCTGAATTGATATGCTGCCCGATAATTGTTCAGTAACACGCCGCAATGTCAAAAATGCCCGTCTTCGTGTCTGCGAGGATGGCACAGTGCAGTTGTTTGTCCCGATGGCATTCACAGACGAGGATGTTGAAAGGCTTCTTGACAAAAAGGCACAATGGATAGCAACGAAACGGCAATTCTTCGAACAGAAATCAAAAATCCAACTGCGCCGCAACGAGCTGCTGCTGTTTGGCAACCGTTATGCCTATTTCTATTCATCCAAATACCAGAACAAGATAATTGTAAACCACGAAAGCAGAACCATTCAGGCAAAACGGAATTTGCTGGACATATCGGTGCAGGAAAAATGGTTTAAATCGGTAGCGCGAAAATACATTTCATCTCGGGCCGAAACACTTTCAGAAGCCCTGCTTCTACCATACAACAAACTTTACATCCGCAATCAGAAACGCAAATGGGGAAACTGCTCAAAAGAGAAAAACATTTCCATCAACTGGCGCGTCATAAAAGCCCCGGAGTTTGTGATTGACTACATCATAATTCACGAATTGTGCCATACCGTCATCATGAAACATACCGTAAGATTCCAGACATTGCTTCGCTCGCATTGTCCAGACTGCGAACAAGCGCAGGCATGGTTGGACAAGTATGGGAATAGTTTGTAAATCAGATTGTATAAGCTAATCAGACACATTTGAAGCAAAAAACATATATGCCAACACCATGGAAAATCACACTCATTCAATATACCTATATGTAATAATACCACTTTCAAAATACATCATTGAAAGAAACAAAATCCAGCATCATATTATCCAATAACTTACTGTTGAAATATTTTTTCACAAACACTAAAAAAAGTTTTTTGGATAATAAAAAAAGCATTACTTTTGCAGTCCGTTTGGTCATCCAGCCTAAGGAACTTAATTTATTAATTTTAAAGAAGATTTTTTAAAGTGAAAACATTGGTTTACAGAACAATATCGGCAAACAAGGAAACTGTTAAGAAGCAGTGGTATGTTGTCGATGCCGAAGGCGAAATCCTCGGACGCTTGGCTTCAAAAGTAGCTTTTGTGTTGAGAGGAAAGCACAAACCCGAATACACACCTCATGTTGATTGTGGCGACAATGTCATCATCATCAATGCTGAGAAGGTTGTTTTAACAGGCAAGAAACTCACCGACAAGGAATACATCAGACACTCTGGTTATCCTGGCGGACAGAAGGTTGAAACACCTGCTGAAATGCTCGAGAAGCACCCTGCACGCATCATTGAACATGCAATCAAGGGAATGTTGCCGAAGAACCGTCTCGGAAGCGAATTGTTCAGAAATTTGAAAGTTTATGTTGGCAGCGAGCACAAGCACGAAGCTCAAAACCCGACAAAGTTGGATTTAAACACAATTAAATAAGCATGGACGTATTTAATGCATTAGGTCGCAGAAAAGCTGCAGTCGCAAGAGTTTACTTAAGCGAAGGAAAAGGAAACATCACGGTTAACAACCGCAAAATGGAAGAATACTTCCCGATTATGCAGTACCAGTATATCGTAAAGCAACCGTTCTTGACATTGGACAAGATGGACTGCTACGATGTAAAGGCCAACATTGACGGAGGTGGTGTAAGAGGTCAGGCTGAAGCATTGCGCCTTGGTATCTCAAGGGCATTGTTGAAGGTAGATCCGGAATACAGGGCTAGCTTGAAGCCTTGCGGTTTCCTCTCACGCGACTCGAGGGTTGTTGAAAGAAAGAAACCCGGTCAGAAGAAGGCTCGTAAGAGATTCCAGTTCAGCAAGCGTTAGTATTTTTTTAGTGAATTATAAACAAAGTTTAGTATCTAAATCGTGGAGATGGTCTTTCGAGATTCTACTCCGCGATTGTTACTACAGAATGTAAACTTAAATTTTTTAAAATGTCAAGATTAACATTTGATCAGTTGCTCGAGGCAGGCGTACACTTTGGTCACCTCAAGCGCAAATGGAATCCCGCAATGGCTCCTTACATCTTCATGGAGCGCAACGGTATCCATATCATCGACTTGCACAAGACAGCCGTTAAGGTTGACGAAGCTGCAGAAGCAATGAAAAAAATCGTAAAGGACGGAAGAAAAGTTTTGTTCGTAGCTACCAAAAAGCAGGCTAAGGACATCGTTTCCGAAGAAGTAACAAAGGTTGGAATGCCGTTCGTAACAGAACGCTGGCCTGGTGGTATGCTCACCAACTTCCCGACAATCCGTAAGGCAGTAAAGAAAATGTCGTCAATCGACAAGATGATAAGCGATGGAACATTCGCATCATTGTCGAAGCGCGAACAGTTGCAAATCAGCCGTCAGAGAGCTAAGTTGGAAAAGAACCTCGGTTCTATCGCCGACTTGTCAAGACTTCCGGCAGCTCTTTTCGTTGTTGACATCCTGAAGGAAAAGATCGCTGTACACGAAGCTCAAAGATTGGGTATTCCTGTATTTGCAATGGTTGATACAAACTCGGATCCTAAGAACGCTGATTTCCCAATTCCAGCAAACGATGACGCTTCAAAGTCAATCCAGCTTATCGTTTCTACAATGTGCCAGGCTATAAAGGAAGGTTTGGACGAAAGAGCTGTTGAAAAGGAAAACACCGCTAAGGAAACTGTTGAAGAAGGCGAAGAACAGCCAGTTGAAAGAAAGAGACAGAGAAGATCTTCGGCAAAGAAGGAACATGTTGAAGAAGTTTCTGTAGAAGTTGCTGAAACCGAAGAAAACTAGTATTAATCGTTAAAACTGAAAGACAATGGCAAATATAAGTGCTGCTGACGTAAAGAAACTTAGAGACATAACCGGTGCAGGTATGATGGACTGCAAGAAGGCTTTGACAGAAGCTGACGGTGATTTCGAAAAGGCAAAGGATCTTATCAGGGAAAGAGGTCTTGCAATCGCTAACAAGCGTGCTGACCGCGAAGCTACCGAAGGTGCTGTTCTCGCTGGCACAGCTAAGAACAATACTGTTGGTGTAGTTATCGCATTGAGCTGCGAAACCGACTTCGTTGCTAAGAACGATGATTTCGTAAATCTTGCAAAGGACATCCTTAAGGTTGCTTGCGACAATCTTCCAGCCGACATCGAAGCTCTCAAGGCTTTACCGCTCAACGGAAAGACTATCGCCGATGCTGTTACCGAAAGAAGCGGTGTAACTGGCGAAAAGATGGAACTCACTTACTACAATAAGATGGAAGCTCCATACGTTGTTGAATACATCCACAACGGAAACAAGCTTGCTACCGTAATCGGTCTTAACAAGGTTGTTGACCGTCAGGTTGGTCGTAACGTTGCAATGCAGGTAACTGCAATGAATCCTGTTGCTGTTGATGAAGCTAGCGTTCCTCAGAAGGTTAAGGACGAAGAATTTTCAATTGCAATCAACAAGACCAAGCTCGAACTCAGCGCAAAGGCAGTTGACGCTGCATTGAAGAAAGCTGGTATCAACCCGAACCTCGTTGACAGCGATGACCACATCGAAAGCAACATGGCTAAGGGATGGATTACAAAGGAACAGGCTGACGAAGCTCGCAAGATTAGAACCGAAGTAACCGAAGCAACTGTTGCTACTATGCCAGAAGCAAAGATCAATGCTATCGCAAACGGTCGTCTGCAGAAGTTCTTCAAGGAATCAACTCTTATGAATCAGGCATACATTTCCGATTCAAAGATTTCAATCGCTCAGTACTTGGAATCAGTAGAAAAGGGACTCGTTGCAACCGGTTTCGTAAGATTCGGTTTGAAAAATTAATGTTTCATAATTCTATCAGGCAAAGGGCATTCGAAAGGATGCCCTTTGTTTGTTTTGTATTTTACAGGAAAGACTGTAATTCCGTTTGCAACATCGGGTGGCAGCTCAATCGAACAAGCATGCAACGATTTGAAAGCAGCATATCCTAAGGCGAACTGGAAGGAAGGCCGACTGCTCAACGATGCCAGCAAGCAAGACATTGAGGAATGGGTAAAAAACCTGTAATTCATCAATTGGACAATATTTCATCATGTTTGCTACGATAATATCGCGGCGAACATCCTAAACGAGTTCGTACGAACTTGGAGAATGCGCTGATGCTTGAGAATTCGAAAGCATGAGCGATTTCTTTTATGGAACGATCCGAGTAGCGCAGTTCGTGGGCAATAGCATCGGTAGCGTATTCGAGAATCCATGTCAGGGCGTTCTTGCCACTTAACGACTGTACGGCATGCGATAGATATTTGGGCGATACACACAGCATTTTGGCATAGTCGGCAACAGTTCGCGAGTGAATGCTTTCGGTCGAGAGCAAGTCGATGAACTTGCGGAAAACCAAGTCTTTCTGCTTGGCGATTACGGTGAGCACATTTGTATCGATATGCCTGTTTATGATTACACATATTTCATAAAAAACGGTTTCCATCAGCAGAAGCATGATTTCCTTGTAGTAGAAGTCGCGCGGCGAAGCAATTTTCTCGCGCACTATGGAAAAATAGTCAAGTGCAAGCTTCATTTCCTGCTTATTCATGTGGATAATCGGGTGCGTGCGCGTGTACATCATCAGAGGCCACAGACCGCGTCCAGACATTATAGTCTTTTCAAACTTCACGTACGACAGAGCAAAGAACAACCCGTCGAAATCATCGTCGAGAGCAACGTCGTCAATCGACAGGTTTGGCGGAAGTATTACAATGTCGTTTGCCATAGCGGTGTATGTCGTGCCGCCGAGCGAGAAACTTACTTGTCCTGCCGTGCATATTACAGCCGAAACCATGGTTGTGCGTATGGTCCCTGCTAGAAAAATGTCACCGAAACTATCCTTTATAAGGATGTCGCCATCGTTGTAGTTAATGTTGCGTTCCATAGTGCAAAGATATAAATTTATCACTAAAAGTTGTCCATTTTTCCTAATAATTTTTTCAGTCGGTTTATTATGTATTATTTCGCGCCGATTTTTAAAAGACGAATATGGATAATTTATCATTTAACAAAAGACTGGAAGAAAGCTTCCGCTTAAACTGGGGAAGGCCAGCACTTTCTAATTATCAAGGCATTACACTTACCTATTCGGATATTGCAAGACGCATATCAAAATTACATATAGCATTTGAACAGTTCGGTCTGCAAACTGGCGACAAAGTTGCTTTCTGTTCACGCAGCCAAGCCAACTGGGGAGTCTGCATGTTGTCGGCACTTACCTACGGAGCCGTACCTGTTCCTATTCAGCACGAGTTCAAGCCAGTTGTCATCCAGCAACTTGTAAACCATTCGGAAGCTCGTGTGCTATTTGTTGACGACGCAGTATGGAAAGACCTCGACATTGCCGAAATGACTGGACTATCGGTAGTTGTAAACATTTCCGACCTGAATTTCCTGTATGCTGCAAGCGATGAAATAATGCAGATACGCGAACATCTCAACGAATTGTACGGCAAGCGTTATCCCAAGCGTTTCGAGAAGGAAGACATTAAGTATTACGAAGATACACCCGACGAACTGGCAATCATCAACTACACTTCGGGAACTTCGGGACAATCGAAAGGCGTTATGATTCCCTACCGTGCCCTATCGAGCAATGTCGATTTTGCACATTACGACGCATTGCCACGCTTCGGTCAGGGGTCGAAAGTTGTGTCGATGCTACCGATGGCTCACATGTACGGATTTATGTTCGAATTTCTATTCCAGATGACTATGGGTGCACATGTTCATTTCATCACACGAATGCCAACGCCAAATCTCATAATGCAGGCTTTTGCCGACATCCGTCCCGACATTATCATTTCGGTGCCGCTGATAATCGAAAAAATATACAAGAACAAGCTAAAACCTATACTCGACAAAAACAAGCTTTTGTTCCGCATTCCTATTGTTGACCAGATGCTAGAGAAGAAAATTTGCACCGAACTGACCAACACCTTCGGCAATGCATTCGAGGAAGTAATCATCGGTGGTGCTGCATTCAACAACGAGGTCGAACGCTTCTTCCGCAAGATAGGCTACCGTTTCACCGTCGGTTACGGCATGACAGAGTGCGCACCTATAATATGTTACGCCCACTGGAACAACACAAAACTTTTTTCGTGCGGCAAGGTGGTGCGTAACATGCAGTTGCGTATAGATTCTCCCGACCCAGAGAAGATTGCTGGCGAAGTTCAGGTGAAGGGAGCAAATGTATTCCTCGGCTATTACAAGAATGAAGAGGCTACCAAGCAAGTCTTTACCGACGACGGATGGTTCCGAACCGGTGATATGGGTGTTGTCGACAGCGATGGTTATCTGTATCTGAAAGGTCGTTGCAAGTGTATGATTCTTGGTCCGTCGGGACAGAATATTTATCCAGAAGAACTTGAAAATGTTCTCAACAACCTATCTTATGTTACCGAATCGCTGGTAATAGACGACCACGGAGCTCTTACCGCACTTATCTATCCCGACTACCAGCAGGCAGAACAAGACGGAATAAGTGGCGAAGCATTGGAAAGAATGATAAGGGACTGGCTGCCTTCGGTAAACAAGGAACTGCCATCGTACGCCTCGATACACAAGATAGAATTTATGCACGAGGACTTCGAACGCACGCCAAAACGAAGCATAAAAAGGTATTTGTACCAAAGATAATAAATCAGGTCAAGCGCGGGAACTACTTTCCGCGCTTGCGTTTTGCCTTCGCTTTCAATCCGCCCGAGTTAACCTTCTTGCGCTTGTCGCTCCTTTCGTGGAATGCACCCCCCGAATTTTTCAACGACGGTGCTTTCAAGTATATCTTGTGCGAAACGGTAGGCTTTTCCTCCTCAAGCAACAACGAGGAAACCTCTACTCCATCTGGGATTTCACATTCCGAAATATTTTCTCCAGCAACAGTGCGAACTTCGGCATATAGATTTTCCTCGTATGGCGCAACCAAAAGCAACGAAACACCATCCTTGTCGGCACGACCAGTACGACCTATCCTATGAATGTAGTCAATCGGATTCTCAGGAGGTGACATATTAATTACATGCGAAACCTCTGTAAAGTCGATTCCTCGTGCAACAACATCAGTGGCAATCAATATGTTGTATTTACCTTCTTCAAAATTTTTCACTGCATTGAAACGATAGTTCTGCGACTTGTTGGAATGCGTCACCCCTACCCTTTCCGGAAATTTTGCATCAAGCATATCGAACAGTCTGTCGGCCTGCTTCTTGTTTTCGGCAAAAATCAACACCTTTGGATATTCATCGGCATCAGCAAGAATTGTTTTCAAGAAATTGACCTTTGTGTTGAAGTTCGGCAACATATACACGCGCTGCTCAATCTTTTCAACTGGCGTACAACGCCTTGTCACCTCAATGGTTTCCGGATTGCGAAAATGCTTTTGTATAAACGAGGTAACCTCATCGGTCAAGGTTGATGAAAACATCATCGACTGACGTTTCTGCGGTAACATCTCTAGAATCTGTTCCAACTGAGGACGAAAGCCCAAATCCAACATCTCATCGACCTCATCAATCACAAGTTTCTTAACCGATGGAAAACGCAAAACACCAGTTACGGCAATGTCATATATTCTGCCTGGCGTACCTATCAGCACATCGCAGCCATCGGTATAAATGTTGTCCTTCTGCGTATTGATATTAGCACCACCATAAACGCATTTTATTCGGTAGCTCTTGTATTTTGCAAGTTTCTCAGCCTCATCACGCACTTGCACGGCTAACTCACGAGTAGGCACAAGAACAAGCACGCGCGGATTCTTCTGCTCCGAAAATTCAAGAGAATTGAAGATAGGCAGAAGGTAAGCAAAGGTCTTACCAGTTCCTGTCTGCGCCACGCCAACCACATCCGCACCCGATGAAATTTTCGGGAAACACTTTTCCTGAATAGGAGTTGGTTCCACTATATCAATGTCCTCGAGGGCATTTATTAGTTGTTTTGAAATTCGTAGTTCGTCAAAATTCATGTTGTATTGTTTTTGTAGGCACGCAATGCATTGCGTGCCTACAGATTAATTTATCATTCTTCCCCAATCATTTTCCTAAATTCATCCTCGTCCACCATTTTGATATTCAGTTTAGTTGCTTTTTCCAATTTGGCAGGACCAATGTTCTCTCCAGTCACAAACAAGTCGGTATTTTTCGAAATGGATGACACATTCTTGCCTCCATGCAACTCAATGACCTTCTTTATCTCATCGCGCGAATAGTGGGTAAAAGTGCCCGAAATTATCACCGACATGCCATCAAGCGACGACGACAATTTCTCCTGCTCCTTCACCTTGAACTGCAATCCTGCGTCAATCAGGCGGGCAACAATCTTCACATTGTCGTCGTTGGAGAAATAATCGACAATGCTCTGCGCAATGATTTCACCAATATCACCTACCGCTACAAGCTGCTCGACAGTAGCATTCGACAATGTTTCAATATCCTTCATGGCGAAAGCCAACTTCTTCGCCATAGTCTCGCCCACATGCCTGATTCCAAGCGCGTAAACCACCCGTTCAAACGGCACTTGCTTCGAATTTTCAATACCACTGATAATATTTTCAGCAGACTTGTCTGCCATACGGTCAAGTTTGAGAACCTGCTCCTTGGTAAGATCATAAAGGTCAGCAATGTTGTGAACAAGTCCAGCATCGTACATCAGCGCAACCGTCTCCTCGCCTATCGTCTCAATGTTCATTGCTTTACGCGAAACGAAATGCTCAATCTTGCCTTTTATCTGTGGCGGACAATTGTTAGAATTCGGGCAGAAATGCTTTGCCTCGCCTTCAACGCGTACTAGTTCGGCTCCACATTCGGGGCATTTTGTTATAAACTGCGTCTTTTCCGAGAAAACATCGTGCGATTCAACCCCGACAATCTTAGGAATAATCTCGCCACCCTTCTCCACATACACCATATCGCCCACGCGAATGTCGAGCAGAGCAATCTGGTCGGCATTGTGCAATGAAGCACGCTTCACAACCGTTCCTGCGAGCTGCACGGGTTCAAGGTTAGCAACCGGCGTTATTGCTCCTGTCCTTCCCACCTGATAGTCGATGCTCAAAAGACGAGTGCTTACCTGCTCTGCCTTGAACTTGTAAGCAATCGCCCAGCGCGGATTCTTAGCCGTAAAGCCAAGCATTTCTTGTTGTGCATACGAGTTGACTTTCAGCACGATGCCATCAATATCAAACGGAAGATTACGACGCTCGGTGTCCCAGTAATGTATGAAATCAAAAATTTCCTGGAGGCTGTGGCAAAGTTTCACATGGTCGGAAATCTTGAAACCAGCACGGCGAAGCACCTGCATGCACTCGTAGTGAGTCTTGGCTGGGAGATTTCGCCCCATCATGTAATAGAAATAACAATCCAGACCGCGTTTTGCCACTTCCTTTGGATTTATAAGCTTGATTGACCCCGATGTAGCATTGCGGCAGTTGGCAAAAGGAGTGTCACCAATTTCGATACGCTCGGCGTTCAAGGCATCGAAACTCTTGTGTGGCATAATTATTTCGCCACGAATTTCAAACTTGTCGGGCAGTTCTGCACTATTTATTGACAGCGGAATGCTTTTCACCGTGCGTATATTTTCGGTAACATCGTCGCCCTTCTCGCCATCTCCACGGGTAACAGCCCTAACAAACTGACCATTTTCGTATTTTACCGAAATAGATGCGCCATCGAATTTCAGTTCGCAAATAATCTCAGGCTCTTGTTCTATTTCCTTGACAATGCGGTTGTAGAATTCAGTAATTTCGCCTTCCGAATAGGTATTTCCCAGCGACAGCATACGATAGTCGTGAGCCACGGTCTTGAATTCGTTTGAAATATCGCTACCAACTCGCAAGGTTGGCGAATCGGGCTGACGGAACTCTGGAAAACGCTTCTCCAAATCGGCAAGTTCCTCGAGCATCTTGTCAAACTCGAAGTCGCTTATTGTTGGATTATTAAGCACATAATAATTGTAATTGTGCTGGTTGAGAACCTTAGTAAGGTTGATTATTCGTTCCTGTTCCGCTGTCATTGTAAAATCTGATTTATAATTGCAAACTTATATCAATAGTGACTTTCTGCTGCCGATAAAGATAATTATCCTATGTATTTCATAATGATGTCAACAATTTGCTCCTCGCTCTTTCCATCGGCGGAGATGACGAGGTCGTAGTTGCGGGTATCGTAACGCGAAAGACCTGTATATTTCTTCACATAGTTCTCGCGCATCTTGTCAACTTTTTTGATGGTCTTTACTGCTTCTTCCTCAGTAATCTGTTGCTTTCGCATCACACGCTCGACACGATACGGCATCGATGCCTGAATAAAAACATTAAGATGGTTGGGGTGGTCGCGGAAAACATAAAAGCCGCTACGTCCAGCCACCACGCACGATTCCACCTCGGCAATACCTTTCAATATCTCAGTTTCGGACTCAAACACCTCCTTGCTCGTGGGCTTAACATCGGAGAAATCCATTACAGCAAAGTAGTACATGGCATTCATCTTGCCGTAATTGGGTATGCCCAAATCGACACCGAACATAGAGCGTGCGAACTCAGCCCACCAGGCGTGGTTCTGTCCTTTCAGCTTCTCAATCTGATCAATGTTAAGATTGTACTTCTTCTCCAAAGCCTCGATGAGAGCCTTGTCGTAAAACGCCACGCCTAGCTTCTCTGCCAGCATACGTCCCACAGTACGACCGCCACTACCCAGTTCACGGTTGATGGTGACAACGTATTTTTCTTGCTTATTCATAACCTATTGTATTTTCATTTCGATTTGCAAAAATACGCCTATTTTTCGCTTTTTACAAAATGTTTGGACCTAGTTTTACGAACAACAGAAACTAACAACAAGCTTGATGACTAAAAAGCGAATATTTACTAATGTTATATAAATTTTCAACCTTTAGCTCACTGCATAAGCAGTAAATCCAACACAACAAGCTTATAGTTCTTTCAATATGTTCAGAAAATCGGTCTTATTATATGCATTCTCACACTTCGTTTTGTCGAAGACCATAAAATAGCGGAACTTATCATTTCCAGCCTTGTTTTCCCAACACTTGCCGAGTTCTATTTTTTTACGGCTGTCGCTATTGTCACGGTCATCGCCTTTGGTTTCAAGCAATATTGTTTTTCCGCTTTGGGTATAAATAATGAAATCGGGATAATGATTTATAAATCCGTTGATACAAAATCCGTTGCCTCTTTCCGGATTACGATGCCAGAAAACAACATTATCAAGGTTGGCTACCGCAGAAATAACTTCGTATTCAAAATTATTTATGTCGCCAAATTCTTCGGTATAAAGTCCTTTTGAAAGACCGATTGCTGTTTTGTCGGGGAAAATTCTGTCTGGAAATTTGTAGTTGGCTTCGCATTTTATCTGACCTTTATCCAATAGCATTTTGAAATTTTTCTGCTGATACTCGGCTGTGAGAGAATCTATTTTTCGCTTAAATGCTTGCTCGGTACGAAAATCATTGTTAAACAAATCAACAAGTTCCTCGTCGTTCAGATTTTTTAGTACATCGGCAATATAATTGCTAATGTGCGGTTCGTGTACTTCATCAAACTTCAATCTTTTTGCAATCTTATCCTTTAGTTGCGTGCGTTTGCTTTCAATACCATATCCGACAAAAAGTTCGCGTATAACATGCAACTGGCTTTCCTTTATGATGTATTGCTTGGGGACATATTCGTCATCGCTACGTTTTTCCAAGTCAATTCTTACAGCCTCGTCAACAGTTCGGGTAAAGTCAATGTTTTTGTCGGCTTTCTCCAACTCAAAACCTTCTGTCAAAATCTTTTTTGTAAGTTTTATCGTTCCGTTTTCGTTAAATACGCTGACATTTACCTTCTTTACGAATATTGGCAGCTGCATTTGCCCTGCAATTTCCTTGTAATCTTCTTTTATTGTATAATTCTTCATTTTGCCTGCTATTTCTGACGGTATGCCAGTATCTTCGGTTTCTTTGTTGTCATTTTCATATTCTTCATTTGCTTCATGTGCCTTGGTTAATATATCATTGGTGGAAGATTGCGGTTCCTCGTCAGAATTGTCATCGTCGCTTGTACTTGCATTGGCTTTTTCCTGCTCGGTTTCCAATTTTTCTTTCAGTTCCTCAGTGTCAAAATCATTGTCACTGGAATTTTCTTCTTTTGTATTATCGTTGGTATTTGTTTGATTGTCATCGTCAGAAGTTCCAAACAAACCAGTCGTCGGCAATGTCTGCGGAGGTGTAAATTCCTTTTCTTCCTGAATAATGCGTGTATCTTTTGACGAAAAACCTGCATTGTTTAGCCCCTTGATAACCGACTCTACTGTTTCGCGGAAATTATTGGAAGATGTAAACACATACGAATAATTTAGGAACTCGTCAGCATGTTTGGTAGTGTGTGGCAATCGCAGTACGCGACCAACAATTTGTTCGACATCGATACGGGAAGTTTTGTTGGCAAGCGATGCCAGAATGTATGCAAACGGGCAGTCCCAGCCTTCTTTTAGTGCATTTACCGTAATGATAAAACGGACTTCACATTCTTCGCTCATAAGGTCAATGCCTTTCAGTTCGTCCTTTTCGGCAGTTTTTATTTTTATCCAGTTCTCGTTAATTCCTGCAGCTACAAGTTTTTCCCTAACTTTTTCAAAAGTCTCGTTGTCCTTGTCGCTTTTGGGCTGCGCCTGAACCAGAACAATCGGCCTTATGTAGTGACCGCCATTATTCCGTAATGCTTCTGCGCGTTTTTCGAGATTGCTGCGAAGCGTGATTGCATCGTAAAGCACATCAGTTGTCGTGTCGCGATTGTATAGAATTACGGGCAATTTGACCATATTGGCATCCTTCAGTTTCTTTGCATCTACGAAACTGATTATGTTGCTTTTCTGCCTTGGTGTTGCAGTAAGGTCTAGAATAAACGATGGATTTATCTGTTCAAAAAGTTCTATACGCAGTTTTGCCTCAAAGTTGTGGCTCTCGTCGATTATAACTACTGGATTTAGGTGCGCAATTGCCTGAATCAGCGATGTCTCATCGGCACCTTCAATCATATTGCTATTGCCAAAAGCTGTCGCGTATGCGGCAAGCGACGAATTTTCACGGAAAACGCGCCTTCCGTCCTTGTTGTTGGCGGCAAACGACTGTACACTGAGCACAAAAATAGTAAGTTGCTCTGCAATCTGCCCTGGCTGTATGCCTGTTCCCGACAAGGCTGCTTCCTTATCTACAACTACTACACGGTTGTTGAAGTGGCTGTTGATTCGCTGGCGGTACGGATGCGAAGGGTCGCTCAAATTCTTATAGGTCTGCTTTAGAATTGAATCACTTGGAACAAACCATGCAACAACCTTAGGTCTTTCGGCTGGCAGATGGTCGAAAATAACCTTGAGCGAATTGGCTGCAATAAATGTCTTGCCGCCTGCCGTAGGCACCTTGAACATAACTCGCGGTACACCTTTTA
Source organism: uncultured Bacteroidales bacterium (assembly GCA_905234755.1). GTDB lineage: Bacteria > Bacteroidota > Bacteroidia > Bacteroidales > ML635J-15 > Bact-19. The sequence continues at coordinate 176,751 of CAJOIT010000004.1, forward strand.
TTGTATTGTCGTAACTATGAATAAATTGGTTTGTCTCTATGTTGCTGATATCTACACCTTTTTTCAACCAAAAGTTTCTGTATGCCTTTCGCAGGTCGTTGTCCTTTGCCAATTGTTCCATGTAGTCGGCAAGGTCGTTGAGCGTATCTTGCTGGTATTTTTTCAGTTCCATTGTGCCTAAATTTAAAATCTTCTAATATCTCGCGGTATTTTCTTGAAAATGATATTGTTTGCCGACAACCATTCGCTGTCAATAACGCATTGGTCGGCATAGATGACGTATGTTTCGGCCTTGTCGCCTACAATATTGAGCGAGTCGTGACTGAGCGTTGTTATTTCATCGGGATTGTAGTAGAAATAATACGCCGTACCGTTGTTGTTGCCCATAAAATAGGGATGTGCGTTATCCGTTGTGGCGTATGGTGTGCGTGTTTCCGAATACCAAATGTATTCGCGAAGTTTTTCGGTGCCAATGTTTTCGTTTAGGTAGCCGTCGGCATTAAAGACGGGCTCGCCCAATTCGTAGAACGAGAACGAACCGCCAGTGCCTTCAACCGCATTTTTGCCATCGCCGTAGCCATTTATCACCCTGCGCACCCTCTCGGCTGTAATGTTTTCTGCATAATCTTGCATTTCCACAAGAATGAATTTACGGTTGCCGTCATCCTGCTTGTTGAGATTTAGTACTGCATGGGCGGTTGTTCCAGAACCAGCAAAAGAATCAAGAATGATGGAAGATTTATCGCAAATAAAGTTTACAATATATTCAATTAAAGATGGCACTTTGGGATATACAAAAACTTTTTTGCCGAATATTGCCTGCAATATTTTTCCACCTTCTTCTGTCGTTCCTACCATGTCTTCAACATCTATTAAATTTCGAGGAACTTCTGGATTATAATCTGTTCTATCATAACGAGGTGCAAATGATTTTCCTTTGAAAATTATCTTAGTGTTTTTGGTCAATTCGCTATTTAACATTTCTTGTGTCCATATAAATTTGCCCTCCAATTCAATATCTTGTAAGAAATGACCACTTTTGAACTCTACATCTTTTTTCAAATGCACAATGTTTACTTTTGTCCCATATTCTCCTGCGGGAAAATAACAATCTTCTTTCAAAGTACTTGTAACATGTTCTTTAGGGAATATTAAGGTTTTATATTGGTTGTTACTTTTTAGTAAAGGATTATCAGCATCATTAGTTTTTGTTAAACCTCTAAAGCGAGATAAATTTGGTTTATGTTTAGCATAGCAATAAACATATTCAACACATTTTTTTGATGTATGAGATAGATTTGATGGTGTATATGTTTTTCTCCAAGAAAAGATTTCCACAAAATTACTAGCACCAAATATTTCATCACAAATTAATTTCAGATTTGCCTGCTCGTTGTCGTCTATGCTAATAAAGATTGCTCCGTCATCGCTCAGAAGTTTTTGCAACAACCTCAGGCGCGGATACATCATGCAGAGCCATTTATCATGGCGTGTAAGGTCCTCAAATTCATTTCCAATAACTTGCCCCAGCCATTTACGAATTTGTGGACTGTCAACATTGTCATAATAAATCCATCCACCATTTTCTGGCGAAGCACCTGTATTGTAAGGCGGATCTATGTAGATGCACTTTATGCGGCCTTCGTATTCGGGCAGCAGTGCCTTGAGGGCTTCGAGGTTGTCGCCGTGAATTATCTTGTTGTCGCTGGCATCGTTGCCAAAGGTGTATTTCTTGTCGAGTGTGCGGAATGGCACATCGTTGTGGTGGTTTATCACCGCTTCTTTTCCTATCCAGTTTAGTGTGGGCATTGTCCTTTCGTATTTTTAGTCGCTTTTGCCCTCACCTCGCATAAGCACAAAAGAAAAAGGCGGAACCGTTCGTTTTGTCGCTTATTATAACTGGAGGCTCTGCAAAGCCGTGTACACTAATAAGCACGATACGGCTCACGCCCTAAAGCGTGAACCTCTCGCAAACTCATTCTCGTGTACTTTTAATTTTGCAGATTTCCAGTTAGAGAATAAGAGCGTAAAGCTCAGAATGTTAATATTTTAAGTTTTCTAAATCATTTGTTTTATCTGTTATCTTTTTTGTTTTACCTTGCAAAAGTAGTTAAAAATATATTACATCAAATCTAAATTTCAGTAGTAAAGAATCTTCATACAAAACAAAAAAAACACCAACAGATACTAAAGACAGTTGATGTTTTTCGTTAGTTATATTACTCCGCTACTGCAAAATCTTCGCTACAAGTCCAGTAAGCACCTGCCCAGGACCTACCTCAATAAATTCATCCGCTCCATCAGCGTGCATTTTCACTACAGAATCACTCCAACGGACGGCACTTGTAAGCTGCTTTACAAGGTTTTCGCGGATTTCATTTGCCATACGGTGAGGCATAGCATCTACATTCTGGTAAATAGGCACTTTTGCATCGCAGAACTGAGTTGACATGATTGCCTCGGCAAGTTCCTCGCGGGCTGGCTCCATAAGCGGAGAATGAAAAGCTCCGCCAACCTGCAACTTCAATGCACGCTTTGCTCCAGCTTCCTTCATCTTCACGCAGGCGGCATCAATGGCTTCCTCGCTACCCGAAATCACAATCTGCTCGGGACTATTGTAGTTGGCAGGAACAACAATACCTTCGGTTTCTGCACATATACGCTCCACTATTTCACGGTCGAGACGAATGACAGCCGCCATAGTCGATTTCTGCTTCTCGCATGCCTTCTGCATTGCCATTGCTCGCTTCGATACCAAAATCAAGGCATCCTCGAAACTCAGAACGCCAGCAGCAACCAATGCCGAAAATTCGCCAAGTGAATGTCCTGCAACCATATCGAAGCTGTCGTTGGCAAACTTCTCGTAGAACATAACTACAGAATGAAGGAATACAGCAGGCTGAGTAACCTTTGTCTGCTTCAAATCCTCATCAGTGCCATTGAACATTATGTCCGACAAGCCAAAGCCGAGAACTTCATCGGCTCGCTCAAACATCTTCTTTGCACTTGAACTTGCTTCGTACAAGTCCTTGCCCATACCCGAAAATTGCGAACCCTGTCCGGGGAAAACCAATGCTTTCATTATAATCTGTTTCTGTCAATTAATGCTAAAAATTCCTGTCTCGTCTTGGCTTGCTTCAAAAATACGCCTGTAAAATCGGAAGTCGTAGTGATAGAATTCTGCTTCTGAACGCCACGCATCTGCATGCACATGTGGTGCGCCTCGATGACAACAGCCACGCCCAATGGGTCGAGAGTATTCTGAATGCAGTCCTTGATTTGCGTTGTCAACCTTTCCTGCACCTGCAAGCGACGCGAGAAAACATCCACAACGCGAGCAATCTTGCTCAAACCTGTTATATAATGGTTTGGAATGTACGCCACATGCGCCTTGCCATAGAATGGCAACATGTGATGCTCGCACATGCTATAAAGTTCAATATCCTTGACAATTACCATCTGGCGGTAATCCTCGCGGAACATTGCCGAACGGATTATTTCCTCGGCATCCATATCGTAGCCCTGAGTAAGGAACTGCATTGCCTTGGCAACCCTTTCGGGCGTTTTCAGAAGTCCCTCGCGGTTGACATCCTCGCCAATCAAGCCAAGAATCTCAGTATAAAGCGCAGCAAGACGTTCCGTCTTTTCTTTGTTGAACTTCTCTACCTTTGCATAGCCCTGTTCCTCAGGGTCAAGTATCGTATAATTCATTAGTTTAAAATTTGGCGCAAAGATAAGGGGAATTTTGGATTTACGATTTACGACTTACGATTTTTGATTTGCGATTTTACCAACAAGATGCATACAAAAAAAGCCGCCCGAAAGCGGCTTTATATCATGAACATTACTTTTATCTTACCATATTTACATGTCCCTGTTCCTTATGCTGTATTCCATATACATCCTCGAACTGGCAATACCAGAAATAGATGCCGTTTTCAAGAACCTTGTCGCCTTTCTTCTTGCTACCCATATCGGTTCCATCCCACGAGCCTTCGGAACAAGCATCACAACTTGCTTCCGGGAAATAATCGGTTGTCTTGAACACCAGTTCTCCCCACCTGTCGTAAACCGTCAATAGGAAATTATTCTTCGATATGCCATTACCGCACACCCTAAAGCAATCGTTCAAGCCATCGCCATTAGGTGTGAATGATGTCGGTGCATAGAACGAGAACTGACTGTAAACTATTACACTTCTTGAAGTCGTATCTTTACAATGGTGTTCCGACTCTGCTACAAGCACAGCTTCATATTCACCCATTTCCGGATATGTATGGCGCGGACTTTCGTATGTAGAACTGTCCTGATCACCAAAGAACCAGAAATACCTATTAGCATCTATGGACCTATTAATGAATAACACCTCTGGAGCCAAAACCGAAACGGCCTGTACATCCGCATCAAACAAAGCTCTTGGTGTAGGATAAGCATGAATCATTTCGGCGATAGTCTTTTCTATCTTGCATCCGAATTCGCTCCATACTGTCATTTTCACATCAAAATCACCAGGATTCTTGTATGTATGCGTAGGAGCTTCTTCCTCCGAGAAGTCGTTGTCGCCAAACTCCCACAAGTACTGTGTTCCGTTTATGTTCAACGGAGTAAATGTAACAGTAAGCGGTACACATCCTTCCACATTGCTCGATGTGAAAAGCTCATCTGGATACGAATGTACAAAAATCTCAATGGAATCCGTTACGGATGGAGTTCCACACATGTCGCTAAGTGTAATGTAGAACATTGTTGTAGAATCAGGTCTTACCGTAAATGGAGACGGTACTACGCTACCATCTTGAAGCGTAAGTGTATACGGTCCACCGCTACCACCATCAGCCTCAACGTAAATCAAAGCCTCGTCGCCTTTACATATTGTATCATAACTTGTAACAACAGACGAAATACGCAAATCGGGATTAAGTTTAACTGTTACAGGCTGAAGTTCTACAGAACAACCATGCGAATCGTAAACTGTCAAGCGATATGTTGATGTCTCAGTTGGCGACACCACATAAACGATACCATTGTACTGGGCACTATCTGGACCCATCCATCTATAGTCATAATACGGAGTTCCACCTGTAACCTGTGTTGTCAATTCAACCGACTGCCCATTGCATATTGTTACATTATTAATAGGTATCGCAGACATCGGATCTGGTTGTGGAATATTGAATTCCTCGGTATGACGACAACCATTGCTATCATGTACCGTAACAATATACGAACCAGCCGAAGTAGTAAGGATATCGGTATTATTTCCATTTGGCCACAAGTATGTATAAGGAGGTGTTGCTCCATCTACAAATATTCTAGCCTCACCATCCGATGCTCCGTTGCATGATACAGAATCCATCGATGTGGATATTACAAAATCTTCAGGCTGTGTAATTACAAATGAACCAATCACAGAGCATCCGATAAGATCGGTTACGGTCACCGTATAGGCACCGCTACATATACCATCGTAAATATATGTATCAGATGGCCATGTATACTGCAGAGGAGGAAGACCGCCCCTCATTGCAAGTTCGGCGCGCCCATCGCAATGACCATAGCACTTTATCTGACGCAACATGATGCTGTCGATAACCATTTCCGGGCTGACGGTAACCGTCATTGTCTGCATATCGCTTACACAACCATGCGCATCGCGAACATAAGCAGTATAATGCGTTGTTTCGGTCAACAAGCTCGAGATTTCTGTACCAGCCTCGAACTCGCCGCTACCAGAATTCCACATATAGTGATATGGAGCAGTTCCGCCAAAAGCTGTCACATGAACAGGAGTCGGCTCGCCCTCGCATACAGCATAGTCTGTCGTCATCTGGATAATCAAACGTTCTGGCTGCGAAAGTGAAACATAAGCAGTACTACTACAATTATGGTCGTCGCTTACTGTTAGGTAATATTCGCCTGCCGACATATTAATTCTATTTTCAGGACCATCTCCAACATCAGACCACAGATAATGCAAGTCACCAGAACCACCACCAGCATACACCGAAATTGAACCATCGTGCGATGCATAACAGGTAAGATCCTCAGTCTCTATTGTTTGAATAACCAATTCATCTGGTTCTCTAACCTGGAAAATACCTTGGGCAGTACATCCGTTGGCATCGGTTATTACGAGTGTATAGTTTCCTGCACCCACATTCAAAAGTTCGATTCCAGGAGCAGCCCACGAATATGAAATAGGCACCGTACCACCATGATGAGTTACTACTGCCGAACCTCCATTGCTATGATAACATGGATCGTCTTCTACCGATATTGAATCTATAACCAATCTTTCAGGATTTAGAATCGAAACCAATGTGTCATTTGTTATACAGCCTCCATTGTTTACAGTTAATGTTACACCATGCGTTCCTGCTTCAGGCCAAGTTAGAATATGAGGTCCGAGAGGTGTTGCACCATTCTGAACAAAAGCGCCACCAAAGTTCCATGTAAATTCTGCAGTCTGGTCCATATTACCAGTATAAGTGACCTCAGTTTCTCCGCCAAAACAAGGAATCGGAGTATATACAAAGTTATTGGTTGGTTGCTGCTTGAAAGTAGTTGTTATTTCTGTGAAACTTGTACAGTCGTCACGTCCTAAATAAAACTCAGTCCAACGGAAAGTATAAGTTCCCCAACCATTAATAACAACTTGTGTGTTAGGAGAATTCGGACTTGTAAAAGTAGCCGAGTTGTTCACATCGTCTCCATCCGGATATGCAGAAACTGTCCATTGTCCTGTATTTCCGTTAGGAACATTTTGCACAGACAAGTTTGTCCTATTCGAGCAAATCAAGTCAGGAATACCTGCAATTGTAGGTGTAGGCTCTATACAGCATACAGGGTCAATGTAATCGCGTACTGTCACAACAATTGTTGTATCGTATGTACATCCGAAATTATCAGTTGCATAGAAGATATAATTATGCTGTCCAGGCACAGTTGGAGCCGCAGTTGTTGTTGCGGACAATTCCTGATTCACATCATCACCATCCCATGTCAAGTCCTGTGATGTCGTAGAAATATCATATTCTGTCTGATACTGGATTATATTATCGTCAGCCGGTACCATGTGGTCAGCAAAGTGAAGCTCAACCGAGAATACCGTTCCATCATCAGATCCTATATGGTCCTCAATGTTTATGCACCATTCTCCATTTACAGGACAACCGACAAGACTTGTCCAGTTACCTCTAGGAGTATAGTCGCCTGCAGGAATAGAAGAACTGGAAGATACTGACGAAGCTGTTGCCTCCCATGTCCGCGAAGCATTGTGTGTCCAACAATAATGATATGGAGTACCTTGCTCACATGGTCTGCTATCATTATCAATAGGCACACCAAGGAACTGACCGCCACAACTTGAACATGCAGAAGAATATCCGTTGAACAAATCCATTCTATTTCCAGACGGACAGGTTATCCATATTTCAAGGTCGCCTATGTATGAATGCTCCATATCAACGCATATCGACTCAATATCTTGTTCACTTTGTATTGTCTGACCTGCAGCAAATGCCGTATGATTGAAGCACATTGTCTGCACATAACCAGTTTCATCCACGAAGCAATGCTCCTCGATAAGTACTTCAGGAATCTCCATTACCCAAAGATCAGGCGGCTGCACATGTCCTTCAAGATCGACAGGTTCTCCTGGACAAACCAAAGGTGTTGCTGTTGTTCCAGTAAATGTTGGAGGCAAAGAAATTACCACAAGGAAAGATTCTGGATAAACATAAGTACAGCGATTAATATCTGTAGCCATAAGATTTATGTAGTAAGCACCTGGCTCAATATCAGCATCAAGGACATTTGCACCCAAGCCACCTGCTTCGTGACGACCAGTTGCATCAACCCAGCTCCAAGTCCATGTAAGGTTTTCATCTGACTGATGATAACCATTAGGCGGATCGTTGTTCGGGAAAACACCGTGCGCTGCAATACCTAGATCGCCATTTGAGCATGCTTCGTATCTTTCTTCTGTGGCATTCCAACGTGCAACAATATCTGGCTCCAAAGTAAAGTCCTGACACGGAAGAGCGCAACGGATACTAAGTTCAAATCCTGCATACTGAACCGAATAATCACTATGCCAAGTCAAGGTCACACAATTGCTAGTTGCTTCGATCTCCGTTCCTGCGGTAACGGTACCGCTGAGTTCATCCAACATAGTACTATTAGTTGACGAACCGTTGTATATCCTCAAATAGTCACAAGATGATTCCGTTCTGAAACTTACAACTTCAATAATAATCGGAGCATTTGCTTCTCCGCACAAAACAATACTATAGTCCTCGTTGGTCGAATATTGACCATTGGCACCACCCGAATCGTAAACAGTTGCATTACATGTCGTTACAGTGGTACCAGTAGAATTCATCGTTATCACCTGAGAATAGCCTGCAAGACCTAAAATCAGGAATATTGCCGAAATAAATATTATCCTGCTATTCATGGCTCAAATGTTTATTATAGTTAATGACTAGCTCACGATCAGAAAGGATACTAACGACATACCCTGTATTTCCTATCCTGTATGCATTCGACTTGTCTCGAAGAATCTCAAAGTCGTATGCCATAATATTGAAAGTTGCCTCATCGTATGCAACTTCCTCTTCTGCAGCAAGCTTAGTATCCTTGTCGTAAAACTTCAGAGGAGGGAAACTCATTGCGTCCTCTGGAGATGCGTATTTTACAACATAGCCGTTGTCTGCAAACCAGTTCCAGAAAACAATTTCTGACGGCAATTTTTCCACCATATTGTTGATGGTTACTGCCTGAAACCGCGAATACAGTCTGTTATCGGGCACGACATTGCCTCCCTGCTGGGCGTATGCGCCAGCGAAAACAACGGTCAGAATCAGAATTATTAATATCCTTTTCATCTTTATGAATTTTAAATACAACCGTAAAACGCATAAAATGTTCGAGGGTTGCCTCATTTGTGAAAAAAATTTTTTCCACAAAACACAATACACTTTTTACAACTTGCAAAAATAAGAAAAAAGTTTTTGCAACAAAAAAAAAGAGGCTGAAAAATCAGCCTCTTTTCAAAATAAATTTTAATCCCTAGTATCCCATGTCTTGACGTGCCGAATAATTTATTTTCAAAGCACTTGCTTTTCTAAGTTCCTGCTTTATATCGGTAATGATACCCATTTTTGTATCTCTATGCACCTTCAGTGAAGTTGTCATAAATGGAACTTCGGCTTCGTCTCTCTCTGCACGTTCTGCAAGAATGTACTCGTAGATGTCGGACAGTTCGGCGAACGATGAATTCAACTGAATCTTTGGTTCGGTACCGTATGTCTTCTGGTACTGCTGCAATGGTTTACCAACATAAATGTAGCTTACCAGCGACTTCTTTTCAAGTTTTTTAATTTCTGTTGCAGTAGGCAGGTCGGAACCTTTGAGTTCAATAAGCAGTTCGACTTCACGCATGGTAGTAGAAACCATGAAGAAGAACAGAATCATGAACACGATATCTGGCAACGATGCCGTTGATATTGCGCCAAGGGTTTTCTTTTTCTTTTTTCCCATTACTGCCATATTACTTTCCTCCATAATTTTTAGGTTCCGCCTCGGAGATACGCTGAGGATAAATCTTCCTTATTGCTTCCTGCTGTTCATCGCTAAGCTCGTCATACGGCTTGTTGAAATATTTGCGGGCAGCCTCGTTTCTTATCTCGTTGTATGCGGCAACCAGTTCGTTCTGAACCTCGATATAGCGTCCGTAGGTTGTACCACGGTCGTTCTGCAACGATATTAGGCCCTTTGATGTCTTTACTGGAGTCTTAATTCCTTCGACTACGATTTCTTCCATTTCTGGAAGGTCGGGGTCGTCGGCTCTATCGCAGTTGATGAACTCCTTGGCACCTTCGCGCAGTTCCTCAAGGCTATTAACCCAATGGTTGTTCACAGATATAGTACCCCTTGAGTTTACAAGTACCTGATAAACATTACGTTTATTGACTTCAACATCGGTCTTCTGATCCTTTTCCGGAATAGGCGGCAACTGTCTCTGGATACCAGTATCGACATCCATTGTTGTTGTCACGAGGAAGAATATGAGGAGCAGGAAAGCGATATCCGCCATGGAACTTGCGTTAATTTCTGGGGTTGATCTTTTTGCCATAATATTAACCTTTTAAAAATTAACAATTATTTCCACAGTCTGGAGACTGCTCCATAAATCAATGCAAGAATTGCAGCTGCACCTGCGATGTATGTCATCCATAAGCCAGCCTCTGCCAACTTTATGTCACCATACATATCGCCAGGAGTATAACCTGCCTTCTGGATACCGATTGTATGCGGAGCAATGCCATCAGCCATTGCCCAAGCTATTATTGCAACAACAACAATACTTACAACTGCAATAGCCGGTTTTATCAAGGTCTTAGGAGACCCCATACCGTCAACAACAATGCCTATAATTCCAAAAAGCACAAACATTACAGCGCAAAGTATAGCCAAAAATTCACAGGCGTACATTATAAATCCGCCCCATTCGGACGCTGCCGCATCAACACCTGCAATCTTGTCTGCACCGGTTGCTCCGTCAAGAGCATCCATAGCAGCCTGCATTTGAGGTGCCTCGGACGGCATCAGGAAGAACAGCACCGAAATAAGTGCGGCTGCTCCCAATACGACCCAACCCAATATTTTAATTACTTTCTCTAACATCTCTGTAAATTTTTAATTGACAAACAATTACTTATTATTTTTGTTGTAATCAACGAGAACATCAATGAGTGATATTGATGCATCTTCCATTGTGTTGACAAGAGAGTCAATCTTACCAAGAATATAGTTGTAGAATACCTGAAGGATCATAGCACCGATCAAACCGCCTACGGTTGTGATAAGAGCGACCTTGATACCACCAGCAACAACAGCCGGGTTAATATCACCTGCAGCTTCGATAGCATCGAATGCACCGATCATACCGATAACCGTACCCATGAATCCCAACATAGGAAGAAGTGCGATGAACAACGAAATCCATGTCAAGCCCTTTTCCATCTGGCCCATCTGTACCGAACCGTATGAAACAACTGACTTTTCTACCATTTCGATACCTTCAGAATATCTTGAAAGTCCCTGATAGAATATGCTTGCAACAGGTCCGCGGGTGTTACGGCAAACTTCCATAGCTGCATCAACGCCACCTTCCTTCAATGCGTCTTCTATCTTAGTCAATAACTTCTTTGTGTTTACAGTAGCAAGGTTCAAGTAAATGATTCTTTCGAAAGCGATTGCCAAACCGAGAATCAAAGCTACAAGAAGGAATCCCATGAATATTGGACCACCTTCGATGATCTTTATCTTCAACTGCTGGTGGAAAGGCTTTTCTTCTGTTGCTTCAGGAACAGCTTCATCGCCTGCAACAGGTTCATCCTGTGCAACTTCGGTTTGTGCCGGAGCAGCCTGTTCTTCTGTCTTTTCGTCTTGTGCAAATGTAGCGGTTGCGAAAGTCAGCAAACCTGCCAATGTAAGTAACGAGATTAACTTTTTCATGACTAAATTCTGTTTTTAATTAATTTCTAATTTTTATTATACCTATTTTTATTTAATTCAACTATTTAAATTCAAATTCAAAAATTCAATCCAGCGTTCAATCCAAATCTGGCGGAGAGAGTGGGATTCGAACCCACGATACGGCTTCACGCCGCATACACACTTTCCAGGCGTGCGCCTTCAACCACTCGGCCATCTCTCCAGTGCGCCCAAAAAAGGAATTGCAAAGTAAAGAATTATTTGAGTGAAATAAAAATTTTTAATGATTTTTTTTCGCGCTATTCGTAACAAATAACAAAAGTTTCCCGCAATAAACTGACAAACAAATACATATTGTCAAATCAAATTGAAAAGTTTTTTTGCATTAGCGGAGGTCACATCACACACATCTTCATAATCACGCCCGATTATCTGCGACAATTTCTCGGCAACACACGACACAAACGACGGTTCATTGCGCTTTCCGCGATGCGGAACTGGTGCCAAGTACGGAGAATCGGTCTCAAGAAGAATGCTTGTTAATGGAATCCTCGTCACCACATCTGGCAATGTTGACTTCTTATATGTAAGCACCCCTCCTACTCCTACATAAAACCCCATATCAACGACATGCTTTGCCGCTTCGTAATCTTCCGAAAAACAATGAAAAACACCTATTAGACCGCTTCGGTCTCGTGCCGTTATCACATCCATAATCTGACTGAAGGCATTGCGGCAATGTATGATTACTGGCAATTTCTTTTCGCGTGCATATTCCAACTGAAAATCAAGGACATCCTTCTGCTCTTTCTGGTAAGTGTCGTCCCAGTACAAGTCCATGCCAATTTCTCCAATTGCAACCACATTTGGAAGCGAAGCAAAAGTTGCATCTGCAAAAATCTCATTCAGTTCTGCCTTGTAATCGGCATTTACCGATGTCGGATGCAAGCCATTTGCGACATAAAAGTAATCTGAGTCGGACTTTGCAAGCACGGACAATCTTTCTATTGATGACAAATCTATGTTTGGCAACACTATATGAGACACGCCAACAGCTTTAGCTCGAGCTATCGCTTCGTCCCTATCGGCATCAAACTCCTCCGAATATATGTGAGAATGAGTGTCTATCAGCATAATTACTAGCGCTTTAACGAGAAAATTTTACCTGGCAATGAAACAATCACGCCATTCATTTCCAATTGCAAAAGTATCAAACTCAACTCATTGGGTGTCATTTCCGATTGCCTGCGCAAATTGTCAATGTCAAGGAATTCATATTTTGCAAGCACATCCACAACTTTTTGCTCTTCATCTGTAAGGTCGAACTTCAAGTCAAGTGCAAGCATTTTGTTGTCGCTACGGGATGTCCAGTTCATAATGTACTCGAAATCGTCAAACGACTCGCATAGGTTTGCCCTGTTGGTCTTAATCAACTTGTTACAGCCACGGCTATAAGTTGATGTTACATTTCCTGGAACAGCAAACACATCCTTATTGTAATTGTTGGCAATGTTAGCCGTAATAATCGACCCGCCTTTTTCGCCGGACTCCACTACTAGCAAAGCATCACAAAGTCCAGCCACAATCCTGTTGCGCCTAACGAAATTTGCAGGGTCAATCTTCGAACCATGCGGAAAATCGGAAATCAAAGCGCTACCGCTCTCCAACATTTTGTCGGCCACCTTCTTGTGTACAGAGGGATATATTGTTTCGAGGCTATGCCCAAGAACTGCCCATGTCTTGAGGTTATTTGCAAGCGCAGCCTTATGTGCAGCCACATCAATGCCATAAGCAAGTCCACTTACAACCACCGCATCAGGATACCTTTCCGCAAGTTCCGCGACAAAAGCATTGCAAAATTCCACGCCGTATTTTGTTGCATTTCGTGTACCGACAATGCTCACGATATGCCTTGACGAAAAGTCGGGCATACCTTTATAATATAATATGGCTGGAGAATCGGCACACTCGCGCAGACGCTCAGGGTATGAATCATCGGCAAAAGTTACAAAGCCGAGATCATTTGCATAGACAAACTTCAGTTCTTCCTCAGCAGCTGCCAATGCAGAATCGAAGCTACCATACAATCGCGAAGCCACCACCTCACCTATTCCCTGCACCGACATCAGTTCCTTGAATGACGACGAAAAAAAACTTTTCGCACTTCCGAAGTACGAAAGCAATTTCTTTGCGTTTATGTCGCCGATGCCATGTACAAAAGTAAGGGCGACATCGTAAAGCTTGTCGTCATCAAGCATAGTTATCTCTTTAAATTTTCGAGGTCAGCCATCATGTCGTCAAGTTCCTTCGACGACATCAACGATACGCTTATTGGCTTAAACTTGGCAATCCCGTTAGGAGTACGGACATAAATTACGACCATCTTTCTTAACCCTGCCCACGACTTCTGCAACTCAATCTTCACAAAATCCTTCTTTGGGATTTCGAGTTTGAAATTGCCAGCCGACAACATACCTATAGATGTATATTTCAATATTATCTTGAAGCCGTCGGAATTGTAATATATGTAATTGAACTTCTTTATTAACAGGTATGCCTCGAAAATCACGAACAATGCCACACATAAATAGTCGAGTATGTGCATCGGTACCCATGCGTAAATAAGGTCGAGAACCACTACAGCCACAAGCACAAGCACCACAAGCATAGAACCGAGCTTTACCCTTGATGCAATTTCCTTAATATCAACAATCATAACTATATATTTTTTTGCCTCACAAAGTTAATGCTAATTTTAGAAACAAAAGCATAGGCTGCACAACAAATGAATTTTATTTTTTTCTCAAAAAAGAAAGAAAATATTTTGTTGATAAAAATATTTGTGTTTACTTTGCCGTCTGTATTATTAGAAGTCTAATTAGAAATTATTAATATGAACGCAAAGAAATCATTGAGTTTAGCAATCGCCATTTTGGTGGTTCTTCCAATAGTTTTTTCAGGATGCAAAAAGGGACCAGAGGATCCATTCCTCTCATTCAGAAGTAGAAAGGCCAGAGTATGCGGGACTTGGACTGTTACTAATTTTGAGTCAGAGATTGTTCGCAAAGTAAACAATATCAACACAAAGACACAAACGACCATTGATGGCGAAACTTGGAAACAAGTAATTTCTATTGTTGGCACCGACAGTGTTAGGACTTTAAATGGAAAAATTACTAAGGAGCCGAATCAGGAAGAAGGTTCATATTTCTTCACATTTGACGACAACGGCAAAGCCACAATGACTTACAAATACGAATTTGACGAAGACCTTTCATCAGAAGACGACGATGTAAGCACAATTCATCAGACTAAAGTAACCGAAGAAATGACAGGCACATGGAATTTCCTCGCTGGCATCGATGAATACAAGAATAAGGAAAGACTCGCATTCGTAATCGAAGACAAGAAAACAACCACTTACGAATATGAACTTATAAGCAACGATGACGATGAAGGTGGCGTAAGTCTTCCTAGATTAATTGGAACCAATGTAGTAAACGACAGATACTCAAATGGTGAAATGTGTACTGTATATGCTATTATTGAGCTCAGAAACAAGGAAATAAAACTTCGTCAGAACATCAATACTTTCTATCTAAGAAATGACAACGGTGTTGGTGAATCATATCAGGATAATGGTTACGAATTGTTGACACTGAAACCTAGAAAATAAATGACAGTTTATGCATAAGAAAAGGCTCGGAAATCCGAGCCTTTTTTATGCATGATTATAACTTCAGCAATTCACTTAGGCTACACCAATAATCGTATTTCCATACGGAATCGTATGATATGTTCTCAATATCCGCTTGCGGCAAATCATCCTGCGCAACAGTTACAAAGCCAAATTTCTCACGGAATCTTTCAGCAAGATATTCCTGCTCTGGCTGACGAGGCGTTGGCATTAGCACAGCCCGCCGTCCCAATGCCGCCAAATCGCACAAAGTACTGTATCCGCTACGACAGAAAATCCATCTTGCTGAAACAATTAGCGAGGCAATCCTATCATCCGATGGAGCATTTTCGTATGTTATGTTTGACGGCAACGAAAGTTCTGCCCAATCAGCCACACCCCTTATTATATGCAAGCGCGCATCGGGCATAGACGAATACTTTTCGATGATAATATTTTCTAACAGTGTGCGTTGTGGTTCAATGCCAGACAGCAACAATAGGTCAAAGTTGCTCTCAATTCGTTCAACAGTCTTACCATAAAACCGCGACAATGGCCCCAAATGTCTTGCCTCCATTTCCGAATCCGACATTTTTCCCGACAAAGACAACTCGTCCTCTGCATCAGGGACAAAGCAACACCTATATTTATTTATATAACGCCGATGCAAACGCTTCATCATTCTTGCCGAAAAACGATTCATGAATCCAGTGTCGAAATTAAGCTGATGCGTCATATAAAACGAAGGCACAAGGCTTGAATACATACCCAACCTATTGTCGGAAAAAACATAATCAATCGATTTTTCGGCAACCAACTTTTCCAAAAACCGATGTTCTCTGCGGATATTCCAAGCGAAACGAAGCATTGAGAACATAAACGGCAGTGAAATCATGCCATGCTTGCCATAGTTCATCTTTGCCGATGGCAATTCTACAGAAACAAGATTGGGAAAACGCTTCTGCAAATAGACAAGCGAATCGCCACTTCCGCCAATTATCACACCAAATCCTTGTTCTACAAGGAATTGCACAATTGGCACACATCGAGATGCATGACCAAGTCCCCAATCTAAAGGAGCAACCAGTATCTTTGAACCAGCTTTCAAATTACGGAGTTACAAGGACTTTAAAACCTAATGCGCGAATATCATTACCTATCCTTTCAAGCTCATCCGGAGAAACCTTCTGCAAGCCAGAAAGCGGAGTTTCGCGCGCTATCGAATACACCATTACCAATGAAGGTGTTAGCCGTTTTAGAGTATCGTAATACAAACCAAGAGACTCAGATGTAGTATTATCGAAGAATTCACCATTGATGTTACCACGCATAAACATGGTCTGGATTATTGGTTTGGCAAAGTTTTTCTCTATATCATCAACGATAGATGCAACAGATAGACCTGATACTGGCTGATTTATCAATTCAAAATCGGACTGAATGAAAGTATCGACTTTGAGAATCGGTTCATCTATCATCTTTAGTGCAGCCACAACCTTATCGTTTTTCAGGTTTGATGCATTTGTAAGAACCGAAATCTTCACATTAGGCATATATTTGTCGCGCAGACGGACTGTCTCGGCAACAATTTCGGGGAAATCTGGATTTATGGTTGGCTCCCCATTTCCAGCAAAAGTAATAACATCAAGCGGCTGTGTATTTTCGGAAAAATACTTTTCCATTGCCGGAACAATGTCGCCAAGGCGCGGAAGCTCTATCTTCACACCTTTGCTGTTCCATCCGCATTCGCAATACACGCAGTTGAAAGTGCAGAACTTTGCATTTGTCGGCAATAGGTTTATACCCAACGAATTGCCTAACCTTCTGGACTTTACTGGTCCAAAAATAATGTTATCGAAAAGAAATGTAGCCATAATGATGCATTTATTTATCGCAAAGATAATCACTTTTCAGAACAAAATGACCGCAGATTTATTTTTGCCCAACCCATATAAAACAAAAAATCTCGCTTTTGCGAGATTTGTCGGTCCGAAGGGGATCGAACCCTTGACACCCTGATTAAGAGTCAGGTGCTCTACCAACTGAGCTACGGACCGCTTCGTTGATTTTGCGAGTGCAAAGGTAATGCTTTATCGCAAACCAGCAAAACTTTTTTTGATAAATTTTCCATATATGGCTAACAACCAAACATTCAACGCATTAAGGAAATTTTACATGGTACTAGTTTGCAAATTTTCAATACATTAACCCAAGCGAACTTCATTTTTTATAACTTTGCCACACAAAAAGTTTAAACAAAAGTCAAAAATATGGACTACTTGTCGGAAAATACACCATTGCCAAAAATAACTGGCTCACTGATAAGCTATTTCAGCAATATGGTAAAATTAAACGGCGGAACCAACCTTGCCCAAGGCATTCCTGGATTCCGTCCGCCAGAGAAACTTCTGGAAATTTTTGCCCAAATCCTAAAGAAAGACATTCACCAGTACGCCCCTGGCTGTGGAAACAAAAAGTTGCTCGAACACCTTGACGCAAAATACAGCAATCGTCCTTCTACAGCAAGAATATTCATATCGAGCGGAGCAACCGAAGCTGTTTCGTTGATTTACACTTACCTACAAGGCAACAAAGGCAAGAACTTCAACGCCATGAGTTTTTCGCCAGCATACGAATCGTACATACACTTGCCACAGATTTTCGGCAACAACTTCTTTACCTACCCCACAGACCCGAAAATATATTTCGACGACAATGATTTTCGCAAGTTCTTTGTTGACAACAAGATAAATGTAATTTTCGTGGCATCGCCCGGAAATCCATACGGCAAAACATTGAGCCGAGAAAAACTCAACTACCTCATCGACTTGTGCGAAGAATTTGGCTCATACCTTATAATAGATTCTGTTTACTGCGAACTTTACTTCAACAACGAACCGCCATACTACCCGATTGAACGGATTTCGCCCAACGTGTTCTATGTAAACAGTTTTTCCAAGAGATATTCAATAACAGGCTGGCGAGTAGGATATTTCATTTTCGATGAAAGTCATTTCGACAAGATAAGCTACATACACGATTACATTGGTCTATCGTCAGCAGCACCACAGCAACAGGCAATAGCCGAGTTTCTCGACACCGACGAATCGCGCACCTACATTAGCGAACTGCGTTCAAAGATTCTGCGCAACCTCGCCATTGGCAACGAAAGATTGCAAAAAGCAGGTTTCATTTGTCCGCAAAATGATGGAGGATATTTCATTTGGGCAAAATTACCAGAACCATGGAATGACAGTCTCCGCTTCGGACTTGCACTGTACGACAAGGTAAGAACGGCAGTAATCCCTGGCGTTCACTTCGGCAAGGAATGGAACGAGTACATAAGGATAAACATTGCACGAGAGGAAGAAGAATTTGTAAGAGGTATTGAGAATTTGATAGAGTTCACGAAAAACGCCAGTAAAAATTGTTAATAACATTATCCTATCAGGAATGGCAGGAAACAATAATTATTGTACCTTCGCAGAGTAAAATTAAACGATTATGGACATTTCAGGAAAATTGATAAAGGTATTAGACCCAATAACAGGCAATGGAGCAAACGGACAATGGAAAAAGCAGTCGTTTGTAATAGAATACGCCAATGGGCAATTCCCCAAGAAAGCATGCTTCCAAGTATGGGGCGACAAAGTTGACCTATCTTCACTTGTAGTAGGCGAAGAAATACATGTTTTCTTTGAGCCGGAAAGCCGCGAATACAACAACAACTGGTACACCGACCTCCGCGCATGGAAGGTAGAAGCAGCACAAAACCAGAATGGTGGATTTGCACCACAGATGCCAACTCCTCCTCCACCAACTGGAGCACCAGCACCAACCGAAGTCCCAGGCTTCATGGATGCAGGCAGCAAGGAAGACGATGATTTGCCATTCTAACTAACTGGCAAACGAAAAAATAAAATAGCGGAGGCAACAACCTCCGCTATTTCTTTACATTCTGTTTTCCTTTTATATCATCTGCTCTATGTTCCACACGAAAGCCTTTACACCGACTTCACGATTTCTGTTGTCGAGTTTCTTGACTGTTTCGAGAAGTTCGGGAACTTTCTCGTCGGGAACAACGGTCATAATGGCTGAATTCATTTCCGGCCAGGTGTGAGTGCCACGGCGGGGCTCGCCTATCTTTGTGCCTCGTCCCTGCACATTCTCCCAATATGTGAAACCTCTGATGTTCAGCGCATCAAGAATATATTCAACACGCTCGGTGTTTGCTTGGTTATATACTATGAATACTGATTTCATTGCTAATCGTTTTTAGGTTCTTCATTCTGATTAATTACAACCTCCATGTTTTCTTCTTCCTTGTCAAGGTATTCGTAGTCGGCATTGTTGATGTCCATGAATACGAATGTCTTGCGGAGCTTAGCCTGGTCGTCGCGTTCGCCCTTGCGCGAGAAGATTGCGTAAAGCACTGGGACGACAATCAAGGTTACGAAGGTCGATACGGTAAGACCGCCGATTACTACAACACCCATGCCGTGCCACAATTCGGAGCCTTCGCTGGTACTCATTGCCATTGGCACCATACCGAGGATTGTGGTGAATGCCGTCATAAGCACTGGACGCAGACGTGACTGTCCCGAAAGTGCAATTGCTTCCTTAAGTTCATAGCCACGGTCGCGCATAAGGTTGATGTAATCGACAAGCACGATACCGTTCTTGACAACGATACCAATAAGAAGTATCAAGCCCAATGCGCCCATCATATCGAGAGTTGTGCCCGTAATAAGCAATGCGAGGATAGTACCGGTAATTGCGAACGGGATTGACATCATTATGATGAACGGCTTGGAGAATGATTCGAACTGCGATGCCATAACAATGTAAACCAACATCATGATGAGCAGTGCCAGGGTAACCATATCCTTGAAGGTATCCTGCTGGGTTTCGTACGAACCGCCAAGTCGTGTTGAGATGCCGAGCGGAATATTTGTCTGGTCGATAACTCCCTGAACATCCTTTGCGAGGTCGCCCAACGAAGCGTTGTAAGGTGTTACGCTGACGGTAAGGTAACGCTGGCGGTTCTTGCGCTCGATGTTTGGAGGACACCAGTATTCGCTTATTTCGGCAAGTTCGCTCAACTTTATCTTTTCGCCTCTCGGGCTCATGATGGTAAGTTCTTCGATGTCGGTAAGACTATTGCGGAATTCCTCCTTTAGCCTTACTACAATGTCGTATTCCTCGCCGTCTTCCTTTAGGAATCCGGCAGTCATTCCGTTTACACGGTAGCGTACATACATTGCTGCTTGTGAGGTGCTAAGTCCGTGGCGTGCAAGCTTTTCCTTGTCGAAAACTATCTGAAGTTCAGCACGGTCTTCCTCACGGCTGATGGTCACATCGCGTGCCGACGGCAATTCCTTGAACTTGTGTTTCAACTCGTTGGCAAGGATATTGGTTTCGTCGAAGTCGTATCCGTAGATTTCAACCGAAACATTGTTGTTGCCCATACCGCCACCGCCGCCGCTGCTTGTCGAAACCGAGTAGTTGATGATTTCGGGGTAACTCTTCAGTTCTTCACGGATAATTTCGGCCATTTCGAAGATTGTGCGCTTACGCTCGTACTTCTTCGATGTTCTGACGGTCATGTTGATCTTGTTGTTGGTTGTTCCCGAGAACAATGCCGAAATACTTGATTCGTCGTTCGAACCTGCCGAGGTAGAGATAACCTTTGTTTCGGGGATAAGTTCGTGAATGCGGCACTCTATTCTACGGGCAGTCTTCAGGGTTTCCTCGATTCTGGTACCACGCTGGAGTTCAATCTTGATTGACATATTGCCGTTATCCTGCTGTTGCATGAAGTCGGTACCAATTGTGCCGTTGGTAAACGGAATCAGCGAAACTACGAATATTGCAAGAGCAATGAGCATAGTGATAAGTTTATGGTTGAGGCATACGCGGAGCAGTTTCGAATACCAGAGGTCAATCTTGTCGAACAGCTTGCCGATAGTATTCTTGTGAGAGAAAATTTTCTTCTTCTGCTTTGCAAGGTATTCCTTTTCTTCCTCCTTGTTGACGAAGAACTTGTTAGCTTTCAGCATCTTTGAACAGAGCATCGGGATAAGCGTGATAGCTGTTGCCGTTGAGGTACATACTACTATTGTAACAATCCATCCGAGTTCCTTGAACATGATACCTGCCATACCTGTAAGCATTGTCAGCGGGACGAACACGGCAACGATAACAAGGGTGGTCGCGATAACAGATACCCATACCTCGTTGGTTGCGTAGATTGCAGCTTCGCGCGGGCTGGAGCCTCGTTCGATGTGCTTGGTAATGTTTTCAAGTACAACGATAGCATCGTCCACCACCATACCGATTGCAATGGTAAGCGAAGCAAGCGAGACTATGTTGAGCGAGCTGTCGGCCATGAGCAGGTAGATGAATGATACTATAAGCGAAATAGGAATTGTCAAGCTGATAATCAATGTTGAACGCCAGTTGCCGAGGAATACTAGCACAACGAGTACCACGAACAGCAAAGCATAGAATATTGAGTCGGCAAGACCGAAGATTGCATTCTTGATTTCGATTGAACCATCGCGGATTACAGTACATTTGATGTCGGGAGGAAGGATTTTCATAATCTTTTCCATTTCCTCGTTCACCTTTTTACATATTTCCACGGTGTTTGCTCCTGTCTGCTTACTTATCTGCAGACGAACGCCTTCCTTTCCGAGAACTTCCTGACCGTCTTCGAGGATGCTTATTCTTTCGTCGAGCGACAAATCCTTGATGGTATCGCGAACAGTTGCAAGGTCGCGGACGAAAACCTGCTTGCCGTCGGGGGTGGTTGTTACAACTATGTTGTTGATTTCGGAACTTTCAATGTATTCACTTTCGACGCGGAGCTGGTACTGTTCCTTTCCCATCTTCACGGTTCCCGATGCAAGATTGAGGTTGTTGCCTGCAATGGCATTTCCGACTACTTCAACCGAAAGGTTGTAGGCGTCGAGCTGGTTGGGGTCAAGGTCAACATACACATAACGGTCGGGGGCTCCCGAAAGCGATATGTTTCCGATACCATCGATGCGGTTCAGCGTATTTACTACATTGTCCTCCAATATTTTGTCCAAGCCGGCATAACTTTCCTCAGCGGTGAATCCGAGCTGCATGATTGGCATTGCGCTCGAGTTCAACTTGATAATCATTGGTCGGCTTACACCGTCGGGCAGATTGTCGTAAACCAAATCGACATAGGAGCGGATGTCGTTCATCACATCATCGATGTTGACTCCCCACTCAAATTCGAGCGTTACAATGGAAAGGTTATCCTTCGAGGTGGAAAACAAGTTTTTAAGTCCATCGACGGAGTTAAGTGCATTTTCGAGAATCTTGCTTATATTGGTTTCGATTTCGCTGGCGTTTGCACCCGGATATGTTGTCATAATGGTAACATACGGCGGGTCGATTTCGGGGAACTGGTCGATTGGCAGTCGCGACAGCGAGAACAAACCCATCACAATTACGGCGACAAAGATAAGTCCCGTAGTGATAGGTTTTTGTATTGCGGTTTTGTAGATACTCATCGTCTTGTCCTTTCTGCTTTATTTGGAAATGTTAAGTTTTACGCCATCGACGAGTTTTGCCTGACCGACAACAACAAGTTCGTCGCCTTCCTTAAGTTCGTCTGATATGATTTCGATCTTGTCGTCGAAACGCTTGCCCATTTCAACAACAATGCGCTTTGCATAGCCGTCGTTGTTGATGAACACATACCTTTCGTTTGCACCTTGCAGTTTCAGTACCGACTGATATGGAACGATTATTGCTTCGATGTTGTTGAGGTCGATGTTTACGCTCATGTACATACCTGGGCGAAGTTCTTCCTTTGCGTTAGGAATCCTTACCTTTGCCTGGAATGTGTGGGTATTGGGGTCAATTGTCGGGTAGATGATTTCGATTGTTCCTTCGAAAGTGCGTCCCTTGTAGATGTCGGAACTGAGTTGAACTTTTGTTCCGGTCTTTATCATTGGGAAGTAGGCTTCGGGAATGTTTACTATTGCCTTCAGCGTGTTAATCTGTATCAATGTAAGTATTGGCATTCCGCTGTACAGTTCGCCCGACTCGAAGTTCTTTGCCGAAATTACACCCGAAAAATCTGCCTTTACATAAGTGTTCTTTTCGAGAAATTCAAGGTTCTCCTTTGTAAGGTCGTACTGCACTTTGGTCTGGTCGTAGGTCTGCTGCGATACGCTTCCGCTCTTTAGCAAGGCTTCTACACGACCAAGTTCCTTTTCGAGGTTGGCAAACTGCAAACGAGTGGTTTTCAACTGCGTTTCGTCCATCTGCACAAGTGTCTGACCTTTGCTGACACGCGATGCCACATCAACATTTATCTTCTTTATGATACCTGTTACCGACGGCGAAATGTTCATAGTCTCGTATGGTTGCAACACTGCCGAAATGCTTATGCTCTTGGAGATAGTCTCCTTTGCAAGTGTCTGTACCGAAACCAATTCCGTCTTTTCTTCCTGAACATTGGCAACATTTGTCTCTTCTTTCTTCTCTTTGCATCCAGTTGCCGTCAGCATCATTGCTGCGATTAAGGCAACACCTATCAAATTCTTTATATTCATTGTTTTGACTTATTTTCTATTCAACAGTTGTTCAAATTCTATTTGTGCGTTCACGAGGTTCAGCACGGCCGAAATGTAGTTGCTCTGTGCCGAGATGATGTCGCTGCTTGCGGTTGTGAGTTCGAGGCTCGATGCCATTCCGTGTTCAAACTTGTTCGAAACATTGGTAAATACGCGTTCGGTGACTTCGAGGTTAAGTTTCTGAGCCTCGTAGGTTTCGTAGTTTGATGTCACATTGTACCTTAGCTGGCGTTCCTGAACAAGCAAGGCATCGCGAGTATTCTCGATGGTATTCTGAAACTCCTCGTAAGTAATCTTGGCCTGCTTTACATCCGACCAAGTCTTTCCGCTGCTCCAAATCGGAACATTTAATGTCAAGCCGATAAGGTTTGGCGGTGTCATATTGAAACCTTCCTTCTTGCCAAAGTAAGTTCTGCCTGAATACTGGTAATATGCGCTCAATGTAGGAACATAGCCCATAATCTTGAGGTCAATCTGCTTTTTCAAAAGCTCAGAATTCTTTTGTAGCAACTGATAGTCGTAGTTGTTTTCAATGTTGAATGTTTCGTTCTGCAAAGCGAGAATTGCTTCGGGCTTCAAAATGTCGTCAACGGTTTGTGTGAGATTGAGTTTTGTATTCACACCGCAACCTAATTGCAAACGCATCGAGTTTTCAAGCATTTCGAGCGACCTGTTGGTGGAACTTATGCTTGTGCGAAGCGACAATACCTGAACCATCAGTTTGTCGGCATCGGTTTGCTCGGCAGCACCAACATCAACAGCATTTTGTGTTGTTTCGTGCAAGCTTTCAAGGTTTTCGAGACTACGCTCAAGCAATTCTGTTGTATTTTGCATTACCAGAATCGACATATAAACTTTAGCCACCTGATACCTTATTTCATCTTCCGACTGCTTTTTTGTAAGGTCGGAAAGGTCCTTTGACATTTCTGCAAGTTGTACACCTATAATTTGTTGTCCCGAAAGTGCCATCGATGCTGTGATTCCGAGAGTTCCTGTTGCAGGCATCGATATTGGCATTCCGCCGAAATTCATTTCGTAGCCGCAGTAGTTTGAGTATCCGAGACTTGCGCTTACCTGCGGAAGCATTGATGCGATTGTTCCCCACTTGGCAGCTTCTGCCTTCTGAATCTCAAGACTTGAATTTTTCAATGTCTTGTTGTGCTCAACAGCATAGTCCTGTGCCGCTTTCAGGGATATTGATAACGAACCGCCGTCATCCTGTGAAAATGAATGTGTAACCGTTAAAAACAAAATTGCTGCGGTTATAAAAAACGCCTTCGTTTTCATTTGTTATCTTTGGTTTTTATGAGTTTCTTAATCTTTTCGTTAATTATTTCCTGTCCCTGCGGAGTTGAGATACCAATCAGCAACGGAATGGTAAGCGTGTTGTGGAACGCTACAGGCGGCTTGCTGCGGACAAAATCCCGATCCAGTTCACATGCTTGAACAACTTTCTGAATCATGTATATAAGTATTTCGGAATCAATCTCTTTCTTGAAATAATTTTCAATCTTTCCACGTTCAATCAACTTGAAAAAGGTGCTGTAGGTTTCCTCAACAATCTTTTCGTATGCATTTGAATAGATTGCCGGATGATATTTCTTCAAGTCCTCAACGGTTTTAGGATTCGTCTTTGAGCTTGGATTATTCTGCACCTTGTGTTCTGCAATCTGGAATATCGCATCAAGAACATTATCGCTTTCAGCGATTATCTTTTTTATCTTTTCGTTCGCCTTATGCAGCTCATGTTGCATAACCTGCGTCACAAGGTCGTCCTTATCCTTGAAAATCTCGTAGAGTGTGCGCTTGGAAATCTTCAGGTCCATCGAGATGCTATCCATGGTTACCAGCCTGATACCGTTGGTGTTAAACATCTTTGCAACCTCTTCGAGTATAGTTTCCTTTTCAATCATAAATATACTATTAAAGATGCCGCGAAATTAGGAAACTTTTTCATGCGAAAACTTTTCCTTCGGTTAAAGTTTTGTTAATACTGATAAGACTACGATTGGGCTTCCAAATTCTCTGTTTCGGGGGCAACAGATTCCGCCTCTGTACTGGCTTTGCGCTTGGAAGCGCTATTATTTTCGTTCTTTTTGCGCAAATACGCAACAATGGTTCTCCTTAAATGCTCTCCATCCGACACCTTGTGGATTTTTCCGTTCTGTGCTACTGATATGTTTCCCGACTGCTCGGACACTATCACAACCAGCGCAGTCGAGTTTTCAGACATTCCCAAACCTGAACGGTGACGCAGACCATATTCATTAGGTAGGTTGGGATTCTGCGACACTGGAAGAATGCATTTTGCTGCAACAATCTTGTTTTTCTCGATTATCATTGCACCATCGTGAAGCGGAGCATTTTTGTAGAATATTGCCTTAATTAACTGAGTGTTAATGTCTGCATTTAATTTTTCGCCAGTTTGTATTATCGTTTGCAAAGAGGTTTCGCGTGCTATTACTATAAGTGCGCCTGTCTTTGTTTCTGCCATTTCGACACTTGCCTGAACAATGCTATCAACTCCATCATGCGAAAAATCGCTGATTAGCTTCACCTTGCCAAGCAACGCTCCACGCTTCAAATACCTGTCGCCAAGCATAAGCAGGAACTGCCTGACTTCTTGCTGGAAAACAATAATAAGGACTATCACACCAACGCCAATTACTTGTCCCATAATGGATTCCAGAAGTTCCATCTTCAGCGCCTTCACAAGCAACCACACAAAATATATGATTGCAATGCCGAAGAATATCTTCATTGCTGCCGTTCCCTTAATCAACTGGTAGAGTTTGTACAACAGGAATGCGACAATTAGAATGTCGATTACATCAATGACTGTAATATGTATCAGCGACAGCAACACCTTGTTATATATTATGGCGCAAAAGTAAAAAATATTTACGACTTAGCAAAGTCGAGCTAAAGCTTACGAATTAGGATTTTATAATGATAGATTTTGTGATAGGAAAGACTTGCCTACTGTCTATTTGGTTATTAGTTTTGATTTTAACAATCTGTCAATTACAACAGTATCTTTTTCTATGTGAAATACATAATTCCATTTATGATTATGAGAAATCATGCGTCTTGCATGAGGATGTATTTCTTTTATTACAAGTGATTGACTTTCATTTACGCAATTTGCAAATATCGATAGCGATTCCATTTCTTGTCCTATCATATCAAGATAACGATATGCAGCTTCCCGTGACATATTTTCAAAAAGGAAATTTGCAAGCTCGTTTACATCAACTTTTGCAGATGGAGCTACCTCAACCCTGTATATTTTCATAGCGCTTATCCAATGCTTTCCTTACAAGAGCGATGTATTCATCAACCGTCATGTTTTCGTTCACATCTTTTTCGATAGATTTAGAACGGACATCGGGCTGATATTCAAGAACTGGCATAATATTTTTCTGCATTTCCATATTTTTCTGTACATCATATTTATACAATGGCAAAAATAAGACATTTGGAGAAATTGGCAAATATTTTTATTCTACAAATCATTATACCCTTCTCCGCTCAAGTCGCCATAAATAACAGCATAGCAATATAGCTCCATCATCGCCACCAGCGCAGTCTTTGCGGAAGCTATGATTTTCCGATGATTCGGAACGAAGAATCATGAAAATCAAGCTGTCCGTAATCTCATACCAATAAAGAACCGACAGTCCATTTTTCAAAACATCAATTACTTTTCATTGAATCACATCTTAATCTCACAATTAGATTTACTGATTTCTTTAGAAAACATTACTTTTGCCAACGATATTCGAAACAAATGGAAGCCATTGACAAAAACATAAAGTTAGCCTACGACCTGATAAAGTTTACTGGCAAGTCGGTGTTTCTCACTGGCAAGGCTGGCACTGGCAAGACAACTTTCCTGAAAAGCCTGCCTAGCATGACTCGTAAACGCATGGTGGTTGTCGCTCCTACTGGTGTCGCTGCCCTTAACGCAGGTGGAGTTACAATAAATTCGATGTTCCAGCTTCCGTTTACCCCATTTATCCCCGAAGATGCCGACCTCGCATTTGTCAACAAGGACAGCGATGGAAACCCAATTCGCGAACAATATCGCCTCAGTGGAAACAAAATAAAAGTATTGCGCTCACTCGACCTGCTTGTTATTGACGAAATCAGCATGGTGCGTTCCGACTTGCTTGATGCTGTCGACAGCGTACTCAGGCATTACCGCCGGTCATCATTGCCGTTTGGGGGAGTGCAACTGCTAATGATTGGCGACCTGTACCAGCTTACGCCTGTGGTGAAGGAGGACGAATGGAAAATCATCAGCAAGTTTTACCGCTCGCCATATTTTTTCGACAGCAACGCCTTGAAGAAAGTGGATTATGTTACAGTAGAACTTACGCACATTTTCAGACAGCGAGACGAGGTTTTTGTATCCATTCTCAACGAAATACGAACAAACACGCTTACTCGTGAATCGCTTGCCGTACTGAACAGCCGCGTTTCGGATGCCGACGATGACGACAGCATCCGCCTGACAACCCACAATAACGATGCTAGTGCAATAAACGGCTCTAAATTAGAGGCATTGGAAGGAGAAGAATATCAGTTTACTGCCGACATTCGTGACAATTTTCCGCCTTACATGTATCCGACCGATGAAACGCTCACACTGAAAGTTGGTGCGCAGGTCATGTTCATAAAGAACGACTCTTCGCCTGCAAAACTTTTCTATAATGGGAAAATTGGCAGGATAACCGAAATTGATGGGCAAAAAATCGAGGTGCTATGCAAAGGCGACTATGCTCCGATAGAAGTCAAGCGAGAACTATGGGAAAATGTTCAGTACTCTGTCAACAGCGAAACAAACGAGATAGAGCAAAATGTAATTGGTGAATTTGAACAATATCCACTGAGGCTGGCATGGGCAATAACTGTGCATAAAAGCCAAGGGCTTACATTCGACAAGGCAATCATTGATGTGCATGCGGCTTTCGCTTTCGGACAGGTGTATGTGGCGTTGAGCCGATGCCGTTCTCTAAATGGGCTGACACTGAAAACAGCCATATCGCCACACTTAATAAAGTCTGACACCGATGTTATAACATTCTGCGACAATGCCCGACAGAATCAACCCGATGAAAAACGACTAAATTCGTATGTGGTATCGTTCCAACGCGACATTTTGCTTAAAATCTTTGATTTCAACTTATTGCAAAAGCAACTGGCGGATGTTCGCAAGGTTTACATGACAAATTTCAACAAGTTCAACCCTGAATATTCGCAAAGGATTCTTGATGTCGTGCAACAGTTCGATTCCCAGATTTTTGATGTGAACAAGAAATTTGTGGTGCAACTGTGGAAATTATTTTCCGCATCGCCAGATGTACAACTGAAGGACGATGAATATTTGCAGCAGAGGATTTCAAAGGCATCGGAATATTTCTTTGCCAAACTTGGCGAAACCATTGGAGAACCTTTTTCGCAGATGCTTTTTGAATCAGACAACAAGGAAGTCGACGAAGAAATGAAGTCGGCTCTCGAAGCATTGGAACTCGAATACAACCGTAAACGCAATGTCCTTGAAAAGACCATTGATGGCTTTTCTACCGAAATGTACCTACGTATCATTTCCGACACCGATGACAAGTTTTCTCCGACATTTAGCCGCAAGTCGCGCACATCGTATTCGATACCTGGCACACGCAAGGAACTGTTTGCCTCGCTTAATGCATGGCGCAAGTCGGTTGCCGATGAGTTCGACATGCCCATTTACTATGTCCTACCGCAGAAGTCGCTTGTTGACATAATAGAAAAGTTGCCGCGTAACGCGAAGTCGCTGAGCAAGATAAAAGGTATTGGTGCGAAAAAGGTTGCAGCCTACGGCAACGAGATTCTGAATATAATTAACGACTACTGCCGCGCCAACGACATTAAGGACGAATCCACCTTACCAGAACTTCAAGAAGTTCCAGATGCAGAGACTGTTAAGAAGAAAAAGGAAAAGAAGGAGAAGGCGCCCAAAGTTGACACATACAGGAAATCATTGGAAATGTTCCGACAGGGAATGACTGTGGATGAAATTGCCAAGGAGCGTTCGCTTGTCGCATCAACGATACACTCCCATTTGCTTAGGTTTATTTCCACAGGCGAAATTCAACCCGAGGAACTTGTCGGCAAGGAAAAATTTACCGAAATCATGAACTACCTTGAAGCCCATGGCCAGTATGAAAACATAACTCAACTTTACGCTGATGCCGATGGCAGATTCACATACAATGAACTTCGTGTCGGACTAATGTTTTTGGAGAGGATGGGGAAATAACTTTCATGAGGAAGGTTTTGTGTTCGTTTTAAAATTTCCCCTGCATCAAAAAAGCCGTATAAAAGGGTAATGTCAAAAACTTGTCTCGCCGTCCAACATTGTAGTCGCCAAATTTAAGGCATTCTTCAACATGATACTTTTCCGGATGATTAAGTATTGTTTTGGCACTCTTAGCATTTCCATTGGTTAACTTTACCTCCACAAGCGTGCATTTGCCCTTGTAGCGTATCACGAAGTCAATCTCCAAACCAGAATCCTTGTGATAGTAATACAACTTGCGTCCCATCTTTACTAAAAAGTCAGCCATAAGGTTCTCAAAAATTGCGCCTTTATAACCATACAAATTGCCATGCAGGATATCAAACTGCACACCATCCTCAAGCATCGACACGAACAGTCCCATATCGCACATATAAACCTTGAAAACATCGGCTACAGCATTGCCATCAAGCGGAAGCTCGGTAATAGTAAGGTTGTAGCAACGGCTTATTATTCCTGCATCTTCTATCCACTGCAAGCAGCCAGCATACTTTGCCGCCGTAGCACCCTTCTTCAATATCGAGTACTGAAATTTTTTATTTTCCTTGGCGAGTTGTTTAGGAATTGATTCAAAGCATTCCCGAATAAGCGACTTATCGGCTGCCGTAGAATACTTTACCATATCATCCTTGTACGAGTTTACAATATT
Source organism: uncultured Bacteroidales bacterium (assembly GCA_905234755.1). Taxonomy (GTDB): domain Bacteria; phylum Bacteroidota; class Bacteroidia; order Bacteroidales; family ML635J-15; genus Bact-19. The sequence goes on from CAJOIT010000004.1 coordinate 207,539, forward strand.
TCGCTGCATTTCAAGGACTACATTTAACAAATGCGTTTCGATGAAAGTGTCAACAACTTGTGGCATTCCTCCTACCACAGCATACTGCAAAAGCAATTCACGGAAACGGCTATGCAATGGTAATGGTACTGGTGATTCCTGTTCCACACAATCGTGTACCACCTGAATGATTTCATCCGTAATACCATTTGCCCATAGGAACTCCTCGAAATCAAGAGGATACATTTCCACAACAGTTTCATATCCAACAGGTATGGAAGCCGGATCATTGCGATAACCTTCTAATCCCAACAACGAACCTGTACAAATTACATCGTAACGCCCATCAAGTTTGAAAAATTTCAATGCCGTACGAGCCTTGGGGCATTCTTGAATCTCATCCAATACTATACAGGTATGTTTAGGCTCAAAAACGACTTCAGTTCCCAATGCCGCAGTGATATACATCACAATCTTATCGACCTCAAGGGATCCGGAAAAAATCTGTGAATACTCTGGATTTTCGAAAAAATTCAGATAGATGACATTCTTATAGTTTTTTTGGGCAAAATCAATTACCGAATATGTTTTTCCACACTGACGGCACCCCTTAACCACAAGCGGATTGTGATTTTCCGAACGCTTCCATTGCAGCAACTTTTGCTCTATTTTACGTTTAAGCATATAACTTATTATTATACAACAAATTCGTTGCAAATATAAAACTTTTTCAAACGACTTTTCAAAAAAACAACAACTTTTTCAAGGGACTTTTTGCCGACTTGTACAACTTTTTCAAACGACTTTTTCTCAAACAAGCAACTTTTTTTGAGGGAGTTTTTCAGAATCACCACAAGATTTTTAACTCTGCAAGCGGTTTCAACTTTAACTTCGTTGAGGGCTTCGCCGTTCAATTTTCAACTTTTAACTTTCATAGTTTCTTGAGCCTATCGAAGGGCAACTTTCATTTTGTACAACTACTATTACCTCTTAACTTTTAACTATTAACTATTAAATAGTTCTTCGAATTTCTTCACAACATTCCGTATATGATAGTCCTCTAAATTTTCTATTTGTAGCGCTGTAGAATAATCTCCATTTATAAATGCTTCAATCTGCTTCATATCTGGATTCTGAGGATTGACATCCAAAATAGGTCTGCCAGCAATTCCGTAGTCAATAAGCTTGCTAGGCAATTGATTTGGGCTATTAACATTCTTTAGATTAACGAGGAAATCCATACCGCTCAGGATTTCTATCAATTCATTCCTCGGAATATTTTTTTTCACAATCAGCTTATCACCCAATCTATCCCTATATCCTTCAAGTAGATTATCGAACCGTGTATATACACAAAAACGGAAATCAACATTCAAGCTACACAAGCATTCTAAAAATAACTTAGGGTTGCGAATGTCGGAATAAAACATTCCTGCAAAAGCAAAAGTTGGAACATCATTTTTGACATTTTGACAATCAGTCTTATTTAAATCGAAATCGAAACCTTGAGGAATAACTCGAATCTTATCTCGATATTCTGGATAATATGCCTCCTTCGCATTTTCAATAGGCACTGTTATATAATCGCACCCATCACAAAACAAGCGTTCGAATTTTGCAAAACGCTTCAAATGATCTGTTGTTTTTCCATTTTTCATAAAGGGGTCGCCACAGTCAGCAATCCATACTTTAGGAAACTTATCTGGATGTTTTTTCTTTGCATTAGCACATCCCCAATGAATATGATGCGGCACCGCAATTGATATCAAAACATCATATTGAGATTCTTTAGCAATAATTTGGGGAATCCTATAGTAGAATTCAAACAATGGAAACTCAAATCTATACAGAAGTCTTCTCGTAACCTTATCAACCAAATTCCGGCTCGCAATTCCATCACTATTAGTTGGAGAAAGTTCCCAGCGTATAGGAATATTTTTAACCTTTATTCCAGATTCTTGCTCAAAATCAGAATAATCATATTTCCCCAACACAGCATATACCGTAACTTCGTGTCCACGACGAGCCAATTCTTTTATAAGTTCGGTACTACGAATAGAACGCGGTGTCTGTATCGGAAAAATATGCTGTGTTATTACGAGGATCTTCATAATCTATCGGCCGAATTCTTTCAATATTACATCAACAATTCTTTCTGCCGTCTTACCGTCCCACATTTTTGGAATTCCACCTTGCTTCCATTTGCCATCAAACAAATTTTTCAATGCAGGAATTAGATTTCTCGGATTGGTTCCAATAAGTTCATTTGTCCCAACTGTGCAAGTTTCCATCCTCTCGGTATTGTCACGCAAAGTCATACATGGAATGTGCATAATTGTCGTTTCCTCCGTAATGCCTCCCGAATCGGTAATTACAGCCATCGAATGCTTTATTGAATATATAAACTCCAGATAGCCAAGAGGTTTTACAAATCTTATATTTGCGAAATTATAATCTGCACCTTTCAGGCGTTGTTCTGTGCGCGGATGAATAGGGAATACAACTGGAACTCCATTAACATTGCTATCTATGGTTGACAATACATCAACAAGGTTATTTGTATCATCTACATTGTTGGGACGATGCAATGTCAGTATTATATACTTGCCATCCTGCAAATTCAGACTATCGAAGATTTCAGGACGGCGCAACCTTGGCTGGTTTGCAAGCAAACTATCAATCATAACATTGCCGACAAAAAATACCTTCTCATCAGGAACTCCGTTTTTCTTCAGGTTTTCTTTTGCAAAATCGGATGTAATGAAAAAATAATCGGCAAGGCTATCTGTAACAATCCTATTTATTTCCTCCGGCATAGACATATCAAACGAACGGATTCCCGCCTCGACATGAGCCAACTGGATACCCATTTTCTTTGCTACGATAGAACAAGCCATTGTCGATGTCACATCGCCGACAACAAGAACCAAATCCGTTGGATGTTCCATCAGATATTTTTCAAAGGCAACCATTATTGAAGCCGTCTGTTCCGCCTGCGTACCGCTACCAGCAGCGAGATTGACATCCGGCTCCGGAATATTCAGTTCCTCGAAAAATAGTCCGCTCATAAGCTTATCATAATGCTGACCTGTATGTACAAGACTATACTGGATGTCAGCACCCTCCGACTGTCTTTTCTTTATCGCATTAATTATCGGACTTATCTTTATAAAATTTGGCCTCGCGCCTGCTATTAATGTTATATGCATATATTACTTCTTTCAACAATAAATCATAAACTCATACATTAAGCAATGAGTTTGGCAAAAATAAAAAACACAAACGACATACAATCAATAAAAATGAGAAAAAAACGACAATACCACACTATATTTCATTTATTTCTCTTAAATTTCCTAAACATAGCCTTAAAAGCCAACAATAATTGTTGCCACGACGGTACAACAAACCAAAACCAAAACAATGCAAAAAAATGGCGGAAACTACACCAAAATCCAGCAGAGTGCCTTATTTGGCGAACTGTAAAAACTACCAAATTAAACTTTCGAATCCAAAATGCAAAACTCTCACGCAATCCATTTCCCTGCCCAACTAACAAATGATTTGTATTCTTGGTTGTCTTAACCCTTTTTAGAAACAATGGTTTGTCGTAAACATGTACATAATCACCCTTTGCCAAATAATATGCTAAAGTTGGATATATATTATTATAAGGTGTTTTACGATTAGGCCACCACCATACAGGAAATTCTACACCTAATATTTTTTCTGTTCGAAACAAGCCATAACCGAAATAGTCAGTGTCTTTTCGGATAAAATTCTTTAGTCGTATATTTCTATCTCGTTCACCATAATCAAAATCAATCTCCCTTATAGTATCATCCTTTTCGTCTATTAAAGCACATGTCGAAAATGCCGACACCGCATCTGAATTATTACAAAGTGCGTTATACAATTTCTCAACAAATGTTTCTTCCATCAAATCATCATCGCCTGCCCACATAAAATAAGGAGTCTCAGCCAACGATAGCAAATACTGCATATTACGCGATATCCCAAGATTCTGTGCCTGCCTTATATATTTAACCCTACTATCAAGTTCTACATATTTTTCACATATCAATTCGCTTCCGTCGGTAGATCCATCATCGGATATTATTAAAATATAATCCTTAAATGTCTGCGACAATATGCTTTTTAATGATTTCTCTAGAAAAAGCACATCATTGAACACGGGCATCCCTATGGTAACTTGCAAATCTTTCATTTCCTGCCAATAATTCTTTTTACTAAGGTTTTCGTTCCATCCTTAATTTTATGCGATAATGTCTTATCAACGAACACATAATCATGTGTCTTCGAATGGTGAAACCCCCTATCCAATTTGGCACCATAAAAAACTACAGCGTGTTTCCCTAATGCCGATGCCAATGTAGCTGTACCCGATGTAAAACAATATATTTCTTTAGCAGAATACAACACATCACAAAACTCATATACAGAAGGTGCTTCTATTATCAGATGAGACCTGTCAGAACGGTACAAAGCCTTGTTGCCCAACAATTTCATTACAGCATCAAATTTAATGTTATGCTTTCGTAAATACGCATATAAATCTCTCTCGTTAAAATCTCCAATATATGTAAAATGATTGGGGTCAAATATTTTTACTTGATATTCTGATATTAAATTAGGCTTATAATATAATTCAGGGTCGTGCCAACGAACGCCATCATCTAACCCATATGCTATCATTACCAAATCTAACAGATTAACATCGCGTCTTAACTTTGCTTCCTCTACTATGCTTTTCAAATCACAAGAGACTCCAGGCTCATCAACAAAGCCATCTATATATGGATTTCGCTTCCAAACCAAATCCAAGTGATCTTGCTTGCGAATCAATGATTTTGAAGAGAAATAAACTTCGTCAAATTTACCTGTTTCCTTGGCGATTTTGGGAAGATGACTATGAAAAAGATGATCTCCGAAACCTCCGTATGGTATTTCAATTACAAGTCTACTTCCGCTCATATAGAATTGGATTTAGATTCGGATCATTATACATTTTCATTTGTCGATACACTTTCATGTACTTTCTACCATTCGTCATATCTTCCAGCAACTGTTCTATAGCTGAAGAAAGATCTTTTTCCTGCTCTAAAAGTATATCTAACTTAAATTTACATTTTTGTACATGTTCGGCAGAAGCATCCTTACGTTTAACTTCCTCATTCATATGGTATATCTTCAACTCCAATATAGAGAGCCTATCCAAAGCCCATGCAGGGCTTTCTGTATTTATTGTCGCATCATTGGCTATTTTCACATCAACAAACATTTGCAAATAATAGTCATCAATATGCTCAACCATATCTGTTCTATCCTGATTGGACTTGTCAATTCTTCGTTTCAATGACAATGCTTCTACAGGATTTATCTGCGGATCACGAATTATATCTTCAAGATGCCATTGTACTGCGTCTATCCAGTTTTTATGATACAAAAGATGCTCATATGTATCTCTTGCGTAAGGATTATTGATTGGATAATCTACATTATCAAATTTATGATAATCATATATCGACTTTCTAAATACTTCTATTATTTCTTTTATATTCATAATAACATTATTTATTATTTCCTCTTATTTTTTTGATATAGTCAATTGTTCCCCATTTCACATCGCCAAGATTCTTTGGAAAATATGAAAATGAATACCAAATGAATGCAAGCCAATGCTTTGTTAATCGGGCAAAAGGAGTCTTTCGTGGATAAGTGTACATACATAAATGCAAGAACGACCTAAATTTACATACTGGAAAATTCTTATCAATGTTCTTCAACCAAGGCAACATCAATAGGTCTGTTTCCAGCTCTCTACATGTAATCTTTGAATTAAGCCCAGTAGGTGCCAGACGATATACGCACATGTTTTCTTTCATATAGTGGACAGGTCCAAATATTGACAACATAGGATATATTGCCCTTTCATTTGAAGATATGCCCACTGGTATACCACCACACTTCTGCCAAATTTCCCTCTTATAAAGCAACGATGACGTATGGAATTTTCGGTGCGTTATCATATCGTCAACATTTAATTCCATATCTTCCTGCGGTCCAAATAATTTCACAAAATTAGAAGCATCGCCCCTTATTATTGACGACTGATGTGCACATCCAGAATACTCTGGATGTGTTTCCATAAAATCAACCTGCATCTGTAACTTATTTTCATCGGTCCAATAGTCGTCTCCATCTAATAATGCTATATATTTTCCACGACAATGATTATGCGTATCAACACAATTGGGTGTCAATCCAAGATTTTTTTCTCTTCTTAGGACCCTTATTTTATCAGGATATCTCGATTGATAATCCATCGCAATTTGCAAGGTTTTATCTTTGCTACAATCCTCGCCAATTACAAGTTCGTAACTGAATTTCACCTTCTGCATCAACACGCTTTCTATAGCCTCGCCGAGATAATTTTCAAGGTTATATGCAATCGTCACTATGCTAACAAGAGGTCTGTCTTCCATTTAATTATCGTTTTACTTTCAGCATACGTTTTCCTTGTCCAAGATTGCGACTATATAATAAAGGAATTGTAATGAACTGTCCAAAATTCATAAAATAGGCCTTGTTAATCATTATAGTCGACAACCTATATTTTGCCACAAAAATAGATATAATTAAATTAGTAACAAAAACATTGAATGACAAAAAATGGTATAACAAATACCCAAACAGCCCCTTTATCTTATACACCATAAGAGATTCAGATAACAATCTCTGCCGATATGTAGTCAATTTACATGTAGAACTACCCTCATGCTTATGAATAGCATACACTGCATCCGTACAGCCGAAAACATACCCTTTCAATGCCATTCGTCTACACAAGTCAATCTCCTCACTATACATAAAAAAATCCGGATCAAAGCCACGCACTTCTTCGAATTTTTCTTTATGCATAAGCATAAACGCACCCATTATTGCCTTTATCTCCTCTTTTGTACTTATTTCATGTATACCAAATAGTTTTACAAACAACACACTACTTTCTAATATCTTTCTTTTGCTCGCGATATCATAATATACATTCCTCTGCATTGAGCCATCGATATTAACTAATCTGCATGAATATGCAGCAAGCATACCATCACCCATTATCTGTTCCATGCAATAATCTATACAACCATCCGTTAACACCATATCTGAATTCAGCAGAAGAATATATTGCCCTTTGGCATTAGCGACCCCTTTATTGTTGGCTCTGCCAAAACCATCATTAACTTCATTTTGTATCCAAACAACATCACCAAAAGATGAGCATATTCTATCTCTTGAATCATCACCTGAAGCATTATCCACCACAATAATCTCAAATTGCGTTTTTGTTGTTGCGTATACACTCTCAATGCACCTGATAGTCAATTCTGGTGTTCTATAATTTACTATTACTATTGAAAGAATCTTATTTCCCATTTTTAAATTTTCACATCTTGTCATTTATTCTTTTTATGCAAAACATAATCTACAATAAATATTTTATACTTGCTTAATTTATAAGGATATAGAAATATTGACTTCAAATAATAACGAAATGCCAATCCATATTTGCCACAAGCAAAAGACAAGGTAGAATATTTATTACAACAATGAGACATTATTGCTTTAGATTTGTCTTTGTCCAATTTTGTAACATATACAGGCAAGGACTTCTTCCACTTCTTATACCAGATATTAGCATTGGAAACCCATTGTTTATTTAAAACACCTTCCGATTTATGCTCAATCAATATATTGTCCGCCAATACTATTTTACGCCCCGATTTAATGACTTGCATGCATATATCATTATCATAACAATGAAAACCTACAAACCTATCTTCATCAAATTTAACTATGTCGAACATATTTCTACGCATACAGAACCAAAATCCATCGACAATTACAGCATCGCCACCCATATCAGTTGATCCAGAATACTTTACTATACATTTCTTCCTTAAACCATTATCTATCACTTCTTTCTGTTCATGACCTTTTGTAGATGTCATCCACCATCCAGCAGGGCATTTCGGCATATAATCACTACCTACGACACCTATTATACCTATCTTTTCATCTGCTAATTTCTCTATGACTATCTTACCCCATTCGAATGAGCAAAAGGAGATATCCTCATGTACAAAACACAGGTACTCACCAGTCGAGCGTCTTACGCCTTCGTTATACGCAGAAAAAATAGAATAACTATTAGCCGAATTATCAATAACGATTATTTCATAATCAACACCTACTGATTCTGAAACATTTTGCAGAAACAGATTGGACAATTGCGCACTTCGCGAACACACAATAATAGACAACATATACGATTATATTATTCCCAGTTAATCTCCTTTTTTATAATACATGCAGGGACTCCTCCTACAAGGCATCCACTCGGAACCGACTTTGTAACTACAGATCCGGCCGCCACGATAGAATCCTTTCCAATAGTAACACCTTTTAATATTATCGCATTCTTCCCAATCCACACATGGTCTTCAATTATCACTGGACTTGTATTATTGCATACCTCACCATTATACACAACACTATGACTATCGGAATCGGAGATAGACACATTATCTGATATTGCCACATTCCCTCCAATCTCAATATGTTCAAAACAATTAATCACCGAGTTTGTATTGATGAAAGAATTGGAACCTATTCTCAATTCAGCGCCTTCTGCAACATGAATACAAGCGCCCTGATACATTGAAAAATTACCATCGACAGAGAACTTGCAATTTCTAGACACGGTAAGCTCAGCCACATCACGTCTCGCTCTACCTTTTACCCAAGAAACATTTATATTCATATTTGCCTTATCAAGATTAACAATAGCTGACCTATCTATCCTTACAATAGACTTTGGAAATATGCACAAGCAAGCAAGTCGAGGCAATTTCAATCGAAAATGCCAGTATAAAGTCTTTAATATGTTTAACTTCAAAAATCCGCTATTCATTTTTCCCCCTTCTAAACTTACTAACCCAACACGCTGGAAGCAACCATTTTACAAACTTCCTCATCATATTTTTTGCACCCCACACAAAAGCAATCATAGCAAGCCAAAAGCTAGTATTCTTCTTGCCTAATGCCCAATAAATCGTATCACCAACTAAATCCCAATCATGGCAAGAATTATAAATCAATTTAATTTTGTTCCTTTTGTTATGTATATGTTTTTTAGTTTCGTTCTTATGAACAACATTCAATGTAAAATTTTTAGAATTTCTAGCCGATTCTCCAATAGGTAAAAGATTCTCACAACTAATTCCAACTTGCCAACAAGAATAATTAAAAGACAACTGATCTCTTCTAGAATAATTATCTATGCAGTTCCACCACAGATTATCCATTTCAAATACTTTCAAATCTGAATGTATCCGATATAAAATATTTGTTTCATTCAATCCCATACATCTCGGATACCCATTTGCCAGCAAATATTTTCCATAACTTATTGAAGTATTATAATCTTCAAAATCATAATATACAACCGAAGCAACTTCCGCATATGCACAATTCCGAACAGGATGAATTACAGAACACAACAACACTTTTTCTTCAAACAATTGGATTATTTTGCCATATATAAACCCAGTTTCTATCCTTATGTTCGCATCCATCCAGACACTTAAATCATAGTCAGACAACAACTCCTCGGGATGAGTTTTTACCCATCTTGCTATTTTGGTTTGAATATCATTGTGATAGTTTATTGGACGAACTTGCCATACTCCTACATTTGTCTCCTTAATATCGTTTGAAAACAATATGTAGTCGAACCTATCGTCAATGACTTTGGGTTGAAGAATTTCATCGTAACCACCCACAATAGCCGTATATATTGCATATTTACTCATTCTTGAAGTCCGAAATGATTCATCAAATATTGCTTCTTTTCCTCATAAGGCAATGATACCATATATAGAAAATCTTTTTCGTGTTTCTTTCTATATTCATCAAATGTGCAAATTACCTTGCAGGGGTTGCCTGCGGCAACGACATTACTTGGAATATCTCTATTTACTAAACTACAAGAACCTATAACTGTATTGTCGCCGATTTTAACATTTGGCAATATGGTTGACCTAGCTCCTATAAAACAATTATTTCCCACTTCAATTGTTCCATATATGACAGTTTCTTTATTTCCATCTGGAAGGTTTCTAATTACCCTTGTCGCAGCATCATGGGTAACAAAAACAACATCAAAACTTATTGTTGTATTATCACCTATGCTGACCAAATATGGTTCAGATGAAAAAATTACAGGAGAAACAGGAGATATTATACTTACATTATTGCCTATTTGAACACCGAGAGAACGAAAATAAGACACATCATTTCTTGTTTGATGCGGAATCGACAAGAAATTGAGTAATTTCATTCTAACATAATTCAAAAAACGAGACATAAACATATAGAATATTAATTATATTTTTTTTTCTTCACATTCCATCCTGGTTTATACTTAGAATGTTTGCCTAAACGAGAAATCCATGCATCAAAAAAAGCAGACCTTATTAAAGAAGCTTTTTCTTTAGAGAACCTATTACTTCGAAGTTCTTTCCGCATATACAGTGTCTTATCAACTGCCAACATTATACGATGCTTTTTTAACATATGGCACTGATTTCGTATCCTATAATATTCCTGCCAGGTTGTATCTAAATCTGGTGAAGTTCCTCCGCCTCCCTCTTCATGGTATATTTTTATACTTGGAACACAAGCTATTTTACCATATTTTCTCAACCTAATAGAATGTTCCGTATCGTCATAATATATAAAATAACTTGAATTTACCAATCCAACTTTTCTTAATGCCCCAACATTCAAATACGAACACACATATGACAAATAATCAACAAAAAAAAACGGAACTAAATATTCTTTCGATTCATAAAAAACTCTTTCATAGTGATTTTTCCCTGAAATCTTATATGTACTTCTATGTGACAATGCCAATTTTCCATCCATACCATATACCGCACCACATATTGCCGACATCTTATCAACATCATGACTATCACAAAACTTATAGAACTGCTCCATCATATCTGGTTCTGCGTATGCATCGTCGTCTGCCAAATATATCCAGTCTGGATTCAAAGCCATAGCATATTTCTGTCCCGTGTAAAAGCCACCAGAACCGCCAAGGTTGTCTTCCATATTAACCACATGCTTGGCAAACGGAGCATCTATATTCTTCCAACTTTCCAAATATTCAAATGTTCCATCGTTACTATGATTGTTAACTACAATCATATTGCGAAAAGTCATTGTCTGGGTTTCATAGCAAGCAAGAGCTTTCTTCAGTTTCTCCAGACGATTGTATGTTACTATTACAACATCTACATTCATACTACAAATTTATAATAGCACAAAATTATAAAATATTACAAAAACAACAAACCGACATTTACAATGCATCCCACAATCCCATCACCATCTCCACTATCGGCGCCATATCATAGTACTTATATTCGGCTAAGCGACCACCGAAATGCACATTGCTTTCCCTATCAGCCAAATCCTTATACCGAGCATACAGAGCATTGTTCTTCTCATCATTCACAGGATAATAAGGTTCCATACCATCCTTCCACTCGGTACTGTACTCCCTAGATATTATTGTCTTAGGACAATTATACACGGCATCGCCAAACATCTCGAAATGCTTGTGCTCTATAATTCGTGTGTATGGAACATCTATGTCGGTATAATTTACCACCGCATTACCTTGATAATTCGGCATATCCATTATTTCCTGTTCGAACCTTACAGTGCGGTACTCCAGCTTGCCGAACCTATATCCATAGAATTCATCTATCTTTCCTGTGAAAACAATATTCTCTGCAACCGATTCCCAATATTCCCTGTCGGCAAAGAAATCGACACCAGTTTTTACCTCTATACCGTCCAACATTCCATCTATCAACTTATTGTAACCTCCAATAGGAATGCCCTGATAACTATCATTGAAATAATTGTTATCGAACACCATCCTCACCGGGAGACGCTTTATTATGAAAGCAGGAAGTTCCGTGCACTTGCGCCCCCACTGCTTCTCGGTATAACCTTTTATAAGTTTCTCATAAATATCGCGCCCCACAAGACACAAAGCCTGTTCCTCTAGATTATTAGGTTCGCCTTTGATATTACTCTTTGCCAGTTCTACCTGCTCATCAATAATTGCTTTTGCCTCCTGCGGAGTTATTACGCCCCACATTCTGTTAAATGTGTTCATATTGAAAGGCAAATTATATAGGACACCCTTGTAGTTGGCAACTGGAGAATTTGTATATCTGTTGAACGGCACAAACCTGGTCACGAAATCCCAAACTTCCTTGTTTGATGTATGGAATATATGCGCCCCATACTTATGTACATTTATACCTTCAACATTTTCGCAATATACATTTCCGCCCTTATGCACGCGCTTGTCAATAACCAGACAGCGTTTGCCAGCCTGCTTTGCGAAATAGGCAAAGGTCGTGCCATAAAGACCAGAACCAACTATAAGATAATCGTATCTATACACTTTTTATAAATTAAAAAACTTCAAAAACAATCCATAACCCTTACGCACAAGTCTCCAACGAAAACTATTATCTGTAATTGTAATCATATTAGTTATATAACGAGAATATGCATTTTTCTTCCCTTTAAGATTACTATACGATTTATGCTGATAATATACATATAATAAAGCCAATGATTTTCTAAAAGCAGGTTTATATTTATTGCCAGAACATATTGAATCATCACTAACTCTATAGCGAACCAAAAGCTTATCAATAAAATAAAATTTTACCTTTTTCTCCATCAAGGTAATCCACCTTGGCCAATCCTCCAACATTGGAATCCGCTTATCAAAACCACAAACACCTATATCATTAAATCTTTTCTTACTATAAAAACATGTTGCGGCAGGAATAGGTTGAGGCCTTCCATCTATTAGCCATTCATACTGTTTGTCATAACTTAAATCGAAAAAAGAATAATCAAATATGGAATCTTTAAAATTATCAACTTTAATTTTATTTTCGCCAAAAACTTCAACTTTGCTAAATATACATATTGCATCATTGTTATTTTTAACAAAATCAATATATGTCTCAATACAATTAGGCAACAACAAATCATCTCCTGCAATCAACTTAACCCAATCGCCTTCGCACGCAGCTTCCGCCCTATTGCAATTTGCCGCAACTCCAGTATTTTTTTCGGGTTCAATAACCTGTATCCGAACAAAACGATCCTTATTTTGGTCGCACCAATCTTTGCACAATTGCATTGTATTATCCGTTGAAGAATCATCCGAAATAATCAATTCAATATTCTTATATGTCTGCGCCTTGATACTCTCTAAAGTTTCAAGCACATACTTAGATGAATTATAGGTTATAACTGCAACCGAAACTAACGGCATTTTTTCGTCCATATCACATAAATGCATTAATATGTTCAACAACAATTTCCGTTTCTTCATTTGTTAACACAGGACTAATCGGCAAACTCAATTCTTCTTTTGCTATCCGTTCTGTAATGGGCAATGAAATACTATTCCACTCCTTGTAACACTCTTGCTTATGTGGCGGAACTGGATAGTGTATCAATGTATGCACGCCATGTTCTTTCAAATATTGTTGTAATCCATCCCTTCTTTCGCAAAATACAGGGAACAAATGATACACATTGTTTACATCTGGCAAACGATTAGGCAACTTCAACATAGGATTATTAATGTTGTCGTAATAATATGCCGCAACCTGCTGTCTCAACCTATTATCTTCATCCAAATATCTAAGCTTAACATCCAATACAGCAGCTTGGATTTCATCAAGCCTACTATTTCTACCTTGATATTTGAATATGTACTTTTGCTGAGAGCCGTAATTAGCCAAAGCTCTAATACATTCCGCCAAATCTCCATCATTCGTTGTTACTGACCCGCCATCGCCTAATGCGCCAAGGTTTTTCCCTGGATAGAAACTATGTCCTGCAGCATCGCCTATTGACCCAGTTCTTCTACCGTTAAATGTACATCCATGCGCCTGAGCATTGTCTTCTATTAACTTTAGATTATACTTTTTGCAAAGCATCCCTATTTTTTCCGTAAAGGCACATCTACCATATAAATGAACTAACATTATGGCTTTAGTCCGTTTAGTAATCTTTGCCTCAATCAACTCATCGTCAATTTCCAATGTTTCAAAACGAGGCTCAACCAATACGGGGGTAAGATTGTTTTCGGTAATGGCCAGTATTGAAGCAATATAGGTATTTGCAGGAACAATAACCTCATCGCCTTTTTGCAAAATGCCAAGTTCCATGTATGCACGAAGTATCAATATCAATGCATCCAGGCCATTTGCAACCCCTATACAATGCTTTGTTCCTATGTATTCTGCATAATGCGATTCAAAACGAGAATTTTCATCGCCTTGCAGATACCAACCGGAATCAACTGTACGACAAACAGCATCGCGCAGTTCGTCGTGATATTTCGCAGTTATGTCTCTTAAAGATAAAAATGGAACTTTCATAATTTTTTACTCATATATATTCTATTATCATCCTGCTTATCAATAACAAATCCTTCGGATTGATACAAACGAAACGCTCTCAAATTATTAACCAATACAACTAAATACAATTTATTAAGCTTTAGTTCACGAGCCTTCTGATAAACCAAATTCATAAGGGTATGCCCCTTGCCATTCCAATATTGTTTTTCACCTATATACCCCCAATACTCACCTACATTATTGGAGAAATCAATATGCTTTATGCCACTAGCGCCAATCTTAACGCCATCCCAATCAATTCCCCATATAGCATATGTAGGATCACTTAAGATTTGTGCATACCATTTCTGTTGCATCTCATGCGTCAAACATACAGGCCCATCAGTCAAATCCCTGATTTCTGGATCATTGAGCCATTCATAGGATTTTGCTAAAAATAATTCATCATATTTGACTAATGTCATCATATCAGCAAAGTATGTTTAAGAGTCACTTCACAACCAATATTTTCTTTAAACTCGCACAATCCATAATTCGGAACACCATCTTCGGTTGAAGGACCAATATCCAAAATCTGAATATTTGTCTGAGAATAATATTCAAAAACCTTATATGTGAAAAAATTCATTGTTCGCAAATGCGAATATTGTGGCAAATCGCCCCAATATATCACCTGTGCAATATCTTTTGCGACATGGAATACTTGTGCAGCAGCAACATCTATCCCTTCATACGACATCACAAAAAAATCAGCATTGATTATTTTTCGTGTTTCCAAAACATCCTGCAATGTCATACGTAAAGGGAAACCGCGTTCTTGGCGATTTTGCCTTATCACACAATACGCCCTCTCAACATCACAATCCATACTCGTATCCAATTTTACAAATTGGAAATTATTTTTCTGTGAATTATAGAACTTATTACGAGTGCTTCGTTCTAAAAAATCGCAGTAACGCGCAAATTTATAAAGCGGATAATGATAGTTCAAATCTGTATATACAATCCGTGCATTGGCTCGCATAAGAGAAGAGAACATTTTTGATACAACGGAACCATATATTGAAGGAGGAAGTATAACACGTAACGGTTTGCTCTTTTCAGACATATATTTTTTTAGTGCGATCACGGCCTCCTCGTAATGTTCAATCCTTTCTATTTTATTACTCTCCAATATAGAGAACGGAGCAGAGAATGGGCAACAGAACACATCATCACGTTCGCCTACTATTAATCCGAAACGCAATTTTGAATCTCTGAATGTCAAATAATGCACATCTATGCATTTATTTCTATTGAGTTCAGAAAATTCAACAGAATCAAATGCTATCGCTGTCTGCTGAAACAATTGTCTATATTCAGAGAATGTTACTTCGTGTAAATCCATTACTTCTTATATTATATAAATTCATTATAATTTCTAATATTGTCATCCTCTTCATATTTTTCCGATGCCAACGCCGAACGGACAGAACCAGAGAAAAAATCATCTAAATATTCCCAGATTCCAGTAACAATAAGCAGACCTTGAGCCTGTCGATTAAGCATAATTGTTCCGTTCTTTGACGCATCAACAAACGCATCCCATATTGCTACATCCTCTTTCGCATATCTTTTGATTGTTATCATTGATTTTTCCTTAATATAACATATTTGATAAACTTCTATTTTGCATATTGCCTTATCGCGTCAACAATACTTTCTGTATTCCAGCGAACATCTACTATTGAGCGACTATACACTTGTGTAGATACTCGTTCTTGCCCCCGTGGAATAACACCAACAATATTTAATCCCAACTCTTTTGCCATATCCATTTCCCACTGCATCCAATCACTATACGATGCATACACACCTGCGATAGCGAGAACAATATCAGAATCTTCCAACCTTCTCGTTATTTGTTTTTTTATAACCGAAGCATATCCCGAATTGATTGGATGGGTCTTCTCCACTTGTGTATATTCAGCAGGAAAATAACCGCGACTATCTAGCAGATTTTTAAGATTTTGTAACACATCATCATAGTTCCAGCTATGACTGATAAATATTTTATATGTTCTTGCCATAATTTATTATTTTTGAATATGTAACAAATTAAATAATTTTTCTTTTTGCTCAAAATAACTCTCTTTCATAAATCTACTTGATTTTGAAAGAAATAATTTCTCATATTCATCAGCTTCGTCTTTCCCTAATGCATAGCTTACGTTTGCCAACGTTGAAACAAGCCATATTTCATCTTCCGAATCGATTTCATCAATATTAATATTCTTATTATTCTCATACACCTCTTTTCGTATTCGTCGTGCCATCACCTCCAATTCCTCCTTCTCCTCTGCATCTTCCAATATGGATGCTTTCAAATTTAAACAATATGCCAAATTATCTCCATTATAATAACCTTTGAAAAGGGAATATGCTTTTTCTAATGTTTCTATAGATTTATCCAGGTCTGCTATATTTCCATTTAGCTCATATAAACGTTTACAAATAGCTCCTATAAGACCATTTATTTCAGGATCAATAGTATCCGCTATGGGAGCTAACATCATCAGTGCAGAGCTATATGCATCTTTTTCTGTTGGTAATTTATGTTTGTATGTACACAATGCCAATTGCTGTAAAAAGTACATATCCGTTGGATATTCATTATGCAATTGGTTAAAACTCTTTATGGCCATTCCAAAGTCTCCTTTATTCTTATAAGATATAGCTTCTTTGACTCTTTCATACAAAGACTTCTCGTTTTTCCCTTTTCTATTATCACTACTTTGCTTCCGAGGCTCACTTAAATCTTCTATATAGGTATAAAGAGGACTATCCTTATCTTCATGAGAATCTATATATGTTACAACATTACGCAGAGCATTTTTTGTTTGATCAATCTCTGATTGTCGAATTCCGCCAAATCTTGGATATTTATACGTGATTGTTTTCACATGATTCAAATCAAAAAAGAATTTATTACTTTGCTCTATCATAACTATTGTCTTCCTTTTTCGAACACCATGGCGAACGCCTAACTCATAAATAGCATTTGGATTCAGCGTTGAAATATCGGCAATCACCAAATCAGCATCTAAAATGCCATAATACATACTAATATCAATAATACCACTATCATGAATCTCATCACCTCGAAAACAATAGTATCCACATTCTTCTGCTATCGGTTTTATGATTTCAAAATAAATTTTATCTAAGTTCAGTTTCTTACCGGACATAGGGTCACGCCTTTGTCCGTAACCCATTACAACGAAACAAGATTTATCAGCCATATTTGTACATTATTTAGGATAAACTACTACTTCTTTTGCAATATCTTGCTCTCTTTTATCAAACGCTTGTTCGATATATTTATTAGGATTAATTCTAAAATCATCCCATTTCACTAAAACACAATATCTATCATCATCTGAATATGCACAATTCCCCTGGCTATTTAAGTAATAATTACGACTAAATTCCTTTATTACTGTGTCATCATTGATTGCCACCCAATTATGATTTTTATGGCACATACTGCATTCATAAGTCCCTTTATATATTGCACTATACATTTTCGGCAATACTATGCCCAATATACCATTTCTTGTATTGCCCTCACTGTTATACAATGATGCTTGTAACTCTCGCTTAATATATTGCTGTTCCTCTGCGCCAAGCACCTCAGCACTATTTGTCCCAATTAGGAATATCGTTACAGTAGAATCCGACAAATAGTCTTCACGTATTTTTTGCATCACATAATCCGGATCTTCAGAATCTATGGCTACGTTTAATGATTTATCAATCATGTCAACCTTGTTGGCCTCATTCCAACGTTGGATTTCTTTTTTATATCCTTCATCCTCTTTTTTGAAAGAAATAAAACATTTATGTCCCATATTCTGTTCTCCCTATTTTTGTAGCCATTTTTTTAACTAATCTTTGCCTATTGATATTCAACATAATAATTCCCTATGCTATACTGATATTCACTAGTTTTTGCTATACTACTATTGATTCCACAAAATGTAATCGCATTAAGGACTTCTCTGTATGAAACGAGACTTGGTTAAAAAGGACGTGCGTCTTCAATTGAACAACAGCAGCTTCGGCACTCAGTTCCCCGTTCTCATACAAACTGATTGTAGCATATAAGTTATCATTCGCAACAGGTCCAAGGACAATATCATAACTGTGTAATGGAGCATAACGCCTATTGGCTACTACGAAATCCAGCCATTCTTTCGTTGCTCCATTATATTCCATGACACGAAAATCTTTCTTCTGCAAAAGGTCATCATCCACCTCATATATAGAGACAACTGCATTGCCGCCACCTGCTCGCTCTCGGCGGATACGAGCCCAACGTGCGGCTTGATCAAAATCAACCGTTGTATAAAATCCCTTACCATAATCCGTATTGGGGCGGCCTTGTCGGAGATTTGGGTTCTTTACCGATAGTGTAGAACCATGATACAGTTTCATTTCTCTTGATTTTTACGGTTTTTAATAAAGGTTTCTATATCCTGAATAATGGCATCTTTCCCTTGAGTATGAAGCATATCAAAGCCATTAACCAAATAATCATCTACATGGTAATGACGGAAAAGAGCGTATGCTTCCAAGGATGTCATATTATGCTTCCTTGCGTAATTCTCCATACAGAAGGTCCAAAAGACTACCACATTATTGGAGACGCCACTACTATCAGCCCCCCAACTCTGTTCCAATAACTTATATAAAGACTCCGTATCCAAATACCACCACTTAGCATCTTCATCATATAACTTAGCGTAAAACGGTGTATCATATATGTAGCCCAATGCCACATTCACAGGAATGCGCTTGCGCTGCGAGACCAATAAAGCCAGTTGCGATATTTTCAACGGAATGATTGACGCACTCATAGTTTTTATTTGATTCCTTTATACTTCAAAAATTCATCATAATCACGAATATAGTCCTCTGCCTCATAATGCTCACTTGCCAAGCACAACAATACTGCTCCGCTCGAGAAATCATCCAAATCACGCCATATCCCAGGCACAATTAACAATCCATAGTACGAGCGATTCAAATTAAATGACTTCTTGTTCATTCCATCATCAAGAGTCACAGAAAAAGAACCACTTGCAGCGATAATTAGCTGGTACAATTGTTTATGTGCATGCGCGCCACGACTCTCACCACCTGGCACATCGTAGAGATAATACACGCGCTTAATATCAAATGGGACATCCTTTCCCCCTTCTATAGGAGTAAGATTTCCACGTGGGTCGCTTATCTTCCGCAAATCAATAAGTTTACAATCCTTTATAGTAGTGTGTTCCATTACAATTTATTAAAATTATTATAAATATTCAAATTTACAAAAATAATGATATTATTTTATACGGAAACAAAACTGTCGGTTTAAATTTTAGCAATAGTTTCACATATCTTGCAAAAAGTCCCAAATAAACCTTATCGACAAATTTTATCTCCTTATTGAACAATTTATATAAGTGTAAGTCAAAGCGTCTTACCCAGTTTAAGTTTTCATCTGAAAGATAATATCCAGAACGGACTAACCATATAGCCTTTAGCATCCAGCCCAAATGATATTGCGACGAATAAAAAACAGGTTTCCATTGGGGAATTAACAACGGAATATACAAAACATGACTAAAGGCTATGTAATCACTAGTTGCCGATATTTTTGTCCATATTGATGACTTATAATGAACATAAACATATCCTGCATCATCAAGACATACAATATCACCAAACTGCAAATGATGGTCTGTTATCAATGTATCAACATAATATCCGCCATACAAAGCCACAGGGTCAACCGTCGAATTCCGTCTATATACAAAAACATGGGACTCTCTAAAATATTTAGAGAGATACTCTTTAGAAGACAGCACATACCCTGTCTCAAATTTTTCTTTATGACGAATAGTTACTGATGACAAATCATCTCCATCGGTAAGGTCCAAATCATTTGCCATACAGCAAGAACATTCAGGATGTTGTTCCAGCAGGTCCACTTGCCTTTTATAAACATCTGAACCATTAATGAAAAAATCGTCACCATCTATATGCGCAATATACTTCCCGGTAGCATGCTTATATGCATTACACCTGTTCCATCCACTACGCTCTGATTTAATACTAGGATTATAATCATCTGTATTGCATTGATAAGCAGAAATCTCCGTATAACGCGATGCATAATCCTGTGCCAATTCCCAGGAACCATCATTAGAAGCATCGTCACTTATAATTATCTCGTGCTCAAATGGCAATGGCATTGTCAAGATGCTGTCCAGACATCTTTTCAACTGATTCTGTTGATTATGTGATATGACTATTATTGATAATAACATATTAAATTTTTATTATAACGAATTATTGTAAAGGCAATAACCCGTACAAATATTTGTTCATTTCTTAAAGAAATTTACAATACTTGCTAATTTTTTATAATATTTCGGATAATTAACTCTAAACCTATCCTTAAAAAAAACTGCCGTGCCTCTAATACCAATAGCATGACAAATATTTGGAATCAAACAAACAGCAACAAATTTATTTGTCCCCATTAAATTAGAATACCATAATTTCCAAGGATATTCGACATTACATTTTCTTGCATTTATATAACTTTGAGCTTTTAATGCAACTTTTGTTCGTACATAATAATTCTTCAAATTATTATTATTTCTAGTTAATGAGTTTCCGCCTTCAAATACACAATAAATTGGCTCATCAATAATTTTTATTCGTTTTGCAAACAAAGAAACCTTTAGCGAAAACATAACATCATTAGAATATCTCACTTGTTGGAATTCAATATTATTATTTTCAACAAATTCTCTTTTAATAAATCTTGCAACAGGACATGCATAAAAATATTTTACATCATCAAGGTTTCCTGTATCCAACGCCACATCAAACATTTTATCATATACACTTGGTATTATGGCACCATTAGAACTAATTCTTATATGTCGAAAAATAAGCATATCAAAATCAGAATCTACATACTTATCCATCATTTCCGATAGATTACCCAAATACCAGTCATCAGAATCCGCAAACAAAACCCACTTACCTTTTGCATGTTTCAAGCCGACATTGCGAGCATAACCCGCACCTTTTCCCTTTTTGGTGAAATAAACTTCAACGTGATTGTCATTCAAACCCGGGAAATTCTTAAAATCCACCTGTTTGGGGTCGCTATTATCGTCAACCACAATTATCTGCACATCATCGCGACGAGGAATAGAATCCAAACACCTCTGAAGTAAATCTGGAGTATTTTTGTGTGGAATTATTATGGAATAATTTATCATATTTTGTCTATACAATAATCAATTAATAATATACATTCAATCGACGATATCATTACCAAACAATAATGATTTATAATATCCATATAACCGTTCCGCAATAATCGTTGATGATAAATTTTCTAATGCATATAGATAATTATTTTCTCCATAATTATCACTTGCCAATTCAAATCCTTTTTTTAATGCTTTTAAAATAGAATCATTATCATAAACATCAAAAATTGGATTCCCCGTTTCCTTAAGACACAAACCGACATTACCGACATTTGGACCTACAACGACTTTCTTCATCATAAATGCCAATGAAATATTACCTGAATTTAATATTTTTTTTCTCTGTATTAATGCTACATCTGCCACTGCATAGTAATATGGAGTCATTCCTATTGACACTGGATTTCTTGAGTCTCCTGTTATAATAATATGATCATAATTATGGCTCCATATTTTTTTACATTTACGCAATGCTCTGTATACAAAATTTTTTGCTTCAATAGACCGGTATGCTGGAGCTATAAAAAATACACCTTCATTTTTTAATTTATTCGCTAAATTTTTTACGATAAAGCGTTCCTCTTCATCTCGAAATGCGCCAAAACAAATTACATATCTATATTTTGGATTCAATCCCATCTTACGGCATGCTGCATTTCTATCCGGCAAACTATTATATATAGAATCATATGTATGATGTGGCAATATAACATGCTTAACGTTTGGCAATTTGTCCTTCATAATTTCATAACTATACATTCCCAAATGCAAAATCATATCGGAGTTTTTATAAACGACATCATAGGCTTCTTTGCTATCAATATCAATGCAATAATGAGGTTCAAAATTATGGCATGTAGAAACTATTTTCTTACCAGCCTCTTTCATTTTTGACAACCGCTTTTCTATTTGTCTAGGACTTCTATTAAACCACAGCAAAAAATGTGGCCATTGAATATGAATTATATCATAATCGTAAATATCATCCATCCAAAATTTTTCTAGACCCCATCCCCACTCTACATCATTATGCACGCTATCTATACCATCCATCAATGTCATTACATATTGATTAGCATCTATATATGGATTCCGTACTGCTTGATATATTTTCATTTGTATATGGCCTCTTTTAAAAACGACAACGAATTTTCACGCAAATCAACAAGAACCTGATTTGTTTTGTTCCAATTAATCTCACAAAGATTACTTATGTCAATAATATTATTAACATCCAAATACCGCGATTTCAAATCAAATAAATTCAACAAACTATCAAATCTTGCCACCCCCCTATCTTGATTACCATATACAATAAATGGCTTATTAAATAAAATACTAAACACACATCCGTGGAATGAATCTGTTACAACAAACGATGAATTATAAATACGGGACAACCATAATTCAACAGGTTCAATCATCTTTAAATCTCGTATATTTCCTACTTGTGCTTTTTGGGATACTACTGGCAGATTTAATTTTTGCGAGATAGAATCTAGCAAGTTCTTTTTTTCTACATCATCATCCAAAATATAAGAAAAAATGTAATCTAGTTTTTCTGTTTTAACACCATTGAATAATTCTTTATATGCTTCTACCGGAAGCAATAATGTCGGATCTAAAGTTACTTGGACATTTTCTTGTTTAATACCAAAATACTTTACCAACAAATCTGCGCCAGAAAATTCGCGAACTGATATTGCATTAAAATCGACCAACAAAGACTTACACTTCTTTAGCATCAACTCATCAAACTCCAAATCTGAAGTTCCAAATGAAGCGGCATAACTTATCCTTCTTTTTCCACTACCATTTAAAAAATTAAAGAAAAAATCATCAATGTTACTTGAAGCGAATTTATATCTCCAACACTGATCACTACCAGCAATAAAACAATCTACATCCAAATTACGGCACTCCTGCAACTCTATAGAGTTATAATAATCCCTAGTATATGGATACAAATACTTTTTTTGGAACCTACGTGTATATTTGCTTATCCTATACAAGTGAATATCATCCAAATAATAAAGATGTTTCTCCCGCCTAAGAATCCAACTTTTCAAGTTAATATATCTGTCCGGTCTATTTCTGCGACGCATAATAAATATAGTCGAATGCCCCATATTGTTTAGGACGGTCTTTAATGCATAGGCTTGCAAAAAACCGCCATAGTTATTATTAAATGGCACCGTCATTATCGCTATTTTCATCGCTAAAATTTTATTTCTTCAATATCCTAACAATTTCAACGCCTTTCTCTCCTATAACCTTTTTAACAATGCTTTTAAAGGTTATATCTTCTCCTTTTACTACAGAATCATCTTTTTTCTTAAGGACATTTGCAACTAGTTTCAATGCATCACTTTCATCTTCATTATTTGTAAACACTTCAAACAAAAGCGATTTCTCTAATTTCTGCGGGGACAAGAATATCGGCATTTTTTCCAAGTAAGATTCTTTATTATCTGCAAAAAAATATGATAGACCTAAGTCTTCTGCAAAATGCCTAACTAACATTTTAGATTGATTTCCAAAATGACCGCCTGCCGCAATATACTTATCCGCATCATCCCCAAAAGCATAGCCAGGATGGGTGTAATTTCTAAATTCTGTTCCTTTGCCGTTATTTATTAATAAAATTCTAATATTATTCCCTATATGTCTATTACCAAGAATATTCATATCATAGAAAAACGACAAATCTCCAATTATAAGAAAATGTAATTTCCCCGAATTAACACATGACGCACCAACAGATGTAGACATGCAACCATCGATACCAAAACCTCCAGTATTAGACTGACCTGTTACAGATTCCGGAAAATCAAAATAATTCCAGTTTCTCAACGAATTTAATATTCCCAAATGAACCACAGAATTTTCAGGAATACGATGTGCCGTTTGCTGCGCTATCCAAGTGTTAGAAAATGGTAATTCTGGAATATTGTTTCTAATCATATTTATCTCAGCCAAACATTCTTCCAAAAAGGCAGTTCTTTTTATTTCCGCATTGCAAACAAATCGTTCAAAAAACAACACTTCACTCATTTCGAATACTATTGACAATGAATGGAATGTATCTCTCAATTCCCCGTCTTCACTTACCCGCCAAGTTTGCTTAGCAGACAATCGCATTCCTGGATAATCACCAGACACCTCTCCGATATGTATTAACAGATCCAAATTAATCATATTTGAACGTACTTGCTCCTGAGCATTTACGACTGCGAACTGCACTCTGTATTTACCTTTATATCCACTTGAATGATCACAAAAAACAACAGCATCATAATGTGCACAAAATTTATCTACAGACTCCGTCAATCTCTTGCTGAACGGCAAATGAGAACCAACAAACAACGCAACTCTTGTTCCGTTCTGAATTTCTGGAAAAACACTTTCGGGAGTCAATCTTTTTATAACTTGAGCTTTCGGCAATTCTACAACTGAATAATCTCTAGAATATGTAGTTGTCATATTCAAATGGACAGGTCCATTGCCCCTGTGTGTCAATTCCAATATAGCTCTGTTTATCTTCAAAGTCGCATCATACTCTGTCGTTGCATCAGAAACTACATTGATATGCTCTGTTAATTTTACTATATCCTTCAACGGTTGCCGTCTGTCTATTACCTGAGGTATGAGTTGCCCGATTCTTGATATATCCTGTGTTGATGTTACTGCTAAAATTGGTAATTTACTATAATAAGCCTCTGTTAAACCTGGAATATAATTTCTTGAAGCTGTAGCACCAGTACAACTCAAAACCACAGGCTCCCCACTTTCCATCGCAATTCCGCAAGCCATATATGCAGCAGACCGCTCGTCTACACATGAATATATATTAAAATATTGATCTCGTTGAATAGAAGCAACAAATGTAATATTAGTTGCACCCGGAGAAACTACAACTCTTTTTACACCATGAGCTTTTAACAATGATATTAATATTTGAATATTTTTTTCTGTTGTATAATAATGTTCCATATGATTCTATTTTATTCCAAATAACGATTGTAATACATATTTTACCTTTTCTCTTCTTCCATATATTTCGGACAAATTCAGCTTCTCGTTTGTTATTTCATTTCTAATTTTCTCATCATCCATTGATATTTTTCTAAAAATCGGATTTGAAACAAATTCTTTTAAGCACAAAGATAAACCGTATTCAACATCAGTAAATTTATAATCTCCAACAACTGCTTTTATTTTCGAATTATCAAAATGTCTGTCATAATACCTATCATATATTACTTGGTATTGCCCCATTTTGTCTTTTAGCCTTAATGAATTATTTAACATCATAACCTTCGCTTCTTTATTAAAATGCTCTTTATATACATTGCAATAAATAGACAAAATATCTTGCCACATAACAGATTGCTCTGTAACTATATTATATATTTCTCCATAGGCACTCTTATTATTAATCAGCATCGAAATACAATAGGCAACATCATTAGCATATGTCATAGTTGTGTAATGCCTAGATATGTCATTAGAAAATAATATTGTCCTATTTTGCAACAATCTATACAACCACTGCTCTTTTTCCAATACACCTAATTGAAGTCTTATGTTGCTATATGTTATATACGGGCGAATTATTGTATAATTTTTACATTTAGACTCCAGCAACATATTTTCTTCCCGCGCCTTATGTAAAGCATATTCATCTGTTGACAAGAATGTATAGTCATTCGAGACATCCAATAGCCGTGAACTTTTCTCTGTAATAGGAGTTTTGCTATCTGCATATACCCTTGCAGAACTCAAAAAAAGATAATGGTCTGTACTATTCAATAATTTCCTATATCTACATTCGAATTCAAATGTTCCATAATTCATAAAATCTATAATAGCATCCCATCTATTTACTAAAAGTTTAGAAAGAAAATCAAAATTACGAGCATCACCTTTCAAATATACAATACTACCATCATTTTTATTACTTTGCCGTGATGTAATGTAAACATCATTTCCTTTTTCGCTTAAGATTTTTGCAAGGGGACAACCCATTGCTCCAGTTCCTCCTAACAATAATATTTTCATTTGTTGAGTCTCCAAAAATGATCACACAAAACAACTTTGCCAGCCAAATGAGAGGGTATTACTCTTCCTGTGTTAAAAAAATCATCATTTACAACTGTCATAGGTATTGTATAGTATACATAATCTGCACACTCACTATCAACAGAAGCCCATAAACCAATCTTATAAGAACCTTCCGTAAGTGGCAATTTAGGAATATCACAATCTATACAATGTTCACCTTTCTCAAAAGAAAACGAAGAATCCTTCATTTGCGATTGGAATGACAATACTCTTGAATCAAAATTATCATTTACTCCTATTGACAAATAACAATTATTCACAACATCCTCAGTAACATTAAAGAATAGTCTAATTCTCAAAAAACGGCCACAATGAGGATCTATATAAACATTATTTTCATCTAAAAATTGAATATTAGTAAAATGTATTTTCCCTGTACATTTTTCTGTTCTTGGCATATCCGCCACAGCACATTCAAGAGTTGGTGGCACACATTCATGCATATAAAAATCGACGACATCATCAATTTGTCCACTAAATTCTACTGATCCATTTTTAAGAACATATCCTGTCTTACAAAGTTTCCTTATGCTCGCCATATTATGGCTCACAAACAGTACTGTTCTTCCCTCTCCTCTACTTACATCCTGCATCTTGCCAATTGCCTTCTTTTGAAATTCGGCATCGCCTACAGCAAGAACCTCATCTACCACAAGGATTTCGGGGTCGAGATGGGCT
Source organism: uncultured Bacteroidales bacterium (assembly GCA_905234755.1). Lineage (GTDB taxonomy): Bacteria > Bacteroidota > Bacteroidia > Bacteroidales > ML635J-15 > Bact-19. Next base: position 235,209 of record CAJOIT010000004.1, read on the forward strand.
GCAATGGCAAAGCCAAGACGGACGGTCATACCACTGGAGTAGCGTTTAACGGGGGTATCAATGTAGCGTTCGCAACCAGAGAAATCTACAATTTCATCAAGTTTACGGGTAATTTCCTGCTTAGTCATACCCATAATTGCTCCGTTCATATAGATGTTTTCGCGACCAGTCATTTCAGGGTGGAAACCTGTACCTACTTCAAGGAGAGATGCAATACGACCTTTGTACTTTATGCTACCAGTTGTTGGCTTTGTAACTCGCGAAAGAAGCTTCAGCAAGGTCGATTTGCCAGCACCGTTCTTGCCGATGATACCAACAACATCGCCCTGCTCTATTTCCATGTTTATGTCCTTGAGTGCCCACACATATTCACTGTCGGCTTTCTGTGAACGGTCGTTCACAGAACCAATTTTCAGATAAGGGTCTTCCTTACGAAGAATTTTGGTTGTCCACCACCTATTCAGGTCATGGCTCAAGGTTCCCGTCGAGATTACACCCAGACGGTATTGTTTCGAAACGTTTTCTATTTTTATTGCTGTTGACATAAGCTATTTCCCTTTAAACTAAGCATTTCGTGAACAATTACATTCAAATCCTTTTTAAATTTTTTAAAATCAGGCTTATTAATCCACTTTATGCTATTGAATGCCGACTCTGGCATACCTTCTACAATTTCAGCAACCTGGTCTGCTTCAATTCCTAATTCCTTTTCACGCACATTTTTGAAAATTGTATCCCAGTCAAATTTATGATGCAAACAAATTTCACGAACATCCACCACATCTTTTGGCGACATTCTGAAAATTGCGGTAATCTTGTTAGATAGCATATTTTCAACAGAATCAGTTCTATAAAAGACATCTGTCTGGACAATATCCCCAAAATGAACAGGTACGTCGTTTACAAAATCAAGTTTCAGCTTGCAATCGAAATCGGGATGGCAAACCATAAGCGTTACGAAATCTACCGATTTTACAAAACCAACTTCTTTGTCCCAATAATATCCGTTTTGCTGTAAATGAGACAATACAACATCTGTAAGATGTCTGAAATTGTTATCGGCATTGACGAAAAAGTCTAAATCATCGGAATAGCGATGATTATAATAGCCACGGCTAAGCGCGGTTCCACCTGTCAGGTAGAAAGGTACGCTTGAGATTCTGACAATATTCAGAATCCCATCCTGCAGCTTGTACAGATTCTCCTCGTAATAGTCCGAATATGAAATCATATTTATGTCGAAGTTTGTCATTTCTCAATCCTTTTCTTACTCTTTGTGTATATAGTTTTGTACAATTTTCTGTTCCTCCCCACATCGACACCAAATTATGCCACGCTACACGCTCAAGGCAACGCAGAAACAGCATCTCCCGCGTCATGCCTCCTGTTTCGTCTTTACGACCGTCCAACAAGCATATCAATTCCGACTCGCAAATCGTTGTATCCCAATTCACTGCCTGCAATATCTGATGCAATGTAGCTCTATCCATAATTAATCAATGTTTATAATTTATTGCACATAAACCAGAATCATCCTGTTCAATTAATTCATTTAAATTTAATCCTAAAAAAACATCTTACAAAGGTAACAAAAATTTTATTGCAGTTGACATAAATTTCAATTAACAATGGATAATGATTATAACACATTACATCTAGCATGCTCGCAAAACATTGCGAGCCTACAGGATTAATGGGTAATATATAATGTTCTAATGACATGGATTGCAAAAATAATTAATAATGGACAATTGACAATTAATAATGGATCAATGAATTCCATGCTCGCAAAGCATTGCGAGCCTACTACGGGATTGGTTAATATACTATAACCTTCTGACACAACTTTCAACTTTTAACTTTAAACTTTCAACTACTTTGTACCTTGTCTGTCACTTTTAACTCTTAACTTTTACCTCTTAACTTTTACCTCTTAACTTTTAACTTTTAACTCTCATCTAACCTCCAACCACTTCCCAATGTCCTCCTTTGTCTGGTCCAACACGAACAATCAATCCCTTTTGCTTCAAAGTCCCAATATCACGCTTTATAGTTTTTATGTCCACAGAATGCCTTTTCGCCAATTCGGTCATCGTCATTTGGGGATTTTTCCTTAAATCATCTATGATGTTTCTACGGGATTTTTCTGGGACATTTTCTGGGACATTTTCTGGGACATTTTCTGGGACATTCTGAACATCCACTCCCTTAACAGTTCTAAAATAAGTTACCGTGGAACAAACCGTATCACTCGAAAATTCAACGGATTTGTTTGTCAACTTCTCCCATGTCAGCATCTTGTCAATGCCATATCCCGCATTCTCGGAAAGTTTTGCAAAACGAAACAACTTAACCAACAACGGATTGCGTGGCATCGAATGCATTTGTACTCTCAGGTCTTTCAAATCGAAAATAAATCGTCCTGCATTCTGAAACTCTATTCTGTTCGTAAACACTCTCACCGTAGAGTGCATCGGACTAAAATAATCAGCGTGAGCAAGCATATTAACAAGACCCTCGCGTAATGCATAAAGTTCAGAGTTGTCATCGGGGGCGAAACCATCTGGACCTGCCGTAAATGGAGCATCGACATGCAGTCTCAACCGCTGAATCAGAACATTATAGTATTCCCAAATGTTTTCTTGCTCCGGCATACGGAATGTGTATCGTGGATTAGCATCACCCATACTTATCCCAGGAATTTCAAGCATGTCTATCCAGAAATTACTGACATATAACTGTACCGCATCGCGCTTTCCAAGCATAAGCAATCCGCCGTATGTCAGCAAACCACCTCGCGTAATACCTGTCTTTTCGCAAAATTCTTCTGAGGGCAGTGCATTGTATGGAAAATCCGGATTGAAATTGGCAATCCTATTACGATAAGTCATCAAAGAATGTTGATTCAACATCTCAATGGATGTACCATCAATAACTTGTTCACTTTTGGTACCAAACGCCTGATCGCGAAACATAGCGTTAATCTCTATTTCGGATGCACGCCTATCGCCACTGCCCGAACGCAAATACGTATTTTGCAGCGAGTTGATATATATCGGTTTTATTGTTGACGATGGTATATAAAATGCAATAACAAGTTTTCCCTGTATGTTGTACTTCTTTGCTGAAACAGAAATTTGATGATTCAATTTTTGCTTGCCGTTGACCACATTGAAAAAATCAGATTCTATTTTTTCCCCATTCTCGACACCTGTTATTTCGAATTTCTTACCTACTTGTCTTACGCCAAGAACAATCCAACCGCCTGAAGTGTTTGAGAACGCACTCACCGTCTCCCAAATACTCTTTGGAAGTCCATTGGTTGCTTCCTTCACTTCGAAGTCATCCCACTCAATGTCTTTCAGTTTTGCTATCAGTTCGTCCTTAGTCATTACTTTTAACTATTCCCTTTTACCTCTTACCTCTTACCTCTTAACTTTTACCTCTTAACTCTTACCTCTTAACTCTTACCTCTTAACTTTTTCCTTCATCTTTTTCACTATCGTTGCCAGCATTTTCATCAACTCCTTGCATTCCTTATCATATTCTTGATACACACTTTCATCGATATAGTTTGTTGCATTTAATAGTTCAAGCCAATATTCAGTTTCTGATGCTTCTTTTAATGCTATTGACATCTTTGCAAGAAAATCAGGCTCTGTTTGTCCGTATTTACCCTCAGAAATATTTGCACCAATACTCGTTCCACTCCTTAACAACTGTTTTGACAATACATATTCATGTTTTGTATCGCATAAATATTTGTAGAGGTTCACTATTTTAACAGCAAAACTCAAAGCCTTTCCTCTTACAATACTCTCTGCCATAACTCTTACTTTTACCCTTTAACTCTTAACTCTTAACTTTTAACCATTTTGCATCTTGTCAGTCACTTTTACCTTTTAACTCTTAACTCTTAACTCTTAACTCTTAACTGTCATACCGTGTCCATAAAATCCTTCTCCACCTTATTGAATATCACAATTCCCAACAACAACACAACCACCATAAATCCGAAACTATACGCCAACCACTCCCACGAAAACACACCACTACCTATAGCTCCGTACTTGAATGTCTCTATTACTGATGTCATTGGGTTCAGTTCAAAAATCCAACGCTTGCCCTCTGGCATAGTATTAAGAGGATATATAACAGGAGATGCATACATCCACAACTGCACACCGAACTGCAGCAAGAATGTAAGGTCTCGATATTTGGTTGTCATGGATGAGAATATTATTCCGAATCCCAATGCAAGTCCTGCACTCATCACAACCAACAATGGGAATAGAAACGCATACCAATTAGGAGCAACATCTGCACCCTTAAAAAACACATATACTAAATATATAATCAAGAATATGGCAAACTGAATGAAAAACTTTACAAGGTTAGAAATTGTAACCGAAATTGGCACTACGAGACGAGGAAAATAGACTTTACCAAATACACCCTGATTAGACCTAAAAGTATTTGAAGTAGCATTTAGGCAGGTTGCAAAATAGTTCCACAATATAATTCCAGCAAAATAGAATAAAGGACCAGGAATTCCATCTGTGGAAATTCCAGCGAGATTACCAAATACAAACATAAACATTACAGTAGTAAGTATTGGCTGTATTACAAACCATAATGGTCCAAGTACAGTCTGCTTGTACATGGTTATAATATCACGCTTTACATACATGGCAATCAAATCCTTGTATGCAACCAACTCTCTAAAATTAAAGTTCAGCAACCTATTGTTAGGCGTTATTTCTGTATATTTTTCTTCCATGTTAATTCAAAAAATTGCATCTTGCAAAGATATGATTTTCATTTATAATATGCAAGTCTTTTTCCCTCCCCATAATCTCTTTCTATTTTCAACTTTCAACTTTCAATTTTCAATTTTCAACTCTTAACTTTCACCCCTTACCTCTTAACTTTTACCTCTTAACTTTAAATTTCCACCTTTCATAGTTTCCTGAGCGCAGTCGAAGGACAACTTTTACCTCTTGTACCCCCTAACTTTTAACTCTTATATTTTACCTCATACTCTTACCTCTTAACTCTCACCTTTTAACTTTCAACATCCTCATCTTTAATTTTCCTATTCATACATAAAATAATCCATTTTATATAATGTATTATGTATTTAATATTATATTCATAATTTTTCTTTATACACTAATACAATGTGTCTTATTTTTGCAAAAACCAAAACAAAACCTAACAATATCACCAATAAAATTGAATACAAAGTGTAACTATTGTATAACCAAACTTTTATATATATGATAAAATACGAATCCAGGTCAACACGACCACCCGAAAAACAAGATGCAAGCAATCGCATCAGTCCCACCACACCCCAAAATTCCTCTGAAAATATCAGCAAGGAAGAAAACCCTCTATCCAACTGTCCGGATGATAACAAAACAAAAAATCCAGAAAAAACAAACGACAGTACCTGCTCTACCGAGACCGACACTGTCAACGAATCCGAAGAACCCTACAGCACAACTAGCACCACATCCCCCAACCCTTTCTACCAATCCGAAAATACAGGCATCCTTACTTACACTACAAAAACTTATACAGCTGACAACATTTCTTGCTCTCAAAAATACAACGCTACAATCGACAACAACGAATATCCATCATATTCTTCAAACATCGACATCTCCACCGACAAGATTGAGTATTATCAACAGGACACAAAAACATACAAGACAGAAAAGCTTTTATTGAAACCAGATGATTTTTTTAACGAGATAATCTCACATGATAAGGTTGCCCAAATATTCGATGTAACTGCTCGCACTATAAGGACCTATGCCAAGAAGTTCAACCTCAGCCGCTATACAATTGGCAAGCGCACTTTTTTCCTGAAACGCGAAATATATCAGATATTCACCGACAACAAGAAATAACAACAATTAATCATTCAAAATCAAACAAAAAGCTGGCACGACCAGCCTTTTTTGTTTTTATACCAACAAATTCGTAGCCACACAGCCCTTTCTCCAATCTATTACAGCCCCTCCTCGGCACAATTCAAAATTTACCTATTGTGTACACTCGCGCCCTGGCACAACTCATATTTCCTAAAACATCAAAATATTATAATCACCCTCCCAACTTTCAACTTTCATTTTTCAACTTTCAACTCTTGACTTTCACCTCTTACCTCTTAACTTTTAACTTTTAACTACACCCTCTCCCTCCCCTCTCCCTCCCTTCTCCCACCTTCCTCCCACTCCCCAAACCACCCTTTTCTCTTCCTCCAAAAAACTCAAAAATTCCTCGTTCTTCAAAAAATCTGACGTTTTTTCATTTTTTCATCTCTCAAAAATCACATTTTTTAAGTAAATCCCACAAAATGCTCTCGGAAGTTCATGGAAACACAGGGAAAACTACATATATGTCAAATCGGAAGATTAAGGAAATTTGCGACGGAACAAGGAAGAATATACCTTTACTAAAATATTAATTATCAACATATTACATTATGCTTTATTTTTACATCGTAAAACAAGCAGAGGCTGGACATCCAGAAATACAACGCTAGCAAAATGGAAATTTCCAGTATGGATAGATGAACCGCCAAAGCGAAAACTTATAGAATTATGAAAAATTTTGTTTTCAAGAAGCGCTGCGAAGACAGTAACAGCCTTCAGACATCGGAAGTGGTAGTTAACCTTATGTATAACCAACCTAATCTCAACTAACATGGGTAGCATTAAGCAAGGTATATTAGGCGGATTCTCCGGCAAGGTCGGAACCGTAGTAGGTGCCTCATGGAAAGGTATTGCCTACATGAGAGGAATAGCTGTTCAAACAAAGAACGCAAACACTCTGGCTCAACAGATGCAACGCGCAAAGTTTGCCATATCTGTAAAGTTTATGTCCAAAATCAATCCTTACATAAGGTATGGATACAAGAACTATATGGCAAAGCAGACCGCAGGCAATGTTGGGCTATCATACATAATGCACAACAACTGCATTATTGGCGAGTTTCCAAACTATTCCATTGATTTTTCTGTGCTCAAAGTTGCCCTTGGTCAACTCAAGAAGGCTGAAGCTCCAACCATAGCACTATCATCTGGCACTGCCACTTGCACCTGGACCGACAACAGTGGCAACGGCAACGCACAGGCTACCGACATCGCAATGGTACTCCTCTACAACAAGGACAAGGACGAAGCCGAATACGACATCGGCAATGCCACCCGTGCCAATGCTACGCTCTCGTTCTCTTACCCACGCAACTGGACAGGCGACACCATTGTTGCCTATCTTTCATTCATGTCAGACGACGGCAAGCTGGTTGCAGAGTCTGACTATCTTGGTGAAATTATCGGCTAAAATTATTATTGTCAGCTAAATATTTACAATAGAAATGCTTCATATCGTAACAAAAAATAAGATGTATGGACCTTCTTGGATTTTTATAATAATCACGAAGAGATTACATACATGTAGGAATAATGCATTGATTGTTAAGCATTGGCGCATGTTTTTGCAAAATTTAGTGGAAAACAATATCTAAAATTTGTTATTAGGTTGGCAATGATGGTCATGTAGCCGAGCCAGCAAAGCCAACCTGCTTTTATCAACCTTTTAAAATTTAACTAAATGTATATTTATTTGAAAATCAAGGGATGCGAAGAATCGAGTAACAGCCCTTACGCAGAAACGGTAACAGAGGTAACAAACATAGTATTTAACACATTTAAACTTACAGAATATGGGAAAGATTAAGAAAGGAATCCTCGGTGGTTTTTCCGGCAAGGTCGGAACAGTCGTAGGTTGTGCATGGAAAGGTATTGAATACATGCGTTCGCTGGCTACATCAATAGCGAACCCTAAAACAAAAGCACAGGTAACAGTTAGGTCCAATTTCAAGACGATTGCATCCATTATGGCAAAGGCTAATCCAATCGCGAAAATGTCCGCTTGGAGCAATGCCAAGAAGCAATCGGCATTCAATGCAGCTGTTCGTGAAAATTATGACACCGCCATTGTCGATGATGAAATTGACTTCGAGAAACTCACTTTTGGCAAATTTTCCAGGAAGGAACTGACAGATCTTCGTGTATCCTTCGATATGAGCGAAACCGACTTATCGCTTAAGCTGACATGGGTGAATGATGCCGACGATGAAACATCGTTCAATGATGATATGGTTGCCGTTGTTATTGTCAAAAAGTCAGCAAACGGAGACATTGATGATGTTGTAATTGACTATCTCAATGCAAAGAGGGAGGACGAAGAACTTCATGTATTCATCGGATTGGTTCAGTCTTTCACCGATGGCGACACTTTCTATGCTTATGCTGGCGCAGGGCACAATCCGCAAAAGCCAAAAGAAATAATCAAAATTCCAGCTAAGAATGTAATCAAGTTCCGAGCACAGAAGACAATCTAATTTGAGAAGGCGGATGGAAATCCGCCTTTTTTATCCCCTATATCCGTCATCCCAAAACAAAAAAACATCCCTGTGTCGCTTTTTTCATTATGTCTAATGTCGTCAAAAAATCCCATCGTTAATTCGCTATCCCACAAATCCGTCATCCCCCAAAAAACGTTATCAACCAAACAATCGTAACATCAGATAAATCGGACATATTTAACATATATATCATACTGAATTTAAGCGAAAAAACGAAATTTCTCTAAGCAAAAATTATTATTTAAACACATCGACCAAAGGGAGATCCTTGATTGCCGCCTTGGCTGGTGAGCGTCAAGAAAATCGGTGGAACGAAGCGTAAAAAGGCAGACTGTTTGAACCGAAGTACAACGAAGGTGAGTTTCTGCGTTTTAGCGAAGTTCAGGCGATTTTTAGCGAAGCAGACTCAGCGGACACGGTTTTTGTTTACTTTTTACCGATAAAAAGTAAAAGCCCCCGCGGCTCGAGCGAAATGATTTTTATAATACTTGCTTTTGAGGCTGTGCAAGCAAAATTTTGCTGATGCTTATTCATACTAATTGCTAAAATTTATATTTTCCTCCCAATAATATCAGCCGTTCCATAAAATTCACATTCCTAACATCCCCATATCTCTTTCCTCGTTATGTCCCATGTCATCAAAACAAAAAATACCCTGTCGTTAATCCGTTAACCCGTAAAACCGTCATCTCCCCAAAAAACAAAAAAATCTCATCTCCTAATCCCATATATACTTATAATTATTATATTTGCTTTTTTATTTAATATCACATCCAAATTATGGACACAAATATCCAACATATAAAACCATCGGGCTATTTGCCCACTGAGCCTGTCAAAGGATCAATATTTCGCTCCCTGAGCCTGTCGAAGGGCAACTTTCAACTTTCAACTTTCAACTTTCTTTTTTTCTTTTTCCTTTCAACTTTCACCTTTCACCTTCCAACTTACTCCCAAACGTCACAACCATTTCCAACCGACCATCTCCAGCTCTGGCTCCGTGCAGACAGTGTTGAACTAACAGACGGTAAAGTGTCGAGATGGTACGACCTAAGTCCTAACAATTATGTTATTCAACAAACTGATCAAAATGCAAGGCCTACAATTATGGACTCTGCC
>CAJOIT010000005.1 GCA_905234755.1 uncultured Bacteroidales bacterium
AGTTTTGTAAAAGAGGTAAAACGAAATCATAATATTAACTAATAAAAATTATCATATCATGGGAAAGATTAAGAAAGGTATTCTGGGAGGTTTCTCAGGAAAAACCGGAACCGTAGTAGGTGGTTCTTGGAAAGGCATTGATTATATGCGTTCTCTGGCAACATCGGTTGCCAATCCAAAGACTAGCGCACAGGTAACTGTAAGGTCTAACTTCAAGACCCTAGTAGAAATTATGTCAAAGGTCAATCCGGTACTGAAGGCAAGCGACTGGAGCCAGGCAAAGAAGCAATCTGCTTTTAATGCTGCAGTTCGCATCAATTACGACAATGCCATTGTTGACGATGCCATTGACTTTGAACGGCTATCTTTCGGGGAATTTACAAGGGCTGGTCTAACGGACCTTCACGCAGCTTTCGAGAACGACGAAACCAATTTCTCCCTCGACTTAACATGGGTAAACGATGCCGATGGCAGTGTCTCATTTGCCGATGATATGGTTGTGGTTGTTATCGTTAAGACATCTGCAGATGGAAACTATGAAGAAACCACAATAAATTATCTCGATGCAAAGAGAGAAGACGAGCAGCTTCATATATCCATTGGGCTAGTAGAATCGTTTAACGATGGTGATACCTTCTATGCCTATGTAGGAGCTGGTCACAATCCGAAGAAGCCGAAGGAAATCATCAACATTCCTGCAAAGAATGTTGTCAAGTTCAGTGCAGCGAAGTATCTGCGCAGGGCAGTAGCGGGACATTGATGCTAGCAGAACTTAAGTCCATATGTTATTATTGTTACGAGTGGCTTTTTTTATTATCTTTGCGCAGTTGAATCAATATTTCAACGAGTTAATATCAGAAGTCAGCCGCTGTTGTGGCTGGCTTTTTTTATTCATTGCGTTTCATATCATAAAAAAAATTCATCGAAATCCGTGGTGCGATTGTGGTGCGATTTACCAAAACAAAAATCGCAAACACCTGATTTTTAGATACTTGCGATTTATATCCAGTTGCCCAATCAGGACTCGAACCCGAACTATCAGAGCCAGAATCTGGGATGCTACCATTACACCATTGGGCAATTGCGACCGCAAAAGTACAACATTTTTTTCAATTCTCAATCAAAAATTTTAAAAATTGTTCCAAAAATTATCTTGAGGTCTGTTTTAAATGACATTTCACTGATATACCGCAAATTAAGTTTTAACTTTGCAGGCATAACCTCATCGATGTAAGTCTGCTCCGGGTTGTCAGACTTTGCCAAAATGTCGTTTTCGTTGCGATATTCTATCGAAGCATAGTCGGTAATGCCAGGACGAACCGACAAAACCTTGCGCTGCTCTTCGTTGTACATCTCCACATATTTTGGCACTTCGGGACGCGGTCCGACAAAACTCATATCGCCGACAAGCACATTAATCAACTGCGGCAACTCGTCAATCTTGTACTTGCGGATGAAATAGCCAACCTTGGTAACACGATTATCCTTTGAGCCAACCGTCAGCAATCCCTTCTTGTCGGAATCGGGACGCATGGAACGGAATTTCAGTATCTTAAAGTTGCGAAAGTCCTTCCCCACCCTTACCTGCCTATAGAACACACCACCGCGTGAAGTCGTTACCACAAGCAGTGCGACTATCAACAAAAGCGGAGACAGCAGCAGCAAGCCGAAAAATGAGCAGACAATATCAAATACACGCTTCATACCTATTTAATAGAAAAGCAAAGCTATAATGCAAAATTACAAAAAACTCCATATCGCACAAAAAATTACTTTCCTATATGTTGTATATGTTGTCTGGATTTGTAATCCAAACAATCCAAACGATATGAATTTAAGGATTTATAATCCGCATTTACATAATATTCAAATGATTTGCTTTTATATGCGCATTACAAATGCTAATATTCAAGCTTTTCGGATTTTAAATCCGAAAGAACAAAAAACAAAAAAAGACACAAAAAAAGAGCCGTATGCACGCATATGGCTCCAATATAAAAATAACTATTTATTACCAAATCTTTGCCCATTCGGATTCTGGGATGTACATTGCATCGCCTTCCTTGATTCCGAATGCCTTGTGGAAATCGTCGATACCGATGAGCTGTCCGTTTACTCTCCACTTGCCGAGCGAGTGAACATCTTCCTTTGTACGACGGATAATTTCCTCATCGCGGATATTGTTAGCCCATACCTTTGCGTATGAGAGGTAGAAACGCTGTTCCGGAGTGAAACCGTTGATAGTTGGCTGTTCCTTGCCTTCTGATGCCTTCTTGAAAGCATCGAATGAAATCTTCAAACCTCCGTAGTCGGCAATATTTTCACCGAGCGAAAGTTCACCGTTTGCGTGTACGGTATCGATAACAACGATTGAGCTATACCTGTCAATCAGCACTTTTGCCCTTTCGTTAAACTTAGCTGCATCTTCTTCTGTCCACCAGCAAGCGAGGTTTCCATCCTTGTCGAAGTTACGCCCCTGGTCGTCAAATCCGTGAGTCATCTCGTGTCCGATAACAACACCAATTGCACCATAGTTTACAGCATCGTCAGCATCCATATAGAAGAATGGCGGCTGAAGAATACCTGCCGGGAAGCAAATTTCGTTTGTATTTGGGCTGTAGTATGCATTGACGGTCTGCGGAGTCATCAACCATTCAGTCTTGTCAACAGGCTTACCAATCTTGCTGACCATGTCATCAAATTCAAACTCATTGCATCTTAGTACATTAGCATAGTATGAATCTTCCTTCAACAAAAGTTTCGAATAGTCTTTCCACTTGTCGGGATAACCGATTTTTACGGTGATAGCAGCAAGTTTTTCCAATGCCTTAGCCTTGGTTTCTTCGCTCATCCAGTCGAGCTTTTTGATTCTATCGCCGAAAGCAGAACGCAAATTCTCAACAAGGGTAACCATGCGTTCCTTTGCCTCGGGCGGGAAATACTTCTGTACGAAGATTTCACCAACACATTCGCCAAGATTGCCGTTTACAACCCTAACAACGCGTTTCCATCTGTCCTGCTGAACAGGAACGCCCGACAAAGTCTTGCCGTAGAACTCGAAGTTCTGCTTGTTGAGATCTTCGCTCAAATAAGAAGCCGACGAATTAACGACATTCCATTTCAAATACTGCTTCAGGTTGTCAAGCGACTGCTTTTCAATTATCTGCGAAACTCCTTCCAAGAACAAAGGCTGGCAAACATTAATGTTTTCCTTTACCGTAATACCCTGAAGTTCAAAATACTTTGCGATGTCGAAATTCGGAGACTTAGCAGACATTTCATCAACAGTCATCTTGTTTGTTGTCTTAAACGGATCACGCTCTTCAACGCTTCCCATAGAAACATTTGCAAGCTGGTCCTCAATTTCAAATACATTCTTTGCTGCTGCCTTTGCATCGTCCTCTGAATAGCCAATCAAAGCAAACATCTTTCCGATATGTTCAACATACTGCTGACGAATCAAATCTTCTCTTTCGCCCTCGTCGGTGTAGTATTCCTTGTTTGCAAGACCAAGTCCGCCCTGATAGTACCACGGAATATTAAGGTCGCTGTTTTCGGGATCGCTAGTTCCAAACACACCGAAGAAAGCGGAAACGCCCTGATGGTGCATCTTTGCAACCAATTCTGCAATCTGAGCCTTGTCGGTCATTGCGTCAATCTCGTCAAGCATAGGCTTAATTGGAGAAATGCCATCTGCATTAAGTTTTGCCTCGTCCATACCAAGATTGTAAAGAGTTGCAATTTTCCACTCTACCGAATTTTCCTCGTTCTGCTGCTTTGCCAAATCCTGAATAAGAGTATTAACCTTCTTGTCGGTTTCCTCACCCAGAATGTCGAACGAGCCGTAGCGCGACTTGTCGTTTGGCAATGGATTGTTCTTCTGCCATCCACCTGTTGCATAAGCGTAAAAATCAGCCGATGCCGATACGGTGGTATCGAGGTCGGCCAAGTTCAAAGCCTTGTCTTCCATACTTTGATTTTGATTTGAATTACATGCTGTCAGACCAAATGCAAGTCCGCATGCCATTAGTTTTAGTATTGATTTCATCTATAACAATTTTTTTTTGCAAAATTACTCCTTTTTGCCAATCGTTATCTTTGGTTCCTCGTGGTTTAACAATCTTTTAATATTCTTGCGATGTGTGACTATCAACAATATGGCTACCAGTATCGAAAAAACTGTCATTGTAATGCTATGACCAGCCTCGCGGAAGAATCCAAGCACGCATACCACAATCGGAAAAGCCACTGCCGCCGACATCGATGACACCGATACAATTTTTGTAATAAGCACCACTATTATGAATACGCCCAAGCTTATTCCTGCCGACAGTGGGTCGAGTGCCAGAACAAGACCTAGCATGGATGCAACGCCCTTTCCTCCCTTGAATCCAGAGTACAATGGGAAAATGTGACCGACAATAGCCATCATACCGAACAAAAGCTGGTACAAGTAATATGCCTCCGAACCACTCTCCACGAAAACTCCGCAGTCGGTTGTTGCAAAGCGATTAAGTAGCATCACAAAAAACATTGTCGGCACAAAACTTTTTATGACATCGGTTATGAAAACAGGTATGGCACATTTCCAACCAAGCACGCGCAATACATTGGTAGAACCTGCGTTCTTGCTTCCATGCTCGCGTATGTCAATGCCATAGAACCATTTGCCGTACCACAGCGCCGAACTGAACGACCCGATAAGATAGGCAGCGATTGCAAGTAATATTATTATAAGTATGTTCATGTCTTATCAAATTTAATCTCTTTTTATTCTATCCATTACAATTTCGACACTTGAACTATCCATCTTTGTAAAGGCAAACATTTTCTTTCCCAAGTCCTTCAGCGATGCCCCGAAAAGATACATTTCCGAATTATCGAGAATTAGAAATCTGTCGTGACTATCGGAAAATCTATGTATCATCAATCCTCCATACTGACTATTAAATTTTTCAGCAGCAAGTTTAACCGTCTCGGTAATATTCCTTGTATATATCGAAATTTCAACACCAGATTGCCGATGACTCAGCATTGTCAACACAGTATCGTCTATATAGTTGTCAATTAACACAATAGACTTTGTCGCTGACTTTACCAACTTCTCGACAAGCGCAAACGCATCGTAAAACTCGCCGTCTAAAAAAACATTCTCAGATGGCAGAGTAGCAGACTTAATAAAAAACTGAATCTGCTCATCATGCTTTTTCAAAAGTTCAGTATGCTTTTCCAATTTTTCTTTCATCAATAACAACTTAGGTTCCAAAGCGTAACCTTTAATCAAATAATTTTTCAAAACTTTTGTCGCCCATTGACGGAACATAGTAGCATTACGAGAACTTACTCTGTAACCAACTGATAATATAGCATCTATATTGTAATGTTTTATTGTTCTATGTACCTTACGATTACCTTCCATACGAACTACCGAGAAATCCTCGGTAGTTGAAATTTCCTCTAATTCTTGTTCTTTATATATATTTTTCAAATGAAAACCAATGTTATCGGAGGAACACCCAAATAGTTCTGCCATCTGTAACTGCGTAAGCCACACCGTTTCCTCACCAAGTCTAACTTCAATGTTAACTGACTGGTTTGGATTATATAACACGATTTCGGTCTCTTTTGCCATTTCGCTTAATTACTTTTATTGATAACTTCCGAGAAATCCTCGGCTGTTGGTAAGCAATACTTACATAGTGAAAATATTTCCGCTTCGCCAGTCATCCTTTCTACTTCATTTTTCTTGTTCTATCAAGGTCGCGCTTGGTGTCGCGGTCCTTTATGTCTTCGCGCTTGTCGTGAAGTTTCTTTCCACGGGCGAGTGCAATTTCCATTTTAGCGATTCCTGCTTCGTTGAGGAACAGCGAAATAGGAACAATAGTAAGACCTTTTTCTGCGACTTTCTTCTGCAACTTATTCAGTTCCTTACGATTAAGCAGCAACTTACGGTCGCGCTTGGGATCATGGTTGTTGCAAGTGCCAAGCGAATACTCGGCAATGTGAACCGATGTCACCCACAATTCATTCTCCTTGAAAACACAATACGAATCGGTAAAACTTATCTTTCCATCGCGAATCGACTTTATTTCCGTACCCGTAAGCACAATTCCCGCAGTGAACCGCTCGATAAATTCAAACTTGAATGATGCCTTTTTATTTCTATACTCAATTTTTTTCATTGTCAAACATTTAAAAAGAATCCCATAATTATGCCATCCAGCGTGAGCGAAACTGCAATGCCCAATACGACAAGAAGAACCGACAATATCATGAACACAATCACCCTGTCTTCTTGTATTTTCAGGAAATACAACGCGCCGAAGTACATAAGATACAATCCGTACGCCACGAGCACCCAGAAGAAAAACAGACTCGGGAACACAGCCAGAATCGCATACAGCATATAGAACGGAAGCATACTCTCCAAGAGCAACAATGATGACTTCGGATACTCAATGTTCCCATAAAGCCGACAAATCCAATTTTCCAGAAAACTTACCAGCAGGTAAGTTAGCGCAAAAAATAGCGTAATAATAACCGTATCTAGCAACACAATCGGGAAGCCTTCCTCGGGCATGCGGTTCAGGGCGGAACCGAACAGCACAATCACAAAGAATATGGACATCAGCACAGGATAGACCTTGCCATGCAAGTCTTTCGCTGTCATTGATGAGAACTCGTAGCGCTGCCAATAATGACGCGGATTAGCGAAAATCTTCATCATTTTTCCGATGACACTTTTTACAACCATAGTCTTTGCAAAATCTTGCAAAGATAGTGTTTTTTCTGAAATGTTGAAAATTTAGTTTCGGCTAACGGGCTAAAAGGCATGAAGGCATGAAGGCTAAAAGACGAATAGTCTTTAAGGAAGCAAGACTGTTAGACAGCAAGACTGCGAGCCTGTCCGACTGTCTGGCTGCGAGTCTGTCCGACTGTTAGCCCGTTAGACTTCTTACATTCCCGCCTCCATCTTCGACTGCGCTGCGTACTGCTGCACTATCGGGTCGTCGGGATTCAGTTGTGCCGACTTTGAAAAATACTTGTACGCCTCGGCTGGATTGCCTTCTGTACCGTAGATTATACCCAAAAACTTTTTCACTTCGGCATCTTCCTTCAATGCATCGGCTTTCAACAGATATTCCTTTGCCTTGGCAAAGTCGTTCAGATTGCCGTAGGCCATTCCCAAATGGAAAGGAATCTCGAACTTACTGGTATTCAACGAATACGCCTTCGACATGTAATAAACCACCGAATCGTTCTGCTTGGGATTTGCTGAATAATAAATTTCACCTAACTGGTAATATGCTTCGTAGTAGTCAGGCGAAAGTCTTGCATAATCCCACCAGATAGTCTTCTCATACTCAGGGTCGTTGATGTTGTAGGTAAGCACGCCCACGGTATTGTTCCACACATCACGGTTGAGCGGATTGGAATGCAGAGCCTGCTTGTAATACTTAAACATTGTCCGGTAGTCGTTGTCGAGCTTGTAGTAAATGTTTCCAATTCGCACCAGCGATTCGGAATTCAGGCTGTCGAACTCCAAGGCGCGCTCGAAATATGGGATTGCAGTCCGCATAATGCTGTCGCGCTGAGCAATGTACGCAAGACTGTCGGCACCATGACACTTTGCCGCCTTCTTCTCCGCCCCTTCCGACTGTGTGTATAAGTCGCTGGCATACGAACTGTTACCTTTGATACTGTTTACGCTAACATGCACATCGTGAGTAAAAAGCGTAGTCGAGTCCTTCCAGTCCATATTGCGCGTAACCGTCTTTACAAAAAAGGCGACTGCGACGATTCCAAGCACAGCAACCGTAACATTGCGCAGCATTATTTCCTTCTCTGGGAATTTTTCGGGCAAAACCTTGGCAAATGTATATGCTATGGCAAGGCAGAAACCAAACGACGGCATGAACAAAAACCTTTCGGCCATAAATGCACCCACGTTGAACAGCAGGTTCGATGGCAGAATCAGCGTTGCTCCGTAGAAAAATATTGCATACGAATACACCGACTTGCGCTTAGGCATCAGGTAAACTATTGCAACCACAATCATTCCAAGGTGGAGCAACAAACTCAAAATCACCTGCCAGTCGGTCCAATGCATAGTAGGAATCTGGTACGGATAGTAATCCCATGTAAGCGGATGCGGGAAAACGAGCAACTTCAAGTACAGAAGCAACGTGTATGTTACCGTAGCGTACCTCTCCCCGCCTGTCATGTTGAGGAATGGATTGTTTAGCAACAGGTCCGCTTCGCCACCAAACTGGTTTGCAATTACATTGCCTCTGATTATCACATAAAGCAAAGCGCCCAAAAATGCAGGAATCGTAACCTTAAAATAGTCTGAAAGCTTAGGCGAGAAAAAGAAGTACAATGTCAGCGGAATGAGGAAAACAAACGCCACCGTGGTTTCTTTGGACATGGAGCCGAGGAAAATACAAACGAAAATTGCCACTAGGAGCAAGATTCGCTGCCACAACTTTCTAACATCCAAGAATCTGATTGCGCAATCCATTGCCAAAAGTACGAATAGGAACGCCATAATCTCGTCGCGGCTCTTGATATTGGCAACCACCTCGGTATGAAGCGGATGCGCAGCAAAAAGCATCACCGTAAGAAAAGGAATGCTCAGAAACCAGTATCGCGGTTGGTGGTTGCGGAACAACTTTTTCAGCACACTATACAGCAACAGCAAAAGCAAGCAGTAGTACAAGACATTGAAGAAATGCCCCACGAATGGAGCCGCCACAATGTCGCCCGTATAGTCTGGAGCTTCGGTCTTCTTGCCAAACAGTTCGAGTTCTATAGCAAACATAACCACCGACAGCGGACGATAGCGACCGCCTGCCACCTCGTCCATGTCCTTGCCGAACATTCCAGCCATCGTGTCGTAGCTTAGGATGTCGCCAATGCCGTCAAATCCGCGCTGGGTGAATTCGTTTTTCCAAATGGTAACCGTATCGTCGAGAGCATAGCCGTGCCCGAGGGTATTTGCGTAGAGCATAAAGCCGAAAACTACTATTATGACTTTCAAAATAATATCTCGTTTACGAGCTATAGCATTGTCTTTCAACATAGAACCAGCAGGAACCGCCTTCGTTTCATTTCGCGGCATATCTTTTTTCTTATTGACATTCATCTTCCAAAAATTATGAGACACAAAGAAAAATAAAATCTGGCAAATAGGGATAATTTTTGGTACAAATTCACTTTTTGCCACTTTGCGCAACGACAAACAAATAATCAACTCATTGCCAATGCAATATCTTAACGATATATAGGCGTTTTTTTTTTATTTATTTTGTTATATCAAAAACTTTTGTTATCATTGCACCATAATTTAAAACGAATACACAAAAGGGAAATTTCACCTTCCTAGGCAACCATTTACAAAGATTTTCGTTTTTTACATAGACATAAATTAAAATGACATATAAACGGCATAAATACAATTCAATTAGACAGACGCAAAATTTTGCGTCTCAACCAGAAAGGCATACGCATATAAACGGAAACATTGTACGGTCGCGGCGCGCCACGACTCAACAAGAAACGGCGAAGCCATAGAACGGCGAAGCCCTCAACGAAGTTAACCTTTAGCTCGGCGTAAGCCAAACTTAGAAACATAGAAACTTTAAACATTGAACATTAAACTTAGAAACATTTAAATATAGAACAGCATGAAACGAATATTTTTATTATTGTTTGCAATTGTTTCCGTAGCGGGAATGATAGCAATTAGCGGTTGCAATAAAAACAAAACCTATATTGTAACCTATGATGCAAATGGCGGAACCGGCACAATGGAGCCACAAGTTTTCACTGATGGCGAAATTCAAAAATTAACACCGAATGCATTCACATACGAAGGCCATACTTTTACCAATTGGGCGTCTACCCCAGAGGGTATCGGCACAATTTTTTACGATGGAGCAGCCGTAATGATATGCATATCTGACATAACTTTGTATGCTCAGTGGAAATCCAACGGCGTTAGTCCAACGCCCGACACAACACCGGACCCAACAATAGGAACTATAAACGGGCACATTTGGGTTGACCTTGGTTTGCCAAGTGGTACCAAATGGGCTACCTGCAATGTAGGAGCAGAAACTGCCGAAGGGTATGGAAATTATTATGCTTGGGGAGAAACAACAACAAAGGAAATTTATAATTGGAGTACATATAGGTATTGTAATGGCGAGGAACAAGCATTGAACAAATATTGCTACGATTCAAGTTACGGCAACGACGGTTTTACCGATACACTAGCCATTCTTGAAGCAAATGATGATGCTGCTACAGTAAACTGGGGAACTGGGTGGCGAATGCCAACATACGATGAACTGAAAGAATTGAAAAACCAATGTACAATAACATGGAGTACTGTAGAAGGTGTGGATGGTTATACTTTTGTCGGACCGAATGGTAATAGCATTTTCTTGCCTGCTGCTGGTTCGTATGACGACATCAGCATAATTGGAGACGGTTCATACGGTTACTATTGGACAAGTTCGCTTGATGTCATGGAAGGTCCGTGGGCGGCTTGGGAATTAGGATTTTATTCAACCAACTATTTAATTGGTGAAGGTAGCCGTTGCATTGGTTTTAGTGTTCGTCCAGTTGTCGCACAATGAAAAACGAAAAAGGTGTAGATATTCACAAGTGGAGATAAAATTTCAAACAAAAATAGGCTCAAAGGCTAAAAGCCAACTAGGAATCAGAAACAATTTAAAACTTAGAAACCTTAAAACTTAAATATCATGAAGTACTTTATCAAATGTTGGAAGCAATATGCCGACTTTAAGGGCAGAGCAAGAAGAAAGGAATACTGGATGTTCCTGTTGTTTAATTGGATAATTGGGACGGTTTTGTCTATTGCCTTAAATATTGCACAAGTGATTGAGGCTATAAATTCTCACGACGGTCATGTTTTCAAAATGATTGCAGAAGGTCAGATTTTCAGTGGGACAGATGCAGCGTCTATTATTTTCTATATAACACTTGCATACGGTTTGGCGTCCCTTTTGCCGACACTCGCGGTAGTTGTCCGCCGGCTGCACGACATCGGCAGGAAAGGCACATGGGTTTTGCTGCTGCTTATACCGTTGTTGCTAGCCTGCATATTCTACTTCAATATGTTTTCGCTTGCCATCGTAGTCGGAACAGGCATTGCTATCTTCATCGTTAACCTTGTGCTTACGGTTTTGTACATAATAGTCGGTTGCATCGACGGACAGAAAGGCGAAAACCAGTATGGTCCGAATCCAAAGGAATTGGAGGAAGCGGAAAAGAGAAGGGAATTGGGATATTAGAGTGATTTTTGAAAAACATTGTATAGTTGAATTATTGACTTAAATTGAATATTATGGATAATGAGAAGTCGAAATTTTCGTTCTGGAAAACTTTAATGGTTGCCATACTTGTCGGTTGGCCGTGGGTTTATATGGTAATGCAAGCATATCGCGCATTATCGGCAGATGGTGTGTACGAACTAACCGCCAGAGAATTGGCAAACATTCACATTCCTGCCTTTATAGGTAGCATTTTGATGGGTGTGCTAATGTATTTGTACATAAAGAGGAAAGAAAAAAGAAACCAGTAGAAAATCTAAACAAAAAAAACGGAATCAGATACTGCCCTTCGACAGGCTCAGGGAGCAGTCCAGCATGACATTCCGTTTTTTGAACCTTTAGCTCGCGTTAGCAATTTCAAAAATCAACACATTTACACCATTTTGACATAAATTTAAAATATTATTACTGCATAATGATGTAATATCAAATTAATATTTTATCTTTGCAAAAAATATTGATTATGGCACAGGTATCGATGACAGTCCGCATGGACTCAAACTTAAAGGCAACATTTGATGAGTTGTGCTCCCAGTTTGGTATGAGCGCAAACACGGCCATGAATGTTTTCGCAAAGGCAGTAGTTTTGTACAGAAAGATTCCGTTCGAGATAAAAGCCCCCGAAAAAGACGAATCAATGGGCGCTCTGGAAGCATTCCGAGAAATACGAAATATGGCAGAAAACGGACAGTTGCCCGATCTTTCGCTTGAAGACATTAACGAGGAAATCAAATTGGCAAGGAAAGAAAGAAAACAAAAATTATGATTTACGCAGTAATTGACACCAATGTGCTTGTTTCTGCACTATTGTCTCGTAATCCATATTCTGCTACGGTTTTGGTTGTCAATGCAATTTCCAAAACAGGAATTTGTCCGTTATACAATTATGAGATTATTACAGAATACAAGGATGTACTGAGTCGGGCGAAATTTAATTTTCCTGCTCAGGCAGTAGAGAGCATCATAAATAAAATTTTAGAGATAGGCACAAATGCAAACCGCGTACATAGTCCAGAGATTTTCCAAGATGCAGACGATGTTGTATTCTACGAAGTTGCTCTTTCAAAGGAAGATGCTTTTTTGGTAACAGGAAACACAAAACATTTTCCTAAAAATCCCATCGTTGTTACTCCCGCCGAAATGCTGGAAATACTGAAACAACATTAAACCCAGAAACTTTAAAACATAAAATACTATGAGATACTTTTTGAAATGTTGGAAACACTATGCCGACTTTAAGGGCAGAGCAAGAAGAAAGGAATATTGGATGTTCCTGTTGTTCAATTACATCATATCCTTTATTATAGGAACGGTTTATTACATTGGCGTTATGTTCCAGGCATTCGCAAAATTTTCAAGCGGCGAAATGTACAATATGGCACTCAGCGGGCTGTACTTTGGAACCGGCTGGGTATTTGTGATTTTCTGCATTATGATGGCGTATAGCCTTGCCGTATTGCTACCGACGCTTGCCGTGATTGTGCGCCGATTGCACGACATCGGCAGAAAGGGTACTTGGCTTTTATTACTACTCGTTCCATTACCGCTGTATTGCATATTCTATTTCTGCATGTTTTCACTTGTAGCCGTAATCATATTAGGAATCATAATGTTTGCGTATAATCTTACCCTCACGGTTCTCTACATTCTTCTTGGTTGCATCGACGGACAGAAAGGCGAAAACCAGTATGGTCCGAATCCAAAGGAAATGGAGGAAATGAACAATTGATAATGGACAATTGATAATGGATAATTGTAGCGGCGCAATGCTTTGCACTCGCTAGATGTAACAAATAACAATTATGGGACGGTTGAACACCGTCCTTTTTTATGGAGCGTTATTTATCCTTGTAATGCCCTTTTGCGCTGATTACAAGCACGGTAACTATATCGTCGTAGATGTCGTAAACAAGTCTGTCCTTTTTGTTTATCGTCCGTGAATATGTAATATTATTTCCGCCAACCAATGGTTCGGGATGCCCTGTACCTGTGCGCGGATGCTCTTTGAGTTCGTCTATCAACTTTAAAGTTTTCTTATATGCAGGAAGATTGGACTTCTTGTAGTTCGCTATTGTTTCTCCTGCTTCTTTCGAGAATGCAATCTTGTACGGATTCATAGCGAGTCGAAATATGCCTTCAGTTCTTCATCTGTGGAACATACGGTACATTCCCCGTCACGGAACTGTTGGCGTGAGTTTTCAATCGCCTTCTTTGTCTCATCGTCAAAATCCGCTTCTTTTGAGATGTTTGATATGCAAAACAATTCTTTTCCGCGAAGAAGTATAATCTGCATACCTTCAGCGGCCATATCAAGATATTTCTTCTGATTCCTGCGAAATTGAGTTGATGTAAGTTCTATCGTATTCATCTTAATGATTTTTTTGCAAAGATACACAAATAATCCTAATTTCCGCACAAAAAATTTAAAATCTGCAAATTTCCATTGCCCAAAATCGTAAATCGTACTTCGTAAATCCTAAATTCCATTTATCTTTGTGCCATATTAACTAACACAACAAACAATGAGAAAAAATTCTTGGATAATTGCTCTATGCATGTTGCTGGCAGTAAGTTGCAACCAGGCAAACAATGGTGAACAAAAAGACGAAACCGCTGTGGATTCGCTTGAAATGGCTCGTCAGGATTCCATCCAAAAGGCCGAAGCGGAGGCAAAACTGAACGAGGAACGCGAAGCCGCCGAACAGCAGAAACGAGAAGAAGAATCAGAACAATTCTGCAAAAAATTCAGCATCGAAGACCTGCTCGACCTGCTGGAACATTACAGTGAAGCACAAATCGTACAAAACGGCGGACTGACATTCATTTATAAATACGAAGAAGAAAGTACCGATGGCGATGCGGGATATGAAAAAATCGTTTATGGCAGGGACATCGAAAAAGGCGACAAGAAAGATATCGGCTACGACCTGAACCGCACCAGCGGACATGCCTGCTACTACGAACTCAACCTCGACACATCTACCAATCCATACCTGTGTTTCGCCAACAAGGACGATGCCGACGGTTTCTACGACCGCGTTGCAAAGCACAAACCTTTTGAATACGAGGGCAATACCTACTATATAAACAAAAACAACGGCGAACTTTATATCGACACAAAATACGATGAAGATTCCTTCGAAACACATTATGTCCTATACCCGACAGAACTCGAAGACGGTTTCTACCAAATAAAGATTGGGGTGTGGATGTAAACGGAGGACCTGTCTAACGGAGGATCTGTCCAACGGAAGACCTGTCTAACAGAAGGCCTGTCTAACGGAAGACCTGTCTAACGGAGGACCTGTCGGGCGGACTGCAAGACAGCAAGACCGTCAGACAGCAAGACCGTTAGACTGCCAGACCGTTAGACCGTTAGACTGCCAGACTGCTAGACATCAAGCCCAATTTCCCCATTTGCATATATAAAATACATTTCCTACCTTTGCACTAAATTACATTTTATTTATATGAAATCTTTTTCCTTTAATCTTAACCGTCATTGCCTTGTTCCGGGGATTGTTTTACTAGTTATAGGAATACTTGGCACTTACATATACCCTCTTTTTGCAGGGGAAACGCAGACATTAATCGAATCCAGCAGTTTCATGAATTTGCTTATCGATGAACTGCCTTTGGCCATGCTGATAATGACGTTGCTGTTTGCTCCTATTGTTGAGGAATTTAGCTACAGAAGCTGGACGATGAAAAGCCTCTTCTGGAAATATTTTTCACTAATCGCCATTACTGCATATACATATTTGGCACTTAACAGCATAATTGTCACCTGCGTGACGTTTGTGGTTCTGCTCTTCCTGTTTTGCATTTTCAAAGGCGACAAGCACAAGGACCTGATACAATTCCTTCGCATCTTGGTGACGAGCATTTTGTTTTCGCTTGCACATTACCAGAACGAAAGCGGATGGTTCTCGGTGATAGCATTTTTCGACAGGCTTGGATTGGCGCTGATTGCCTGCTACCTGGCATTGCGATTCCGCTTTATCTATTCCATTCTGTTTCATTTCGCCAACAATCTGCTAGCATTTGCATTGTCATATTTCTTTGTTACCGACTACACTTTCGAAATAAACGATGAAAACCATACCGCCAAACTTACGGAAATTTCAATGTTTGATGAGCAAATGGACCACTGGGACGATGGTGATATTGTTTACACGGGATGCTTACCTACTGTAGCATACAAACTAACAAGAAGTTACAAAAAAGATATAATGTACTATCCGTTGGTTTCAAGATACAACCACTATTGCTATTGCGCAACAGCCAACGACAGCACTAAACCAATTCATGGCTGGCAACTTTTCGATGAATTTGTGCAGCAAACCGGGTTAAGACTCGACACTGTTATTCCAGAAAAAATATACCACCTGAAAATAACCGACACTTCTAGGTTGGTCGTAAGTGGAGAATACGAAAACACAATGGACAATTTTGTGAAAAATTTACGAAACGCATACAGAACCTTTTTTGTGCTTGACGACGGCTGTGAAAACATTAAGATTTCAAACAAAATAGAATCATACTGGCAAATTGATATGGGAAAACTGATCCCACATCTTTACGAACAATACGGAATAAAGGTTGAGGAACGCGACAATAAAGACTGTAAGATTATTTACATATCGGAACCATAATGAAAGGCTGAAAGGCGAAAAGCCAACTTCAAACAACGTTAAACCCAGAAACGCCGTAGGCATAGAAACTTAGAAACGGGCGCAAGACCAGTAGACCGCCAGACAGCAAGCCTGTTAGCCTGCTAGCCCTTTTAACACATTCACATCAATTTAACTTTACATTAGTCTTTAATTAAATCACACCAATGCCATATTTCTTTAGATTTGTCGAAACAAAAAAGATTTAGCCATGAAAACAAATCTATTAAGAAACTTTGGGCATTACGCAGTTCCAATAATAGCGTTGACTGCCATATTTTTTGCATCGTGCAATACAAATTTCAAACAGGAAGAATGTCCGGAATACGCAGGTACATACGGGGCGTTCATTAACCACGTACAGACGAACATAGAGACATACAGGGCTGCCCAATTCGAAGACATTGAACGCTTTGTGGCTCTCGAACATACCAGCGACTCATGCCGTACCATCATCCAGACCTGCTGCGGAACATATTCACCCACATACTACGATTACGACGGTGACGGATATGGCGAAACTGAAATTTACGACGTTGCATACCCTGATGGCTATACAATAATCGGATATGTTAACAAATACGCAGCAGACATTGTCAAGACACAAAACATAAAGGATATCGACAAGCGCAAAGCAAAGTTCGAAAGCCGCAAGAAAAAACTCATAAACTACATTGATAGGAAAGTGCTATAGGAATGAATCAGTACCAAATCATCAAATTATCAAATTATCAAATCATCAAATTATAAAATCATCAAACGGCGTTAACCCATCCTGTAAAATCGCGCCATGGCGCGATTCAAGAAACGGCGAAGCCATAGAAACTCAGAAACAGCGTAGCAAGAACGGGGCAGCCCTCAACGAAGTTAAACTTAGAAACGTGAAACAAGAAACGGCGAAACCATTGAAACGGCGTCAGCCATAAAAACTTAGAAACCATGAGAAACTTAATTCTATTCATTTCATTCATTCTCTCCACATTCTGCGCCTTTTCGCAGAGCATTACCGGCACTGTTGTCGATAGCGAAACCAAGCAGCCATTGATGTATGCCAACATCTCAGTGAAGGGCAAAAGCATTGGCGCAATTACCGATTCTACCGGGCGTTTTGAGCTTTTGCGCAAAAACCTATCAAAATCCGATACTTTGGTTTTCTCTTATCTCGGCTATTCGGTGCAACCGCTTCCCGCAAAAGATTTCCTTGACGGAAAGACCGCTGTTTGCGAGCTGTCACCATTTGCAGAAACCTTGCAGGATGTCGATGTGTATCCGTTCACATACTGCCAGATAGCACACAAGTACGATTCCATTATTCGGATTAGCAGGAACTTGCCACCATTCAACACTACTGCTGTATTCCGTCAGATAGACATTGAAAACGATACCGTATGCGACATCTTTGAAATCACACTGCTCACCTACATTAACTACAGCGAAAACATTTTCCTGTGCAAGATTATTGGAGAAAAATCGTATTCCTGCCGACCTGGCGGAACTGCAGGGCATTCCGGTTTATACGCACCATTCATTGGCAACGCTGTATTAATGAAAGATTTGAATTATGGCAAACGCATATTGCGAGAATCCAGTTGCGATAAATACAATTACGAAATTGCCGAACGTTTTGGCAAGGACACCATCGGTGTGGTTGTAACTCCAAAGAAAAAAATGCAGAAAACTTTTGACTATGCGCAAATTGTGGTTGATACAATCCGAGGAATTCCGCTATCATTCTCCAGTTTGACAAAACATCACATCTTGAGTTCAGATGTCAAACGCATATATTACGACTGTTACGAATACGACCACAGCCAATATTTGTATGTAGGCAACCGTCTGCTTATGCGATTTTCAAGCGTTTTTGACGATTTTCACTACAAAATAGGGAAACAGAAAAATCATCCGATAATGATACGCACCTACGAAAATGTATCGTTCAATTTCGACAATGTTGTACGACTTGAAGAAAGCGAATGTTACAATCACATGGACGCTTCCTGTGTCAAATATTTTGATGGTAAAGACTGCGACAGATGGAATGGCTTGTCGTTGGACGAACTGAGAAATATGTTTTGGATAAAACCGCGGATGCTTGGGGAGAAATGAGGATTTTTTGGTGTAAAAAACTTTCTTGATAAAATTGCATATTTCATTTTATACCATTACTTTTGTCCCGAATAATATTTGAAACCATGCAAACTACAATGGCAAATACCATAAAAGAAAAAAAAGGTCAAAGGATTGTGACAAAAAGCAATAGACCTTCGGAGGATGAGTATATATCGTCCGAACAATTTTTCAAACTTTTGCGAGAAGAGGTTAACCGCCATTATGAAAATCTATAAGGAGGTCGTTTTTAGCAAAGACATACTTGGCGATATTGCCGCTTTAGGTAATTTTATATCGTCGCAAAACACGCAGGAAGCCGCCAATAAATATATTGATGCTTTGGAAGCAGAAATAAGTGCTCTTATATTTCTCGCCGATGTCATACAGAAATCGCAGTTACAGACAATCCTCCGATACCACCCTGATGCCAAGCGAATGATAACACGGAATCGCAAATGGAATGTAATTTTTCACACAAAAGGCGACAAAGTGTTTGTTGACAAGTTAATTCCTTGCAAGATGATAAAAGATTAGTTGATTATCATCCCTAACGGATTTTGTTACTGATTTTGTTCTTAACCATATGAATGTTAAATCATTGAACTTTGAATCCTAATTCTGACGAAAAATATTGATTTTTTTTGCATTGGAAACTAGCAAAACTGCAACCGAAATTCTTTCATTTCTGCAAAACCGAGACATAACCCTTTGATTTGCAACAACATACAACCAAACAAAAAAAACTCACCAAATGCATTATTTTAACTACAAATTACTACATTTGCTTCGTTAAAATTATTATTCACTAAAAACGAAATCAGAATGAAAAAGAAATTAGCATCAGGAATTGTAGAACTGCTCATTGGTGCAGGTGGTTTTGCTGCGGTACTTCTTTGCGAGCCTAAATTTTGGGGGATTGCATTGTTAGGGCTTGGACTATGGGTAATCATTGCATTGTTCATAAAGACAAACGAAGAAATGCCGGAAAAGGCAAAGAAATTCGCAAGGTCAACCAACATTATCTGCGCTTGTATATGGTTGCTGGTAGCGGCATACTTGTATTTCTGCCCATCAGAAAAATTAGCGGACAATACGACTTGGATTTATATTTCAACCTACATTTTCCTAATTGCACACGGCGTAACGAGTATGGGCGTTGCCATCAGGATGAAAAAATCAGGAAATTAATTCAGAAACACACAAATTGGGACGGTCAAAAGCCGTCCTTTTTTTGCGAAATGACAAGTTTGATTATTTTTGCAACAACTTTTCTGCAAACAAAATGAAAGCAAGACTAATAGTCGCCTGCCTGTTCCTTGTATTGTTGTTTTCAAGTTGCTCTGCCCTGATGTACAAGATTATGGGCGTAAAGCAGCCAAACGACTATGATTTGAAAGAAATAACCGCCTATGCCAGCAAGTTCGGAATACCAAATAGCGATTCCTACATTTTGGACACGACCTATATGCTTGACATTTTACAATTGTGTAAAAACGACACCTTGCTGCGCAATAACCTTATGCAACCCTTACAAATCAGATTCTACCAAAGAACCGACACACTTTTGTCGTTGCAACTGAACTGTACTGCCGGCGGTTTCCCGAACCTGAAATGGAACAAACGCGGACAACTAGACACGATTCCGCCAAATTTCACCGTGAATGTTGGCACTTGTCTATTGTTTTGCAAGGATGTAAAATATTTGATACCAATAAGTAACGATTGCCATTCCTTTGATTATTACAACAATGCCGACTACAACATAATTTTGTTCTGGTCGGTATTTATGAACAGGCAGAGCAAAATCCTAATCCGCGAAATCCAGGATTACCAGAAGCGTTTCCCCGACAAGAAAATGAATGTCCTATATGTAAACACCGACAAGATTTTCAGCATATTGGAGAAATAGCGACGCAATGTTTTGCACTCGCAAGATGAAACATTTTGAGTGCCCTAAAGGGCAGAACGGCGAAGCCCTCAACGAAGTTAAATTTGACAAATAGGTTTCAAATTAAACAAATAAGATTTGTATAATTTGTTTAGATTTGTAAGATTTCTCTCCGTAGGAGACTAACATAAGATAATCAAGGACTCAACGAAGTTAAATCTTCAAATTATCGAATCCTCAAATCTACCAAATCAATCGTAAATCGTACCTCGTAAATCGTAAATAATTATTACTTTTGCCATCGCTATGGAACAAATAAAGTTAACGGTTAACGGACTTGCCGACAGCAACAATATGACTGGCGCATACATTGTTGTACTCTCGGTTGCCAACAGCAAGAAGCGCATCCCAATAGTCATCGACGCCACCGAAGCGCAATCCATAGCAAAAAAAATCACAAGCATGGACACGCCTCGTCCGCTAATCCACGAAGTGTTCTCGATTTCGATGCGGAAATTCGAGATAACCGCCGAGGAAGTGCTGATATACAAGTTCGAGGAAGGCATTTTCTACTCGCGCATATTTTTCAGCCGTGGCGAACAGCACGAATTCGTGGAAGCAAAAACTTCAGATGCAATCGCCCTTTCGCTAATCTTCAACTGCCCTATTTTTACCACATCGGAAGTCGTTGACAAGGCCGGCGTAATACTCGAGGACGAGGACAAGTACCTGCAATCGGAACGCTACTGCTTCAACCTAAAGGAAGCCGACCTCGATGCACTCAACCAACTGATGCAAAGTGCAATAGATGAAGAAGACTACGAATACGCTTCAATAATTAGAGACGAAATTAATTCAAGGAACAAAAAGGATAAAAATGAATAACAGCGGAATCAAATTCAGGCTCATCGTAATGAATTTCCTCCAGTTTGCAATCTGGGGAGCCTACCTAACCTGCATGGGAACATATTTGTTCAACCACAACATGGGCGGACAAATCGGCATCTTCTACTCGATACAGGGTATTGTTTCGATATTTATGCCTGCACTCATGGGCATAATCGCCGACAGGTGGATACAAGCCCAGAAAACTCTTGGCCTTTGTCACGCAATTTCGGGAATTGCAATGCTCTGCGCAGGCTTGTACGGCATTATGGCTGGCGATGCAGTAGAATTTGGAGTGCTGTTTTCTATTTACAGCGTTGCCGTTGCATTCTACATGCCGACCTTGGCTCTGTCGAACTCTGTGGCATACAATGCACTCGACAAGGCAGGACTCGATACGGTAAAGGCATTCCCGCCAATTCGTATCTTCGGCACAATAGGTTTCATCTGCACAATGTGGATTGTCGATTTGCTCGGATTCCAACCTACTGCTGCACAGTTTGTTGTCAGTGGCGGAATTGGAATTGTCCTCGCAATATACTCCTTCACAATGCCTCAATGTCCGACCAACAAGGCTGCATCCAAATCCTTTGTTGATGCATTCGGACTACGCGCATTTTCGCTGTTCAAGCAAAAGAAGATGGCTATTTTCTTCATCTTCTCAATGTTGCTTGGTGTTTCGCTTCAAATAACAAACGGATTTGCAAATCCGTTCCTGACAAGTTTCGGCGGTATAACCGAATATGCCGACACCTTTGGAGTACAGCACGCTAACATTCTTATTTCGCTGTCGCAGATTTCCGAAACCTTGTGCATATTGCTAATCCCATTCTTCCTAAAACGCTTCGGCATCAAGAAGGTAATGCTTATTGCAATGTTTGCTTGGGTACTTCGTTTCGGGCTGTTCGGACTTGGAAATCCAGGTTCGGGCGTTTGGATGTTCATACTTTCGTGCATAGTTTACGGTGTTGCATTCGACTTCTTCAACATCAGCGGTTCGCTCTTCGTTGACAAGGAGACCGACACATCTATCCGTTCATCGGCACAGGGACTTTTCTTCCTAATGACCAACGGAATAGGCGCAACCATCGGAACATTGGGAGCACAGGCAGTTGTAAATCACTTTGTATATTCTCAGGAAGGAGCCATGAATGTATGGCAGGGCTGGCAGACAAGCTGGTATATCTTTGCGGCTTACGCACTTATAGTTGCCGTATTGTTTGCAATATGTTTTAAGTACAAACACGAAAAAGAAACAAAATAAGACATGAAAGTTCTATTGACATACATAGGACCCGATGATGCAATAAAGGTTGATTTTCCAATTATCCCACAATACGACAGCAGAGTTTTGCTATCTACTTACGATTACAAAAAAGTTGTCAAGATTGTGTATGACCAATTCAAAAAGGTTTCGTTGGATTTAGGCGCCACGAAAAAGGAAAAGGAAATGGCTGTCAGAATGTATATAGAAAACGCAACGGTGCAATATATCGACATTGTGTGGGACGAAGAAGACCAAGCCTACCTTCCGCTGATTTCGATGTCGCAACCTATGAACGACTATGACGACGACATGGAAGATGACGATTTCATGGACGATGACATAGAGGAAACACCTCACCACAAGAACCATCCTCACGGAAAAAAGAAAAACCTGTTCAACTGATATATGAAACAATATCTCGACCTACTACAGCGCGTACTCGATGAAGGCGTACGCAAAAGCGACCGCACAGGAACTGGCACAATAAGTGTGTTCGGACACCAGATGCGCTTCAACCTGCAGGACGGATTTCCCTGCCTCACAACCAAGAAGTTGCATCTAAAATCGATAATCCACGAACTGCTATGGTTCCTCGCTGGCGACACAAACATTAAATACCTGAACGACAACGGAGTACGCATCTGGGATGAGTGGGCGGATGAAAACGGCGACCTCGGTCATGTTTATGGCTACCAGTGGCGTTCGTGGAAAACTCCCGACGGACAGACCATAGACCAGATTTCAAACCTTGTTAAGTCGCTAAAGGAAAATCCCGACTCGCGCCGACACATCGTTAGCGCTTGGAATGTCGCCGACATCGACAATATGGCTTTGCCACCTTGCCACGCACTGTTCCAGTTCTATGTTGCCGATGGAAAACTTTCGTGCCAGCTATACCAGCGTAGTGCCGACCTGTTCCTCGGAGTGCCGTTCAACATCGCCTCCTACGCATTGCTAACCATGATGTTGGCACAAGTATGCGGATACCAGTACGGCGAATTTATCCATACTTTCGGCGATGCGCACATCTACCTCAACCACCTCGAACAGGTACACACACAGCTCGAACGCACACCGCGTCCGTTGCCTAAGATGAAGATAAATCCCAATGTAAAGGATATTTTCTCGTTCAAGTACGAAGATTTTGAATTGGTTGACTACAACCCATATCCGCACATTAAAGCAGAAGTTTCGGTATGACAGACAGGCAGATAACAATGATAGTGGCAGTTGCCGAAAATGGAGCCATCGGCAAGGACAACAACCTGCTGTGGCATATCAGCGGCGACCTCAAGCGCTTCAAGGCGATAACTACGGGACATTCCATAATAATGGGGCGCAAGACCTATCTTTCGTTCCCGAAACGCCCCCTACCCGACCGCAAGAATATAATTCTCACCACAGGCGACAACACTTATGAAGGCGCTTACACCGCCAAGAACATCGAGCAAGCCCTTGCCCTTTGCGACAGCGATGAAGTCTTCATCATTGGTGGAGAATCAATATACAGGCAGTTTTTGCCATACACAACCAAGATTTACCTCACGCGCGTACATCGCAGTTATGATGCCGATACATTCTTCCCCGAACTCAACATGAACGAATGGAAAATCGTTGAAACCGAAGAACATTTGGACAGCGAACCTCCGTTTACATATCTGACTTTGGAAAAATAAACATAATTAAAGGTTATAGGCGTCCAACACTAGTTGATCATACCACTTTTAACTCTTACCTATTACCTCTTAACTTTTACCTGATTTCCTCTACTTCAAATATCTCGAATCGGCTCATTTCCTTCCAGTATTTTTCTATTGCGATGCGACGAATTTCGCTCCAATAGACATCTGATTCCAAGCCGTGCTTTTTTATCAATGCCATCACATCCGAAGCGATTTCGCGCTTTACTTCATCCTTTACTTTGAAAAGCAACTTGCGACCATTGTAAGCCACTACTGCAGAAGGAGAAACTTCACCATTAGCGGAAATTGTTATTGCTCCGTAGCCCAAGGTTGTCCCTGCACCTATCTGCAAGCCATCGTTGAGGCAACTTATTGGCGGTTCGGAACCAGCATTGGAAACTATGCTGACCTCGTCCAAACCGACATGCAAATACTCCAATATGCGAAGTCCCATTTTTGCTCCGACTATTGAATAAATACCTAAGTGAGAGTGCATTTCAGAAGTCAGCAATACCAATTTGTACTCGGTGTAACCGAATTTTGACAATATTTGTTCCGTCAATGGTGCCACATCCGCCGAAAGCATAGAACCACTACGCGGCATCTCGGTGATTATCACACCCTTTTCGGTTTCAACAGCATTCAAAACTCGCGTGGCAATAACATCGAAATAGGCATCCTGCTTTGGTCTCAAAACCGAAAAGCCCTGTCCACCAGCCGATTCCTCAAACAATTCGGGATAAAGAATGTAGAACGGAAGCAAATCGTCACAAATCCTAACTGCGGAAAACTTTTGCCCTTCGTAAAACCTTGCAAAAGTCCGTGCATACGGAGTTGCAATCTCGGGCAACAGCGACAGAAAATCATCGGGATAGAGCACTTTTCCCGCATCTAGTACCTTGAGTTTCAGTCCCGATACCGCAACCTTGTCGAAAGCCGACTTGTCCAAATTGTAGTTGTAGCCGCATGGGAAATGCTTGTCGTTGGTGCGGCTTGTCCACACAATGTATGTCAGTTTCGACACCACATCGGGATGCTTTTCCACAAGATCGGCAAGGTTGGTAAGCGGTCCCATGGCAACATATATCACAGGCTTGCGACTGTTGGCTATTGCTTCGTAAAGAGCATTTGCACGAACATTAGTACCAGTGCGAAGCTGACTTTTCCAAAAAGCCAAAGCATCGGTGCAATCCTTCTTGTACGACTTGGGATTCAAGCCTTTGCCGAGCATTATGCCTTCGTGGTGGAACTCCGCCAACAGCGCGGAAAGGCAGTTTGCAGAACTTTCGGCATCAATCACACCGCCCACCGACTGCACCGCATTTATGTTGAAGTCGCGCGATGCCATGAAATAAGTGAGCGCACGAAAATCGTCCATACCGCAGTCGGTGTCAATCACCACATTGTACTTTGCCCGCTGATGCGCAGATGCATCGGGAGTGACAAAAAGCAAAAGCAATATGAGACATATTATCATGCGACAAATTTTGAGTATAAATTTTGTTTTAGGGAAGGAGAATACAACAAACAATGGCTATACAACCACTATTTACTGTCTTTCAACCATTTGCAGTAGTTAAAATCCGGCATTGCAAGACACTTGTCCTCCATGGCTCGCATTTCCTTCTGGCTTTCGGCATTTTTGTCATCGTAACCAAGCATGTGCAAGACTGCATGAATTATCACCCTGAAAATTTCCGTATCCTCGGTTCCGTATGCCTTTGCATTCTCAGCAACCCTATCAACACTGATGTACACCTCTCCAGAAATCTTGTTTCCCTCGCTATTGTCAAAAGTAATCACATCAGTATAATAGTCATGCTTCAAAAATTCATTGTTCATCTTCAGCAAATATTCATCCGAGCAAAAAACATACGCTATCTTTCCTACGGATTTCTTGTGAGACTCAACAACATCCTTTATCCACTTCTTGAGAGCTATGTACTTTACTCTCGGCTTTTCAACATCTTCACAGAAAAATTCAATTGCCATAATCAGTTATCCTTTAAATTCTTTAAATATTCCTTGTATTTGTTTTTATAATAATCCTTTAACTTCAAATTCGAAACCTGCAGCAATTCGTTGAACCTGATTTCGCTCTCCTTTTCCTCGAAAGCCTTGTCGGGATTACTGAGTTTGTACTCCTTTGCCTCGGTGGACTTGCGTTTTTGTTCGGTTTCGCGCTCGTTCTGACTGTTTTCGGCCTGAAGCAAACGAGTAATTATCTGCTCCTGACGGTTGACTGTCTGCTGGGTAATATTGCGGTTTACCAAATCCTTTATGTTCTGTTCTATCATCTTGTTGGCTTCCTTCAGGTACTTGGCTGCATCGGGACTAAGTTCACCATTCATCATGTCGTTCATCATCTTCTGCATCATCTCCTGCTGCATGAGCATCTTTGCCAACTGTTCGCCATATTGTCCCTGCTGACCGCCCTTCTTCATCTGGTCGAGCATCTGCTGCATCTGCTGTTTCATTTGCTGCTGCATGTCGCGCATCTGCCCCATCTGCTTCTGCTGCGGCTGCCCCTGACCTTTGTTCTTGCACTTGTTGCAACTTGAACTCGAATTGCTTTGCATCTGCATCTGCTGTTGTTGCATCTGGTCGAGAAGTTCCGACAGCAAAAGGGCAAGATTGTTCGCCGATGTCAGAACCTTCTGCTGAGATGTCTGCGCCTGATATTTCTGCGAATTACCAAGATAGTCCATAATCGAAGCAAGCCCCTTGCGGATATTCATCACCTCGGGCGAAACCATAGACGAAAGTCCCGGCACTCGTGCCGCCAACGCATTCAACGAATCCCTGATTACCGAGAAATTGTCGGTAAGGTTTTTCTGGCGCACAACATATTCCTTGTACTGCGGCGACTTGTACGACAGCGGTTTCATGCCCGACATTACATCCTCCTGGTCGAAGGAAAAAGTCAGCACATTCTCAAGCAATTGCTTTATGTCGTCCATGTTCTCGCCGTTTTCCTCCATCTCCATCTGCGCCATCATCGAGTCCATCTTCTGCGACAGTTCCTGCATCTTCTGCGAACTGTTCTTCTGCTTGTCCGATGCCTTGTTGTTCTTGTTATCGTTCAAATCCTCGTTTGCCTGCTGCATTTCGTTCGAAATGTCGTTCATTTCATTCTTGAAATCCTGCAAAGGCATAGGTTCCTTCAGGTCGGAATTCTTCTCCAAGGTCTTGTTGTACTCTTCCTTGAGTTTGTCGAACTGCTCATTCAGTTCGCTTTGCTCCTTCTTGAGTTCTTCCTGCGATTTGCTCTTATCCTTGGTTTCCTCGGCAAGTTTCTTTTCCTTCTCGGCAAGATTTTCCATCTGGTCGGCAATGCTCTTTACGCGCTCCTCAACTTCCGACCGCTTAAGCAGTTCGAGTGTGTTGTCCATGTTCTGCTCCATCTCCTCTACCGACATCTTGAACTCCTCCGACTTCTTGAAAAACTCGTCCTTGTTGAAATCTTCCATGAGTTTCTTCATCTCCTCAATCATCTGACGCATCTCGTCGGTCATGAGATTTTCCATAAGACTATTGATTTCAGCCTGCTTCTTCAATAGGTCCTCACTCTTAGAGAATTGTTCCTTGTACTGCTGAAGCTGGTTCTGTTCTTCCTTTATCTGCTCCATCAGGTTTTCGAGCTGGTCTTCCTTGTCGAGAATGTCCTGCATAATCTGCGAACGGTCGTATGCCGAAAGGTTCTCGTTCACAAGTTTACGCTTCAGCTCATCAATGCTTTTCTTGATGTCCTCACTTATCTTCTTTGCCTCGTCAATCTTGTTTTCGGTTTCGCTGTTGGTCTCGTCGCTCATATCCTGCAAGTCCTGAGCCGATGGAATGTTATATTCCATAACCTTCGACTTCGCCGTCTTGGGACCGCTGTAGCCATCGTTGTCGGCAACCTCAAAGTAATATGTAAGCCTGTTGCCAGTATGCTCGAGAGTAGAAAAATCAACAGCATAGTAGAAATCCTGCGAATTTAGCCTCTGCGAGAACTGCACCGGCGACTTCTGTATTTCCTTTTCTCCATCAAAACAGCGGAATGTGAGCCTTGTAAAGCCATAGTCGTCATCGATTGCACCCTTGAAATAAATTATTGCAGGATTTGCGCTGTCCTTTGCTTCACTTACGACAATGGTCGGATAAAGGTCGGGAACCACGCGAATGCGATACCTTATGTCAACCATTTCGCTGAAATACTCGTTGGAGACAAAAAGCATATAGTCGCCACCCGATGTAATGCGCTTCGAAACGGTGTATTCGTTGTTGTCTTTCTCGGTAGGCAATACAATACTATCAAGAACAATTGCCAAAGAATCAAGGTTTGCCGTACCGAAAGTCCATTTTACATTCGAGCCGATTGGCACCTCAATATCGCCAGAATTTTTAACCTCGGTTGCTTCCAAACCTGTGTAAGCCATCGGAGTTATGTTCACCTTGAAATCAAGGATTAGCGGTGCTGGCATAACGCTTACCTCGTAGTCCTTTGATTCCACATCCTGAGCCGTAAAATAAAACTTGAAGGAATTGTTCAAAGTCTTGAAATCATACTTGAAGGTTGAAGCCGACTGCTTTTCCATGTAGAACGAGTTACCACCGAAATTTATCATCACATGCTCGGGCACATACTGACCTTCGACTCGTAGATTAACGGTAAAATCGTCACCCTGACGAACCTGCAAGGTGTCGTTTTCGAGAATGAACGAAAATGGTGCTGGCATCTCGAAATGCTCATCGTACTTCACTATTCGTTCCGTTCCCTCGGTGACAATCGCCGGCTTGAACGAAATTATCAGCACGAACACAAGTACAACCGGAGCCAAATACACAAGGTACTTGACATTCTTCTTTATCTTGATTGCCGATAGGAAAGGAATTGGCGAAAGTTTCTCAATTCTCTGCGAGATACTTGCATAAATAAGGTCACGAGTCTCTGGATTTTCATTCAGCAAAGAATTGAGTTCCAATGTATTCTGTAGTTTGTCCGACACCTCGTGGAAATGCTTTCCAAGAATACGGCTGGCCTCGGCATACGAAATGCGCTTGCCGATTTTCATCAGCTTTAGCAAAGGCCACAGAATCATTGTGAAGAATACGATGGCATACAATGTTATCGAACTGATAAACAATGCTGTACGGAATGCCGATGAAAATCTGCCGTAGTATTCAGCAATAATGACAATCAGATACCACAATCCCGAAATGGCAAGTGCAAGTATAACACCCTTTACCATCTTGTTCAGATAGTACTTCCTGATAAATTTAT
Organism: uncultured Bacteroidales bacterium; assembly: GCA_905234755.1. GTDB lineage: Bacteria > Bacteroidota > Bacteroidia > Bacteroidales > ML635J-15 > Bact-19. The sequence continues at coordinate 29,131 of CAJOIT010000005.1, forward strand.
CAAGTTTGGAAATCAATATGTTATACTTTTCGTCCATTTTCAGTTAAGAAACGCAAATATAGTAAAAAAAATTATCCGTGTTTGCGAAAAAATTTTGCTAGTTATATAAGTTGTTTTGTAATAGTGGGTAAGAAGCGACATGCATACCGCCGACATATTATGAAAGTAGGCTCGCAATACATTGCGAGCCTACAGATATTGTTTCGTTGTATTACACAGATGCTGAAACAAGTTCAGCATGACTCCGAGGGGGGGGGTATCGTTGTTAATTCTTTACAACCTGCCTATTGATTACAAAGTCCGCTGTGCTGACCCTTATCGTGTAAGCTGCCGGTGGCAGATTGCTGAGACTCAAGATGGTCTCGTAGCTGTTCTGCGGAGCCTACACCGAGAATGTGGCAATTGCATACAACGGAATGTTTTCCATCCAGTCTTGATCTATATATGGTTTCATAGAAAGCCTAATGCCTTTCAAATCTGGATACTTGTCAACAAATGTCCTGAGCGATTTTGAACGCACATTTTCTTCTGCTTTTACCTCAACAGGCAAAACTTTGCCAGAATCCTGCAAAACAAAATCTATTTCCACCTGAGAATCATTTGTGCTGTAATAATATGCCTTTATGCCTTTCGAGACAAGCTGTGTGAGAACAAATTCCTCAGTAAAAGCGCCTTTGTATTCTACAAATATATCATCGTTTACGATTACATCTGCAGCCCTCACATCCATCATAGCGCCTAAAAGTCCGACATCAAGCATAAATAGTTTGAATACATTATCTTGTGCATAAAAATTCAATGGTAACCGAGGCTCGGTAAGTCGCTGTACCTTATATACAAGTCCCATATCAACAAGCCATTGTATGGCAACCTCGAATTCACTTGCTCTGCCACCTTTTTTGATTTCACTATATTGAAATTTCTTGTTCTCCTTTGCTAGCTGACTTGGAATGCACCCCCAAACAAGATTTATACGAGGAATCTCTTTACTGCCCGTATGCTTTGAAAAGTCGTGCGAATAGTCGAAAAGTATCTGCTTCTGTATTTCTCGAACTTGCAAAAGGCTTGTATTCTCGGTATATGATTTCAATACAGCGGGCATGCCACCTACATAATAATATTTACGAAGCAGGTCAATATACATTGGCGACAATGCATTTATCAGTTGCCAGTCGCCACTATGCAGCGCCTGCAACGCCTGCCCCTTATCCATTGCCATCAAAAATTCCTCAAAATTCATAGGATAAAGGTTGAGCATATTTACTTTGCCTACAGGAAATGAAACGCCACTATGTAACATTATACCAAGCAACGAACCAGCAACTGCCACATGATATTCGGGAGAGTCTTCACAAAAATATTTCAATGCAGTCAACGCTCTTGGATATTCTTGAATTTCATCAATAATGATCAATGTTTCGTTAGGTAGAATATCTACCCCCGACATTGCTGATATCGCCATGATAATGCGATGTGTATCAAAATCCTCAAAAACAAAATCAAGATTTTCGGACCGCTCACAATTAATATAAGCTACCGATTTGTATTCTTCTTTACCAAAATTCTGGAGCAACCAAGTTTTTCCAACTTGTCTTGCACCATTCAAAATAAGCGGTTTCCTATCTGGATTATTTTTCCATTTTACTAAATCGTTCATTAACAATCTTTTCATGATATTTTTACATTTTTTCGGACGAATAATCGTTGCAAAATTACATTTTTTCGGACGAATAATGCTACATTTTTTTACATTTTTTTTGACATTCGTGTGACGACTCAACAAATTGTTTAATGTGGTTTGTTGTTGGTTCTATTGTGGAGACGCAAAATTTTGCGTCTTTACATGATTGCAGGTACGAAAAAATTGTAGGCTCGCAATGCATTGCGAGCCTACAGATATTGTTTCGTTGTATTACACAGATGCTGAAACAAGTTCAGCATGACTCCGAGGGGGGTGTATCGTTGTTAATTCTTTACAACCTGCCTATTGATTACAAAGTCCGCTGTGCTAACCCTTACCGTGTAGGTTGCTGGTGGCAGATTGCTGAGATTCAAGATGGTCTCGTAGCTGTTCTGCGGAGCAGCAATCTTGTTGGTATAAATCAACTTGCCAAGCATATCGTAAACCTCGATGGTTGCAGGACGATTGTCGAAATTGTCGAGAACAACAGTCAACTCATCGTTGAACGGGTTCGGGTAAGCCTGAACATCCGGCTCGCCGACTTCGGGTTCGATGCAGTTTGCAACAACGATTTCCGAAACTGTGCGTGTACCGTCGTAGTCAACCTGAACGAGGCGGTAGTAGTTGTCGCCACCATGGATGCCATAGTCGGTGTAAGAGTAGTCGAGCTGCTCAATGCTGTTTCCAGCACCTGCTATGCGAGCAATCTCGGTGAAGTTGATTGCATCATCCGAATGCTCGAGCGAGAAGTAGTCGTTGTTGCGTTCAGATGCGGTTGACCACTCTACGAGTGATGAACGACCGTCACAGGTTGCGGTGAAGGAGGTGAGTTCGATTGGGAGGACCGTGTTCTTAGACTTTGATCCGAGGGTTATAAGGAAGTCGGCAGCGGCACGATGTGGATCCTTCGGAATTGTTGCTCCTGTTAAGGTAATAACATTATGGTCTGCTCCGCTGATTACGGCTGTACCTTCAAAGTTTTTCCAGCAACCATTGGTATAAGCGGCAAGCTGTATGTCATTGTTAACATACGCACTTGTCGAGTTGAAATGCTCTGCGCCAGAAATGGCTTCGGAAACAAGTGTAACATTACTCAACTCAACGGGTGAGCTTACATCCCAATACTCGAAGTTGCTTACATGGTCGAACCTTTCATCGGCATTGCCACACATATCGGCGGCATTCCACCAGCGCGGTATTACATCTGTAGTAAATCCGTGTGTGCCATCGCCATTATCGGCAGAATTGTGATTGTATTTTGCCGAAACCCAACTGCCCGAACCTATGGTAGCCGTAATAGTACCGAGAACGCCATCAGAACCGGTCGGGAATGTGAAGCTTGAACCATTACCAGTCTTGGTAACGGTACCGTCAACATAAGAGTTGAGGTTTGCACCAGCCGACGAGCCTCCCTCGCCGAAAGTCACATTACCAGAAACGATACCGCTTGAGAAGGTTGCAGTGCCGTTGACGGCAGGAGCAACACCAAGATTAATTCCGTTGCTGTTGTTGAATGTAATATTGTTGAATGCAAGTGCAGAAGCGGAAGATATTGCCTGTGCTTCGCTTCCTTCGAATACTACGGTTCCTGTACCGGCGGTAAATGTTCCATTGTTGGTAAAGTCGCCTGCAACATTAAGAGTACCGCTTCCCATCGAAAGGGTTTTGCCAGTTCCTATATTGAGGTTCTTTACTGTAGCGGTATTGCCATTGGCGATATTCGCGGTATTGCTTACCGAAGCCGTTACGCAGTCGTCGAGAGCAACAATAAATACATTTGTTGTATTGTTCGACAATGTTCCTGCAACGGAATACCTTGTTCCATTGTACTGCAGCCAGTTGCCTGCCGTGTTCCAGTCGGACGAGCCGGCAAGACCAGTCCACACCCTAACCTTATGATCCGATGCATCGATAGCGCTTTGGTCGTCGTCGCTATGCGGAGTGCAGGCGTATGCAGTAACATGTATTGTAGTGCTGTTGTTTGTCAAATTGAAATCATCATCATAATTAGGATCCGATATTGTTACCACTATGGTATGTTCTCCTGCTGTAAGCGATACTGGGGTTGGATGTATGAACGAATGTGTTTCCTTGTAGGGAATTTCTATGCCTTCATATTCATATTCAACAGGTTCGCCTCCATCAACAGTATAGGAAACAATATACGATGTAAGCGTAGAACTCAAGTTCCTTACAACCCCGCTTATTGTAAAGTCGTCACCAACGAAAACATACGAATCGTCTGCCGGTGTTGCCGACACTAATTCAATCTCCGGCTTGAGAGAAATCTTTAAGTCATCAATAAAAAGTCGCCACTGATATTCTGAATAATAATTTAATGCTATACGCTTAACTGTAGCTGGTATTACACAACTATAATCTGTATAATCAGTAGAACTTGTTGATATTTCATTACCTACAGGATCTAAATTCGACACATCCACTTCCTCTCCACTTGTAGAATAAGACATAACTCTAAAAGTCTCAGTTCCTCCAGAATATGATGCCGCATATTTAAATTCTAGCACTAAGGGCAACCCAGTCGGAAGATCATCAGGAAGCGTTATTTCCGGTGTTATGAGATACTGGTTATAATCACTTGCAGTCGAATAACTAGAAAAACGGAACTTGTTATCGTAAACGCCAAGTTCACTTTCATTTGCCTGATTCATCGATTTCTGAATCCAGCAATCTGGCAAACTATAACTAAATAACTGCACGTGTTGATACTTATGTCACAGGCGTTATACACCTTAAAATCATCAATACCTATAATATACATGTCTGACACATTATTTCTAAATGCTATATAAATGGTTTCTCCAGAATAAGCATCCAGGGCTGTTGTCATTATATATGTATTAAATTGGTTGAAGGTATTCGCATCAGGAACCACAGGAGTATGTGTAAACACCTGAGTAAAATCAGAAGGATCTGTTCCTGTCGTAGAAATATATACCTCATAATGGTTGCCATTATTTGTATTATACGGAGAATATGCATATACCGTCCACTGAACAATGTAACCAGATGCGTTTGCAGGCATTTGGATAGCAGGAGATATCAACCAATGATCTTCACTGATGCCGTATGAATTAGAAGCAGCAAAACCAGACCTATGTGACCACCCCCTATTAGTCCAGCATGGATTAATGTCATTATTAAAATATTCTGCGTAAGGTAAACGAGTAATAATGCCGCAATTTATGGCATTTAATGTAATTGTAATGCTATTGTCCAATACATATCCATCGTCCTCGCCGTTGGGCTCAGAAATTGTAATCTTGATTGTATGCTGGCCCGTACTTAACGATACATTTCCTATTGTAAAATTATGGGTTTCACCACTTGCTAAATCAATGCCAGTAACATTCATAACCACAGGGGTTCCGCCATCTATCGTATATGTGACCACATAAGAATTTATTCTTGCTCCATTGTTTGTAACAACACCTTCAATATCAAAATTTTCACCAGCAACAACCCTAGTATTGCTGTTGGGTGCTACAGATGAAAGTTCGATTTCATATATGCCAGTTGGCGCCGCATATACAGCAAAATCATCTATCTTTAGATAAAATTTATCATCGGCGTTGTGGCGGAAAGCTATGTATATCGTCTGCCCTGCATAATCGGCAAGGGAAATTGAGCGTTTCTCATATTCAGCATCCGGAGTATGCGACAACTTTGGCGATGTAGCTGTGAATGCCGAAACAGTATTGCCTGTTGATACATATACGGAATAAGTATCCAACCAATCGGGATCCTGACTTGCAGCCCACCATTCTGCGATATATTCACCATCGGAAGGAACAGCAATCGCTTGCGTTACTAACCAGTTATCCACTTCGATAGCATTAGAAGAAGATTCCACAACATAACTGCCTGTATGAGGAGAATGTATGCCTTCTGCATTTACATTCCAATTATAACCATCGCCATCGTTGTCAATTGTTGTCCAACATGGTGGAAAACCGCTCTCAAATCCTTCGGTATATGGGAAAGATGTAATTGCATCACAAGTCGTTGTAAATGTTTCACTAATCCAATCAGAATAGTCTCCACTACCGCAATTAGACTGTACTTGTACTATATACATGGTAGAAGACGTCAAACCTGTTATTGTATATGGAGATGTAGCAGGAGACACTGTTATATATGAATATGAATACATTACGAAATCATCTATGAACAAAAAATCTTTATCGTTATCTTTCAAACGCAAGGCTACATAACCTTGGCGACCAGAATAAGTTCCTAAATTGACAGAAATCTTTTGCCATGCACTAGTAGCATTCCCAGGGGAAGCTAATAAGGTAAAGTCGCTTATACTATTGCCACTGGTCGAAACATAAACATCATAATGTTCATGATATTCACCATCATCCATAACCCAGAACTCAACTACATCTCCAAGTGTTAATTGTGGAGTAATAAGCCAGTTGTCAACATTATATGCAGAGCTATTCCAACTTCTTGACATGGCAACATTTGTTCCACTATGAGCAGAAATTGGATCATCAAACAATGTTTCCGAATTAACCACATGCCAATCAGTAGCTGTCGTTCCCTGACCGTTTCGTAGTCCAACTACCAAGCCCGCTTTCAAAGTCATCAGAAAATACCTCCGTTAGTTCTTCTGTTTTAGCATATCTCATATTGTAGCTACCAGCCGTACCATTCCACGAAACAGTTGCTGAACTTCCAGTAATATCCGTAACATTCAATGATGTAGGTTCTGGACAGCATGTACATGACTGATTGACTGTAAGTGAATAAGACACTTGACGTTTATTCTGAGTTTGATTGCGTGTTATTCTTATTGTTATAACGCCAGCACTTGATGTTACTGAACCACCAGATGTATTCCAGTTTGCCAGTTCTGTACCACTAGTTCCAGAGCCTTCGTATACATATAAATGAGGAGAAGAAGAACCAGCTCCCGTCAAATTAGTACACGAAATTGTAATTGGACAACTGGAACTTGATGTAAGAACATAATAAAAATCTTTTCTATTTTTTTCATTTACATTTCCACTGATTGTAAACGATGAACCGCATACCATTGTACCAGAACTATTAGAATTAAAATTCCATGTCTTGTCTGTATTTTGTCCCCACGCCTTACCGGCAAAGAATAAGCAAAAGACAATTAACAATGTACAATTGACAATTGATAATCGATTTACGATTGACGATTGGCTACGCCGAGCTAAAGGTTTACGATTCCCAATCGTTTTTTGCTGGCAAATTGCGCCAGATGTTGTAGATATTGTGTTCATATTCAAATAGTTATCCTAATTAAACAATTTTAAAAAATACATGCAAAATTACAGCAAAATAGATGCCGAATAGACAGGACATATAAGTATTATACTACACATCAATAAATATAGATAGAATGCAACAATTAGCAGAGAAACACAACTTTACACATCAGTAAAGGATACGAAGAAAAAGCTATAAGAAAATCCTCAAAACAATAATGAAATTACTGATTAAATTGTCAATTTAATACCACAAAATCCCCTTCAAGTCTTCATCGTACTGCTTGACAATGTTTTTCCAGTCGAATTGCTCGGCAAGGTTATCGAAATGCTCGGACGGGACGGTATAGTTATGCAGGAACTTGTTATCATGGAAGTCTATAATCTTGTCGGCTAGCGACTTATAATCCTTCTTCTCAATGAAATCTCCGTTTTTGCCGGCAGTTATCAGTTTTTCGTTGTTGCTTACCTTGGTGGCAATCACATACTGACCACAAGCAAGAACTTCGAGCAATGCCATGCTCATGCCTTCGGCAAGAGACGGCATAACCGTGAGCGATGCTGACTGGTATTCGGCAATGATTTCCGATTTTGTAAGCCAGTTCTTGAAAATGACATTGTTTTCAAGTCTGTTTTGTCTTACGAAATCTTCCATCTTCTTGCGCATTTTTCCGTCACCAACTATGTGTACTTCAAAGTCGGGAATCTTTCCCTTTACTATTTTGATAGCTTTGAGGAAAGTCATCGGGTCTTTCTGCATTACGAGCCTGCCAGCAAACAGAATTGTGAACTTGTTGGCCCTTTTGCTTTCGTCGGGGAAGAACTTGTCGCGACTCCAACCGTTGAATATCAGTTTGTTCTTGGCGGTAGTTCCGCCGAGGAATGCATTTATGTTGCTTAACATTTCGTCGGACTGCACATAGTTGCGCCTCGATTGCATGCAAATCTTGCGAATCCAATGGTAGCAGGCAGCGTGATACCACATCATCTGCTCGGGGAAGAACCACGGAATGTCGTGTCCGTGAGAAATGACAACATAAGGCAGATGAAACATTTCCTTCATGCTGTACGCCACCTCGCCACATGGCAGGGCAAAGTTTGCAAAGCAGAGGTCGTATTTGCCGACTTGCAAATGTTTTTTCAGGAATCGTTTGGCGCAAATCATCCACGACAACATTTCGCGGATGTTGGACTGAAAAACATCCTTGCGCTTTGATTTCAGTCGTAGTACACGAACTCCATTTTCAGTGCTATCTTCTTCAGTTCCACCATAGTAGGTTGTGAGTACGGTTACCTCGTTACCAAGCGCAACAAGCCCTTCGGCAATATTCTTCGAGATTATGCCTGCCCCGCCACCAAGCGGAGGATATTCGTAGTTTAGCACTAGGAGTTTCATGTCGCAAAGATAATTTCTTTATGGTATCGTTTGAAAAGTTTTAACGAAATATTATGCCTATCATTTGCAGAAGCAAATTAAATTTGTTCTGATTTTTTAAGATAGAATTACTATGAAAAAGTTGAATTTATGCATTGTGTCAATGCTTATGGCTGTCGTTTCGATGGCTGGCACAAATGTTATTGCTTCGCAAGAATCCACAATTAGTACAAATGTGGTTGCCATGACCGATGGCGGCGATGCTGATTTGTATTTGGACTGCTTCGAGAACGCAGTGAAAGCCAAGGATATGGAACTCGCTGCAAAAATCGCCAATGTCCTGTACGGAATGGACATGAATGATGCCCAGCAGAGACGATTTTCCTCGATTGAGAATAAGATTTCGAAGAAGGATTACCGCGTTTATCGCGACAACTTGAGGTATTTTGCGTCAAAATCTTCAACAGTGCAGGATGGTTATTATGATTTCAATGTAGAACCATACGAGGATTTAAACGACTATAGCTATGATGACGGCAGCTCGTTTGTGGACGACATAGTGGATTCGTTCTCAGCGTTTTTCGATGCACTGGAAGAGGCTGATTCTACATACAACTGGCATTACGAACGGCACGATACCATTGATGATGGAGGCATAGTTGATGTTTTTGTTGATGCATTCAACAAATTTCTGTTCGATGACGGCAATGCGGAGATTAGCGACAAATCCATGTCGGCAGACGAAGCCGAAATTGACGACTTGCTCGATGAGTACGAAAAGTATGTGAATTTGTCCGTTGATGCTTTGCGCGAAGTGATGAGAGGCAACAAGGAAGCATTGGATGATTTCGACAAATTCAGCCACGAGGCCTCTGCTTTGTCGGACAGGATTGGCAAGACTGGCAACGGAATGAATTCTAGGCAATTCAAGCGTTATATGCACATACTAGGCAATATGGTAAACGGAATGTTCTAAAACATTTAGGCTCATTCGTCGAATATACAATCCTTTTTCTTGCAAGTCTAAATGTTTTTTTTTAGCTTTGCGTTTTCAAATAAAATGTTTTATGAGTCTTTTGCGAAAAATGATATTGGCTATCGTTGCGCTATTCACATTTTCAGTGATGTTTGCGCAGATGGCAGAACCTGTTAAATGGAAATTTTCTACAGAAAAAATTTCCGACAAGGAATATAATCTTGTTATGACTGCAAGCATTGAGGACAAATGGCACCTCTACTCACAGCATTTCGATGCGGGCGGACCTATGCCTCTCGTGATTAGCTTCACAAAGTCGGACAAGTACAAAACCGTAGGTCAAACAACCGAATCGCCAACGCCGACATCGGAATACGATGATGTTTTCATGGTAAATGTCAAGTATTTCACCAAGAAAGCTACTTTCAAGCAGAAAATTGAGGTTTTGACAGATGCATCGTTTACCGTTAAGGCGGAACTAAGCGGACAGGCTTGTTTCGAGGACGGTCAGTGTCTGCCTGTTAATGCCGATGCAAACTTTAAAATAGATTTGCCGAAGAAGGAAACCGCAGAACCGGAAAAAGCAGCGGCTGAAACTGCAACTCCGGAAGAAAAAACAACCGAAGTTGTTGATGCAGAACTTACAGAGGAAACCGCAACCGATTCAGCACAAGCAGAAGTTGTTGAGCAAAAATCCGACAAGGGCGGAACTCCGCGCATCATTTCGCAAAACGAATTTGTTGAGGAACAATCCGAGGACAGTTCGATGTGGGCATTCTTCTTCCTTTCCCTACTTTTCGGTATCCTTGGAATTTTGACACCTTGCGTGTTCCCGATGATTCCAATGACAATCAGTTTCTTCATGCAGGGAAATTCCAACAAGTTCAATTCAATTCTCAAGGCGTTGATTTTCGGAATTTCAATAACCATACTATATACTATTATAGGTGTGATTGTGTCGCTCACAAATGCAGGTGCAGGTCTTACAACCGTACTTAGCACGCACTGGATTCCAAACTTGATTTTCTTCTTGCTGTTTGTTGTGTTTGCAGCTTCGCTTTTCGGTCTGTTCGAAATCATTCTGCCGACATCGCTTGCAAACAAGAGCGACAAGCAGGTTGACAAGGGCGGAATTTTCGCATCGTTCTTCCTTGCTCTCACAACAGTAATCGTAAGTTTCAGTTGTACAGGACCAATTGTCGGTGCCTTGTTGGTAAAGGCGGCAAGCGGTAATGTGCTCGAACCTACAATCGGTATGTTGGGCTTCGGACTTGGCTTTGCTTTGCCTTTCACAATCTTGGCTATCGCTCCAAACTGGCTCAAGAAGTTGCCGAAGTCGGGCGGATGGATGAACTCGGTGAAGGTTGTCATGGGCTTCTGCCTATTGGCATTCTCGCTCAAGTATTTCTCAAACATCGACCAAAATTATCACCTCAACATAATGAGCCGCGAACTTTACATAGCAATATGGATTGTAATCAGCGTTTTGTGCGGACTTTACCTTCTCGGCAAAATCCGTTTCAAAATGGACAGCGAAGTGAAGACTGTCGGATTCTTCCGCATGATTTTGGCTTCGGCTTTCTTTGTGTTCGCACTCTATCTGTTCCCGGGAATGTTCGGTGCTAACTTGTCGTCGGTATCTGGACTTCTTCCTCCAATGACCACACAGAATTTCAACCTTGCCGACAATGGCGGCGCTACATCCGAAGGCGCACTTTGCGGAACACCAAAGTATTCGGAATCGATGCATACCGCCTACGGCGTGAACGCATATTTCGACTACAAGCAGGCATTCGATTGCGCCAAGTCGCAGGACAAGCCGATAATCCTCTATTTCACAGGACATTCGTGCGCAAACTGCAAGAAGATGCAGGCTGAAATCTGGGCAAACAAGTCGATAGCTGAGAAATTCAACAACGAATTTGTAATGACTGCCCTGTATGTCGATGAAAAATCGGTTGAAGTTCCTGTTGAGGAACAGTTTACATCTTCAAACGATGGCAAGCTGAAAAAGACTCTCGGCGAAGTGAATGCCGACATTCAGATTGTTAATTTCCAATGCAATACACAGCCATTTTATGTTGTGGTAAGTCCTAACGGAAAGGTTCTTACAAAGCCGATGTCGTACAACACTAATGTTGAGGAATTTATCGCTTTCCTGAACGAGGGTTTGGAAAATTATAAGAAGTAGAAAGATTCAAAAATGTTATTAATTATATGATTATGAAAAAGTTTACAGCAATTTTATTTGTGTTTGTTCTTGTGTTCGGTATGACGGCAAGAGCAGACGAGGGCATGTGGCTGCTGTCGATGATTGGCAAGAACTACGATGACATGAAGAAACAGGGGTTCAAGTTGACTCCCGAAGATATTTATAGTGTAAATCAAGGTTGCATTAAGGATGCAGTTGTTGGTTTGGGCAAGGAAGGTTCTCCGTTCTGGCATTTCTGCACTGGCGAAATAGTTTCGGGTGAAGGCCTTATGTTTACCAACCACCATTGCGGATATTCGATGATTCAGACCCATTCGACAGTAGAACACGACTACCTGAAGGATGGTTTCTGGGCTTACTCGAAGGAAGAAGAATTGTCGAATCCGGGCATCACGGCATCAATTCTCGTTAGAATAGAAGATGTTACCGCTGAGGTTGAAAAGTCCTTTACCAACGACATGACCGAACGCGACCGTAGTCTTGCCCTGAAAAAGGTATCAAAGACCATAATTGACAATGCTATATCAGGAACAAACTACAAGGCACAAGTAAAGGATATGTTTGGTGGAAACCAGTATTTCCTGTTGGTTTATGTTACTTATCAGGATGTTCGCCTTGTTGGTGCTCCTCCTTCATCGATGGGTAAATTCGGTGGCGATACCGACAACTGGATGTGGCCTCGCCATACTGCCGACTTCTCAATGTTCAGAATTTACACTGCACCCGATGGCTCTCCAGCAGCATATTCCAAGAAAAATGTTCCGCTGAAGCCGAAACATTTCTTGCCGGTTAGCGCAAAGGGTATCGAGGATGGCGACTTCGCAATGATTATGGGTTTCCCGGGAACCACAAACCGCTATGTCACATCATACGGACTCGAGGAAGTTATGCAGGTTACAAACAAGCTGAGATACGAAATCAGGGATGTGAAGGTAAATGTGTTGCGTAAGAAAATGAATGCAGACCCGAAGGTAAAGATTCAGTACGCATCCAAATATGCATCATGCTCAAACTACTGGAAATACTCAAACGAGCAGAATAAGGCATTGGCACACCTCAATACCATCGAAATCAAGAAGGACATTGAATCGAACTTGTGCAAATGGGCCGACGCAAAGGGCGAATCAAAGTACCGCAATGCTCTAAACGAACTTCAGAAGATTTACCAGTCGAGAAGAGGTCAAGCTGTTGCAAAAATGTACATAACAGAAGGACTCCTAGGTTCCGAACTTCCATATTTCGCATACGGTTGCAGAGCCCTGTCATCGGCTTTTGCATCAAAGGATATTGCCGCAATTAATTCTCTAGTAAGCGACATGAGAGAACCTGCCGCCGCTTTCTACAAGGACTATAATCCAGAAACAGAGTGCGCACTGATGAAGGCCTTGTTCCGCAAGGTTTACGATGAAATGGATGCTCAGTACTATCCAGAATTCTTCAAGACAATACAAACCAAGTACAAGGGCGATGTAGAAAAATATGTTGGCGATGCTTTTGCAAAATCAATTTTCTCAACCGAAGCCAAGTTCAATGCCTTCCTCGATAAACCATCCGCAACAGCTTTCACCAAGGATCCAATATTGCAGATGGGCGACGACATAATTGCAGTCTACAGGAAAGTTTACATCGAGTACAACGACCTTTCTGTTAATCTGGAAAAGAATAACCGCGTTTTCATTGAAGGCGTGCTTGCCATGAACCCCGACAAGAACTTTGCTCCCGATGCCAACTCGACAATAAGGATGACATACGGTAATGTAAAGAGCTACGAGCCTCGCGATGGCGTTTTCTACGACTACTACACAACCCTGAAGGGTGTAATGGAAAAGGAAAATCCTGACAGCTACGAATTTATCGTCCCCGAAAGGTTGAAACAACTTTACAAGGACAAGGATTTTGGCAACTATGTAAACAAGAACGGCGATGTTCCAACCTGCTTCATTACCAACAATGATATTACCGGCGGAAATTCCGGCAGTCCTGTCATCAATGGAAACGGCGAACTCATAGGTCTTGCATTCGACGGCAACAGCGAAGCTATGTCGGGCGACATCGACTTCGAGGAGAACCTGCAAAGATGCATCTGCTTGGATGTCAGGTATGCACTGTTCATCATCGACAAGTACGCAAATGCTCAGAACCTGATAAAGGAAATGGACATTAGACGATAATTGATAATGACCAATGGACAATTGATAATTGACAATGAAATAATTATGTAGGGGCGCAACAGTTGCGCCCCTAAAATTTGTATAATTGAATCATTGGAATAAACATTCGCAACCACACTGAAAAATTTCGTCTCACATATTGCCATAATGATTGTCGCATTGTTCGCTACAAATGCCAATGCACAAGATTTTTCCGACAGCAACCTGCCGATAATCGTCATAAACACCTGTGGCAATACCATTGACAATGAAAATCCTGTCAGGTCGAGAATGAAGATTATTTTCCACGAAGACGGAAGAAGAAATTTCCTGTCAGACACATCTGATATACGAACATTAAACTACAACGGCGACATTGAAATAAAAATTCGTGGCAACACTTCGCAATACCCGCCCAAAAAGCCATACGCAATCCACACAATACATGCTGCCAACGAAAACAACAATGTCAGTCTGCTTGGGCTTCCTCCCGAAAACGACTGGGTGCTGAACAACATTGCATTTGACCCGTCGTACATCCGCGACTTCATATCGTATGGACTGTCGGGAAAGATGGGCAACTACGCACCAAGATGCCGATTCTGCGAAGTCGTTATCGACGACCACTACATGGGACTGTACCTCTTTACCGAAAAGATGAAAGCCAGCAAGAACAGAATCGACATTGAGAAAAAAACAGGAAATCCCCAAGACTGTGCAGTCTGCGGATATATAATAAAGGCCGACAGAGACATAAACATAACTTCCTGGTTCGACTATCCATATCACACCTACAATTGCGATTCGATAATGTATTCGATAACCTACCCCAAAATTGAGCATATAAGACCCAATGAAATAGAATACATCCAAGACTATTACAATATTTTCACCGAATCCGTTCATAACCAGAACAATGCTATAGATGTCGGCTTTCCATCGCTGATTGATATTCAGTCGTTTGTGGATTTCATGCTTGTCGGTGAATTCTCGTCAAATGTTGACATTTACCAGCTTAGCACATTTTTCCACAAGGATACAAAAGGTAAACTCCGCGCCGGTCCGGTATGGGACTTCAACCTGACATTCGGCAACGACATACAGACCAATAGAAGCCGATACAATGTCTGGCAGTTTTACAACTACACAAATGAAGGCGCAAAGTTTTGGAAAGACCTTTTCGACAACCCGACATACCGCTGCCACTTGTCGAAACGCTGGCACGAACTAACCGCCGATGGTCGGCCATTAAACTACGAAAGCGTTTGTACCTTCATCGACGAAGCCCAATCCATTATAGCAGAAGCAGTTCCTCGCGATTGCGAAAGATGGCAAACTACAAATCACCAAGCAAGCAACATCGACTCGCTGAAAAACTGGATACAAAAACGCATCGAATGGATGAACAACAATATAGGCTCGTGCGAACAATGCGAGGACGAATATGTACCGAATCTTGTAATCTCGCGCATAAACTACAATCCCAAACCACAAGGGCTTGTAAGCAGCGAAAGTCTGGAATTCATAGAGATAACCAACAACAGCGACGAGCGCGTAAACCTTACCGGAATATATTTTGGCGGAATGGGACTAAGCTATGTATTTCCAATAAATTCATACCTGCAACCCAACCAGAAGGCTATAATCTGTTCCGACAGCCTACAATTTGTCTCCCATTATTCACAGATACCATTCGGGCAATATGCACGGCATCTTTCAAACCATTCCCAGCGACTAGTCATATACGACGCTTGGGGAAACCTCATCGACGAAGTTACATACAGCAATAATCGTCCATGGCCAGAAGAAGCAAACGGTCGTGGAAGTTTCCTCGAACTCATAGACATCAACACCGACAACAGCCTTGCGGAAAACTGGAAAGCCACCCAAACACTTTCGACCGAAACATTCCAGCAAAACGCAACAATTGTGTATCCTAACCCATTCAACGACCAAATCTACATTTCGCAAAATAGTGAAACATCAACAAAATACAGCATTTTCGACATCACAGGAAAAGAAATCATGCAAGGCAAGTGCAACGATGGAATTACCGTTGTAAACACAAGCAACTTGAAATCGGGAATATATTTCCTCAGATTGATTTCCGGCGACCAAAGCTACTGTGAAAAAATTGTAAAGGAATAGAACATGAAAAAGTCAAGTCCAAAGAAAAGTTCATCGGCAAAACCATCAACGAAGAAAAACGGCAAATCTATATTTCGTAAAATTCTAAAAATCACATTAATAACACTACTTTGCATTTGGGGACTGAACATACTCACGACCATACTCTACCGATGGGTAAATCCGCCAATTACACTCACGATGATTTCGCGTTCCCTATTTGAGGGCGAACCGTTGAAAAAAGAATGGAAATCGCTTGATGAAATTTCGCCATACCTTGTCGATGCATCGGTAGCCAGCGAAGACAATATGTTCCTTGGACACAACGGGTTCGACCGAGTAGCAATAGACATTGCCATCGAGGAACACAAGTCGGGCAAGAGCAATCGAGGCGGTAGCGGAATTTCACAGCAGACGGCAAAAAATGTATTTCTGTGGCAAGGTCGCTCATGGATACGCAAAGGACTGGAAGTATACCAGACTTTCCTCATCGAATTGTTCTGGTCGAAGGAACGCATAATGGAAGTGTACCTGAATGTCATCGAAATGGGACCAGGCATATATGGTGCCGAAGCCGCCGCACAAGAATATTTCCACAAGAGCGCCAAAGACCTTACCAAGACCGAAGCCTCACAAATTGTGGCCGCCTACCCCAACCCTCGCGACCCCAAACGCAGCCCGAAAAAAGCATCGGCACGCGCAGCAAAAATTAGAAACCTGATGAACCTCATCGGTCCGATAAAATTCGACAGCGAAAGCATCGAACAATGGGAAGAACGCTACGAAAAATACAAGGACAAATACTTCGACAAAAAGAAAGACTGATTAAGCAGACAACTTGACTGCAAAACACGACAAAACAAGCTGTTTTTGCACATTCAAGCTACAAGTTTCTCATTGTCAAACACATTGTCGCTGTTAATTACTTTTTGAAAAAAATAGCTACAAAAACACCCACCGCTAACTTCAAACGCGCTATTTTCGTAGCTGGTATTTTAAGATTTGCAAAATGGTTAGGTTCACGCACTTACATGTTCACTCACACTACTCTGTACTCGACGGAATGTCGAAAGTTCCCGATTTGATTAGCAAAGCCATGAAGAATGGAATGTACGCCTTAGCCCTTACCGACCATGGAAACATGTACGGAATAAAGGACCTCATGGATACAGCCAAAAGTGTAAACGGAAAAACCAAGGATAAAATCAAGGAACAGGAAAAGATTCTCGCAAAAGAAGACGCTTCCGAAGAGGAAAAAGCCAATGCTTCAAAAAAAATTGAAGAACTAAAACAACAGATTTTCAAGCCGATAATCGGCATAGAGGCATATTGCGCACGCCGAACCCTTTACGACAAGGACAAGGACTACCGTGAACCATCGCCCGAAAGCGGAAAGATGAAAATTGTCGATAGCAGCGGCTACCACCTGATTTTGCTTGCAAAAAACAAAAAAGGATACCAGAACCTTTGCAAATTGTCATCAATAGGATTCACGCAAGGCTATTACAGTACCCCGCGAATCGACAAAAATGTGCTCGAACAATACCACGAAGGCGTAATTGCAAGTTCTGCCTGCCTTGGCGGTGAAATACCTCAACTTATATTAGGAAACAAACTCGACAAAGCCGAAGAATCAATACTGTGGTTCAAACGAGTTTTCGGGGAGGACTACTACATTGAACTCCAGCGACATAAAACAGACAAGCCCGGCGGTGCTCGCGACACTTTCGAGAAGCAACAGATGGTCAACAAAGTCCTAGTCGAACTTGCTCGCAAGCACAACATAAAGATTATAGCGACTAATGATGTACATTTCGTTGAGGAGGAACACGGCGAGGCTCACGAAAGGCTTATCTGCCTCAGCACTCAGACAGAACTTAACGACCCCAACCGTGGAATGGCGTACACCAAGCAGGAATGGCTAAAGTCGCCCGAGGAAATGGAAGCCATATTCTCCGACCTGCCCGAAGCATTGGAAAACACAATGGAAATAGCCGACAAGATTGAAGTCTACGACATCGACTCCGGTCCTATAATGCCGGCCTTCCCAATTCCCGAAGACTTTGGCACAGAGGAAGAATACCGCCAGAAATTTACACACGAAGATCTTTTCAACGAATTTACCCAAGATGAAAACGGGAATGTTGTAATGTCGCAGGAAGATGCCGAAAAGAAAATCCAGAAAATCGGCGGATACGACAAGCTGTACCGCATAAAGCTAGAAGCCGACTACCTTGCTAAACTTACATGGGAAGGTGCCCACAAACGCTATGGCGAAGAACTTACTCAGGAACAAATCGACAGAATCAAGTTTGAACTTCACATTATGAAGACTATGGGTTTCCCTGGCTACTTCCTCATAGTGCAGGACTACATACGCGGTGCAAGGGAAGAATTGGGTGTATGGGTTGGACCAGGCCGTGGTTCTGCTGCCGGTTCGGTAGTGGCATACTGCCTGTGGATTACCGACCTCGACCCCCTGAAATACGACCTGCTGTTCGAGCGTTTCCTAAACCCCGACCGTATATCGCTGCCCGATATTGATGTCGACTTCGATGACGCAGGTCGAGGAAAGGTACTCGACTGGGTTACACAAAAATATGGAGAAGAAAAAGTCGCTCACATCATTACATACGGAACTATGAAACCAAAGTCGGCAATAGCCGATGTCGGTCGCGTACAAGGAGTTCCACTGCAACGCGTAAACGAAATCAAATCCTTGATTCCTGACAAGTTCGATGAAAAAATAAAGGATGAAAAAGGAAAGGAACCAAAGGTAAATCTGAAAAACTGTATAAAATACATCCCCGAAATAAAAGGCATAATAGAAGGCGACGACCGCAATGTGGCATCTATGATAGAATACGCCGAAGAACTCGAAGGCACTATACGACAAGTCGGAATACACGCTTGCGGATTCATTATTGGAGCTGATGACCTCACAAAGTTCGCACCAATCAGCACTATCGAGGACAAGGAAACCGAAGGGCGCGTGCCTGTAACCCAGTACGATGGACATGTCATTGAGAGCGTTGGACTTATAAAGATGGACTTCCTCGGACTTATCACACTTTCCATAATGAAGGAAGCTGTTTCCAACATAAAGAAAACCAAAGGCATAGACCTCGATATCAATAGCATTCCTATCAATGATCCCGAAACATACAAGATTTATTGTGCAGGAAAGACAGTTGCTATATTCCAGTTTGAATCTCCCGGAATGCAAAAATATTTGCGCGAACTCCAGCCATCCGTTATCGAAGACCTCATAGCAATGAACGCCCTATACCGTCCGGGACCTATCGGATACATTCCCCAATTTATCGCCCGCAAGCAAGGCAAGGAACCAATAACATACGACATTCCGATAATGGAGAAATACCTGAAGGATACATACGGAATTACCGTATACCAAGAGCAAGTCATGCTACTGTCACGATTACTGGCCGACTTCACTCGTGGCGAAAGCGATGCTTTACGTAAGGCTATGGGTAAGAAGAAGAAAGATATTGTTGATGCAATGAAGCCTAAGTTCATCGAAGGCGGAAAGAAGAACGGACACGACCCGAAAATTTTGGAAAAGATTTGGGGCGACTGGGAAAGTTTTGCATCGTATGCATTCAATAAGTCTCATGCTGCATGCTACGCATGGGTTTCGTACCAAACCGCGTACCTTAAAGCCCACTACCCTGCCGAATTCATGGCTGCCAACCTCACGCTCAACAAGGACAACATTACCGAGGTCACCAAGCTGATGAACGAATGCAAGAGCATGAAAATAAAGGTATTGTCACCAGACATTAATGAAAGTGACCTCAACTTTACGGCAACCAAGAGCGGCGACATCAGGTTCGGTCTTGGTGGTGTAAAAGGCGTTGGTGAAGGAGCCGTGATGGCAATAATCTCCGAACGCGAAGCTAACGGTCAATACAAGGACATCTTCGATTTCGTATCGCGAGTCAACCTGCAGTCGGTAAACAAAAAGACCATCGAGGCTCTCGCATTCGGTGGAGCATTCGACAGCTTCGACAACCCAAGCAATCCTAATTCGACATCTCGCGACCAGATTGCTTCCGTTTTCAACGAAAAGGGCGAATCCACACTCGACACTCTGATTCGATTCGGACGCTCGGTACAACAGCAGAAAAACGACAACACAATGTCACTATTCGGCGGTTCGACAACATTCTCGATAGCACTGCCAAAACTTCCGCCACGAATGGACAAGATGGTATATATGTCCACAAAACTCAAGAACGAATACTCTGTTCTCGGAATATACCTGTCGGCTCATCCTCTCGACAAGTACAAGTTCTTCATCGACCACTCCAACATCATTCCGCTCGACAAAGCTTCGAAAATAATTGAAGAAAAGAAGGTCAAGACAAAAATGACAGTAGTCGGATATGTTACCAAAAGCGTTGAAAGAACCTCAAAAAACGGAAATCTTTTCGGAGAATATACGCTAATCGACTACGATGGCGACCTTAAATTCCCGTTGTTCCGTGACGACTACAGCAACTACAAGGGCAACCTCTGCGAAGGCTATTCCATAATCATGGATGTCGAAATAAGGGAAAACAAATACCAGTCGAACAAACAGACCGATAACATTGGTCCACAACTGTCGGTTTACTACCGCAACATACGAATGCTACAGAACCTTAAGACAAAATCCATAAACCTCTACATTGACATAAGCTACATCGATGCAGAGTTCAGGAGACAATTCTCCAACTTAATCGATACTTGCCAAGGTGAAACTGAATTGTACATAACTCTCTTTGAAAGCAACACATCCACAAAAGGAATAAAAATGGTTTCGAGGACAAAGCAAATTGATATTACTAGGGAAGAAATACGCGATTTCATAGAGATGAATGACAATGTAATAAAAAAAGTTGTTATAACACAATGATATACAAAATAAATTGTATCTTTGCACAAAATTTAAAAACTGATAATTCATGAGAAAAATTATCTTATTGTTAATCATGTTAATACCAGCCTTTGCTTTTTCACAGAAGGTGGTAAACGGTTTCGGACTTGAAGTATATTTGGGCAAGACCTACTCTTCTACCGAAAACATCTCGTTCATATACAACAACACAGAATTTCAAGCCAATATGACTGGAGATTCCAAAGTGTTCGGAGGTAGCGCATACTTCCCGTTCGACATGGGCATCAAGAGGCACAGATTCACACTTGCCATTGGACTTGAATACAGGACGGCAAAAGTATTTTTAGGTGCCAACAAGGAAATAGTAGGGCCAGATGGCATTGTAAAGGAAGATATAGCATTAAGCCAGACTTCCTATTCACCAATTGTACAGGCATTATACAGACCGCACTTCTATCTAGGTCCAATACACATGTCATTCAGCATTGGAGCAAACTTCAAGTATGCAGTCTACGCTCCACTTGAGATATGCGACAAGTCGAACGAAACACTCATCAATTACGACCCCAAAAAGACTCCTACAGATGATGGATACATCAATTTCAATGGCAACTCAGCCGCAGAAAGAATGAGCAATTTCGGATTCCACATCGACCCAAGAATGGGATTCGACTTCTATATCGGAAACTCGCTCGTGATTTCCCTCTTCGGCATAGTTCCGGATGTAGCTAGCGCAGCATCAACCAAGTCGATAAAATTGGAATACGGAGCAGGAATAACATACCTTATCAGAACCAACAAGATAACAGAAGCTAAGATTTTACAACAATACAAAAAATAACAGCTATGAAAAATTTGTTTTTAATTTCAATATTATCAATATTTTGCGCATTCTCAACAATTTGCGCACAGGAAGTCGTTCCTGTCATACAGTCTGGACATTCGGGTAGCATCATGTTCGTAGAATGGGACAACACTGGACGATACATCGCCAGTGCCGACGACAACAACGAAATAATAATCTATGACATCGTAGCAGGTAAAGTGTTTTACCGCACAAAGTTCCCGGGCAGAAAGCTGATAACAGGAATAAAGTTCGAAGAAGACGGCAAACTGTACGCCAGCAATACCGACAATGCAATCTGCTTCGACCCCAACACCCTGCTGACAAGCGATGCTCCTCATGGTGTTCCACCCAAGAAAATGTCGCCAAACTTCAAAATCAGAAACTCTCAGTTGAAAAGATTAAGCGGCGGTTCTTTGTTCAACCGTAATGCATACACAAAGTTCACCTATGTTGCCGAATCAAACGACAAAAAATACATCATTGCCGGTGACGAAAACGGTGGGCTCTACTTCTGCAACAATCTGATGAACTTGCAGCACTTCGAGAACTTGCACAGCTTGCCAATCAACGACATAACCTTCTCGAAGGATGGAAACATGGTGGCAATTGCATCGGCTGACCGTTCGGTTAGTATCTGGCGACTGCCAAGCTACAAACTCGAAAAGCGCCTCATCCCAAGAAGCTTCAACATTTCGGCTTTGGCATCAAGTCCCGACAGCAAGTCATTTGTATTTGGCGATGAACTTGGTTACGCATACAGAATAACATTCATGATTGACAAATTGTTATGCGATGCTGTCGATTCTCACGACGGACAAGTAACCGATATTCAAGTTTCGGCAAACTGCGGCGTAGCAGTTACCGCAGGTAGCGACAACTCGGCAGCCGTTGTTGATTTCGACAACAAGAAGGTTTTGCAGAAATTCAAAGCTCAGAGCAGTTCTGGAAAGGTAAAGCAGGTATTCGACATCAAGGCAATACAGGAACAGGCAATGAAAGGCAACGATGCAAAGAATAGCATCTACGACGAAAATGTATATTCGGTAGCTGTTAGTCCCGATGGAAAATACATTGCCTACTCGGCAGGAAAATGGGGACTTGCAGACCCTGTATTGAAATTCGCCAACATTTCTGGACTTAAGATTTTAGGAAGCAAAGAAGAGCGCGTTGCAAAGAAAGGCGTAGCTGCAGGAATTGCCGTTCCAAACAATGTACACATCTTCAAGCAGATGTGCTTCGACTCTACTAACAACCTCTACGGTATCGGAGAGACCGACAGGAAAATATACAGATACAAGCCGACAATCGCTGGTTATGGTGCAGGACTTGAATGCGAAATGGGCGCAATGACCGAAAGCGTGAAATTTGAAAACTCATTGGTTCTGCGCCAGAAAGAAGAACCGACCATGGAAGACTACTACCTTGTAAAGATTGATCCGTCTAACGGCGATGTATACAAGTGCAAGGGCTACGAAGTGGAAAGACTTGGCAAGGACGGAAAGAATGTAACATACAAAGGTCAGTACGGTTTTATCAGCGACTTCATAGTAATGAAAGGTCAGCAATTCCTAATCGCTGCAGCAAAGGATGCTTCCCTCAACATATACGATATTCAATCGGGAAAGAAACTCCTCAGCATATATGTAGTAGACGGTGGAAAGCTTATCTATGTAACCCCCGAACACTACTACATGGCAACTGGCGATGCTATCACAGGTCTCGGATACTATCACGAAGGAAAGATTTATCCGGCAGAGCAGTTTGATATCAAGTACAACCGCCCCGACCTCGTACTTAAGTCTCTTGATGTTTTCGACAACGAAATCATAGAAATGTACAAGTCTGCCTACAAGAAGCGTATCCAAAAGCTCGGCTTTACCGAAAGCATGCTCAACGGTGAAATGGAGTTGCCCGAAATAAAGATTATGAACTCCAACGAAATACAGCTTTCAACAACAAAGCCGACTCTTGATGTGAAGCTTTCGATGAAGGATGAGAACTACAACCTCAACAGACTCAATATCTATGTGAACGATGTTCCACTGTACGGCACCAACGGCATGGACCTGAGCGACAGATATTCGAGGGAGACCATTGTAAATTCGGAAATTCCGCTGTCAAGCGGCAGAAATACAATACAATTCTCCTGCGTGGACGAAAAAGGTATGGAATCGCTCAAGGAAGAAATCGAAATCTACTACGACAACCAGAACAAGAAGCAAAAACCTACCCTGTACCTCATTTCGTTGGCAGTTGCTAATTACGAACAGTCGGAATACAACCTGCGCTACACCATCAACGATGGTCGCGGATTTGTAAAACTGTTCAGCGAACATGCCGACAACTTCGACCATGTTGTTGTTGACTCGCTATACAACAGCAACTGTACAAAGCAGAACTTCCTCGCTTTGAAGGAAAAGCTCATGAAATCGAAAGTTGACGATTATGTATATGTTCACATTGCAGGTCACGGTTTGCTCGATGACGATTTGAACTGGTACTTTGCTACCCAGAACATCGACTTCTTTGACCCATCGGTCAACGGTTTGAAATACGAAGACATTGAAGGTCTGCTTGATGGAATTCCAGCTCGTAACAAGATGCTCCTGATGGATGCCTGCCACTCTGGTGAAGTTGACAAGCAGGACGGCGTTGAAATTGCCGACAAGGCGGACGGAGACGACACCCGTGGTGCTGTAACAGTAAACAAGCGTAAGAAGACAAAGAACAGTCTCGGCAACTCGTTCGAACTTATGCGTCTGCTCTTCAGCGACCTTAAGAAAGGAACAGGAACAGTTGTTATCTCGGCAGCATCGGGTGGCGGTTACGCTTTGGAAAACGAATCCATCGAAAATGGTATCTTCACATACTGCCTGATGGACGCATTCAAGAAGAACAAGGCCGACAAGAACAAGGACAAGTCAATTTCTGTATCGGAACTGCGTAACTTCATATTCGACGGCGTAAGCAAGATGAGCGAAGGCAAGCAGCAACCTACTTCGCGTCGCGAAAACCTGCAGAACGACTTCAATGTAAAATAACACAAACGCTAATGTAAAGGGCTACCCTTTCGGTAGCCTTTTTTTATTTTCAGCAATGACAAAACATAACAATATGAAAAAAATAATATCAGTCGCTATACTCGCATTATTGTGCAATATTGCTTTTGCACAAACTAAAAATGACGACATTTTAAATAAAGCAGATACTGCAAATCTTTACGGCAATTATTACTATGCACAGGGAGATTACGAAGAAGCCTTTTCGTACTTCAAAAAAGCAGCCGAACTGGCTCTAAAAGTTGATGGAGGATACAATTTGCAATATGCAATGGCGGCAAACGGTATTGCATGCGTATTATATCTTGCAAACAACTATGAGAAATCCGTGGAATACAACAATTATGCATTGACAGTTCGAAAGGAATTATTAGGAGAAGACCATCCCGATTATGCAGCATCTCTAAAAAATATCGGAGTTGTTTACTACGATATGGGCAAATATAAAGAAGCGCTGGAAAACTCCCTGCAGGCTTTGGAAATACAAAAAAAGACGATGAAAAAAGATAATCCCGAGTATACAAACACAATGGGATATGTCGCTGCAGCTTATTTCGGTATGAAAGACTATCAAAACGCAGTCAAATATTATCTTCAGATGCTAGAAATACAAAAGAAGGTTATAGGAGAAAACCATCCAAACTATGCAAGGTTTTTAAATAATGCTGGCGTTACATACGCAGAAATGGGCGATTACCAGAATGCATTGAAATACTATCTACCCGCTCTGGAACTTCAACAAAAAACTTTGGGAGAAGACAATCCTAACTATTTATCGACACTAGAATATGTCGCTGATACCTACTATAAGATGGAAGACTATCGCAATGCATTTAAATACTATGCACAAGCAGTTGATATAGAATTAAGAACAGAAGGAGAATCTCATCCCGACTATTTGTCCTCGACAAAGTATGCAGGTCTTGCATCATATAAATTTGGCGACTACAAAAATTCCTTGAAGTATTCGATTATGCAGATGGAATTGAGAAAAAAGACACAAGGAGAGAAAAGTTCCGACTATCTAATATCACTTTCTAATGTAGGCACTATATATTACGGAATGAAGGACTACCAGAACGCCCTGAAATGTCTTTTACTGGAAAAACAAAGTGCCAAAGAAGTGTATGGAGAAGACGATGTAAATTATATCAATATGATTTCAAGCCTTGGTGTCGTATATATTAATTTGGGAGACTACCAAAACGCAATGAAATATACCACCATGGCAATGGAAATGAGAAAAAAGAAATATGGGGAAAATCACCAGCACTACGCAAACTCGCTAAGCAATATGGCTTCGTTGTACCTTGATATGGGTGACAAAAACAATGCGTTCAAATATATAAAGCAAGCAACAGAGATTCGTATGGCTACATTGAAAGAGAATGACCACGAATATGAAATATCGCTTAACAATCTTGGTGAAATATGTCATGATTTAGGATACTTTAACTATGCTATGAAATACCTCCAACGAGCATTAGAAATCAGGAAGAAATATTATGGGGAAGAAAGCGAAGATTATGCATCTACACTGAGCAATCTTGCCTCTTTATATTCCGATATGGACGAAAACGAAAAAGCCCTTAAATGTTATAAGGAATCTCTGGAGATAACTCGCAAAACCATTGGTTCAGAAAATCCAAGCTACGCTAATACCCTAATGAATATCGGCGTAGAAAAAGCTCAAATGGGAGATATGCAAAATGCATTGACAGATTTCAATACAGCAGCAAAAATATTAAAAAAGACTATTGGAGAAAAACATCCAAGTTATGCAAATTGTATAAATAACAAAAGCTACACATACTCAATGATGGGAGACTATTCCAACGCAATAAAAACAAAAAAACAGGTAACCGAAATACGAAAGGACAATCTTATCAAGAACTTTTCGTTTATGACATCCCATGAACGCGAAACATACTGGAATGATAACAAAAAAATATATTCACAGTGCATTTTCAACTCTTTCCATGCTACATCCGATACCCTTGGCACGAAGATTTCATACGATGTGGAGCTTACGACAAAAGGACTTTTGCTTGCCTCTGAAATAAGCATGACAAATATCATAATGGAAAGCGGAAACAAGAATCTTATTGCCGACTATGAAAATTTGAAAAGTATGCACCTTCTGCTCAATAGTGAACTGGAAAAGACAACGAAAGAACGCATTTACAACTGCGACTCCCTATCCGATGAAATCAAGAAAGCAGAAAGGCTAGTCATGGAAAGGAGCAAGGATTTTGGCGATGTAACTCATTTCATAAAAATCGACTGGAAAGAAGTACAAAAATCGCTGAAAGCCAACGATGTGGCAATTGAGTTTACAAATGTCGCCGATTCGGGTGTTACACGGTACGCCGCTATTGTTCTTACAAGAAATATGAGCGCACCTGTATTTGTTCCGCTGTTCAACAAGGATGAAATGCAGAAAATTCTTCGCGGAGCTTCTCCTTCAAAAACACAGGTTCAAACCGATGACAGCGACCGTGGCGCGAAATCAGTTTCTGCAAAGAAACTTGGCGTTTACGAATCTACAGAGCTTTACAAGACGGTATGGATGCCTTTGGAAAAATACTTCCCTGCGAATCCGCGTATCTATTTTGCTCCGTCGGGAATGTTGCACCAGATTGCAATTGAATATGCACCCATCAGCCATGAGCAGACAATTTCGGACAAATACGAAATTTACCGCGTCTCCTCTACCCGATTCCTTGCAATGGACTATATGCCAGGTCCTATGAAAAACTCGGTATTCTATGGAGGCATATACTACGACAGCGATACAACCACTATGAAACAGGAAAGCAACAGGTATGCGACTCGAAGCGTTTCGTACAATTCGTTTGCCGAACTTAACAAGGACGAAGCCCACGATGGTCTCAACTATTTGCCCGGTACCAAGACCGAGGTTGAAAACATAGTTGGCACATTAAAAACTAACAAGAAGGTAAAAACAACGCTATACGAAGGCTCGCAGGCAAACGAGGAATCTTTCAAGGCATTGTCGGGTAACAATATTTCGGTTTTGCACATTGCTACACACGGATTCTTCCTTCCTACCGAAAAAAAGTTATCGGGAGACATGTCCCTAATTCAGTCGGGACTATTGCTGTCGGGAGCAAACTATGCATGGCAGAATCTACCGCTTCCCGAAGGCATCGAGGATGGCATCTTGACAGCCAAGGAAATAAGTTTTATGGACTTGCGGAAAACAGACCTTGTTGTGCTTTCCGCATGTCAGACCGCACTTGGTGAAATCACAGACGAAGGCGTATTCGGGTTGCAACGTGGCTTCAAAAAAGCAGGTGTCCGCACCATTATCATGAGTCTCTGGCCAGTGGACGACAACGCTACCTTGCTTATGATGACCGAATTTTACTCAAACCTCACCCAAGGAATGACCAAACGCGAAGCCTTCCTTGCTGCACAGAACAAGGTTAAGACTACCGAAGGATTCGGAAATCCGAGGTACTGGGCAGCATTTATAATGCTGGACGGAAACAATTAAAGATGAAAATTGAAAGTTGAACGGCGAAGCCCTCAACGAAGTTAAAGTTGAAACAACCTGAAACAATATCAAACAACATCAAACTACCATAAACAATATCAAACAATATCAAACCACTATAAACTTAGAAACCCAGAAAAAAAAATATCATGAAAAGAATATTCCTCATATTTTTCCTTGCTCTCCTGTGCAACATTTCTTTTGCACAGACAGATGTTGACGCCATTTATGGAAAGGCAAATACCCTAAACGAACAGGGCGACAAATTCTATAACGAAAAAAAATACCCCGAAGCCTTGAATCTATACAACCAAGCTGCGGAAATCACAAAGAATATTAACGATGGGAACAATAATTATTATGCCACATCTTTATTCAATATTGCTTGGGTACATTACTCTACTGAAGATTACATGACAGCTATTGAATATTTCAATAGGGTTATTGCTGTTATCGAAGAAAATGATCTTAGATATGCAAAATGCCTGAACAGCATAGGCGTTTCTTATGAAAATATGGGTGATTATCAAAATGCTTTGAATTACTATATGCAAGCATTTGAAAATAAGAAAAAAATATTAGGCGAAGGACCGCACCTTGATTATGCAATATCGTTTACTGCCATCGGTTATATTTATAGTGCTATGGGCGACTATCAGAATGCTTTGAAATACTACACGAAGGCTATGGAAATCCGCAAAGAAGCACTGGGCGAAGAACACCCTGAATATATAAAAACGTTGAGTCATATTGCTTATGTTTACGATTGTATGTTTGACTATCAAAATGCTTTGAAATATAAAATGCAAGTCTTGGAAATTCGTAAGAAAGTACTTGGCGAGGAACACCCCGATTATGCTGAATCGTTGAACATTGTAGGTATTGCATATGGTAACATGGGCGACTATCAAAATGCTTTGAAGTATATTAAGCAAGCTATGGCGATTCGCAAAAAAGTACTAGGCGACGAACACCCTGATTATGCTGAATCGTTGAATACTATTGGTATTGCTTATGATGCAATGCGCGACTACAAGAATGCATTGAAATACAAAATACAAGGAATGGAAATTGTCAAAAAGATAATAGGCAACGAACACCCTGTTTATGCAACATTATTGAACAATATCGGTATTACTTATTATGCTATGGGCGACTATCAGAACGCCTTGAAATATGTTACACAAGCATTGGAAATTCGTAGAAAAGTAACAGGAGAAGAAAACTCTAATTATGCATTTTCACTTGATGTTATTGGATGCGTTTATGATAATTTGGGTGATTATCAAAATGCTTTGAAATATAGTATACAGTCAATGGAAATCAATAAGAAAGTACTTGGCGAGGAACACCCTGATTATGCATCATCGCTAAATGATATTGGTATTGTTTATTGTAATATGGGCGACTATGAGAATGCTTTGAAATACCAAATGCAAGCTTTGGAAATTCGTAAAAAAGTATTGGACGAGAATCACCCTAATTATGTAATGTCGTTGAACAATATTGGTGTTGTTTATTCTAACATGGGCGACTATCAAAATGCCTTAAAATATCATACGCAAGCATTGGAAACCAGGGTACTAGATTCTGACAAAGTGCTTTCGTTAAATAATATTGGTACTGTTTATTGTGATATGGGCGATTATCAAAATGCTTTGAAATACTTTACGCAAGCATCGAATATTATGAAAAAAATAGCAGGTGAGGAACTCCCTGATTATGCTAAATTGATGCAAAATATCGGATCCGTTTATTCAAATATGGGCGACTATCAAAATGCTTTGAAATATCATACTCAAGCATTGGAAATTCGAAAAAAAGTACTTGGGGAGAATCATCATGAATATGCAACACCTCTGAATAGTATAAGTTCCATATATTTAAAAACAAAAGATTATGCGAATGCCGCCAAAACGAATAAACGAGCATTTGACATACACAAAAGATCTCTTATTAATAACTTCTCATTTATGACATCCCACGAGCGCGAAACATATTGGAACGCAAACAACAAATATTTCGAGGCTACCCCAATGCTTGTGTACTATTCGCCAGATGATACTTTGGCAACAAGAACTTCATACGATGTTGAACTAATTACAAAGGGTTTACTTCTAGCATCAGAAATAAGTATGACCAATGTCATAATGGAAAGCGGAAACTCTGCCCTAGTTTCAGAATACGAGGAAATGAGGGCAATGCACCTGCAATTGAACAAGGAACTTGAAAGACCTATCGCTGAGCGAGTATATAACTGCGATTCCATGGAAAAAGAAATCTACAAGATGGAAAGGAGCATTGTAGAAAAGTGCAAGGATTTTGGAGACATTACCAATTTCATAAAGATAGACTGGAAAGACGTGCAGAATTCACTTAAACCAAATGATGTAGCAATAGAATTTTCTAATTTTACAGAAAACGACACAACAAAATTCGTTGCACTTGTGCTTACAAAGAGTATGGAAGCTCCAGCGTGCGTTCCGCTTTTTAATCAGTACGACCTGCAAAAGTTACAGCGAGGCGTAGCACCAGTAAAAACAGAAACAAAAACCGATGACGAAAACCGTGGTGCAACCACAGTCGCAGCGAAACGACAGGGAATATACGAATCCACAGGACTTTACAATATGCTTTGGAAACCACTGGAAAAATATTTCCCCGAGAATCCGCGTATCTATTTTGCACCCTCAGGAACATTACATCAGATTGCAATCGAATATGCACCTATTGGAGAGGGTAAGCTTATATCCGACAAATATGAAATTTATCGCGTGTCCTCTACCCGATTCCTTGCAATGGACTATATGCCAAAACCTATGAAAAACTCTGTTCTTTACGGTGGAGTATACTACGACAGCGACACTACCACAATGAAGCGTGAAAGTGCCCGCTATGCTACACGCAGTGCATCATACAGCTCGTTTGCCGATTTCAACAAGGACGAAGAACGCGGAAGCCTAAACTATCTGCCCGGAACAAAGACTGAGGTCGAGGATATTGCCGGAAAAATGAAAGGCAATAATATTTCCACCACCCTATACGAAGGCTCGCAGGCAAACGAGGAATCGTTCAAGGCATTGTCGGGAAGTAATATTTCCGCACTGCACATCGCCACACATGGCTTTTTCCTGCCTACTGACGAAAAGCTTTCTGGAGACCAGTCGTTAATCCAATCAGGACTTTTGCTGTCGGGTGCAAACTTAGCATGGCAGAACCAACCTATCCCAGATGGCATCGAAGATGGCATTCTTACCGCCAAGGAGATTAGCTTTATGGACTTACGCAAGACTGACCTTGTTGTACTTTCAGCATGTCAGACTGCTTTGGGTGAAATCACTGGCGAAGGCGTATTCGGCTTGCAAAGAGGTTTTAAGAAGGCTGGTGTTCGTACCATTATCATGAGCCTCTGGCCTGTGGATGACAATGCCACCTTGCTGATGATGACCGAATTTTACTCAAACCTCACCCAAGGAATGACCAAACGCGAAGCCTTCCTCGCTGCACAAAACAAGGTAAAAACAACAGCAGGCTTTGAAAATCCAAGATACTGGGCAGCGTTTATAATGCTGGACGGAAACAATTAAAATTGTAGGCTCGCAATGCATTGCGAGCCTACAGTTTTATCATACATATTAAGACGCAAGGCCTTGCGTCTCAACAATCAAGACTCAGAAACTTTGAAACACTCCTATTTCCTAGTGAACACCAGATATGTTTTCTTGTCGTAAATGAACTTCAAGGTGTCAGAATGCATTTCGTAGGAATTTACCTTCAGCATATTGTTAATGAAGACAATGTTATCGGTACTATCCTCTGCAGCAGGCAAATATGTAAACCCAGACCATGTCATCTTGTTCTTTTTCTTGATGGTGTAAATCGCTGAAAATGGAGTTGTAACCGATTCGCCTATTAAAGAATTGTTCTTTAAAAAGTGCAAATTGAAGCATGTGTCACCACCAGGAATAGGCTTGCGAAAATCTCCGCCTGCATTAATCTTAACAAGATGCCAGTCACCTATGAAAGTATCGTATGTTTCCTCATCGGCTTCGCAAGATGCCAACGAAAATGCGACTACTGCCATTACCAAAAAGAAAAATATTTTTTTCATAATCTACTATTTTTCAATGTTTCCCAAAATTGTCAATTTCACTTATTTCCTCATCTGAAAGTCGAGTTTTACAACCCATAGTGCGCAAATTGTAATTAATTTGTGCAGTATTTTCAAGCACTTCCATTCTGTCGAAAGCCTCAAATAGAGTTTTGCCGACAGTTATTGCACCATGCTTTGCCATAATTGCCGCATTGCTTGCAAACATAACCTTTGCACATGCATCGGCCAATTCGACAGAACCCATAAGATGATAATCTACAAGTCCTACATTGCCAAGCATATAGCGTGCTTCACCAGTAATGGCAGAATCGATAGTCTCACCAGCAACCGCAAAAGTTGATGCATAAACAGGATGCGAATGCACTATTGCAAACACATCGGGACGACACTTATAAATATTAAGATGCATCTGCGTCTCCATGCTTGGCTTGAGGTTTGGCGTAAGGTTTTCGCCTTGGGGCGACAAAATGATAACCTTGCGCATATCGATGCACGACTTATCGCTCTGGCTAGCCGTTATGAAAACATAACCATCAGCATCTCGCAAACTTACATTTCCTCCGCTAACTGTTGTCAAACGCCTGTCGTACAGACGGCGCATGGTCTCCGCTACCCTTATTCGTTCTAGCTCAAACATCAGAAAAGTTTTTTCAGTTCATTAGGTTTTACAATGCCCTTTTCGGTTATTATTCCAGTAATCAGTTCAGCTGGTGTAACATCGAAGGCTGGATTCATGGCATGGGATGTTGGATTTGCCATTCGGAACTCCTCCACTCTGCCCGATGCCGACAATCCCGAATATTTCAGGACTTCGTCCTCATCGCGCTCCTCAATGTTTATGTGCTTTCCATCTGACGTTCCGAGGTCGATTGTTGACAATGGTGCTGCAACATAAAATGGTATGCCATAATATTTTGCTGCGATTGCTTTTTCCATTGTCCCAATCTTATTGGCTGTATCTCCATTGGCTGCGATTCGATCAGCACCAACAATTACCATGTTTATCTTACCAAGAGACATATAGTGCGCACCGGCATTGTCGGGAATAATTGCATGGTCGATACCAGCCGATGCCAATTCCCACGCTGTCAACCTTGCTCCCTGATTGCGAGGACGAGTTTCATCGGCATATACGAAAATCTTTTTGCCAGCCGACTGCGCCGCATAAATCGGAGCCAATGCGCTTCCATAATCCACAAGTGCCAACCAGCCTGCATTGCAATGAGTCTCAATACCATAGCCATCCTTAATCAGCGTATTACCATATTCGCCAATCATACGACCAGCCTCGGCACACTCATCGGCAACAGCAAATGCCTCGCTAATGGCAAATTCCCGCGAAACTTTTGCAGCCTTCAACACCCTGTCGGTTGCATAAAAGAGATTTACTGCTGTTGGTCGTGTAGAATCAATCTTTTTCTTCGCAACGATAAGATTTTCAAGCAAATTGACATCATCGGATGCACAAATTGCTTGATACATTCCGTAAGCGGCTGCGGCACCGATCGAACCTGCGCCTCGGGTTATCATTGTCTTGATAGCCATACAAGTATCGTCCAATGTTTCTGCTCTGAAAATCTTAAAATCAAATGGTAACAGATTCTGCTCAATCATGCATACGGTTGAATCCTCCAACCAAATAGCCCTATAATGTATTCCGTTTACATTCATTACAATAGCGAATGTTTTGAAAAATGTCCTATCACAGATTCGGCGTATGTCTTCGAAACTGGTATTTCGGGCGAATTGGCAAAATCGAGGTCAATAAACAAGCCCATCTTTTCCTTTCGCAGCACCTTAACCTTATTAAAGTTAACGACATACGAACGATGGCAACGCACGAGGTCACATTCCGAAAATGTGTCTTCTATGGATTTCAGAGTCGACCTGAGCATAAAACGCGAAAACTTTCCCTTGTTGGAATAGTATATGTTGACATAGTTGTCTGCCGATTCAATATATAGCAAGTTGTCAATATCAACCGAAAGCTTCAACTGCCCCTTGTCATCGCTGAAGTTTACAATATTATGTTTGGTTTCCGGCTGTTCCTTCAAAAGCAATTCGGTTTCGGAAATCGACTTCGACATATCAGACTTGTTGTCATCAACTTCTGTCGCTTTCGACGGCACAACAGCATCATCCTCAACATCACGCTTTACTTTCAGTGCAACATACATCCACGAAATGATATATGGGACCAAAAGCAACAGTGCCACATACATGAAAATTCTCGGGAAAATGTCGAAATATCCCTGTCCTATATACTTAGGGTCGTATTCGTGCGTGAAGTATGTGTAGAATGCCGACAATACAGCAAGTTCACATGCAACCCAAATCAAGAAACCCTTGAATTTCAAGACCACCTTGTTTCTGAGAATATACATCAACGAACGGCTTGCAAGCAAAACGAAGAAACCGATTCCTACAACAGACAAAACAGTCATAACATAGTCATCTGTATCCTTCCAGTCTGACCATGACTTTACATTAAATGGATTCACAAGGAAGATAAATCCAATAGCAAAAGCATAAACAAAAACCAAGAAAGCGGCTATATTCCTTTTGCGGTTGAAGTATTTTATTATCGTATCTTTCAAATCAAATCCTTTTTCAAAAATAAGGTGCAAAGGTACACTTTTTTGTCAAAAGCAAGAAAACAAATAATCAACAAGATTTATTTTTATGTTAAAATACTAATTATCAAACCAATATACCCTATTGGCAATTACATCACAAACAAAGTTTACTCCCTTATAAACTTATTAGAAAACACATGATTTCGTTTCCACATTTCGAACCTTTCCTTCTCAATCTGCTTTTCTTCTGCATCACTTTTTTTACCTGATATTATACTGAGATTCAGTTCAAATCCGAGAATCAACGAAATTGATGTGAGGTATAAAAGCATCAGCACTATGATTATAGTACCAAGCGAACCATATATCTTGTTGTAGTTGGCGAAGTTATTTAGGTAAAACGAGAATCCCGATGAGCAGAGAATCTGTACTATTGTTGCCAGAATTGCACCTGGCGATATGAACTTGTAGCGACTTTTCTTCGATGGGGCAAGGTAATAGAGGAACGATATTGCCATAAAATATAGCAATACGATTATCAACCACTTGGCAATGTGCAAACATACATACCAGAATGTACTATCGGCTATTTTCGTGTGGTGGGTTACCAAATGGTCAATGTATTTTGAACCGCCTATTATCACCGTCATTGCAGCAACTATCAGTGTGCATAAAATCAGGACCATTGCTATGGAAATCAATCTCTTGCTGATAAGATTTCGTCTATCTACATGATGGAACGATGCGTTAAAAGCCTCTATGATAGCCAGTATGCCGTTAGAAGCGAAGAACAGCGATGTTATGATACCGAACGACAGCAATGTGCCGCTAGGATTGAGTATTGTGTCGGATATGGTATCGAAGAATACCTCGTAGATTGCTGGTGGCATCATTTCGGTTATTACTCCCATCAGCGTATCCTGAAAACCAGGAATCGGGACAAATGGAATCAAACTGAATCCGAAAATCAGCAAAGGGAAAATCGCAGAAAACAGACTGTAAGTCACACTTTTAGCCCTAATGGTAAAAGAGCCTTTAGAAAGTCCGTTCACAAAAAAGTTACCTATGTAGTACAAGGAGAATCCGCCGAAGCCCGGTATGACAATCTTGTCGCCAATGATTTTTATCATGGCATCGAGCCTTTCGAGAAAACCGAATAGCAGGGCGCGAAAATTCAACTTTTTCATTTTATTTTACAGCCTTGAGACTGAGGTCCAGACTTTTAATCTGGTGAGTAAGTGCGCCTATCGACACGAAATCGACACCACATTCGGCATATTGTCTTATGTTGCTGAGAGTTATTCCTCCACTCGATTCGGTTTCGACCTTTCCATCGATAATTTTCACAGCTTCGCGTGTGGTTGGTATATCGAAGTTGTCAAGCATAATGCGGTCAACGCCACCAATGCGCAATACCTCGCGCACATCGTCAAGATTACGGGTTTCGACTTCGATTTTCAGGTTGCGACCAGTATCTTTCAAGTATTTGCGAGCCTTGGCAACTGCCTTTTCTATTCCACCGGCATAGTCGATATGGTTATCCTTGAGCATAATCATGTCGTACAAACCGATACGATGGTTGGTTCCGCCGCCAATTTTCACAGCTTCCTTCTCAATTAGACGAAGCCCCGGAGTGGTCTTGCGGGTATCAAGAACCTTGGTATGCAGACCTTTCAACTCCTTGACATATTCGGCTGTAACCGTAGCGATTCCGCTCATGCGTTGCATGAAGTTGAGGATTGTGCGTTCGGCACGGAGAATGTCGTGCTGCGGACCGCTGAGTTCAAATACGATGTCGCCCTTTTTAATCGGAGTGCCATCCTGTATGAAGATGTCAAGTTTCAAGTCTTTTGACAAGTAGTTGCAAACGGCTTTTGCAACCTCAACGCCTGCAATTATGCCGTCCTGCTTGACGAGCAACTTTGCCTTTCCCTGTTCCGACTTGTCGATGCACGAAAGCGTGGAATGGTCGCCATCGCCCAAATCCTCCTCAAAAGCCCTTGCGATGAGCGAGGTTAAATATTTTTCCGGAATCATTGTTCTTCCTCTATTCTAAGTTGGTGAATTAACGGAGTTCCCGACTGTTCCTTCACAAGGAAGTAAACTCGGAATTTCTTGCCGTTTGTTATTTCGAGAGTTCCGATTGCATATTGAGCTTCGCTTTTTCCGCCCTGATGCAACAATGTGAAATTCTTCGGAGAATTTTTGTCGAAGAAATTCTTTACCACTTGTTCAGCTTGCTGGCGACTATAAACTGCCTCAGTTTCAAGAATTGCCACTTCGACCGAGTTATTAAAATACTTCGACAGTTCGGTTGAATTACCGACTTTCATTGCATCAAAAACCTTCGGTGGTATTGCCGAAAATGCCAGCGTTGTTATCAGCATAGCCAACGCAGTGAATATTAACCTTATGTGTTTCATCTTAATGTGCGTTAAAAAATTCAACATTCACATGCAAAAATTAAACCAATTTTTACAATGCAAAGTTACCAATAATTTGATAAGGAATAGTGTCGGCTGCAGACTTTTATTCATAAATTATGAACAACGAAAGAAAATGGCTGCGCCGTTTGATGGGCTGACGCCCGTTTATACGCTTCGCTGTTTCTGGGTTTGAATGGCTGGCGCCGTTTCTGCGCTTCGCTGTTTCTAAGTTTCTTGGCCTCCTCTAATGTCACCCTGAACTTGTTTCAGGGTCTGAGGGTACCCGTTTCTGTGGGCTGACGCCCGTTTCTCGCTTCGCTGTTTCAATGCCTACGGCGTTTGACAGTTTCTAGGTTTCTTCGCTATTTCTTAAAAAGCGGAATGTCATACTGAACTGCTCCCTGAGCATGTCGAAGGGCAGCATCTGATTCCGCTTTTTTGTTTCTATGGTTCAATGGCTTCGCCATTTCTAGGTTTCTATGGTTCAAGTTATAATAGATTGGTTCTAATATTAGAATTTCAAACAATTAACTTATAAACCATTTTAAACCCATAAACAACCATAAACTTTGAAACCAGAAACCATTTACCTGATTGTTGCATATTCTTCCCTATATCGCATAGGCGTCATCTGTACCTCCTGTCTGAAATAACGGCAGAAAAACGAATCGTTTGGGAAATTCAAAGCATCGGCTATCTGCTGTATGCTCATGTCGGTTGAATTCAACAGTACTTTTGCTTCGATGATCACCCTTTCGCGTATGAGTTGTAACGGTGTCTTGCCTGATGCCTGATGAATCATTTTTGAGAAATACTTTGGCGAAACACAACATCTATCGGCATAAAACGATACAGTTCGTTCCTTGCCAGCAAAAAGCTGAAGGTCATCCATGAACTGAATGTATAGTTCATGCTCGCGTCTGTTGTCAGAACCAATTTCGTTGCCTAGTGAGTTCTTTTTCATGACGCTAAGGAAAGCACCAGTTGCCACCTGCAGATAACCTTTTACAATATCGCCCCTGTATGCCGGGTCGGTTGACATATAAAAATTGTGTATGCTCTTGTACAGTTCAATTTGCATCCGCATTTCGGCATCGTCAAGATGAATGAGCAATGGAACCGAACGGTGCATTATGTACGAACCTACATTGATTGCAGAGGCTCCCAAATTGTCCTCCCTGCCGCTGTCTTCGAAAGCCATACCAATGACACGCATGTCGGCGCTGCTCGAAATCATTTCCACTATCGAACCGGCCTGCACCACCAGCACATCGTTGCGCCCCACAAGAAATTCATTGCTATTTATAATTGTTCTCACGCTACCTTCTTTGCATAATAATGCAGATGTAAAAGCCAGTTTCAGCGGAAAAGAAAAGGGAAGCGAATATGAATTCGCAAAATCGAGCATATTATAGTCGTTCTCAAGATTGTCGCCAATGAATATGGACTCGCCATACGACATGCTCTCGTTAGCTCGGTAAAAAAACCTCAAGAGAATTTGGTCAATAGGTGCTTGCATGTTGGTTGCCAATTTTTCACAAAGGTAAATAATTTTCGTCTATAAGCAACACAAAAGCGAAAAATAGAACATTGATAACGAACAATAAGAAACAAGCAAGAAAACGACTTGGTGTAATTTTGCACCCCGAAATTGACATATTATGGCCATGTGCCAACATTACATATTGAAAATTACGCAGGAGAGAATGCATAGTACGCCAAAAGCGTACTGCAGAGTATTGATGTAGAAGGAGAAAGTGTGAATGGCTAAAATCAACTTGTCTGAATTTATTGTAAGGAAACGACTTTGGTTTCTTGTCGCAGCGGTTGCTATTGCTCTTGCCAGCGTATTTATGATTCCGCATACCAACATAAATTCCGACATGACACGCTATCTGCCCGATGACTCGCAGATGAAGCAAGGCATTGACCAGATGACTGACGAATTTGGCGAAGACGGCGTTGGCGCAGGCATAGTCAGGGTGATGTTTACATCGCTTCCCGACAGCCTACGGACAGCAACCAAAGATGACCTTTCAAACATTGATGGGGTTTCCAATATTTTGTATCAGGACGGCAGCGAAGACTACAACCACGGAGAAAAGGTTCTGTACGAACTTTTATGCAGCAGTCAGCGCAGCCAGTACGAAATAGCACATGAGATTTCGGACAAATACGGAGACCGAGTTGTTGTTGAGACAAGCGAAAAGGATACAACGGCTCCTATTGGAGTAATGCTGATAGCCTTTGCTTTGCTTCTTGCCGTACTTGTAATCATGTGCGAGTCGTGGCTCGAACCACCGATATTCCTCACCGCCATTGGCGTAGCCGTCGCAATCAACATGGGAACAAACGCCCTGCTCGAAAGCGTGTCGGCAACCACAAACTCGATTGCATCGATTCTACAGCTTGTCCTTTCCATCGACTATTCCATAATTCTGATGAACCGCTACAGGCAGGAAAAACAGTCTGGAAATAGCGACAAATTCGCAGCAATGACCAATGCCCTCAAAAAGGCATCCTCATCGATTGTCAGCAGTGCCTTTACCACCATAGTCGGACTTATGGCGCTTGTTTTCATGAAACTGAAAATCGGTGCCGACATGGGTATAGTTCTGGCAAAAGGTGTTCTTTGCAGCCTCGTGTCTATTTTCACCGTATTGCCATCAGTAATATTGGCATTGGATAATGCCATCACAAAATCGACCAAAAAGGTTTTGAAATTCAGAACAGACCGCCTCGCAGGTTTCAGCATGAAATTCCGCATTCCTCTTGCAATAGTTTTCGTTGCAATATTTGCAGGCTCGTACTACCTGCACAAAAAGACCGATATTTCATTTTCGCCAGAACAAAAATCTGAGATTGCAAAGTACTTCCCGCAGAAAAACATTATCGTGCTATTGTACGAAAATTCCGACTCGGCAAGAATGATAGAGCTAGCTGACAGCTTGGCTACAAATCAAAATGTCAAGTCCTTCATTTCATATCCGTCATTAATGCAAAAGCAACATACTGCATCCGATATTAAAGGTATGGTAAGCGATTTCTCGTCAATGGCAGGTGCGAATGACTACGACATGGCAGACTTTGACATAAATACGATTATTGATGCGATATACTACATTGGCACAAAGAATCCAAGCGAAGAACGGATGAGCCTTCATGACTTCGCCTCGCTTGCCGCGGAATTCAGCAACGACAGCACACTCTCGGCAAATTTGGGAACACAACAGGACTCCAGCGAATTTCAATACCTTAACATCCTTGTCTCTCTTACAGACACATGCCTAATAAACAGCAAGTTGACCTCCGAGGAAATTTCAGATATTATTGGTATTGACAAGGATTTAATCTCGCTCATCTGCCCCGACAACCAAAAGACAAGCATTCGCGAAATTATCAAATCATCCAAAGAACTACTATACACAAGTATGATTCCAAGACATACGAAAGTCAAAACTCCAGAACCTCAACACATTGAAAAACAAACCAATATTACCGCAGAAAACGATTCCATAGATACAACTGAAAATATAGTTTTTGACGAAAACACTGACATTCCTGACGATGAAGACTTGATTTACAAGGATTCGACAATTTTCATGAGCCAGCATTCCGCAGCCGAAATTGCCGAGTTCATAGGAATGAAGGAAAAAAGCGCATCGATAATATTCAACCTCTACGGACGAAGCAAAGGACAAAAAACAAAAACCATGTCGCTGTTCGACTTTATACATTTCATCAACAGCGACCTCTCAAATAGGAAAATGTTCGCATCACAGATTGATGCAGAAAGCCGCCAATGGCTTAAGCACAAGGAAAATGTTATGTTAGCGGCACTTCAGTCCAATAAAGATGACAGCTCTGTTGAAGAGACTTTTGACGAATTTGAGGAGAATTCAACGGAAACAATACCAGATGTTGTCGAGACGCAAGAAGAGCCAGAGTTTACCTTTGCGATGCCAAAAATTGACAAGGAGAACATTGAAAAACTCAACAAGGCAGAAAAAATAATGGCTATCGCCACAGAAGGAAGGCTTTTTGATGGCTCAGAAATGCTCGCATTGCTCGATTCCCTTGGC
Organism: uncultured Bacteroidales bacterium; assembly: GCA_905234755.1. GTDB lineage: Bacteria > Bacteroidota > Bacteroidia > Bacteroidales > ML635J-15 > Bact-19. Next base: position 70,443 of record CAJOIT010000005.1, read on the forward strand.
GCAGAAACGCAAATGAGTGACATAGAACTTGCCTACTTATACAACGGCATTACCCATTTCGATGACGACAGCGTAAAAATGTCGGCAGAAGAAATTATCGGAACGCTAAACGATTCAATAATTGAAAATCCACGCTTTGAATCAATTATAAATGAAGAAATGAAGTCTGGAATGGACAATATAAATTCCATGATAGATGACAATCTCAGCAAATTGCGTGGTAATAATTTCTCACAGGCAATAATATTCTCCAATTTGCCAAAAGAATCTGATGAAACCAGCGACTTTGTTGAAAATCTTACCGCAAAATGCAACACAAAACTTAATGGAACTCATTACCTTATAGGAGAGTCGGTAATGATGAACGAAATGCGCAACCAGTTCGGCAGCGAAATGCTTCTTGTTACGCTAATAACCATATTGTCGATTTTCCTCATTGTGGCAATTACCTTCCGTTCAATAGCAGTACCAGCCATACTTGTAATGACGGTAATGTCGGCCGTGTATATCAATGTGACCGTGAGCGGAATCAACGGCAACTTGCTTTACTTGGCATACCTCATAATGCAGAGCATACTTATGGGTGCGACAATCGACTATGGCATACTTTTCACAAACAACTACCGCGAAGCCCGCGCATCGATGAGCAAGATAAATTCAATCCGCAAGGCGTATATGTCGTCCACACACACCATTTTCACATCTGGAATGATAATGACGCTTGCTCCGCTTGCGATGTCGCTCATGCTCGATGATCCGACCACTATAATGATACTGCAATGCATAGCTGCAGGCGCATTCGCTGCCGTATTGCTGATTATTTTCGTTCTTCCCGGACTTCTTGCAGCATTCGACAGGTTTGTTGTAAAGGCAAAAGCAAAAACGGAAAAATAATTGCCAATTATTGTCAATTGTCAATTGTCAATTTTCCATTATCAATTACCCACATACTTGTATTCCCTCTCCTTCCATTCCGTCATCATTCCCGACTGGTCAAAGCATTTCTTTACAATCCAGTTGCCGTATGGGTCGTACTCGTATTCGTAACGGAGCATATAGTTTGAGGATGGATTGTAGGATGCATCGCGAGTGCTTGAAATGTATTCGCCGTTGACTTCGATTTGCGAAATGTAGCTTGTGACTTTCACCACATTGCCCTGCTTGTCGTATTTGAAAATTGCGGTGCGACCTTCCTGCCTGCGGCACCCACGACATGGATAGTATTTTGCCGAGGTGGGTCGATGAATGCTTTCCTTGTATGTGCATACGAATCTTGCATCGGCACGGTCGATTGTGAAGGTGTGCTTGCGGTCGTTGATTGTAATTCTGCCTGTTGGCTGATAAACAAAAGTTGTCGTCTGATGGCTTGCGTTGGTGCTGTAAGCAAAAGTAAAGTCGTTGGTCGGAGCAGTGGCTATATTGCCATCGCTGTCGAAGTAAACAGTGGTATTGCGCAAACATTCGCCTTTTGTGTAACCATCTGACGTATAGTTTATTTTGTAGTTGCTTTCTGTGTATGACTCGACATTGCCTTTTATGTTGCGACGGCTTCTGTCATCGGTTTGTGCAAACGATGTTGTCGTGAAAACAATCAGCATAAAAAACAATATGATCACATTTGTTCTCATAATGTTTCCCAGTCGTCGTGGGTATTGGTGGAAATGCTGATGCCGTCTGGAATTTGCCGAAAAAGTTCGGTAGTGCGTTGTATTGTTTCGGGAAGCGAGGCAATGGTCGCGGCTATATTGTCGTGCGGGATTGTGAGTGTAATCTGACGGTTGTTTTCCACGAGTAGAGAAAGCTTTGATTCGGTGGCAAAATGTTCCAAAACGAATGGAAAACCGCTACCTTTCAGTTTGTTGCGCACAATAGCGCCAATCGAGAGAATGGAAATGTCGATGTTTTTTGTCAATTTGCTAACCTCTATGAATATTTCGTTCCATTCCTGTTCCCACTGCGGATACAAGTCGTTTATTTCGAAGAACATGCGTGCAATAGCATTTTCCTCGTTACGGGTAACATCGAAAAGGTTTCCTCCGACATAAAAGCCGATTTTTACGCCCAATCGATACGCTTCCGACTTGCGAATTGAAAAGTCCACATTCGACATTTTCACAACAATCTGCTTGCCATCTTCCACAATGTTGTCTTGCGTAACGCCCAATTCGACAAGATGCTCAATTAGTTGCGTGATGCTTATGTCCTTGCGTTTCCAAATGGAGTGGTAAATCATTTCGGTGATTTTCGCGCTGATATAATCGTCCTTGCCACGCTCGATAATCGGTGCGTAGTCGTATCCGTGTGCAATGCAGTCGCTAATGCGTTCGGAAAGGATGTCGGTATATTCTTGGGCGGTCATTGGGTGATAATGAACTTTCCTTAGTTTCGCAAAAATACAATATTTTCGATATTTGGATTTTTCCTTCTAACAATTTCATAATATTCCCACAAAATAATTGAAATTCTCTTTTGAAAAAAGTAAACAATAAAATTATGATTAATGATAGCTGGCACTATCCGTTGCTGTTTTTTGTCCAATAGTGAATATTATTATTAAAAATCATATTAAAATACAATATGATTTTTCAAATCAAAAATTTTATAAAATTATGTGATATAATTATTTATGTAAAATAGAGTGCTTTTCAAGTGTGCGAAAGTTGCTGTTTTTAGCATAGTTTTCGCACAGTTGAGAACGATAGATTTGTTTGTAATATGCAAAATAAATTTTATATTATTATTAACAATGCGTTTATAATCAATAAATTACTATTAAATTAGAATATATTTCTGGCGAGCGTGCCGTATTTTGTATATGATTTGATGCTGAAAAAACCATAAAAAATTAATGATATTTTTTTAAAATTATTTAATATGCTTATATACAATACATTACAAAAGTTATACCACCTTTCAAGTGTGCGAAAGTTGCTATTTTTAGAGTAGTTTTCGCACAGTTGAAACAAAAAAAAATATTATTTTTGCGGAGTAAAAATATTCGTTATGGATAAACTTATAGGTCGCGAACGGGAAACTGAACTGCTGCAAAAATATTATGATAGTCAAAAGGCTGAGTTTATAGCAGTTTACGGAAGACGCAGGGTCGGAAAGACTTTTATGGTGCGTAAGTTCTTCAAGGACAAGTTCGATTTTTACGCCACTGGAATAATCGACGGTTCGTACGAAGAGGAATTGAAGGCTTTCAATACCGCCCTTACTGCATACGGACACAAGGGCAAAACTGCTAGCAACTGGCTTGATGCTTTCGCTTATTTGGCGGATTTGCTTAAAGAAAAGGCAAAAAACAAGAAACGATGCGTGGTGTTTATTGACGAACTGCCGTGCATGGATACCCAAAATTCGGGGTTCATACATGCTTTCGACTACTTTTGGAATAGCCGAGCATCGTGGATTAACAATATTTTCCTTGTGATTTGCGGTTCGGCAACTTCTTGGATGATTCGCAATGTGATAAATAATCGTGGTGGTCTTCACAACCGCCTTACCCACGAAATTCATCTGCGACCGCTCGACCTGTGCAATGTAGAAAAGTATTGCGCGGCTTGTAAATCCAAATGGGATAGGCTTTCCATGCTTCAGGCATACACTGTATTGGGGGGAGTGCCGTACTATTGGGGACTGCTCGATTTTACTAAAAGCGTTGCCGAAAACATTGACACTTTGTTTTTCTCTGAAAACGGCGAACTTGCAGGCGAGTACAAGCGGCTTTTCGGCTCGCTGTTCCGCAATCCAAACGCTTACATTGATATAATTGCTTTGTTGTCAAGCAATAAGCAAGGGCTCACACGCAGGCAGATTGCCGAAAAGCTGAAAGTGTCCGACAATGGTTATCTAGGCAACAAACTAGAAGACCTTGTAAACTGCGATTTCATAAGAGTTTACAACAACGGTAGTAAAATGAATGGTGGCATTTACCAGCTTATAGACTTTTATACGCTATTCTACAATCAGTTCTGCCGTCGCCGTCCATCCGACATTCACTATTGGCGCAACCATATAGGCACGCCAAAGCAAAACAATTGGTACGGCTTGGCTTACGAAAGAGTTTGCTTGTTCCATATAAATCACATTATAAAGGTGCTGCATTTAGATGCCATAAGCACTGAATTTTACTCTTGGCGTAGCAAAAAGTCCGACCCAGCAGCACAAATCGACATTATAATCGACCGTGCTGATGGTCTGATTACTATTTGCGAGGTAAAATATTCGCAAACAAAATACAGTGTGTCAAAATCGGAATACGACAAACTTTTAAATCGCATCGAAGCATTTAGCAGTGAGACAAATTCTGTAAAAGGCATTCAAACGGTTCTAATCACAACGCAGGGTTTAAAGTCGAACACATATTCTGGAATATCGGATTTTTCAATATCAATGAACGATATTTTTAGCGCGGAAATTTGATACACTTTTTTTGACTGTCGTTTTTTTTAACATACTGTATGTTAATCAATTATCGTTATATTACTACCTTTCAAGTGTGCGAAAGTTGCTATTTTTAGCATGGTTTTCGCACAGTTGAGAACCATAATTTACCATTAAAACAAACTTGCAAAATCGGAAATTGTGCAATAATTATTTTTCCTTGTTCTCTATCGTCGCATTCGCAAATTTCTCCGAGAAATCTTTTGCTGTGCGTACTAATTCCGAAACTTTGCCTATTTCATTGGCGAAATTGCTGTCTGTTACGCTAATGTGAAGTTGCTTGCCGTTTGCAAGGTCGATGTCAATTTCGCTACGGTCGGAAAGGTGCTCAATGCTATAGGTAACATCCAACTTGTTGAGAATACTTTCGAGGAGAGTTTTTGTGGATATGCGGCTGATTTTCTGCTGTTTCAACAATTTCTGCGCTTGCACTTTGGCGGACTCGTAATCTTGCGAGAGCCAATTTTCGATTAGCATTGGCAGGTCGGCAATGAAATCAACCAGTTTTTCCTCGACAATTCCGACTTTGTATTCGGCGGATTTTTCCCCGTGCATCGTCAGACGGAGATAACCGCTTCCAACATAGTCGTGCCTGTAAATTTCAATGCTAGCCTTTCCGAAATCAAGGTTTATTATGCTGTTGCCCTTGCTTTGCTTAGGTATTGTAATGTTTTTTGTTTTAAGCAGTTCCGAAAGGTTATCAATGTCAAGATAGATAGTTTGGGTAGCCTCCCCCGATACGCTTTCGGCAACCTTATGCTGGACAAAATGCGCCTGAGCCAACGATTCGTCGTTGCTGCAAAGCCTTGCAATTTCAAGGTCTTCGACTAGTTGGGCGATTATTGGTTCGGATGTCTGCATTTCGGTTACGATTTTGTCCAAGTTTCGTTTCTGGAAATATTGTCAATCTCCACATCGGCAGGGATTTTCTCAAGGTTTGCAATGATTTCCTTCAATTCTGGCAACAGATTCCAGCATGTTTCTACAAGCCGCCTATGGCTTATGCCGATGCTTACCTTGCGATGTCCAACCTTTACTATTAATGTCGATTTTGATTTGCCGTGTTCTATCCTGTATTCGAGTCCGCTGCCGTTAAGTTTTGATGCGACAAGCGCTTCAAGCGACATTCGTTCAATGTCCTGCTGCTTCGACTGCCTCATTGCTTCATCGGCTATGCTGTCCCATTCGCTGTTCCAGTCGGCGTACGAGTTGCCAATTGCAATGATTATGTCGGCAACGTCCTCTGGGGTTTTGTCGGCAATGCCTATTTCGTCGAATTGGTCTTGCAAAACCATCTTTGAAATCTGTCCGTAACGGCTGTCGAAACGCATTTTTATTGTAATTTTTGTCTCTCCGAGGTCTATTTCGTACTCGCGGCGCGGTTTTATGGTAATTTTATCATCAGCAACGCCTTGACTTTTCATTCGTTCGATCATCGGATCAATGGAAAATCCCTCGTGAGCGTATGGCTTTTCGTACATAAGCTGACTGATGCAGTTGCTGATGTATTTTCGTCTGCCGATGCGAATTTCCGCTGCGGGGTCAGTGCCGTTTTCGCGGCATCGTCTGATATCTTCGGCGAGGCGTGATATGTAGTACTGGCGTTTCAGCATCTTACGGTTATCATTTCGGCAAAGTTCGCAATTTTTTCCATTTCTGCCTTGCTGTCGGTGGCAAAAGAGTTATGGTCGATGACAATGCTTTGTCCACCAAGCGATAAGATGGATTTCCCGATGTGGTGAACTATATCGTAATTCATGTCAAGCAACGAACCGACAATTGCATCTATCGTCCTGCAATCCACGCTGAATTTCTTCGCGGTCTTTGATATTAGTGTGTATGTTTCTGGCCATTGTCGTTCCCATTCGGGAAATTGCTTGTCGGCAGCAATGAGAATGTCGGCGGTGGTTGTTGTCGGACAGCTTGTTATGTTTATGCTGCCATCCTTGTTATGGTCGGTGGAGATGTGGTAGGCGTTTTGCGAAAAGAATGTTATGAATTCCGTACAAAAAAGGCAAAAAGTGTGATTTTTCATTCGTATTTCGTAACAATGCTGTGTATTGTCGTACGGAAAATCATCGGGCGTAAGCCCTTGACGGCGAAGCTCGGTAAGAAAATTATCCTCCGAAAAGTTTTCCACGCCACGCGGAGCCTTGTCAAACAATTCGGAAAGTCTGTCCTGCATGAAACAATGCCTTGCAAGTTCCTCGCTTATGGCATTGACGGCAACTTTTTCGGCAAGTTGGCAAATGCTTGCTTCGTAGCTTTCCGTTGTGTCAAATTCCAACATTATTCCTTTGGCTTTAAGGCATTTCCAACTTGTTCTGCAATTTGTCTCATTCCTTCAACTGTAGGATGGCTGGTTTTCTTGGCGATGTTTTTCAACTCGATAACCGAAATGCCATAATGATTGCAGACTTCGCGGATAGTTGATGTAATTTCATCTTTAAGGCAATCGTTTACAATGAAATATATTTTTGCCTCTGGATGATTTTCGCACAAAAATGAGGCAAGGTAAGTCATTGCCGGGCAGAAGAAATACAAATCTTCTTCAGTCCAATCTTCGTATTTCGGAGTTCCGAGTGGTGCGCCTGCCCAGTCGTCGTTTGTAGCGCCGAAGACGAGAATTATGTCGGGATTGCCGATGTTTGGCGCACGAGTTATGAAAGAGCGGTCCTTGTAGTCGCGACCGTAATATCCGCTGTAACTTATTGTTGATCCGCTGTACGAATTGTTGATGTCGAGCTGTAGTCCGTTTTCCTCGCAAAGAATCCACCACCATGTCTGTTCAACCTTCTCCACATCGGTGCGGTCGTGTTTGGTCTTGAAGTACCATTGTTCGTTTTCCAACGGTGTAGTGTAGCCTTCGAAGGTGCTGTACGAGTCGCCGAGAATGGAGATGGTGGGCTTGTTTTGTGCAAAAGCGGATGTAACAAAAGAGCCTATGACAATTGCCAGCAAAACCGCAATTGTTCTAACTGACTGCAAAATCGGTAATGAGTTCCGTCTCATTTTAGTTATGCTAAAATTCTTAGCGCAAAAGTACTCATTTTTTTCGGAAGGTGCGGAAATTATATAGTGAGGTTGATATACTATCTTGTATTATCCAACTTTTTCTGCCTTTTTTTGCGGCATTTGCGACCTGCAAATATTCCTACTACAGATATAATGCCGAGTGCCACTACAATCCATATCCACAAACGAGTATCGCTTTTAGGATTCTCATCCGTCTTGGGAGCATCGATTTCTGCAAACGGATCCTTTTCGCTGAGGTATTTGCCTTCGGCAATCAGTTGTAGTGCGTACTCTAGCATAACATCGGTTTCTCCATCAGCTCCCATTGTGATTTCGTTGTATGACAGCGGAAGTTCGTAATCGGGAAGCAAGCCTCGTCCCCAAGGGGTGCGTTCGCATACGGTGGTGTCGAAAACAACCTTTACCATAGGAATGGCAACAGTGTTAAGAGAATTGGGCAATACAATGTTGGCTCGTTCTAGTGCTGTAATATAGTGGTAAGCGGAACCCGTTTCACGACCTACGCTTACTCCGCGGCGGTTGCGTACCAATACCGCAGGGAAAATCGTTGCTGCCGACATGGAACAGCCGTTTGTAAGCACATAAACTCGCCCTGTATACTGGTGACTGCTGTCGGGCATAACACAACAATTTGTTTGAATTGTGTCGAAACAATAGTAGCCTGGCTTGCCTTCAATCCGTTGGTATTCAGGGAAAATTATTTCATCATCTTGGTGATTATCACCGTACCTTAAGTATTCGAAATTTCCCTGTTTGTTTACATACAGATGGCTTCCACGTTGACGATTCATTGGTTGCTGCGCGAAGCATGACAGCAGTCGGTTTGTTACTTCAACGTCGCCCCCCTCGTTGTTGCGCAAGTCGATAATCATATTGGCAGTTTGGCATTCGCCTATCCATTGGACAAGCTGTTCCAATTTGGTGCTGTATATGTCGAATGTCCTGATTGACAGATATGCGGTTGAATCGTTAAGCTGGCGCGTTGTATATATGCTGTCGGTGCCATGCATGGTATTAATTGTTTTCCATTTCATTATTTCGTTTATTGGAGTATCTTTTACAACAAAACGACCAGGATGCAAGCTGAACGGAATATCCACTTCCTCGCCATTATCAAAGACAATGTGACTTTTTGAATCTGCAGTGGCGCCTTGGTTCATTAGTACAGAGAACATGCTCAAAAATACACTAGTCTCTTCCATGTGACTTTGCACATTAAGATCGTATAAGTCGATGTATTGATATGCCTTTTTTGCATAATCGCGTGCAGAAACGCCATCTATGCTAGCTATTACCCGTCCTGCGTATTGTTCATAACCTCGGCATGTAACCAGCACGCGCAGAGTGTCGTTACACCACAAATAGAATAATACAGGAACATAGAAGTCGTATGGCTCTGTTTTTTGTCGGTCGGGCAGAAGTGTCAAGTGGCTGTCGTGTATCTGATGTACGAACCGTATCAGGGGTACTGGCAGACGCAAGGGTATTGAATCTTTTACCGATTGGCGCAAGTCTTCCACAACCTTATGATATTCATCTTCGGACATCAGTCCGTTCAGCGAGGGATATATTTCCTTCACGGCATTTTCCAGTATGGTAAGGTCTTCGCGCATCTTTTCTGGTGAAATTGGATCTTCGCGTTCAATGATGTCGAGGTGAAACTTACTTTCCAATCCAAATGGTGTCATTGGATCATCTGCCATACCAGTTTTTGCTGTGACAGATATGCACAACGACGGTTGGTTTATTTTCCTGTACGACCAACCTAATTGTCCAAGAGTGTCGCCGGCAGCCACTTTCTGTCCACTTTTGAAACGATAGTTTCCGCGCAGACCATCAATAGTTATTCTTCGACCATCGGCGATGGTTATTGATAAATTCCCCGATAAATATTGGGGGTCAACATTATCAGGAGTGCCTATGCGTTGGATATTCTCGTCCCAATTTTTTTGTGGATCATAATAAAAAGAAGCTTCAAGCCCAAGTTTTTGCCTGTAAAGTATGTCTGCATAAGTAATTGTACCATCAGTAGGACAAATTACAAAATCGCCGATCTCACCACTTATGAATATGTCGCAGCAATTGTATTCTTTTCCAATATAGGAACTGGGCTGGCTAACTATATTTTCGCCAGCTTTGTGACCTGCCATAGGCCAAAGCCATGTCTGCGCAAATGCTACAGATGCTTGAAAAATGATGATTGTCAGCATGACGGCTGAACTTTGAAATATTCGTCTCATATTATGCAATTATATTATTATCAAGATGCAAATATAAAATATTATTTCATTCGATGTAGAAAAATGCAAAAAGAATATTAGGCACCATATAAAGATATGACTATCCTTTATATTTAGAGACCTTGCAAATGAAGATTTATAAATGAAAACTGCAAGCGTCTATGCCTTTTGCATTTCTACCACTCCTTATACGGCTTCTTGCAAAGTTGAGAATTATTGTATTTCTTGTCGCCTGTAACTTCCTTGTCAATCCATTCGGGAAGCGAGAAGGTTGTATCTTCGGTAGGAACTTCGATTTCGGCAACTATAAGTCCAGCGTTGTCTCCAAGAAATTCATCGACTTCCCATTTTAAACCATCTTCCTTCGCTGGAATAACATAGCGGTACTTTTCGATTTGTGGTTTGTCGCACATGGTGTCGAGCATTTGCCTGGCTTCCTGCACGGGGATTTCGTATTCAAATTCGTTGCGGCTCATGCCTACAGTTTTGTCCTTGAATGTTACGAATCCCTTTTCGCCGGCAATGCGCACCCTTACCGTCATTCCATTTTGCGTTGGAATGTAGCCCTGCCTGTATAGCGTGGGAGCAGCAAGCGACTTGTATTTGTCGCTCTTGACGGTGAATTTATGTTCAATTTCCTTCGACATGTGCATTTACTTTATGACTAACATGTTCTTAGATGTCAACCGATTCGTCTTCTATTCCTTCACAAATTTTGTTATTCCAGTCTTACCGTTATCGTCATGCGCTATCACGAAGTATAATCCAGATGGAAAGTGCTTTATGTCGCAAGTCGCGTTCATTCCGTTGACATTCATTTGTAGCAGCGACTGCCCTGTAACCGAACATATTTCTATCAACGAAATTTCTTCGGATGAACTAATGTTAAGCATTGTTGTGGCAGGATTTGGAAATACGCAGAAATTTGGAATACCATATTCAAATGTTGCTGTTAATCCATTATGATATACGATGTTAGACTGTGATACAATGCTGCTGTCGCTTGCATTAATGATTTGTATCTGATAGTAATAGTTCCCGTCTGCAACGCTGTCGGCAAATGAGTTTTGTTCGCTTGGAATTTCACCGATTACTTCCATTGAAAGCGGATTATTACCTCTTAATATTTTATAATTGTCGTATGAGAAACCTTCGTAGTGTGTCCAGTTTAGAGAGGTAGGACCATTTTGATTCGGTTCCATTTCAAGGTGCATCGACTGGTGATGGTTTGTCATTTCCGATTCTCCGCAGTTGTCATTTGAGGTAACAATGTAGCTATAGGGTTGTTGCGAGGGATTGGCTATCATGTCTGTCCATATTGCAGTGTTGGAAGGAAGTGTCACAGCGAATTCGTAATTGTCATTGTCAGCACTTCTGTAGATGTTGTATTGCGTAATGTGTTCATCGTTGTCAGGCATAAATTCTATCACATTCTGGTTCAGAACATTTGTGCTTACATATTTTATTTCTGGGACAGGAGTCGTGCGATATACATAAACATTGATTGAGGTATCGTACGAGCAACCAAAATTGTCGGTGCAGGAGAATGTGTATTCCTGAAGTCCTGTGGTTGATGATACTGGAATTGCAATTGCTTCTCCATTGTCGGTTGTATCCGTTGCTACACCGTTTCCATTCCACGACAAGTTGCTGTTTTCGTATGAGTTCTGATATGACCATTCGTCTGATGCCTCATACATGTGAATTCCCCATTCGAACAGGTAGCCATTGTCACCTCGAAATCTATCGTTAATGCAAAGTTTCCAAGTACCATCAATTGGACATCCAATCAAAGATGTCATGCTTTCGTATGGTCCATATTGTCTTGGACTGGATGATGGAAATGTGTCAATCGCCCACTTTGTATATTCTGTTCCACAGCTGTCGGTATATGTTATGGAATGATAAGGGCTGTTAGTTCCCCAAGGTACGGTTCCGTCTGGGTATATGCGATAAGTCCATCCTTCTCCAGGGGTAAGATAGCAAGGATCTGATGCAACAATCGGGTCAGGAGATATTCCTACCATTGTGTTACTTCCTGCCGAACTTGAACCTGCCAAATGTATTCCGCCAGTCAATGTCCAGTCCATTGGTGTCGGCGAGGTATAATGTGAATATGCATGCAACAGGCATTTTTGTCCATTGGGACATTCCAGCATAATGCTTAAATTTGCGAAATAAGAATGTTCAATGTTAATGTAAACATGGTCGATGTCGTCTATTGAATTCAAGATTGCTGACGAATCTTGTGCGTGAATCTCAATGGGTGCAATGTGAGTTAAACCATATGTATCGCCTTCTATTAGGTCTGTAGATGAGTATCTTCCGCTTACTGGCTTTCTCGATTGCCATTGCTCCGGATGTATTGTGCCGTTCAGAGTTATTTCCGAGCCGGAACAGATAGAATCTTGGCTTGCATTTGCTTCTATCTGCGGTCTTACAGAAACTTGAACATCAATTGTGTTGTCATTGCTATTGACTGAGTTGTATGTGTCGTGAGATAGGCATTTTATGCGGAATCCGCCACTAGTATCAAAAGTTCTGCTTACTTGTCTTCCTGCATCGTGTATCACAATTGTATCGTAACTTCCCGTTACTATTGTCCAGTCGTATGTGAGATTTTCATCGTTCTGCTCGTATGTGGCGTTGCCGTGGAATGTATTTGTAGCCGTGAATGTTATGCTTTGACCATTACAAATATTGGCGTATGTTATCCCTTCGCTAGTGGTTTGTGGCACATCGGTTTCGATGATGGTTGTAAAATACATTGATTCCTTTGATTGGCTCATTGGTGTTTCACATTCTCCTGCAGCCGTTATGCAGTACCAGTACGGACGAACAGAAAATTCTGTTGTTTCGTCTGTCCATGCGGTTGGTTCTGATGCTGGAATTGTTGCCACGAGGTCGTAGTTTGTACTGTCATCGCTGCGGTAGATGCGGTATTCCTGTATTTCATCGTTGTCAATGGCTGTCCATGTAATTGTGTTGTGGTTGAGGCTGTCTGTTACAACCTGGTCAATTTCTGGCGTTTCGATGGCTCTGCCTACATATACATTTATTGTTGTGTCGTATGAGCACCCTAAATTGTCGGTGCAAGAAAATGTGTATTCTTGATTACCTACAGTAGGATTTGCTAATGCCGTTGTTATTCCGTTTTCTGTAAAAACTGAATCAATGCCGTTTCCGCTCCACGAAAAATCGCCTAATGTGTAAGAGGACGGTGAAGATGATGGCGAAGACGTTGATGTGTTCATATAACTCCATTCATTAATGGAATTATTCATTACTATTCCCCAATCGAAAAGATATCCATTGTCAAGACTTATTTCATCTTTAATGTGCAAAGACCAAGTTCCGTTTATTGGACATCCGATTAGAGAAGACATGCTCTCGTAAGGTCCATATTTTCCGTTTCGTGGTGCAGTGTCAACAATCTGAACGGTAGCATGTTCGTCATTGCAAGGATCGGATAGGTATGAATAATAGGTCGTTGTTGGACTTGAACTCCCGAACGGAATGGTTCCGTCGGGATAAATGCGGTATGTCCAGCCTGTTCCAGGTGTTTCAAGACATGTAGATGTTCTTGTTAGGTCTATGGCCATTCCTAAAAAATGATTCATCCCACCTTTTGAACCTTCCAGATGTATTCCTCCTGTTAAAGTCCAATCCATAGCAGGTAAACTGGAAGTGTTTGTACTTCTTGAATGTAGCATACACTTTTGCCCGTTTGGACACTCGAGCATAATGTTCAAATCTCCGAAATATGAATGTTCGATATTCATATAAAAATGGTCTATTTCGCTAGTGGAATTAATTATTGCAAAAGAGTCTGGCGTATGAACATCCATGTTAAATGATAAGTTGCAGCCGTCTGGCAGAAATTGTGTCGAGTCGGAGTAATTGCAGCTTACCAATGTATTTTCCTGACTTTCCTCTTGTGGTTGATGTGCTATGCCTGTTAGAGTTATTTCATAACCCGAACATACAGTGTCGAAATTTGCGGAAGCATCTAACTGAGGAACAGAAGATACTAGAACTGTGAGTGTACTATTGTTTGTGTTAGTATTGCTGTTCGCGTTGCGCGCCATGCACTTGACCATAAAGTTGCCGCCAGTATTAAATGTATGGCTAATTTGGCTTCCTGCATTAGGCATGACAATTGTGTCAAACCTTCCGCTAATTGTCCATTCGTATGTTAGACTGTCTGCGTCCAGTATGTATGTTGTGTCGCCTTGGCAAGTGCTTGTAGCAGTGAATGTAACGCTTTGACCAATGCAAATCACAATAATAGAGTTATCGTCAGTGGTTTGGGAAACATCTGTTTCTATAATTGTAGTGAAATATGTTGCACGGGTGTTTCTATTCGCTCTTTCGTATTCTTCGATAGCCTCAGTTTTGTCATGCATGATGTTTTCCACATTGGTGCCTAATGGCTTGTTTTGCGCATAAATATCTGTACAAAGGCAACTTACAAATGCCATTGCTGAGAGTAGTAATAATTTTACTTTCATATTACTAAAAGTGTTATTTCTCTTTTTTATTAAACTTTGCAAATATATAACATTTTAGTTTGTCGACGAAAGCATTTATAAAAAAATACCCGCCATTATGACGGGTAGTATGTTTTTCTGTTTGGGTTTTACCTTCTTCCGAAGCGTTTTCCCTTGTTGGTGTACATTGTATGCATAACCTTCTTGGTGTCTTCGAATTGCTTCAGAATCCTGTTGACCTCGGCAACGCTAGTTCCGCTACCATCAGCAATTCTCTTGCGACGGCTTCCGTTGATAATTTCCGGATTCTCGCGCTCGGCAGGTGTCATTGAGTGGATTATTGCCTCGATGCTCTTGAAAGCGTTGTCATCAATGTCGATGTCCTTTATTGCCTTGCCAAGTCCAGGAATCATGCTTGCAAGTTCCTTGATGTTACCCATCTTCTTGATTTGCTGAATCTGGGCAAGGAAATCGTTGAAATTGAATGTGTTCTTTGCAATTTTCTTCTGCAACTTGCGCGATTCCTCCTCATCGAACTGCTCTTGTGCGCGTTCAACGAGAGAACGGATATCACCCATGCCGAGAATTCTGTCGGCCATACGCTGCGGATGGAAAACATCGATTGCATCCATCTTTTCGCCAGTACCAACGAACTTTATCGGCTTGTTTACCACGCTACGGATAGAAATTGCAGCACCACCACGAGTATCACCATCCAACTTGGTAAGGATAACACCATCGAAATCAAGCCTGTCGTTGAATTCCTTAGCAGTATTTACAGCATCCTGACCAGTCATCGAGTCAACTACGAAAAGAATTTCCTGCGGATTGATTGCCTTCTTGATGTTTTCGATTTCGTTCATCATTTCCTCGTCAACAGCCAAACGACCAGCGGTATCGACGATTACTACATCGTATCCGTATGTCTTTGCGTGCTTGATACCGTTTTGTGCAATCTGTACAGGATTCTTGTTGTCGTCCTCGCTGTAAACAGGAACATTTATCTGTTCGCCCAGTACCTTAATCTGCTCGATAGCAGCAGGACGGTAAACATCGCAGGCAACGAGCAAAGGTTTCTTGCTGCGCTTGGTTTTCAACATGTTTGCCAACTTACCGCTGAAGGTTGTCTTACCAGAACCTTGCAGACCCGACATGAGGATTATTGCAGGATTGCCCTTGGTGTTTATATCAACGGCGTTTTCGCCCATGAGCTTGGCAAGCTCGTCGTGTGCAATCTTCACCATCAACTGGCTTGGCTTGATGGACTTGATGACATTCTGTCCCATTGCCACTTCCTTCACAGTTTCGGTGAACTGCTTGGCTGTCTTGTAGTTGACATCGGCATCAAGCAATGCCTTGCGGACATCCTTTAATGTTTCGGCAACATTTATTTCGGTAATTTTACCTTCGCCCTTAAGTATCTTGAACGACCTCTCTAATCTTTCCGATAAACTTTCAAACATACTGTTATTTCGTTAATTCAGACTATAATCAAAAAAAAAGAGCCACTTGTGAGACTTGAACTCGCGACCTACGCATTACGAATGCGTCGCTCTACCAGCTGAGCTAAAGTGGCACTTAATATTAAGTGGTGCAAAAGTATATCTTTTTTTCGGAACGCAAAAATTTATTTTTATTTTGATTTACAAAACAAATCGTACTCATTGATTCATGAAAACCCATACTAGAAAACTCAAATCAGTAAAATTATCGTTATTATTGCGCAAAATTTTAGTTTGACAATTTTATATGCAACACATGAGAAAGATTCTTGCAATTTCAATACTATGCTTTTCATTATTGACAGCAACAGCACAAAATTTCACAAACATTGAAAAGATAAATGAAGGCTGGGACAAGAAAACAATCACAGGCGTAAAAGACGGCAGCATACTTTCGCTGGCAACCGCATTCAATAAGGTATGGCCTACCCGACCAACCACCGACCTGCTGAAAAATCCTGTATCAAACGATGGAGAAGGCGACTACGAAATCATAGTGGACAGCCCAAACGGCTATGTATCTGCATTTGAACTTGGCGATGACGGCGAATCATTCTCTGCCTGCGTGTGGAAACGCAACAACGGTCACCGACTTTTCGCATACGTATTCCAACGCATGCACGGACTGAGCATCAGCCAGATAATACTGTTCTACGACTACGACCCAGCAAAGGCTACCCTCACGCCCGAGCGCAACGAACTTACAAACTTCGCCTCATCGTTCACCACCGACTACCATCCCCTAACCTACCAGTTGCCACAAAAGGGAAAAGATGTAGTCGTTAACGAATATTTCATGAACTGGTACTGCTCCATTGCACACAACTACAAATGGGATGGCATGAACCTTAAGTTTTCCGATGTAAAAATTGACAAGTTCGACCAGATGCGCAGGATGTACTCCGATGATTTCGATGAATTTGAAGATTCCGACTTCACAAAATTCATGCTTTACGACTTTGACGACGACAACAACCCGGAAGTGTGGCTTTCATCACAAAATGAAGAGTATCAAGCAATTTACTCTATAGTTGCAGGCGAAGTTCAAATGCTTTCGGCAACCTATTTCAAAACAAATTTCAGTTTTTACGAAAATGGCATTTGCACATCTGGCGGTTGTGGCACAGGATGCTTTTACACTCAAGGCGTAATGCTAAATGAAAGCAAAGTCACCCGCACCTGCGAAGAATTCCAGTCGTATAATTTTGAGACTGACGGAATAGATGTTTCATACACAATTGACGGACAGGAAGTATCGGTAGAAGAAGGTGAAAAAATGTTCAAGTCGCTTGGTAATTCTATAGAAATCACGCCAAAGTTCAGAGCAATAAAGTAGTTTCTGTGGGCTAAAGCCCGTTTCTAGGTTTCTGAGTTTCTGGTTGTTTGAAAGATTCGCCGTTTAATAATTCTAAAATTTGATATTAAATTTTATTCTACGACACATTTTGTCGCACCTATACATTTTCTTTGCAACAAAATTATAATAAACAATGCGCTGAAAAGTGAGTTTGATAAACTATCTTTGCGGTGCGAAAAATGAAACTTGAAACAAAATGGCGACAAACATTAACACAAAGGAACTGAAGGAGATACTGGAAATAATGCCAGACAAACAAAACATTATGCTGGTTGGAAAACATGGCATTGGCAAGTCGGAAATTCTTACTGAATTCTTCGAAGCCAAAGGCATGAAGGTTACTGCGCTTTTCCTCGGACAGATGAGCGACCCGGGCGACCTCATCGGACTTCCGCGCTTGGACGAAAAAACAGGAAAAACTATGTTCATGCCCCCATACTGGTTTCCAACCGATGGCAAACCGATAGTCCTTTTCCTCGATGAACTCAACCGTGCTCGTCCCGAGGTGCTGCAGACAATAATGGACCTTGCCCTCAACCGCAAGCTTGCAGGACGCAGTCTGCCAGAAGGTAGCAGAATAGTCTCCGCCGTAAACGAAGGCGAGGAATATCAGCTTACCGACCTCGACCCTGCTTTGGTATCGCGTTTCAATATCTACAATTTCCGTCCAACCGTAGCAGAATGGCTGCTTTGGGCTGCAGAACAGAAAGTTGACGAGCGCGTGATAACCTTCATTCAGGAAAATCCACGTTTCCTCGACACCTGCGACCGCGCCGCCGATGAAACTGGTCTCGACAAAACTCCCGACCGCCGTGCATGGAAAAAGGTTTCCGACAACATAAAGGATTTCGCAGAACTTAAGCCAATACACAAGAAAATAATTTCCGGAATCGTCGGTGCGCAAGCGACTACAGCGTTCATGTCGTCCATTTCGCAAAACCGCATACTGAGTGCAAAGGAAATTCTTATGGACTACGAAAAGTACAAGTCAAAAATTGCAAAGTACATGCTTCACGAGACCGCAGTCGTAAACGAATCCATATTCCGTTTCCTTGAAACGCACGATTTTACTGATGATGAAAAGCCAACTATCGCACAAAATCTGGCATTGTATGTAAAGGGACTGCAATCGCCCAAGAAAAAGGAGGAATTTGCTCATTTCGTGTCAATATATGAGAAAGGCGCATACACACAAGCGATAGTTTTCATTCTTACCGAAACGCCTGACCTTTACACTCAGATGACTAACTTCATCAAAAATCTGTAGGAATGGACGAGCGTATCCAGAAAATAAGCGAACGCTGGTTTCTTGTTGAACCTGCATTGTTCTCGATTTACTGCACCCACCAGTTATCGCCCAACACGCTGATGGACTGCCCTATCCGCTGCGGACAGGGAATGGTGGAGTACAATCCGAACATCATGGGCAGTTTCAACGATGCCGAACTCGAAGAAGCACTGCGTTCCGAAATGATACGCCTATTCCTTAAACACCCTTACGAGCGCCAGCCCGAAAACTCGCTACCAGAAGCACTTTCGTTCGGCAGCGACATGGTTTTGGGTCAACACTACAAGTTCAAAACCTTGCATTTCATTTCTGCCGACAATTTTCAACTTCCAGCAGGCGAATGCTTTGAATGGTATGTCGACAAGCTCAACGAAATTCTACGCAACAGTTCGCAGTCGCCCGAAAAAACAGAAGATGACAGCGACGAGCAAAGTCCCGAAAACGAACACAACGATTCCGACTCGCAAAACGACGACAACAACGATGGTGGCGGAAATTCGGGCAACGACAACAGTGAAGGCGAAAATTCCGATGCAGGCGACAGCGAAAACAACGACACCAATGATGGCAATGACGATGGAGACAACGATGGCAATGGCGAAAGTTCTGACGAAGAACAAGATGCATCGGCAGGTGACGATTCGCAAAACGAATTCGGCAATGGTCTTGGCGAGAGCAAGGACAAAAACGGTTTTACCCAGCAGGACTTGAAATCGGCTCGCGACCACTCGGCACTTTGGGAGGAAGATGAACTAAAGCAGCAGGAAATAAACGAAATAATTGCAAGTACCACCAACTGGGGAAGCATCCCCGGCAATATGGTTGAGCAGATAAAGGCCTCTCTGATAGTAAAGCTCGACTATCGCAAGGTGCTTTCGAGTTTCCACACAAGCATACTATCGAGCCACAGGCACCTGACGCGAATGCGCCCTAACCGCCGCAGCGGATTCGACCAGATGGGAAGCATATACGAATTGGCATCGAAATTACTGGTTGCCGTCGATGTTAGCGGTTCGGTTACAAGCAAAACATTGCAAGCATTTTATTCGGTAATTGCCAGATTTTTCAAATACGGCATCGAAACAATAGACACCATCCAATTCGACACTACCCTCAAAGAACTTGAGACTTTCAAGAAAGCATCCAAAGAAATAAAAATCACAGGGCGCGGCGGAACCAGCTTCCAACCAATCTTCGACTACATCCGCGAACATCGCCAGTACGATGGACTTATCATCCTTACCGATGGCTACGCCCCTGCCCCACAAGTCGACTTTCCAATGCGCACAAAAGTGCTATGGATATGCCAGGGCGAAAACGAATACAACGAGCACAAGGACTGGATGAAAAAAACAGGCAAAGTCTGCTGGATAAAATTCTGACGAACATCTAGTTAATGATATATATTTCAGTCTTGCAAAGTTAATTGTGCCTGCCCCGATGTCTGGATCAAAGTTGATTTTGAACAAAATGTCAATTAATTTGTTTGGCACAGTGCAGAAAATTTGTGTATATTTGCATTCGAAAAGCAATAGCTATGACGACAGCAATAACAAAAAAAATACAGACCACTCCTATGGCTCCGTATATAGGAGTCATGAAAGACATGAATCTTGATGACATGTACATCGTCATGGAATTCTTGAATGAAGCAATCAGTGAAGCGGAAGAAGCTAAACGCAAAGCCGAAGACGAGTTTTTGGAGAAAAAAATGTCTGAAATTAAAATCTCACCAAGAGTCAAAAAACTAATAGAAGACACTCGGCTTACAAATGAGGATGCCGAGGATGAACGAACTAGATATATTTTAGGACTTGACAGAAGATGAGAGTTTTTCTTGATACCAATATACTTGTTGACTTGGCAGAGAACCGTAAAGAATCTGCTCAAGCGGCAATTATACTACAACTTGGCGAAGATGGACATATCCAACTATGTGCATCATATTTGTCGTATGCAAATATGGGTTATCTATGGCGTAAAGTTCCTCAGCATCAACGCTACGAAATGATAAGAGAGCTTTGTGTTGGCATTGACATTCTCCCAATGGATGTATCTCAGCTCAATGCTGCTTTAACTCAGGAAGTCAAGGACTATGAAGATATGCTTCAGTACCAATGCGCTGTTGCAGGCGATTGTGATGTTATTGTTACCAACAACATACGAGACTACAATGAGTTTTGTCAAATCCCATATATGTCTTCGCGCGACTTCCTACTTAAATATTTCAAAGAACAAGAATAAAGATTGTGATTTGACTAAAAATACCTACGCATTTTCTCAAAATACAATATAAACTCTTTGAAACAAAAACAGCAGCCGACTATTTGCCGACCGCTGTAAATCGCAAATCTTGTATTTTGCTCCAGCCCACGGAAACCTTGCCCTGCGGTGCCTTTGTATGCACTGCCGCGCACACTCCGCACGGCAATGTTCCCGCTCCTCTGTATGTTTCGGAGGGAGAACAGGTTAGTTCTGGGACTGGCAAACAGCGCGAACGGATTGCCCGTTGAAACGGCTGCTGCCGTTCACGCCGAAAGTGCCAGAATTGAAGTAGAGGTCCCTCGCGTCGGTCGGGTCGCCCGTGCCGAGCGAACTCGACCAGTAGTAGCCGTAGGAACCGGCATTGCCGAGACTACTGTCGTAGCGGCGGCCAGCAGCGGGCAGGAAGATTGAGTTGCCACTGTAACGACCAGTGAACAACTTTCCTGCTACGCCGTTCTGGGTTGTCCATATTACCGTGCAGTTATGATACAGTTCCTGAAAATCTTCTGCAGTAGGCATTCTCCAGCCTGCACCCCAGTTGGCTGTTGCAGCATCATCGCATGCTTCAAGAATAGTCAAATTGTCAGTAAATAACAGATTATAACCATAATTTGCATTGTTGCAATATTTTGTGAGTCCGTAGTATTCCCAACCATTAGAATACCAAGAACGACAATATCTATAGGTGGTTTTGTCATATTTTTCCTTTGCTGTTGTTTCGCCCCAAGCGAAATAATCGCCATATTCATCTGGACTATTTGCTCCTACATTGCAGGTTGCCCATAGTGTTCTACTTGGCAGTCCAAGGTCAACCCACTCGTAACCGTTTAAAATACCACTTGTTGTAAACGACACAATGTCACCATATGCCGTTCCTAACGAATTGGTAGCGTATGCTTTATAATAATAGGTTGTACTTGCGAAAAGACCTGTCAATGCCTTTGTAAAACTGCCAGTTCCACTACCGCTCTGCACATTCTGCGACAAATCGCTTGCACTTGTACCATAAACAAATCCACACTCGGTTACGGCTGTACCACCTCCATCAGAAATAAATCCAACTAGAGTAGCCGTAGAACTTGCAACATTTGTTGCATTTCTTGTCTGCACATTTGGTGCTCCAATGCCTGTGGTAAACTGCATAATCTCACCCTCCGCCGTTCCAAATGCATTCTTCGCAAATGCCTTGTAGTAGTATGTTATATTACCACTCAAACCAGAAATAGGCACAGAGAAAAGGCTGTCTGGTGTACCTGTATATTGGGCGGTTTCCTTATTGCTCATTCTCTCCGAAGTGCTGTAATAGAATCCGCATAAGGTTATTTCGGAGCCACCGTTGCTTGGTATGGCAGCATTAAGGGTTGCGCCATTTCCTGTCACATCGGAAGCAGGACGGGTTTCGACCGATGGTCCCGCCGCTTGCAAGGTAAATGTCAAGGTTTCGCCCTCTATCTGACCTGCACTACATTGGATATATGCCTTGAAATAGTAGGTTGTACCGGGCAAAAGTCCAGTGACCTTGGCAGAAAAGCGGGCGTTGGCATTAGCCTTTATTTCCTTGGGACTGCTCATTTCCGCCGATACATCGTAGAAGAATCCGCACTTGTAATCTTCTCCATCGCTCATATTTCTAACCTCGCCATGCAGTGTAGCATAATCACCCTTAATTCCTGTAGCATCCTTGGTAACAACATTAGGCACTATTGGGTCTTCCTTGCAACTCGATAATAACGCCACCATCATAATAATTGTGGCAAAAATGTAAAATTTTGACTTCATTTTATATACTTTTTTTTGCCCTAAGCCCCATACCAGCAGTTTTCAATAAACACAAATAAAAAAGTGGGCTTCGTTAACTCTTATCTGCTCAAAAGTTTCTGGAATACCTGTTCTGTAAATAAGAAAAGCCCACGGATAGACCGCGAGCATTTTCACTTTTTCTTACAGAACTAAATTTTTCCAGAATTTATGAGCAAGAACAAAAGCAAAAACGCTTTTTTATTTTAATATCAATTTGTTATGTTCTTTTTTATGTCATCAGTAAAATGTTTTTGTTACACTTCGAGTTAATTTTCGCAAATATAATGATATTTCTCAAAATACAAATTAAACTCTGTGCCAACCCCGACTTCCGTGTCGAAGTCGATTTCGACACCATTGCCAAACAATATATTCTTTACCATACTTAATCCCAAGCCCATACCCGATGATTTGGTGGTGAAATTGGGCTGGAAAATCTTTGCCTTAATGTCGTCGGGGATTCCACAGCCATTGTCGCGAACCGAAACGAAATAGCGGTCGCCATCATCGGAAATGGAAATCACAACTTCTCCCTTGCGGTCTTCTGGAATCGCCTGAATACTGTTCTTTACCAGATTGGTAAACACGCGCAAAATCTGCTCTCGGTCAACCATGACAACCGCCTTGCCATCCACATTGCATTCCCTGCGAACCTCAACGCCGTTTGTTCCGTTGTGCAAATCGACAATGTTCTCAATCACCTCGCACAAATTGACTTCCTTTTTCTGCGGAAGCTGCATCTTGGCGAACTCGGAGAACTGCGAAGCCGTAGCATCAAGCACATCAATCTGCTCAATAAGCATCTGCGGAAGTTGCTCAAGCATCTTTTCCCATCCGGGAGCATTCTCTTGGTAGGCGCGTTCAAGGTACTGGATGCGCAACTTCATAGGTGTTAGCGGATTACGGATTTCGTGAGCTATCTGCCTTGCCATTTCGCGCCAAGCTGATTCGCGCTCCGATGTCGCAAGTTTCTGTGCCGACTCCGCCAACTCGTCAACCTTACGGTTGTACTCATCAATAAGAAGACCTATTTCATCGTTGCTACCGTAGTTTATCTTCATAGCGCGGTTAATCTCCATATTGCGGATGGAGTTCTGCAACATCGAAAGCGGAATAGTAACCCGCCTCGACACCAAAAGTCCTATTATCAACGCCAAGAAAACCACCAGCAGGAAAATGGAAGCGAACACCGAAATATAGTTCGACATCTCCTCCTCCACCTCGGCTTCGGCTGCAAAATACGGTAGATTAAGGTAGCCGACAACCTTGTTGCTCTTGTCCTTAAGTGGCAGATACACCGAAAGATATTCCACCTTGTCGATGCGCTCCTTGTGCGAAAATAGTTCGTCCTTGTTCATAATCAGATGCCTGTACGAACTTGGATCCATAAACATACCCTTCAGTCCCTTGTCGAAAAATTCGTGACGCGAAGATGACATCAGCACACCGTGAACATCATAGATATTTATGTCAACATACAGGATATTAGACAGGTACACCAGCATATCGTTCACATACAGCGGGTCTTCGTTCTTAAGGTTTGCAAGGTCGAACGAATGTTCCAACTCAACGGCAACCGAATGTACCTTGTCGAGCACAAGTTCGTTCTGCCTGGTTTCGTATGTATCAATAATAAAAATCACCGACACGACCATAGTAAGGAACAAACTTACAACCAGCACACTGATGAACGCCGCCCTGATACGCTGTCCTAGACTTGAAGTTACGACTTTCTTCCTGCGCCCGATTCTATATATTGCAAAAGCAAGCATATAGACTATGAATATTCCAAACAGGACAAAGAAAAACATTATGAAAGCGTTGGAGAATCCCGAATCGCGCTTGCTGAGAATCACAGTGTTCTCCTTGTCGGGACAATATTTGAAATGCCTGTAGCCGTTGCTTCGGCTTACCGAATATTCGCGGAAATCGTTTTCTGGCGCAAGCGAGAAAAGATACTTGTACGAACCACGGCTTGCCACCAGTACGCCCTTGCTATAACGGGCAAAATCGAACTTCTTGTCGCTGTGCTTCAACGCCATACGCTTGTCGAGAAGCAAATCGGGATAGCCAAGTCCCTCGCTGAAAATCTTGCTGTTGAACTCAATGTAGATTTTCACAAATTCCGACTGGCTCACCATTATGCTAAACACACCGAGATATGACTGGCGACCGTTATTATTGTCCAGGTAGTAGAAATTTGTATTGGGGATTACCACACCATATTCCAGGAGCATAGTCCTGAAATACTCGAAGCAACTTGCAGACGTCTCTTCATCATCAAAAATCAGGCTGTCGTTGTCGGCACATATAGTTATCTGGGCATCGTAGCGCTTCAGGTATTTTTTTGTAGAAATTATCTTGTCAATTATGCTGTCGGCTCGCGCAAAATTGTATTCCTTCACGGCTTCTGAAAGTTCCGTACTGCTGCGCATTTCGCTGTCAAAACCAATAAAATTGAACTCAGCATCAAAATCGCGCTCGGCCGACATATTGTAAGCCAACACCTTGAATGCCTCAGACTCCTTGCGCATCGAATCTGCTGAAATGGAATAAGCCACCAATAGCGACACAATTATTGCAAGCACAGTCCTAAAGAGGAAAGATGTTTTTCCCTTCTTTTGACAGAACAGCAGATACGACCAAAGCAACCAAAGCAAACCTGCCTGCATAATTATATTATTGTCAGAAATCCAACAAAATACAGCATAACCAGCAAACAACAGCAAGGTAATTGGCAATATCCAACCAATTTCTAGAAGATTGCCACAAATACGAATAAATTTCCTAATGGTAAATATCGCAACGAAAATCACCACAGTAACAACTACCAAGGCAATATAACCATATATGTCGGGACTGGAAAGGTTGGCAAAATTGAACGGAATTGATGAATCGTACACTATTTCAGCTAGGAAATCAATAAGCAGCACCGAAAATGCCGACACAAAAATCGAAAATAAGATACTTGCAATACGCCTGTATGACTTTCGCGATGACAAATGACTTGCATCAACATTGAAATGGCGGCAGAAAAATATGCATCCGACACCGATGACGATCACTTTCAAAATCATATCGCCGAATGATGCCTGCATTGTCGATGTTGA
Organism: uncultured Bacteroidales bacterium; assembly: GCA_905234755.1. Classification (GTDB taxonomy): domain Bacteria; phylum Bacteroidota; class Bacteroidia; order Bacteroidales; family ML635J-15; genus Bact-19. The sequence continues at coordinate 95,977 of CAJOIT010000005.1, forward strand.
CAGCAGTTCCGGCGAAAACAATTTCAGGTTGCCCAAGTCGCTAAAAAATCCCGTTGTGAAAAGCAAGAATCTTATTGCCATCAGTATCAACAAAAACGCGATGGTAACAATCCACGACCGCGACTTGTTTTTTTGCGCAATAGCCTCGAATACAGATGCCAGAAGCACAAGTGCCAGCAGCAAGAAAGTCAACCTCATTGCCTGCGGCAACGAAATTCTATCCTGAAGATAGCTATCATCGGCAACGCTGAAATAAATGTCCTTGTCGCTGGCTGGAAGTCGAACCGAGAGCGAATTGTCGCTACTATCGACTGACACAGAAACCTTTGCAGGCAAGTCGATGCCACAACCATACGCCGAAACCAACATATCGTTTTCGTAGGAATATTCCTTGCGTATCTGGTATAGTCCGAGAACGGCATTGTTGTCAGTCAGCTTCATGCTGCACAGGTAAAGACCATTTTCCAACTTCACTATCCTATCGCCCAATGACGACTTGAACTCAACAGGCACGGGAATGTCGTTGGTTGACCAATGTTGCAAGCGTCCGCGCTCGTAGTGGAAAAATCCTATGCCCTTCTCGGAGAAGTCACCAGCCAGCGAATCGAAAAACTCCACATTCACACTGTCGGACCTTGTTGTTGCAATCTTGAGGGCATCCTCGCTCTTTTCCGACATATAATTATACTTGTCAGCAAAAAGTGATTCAAGAGCATCAGCGTCAACAAGTTCGGAAATATCAGCATTACCACCGCCTCGAGGCATAAAGGCAAGCACTGCCGCTGCAATCGTCAGCAACGACAACAATGTGAAATACAATATGTAGCCAATCTTCCGCTTCATGCTATTCGTGATGGTATGGATCGTTATTTAGAATACTTAATGCACGGTAAAGTTGTTCTGCGAATATCGCCCTCACCAGCTGATGCGAGAATGTCATCCGCGACAGCGACAACTTGTAGTTCGCGCGAGCATAGACATCATCAGAAAATCCGTAGGGACCGCCAATTACGAACACAAGGTTCTTCAGTCCCGACAGCGACTGCTTCTCGATGAAGGCGGCAAATTCCTTTGATGACGGATTTTTGCCATTTTCGTCGAGCAGTACGACAAAATCTGATGGCGAAAGTTCATCAAGAATCTTCTCGCCCTCAAGTTTATTCTGCACGGCAGTAGTAACGCTTTTCGCATTCTTGATGTCCTTCACCACCTTGAACTCGAAATTCATGTAACGCTTGATTCGTTTGAAATACTCCTCAACCGCTGCGTTTATATAGTCCTTGTCGGTCTTTCCGACCACAAGCAAAGTAATGTTCATAATTACCGAATAAAAAGCGTGTAAAGATAGGTGAAAGTTTTGAAAGAATGAGTATGCGAGCAAGAAAAAATACGATATGTGGTATATCATTATGATTTTTATTATTTTTGCAGAAATTATACATGGATGGAAAAACCATACGAAACAAATAAATCTGCATCATTAGAAGCTAATGAACCCGCTGTAGCATATAAAACAACTCCACAGTATCCTGAAGATTTGTCAACTGAAATACCCGAAGGATATATGTCATTAGACTCATTCGGGGAACTATTCCACAAAAAACTTGATGATTGTTATGCAAACCTACAAAGTAATTGTAAGCAATAGTGCATCTTCAGATCTTGACGACATTGCCCAATACATTGCAAGCATATACAGACAAGAAAGCGGACACAAGTTTGTAAACAAAATACTCGGACAATTAGCATCATTAAGCTACACAGCGGGAATATATAAGCACAGCAATTATATTACAGCAAAACTCATCCATTCAAATGCAAAAACAATATCTATCATTAATCATAGATGGACTGTAATATTCCACACATACGATAATTTTGTGGTTATTGATCGTATTATGCCTTCGAAAATGATGAAAGAATAATCAGAAAGCCATTCGCCGTCCTCTATGTCCGTCTGGATTTGCAACCTTTAGCTCGTTGCATTTGGCAACAATCCAGACGGTATGGGTATAAGGATTTTCAATCCTTTCTGCGCATTACAAATGCGGATATTCAAGCGTGTCGGATTATAAATCCGACACAACAACATAGCGAATTATGGAAAAAAAAATACACAATGTATGTTAACTTAGAACAAAGCATACATGACAGGAAAAGAACATTTGTCTAAAAGGCTTCACAGCATGGAATATTAACAACATCAGTTAATATTATTTGCATCGATTTTCCACCAAAGTAAAAAATAAATTATTTACTTTGTAGTTTTAGTTAAAACTAACAAAATAGGACTTAAGGAAATGGAAGTAACAAGACTTTTTGACATACTAGACAGATACTTACAGGAGTATCCAGAACAGAAGGTTGCCATTGCAGGCAAAGTAAATACAGAATGGAGAGAATATAGTCCGAAAGAATACTACGACCTCGTAAACTGCATCAGCTGCGGACTTTTGGAAGACGGCATAAAGCCTGGCGACAAGGTTGCTCTCATCAGCGGGAACAAACCCGAATGGAACATGGTTGATATGGCTGTGATGCAACTCGGATGCATAATTGTCCCAGTTTACCCAACAATTTCCGAATCGGACTACGAATACATTTTGAATCATAGCGAAGCCAAGATAGCTATTGTCGAAGGCGCTAAAATCGCGGAAAAGATCAAAAATGTTTCTGCAAACCTGCAGCATCTGCAAAAAATGTACACATTCAACCATGTTGATGGCTATCCAGAATTTACCGAACTTGTAGAAAACGGCAGACAGCATCTCAACCTTGATAAACTTAAGGAATTGAAATCAGCAGTAAAACCAGAAGACTGCTCAACGATAATCTACACATCGGGAACAACAGGAACACCAAAAGGCGTAATGCTTTCGCACAAGAATATCGTTCACCAGATTATGGGTATCATAATGACCCCATCGCCATGGTCGAAACGAGCATTCAGCTTCCTGCCGTTGTGCCACGCATACGAAAGACTGCTGGTTTTCATGTACCAGTACCTTGGAATGTCGGTTTACTACGCACAGAACCTCGGTACAATAGGCGAAAACCTCAAGGAAGTCCACCCGACAATGATGACCGCAGTACCACGCGTTCTGGAAAAAATGTTCGACAAAGTCTACAACTCCGGCAAGAAGTTGAGCGGAATGAAGAAGAAAATCTTCTACTGGGCAATGGACCTTGCTCAACAATACAAGATTCAGGATTTTGAACGCTCTGCATGGTACAATTTCAAACTGAAAATTGCCGACAAGTTGGTTTACAAGCAAATCCGTGCAGGTATTGGTGCCGAAAACTTCGACATTATCGTTTCGGGAGCAGCAAGCATACAACCGAGAATCGCAGCATTCTTCTCGGCTATTAAGATGCCAGTATTCGAAGGTTACGGACTTACAGAAACATCTCCCGTTATTTCGGTTAGCTGCCGTAAGAAATATGGTCGCGAAGTCGGAACAGTCGGCTTCCCATTGCCCGGAATCGAAGTGAAAATTGACCCGAACACCAACGAGGTTATGTGCCGCGGAAATAATGTGATGATGGGCTACTACAAGAATCCAGAACTCACCAAGGAAGTCATTGACCCTGACGGCTGGTTCCACACTGGCGACTGCGGTTACCTTACCGAACACAACCAGCTTGTACTTACCGGACGACTGAAAAACATCTTCAAGACCTCGTTCGGAAAATATGTTAACCCGCAGGCAATTGAAAACAAGTTCGAAGAATCGCCATTCATCGAAAACATGGTAGTTTTCGGTGAAAACCAGAAATTCCCGGCAGCGCTCATCTACCCCGATTTCTCATTCCTGAAACTCTGGTGCTCGAGACACAATGTTGAATACACCGATGAGAAACGAATCATTACCGACCCGACCATAATCGCCCGTTTCAACCGCGAACTCGACAAATACAACTCATTCTTCGGTGATACAGAAAAGATTAAGAAAATCAAACTCATATCTGATGAATGGTCGCAGGCTACAGGCATTCTCACTCCTACCCTAAAGGTAAAGAGGAATGTCGTAAGGGAACGCTACAAAAAAGAAATTGAAGAGTTGTTTGCATAAACGCCCTATCGCATGAACAAGGTAATTCTTTCGCTTCTGCTTGTCGCATCCATTTCTGCCAATGCTTTGGCAATAAATCCGCCGGGTACAAAAAAGGTAAAGATTGACAATGAAGTCATATATATTGACCAAAACGAAATAATGATTGCCGACTGGCTCGAATACATAAATTACCTTGAACATCACTATGGAAAAGAATCCGAGGAACTAAAAGCCGCGTTTCCCGATGGCATTACGGCAAAGGAAATGATGGCAAAGGAAAAGTTGACACATCCGCTCACTGGCATTACGCACGAACAGGCTTTGGAATATTGCAAGTGGCGCACGGCAGCAGTCAACGCAGTAAACGAAGAAACCGGTCTCGGAAAAGTTGAATACACGCTACCTACCGAGGAACAATACAGTATGCTTATAAAGACTTTCGGCAGCTATGAAGTGCTTTCCGACAAAAACAGAACCGAGCGCATAACAGGACTGCAAAGCCGTGTTTATGAACTAACTTCCGAAGGTTCCGTCCTGAAAAACAACGGGGTATTCTCCAAGGAGGAAAAAATTCCCGATGCAAACATAGGATTCCGCTGCGTGGCAACAATGGTAAAACAAAAGAAATGAAGTCGTTAAGGACAATTCTCGTAATTATATCACTCGCATTGGTTGAATGTGCATTTGCCCAGTCACCAAAATGTGAAGCACAACAGAATGCATTCCTTGCAAACAAGGAATTGAAAAACGCCGCAGTCGGACTTTATGCAGAAAACATTACCACTGGAGATATTGTCCTCGACTACAATTCATGCGCATCGTTAACACCAGCTTCCATACAAAAACTCTTTACCACGACAATGGCAATGGAAGCCCTTGGTTCGACAACCCGCTTCAAAACTAAAATCGCCTACAGCGGCACATTGGAAGACAGTGTCGTAAACGGAGACCTATATATTATTGGTGGTGGCGATCCTTGCCTTGGTGCCGAACGCTATTCAAGCACCTACAGCGCCGACATATTTGATACTTGGACGGAAAAAGTCAAGGAAGCTGGAATAAAAAAGATAAACGGCAACATCATTAGCGATGTAAGTTACTTTGGGTCAGTACCAACTCCCGGCAAATGGGTTTGGGAAGACCTTGGTTCATACTATGGGTCACGAGGATTCTCCATAAACTACATGGACAACACCTACGAATTGTATTACAACACAGGCAGCGACAAGGACACGGCTGTGCTTGTAAAGGTAATTCCAGATGACCTTGAACTTAATGTTGTAAACAAAGTAACCGCCTCATCCAGCGCTAGCGATGACAATACTGTAATTTACCGCGGATATGGCGAAAACGACATTGTTGTCTATGGCACATTACCATGCAACAAAACGGAATACAAGGTAAAAGGAGGTTTTCCTAATCCACCGCATTATGTCGCCCGTACACTGTACTACCGTCTTCGCAACAATGGCGTTGCTGTGTCCGGCACATATATGGTAAGCGACAAAAAATACGAAGGCGAAAACGAACGAACTGTAATTCACACATTCTCGTCACCGACAGTTAGCACGATAGTAAACCACACCAACCTTGTCAGCTACAACTTATACGCCGAAGTACTAGCATTACAAATTATGCGCAAGACTGGCAAATCGCTTGCCGACTATGGCAAAAAATTTCTAAGTGACAGAGGTATCGAAAGCGGAGGTTTCTACCCTGTTGATGGTAGCGGACTCAGCCATTTTGATGCTATAAATGCCAAGCAAACAGCACAACTGATGAAACACATAGTCAAGAGCAAATATGGAGAAAGTTTCATTTCGGGAATGGCGGTTGCAGGAAAAAGCGGAACACTTAAAAGCTACAAGTGCAGTGCCGATGGAAAAATAAAGGTTCAGGCAAAAACTGGCAGCATGACTCGCGTACGCTCACTCGCTGGCATCATTACAAACATAAGGAACGAAAAAATTGTCTTTTGCCTAATCATCAACAACTTCGATGCAAAAAGTCCGCAGATAAAGAACATAATCGATAACTTTATCAAGGCAGTTGGACACGCATAAAGGAGATTTTCGATTTACGAAGTACGATTTACGATTTTTGGCTTAGTCATGCTGAATTGGTTTCTGAGCCATGTCGAAGAACAGCATCTGTTACAAATTACCTGAATTACAATTACACTAACTGATTGCAATAAATGTATATTACTCTTTTACGAACTTCCGTTGCCATACCACCGACCCTTCGACTACGCTCAGGGGGCGGCTCTGGGAGCGGTTATATATTCTTACCACATACACTCCACTAGCCAGCTCGCTCACATTGCAAGCAGCAGTGTTTCCATTTACATCCATTCTCCTTACCACCTGTCCCCTATCATTTACAATTTCGATTTCTGAAATTGCTTCCGACGAAGTAATTGTCAGCATATCGTTCACAGGATTCGGGAATACAAGAATATCATCGTCCGAAACCTCATCAACATCAGTAGCGGGCAATACGTTCACATACAAGGTAGTATCGTAGGTACAACCGAAATTGTCGGTTGCCGAGAATGTATATTCAACTTGTCCTAGAGTTGTGGGGATGGCAATATTGTTGGCACCAAGGCCCTCATACTGCAAAGCTTCGCCTTCCCACCACACAGCATTGCCGTAAGTATTCTGGAAACTCATTGCTGGTATGAGATTGTCGGCAAAGTGAAGTTCCGTCCGGAATATAGTTCCATCATCATTACCCATATTGTCCATTATTTCGATACACCACTCTCCGTTTAATGGGCAGCCGACAAGACTTGACCAATCGCCTATAGGCAAATATTCACCACCAGGGATATGTGCCGGATTATTAATTGCTGGCAGATTAGATGCAGCTACTGATTCAATAGTCTGGGTTGCATCATGAGTCCAACAATAATGATACGGGACTCCTGCTATACAGGGCATACCTTCAAAATCAACAGGCTCACCAAAATACTGACCCATGCATAAAGAATCAAATCCATTAAAAAGCTTCATTCTGTTACCAGACGGACAAGTTATCCACATTTCAAGTTCACCAATATAAGAATGCTCTATATCCATACATATCGACTCAATATCAGAAACCGACTGTATAGTCTGGCTGGGTTCAAATTCCGTTAGGTACATACAGATTGACCATTTTAACAACGGATCATCTGCCAAGCAAATCTGCTCGTTATTATACACATCAAGCATTCCCGGCCACGTTTCTATAGGATTAACAACCCCATTTAAAGATACTTCTGTTCCCCAAAACACATCAGAAGGTGCAGATGTTCCCGCAAATGTCGGAGGGACAGAAATGTAAACATAAACATCATCGGCAGCAACTATACAGCGATTCTCATCAATCGTTGTCAGACTAATGATATATGCGCCTAGTGAAAGCGAATCATAAATCTCATTTAATCCCAGGCCTTCATACGAGTGCTTTCTATTATTGCCAAGCACACGCCATGAGAATGTAGTATTATCGATGGTCTGTTCATAGGCTTCATTATTGTTCAAGAAATCAACCTGAGCTGTAAAATTAGCTCCAGAGCATCCAAAATAAAAACTTTCATTCTCATCGTGCTGCGCATCAGTGACAATAGCTACTGTATAATCCTGACATATATCACACCTAATTTCTATTTCGAAGCCTGCCCGGTTCCAACTTCCGTCGCTATGCCACACAAAAGTAGCACACGAAGAATTTACCGTATACTGATTTGTATACGATGAACCGCCTATTCTGCTTGCTATAGGAGATCCCGAAGTACCTGTCCCCTCATAAATATACATATAATCAAAATCGGGATTTTCCGTATTCATCGTCACGCTGATTTTCATAGGATAACCACCTGGCACACAAATTGTAACCCTATAGTTTTCATTATTGCCATAATTGCCGTCGGGTCCGCCCGAGTCGTATAATAATGCATAACAACCAGTCAAATTTATGGTACTGTCATTGGTCGATGAATTCATCAATATTATTTCCTGTGAAAAAGCCGAAAATCCCATTAGGATAGAAATCAGCATTACGCAGCCCCTCTTACTTATCATATCTTTTACTTATTACAAATTAAAGTGCAAAAATAGTTAATTATTGCTATATAACATATATTTTTAACATTATTTCTCCATCTCCACTATCAGCATCGATAATGCCGAAGCGGCAAACCTTTCAATATTTATTGCCCTATCCTTTCCAAAAACATATTTGCGGCTTACGACCTTTGTTGGCGTAGCAACAGCAATCCACACAGTCCCAACGGGCTTTTCATCACTGCCACCAGTAGGACCTGCAATGCCTGTTGTTGAAACAGCATAGTCAACACCCAACAACTTGCGTACGCCCGAAGCCATCTGCTCGGCAACCGTACTGCTCACAGCTCCGTACTTTTCCAAATCAGCACGACTTACGCCAAGCACATTGGCTTTCACCTCGTTGCAATACGACACGACCGAACCCTTATAGTATTCAGAACTACCCGATATCGATGTTATCAACGAAGCAACCTTACCACCTGTACAACTTTCTGCAGTAGCTACAGTACAATGTTTCTCTTTGAGTAATTTACCTACAAGTTCTTCCAACTTTATATCTTCGTACGCAATGATATTTTCTGGAACAATCTTTTCCAATTCCTTTACCTTGGCAGAAATGTAAGCCTCAGTATTATCATCTGGCTCGTAAACGCTCAAACGCAGACGAATGCTCGAATAAGCAGGCAGATACGCCAACTTAACATTCTCGACAAGCGAATCCTCCCAGTCGGAAATCTTCTCGGAAAGAATTGATTCTGCAATACCAGTGAGCAGCAAGGTTTTATGAAATACAGGTTTTAAGTTGTAGTGCTTCTTTATTAGCGGAATTATCTCATGTTCCATCAAGTAGCGCATCTCGAAAGGAACGCCAGGCATAGAGAAGAGCAGTTTGCCATTTCTTTCCATCATAATTCCAGGAGCAGTGCCGACAGCATTGTTAATCACAGTTGCTGTAGCGGGAACCAACGCCTGACCGCGATTATTTTCAGTCAACGCGATTCCACGACGACCGAGCATTTCGGCAACATTGGCGAGGACTTTTTCATCAAGCACCAACTCTGTACAAAACTTTTCGCAGATTACCTTCTTGGTTATGTCATCCTTTGTGGGACCAAGGCCGCCAGTCATAAAAACCACATCGGCAACATCCAGACACCTGTCAATGGCATCCGAAATCGACTTGCCATCGTCGCCAACGGTAATCACGGTTTCGGTACGGAAACCTATCTTGTTCATCTCACGCGAAATCCACGATGAGTTTATGTCAACAACCTGACCTATAAGGATTTCGTCACCTATGATTATTATTCCAGCATTCATATTAATGATATATATTTTCTGCAAAAATAATCACAAAATCAAGATGTGGTAATGGTTGCTTAAATTTAATTGCAGGTTATAAATCCAAACTAACGGGGATATTTTGAGTTTTGCGGATAAAATATCCTTATATTCACGCCTTCAGGAGTACAAATCCCGAAGGACGGAAAAGTCTTGGCAATGCTCATACTTTGGAGCAATCGTTGCCAAGACTGGAAAATGGCATTGCACTGCAAGCAAGTGCTGGGGCAGACACGCACACGGGCCGTACGGATTGTCCGTTGTTGCGGTTGTTGTTGTCATCCGTGTTGCATTCGTCCGAATTGAAGTTGAGTTTCCACGCGTTGTTCGGGTTGCTGGTGTTGAGCGACGACGACCAGTAGTTGCCGTTGGAACCAGCATTGTTGAGCTCGTCATTGTTGCGGTTGCCGGCGGCAGGCAGGAAAATACAACTCGTTTGCGTCGGCGGTACTGTTGTTTTCGAGGGCAAAGGAATGCCTTGTGCAAGCCAACGCCCCCATCGATGCTATCCCACACATTTGCCTTGTGGGCCGACCGCCTATGAACTTGCCTTTGTCTGTGTTTTTGCCATATATCGGACGGCGGACAGCCGTGCAGATTGCCGTGTGCGGCTGGGTAGCACACTCCGTGTGCACCGCACCCGACACTCAGCCCCGCTGTCCGCCGATTTTTGCCAGTTTGCGACAGACTGAAGGCCTAGTTCTGGGCAGACACGCACACGGGCCGTACGGATAGCCCGTAGTAGCGGTAGTAGTAGTCAACCGTGTAGCAATCGTCCGAACGGAAGTAGAGTAGCCACGCGCCGATCGGGTAGCTGGTGAAGAGCGACGACGACCAGTAGTAGCCGAGGGAACCAGCACTGTAGAGCTCGTAATCGTAGCGGTAGCCGGCGGCAGGCAGGAAAATAGAGTTGCCGTTGCTTCCCGTGAACTTTTCTCCGTTTACACCGTTCTGGGTTGTCCACTCGTGGGTGCAGTTGTCGTACAGTTCCTGCATTTCGGAGAGCGTTGGCATTCGCCAGCCTGCGCCCCAGTTGGCGGTGGCGGCATCGTCGGAGGCTTCCAAGGTGGTAAGCGCATCGGTAAAGCCATTGTTTCCATACTCTGCATTGTTGCAGTACTTGGTGAGGCTGTTCCATCCACTATAGTTTTCGTCATTTTCATTATACACACAATACCTGTAGGTGCTCCAGTTGTAGGTTGTCTTGGGGGTGGTTTCGCCCCAGGCAAAATAGTCGCCGTAGCCTTCGGGGGTAGTTGAACCAACATTGCAGGTCGCCCACCTTATGCCGCTCGGCAATCCGAGGTCAACGAACTCGTGTCCGTTAAGGGTGTTTGGTGGAGTTGGTCCAGGTGTCGGACTTGGACTTGGCGAAGGATTAGTGCCGTTGCTTGTCCACTGCGCGTACAAGGTCATATCGGCGGTGGCGGTTAGGGTATATCCATCGGGATAAGATGCACCACTTCCGCCCTGCACGGTGTTCCATCCTGTAAAGGTGTAGCCATCATAGGTGAAGGCATTGCGTGTGAGTGCCTGTGCTTCGCCTTCGGTAAAGGTCTGTGGCTGCATTGTGCCTGTACCGCCGTTGGGATTAAATGTTACGGTGTAAGTCTCCTTTTTCTTACAACCGCTTATCGCCAACATTCCTGCCAAGGTAACAATGGCGAAAAATAAGAATATACTTCTTTTCATCCTGTTTTTTTTAAATTATACTTAAAACTAATATTTTGCAAATGTAATGATTTTCTGGGAATACATTATACGAAAATGATTTTACTGATATTTTGATAAGTAACCGCCATTAAGGAATTCATCAACGGTTACCGATTCGAGCTTTCTATCGTCGAGAAGCCAGATATGGGAACAATACTTGGCAGCAATTTCCAAATCGTGGCACGAGAAAATTATGCATCGGTTTTCCTCCGAGGCTATTTTCTTCAGGTCGGACAAAAGTTTGCGTTTTGCAAAGAAATCAAGGAAAGCAGTCGGTTCATCGAGCAGAATCACAGGCGTTTGCTGAACCATAGCCCTGCAAATCATAGCCTTCTGCCGTTCACCATCGCTTATTTCTGCAATCATAGAATCGGCAATGTCCGACAAACCGAATTTCTGTATAAAGTCCTCAATGATAGCATTATCGGCTTTTGTCCTGCGGTCGAAAATGTTAGTATATGGACTTCTGCCAACAGCAATAAGGTCTCGGATGCGCATATTCAGAACCGCCTCAACCTTTGACGGCACAAAACTTATAAATCGGGACTTTTCGCGTGCCGAAATCTTTCCAAGCGGCACACCACAAATGCTTATTTGTCCACCAAGAGGCTTTTTCACACCAATAAGCGTATTCAGCATAGTGGTCTTACCTGTACCATTTCGTCCGACAAGACAAATAAAGTCGCCTGCATTTGCCGACAAATCAACCGCTTGCGACACCAACGGACGCTTATGCCCGAAAACAAGGCCTTCAATATTTAGAACCACCTCTCCCATTATATCACTGTCCGCTGGTTTTTAAATACAATCCATATAATAAATGGTGCGCCGAGTATGGAAATCACCGCATTTATAGGCAAAACTCCTTGTGAATAAAGGCAATGCGAAAGTATATCGCCACAAAGCAGGAAAGCGGCTCCCAAAATCATCGATGCAGGAATAAGCACAAAATGATTTGATGTATTGAAAATCCACCTCGAAATATGGGGCACGGCAAGTCCGATAAAACCTAACGGACCGCAGAAAGCAGTAACCGCGCCAGTCAAAGCACTTACACCGACAAATACTACCACTCGCAACCACTTGATGTTCATACCCATGCTTACGGCAAACTGTTCACCCAGAAGTAGAATGTTTAGTTTTTTGGAAAATAGATACAGCACCGCACATACTACAATGCACACCGGCACAAGCACTATCGAATCGTTGAACGATACCGAATCGAGGCTTCCCATTGTCCACACCACATACGACTTTACATTTACCTCGTTTGAGAAGAACTGCATGACATTTACCACCGAAGCCACCACGCCCGAAACGAGAATACCAACGATGAGTATGCTCAGAATGTCCTTCACACGCATGCTTACTGCGAGAATCAGCATCAGCACGGCTGCCGAACCTACGCCAGCGGCAATAAGTATCGCCAAGTTTGACACATCCGCCGATGATGGCAGGAAAAGTCCGCTTCCAAGCACAATCACTGCCACGCCCAAACTTGCACCGTTGCTAATACCAAGCACATATGGACCAGCAAGCGGATTGCGGAAAACCGTCTGCATCAGCAATCCCGACACAGACAAGGCAGCACCGGCAACCATAGCGGTTATCAGTCGTGCCAAACGGAATTCGCGTATCGTAAACTGGTAATCCACAGACAAATCCGAACCGCCAAAGATATAACCGAAGATGTCCGAAAGCGGAATTTTGTTTGAACCAGTGCATACATCAAGTATTGCCAGCGCTATCAGCGCGACAATTATCAAAGCATACCTTATAATATATGACAGACTGCGGTTCAATGTTTACTCAAGCTCCTTGTAATAGTACAAATCCTTATCGTCGCCAATGAAAATCTTGTGCAAATCAAGCAAAATAATGTCGGGATGCACAATGCCGGACTCCCAGAAGTCGCTACCGCCATACTCACTGGTAATCTTGTTGTTATTGTATATGCGAGCGTTTTTGTAAGGCGAAAAGTTTTCAAGTCGCGAATCGACATCAAGTATCTGCGAGCGTTTGGTTTTCTCGTTGGTATTCAGCCACACATCAGCATCACTAGCCTGACCAAACACCTGTTCGAGCGAATATGGCAGACTTTCAGTCGATTCATTGTCGAATATATACTGACCTCCAGCTTCCTTGACGAAGTTTGCAAAGAAACTATTTCCTCCAGGAACCCACCATGTGCCTTTCCACGGAAGGCTTACAAGCACCTTTGGAGTTTTTTCCACTGGCATAGCCTTGACTTCGTTGTACCTGTTTTCGACACTATCAAAGTAGTTCTCAGCCATTTCAAGCTTGTCGTAAAAACAACCGAAAAACTTTATCCATTCGGTTCTACCCATAGGCTTAGGTTCAAGATAATCGTCAACAATTACGACGGGAATACCAATCTTCTCCAGCTTCTGAAATCCCGAAATCGACTCGTTGTCAATTCCGTATGCGAATACAACATCTGGCTTCAACGAGATAATACGCTCCATGTCGAGTTGCTTGTCGTAACCGATTTCGTAAATCTTTCCATCTTCAATCATCTTTGACACAACTGGGTCGCAGACATACTTTGTTCCGCTGATACCAGTGATAGTTGATGCTTCGCCAAGTTGCGAAATAAAAGCAGTATGTGTTGTCGAGAAGCACACCGCACTGTGAATTGGGATTTGAATTGTCGAATCTGATTTTTCGCGCGATAGGTGCAACAATGTGCCATTTCGCGTAAGCGTTATGTCATAACCGGCATCTGTAGCCACAATTCCAAAATTCTGGGAATAGCGATTTCCCTCAACAGTCTCTCTTTCTTGCCTGTAATCCTTGCAAGAAGCAAAGAATACGAGAGCTAACAATATGTATACTAGTCTATTCATAAAAAAAACTTCCGACTACAAATATAATCGGAAGTTTTCAATTATTAACACTTTAAAATTTATTTGGTCAACATAATCTTTTTGTTTGCGACAAATGTCGAGGTGCTTATCCTAATAATGTAAAGACCTTCTGGATACGAAGAAATGTCCATTGAATAATCGCCAGCACCACTTACCTTAACCGACGAAACCAATCTGCCGAGTGCATCATACATTTCAATATCGTAGCCATTTACATCCTGATTTCCAAATGTGATATTCAGCAATCCTGATGTTGGGTTCGGGAATACATCAATTGTATTGTTTTCGGCCTCTAATTCCTCAATGTCGTTTTCCAGACAAGAAACTGGTTCTATCGGCAACGATGTGTTGAACGAAAGCAATTCCGGAGCCGAATACCAAACATTATTCTTCTGTACCGACATTGTATTCAAGCCATCGTATGGTCTGTTATTTACAACTGGCACAACAAACAAGTCATCGCTAACATCATCGTTGTTATTGTCGGGATAACTTACCTTGAAACCAACATGGAATGGTCCGGGAACTTCAATTGGTCTGTCGAACCTCACAAGTGTTGTCTGTCCTGCAATCAGGTCCCTAATATACATCTTCTTGGTTCCGAGTTCTTCGCCAGGTTTTCCATTGTCATCGTCCCATACACAGAATGTAACTCTCGAATTGTAGTCACCATATGCCGACTGGCTTACTGGAACAAGCAAGCCACGAACCTGATTAAATGTATGAGTATAGAAATAATCGGCGTATGCTTTTATTTTCTTTCCATTCTGTCCAGCATAAAATCCCCATGTGCCAGAAACCGACTTAGCGCCCAAAACATCACCTGTAGAAATATTGCTCAAGGTATCGCAATACGAAGCCACATGTCCGTTATATACTCGCACATAGTTTTCCTTTGTAATAGTTGAAGAACCGCAGGAATTAGAAACCATCAATGTCACGCTGTAAATACCAGGAGTAGAATACAAAACGCCATTTATTGGAGAATATTCTGTAGATGTACGCGGAGAGCCACCCTCGAAAGTCCACTGCGAGTATGCCGGATTGTTTGTCGAAAGGTTTTCAAACATTACAACATCGCCGTATGCAACCAACCTGTCGGTTGCTTCGAAATTTGCTTGAGGAGCAGCCGTACATGGATCAGTCTCGGATACCACAATGTACAATTCCTTTGTAATTTCATCGGTACCAATATTATTCATTACAGTCAACTTTACATAATATGAGCCAGGCGTATTATACACTACCGATGGATTTGGCTGATTGCTGGTTGCCGGAGTTCCTCCTTCAAATTCCCATGTCCACCTATAAGGATATGCTGTACTGAGATCAACGAAATTTACAGTTTCACCAGGACGAACGAGAGTCTTGTTTGATGTAAAGTTTGCAACAGGACTTTCGTCTGAATGAGGAACCACCCTAATGTAATTTTCCTTCAGTTCAATATCCTGAACACCATTAGTCTTACGGCATCTAAGTTCCACATTGTATGTTCCCACTTCGGTATATGCGATTACAGGAGGAACTGAATCTGAACAGTTTGCAGGTGTACCACCATCAAAATGCCAAGCCCACTGGTCGAACGGACCATTTTGCGACAAGTTTGTAAACCTTACCACACCGCCTACAGGAATAACAGTGATGTTTGCCTCGAAATCTGCAATTGGCTGAGAAGTGTTGTTTGCAACAACAATACAACCTTCGCAAACTTCAGAATCGTAATCACCATCTGCATTCAATACATAAAGTGTTACATTAAATGCACCAGGAGTATTATAGCAAATGTTGGTTGGATTCTGCTGCGTAGAACTAACAGTTTCAGCACCTTGGAAAGTCCATGTCCACGAATTCGGCGACCCCGACGACATATCGGTAAAATTAATGCAGTCACCTATAGTAATGTTGTACGATGAAGCCACAAATGCCGCCCTCAATTCTCCGTTTGGATCTGGAGGAGGAACATCGCCACCATTATTTGTCACTGTAATGTACGCATTCTTTGTCTCTGTATCATTATTAGTTCCATCTGATACAGTAAGTGTCACATTATAAGTTCCTGCTGTAGAATATACTACACTTGGATTCTGTGATGTTGATGTACTTGGGTTTCCTCCTTGGAATGTCCATGACCACGATGTCGGGTTACCTGTTGAAGCATCACGGAAAGCTACTGTTCCACCAACGCCCAAAGTTGTAGGAGTACCTGTGAAATCAGCATTTAATGTAGTTGGATCAGGAGGATTTGTTCCAGAATTTGGATAACGACCTTCGCAGGTTTCTGCACCGGTATTGTTCGGGTCAAGCCATGGTTTCAAGCGGTTAGCATTTGAAGTTCCGCCATTTTCCCAGTGCAAGTCGAAACGACCATATACATCATACAACATACTTGCTGAAGATGAACAATTATAATATGGGCCACCCGACAATGTTCCCATTACAAGTTTATTAGCGTCTCTGAACAACGGGGAACCCGAAGAACCGCCCTCTGTAAAGCCAGTAGATGCACTCCAAGTTGTCCTCCAGTGTCCATTTTGCGTATTGGTCTGACCAAAAGTACTCAAAGTCAATTCACTTGTAACTATAGATATCTTTTTAATATCACCACTAGGATGATGGATTCCTGTTGAATGCGGAGCTGCCACATCCGTTCTGTCCCAACCATTATAATAAGCACCTATTTGCTCTAGATTATCCTCTGTAGTATTAAGCAGGAGAAGCAAGAAATCGGTTCCAGATGCCTGAGCACCAGAAGGACGAGCCTTCAAAGTACACCCACTAACAACATCATAATTAGGCTCAGATGTTGGATTATTACAATTAGGAGATTCAAAATTAAAATAAAACTCCCATCTATTGAAATATCCATTTCCATCAACACCTCCACAATGGTCTGCCGTTAGGAAATATGGCGTACCATCGTTAGCTGTGTTGTTTACAAGTGTTCCTGAACAGAATCCTCCGCCTTCGCTTGAAATAACAAATATTTCAGCTACTCCTTTTTTCTGATCCTGCCAGTCAGCTCCTGCAGGGCAATTTACATTAACCTCACAACTTAATGACTCGCCAAATCCGGTTTCACGCTTCTGTGCATAATATCCGACAAAAGCATCAACGCCACGATAGAAATAAGAGAGAGCGTCAATCTTTATTACTGGCGTTCCAGAAACTGATGCTGGCTGTACATATTCCATATACAAGACATCACCCTGAATCATCTTCGGCGAATAATATGTACCGAATTGAGGGTTATTATCTGCATCCACCTTTACAACCTGACGTCTGTTTTCGTTATACAGATACAACTCAGCGCCTTTAGGAATATAAAATTCCGGGCACATAACCTTCAATGCTCTTGCGCCTTCGGAAGCTATGCGCACACGCCATACTTTTGTTCCATCGGCAAGCACATCGGTTGTACCGCAATTGTCCATATTCATATTTACATCAAGGATTCGTGCGACCTTGTACAGTTCGCCATTTTTCTCATCCGATGCATCCTCATTCATAATCTGAACCATATCGGGCGAAGCGACAACAACATTGTCGATTTCCGACAAAAGTTCCGAATGCTTAAAGCTAACTGGTTGATTCTGCGAATATACGGTTGCAGATACAAGCAATGCAGCTACACTTAAAACAAATAATACTATCTTCTTCATTTTAATAACTTTTATGTTAGTAAAAAACGGTGCAATTTAAGAAAAAGTTTTTAAACATAATTCTCGCATGCTATTTTTTTCAACGATTTTTTTTTGTAAAAGGTTGCCTCATCGTTTCATTTTTTTAATCAACTTATTTTCAAAGACTTCCAACAGTATCGCATTTTTTTTCATTTTTTAGGCAAAAAAATTTGCCGAACCAATTTTTTGCAGTACTTTTGCAGTCCCAAATATTGGGAGGAATGACCAATTAGCTCAGCAGGTAGAGCACCTGCCTTTTAAGCAGGGGGTCTGGGGTTCAAGTCCCCAATTGGTCACAGAAAGCACGATGAATGTCGTGCTTTTTTTATGCAACAAAAAAAGGAAGCTACAAAGCTTCCCTCATGAAAAAATATGAACAAAAAAAATGATTACTTTTCCAGTTTCTTCTTCATCCCATCAAGTAGCGACTGAATCTCATTTATATCCTTCTCCATTTTGGATATTTCCTTCGAAAACTCGTCCAACTGCTGTATTTCCTTCATTGCATTCAGTTGTGTTCTAAGGGTCACCAATGCTTCCTCGAACGACTTTACCGGTCTGAAAATAAATTTCTCCAAAGCCGATTCAAGCGCCTCTCCGCGCAGATTCTTTCCGACAATCACGCCGTTGCCATCAATGAGAAAGTTGCACGGAATACTATTAACCTGATACAACCTTCCAGCTGCAGAATTCCAATACTGCAAATCGCTAACATTGGTCCATGTCAACTTATCCGACTCGATAGCTTTTGTCCAGTTTTCGGCTGACTTGTCAAGCGAAACGCCATACACGGTGAAACCATCGCCTGCCTGAAAATATTTGTCCTTGTACGCATTGTATGCCTTCACAACATTCGGATTCTCCTTGCGACAAGGGCCACACCACGATGCCCAAAAGTCAATCAAAACCATCTTGCCTCGCAACGACGACAACTTTACTGTATCGCCATTAGGATTCGGCAAACTAATTTCCGGAGCAATATCTCCTACATTAATGCCAATATTTTGCGCACTTGCAATGAATGATAAAATCACCGCTACCGTCAAAACAAATATTCTCTTCATAACACTAATAATTAATTCTTTCAATTTTTGCACCTAACTTATTCAGGCGTACATCTATATTCTCGTATCCGCGGTCAATCTGCTCGATATTCCTTATAATGCTTGAGCCTTGCGCCGACATTGCCGCAATCAGCAATGCCATACCAGCACGAATATCGGGCGAGTTCATAACAGTTCCCCTGAGCCTTATCTGGTTGTCGAGTCCGATTACAGTAGCTCTATGCGGGTCGCAAAGTATAATCTGAGCACCCATGTCAATCAGCTTATCAACAAAGAACAGACGGCTTTCGAACATCTTCTGGTGAATCAGCACGCTGCCCTTTGCCTGTGTTGCCACGACGAGGAAAACACTCAACAAGTCGGGCGTAAGTCCCGGCCATATTGCATCGGAAATATTCATTATGGAACCGTCGATGAAACTTTCAATCTGATAATGGTCGTGATGCGGTATGTAAATGTCATCGTTTATATGCTCAAGCTTGATACCCAGTCTCCTGAATGAATCGGGAATAATTCCCAGCATATCGTAACGCACATTCTTGATTGTGAGTTCAGAGCCTGTCATCGCAGCCATTCCAATGAAACTGCCGATTTCAATCATATCGGGCAAAATGGTATGTTCTGCTCCGTGGAATTCATCAACACCTTCGATATGCAACAAGTTAGAGCCGATTCCAGTTATTTTTGCCCCCATCCTATTCAGAAGTTTGCACAACTGCTGTATATATGGTTCGCAGGCAGCGTTGTAAATGGTGGTCTCACCTTTTGCCCTTACTGCCGCCATAATGATGTTTGCAGTACCAGTTACAGATGCCTCTTCAAGATGTATATATGTACCTTCAAGTTTTTCTGCTTCAAGGGTATAGAAATTTTCCTCGAAACTATAGTTGAATTTTGCACCAAGCTTTTGGAAACCAATAAAGTGTGTATCCAAACGACGACGACCAATCTTGTCGCCTCCAGGCTTAGGCATCCATACCTTGCCGAAACGCGCCAAGAGTGGACCGAGAATCATTATCGAACCGCGGAGTGCAGCTCCATCGGCACGGAAAGCTTCGGATTCCAGGTATCCTAAGTTTACATCATCAGCCTTGAATGTGTAAACACCGTTTCCATGGCGAGTAACCTTCACGCCCATTGCAATCAGCAGGTCAATCAGTTTGTTTACATCCAAAATGTTTGGAATGTTGCTGATTTTTACGCTGTCGCTTGTAAGCAAGGTGGCGCATATTACCTGCAAAGCTTCATTTTTTGCGCCTTGCGGTACTATTTCACCGCTTAGGACATGTCCGCCTTCTATCTTAAAAGTACCCATGAATGCCTTATTTAATCAATGTTTCTTCTTCTTTTTCTGTGGATTGCCAGTAGGTTGCGGTTGCGCAGCCTTTTTCTTCTTCTTGCCTGTCGCAGGAACTGCCTGAGCTTGCAAAAGTACATCCTTATAGTCGCCAAGCTTTATATTTTCGGGAACTTGCACGCGACCTTCGGTCATGAAAACTATTTCGCGGAATATAACATCATCCGGTATCAATTCCTTTTTCCACTGGACATACGAACGCTTCATAAAGTTTGCAATGTCGGTAAACATTGCGCGATAGCATTCCTCATCTTTTTCCTCCTCCAACTTTGCGAGCATAGCCTCGACAATCTTACCATAATGCTTAAACATTATCGAGTTGTCGGAATAAGAAAGACGGTCGGGCTTCTGCGACTTTACATCCTCGGTGATTACAGGGAAAGGCCAGTCGACATCCAACTTGAAGCCTGACAACTCCGACAGCTGGTCCCATAGTTTATGCTTGTAGTCGGCTTCCTCCCTTATTGCAGGATTCATATTTTCCATGATTCCGACAATTGTTCTTGCTGCCTTATTGCGCTCGTTTCTATCTGGAATTGAGCAACAATGGTCAACCATCTCCTGTATGATGCGACCATACTCTGGAATCCTCAAACCCGTCCTCTGTGTATTATAGTCCATACAATATTTTTGTTGCAAAGTTAGTCCAATATTTGCAATTTAGCAAACTTTAATAATAATGTTTTAGTGTCGCCACTATCGAACTCGACAATAAGTTTTGTGTTCTCTCCATCGCCAATCCTGTCAACAATACGACCTTCGCCAAACATCTTGTGCTTAATCCTTACGCCCGCAACAAGCTGGCTCGCATCAGCAATTTCATCTGACTGCTTTGCCGAAACCTTTTTCAGCGGAACCAAATTCCTATGCGCAGGCTGCTGGACACTTGGTTGACTAACGGCTTTCTTTTGCATGAAGCCACCGTCGTATGATGGTTTTCTCTGGAAACTCGTATATCCTTCGAACTCGCTGTCGAACACGGCAGTAAACGGATTTACCGTAAGTCCGTGCCAATCGACATACGACACATCTATATCCTTGAGGAAACGGCTCGGCGCCATCGGCGTAAGCTTTCCGAATCGGAATCTATTCTCAGCATAATAGAGCATTATTCTTTTCCTCGCTCTCGTGATTGCCACATAAAACAAACGGCGCTCCTCTTCAAGATCGTTAGGATCCATAACAGTAAGCGCTCCCGGGAAAAGATTCTCCTCAACGCCCGTAACAAACACATTGTCATACTCTAGACCCTTTGACGAATGGATTGTCATCAGCGACACGCGATTAAGGTCGCCATCATCAGGTTCTTCGAGGTCTGTAAGCACCGAAACATTCTCCAGATAATTCAATATGCCGTTGGGCTCTCCTGTTTCGCGATGAGTGTCGCAGAACATTTTCACACCATTCAGCAGTTCCTGAATGTTTTCGCGACGATTTTCCCCTTCGGGTGTCTTGTCAGACTGCAAGTCGCTGATAATTCCCGACTCCTTAAGCATCTCGTCAACAAACGAATAGGCATCGTATGAGTCAATCCTTTCGGAAAAACCGTTTATCATCGTCGCAAATTCTTTCAGGCGCATGCGCGTAGGCACATTCACATCCATCGGATATTTGTCAGGATTGAAAATTATGTCCCACACCGAAACCTGCAACGATTCGGCAGTAGCCACAACCTTGTCGATTGTAGTCTGACCTATTTTCCTTGATGGATAGTTTACAATCCTCTTGAACGACTGCACATCATCATGGTTTACCGAGAATCTAACATACGCAAGCGCATCCTTGATTTCCTTCCTCTGATAGAACGACAATCCGCCGAAAACCTTGTAAGGAATACCCTGCGAACGCATAGCCTCCTCCAAGATTCGCGACTGGGCGTTTGTCCTGTACAACACCGCAAAATCGGAATACTGCGCGCCTTCATCATGAAGTTCGATAATCTTCTTGGCGACCATTACGCCTTCCATATTGTCCGACACAGCCTTGTTTATCTGCACCTTGTCGCCAACCTCGTTTTCGGAGAAAACATTCTTGCGAATCTGACCTTTATTCTTCTTTATAAGCGAATTGGCAGCATCAACAATGTTCTGCGTACTACGATAGTTCTGCTCCAGCTTAAAAAGTTCATAGTCGGGATAGTCGTTCTTAAAATTCAGTATGTTTTGAATTTCAGCGCCTCGGAACGAATATATGCTCTGGGCATCATCACCTACGACAAACAGTCTGCGGTTCTTTTCCGACAAATTCTTGACAATAAGGTACTGTGCAAAGTTTGTATCTTGATACTCATCAACAAGGAAATAGTCGAACCGTTCCTGATACTTGGCAAGTGTCAGCGGGTCGACCTTGAAAAGAATATTGGTGTACAAAAGCAAATCGTCAAAATCCATGACATTGGAACGGCGACATCTTTGGTAATAAGTCTTGTAAATATTTCCAAATTCTGGACGATGCGCACCCCTGTCCTCTGCAGCGTATGTGTTGTTCGACAAGTACGGGTCGGGGAGAATAAGTCTGTTCTTGCATGCCGATATGCGACCAAATATACTCTTGTATTTGTAATGCTCCTCGTCAAGTTTCATTTCTTTTATTATATCCTTGACGAGATTCTGAGAATCAGCAGTATCGTATATGGTAAAATTGCTTGTGAAACCTATTTTGTCAGCCTCAATCCTAAGCATACGACCGAAAATGGAATGGAAAGTTCCCATCCACAACGCCTGTGATGCATTGTAGCCCAATAGCGTATCGATACGCTCCTTCATTTCTGCCGCAGCCTTATTTGTAAAAGTAAGAGCCATAATCCTATGAGGGTCCATGCCCATAGAAATAAGGTAGGCAATCTTGTGCGTCAGCACCCTCGTCTTGCCGGAACCAGCTCCCGCAATGACCAGACTAGGACCATCGCAATATAAAACCGCTTGCTTCTGCGGTGAGTTTAAGCCTTTTACGAATATATTTTCCGTTTCCATCATCAATTTTCTTCGATGACAAAAATAGCAACGAAAAGCATTGCAACGCCACGAAGCGGAATAAACTTATCAACAAAATTTACCTTTGGAGCTTGCGCTGTTCGCGCCTGTAGTCACGGTTGATATTCGGGTTGTACTTACGACCAAACTGATATGCAATATACATCGACCACATAAAGTTGTGCGGCTGATTATACATTATAGTCACTGGGAAATAGTAGAAATCCACAATACCACCAACTTCGATTGCACTAACAATCATTGCATTTTGTGCAAAATCGAACGAAAAATCAAGTTTTATGTAATTTCCGGGACGAACCTTCATCTCTTTAAATCCAGTCGAAAAAGGAGCCTTTGTTACTATATCCGACACTTTCCCCGTATAATAGTCCTCGAACCGATGCGGGCTACAATGGTAATTTGCAGTACTATTAAAGACAGTCACACTATCGACCATCTCATAGTACATAGGCTTCTCGAAGGCGAACGAAAATCCCGCATTTGCCTGCAAATGTATGGACACACTATTTTTGTCGCGTTTTTCAAACAGCATCCAATTGTAACCATACCCAGCCCTAATATTGTGTACAGAATTATCCTTTCCGAAAATAAAACGCTTGACATTATTGCTATACGAAGCAAAATACGAATTTATCATCTTGACCTCCTTAGGACTGGACACATAATCGTATTCGACCTCATAATTGCGACGCAACCTATAGGTAACACGCTGGGCAAAAGTGTACATAAATCCAAATCCATTGGTATTGACCTTTGCTCCAAACTGATTCACATTATACCGCAACGATTCTCTGTCTTCAGCAAACTCGCCCTGTGCATTTGCCAATTGACATACGCACACAATGAAAAAAAGCAGCACTATGAAATTCCTATACAAAGTCATAATACCGCCCCAGATAAAAAGCCAAGTCCAGATTCAAACTATGCGACATCTTCAGCAACGAGTTCCACCTGCGAAGCATCGCTATATGCTGGACAATTTTCGACAGACCTACAAGATACGAGGAGTGCCATAGCAAACAATGCTGTTAATAGTACGACCAAGAACTTTTTCATAATCGAAATATTTATTTCGGCAAAGTTATAAACGAAATTTCTGATATACAACTAAATTGTTGTTTTTTATTAACATAATTTATCAACCATAAAAAAAAAGAGAAAGAACCTTTAGGATTCTTTCTCTTTCAGTTATGAAAAATATGTACTTATTCCACTACAATCTTCCTTGCAGCCACCTTGTCTCCCGAGATTATTCTCAAGAAATATGTTCCAGCTGGCAATTCATTGTCGAAACTTACAGTCTGCTCGCCTGTGGTTATCTTTTCATTCAACAACGAACCACTTACACTATAAATCTGGAATGTAACATCGCCGTCAAAATCTTCTGAACTTACAGTAAACTGACCATTGTTTGGATTCGGGTAGATGCTAAGACCTGCGAACACTTCATCTTCTACAGAGTTGGGGAAGAATGATATTGTTACATTGTGGTCTTCGTGAATATCGCGGAAGATAATTTCGTTTGAAGCATAGTTTGCAACCAAGTTTCCATCAATGTCAAGCTGTGAGATATGGTAACCTGCGTTTGGAGTTACTCTAAGTGTAACATCCGAACCAACGACTACCGATGTATCATTTGGAGTAACACTTCCACCTGCTGTTGTAACCTCAACATGTACATTGTAGTAAGGTCTTACATCCTTATACTTAACCGTAATATAATAGTTCTCTGTTATGCTATCGATTGTATAAACATTGTCGACAACATATTCAACCTGTGAAATAGTCGGGTATCTCATAATACCATTCACCATTACTGTATCAAGTGCATAGTTCTCGTCTGGAACAAATACAACATGCTGTTCTGTTCCTGCTTCAACTACAATTGTTCCATTAGGTTCTACTGCTCCATGTCCGCCCAATACAACTGTTGTTATTGTGTGGATTGTAGCACCCGAAACATTTATGTCACCAACTAATTCATATACTGATCTTGGATTTGAACATGTTTCAGCAACTCTGTCATAATGTGTCAAGTCATCACATCCAGGAGCAACATAATCTGAACCTAATGCATCGCCACCATTTGCACAGGTGTACAATGTTGTTTTGTACTGATAGTGTCCTGCTGTGGTAAACATCATTGTGTAGTCAATTGTTCTGTCCCTACCTGCCAATTCGTCGAAAAGACCAAGTGTGAAAGCACCAACATTATAAGTAGCATCTTCCTGTTCCAATACATAGTTCAACATTCCGCTTCCGCTTTCAATTGTACTGGTAACGAAATCTTCATCTGTAACATTTACATTGTATGAGAAAACACCATATCTTGTTGCATCAGCTACTACAATGCTTGTTGTATCAGTATTCCAGTATATGAGTTCGTATCCAACACCACAAAGGTTCTCAAGCATACAATTTGAATGCATCTTCAATGAGAAATCAATGGTATCACCTACTTCGTGATCCGAAGTGAAGTTAACATATTCAACATACGGACCTCTGAATTCTACAAATTCACCATGAATAGTATGGTCTGCATATACTGTCAATGTATAATTGTTACCACTAATTCCTTCTGTTACGGGTTCACCATCGAGAGAAACGGAACCGAGTCTATAACCCGATTCGGGAACGAAAGCTACTGTATATGTAGTACCGCAATCTACTTCAGCTTCTGATACTGCAACACTTCCATGTTCTCCTGCCGACAATGACAATGTGTATTTTATTTCAACATACGAAATAGTAATTGTTGTGTCGCTAACAACATTTGCCAAGGTGTAGTAACCTTCTCCGTCAGCCACAAGTTCAACATCATTTACCATTACACTTTCAATCTGATGGCATTCTGCAAGTCTAAATCCGAATACGAAATCACTACCATTTTCAACAGAATCTATAACTGCAGATTCGTGTACATAGAGAGAATCAACATTTACTGGGATAACAATCGAATCGGTATCGTGCATGCCCACGAATGTGATACCGAACTTGTCTGCTACAGGAGCATCCGGATCTACCTCAAAAGTTGCAGCAATTGTATGATCTGCTGTAACATTTGTGAATGTGTAACCGCCATTTTCATCAAGCTGTTCGGTAACATTTACTTCGTTTTCGGTTTCTGCATCAACAATTACACTTGCTACTTTGTATCCTGAATTAGCTGCAATTGTGAATGTCTTGTCACCTCCTTCCGGAACAGCAACTTCTCCCGCAGGAGTAATTGTTCCGTTTTCTCCAGCAGTTGCTGTGATTGTGTAATTTGTAACAACTTGAACAGGTTCAAATGATACTGCGAGTGTATGATCTGCTGTTACTGCTGCAAAAGTGTAAACACCATTTTCATCAAGCTGTGCGGTAACATCTAGTTCATTTTCGGTTTCTGCATCTAATATTACGCTTGCCACTCTGTAATCAGTTTCTGGAGTGATTGTGAACGCAGGTGTTGCATTTTCGTCTACCGTAACTGTTGTGGTTACAACCTCGCCGTTGTAAGAAACGGTTCCGTGCTCACCTACTGTAAGAGTAATGGTGTATGTCGGTGCAGGTATTTCCTCGAAAGTAACATAAAGAGTATGGTCTGCTGTTACTGCTGCAAAGGTGTATACGCCATTTTCATCAAGCTGTGCTGTAACATTTAGTTCGTTTTCAGTTTCTGCATCAACTATTACGCTTGCTACCCTGTAACCGGTTTCCGGAGTGATAGTGAACGCTGGTGTTGCGTCTTCTTCTACTGTAACTGATGTTGTCACAACCTCGCCATTGTAAGTAACAGTTCCATGCTCTCCTACTGTAAGAGTAATCGTGTAGGTATCTACAGGATCAGCCTCGAAAGTAACATCAATGGTATGGTTTGCTGTTACTGCTTCGAAGGTGTATACTCCGTTTTCGTCAAGCTGGTTGGTTACATTCGTGCCGCCTTCGTTTGCAATATCAACTATTACATTTGCAACATGAGAACCAGTTGCTGGAGTAATTGTGAATGCCGGTGTTGCATTTTCGTCTACTGTAACCACTTGTGCATTTTCAAGAGCTTCGCTGTTGTATGAAACAGTTCCATTTCCTGTAATGTTAACAGTGATTTCATAATTCTGGGCATTAGCAAACAACGACAGCAGCAATGCCACGCAAATCAAAATAAAACTTCTTCTCATAACTTTTCTGAATAATCGAAGACATAAATTTCTCGCGAACGCGCACCGTCTTCGGTTAAATGCACGCTCATCGTTAAATTACAATTATGTTCTAAATATCTGTTATACATAAATTTATAACCACAATCTTCTGCAATAAGGCCACAATTGCCTTCTTTACAAAAAACCAGACAAAGAAAATACTTTTTGTTGACAATGCAAAAAAAATATTAAGTGTTTCAAATAAATTTGTTAACAACACCGCCAAGCATTTTCTCTACAACACCTATTTAATAATTAGACACAAAAAAGGGCTACCGATTCGGCAGCCCTATAATAGGATGTAGAACATTATTTCAGATGGTCGTCAAAATAGCGAGTGACAGTCCTCATAAGATGCACCCTATCAAGTCCGCGCACATTGTGTTCGTGGTTGGGGTAAACGAAATAGTCAACTAGCACCTTGTTTTCAATGCACTTGTTGAGGAACTGCAAACTGTGCTGCCATACAACAACTGGGTCGATGCAACCATGAATTATCATCAGGCGACCTTTCAACTTGTCGGTCTTGTTGAGCAGACTTGCCTTTTCGTAACCTTCTGGATTTTCCTGAGGAGTGTCCATGTAGCGTTCTCCATACATTACCTCGTAGTATTTCCAGTCGATAACTGGACCTCCGGCAACACCCACCTTGAAAATGTCGGCGCAATCGGTCATAAGCGTAGTAGTCATAAATCCGCCGTAGCTCCATCCGTGAACGCCAAGCCTGTCCATATCGACATAGCCAAGCGACTTCAGGAACTCAACGCCAGTCAATTGGTCGCGAGTCTCAACCGAGCCCACATGCCTATGAATTATACTTTCGAACTCGAAGCCTCGATTTGCAGAGCCTCTGTTATCGAGAGTAAACATAACATAACCATTCTGAGCCATATACATATCCCAGCCTGCAGCGCCACCGAAACGAGAATTTGTAATCATCTGTGCGTGAGGGCCTCCGTAAACATACACAATTGCAGGATATTTCTTGTTAGGGTCGAAATCGGGCGGAGTTATAAGACGGTAATACAAATCCGTCTTACCATCATCGGCCTTAAGTGTTCCAATCTTCAATGTAGGCATCTTGTAGTTTGCAAGAGCATTCTCTGCCGTCAACAAAGTTGAGATTGCCTTTCCCGTGGATGTTTGGTAGAGAATATATTCACGGGGAACAGTTGTCGATTCGTATGAATCAACCAAATATTCACCATCGTTTGAAAGAATAGCATCATGTTTACCGCTATTGCCTGAAATCAAGGTCATTTTTCCTGATGCGATGTTCACCTTATATATTGTAAAGTCAATAGGAGTTTCCTTGTTTGCATTGATAATCAAGTCCTGATTCTTGTTTGCGAATCCGTAAATTTCCTGAACTTCGAAATCGCCCTTTGTAATCTGAGAAATCTGCTTGCCATCTATATTATATAGGTATAAGTGCCAGAATCCATCCTTGCGCGACCAGTAGATGAATTTTTCAGGGTCGTTGGGCAAGAAAGTAAGCGGATGCTGAGGCTCGACATAGCGCTCATTCTTCTCCTCGAACAAAAGCTTTTCGAACTTACCAGTTGTAGCACTGTATCTACGCATCTGCAAATGGTTCTGCTCGCGGTTCAGCACCCCGACATATATCGACTTCTCATCGGGGCTCCAAGTTACCATGGAAAGGTACTGGTCTTTAGGTCCATCAACATCAAGATAAATTATCTTCTGCGTTTTCATGTCGAAAACGCCAACGGTCACCTCTTCGCTGTCCATGCCTGCCATGCAATATTTTTCGGGTTTCAACTTTGCCACGCGCTCGTTGACATCAACAATAGGATAATCGGAGACCTTGCTGTTGTCCTTGCGGTAGAAAGCCAAGTAATTACCCTTTGGCGACCAGAAAATTCCGCCATCAATACCAAATTCGTTGCGATGAACAGTCTGACCGTAAACGATGTTGCAGTCCTTTTCATCGCTAACCTTCATAACCTTGTCGCCCGATTTTATCAGCAGGTTGTTGTCAACCGTATACGCAAAGCTTGAATTAGCCGCGCAATAGGTTGCATTCTCCACATCGTCGTCACACTTTGCAGCAGAAGTGATTTTTTTCTTTGCAACATCAAACACGCAGACTGAATTTCCAACGCGGACTTCCATTTCGTTCTTCGAAAGCCAGGTGTAACCCGGATAAGACATCGCTGGTGCTATGTCATTCTTCTTCAGCTCCGAAACCAACTCTTCAAGAGCGAACAAAGTCGTAGTCTTTTTCTTGTCGAAAGAAAATTCAACCAAGTTACGACCGTCCCACTTAGTGCAAGTCTTTGCATCAGGACGGATTTGCAGTCCATAAATCATTTCGTGATACAAGTTGCGCCATACGCCAACTACTGCATCGTCGATTGTTAAAGATTTTGTCTGCGCTCCCACATAAAACGGCAACACGCAAAGGATTGCCAAAAACACTAAAGTTATTCTCCTTATCATTTCTTTATTAATTTTATGCGACAAATATACGGAATGTCGTGCGTTATCCCAAACGCATTATATATTTTTTAACACTATATGCATAAAATCGCACCTACACGCCATTCCTACATTTAGCAAACACGGCAAAAAGTCGCCGAAAAACAAAACTCATCAGAAATTTTTCACCGCCATCGCAACCTCCTAACAAACTAAACCAAAGAGAGTTATATCACCGCACAAACTAAAAGTCGCAATATCCGGCAAAACTTTTTCAACAATCCATTGTTAATTAAAATAAAAGCATTACCTTTGTGGCGATTGTTTTTGAGTAAGAGTTTTGTGTATGGGTATTGCTTGATACCCATTTTTTTATTAACCTTGCAGCATGAAAAAAGCAGTGCATATATTTCTCTTCATTGTTTGGGCAACCATGGCGTCCGCACCAATGTTTGCACAAAACGATACTGCTAGTCAACGCATTACACTGCACAAAATTTCTGCAAGTATAATTCCGCCAAAACATTTCGAGTACGATTCCATCAGCGATAAGATTTCGCACCCCGGCTCATTAGCATCAATACAAGTAAACGAAGTAAGAAATCGGAATTATAAAAAAATCACTGCTGCCATGACGGAAAAGTACATGGCATCACAAGGATTTGGACTTATCGAAAAGCGCGAAATAAAAATGCAAGACAGCAAAGATGCTGTGTTATTCAAGTGCAGGTTCAAATCCAGAGACGACAAAGGCAAGGAATTGAGCTTCATCAGGCTCATGCTTTTCACTGGAACAGAAAACACAATATGGGTTACAGCCGACTTCCCCGAGTGCATGGAAAAGCTCATCGAAACTGCGATAACCAGTAGCATTAAAACAATCAACGAAAATTAATTTTCACATCTTTCACACTGGCGGTCAACAACATACGCCAAAACCAATCAAAAATATTTAACATTTTTTTATTAAATGTTTGTTTGTATTGAAATAATAGTTAAATTTGCACCTAGGACTAAAACCCTAAACATTGAAGATTATGAGTAAAGAGTTTAGAAAGAAGTTTTTGATGGTTGCTGTAGCGATTCTCTTGTGCAACAGTGCATTACTCGCGCAACAGTTACCATTGTTTAGCCAGTACATGATGAACGATTTCTACATAAACCCAGCAATTGCTGGTACTAAAGATTACTCTCCTATAGTAATCGGCGTGCATAAGCAGTGGGTTGGAATGAAAGAAGCTCCATCAACGCAAACTTTATCAGGTCATACGTCCCTATATCATGGGCAAATGGGTTTGGGTGGAATACTTTTCCACGACAAGTACGGACCGTCTAGTGAAATCGGATTCAAGGCAATATATGCATATAATATTTTTCTGGGTTCGAGACATAATCATATGTCTTTTGGTTTGTCTGCAGAATGCTACCAGTACAAGCTTGACCAGCGAAACTTTGACCCGACATGGTACGATGATCCGTCTCTTACCTATCTTATTGAAAAGACAATAATTCCAGACGCATCATTTGGTCTTTATGCTTATGGTACAGGTCCGAATAATAAATATTATGCCAGCGTTACTGTTGCAAACCTCTTCCAGTCGAAGATGAAAGTAAACCAAAACATCAAGGAAAACAAAATGGTAAGACACTATTTCATTTTTGGAGGCTACAGATTTGAATTCAACAAAAAGAATAAAAAGTCTGTAGACTTTGAAATGGAGCCGTCAATAATGATAAAGACAACGGAACTCACCTTGCCACAATTCGATATCAACCTCAAATTTTTCATCAAGCAAGACTACTGGTTCGGTGTTTCGGTTCGTCCGGGCGACTCATTCATTGCAAATGTCGGCGTGAAGTACAAACAATACTATTTCGGTTACGCATACGATGTTACATTCAGCGACTTGTCGAACTACACATGGGGTTCCCAGGAATTTATCTTCGGCGTTAACATCGGAGAAAATGCACGCAAGCACCGCAGCTTCTTCTAGGATTTTTCATAACTACATTAATATTTAAAAATAGCATCCGATTTGGATGCTATTTTTTTGTCACTATAACTAAAGATTGTTTTTCGCTACTACTGTAAGCTATTGATTATGTTCTGAATGTAATCAAGAATCTCCTCCTGCCCCATCTTACTTACAGCAGAACTCACAAGCATGTCGGGAAGCGACTCCCATGTCTGAAGCAAATGCTCCTTGTACGCATCGACCTTAGATGACAAAACATTAGGCCCTATTTTGTCGGCTTTTGTGAAGATTATCGTAAAAGGAACCCTGTTCGCTCCCAGCCAGTTTATAAACTCAACATCTATATCCTGAGGTTCGAGACGAGAATCAACAAGGACAAAAAGATTTACGAGATTCTGACGATTAAGTATATACCCCTCAATCATCCTACGAAATACTTCTCGCTGTGATTTCGAGACCTTTGCATAACCATAACCAGGCAAATCGACAAGATACCACGAGCTATTTATTACAAAATGATTGATTTTCTGTGTTTTTCCTGGACTAGCTGAAGTCTTTGCCAGCTTCGAATTGGAAGTAAGCATATTTATTAGCGACGACTTCCCTACATTAGAGCGCCCTATAAAAGCAAACTCGGGCATATCGGGCTTTGGACACCTACGAAAATCATCGTTAGACATTAGATATTGTGCTGTTTTTATCTGCATAACAAAAAAGTTGAAAATTGAAAGTTGAAAGTTAAAATTTTATCAGGCTTTCCACTGCATTAAACAGTTGTTCCCCAGTGATAGGTTTTGCAACAATATTCATATTCTTGTCAACAATATACATGGATGGCGTAGCATAAACTGCATAATCGGAAACGATTTTCCCTTCCCATCCGAGCAAATCGGATGCAACCTTAAACGAAAGGGAATTGTCCTTTACATACTTGCGAATATCTGCCTCATCCTCATCGATACTAATTGCCACAATGTCAACTTTTGCTCGCTTAAACAACGATATTGCCTCATTAATACGCGGGATTTCCTCCTTACAGTTCTCACACCAGGTAGCCCAAAATAACACCAAAGTATAGTCCGACTTCATCTGCGACAAAACAACATCTTCACCATCAATGGTCTCTATCTCGAAGTCGGGGGCTTTAGCTCCTATACGCAAGTCGGTATAGCTCTTTACCCTCGTCTTAAGGTTGCCTTCTGTCGAACATGAATTTCCATATTCAACGCTTAACTGATACAAATCATCATAGCGTTCCATTGATTCAAATCCAGTAAGTATGTAATCGAAAATCTTCGAAAAGATCTCCTGATTTCCCTGCTTTAGATAATTAAGTATTTCACGAGCAGCATTGGCATATTCCGATGGTTCATATTTTTTCAAATACGATACAACAAAATGATGGTAGGCATTGGAATTAAGAAGTTCCAAGTCGTTCATCGGGAAATTCTTTGCAAGAAAATTCTTCTTTCGGTCTGCCGACTCCGAAATATTTAAGTTAATATCCTTGAAATAAGACAAATATCTACTTGCAAATGTTCCATTTTTCTGTTTAATAGCCTTTTCGAGACAAGAACTTACCAATGCGTTTTCTTTTCCCAACTCCTTTTCGGCTGTAGAAAGGAAATCGCCACGCGGATAAATCTTCACCAGTTCGCGAAGAATTCCAATTTTGTACTCTGCTAGTTCAGCCTCAGCCACATACGCATAAAGTTGCTGATTTTCGGCTGATTCCACAACCTTCATCGACGACTTCATATTACGGACGGATGTTTCAATCCTTATATTCTCTCCGCTATATATTATGTCGAAATAATCCTTAGTGTCGGCATGTACGCGATAAAGTCCAATCTGCTGGTTTGTAAAGTAAAACAGAAATTCACCATTGGCATCTGTCGTTACTGTCGACACGACCTTGCTTTCATCACCGAACTGCTCGCATATATACAACTTGCCGAAAGAGTAACCTGCAATTTTACCACTGAAAACACACTGGGCAGACAATCCTACTGGCAAAAGGAAAAGTAACGCTATTAAAAATCTTCTCATAAATACATTAAAAAAGGAGACTGCATAATATACAGTCTCCTTGTATTCAATAATATTAACTATTTACTGCAAGTTTCACAGTACACCTTCTTAGCATTGGTGTTGACGAATGTCTGAATTGAAAGCTTGTCGGACTTGAACAAGTCGCAGAAATACTTTGAATCCATTTGTTTCAGGCGTTCGAGAGCCTTTACGAAATTATTCGAGTGAACCTTGTATTCTACCTTCGAGCAAACTGTTACATAGGTGCTTATGTAAACCAGCGGAACTCTTTCGTCTTCAATCCATGGCTCGAGCAGGTGAATTGCATACTCGTAATCCGAATGGTTGATGAAAATGCTAGCAAACTTGAGCGAATTTTCCCAGTTAAGTTTATCGAACTTAATGATTTCCTTCATCTTTTCGAGGCACTTAACAACGGTTGGATGGTCGTATCCGCATGAATCCTTGTAAATGTCCATTACCTGATACTGCAATTCAATGTTTAGCATATCAACAACATCCATATTGATAGGTGTGTTGTACAACTTATCTATTCTAGCCTGAAGCTTGTCAACATACGATTCGTTTGAAAGGTCATTAACAACCACTTCGCAGAGAACATCGTTATAATCAACATAAGCATTCGCCAAATCCTGCTTGTTGAGTTCGTCAACCCTGTCGCGATAGTCCTCATCGAGCGGATCGCTATAGATGAACTGGGTTAACCATACCTTATTCATATTAAGGCCAACATAGTCGGCACCTTCGGGGATATTCATTTCCGAAACAGCCCTGTCGTTGTACCTGCCGGCAACAACTTGCTTCAAGATGTACTTCTGAATTGACAATGCCAAGTCGAGTTGCTTTGCTTCAACAGCCTTGTTGAACTGCTTCAGTACAAACTTCTGCTCCTTCATAGCATCGCGAAGGTCGTATGTAATGTCCATTGTGATGTCAGCGTAACGAGTCTGCTTCAAGTATGGTTCAAGTTTCTTCTGGTTGGAATTGACATAGCTTATTGCAGAATTCAAATCCATATCGCAAAGGCTCTGGAAAGATGTTCCTCTTACTGCATCCTGCAAATCCTTTAGGTTCGGAGCTGTTACGATGGAATCGATGATGCTTGCGTTCTGGTTTTTAGCAAGTGCATCAACAATACTTTCGGCACGCTTCTGCTGAAGTCTCTTATTAGTTTCCATCGAACCTTCGAGTGAAGAATAAGCACGGATGAAAATCTTGTCGATAAAGAAATCCGGCTCATCGAGAGCAGCAATAACATCACGCATATCTTCTGGCTTATAGTCGGACTTACCTTGTTCAAACGGAATCTTGAACGAAAGTCTGTCCTTTATAGCCTTTGGCGAATATTCCTTCATTCCGCTAGCGAGAACCGTATCAGGAAGCAAGCCAATCTTTGGAACAAAATCGTAAATCTTATTGTCGACATACGAACGCGGAATATTTGCACATACCGACTTCTCCTTGATAACCATGAGGTTCAACTCAACATCGGCAGGATTTAGTCCTTCGGGGAACATACCAAGTACAACTTCAAGCTTGGTTACTTTGTTCTTACGGCCTTCGCCCGGAGCAATATTCTTCTTGTAGATTTTCTTAGACCACAACTTCTTTGTCATGTAGCCAATATTGTTGCGCGAATAATCTGCATAATTGTCGCTACCGCAAGCAAATTGTTCAGGCTGAATAATATCCACAGCCAAACCATCCTTCGACCCCTTTATGAAGCGTTTGAACTTCTTGAGATCGTTGTACTTGAATACAATCTCGCCATTGTCGTTAACCGAAAGTCCCGACTGCAAGTCGCATACATTTGGCATCTTGCGGGCAACTTTCTTACATACCTTTTCATCGTATGGCTTAAGTCCGTACTTCTTTGTAGTTACAGGAACTGCCAACGATGCCGATGCAGTATTTCTTCCATCAACTCTGATTGGCGTGATTGATGCATAGTTACCAACGAACATCGATACGAAAATCTTCTTGTCGGCAACCTGAGATCCAACACCTGCGAAGAAATACTTCTGACCGGCAAGTATCTTCTGTGGCTTTCCAGCACCCCAGCGCGATACGAGCTGCGAAGCAGCCTCATCGTATGTTATGAAATCGTTAGAAACCTTGATTGTGATTTTACCAGCAACCTCAGCACCAACACCTGTACCTCCTGCACCTACAAGATAACTCTTGTAGTCATCAGTCTTGGTATCCTGCTTTGCAACCATGTATGTCACATGTTCCTTAGCTGGAGACACAAAAAATTCGTTCTGGACAAACCCCTCAAGTCCAAGTGAATCAAGATACTCGTTAACCTTGCTAATCAAGACTTTCTCGAAAAGCTTTTCCTTAAAGTTTGACGGATTAATCTTGTCTGTACTGTAAACACCATCCTCCATAAAACTCTCTTGCGAAAATGCATTGTTACTCAAGCAAATAAGCAACACCATAGAGGATAACAGAATAAAAAGTTTTCTCATTTGGAATGTATTTTATCAGTTAATATTATTTTTGCCGAAAATACATCTTTTTAAGGAAATAGCGTTAAAATTTTTAACTCTCTTTTAAACAATTTTACACGATGGACGAAATTCGTATAGACAAATATCTTTGGACGGTAAGAATCTATAAAACAAGAAGTTTGGCTACCGATGAATGTAAAAAAGGACATGTACTTATTAACAATTCGGAGGTCAAACCATCGCGACTTGTTAAAATCAACGAACGAATCGATGTAAAATGTCCGCCAATTGTCCGAAGTTTTATCGTTACTGGAATTTCGCAGAACCGTGTGTCGGCTGCAATAGCAAAAACATTGGTCGAGGAAATAACTCCGCAGTCGGAATTCGACAGACAGAAGATGCTTAGCAACACCTTTGAAAAGAGAGATCCAGGAACCGGTCGTCCTACCAAAAAAGAACGCAGACTAATTGAAAAATTTAGGGAATTATGATAATAGCCGAACTGAAAAAAAAGGAAAACATTGTAGAATACATTCTGTACATCAGGCAGTTGATGGACATTATGCGAGCAAACAACTTGGACATCCACAAGATAGATGAACTGCTTGTGTCGAAATTTGAAGTCAGCGAAAAAGAGAAGCTGAAAATACACAACTGGTATCACGACCTTATCGTAAAGATGAGAAACGAAAATGTTGAACATAGCGGTGATATTCAGGAAATCAAGGATTTGATTGCAGTGCTTAACAAAATTCACCAGACGCTTCTTTGCGATGAAAACGAGTACCGCCACCACGAACTGTACAACTGGGCAAAGCCAAACATAGAGGAATACAAAAAGCTTTCGAGAAGCAATTCGGACAACGAAATCGAAATCTGCATCGATGCCATGTACGCACTGCTACTGCTGAAACTGCAAGGCAAAAGCATTTCGGAAGAAACCGCACAAGCCATGCAAACATTCGGTTCGCTGCTGGCAAACCTCGCGGAAGTGTACAAACAATTGACAATGCATAATGGATAATTGGCAGACAAGATGCATCAGCGATTTTTTCAAAAAAGATGTTCCGGCACCTAAGCAGAGCAAAAAAGTTTCGCTGTTGTTCTGCTTTCGGCTTTGGGAACATTCGCTAAAGCTCAAACGGATTAGGAGTCGCTATCGCGAGAACGGCGAAACCCTCAATGAAATTAAATCTTACAAATCGACACAAATCTTTCAAATATTTGTTGCATTGATTTGTTAGATTTGAAAAGATTTGTAGAATTTCTGCCCTTTAGGGCACTCCAAACAACCAACAACCGTTTCAGCAATTATTCATTGTCAATTGTACATTATCAATTATTCATTGTCAATTATCAATTTAACAATGTTCTCCACATGGTGCGTATGCGGAAACATGTCAACTGGCTGTATGGCAGTAACCTTGTACATATCGGATAGCAACGCTATATCGCGAGCCTGAGTTGCAGGATTGCAACTGACATACACAATCTTACGGGGAGCGACCCTCTTTATTACATTTATCACATTCTCGTGAACGCCAGCCCTCGGCGGGTCAAGAATCACAATATCGGGACGACCATTTTCGGCAATAAACTTTTCCGTAAGCACATCCTTCATGTCGCCCACAAAGAACGATGTATTTGTTATACCGTTGGTCTCCGAGTTGATACGAGCATCGGCAATTGCCTCGGGAACCGACTCAATGCCAATGACTTTACGGCAATGTCTGGCAACAAAATTTGCAATCGTTCCCGTTCCTGTATATAGGTCATACACAACATCATAGCTTCCAACCTCTGCATATTCAACAGCCTTGCTGTACAGTTTCAAAGTCTGCTCGGTGTTGGTCTGGAAAAACGACTTTGCATTTATCTTGAACTTTAGACCATCAAGTTCCTCGTATATGAAATCGCGACCTTTCCAGCAAACGACATCCAAATCATATATGGTATCGTTAAACTTCTCGTTAACAACATATTGCAGCGATGTCAACTCGGGAAACTTTTCGTCGATATGCTTCATAAGAGCCTCGATGAGAGGCTTGTCGTTTTTGGCGAACACAACGACAGCCATAGTCTCGCCAAGCGTTGATGTCCTGACCATAAGGTTGCGCATCATGCCTTCGTGCGAACGGCAATTGTAGTATTTGTAGCCATCCCTGCGCGTAAAGCTGCGAAGTTCGTTGCGAAGTTCATTGGAAGGTTCACGCTGCAACCAGCATTTGTCGATGTCGATAACCCTGTCGAACATACCTTGAACATGGAAACCAAGTCCTTCTGCATCACGGCTTTCCTTATCGACATTTGCATCCGATGAATCGAACCATCTGCGGTCGCAGAAAGTATATTCCAACTTGTTGCGATAGTGAACAGTATTGTCGGCACCCAGTATATTATTAATAGGTACACCTGCCACACCCCCTATTCTGGACAACTGGTCGCTTACCTGCTTCTGTTTATAGTACAGTTGCTTATCATAAGGCAACATCTGCCACTTGCAGCCTCCGCACTTTCCAAAATAACAGCAAAACGGTTCAACCCTGTCAGGGGAAGGCTTTACAATCTCCAGAAGTTTCGATTCGGAATAGTTCTTGCGCTTGCGTGTAAGCATCACATTTACCACATCGCCGGGGATGACACCTGCAACGAAAATCACAAAGTTCTCGTGACGACCGACAGCCACACCCTCGGCGGCAATATCAGTTATCAGCAGGTTCTCTACTATCTGTGCTTTTTTCTTCGACACCTTATAATATATTAGCCGTTGTTTGAAATCTTTTGAAGCTGATTAAAATTCAGCACCTTTATCTTGCGACCATCGAGAGCAATAACACCCTCCTCGGCAAACGACGAAAGCGTACGAATAGCATTGCTTGTTGTCATGTTGCTGAGATTTGCAATATTGTCGCGCGAAAACTGAGCGTTCAGAGTTACGCCGTCATCGCAAAATCCGTATGTATCGATAAGCAAAATAAGAGCTTCGGCCAATCGTCCGCGTATATGCTTCTGAGTAAGGTTTACCGTGCGAATGTTCGACACGCCAAGTTCGGTAGCCAGCGACTTTAATATGGCAAAAGTGAGGGTTGGGTCGTTCTTCATGACATAGAACAGAGCCGACTTCTCTATGGTACAAGCAACAGAAGGCTCCATTGCCATTGCCGATGCATGATAGTTTTCGCCGGCGAACAAGGAACGATAACCGATAAAGCCACAAGGACGCGACAAGCGGACTATCTGTTCGCGACCTCCGGCACCTTCCTTAAATATCTTCACCTTGCCGTCCGAAAGACTAATCAGCCCATTGGGCTTTGCTCCCTCCTCAAACACCATTTCGCCCTTCTTGTAGGACTTACAAGTAGTATGGTCAATTAAGAAATCCTTCGCTTCCTTCGATATGCAATTGAAAATCGACTCGGGCGAATAAAACAATTTTTCCTTTGCAAACTGCTCTATATCCATGACTGTAATTTTTTCGCAAAGATACAATATTATTTACGATTGACGATTTACGATTTTGGATTTACGAATTACGATTTAGGGATTGTAAATCGATAATGGGCTAAAAGGCTGAAAGGCTAAAAGAAGAAAATACAGTTTACCCCCTATCCCAGAAACAGCCTTTAGCCATAGAAACAAAAAAAAATTTCAAACAACATTAAACTTTTGAACTTTAAACTTTTGAACTAGAAACAACCTCAAACCCAAAGGGCTAAAAGGCTAAAAGGCTTGAAGGCTAAAAGACAACCTTTAGCTCGCGCAAGCAATTTCAAACAACCAGAAACCTAGAAATTAGAACGGCGTAGCCCTCAACGAAGTTAAACCAGAAACAATATCAAACCACATCAAACCATCCCCCACAAAAAAAAAGAAACCATCTCTTTGATAATCCGAAACCTTTAATCTGCAAAAGCACTTTTCTCAAAAAAAATTTTGTCAGATAAAAAATATCTTCTAATTTCGCCAAGTTAATTTTAAATTTTTAAACGATGAAAAAACTTTATTTATTAATGGCTGTTAGCATGATTCTATGCGGAACAGCAATGGCACAGATCTCACGCTCAAATCTTGAGGCCAATAAAGCAAGCTTTAATAGGGACAGAGCCATAACAGAAAAGCAAGCCCCAATACAAAGGGATGCTACTCCTGTTTGGTCATGTGACTTTGAAGATGCAAATGCTTATGTTATTACAGATGGCACCGGTAGTGTAACAACTTGGGCTGCAACATCAGAAGAAACATATCCAGCATGCAATGGTGGACAATCTGCTGGTGGATTCTTTATTGCTCCTTTAAACTGCAACTACGACTGGCGTCCAGAAAATAGAAGATGGACAACCAGCGAAACTCCTGCTACTTGGATGATAATGAATGCTTTCGAGCATTATGCAGGTTCAGGAACACTCAATCCAAACGCTGATGGCGTATGGGGTCCTATGGAATCATCAATCAACTTCTCTAACATTGACCTTTCATCTTGCGAGGCTCCAAAGTTGACATTACTCCAAAGATACGATGCATTTAACCCTAGCTGGGATCAAATGTTTGTTGAAACATCAGTTGACGGTGGTGCAACATGGGTATCTCACGAAGTTAACACAGAAACCGATGCTCTTGACAATGGTGATTATGTAATGGGTGCAATGGAAGTTCTTTTACCAGAAATTGGTAATGTTAGCTCGGCTACCGTTCGTATTAGATACCTCAATGTACAAAGACAAGGTAGCTATGCAGCACAGTGCGCATGGCAGATTGATGATGTTAAAATCGTTCCAACACCAGCTCACAACCTCACTATCAACGACGGTAGAATCAGCATGTTCGGTTATCTTGACTACAGAAATGTTCCTGCTGAATACTGGACAAGCATGACTGACTCAGCAAAGAGAGAATACGCATACCAAATCTACGATCCATACGCACAGACACCTGCTGCTAACTGGGAAACTTCAGGCGGTTATGCTGCTTTCAATGTTGAAGTAACAAACAATGGTGCTCTTAGCGCAACACCAAAGGCAAACATCGTTGTAACATCTCCTTCAGGCGCTGAATTGTACAACAAGACTCTTACAGGTACTGAATTGGCAAGTACAGTAGGTGATACCATCGACTTTGGCTATATTGACGAAAATGTTTTGTCTAACTCAACTATCTTCTACTTTGAAGATGATATTGAATATGGCCGCTATACTGTAACTTTCACAGTATTAGAGGATGGTTTTGAAGATGCAGACCCAAGCGACAATACAATCTCCCAGTATTTCTACATTACCGAAAAGAACTACTCAAAGTCATATTTCGAACCGACAACATCATTCTCAGCTAATGCTTACACAATTAGCCAATCAGGTGATATGTATGGTGCACAATTCCTATACTACTATTCTCCAGACGACATCATGACGGCTGACCTCTATATAGCAGACGGAACAACCCCTGGCACACAAGTTAAAATTCAGCTCTATCACCAAGGTACAGAAACTTATGAACAAGCAAGAGAATCTGAGTGGGTTGAAATTACTGAAGAAATGCTTGGCACATGGATAAACTTCACATTCACAAATGAATATAATTTCTCATTCGAAACGGATGAACAGTACAGAGAAGTAACTGTTATGGCTGTTGCTGCATGGGATAACGATGACGATAGAATTTATTTCGGCAAGAGCAATGTTTTGTCAACAAAAGGACATAACTCAATGAAACACTATATGGCTTACGAAGAAGATTGGTACTATGGTAGCGATGATATCGCTCTTACATTCCACTCTGGCGAAGGCGTTTCTGTACCAGAAGGTGTTGAACCTCCAGAGCCATTTGTAAGTTCATTCTCAGCAAGCGAAATCGAAATGTACCCGAATCCTTCAAACGGCATCGTAAACTTCACCAATGTTGAAAATGCAACTATCGAAGTTTACAACATGATGGGTCAGGTTGTTGCAAGCGTAAACAACGCAAACGACAATGCTTCTATCGACCTTTCAGGTGCTGCTAACGGCAACTACATTGTAAGAATCGTTAAGGACGGTGCTATCGCAACATCAAAGCTGAACATTGTAAAGTAATTTACTTACAATATCAAACAAAAAAGGGCGGAGTTTTCCGCCCTTTTTTGTTTGCACAGCACCAAAAAGTTTCCGCTATATCGGAAACCTCACATCTCCTCAAAAAACCATTCTTGAAAAAAAAATCATACAATGCCATACAACATCTAAAAAAATTGTTAAATTTGTACCCATATTATTGTATTTTATTTTTAACTAAAATTCTATATCATGAGAAGATTTTACTTACTTAGTGTATTGTGTCTGCTTATATGTGGCACAGCACTGGCACAAGTTGCCCAACACAATTTCACTCACAAGAAAGTGGCTGGCGACAATTCATTCAAAGTTATTACGAACTATGGCGCACCTCAGCAAAGAGACGGCAATGTTATCTGGTCGTGCGACTTCGAAGAAGGTTGCCCAACCCCTACCCTTACCAAGTCGGATGACTCTGAAACCGACTGGCAGATTATAACCGAACGCGACTATCCAGATGAAATGTATGTACCTAACGAGGGTTACAGATGCTATTTCCTGCCGATGAACTACACTGGACACGAAGGTAACACCGACCCCCACCAGCAAATCAGCGAAACTCCGGCTCACTGGGCATTTGTTGACGCAGGTTCTGACCTCTATCATTCCGCACCGACAATAGACGTAAGCATGACATTCTCAGAAATTAACCTTTCGTCATGCTCAATGCCAAAGATTACATTCCTCCAGTCGTGGAGATCGCTCAACAATGGTAGCGAAGACCTCTATGTTTCTGTTTCCACCGACAATGGTGCTACATGGACAGACCACATTATCAACGAAGGTGATTATGATGCAAAAGTTTATGTTAACGGACTAGTGGAAGTTATTATTCCTGAAGCAGCAAATGCAAACGAAGTTTCTATCCGCTTCAGATACACCTGCACAAACGAAGCATGGCACTACGGATGGCAAGTCGATGACATCAAGATTATCGAAACTCCTATGAACGACCTTGCCATAGTAAAAGGCAGAATGAGCATGTTCGGATACATCGACTACAGAAATGTTCCTGATGAATACTGGACTTCGATGACAGACCCTGCAGAAAGAAGAGACTATGCTTACCAAATTTATGACCCATTCGGACAGACTCCTCGTCAGAACTGGGTTACAAGTTCAGGCTATGGTACATTCAACATCGAAATCGTAAATAACGGTGTTAACACTGTACTCCCCAAGGTAAATGTTAAAGTTACTTCTCCATCGGGTTTAGAAATTTACAACAAAACCGTAACCGGTCATAACCTTGCAACATCGGAAGGTGACACTCTCGACCTTGCAGAAATCAACGAATCAAATATGGCAAGCTCGACCATATTCTACTTCAATGTACAAGATGAAGAAGACATTGAACTTGGCCGCTACACTATAACTTATAATGTTTTCACCGATGGCGCTGACGATGATTTCGAAGCAAACAATACTCTTGTACAATACTTCGATATTACCGACAACAACTTCTCAAAATCGTACTATGAGCCAACAACTTCGGCTTGTATCACTTGCTACACCAGCAGCGCTGCCGGAGAAGATGAATACGGAACCCGCTTCCTGTATTTGTACTCACCAGACGACATCATGACTGTTGATGTATATGTACACAGGCTGACCGCTACAGGAACCTCTATCAAGGTTAAACTTTACGAACAAACAGAAGATGGTAGCAATGAATTTAAAAGAGAATCCGAATACTACGAAATTACCGACGAAGACAAGGATTCTTGGATAAACTTCACATTCGGAAACGAATACCCATTTAGCTTTGAAGATGGCGAATCATACAGACAAATAACAATAATGGTAACTGGTAGCTGGGACAATACCGGAGAAAACATATACCTTGGTGCAAGCGATGTTCTTTCAACCAGAAGCCATGATTCATATTTGCGCCACGGATCTGATGTTGATAGC
Organism: uncultured Bacteroidales bacterium; assembly: GCA_905234755.1. Taxonomy (GTDB): domain Bacteria; phylum Bacteroidota; class Bacteroidia; order Bacteroidales; family ML635J-15; genus Bact-19. The sequence goes on from CAJOIT010000005.1 coordinate 140,221, forward strand.
GAAGGTGTTCCAAACTGGTATTATGGCGCACAGGATTTTGCCATTACACTCCACGCTGGCGAAGGTGTATCAGTACCAGAAGGTACCGAACCTTCAGAGCCATTTGTTAGCTCATTCTCAGCAAACGACATCGAAATGTACCCGAATCCTTCAAACGGCATCGTAAACTTCAACAATGTTGAAAATGCAACTATCGAAGTTTACAACATGATGGGTCAGGTTGTTGCTAGTGTAAACAATGCAAGCGACAACGCTACAATAGACCTTTCAAGTGTTGCTAACGGCAACTATGTTGTAAGAATCGTTAAGGACGGTGCTATTGCAACCTCAAAGTTGAACATTGTTAAGTAATCGTTTAGAACATAAAATTGGAAAGGGCGGAGAAATCCGCCCTTTTTTGTTGCTTTTATAACACTATTTTCCAATGCAGAACTTTGAGAATATGCTTCCCAAGACCTCATCGGTACTGATTGCGCCAGTAATTTCGCCAAGATGATAATTTGCTTCGCGCAAATCCTGTGCAATGAAATCGGATGGAATGCCCTCGCCTATCGAACGGCGTGCCGATTGTAACAAGTCGCGAGTGGCAGTAAGCGATGCAACATGGCGAACATTTGTAATTACCACATCCGTTGTTTCGGGCTTCAGCGAAGAAACATATTCCACAAACTTACGGCACAATGCATCAACATTTGTCCCAAGCGCTGCCGAAATTGCAATGGAATTGTCGCCATAATCGCATACAGCCTCACATATATCCGACTTGTTAACAGCTATAATCAGCTTAGATCCTTCGTCTATCTCACCACGAATTGACTTCACAATTTCATCATTGTGAGATTTTTCGGCAGTTGCATCAAGTACCAAAACGACAATTCTAGCTGACTTCAACTTTGAATATGTACGCTGAATGCCTAGTTCCTCAACCTCATTGTCGGCCTTGCGGATACCTGCCGTATCAATGAAACGGAACTTTATGCCATCTAGCACGAACTCCTCCTCTATCGTGTCGCGCGTTGTTCCCGCCACTGATGAAACTATAGCCCTATCCTCATGAAGAATTGCATTCAGCAAGGTCGATTTGCCAGCGTTCGGCTCGCCGACAATAGCCACAGGAACACCAGATTTTACCGCATTACCATACTCGAAACTGCGGATAAGTTTTTCGGTTTCGGCACAAACCTCGTCAATGAGAGCAACAAGTTTAGTGCGGTCGGCAAACTCGACATCCTCTTCCGAAAAGTCGAGTTCAAGTTCGAGAAGCGAGGTTAGTTCAAGCATTTTTCCCCTCAGCTCAGCAATCTTAGATGAAACTTGACCCTTTAGCTGCGACATAGCCACTCGATGCGATTCAGCAGAACTGCTTGAAATCAAATCGGCCACCGCCTCCGACTGCGACAAGTCCATCTTACCATTGAGGAAAGCCCTTTGCGTAAACTCACCCGGATGTGCAAGAACCGCCCCATTGCGTGTAAGACATGCCAATATGCGCTGCTCAATGTAGTCGGAACCATGACAATATATCTCCACCATATCCTCGCCTGTAAAAGATGCCGGTGCTGCGAACTTGGCGACCATAACCTCATCGAGAAGGTTACCTTGCTCATCAAGCAAATTGGCAAATAGCATCTGACGTGGTTCGGCATTGAGGAAAGCAGACTTGTTGCCAACAATTTTCTCCGCAACCGCATACGAATCGGCACCGCTAATCCTCACGATGCCTATCGCACCAGTGCCTGATGCCGTGGATATGGCGCATATTGTTGTTCCGAATGTCATTTTGACAAAATTTTTCGCAAAGGTAATCATTTAAATGCAGAAATGTACAAACTAATGAAACCCCGATGGGTAAATACTGACATTAGTGTTTTTTTAATATGAATGCCCTACGGGCAATGGGAATGCTACAAATAACGATTAATATCTAATGTGAATGATAAAATCTCTCCTTTTTTCAGATCCTGAAACAAGTTCAGGATGACAAAAAAGGAGCGATTAACAGGGACAGATGCAGAAACGAGTTCAGATGACTTGAGTGCGAGGGAAAAAAAGATGGACATCGAAACCAATGTCCATCTTTCAAATATTGTAAGTATCAATTACAAACCAAGCACTTCTGCACCCTGGTGGTAAACAATGTCCTTCGGAATGCCAGCGCCGGCAATCTTGTCCAAGCTCTTCTGCAAATCCTCGGTAACAACGCTCTTTTCCTTAATCCACTTGTCAACCTCTGGCTTGTTGCCATCGCCCTGGAGAACGATAACCTTTGTTACGAACGACTTAACAGCTTCCTGCATCTTTTCAAGATTAACAGAATACTTTCCTGTTGCCTCATCGAAATTGAAACCGCCATTTTCCTTGATGTATGCGAATTCCATCATATTAGCTTTTCCGTGAGCCTCGGCAGCACCGAAACGAACCGAACGGAAAATACCAGCAAGGAAGGTTACATAGTTGTTCATCAAGTCCTGATCCTTGATTTCGCCCATTTCGTGAAGCATTGTAACAAGGTAAAGACCAAGCATATCGGCCTTAGCCTCCTCGATTGTGCTGTACGAATCACCCAAAGCATCGCGAACCGACTTCTTGTCTGGGTTAATTGTGAACTTAACACCAAGTCCGTGAGCTACTTCGTGGAACATTACATTCTGGAAGAAAGCATTTTCGAAGTCGATGTTCTTCTGCTGGTCATCAGCGATGAGAATTTTAGCAATCGGAACAAGAATCTGGTCGAATTTCAACTTCATGGCATTCTTCAACTGCAACTTGCGTGAACCCTTTGTTGCGTGTACATTCGGATCGTTTGGCAGGTTGATAGCAATGTTCTTGCTCGCCGAATTGCAATCGCCAGCGGAATATACAACATCGTAAACATTCATGTCGCCTGAGTTGGTTGCACTTTCGGCCTTGTACTGCGGTTCAACAGGCAAATTCGACTGCAAAGTCTGAAGAATTGCATTGTAGTGCTCAATCTTGCGTGTCCATTCCATATTCTTGATAAGAATCTGTCCTGAATGAGCAGCGCGAGAACCGTTGATTTCATCCTCATAGCTTTCGATAGGACCAACAACGAAATCAATCAAATTGGTTTTCATGTCCATCCATGCGCAGTCGCTCTCGAAATACTTGTCGGTACGGAAAGCTTCGGCACGAAGTTTAAGGTAGTTCTTGAAACCTTCGTCTTCTGCAAGTTCTGCAGCTTCGTCGAGAAGGTCAGCAGCCTTGAGCAGTTCGGGATATTCCTCGTGGTAAGGAACTTCCTTCAACGAACCATCCTCGTTGCGACGAATCACCGAATACCAGCCATTGCGAACTTCCTCTGGAAGAGCATGGAATTCTTCATCGGTCATGTCTGCTGGGTAGAAACAAGCGCCCTTGGGCTTTTCGTCATAACCTTCGATGAAAGCCTTGTTGCCATCAAGACGGTCCCACGGACCATAGTTGATTTCTGCATATCTGCGAGCAGCATCATCCTTAATCGATGACAGGAATGCCTGCTTTTCACCTATTGCTTCCTTCCAGAAAACTTCTTCCATAATGTCAGCAACCTCGATGAGCTTCTTGAGCATCTGCTTCTGGTTGTCGGACAATTCTGCAACCAAATCCGAAGTCAAGTCAACCTCGGCATAATTGTTTACCAAAGCCTGCATTTCGGAAACCTCCTGCTTAGGTTCTTCCTTTTTCTCTTCCTTATTGCTGCACGAGCAAGCAAACAATGCAGCAGTTACAATCAAAATACTGATTTTCTTCATTTTATTTAATTTTAATAATGTTTTACGATTCAAAATACAATTATATGCAATCTAGGAGATTCCGCACAAGCGAACTCACAAGGCTCGTTCCTGCGCCTGTTCGTTCAGCTTTACTTGCTTCGCTGCGTGAGCTGAAGGTTGTGGAATGACTCTTAATTACGATTCAAAATACTGATAAATATAGAAAATTCCAACAAGCACTGCAATTATAGCTAGTACAAACAATGTAATCTTCCACCAGCACCACGGACGGTCACCAGCAACCTTGCCAGTACGGCCGTTTACTATAAAGCGGTAAACCTTTGCGTTGAACCTATATGCACTAATCCATATCGGCAACAGAGTGTGCTTGAAAGTGGTGTCGGAGAACTGGATGCTCAAGCTTGTAATCTTCTGATGGTCACCACCAATATCGCGACGAACCTCTTCCCTAATTCCCTGTTCCATGATACCTTTTGCATCCTCGTAGCCGTCCTTCAGTCCAACCTGATAAGTTTCGGTACGGAATCCCGAGAGAAATTTTTCCTCGTAAGGCACAAGCTGGTCCAAATCCCATGGCTCAAGCTGGTCCATCTTCTTGCGTTCCAAAGTCTTGGATGCAGGAATAAGCACATCATCGAAGAAAAGTCCAATATGTCCCGAAACTGGTGTCCAGCGCGTCTTGACAACAGTACGGGTTTCTGTCTTTCCGTTAATGGTTACAGTTACGGTATCGGTGTAATCATCACCACGCAAACCGCGGTAGTCCGATTCTGTCTGAGCATCGTATGTCCAGTAAGGCATATACATGCCGGCAATCTTTTCGCACTGCGTAGCATACTTTTTCAGTTTTGGCGGAGCGAACCACAAACCCTTTATCCACTTGCGGTAAGCCTGCAAAGCCTCAGAGTCCTTAACCTTGAACGGCAGCACCGACTTTGGCTTTATCATCTTCTTGGTCGATTCGTTGGCAACAACTAGTTTTGTTCCGCAGAACGGACATTCATCCGATACAATGTTAGCATCAAGGGTAACAACAGCGCCGCACGAACTACATGCCACAGTTGAAACTTCCTCAAGCTTGTTGCCGTCATTAGTTTCGCCACCCGATTCCAATTTTGCAAGGTACTCATCAAGGTCAAGTTCCTCAATAGCTTCCTCGCTTATTTCGATTTCGTTTTCTGCACCACAATACGGACATTTCATTGAGGTAGTTCCAGGCTCAAAAACCAACGAAGCACCGCAATTCTTGCATTTGAACTCTTTCTTTTCCGACAGTTCCGGTTCCTTGAACTCGTTGAACACATCGGCAACATTCTGAGTCTCATCATATTCTGCCATAACTTTATTTATTTAGCGTTATTCAAATTCAAAACAAGTGCAAATATAATAAAATTTAAGGATTCAAAAAATCAAAAATTCAAGGGATTTGAAGATTAAAAGATTTAACTTCGTTAAGCTAAAGGTTGAAAATTTGTAGGCTCACAATGCATTGCGAGCCTACAGAATATTGTTATTTATCCTTTATTTATCATTTCTTTTTGGACTGAACGCAGACAGGACGAATGGATAGCCCTGTACGACGATTGCAGATAACATTTTCGTCGTCCATAAAACAAGAGGTATCATAAAAATACAGTGGATATGCTTTGTATGGCTCATTGCTGTAAAGCGTATTTGTCCAATAATAACCATATTGGTCATCATAGAAAGAGCCCTCGTCGTAAGAACCTGCAGCCGGCAGGAAAATACTATTGCCGTTAGGTCCCCTAAAAATATGCCCGACCACACCATTTTGTGTTGATGGGCTATGAGAACAACTGCTTGTCAATTCCTGAAATTCTTCTAATGTTGGCATTCGCCAGTTAGAACTTCTGTTTACAGTAGCCGCATCGTCTGACGATTCCAATGTTGTAAGTCGATCCGTAAAATCTCCGTTTCCATAAGCGCTATTACTACAATATTTTGTTAGTGAGGCAGAATCTCCATTGCAATATTGGTAAGTTGCCCAACTGTACGTTTGCTTCGTTGTAGTTTCACCCCAAGCATAGTAATTGCCATATAAATAAGGACTTGTAGCCCCTAAATTGCAATATGCCCACAAAGTACCACTCGGCAAACCTAAATCTACATATCCGTAACCATCAACATAGGCAGTCGGTGAACTATAATCAAAAGAATCTTCCTGTTCATAGATTTCCTGCACATCACCTACCCTTACATTTATTTTCATACACACCACCTGACTATGTATAACATTTGGCACAGAATCTCCATCATCCATATTTAAGCTTGCTATTGCCACAACCGAAATTTCCAATGAATCAAGTCCATATTCAAAATCAAAGGAATCAAATATATCCATTTGTCCATAAAATCTATTGGCATCATTTTCTAGTTGTACGGCATCAACAGGCTCATAACTATCCAATATAGCCTCATAATCCATATCTGTAAGATTTCGCGTCGCCCACAAACGCTTTTCTTCATCAGTTGGCTGTCCCTGCTTCACAAAGAAGTAATATTGATCAATCGATTCTGCACCTTCAAGCACAGTACCATAAAGCATCAATCTTTCACCATCGAACTCGGCGCTTTGATTTACTACAATGCGCGGATAGCCCGCCTCGAGCACAATAGTAACATCAAGAACCGGATTTTCCTCCGACAAATATAGCAGATTAGTCGGGTCGGACATTCCCATTACCGTATCGCCTTGAATAACAGTCCATACGCCTACCCAAAAGCCAACTTCGCGGCGCACGTATATGCAATCAAGCGCATTAGGGTCGTTGGTGTAAAGTCCATCGCCATCGGTATCGATAAAACGACAATTATAACTAATGGTATCATCGGTACTGTAATAAATTGTCACTCGCGCATCAAACGATTCCACTACCCCTTTGTTCACAGTCTTGTAGCCTCGTTGCAAACTTAAGTTCAGCATACCTACATTTCCATACTCCAACGGATCTTTGTGACAGCCAACAAAGGCAAGCACAGCAAGGAAAAACATTGACACTAACAGCAATATTCTTTTCATTGTTACCAATTTATGTTATACAAAAAAACAGGATACAAATATAAAATATTTTTTCGACATGGACAACGACAAGATAATGTGATTGTGGTTTGAAGGCTCAAAGGCTAACAGTTTCGCAGGCTGACAATCTGATTGTCTAACAATCATGGTATCCGCCGGCTGGTCTTCTGTCCAACTAATCTTCCGTTAGACTTTTAGCCTGTTCGCCTTTTAGCCCATTATTAATCATCCATTGTTCATTAATTTATTATCTTTGCGAAGCAAACAAAAACGACAATGGACAACAAAATCAATGCACCGACATTCTCTGCAAAGACAAAAATGTCGGAAATAATAACCAGCAGTTCACTGCTCTCGATAATAGAAAGGCTTAACATAAAGCTGGGATTCGGCGAAGCCAGCATCAACGAAATATGCCGCAGGAACAACCTGTCGACCGAACTTTTCCTGAAGATTTGCAAGGTTTATGCAGTAGAATCTTTTGTCCCCGACATCGAAAACCTGACAAGGGAAGATATTCCAGAAATCATCGGCTACCTGCAACGCACACACAAATACTGGACGGGAAGTTTCTTCCCGAACCTGCACTCAAACATACACACAATGCTTGATTCGTGTGACGGCACAAGCAAACGAATGCTCAACAAGTTCTACGACGATTACGACGAGGAAATCAAGAAGCACCTCGACTACGAAGAAAACACCGTGTTCCCTTACATCTTGTCGCTAATCGACAGCGAGCAGAAGAATGCCAACAGCTACAGGATTAAGGACTTCGAGGAAAATCACAGCAATATCGAGGAAAAGCTCCAAGACTTGAAGAACATTGTGATAAAGTACTTGCCCGAAAGCGCATCGCAGCAATCGCGCATAAATGTTCTCAATGAAATCTTCAAAATCGAAGACGACCTGAACAAGCATTCCATAATTGAAAACAAGATTTTGATTCCATTGGTTTCCAAATTCGAATAACATGAGCACAAAACACAAGGTTACAATAATAGAACCATCGGAAATAGTTTCAGCAGGACTGAAACAGCTCGTCGAATACGGGGGGAACTTCCATGTCGTGAAAATATTCAAGTCAATACAAGACTACTCTGAAAACCAGAATGGAAATCCCGACATAATACTGATAAACCCATCGGTGATGAACATAGGCGACACCAACGAACGAAACATTCTCACCACAAAGGACAACGTCTCCATTGTTGCTATCTGCTATCTGGCTTACAACGAAGAAACTTTGCGCAACTATGATGGTTGCATCGGAATGTTCTGCACGCAGGAACAAATAGAAAAGAAATTGCAGTCGGCACTGAAAACCTCATCGGACAAGGAACAGGACGACAACAGCAACGAACTCTCCGCCCGCGAGTGCGAAATACTGACCGCAGTCGCCAAAGGCAAGACAAACAAGGAAATTGCCGATGAATTCAATCTGTCGATTCACACGGTAATTTCGCACCGCAAGAACATTTCGCACAAATTGGGAATCAACAGTATCGCCGGTCTGACAATATACGCCGTGATGAACAAACTGCTTGATGTAGAAGACTTTTAAAACGCCCAAATGAAACAGACGAACAACCGCAAAATCACAATCTGGATAATCGTTGCAATATGTGCAGCAGGATTCCTGCTATACGGCGGTTCGTTACAAAACGGCTACAACCTCGATGATGACTATGTTTGCGAAAATCATGAACTTGTACAGCAAGGCATAAAAGGAATACCCGAAATTTTTGCATCACGCTACAACAACAGCGGAGGAGTGATGTTCGGCTACCGTCCTGTGACAATCGCAGTTTATGCAATCGAGTACCAGATTTTTGGAGAATCGCCAGCAGTCGGACATTTTTTCAACATCATTTACTATATCATTGTCTGCGTAATCCTGTTTTTTTTCTTGCGCAGCCTATTGAAAACCAAGTTCGCATCAACTATTCCTGTGCTACCGATAATCGCCACAGCCATATTTATGACTCACGCAATCCACACCGAAGTAGTTCTCAGCCTAAAGAACCGCGAAGAAATTCTCTGCCTAATTTTCTGCTTATCGTCTGCAATGCTTGCCTTGCGCTACTACGACAAACGCAAAATCATCGACATAATTTTTGCAATAATCCTTCTCGGAATCGGCTTCCTGACAAAAGAATCGGCAATAGTTTTCCTTGCCATAACACCACTGACAATCATATTCTTCCGAACCGACATAAAACTTCCGACATTTTCTGGCGCAAGCAAGAAGATCGCAACATATTTCAGACGAAACATTTTCCTTGCAACATTCGGATGCTTGGTTTTGGCATTACTAACGACAAGAGTGATAATCAACTGGAAATTGGGGTATACTCCTGCATTTCTCAACGGCATATTGCTTAGGACATTGTTCTTAATATTCGTATTGTCATGCATAACAATTTGCATTATAAAGCACAAACGCACACCAAATCCATCTATTAAGCGCAACATAATATTATGGGTTCTGGCTGTTCTATTGATAGTAATATGGGAATATTGGGCATTAATCGTTGCAACAATCCTGCTACTTGCCTCTTTACCAGGAAACGATGAAATAGCAACGACACCGAACTGGAAAATCAACAAATCGTGGCAAAAGATAAAAGTCATTCTTCCTTTTGCTCTGATACTGATAATCGCCACAGCAGCAATCGCCTTAGCGCACTACCTTCCCGAATCGATGCTTCCGAAAAGCAATGCGGTGATGTCGAAATGGCAAAATCCGATTTTTACCGAAGAATCGACAGGCAACCGCTTCGCAATCGCAATGTATAGCCTAATTTTCTACCTGAAACTACTGTTTGTCCCCTACCCTTTGCGCTACTACTACGGCTACCGTATCATTCCCGATGTCGGACTTGACAATCCCATAGTAATCTTGTCAATCGTTGTGTATATTGCACTTATAGTCATAGCGATATGGCTGTTCAACAGGCGCAACATCATATCTTACGGAATACTTTTCTACCTGATTGGCATATTTCCGTTCTCAAACCTTTTCTTCCCGTTCACCGGAATTATTGGAGAACGAATGCTTTTCGGTCCGAGCATAGGCTTTGCCCTTGCAATCGGCTACATTATCATTCTGATATTCAAGGCTAGCAACGAAACAAACAGGCAGAAGGCTATTGCCATATACGCACTCGTAGCAATGCTTGTCCTTCCAAGTGTCTTTGAGACTACACATCGCAATTCCGCGTGGAAAGACCGCGAGACACTTTTCTGGTACGACATGAAATACCTTGAAGAAAGTGCCAAGGCAAATGTCATTTATGCCAACCTACTGAGTAGAAAAGTGTATGACAATCCGAACAGAATTGGCACAGAAAAGTCTATGCGCGACATCAAGGATGCAGAGAAGATGTACCGTCAGGCACTCGACATTGATTCTACCTACGCAAACGCATGGTACAACCTTGCATATCTACGTCAAATTATATATCAAGATTATGACAATTCGGAGATTATGTTCGAAAAGGCTTTGAAATACGACAGCACACTAAACAACAGCTACTATTTCCTCGGAATGGCAAAATCAATGAAAGGCAAGCCCCGCGAAGCCATTGCAAACCTTGAAAAATACGAAGCGGCAACCATGTACGACAATAAATTTTACGACCTTACATATTTCTTCATTGGAAAATCGTACTTTGAACTTGGCGACAACGAAAACGCACAAACATACTACAGCAAATGCATCGACAGCCTAAAGAGCGAGAATTTCCAGCATACAGTTTCCGAACTCAAACGGTTCATTGATACAACAAAGGATTATGCTCTTGGCATTCATCTAGGCAAACAGGAAGTGAGCCATTTCCCCGATGTCGACCTGCCATACGTTGACCTCGGCAACTACTACATGCTTTCGGGCGATACGATCAATGCCATCGAAAACTGGGAAATTGCCTACGACAAGTTCAAGGGCAACAAAAACATAGCTGCGACACTATACAATTATTTCAAAGAAAAAGGAAACAAGGAAAAAGCGGATTACTATCTGAATCAATACAACACAAAGTAAAACAAGCAATATGAACATAAACGAAATTCTCACAAAGCAATATCTTGAAAAAGACGACATTATACAACTTCTTTCAACCACTGGAGAGGAAATGCAGATGCTTTTCCGCAAGGCGCAGGAAGTAAAATTTTCGGTTCTTGACAATTATATACACCTGCGTGGACTAATCGAATATAGCAACCGCTGCAAGAAATCGTGCCTGTATTGCGGTGTTAGAAGCAACAACCAAAACATAGAACGCTACACACTTTCGGAAGATGAAGTGATCGAATGTGCAAAACTATCGCACAAGCTTGGCTATGGTTCCGTTGCAATACAAAGTGGAGAACGAAGCGACAAGGAATTCATTGAGACCATAACCCGCATCATAAAGCGCATAAAGGAAATAGATGGCGGTTCTCTTGGCATAACACTTTCGCTTGGTGAACAAACCGATGAAGTTTACCGCCAATGGTTCGAAGCGGGCGCACACCGCTACCTGCTTAGAATAGAATCGTCAAACGAGGATCTGTACTACAAGATTCATCCGCACGACGACCGCCACGACTTTCACAAGCGACTTGCATGCATCGATTCGCTGATTTCAATCGGATACCAGACAGGAACCGGCGTAATGGTAGGATTGCCATTCCAAACTATCGACATACTTGCCGATGATCTTATCTTCTTCAGGCAGAAAGATGTGGCTATGGTGGGCATGGGACCGTTCATCCCCCATCCCGACACTCCTCTGTACCAATATGCAGACCAGATTCCAGCGGCAGTGGATAGAATGAACCTGACACTGAAAATGATTGCTACGCTTCGTCTGATGATGCCAGAAATAAATATGGTGGCTGCCACTGCAAACCAGACAATCGACCCGCTTGGTCGCGAAAAGGCGATAATGGCCGGCGCCAATGTCATAATGCCCAACCTAACCCCCAACGAATACCGCGAGGACTACCTCATTTATCCCGACAAAGCATGCGTAAGCGACAAGCCCGACCAATGCTCATCGTGCCTCGATTTGCGGATGAAGTCGATAAATCATAAAATATTGTACAACGCATGGGGCGATTCGGTAGCGTTTACGAAAAAAAGAGAACAATAACAAAAAAAGGAGGTCCAGATGCTGAAACAAGTTCAGCATGACTACCCCCTTTTTGAAGCATTAAGCAAACGCCGAAGCGATTCTTTCAAGAGCATCTTTCAATATTGAACGCGGACAACCGATGTTCATGCGGAAGAACCCTGCATAATCGTTGCCACCAAATGTAAGTCCGCTGTTAAGCGCAACTTTTGCCTTGTATATAAGCCTATCCTGCAATTCTTCGTGCGACAATCCAAGTCCATTGAAATCAAGCCAAAGCAAGTATGACGCCTCGGGCAAAACCGCCTTTACGGCTGGCATATTTTTCTTGAAGAACTCATCTGCAATAGCAATATTTTCAACAAGATAATCCTTTAGTTGTGCAAGCCATTCCTCGCCATGCCTAAATGCTGCTTCGGCACCAATATACGCGAAAATGTTTCCATTTGCAAACTCAGATGCCTCAAGGTACTCGAAATATGTATCACGGATGGACTTTTCTGGAATGTAAGCCACCGAACTCGACAAGCCTGCAATATTGAAAGTCTTGCTTGGCGCAATAAAAGTTATGCTGTTTGATTTTGCATCGTCCGAAACAGTTGTAAACGAAGTATGCTTGTAGTTCGGCAAGGTCAAATCGGCATGAATCTCATCGGAAATCACAAGGACACCATTGCGCTTGCAAATTTCGGCAACTCGCTGCAAATCTGCCTTCGACCAGACTGTTCCGCCTGGATTGTGAGGATTTGAAAGTAACATCATCTTGCATCCTTTTGCCTTTTGTTCAAGGTCATCGAAATCAATCTCGAAACGACCATTTTCAAGTTTCAACTTATTGGTAACAAGTTTACGACCATTGTTTACTGGCAAATTTACAAATGGCGGATATACCGGCGTATTGACCAGAATCTTGTCACCGAGCTTGGTGAACGCCTGAATGCAAAATGCTATTCCGACAACTATTCCCGGTATGTAATGCAGTTCGTTCCTTTTAGCATCCACAGAATAATGTCTAGACAACCAATCGATTACAGCACCAAAATACGATTCATCGCCAAAAGTATAACCAAGAAATCCTTGGTCGCAACGCTTCCTGATTGCATCAAGTACACATTCGGGAGCCTTGAAATCCATATCAGCTACCCACATCGGCAAAAGGTCGTCCGTTCCGAAAAACGGTTTCATCAAATCGTGCTTCACACTTGCACTTCCCTTGCGCGGAAAAACCTCATCGAAGTTATATTTCATTGCTTTTCTATTTTTTCGTTCTAAATGCATATATCACCAACGCTATTCCTCCAATTACAGCAGGAATGCTTAATATCTGTCCCATATTCAACGCCATGCCCTGCTCAAACGATTCCTGATTCTGCTTCAGGAACTCGATAAAGAACCTTGCCGAGAATACCATTATCAAGAAAACGCCAAGCATAAGTCCGTGCATACGAGCATATTTCGGCTTACGATATAGCATAATCAGCACTATTGACACAACAATGTAGCACAATGCCTCGTAAATCTGCGTAGGATGACATGGTAAAGTATCGCCATTGCGGACAAAAAGGAATCCCCATGGCAAGTCGGTTGGATAACCGTAAATTTCAGAATTCATAAGGTTGCCAAAACGAATCAGCGCACCCACAAATCCTGTAGGAATCACTATCTTATCCATTATTGCCCAGAAACCGTCCTGCTTCGACTTGAACTTGAATATAAAAACAGCCAATAGAACGCCAATAGCACCGCCGTGACTAGCAAGCCCTTGAAAACCTGTAAATCGGAACGGACTAAACGAAAATGGAAGTATCATTTCCATCCAATGTTCACGAGTGAGAAAATATGACGGCTCGTAAAAAACACAGTGCCCAATACGCGCTCCCAGAATCCCACCAAGCACAACAAAAACCGTAAGGCGGTCGAGTTCCTTCTGCGATATGTTTTCCTGCTTGTAGTAATGCTTTATTACAAAATACGCCAACACAAACCCAATTGCAAAAAAAGCACTATAGTATCGAAGCGAAAATCCACCCACGGTGAATATTTCGGGACTGACATTCCATGTGACAAAACTTAACATCTGAAAAATTTTAGAAATTTAAATTCACACAACTCTCAAGACATTCCTTGCTTTCGGGTCCCACATTGAATATCAAATCGAGAATGCTTAAATTTGGAACAAAGTCGAACCTATCGGCAAAGACTTGTATGTAGGGCTTGGGGACAAATGCAGCATCAGGCTTATTCCGTGATGGTTTGGGACTTATGCTGTCGCGCATATCGCAAAATCCATTTGGAACAGAAACATAGTCGGTTGTAAACAACCAGTCGGCCTCAATCTTTAGCATCGAAAATAGTGTTTCAAGGATTTTTGCATTCAAATCGACAAGAAATGTTTCCTTTTGCTCAAAAAAACGCTCAATCTTGTAAAAATAGTAATCGTAGTAAGGTGAATTACGATATGCAGACTTCAATGCTGTATAATGGTTACGCTGCCACATTTCCGAATAATCGATGCGAATGTCTTTTGTTAGAGTGTGAAAGTTCTTCTGCACAGGCACCGACAATGGCAAAACTCCGTTTGCGCTCAAAATGTTGCAACGATTTCTGTATGTCTGCTTTGGATATGTCTCGTACTTCTCAACAACAACCTTTCCTGCAAGGAACTTGCTCATATACTGAACATTGGGGAAATATGCTGTAGAAAGTAGCGTGTCCATAGACTACCAAACCTTTCCTATAATATATTCCTGTGGAATTGGTCCATAGGTACGAGAATCGCGTTTATCGGTACGGTCATCGTTGAGGATAAAACAATAGTTTTTCTTGGCGATGTACTCGTTGGTTTCCTGCTGGTTTACACGCACATGATAGGTATCGGACTGAAAGTCGTTGCCTTCGAAAAGGCTTATTATATTTTTATAAATGGGAGCAAGCCTAGGCGATAGATTCAAGGTATCGCCAGCAACTGGCAAGTATATCGGTCCGAAATTATCCTTGTTCCATGCCAGAAATGCACTCGATGGAAAAACATCGACATCCTTCCAGTCGTCACGGTCAATAATCTTACGGCAAGCCGAAAAGGACTTTTCTGCATTTTGTATTTTCTCGAACTCTGCTTCAGTGCAGACAAATTCGCAGGCCTTGCCATCGTTGAGCAAATCGCCAATTCTCACATCGTATTTCGACAGGATAGCATTGAAATCAACCTTTGCCGAATCAACTGATGCTCGGAAACAATGATATGTATCATATTCTTCTGCAACCTGCTTATTGTTGCGATAAAGTTCGCCGTCATCAATCATTATTATGTCACCAGCAACGCCAACAACCCGCGACACATACACATCGCGTGATGACAATTTTGTGTCATATTCCAAGGGATACCTGTACGCAACAACATCGCCGACATCAAAAGAACTTGTCTTGCGAACAAATACATGGTTTTCGCTGCCATCAGATGCCTTTACGCTGTAGAATCCAAACATCATATAAAATGCCACTCCTCCACCAATAATGGCAAGCAGCAACACTACGACAAATATCCTTTTAGTCTTCATTGTGAACAATCTTTCCTATTCTGCTCCAACGTATTCCACCATATTCCTTGTCCATCGACAACCAGATGAGCCATGCCTTGCCAACTATGTGGTCTTCGGGAACAAACCCCCAGTAGCGCGAATCGGCAGAATTGTGGCGGTTATCACCCATCATCCAGTAGTAGTTCATCTTGAAGGTGTACTCAGTAGCAGGCTGACCATTTATATAAGCCTTGCCATCCTTTACCTCAAGCGTATTACCTTCATAATAGCCGATTACGCGACCATAAAGGATAAGGTTTTCCTCGGTAAGCTGAATCTTGTCGCCAGCCTTAGGAATATACAGCGGACCAAACCAGTCAACATTCCACGGGAAATTCTCGTTGTGAGGGAAAATACGGAAGCTGTCATCACCAGTAAATCCCTTTGCAACAGTATTCTTCTCTATCGACTCAACAAACGACATTGTTTTGAACTTCTCGTAGTTTTCGGCAGTAAGCGGAACAATCTTGTAAGTTACGCTGTCGGTATGCAAATCGTAAATGTCGGAACCATTAATTTCGTTTTTGCGCAACACCTTTTCGGGAATGTTGGCGGTATTTATTGCAATACGATAGTTGAACTGCTTGGATGGGATTTCCTTCTGCGGTTTGCCGTTCACAAAAACTTCTCCATCACGCACTTCTAGAGTATCACCTGCAATGGCAACACAACGCTTAATGTAGTTTTCGCGCTTGTCTACAGGACGAACAGTCAAATCGTACATGTCGCGAACAATCTGGCGAGCAAGACGATAGTATTTTTCGTCATCCGAAATTGCAGGGTTCTCCTTTGCCAAATTGGTCTCGTTTTCACGAAGTTTGGCAGATGCCTCGTTGACAAATGAATTGGTATGTGCTGGATTTACTGCCGGATTGAAAAGAGAATATGCAAGATTCATGTAATAGTCGTTTGTTTTCTGAGAAACATTGCCTACCAAAATCTTCTTGTTCATCATGGTCGAGTACTGTCGGTCGAAATCAGCCATGCGGAACTGGGTAATTCTAATAATGTCGTAGTAGTCCTGTGCTGGAATCTGCAAAACCACTGTATCGCCAGTCGGATAGTTGAAAACCACCATGTCGTCACGCTTGATGTCGCCCCAGCCAGTCATACGGCGGTACTCGTTCTGTATCCATGTCACATAAGACGGTGTGCTTTCGGTAAGCGGCAATGTGTGATGCACAAACGGAAACGAAATCGGCGTCATCGGCACACGCGGTCCGTATGCTGTCTTGCTAACGAAAAGATAGTCTCCCACGCGCAAAGTCTTTTCCATTGACGATGTTGGAATTGTAAATGCCTCGAAGAAGAAAATCCTAATGAACGATGCCGCAATGACAGCAAATATCAATGCATCAACCCATTCGAGGGTTTTGCGTTTCGCCTTCGAGCAGTTTTCGGGATTTTTCGGTTTCCAGAACGCCCAGCGGACAAACTTTGTAATGTAAATGTCGACTATCAGCAGTTCACCGAACAAAAACCAATAGTTTCCGAGCCAAATCACCCAACCAATGTAGAAGATAGTCCAACATGCGAACCATATCCAGTTGCGACGAGATGGCATTTCTATAAACTTCTCGCATTTCCCGATTTTAAGGGTACAACCCTTTTTCGGTTCGTTTGGCTTATTGACAGCCGTATTTTCAGTATTTTTTTTCTTTCCGAACATATTTCCTATAATCCAAGTAAATCTTTCATTGTAAACATACCACATTTTCCTGCAAGGAATTCGGCTGCCAGCACCGCACCGTTTGCCAATCCGCGACGACTCTTAGCAGAATGCGAAATTGTAATGTCGTCGTACTCGCTCGACCACAGCACACTATGGTCACCGAAAACCTCTCCTTCTCTAAACGAATCTATTTCAAGAATATTGTCTGACCCTTCATCAAGTTTCCAATCCGAATAACGCGGATTATTTTCGATAATACCCTTTGCAAGCGTTATGGCCGTCCCGCTCGGCTTGTCGAGTTTGTGGATGTGGTGGGTTTCCTCGATGTGAGCCGAATATTGCGGATAAGCCGCCAATTTCCGCGCCAGCATACGATTTACTGCCATGAAAATGTTCATGCCAATGCTGTAGTTTGATGAATAAAAGAATGCTGAAGAATTATCACGGCACAACTTTTCCATTTTGGAAGCATCGAAAGTCCAGCCGGTAGTGCCAGACACCACGCGCAGTCCGCCTTTCACACAAGCCATCACATTCTGCTCTGCCGTCTTGGGAGTAGAAAACTCGATAGCAACATCGCCAAGTGATGCAATATTTCCGCAGGAGCATATATCGCGGTCAATATCAAAGATTTCGGAGATTCGGTGGCCATGTTCAACTGCCACGCGCTCAATCTCCTTGCCCATCTTTCCGTATCCAATAAGAACAATATCCATTTTTTCGTTTATTACAAAATAGTATGCGATAAAAAGTTGCAAAGTTAGCAAAATCCCGAACAAAAACAAAATTGCATTTTCTTGCGCAAAAACAAAAAATATACACTACTTTTGCGTCCGGATTCAGGTTTCCGAGGAATTAATAGGGAATCTTGTGAAAATCAAGAGCTATACCCGTAGCTGTAAGTTCAGGAAACGGCTTTTCGCACCAAGTCACTGGCAATGTCCGGGAAGACGCGGAAAGTTTGAACGAGCCAGAAGACCTGCCTGTTTTCCATAATCGCAGCCTTCGGGATTAAGGGCGTGGTGATAAAAATATAGAAACCATAAATGTGCTGTATTCCGGCCGCTGCAAAATATATGTATGATTAAAATTATGTTCTAATGAGGAAGAAAAGTTATAATGCAGTGACAGCGGAAGAAGCCGTAAAGGTGATAAAATCGGGTGACCACATCCATATTAGTTCAGTGTCGAATGTTCCGCAGTGCCTGATAAAGGCAATGTGCGACAGAGGACGCAACGGGGAACTGAAAAATGTTTATATCCACCATCTTCACACCGAAGGTGCCGCCCCGTATGTCAATCCGGAATTTGAAGGCATTTTCCAGCACAATGCTTTTTTTGTCGGAGCGAACGTCAGGGAAAGCGTACAAAAGGGACTTGCCGACTATATCCCAGTCTTTCTTGGCGAAACATCGAAACTTTACCGCGAAAAATACATCAAGTGCAATGTCGCTATGATTCAGGTTTGTCCGCCCGACAAGTTTGGATATGTTTCGCTCGGCACATCGGTAGATGCAACTCTTGCCGCTATCGAAACCGCAGAGTTTACCATCGCGGTAGTAAACAAAAATGTGCCACGCTCGCTTGGCGATTCGCAGATACACATAAGCAACATCGACTATTTTGTGGAAGACGATAGTCCTCTAATCACAGTCGAATTCGCAAAGCCAACCGAAATAGAACGCACAATTGGTCGCTACTGTGCCGAACTGATTGAAGACGGAGCATGCCTGCAAATGGGCATCGGCTCCATACCGAACGCAATACTTTCGTGTCTCGGCAACCACAAAGACATTGGCATTCACACCGAAATGTTCTCCGATGGAATTCTGCCACTGATAAAGAAAGGCATAATCACAGGTGCAAAAAAGCGACTCGACAAAGGCAAGATTGTTTCGACATTCGTAATGGGTTCGCAAAAGATATACAATTTCATCGACAGCAATCCGCAGGTGCTGATGAAAGATGTTGAGTACACCAACGACCCGTTTATCATTGCACAGCAACCGAAAATGACCTCAATAAATTCGGCCATTCAGGTTGACTTGTCGGGACAGGTCTGCGCCGATTCGCTTGGCGACAAGATTTATTCGGGTGTAGGCGGACAAATTGACTTTGTTTACGGTTCTACCCGTGCAAAAGGAGGAAAAGCAATCATTGCAATGCCAACAACCACTCGCAAGGGAATAAGCAAGATTGTCCCTGCCCTCGACCTCGGCTCGGGCGCTGTTACAACACGCAACCATATACACTGGTTCATAACCGAATACGGAGCAGTAAACCTATACGGACGCTCGCTTCAGGAAAGAGCGAAACTTATAATTTCAATCGCCAATCCAAAGTTTCAGGAGGAACTCGAAGAAGCCGCCTTCAAGCGTTTCGGTCCGCATTATCATTATATTTGTAAAAACAATGTTATTTAAAGAATAAAAAAAAATAAAACTATGGCAAATTTCAGCATTTGGGAAGTTCTTTTTCTGCTATGTTTTGCAGTAAGCTGGCCAGTTTCAATCGCAAAATCGTTGCGCACCAAAGTGGTAATCGGCAAAAGTCCACTATTTATGTCACTGATAATATTAGGATACATTTTTGGCATTATTCATAAGTCACTGTACAGCAACGACATAGTAATATGGCTTTATGTCTTCAATGCGGTTCTGGTTTCTTTCGACCTAGTATTGTACTTTATGTATATTGGCAAGAATCGCCGCGAGTTGAAACGATAATATTAAAGGGCAATGGAATTTATCGGACAGTTTTTCGGACAATTTGACTTCATAGAGGTATTCAGTTCCTTTATTGTAATGTTTGCAATCATCGACATTCTAGGCTCGATACCTATATTTTTGAGTCTAAAGGAACAAGGGAAACCAATAAAAGGCTTGCAAGCATGTCTTACTGCACTCGGACTGTTTCTGTTGTTCTTCTTCGCAGGAGACGCATTGCTGAAACTTTTTGGCATTGACACGGCATCCTTTGCAGTAGCGGGAGCATTCGTACTGTTCGTTCTGGCGGTAGAAATGATACTAGGTCGCGAAATAATCAAGAACGAAAACATTGGAAGCGGTGCAAGCATTGTACCCGTTGCGTTTCCGTTGATTGCTGGTCCTGGCGCTCTGACAGCACTGCTTTCGCTTCGTGCCGAATACGCCGTTGTGAACATCCTCATAGGTCTGCTACTGAACATTATACTCGACTACTTTGTAATCCGTCTACTCGACAAGGTAAAAAACTTGCTCGGCGCAAACCTTATTTTCATCATCCGCAAATTTTTCGGAGTGATATTGCTCGCAATCGCAGTAAATATGTTTGTAAACAACATTTATGTGATTATTGCAAATGTTCCAAGATAAAGGGATTTACGACTTACGATTGACGATTTACGATTTTTGGATTTGACGATTGTCATTGTCAATTTTAACTTCGTAGAGGGCTTTGCCTTTCAATTTTCAACTTTTTTTGCCTTCGCAAAAAATCCGACCAGAACCAAAGTCGAAACTAGATATGAACATGAATTCACGATACATGCTCCATCAATATCCATTGTAGGAATAAGCCAAAATGCAAGCGCCAAAGTAACAACAAGTCCTGATGCAGACCTAAGCAACAATATCTTCAGTCGACCAAGTGCAGAAAAGTAATTGAACAACACTAATGCCGCAGAATTTGCCACAATACCGACAGCAAGCATCAAAATCACAAGTTTTGATTGTCCAAAGCCATCTCCGAAGACATATTCAAAAATAAACATTGGCACGCAAGCGGTCACAGCGATACAAATAACTGTAATTGCAAGACTTACTAATGCAACTTTGCGAGTTTCTAGCCAAGCCTCCGAAGTATCGCCCAACTTCAACACCTTGGAATACTGCACAAGTGCCATGCTACGACTGAACACCCAAATTGCCTCTGATATTGTAACCCCGACAGAAAAAATTCCAACAGCGGACATGTCAGCATAAATACCTATCAAATAGAAACATAACCTTGCGTTAAGGAACTGCATGAATGCACTCAACTCCTCTTGCCAGCCAAAATTGAAGGCCTTGCGGAAAGTGTCGAAACTAAACGAAAAATGTATCCTGCCAAATATTTTGTGAGTAAAAATATGGCACAACAAAAGCACAAGTCCGTACGACAAAATTTGAGCATAGAAATATGCGTGATAACCAGTTTCGGGAAACAACCAATGAAGCAACAGCATGAAAACCAGTAGCAAAGCCGACATCAGCAATGAAGCAAGGTTGTACTGGAAAATTTTCTGCACACCGAGGAAAAGTGACGAATGAAATGTTATGCATCCTGAAAATACCGCTACTACGAAAAACGGCAATACTGGCACCGACACATCAACAAACGACACAATAACGGTCGCTATCGACGACACTATGAACACCCACAAGAATGCAAGCGTTGCCAACGGCGAATGTCCTATCTTCTTTAGGAAAAACGATACACTACTATTAGTCAGAATGTTTGTAAAAGTAGCGACCAGACTTATATCGGCGGCAAATATGGCTATGAAGCCCTTGCCTTCGCTTCCCCACAATTGCGTAGTGAGTATCACCGCAGCAAAATTGAGCAGCAATATCAGCACTTTGGCAAGTGCCGTCTGGATAAAGTCCTTGTCGAAATTAAACGCTTTCATGTTTGAAGCGCAAAAATACAAAATTGAAGCAAATAAAAGTTAACTACCCAATAAATATGCTTATCTTTGCGAAAATTTTATGGACACAATAATTGGCATATTATCATCCGAGCCATTCTTTTATGTAGCGCTTGTGGCTGGCATTGCACTGCTGGTATATGCTGGCGACTGGGTTGTGGAAAGTAGCACTCGTGTTGCTGAATATTTCAATGTTTCCAAACTCATTATAGGCGTAACAATAGTGTCTATGGGCACATCGTTACCCGAACTATGCGTAAGCCTCAGCGCAGCATTGGACGGATCAGCCAACATATCAATAGGAAATGTTGTGGGAAGCAACATCGCCAATGTCTGTCTGATTCTCGGAATCACTGCCATTATCATCACATTGCCAATTTCACGATCAGTCATACGGCGCGACTTAATGATACTTCTGGCTGCCACTCTGCTTTTCGCGTTTGCCCTCATAGACAGTGAAATAAACTTGCTTGAAGGCATCTTCCTGTTACTCCTTATGGTACTCTATATGTACCTAACCTTCAAGTCGGCAAAAAAAGATGCGCAACAATCAGAGCCAGAAGAAGATGATGCGCCAAAGAAAAAGCACAATATATGGATTTCCCTGCTCTTGGTAATTATAAGCTGCGCAGGACTTATAGCAGGTTCGGAGCTTTTGGTATATGGAGCCGAAAATATTGCCAGATCGCTGGGTGTAAGCGACAGAGTTATCGCAGTTACGGTTGTCGCAATCGGAACAAGTCTACCAGAATTGACAACCTCAATTGTGGCTGCCATCAAGAAAGAACTTGACATATCCGTTGGCAACATAATTGGATCCAACATTTTCAACATCTGCATGATAATCGGATTGACATCATGCGTAACCCCACTCGAAGCCGAAGCCAACATCCTGAGCTTCGATGTATGGTTCCTACTTGCATCACTAGTACTGCTCGGAATCACCATTTTCCCAATTAAGGGCAGAACTGAAATCGTCCGCATTGAGGGAATACTTTTACTGCTACTATACATAGGATACTATGTGGCAATGGGATTGACCGGACAGTTCTCCGCACTTGGATAAAACAAAAAGTCGATTTTCTAATTATACGACATAAAAAATTCTTGTCGAGGCGCGAATTTGCATCAACATCAGCGATGTCACAATGCGCCTTTCCTGACTATTACAAAAAGATTTATCGCAAAAATTTATTATTTTTATAAGTATATATTTTGTATCTTTGCGGTCTTAATTAGGCATCATTGATGAAAAGTAAATATATCGTATTAGTAATCATAGCAATATGCACAGCAATGTGCTCTTGCAGATCGCTTCGTCCTTACGAAATGCTTCGCAATAGCAAGGACTATGAGATTTCCGAACACGAAACATCTGAAATAGAATATAGAATTCAACCCAATGATAAATTGAATATCAGGGTACTTAATAACAACGGACAGGCTTATTTTGGATTCGGAGGTGGAACAACTGGAGGCTCATCTAACTTCAACACAAACAACAACCAACATAACAATGGTTTCCCTGTAGAATACGATGGCAAAGTAAAACTTCCCGTACTTGGACGAATTGACATAAGCGGATTAACAATCCGCCAAGCTGAAGATACGCTCGAATCGCTATATTCGGAATATTTCCCAGAACCATTTGTTCTCGTAACAGTAAACAACCGAAAAGTCACTGTTTTTATGAACGGAGGGTCAAAGGTTCATACAGTAGCAATGAGCAACGACCAGTTTACCCTGATAGATGCAATTGCCGCATGTGGCGGACTTACAGAAATAAGCCGTGCATACAGGATAAAGCTCATACGCGGAAACCTTACAGACAAGCCAAAAATATATTACTGGAATGTATCATCTCTCGAAACCCTCGATGGAACAAATATTCTGCTTGAAGCCAACGACATCGTATATGTAGAAAGCCGTCCGCAATATGTGACAAGGGTACTACGCGAAATCTCCCCATACCTTACGCTAGTAACCACATTGATGTCTGTATATGGAGTTATTGTTACCGTCAAAGGCTATTTTTCTAAAGAATAAACGATGAAGAAAAAAGAAAAGATACCAACACTAAATCAGGACTTTGAACTTGAAACCTTTCTCACCGTATTGAGAAAGAACCTGATATTTGTCATAATATTCTTCGCAATTGCAATAACTGGAGGTTACTTATACTTCCGATACACACAACCTACATTCAGCTCCTATTCTGTAATCCAAGTAAAAAAGGAAAACAAAACAAACGAAATTCTTGGAATTAGCTCAGGCATAAAAATGGCCCCGACAATAGAAATTATGCGTTCCGAAGAATTTTTGAAAACTGTTATCAAAAATCTGCCTCTCAACATTAGTTTCTACACCGAAGGAGCTTTCCTAAACACCGAAAACTACGGTTCAATGCCATTCAAGGTTGACTATGAATTCACCGAGGGCGGATTATACGACAAGCCTATATATTATGAACAAAACAAAGACGGCAAGTCGTACGACATTTCTATCGGAAAAGACGGTGCCGTGTACAATGTTCCATTCGACAAACCGACAAAAATACTGGATGGCGTAACGCTAACTCTTTCAACCCCTTCATACATAGAAAGAAGCAGCATCAAGGACAAGTATTATTTCGTAATAAACAGCGAACGAAAGATTTTACGCGACATTTCAAAGGGGCTTGTCATTGAAGCATTAAACAACGATGCAGGAACAATAAAGATAACTTACGACTGCTTCAATGCAAAGAAATCTGCCGATATTGTAAATGCTATAGCCGAACAGTTCATCGAGTTTGATGTCATGAAAAGCCGAGAAAGCTCCATGGCGACCATCGCATACATCGACGAGCAAATGGACAATATGGTCGATGAACTATCCACCATCGAAAGTCAACTCCAGCAGTTTCGTATTGCCAACGGTATAACCAACGAGGATGTAAAATCGCGTAGCAACAGCCTTGCAGAAACCAAGATTTCCAACATTGAGCAACGCCTTGCCGAAATCGACTACGAAATAGAAACTTTAAAGGAAGTCCAAAACGAAATAAACAACAATCCAGACATCAATATGTATGAGATGATGGCTCTCATGTCGGGACAATCATCCAATGCTTTCCTTTCGTCAATGCTCAAGTCGCTGCAAGACCTTATGGCAAAACGCGAATCCATGCTGTTTGAAGTTACAGAAAACAACCACAAGATTATCGTTATTGACAAACAAATAGAATCGAAGAAGGAAACAATTATAGATTTCATTGGCAGTACAATAGCAAGACTTAACAAGCAGAAAACTGACAACCAGAAAAAAATAAATGACATACGCAACGGAATACTTGAAAAGACAAGCTACGATGAACTTGAATATTCAAAACTTCAAAGGATATATTCGGTAAACGAAGCACATTATTCAAAGTTGCTCGACAGAAAAATTGAAATACTCATATCGCAATCAGGATATGTAAGCAACAACCTTGTTCTTGAAAAAGCAAGTGTTCCAGGCGCTCCAATAGCTCCGATGCTATCAAAGACCATGACAATGGCAATAATTCTGGCACTAGTGCTATCGATATTGTTCCTACTTGCAAGATATTTGTTCTACAACAAAATTCTGACAAGCAGCGATATCAGCAAGTTTACCGACATACCAGTAATAGGAGAAGTTGTTACAAGCCGACATAAGAACGAATTTTCGCAGGCAGTTGTACACAAGAACGCCCGCTCCCATATTACGGAAAATTTCCGCAAGATACGAACCAACCTCGACTATTTCCCGCTTGACTCCAATTGCAGGGTAATTATTACGACATCCACTGTTCCTGGTGAAGGAAAGACTTTTGTTGCCATAAACACAGCTGACATATACGCCATGTCTGGCAAAAAGGTTCTGCTTGTTGACTTTGACCTACGAAAGCCCCGTCTCGAAAAATGTCTAACCCTAGACAACGAGTTTGGCGTCTCAACAGCACTGACAAATAAAAAGACTTGGCAGGAATGCCTGCACAAGAATGTCCTCGAAAACTTGGATGTGCTGACAAGCGGTCCCGTTACTCCAATCGCCGCAGAACTTCTAATAGGCAAAAACATGGACACTTTCATCGCTGAAGTACGAAACGAATACGACATCGTAATCCTTGATACACCGCCATTGGGCATTATCCACGATGCAATAACGCTGTCGAAATATGCCGACAATTTCTTCTATATCATGCGTTCAGGAATTAGCGTTAAGGGCTACATCGAATACATAAACAACATAAAGGAAGAACACAACATAAAGAATATTTCCATGATACTCAACGGTCTACCTGTAAGCAAACATTCATCATACGGCTATAACAAGTACGGATACTCACACTATGGCAAATATGGCTATGGATATGGTCACGGGTATGGTTATGGATACGGCTACGGATATGGTTATAGCACTGATGAGGACGATGATGGAAGTGGAAAGAATGAAAAAACAGGATTCTTCAAAAGATTGTTTGGCAAGAAAAAGAAATAAAATATGGAATGGATTATATTAGCCAGCGCGATTGTTGCAACAGCATTTTCGGCTCTCTTAGGTTCTTTTTTCATAAAGGGAACTTTCAACTTTCTTACAAAGAAGACAAACGGCAATGCCGAAAGGTTCAGTTCTCAGAGCAAACCAATCTATGGTGGCATACTCTTTTATTCCGTATTCCTACTATGCAGTCTTATATACTTTTTTTCACCGCTAAATACTCCGGATGACACCAATACTTTCATTGCATTGATGATTACAGTTGGCATTTCGTTCTTCATGGGACTTGCCGATGATCTTCTTAACACTCCTCCTTTGTTTAAGTTCATTGTGCAGTTTGTTTGCGCTTTTGTACTTATAAAGACTGGCGTTGTTATTGAGATTTCTCCAATGGAATGGCTGAACTACACCATTACTGTATTTTGGGTTGTAGGAATAATGAACTCCATAAACATGCTTGACAATATGGATGCAATCACAAGTTCCATAAGTCTTACCATAATACTTCCATGCGCAATATTGCAGATAATTTCAGACACAATCAACCTCGACACCATGATAATGGTTACTGTAAGCGGTGCATTGCTTGGATTTTTGCTATACAACTGGGCTCCAGCTAAAATGTACATGGGCGACAACGGTAGCCAATTCCTCGGAATACTACTCGCCTACATTGGAATAAAATATTTCTGGAACGGAATGCAACTAACTGGAGATATGAACTACGCATTCAACGCCAAGCAATTCATAATGGTTGCATTGGCTTTCATTGTTCCGCTATCAGATACCACTACAGTAACAATCAACAGGTTGCTAAAAGGACACTCGCCATTCGTAGGCGGACGCGACCATACAACACACTACCTGTACTATCGTGGACTTACTACCAGAAAAGTTGCTGCAGTACTTATAGCCATAAACCTTATCGGTGTCGGGCTTGCAAATGTGCTGATATTTATACCCGAAATCAGCTACAACATTGTTTACTGTTTCGCAATTTACCCAGTTGTAATGTTTGCACTGCTATACATAAATACTAAAGTTACAAAACAGAAATGACAGATAAAATCAAGATACCTCTATTTATTACTCTAGGTGTAGCTGCCGGCGTGTTGCTCACATTCGGACTTATGTCGCTCAAGGCTGACGATGATTCGACAAAACAGGAGCACAAAAAAGAAATTCCGCAATCTCCGACTTCATCGCAACCATACATTCCCGATGAAATAATTTTCTGCGGAGAACGGGTACCTCTCGAAAACTTTGATGTTTACGAAGCTCTCGACTACGAACTTGTTGTAAACATGTACCGTCATTCAGCAACAATAACCTACTTGAAAAAAGCCAAACGATATTTCCCTGAAATAGAAAAGGTTCTGAAAGAAAATAACATTCCTGACGATCTAAAATACCTCTGCGTTGCCGAAAGCGGACTTAGTAATGTAGTAAGTCCGGCAGGTGCTACAGGCTTCTGGCAGTTCATGAAATCCGCCGCAAACGAGTACGGTCTGCGCATTGATTCAAACATTGACGAGCGATACAACCATCACAAGTCGGTGGTTGCCGCATGCAAGTATTTCAAGGATGCATACAAGAAGTTCAAAAGTTGGACATTGGTTGCTGCATCGTACAATATGGGCATGGGCGGACTTAGCAAAAGCATCGAAAGCCAAAAGGTTGACAACTACTGGGATTTGCTTCTGAACCAAGAAACTGCAAGATATGTCTACCGCATTATAGCACTCAAACTAGTGATGGAAAATCCAAGCACTTACGGCTTCGACCTTGACGAAAAGGACTTGTATAATGAAATCGAAACCTATACCGTCAAAATTGACACAACAATAAGCGACCTAACGCAGTTTGCACTTGACAATGGTTCCAATCTCAAGATGCTCAAGCACTTCAATCCGTGGTTACGAAGCAATACTTTGCCAAACCAGTCGAGAAAGGAATACGAAATCGAATTGCCGAAAAAAGGTATAAGACCTTGCAAAACAAACAAGCAATGAAACACGATGAGGAAAAGATAGAAGTCAGAGGCGCAAGGATTCACAACCTAAAAAACATTGATGTTGACATTCCACAGCACAAACTGACAGTTGTAACTGGTCTGAGCGGAAGTGGAAAATCTTCATTGGCATTCGACACCATCTACGCCGAAGGACAACGCCGCTACATGGAAACCTTTTCGGCATACGCAAGACAATTTATCGGTAGCATGGAGCGTCCCGATGTTGACCAGATTACTGGTCTTAGCCCTGTTATAGCAATAGAACAGAAAACTACCGTAAAGAATCCTCGTTCCACAGTTGGCACAATAACCGAAATCTACGACTACCTGCGTCTGCTTTTCGCGCGAGCATCTACCGCATATTCCTATGTCACTGGCGAAAAGATGGTAAAATACAGCGACAACCAGATAGTTGACATTATAACCGAGAAGTTTGGCGGAAAATCAATTTATGTCCTCGCACCTCTCGTAAATGGACGAAAAGGTCACTACAAGGAACTTTTCGAAAACATCCGCAGACGCGGCTACATGACAGCCCGTATAGATGGTGAAATAAAGGAAGTGGAATACAACCTGAAATTAGATAGGTACAAGAACCATTTCATCGAAGTAGTTGTTGACAAATTCACCGTAAAAGCTGATGACGACAGCCAAAGGTTGCGCAAAGCCATTGAACTTGCAATGCAATTAGGCAAAGGCATCACAATGGTACTGGAGAAAGGTTCCGACAAGCCTTCGTTCTACAGCCGTTTCCTGATGTGTCCTACAAGCGGAATTTCGTACAAGGAACCAGCTCCGCATTCGTTTTCGTTCAACTCGCCACAGGGTGCATGCCCAAAATGCAACGGATTGGGAACTATCATAGATGTTGATATCGAGAAACTTATTCCGAATAAAGACCTTTCCATAAACGAAGGTGCAATAACTACGCTTGGCAAACGCAAGGAATCGGTATTGTTCTGGACACTTGATGCACTTGCCGAAAAACTTGAGTTTTCGATGAAAACGCCGATAAAGGATTTGCCAGAAGACATTCTCGACACCATTTTGTATGGCTACAACGGAAATTTGAACCTCAGGCACACTCCACTTGGCGAAGACTCGAACTACATTGTGACTTTTGACGGCGTAATAAACCGCATGAAGCACAGCAGCAACGATGACGATTCGGACAAGGAAAGCTCAAAGTTCACCAAATATGTAACCTGCCCAAAGTGCGGAGGAGCAAGACTAAACAAGGAATCCCTCTGTTTCAAGTTTGCAGGAAAAAACATCGCAGAACTTGCAAATATGGATTTGCCCGAACTTTACAATTTCTTTGATACTCACAATGCCGAACTTTCGGAAAAGGAACAAAAAATTGCAGTCGAAATTGTAAAGGAAGTTAAAACAAGATTGAAATTCCTACTTGATGTAGGTCTTGACTATCTTTCGCTTAACCGTCCTGCTGAAAGTCTTTCGGGTGGAGAATTGCAGCGTATTAGGTTAGCAACGCAAATAGGTTCGCGCCTAGTGAATGTTCTGTACATCCTCGATGAGCCAAGCATTGGACTGCACCAACGCGACAACCAGAAGTTGATACATTCGCTCAAGGAACTACGCGACAGAGGAAATTCGGTAATTGTTGTCGAACACGACCGCGACATGATTGAAAATGCCGACTATGTAATCGATGTAGGTCCAGGCGCAGGACGCAAGGGCGGACATCTTGTTTTTGCAGGAACACCCGAAGAAATGCAAAACGCCGACACAATTACGGCTAAGTACATAAGCGGTTCGTTGAAAATAAAAGTTCCAAAGGAACGCAGACCTTTCGACAAGGACAAGTGCGTGAAAATAGTAGGTGCTACAGGCAACAACCTGAAAAACATTGATGTAAGTTTCCCAACAGGGATAATGGTTTGTGTGACAGGTGTTTCTGGAAGTGGAAAATCCAGTCTCATCAATGGCACACTAGTACCTATATTAAATAGGCATTTCTACAGGGCAGAAACAAGTCCTTTGCCTTACACAAAAATCGAAGGCATTGAAAATATCAACAAGATTATTGCTGTTGACCAGTCGCCAATTGGACGCACACCGCGATCAAACCCAATGACATACACTGGGCTCTTTACAGAAATACGCGACCTTTTTGCTGCATTGCCCGAAGCAAAAATTAGAGGCTACAAGTCGGGACGTTTCTCGTTCAACATTGCTGGCGGACGCTGCGAAACCTGCAAGGGCGCAGGCGTTAGAACCATAGAAATGAACTTCCTACCAGATGTTTATGTTCCCTGCGGAACCTGTGGTGGAAAACGATACAACCGTGAAACCCTTGAAGTCAAGTTCAAAGGAAAATCGATTGCCGATGTCCTAAACATGACCATAAACATGGCCGTTGAGTTTTTCGAGAATATTCCTCAGATTTACAAGAAACTGTTGATTCTCCAACAGGTAGGACTTGGATACATAACTCTCGGACAATCATCAACAACCTTGTCTGGCGGCGAAGCACAACGTGTGAAACTGGCCACCGAACTTATGCGTCGCGAAACCGGCAAAACCTTGTATATACTTGATGAACCAACAACAGGACTTCACTTCGAGGACATACAAGTACTGATGAAAGTGCTTAACTCATTGGTTGACAAAGGCAACAGCATGATAATCATTGAGCACAACATGGATGTCATAAAGTGTGCTGACTGGATTATCGACATGGGACCTGAAGGTGGCGAAAAAGGCGGAACCGTACTTTGCTGTGGAACTCCCGAGGAAATTGCAAAGCGCAAAGACAGCTACACAGGTCAATTCCTGAAAAAAGAACTAAAAAGATAAGCCATGCACCTGAACAACATATCGTTAGTTAACTTCAAGAGCTTCGAGGAAAAAGAGCTGGAATTCTGCAGCAACATCAACTGCATAATTGGCGACAATGGCGTTGGCAAAACCAACATTCTCGATGCCATCTACCATCTTTCGATGTGCAAAAGCTACTTCACACAGCAGGACAGGCAGTGCATACGCAACGACGAGGATTTCTATGTTGTTCAAGGCGAATACGATATTGATGGCAAGCAAGAAAAAATATACTGCGGACTTCACCGCGAGGAACGCCACAAGTCGTTCCGCAGAAATGGAGCTGAATATCAGCGTTTAACAGACCATATTGGACTGATTCCAATAGTTTTCTCCTCTCCTACCGACACAATTCTTATCTTCGATAGCGATGCAAGGAGAAAATTCGTTGACTCAATAATTTCCCAATTCGACAGCATATATCTTAAAAGTCTTGCAATGTACAAGCGCGCACTTGAACATCGTAACACATTGCTACACAAATTACACGATGGCTTTACCGTCAACGATGCCGAATTTGAAATCTGGGATATGCAACTTGCCGACTATGGAACCAAAATTTACGAAAAGCGCAAGCAGTTCATTGACGAGATAATACCAATATTCCAGAAATACTATGCGCAGATTTCGGGCGGACGCGAAGAAGTGAAACTGATTTACGATTCTGAACTTCACGAAATGACATTCGACCAGTTGCTTGCATCGCACCGCGACCGCGATAGAGCGGCAAGTCACACCACCGGAGGTTCTCATCGCGATGATTTCACATTCCTTCTTGGCGACAGCAGTATACGGCAGTGCGGTTCGCAAGGTCAGCAGAAAACTTATCTCATCAGCTTGAAATTCGCACAATTCGACTACATGAGACGCAAAGTCGGACAAAAACCCATTCTGCTTCTCGATGACATTTTCGACAAACTCGACCCCAAGCGTGTAAAAGTTATATCGCAGATGGTTTCGAGCGACGAATTCGGGCAGATTTTCATTACCGACACCAGCTACAACCGTATGCCCGACATGCTTGCCGACCTCGACATAGAACACACATTACATCGAATTGAATAAAACCAACCAATATGAAAGCAATACACCTTATTATAATAATAGCACTCCTGCTGACAGCATCGTTATGTTCGGCTCAGGAAAGCTATGAAAAAACAATGTCGCTCATACAAGGCACATGGAATCTCGACTCGCTATACATTGGCGAACAAGACCTTCCAGAACCTTTATTGAGAAAATTGTACGAAAAAACACAAGAAACCAAGAAATTCACGACCTACTATTTCGGTGAAGATGGCAAATACATAAATGCAACAAAGACAAATACCCTCGAGGGCTCATGGAAACTTTCGCAAACAGGCGACACGCTAACCCTAATTCTTCCCGACAAAACCATAATAAACAAAATTCTGCACATCAGTGAAGATAGTCTTGCCATAGAACCACAAAACAAAACCAAAGAGGTAGAAAACGGCAAGATTTTTATGGTAAAACCGACAAATCTACTAATAGAACCCTAATTGCCCATTATCAATTATCCATTATCAATTATCCATTATCAATTGTTAATTATTAATTGCTTATGAATCCCGTAATTGCAGTCGATTTTGACGGAACAATAGTAACCCACCGCTATCCAGAGATAGGCACCGTGATAGACGGAGCATTCGAAACATTGAAAGACCTAAAGCGCAATGGTTTTACACTAATCCTGTGGACTGTCCGCGATGGAGAACTGCTCGACGAAGCCGTGGAATTCTGCAAGCAGCACGGAGTTACATTCTACGCAGTGAACAACGAGCATCCCGACGAGGTTTTCAATCCCAAGTACATGAGCCGTAAGATTGTAGCCGACATCTACATCGACGACCGCAATGTTGGTGGGTTCATTGGCTGGGACAAAATTCGCGAACTGCTAATTCCTCAAACTCTCATTAAGGAAGAACTTGATGATGAAGAATACAGCGATGATTTTATGCCCGAAAACGAGCCTCAACAAAAGCGCAAGTGGTGGCAGAGAAAGTAATAAATTCTACTGCTGAACATCAAATCTTAGTCCGTTCCACTTTACAATTATTTCTTTCTTGCCTTCGGGACGATTGTTAATGACTGCTGTGATGTCCTTGCCTACGCGCGGAAGACTGTAGGTTACAACTGGATATTCGTTCCACCAGTTGTTGTATTGCTCTTCGGTGATAGGCTTGCGCTCATTAGTTTCATAATTGGTAAGGAAGTATTCGCCCTTGTCAACGATTACGCCAAGGTTTTCCATGCCAGTCTTTACCTCTATGCCCATAACATATTGGGTTACATAAGTTATCTTGTGCGTAGCGTTGTTGTATATGCCGAAAACTAAACCGCTGAACTCTGTTTCAATGGCTCTGTCACCATGAAACAGCTGCACCGACTCAGCAAAAATTTTGTGATTGCCGTCGGAACTGTTCCAATAGCACATCTCGACAAGCGTTCTACTGCCTTCGGTGTCGTATTCGTCGGGAGGATAAACTTTTTCGAAACTCGCAAAACCATTTTTTGAGTCAAGCGTAACCTTTTCGGTCTTGTCCAAAGGCTCGTTCTTGAGGTATCTATGCCACAAGTCCGACAAGTACCCATTCAGTTCGTCCTCCGATTCTTCGCCAAAATAGGCATTGATAAAATCGTTTATTATAGGTTTCTGTCCTTGATATTTAACGGTTTCTGCGTATGCGTATTCATCATTTTCCTCCGGATAAGGATTTGCCTGTGCAAAAGCGCAAAAAGCCGCCAATGTAAACACTGCAAAACAAAGTAAATGTCTCATAGTCTTCATATTAAAATTCATATTATCAATGTTTAACTTTCCAAAATATCCCTTATAATCGGAACAAGATACTCGAACTTTACAAAGCGGTGTGTAACCTTGTCGAACTCGTGGATTGTAAAGCCTTTGAACTGTTCCTTCAGCGAATCGTAGCTACCAAGAAGCTCATCGTCCTTGGCGAGCGCAAAAGTAAGTTTCTCGCTATCGAAATGCACATCGTTAAATGGTCCTGTAATGAAACCCTTATATGCATTAAAAGCTTCCTGCGAAAGATAATGCTTTGTCTCCGTTGCATAATTAATCAGTTCAACCCCAACAAATTGCCTTAACGACTCGTTTGGTCGCGAAGCAGGATTTATGGCAAGCGCCTTAAGGCCGCACAGTGCCGACATGTACATGGTCATCATTCCACCGAGGCTTGTGCCGACAATCATACGAATGTCGTGGGTATCAATTTCATGCTTTAGCTGTGCAATGAGCATATCAGGCGACTGAGTGTAATAGTCAAGAGTTGGCGAGACTATTTCGTAATCGGGAAAATACTCAATTAGTTTCATTGCCTTCCATGCATTTCCTGCCGAATTGAACCCATGTATGTAAAGTATCGACTGCATATTAAACCGGTTCTTCGTATTCTTCTGTTTCAATAGGAGCCTCTCTGTCGTCAGTGCGAATTATCCTTTCATCGGGATGCTCCTGCCTCCAATCGTCACCAAACTCGTGACCGCAATGCTTGCAGAACTTGGCTTCGTTGTCGTATTCGTACTCGTGGCATTGAGGACAAATCCTGAAGGTTTCACGATGCTTCTTGTAGCTTTTTGCCATTGATGCCGACACAATACCTGTAGGTACTGCAATTATAGTATAACCAAGCAACATAACAAAAGCCGAAAGGAAGCGCCCTAGCCCAGTTGTAGGAGTAATGTCGCCGTAGCCGACAGTTGTCATTGTCACAATGGCCCAATAGATGCTGGTGAATATGTTGCTGAAAGCCGTATTTTTTCCCCCTTCAATCATATACATTATGGTACCCATCGAAATTACCAGAATCAGAACAAAGAGGAAAAATACAATAATCTTCTTGCTACTGTCCTTTAATGCCAACATCAGGAAATGACCTTCATCGAGGAAGTTAAAAAGCTTGAAGACACGGAAAACCCTAATCAGTCGGAATGCCCTTATTGCAAGCATATAGCGCGCTCCACCGAAAATGAAACTGATATATACAGGCAGAGTTGACACCAAATCGACAATTCCGTAGAAACTGAATATGTATTTAAGAGGTTTGGGCGAACAGTAAACTCGAGCGAGGTATTCGAAAGTGAAAAAAGCAGTAAAAACATATTCAAGAACTATGAATAATATTTTCCATCCCCTTGGTATCCCTGCACTTTCAATCATCAGAACCACAATGCTGGCGACTATCATAATCATCAGCACGATGTCGAACATCTTACCAGCCTTGGTTTCGGAGCCAAAAATTATTTCGTACAACTTGTCCTTAAGAGGCTGATTTCGCCAGAACTTTTCAATAAAAATCTCCTTCCAGCGAGTCCAAAATCTTTTTTTGCGTGGTTTTTCTTCCATCTGCTACCTAATGGGAATTTTCTTAATACGGCGCTCATGTCTTCCTCCCTCGAACTCTACCTTCAAGAAAGTTTCAGCAATTTCAACCGCCAATTCCTTGGAAATGAACCTGGCAGGCAAACCGCAGATATTAGCATCATTATGCTGACGGGCGAGAGAGGCAATCTCCACATCCCAGCACAGCGCGCAGCGTACACCCTGATGCTTGTTGGCTGTCATGCTGATGCCGTTACCGGTTCCGCAGATTGCAAAACCGATGCATTCTCCAGCCTCTACAGCACTTGCCAATGGATGGGCATAGTCAGGATAATCGCAACTTTCGTTCGAATAGGTGCCAAAGTCCTTGACTTCATAACCCTTCTGCTTCATATACTCAATGAGAAAAGCTTTCAATTCAAAGCCTGCATGATCGCTGGCAAAACCAATACACTTCATCATTCAAATTTTAAATCGCAAATATAGGCTCTTTTTGAAAATTTTGCAATACCGCACTAAAAGATACCATAAAAAAATAGGTCGGAGAAATCCGACCTACAATATTTTGCAAACTATAAACTACTTCGCATCAAGAGTTGTGAAACTTTTCATTTCACCGAGAGCCTCACTTCTTTCCCCTTCGATAGTATATACTGCGTATGCCTTATAATAATATGTTGTAGCAGGAGCTAAATCGTTTAATGTTCCCTCGATAGAACCATCACCCAAGCCCTGTCCAAACCTTGTTTGCGTTGGCGAGGAAAAATCCGAATTTGTTGTCCAATAGAAGCCTTTTGCTTCAACACTTTCGCCTGTGACAGTACCCGTAAGATGTGCCGAGGTCGATGTTACATTTGTTGCATTGCCCGTTGTTACAACGGTTGCCACATGTTCGTATGAATCAAATGACTGAGAATTACCAAATAAAATAATTGTAGAATCCTCGGCTTGAACCATTGCACGACAATAGTAAGTACCTCTTGGCAAGTCTTCCAATGTAACAGAAAATGGTGTAGCTATATTTCCTGCATAAACAGCTGTTGCATCAGTAAAATCGCCACGCAAACCATACTGGAAACCGACTTTATCTATATTCAGGTTTTCCTTGTTGTCATAACTTCCATTTAAGACAACTTTACCTTGAGCCACTCTTTCTGGAGCCAAGGTTTCCAATGTAAAATCAAGTTCAAAGGTCGTAAACTCCATAACATCACCAACATCCATATCATCATTATTCTTTGCGTATGCCTTATAATAATATTTGGTATTGGGCTGAAGTCCCATCACCTTGGCTTCAAACTCGCCTTTTCCACCGGCACCACATTCAACAGTCTGCGCATCTTTCAAACTTTTGGATGTACCATAATAGAAACCGCGCTCGTCAACCGAATCGCCTCCGCCTGTTGCAACAACACTACCCTTCAAGATAACAGATGTAGACTTTAGATTTGAACATTGCTCTGTCTTAACGGTCACTATCTTCAAAAACTTGTCGCAACCCGAAAGCACTACCATTGTCAACATTGCGAACAACACACACAATGAAATTACACTCTTCTTCATAATATCTTTTATTAAAACAATAGTACAAAAATAACACTTTTTTACCTTCATACAAATTTCAAAAGGCAAAATTTTCAAACAAAATATTCAACACCAGCAAACAAAACGCAAGTACAAAATCGGAAAGTAATGTCGCTATGAATCATTTTCATGTTATTTTTGCAAAAAATAATTTCGATGAGATTAGAACACGAATACAACCTTCGGGAATATAATACATTCGGCATAAATGCTCAATGCAACACTTTCTTAGAATACAGCTCCGACAACGAACTTTTCGATTTCATCCGCCTGCATAGAAACGATGACAACTTCAAGTTTTTTATTCTTGGCGGAGGAAGCAATGTTTTGTTTACCAAAGATTTTGATGGCACAATAATACATCCTCGAACAAAAGGCAAAACAATAGTTTACGAAAATGGCGACAACATATTCGTTGAAGCACAGGCTGGAGAAATTTGGGACGAATTTGTCGAATGGTGCATTGCAAACAAGGCCTACGGACTCGAAAACTTATCGTATATTCCAGGAACGGTTGGCGCAAGTGCCGTGCAGAACATTGGTGCTTACGGAGCCGAAGCTCGCCAAATCATTCATCGTGTAAAGTTTCTGCACCTCGATTCGGGCGACATCCAATACATGACCAACGAGGCATGCTGCTTTGGATACCGCGAAAGCATTTTCAAGCATTTGCTAAAGGGAAAAGCAATAATCCTTTCGGTGGTTTACAAACTAAGCAAACGGCCAAACATTAACCGCACTTACGCCGATGTGGAAAATTACCTGACCGAAAACAAGATTTCAGCCCCTACTCCTGCCGACATCAGGAATGCCATTATCGCAATTCGTCGCAAAAAACTTCCGGAAGTTTCCGAAACAGGCAGTGCAGGCAGCTTCTTCAAAAATCCCGTGGTAAACGCAGAAACATTCAATGTTTTGAAAGAAAAATTTCCTGAAATCAAATATTTTACAGCTGGAGAAAATTTTAAACTTGCTGCTGGCTGGCTAATCGACCAATGCGGACTTAAAGGCTTCCAGCACAAAGGCGCTGCCGTACACAAAAATCAGGCTCTGATTCTCATAAATGCCGGAAACGCAACAGGAAACGATGTGCTTGAACTCTCAGACATTGTAAGAGAGAAAGTTTTCGCAAAATTCGGAGTAAACCTGGAACCAGAAGCAATCATCATTTAAACCCAAATAACAATGAAAAAGGTTATCGTAACTTTATTAATAATACTTCTCGCTGCTGGCGCGTTTATCGCATACAAGGCATACGACTATGCATACTCGCCAAATGTAACAGCCGACAACGAAACATACATATACATACCAACTGGTTCAAATTTCGACAATGTTCTGGAAATACTTCGCAGTTCGGGCAAGGTAAACGACATGGAATCGTTTGCAAAAGTCGCTGATTTCAAGAAGTATGGAGAAAAAGTCCTTCCCGGAAAGTACAAACTAGAAAATGGAATGTCAAACAACGATCTAGTGAACATGCTCCGCAGCGGAAGGCAAACTCCAGTGAATGTCACATTCATAAGCGTGCGTAGTCTTGACATTCTTGCAGGCAAAGTCTGTCCAAATATTGAAGCAGACTCCGCCGAAATAGCCGACTTGCTAAAAGATGAAAACATCGCAACTAAATACGGATTCAACAAGCAGACTTTCTGCTCAATGTTCATTCCGAACACTTACGAGTTCTGGTGGAACACCTCTGCCGAGGAATTTGTACAGCGCATGGCAGATGAGTACAAAAAATTCTGGAACGATGACCGCAAAGCAAAAGCAAACTCGCTAGGACTTTCCCAATCTCAGGTTTCAACTTTGGCTTCTATCGTAGAAAGTGAGACGCAAAAGAATGACGAAAAACCAAGAATTGCAGGCGTTTACATCAACCGCTTGAAAAAAGACTGGCTTCTGCAAGCCGACCCCACAGTTGTTTTCGCCGCAGGAGATTTCAGCATAAAACGCATTCTCAACAAGCACCTTGAAATCGACTCTCCTTACAATACATATAAATACAAAGGATTGCCTCCTGGACCGATTTGCATTCCATCAACCAAATCAATTGATGCCGTGCTTAACTACGAGCTCCACAACTATATGTATTTCTGCGCTAAGGAGGATTTCTCCGGCTATCACAACTTTGCTGTAACCAACGCACAGCACGAAGCCAATGCCCGCCGCTATCACGATGCCCTGCGAAAAGCAGGAATAAGATAAAAGATGAATCGTATTTTCCGCATAGTCATATTACTGTCGGTAGTTGCATTTGCATCATGCAACAAGAAAACCGACATTGACTACAGGCAGGAAATGCGGAAATTCGTCATCGAAATTAGCAAGAATGCCAAGTCGCAACGCTCCTATTTTGCCATAATTGTACAAAATGGCGTAGAAATCACAAACACTACAGACAAACCAGATGGAGAAATTGCATCAGAATATGTTTCAGCAATAGATGGACAAGGTCAGGAAGATTTGTTCTTTGGTTATGCAAAAGACAACAAGCCAACGCCGGCAAAAGTTAGCGACTACTTAAAACCATATCTGTCAAGGCTCAAGGATGAAGGTAAGGTAATCCTTACCACCGACTATTGCTCGTCTCCAGAAAACATAGAACAATCTAAACAGCAGAACCGTTCAAACGGATTTATCTCATTTCAAGCAACCAGCAGAGAACTTGATGTCATTCCAACGACGCCCATTCAAAACGAAAATTCCAACACAATACAAAATCTCCAGCAAGTCCAGAATTTTCTATACATCATAAATCCAGAGCATTTCGCGAGCAAACAACAATTTATTGACGCTGTATGCGCAACCAACTACGATATGGTAATAATGGATATGTTTTTCGATGGTACAGAATTCACTTCTGATGAAATTGCCAGACTTCGCATGAAAAAGAATGGTGGCACGCGCATGGTTATTGCTTACATGTCGATAGGCGAAGCCGAAGACTACCGCTATTATTGGGACAAATCGTGGAAACGCGGAAATCCATCGTGGCTTGACAAGGAAAATCCAAATTGGAAAGGCAACTACAAAGTAAAATACTGGAATACTGAATGGCAGACGATTATTTTCGACTATCTATCTCTAATAATAACGCTGGCTTTGATGGGGTTTACCTTGATATTATTGATGCGTTTGAGTACTACGAAGGCTGACTTGACAAAAGCAAATCTCAACGATGTATGCATAAAAAAAAGAACATGACGTTGCGACTCCCAACGAAATGTTCTCTTACTATCTTTAAACACTGCCTTACAACTTCATCACCCATAGCAAATCGTTACCAGTCTGCTCCTTCAGGCTCTGAAGTTCGGCACATGCATCGGCAGTTGTTGCAAAACCTTTTACGCTAACCTTGTACAATCCTTTTTGCTGTGGCAATATCTGTGGCGATAATCCTTTAGATACCAAATCGTTGTAAACATTTTCGGCATTGCTGTAATTTGCGAAGCATCCTGCAATAATATGAACCCTAATGTCTGCATTTACCTCTGCAACAACCACTTGTGGCTCTGCTACTGGTTCTGCAACTACTTCTTCCATTTCAACATTTTCCGTCAAAACCTCATCGTTGACAACTTCTATATTTTCATCACCAACCTCATCGGATAGTGCTTCGTTTTCTGCAATAACTTCTTGCTCCTCAACAAAATCAGCAGTCGATTCAACGGCAGTTTCCTCGGTCTTATTTTCTGCGACTTGTTCCTTATTTCCGCCGAATCCAAAACCTGCAAACACGGTTTCACCATTTCCATTACCGAACAAATTGTCGAACCAACCCATATACAATGACATGCATACAAGTCCTGCAACCACTGCAGCCGCCGACAGCGACCATGCAATAGCACGACCTTTGCCACGCTTTCTTCCATTCTTGTCGGGAGTTCCCTTAATAATGGCACTCTCAACGCGTGGTTTCGTCTCCGATGGCAACATCGGGAAATTGAACGATGGTAAACCAAACGACTCATCCAGCAAATTGCTTGCATCGGGCACAAAAACAAGAGTTCCAGTCTTACGCGAAAATTCGCCAAGACCATCAAAAGCAAGCGACTTGCCCTCGGCAAGCCTTGCATTCATATCGTCCACAAACGACTTTACTTCCTGCTCGGCATCCGACCATGACATATTTTCGCTTTGCGAAATATAATTCACAAGCAGTCCATCGCTGAGCGAAAGGTTTTCGTTGAATGCAACCTTACGGCTTGGCGGATAAAATTCCTGCTTCGAAAAATCGACCTCTGCAGGGAAACGATTCGTAACAAAACCTCCAAATCCAGGAATTATCACGCAGTCGTTGTCGCAAACCAATTGATATATAGTGCTGTACAGATTCATTAATTCAAATTCAAATCAACTACAAAACTAATACTTTTTTCAAAATACAGCAACTACAATTTTATTTATGCCTAAAATTTCAAGTTTTTATTTGAAACAAAATCCATTGGGATTTATTCCAACTCTGAAATTGTCGATTTCCTCACCAGCAGCATTCAACCGATAAACTACGCCGGACTGCATATAATCTATTGCATCGGCGATATACACATCCGAGTTAATTGGATCAACTCCAAGTCCATAATAATAACGACCTTGCGGATTTGCGAAGAAAATTTCGGAAGCTACATTGTCCGAGTCAACCTGAAAACGATAAATATGGATATTGCAATAATATATTGTATCGCCTGTACCATTAATAGTAATTTCAGACGGATAATCACCACTCTGGAATTCAAAAATTCGCTCAACACTCTGTGTAGCAGCATCTATTTTCACAAGTCCGGGCGTACCATAATATTCGGAACCTTGGTAGCCACCATCACAAAGCACCCATATCTTGCCGTTTTTATCCAAAACCATGCGGTGTGGCTGCTTCAAAACCTCTATTCGCGAAATAATTTCATCAGTATTGGCATTGATAACAAGAACCTTATCATCGTAAGACCAACTATTTACAAATACATACGAACCATATACAATCATTTGCTCCGATGAATTTCGATAATAGCTACCCGAACCATCGTCAATATTTATCGTTCTGTCGACCATATAAGTCATCGGATTAACAACATATATGCAACGCGAATACATATCGGATACATAGGCTTTACTAGGCGAAACAAAACAGATGTACCTTGGCGAAGTAAGTTCGGTAACCTTATTTACATAAGTGAATGTATTCTTGTTGATGACATATATTTTACCGCTGTTGTTCACCACAAGATATGCAAGCGAATCATTTATGGTAACACTTTGCAGAACATCACCCAATGGAATCCCATTGGCTCGCAGAAAAACCTGATTTTCGACGGTACGCTTATTCTGGTCATAATACGACAGCGAAGCATTGCCATACATGAAATTGCCCTCGCAAGGAATGAACACTCCATAATTGCGAACAATGCAACTTGTATCGGTGCGAATCGTATCCACATCATGCGATGTGTCAAATGCCGTGATTGGAGCCATATCGTCCTTCATGCAGGAAGAAAATGACAATAGAAATGAAAATAATAGAATTATTAATGAACAATGAAAAATTGACAATTGATAATTGATAATGGATAATTGATAATTTGTGGTGAGATTCGTGGCGTCGTTGCGCGCAGCGACACCACCGCAACACAAAATAGAATTATTGCAAATAACATTTTCATTATTCATAACCCAATACCTCATCATCTATAACTAATGCTAATTTGAAATGCAAAATTAATTCTTGGCATCGGTTGCCACAATACCGAACGATAAGATTCGTTGAAAAGATTGTTTATCTTGAAATTCAAATCAATGGCAAAATCGGAAATCACAAATTCCTTTCCCAAACCAATATCGCTCATAAAATACGGATAAATCGACACCAAAATACCCGTTTCCTCCGCCGATGTGGTAAACCTTTCGCTAAAATAATTCCACTGATAATAGAAATAGAAACCGTATGCCGAAATCCGCCCGAAAATATTTGCCGAATGCAAAGGAATATATGCCAATTGCTTGCCTATTGACATATCGTTTTCGCTACGCGGTGTCGAAAGGTTTGTTGAATGCGTGTAAGCATAGTTTGCCGTAAGAGAAATCAGGCAGGAATCGTGAAATTCAAACGATGTGTTCAACTTTGCATCGGCACCGTAAGCAACAACCTTTTCAAGATTTATAGGTTGCCAATAGCCACGGTTTGTCGGACACCACATTATCCAGTTTTTCACATGGCTGTAATTTGCTCCAGCCTCTGCCGAAATTGCAAATTTTCCATTCAAACTGTTATA
The DNA here is from genome assembly GCA_905234755.1 of uncultured Bacteroidales bacterium. Classification (GTDB taxonomy): domain Bacteria; phylum Bacteroidota; class Bacteroidia; order Bacteroidales; family ML635J-15; genus Bact-19. The sequence continues at coordinate 183,605 of CAJOIT010000005.1, forward strand.
TTTTTTACCAAATGAAATATCGGCAACATACGCCGTCTCTGGTACTAGATTAGGATTTCCGCCAGGAACATAAAACAAGTCGTTGAGCGTGGGCACTGAATAGTTCTTCGACAAAGACGACCTAATAAACCAGCGATAACGGAAATTATACTCAAGGAAAAGCGATGGCAAGAACGGACAAACGCTTTTATCATAGAAATCCTGCCTCAATGTAACACCACAGCGGAAACGCTTAAAAGGCTCGCCAAACAGTGAAACCAATGCACCATAGTCGTGACGAGTCGTATCATAGCCATTGCGCACAATGGAATCGAACGATGCCACAGTGTGGAAATTATATTTCAGCCGAGCCGACAATTCCAGACGGTCGTTGAAAGCGTACGAATAGTTTGCCGTGGTGTAAAGCGAATTCGCCTTTGTGTCGGAATCAATGACCTTGTAATAGCCGACACCACCTATATAACTCTGCGACATATAGTTCTGCAACTGATAATTGTCGCCTATCGAAACCTCTAGTTTCGACTTTTCAGTGTAAAACCTGTACGACAACGACGACACGAAGCTATTTCCGTCCTGACGGTTCTTGTTGTTCTGCAAACCGCTTTCGTTGGTTGTAAGTCCCGGCACGCCACGGTCGTAGTTTTGCCACCAGAACTTAAATGCAAGGAAGGACCTTTCGGTTGTGCGGAAATACAATTCCTGAATTGCTCCCATCATGCGGTAATCTGCATTCTGACGCCTTTGAACGCCACCACCGGCAATATCGCTGTTTTTGAACTTAAAATCGTTGCGAGAACGGGTATCGTAGAACTTAGTAACCGACTGAAACTTTTCAGTTCCAGCACGCACCTGAGCCATATTGTCGAAAGTATGGAAACTTGCCACCGACGAAACTATCTTTGCCGACACACCTCTGTCCCACATAGGACGGGTATTTATCTCGACAACGCCGCCAATCGCAGTTTCCGATTTCTGCATAGATGCCGAACCGCAGAAAACATTCACCTCGTCGGCGATAGACATTGGCACCAGCGACATGTCAACCATGCCGAGCATTGGAGAACTTAGGCTCACATTGTTCCACGAAACCTTTGTATGTGAAGCAGTTGTACCTCGAAACGAAGCCGTCGATAGCGAACCTCGTCCGTATGTCTTTACAAACACAGATGTATTTTCTGACAGCACTTCCGAAAGCGAACTTAACTCCTTAACTTTTAGAATAATCTTGTCAAGTTTTACGACTGAAGTTCCTGTTTCCAGCATTTCGCGATGCTCAATTATCTCAACATCGGGCAGAGTAACCGTATCTGACTGAGAGAATGCAAAACCTCCCGACAGCATAAAAAACAGAAGGAAGACTGCCATCTGCAACAGGTTACAGTGCATATCTTCCTTTGATATTCTACCTATTTGTTTCTGCAAAAAAATCATTGCATGATTTCAATCTTCTTTACCGTACGGCAGTCGTCAAACACAAAAGCCACAAAATATATTCCCGACTTGAATCCTGAAATATCCATTGCAAAGGAAGTGCTTTTTTCCGAACTGCACAACACTTTCTGCCCAATCACATTATATATTTCAACCGAGAAATCCCTGTCTGCCGACAAATTCACAAAATCGGATGCAGGATTTGGATAAACATTTGCATTGACTGCAATATTGTCAATAACCGATGATGTCTGAGAATGTATCACACCGACTGCATCAAGGTCGAAACCACATGAATGAAATGGCGTCGGATACGGATCGTTGATTATATTTCCTTCCGAATCGTAAGTGCCATACTGCGGATCAATAGAGCCAACAACATCGATAAGTCTAACATGCGTAATATTATTTACATCAAGGTTAGGTTCGTTGGCAAGTTCCTCCAAATCGAAAGGATAGCCATAAAACACAGGGAAAATTCCTGCTAAATTTGTAAGTAAATTTGAATTTTCATAACCGAATCCGCCAACTTGCTCATCAGTCTGCACATGTGAAACTGCAGGAAAACGGACAAAATCGACGCCATTGCTACTAACCTCAACAAAGGCAAGTTCGTAGAAAACTATGGAATCTTGGTTTGGAACAGCATTGGGAATCAAAGCATTTTCGAAAACTGCAAAGTCGTGACCATCGCCATTTACAATGGGACTATCGAACTGCAAGGTTATGTAACCGCCATCACCTAAGCTAATAAACTGTCCGTTGGCTTGTCCAAGACAATTATCTATTGTACCATAAAAAGCATGGTTTGAAGTTATGCCAGAGGGACCATCAGTATATGTAAATGTAGTATCAGAAATCTTAACATAACCGCGGACTATTTCGGCAGATGTAGCCCAACCCACAAATGCCGACGAATCCTTGTGCATTGCCAATGGATTCGACAGGCTCTGCGCCTGAACCACAACAGTAATCAGCACACAAACAATAATCAATAAATTTCTCATATCTCACAAAAATTCAATTTTTGAGTGGCGGACTTTCGCCCGCCATCAAAAATCTTCTGTACAAACATTACCTATTATTAATAACTTTACATGTAGCCATGCCCTTTTCGGTACGAGCAGAAATGATGTACATTCCGTTTACAACATCGAAAGGCATTGAAATATTATTGTCGTTTACTGCGACTGTCATAACAAGGCGACCTGCCATATCGTAAACATAAACATCATTTATGCGGCTTTCACAGCTGAGGTTAAGCATACCTGCTGCATCGAAATATGCATCGATAGAAAGAGATTCTGCAATGTTGCTATTAACATAAACAGAACCTGGATTTTCTGCTCCAAAATCATCCATGCAGAAATATGATGGAACTAGCAAACCATATTCGTTTGCATCATTGCTAAGAGCCGAAAAATACAAGCTGTCGGCATTTTCAATCCACGAAAGGTCAACGAATGTCCAGTCGTCCATCTTATAGCTTGCATCGTCCCTGAAGTCTGCCATTACGATTTCGCGGTTAGCAACCTCTTCACCAGCAGCGTAAGCTGTAATTTTTACAGAATAGTAGTATTGGTTTTCTGCGAAAGTACCATTCTCGTCACCAATATACGATGAAACGTATGCTGGCAAGCAGAAATAAGCGCCACGGTTCTCAAAGTTTACAGAATGTTCGGTGTCTATCTTGATACCAGTCATATTGTAAAAACCAATGTAGCAGGTTGCATAATTTTCCGAGCCATCG
>CAJOIT010000006.1 GCA_905234755.1 uncultured Bacteroidales bacterium
CGCGGACCATGGGGCATTAATCCGAATTTCTCCGGGCTATTCCCCTGTGCAGGGCAGGTTGCATACGTGTTACTCACCCGTCTGCCGGTCGCCGCCAGGGTATTGCTACCCCGCGCTGCCCCTCGACTTGCATGTGTTAAGCCTCCCGCTAGCGTTCATCCTGAGCCAGGATCAAACTCTTCATTGTAATTATTAATCTTTACGACTTGCGTCGTGTCTTTTAAGTCGTCCCGTCTCAAATCCCTGAATAAACTCTATTAGAATCTTCAAAGTTGTTAACCTGTCTTTATCTTTTGCTACTTGTCAATCTTTCAAAGAACTTTTGTCCCCCTCCCGATGCCTTCCGGATGACCTCCGTCCCTCATCGTTTGGGATTGCAAAAGTAGTGCATTTTTAATTACCACCAAAACTTTTTTCACTTTTTTTTCAAAAAAGTTATGTTTAACTTGCAATGTATTGATATTAAATATGTTACAAAGGCAGATTTTTCGGGTTTTGCTGTAAAAACACCCGTTTTTTTAATCAAAATTGCCATTTATTGCTTCTCTCAAATCGCATCGAACGGAATTTTCTGCGCGAAACCTCGGAAAAGTTGAAACAACCGATGCTTATTCCATCGTGAAAGAATCTCAACTTTGGGAAGGCAAAATTTAATTTTTAAGCTATACCTATTAATATATACATCAAACTCTGCAATTCATAAAAATACATTCTCTCCTCAATCATATTTTTTCATAAATTTGCAATCTAAAACGAAACATAAAGACAATGACAGAAAAAATCATCATCCTCGACTTTGGTTCACAATATACTCAGTTGATAGCCAGACGAGTACGCGAACTTAACACCTATTGCGAAATACATCCCTACAACAAGATTCCAGCATTGGACGAATCGGTAAAGGGCGTAATTTTGAGCGGAAGCCCCTATTCGGTGCGCGACGAAAAGGCCCTCAAGCCCGACTTATCCAACATAAAAGGCAAAATGCCGCTTCTCGGCGTTTGCTATGGAGCACAGTACCTCGCTCATTTCTACGGAGGCGAAGTCGCTCCGTCGAATTCGCGCGAATACGGTCGTGCAAACCTCAACTTTGTCAACGCTAACGATGTGCTGATGAAGGATGTACCATCAAATTCGCAGGTGTGGATGTCACATGGTGATACAATAAAGCAAATTCCTGAAAATTACGAAATTATAGCTTCTACTGCCGACGTAAAGGTAGCCGCATACAAAATCGGTGGCGAGCAGACCTGGGGCATACAGTTCCATCCCGAAGTTTACCATTCGACCGACGGCAAAACTTTGCTGAAGAACTTCGTAGTAGGCATTTGCGGTTGCTCGCAGTCGTGGACGCCAGATTCGTTTGTCGAAACTACCATAAAGGAACTTCGCGAAAAAATCGGTAGCGACAAGGTTGTTCTTGGACTTTCGGGCGGTGTTGACAGTTCGGTTGCAGCAGTATTGCTCAACAAGGCTATCGGAAGCCAGCTCACCTGTATATTCGTTGACAACGGACTGCTTCGCAAGAACGAATTCTCGTCGGTGCTCGAATCGTACCGCGGAATGGGCTTGAATGTTATCGGCGTCGATGCAAAGCAGGACTTCTACCGCGAACTTGCAGGCGTAACCGAACCCGAACGCAAGCGCAAGATTATCGGTCGTCTTTTCATCGAGACTTTCGACCGCGAAGCCAGCAAAATCAAGGATGTGAAGTGGCTTGCACAAGGCACCATATACCCCGATGTAATTGAGTCGGCAGGCGTTCTCGGTCCGGCAGCAACAATAAAGTCGCACCACAACGTTGGCGGTTTGCCCGAAAAGATGAACTTGAAGATTGTAGAGCCTTTGCGTCTGCTCTTCAAGGACGAAGTTCGCCGCGTAGGTAAGGCATTGAATGTCAGCAACAACATTCTTGGCCGTCATCCTTTCCCGGGACCGGGACTTGCAATCCGCATAATCGGCGACATCACCGCTCAAAAGGTTGAAATCTTGCAGAATGTTGACGATATTTTCATTCAGGGACTTCGCGAAGACGGTCTTTACGACCAGATTTGGCAGGCAGGAGCAATATTGCTTCCTGTGCAGTCGGTTGGCGTTATGGGCGACGAACGCACCTACGAGAATGTTGTGGCTCTCCGTGCAGTACACTCCACCGACGGTATGACCGCCGACTGGGTTCACCTGCCATACGAGTTCCTTGCAAAGATTTCAAACAAGATAATAAACAAGGTGAAAGGCGTAAACAGAGTTGTGTATGACATCAGCTCGAAGCCACCTGCAACAATTGAATGGGAATAGGAACGGGGAAATAATATAACTATAGTATCATTATGAAAGCGAAGGCTAAATTTGTAATCAGCATAAACGAAGAATCTGCTATAGTTACGCATTATTTGCATAACCGTAACACAAAATATGACCATACATACAAAAGTATGGCTTTAGAACTTCTCAGAGAAGACAATAGTAGCCAATCAGAAAGTGTTGTATGCGAACCATTTATACAGTATGGACTATTCCCAGAATTGAATATAATTCCATTTCCTGCACCCCAAGACCCAAAATTCACTTTTATTGATTTATTTGCTGGCATTGGTGGGTTTAGAATTGCCATGCAGAATCTTGGCGGGAAATGTGTCTTTTCATCAGAATTTGACCCCAAAGCCCAAGAAACGTACTTGGCCAACTATGGTGAAGTCCCATTCGGTGATATTACGAAAGAAAAAACGAAAAGTTATATTCCTAAAGATTTTGACATTCTTTGCGGGGGATTTCCTTGTCAGGCATTCTCTCTCGCAGGAAGAAGACTTGGTTTCAAAGATGAAACGCGTGGCACACTTTTTTTTGAGATTGAGGACATTTTGCGCAAGCACCAACCCAAAGCTTTCTTTCTTGAAAATGTGAAAGGACTTGCTATTCATGACAAGGGAAGAACACTTGAAACCATACTCAAACACCTTGACAATGCTGGATATGATGTGGTTCCGCCACAAATATTGAATGCCATGGATTATGGTGTGCCTCAACACAGAGAACGAATATATATAATCGGATTTCGTAAAGACCTAAATATAAATGTCGAGGATTTTCATTATCCCGAGCCGACGACTACTGGAGATAAAAGACCTAAATTCAAAGATGTGATGGAAGAGAATGAAGTTTCCGTTAAATATTATCTTTCAACAACATACGTTGAAACCCTAAAACGCCATAAAGCACGTCACGAAGCAGCAGGTCATGGATTCGGTTACAAAATTATAGATATAGATAGTGTAAGTAATGCCATTGTCGTAGGAGGTATGGGTAGAGAATGCAACTTGCTGATTGATAATCGTCTAACAAATTTTACACCTGTTACTCGAATTAAAGGTGAAGTCAACAATGAAGGTATTCGTAGGATGACTCCACGAGAATGGGCTCGACTGCAAGGTTTTCCAGACGATTTCAAAATTGTTGTGGCGGATGCGTCCGCATATAAGCAATTCGGCAATTCTGTTGCTATACCAGCTATTCAGGCGACGGCAGAAAAAGAACTTCAACTATTAGGTCTAATCTAATTCAACAAATATGGCTTTAACTGGAAATAAAGGAGAATGGAGTGAAATTTATGCTTTTTTTCGCTTACTTGGCGAAGGAAAAGTTCATGCTGGTGATGCTGACTTGAACAAATTAGACCTGTATTATCCAATTTTAAGCATTATTCGCGAAGAAAGTAAACGCTATGAATATAAGCCCAATCAAGATAAACATATTTTGGTTGTTGATGAAGCAGGTAATGTGTTTGCCCGTATTTCAATGGACAAGCTTATGAGTGAATCCAAATTGCTTCTCAACGCAATCAAGGAATCCAAACAAAGAGCATTTGCTATACCAAGTACAGAAAGCTTTATGGGCAAGATTGGTTGCACAAAACTTAAAGCACCGTCAAGAGATAAGGCAGACATCCATATTGTCATTCACGATTTGCGAACTAATATGACACCAACGTTAGGTTTTAGCATTAAGTCGCAATTGGGAAGTCCGTCCACATTGCTCAATGCAACTGAGGCAACCAATATACGCTACCTTGTTATCGGCAAAAAAATGAACGATAAAGAATTACAAGAAATCAATAGCATTGAAGACCATTTGCCACGAATGCAAGCTTTAGTTGAAAGAGGATACAAACTACAATATTCTGATATTGAGCATCAAACATTCAAGAATAATTTACTATTCCTTGATACATGTATGCCTGAATTCATTGCCGCTTGTCTTATTTGTGACAGTATGCCCAACTCGACATCCAAAATAAAAGATGCTGTTGAACTTGTCGCAAAACAAAACCCATTTGGTTTTACAGGTAGCGATGTTATTGCTTTTTACGAGCACAAGATGAAAGTGTTGTTGTTGGATGCGGCTCTCGGAATGACACCAGCCAAAGAATGGAAAGGTAGATACGATGCCAATGGTGGTTATTTGGTCGTTCGTAAAGATGGTGAAATTGTATGCTACCATTTTTACAACCGTAATGATGTAGAGGATTACTTATATAAAAACACTCGCTTTGAGCGTGGCAGTCGTAGTCGCCATCACTTCGGCACCTTATACCGTGGTGTTGACGGCAAAGTCTATATCAAACTAAATCTTCAGATACGATTTAATAACTAATAATGTTATGGACAAATTAGCAATTGAAGTAAATACGGAGTTCAAGATAAATCTACCCGATTCTATCCAGAATACTTTCTTTATCAAGAGTACTGATACAGAAATCTCTTTTGAAAAAGTTATTTGTAGATTGGCGAATCTTAAACTTGTCGATACCAACATAAACTTTTTGCTTCAACGCGATTTGAATATCCTTATCAAAGCAAACGAACTTGCTAATGAACCTCGCGATATTGCTTGGTTAGAAAAGAAAATAAAAAGTGATACTTTTGATTTATATGTCATAAATATAAAAGATGGTAAAACTTATTGCGTAGGCTGCTGCCAGTGCAAAACAAGTATTAGAGATAGAGTTACCCGTGACCGAGAACCATCAATAGAAGCAATGAAGTGCTTTTTCTGGAGCATAGCATTCGTACTTGACGGAACAATGCTAAATGTTCCAAAATATATTGATATGGTAAATGGAAATCCAAACAGCGACTATGCAAAAAATGGATGGCACGGATTATACGATTTGTCATCATCAAAAAACAACGACAGAATATATGCTCTAGACATAAACTTTGACATTCTGCGAAATCATACGATTAAAGCAGTAGAATATTGGCATACGCAAAGACAATGGTTTAACCAAGATTGGCGTGCAGATTAATAACAATTGAATGGGAATAAGATTATGCCGATGAAACAAAACGAAAACATATCATATGCAGCTGCTCTGGAAGAATTGGAAAAGATTCTTGCCGACATGGAAAGCAACGAGCTCGACCTCGACACGCTTAGCGAAAAGGTAAAACGCGCGGCTTTCCTCACGAAATTGTGCAAGACCAAGCTGAGAAGCACTACCGAAGAAATCGACAAGATACTGGAGGACTGGCAAAAGGAATGATTTGAAAGATTCGATGATTTGAAGATTCAAGGATTTGTAGCATCGCAATGCTTTGCGATGGTTCAAAAAAATAAAAAGATGATGCGCAAACTATTAGTTACAATAATATTCATTGCGGTAACAACGAGTTCGTTCGGACAGATACGAATAGCCCTCGGCAAGTACAGCGGAGGCGGCGACTGGTACGCCAACCCCACTTCGTTGCCAAACCTCATCAAGTTCTGCAACGAGAACCTCGGCACCAACATCGACCCCGAACCTGCAACCGTAGAATTCGGCAGTGCCGACCTGTTCAACTATCCGTTTGTACACATTACTGGTCACGGCAATATAATTCTCAGCGATTTTGAAGTAGAAAATCTTCGCAATTACCTCATCGGAGGCGGATTTCTCCACATTGACGACAACTACGGACTTGATGCCTACGTCCGCGACCAGATGAAAAAAGTTTTTCCCGAACTCGAATTCGTGGAACTTCCCTACACTCACGAGATTTACCACCAGAAATACGATTTTCCGAACGGTCTGCCCAAAGTCCACGAACACGACAACAAGCCACCACAGGGATTCGGCATAATTTATCAGGGACGCCTGGTTGTTTTCTACAGCTACGAATGCGACCTCGGCGATGGCTGGGAATCGCAGTCGGTTCACCACGATTCTGAGGAAATACGCACCAAAGCACTGAAGATGGGTGCCAATATTATTAACTATGTGTTTGAAAATTAAATAAGTAAAGATATGAGAAGAATAGTAACAGTAGTCCTGATGCTTACGGTTTTGTTCGGAAGCGCACAGGCATGGAAGCCAACAAAAGGCGAAGCTAAGAAAATTACAAAGGGGTTAATTTCGGCAATAATGTCGGGTGATTTAAAAAAGTCGCTTGATTATTTTGCGCCAGAATATGTAAGCGAACAGCATGACAGTTTCCTTGAAGGACGCACCGAACAATTCGTGATGGAGTTTATCGGTGGTGTGCCAGTAACGAAAGAAGGCAAACAATTGGACTTCATTACACCAAAACAAAAGAACATTGCATCTATGAAAATAAAGGATGTGGTCATAATAGGCGAGACAATGTACTCGGTAGTCGAGGTAACACTCAAGGACGGAAGCAAATATACTACAGACCTTAATATCGCAGTAGTTGACGGAGAAATGCTAAGATTCTGGGGAGCTGTAGGGTAAAAAAAGTTGAAAGTTGAACGGCGAAGCCCTCAACGAAGTTAAAGTTGAACGGCACGATGCTTTGAGCTGTTTCAATGATTCAAAAATTCAAAAACGGAATCGGTTCTTGAAACAAGTTCAAGATGACATTCCGTTTTTTTTGTTTCTGTTTTTGCTTATTGTTCAATGATTGCTCCTCAACCTTTTCGGTACAATATTTGTTATAAAAACGCAAAAATCATATTGACTATGAAACGATTATATTTTGCTTTTTGCATTTTTACAATAATGATACTTTTTGTGCCTAATATTGAAATGTCAGCACAAACGGTTAGAAATTCAAGCTACTCATCAATTGGGCATATCGACAGCGACGGAACTATTCGCAATTCTAGCTACTCGACCATTGGGCATATCGATAGCGACGGAACTATTCGCAATTCTAGCTACAGCACAATCGGGCATATTGATAATGACGGAACTATCCGCAATTCAAGCTACAGCACAATTGGTCATGTCGATAAAGACGGAACGGTACGAAATTCAAGCTACAGCACAATTGGGCATATCGACAGTGACGGAACAGTCCGCAACTCCAGTTATTCCACAATAGGCCACGCCAAAGGCATTAAACGAGAATGGGCTGCCGTGTGGTTTTTCTTTGATTTCTTTTAAAAAAGAAACCTTTTTTACTCACTTTCTATTTCAATAGCAATTATTTCTATTCGGCGCTCCCTCGCCGCTGCTGGATTGTACACTGAATTTCGTTGGTCGTTACGGTCATCGCTGACATTGGCAGCAGCCATAGTTTTGCCGAAGGCTACAAACTTATATTCAATCTGCCCGTTTTCAATGTATTGACGGAAAACACCGCTTTCATATTCATCAAAGAAATTTACCAACGATGATATTCTTCGTTTCGCCAGATTGTTATTGTACTCAACCGTATTTAAAGGACTTGTGAAACCTTTTATTGTAATTGCCACCTTTTGGCCGCTCTCGAGCAGTTCTTTCATCATCTTGGTAAATTCGATAAGCCTGTTATAGTTTTCCTCAACTTTCCCTGCAAAGAAATTATCAATGCTATCTACGGCTTCCTCTCGCCCTGTACGGTCAAGCCCTTTTGAAAATTCGCGCCTATATTTGTCCTGCATCTGCATATAAGCGAAATATGTATCACTATAGTTCTGCGAAGTAACTGTATCCCAAGAATTTGGATTAGGAATATCGTTGTGGAAATACAGGCTTATAGGGACAAGCAACCTTGTACGCTGAGTAAGCGTGGCTATCCTTATTTCTGTTTCCGCCTTTATGCGATCCTCCTCGCTGACATACTTTTCGATATTGTAGTAGAAAATATCGTTGCAACAGCTTTGATGAGTCTGCGACATTGCACCTTTACGATTGCTTGTCAAAAATGCAAGCCCCTGCTCTGGATAAACCTTGTAGTACATGTCGTTCTGCGCTGAATTTATCGGATAACCAAGGTTTTGCACATCTTCCCAAACCCTGAAATTACCTTTTACCGAAAAAATGTCAAACGCCCCTATTGTCTGGTAATGATTTGAACTGAAATAGAGCGTAGTATCGATGGCGTTATAAAATGGAGTAATCTCATCGCCCGGCGTGTTAATCAATGATGTAGTATCAGTAAATTCTGCAAAGCGCTCATCCTCAATGATTGGTCGTCCGATATTTTTTACCGAACCGAAACTTCCATCGGGAAGAATTTCGCATGAATAAATGTCGTATCCTCCCTCGCCTCCCGGCCTATCGCTCGACCAAAGCAAAACATCGGGACGACTTTCAAATTCTACAAGAAACGGTTGGGTGGAATTGTAACCCTGCACATTTATCTTTTCGGGAAGCATTTTGGGTATTGACCATTCATCGCCATCACGCTCACACATATAAATATATGTATTACCGTTGACAAAATCCTCATTTAAAGAAAAATACATCTTCTTGCCATCGGCACTAATGCAAGGATTGGATATGTCGGCTGATTTATTTTCCAACTTGACATCAATCTGTTTTGCCGAATTGAAATTGTCAACTTCCGCGCTGTATATCTGCGACTTATATTCCTTTGATGAATCATTTTCGGGACGGATAGATGAGAAAAATACCGATTCTCCTCCAAGCACAGCACCAAAGTCGCTATATACCGAGTTCATTCCCTCACCGGCATGCTTTACATCCACAGCCTGCGGACGATTTTGCTGTTTCCAAGCATATTCGCAGTTTAGGATTTCCTGCTCGGCATATTCGGCGTTTTCCTTGTCGCCTTTGAATCCATCCTTCTTCGACAAAGTAATGAATCGTTTGAAAAAATACTGCGCCCTCATGAAATCCTCGTTCGACTTCAGCATTTGTGCATAACGGTAGGTTGCATTGGGATATTTGTCTTCCACCTTGTCAACCAGCACCTTATATAAACGCATTGCATTTGCATAGTCATTGTCCAAGCGATAGGCTTCAGCCGCCTTCCAAACAATGTCGTACATTTTTGAATCGTACTTCAGAGCCTCCTCGTAAAGTTTTGCTGCACCATACAAGTTTTTCTGCTTCACAGCATTATCTCCACTGAAAACCAAATTGTTAACATCTCTATTCTGAGCCTGCGCCATGCACGAAAAAATCACGAGCAGACATGACACAACGCCTGTTCGCACAAGGGCTGGATATTTAGTTGTTACATGAATTCGGGACATTTCCTGTAATATGGTGTTTCGATTGGCTTTGGCTTGGAGAATATGTAAACGAGTGAAAACTCAATGCCTCCGTTGCCTCGGCTTATGCGTGTAAGTTTCGAAAGATTGATGTCGTAGTTGACAAGAAGCCTAACATTGCGGTACTGCACTCCGGCGCACAAGATTCCAGCATCGCTTGTTCGTGCAAAAATGCCGAAATACACCGCCTGAAGGGTAATTGGATTCACATCCATGCGACCAAGTGCGCCGATGTCGAACTCAAGATATTTCTGTTGTACCATGCAATAGAACATTGGTGCAATCCAAAATTCATCTTTGACATTTATGTCACCAACTGCATGGACAATCCATTTTACAGGCAAGCGTGAATTATCAGACCCGAGGAAAGTCTTACGCGGCATATTCAGGTGAAAGGCCGAGAACCCAGCTTCGGCAGTCCATTTGGGATTAAGTTTAAGAATACCATTAAGCCCCACTGCGCAATCAAAATATCCGAAGGAATTTTTCTGCCATTGCTCGCCCGACTGCATTGCATCGTTGTATTCGTCATTTACATACTGGCTTCCAAAATTCAGGTTGTCAATACGGATTCCATGCCGTGCATAACCTGCCGACAAGCCAGCTCCGACAAGCAGTTTTTCCGACATGAACGGGAAATAATAGGCGGCATTGAGCATTATCTGCGTAGTGCCGAACTTTCCATCGCCTGCAACATCGCGATTGAGGAAAATTCCCAAACCCGACTTGTCGCCCTGCTTGAACAGCGATTCGTGCGAATAGTCAACGCTACCAGCAAAGGTGCGATACGCATTTGTAAAACTGTTCCACTGGTTCTTGTTGTTCAGCACGGCACGCCATTCGCCATTGAAATTGCCAGTATTTGTCGGATTTGTCTGCATGGGAGTCGAATAAAACTGCGAAAAGTGAATATCCTGCGCCATAGTCGTAGCTAAAGCAGCAAAAAGAAAAATCGCCGATATAAAAAAACTTTTTCCCATGAGAATACAAAGGTAATGATTTTGTTCAGAAAAGTATTCAAAAAAATGATTTTTCAGAAAATCAGCCATTTCGCGGCACAAATTTATATTTTGTATTCGGCTCGTTGCATTGGATTTTTTTCTAACTTTGCAAGTCCAAAAACGAAATTATTATCATAACGATGGAAGAAATAATCACAAAATTACCTTACAAGGTAGCAGACATGTCTCTCGCAGAATGGGGACGCAAGGAAATTGAAATGGCAGAAAAGGAAATGCCGGGATTGATGAGCATACGCCGCAAATACGCAGCCGAAAAGCCGTTGAAGGGCGCAAGAATATCCGGCTCGTTGCACATGACAATACAGACTGCCGTACTTATCGAAACATTGGTTGAACTTGGCGCAGATGTACGCTGGGCAAGCTGCAACATATTCTCCACACAGGACCACGCAGCAGCAGCAATAGCAAAGGCTGGTGTACCAGTTTTCGCATGGAAGGGCGAAACACTTGAAGAATACTGGTGGTGTACATTGCAGGCATTGTCGTTCCCGGGTGGACTCGGACCAAATCTGATAGTTGACGATGGCGGTGATGCTACTTTGTTGGTTCACAAAGGTTATGCTGCCGAAAACGATGCAAAGACATTGGATTTTGTTCCATCATGCCACGAAGAAAAGGCAATTCAGGAAACCTTAAAGGCTATGCTTGCTGCCGACAACCAGAAATGGCATCGCACTGTTGCCGAACTCAAGGGCGTTTCGGAAGAAACAACCACTGGCGTTCACCGTCTGTACCAGATGATGGCAAAGGGCGAACTGCTGATTCCGGCAATCAATGTTAACGACTCGGTTACAAAGTCGAAGTTCGACAACCTCTACGGATGCCGCGAATCGTTGGCCGACGGCATCAAGCGCGCTACCGATGTTATGATAGCAGGAAAGACTGTCGTAGTTCTTGGCTACGGTGATGTTGGAAAGGGTTGTGCCCGTTCGATGCACACCTACGGTGCAAGGGTTCTCATTACCGAAATCGACCCGATATGCGCACTGCAGGCAGCAATGGAAGGATACGAAGTGACAACAATGGAAGAAGCAGTTAAGGAAGGCAACATTTTCGTTACGACAACTGGCAACTGCGATGTTGTAACTCTCGAACATATGAAGCAGATGAAAGACCAGGCAATAGTTTGCAACATTGGTCACTTCGACAACGAAATTCAGGTTGACCGCCTCGAAAACTGCCCTGGCGTTGTAAAGACCAACATCAAGCCACAGGTTGACAAGTACACTTTCCCGACTGGAAATTCAATCTTCTTGCTTGCCGAAGGTCGTCTCGTAAACCTCGGTTGCGCAACTGGACATTCATCGTTCGTAATGAGCAACTCGTTCTCAAACCAGACTTTGGCTCAGCTCGACCTCTGGAAGAACAACTACAAGGTTGATGTTTACCGTCTGCCGAAATATTTGGATGAAGAAGTTGCCCGTCTCCACCTCGACCAGCTTGGCGTTAAGCTCACAAAGCTCACACAGAAGCAAGCCGACTACATTGGAGTACCAGTAGAAGGACCATTCAAAGCGGATCACTACAGATATTAAAAGGCAAAAAGGCGAACGGGCTGAAAGCTTATCAGCAAGACAGCTAAACAGCCAGGCAGCAAGACATTTTGGCTGTTAGCCTGCAAGCCTGTTAGCCCCAAACTAAGAAACTAAAAACAAAATAACTATGAGACTATTATTAATTAGCAACTCAACGAATGCCGGTGAAGCATATCTTGACTACCCGAAACACAACATCCACGATTTTCTTGGTGAAAAGTGCGTGAAATGCTTGTTCATCCCTTACGCAGGCGTTACCGTAACATGGGACGACTACGAGAAAAAGGTAAAGAACCGTTTCAACGAAGTGGGACACGACATAGTATCCATCCATCATTTCGATGACCCTGTAAAGGCAGTAGAAGAAGCAGACTGCATAGTCATTGGTGGCGGAAACACATGGAAACTTCTGCACGACATGCACGCCAACAAGCTCATTGAGCCTATACGCAAGAAAGTTCTTGGCGGAACTCCATACATTGGCTGGAGTGCTGGTTCAAATGTAACATGCCCTACCCTTATGACAACCAACGACATGCCTATCATCGACCCGCTGGGATTCGATGCCTTGAACCTCATTCCGTTCCAAATTAATCCTCACTACCTCGACAAGAAGGTAGAAGGACACGGAGGAGAATCGCGCGAAGACAGAATTTTGGAATTCATCGAGGTAAACCGTGAGGTTTATGTTGCAGGACTTCGCGAGGGTTGCATGTTTGTTGTCGAAGGCGACAAGATGAAAATCATCGGACACCGCAACCTGCGCCTCTTCAAGTACGGTGAAGAAACCCGCGAAATAGAACCAACCGCAGATTTCACATTCCTGCTGAAGAAATAAGGAGAGATTTTATTTACATATTACAGCAGTCGGCAAATGTCGGCTGCTGTTTTTTATGGGTTCTGCCTAAATAAAACGAGATGTTTGCGGTGCATTGTAGGGGCAGGTTTGAAACCTGCCCCTACAAGCACCCATCCGCACCAATATGGTCTCACCTTAATTTTTTGTTAAACTGCATTTTTAATTTGCACACAAAAAAAGGACAATATATTTTTGCACCGAATTTGAAAATTGGTACAAAGATTTGAATTGCTATGCAGAAAACACTAGGCGTAAAGGCTGACATAATGAATGTTGCAGAAAAACTTTTCTGCCGCTTCGGTTTCAACAAGATTTCGATGGACAGGATTGCAAAGGAATCGAAGCACGCCAAAGGTAGCGTTTACTACCATTTTTCCAGCAAACTGAACCTGATGAACTCGATTCTCGAAAACGAAGTCGAGAAAGTCCGTACCGACCTGCTTACAATAATAAACGACTTATCCCTTTCCGAACCTGAAAAGATAAAGAGGTATGCAATGGAAAGAATGCAAAGCATGAACAGTAGCTATTCGTACCACAACGCATTGAAAAACAGAGTACTGGAAAGCGGAGACAAACAACTCATGGAATGTTTCAGCAAGGTTCACAACGACCTTGTAATCTGGGAAAAGGAACAACTTACGGCAATAATCGTTTCGGGCAAAAATAAAGGGCTGTTCAAGTCGGACATAAATGCTTCGCAATACATTGATGCACTTATGATGATGCTGTCGTCGCTCGAATTCCCATTCTTCATTTTCAATCTCTACGACAAGTACAAAAAATCATTCGACTACATGATAGACGAGATAATATTCAAACCAATAGAAAACATTTAGACTAAAACACAAAAACAGTACAAAATGAAAGCAAAAATTATAACAATAATACTTGCAACAATATTAATAACAATATTCTTTGCATCGTGTGAAACCAACCGACGCCCATTTTTAGGCGAATACACATACCAGAGTGATGGAAAAATAAACATAGGTATGCTTGTAACTGGTGTTGATGTTCCAATTACCGACAAAATGGGACAAATGCAAATAATGAAAGGCGAAGACAAGGGCAAGGTCGTAATAATAAAAACTGGAATCGATGGCGAAATCAAGCGTCTCAGCGGTGAAATATCGGGCAAAGAAATTTCCATTGACGAATACACCTACGAGAAAAAAATTGAACTTGACACTATCATTAATGGTAAAGCAAAAATAACATACACAGCAAAGGGAAAACTCCAGGACAACACGATTGTCTTTGATGACAATTATTCCGGCTATTTCACTGAATCTGAAACTGGCGCCGTTGGTACAATCAGAAGCAACAATGCAATAACTATAGCAAAACTAAACGACTAAATATGAAGAAATTAGCAATTGTTTTAATAGCGATAGCACTGGCTATTCCGTCATTTTCTCAAAGCAAGGCCGAAAAGATTTGCGGAATTTACCTTGTAATCGAAAAAAACGAGGTATCAAAAGTAAAGATAACGCGCTTGCCAAATGGCAATTTCGAAGGCAAGATTATATGGATGAAAAATCCTTACTTCGAGGACGGGTCGCCAAAGACCGACATCATGAACCCCGACCCGAGCAAGCACAACACACCAGCAGACAAGATTGTACTTCTGCACAATTTCAAATACGATGCAGGCGACGACGAGTGGAACGGTGAAATCTACAATCCAGTGGATGGCGACATGTACAAGGCATACGCCAAATTTGAATCGCCTACGAAGCTGAAAGTGCGCGGTTATGTCGGACTGCCAATTTTCGGTCGTAGCGTATATTGGACAAAACTTGAATAAAACAAACGCAAAATGAAGGTAATAAAGAAACAGCGCAATAGCAAATCGTGCATAATCTGTGGCATGGACAACCCTGCCAGCGTAAAGGCCATGTTCTACGAAATGGAAAATGGCGAACTGCGTGGATTGTTCACTTTCAGAAACGAACACCAGAGCTACCCTGGTCGCGTACATGGCGGAATGATAACGGCAATGCTCGACGAACTTATAGGTCGCGTATTATGGATTAAGGAACCCGAAAGTCTTGCCGTAACCACCACAATTACAGTCAAATATCGCCGTCCTATGCCGATTGGCGTACAATTGCGCGGAGTTGCAAGACTGGAACAGGATTCGTCGCGCGGATTCGTAGGTATTGGCGAAATATACGATGCAAACGGGAAATTACTCGCATCGGCAGAAGGCACTTACATGAGGCTTCCCAACGCTACCATCGGTGACTTCGACATTCACGAGGAGATGAAATACCTCATTGAGGACAATATTACTGAAATAGAATAATGAAAAGGTTGACCTTTATATTAATATTAGCAACAATTTTGCTTTCGGGTTGCAAGGACAAGGACAAAGTCGCCGAAGAACGCGTGATTTCCGTCAATGCCATGGTTGCCGACACCGAAACTTTCGGAGAAAAACGCACATACGTAGGTACTATAGAGGCTTCGGAAGCAATAACATTGAGTTTCGAGGCTGGCGGAAATGTGAAGGATGTGTTCGTGAAGGTTGGCGACAATGTCCATGCAGGACAATTGCTTGCCCGTCTTGATAAAACCTCGGTGCAAAGTTCATACGATGCAGCAAAATCCACTTTAGAACAGGCCGAAGACGGATACCGTCGAGCAAAACAACTTCACGACAACGGAAGTCTGCCCGAAGTAAAGTGGGTTGAAATCCAAACCAAACTCGCTCAGGCTCAGTCGATGGAAAAAATATCGAAAGAAGCACTACAACATTGCGACCTTTACTCACCAGCATCTGGCGTTATCGGTAGCCGCACCATAGAACCGGGAAGCAATGTTTCGCCACTACAACAGGCTTTCAAACTGATGAATATCAGACAACTGAAAGTAAGAGCATCAATTCCAGAAAACGAAATTTCGAAGATAAACATTGGCAAAAAAGCAATTGTAACAGTACCAGCTGCAGATGATGAAGTCTTTGAGGCAGAAGTGATTGAACGAGGAATTGAGGCCAACATACTTTCGCACAGCTACGATGTAAAATGCATATTCAAAGGCGACCACAGCAAGCTGTTGCCAGGAATGGTCTGCAAGGTAACAATGGACGAACCCGAAAACACTGGTTATGTTGTCCCATCAAGGGCAGTGCAGACAATGCAAGGTGGAATCGGAATCTGGAAAATTGAAAACGGCCGTGCAAAACGCTGTATCATAACATCTAACAAATATGTTGCCGATGGCGTACTAGTCACAGAGGGCATTGCCAAAGGCGATACCATAGTCACCGAGGGCTACCAGAAACTATACGACAACGCCAAAGTTGAAATAAACAAGATGACTGAATAAACGAACAATAATGAAGAAGCGCAATCACATAGAGTCGGCAATGCAGCACCACAACATAATATTTGTTGTGTGCGCCGCTCTTGTGGCGTTTGGAATATTCAGTCTGCCAAACCTGAACAAGGATGAATTTCCACAATTCACTATTCGTCAAGGTGTTGTAGCCGCAATATACCCAGGCGCATCGGCACAGGAAGTGGAACAGCAGGTTGCAAAACCACTGGAGCGTTTTCTTTTTACCTATCAGGAAATCGACAAGGACGGCACATATTCAATTTCTGAAAACGGAATAGTATATGTGTTTGTTGAACTCAAACCAACAATAAACGACAAGGATGCCGTATGGTCGAAAATCCGCCACGGACTAAAGCTGTTCAAGACCACATCGTTGCCTGCCGGTGTACTGGAAGTTGTTGTTGTTGACGACTTTGGCAACACCTCATCGATGCTTCTTGCCGTTGAATCGGAACAGCGCACCCCACGCGAACTCGAAAGCTATTCGGAACAAATCTGCGACCGCCTCAGGTCGATTCGCGAAATGGGCAACCTCAAGACATTCGGCATACAAAAGGAAGAAATTGCAGTCAGCATCGATGCTGAAAAACTTTCGGCATACGGAATCGACCAGAAGGTTTTGCTTACCGAACTTGCAACGCAAGGCTTCCGTACCATAGGCGGAAACATCGAGGAAAACTCTGGCAACTCGCAGATACACATAGCAATACCTTACGATTCTGAATATGCCATTGGCGAACAAATTGTATATGCCGACCCGAATGGCAACTCAATTCGCCTTCGCGACATTGCCGAAATTGAACACCGCTACGCCGAACCATCGAACTACATCGAGTACAACGGCAAGAGCTGTGTGATAATATCGATGGAAATGTGTGCTGGCAACAACATTGTGGCTTTCGGCGAAAAGGTTGAAAACATCCTCGACGAAATGCGCCATGAACTTCCGCCCGATGTAAACATGCAACGCATAACCGACCAGCCCAAAGTGGTTAACAAGTCGGTAATCTCCTTCCTGCGCGACCTTGTAGAGTCGATGCTCGTGGTTATTGCCGTTATGCTACTGCTTTTCCCATTGCGTACAGCACTTGTGGCAGGTTCGGGTGTTCCAATTTGTACAGCCATCACACTGGGACTGATGTATCTGTTTGGCATTGAACTTAATACAGTTACACTCGCTGCACTTATAGTTGTTCTCGGAATGATTGTCGATAACTCAATCATTGTAATTGATGGCTACACCGACTATCAGCAAAAGGGGCATTCGCGGTGGTTCTCGGCATCGGTAAGCACAAAGGAACTGTTCGTTCCCACCCTGCTCGCCACCATAGCCATCTGCGCAATGTTCTTCCCGATGACCAAGATTATCAACGGACCTCTTGGCGACTTCGTGAAACTCTTCCCGTGGACAATCTCGTTCGCACTGCTTATTTCGTTGCTCTATGCCGTATGGATTACTCCATACTTGTGTACCAAATTCATACGGAAGAAGGACGACAATGTGAACGCATTCGAAAGAGCGCAAAACAAGTTCTTCGACCTGCTGCAAAATTCGTTTGAAAAACTGCTGAACCTTTGCTTCCGCTTCCCCAAGACAGTGATTCTCATATTCTTCGTGACATTTGCTATCGGCATTTTCCTGTTTACCAGAATGAACATACAGATGCTTCCGAAAGCCGACCGCGACTGCTTTGCCGTCGAAATCCACCTTACCGAAGGCAGCAGTCTGACGCAAACCGCCGAAGTGGTTGACAGCTTGCAAAGAATACTAAATGCCGACAGTCGCGTAAAAGCTGTAACATCGTTTGTAGGCTGCGCATCGCCACGATTCCACGCCACCTACGCCCCGCAGATGGGAAAGAAAAGCTACGCCCAGTTCATCGTAAACACCGTAAGCGAAAAAGCGACGCTCGAAATTCTGAAGGAATACGGAGAGAAATACGAGAACTATTTCCCGAATGCGTATGTACGCTTCAAGCAGATGGACTATCAGGCAGTGAAAAATCCTATCGAGGTGCGCTTCAGTGGTGACAACCTGCAGCAGATGGAAGCCTTGGCCGATACGCTGAAAGCATACATGAACACCTTGCCCGAAGTCACCTGGGTGCATTCCGACTACGACGAATCTACCCCTAATGTAAAAATCCGCCTCAAACCCGACGAAGCATCGCAACTCGGTATAACCCAAAGCATGCTTTCGATATTCCTGTCTGGTGCACTGGGAGGACAAACGCTTACATCGGTATGGGAAGGCGACTACAAGATTCCCGTGGTGCTTTATTCGCAGGTTTCCGACACCAGCAAGATTCGGACAC
This sequence comes from uncultured Bacteroidales bacterium, assembly GCA_905234755.1. Taxonomy (GTDB): domain Bacteria; phylum Bacteroidota; class Bacteroidia; order Bacteroidales; family ML635J-15; genus Bact-19. Next base: position 18,521 of record CAJOIT010000006.1, read on the forward strand.
TTGAAAATATGCTTGTCCCAACAGCAATGCCAAGTGTGTGGGTGCCTCTTCGTCAGGTTGCCGAAATAGAACCCGAATGGCGTAAGTCGTCGATTACACGCTACAACAGCATTCGCACCATAACCGTTGGTTGCGATCTAAAATACGGATGCAGTCAGCCAGTAAGCATGAAGCAAGTCGCCAAATTTGTCGATAACAACATAAAGCCTACTATGCCCGAAGGCATAAAAGTTGAATATGGAGGACTTACAGGAGCCAACAACTCAATGATTCCGCAGATTGTTGTTTCGATTATTGCAGCCGTGCTGGTACTGTTCATCTTCCTGCTCTACCATTTTGCAAAAATCGATATGGCAGTGCTTTCGATAGCATCGAGCTTGATATGCATATTCGGTGCATTTACAGGATTGTGGATGTTCGGACTCGACTTCAGCATTACGGCAGTGCTTGGTATTGTGAGCCTTATAGGTGTCATTGTGCGAAATGCAATAATAATGTTCGAATATGCCGAATCGCTTCGACGCGAAGGGCACAAGACAGCCAAGGAAGCCGCCTACGAAGCTGGCAAGCGCCGTATGCGACCAATTTTCCTCACCTCGGCGACCACAGCCCTCGGCGTTATCCCTATGATAATTGCAGCAACTTCGCTGTGGATGCCTATGGGCGTGGTAATCTGCTTCGGCACAATTTTCTCGTTACCACTGATAGTAACAGTACTTCCTGTGGCATACTGGCAAATCTACAAACGCAAAGGAGAATGAAACGATTGACCGCCATATTATCCGCATTGTTGTTCAGCCTCACTCTGTTGGCACAAAATGAGTTCACGACAACCGACACCGACAAGACCGAAGTGGCTGTGCAATACCTTTCGCTTGACGAGTGCAAACGCCTCGCCATCGAAAACAACGCCAAGATAAAGAACGCTGAACTCGACATAAAGGCAGCCGAACTTACCAAGAAGGGCGTTTTCACAAAATATTTCCCGCAGGTAAGCATCAAGGGTGGAGCATTCAAGGCAACCGACCCTCTGCTCGACATGGACATGGGCAAAGGCAATGTAAATGTCGACTTCGGCAACTTGGCGATGAATAATATTTTCACAACTTTATACAATGTTTACGGTCCGTACATTGATGCAAATGTGAACATTAAAGGTCTTGACGATGGCATTGTTGGCGGAGTAATGGCTGTGCAACCTGTGTTTGTAGGCGGACGAATTGTAAACGGCAACAAATTGGCGGGACTTGGCGTTGAGGCTGCAAAACTGCAGACCGAAATCGCTCGGGACGAAACCGACCTAAAAACCGTAGAACTTTACTGGACAATCATTTCGTTGCAGGAAAAGAAAAAGATTATCACTTCTGTCAACCAACTTCTTGATACACTTTACCGCGATGCATCGGGAGCAGTGGAAGCTGGTGTAATCCACAAGAACGATATGCTGAAAGTGACCTTGAAGCAGTCGGAAATGAAGTCGAACGAAATGAAACTTAACAATGGAATCCGTCTTGCAAAATCGGCTTTGTGCCAACACATTGGAATTCCATACGATGAAAACCTAGTGCTTTCCGACAGCATAGGCGAAATTCCAAACCCAAACGTTTATCATGTCGACCACTCCGAAGCCGTCAAAGGTCGTATTGAGTATCAATTACTTGACTTGAGTACTGATGCCGAACGACTGAAAAAGAAATTGATTGTTGGAGAGGCATTACCGCAGATTGCCGTCGGTGCAGGCTACACCTGCAATACGCTGATGGACAAGTTCAAGACCAACGGCTTGGTTTTCGCAACTCTGTCTATTCCAATTTCCGACTGGTGGGAGAAGTCGTACGACCTGAAGAAGCAGGAACTCAACTGCACCAAGGCCGAAAACCAGCGCCGCGACCTCGACGAGCAGATGCTTCTGCAAATGCAGATGGCTTGGAACGACCTCAGCGAATCGTATGCACAAGTGCTTTTGTCACAACAAACTGCCGAAACCGCCACCGAAAACCTAAACCTCAGCACCGACAACTACAACGCAGGAATGATAAGCATGTCGGAAGTGCTCGAGGCGCAAGCCCTGTTGCAACAGGCACACAGTCAGCTTGCAGATGATATGGTGGACTACATGATAAAACTGACTAAATACAAGCAGTTGACACGACAATAAGATTTCCCTTTGCACAAATAAAAATTTTCGTACCTTTGCAAGGTAAAACATTTTGTAATGAGGTTTGTTACCTGCAATATTGTCATTTTGTTGTTGCTGTGCGGACTTTCCGCCCACACGCAAGGAATATCATTCTATAACGATTACCTTGGCAATATCTGGGTTTTCGACAACGACAACACAAAGCAGATTGACCATCAGTCGGCAAAATCGTACGGCGTAGGTAACAACTCTTTTGTATATGTTGATAATTCGGGCGGACTGAAAATCTACCACAAGCATTTCCTACACAATGCTAGCAGTTTTGTGTCAAACTATGTTGTAACCGACAATCTTATTTCGTTCAGTATGAACACTCAGCTCAAGGTCTTTGATGATGGTAATTTTTCCACTCTTTGTGCTAGTGCGGCAAAATACTGGGCAAGCGATGACATTGTGGTGTGGTACGACGATATGCAGCACATGCTTATGTGCTATTGGAACGGCAAAAAATACACCTTGGACGATGTACTTTCTACAGGAGAACCTTCGTTTGTGAAGATTGGAGAAAATATTACCGTATTCATTGATGTAAATGGGAACTTAAATGCTTTCTATCTCGGTGAGATTGAGCAGATTATATACGGAGAGAATCTTGGTCAGATAGCACTTGGACGAGACATAGTCGCATATATTGATGTAAGTACAGGCAGTTTTCACGCCTTCTATAGGAACGAATTTGTTGATTTGGAAGATTTTGTGCCGGAAACATTCAAATGCGGCGACAGATTTGTGGCGTATGTTGATGCATCATCATATTTAAAAGTTTTCGAAAATTTCGAAACTCGCACAATTTCTTTTGACGAACCCGATTTCTACGATGTGGAAGATGAAATAATGGTATTCGGAGTGCAAAATTATTTCAAGGCATATGTCAAAGGGAAAGTTTATACGCTCGAAAGTTATATTCCTGAAAAATACTTCATAAACAACCATTCAGTTGCCTATCTTGACCAAATGGGAAACCTGAAATACTTTGACGGCACAAAAACTGAAATCATTTCATACGAGAAAGTAACTGATTTTGAACTTACTGGCGATGCTGTAAGATACTCGTTTGGCGTGAAGTCGGAAAACATTTACTACAAGGGAAAAACCTACAAAAACGATTAGAATGTTTGTCGTATCCAAGTTGGTGAAGGACATAGCGGAAGCGGTTGGCTTCGATGCATGTGGCATTAGCAATTCGGAGGTTGACAACGACACGATTTCGGCATTAAAATCTTGGCTTGCAGCAGAACGAAATGCCGGGATGTCGTACATGGAACGCAACATAGATGTGCGTAGCGACTTGGGCTTGCTTGTCGAGGGAGCAAAATCGGTGATTTCGGTGCTATATTCCTACAATACCGATGAAAAACCTGACCGCGATGATATTAGGATTGCAAAATATGCTCTTGGTCGCGACTATCATTTTGTCTTGAAGGAAAAACTAAACCTAATGCTCGAGGAGATAAAAAAAGTTTGTCCGCAAACTGATGGTCGTGCGTTTGTCGATTCGGCACCACTGTTTGAAAGGTATTTTGCACAGAAGTCGGGATTGGGCTTTTTCGGAAAAAACAGATGCATAATTAATCCAAAGTTCGGTTCGTTCGTGTTCATCGGGGAACTGGTTGTAAATTTCGAAACCGACTACGACCAACCGCTAAACCAGACTTGTCTCGGATGTAATGCCTGTATAAAGGCTTGTCCCACAAAGGCTCTCACATTTGATGGCATAAATGCGAACAAGTGCATTTCGTACCAGACCATCGAAAAAAAGGATGGCATCGACGATGATGTAAGGCAGGCAAAGGCCAACCGCATTTATGGTTGTGATGCATGTCAGGACTGTTGTCCACACAATTTTTCTGTTCCAAAGAAAAGTGGCATCATTCTGCCAGAAATCAAAGCGTTTTCGCCCGAGGAATTGGAAAGCATGAGCAATCACCAGTTTCAGAAAAAGTTTGCAAATACTGCGTTGTTAAGGGCAGGAAGGAAAAAGATTTTGGAAAACTGTAGCATCGCAATGCTTTGCGATGGTTCATGTTCAGAATGACAAATGAGGCGAAGCAATCGTAAAGACATGTACCTCCAAATCCTGAAACAAGTTCAGGATGACCATAGGGAGTGAGAACAAGGATAAATCCCGAAGGACAAAAATTTTGAAAACTGTAGCATCGCAATGCTTTGCGATGGTCCATGTTCAGAATGATAAACGAGCGAAGCAATCACTTCAGATTCTGAAACAAGTTCAGAATGACATTAGGGAGTGATAACAATCGTCAATCAAAAATCGTAATTCGTAAATCCCTTATGGTGTCTGTACCTCCTTGAACCTTACTGCTTCGTGATGGTTCTGACCAAAGAAATCCGACTTGTAGAATGTTATCGGGTCAATGATTGGATATTGCAAAATGACAACTTCACCATTGCTAAGGATTCCGTACAGGTTGTCGACATCGTACTCAAAAATATTGCCTTGCGGGTCGAAAAGTCCGCTTGTGTTGGGACGGCGGTAAGTTACGAGCTTGCTTTTTGCACCAGTCTTGTCTTCGATTGTAAACGATGCCATCATTTCTGTCTTCTGCAAACTGTCGCGTTTAAAAGCTTGAAGGCTGTCAAGGATATAAGTTTCGAAACCAACAAACTTTATGCGGCTTACAAACTCCTTTACGCGCAAGGTGTCGAACGGTGTTTCCATGTTTGAGCCGTCGATGTTCTTCAAGTTGTAGTTGTTTTCGCCAAGTCGTTCGGCTATGAACGATTCGTTCTTGTCGGGATATTCAACATAAACCTTGGCAATGTCATCGATGCTGTAGTTGAAGGCTATGCGTTCGCGCCATTCCGAAAGTTCGGGCAGATAGTGAACGGTAAGGTAGCCTGTGAATCCCGGACGCGACAAGATGAACGGACGATCAGAGTTTTCCAAAATCATGTATGCTCCATTGTTGTCCTCGGTTACCCCACCAACATAGTAGGTCTTCACAAGTTCATCGTCCTGATAAATTTCCACCTTTATGCCTTGTACAGCAAGGTCTTTCATAACTCTGTCCATTTTTGCAGATGATACTGGCGAACTGACCTCAATCTTCTTTATGGTGGTAAGCAAATTATTTATGAAATCGCGGCGAGCCGTATATTGCTTGTTTACAGTCCAATGGTCGCCTGCACGCTCTAGTGTAACTGCTGAACCGCTCTTGTTGGCAAGGAAAATCTTGTTTATCGAGGCGGTATCTTCCACGGCAAAGTCGCGCAATGTGCTTTGCGAATCGTAGTTCCTTACAAAATATATTGCGATCGAAACTCCAACAAGAATTACGATTACAATCAGTAACAATAAGTTAGTTTTTTTCATGTCGTTCTATTTTTCCTTTTTCGAATATTTTACTCGGCGCATTACTATCATTGTGAATCCAATCAGCAACACGATAAGTATCGGTATAATGAGGTTGATGCAAATCCACATTGCCTTTTCTTCCCTTACCTTCGTAGCGTTCAGCGTACGACTCTTGAGTTCTCTCATTCTCAGCGATATAAGTCCCTCATCGGCACAAAGATAGTTCACGCAGTTTACTATAAATTGTGTATTTCCGGGAGTGTATTGGGCATCGTAGTACTTGTCGTATCCTAGCGGATATGGCTGAACCTTGTCGCCCATGCGCTTGATTTCGTTGCGGATGAAGTCGCCATCGGAAATGACAATCATCTGCGTTTTAACGCTTCGGTCCTTGAACTTAAAATCCTTGTTATCAGCTAATTCTGGTGGAAGCCTATTGGCAAAGTTCGATTTGAACTCGCCATCTAGAAGCACTGCTACTGGCATATTAGGCTTGTTGAAAGTAAGCATTTCGGGCTTTTCGCGAAGTATGTCGAGGCTGATTTCCACAGGATGCGACAAGGCCTTGGCGTACTGCGAGGTTCGGAGCAGAATAGTCTTTTTCACCAAAGGATCTTCGCCAACGGTGTCAATCGAACTGACAAAGCATGTACGCATAACATCAAGATTCTTCACTAGCTGGTGGTCGAGCAAAGTGTCGGGAACTATGAGCGGGAAGTAGTACCACGGCTTAGGCTCAAACTGCGGCTTTCCTTCTACCGTGTTGACGCATACAGGAATCTGCAAACAGCGCAAATCCTGAATAAGGTCGGGATTGATGCGCACGCCGTAGTTGAAAAGCTGGTCGCTGAGGTTGATGTCGTTCATCAGAGCCATTGCTGTGGGGTTGGTGTTGAGGCTGTCCATATCGAATTGCATCCACTCTACAAACCAGATGACCTTTCCTCCGTTCATTATGTACTGGTCGATAATGTACTTGTCGCGCTCGTTGAACCTCTTCTGCGGTTTGGCGATTACAACGCAACCGTAGTCGTCGAGAGCAGTGAGGCTACCATTCATATCTACGCGCTCTATGCGGTAATATTTTGACAGCGATGACATTATGTCGTAGGTGCGATTTTCGTCAAGTTCGTCGTGACCTTCGAGGAAAGCAACTTTGTGAACTTTACGGCTCGACAGCATCCACAGTGCGTGAACGAATTCACGCTCCAACTCGGTGGAACTCAACATTGTGTATGGAGTGTTGCCCGACGGACTGTTTGTGAGCAGGTTTACTGGGAAGTCTTTTTCCTTGTACTTTACCAATGCTCCTGCGAAAATTATCTTTTCTGATCCACCCATTCCTTCCTGCTGGACTATATAGGTGGGATTCAGCCCTTTATTGTATAATTGTGCAAAAATCTTTTTCCTCTCCAACGGCTCAACTTCCTCTTCGTCCGACAGGAAACCAAACCACTTCTGCATAAATCCCTGTTCCTCGCCGCTATGTTCGGTAAACGGATTCTTGAACTCGTAGCGGATGTTGTTTGAATAGCGGCATAGGTTTTTCATAAAGTCGTCAACGGTGCGCTGATAGCGGACAAGTTCCGATGGCAAGTCGTTGTCCTTGAGGAATATCTCAATGTAAACATCATCGTCGATACTATCGAGCACCTGCTTTGAGAAGTCGGATATGGAGAAGCGTTTTTCCTTGGTTAAGTCGGCACGGAAGAAAACCTGTGTCGACAAAATGTTCAGCACAATTATCAATGCCAATATCAGCACTGCCTGAAAAATGTTCTGGTTTCGATTCTGGCGGCGCATCTGTGAAAATGATTTCTTGTTTTCTGTTTCTTTTGTCATGACTTTACCCTCCTACCATTTGCGACTTTCAAGTCTGAGTTTAGAAAAGAATACAAAAACCGCTATCACGCTTAGGAAATAAACGATGTCGCGCGAATCGACAACGCCACGGCTGATTGAACTGTAATGGTCGTTTATGCCTAGCGATTTCACAAAGTCGGTTCCCGTTCCAGTTGAAACCAAGTCCGACAAAAGGTCGAAACCGAGGTAGAACAGGAAGCAGAAAACTATTCCGAGCAGGAACGACACAATTACATTCTTCGACAGCGAACTTGCAAAAATGCCTATCGAGGCATACACAGCGCCGAGGAAAAACAGTCCGATGTACGAACCTGCTATTGCACCATAGTCGACATTTCCGACTGGGTCGGCCAGATTGTGTACCGAAACGAGGAACAACAGCGTAGGTAGCAATGCAATAAGCACCAATACCACGGCGGCAAGGTACTTTGCCATTACAATCTTGAACTCGGATATTGGACGGGTGAGCAGAAGTTCCATGTTGCCAGTACGAAGTTCATCGGCAAACATATTCATCGTGATTGCAGGCACGAGGAAGAGGAACACCCACGGTGAAATCAGGAACAGCGTGTCGATGTTTGCCGCACCCACCTGAAAGATATTGAAATTTGTTGGGAAAACCCAAGCGAACAGCCCCACAATCAGCAGGAATACGGCAATCACCAGATAGCCGATAGTCGAACTGAAGAAGCCCTTTATTTCCTTTAAAAACAGCGTGTACATATTTGTAAAATAAGACAAACTGCAAAGGTAATTCATAATTGCGAAATGTGGAAAAAAAATTTGGGCTTCGCCAGTTTGATGGGCAAAAGCCCGTTTGAATGCTTCGCGTTTCAATGGCTTCGCCCTTTCTAGGTTTCTAGTTGTTAAAACGGCAGACACGAAAATCGCATCCGCCGTCTGAAAAACTTTATTCTTTCACAATCCTGTCACGAGCAATAATGTTGTCGCCATTTATGATGCGATACATATAAACACCTTGCTTTAATGACGAAATGTTTATGCTGGTGTTATTTCCCTTGATTTCCTCGGAAAGAACCAAGCGACCTGTAACATCGTGGAAATCAATCGTTGTCTTGCCTTCGGGAAGCGAGTTTAGCAAAATGTTTAACTCCTCATTTGCTGGATTTGGATAGACATAGATTGCAAACTGTTCAGTTTCGGATTCGGTAACCGCAGTTGTTCTCTTGCTGTTCAGTGGTGCGTCCATATTGAAATAATAGTCTGCGTCTATTTCTTCATCCATGCAAATGCCGTAAAAGAAGCATAGCACCGAATTTGCATACGCCGATGAAACGCCAGTGTTGCGTTCTGCAATCGTCTGCAATTCTGCAATCTCGTCTTCAGTTAGTTGTGCATAGTTGCGTCCCGATGAGTAAACTGATTCGCGCAACGACTGGTACTGGCAGAAATTGTCGTACTCGGCAAGTTCGTCTGTGGTAAGTGCAAAACGCTGTGGTATCGATGCCAGTTCCTGACGGGCAAGTGCATATTCGCCAACTTCGAAGTAACTATTTACTAACGAATATTTTGCTGTCTGGGTATTTATTCGGTTGTACCATCCGTTTAATGCTTCGCGGTCAAAAAACAGAGTATCCTGCAATATTGCATCAATGTTGCGGTTTGCAATTTCTGCCATTGCACGGCGAATCGAAATGAGAGTATCCTGCATTAGCCTTGCTGTAGCCACAATATCGGCATCGCCCTCCTCGAAGTTTTCCAACAGAAAATCATATCCAGCGGCATTATAATCTGCCAAGCGCGATTCGTAAATCTGCTGCAGAGAATCGTAGAGGGTAACAAAATCATTGGAAGGGGCTGACTTGCCGACAATTGGACCAATAATAACATTGAAATCGCACAATGTTGAGTTGCAGTCATTGAACGTAGCAAATGCAGTTCTTGTTACATTGTTTGACACTAAAGACGGATAGTATATGTTCGACGAATATTGTCCGCCACTATGAAAGTATGTGATTGCATGGTCTGAAGTTATATTGTATGGCGTTTGCACTGTAAACTTGTTTCCTGCACTCTTTGCAGAAGAACCTTGTACTGACGAGGCACTTTCCAAATAGGCATCCCTGCTGAAATTTCTCTTGAAGTCGTTGCACTGAAACTGCAATCCTGTATTTGCATTATTGCCTGTCATAAGTGCATAGTAAAATCCCTCAAATGTATTCCTGTATATTATGTTGTAGTCTCTTCCCGATTCGCTGCAATATATTCCATTGTCAAGCCTTGCATTATTGTTTGATGAGTAGTGCGTGTAGAAATTGTTTTCCTCTATGGTAAATCCTGAACTATATTTTGTATTTACACCTGCTGTAGTAGTACTTTGGCTAAAAGTCGGATAGGATGTCTCATCGAAATCAGACCGAGTTACGGCATAGTTGTTTACCGCCCATACTGCAACACTCCAGTAACATGTATCGAATATAGTACGGTCAACGGAAAACGAATATGTGGAACCTCCATTTGAAGCCTTTATGCCTCTTCCCATGCGGGCGAACCTAGACTTTGTAAGTGTTCCTACGCACTGGCAGGTACTGGGGTCGTACACTCCGCTACAATTCGGACCGACAGAAAAAGCAGAGCCGATGGATTCGATGGCATACTGCTGTATATTTACCGATGAGCATCCGTTTCGGAAATTACATGCCGTGAAGGATATTCCCTTTACTCCGTTCATTTTTACAAAACTTTGGAATGTTATGCCGTTTGACGAGAAAAGATTGTTGTCATCAATTATGAAATCGCAGAATTTAAAAAAGCTTACATCGTTTATCTGCGTGCCATTGGGTGTTGTATTCGTGTATTCCACAAACTCTGCTGCACGCCCGTTGTTACGCAAAATAGAATGTCCGCTTACTTTTATAATGCCACCTGAATGGTTTGCGTTTATACTGTCCCAGTTGTGTATGGCACATTTCGCATTTTCTATTACAGAACCATTCTTGACCTCTAGTGTTCCTTGTTCGGTTGCAATCTGACATTCGTTCTTGTTGCCGACAACATAGATGCCGTCCCACATTTTGCCGGGGCAAAGATTTGTTAGAGTTCCACCATTAACTATGAGTTTGCCGCCAGGACGAATGATAATCCTAGCAGTTGGAGAGCAATATGCAGTTGAGGATATGGTTACAATACTTCCATTACTTATTGTAAAAGTGCCAGCAATAACTAAGTCCGATGTAAATGTTATCGTTCCATTAGTTGTGTAATTGTTGTAATATGTGGATGCTCCTGGAGAAATTAAAACATTTTTTGACTTTGTAACAATATTATTCTCATGTTCTAATTTAGCCTTTATCCATCCACCACCATTGCCAATAGGTCTAACTACTATATTTGATGTTCCCTGACCTGAAACTATTTCCATATTGTTGCTTATTTCCCATGTCAATGATGTTCCGTTTGGTATTGTACTGCTTAACGAATAAGTATATTCGTTGCATGATGAAATATTGTAATCTCCTTCTATTGCATGATTGTAAAAATATGCTTCCATTACCGCTTTATGGGCATCAATCAGGCCATAACCAACTTCATTGTTCCATTCTCCGTTTGGATGCAAAGAAGGTCCGTTTGTGTATATGTATGATGTATTATAGTGTATTTTTTGTGCTGTTTGCTCTATTATTGCTTTTACTTGATTTGTAGTTAAGTTGGGATTGGCAGAAAGCATAAGAGCCGCGACTCCAGAAACTTGTGGACTTGCAGCTGAAGTACCATAAAAGGAATTGGTATATCCATTATTTAATGATGTTGTTGGAATACCATCTCCAAAAGCAACAACACTTAAACAATCTCCATAATTACTACCACCAAAGGTATATACAGCTCTATTTAAATTATTTTTGACAGATCCGACTGATATAACTCCATTTAAAGACGATGGATAACTTACATGATTAACATTATCATTTCCAGAAGCGAAAACGACAACGCATCCCTTTCCATTACGCCCATTTGATAATGCTTCATTTATCGCATTTGTTATTATAGGATGATTCAAATTATTTGAAAATCCCCAAGAATTATTTAAAACTGCAGCATTACAATTTTGCCAAGAGTGCCTTATAGCATTTCTTATATTTGAATTAGAACAAAAATTACCCAACCTATTTGTAATTCGTATAGCAGATATTCTACAATCGGGAGCAATACCTGCCGTTCCTATCGAATTGTGTGTTGAAATTATAATACCACTACAATTTTGCCCGTGTCCATCATTATCATTATTGCTTCCACTATTGTTACCTATCGGAGACCAACTATCTGCTATTTTTGTTACTCCCAAGTTTGTATAAAAATCAACATGTGCATCAATGCCATGATCCAACACAGCAACCTTAATATTACTGCTACCAATCTGAGACATTCCCTTATCCAAAAAATCCCATGCTTTTGATATATTAATTGTCGAATTAGAACCATTGTAATACCCTGGGTAACCATTAATATTGGGGTCATTAGTGGTATACGAATTGTCTGATATTTCACAATAAAGATCTGGTGTGGAATATTCAACCCACAAACTATCCTTAAGTCGATTTGCAAATTGCATCATTTGCATTTCATTACCAAAAGTTATCCGATATTCGTTAAAACCTTCGTAGTTTGATGAATTTGCACCATACGCTATTAATAATCCTTGCACATACTGACTATATTTTGCTGTATCCGTGAATTTAACATAAACTTCATTTCTAAGCCAATAATGATAATTATTAATAACTTTTGAAAAAGAAAAGAACTCTATATCATCACTTTTTACCGATATTGCAGAAATAAGAGAATCTATATCAATAGTATTCAAAGAAGAACTATTGATTATAATATTGTTTTCCTCGTCATTTTCTATTATTTCGTCATTTGTTGAAACAAATATATTTTTTAAACGATTAGATATTTGAGTATAATTATTCATATTTTTAATAATCATAATTGCAGATGTAGAATCATTTACCCAAAAATGAGCATTATATCCATCATAGTAATAATTGGAATTTCCTTGTGAATATGACAACAACCATATCATTATTGTCATAATTATTAATGTAAATTTTTTCATTATTATTTCTCCTCCATGCAGTTAATTGTAACAATACCAACACCTCTCCCTTCAACGATTCTATGTCTTACTTTTTTCTTTTGGCTAATACAGCATCGAACCTTGCAACCATCCTTATCTTTAACTTTTCTTGGAAGATTGCCATATACGCAACGAATATTTTGGTCGTATTCGTTAATATGTTGTTTTTCAGAATCAGATATAGGAATTTCAGACAGAATTGCAGAAGTAGTGACTGTGCTACCTGAATAACAATCATACACTTCTTTCTGAATAACATACAAATATCCATCGAAAATATTTTCACACGAACATTCGTTATATTTAGTACAACTGCTAAACGCTATCACCCCCATCATCCCGATAAGTAGTGATATAAAAATATTCTTTTTCATTACTAATTATTATTTTTTGTTTCTGGGCTTCTTTATTTTTTAGTCTGCCGTTTGCATAAGCCCATTACCTACAAATGGCAAAACTATGTACAAAAATTCCTTTCTAGTAGTTAAGTTAATAATAATCCCTTTCGTCAATCGCCCGCTGCTAAACGATAAAGTTACCAACTTCCATCGTCAATCACACAAAAATAATACATTTTTTACATCCAACAACTATATGTGCAAAATTTTTCAAAAAAATCTTTTATAATTATCAAATGTCCGCTATTCGTTGCCAGTTGTCCATTATTTCTGGTTGTTTTGGGGCTTGCAGGCTTACGGTCTAACAGACTTACAGTCCCACATCTTGCAGCCAGACTGCAGGACTGGTCTTCTGTTTGACTTTTAGCCTTCTCTTCTTCCAGCCCTAATTATCCATTATTAATTGTCCATTGTTTATAAAAATTCTAATTCGTATATCTAAATCCGTAATTTTCATTACTTTTGCCATACTATTTCGTCTGCTAATTTCGGCAAGGGCTTCCCGCTATTAGTGGATTAATTTATTGATTTAGAAGTCCATAACATAAAACAAAGTAATATATGAGAAAATTGTTAATGTTGGCATTATTGGCGCTGTTTTCATTGCCGATATTTGCAGAGCATGTTGATGTCGAGGTCGCCAGAACCGTAGCTCGGTCGTTCTGGGAACAAAATCTTGGGAAACAGACCCGCGCAACATTCAGTGATGTCTCATCACAAACAGAGTTTACAAACTTTTACATTTTCAACACAAGCGACGGTTTTGTAATCGTCTCGGCGGATGACATTGCCGTTCCTATCTTGGGATATTCGGATTCGGGCAATTTTGACCCGGAAAACATTCCTGTAAACATGCACGAATGGCTATTGGGCTACGAACACGACATTAGCTTGGCTATAAGCAATGGCGTATCGGCATCGTCAGATATTGCCACCGACTGGAGAAAACTAAGCAGCGGACAAATGGCTTCGCAGAAGCGCAGTCGCTCGGTAAACGCTCTTGTTCAAACAAGATGGGATCAAGGTTCGCCATACAACACCCTTTGTCCTTACGATTCTGACGAAGGAGCACGCACAGTAACAGGTTGTGTCGCTACGGCAATGGCACAGATAATGAAATATTGGAACTATCCCACACAAGGTAATGGCAGTCAAACATATACCAGCGGATATGGAGAACTGACAGCAAATTTTGGTCAAACAACCTACGACTGGAACAATATGGTGAATTCATATACCAATTCGGCTACTCAGGCACAGAAGGATGCCGTTGCGACTTTGATGTATCATTGCGGTGTTGCAGTGCAAATGTCGTACGGTGTAAGCAGAACTGGTGGTAGCGGTGCCGTGACTGTTGGTCCCAGCAACGGAACTGCTGAATATGCAATGGAAAACTTCTTCCTATATAAGAATACCCTTAATGGTTGCTATAGGAGTAACTATAGTGAAACCGAATGGAAAAATATGCTGATTGCTGACCTTGATGCAGGCAGACCCGTTATTTACACCGGTAGAGGCGATGGTGGCGGACACTGCTTCATTTGCGATGGTTACAACAATAACAACCAGTTCCACTTCAATTGGGGCTGGGGTGGATACTGCGACGGTTTCTATGCAATAAACAGTATGGAACCAGGAACTGGCGGTATTGGTAGCGGTAACGGAACATACAACGAAAGCCAGTCGGCAATATTCGGCATTGAACCGAATGCCGGTCTTTTTGCAATTCCTAATGCCCTTACTTTCTCAGGTCTTGGCGGAAGCGAAACTTTCATGGTTCGCTCGAGCACAGCTTCAAGCCAGTCGTGGACGGCAGCTTCAAGCCAGTCGTGGCTAACAATCAGTCCTGCAACAGGTGCAGGCAGCGGAGCAAACACTACCGTTACTGCAACAGCAAGCCGCAACAATACAGCGTCGGAACGTACTGCAACCATAACAATAACTCAGGGTAGCGCAACCACTACGGTAACAGTTGTTCAACCGAGCGGTATTGCTAACGACCCAGGGTGTTTTGGCGAAGACGGCAATTCCACTATGTTCAGGGTATTCGAACCTGGAAACATGATTGTTGTTTGCGGCGAAGGATTCGGATACTATACTACTGGTCACCAAATTACCAAAGTCAATTTTACAACTTACGATGGTGGACAGACAGGCAACTATTCCGATTATACAAACAATAGCTTTACAATAAAGATTTACGAAGGTGGAAGTACCGAAAGTTTGGGAGGCGGATATACATCCAACATCGCCAGAGCCATGGGAACACAGGTATATTCGCAAAACTATACCCAGTCGTACTATGGCGACCAAGAAGTTGTTCTCAATACACCTTATACAATAAACGAAAACACAAATTTCTGGATTGCAATAGTAGCAAATGGTAAGACATTGTTCATGTGCAACAAGACAGCGCAAGGTTCACCTATTGCGTATGAAAATTTCTCGGGCAGTGCCGATGCTTTTGATGGCAAATACCTGTTTACCGATACTGATGACGGAACAGATTACCTTAACTTGGCAACATCTGCAAACTATACCGATGACAGCCATTCATATTTGCAGCTTTATTCATTGCAATTCTTGTTATCGTTCTGCACTATCGACCCTTCATTGCTTATGGTAACACCCGAAACTCTTAACTTTAATTCTGAAGGTGGAAACATGAACTTTACCATAAAGGCAAACGCAAATGTGTCGACAGGATGGACAGCAAGTTCTAGTGCTTCATGGCTGACACTTTCGGCAACATCGGGAAGCGGCAACGGAGCAACCACCACCGTTACTGCAACTGCTTCTGAAAATTTAAGCGGATCCGACAGAAATGCAACAATAACAGTTACTCAAGGTTCCGAAACCAAGGTTATAACCGTAACGCAACCTGATGGTTCGTTTGCCGAAACAAACAGATGGTACGGAAACAACGAATCAAATATATATACTCCATATACAAGTGGACATCAGGTTATAATCAGGCCTGAAAATTATGGAAATTATGAGGAAGGAAGCAAAATTTTGAAAGTAAAGTTTTTTACATACAACGGATTGCAGACAACAAATTACACCGACTACATAAACACGAACTTTACAATCAAGATTTACGAGGGTAGCAATGTGGACTATAGCTTAACACACAATGGTTATACTACCGATATAAACACTTGCCTTGGCTCAGAAGTCTATTCGCAGAATTATACAGCAGAAAGTTTCAGTGGAAACGAATATAGCAGAGAGCATACCGTTGATCTAGAAACTCCATATACTATACGTAACGGTGTTAATTTCTGGATTGCCGTTGTGGCAAACGGAAATACATTGTTCCTATATAAGAGACAAGATGTTGGAGACCCTGTCGATGCATCCAGCTATACTACAAGTATGGGTGTGGCAGCAGCATCAGGAAATTATTTGTACACAACTACTAGCGGTAGTACAGAAGTCCTGATGTTGAATTATTCCGCATATTATGTAAATAATCGGACCGAAGCACAGACAGCAACTATCGAATACAAGTTTTCGTATTATGTTTCAGATGGAGATACTCCCTATGTTGAATCTTCTGACTTGCAAGCATGGTTGTTGGATGATGGCGTATCACCACACTATGATGCAGAAACAAACATATCCATTGGTGCAACCGACGACATTATAATATATCCAGTTGTCAATAACAGCGGTCCGGAAACAACAACAGGAACAATTTCGACGACAATAAAAGTAGGTTCGGAAACAATAGAAGAGAATACATACAATATATCGTTGGATGCAGGTTATTTTGTATGGTTGTACCCAAGTCCGTACTCATATACAATTACAGCCGAACAATTAAATCAGATGGTTGTAACAGGAACTTTTGATGTTTGCTTTCATGCTAACTATTCTGGTTTCGATCCGAACTTATCGAACAATACCACCTGCATAACTGTAACGCGTGCAACACCGACCTTTACAATCACAGCAAGTGCAAATCCAACAGCAGGTGGTTCTGTAACAGGTGCAGGAACCTATGATTTGGGCGAAGGAGTTAACCTTGTGGCAACACCGAATGCTGGCTACAGGTTTACAAGCTGGACCGAAAACGGAACGGTTGTTTCAACAAATGCAACCTATCAGTTTACCGCTTCGGCAAACCGTACGCTTGTTGCAAACTTCACACAGAGAACCTACAATGTTACAGCAACCGTTGATCCAGACAATAGCGGTACAATCAGCGGGAACAACAGTCCATATAATTATGGCGCAAATGTTTCGCTTACAGCAACTGCAAATAACGGTTACTCATTTGTAAACTGGACCGAAAACGGAAACATTGTTTCAACAAACGCCGAATATTCGTTTACTGCAACAGCAAACAGAACTTTGATAGCTAACTTTGCAACAATTACCTACACAATTACAGCAAGTGCAAATCCAACAGAAGGCGGAACTGTAAATGGTTCGGGTAATTATGCATCCGGTCAGACAGTAAATCTCAATGCTATAGCAAATACAGGATACAATTTCACCAATTGGACCGAGAATGGCTCTGTAGTTTCTACAAACGCAGAGTACTCGTTTACTGCAGCAGCAGACAGAACATTGATTGCTAATTTTGAACTTGTTAATTACACTATTTCTGCAATAGCAAACCCTGTTGATGGAGGTACAATTAATGGTACTGGTGATTATACGTACGGTCAGACGGTTAATCTTTCGGCTGTTGCAAACACTGGTTACACATTTGTAAACTGGACCGAAAACGATACTGAAGTTTCTACAGATGCTGAATATTCGTTTACAGCAACTGGAAACCGCAACCTAGTTGCCAACTTCCAGATAAACACTTATAATGTTTCGGCAAGCGCTAACCCAACCGATGGCGGAACTGTAAGCGGTGCAGGCGACTACACTCACGGACAAACAGCAACTCTTACTGCAGTAGCAAGCACTGGCTACCACTTTGTAAACTGGACAGAAAATGGTGCGATAGTTTCAACTGATGCTGAATATTCGTTCACAGTAACAGCCGACAGAACCTTGGTTGCTAACTTTGAACTTATTAGCTACACAATTTCGGCTACTGCAAACCCGACAGATGGCGGAACAATTGCTGGTGCTGGCGATTACAATTATGGTCAAACGGTTACTCTTACAGCAACCGCAAACACTGGCTATAACTTTGTAAATTGGACAGAAGATGGTGCTGTTGTAACTACCAATACCGAATACTCGTTTACCGCAACTGAAGACAGGACCTTTGTTGCTAACTTCGAGGCAATTACCTACACAATTTCAGCAACTGCAAATCCGACCAATGGAGGAACTGTTTCTGGTGACGGCGATTACACTTACGGTCAGAATGTCACCCTTTCGGCTACTGCAAATACAGGTTATCACTTTGTAAACTGGACTGAAAACGACACAGAGGTTTCTGCCAATGCAGAATACTCGTTTGGAGTAACAGCCGACAGGACTCTAGTTGCTAATTTCAGCATCAACAGATACCATGTTACAGCAACCGCTAACGACCCTGCAAAGGGAAGCGTTACAATTGAAGAAGAAACTATCGACGGCATGTACGACTATGGAACAGTCTTGGTTCTTACCGCAACAGCAACCGAAGGCAACCATTTCGTAGCATGGAACGATGGCGTTACCGATGTCCAAAGGCAATATACAGTTGTCGCCGATGAAAATTTTGTTGCTACTTTCGCACAGGACGGAGTTGTTACATACATCATAACAGCAACTGCCAATCCAACCGAAGGCGGAACAATAACTGGTGCTGGTCCGTACGAAGAGAACACCACGGTAACTCTTAATGCTACAGCAAACGAGGATTACAACTTTGTAAACTGGACCGAAAACGATGAAGTTGTTTCTACCGATGTAGAATACACATTCACCGCAACAGACAACAGAACATTGGTAGCTAACTTTGAGGCAATACCAGCAACTACCTACACAATTACTGTTGAGGTTGGTGAATTTGGTACAGTTACTTACAATGGTGAAGATGTTGAAGGTGAAGTTATTGTAGAAGAAGGTTCAACTCCTGCATTCGTAATTACTCCTTATGAACATTATGCAATTGAAACCCTCACAATTGATGGAGAAGTAGTTGTACAGTACGAGTACGATTACGAAGGAGAGTCTGAGGCTTACACCTACACATTCGAACCTGTAATGACAAACCACACTCTCAGCGTTACATTCACATTTGTAATTTCTGCTGATATGATTGAAGCTGGTTCGATGTCGGTTTACCCGAACCCGAACAATGGTTTGTTCACCTTGTCGATGGAATCGATTGAAGGAGATGTAACCTGCCAGATTGTTAATACAAATGGCTCTATCATCGAAACAAGGGAAATAAATGCAAGTGACAATTCAGAAATTGTATTCGACTGCAATGTCGCTCCGGGAGTTTACTTCGTAAGAATAATTTCTGGCGACAGAGTATGGACTGAATCTGTTGTAATTAGCAGATAAACACAATCTTAAACAAAATGGAAGGGCGGAGAAATCCGCCTTTTCTTTTTTGTTTTTATTTTTTTGATTGTCGCAATCCTATTTTTTTTACCTTTGCTACTCTGTACAGTCAGCTAATTTCGGCAAAGGACTTCACCGTTTTTGGGCAGACTAAGTAGTTGATTTTGAAGTCCATAATTAAAAGATATCGAATGAAAAGATTTTTATTGTTAATTTCAGTTTTCCTGTTCAGCCTTATGGGAATACTGAACGCGCAGACAATCAATCGCGGTTACATCGATGGTCACTTGTACTTCAAGTTCAACGATGACTACGATTTCAGAATCAAGGTTAACGAAAACACCTCGATTGATTTTGACCAGATGCCTGCTGAATTTCAAGAAATGTTCGAACGCTACGGAGTTACCCTTATCACAAGACCTCTGTATATGTTCAACGATCCTTATTTGGAAAGAGTAATCAGGTTGGAATTTACAGATGCACAGAACATTGGCCTGTTCATCAAGGAACTCGAACTGCTTGATAATGTTGAGTACGCCGAAATGGTTCCTTACTACACAAGGAAAACTACCTACAACGACCCGTACTACACATCAACAACTTACGGTGGAATACAATACAATTTCAAGTGGCACCTTGAAATGATAAATGCACCGCAAGCATGGGGCATACAGCAAGGTTCGTCATCTATTAAGGTTGCTGTCGTTGACAATGCTGTTTGGGGCGCACATCCTGACCTGCAGATTTCATCAACAAACATGTGTTCGTATGCATCAGGAACGCCATCTGTAGGCAACTCAGCTCCCCCATCATCTGTTTCGCAAACAACAACATGCTCCGAAAGCGACTTGTACACCAACAACAACTGTCCAGCATACGACTGGTCGCACGGAACGCATTGCGCTGGTTTGGTCGGAGCAATCAACAACAATGGTGTAGGTATCAGCTCCATCGGTGGCGGTGTTACACTTATGGGTGTACGCGCTGCTAACAACGACGATGAACTATACTATTGCTCAAACGGTATCACTTGGGCCGCCAACAATGGAGCAAAGGTTATAAGCATGTCGTTTGGTAGCACAGGACAATCTACTGCAGAACGCCAAGCTCTACAAACTTGTTATAACAACGGCATAATACTCGTTGCCGCTGCAGGAAACGAAGGCGATGAAGACAACAGCATCAACTATCCGGCAGGTTATTCCTTTGTAATAGGTGTTGCATCGGTAAACAGCAATGGTAAGCTTTCAAGCTTCTCACAATATGGTACTGGTCGTGCTGATGTTGCTGCTCCCGGTGGTTTTGTAATATACCAGAATCAAGAGTATATGCCCAATATCTTAAGTACTACCTATTGCACATCACAAATGATTCGCTTGTTTGGACTAAATAATTTTAACGGACAATACTACGATGGCATGCAGGGAACATCAATGGCTACACCTATTGTAGCTGGACTTTGCGGACTTATGGCATCGGCATATCCAGACATAACTCCATCACAAGCTAAGCAATGCCTTATCTCAACTGGTACAGCATTGGCAAGCGGTTCAAATACAATAGACAATAATGTCTATGTAAACGCATACGCAGCAGTACAATGCGCTCAGTCGTATTCAACTTCTTTATTAGTAAATCCATCAAGCGTAACATTACCAAGTGCTGGTGGAAGCGCTACTGTTTCGGTTCGCGCAGGAACAGCTTCATCTTCATGGACAGCACAATCCAACCAGTCGTGGCTAACCGTTTCTCCAACAACTGGTAACGGTAGCGGTGCAACAACAACAATAACAGTTACTGCAAATTCAGCCAACGAAACTGGTTCTCCTCGTACTGCAACTGTTACCGTCACACACGGTTCATCAACAGCAACCGTAACTGTAACACAAAGCGACAACAGCGACCAGTGTGTTACAGCAAACGAAGAGATTATGGAAGACGACTCCTGTGGATATAGAGGCTTTTGTTCTAATTTATATGCAACTTACTTTACAAAATTCGCACAAAAAATAAATGTGACAGGAAATTACACTCTTGACAAAATTACTTTGTACGACATTTTGAACACAGCAACTTCAAATTCTGTAACAATAAAGGTATGGAGCGCGACTTCAGCAGGATTGCCAAATGCAGAATTATATAGCCAGACAATTAGCATGTCAACATTAAACAATGCGCTTTCGCAAGGACAACTAACAGGTGGCGCTACATGTTATTACGGCAATTATGAACATAACCTGTCATCTCCAATTACTGTTTCCGGTCCTTTCTTTGTCGGTTGGGATGTATCTGCACTAGGCGAAGCTGGTGACGATGATTCTAATCAATTGATTTTGTCAAGCACATCTAATGGATCCGTTATGACCAATTCATTATACATATATTATAACAATGCTTGGAGATTAGAATCAACAGTATTCCAGAATCCACCAACAAATGTTGCTGCTGGATTCCTCCCTCACATTTGTCCTACCGACGAACAAGTTAGCACTCTCACAGTTTCGCCTTCATCTCTCAGCTACACAGCAGCAGGCGAAAGCAAGACTGTTACCGTTACAAGCAATGTTTCGTGGACAGCAAGTTCATCGGCAAGCTGGCTAACAATAAGCCCTGCTTCTGGCTCAAACAACGGAACTATCACTGCAGTTGCTGCTGCTAACACTTCAACATCTCAGCGTACTGCAACCATTACCGTTTCTGGAACTGGCGTAAACGCACAGACAATCAGCGTAACTCAGGCTGGTGAAAGTGGCGGCGAAACTGGCGACTGCGTTGTTTTGCACGAAGACAGATTTGATTCACCAACTATTTATTCAGTACAAAACGATGGCGGTTATGTTTGCGGTAGCAATTCATACGGTGACCAAGCCAAGGCCGAATATTTCGAACTTTCTGGCAACTACAACATAACCAGCATTGATTTCGCATACGCAATTAACGGAACCAATGGAAGTGTAACTTTCAAGGTTTGGGCAAACAACAATGGTGTCCCAGGCAGTGAACTTGCTTCTCAAACCGTAACATTGTCGAACCTTTATTCGGCTGCAACCAGCCAAAGCGGTACTATGGTAGGTATTTACACATGGACATTGTCAAGTCCTGTTGCTGTTTCTACCAATTTCTTTGCTGGATTTGATGTTTCAAGTGCAACAAGCTATATAGGTCTGCTTTCTACTGCACAAGGAAGTGGATACACAAATAGCTGCTACGAATTATACAACGGAAGCTGGGGAGATATGTACACAAACTGGCAAAGTCTTGACATTTCAATGTATGTACTTCCAACAGTATGTCCTACAAGTACACCAAGCTACAACCTTACAGTTTCCCCGTCATCTCTCAGCTACACTGCAGCAGGTGAAACCAAGACTGTTACCGTCACAAGCAACACTTCGTGGACAGCAACCTCATCGGCAAGCTGGCTGACAATTAGCCCTGCATCAGGTTCGAACAACGGAACAATAACTGCAGTTGCAGCTGCTAACACTTCTTCTTCACAGCGTACAGCAACTATTACAGTTACTGGCGGTGGTATAACTCGTACCATTTCGGTAACTCAGGCTGGTGTAAGCAATAACCTCACAGTTTCTCCATCATCACTCAGTTATATTGCCGATGGCGAAAGCAAGACCGTTACCGTTACAAGCAACACTTCGTGGACTGCAACATCTTCGGCAAGCTGGCTAACGGTTAGCCCCGCATCAGGTTCGAACAACGGAACAATCACAGCTGTTGCAGCTGCTAACGCTTCAACCTCACAGCGTACTGCAACAATAACAGTTTCGGGAAGCGGTATAACTAGAACCGTTTCGGTAACTCAGGCTGGTTCTCCTTCAACAATCAATGAAGAAGTTGCAGAAGGCATCTCTGTATATCCTAACCCGACAAGCGGAATGTTCACTGTTGGACTTGGCGCAATCGAAGGCAAGACAACCTGCCAGATTATAAACGCAAACGGCTCGATAATCGAAACCCGTGAAGTTAATGCCGACAGCAACTCTGAAATCGTTTTCGACTGCAATGTTTCATCTGGAGTTTACTTCGTAAGAATAATCTCTGGTAACAATGTTTGGACAAAACGAGTTGTTATAGAAAAGTAAATCAGGTTACTGAACATAATAAAAGGCGGAGAAATTCCGCCTTTTATTTTATTATTATTGTCCGCTAAAAATTGTACTAATATTGTAATTTAATTACTATCATTTACTTACACAAATGTTTAGTTGGTGGGGCTTGTCATTTCGGAAGCTAGTCGTAACACGCGATACAGAATTGGGGAGCGTTGTGAAGACTGCTGTCCGTAATCTGCTAACGGATTATCGTTTAACAGATTCCGGACAAGCGAACTCACAAGCAACGTTCCTTTTGCTGTTCGTTCTGCTTTCCGGAATGACCGCTTGTGGATTTAGCGGACAACAATATTTTTTTATAATCCTAACAAAAAAATCCCCTTGGAAAACCCAAAGGGATTTTTATTGCTATTAATCAGGATTTACATCAACTGCCTTAGTAAATTCTTGATGTCGCACTTTTCGGTAACGATACGTTCGATGTCGTCGATGGAAACGCGTTCCTGCTCCATGGTATCACGGTGACGAAGTGTTACGGTGCCATCTTCTGCAGACTGATGGTCAACAGTGATGCAGAACGGTGTTCCTATTGCATCCTGACGGCGATAACGCTTTCCAATGGAATCCTTTTCCTCGTACTGGCAGTTGAGGTTGAGTTTCAAACGATTCATTATCTTTTCTGCCAACTCAGGCAAACCATCCTTCTTTACCAAAGGTAAAACAGCAACCTTAACTGGTGCCAATGGTGCAGGAATACGAAGCACTACGCGCGTTTCGTCGCCAACCTGCTCTTCGCAGTATGCAGATGAAATAATCGACAGGAACATACGGTCGAGACCGATTGATGTTTCCACAACATATGGAGTGTATGCTTCGTTAGCTTCGTTATCGAAGTACTGAATCTTCTTTCCAGAGAACTGCTGATGCTGCGACAAGTCGAAGTTGGTACGCGAGTGGATACCTTCGATTTCCTTGAATCCGAACGGGAAGTCGAACTCGATGTCGTAGGCTGCATTGGCATAGTGAGCCAGCTTGTCGTGCTTGTGCCAGCGATACTTGTTGTCGCCCATACCGAGAGCCTTGTGCCATTTCAGTCGTTTTTCACGCCACTTCTCGAACCATTCAAGTTCGGTACCCGGCTTTACGAAATACTGCATTTCCATCTGCTCGAATTCGCGCATACGGAAAATGAACTGACGGGCAACAATCTCGTTGCGGAAAGCCTTGCCTATCTGTGCGATACCAAACGGAATCTTCATGCGACCGGTCTTCTGCACATTGAGGTAGTTGACGAAAATACCCTGAGCCGTTTCGGGACGCAGGTAGATGGTGTTTGCACCTTCGGCAACCGAACCCAACTTGGTGTCGAACATAAGGTTGAACTGACGGACTTCTGTCCAGTTCTTGGTTCCCGAAATCGGGCAGACAATACCCTCGTCTATGATTATCTGGCGTATTCCGTCAAGGTCGTTGTCTTCCAAAGCCTTCACGAAGCGAGCCTTCACGGCGTCCATCTTTGCCTGATAGTCGAGAACGCGCTGGTTGGTGCTGCGGAATTGCTCCTCGTTGAAAGCATCACCGAAACGCTTGCGAGCCTTTTCTACTTCCTTGTTAATCTTATCGTTGAACTTTTCAATGTGGTCTTCGATAAGAACATCGGCGCGGTAGCGCTTTTTGGAGTCCTTGTTGTCGATTAATGGATCGTTGAATGCATCAACATGTCCAGATGCCTTCCAGATGGTCGGATGCATGAATATTGCCGAGTCGAGACCAACAACTTCCTCGTTGAGCTGAACCATTGCCTTCCACCAGTATTCCTTGATGTTGTTCTTGAGTTCAACACCATTCTGTCCGTAGTCGTAAACTGCGCTTAGTCCGTCGTACAGTTCTGATGATTGAAATATGAATCCGTATTCTTTGCAGTGTGATACGATTTTTTTGAATAAATCTTCCTGTGTCATTTTGTTATGTTGTTTTTAAAAATGTTTCTATTGTTATTTATATTTGTAGGAGGCGCAATGCATTGCGCCTCTACAAATATTATCGTTTATAACTTCCGCTTCTCGTATTCTGCGGATTTGCCTGCGGTGCCAACTTCTGCTTGTTCTGTGGAACATTTGGATTGTCGTCAACTATTATTTCCACCTGACGGTTGCCTAGGAATTTAGACTGGAATGTTATGTTGCCACGCTGATCGTAACGGGTGAACTTACCTTCCTTCATACCATCGCGGTAGTTGGTTTCGGTCTGCAATCCGCCAAAGTCATAGAACTCCTGCCATTTTCCATCGGGCTTGTCATTCTTGTAGTACTCAACCTTTATAACACCACCATTGGCATTGCGATATGTAAACTTTCCATTACGTTTGCCCATGTTGTAGGTTCCGCTAATCATTTCAACGCCACGGATGTTATAATTTTTGTAGTTTCCGTTAAGCACCGAGGTTTTGCCTTCGCCAGTCTTGGAATCTGTTATCTTATATGTCTCCTCGAACTGCGGCTTTCCATTCTCGAACCAGAAGTCGTTTCTTCCACAAAGCAGGCCATCGCTATATTCCACTACCGACTTCTTGTTGCCGTTATCGTGCCAAGCTTCCCATTTGCCTTCCATGATGCCGTTCTTGTAGTTGCCACGGAGAACCATCACACCGTCTTCGTTCCACTCTGTCCAAAGACCAGTTTCCTCGTCGTTTTCATACTGACCTTCGCGAAATCTCTGTCCGTTCTCGAAGAAGATGAGCCACGCGCCAGTGCGGATTCCTGCGGTATAGTCAACTACCTTCCACACTTGACCGTTTGAATACCAGTATGTCCAGCGACCATCCATCTTGCCTTTCGAGTAGTTGCCTTCGTTGCCCTTCTTGCCATCCTTGCGCCAATAAGTCCATTTGCCTTCCTGCAGGTCGTCCTTGAAGTTGCCGTCGATGTCGGGCTGACCGTTTTCGAGCCAGAAGTGTGCTTCACCGTTAAGCTTGCCGTTGACGTATGTCATTTCTGATTCCTTCTGTCCGTTCTCAAAATATTTGGTCTGCAAACCATCGCGCACATCCATCTTGTAGTTGTTCACGCTACGCACCTTTCCCGAACGATACCAGTATGTCCAAGTCTTGTCGCGCTTGCCATCGGTCATCACACCTTCCATTTCCTTTGTGCCGGTACGAGTCCAGAAAGTGTTGAGTCCATTCTCGTAGTTGATTTCGGTCTTGAGCTGACCATTGTCGTACCATTCCTTCCATTCGCCAACGCGTTCGCCAGAAACAAAACTGCCTTCCGATTTTTTCTTTCCGTTCTCATGATAGTAAGTCCACTTGCCATCCTCGACACCATTCTTTATGTTGCCTTCAGAATTCTTGGCGCCATCGTCGTAATAGTTTATCATTGAACCGTTTCCGCCAGTAATAGTCTGCTTGCCATCGCGAGTAAAGAACTTATTGATGCTTATTATTTTACCATCGCGGTAAACGATTTCAGACTGCTGGTTGCCATTGTCGTAGTATAGTTGCCATACGCTATCGCGGACATTGCTTTTGTAAAAGCCTTTCAGTTTTGGATTGCCGTTTTCGTAATATTCTTCACATGCTCCGTGACGGCTATTTGCATTATAGTTATAAACCTCATGCTTATTGCCATTTTCGTAATAAGAAATATTCTCACCATGAAGCATATCCTTATAAAAATCGGTTTGCGCTGCTAATTTTCCATCTGGCGAATAGAAATTCCATGTACCAAAACGAAGTCCGAGATACATAGTGCCTTCCTCCTTGGTATTACCATTCTTATAGAGTATTTTTTCTTGTGTATATTCCTGAGCCACAGCAGATAATGTTGTGACAACTGCAATTACTGCGAAAAGAAAACGAATCTTCATTTTTGCTATCAAATTATAAACCAACAAATTTACTCCTACTTTATAATAAGTATATGAGCTGTCATTTTTTTTTATTAACAGATTTCAGAAATCACACAAACAAGTCAAACATTTGTCTATTTTGTTGATTTGCAAAAAAGGGGACGAAAAAAAAATTTGCGAGATAAAAAAAAACAGCATACTTTTGTTGATAACTTTTAAAATAGAATTGTTTATGTGCTTAAAGGTAATTAGAAGATTTTTTGCTCTTATAATTGTTTGTGTTTCAGCAAGCAATTTGTTTTCAGCAGAACTTGAGTTCAACGGTATATTTTACGAACAGAATGCATACATAAAGAATCCTGCCATGCAGTCGGGATTTAGCATACAGGGTATTACACTGAACGGCAAAGCGGTAAACACAGACATCAACACAGGTCTTGTTGTCGTCGACTTCCAGAAGAACGGACTGAAATCAGGAGACCAATTCACAATGCGAATAAAATACAACGACGCTGAACCTCCTATTATCATCAACCGCAAGGCATTTGCATCGGCATCGACTTTCGAACTGGTTTCGGCGAAGATTGAAATGGAAAACGGAAGCACAAACCTATATTTGACAATCAAGGATGAAACCTCCCCAATGCCTTTCTACATCGACCATCTTCGCGCCAACAAATGGGTACGCATCGGTGCTGTCATTGGAAAGGGCGGAAAGGAAGAAAAGCAATATATGCTTCCTATGACAAGCCTTCCCGGTGAAAACAAGCTGAAAATCTACCAGATAAACGAAGACGAAACACAAAGATGCCGCGAAGTTACTCTAGAAGCTCCGCAAAAGAATGCTGTGGAACTGAAAAAGATTGTCCAGAACAAAAAGGCAAAAGAAATAATATTCACTGGCACAACCGAATACATAATAGTTGACAAGGAATACGGAAATACAAAACTGCGCGGAACATCCGACAAAGTTGACATTTCGCCACTTCCAAAGAAGAAAAAATACTTTGTCAGCTACGAAGAAAAATTCAAGAAGTTCAAAAGAAAGAGAAAATAAACAAGCACAGGATGCTACCTGAACTTGAAAAATATTTCGCTGAGCTTGATTCGGCGATGACTCCACAAAAATTCGAAAGGCTTGCAATGCAGGCCTTTAGTTTCCAATATATGCACAATCATATATATCACAGGTACTGCGACCTGCTGAACATTGATGTGGCAATGGTGAACTACATCAAGGATATTCCTTTCATGCCTGTGGAGTTTTTCAAGTCGCACAAGGTCATCTGCGACGACATGGATGCCGAAGTTGTGTTTACCTCGAGCAGCACGACTGGGACAATACCATCGTCGCACTATGTGGCTGATGCAAATGTGTACCGCAAAGCATTCATGTCGGGATTCGAGCAGTTCTACGGCAAACCGTCCGACTTCTGCATACTTGGTCTGCTCCCCGCCTACTTGGAAAGAACAGGTTCGAGCCTTGTCTATATGGTAGATGAACTGATACGCCAGTCGGGACACAAGCTGAGCGGCTTCTTCCTGAACAACCAGCAGGAACTTTACGAACGGATTTGCCGACTTGAGGACAATGCAGAAAAGTATATTCTTATAGGTGTAAGTTTCGCCCTTCTCGACTTCGCCGAGAAATACAACATCAAGATGAAGCATGGAATCATTATGGAAACCGGAGGCATGAAAGGTCGTAGAAAAGAGATTGTCCGCTCCGAACTGCACGAGATTCTGACGAAATCGTTTGGTGTTGAAAAGATTCATTCCGAATACGGCATGACCGAACTTCTGTCGCAGGCATATTCGCAAGGCGATGGAATCTACAATTGCAGCAACACCATGAAGGTTCTGGTGCGCGAAACTCACGATCCTCTGTCGGTACATGCAGAAGGAACCGGTGCAATTAATGTCGTTGACCTCGCAAACATATTCTCGTGCTGCTTTCTTCAGACCTCCGATTTAGGTCAGGTTTACAATGATGGTACTTTCTCTGTTTCAGGGCGTTTCGACAATGCCGATATTAGGGGCTGTAATTTGATGGCAATTTAACAGCCTGAATACATGACATTTAG
Organism: uncultured Bacteroidales bacterium; assembly: GCA_905234755.1. Lineage (GTDB taxonomy): Bacteria > Bacteroidota > Bacteroidia > Bacteroidales > ML635J-15 > Bact-19. The sequence continues at coordinate 47,870 of CAJOIT010000006.1, forward strand.
CATTTTTTGACATTTTTTCTGCATAAATCATTGGACATAACGCAGATTTTGGCGGTATTTTTTTCGTAATTTGCCGATTACTAACAAATTAATTGTTACTATCTCACTATGTATTGCAGCATAAAACAATTATAATCAACATATTACATGCTATTTTATTAACCATTTATTCAAGTTGATAACTTTACATTTTTGATAATGTCCCCCTTGAAAAAAAGCTGCAAAAAAGGCAAAAAAATCATCAAAAAAGTTTGGCTGGAGAGAAAGATATGAGTACTTTTATGGGCTGCAAAAATGATGCAGGAGATTGAATTTTGAATTTGGGTTTTATGCCCTCTAAAATTAAGAAACACAGCAAGTTGTAGAAAAAACTTCTAAACTTGAAAAAGTGTCTGGTTTTGGAAAAATTTTTAGAAAAAATGATTTTTTAGGAAATTTTTCTCAATCCCTCATCGTCACTGCAACATATATATTATATTTTGTTTAACTAATTAAGGATACAGTCTGATGACAACTAACTACGAAGAAACTTGGGCCAAATGCTTGAACATTATTCAAGAGAACCTTCCGAAACCTGTGTTTAACACTTTTTTCGCACCTATCGTTCCAGTCGAACTCAAAGGAAGTTTGCTTACGATACAGGTTCAAAGTCCATTCGTTTACGAGTATCTTGAAGCGCACTGCCTCGACTTGATGGCAAGGACACTCCACAGAGTCATCGGTCCGGATGCAAAGCTCGAATACAGGGTAGTAATGAGCAACCAGAACGCCGGCACCCTTCCGACTACTATCCGCATACCGTCCAACGACGGGTCGAAGAATGTACCCAACGAGCCTAAGATTCAGCCCAAAGGTGCTGGCGAACATATCCCGCCATACATAATACCGGGACTTAAGAAAATCCAGATTGACCCACACCTAAATCCTGAATACACATTCGACAACTATGTTGAAGGTGAATGCAACCGCATGGCTCGCGCCGCAGGTTTCGCAGTAGCTGGAAATCCCGCAGGTACTCCTTTCAACCCATTGTTCATTTATGGCGGCTCGGGACTTGGTAAGACCCACCTTGCAAACGCTATCGGACTAGAAGTAAAGAAGAACTTCCCCGAAAAGGTTGTCCTTTATGTCGATGCAAACAAGTTCCTCACCCAGTACATGCAGGCTACTCGCGACAACAACCGCAACGATTTCATCCATTTCTACCAGATGATTGATGTGCTGATTCTCGATGATGTTCAGTATTTCGCCGACAAGCAGGGTACTCAGGAAGTTTTCTTCCAGATATTCAACCACCTGCATCAGCATCAGAAACAATTGATTCTCACATCCGACAAGGCTCCTGTTGATTTGAACGGAATGGAAGAAAGACTGCTGTCAAGATTCAAATGGGGATTGGCTGCCGACCTGCAGGAACCGGACTTCGACACAAGAATCAAAATCCTGAAGCGCAAAACCTACAAGGACGGTATCGAGATTAAGGAAGAAATACTCGAATACATTGCTTCGCATGTAACCAACAATGTACGCGAACTCGAAGGTACTCTTATCTCATTGCTTGCTCAGGCAACGCTCAACAAGAAGGAAATCACCCTCGAACTTGCTAAGGGCATGATTGACAAGCTCGTAAAGAACACCCAGCGCGAAATATCTATCGACTACATACAAAAGGTGGTTTGCAACTACTTCTCTATGTCGGTGGATGTACTCAGCAGCAAGACGCGCAAGCGCGAAATCGTTCAGGCACGCCAGATTGCAATGTACTTTGCAAAGAACATGACAAAGTGCTCGCTTGCTGTAATCGGTAATGCAATAGGCAACAAGGACCACGCAACTGTTCTTCACGCATGCAAGACGGTTAACAACCTCATCGAAACCGACAAGGCTTTCAAGCAGGACCTTGAAGAAATAGAAAAGAGACTTAAAATGTAATATCTACAAATCCCAATTATCATAGGGGGAGTAATCCCCCATTTTTTTTATGGTCTGGATAATATTCTGCATAATATCGTACATAGGAATATTTGTAGTATTCAAACTGATAGACACAAAGAATGCCCCGCTAATCAATAGCATTGTAGTAAATTACCTTACAGCCGCACTGCTTGGTTTTATTATTTTCGGCAATTTTCCTGTTAGGCATATTGTTTCGGCAAACTGGTTCCCAATAAGCCTGCTACTTGGCTTTCTGTTCATAGCTACATTTTTCCTCGTTGGAATTTCTTCTCGCAAAACAGGCATAGTAATCACAACTGTTGCAAGCAAAATGTCGCTTGTGATACCAATGTTGTTTTCGATAATAATGTACGGAGAACCAACATCTGCGACAAAAATCATTGCGATAATACTTGCCGTAGTCTCCATTTTTCTATGCACATACAAACCATCCAGCAGCAAGTCGAAAACCGACATCTGGAAACTTATCCTGCCGACAGCGATTTTCATTTTCATGGGAGCAAACGATTCGCTTGTGATATACTCGCGCGAAACTTTTGGCATTTTCGATGACGCAGCCCTATTTACCGCCACCCTTTTTGCTATTTCGTTTATCTGCGGATTGATATATTCTGCCATAAAGCGCGGAACTTTCAAGAACTTCCTCAATGGCAAGACATGGCTATTCGGAATATTGCTCGGTTCGTTCAATTTCGGTTCTATCTACTTTGTAATCAAAGCAATGAATAGCAAAATAATATCCACCTCATCACTGTATGGAATATGCAACACCGCTACAATTTTGCTTTCAATTATCATTGGCATGGCTTTTTTCAAAGAGAAATTAAGCCGGCTAAACCTCATCGGCGGATTGCTGGCACTGGTGACCATCGTATTCATGGCATTGTGAATGCCTATAAAAAATCATACCGTCAAATTGCCAAATTATTAGTAACTTGCACGCCAAAATTAGCCGTTGATTGAAGTGCATTAAAAAGATATTACTGCTTATGCTGACGGGCATCGTAATAATGTCCGCTCATGCCCAATTCTACAACGGACACCAAATGCGGTTCGGCAAGAACCGCGTGCAGTTCGATGAATTTGAATGGTACTACTACCGCTACCCGCAGTTCGACACATACTTCTACGCCGGCGGTAGCGACATGGCAGAAATGGCAAATGGTATCGCCACTGAAATGATTCCCCAGCTCGAAACATTTTTCGACCACAAACTGGAAAAGCGTACGATACTTGTCCTGTTTCAGAACCTTTCCGATTTCAGGCAGAGCAACATAGGACTAAACACCGATGCCGACGAATACAACATCGGCGGAACATTAAAGGTCATCGACAACATTGCTTTCGTTTATACGGAACTCGACAGGCAGAAATTCCGCGAACAGGTAGTCGCCGCTCTTGCTAACATTATACTGAACGACATAATCTACGGTTCGAACATAAAGAACAAGATTGCAAACAACACACTTATCGGTATGCCCGAATGGTACACGAGCGGACTTGTTGCCTACATCGCACGCGACTGGGATGCAGATGCCGACAACCTGAATAAGGCTTATTTCCTCTCAAATAAATTCAACAATATCAACCAGTTGACTGGCACCGATGCCGAAACCATGGGATTCGCAATCTGGAACTATGTGGCAAGGACTTACGGTCCGCAAGTAATTTCCAACATAGTATATCTGACAAGGATTACAAAAAGCGTAGAAAGTGCCTTCATGTATGTACTCGGAGCCAATATGAAAACCCTGCAGGAAAACTGGACCGAATACTATAAAACACAGTACGAGGACTTCAACAATACAGCCGACGAACCGCAGGGAAGCGATGTGCTGAAACGCAACCGCAAGAATGTGACATACGCCCAGGCGCAGTACAATTCCAACACAAACAAGATGGCGTGGAGCGAAAACAAGTTCGGCAAATACTGGATAAAGGTTAACGATTTGAATACAGGGAAAACAAAGAAAGTTTTCAAGCGCGAACACATGCTCGACCAGATTATCGACAACACCTACCCTATTATACGCTGGCATCCATCGGGAGAAATGCTCGGATTCATAATTGAAAAGAAAGGTGAAATATACTACACCACCTACCAGTTCGAGACAAAGGAGAAAAAAGAAATCCAGATGCCATCGATGGAAAAGATAAATTCGTTCGACTATTCCGCTAATGGTCAAAACCTTGTAATCGCCGGATTCAACCACGGACAATCGGATATCTTTATCTACAACATCGCTACAAACATCATCGAAAACATAACAAACGACGAAGCTGACGACTACGACCCGTTATATGTAAACAAGTCGAAGCAGATTGTTTTCGCATCGAAAAGGGACGAGGAAAAAATTGGTTCCAAGAAAGACAATTCGGTTGCAACACAAGACTACACCGACATATTCATTTACGACATTGCAAGCAAAACAATCAGCCGAGTTACCGAAACCCTTGACGCATCGGAGACAATGCCGTTCAAGTTGGGTGGCGACTATTTCTTCCTTTCCGACAAAAATGGTGTCAAGAACCTTTACACCACAAAGCTCGACTCGGCAATAAGCTTCATCGACACAACCACCCACTACTCCTACAACTACACAACTGCACAACTCTCCAACTACAAGTTTGGAATACAAAATACAGGTTACGACAAATTTTCCAACGGCATTGGCATTAGCTACCACAACGACAAGAAATTCAGAATATTCAAATCGGAAAACAACAATCTTTCCAACAAGGAGTCGGGCAGCACATTGAACAGAAAACTCATTGAAGCCTCCCAAAAACAACAGGAAAACGAAACCAACTATGAGCCAATCTCCGACAACCAAAATGGCAATGAAGGAGAAATAAACATCAGCGATTATTCTTTTGACCCTGAAGTAGTTGAAAAGATTAGCAGGAAAAATGAAGAAACAAAAGACGAAAAGCCTGCCCGTGCTGCAAAATACCATACAACTTTCTACACCAACTACATAATGACGCAAGTCGATTTCGGCTATCTTTTCAACTCCTACCAGAAATTCACCGGCAGTGCTTTCTACTTCAACCCTGGATTTAACCTTGTTTTCAAGGTAGGAACTGCAGACTTGTTTGAGGACTACCGCATTAGCGCAGGCTTCCGCTTCGACCCGGGCATGGACGGCAACGAATATCTGCTAACCATCGAAAATCTGAAACACAGATGGAACCATCAGCTTGTTCTGCACAGGCAGGCGGTGTCGGATTTGAACAATAACTACACAAAGACATTCACACACGAGGCATTCTACATACTTCGCTATCCGTTTTCACAGGTCGATGCAATGCAGTTTACCGCCAATATCCGACAGAACAAAGATGTTTTTCTTTCGACCGACATAAATATGCTTGAAAAGAAAAATGCCTACGACTACTGGGGAAGCTTGAAGGCAGAATACATTTTTGACAACACAAAGGAACTGGCTACCAACATATTGTCAGGATTTAGGTTCAAGGTTTTCGCCGAAGCCTTCATGCAGTTGGACAAGAAAAAGACCGATATGGAAGTCGTTGGCGCCGATTTCCGCTACTACCAGCCTATACACCGCTCGCTGATTTTTGCATTCAGGGCGGCTACCAGCGCATCGTTCGGAAGTGCCAAGCTTATATACTATCTAGGTGGTATCGACAACTGGATAAATGTTGTCCCTTCGCAACAAATGTTCAACACTAACATAAAGATTGACCCCGAGATAAACTATGTATATCAGGCGGTTGCTACAAACTTGCGCGGTTTCAGCCAGAACATACGCAATGGTACAAACTTCGCCGTGGCAAATATGGAACTGCGGTTCCCTGTAATCTCATATTTCAGTCGCAAGCCTATAAACAACAGCTTCTTGAAGAACTTCCAGATAATAGGTTTCTTCGATGCCGGCATGGCATGGAGCGGACTGAATCCCTACGGCGGAAACAACGCATACAACAACGACTATCATGAGCAATACCCTGTAACACTGATACTTAACAATAAAAACAATCCGCTTGTTGCTGGCTACGGAGTGGGCGTTCGAAGCAAACTGTTCGGATATTTCATCCGTGCCGACTGGGCATGGGGAATCAACAATGGGGAAATCCAAAAGATGATGTTCTATCTTTCGCTAAGCCTAGACTTTTAGGGCTAACGCCCGTTTCTATGCCTGCGGCGTTTCTGTGGGCTGGCGCCCGTTTCTGAGTTTAACTTCGTTGAGGGCTTCGCCGTTCAAGTTGTTCAAAGTTTAAGGTTCAAAAGTTTAAAGTTGTTTGATGTTGTTTATAGTTTAACTTCGTTGAGGGCTACTTGTGCTGGGCCGCCCCCTGAGCCTGTCGAAGGGATGTCGAAGTACGCCGTTTCTAAAAAAGGAATGTCACCCTGAACTTGTTTCAGGGTCTGATTCCTTTTTTTGTTGCAAAGCCTTATTTCGTTACAAAAATCATTTTTTCAACTTTTAACTTTTAATATTCAACTTGTTTTACTACATTTGTCGGCTTAAAATGCAAAAAATTTTCTATGATGAAATTATATAAGAGGGAAATGGGAAAAGGATTGTCCCATAAACTATTTTCAAAAGTAGCAATCAGTGCTATATTCTTGTTTTTCACTGCATTTACATCGTTAGGACAGGATGTAATTTACTCCTGCGACTTCGAGGATGATGCCGAAAATGCAAACTGGACACTTAATAATGGTAACCAGACCAACCAGTGGTATATTGGTTCGGCAGCAAGCAACGGTGGTAGCAATGGTTTGTACATCTCCAATGATGGAGGTGCTAGCAATGCATACAGTAATGGCTCAACATCGTATGTATATGCTTACCGTGAAATAATTATTGAAGAAAATGCTGTGTATAATGTCGAGTTTGACTGGAGGGCAAACGGAGAAGATAACTATGACAATTTGAAAGCGTTTATTGTTCCAGCATCGCTCAACTCGGCTTTGTCAGCAGGAACAAACAATGGTATGGATGGAAGTAATAACTCTACACCAAACGGATGGATAAACTGTGGTAATAATGAAACATTAAGTGGAAACTCGGATTGGCAACATAGTAATACTGAAGTAACACTTGAAGCAGGTACATACTCTCTTGTTTTCTTCTGGAAAAACGATAACAGCGTTGGTACTATGCCTCCAGCTGCCATCGACAATATCCACATAGAACAACTTATAAATCCTGTCGTTGTTACATCATCTGCATACGAAATTGGTTCAACCTATGCGACTTTGAACGGCGTGATTGTAAATCAGGGAGCTTCCGCTATTATTGAATATGGATTCAAATATGGCACTGACACAGAAAACCTTACAGAAAATATTACAAGTACTGATGATATCGCTGATTTTTCGGCTACAATTACGGGACTTACACCCAATACAACTTACTACTATCGTGCCTACGCAATCAACAGCGACGGCACAGGCTACGGAGAAATAAAATCGTTCAGAACCTGCGGACAATACGCCGGACACGATTATGTTGACCTTGGTCTGCCTAACGGCACAAAGTGGGCAAATATGAACATAGGTGCCGAAAATACCGTGGACTACGGTGACCACTTTGCTTGGGGCGAAACAACACCAAAGGAAAACTACAACTGGGAAACCTACCAATATTGCAATGGAAGCGGAACCACCCTCACCAAATACTGCAGTAATGCTGAATATGGTGACAACGGCTTTACTGATTCGCTGATAACCTTGGAAGCCGCCGACGATGCCGCAAACGCCAGCTGGGGAGCCGAATGGCGTATGCCTACACATGAGGAAATACAGGAACTTATTGACAATTGCACTTGCACTTGGACAAAGCAGAACGGTGTAAACGGTCGCTTGTTCACTGGACGAAACGGCAACTCTATTTTCCTGCCCGCCGCTGGTACCCAAGGTTCAAATGGCGTTCGCGATGTCGGTTCCTACGGCACCTACTGGGCTTCATCGCTTTACACAGCTATCCCGTCCGACGCATGGCGCTTCATCTTCTATTCGGGCAATCAGCTCTTTGACAATGACTACCGCTACGAAGGACTATCAGTTCGCGCGGTTTACCGTCCGTCACCTACTGTGGCAACAAATTCAACAGACAATATAACCCTTACCACAGCAACTCTGCACGGAAGCATTATTAAAATCGGAACTTCAAATGTTATCGAACGCGGATTCATATACGGTGTCAACCGCGGAAATCTTACCGATACGGTACAGAGCGAAACAGGAACAACCGAATTTTCAGCCTCGATTACAGGACTTGACGCCGGCACAACCTACTACTACCGTGCATACGCAACCAACAGCGACGAAACCGGCTATGGTGAAATAAAATCATTTAATACTCCGGCAGGAGAGTTAAGCGACCACTACTATGTTAACCTTGGCTTGCCGAGCGGCACAATGTGGGCTACAACCAACATTGGAGCAACAACGCCAAATGAATATGGCGATTATTTTGCATGGGGCGAAACATCACCGCATTATTCTGTTAATGGTACAGATACGACTTGGCTCGATGGTTATGAACAAGGATACTCATGGGCAAATTACCGCTATTGCAACGGAAACGAAAATACACTTACAAAATATTGCAATGACGCCGAATATGGCAACAATGGATTCACCGACAGCTTGATTACATTGGAAGCAACGGACGATGCAGCTGCCGTAAACTGGGGCGAAGAATGGCGTATGCCTACAAAGGCGGAATTTGACGAGTTGCTTTATAACAGCACACAGGAATGGACTGTGCAGAATGGTGTGACCGGACTTCTCATAACGGGATATAATGGCGGCACAATCTTCCTGCCCGCTGCCAGTTGGCGCGACAATGATAGCCTCGGCAACGATGGAACTGGCTGCTACTGGTCGAGTTCGCTCTATACTGACACCACGAACAATGCGTGGTACAACTACTTATATTCGAACAATTACAACCCTTCCAACTATCCTCGCTACGTTGGACTTCCCATCCGTCCTGTTTACAAGGTAGAGCCACTCGCAGTAGAGATAGGCTACGAACCTTACAGCTGCGACTTCGAGGATGCTGAAGAAAATGCCAACTGGATACTCAACAACGGCAGACAGACAAACAGGTGGCACATAGGTTATGCAGTAAACAACGGCGGTGAAAAATCACTGTACATATCCAACGACGGAGGTGCAAATTATACATATAGTACTGGTGCTGAATCATACAGCTACGCTTCACGTAAAATAAACATCACCGTTGACGACAAATATCAGTTCGATTTCGACAGGCGTATAAGAGGAGAAAGCAATTGGGATCTTCTGAGGGCATTCCTAGTTCCCGATTCACTTTCACAAAACCTTTCTGGCGGCTCAAACAACGGCATGATCGGTACCAACAATACTACACCAGCAGGATGGATAGATATAAGCGGCGTAGGAGTAATGTCGGAGCAGGCTGGCTGGAAGCATGCTAAAAACAAGGTGAATATCGATGCAGGCATATACTACCTGACATTCTTCTGGAAAAACGATGGAGGCGGAGGTTATAGCCCGCCAGCAGCAGTCGATAACGTCATGGTAAAGAAACTGCCGCCTTTCGAAGTAACCACTCTTGTAGTACCTCGCACATCTACGACTGCGATATTAAGTGCAGAAATAGTCGTTGACAGGGAAACAGAAATCACACAGGTGGGGTTTGCATTCGGTGAAAACGAGAATCAACTTCTTGATACTCTACGCATGGCATACAGCGGAACCACTTTCACAAGGCAAATGACAGGCCTTACACCGCAGACTACCTACTACTACCGTGCATTTGCAAAATACGACGACCGAATCGTCTTCGGTGATATTGTTTCGTTCCGCACAAAGTCAAACGACACCGACGGCACCCCCGACAATCCTCTCACCATCGACAACGCCGAGGAATGGGCTCAGTTTGCAGAAGCAATGCTACAGTCGGAAAACCAGTCCACATCAACTTACAAGGGATTCGAAATTTACAATTGCGGCGATGATACATATTTCAAAATTACCGCCGACATCGACATTGTCAACTGCGACAATACTGTAGTAAACGAGTTCAGCGGTCATTTAAACGGTGGCGGAAATACATTTACCATCCGCTTCAATGAGCAGATTGGTGCGGCAACTGTATTCAATGCCATCGAAAATGCAACTGTCGATAGCCTTAATATCCGAGTCCCCTCATCGTATGAAATATCTGCCAATGTAGCATCTTACGGGGCATTGTGCCTAAGTGCAAAGTCATCTGCAATATCCAACTGCACGACTTTGGTTTCTGGAAACAAGAAAATTACATCAAATAACCAAGGAAAATTTGGCGGATTTGTAGGAAACTCGATAAACAACACCATAGTCAACTGTACAAACAACCTGCCTATAGAAGTGTCACCCAGTTCCTACGTTTGGGTTGGCGGTATAGTAGGTTCAATCGAAGGAGGTTCTGTGTCGGGATGTACCAACAATGCCGTAATAAAGGGCGTATATGCCGGCGGTATCGCAGGACAGATACTAGAAGCAACCTTGTCGTCCAACCTCAATGCTGGAAATGTAATGGCCCAGGAAATGGCTGGTGGAATTGTTGCAATCATTACGGACGGAAATGTTTTGATTGATAAGTGCATGAACATTGGTGAAATATTCGCGACAAACCAAGGTTGCAGTTTTGTGTCGATTGGCGGAATTGTAGGATTCAATTCAATTACAAATTATATAGCCAGAGACCCATTCTTCCAATTGGATAATAAGGTGGCACAGAGAAACAATCAATTTGCAAATCTTACAATCAGCAACTGCGCAAACTACGGTTATTTCCCTGCCCTTTCGATGCAAGTTGCAGGTATATTGGGCAATGGGCTCGCCAACTTGAGAAATAATATTTCGGTTCCACAGTTCTTGGGAGTAAGTACCGCTAGCTATTATTACACAAACGTATATGCATCATCAGGTATAACCGATGAAAACCTTCCTGATACAACAGATTTCTTCGACAGGCAGGTGAGCGACATGAGGAACGAATCATTCAGACTTATGTACACCTCGCATGGTACAGGTTTGGAAACTACCGAAATTGTCGGTTATGCTCTCCAATCAACGTTGGCAGCCAACTGGACCTACACCGATGGGCTTTACCCTATGCCTGCGGGCGTACCTGAAGACGACAGGACAACAGCAGCACGAATACCTATATATTTCCAGCCCGAAGATGCAGCTGCCGCTGTAAGGGTAAATTTCACTCTGCCTACAACAATTTTGGGACATGATGTGTCGTGGGAATCAAGCAATATCAATGTAATATCAATATCTGACGGAAATGCTACTGTTACCCGACCTGCACTTGGTCAGTCAAATGTGGAAGTCGTTCTTACCGCAACCTACGAGGGCGTAACAAAGCCGTTCGTGCTTATGGTAATTCCACCAAAAATAGCAACTGTATATACCGGCAATCCCTATGTTGACGCGGACTCTGTATTTATTGAAGGTGGTTTTGCTCTAAATGATAGTGGCGTGGCATATCTCAAGGAATACGGCTTCTTATACAGCTTGAAGCGCGATATTTCCGATTTTACAAAGATAGTATCCACGAATCTCAGCGAAGAAATGTATGTTGAGGAGTACAGTGGAAGGTGGTTCTCCTATGAAACTTTAGCAGAAGAATTTGAACCGGGCAAAAGGTACTACTTCGCAGCTTATGCAACTACTATCGATACTACTACGTATGGCTCAATAGAGAGTTTCAGGACTGCAGGTCCGCCTGATGTCATAATCTTATACCCAGAATACCGCGAGACGACATCAATGAGAAGAATTATAGTGGATATAGAATCCGACGATGAAGATGGACTTGAACTAACTATGTACTGGGGCACAGACAGGAACAACCTGACAGAACAGACTTATATTTACTACGAGAGCGACTGGGGCAATTATTACGCAGATATATACGACCTTCAGCCCGAAACCAAATACTGGTTAGTGGCAGAGGCTACCGACAGTTACGGAACATCCCGGAGCGATACGGTTGCGTTCTATACCTACGGTTCTTTCATCGATGACCGCGATGACACCGAATATAAATCCATTATTATCGGCAACCAGAAATGGATGGCCGAAAACTTGAGGTATGCTGGCAATATTCCATTGCAAACAAGCGAAACTTCAATAGGAAGTGAAACAGAACCTTACCGTTATTACCCGAATGGAGAAGAAAACAATGTGGAAACTTACGGTTATGGTTATCTTTACAACTGGGCGGCTGCCATGAACACAGCAACCGACAGCAGCAGCGTAATGAATCCAAGCGGTGTGCAAGGCATCTGTCCGAATGGATGGCACTTGCCTAGCGAAGCAGAATGGCATGAACTTCACAATGAACTTGGCACTGGGATATTTGATGATGCTGGATCGCAAATGGCAGGAGGTTATTGGGAAAGTGACAAACTTAAGCATTCGTACGGTTTCAGCACCAGCGGTTTCAGAGCATTGCCCGCAGGAGGATACTATGGCGAAATGAGAGATTTCGGTAAAGAAGCTTCTTTCTGGTCAACTACAGAGACAATATGGGAAGGGCAAAACTTTATATCAAATTATGACATTAATTATTACTACACCAGTTTGAATCCTTATTGGTCTCTTAAGGCTTCGGGGCTAAGTGTCCGTTGCATCAAGGGTACAACCATATATGCCGCCTTGGATACTGTAACCATCTGCGGCGACGAATACACATACCACGACACAACCGTGACGGAAAGCGGCGACTATATGCGCAGGTTCTATTTTGCCGAAGATGCCGACACCGCATATTGCCTGCACCTCACATTGAACCATCCGCCAAGAGTAGAACTCGAACAGACAGCATGTGAGGTATTTGAATGGAACGGAGAAACCTATACCGAACTAGGCGACTATGTACAGACATTCGTAGATGTTAACGGATGCGACTCAATTGTAACCGTACACCTTATCGACCTCGATGACTGCTACGGAACGGTTTCGGGCATAATTAGCGATGCAAATACAGAAACACCAATCCCAAATGCAAGGGTAACCATAGGTACAGAGACTACAATAACAAACACTGATGGCGAGTACTCGATGTCAGTTTCTCGAGGAAACTGGTTAGTGAGAGTTTTGGCAACTGGATATGCACCATATAGCGAAACTATTGACATTCAAACCGATACAGTGTTAAACATTGAGCTTGTGATGCCTCAGATTACAACGAATGTCAATGACATTTCGGCAACGACATACCCATATCTGGTACACAACGACTCTGTAACCATTAGCAATATAAGCCCAATACCACTAATTTGGAGTTCAGTTACCGACTACGAAAACATTGAACTGCTGCCTGAACAGGAAGAAATACACCGCAGCAGGAATTCACGAGCACTTTGGGACAGCATTCAAACTTTCACAACCCAGTTCAATGCGGAGCAGGCAATCGCTACAGATGGATTCTTCATCTACACATCATCATGGCAACGCCCTGGCGAATTCAACCGCTACACTCCCGATGGCGAATACATCGAAACATTCTACATTGAGAATGTCGGCATGATTAGGAATATGTCATACGATGGAACTTACTTCTATGGTACTGAGGCGACAAATATTATCTTCAAACTCGACCTCGACAACCAGATGCTGGTTGATAGCATAACAACCGACATTAACAATATCCGCCACTGCTCGTTCAACAGGCAAAATGGTAATTTGCTTGCCGGTGATTGGAATTCGCTTTATAGCATCGATACAGCATCAGGCGTTTCAACTCAAATCCGCAATGACCTTATGAATGTTTACAGTTCGGCATACGACAACCTGTCGCCGGGCGGTCCATATCTATGGCTGTTCTCGCAGACTTCGCAGGACAACGGTCCGTCGGCTTACATCCGTCAGTTCAGCATCAGCGATGGCGACTTCACTACCAAAACTCATTATCTCGACGACCTTGGACTTGGTGATGCATCGCTAGCTGGTGGTATCTGTGCATCTGAGTACATAGTTAACGGTAAATTCGTACTGCTCGCCAATGTTCAGAATCCGTCTGGCAACAACACAATCGCAACCTACGAAATTGGTCGTATAAACAACATCGTTACCACCGACAGAAGATGCGGCGAGTTACAGCCAAACGAAAGCATATCGGTTGTACTAAGTGAATATGTAACCGAAACCGGAGACTACAACGCGACAATCAGATACCGCATTGCCGTTATGGGTAGTCAGCCGAACGATGTTCCTATTGCTATTTCGTCTGTAGCACCTGAATGCGAAGCAGTACAGCAGCTTACAATGGTTACCGACACATTCGGCACTGTAACCCTGAACTGGCAGCCAGTTGAACTTGGTGACTACAATTCGGTTTCCTACCTCGTTTTCAGCGACAACTCTGAAATTGCAATAGACACCACAGCAGAAACCACAATAACATTTGATGGACTTTCGGTTGGCGAACATTGCTACAATGTAAGGGCTATGTTGGTAAGTAATTACACCTGCATATCGGATGCATCCGACACAGTATGTGCCGAAATACAGGAATACCCGTGCAACATGTACATCACAGTGGAATCCGAAAGCGATGGAGAAGCTATTTATGTCGAATGGAACAACCCTGCTGATGTTGAATATTTCCGCATCACTAGGGACGACAATGCCGTGGATGAAATCCTGTACGATAACATTTTCATCGATTCGGATGTTGTTCCCGAAACCGACTACTGCTATACTGTAACTGGTTATCTTGATAACGATCTTTGCAACGAAATATCATCGTCAACCTGCATGAGGATAATACCTGGAATATGCGCAGTAGCACCTGTTTTGAAAGTTGAAGCAATCGGAAGTTCTGTTGCTCTCAACTGGACAGGAACTAGCGATGCGTTCAGCTACAAGGTTTACAGAAACGATGTGCCGATTGGAGTGACATCAGAAACCTCCTATTACGACAAGGTGGACTCTGCTTCATACTGCTGCTACAAGGTTAAGTCAATTTGCGAATACAGGATGGTAGCATTATCCAACGAGGAGTGCCTGTTTGTCGATGACATCACCGACTGGACAGAAAACAACCTGAGCATATACCCGAATCCGACCAACGATAAGTTCTTTATTAGTGGTTCTCAAATTGCAACTGTAAAGATATACAATGCTGTTGGTCAGATTGTTGCAGAAATCGAAAATGCCGAAACAGAACGCATAACCATTAACTGCCACGACTGGAATTCAGGTATTTACAATGTTTGGATAATCTCTAATGAAGGAGAATTGGCAACGAGGAAAGTAACGATATTTAGGTAGACGAAAAGGCCTAAAGGCTAATGTGCTAACAGTCTTGCTGTCCAACAGCCTGCAAGTCTGTACTACTGACCTTCTATATGTTTCAATGGTATATACTGGGAAATTTTGCGGTCAACTTAAAAAAATTTTATCTAATTTTGCATACTCAAAAATATAGGTTATGCCCGATAATTTCAGATATAATCAAAGGGGTGTTTCGGCCTCGAAGGAAGATGTCCATAATGCAATAAAGAACATCGACAAGGGCTTGTATCCCAAGTCGTTCTGCAAAATAATCCCCGACATTCTCTGCGGTGACAATGAATATTGCAACATTATGCATGCAGATGGCGCTGGCACAAAATCATCGCTGGCCTACATGTACTGGCGCGAAACTGGCGACCTTTCGGTATGGAAAGGAATAGCCATTGATGCTATCGTTATGAACACAGATGACCTACTTTGCGTTGGAGCAACCGACAACATATTGCTGTCATCAACCATCGGCCGCAACAAAAGACTCATCCCTGGCGAAGTTATCTCAGCAATAATCAACGGCACACAGGAATTCTGCGACACAATGCGTCAGTTTGGTGTAAACATTGTGCTTACCGGTGGCGAAACTGCCGATGTCGGCGACCTTGTTAGAACGGTAATTGTTGATTCCACAGTAACCTGCCGCATGAAACGCAGTGACTTGATAACCAACGAGAAAATCGGTGATGGAAATGTTATTGTGGGTCTTGCTTCATACGGACAAGCAAAGTATGAAACCTTCTACAACGGCGGTATGGGTAGCAACGGACTTACCTCAGCTCGCCACGATGTATTTGCCAAGTACCTTGCCGAAAAATATCCCGAAAGCTACGACAACGGCATACCGCAGGATCTTGTATATTCGGGCAAATGCCGCCTAACCGATAAGTTAGAAGACCCGTACAGCGATGCAGGAAAGCTAGTCCTCTCTCCTACCCGCACATACGCACCCGTAATCCGTGAAATCTTGAACCACTACAGGCATCAGATTAACGGAATTATACATTGCAGTGGTGGCGCTCAGACCAAGATTCTCAACTTCGTTGACAACCTGCATGTAGTGAAGGACAATATGTTCGAAACCCCGTTGTTGTTCAGGCTGATACAGGAACAAAGCGGTACCGACTGGCGCGAAATGTACAAGGTATTCAACATGGGACACCGCATGGAACTGTATGTTCCCGAAAGCATTGCCGAAGGTATAATCTCTATAAGCAAGAGCTTAGGCGTAGATGCAAAGGTGATTGGTCATTGCGAAAAATGCGAAGGCAAGAAACTGACAATCAAGTCGGATAAGGGAGAATTTACTTATTAATTGACAATGGATAATTGACAATGGGCGAAAAGCGGAACAGCAAGACAGCCAAACAGCTATGGCTGTTAGCCTGCAAGCCTGTTAGCCCAACCAAACATAGAAACAATTAGAAACGGCGTCAGCCACAGAAACTAGAAACTTAGAAACGGGCGTCAGCCCATAGAAACTTAGAAACATAAACTTATGGCAAACAACTTAATATTAGAAAAACTCAAAGGCGTAAAGGCTCGATTCATCGAAGTTGGCAAAATGCTTACCGACCAGTCGATAATGTCCGACATGGACAAGTATGTAAAACTGAACAAGGAATACAAGGACTTGGAACCTATAATCGAAGCTTACGATGAATACACCAACATGATTTCCAACATCGACAATGCCAAGTCGATACTCGCAACCGAAAAGGATGAGGAAATGCGCGAAATGGCAAAGATGGAAATCGATGAGCTTACCGCAAAGATAGACCCGATGGAAGAAAAGATAAAGCTTCTGCTTATCCCCAAAGATCCTGAGGACGAGAAGAATGCAATCGTGGAAATTCGCGGTGGCGCTGGTGGTGACGAAGCCAGCCTCTTTGCAGGCGAACTTATGCGCATGTACATGAAATACTGCGAAACAAAAGGATGGAAAACCGAAATCACCCGTGCAACCGAAGGTACTGTCGGTGGCTACAAGGAAGTTGTTTTCACAGTTACCGGACATGGCGTTTACGGAATCTTGAAGTACGAATCTGGTGTTCACCGTGTACAGCGTGTTCCGCAGACCGAAACACAAGGCCGTGTACATACATCGGCAGCATCGGTGGCAGTATTGCCCGAAGCCGACGAAGTCGACATCAAGATTAACCCGGCTGATATCAAGCGTGATGAGTTCTGTTCGTCGGGACCTGGCGGACAATCGGTTAATACCACTTACTCGGCTATTCGTCTTACCCATATTCCTACCGGAATCGTGGTTACTTGCCAAGACGAGAAGTCGAAACTGAAAAACATTGAATCGGCAATGAAGGAACTTCGTACACGTTTGTACAACCTTGAATATCAAAAGTATTTGGACGAGATTTCAAAGAAGCGCAAAACAATGGTTTCTACTGGCGACCGCTCGGCAAAGATTCGTACCTACAACTTCCCGCAAGGACGTGTTACCGACCACCGCATCAACTACACCATGTACAATCTGCAGAACTTTATGCTCGGTGATATTCAGGAACTTATCGACCAGCTAATCATGGCCGAAAATGCAGAACGACTGAAAGAAGCAAACGATTAAACTATATTTTTCAAAATATAGTTGCATAGTGTAATTAAAAAATATTTAAATTTGCCGAATAGTATTCAAAGCCATAAAATTGTATGAGATTAAACATTGCCATACTGATTACATTTGTGCTGGCTACTACCACAGCATACTCGCAGAGCGAAGAAGCTCTCCTGTCAAACGGATTGTTCGCCTTCAACAACGACAATTACATGCAGACAATAAACGACCTGTCGAAATATGTTGAAATCAACACAGAAAATGCTTTAGCCTACAATACTCTCGGCAAGGCATACGCAGCATTTGGCAATCTCGACAAGGCCATGATAAATTTCCAGATGGCAATAAAGGTTGACCCCAAATACTATGAAGCGGTTAAGAATCTCGGCTATGTTTACTACGATGAAGGCGACTTCAACAAGGCAATAAGCCTGTTTGAAAACGCAATAAAGATTAATTCAAAGTACGACACAGCCTACAATGCTCTCGGAAACGCATACGATGAACTGAAAAACTATAAGAAAGCAATATCATACTATTCAAAAGCTGTAGCAATCAGTTCATTATACGATGGAGCATACAACAACTTAGGACTGGCATATTCGCACAACGGAAACTATGAAAAGGCTTTGGAAAGTTGCAAGAAGGCTCTCGAAATCAATCCGCGCAACGATGATGCCTACAATGCTATCGGCGTAATATACGAAGACCAAGGAGAATATGTTGAGGCTATTGAGTGGTTCAAGAAGGCAATAGAAGTCAATAAGGACAATGCCGATGCATACAACAACCTCGGCGTTGCATACTATTATTCGGACGATGTAAAAGGCGAAAGCAAAGCCGTTAAAAATTACCTCAAGGCTCTCGAACTGAATCCAGACAACATTGATTCGTACAACAACCTTGGTGCTGCATATTTCTCGACAAATCCGACCAAGGCAATGGAATACTACAACAAGGCATTGAGTATCAACCCAAACCATGTCGACACCAACTACAACATCGGCAAACTCTACATGTCGATGAACCAGGAAGCCGATGCAATAGCACATTTCCGCCGTGCAGCAAGCGCAGGTCAGGAACTTAGCCAGAAAGAACTTAAGCAAAGAGGACTCGACTGGTAATCCACAATGGACGAAATCTACATGAGACGGTGCATCGAACTCGCAAAATGCGGGTTCGGAACGGCATCTCCCAACCCTATGGTTGGTGCGGTTATCGTACACAACGGCAAAATCATTGGCGAAGGTTGGCATCGTCGATGTGGCGAAGCTCACGCCGAAGTAAATGCCGTTAATTCCGTGAAGGACAAATCATTGCTCAAGGAATCCACAATATATGTATCGCTTGAACCATGTGCGCATGTAGGACGGACACCCGCCTGCGCCGACATGCTAATACGCGAAGGCATTCCAAAAGTCGTAGTCGGCAGCATCGACCCGTTTGAAAAGGTGGCAGGAAAAGGAATTGGAAAACTGAAGAATGTTGGAGTTGATGTTAAAATTGGCGTTCTGAAACATGAATGCGACTGGCTGAACCGCAGATTCTTCACCTACCACACAAAGCGCAGACCTTATATTATATTGAAATGGGCACAAACCGCTGATGGATTTATTGATAACTTTCGCTCAGATAGCACTCAAAAGCCATTGAAAATCACAAATATATATTTCGACAGGCTTGTCCACAAATGGCGCACAGAGGAAGATGCCATTTTGGTAGGCACGCGAACCGCCCTGCTCGACAATCCACAGCTGACCGCCCGCCTTTGGTCGGGCAGAAATCCAGTGCGAGTATGCATTGACCGTGAACTAAAAGTTCCTGCATCAAGCAAAATTTTTGATGGTCAGGCAAAAACAATAATAATCAATGGTAGCAATGAAGATACAAAAGACAACTTGATTTTCTGCAAGGCAAATTTCTCCGAAAACATTGTTCCTCAAATACTTGACATATTGTACCACAACGAAATCCAGTCGGTAATTGTCGAAGGTGGTGCTCAGACAATAAATTCATTTCTCACACTCGGACTATGGGATGAAGCAAGGATTTTCACCAACGACGACAAAATTGGAACAGGAGTAAAAGCACCACGATTAAATCATCCCATTGCAGAATCAGAAACCAAAGGCGGAATAACTCTTAATTATCACTACAATACCGATTATTATGTTCAATCGTGAATTGTCGCCATTGGGTAAGTTGCTGGCAATAATACTTTGTCTGTGCTTTGGCTTTATGCTAAACACATTGGCTATAGGCTTATTGTACGGATATATGCAGGATGGTGTCGCCTACAAGTTGTTGCTTGTTTTGTCATCTGTATTGTCGTTTGGACTGCCAGCCCTGCTTGCAGCATGGTTCATTGGCAATGGAGAATCGCAATTTCGGTTTCTTGGCATGACCGAAAGTCCCAAATTCACGAAGTACCTCCTCGCCTTTGTGTTCATGCTTGCGATAATGCCTGCTATCGAGTTTATTTCAAGCCTGAATGCCTGTTATAGTTTCCCCGATGCGCTTAAAGGCTTGGAAGAATATTTCCGCAACACCGACTCCCGTGCGATACAAGCCACACAAAGAGCTCTCGCAACTGATGGCTACGGTGGTTATTTGCTGAACCTCATCGCTTTAGCCATAACTCCAGCTATCTGTGAAGAAATGTTTTTCCGTGGAGTTCTGCAAAAATACCTCTGCGGTACAATAAAAAGCAAGCACATTGCAATATTGCTGACAGCGATTATTTTTTCAGCAATACACATGCAATTTTCAGGATTATTACCACGATTTATTCTCGGTGCTGTACTCGGATATTTATTTTATTCATCGGGGTCATTATGGTTGTCGATTGTCGCCCATGCCACCAATAACGCTTTGGTTGTCAGCGCAGTCTTTTTCTTTGATGCCGATGTAAGTGCAACGCCAGACCTCAGCGCATATACAAATGTGTGGTGGATAGTAGCAATCGTGATTGGACTTGCAATAGCAGTGCTTGTTGGCAGACAAATTTTCGGCAGAAACAGATTTGATAAATAATAATTTTATTTAATTAGCAAAAAAATGTATTTTTGCGTCGAAATTGGTGTATTGCGCTAAAGCAGGTTCACGCTGTACTACCAAATAATTTTGAATCTGCTAAAATTTAAACAAAAAACATATATGAGTTTTATAGAAAGACTTAATGAATCTGCAATCACAAACATTCCAGATCTTATTAATCTGCATCACAGCAACCCACTAGGTATTAATCCGTTGGGCCTTTTGATATTTATTTTCATTATGGCAGCATTAATGGAATTAGTAAATTTCCATATTAGATACAGAGACAGATCAAAATTTTATCCAATTCTGTACACTTTGTTTGGAATAACCTTGATTTCAATCTATTACTACTGCTTTATGAGCGACCTGCCAATAGTTAACAGATGGGGTGAAAAGCCATGTATCGGCTGGTTCTGCGACTACGATGTAGTTGGCGACTGGGGACTTACAATTCTCGGACTTGTAGGTCTTGTCCTAGTAGTTTACTGGATGATTTGCGCTGTAATGCAGGTAACGGCCGAAATGTCGGTTCATGCAGGACTTAGCGAAGGCAAGAAGTGGAAAGAATGGAAATGGGGAACCGTTGTTGCTCTTGCAGGACTTGCAGCAAGCGTAATTGTTTACATTGCAAAAGCTTCTCCAGCAGCATGTTCATGGACATTGCTTGGTAGCCAGATAGTAATGTTGCTGTTCTGCCTTGTGAAATTGGTTCTCGACTGCGTACGCGCTAAGAACGCATGGGGCGTAGCAATAGCATTAGTATTCTTCCTAGGTATCGAAGCTGTGATAATGCTTTCGATAGAATGCATGTATGGCGCACTCGTATTCTGCGTTGCAATTCTCGGAGCATTTGCATCGGCAAAGGCAAGAAAGAAAAAACCGAAAAACAAGAAATAACAACACAAAAAAAGGAGCTGAAAATCAGCTCCTTTTTTGTTATCCTAAGAGGTTTTCCCTTATGAATTCCTCGTGTCCTTTTGTAACTCCAAAGTATATCATCTTCAGTGCAGCAAAAGGACGAATCTGTTTTTCATACTCTGCTAGTTCTTTTTGATTATCAGTACCATAGTATTCGCGTAGGAATATTTCCCAAACTTCCTGCATCTTTTCGTTGCCGATATGGTACAATCGCATTGTTATCTCATCCAGATTGCATTTCGAAATCCAATATGTCATTCCGAGGTCGAACAAAGGATTGCCATAGCAGAAATCACCGAGGTCAATCCACATATTGCCAAGACTTGATGTTAGTATGTTACCGATGTGCAAATCGCCATGGAGACAAGTCGTTGCCGACGGTACGCTTTTCACAAAGTCGAGAACTTTTGTCTTCTCATCGTCGGTGAAAAACGAAGTGTTTTTTACAGCTTGGCTTATTCGATCGGTTACCGACGGGAAGACTGCTGGATTGCAAAGTGTGGAATGTAACTGCTTGCACATTCTAGCAAAGTTAACCGCATAATATTCGGTAACTTCTGGATTTTCGGATATAGCCCTTGCAAACGATTTCTTATCTACTACGCGGGCAAACTCGCATCCTACCCTCTTTCCATCGGTTACAAAGCGTCCTGCCAATGGTGTAGGCAGTCCCATACGGAAAACATTCTTTGCTGTACGAAGTTCACGCAAAGGCTGTTCTGGCGATACAGTTTCGGCATATAGTTTTATCATTGTACGACCGCCATTGTGGTTGTAGCTCATTGCATTGTAACCCTCACCACTATGCTCATATTCAGCAAGGTCTATTTTCACTGGCTCTCCGTAATCCTTCTTGCCGAAAGTCTTTTCTACTAGCATCACAAATTCCCTGTATGCAGGTGTTCCTGCGAGGTCGAACAAAGCTTCGGCCAGTTTGTGATAGCGCCATTCATGGTCGGATTTGCCGTTTGGAGCATGGAAAATCTTCCACAAGTCATCGCCTATTCTCTCGTAGTCGCGGGCAATAGCTCGCATGTTCGAAAGTTTGTCGCCCATAGCAACAATCTTGGCGTCGTACGGAGCATTTGCAAGTCGTACAATTGCCGCTTGTTTACGCTCTATCCAAGAATCCTTTTCAGAAAATCCATTTGCGAACTTATCGCTCTCGGCTTCAACTAGTGACGCAATCCTGTCACCGAATTCGGAACGCAGTTGCTCTAAGGTAACATCGGTATCTTCTATAGTATCGTGCAAAGCTGCTGCAGCAAGAATCTCCTGGTCGGATGTTATTGTTGCTGCAATCTCAACTGCCTCCATCAGATGCACAGAATACGGGAAACCCTTGCCTCTACGCTCGGTGTTTGCGTGCGCATCTATTGCAAAGTGAATTGCCTTGTCGAGAATGGAAGTATCAATATATTTGTTTGCCATAAAGATCTTACTTTATATTAATCTTTGTAATCTGCTCGAAAGTGCGCCGTGCGTGTTCGATGTTGTAGTCGGATTCACCGAAAACTGAATCGTAGAACATACGCAGACCAACTTCGCCACCACCTTTTTTGATGATATATACTATGCAAAGATTCTGCAATGCCACCGACAATGCAAGAATGTCAAGGTCGGTAGCCGAAAGCTGATGAAGCGCAAGCTTGTAGGCATCGTCGCTACATTCCTTTATGAGCCTCTGCAAATCGCCAAGCGTACGGAAACCCATCTTCAGGAGTGTTGTTATGTAACGCATGAGGTTGTCCTCGTAAATTTCAGCCTGATTTATTGTTGCAATCTTGTCAATTAGCTTCTTAAACGGCTTCATAGTGAGGTAACTGCGGAAGGTGTCGCTGTCGAGATTTACATCATCGAAGTTACCATCAGCCACAAGCGATTCCACATTGCGACGATAGTCATTTATTTCCTTGCGAATACGGCTGAATTGCTCGTCGGCAAGTTCCAGTACACCAGCAAGACGGTTCATGTTGCGAAGATGCTCCTTAGGCACTTCTATTCCCGACTTGTAGCCTGTGTCGTGGTACATTGTAGCCCACACATGCTGTAGAGCGGTGCGCATCTGTATTTCGAAACGATAATCGTTCAGTTCGGAATGTTCTGCATCGTAGTACAACGATTTCGGAATACGGCAGATGTAGTGAAGCGACATATATCCGAACCTGTCAAGGTCGAGAGCCTTGCGCTTGTCAACCGAATTTTCCCAATCGACTTCAAAAATCTTGTCGATGAGAGCCGAAATCTTGTCAACCTCCTCGGTATAGAAAGTAATTATACGCGTTCCTAAAATGTCGGTAATGTCTGATAGAAATTTGTACTTGTGTCCTTTGAGCTCAAGCTTACCAGCAAGACTATTTTCTGTCTTTATTCTTGTCTCTATAGCGGTGACATATATGTTATTGTCGGACACGCACTTTTCGAGCTGCTCACGCACAATTTCCTTCATCTTTTCAAATATCGCCATATTCTCGCGATATTCGTCAAGAATCATTTGACAGTGAAAGTCAAGGTTGTATTCCATCTTCAAGCCAACGGCAAAATTAAACTATCTTGATAATGTTCGAGAAACCAGTTATGTCGAAAACTTCCTTAACCTGTGGTTTCATGTTTTTAAGAACAAGATTTCCTTTTCTGGCTGTTACGCTTTTCTGTAACATAAGGAACATTCTCAAACCTTGGCTCGATGTGTATTCCAAACCTGTGCAGTCCATTTCGATGTCGGGATTATCGCCCTGCATAAGTGGAGTAATGTCCTGCATGAACTTGTCGGCTGTTGTCGTGTCAAGTCGTCCGTTCAAAACTACAAAGGTCTTGTTTCCTGTATTTTCAATATTAACTTCCATAAATATATGCTTATATTTTTATTGCAAAAATTGTTATATCATCATTCTGTTCGTTGTCACCAGCAAAGCTCTTTACTGCATCTAATACTGCCGAAACCATTTCTTCGGGATTTAGATTCTTGAATTCGGGTGTGGACACAAATTGCAGAAGTCGATCTTCGCCAAATTGTTCCTTGTCGGCTTTTTCTGCTTCTGTCACACCATCAGTGTAAAGCAGGAGCCTTGTTCCAGGGCACAAATCCAAACTTTCGGACTTGTATTCGAAGCCATTCCATACACCAACAGCCATATTCGGAATTGCCTTGAGATAGTACGGCTTTTCTTCGGGAGGAATGACAATTATCGGGTTGTGACCTGCATTGCATAATTCCATCTTCTTGGTTTCTAGGTCGATACAGCCAACAAACAAGGTAACGAACATATTTGCCTCATTGTTCTTGGCAACACTATTGTTTATCCTTGTTACAACATCCTTGGCAGGCAATCCCAAATCGGCAAACAAGTGACACATTACCCTCGTTATAGCCATTACGAAAGCTGCAGGTACGCCCTTTCCCGAAACATCTCCCACCGAGAAATAAAGATGGTTGTTGAAAATTGTGAAATCGTAAAGGTCGCCACCGACTTCCTTTGCTGGAATCACCTTGGCATTAAGCGCGCATCGGCTGTCGTTTGGGAAATTCTTCGGAAGCATTCCTTCCTGTATTTTCTGGCCGATGTATAACTGTGTTTCCATGCGCTTCTTGGCCGATGTAGCCGTTTCAATTTGCTCAAGGTAGGTCACTAAGGACTGCTGCATAAACGCCAACGAGTCGCGTAGTGTTAGAATCTCATCTTTCGACTTAACCTCAGGAAGCTGGGTATGGAAATCGCCATTTGCGATATTTAGTGCAGAGACAGAAAAGTCTTTAATCGGTTGCGTTAGTTTCCTTATTATGCGATAGCATATTATGAACATTATCAGCAATCCCAACAATCCCACTATGATAAGTACGAGATGCATTTGTGATGTCCGCTCAAGCACTTCGCTGTACTGGCAAGTTATTGACATCGACCAGCCGTTAGTGAGCGGTGCATATACGGCAAATGCCCAGCCATGTCTAGTAGAAAAGCGCATTGTTCCGCTATCACCGGCAACCATGCTCTTAGAAATTTCCATTAAATTCCCATTAAACATAGTGTCGGCTACTTCAATTGCCGACTCTCCGGCAAGATTAAATTCCGAACCAGATGTAAGGAATCTGCCTTGTGCGCTTATGAGTACAGTTTGTGAATGCTCGTACGGATGTATTGCGGAAACCTTTTCAGAAAGCCAATCAAGTGAAATGTCGGCAGTGATAATAGCGTATATGCGACCAGTGGAGTCTTTTAACGGATAACTGTATGTTGTCATCATTTGCTCGCCACCACCAGCATCAAAGTATGGCTCGCTCCAATGCGGATTACCAGTATTTTTAGGTACGGTGTACCATTCCTGTGTAAAGTAGTCGTTTGTCTCGGATCCTAGTTCCTTGCTTTTAAGTTCGTGGGTAATAGCATCTTCGTATGAATATGGTGAAAAGAAATGCCTGCCTTCAAAATAGCACGAGTCGAAAGCTATGGCACTGCCTATGATGTATGTGTTTTCTTCTACAACCTTGCGTGTAATGTGATAAAGGTAATCTTCGTCCGTATCATTTTCCTTTGCCAGCCACGAAGCGTCCTTCACAGTGGACTCCACAGTCTGCAATGTTTTCTCCACATCGAGTATTGTGGCTTTCAATATGTTTGATGCGCTTCGCTTTGCCTCATCGGAAATAAGCAGATGAGACGATACCGCAACAATGCTAAGTACAATCACAAATAAGATTGTAACTATCAGCAGCACATTGAGGCTTAATCTCGTTGAAAATGATTTTGATTTTGAACGAATCATAGCACCTATTCTTTAGCGATTTCCTTTTTCATTGTAAGAATATTGCATCCGTCCTCGTAGCGATACTGAACCTCGTCCATAAGCTGCTTGCACAGATAAATGCCCAAACCACCGATTTCCCTCTCTTCGAGTGGCAGATTGATGTCGGGATCCTCCTTTTCAAGTGGATTAAACGGTTTGCCCGCATCTTTCAAGGTAATTGTAAGCATCAAACCATTTACATCGAGGTCGGTGCCGACTTCCATCCATCCAATACCGTCCTTGTATGCATACTGCACGACATTCTCCACCGTCTCCTCTATGGAAAGTCGCAGTTTGAAACGCAAATCCTCGTCTTTTGGCATATCCGAAGACGACATAAGGTATTCAATAATCTCAGCAGTTTTATCCTTAATTGGATTGAAAAGCTTCTTCATTGGTCAAAAATTTAGTTGACAAATTTACACATTTTTTTACCATGGTAAAAAAGTTTTTTTGATTCTCGCATTTTGTAATGTAGTTTTTGATTTCTGGTTTTTGGTTTATGGTTGTTTGAAATAGTTTGAGATGGTTTGAAGTTGTTTAATATTGTTTGATATTGTTCTAATTACGAAACCACCATAAACTTATAAACAACATCAAACGGCGTCAGCCATCAAACCCAGAAACATTGAAACGTCGTAGGCATATAAACGGGCGAAGCCCATAGAAACAAAAAAGCGGAATCAGATGCTGAAACAAGTTCAGTATGACATTCCGCTTTTTTAGAAACAGCGAAGCGTCAAACGGGCGAAGCCCACAGAAACAGCGAAGCGTAGAACGGCATTGCCCTCAACGAAGTTAACCTTTAGCTCGGCGTACGCCAAGCCCAGAAACGGGCGCTGCCCTCCTACACCAACCTTCGTATCGATTTTCCAACATTTATCAAGTGGTCGGCAACACGCTCGGCATTTGACGACAACGACAAGTACTCGGCACCAACATTAGGCGAACAAAGACCAAGCGACATTCGTGCTATATGACTGGTTTCCATGTGCTTTGTATATTCATCTATCTTGTCTTCTATCTTGTCGGCTTCGGCAAAAGCATCGAAATCTTCATCATTATATGCCTTCATTATCTTGTCGTACAAATCGTTGATAAGAGTTCGCACATTCTCGATTTCCTCCACAGCCTGCGATGAAAACTTTTCGCCCGACTCCTTAAGCATTCCTGCGTACTCGACAATGTTTTCGGCATAATCGCCTATACGCTCAATGTCGCGAACAGTGCGGAAAGTAGTAGTAAGATAGTTGTGGTCTTTTTCGCTCATCTGCCTCTTTTTCGACAACTTAACAACATAGTCAATGATTGCTGTATTGAGGAAATTCAACTGATTCTCTTCTTTTGCAAACTTTTCCTTCTCAGTGAAATCCAACTTGGTAACAATGTCCAACGAGCGGTTGAAATTGCCAATAGCAATCTGCGCCATGTTTACTATTTCGTGCTTTGTCTGCTGTACTGCCACCGGCGGAGTCTGCAACATATTGTCATCGACAAAGAAAAGTCTTGGACTGTCTGGATCTGTTTCGACCTTGTCGGGAATCAACTTGCAAACCAACTTAACGAGCGCACCAGTCAAAGGAAGAACAATTATTACAGTTGCAACATTGAATATCGTATGGAACATTGCAAGTTGCATCTGCGGCACATCGGGGAACATGTGATGGAAAATATTTCCAAAACTCATATCCTTAGAGAACAATCCCATGATAAAGGCAGCCACAAGGAACAAGACCGCACCGCTGACATTGAATATCAGGTGAATCATTGCCGTGCGCTGTGCGTTTCGTCCGCTAGTAACACCAGCAACTATTGCCACCACGCAGGAACCGACATTCGAACCTATTGTCAGGAAAATACCTTGGTCGAGCGTCACAAGACCAGTCACCACCATGGCAAGTGCAATGGATGTCATCACTGACGAACTTTGTATTATAGCGGTGAAAATTGCACCAATAAGCACGAGCAAAATCGGGTTGCTAATTCCTGCAAGGAAAGTCTTTACGGAGTCCATCTCGGCAAAATCGGACATGGATGAACTCATCAAACTCAAACCGACGAACAGCATACCGAAACCAGTGAAAATTCCGCCCATTCGTTTCCAGAAGTCGCTTTTCGAGAACAGCATTGCGAAAGCGCCAATGCCTGCAAATGCCGAGAAAATTACGGTTGTGGAAAGCACATTTTCGCCAAACATACCAAGGGCAACAATCTGCGCCGTGATAGTAGTACCAATGTTTGCACCGTATATCATTGTTGCCGCTTGTGCAAGTGATATTATTCCTGCATTCACGAAACCAATTACCATCACGGTGGTAGCACCAGAACTTTGTATTGCTGCCGTACCAAGCGCACCAATTCCTACTCCTAGCAGTTTACTTTTTGATGCCTTTGCAAATAGATTTTTAAGTTTGCTTGAACTTGCCGATTCGAGGTTTGTACTCATCATCTGGCAGGCGATAAGGAAAATTCCTATTCCTGCAAGCAGTGTCAGTATTGCTGAAATTATTGCTGTTGTTGTCATGTCAAAAAAGTGGCGTTGGCATTTTATCGAAGGCGAAAACACCCCGTTTCACAAAAAAATTTTTTGCAAAATAAGCATTTTACAAATTTAATTGAAAAGGGAAAATAATGTTATTCGGCATAATTTTTAACAGGGAAAGCTCATAAAAAATTTTATAATAAAAGTTATAATAATAAAAATTATAAAAGCAACCTCTAATTATCACATAATATTGATACATAGTGTTTTATCAATCGTGACATTTTGCAAATCTGCATAAAAAAAGAATGTCTTGTGACATTCTTACCTTGGTAGCGGGGGCAGGACTCGAACTTGCGACCTCCGGGTTATGAGCCCGACGAGCTACCAACTGCTCTACCCCGCAATTGCGGGTGCAAAAGTACAACAAAAATTGAAAATTGCAAAAAGTTTTTTGAAAAAATATATAGGGGATGGTTAAACCACCCCCTATATATCATATGTTTTAGCCCTTAAAACAAATATGTCAACCCAGCCATTACATTGAATCCCTGCGCGCGGTAGTTGTTCCAAATGTAGTATCGCTGGCAAGCTATGTTGTTGAGATAGAGAAATGCGCTGAAATTGTCGTCGAACTTGTACTCGCCAAAGAGATTCACATCAATCACTGCCTTCATCTTCTTAGCAAACATTACTCCTTCGACATATTCCTTTGCAAAGCACCTGTTCAGGAAATAGCCTTCGATACCAAACGAAATCTTGTTGGTAAGACGGTACGAAGCCCTCAGGCTAACATCCAAGTCTGGCATCTGCCACGGACGCGCATCAGCAATTTTAGGAGCATTAAGCGCTCTTGAATCTCCCAACTTTATATAATAGTAGTAGTGCGCCTTCAGCATAATGTCAAGTCCTGGTGTAAGGTCACGCATCGAAAGTTCGGCGTATGCTCCAACTCGGTCAACATCCATATATTCCATCTTGAACTTATTTTGCAATGGAAGTGTAGTATCGTTGACAAAGAAAGCCATATAGTCTATGTGTGAGTAATTGGCATTTATGTGAAGATAAATCTTGCTGCTTATGTTTGCCTTTACACCTAAATTAGCCTCATGCTGATAGCTAGTATTATGATACCCTTCATAGCTGTTTATAAACGGATTAACAGTAGAAATAAATTCAAGGTTGTTTGTCTGCAAATGTCCGCCATAACTTACATACGGAAGAATAGTATTGCTAATATTCAATTGAGCATATACATCTGGATATATATAAAAAGCATTCTCTATATTTATCAAATCAAAGCACATATTTGCGCCAGCTCGTACTTGCCATTTTTCATTTTCAAAGCGAAAATACGGCTCTGCGTTTAGATACATTTCGTTTAACGACGACATCTTTGCAGGAACACCAAAACCAATCGTGCCTACCACTACATTCGGATTAGGATATGCAGCCATCTTGTTGGCATTGAAGAGATAATCAAGGTCGAGTCCATAACTGATATTCTTTACCGAACGACCAATATTTGCAATAACATCAACCTTGTGCTGATAGTCCTTTGTCTTGGTAAAGAAATACTGGTAGCCTAAACCTAACTTGTAGTTCCAATGCTTCTTGCCAGTCTGCTGGGATTCGAATACCATATTAGCCCCTACCCTATTAAAACGCTGTTTTTCAACCTCATCGCGTGTGTCAACATAATCGAAGGTATCCCAGTTGATAGTGTCGGTATTGCCATAAACCTTCGGGTCGTAGCCGTAATAGTTTATTCCATTTGACGAGAAATAAATCTTGCCCGAAAGCACCGACTTTGCAAACAATTTCTTGCCAAATGCCTCGATGCGACTGTCATCGTAGCCAGAATAAATCTTTTGATCCAGGTAATTCTTTATCTTTCCGAATGATGAATGGTGGTGTGCAGCAATGCCTAACGAATAGTTCTTCTGTCGCTTTGAATTGATATACAGCTCGGCAAACGGTGAAATGTAGTTTCCGTATCCCACCTTCACAAAGCCAGTATTCAATGGTTTCAGAGCTTCGCCCTTAACTGTTGCAGCAGAAATCTTTTGCGGAGTAAAGCTTGTGCGGTACATTGTGGGCATTACCGAATATTCGAATTTTGGCTCGGTCTTCACGGTGTCGGATATCACAGGAAGGCTCTGTATTCTGCTTGCATCCTTAAGCACCGGCGAATAATCGTTGTAAATTACAACCGTCTGTTCTTCAAGGGTATTGTCCTCCTGAGCCATAAGGCTACATCCTAGCACAACAAATGCTATCAGCAAGGTCAAATATTTCATATCGTTAGTTTTTCGCTTCATTTTCAATCAGTATATTCGTTTTCATTTTGTTTTGGTTCATCTTTCAACTCTATTTCCGGTGTCTTGTTCTCCTCTGGAAGAACATCATCAGGAAGCTCTATGTCGAATTCCTCATCGGGGAAAAGTCCGCCATCGGATTCATCCTCAACGAGATTTATCTTCAGTTTCAGCATTTCATCCTCCTGACGGGCTGCTTCCTCGGCCTCGAATATTGCTGTAAGTTTCTCTTGCGCCTCGTCCTTTATGCCATCGGTTTCGTTGTCGTAGTTGCTAAGCACCGACTGCAAGGTGTGCTTTGCCGAGAAAATATCTTCCTCATCGAAATATATCTGAGCCAAAAGTATATAGCTCTTTGCCAACCAATATGCGTGCGGAGTACTCGACTGAGCAAAGTCGTAGATTATCTCCTCGGCTATGCTGTCGTTGCCATTCTCATAATTTATCAAGGCTGTCATAAACTTGGATTCAGCACCTTCGTAGCTAACAACTTCCTCAGACAACTTTTCGAAAAGCGTCAGTGCGCGCGACTTGTTGTCCTTGGCCACAAAGGACTTAGCCATCTTGTACTGTGCCTCGCGTACATTTTCAATATTAGACCTGTCGCTATCGATGACATCCTGTGCTGCTGTAATCACATTGTCGTAATTCTTGGCATTGTATGCACAGCGCAAGCGTCCGAGAGCAGCAACCTGCTTGGTCGATTTGTTTTCGGCAATCGGATAAAGCTTGTCGTAATAATTATAGGAATCGTTCCAGTTTTCCTTGTCAAACAGCAACGAAGCCGACTTCAAGGTGCTTTCCTCCGTATAACTGTTGGCAGGAGCATCGGCAACAATGCGGTAGCTCTTCAACGCTTCGTCCTTCTCTTCGAAATAGAAATGCAATTCTGCCTTGTAATAATTTGCCTCAATCACATACTTGCCCTTGGGGAACTCGTTGAGATACTTGGTTATAGACTTTAGAGCATCATTGTATTTCTTGTCGATGTAAAGCTTCTTTGCAGCAAGCCAAATGATTTCATCCTGCTCGTCCTTGCTGATTTCCACACCCGAACCTTCGCTATTTGCATATTCTATGTAAGCATCTGGCTTGTCGAGTTCAAGATAAATGGACTTTATCATGTCGTTGGCATTGCTTGCATCCTCGGTTCCAGGGAACTCCGAAATTACACGCTTGTAGTAATTCAAAGCGTTGTCGTAGTGCTTACGGTTGAACTCGATTGCGCCAAGGCTCGAAAGTGCTGTACTTTTGTTTGCCGAATGCGGATAGTCGGCTATAAGTGCCTCGTAGTACAATTTTGCCGAATCCTCTGCATTAAGATCTGTCTGGTACACGCGAGCTATTCCGTACATTGCATTGCTTGCATATTCGGAATTCGGATATTCTGCCAGCAACTTCTTCAATGCCCAAACCTTTTCGTTCGACATCTTCAGACCGCCGTATGTAAGCGACATCTGATATAAACTGTAGTCGGTTTCGACAAGACCAATCTTCACGGCTTTCTTGTAATATTCGGATGCAGCAGCGAAATCACGGTTTATGTAGTAGCAGTCGCCAATACGATTATAGGTGTCGTTTATTACAACATTTTCCTCATCGCCCGAAATCTTTTCATACTTGCGGAACCAAGAATTTGCAATAGTATAATCCTTCTTGTCGAAATATGCATAACCCAAATTGTAGTGTGCACGGCCGTATTCCTCTAAACCAATTGAGCCAATTGCATTTACAAACTCCTTAAACTGGTCGATTGCAATGTCGGTATTTCCGAGGCGATAGTTTGCCTCTGCTTTCCAATAGTGAGCCAACGATTCTATTTTTTTGTCGTACTTGCCGTATGCAAGCGACTTGTCGAACATATCTATTGCATCGGAGTATTTCTGCGAAATGAAAAGTTCCTCGCCACGGATAAAAGTCAACCTTTGATATGCCATGTCAACCTTAGAGTTACGGTAGTTGAGGCTTTCTATGGTGGCAATTGCACGCTGGTAGTTCTTTGCACTCATGAACGCATCGAGCAGGTAGTCGTATGCGGCTTCGGTACGCGGACTGTTTGGATATTCCTCAATATAGCGGGTGAAGGCGTTGATAGCCTCGTTGAACGGTGAAAGCGAGAGTTCGAAACAAAGCTGTGCAAAGTTGAACAATGCATCTTCCTTTATGACAGGATTGTAATTGTATAAAGATGCCGTCTCGAATGCTCTACGCGCTTCCAGTTTCTTTCCTGTTTTCAAGCAGCAATCACCCATAAGATAAGATGCGTTCTGCCCTATAGTGTCCTTGGTGCGTGTTATCTTTCCGAAATTCTTGGCGGCCTCATCGTACTGACCTGTGGAATATTGAGCGTATGCAAGTTCGTAGTAATCAAAGTCAGTTGCTGTTGAATTGGCTTCCATGTAACGCTTCAAATACGGAATAGCCTCAGCATATTTTTTGGTGCGAACATACGAGAGACCTACAATCTTTGCATTTTCAGGAGCAGCACCAACAAAGTCTTCTCCATGTTCATTAGCATATTCGACAACTGCATCATAATTTTCCTGCATGTAGTAGATCTGCAAAATGTAGAACGGCACTATTGAAGAAAAAGTTGGATTGTTCTGCAATTTTAGGAATCCATTGAGAGCTGTTTGATATTGTTCGTTAATGTATTTGATGTGCGAATAGAAATACAAAGACATTGTTCCGTATAATCCATCATGGTCTTTTATCTCATAAAATGCCTTTGCTGCTTCATCGAAGTTTTTGCGTGCATATAGACAATGACCTTTCTTGAAGAAATATTCGTTCTGGTCTTCAGCGTCAAGCTCGGTATAGTGAACCTTGTTGTACCATGCAAGAGCATTTTTGTACTTCTTGTCGCGATAGTAAACATTTGCCATAGCAAACGATGCTTCGTTTATGTTGTTGCTTTCGGGATGATTTATGGCAAATTGGTTTAGCTGATACTCGGCATCCTTGTTGAACAAATGCATCGAACACATTGCAAAGTAAAAAGCAGCATCGTCGCGATACTTTGAATTGTCAATGTCGCCATTGTTCATTATCTTGAAAAATTCATTTTGCGCGGAAACATACATTCCCTTGTCGTACAGTTCCTTGGCAGTACGATAAGAAAATTCGTCACCATCGTATTTCATAGTCTTCTGACCTATCGCAGCTAATGCTACGAATAACAGAAGAAGCAATGTTGCAAAGTTCCTTAGTTTCATATACACAGCAATATTTCTATAAAAACTTGTCTATCAATACAATATTGTCCTAATTTAGCAAAAATCAAAAGTAGAGTTTTTGTAAAGTCCAAAACGATCTATACACCTCTTTTAATTAACACGGTGTTGTTTATTACTATCAATCATTGTATTGCGTATATTTCAATAGCTAACGCTACCTTTGTAAAGTCACTTATACAAAAATATTTATGGACGAAAATAGCACTTTACTTGTTGATGTAAAGGGCCTGAACATATATCAGGACGACAAGTTGATATTGCAAAATGTAAACATTCATGTCGATGTTGGCGAGTTTGTTTACCTGATTGGAAAAGTCGGTAGTGGAAAGAGTAGTCTTTTGAAAACCTTGTACTGCGAACTTCCTGTAGCTGAAGGAGAAGCAACTGTTGTAGGCTACGACTTGAAGAAAATAAAGAACAAAAAAATTCCACTTCTGCGCCGCAAGATAGGCATGGTTTTTCAGGACTTCGAGCTTATGAACGACCGCTCGGTTTACGAAAACCTGCGTTTTGTACTCAAAGCCACGGGTTGGAAGGACAAGCAGGAGATTGAAACACGCATAAACGAGGTTCTCAAAAGCGTTGGAATGTTGGACAAGAAAATGTCGATGCCAGCACAACTTTCTGGTGGAGAAAGGCAGTCGGTAAGCGTGGCAAGAGCATTGCTCAACAATCCACCGATAATCTTTGCCGATGAGCCAACAGGCAATCTTGACCCTGAAAGCGCCGATGTAATTGTGGATTTGCTGTACAAACTTTGCCAATCTGGCAAATCGGTGCTGATGGTAACACACAACCATGGATTTTTCCGCAAATATGCAGGCCGTATTTATGCTTTCGGCAACCAGACCGTCACCGAACAGGGAGACAACAAGATTGCAATAGCAGTTGACGATATTGATGACTTTGAAACTACAACATCTGAAGCCTTTGAAGCGGAAACAGAAATAAATTCAGATAATAATGTACAGGCGCAATTCATTGCGTCTCAAGAAGCAGAACCAACAGAGCAATTGTAAAGCCATACGACCGTACGGCTTAAAAAAATATAAAACAATGAAAAAGAATATAATTTATATCATCGTACTTGCAAGCCTTACTTTGCTTGCCTGCAAAAACAAAGGCACAGAAACGACAACAGAACCTGCTGCACCCATCACCGAATGCGGTGAAAGCGATCATCTTATAAACGCAACTTTGTGGATGCAACATTCAGCCGAATACCGCGCCTGCTGTCTGCAAACATACAAGATTGCAAAATCGGCTCTGGCAGAAAACATCAAGAACAAACAGACAGACAAGCCTGCAGCGGTAGTTCTCGACATTGACGAAACCGTACTCGACAACAGTTACTACGAGGCATACATGGCGGCAGAAGGCACTTCGTTCTGCGATTCCACTTGGGCAATATGGACATCGAAAGCCGATGCTACCGAAGTGCCTGGCGCAATCGACTTCTTAAAATACGCGCAGTCGCTTGGCGTAGAGATAATCTTCATCTCGAACCGATACCCCGAAGAACTTGAACCCACAATGGCAAACATGAAAAAGCTCGGTTTCCCAGATGTACCTGCCGAAAACTTCTACATGAAGGAAAAGGATGCATCAAGTTGCAAGAAAGAGCGTAGAGAAAAAGTATCAGAGAAATATGAAATTGTTATGCTTGTCGGTGACAACTTAGGTGATCATTCCGAAATTTTTGATGAGCGTAAGACTAAAGGCGATATGCTTTCAGAAACCGATGAGATTGTTGAACTTCTTGGTTCTCGCTACATTGTACTACCCAATCCAACCTACGGAACATGGGAAAAGCCAATCCTTGCCGACAAGGAAAAGTCAAGTCGCGAAAACCGTATAAAAGCCCTCAAAACTTTTTAATCGACCACACTGTCAATGCATAGATTTCTTACACTTGAAGGCATACTACTCATATTGGGATATTTGGCATTGGCCTTCCTGATTGTGTGGTTTATATCGCTATTCAAGTACAAGAACGATGATGAAACAAAGCGGTATTTTTTTCTCGGATTTGCCTTCAAGATGGCTTGTTGCATTGGATTTGCCGTAATCTACGACTTCTACTACAACTGGAGCGGTGATACATATTACTACTATATGGCATCCCAAAGATTGGGACAAGTCTTATTTCAAGACCCAACTTCCTACTTCAGAATAATGTTCGATACAATAGATGGCAACAACATACAAACTCTTGCCCCTGGACTTGCTTACTACCCTGTACTACGTGACCCATCCAGATATGCCGTTCATAGATTCCTATCTCCATTTGCAATCATTGGCGGAGATAACTACTATACTGTAAACATTTGCCTTTCGCTTTTTCTCTACCTGTTAAATTGGAAATTTTTCCAATACATACGCACAAAAATAAATTGTAGCGACAAAGCAGCTTTCATATGCATAATGCTCATTCCATCCGTTGGATTTTGGAGTTCGGCACTTATGAAAGATAGTTTTACTTTCACATTCAACCTTGTTTTGATAATGTGCTTTGCAAAGATTTTCTTTGACAGGAAAATACGGATTTCTACTATTCTTGGACTTGTTTTAAGTGCTTACATCATTATGGAACTGAAAGTTTACATACTTTATGCATCAATTGCCGGATGTATGGTATGGCTTGGAAGCGGTTATTTGAAACGAGTAAAAAGCACATTTTTCAAATTTGTTATCGCACCAATACTAATACTTGTAGTAGCACTTGGTGGAATGTATGCACTTAGGTTTGTTGGTGAAAGCGTTGGCGGTAAGTTTAGCGATGTAGATTCAATGTTAGGACAAGCTAGTGTAACACAGCAGGACTTAAAGCAAGAATACTACGAGGGACATGCTTTCGACATTGGTGACTTTGATGGCTCTTTGGGAAGTTTAATAATCATGGGACCCAAAGCTATAATTGCTGGACTGTATCGACCATTCATTTTTGAAAGTGATAGCGCCGTAATGCTTTTGTCTGGACTTGAAAACACTGCACTGCTAATTCTCTCATTATTTGTATTCTTCAAGGCTGGAATAAAATACTCTATAAAACAAATTCTTGGCAATCCATTTGTAAGCATGTGTTTTCTGTTTTCTGTAGTTCTAGCGCTTGGTATTGGTATTTCAACCTCTAACTTTGGCGCTTTGGTAAGATTTAAAATTCCACTTATTCCGTTCTTTGCTCTCGGATGGCTCGAAATATTATCAACAAAACGGAAAGAAAATGAGTCAATTGCAGCAGAGGAAGCCCAAAATTTGGAAGAATCAAACTAAAATCATGAATGACATAACCATCAGACAAGCTACAGAAAAAGATGCAAAAATTGTGGCTAAATGCGTATTGGCTGCTATGGAAATCCTCGACATAGATGCTTCTATTCCAACCAATATGGAAAAGTCTTTTCAAAATCTGAAAGATGCCACTCTTGATAATACTCGGTTATATAGTTGTAAAAATAGCCTTATTGCAGAAGTAAACGGAGATGCTGTAGGATGTCTAATATCCTATTGTGGAGACAATTATGCTTCTTTGCGAAAACGCACATTCGACATTCTATACGAAGAAAGCGGTCTAGACCTGCGCAATAATCCAATGGAAACAGGACCTGGTGAATATTACCTCGACTGCATGGCAATTAAAGCAAAATTCAGAGGGAAAGGCATCGGACATTTGCTGATGAAAAAAGCAATTGAAAATGGCAAAATACTTGGTTATAAACATTTTACCATTTTAGTAGAAAAGTCACACCATCGCTTGCAAGAATATTATGCTCAACTCGGTTTTTATCCCATTGAAAATATTGCGGCCTTCGGATCTGAATATACCAAAATGGAATATAAGCTTTAAAAACTTTCTACTCCACAACCAATACTCCGCTTACCGCCCAATGACTAAAACTGCCTGCCTGAGGTTCACCCATCGGTATGGCAACTGTAATCGTATGCTTTCCTGCCGACAAATGGCTAAGATCGAAATAAATAGGTTGAGTGGCAGTTCCCGGACACCAGCCGCTTCGCGAATAGTCGCTGCTCGAAAGTCCGTTCCAGAAATTTCCACTCACTGGATTAAACCTGCGATAGCAACCGCAATCTTCACGCCAAGGCGTGTGCGAATATGCTGGTTTTCCGTCTATTAAGATAGTGTTTGGCTTGGGATTGAATTCGTCGCCACCTTCCCAACCGCCGTGCCCGGTGCTGATATAACGCAGATGTACTTTCTTTGCTTCGGGAATATAAACATCTACAGTAAGGCTGTCGGTAGCGAAAAGCTTTCCGTAGTTCTGCCCTGCCATTTCAAGCACATTACAAGTGTTGAACAACGGTATGCATCTACTGCCATCCGCCTCATCTTCCCAAAGTTCACTTTCGGGATATGACTTCAAATCGAGCGTAACCTTATGGCCGCCACCATCGTAGTTGCCAATCCATACGCCAATCCACACCTCACCGCGAAGCAGCGAAGCAATGTCCGTAACATCCTGCTTGTAATAAGTTTCGTCAGCCCATTCAAGACCATCTATTTGTACGCGGTCGTTGAAATGCCCAACCCCGAAAGGCGTGAAGAAACGCATCAGTTCGACTGGCGGATTGTAAACCATCGATGAAATTTTATACTGTTCCAAACTGCTTATTCCTGGCATTATTCCCTGATATGTTTGACCGTCCTTGCCTACGAATATCGGCAACGAATCGGGATGGTTGTTTATGCCATCGAAAAAGTTGGGACAAGGGTGCTGACTTGCGCCAGGGATTACAAACACGGAACCTGTACGGTCGTAAGCATCACCATTGCTATGCTGGTGCAACTCGATGAAAGTCTGGTAGTGGCTTGGCAGTTTGGGCAAATTGATGCGCTTCAGCGCAAGCGTTCCACCGGCATAATGTAACACGCTGTCGAAAGGCGTATTTGCTCGATAATCACCAGCAATGTGATCGTTTTTCTTTCCCCAGCTCAACTGAACATCATCGAAAACGCGTGTCGTAATTATCAGCTTGTCTTTCTTTATTTGCGACAATTCTCTACCAGTAACACGCTTGTAATTACCGCTTTCGGAAATATTTTTCGGTGCATTTTTATCAAACGAGGTATTCGTCAACTGCAAATATGTCTGCCCGTTACGACGGAACGCCACAACCACACCCTTGAAACGTCCGTAATATGGCACTGGGTTCAAGTCGTACGGATAATCCTGCACAAAGAATTCCAGCTTGTTGCTGTTGATGTTGCAGGTATAGCAGGTAAGGCCATTTGTTTGTGTAGTGTCATAATCAATGTCGGTGCGACTGAACTTCGTAGCCACCTCGTAGCATTCGCTAGCCGAGAAAGTTGCCCGTGCATAAGTACTATCGGTCTCTAGATTTACAAATGTTGACTCGTGGGCATAGCCTGGAACCATATTGCCCTCCTTCTCCTCCGAAACTATAAGATATACAGACTTTTGAAGAACGATTTCCATAACTGATGTGTCAATTGACGCACCGTAATCATATACCTCGTAATGGAATAGGTTTGCGTTCTTTGTGATTTTCATAGGCTTTACCTGTGCAAAACACGATGCTGTAGCAAACAAAAAAGCAGTTGCAAGTATAAATGTCTTTTTCAAGGTTTAAAAATTTTGTTTTTGCAAAGGTAAAAAATTCCGAGAAAAAGAACGCAATGAGATGCAAGCCGTATTTTCATTCATCCTCACTTTTCACCACCTCAGTTGTATTCCGAACCATACGCGGTTCTATTTCCTCCTTGCATTTAGGACAGACAAATGGAACCCAGTACTCTGCTTTATCGAACCAACCGCCACATTCGCACGAAGGATATTCGGGAAAAAGCGATTCTTCATCATCGGGATACAGCAACTCCTTGCCACAAATATCGCAGTGCAGATAAATCTTGTCACCAACTTTGCCGTCGTGCCATTCAAACTTGTGAGAGCAATAGGGACAGGTTATTTTGTAGGTGTACATTGGCAATATTTAGTTTTTATTATATCCAAATTCTCTTGTCATAAGAACTTCTTTCCACCATGATTCCCTTTTCAATATTGTATCATCATCTGTTTTATATTTAAAAATATCAAGAATCGAATATCTAAAGTTATCTTTTATATAGTTGAAATTAAATGTTTTAAGTTCAGTGTTTCCACCATGACCATTTTGTATATAACTTCTCCATCTTCCGAGTATCATATTTTTTCCAGATGCAGAACCAACATATTTTTTGCCATTTGAAATATCAGTTATTAAATAAACACCTTTCTGATTTTCCAAAGCAGTTTTCCATGAATCGGATTCTATACAATTTGCCAAATCTTTCCATGATACATTTACTTTATCA
The DNA here is from genome assembly GCA_905234755.1 of uncultured Bacteroidales bacterium. Lineage (GTDB taxonomy): Bacteria > Bacteroidota > Bacteroidia > Bacteroidales > ML635J-15 > Bact-19. The sequence continues at coordinate 88,816 of CAJOIT010000006.1, forward strand.
TATCCTGGAAATATTTGTTTTGCCGTCTCTCTTGTGATTTCAAGCAAATTAATATTGTCAATATAATTCTCTAAACACGGATATGAACATCTGAACTTATTTTTATTTTTAAATACAAAAATTGCTCTTCCTATAAACTCGTTAGCAACATCAAGAAGTTTTGTTTCGTATATATAACGTCCTTTATCATTTTTCTTTACGTTAAGACTTTCGTAAATACCAGCAAATAACCATTCGTCTTTGCCCCAAAAAATAAGAGAAAGAATATACTGCCTTTCAAAATTCTTTTTGGTTTGTTCTTCCTGCCATTCTTTAAATTTTCCGTTAAGAAATTCTTTTTTAGGAGCATATTCATCTTCGCTGCCTCTTGCACAATGAATTTTAACTAGTGCCTTTTTTTCTTCCAAAAATGGAATTAATTCTTTAATATTCATATTATAACTATTTTAAATTAATTTTTATTTAATCATTAATATCTACAAAACTAATATGTTATTTTTCATTTATAAATTCGACAATATATTTGATTTTCTGATTCTAAAACCTTTCTTTTGCCATCTTTCTAATATTTTAATATTTACATCTATTATTGCACCAAAGCTACATTCTATATACGCCAAAACTTGTCGTAGGTTTGATATTTTTTTGATTAATTTAAAAAGTCGAAACAAAGTTATAAAAATTATGTATAATAAAAAAAACTGTCAGCTAGCAAGCCTGTGAGATCTTTCGTCCCAATTAACACTCCCGCGTTAAAAACTTAATTATCAACATCCCAACATTATTCACTACATTTGACGATTTGAATGAGATAAATTGTAATAGACATTAAACAACTGATAATAAAACATATAGGTTCAATTTAAAGTAAAGATATGGAATTCGATAATAATGTTGTTAGCACAGAAGTTATCAAATCACGCATTTATGAAGTGCGTGGACGTCGCATAATGATAGACAGTGATTTGGCGGAACTATACGGTGTTGAAACCAAAAACTTGAAAAGAGCTGTGAGAATGAATATTGAGCGTTTTCCTGATGATTTTATGTTTGAATTGACAAAAGAAGAATATGACTTTCTAAGGTGCAATTTTTTCACCTTAAAGAACAACACTCATAATTCTCGCCCCGAAGGGGCAAAACCACACCTAACATTGGGCAACGCCCATTGTTCGCACAACACATCCTCTCCCGCCCTGAAAGGGCAAAAGCATAATCTTTCGTCATTTAACAATTCTTTTTTAAGCATATAATTTATGGCACAATCACTTTCCAAAATATACCTGCACATTGTCTTCCATGTGAAGTGTACCAGCCCAACAATCGATGAAGAACATTGGGAGCGTGTCCACAGCTACATAGGAGAACTAATCAATACAACAGGCTGTCAAACACTTCAAGTTGGTGGTGTTGCTAACCATATACACGCAGTCTGCTTGCTATCACGAAATGAGAATGTCGCACACCTAGTCGAAGAAATGAAACGTAACAGTAGCAGATGGATAAAAACGCTCTCGCCTAAATATAAGAATTTTGCATGGCAAGGAGGATATGGAGTATTCTCTATAAGTCAATCCGTAGTTGACAAAACAATTCGATATGTGCAGAACCAAAAGCAACATCACGCAAAAAAGACTTTTCAGACCGAATACATACAATTCCTTAAACTCTACAATGTTGAATATGATGAAAAATATGTATTTACCGACTGAAACTACCGCTTTTGCCCCTTCAGGGCGCGGATGTACACGCACATCAGCTAGAGGCTTTGCCTCAAGATGCATGCACATTGGCCCTTCCGGCCGCCAAGTAATAATATCCGTCCTGAAAGGGCAAAAGCATCCAACATCGGGCACCGCCCGTTGCATATACAAATATAAATACAAAATAAATGGCTGAAAATTACGATGTTATAGTAGTAGGCGCTGGACACGCAGGCTGCGAAGCGGCGGCGGCGGCGGCTAATATGGGAAGCAAAGTGCTGCTCGTGACAATCGACATGAACAAAATCGCACAGATGTCGTGTAACCCAGCTATGGGTGGAGTTGCCAAAGGTCAGATTGTCAGGGATATAGATGCACTTGGCGGACTTTCTGGAATCGTTACCGACAAGGCAATGATACAGTTCCGCATGCTCAATATGTCGAAAGGCCCAGCAATGTGGAGCCCCCGCGCACAATGCGACCGAATGGTTTTCAGTGCCGAATGGCGTAGCCAACTCGAAGCAATAAAGAATGTTTCTTTCTTACAAGATACTGTAAATAAGGTACTTGTAGAAAACAATCGCGTCTGCGGAATCGAAACTTACCTCGGCATAAAAGTTTACGCAAAAGCAGTGATTCTTACCACCGGCACCTTCCTTAACGGACTGATGCACATTGGACATAGCCATTTCGAAGGCGGTCGAATTTCGGAACCTGCTGCTGTTGGTCTCACACAAAGTCTTGCCGAACTTGGTTTCACCTACGACCGCATGAAGACTGGCACACCAGTAAGAATCGATGGTCGTACCATTAACTTCACTGATTTACAAGAACAAAGTGGCGATGAAACTATAATTCCGTTCTCCTATTTGCACAACTACAACCAGCATTTTCTAAAACAGCGAAGCTGCTACATAACTTACACCAGCGAAGAAGTTCACGACACTCTGCGCAAAGGACTTAAGGACTCCCCTCTCTACGATGGCACCATCAAAAGTATAGGTCCGCGCTACTGCCCGAGCATTGAGACAAAACTGGTAACTTTCCCCGACAAGAATAAACATCAACTTTTCCTTGAGCCAGAGGGAGAAACATCAGTAGAATTCTACCTCAACGGATTCTCATCTTCATTGCCGATAGATGTCCAGTACGAAGCATTGCGTAAAATTAAAGGTCTCGAAAATGCAAAGATTTTCCGTCCTGGCTATGCTATCGAGTACGACTTCTTCCACCCTACCCAACTTAAAGCCACTTTGGAAACAAAACTCATTGAAAATCTGTATTTTGCAGGACAAATCAATGGTACAACCGGCTACGAAGAAGCTGCAGGACAGGGCATTATCGCTGGTATAAACGCACATCTGAAAATCAACGATAAACCAGAATTCACACTCAACCGCGACCAGGCCTACATTGGTGTTCTCATCGATGACCTCATCACTAAGGGAGTTGACGAACCATACAGAATGTTCACTTCGCGTGCCGAATTCCGCATACTTCTTCGCCAAGATAACTGCGATGTTAGGCTCACTGAACTTTCACACAATATTGGTCTTGCAACTGACGAACGACTGAGAGTTTATGAAGACAAGATTGCAAAGCGTGACCAGCTTATCGATTTCTGCAACAACCAGAGCTGCAAACCAGAAACAATCAACTCAATGCTCTCAGAATTAGGAAGTTCAGAGTTAAAACAAAGCATAAAAATGAACAATATTATCACTCGTCCACAAGTGAAAATCAAGGATTTATGTCGTTTTGATAATGAACTTGACTCGCTTGTTTGTGGCTTTGGCGACAAGAAGGACGAGATAATTGATGCAGCAGAAATTCTGCTGAAATACTCAGGCTACATTGAGCGTGAAAAACTCATTGCTGACAAATTGAAGCGACTTGAAAATATTGTCATCGAAGGCAAGATTAACTATGCGGAAGTGAATTCTCTCTCTACCGAAGCAAGGCAGAAACTAATGAAAATTAATCCGCACACAATTGGTCAGGCATCTCGAATTAGCGGTGTTTCACCATCTGACATAAGTGTACTATTAGTGTTAATGGGAAGATAAATTATCGCTCACTGAGTTTGTCGAAGGGATGGCACTTATATAAAATTAACAATAAATGTTTCATGTGAAACAATTATAACAATAAGATTATGAGAAAAATAGAAGGTAATATTGTAGATGTTCTCAACAGAAAAATATTCAAGGGTGAAATCACAATCGAGAATGATAGGATTGTAAAAATCGCTCCAAAGGAAACGACAAGCGATGTCTATATTTTACCAGGTATGATTGATTCGCACATTCACATCGAAAGCACAATGATGATACCAAGCGAATTTGCCAAGGTTGCAGTCAAGAACGGTACTATTGGTGTTGTCACCGATCCACACGAAATTGCTAATGTGCTTGGAGAAAAAGGTATTGATTTTATGATAAAAAACTCAGAATCAGCACCTTTGAAGACATTCTACTGTGTTCCATCTTGTGTTCCAGCAACTACTTTTGAGACATCTGGTGCTACTCTCGATGCCGAAAAAATTGACAAGATTTTCACTAAATACAACTTGAAAGTGCTTGGTGAAATGATGAATTATCCTGGAGTAATTTTCGATGACCAAGAGGTTTTGGCAAAAATCGAGATAGCTAAAAAGCATGGTGCTGTTATTGACGGACACGCTCCACATGTAACAGGCGACAATCTTAAAAAATACATAGCCGCCGGAATAACCACCGATCATGAAAGCGGAGACATTGACGAAGCAATCGAAAAAATAAATCTTGGCATGAATATTCTCATCCGTGAAGGTTCGGCAGCCAAGAATTTTGAAGCATTATACCCCCTAATTTCCAAATTCAACAAAATGGTAATGCTTTCGACGGATGATTCACACCCCGATGACCTTACAAAATTTGGACACATTAACAAAATATTGAAAATGGGTATTAAGAACGGAATTGACATCTTCGACTTGCTAAATGCCGCTTGTGTTAATCCAGTCAAACATTACAACCTGCCAATCGGACTACTTCGCGAAAACGACTATGCCGACATGATAATTGTTGACGACCTAAAAAAGTTCAATATTCTTGAAACAATCATCAATGGCAATACAGTATATTCTGATGGACGTATTTTGTTCAGCACAAAACAGATTAAGCCGATAAATAATTTCGAGGCCCAAAGAATTTCGGAAAGTGATTTGCGCATTGAACCAAAATCAAAAAAAATTAAGGTTATCGAAATTATCGAAAACGAACTGCTCACAAACTGCATCATAGAAAAGGCAAAAATTGAAAACAACAATGTTGTCTCCGACATCGACAATGACATACTGAAAATTGTTGTCATGAGCAGATACACCAAAGAGGCAAAACCACAGATTGGTTTCATTCGCGGATTTGGACTTAGGGCAGGAGCAATTGCCACATCGGTTGCACACGACAGTCACAACATTATTGCAGTTGGAACATCAGACGAAGACATCACAAAGGCAATAAACGAAATCGTGGACAACAAGGGCGGACTATGTTATGTAAAAGGAACCGACTACTACACCTTACCACTCGAATTTGCCGGACTTATGACACAACAAAGTTGCGAACGAATAGGGGAGATCTACGGTCGTCTCAACCATATCGTAAAGAGCAACGGCTGCCGACTTCAGTCACCATTTATGACACTTTCGTTTATGGCACTGCTTGTCATCCCAAGTCTAAAACTTAGTGACAAAGGTTTGTTCAATGGAGACAAGTTCGAGATGACAGATTTATTTGTATAAACAATGTTTCACATGAAACAACATATAAAATACTGATAATTAATACTATAAATATTCAAAACAATAACTACGGTCTCAACTTCGTTTAGTCTAGGGAAAATGTTTCACATGAAACACATCATAAAACACTATAAATCAGAATAATAACTACTCAAAAATATGAAAATTTTAATACAAAGAGTGAAACATTCGAAGTGTACAGTCGATGGTAAAGAAATATCAAAGATAGGGCAGGGGATGCTTGTTTTTGTAGGCATTACAAATGATGATAATGAAGAAGACATCGAATGGCTCACAAACAAAATGGTGAATCTGCGCATTTTCAACGATGATGATGGAGTTATGAACAGATCTTGCCTGGAAATAAACTGTGAAATTATGATTATAAGCCAATTCACCCTGCATGCTCGCACAAAGAAAGGCAACCGTCCATCGTACATCGACGCAGCTAGACCAGAAATTTCAGAACCACTTTACAAAAAATTCATCGAAACTACCGATAAACTCACAGGCAAACCATCAGCTACTGGCATATTCGGTGCTGACATGAAAATTGAACTTCTGAACGACGGTCCAGTGACAATAATTATTGATTCGAAAAACAGGATATAAATTTCTACTTCTTCGAAGTCATTATGTCCAATACATAATGGTCGGTTTCGTTCATGCCGCTTGTGCCGATGAGAGTAAGGTTGCGGATGCAGTCGTCAACATCGTTGTCGATAATTCCTTCGACGCACGAAACACAATGGTTTTCCATAGCCAGCATCGACGAAAAAGCAGCCGACGAAATTCCAGTGGCAATCTTCAACGAACAGCTCGGCTTGGCACCATCGCAAATCATTCCGGTAATGTTGGCAATCATATTTTTTACAGAATAGCAAATCTGCTCGTAGGTTCCACCCATCAGGTAGGTTATGCCACAGCTGGAACCAGTAGATGCAACCACACAGCCGCACAAAGCCGACAGACGGCCAAGGCTCTGCTTAATGTAGATTGATGTCAAGTTACTGAGTATCAAGGCACGGATAAGTTTTTCCTCTGGTTGTTGAGTATCGCGGGCATAAATGCACACAGGAACTGTGGTAGCAATGCCTTGGTTTCCACTGCCGGAGTTGCTCATTACCGGACTCGGACAGCCAGCCATACGAGCATCGCAGGCAGCAGAAGTGTATGAAACTATATCCTTGAAAATGCCGTTGCCGAAAAGTGCATCGTGCTGATGTCCGTGCAACATTTTGCCCAAGGTATGACCAAAATTATTATTGAACGATTCCTCTGCAATCGACATGTTCATCTTGCCAGCCTCGAGGATGAAAGAAATCTCGTCGATAGGTGCAGTCGTTGCAAAATCGTAAACCTTACGCATACTGAGATGGCAGCATTCCGAATCCTTGCATTCAGAAGAGGCAATTTTCTTTTCGAAAATTACCTCATCGTTGCGCGAAATGTGAATGAAATTTGTATGTCCGCAAGCGATTATAGCCTTGGCCGAATCGTTTCCAGCACAGCAAATTGCCTCGATGTAGAGTTTTTCGGTAATTCCGGTCTTACGCTTTATGCTGATGCGCTTTTCGTCAATCATCCGTTTGCCATCGGCAATTGCGTCGGCGTTCACATCTTTCAGAACCTCGAGTCCGTATTCCGACTTTCCAACCAAGGCACCTAGCGCAATAGAAATAGGCAGACCAATCATTCCAGTACCGGGGATTCCAACGCCCATTGCATTTTTCAGCACATTGTCGCTCAACAAAACCTCAATCTTTTCGGGAATTGTGCCAAGTGTTTCCTTAGCTTTTGCCACAGCCAATGCCACTGCTACAGGTTCGGTACAACCGATTGCAGGAACTACCTCGTTCTTAATAAGGTCGATAATCTGTTTTCTTTCCGTTGCGTCCATACAAAAAAATTTTTTTTGCAAAAGTAAGGTTTTTGGAAATATGAAAGAGCAGTAATCATAATGATAAAAATTTTTTTTGCCATATCCTTTTTATTCCATACATTTGCCGTTGGTTTGGTGAATAACCAAGCCGTACATATTGATTAACGAAGCGTTATGCTCGTCTTGTTAGTAGAAATGTGAGAAACTTCTATCAGGGACAAGATAGTGTAATAATTCGCGCTATAGCGTGGATTGTTATATCTACATCTTTCCCACAGGTAATTCTCACAACCTCTACTAAAAGAAGTGGTATATCAGTGCCACGCTTCTATTATGTAAAATTGTCCATTTGGTACTGGTGGGCGAAAGAGGTTGCGCCCGACACGGATTAGGGATACAAAAATGAAAATTTGTATTTTTTACAAAAAAGCAATTTACAAAATGAGTTTTTTATTAGGTATCTTATTTGCTCTCAACGCAAATGCACAAACAGAGATAACCAATCTGAACTTTGAGAGTTGGAATGGAACAGAGCCATCAAACTGGACAACTTCAAATGAACTTTCAACAGATGGTGGTGGTGTACAGACAGCATTCAAAGAAACAACAAATCCTGGCGAAGGGTCCGCTTCACTTAAACTTGTAACAGGCAGTTGCCCAGAATGTCCTAATTTCCAAATTGGAGGATTTATGGGTTTTGGTGGAATTTCACTACCTTTTCCAAATCCAGTTGGCGGTTTCATACAACTTGGAGAATATGGCGAAGGTGTTCCTTACAATAAGCGACCAGTTTCTGTTGATTTCATTTACAAAGCAAAACCAATGGGCAACGATGCTGCATGCTTTCACATTCAACTTACTAGGTACAACAATTCTACAAATCAAACCGATACAATTGGGGAATGCTATTTCGAGGTTAGCAATACTGTAGATGAATGGACACAAATGAACATTCCTTTTGCGTACTCATCACCGCTTGCACCCGATACAATCAATATCCTGATTACATCAAGCGTTGGTTCTGTCCCAGACTATTCCGCTATGTTTCCCGGATTTCCTTCTCCATCGCAACTTGGCATACCTTCACCCGTTGCAGGTAGCGAATTCTATATCGACGGAATAGTTTTTAATATGCCTTCATGCGACGGCTTTTCAGTAAATGTGACAGGAACCAATGAAACATCTATAGGTGCAATGGACGGTACTGCTACAGCTACTCCAAATGGAGGAACTTCGCCATACACTTACATTTGGAACAATCTTGCCACAACTCAAACAATAAACAATTTACCACCAGCAACATATTTTGTTACGGTTACCGATGGAAATGCTTGTCAAAAGGTGGGCAAATACACTGTAAATCCAGCTGGGTGCAATATATCTGTAAATGTTACTGGAACAAATTCAAATAGCAATTCAATATTCTCTGGTACAGGCTCAGCAACAGCTAATGTCACTGGTGGCAATCCGCCATATAGTTACACTTGGAACAATGGAGAAGAGACGCAGACAATTACAAATCTTGCAGTTGGTGCATATTCGGTATTAGTCGAAGAAATTAACAATTCAGGATGTGTAGCTTGGGGATTCTATACTGTTTATGGTCCAAATGGTGCAGCAGTAGAAAATGAATTTATAGGCTCAATAAAGATGTATCCTAATCCAACTGATGATTTCATAAATGTTAATGGAGATGTTGAAATTACAGAAGTATCCATTTATGATGGACTTGGAAGACTTGTAACACATAGCAATATTTATGATACATCTGCTAGCATTAATGTATCATCATTTGAAGCAGGAATATACATTGTGCTCATAAATACTGAAAAAGGAATTCTCGAAAGTAAATTCATAAAGGAATAAGAGAATTTATTACACGAAAAAGGAATGTGTTTAATTAAAATGCATTCCTTTTTTTATTATAATTAATTTATATTCAATTAAATACAATTTTCTATTGACAAAAATTGCGTATATACGCAAAAATTTTCAATGAGTGCTTTACGGCTCAAAAATTATTGAATCAGGCATTTTTTATTTCATCGTGAGCCGCAAATTGTGAAAAATATGGGGTAGTTGAGCCGCAAGAAATATGTGTGAACACAAATTTTCTTAGTACATTTTTATGAAATTGAGAAAAATTGTATCTTTGCAAATGAATACTAATTTAAAAATTATGGCAACATATACTATCACATTGAATGAACGCACTACTAGTGGAAAAGCATTGATAGAATATCTTAATGCATTGGGAATCTTAATGCATAAAGTATCTGCCAAAGAAAAAAGTAGTTATTTGAGTTCGCAAGAAGACAAATTGGCTGGACGCATAGAAAAATTTTCTTCGTCTGAAGAAATGTTCGAATCTTTAGGCATTTAGTCTTATGTACGAAATTAGAATAACTAAAACTTTCCGCAAGGATACTGAAAAGTGTCGTAAACGCGGATATGATATGGAATTACTTAAAAAAGCTATCCGTATTCTTGAAGCCGATGGTAAATTGCCAGAAAACTATCGCCCACATAAATTATCAGGTGACTATGAAGGATGTTGGGAATGTCATTTAAAAGGTGATTGGTTGCTTATTTGGGAACAAAACGATACAGAACTACTTTTATTATTCACAGGAACAGGAACACATTCCGATTTATTTGGATAATACTTTAGACTTTAAGACTTTTCTGCTTTTAGACTGTCAGCCTCCCTTTGTTAATCCAAATGTTGAAAAAATAGCATAAGATTTTTATGTATTTTGCCGTGCAGAATGTAGTTTTGCACAAAAATAAAATTTACGACAATGAAAAGCTTAAAGGAACTGATGCCCGAAATTTACTTCGAGGTAATGGACAAGGAAGATTTCGCAGAACACGAAATGTACATTAACAAGATAATCGACCCAGACAACCACACAAAGATATTCAAGCAGAAAGGCGACATCGAGGAGTTCGTTTTCTACAACTTCGACCTCAAGCGCCTGAAAAACAAAATTCTGAAAGTCGTATCCGGTACAAAGAACAATGTGCTGATGTACAGGGTTTTCCCAAGCAAGGAACACGATTTTATACTTGCTTCGTTCTACGAAGACCTTGAGTTCAGTTCACGCAGAAACGAGTTCAACATCCCAAATACTGAGGATTTTAGAAAAATATTCATCGACAAGAACAACAAGATTACAAAGTACGTCGATTTCGGATGCAAGGTTGACGAGGCAAAGAAAAAAACAACTTTGTTGCTGAAATGCGTAAATATTTCGCACAACACTTTGATTTCAAACATTTTTGAAACCATCGAACGCCACGAACTCAACTGCGACTACATGGAATTGTGGCAGGTTAAGAAGTCGGACAAGAAAATTGATGTTTACTACGAAATAGCCATCGAAATAAGTTCGCTGCTTCCGAAGGAAGAAATTGACTCGATAGGCGACGACTTCGAACGCTACATACAGTGCTACATAAAGCCGATGAGTATTTTCGACCTTGTTGGTCCTGCTATGGTCGGTCCGTCGAGCTCGCACACCGCTGGCGCAAACCGCATCGGACAGATTGCACGAAACATTATCTGCGCTGTTGAACAGTCGGGCGAAACTATTGAAACCGTAGAAGTTAAACTTATCGGTTCGTTCCGCGACACTGGCGTTGGCCACAAGACTCCATCGGCTCTCGGCGGCGGACTTTGCGGTTATGTTACCGACGACCCGCGTATGATTGAAGCCGGAGACCCGCAATCGTTGAGCAAGAACGGAATCAAGTTTGCAAACTGCACCGCAAAGTTCAACGGATACAAGAAAGGTTCTGCCGACGACGATGCAAGGTACGCCGACCAGAAGAATGCCAACATTGCCGAAGTCATCTTCAAGACCAACAAGGGAACACATTGTGTAACAGGTTTTTCAATCGGTGCTGGAAATGTTGAGATAAGATTCTACGACGGAATGCTCGATTTTGCACTCGACGGCAAGATTGATACTGTCCTGAATGGTGGAAAAATTGAAAAAATCAACGAAAAGAACGCAAATCTGCCGAAAATTGCCAAAATTTACAACGAAAATTCGGCTACTGAACTTCCAATGATGCCATTCCACACTTTCGAGGAACTTATTGAATATGTAAACGAGGAAAAGATAAACTTGATTGATTTGATTCTTGACATCGAAAGACAGTTGCAGAATACCGACCGCAAGCAGGTTTACGATAAGATGCGCAGCTACTGGAACATTATGCAGAAGTCGGTTGACGATGGTATCAGAAGCAACGAACTCACCTTATTGAAACTTACCGGCAAAGATTCGAAGAATATCAACAAGTATCGCGAAGGCAACAAGATTTTCGACAATATTTACGGAAAGGCAGTTGCATACGCAGTGGCCGTAAACGAGATAAATGCAAAGTCGGGTGTTATCATAGCCTGTCCTACCGCTGGCTCGTGCGGTATTTTGCCAGGCGTTCTGAAAGCTTACAACGAAATTCACAAACCGGAAGAAGACAAGATACTGGAATCGCTGATGATTGCCGGTTTCTTTGGAATGATACTTTTCGGCGATGTTTCAACTGCTGGAGCTGACTATGGATGTCAGGCCGAAATTGGTTCGGCAGCGGCAATGGCGGCAGCAGCCTTGGTTTACCTTGAAGGCGGTGATGTGGAACAGATGATTGAAGGTTTCACCATTGCAATAAAGAACTCGCTTGGACTTATCTGCGACCCGATTGCCGGACTTGTGGAAGTTCCTTGCGTAAAGCGTAATGGTATTTACTCGTCACATGCAATTAGCGCGGCACTTATGGCACTCAGCGGAGTGAAGTCGTTTGTTTCGCCTGACGAAGTTGTGCTCACTATGCGCGAAGTTGGTGAACGCCTAAATGTCGATTACAAGGAAACCGGCAAGGCTGGTCTAGCCAAGACCCGCGACGGCAAGGAAGTTGAGAAGAACTTTGCCAACGAGGTTAAGAAATTCTTTAACTAGAACGAAAATCAACCGCCCACTGAGCCTGTCGAAGTGAAGGTTTTAGTAATAATATTATAACCCTTCGACAGACTCAGGGTGCAGAAATGATGCAAATAATTATCCATTATCAATTGTACATTATTCATTGTACATTGTACATTATCAATTATCAATTTGACTTCCACGCTCTTTGAAATATGCAAGCAAACTTATCAACTTTTTCAAAAATGCGGTTAATTTGCTGAATGAAAAATCATTGAAAAATCGCTTTTTTCGTAAGTCATTGATTGAAATAATAAATCGAAATTAACAGAATCGGTTTCAAAAAGGTTATTTCTGTGAATAAAAAATATTAAATATTTCTTGCAGAATTGTAAGGTATTCGACTATATGGAAGTTGGATTTAAGCAAGGATTTTTTGTTATTTTTTGATGCATTTTTTTCAACAGAAAAATGGTTCAATTTGAACAATCGGAGAGGTAAAATTAACCAATAAGGGGGTGATGAAAAATGTCAAATTCTGCGGATATAAAAATCCTGAATTATAAATATCTTACACTTTTTTCGCTGCAATAAAATAACATTTTACAAGTAACTTGCAAGATAAATTTTCATAAATTTACTAACCTATTCACAAGTATTAATAATAATCATCAATTAAATTTAATTAAATATATATTTTATTGTTATTATGATAATGTGTATTTAGGCGGAAGAAAAATTTTGAAAAATAACTTACTGTTTTCCTTCACTTCGGCTACGCTCAGTGGGCGGAGAGAATTTAGCTCCCTGAGCTTCGGTTGCTGAGCAAAGTCGAAGCATCGAAGGGGCGATTGATTATCAATTATCCATTGTCAATTATCAATTATTCCCTACCTTTGCTAAACATTTTACAAAAGATTTAAAACTATGAAATATATAGAACTCAACGAGATTGACTCGACAAATGCTTACCTTTCCGAAAGACTTTCATCGGGAGAGATAACTGAACCGACAACAGTATTCACCCATTCGCAGACTAAAGGAAAAGGAATGGGACAGAACATCTGGGTAAGCGACAATGATAAGAATGCACTTTTCAGTATTGCATTGTTTACCGAAATAAAAACCGAAGAAATTTTCAAGGTCAGTCTGGCAACATCTATGGCCATATACGAATTTTTGAAAATAAAGGGCATTAAGACTAAGATCAAGTGGTCGAATGATATTTATTATGAAGGTAAAAAACTCGGCGGAATACTTATCGAAAACAAGTTAGACGGCAATGTTGTTAAGTCATCAATAGTAGGTGTAGGAATTAACCTTAACCAGGAGAAATTTCCTAAGTGGTTGCCAAATCCGATTTCATTGAAAAATATCACTGGCGAAACCTATGATATAAATGAATTTGTAACCGAAATTTCGGAAAGGGTGGAGAAGAAGCTCAATGAAATAAAGGATACACCTTTTGCAGATCTGCGCCTCGACTATCTTTTGAACCTTTACAAATTTGGTGAAATAGCAATTTGGAAAATTCAAGGCATAAAGGACGAAATTAGTGGTAGCATAGTTGATGTTAAGCCATCTGGAAAGATAGTCGTACAGGCAGTGTCTGGCCAGCTTTGCGAATGCGAGGTGAAGCAGATAAAGTTGGTGGAGGATTTTTAATTTTTGGTAATAGAAGAAATAATTGTATTTTTACATCGTCTTTTTTAATAAGTTAATTAGATGAGTTTAGAAACATTAACGAGTTTAAGGGATTATTTGTATAGCACTCTATCTGCAGAAAATATGCTGTGGTTGGCTGGACAATTAGAATCTTATGTTAAAAGTGTAGAAAAAGATATATACACTAAAGAAGACATTTATAACATAATTAAAGAAGGTGAAAAGCAAATTTCTGAAGGAAAATTTAAGACTACAGAACAAGTATTTTCAAGTTACAAAGAACTAAAATTGTAGTTATTATGATTGTAGTTTGGTCTGAAAATGCGGAAAATACTTTAAAGAAAATGGCTGAATATATTTTAGACAAGTTTGGTGAAAAGAATAAGATTCTTTTTATTCAAGAAGTTTATAAAACAGCAAAACTTTTAGAAACAAATCCATATTTAGGACAAGTAGAACCATTACTTGTTGATTTTCCTTAAATGTATAGAAGTATTGTAGTTAATTTTCTAAACAAAATAATATATAGGATTGAAAATGATAAAATTCTAATAGTTGCATTATGGGATGTAAGAAGGGAGCCTAAAAATAATGTCTATTCAATTTAGTTTTTCTTCATTATATTATCCAAATTTATCTTCAGCGAGACATAGTTCACAGACCCAGCAATATGGTATGATGAATATGAATATTCCAGACTGAATTTCTTGAGGCATAAACCAAAACCAGCAGAGAAACCAACAATCTTACCTTTGCTTGGAAGTGCCAGTTCTGCACGACGACGGTAGTTGTAACCAAGTGAAATGTAAAATACATTCTTGATGTTTATGTCGGCACCAATTACAAAGTGGCGCATAAGTTCATCTCCAGCGTGACCGAGTTTGTTAAGAAAGTTTTCCTGCTTTTCTTCACCATTATCATAATTAGTCCGCAATGTGCTTTCGTAGCGAAGACTCCAGTTTACTAGGTCGATTGCAGTAAGAGAAAGTGAAAAAGGAGCATGCTTGAATTTCTTTGTAATTCCTAGTTGTATATCAATAGGTAAACCTTCGCGAACGCCTTTTGTGTATCTTTTAATTTGAAAACCAAGGTTTTTAACAACCATTCCAGCCGAAAATAGAGATGCTGTGTCCTTGTATGTTGCACCTAAATCAACAGCCACACCAAACGAAGTTGCTTCAAAGTAATCGGAAACTATAGTCTTTAAAGTACCGCCGAAATTGAATTTCTTCAGCGGATATGCGTACGAAATGTTTATAGCATAGTCGGCAGCATTGAATTTGCCAAGAATTTCTCCGTATTCGTTTGTATTATAGAATCTTCCGTAGTTAAGGTATTGTATTCCAGCAGAAAAAATCCCTGCTTTTTCAAAATTGCGTGCATAAATGGCATAACCAAGATTAATATCAGAAACATAATTTGTATAACTTAGTACAAACTGATTATGCATATCGGCAGTAAGCATAGCTGGATTTGCATTAACAAAACTAAGATCGCCATCGATATGAGAAATGTTGAATCCACCGAGAGCCGAAATTCTAGATGAAGTGGGTATGTTGAGAAACTTGTATGTTTTCTCTCCGCCGTTCTGCGAAAATACAGAAAGACATATCATTGAGAGTATAACTATAGTTACAAGTCGTTTCATCGTTAGAAATAACGCGCAAACTTACACAAAATTTTACATACAAGTCAATATTGTACGAAAATATTAAGTTATGACAGTACATTTGTCATGACACAAATTTATTTTATTATCTTTGCGCTTTGATTTTAATGATAGATGCCAGCACGTACAGCAATCGTAATATTGAACTGGAACGGTGAAAAATTTCTCCGTCAGTTTCTGCATACGCTTGTCGAGAACACCAATCCCGACCTTGCACGCATCTGCATTATCGACAATGGTTCTACCGACGGTTCGCTAGCTTTTCTTGTCGAAAACTTCTCGCAGATACAACTTGTAAAACTCGACAAAAACTATGGTTTTGCTGGTGGTTACAATCGCGGACTGAAGGAAATTGAAGCCGAATACTTTATGCTGCTCAATTCCGATGTCGAAGTTGGCAAAGACTGGATTTCACCGCTTGTGGAACTTATGGACAGCGACCCGACAATAGGAGTGTGCGGACCAAAGCTTATCGATTTTAATAATCGCGAAAAGTTTGAATACGCAGGTGCGGCTGGCGGCTACATTGATAAATATGGTTATCCGTTTTGCAGAGGCAGATTGTTTGAAAGCATCGAAAGCGACAACGGTCAGCACGACATACGCGAAGATTGTCTTTGGATAAGTGGTGCGGCACTTTTTATACGCTCAAAGTTATTCTTTGAGGTTGGCGGTTTCGATGATGATTTCTTTGCACATCAGGAAGAAATTGACTTGTGCTGGAGAGTGCAAAATTCTGGTTATCGCGTAGTTTGTGAACCAAAATCCGAAATATACCATGTAGGTGGCGGCGCTTTGCCAAAGTCAAATCCGTTCAAGACTTTTTTAAACTTCCGCAATAACCTTTATCTTGTTGTTAAGAACCTTCCCGACAAAGAGATAGGGAAGGTGTTGTTCGTTCGCTTTTTCCTTGATGTAATTGCTGCAGTGAGAATGATTTTCCAAGGAAACTTCAAGGAATGTCATGCAGTTTTCCGCGCCTACGGCGCTTTTTTAAAGAACAAGAAAAAAATGAAGCAAAAAAGGTTGCCTGTAACTCGCAAAGCCTCATCTGAAATTGTTGGAATGTACTGCGGAAGTATAGTTTTCAAGCATTTCCTTGGCAAGAAGCAAACTTCGAGGGAGATATTTGGAAAGTAATTTAATTCTGCTCCCTCTTCTTAGCCAAACTTTCCTTTATCATACCTATTGCCGAGCGTAAGTCAAGCACGCGAAGTACAACGGCCACCAACACGCAAACTACAGTCACCCCACATAGAACAATCCATCGGTTGTAATCGATCATATTTGCAAAATATGCAGTTGCTACAGCAATTATTACAAATACGGTAGTCACGATTGTGAATTTCAAATTGAAATTAAATTTGAATAAGCGGAATGCAATGATGTACTGGCAAAGTCCTGTTGCAAGTTGGGTGACCATGCTCGAAATTGCTGCACCAACAACGCCATAGTGAGGAATAAGAACAAAATTCAATATAATGTTGAGTACCATTCCACAGGCAGCCATAATGTTCAAGTATTTCAAGCTGCCGTTTGAGGTTAGCAGAGTGCCGAAAATGTATGTAATACATATTCCTACGAAGCCCACCATCAATATAGACAGCACTATCGAACTTGTTTCAACATGTTCGAAATACATAAGTCCCATGATGTCGCCATTGAAGAAAAGGCAGACGCTCATAAGTGCAATTGCTGGCACAAAAATAAGAACGAAAGCCGTCTTGCACAGGCCTTCAACATTCTGCTTCTGCTTTATCATGCGTGCAAACATCGGCAGCAGCAATACCGAGAATAGGTAGGCGAACATCGAAGCGGCTTCCAAGATTCGGAACGCCTGCGCGTAGATTCCAGCCTGTTCCTTGCCGTCGGGAAGCATTCGTTCGAGCATAACCGAATCGATGCGGTTGTAGAACGCCATAAGAAGAATGAGCAACGCATACGGGAAACTCTGCTTGATGAAAGCGATGAAATATTTCATCTGGAAGTTTAGGCGGAAATGCTTTGTCTTGCTGAAGACGATAAGGAATGCAACAAGGGCGGTAATGAAATATGCGGCCGTCTGTGTAAGAACGAACCATTCTATTTTTATAGGTGTGTCGGTAACATGTCCCCAGACCAGTATGCTACAGAAAATTATCATCAGCAGACGGTCGAGCACAGAGAGCATGCTGTCGGTCTTGAACATCTGCATACCGCTTACATTGGAACGCAGGTAGAGCGTCATCGACTGCAGGAACTGGTTGACAACCAATATGCCAAGTATTTTCATCTGGCGCAGTTCGTAGCCGAGACACATAGCTATAATCAACGATATTGCTATGTAAACCACAGCCAGTACAAGTCTGAGTGCCAACAGGTTGGAAAGACTTTTGTCGAGCAGGTTGCGGTTCTGGGCAATGTTGCGGTTGTTGAAATTGGTAATGCCCATGTCAAGGATAATGTTGAGCAGCAGCGAGAAGTTGAGCAGCGAAAAATATATGCCGAACTCCTCGGCACCGACAATGTTCTGCACCGAACGCTCAACCCCGAATATCCAGAAAGGTTTTACCAAGATATTGAGGAAGAGAAGGAAGCATAAGTTTATTACAAAATTTCTCTTCATCCTTGTAATGGAGGGCAAAATTACAACATAAAACCGAATCCAAAAACCATAACGAATAATATGCGAAAATGTTTTGTTGGAGTCGAAAAAAATGGCATCTGTTATACTTATTAATTAAATATAATTGACGAATGCTGTTGTGTATTGATAATCAGATGTTTGTAAAAAACAAATCAAACTTTTTTGTAAAACACTATAATTTTATGTTTAAAATATTTACCTTTGTCGCCTTAACTGAAAATACTTTATGCCTATGCAAACATAGAATATAAGAAAAATACGTACATCTTGAAATAGGAAAAACGTTAAAAACGCAAATTTCGATTATGCGGAACCTAGACAATTCCAAATTAGTCAACCGAAAGCAGCGCTGCTTAACGTTCACGTTATAACGTGGACTTTGTCTTTAATTTTGGTTGATTGGGTAGTCTAGGACCTTGCATAATGGAATTAAAGATTTACAGAGTTCCACGTTTTTTTATGTGCGGCATTATAATAACATCTTCACTCAGGAACTCCCGAACAACAGGCTGAAAATCGGAAAAGGAGTAAGCGGTATTTATTAATTTTTAAAAGTTTAAGACAATGAAAGTATTTAAGTTATTAGGTATTGCAATAGTTGCAATGTTATTGTGTGGTCCAATGATGGGACAATCTAAAAGAGAGATTAAAAAACAAATTGCTAATGAAAAACTCAAACAAGAATTGATTAAGGCTCAAATGGAAACTGAAAATGTCACTGTTACATCAGCTCCATGTGCCAAGGCTGCATTTGATGATAAAGATTTTTATCGTGGAATGGGAGTTGGAGACAATGTAAATGAGCAAAATTCAAGGGATGCGGCATTTGAAGCAGCAAAAGCAAGCATTAAAGCAAAAATGCCAGAATTTGTACATGGCGTAACATCACAATATTTGAATGTATATGGAGGCTCTGCTCCCAGTGAGGATGTGCAACGCAAAATGGAACGAATGTTTAATGGAGTCATCGAAGGTATGTTGAATGATGCAAGAACTGTTTGTGATAATTATAAGATGACAGATAGGGGAACATATCACTACTATATTGCAATTGAAATACCTAAGGCTGAAATAAAGAAAAATGTAACGGAAGCTCTTTCTAAAGACGAGAAATTAGGTATTGATTTTAATGCGGCTCAATTCCAAAAGTTCATGGACGAAAGAATGGATGCTATGCTTGAGGCTAAGAAAAATGCAGGATATTAAGATATGAAGTACCAAAAATTATTTTTATTAGTTGTTTTCGTTGGATTGTTCCTTTCAGTTTGGGGACAATCTAACGAAAAACCATATTGGATTTATAATCTTCCACAAGCTAAGTCTGGAAACTATTATTACAGGGTTACATACGCGGAAGGACGAACATACGACAAGGCGTATGCAAAAGCTTTTGCACGTGCAATACTGGAAAGTTCTTGGAAACTAGGCGTAAAGGTAAATACAAAAGACGATATTCAGACATTGGAAAATAACATTACAGAAAATGTAGATGTAAAAGAAACGTCTATGAATTTGCCTATGAACAAGGTATGTGAATACATTGAAGAAGATAAAAGTTCAATGGATATAAGAGTATATATTCTGTGGCAAGTAGCGAAATATGCAAATGTAACACCTGAATTTGATTCCTTTAATAAATGTAAATAAGTTAGTTGTAAGTAGATTGTATATGAAACATTTTATATCATTAACAATTATTGCTTTGCTCTTCATTCTTATTGGAGGACAAAGTGTTTTTGCTCAAAAAAACGATGAGCGTCCATCGTGGACCTATGGATACCATCACGATTGCACCAATTCTTACATAGATGTTGTATCGTATAGCGGTAGAGATTTAAATGAGTGTAAGCAGAAAGCGGCTCTAATTGTAATTGAAAGACGAAACTTGGCTTCCGGTGCTACATCAAATATAAAAATAGAAGATGGAAATATTTCGGTTAGCGGAGATAATGCACTTGTAGTAAAAGCCAGAATCATAGATGAATATACAGAATATCTTCCAAATGGAGATTATATGGTATATCTTCTTGTGCAGACTGCCAAGAATCCATCATACGACTATGAGCAAGTAAGAGTTACAAGGGATTACAAATTTTCTCCGAGGGTTTTTGTTCCAGGTATGGCACAAATACACAAAGGCTCGACTGGTAAAGGTGTCGCTTTTATAGCTGGCGAAGTTGTTATGATTGGCGGAATAGTTGTTGGAGAATTGATGCATAAATCTTTTGCAAGCAAGGCAGTCGCTACTCACAATACTGCCGATAAAAAAAGGTATGTTAACAATGCAAATATCTGCCTTACTGTACGCAACGTTGCCATTGCAGGTGCAGCAGCAGTATATGTATGGAACGTCATTGATGGAATTGCAGCCAAGGGCAGAAAACATGTGATGATAGGTGATGCAAACCTAAATATTGCACCATACGCGACATTCGATGGTGGCGGTTTGGCTCTCAACATTAACTTTTAAACTTATTGGAAATGAAAGAGATAAAAAGAATTGCAATATTTGTGGCTGTAATATTGCCACTTGTGTTTATATGTTCATGTACAGGATACGACTACGACATATACGCGGCAATAACGGGAAAGGTACTGGATGCGGATACTATGCAACCGATAGAAAATGTAAACGTTTACTTGTCTCCAAGCGGCAACAACTACATGACTCTCAGTGATGGCTGTTTCGAATTTGCCGAACTTGATGCAGCACAATATACTATTACTGTACAAAAGAGCGGATATTCCTCCAACAGGAAATCAGTAAATGCCATTGCTGGAGAAACTACAGATGTGACAATAACAATGGAAAAACAACAATAAATAATATTATGAAACTTTCAAAGAAGGATATATGGTTAAATATTATTTTTCCACTGTGTACATTTTTTGGTGGAATATTAGTATCTTTTCTGTTAAGTATAATTGTCCATGAAACTGAAACTAAAATAATTCAAGAAAACAAAATAGATGGATATCACCAAACTCAGATAAAAAAAATACCATATATACAATCATTCTTTAAATACTTAACTTCTATAGAGAACAAAGATGAATCTCAAATATGGAACCATATGACCCACGATCTTCAAAATAGTTATGGTCATCCTCGAAATTTAAAATACGCGTATTATTTAACTAATAATTATGATGTTAAATATATTATTCCGATTTCAGAAAACCACTTTTATGTTTTTTTAAGATTTGAAGATGATGTGGTTGGAAAAGAAGTAGAAAACATAAAAAGTTATAGTGATACAAAACTTGCAAATTTAATATCAGATTCACTTCCGTCTGCTTTACAAGCAGAAGTTTACCAGTTTATAGATAATAGGTTTGTAATTGATAACTCCAATCAAGTACAAAATGAGATTAGCAATCATTTGAATAAAATGACAATGAAAGAATTTGTAAATCAAGATTGGAGGTTTCCGCTAAATATTGCATCCAAACTCCAACTTGCTCCGAAACCTCTTAATAGTAATTGTTACAACTATAGGCAAGGACACTATATGATTTCTGAAGTAATTATGGAAAATGAGAATGATATTTGGAAAGTTAAGAAATTTGAAACTATAGCTATATCTCGTTGGAAATAACTACTAAAAAGATGACAATAAACTAATTTTTTTGAGAATACAAATTATAAAATTAAACAAAAAATATTATTAACAATGAAAAAACAACTTATTGTAGCACTGCTACTTATCGCATCTACTGCAATCTGGTTCGGATGCAAGGATAAAGAAGAGGAATACACTGGTTCGATTTCCGGTATTGTAACCGACAAGGCTACAGGCGAACCGATTAAGAATGCTGGCGTAGAGCTGAAGCCGTCTGGAAAAAATACCGTAACAGGTAGCGACGGGCAGTTCGAGTTTGTTGAGATTGAACTCGGTGAATATACCCTTGTTGCAACAAAGACCGGCTACAACGACGGAGAAAGCAGCAAGATAACCGTAAGCGCAGGACAGACAGCTCATTGTGATATACAGATGGAAAAACTGCCGCCAGCACTAAAGGTTACCGACGATGCAGGAAATGAAATCAGCGAGATAGACTTTGGCGAGGAAACCGATGTAAGAATGAAACCGTTCAGCATATTCAACAACGGCACACAAACCCTCGAGTGGGAAATCTCGTGGACTGCCGAATGGATTGAGGAGATAAGCAAGACGTCAGGTACTCTTAACGCAGGGGCAACACAGTCGCTCAACATGAAGATAGACCGCAGCCTGTTGCAGAGCGGAATGAACACGACAACGGTAAGCATAACTTCTAACGACGGAAGCAAGCAACTCACAATCAAGGCCGTAAACGGAACTATTCCTGCCGTACTCAACACTCTGCCAGCAACCGAAGTAACAACAACATCGGCAAAATTCAACGGCAAAGTAACCGAAGCCGGCTATCCTTCATATACCGAACGCGGTTTTGTATATGCCGAATCGTCGATGCCGACGCTCGAAAACACCATACACCGTCTTACTGCTCCGGTGAGCGATGAAACCGACTATTCGGCAATTGCCACAGGACTTACACTCGGACACACCTATTATGTTCGTGCCTACGCCATTAACGCATCGGGAACTGCATACAGCACCAACCAGGTAACGGTTATACCTGCTTACATTCTGCCCGAAGTTTCGACCAACGATGTTACAAACAGGAATATGGCAGCCGGCTCCGCTACATTCAATGGTGCAATAAACGCCATTGGCGACCCTGCATATACCGAGCGTGGCTTTGCCTACGGAACAAACCACAACCCCTCGGTTGACGACCAGACAAAGGTAGTTTCGGGTACAGGTACTGGTGCATTCTCTGCCAACGTATCGGGATTGCAGATAGGAACGACCTACTACATACGCGCATACGCCCACAATAGCGGTGGAATTGCCTACGGTTCCGAAAAGTCGCTCAACTTCGAGTCTTCCGCACCGGCAGTGACAACTCAAGCCGTTACTAACATAAACAAGAACAACGGTACAGCCACCTTCAACGGCAATGTAACAAATGCCGGCGACCCTGCATACAACGAGAAAGGATTCGTATATGGCTTTACACATAATCCCAATGTTGACGACAATACAAAGAAGATTGTTACAGGAAGTGGCACTGGAGCATATTCATCTAATGTTTCCGAACTTCAGGTTGGACATACTTATTACATAAGGGCGTATGCAAAGAATGAAGGTTCCAACCCCGCGTACGGAGAAGAAATAACTCTTGATTTTACAGCTACGCCTGCAGCAGTTACAACCTCTGCGCCTACAGACATAAACATTGAAAATGGAACAGCAACATTAAACGGAAATGTTACCAATGCCGGAGACCCGACATATACCGAAAAAGGATTTGTATATGGACCATCACATAATCCTAATGTTGATGACAATTTGAAAAAAATTGTAGCAGGAAACGAAACCGGCGTATATTCGGCTACTGTTACAAATCTTGAAATGGGGAATACCTACTATGTTCGTGCATACGTAATAAATGCTGGTGTTGCACGTTATGGCACCGAGCAAACCATAGATTTCTCATCTGTTCCAGCAGTTGTTACAACCTCGGCGCCGACAAACAAAAATATCGCCAATGGAACTGCAACATTAAACGGAAATGTTACCAATGCAGGAGACCCGACATATACAGAAAAAGGATTTGTATATGCAACTACTTCAAATCCCAATATTGAGGACAACACCAAGAAGATTGTCGCAGGCAACGGAACAGGTGCATATTCGGCAAGTGTAAGTAATCTTGTTATGGGACAGATATATTATATCCGTGCGTATGTAATTAATGGGGGTGAAACTCACTACGGAGCCGAGCAGTCAATGGATTTTAGCGCGGTGTTGCCAACTCTGACCATACAGGATGCTACAAATATAGTTATTGGTAGCAGTGTGTCTGCAACATTGAATGCAACAATAGTATCGGTTGGAGACCCTGCATATACCGAACGCGGATTTGTTTACGGAACAATGTCCGAACCTTCGATTTATGATGCTACTGTTGCTACCGTAGCAGGAACCGTTACGGGTTCTTTTAGTACTCAAGTATCCAATTTGCCGTTTGGCAGTTGCTATGTACGTGCATACGCCAAGAATGCGGCAGGTCAATGTGCTTACAGCGAAGTCATTAACATAGAAACTGCAAAACTATGTGTTGGTTGCGGACCTAGTGGAAGTAATCTTTGGGTTGCGCTGACTGATGTGGCAGGTAATTTAACATGGGGTCCAATAAATGTTACAACAAATGCAACAAGTTTGAGCGACGGTGCAACTAACATGAGTACTATTAAGGCTATTGATGCAAGTCTTAGCACTTATCCGGCATTCAAGGCCTGCAATGATATGGGTGACGGCTGGTATTTGCCTTCAAAGAACGAATTAAATTCGCTATACGAAAATAATAATGCAATTGGAAATTTCACAACAACAGGAAACGGTGGTAATGTTTATAGTTATTGGAGCAGTTCGGAAAGCACTAAAGATTATTCGTGGCACCAGACATTTAATAATGGGGCACAGTATGGGGATTCCTACTATAGCTCTGGTAGAAAGGACAGAGAATTAAAAGTCCGTTGTGTCAGGAGAGTAGAATAACCAAAATTAATATGAGGCATACGCCATAGTGCGTATAGCCTCATATTTTAAATAACTAGAAAATGAGGAAAAGAATAGGTATAATAATGTCACTATTTGTCTTTCTGCCACTGATTTCAAATGCACAGGACTACGACGAGTATGTAAAACGGCAACAGGAAAATTTCTCGGCATTCAGCAATAGGGTTAATAAGGAATTCGACGAATGTCGCAAAAGAATGAACGCCGAGTATGCCGAAATGATGAAAAAGGCCTGGCAAAAGACAGATATGCAGAAAGCTGTACCTGCTCCAAAACCACCCGAGCCAACAAAACCAACGGTAAAACCAGAGAACTCCACCACCCCAACAATGCGTGTGCAGCCAGCAAAGGTAGTGGAACTGCCAAGGTACGAAATGCCTATGCCAGAACGACCAATAGAACTTCCTCTGGCGAAAGCTCCTAACTTCACATTTATGTTCCATAACACAAAATGCAAGGTGAGCCTCGCCAACGATATGAAAATATCGCTTGCCGATGCATACGAGCAGTCGGCTTCGGCGGCGTGGTCGGCAATGTCGGAAAAAGGTTATGATATGCTTGCTGGCGAATGCCTTTCGGAACGCGAACGCCTTGAACTGAACGACTGGGGCTACATAGAACTTGTAAAGGTGCTTGCCGAAAAGTTTCTTGGCAAGGGCAATGGTGCAACAATAATGCAAGCCTACATACTGGTACAGTCGGGCTACAAGGTAAGGCTTGCCCGCTGCGGCGAAAGACTGGCATTGCTCGTGCCGTTCACCAATCAGATATATGGTCGCCAGTACATTGAAATAGAGGGGGAAAAATTCTACGACATTTATGGTTCGGGGAGCGGAACATATTATGTTTTCAATCGTTCGTTCAGCGGTGAAAAAACAGCATCTACAAGCATTACCCACGAACCACAACTTGAATATCAGCCAAGCGACGAGAAGACTTTCGGTGCAAGGCGCTACCCCAACCTGAAGGTAAACCTGCAAACCAACAAAAACCTTATCGACTTTTATTCATCGTTTCCAGTTACCGACAACTGGAGCGGATACATAGGTGCATCGCTTAGCCAAAAGGTAAAGGACAAACTATATCCGGCACTAAAGGAGCAGATGAAAGGTCGAAATAGTATGGGATGTGTTACGCTATTGCTAAATTTTGTGCAAACAGCCTTTCAATACAAGTCCGACTGGGATCAGTTTGGATGCGAAAAACCATTTTTTGGCGATGAGCTGTTCTACTATCCATACTGCGACTGCGAGGACAGGTCAATCTTATTTTATATTCTTGTAAAAGAACTGGTAGGTGTTGATGTAGTGTTGCTCGATTATCCAGACCATATTGCCACTGCGGTTTGCCTGTCCGAAGAATATGACATAAAAGGCTGCTACTTTATGGTGGGCGGCAAGAAGTATTATATTTGCGACCCCACCTACATAGGTGCGTCAATAGGCGATTGCATGCAGCAGTACATAAATACCGCACCAAATATAATAAGGATTTCAAAGTAAATTTTTCTGCAAAAAATAGATTGTGTGAGCAGTATTTTGATTCATAATGAGGTTTTGGGCGAATCCAAAAACCATAACGAATAATATGCGAAAATGTTTTGTCGCGGATGAAAAAAAATAACTACCTTTGCCAGCGAAATTTTCAGTATTAATTAATATTTAAATTTTAAAGAAATGGCTTATAAAATCAGTAACGACTGCGTATCTTGCGGTACATGCGCTGGCGAATGCCCAACAGGCGCTATCAGCGAAGGAACTCCTTATGTAATCAACGCTAGCGAATGCGTATCTTGCGGTACTTGCGCAGGTGCATGCCCAGTTGGTGCAATTTCAGAGGAATAATCGCAGTCTGAAAAAGAAACGATAGGTTGTCGGCACTGGCAACCTATTTTTGTTTTTGATTAGTAATGCTTCGCACCCTGAGCTTGTCGAAGGGTTGCCTAAAAATAGAAGCTATAATATTACGAACCCTTCGCTTCGACTACGCTCAGCGGGCGGATTATAAAAGGCTCAATGAGCGAAAGCTCAGGGGGCGAAGATAACACAAATTTTCAATAATTATGCAAAAGACTTGTCCAGAATGCAACAAGACATTTGAATGTTCGCAAAGCGAAAACTGCTGGTGTACACGCATCACTATTCCAGAAAATATAGCCAACTATTTGAAAGGCAAATACTTCGACTGTCTTTGCGAGGATTGCATTACCAAAATTTTAAAAAACAAGGAAAAAATTTTGCAGGGTAAATAAAATGCACTACCTTTGCACCCGCTTAGGTACCTTGGCCGAGTGGTGAGGCACCAGTCTGCAAAACTGGGTACTGCAGTTCGATTCTGCAAGGTACCTCAAAACAAAAAGACATCCAATTGGGTGTCTTTTTTTATTTTGCGGAAATTAAAAATTCACCTATTTTAGCATCGTAAATTTTAAAATTTAGTAAGATGAAAAAGTTTTGTTTATTCGTATTCATTGCATTGACAAGCGCATATTCGTTTGCACAGAATGCATCGGTGACATTTGAAAGTGAAAGAAGCGAACGTTTCTGGGTTTACATAAATGGTAAGCAACAAAACCATCATCCAGAATCTTTTATACAAGTTGATGGACTATATGCCGATTGGGACTACAATATCCGCATAGTAGTGGAAAACAAGCGCAGGTCGGAAATGACAACTGTAATGCGCCTGCACCATGGAAACAACAACTATTCGCTAAACTGTAATTCAAGGAGTGGACAAATAAACCTTAATCAGAAACATGGCAACTATCCACCTCATCCGCAAAATGGTAATCACAACCAGCACGGAAATCATGGTCAACAGCCTCCTCACGGTCAATATCCACCACAGGGCAATTATCCACCACAACATCCTAATGGACAGTATCCTCCGCAGGGAAACTTCCCTCCACAAGGAAACTTTCCTCCACAGGGACAGTTCCCTCCTCAGGGCGAACATCACGACCATCATAATCCACCACAAAATCCGAACCAACCGCCACAAGTTATAGTTGTTGAACAAGCACCGGCAGAACCTGTAATAATGCCATGCTCGGATGCTGATTTCATTGAAGCAAAACATACAATTGAGAATGCCGATTTCGAGCAGACTAAACTTACTATTGCAAAACAAATAGTTGCATCGGAATTGATGACAGCAAGTCAGTTGGCAGAAATTGCACGATTGTTTGATTTTGAACAAACAAAACTCGAATTTTTGAAATATGCTTACCAATATTGTTACGACCAGAACAAGTACTATTTGGTAAACAATGTATTTGATTTCTCTTCTTCGGTTGACGAGTTGAACAAATATATAAGCAGACAATAATATCCTTATAATGACAACAGAAAATTGTAACTACAAGATAGCATTGTTAATAGATGCCGAAAACATCTCTAACAAATATGCAGATGGCATAATGAACAGCCTTACCCGTTACGGCAGAGTGATAGTAAAAAATGCGTATGTATCAGTTGATGACAAAGGTGCCGTTACGCCCAATGCGTGGATACATACATGCAAGAACAAAGGTATGCACCTAGTAACACAAACTCGCAACGCATCAGGAAAAAACTGCGTGGATTCCAAACTGATAATAGATGCAATGGATATTTTGCATTTAAATACAGATGTTGATTGTTTCTGTTTGGTTTCGAGCGACAGTGACTTCACCACTTTGGCATCCCGTCTTCGCGAGACAGGCAAGTACCTTATAGGAATGGGCGAAAAGAAGACCATTGTTACGCTTCGTAAGGCATGCGATGAATTTATTGAGCTTGAACGGGTTACACCAGATGAGTCGCTCGACAAGTATCGTAAAGCTGTTGCCGAAGGCGAAGATATACCGCCAGTTTCGAAGGAATTCATTGCAAGTGCAGTCCGTCGTATGGTTGCCGACAACATGGCAAACGACAGGGTTACAAACCTTAGCGAAATAGGATCGCGACTGAAAAAGATGTACCCCGACTTCGACTCGCGAAACTACAAATTTTCGCAGTTGGGCAAGTTCCTTGCGTCCCTTGACGGATTGAGCGTAAATAACTCCGAGGTTGAGTTGGTTGCATTGAAGAAGAAAAAAGGTAACAAATAGGTTAGCCCTTTCATATAGGCATGATTATAACCTTGGCAATAATAACTGTCATTTATGTCTTGCTGATATTGGCATTCGGTTATTATTGGCTTGAGGATGAGGATGTTAAATTGTTTTCGACAGATGCTGAAAAACCTCTTGTGAGTGTGATTGTTGCATTCAGGAACGAGGAGAAAAACCTTCCTGCATTGATTGACAGCCTTCTTACACAGACATATACAAATTGCGAATTTGTTCTTGTCGATGATCATAGCGATGATAATTCGCTGGCTATTGCAAAATCGTTTTCCGATTCAAGGTTAAAGATAATTTCTGCTGGCGATGAGGTTATAGGCAAGAAGTCAGCATTGAGGTTAGGTTACGAAAGTTCATCAGGCGACATACTTTTTTTTACCGATGCCGACTGCGTGTTAGGCAGCAGATGCATTGAAACAACCGTTGCGAAAATGCATTCCGAAAAATGTCAAATGGTATGTGGACCAGTGCGTTATTTTCATAAAAAAGGATTCTTTCAAGGTCTTATGCAACTTGAATTTCTTTCCCTTACAGGCAGTGGCGCATCGGGATTTTTTATGGGCAGACCGTTTATGTGCAATGGTGCCAATCTTGCCGTTGAGCGAAAGGTTTATGCCGAAGCCGATTTAAATCCGAAATATTCATCTGGTGATGATGTTTTTCTGCTACATTATGCTCATAGTAAGTATAAGGTAGGTTTTGTGCAAAGCGGAGAATGTATTGTCGAAACGCAAGGACCTAGTGGAATTTGTGACTTTTTCAAGCAGAGGGTAAGATGGGCATCGAAAGCAGGAGGATATAAGAATGGATTTGCAATTTTTGTCTCGTCTTTGATTTTTCTGATGTCGCTCGCGCTGATTGTCGCCTTTGTGTCGGGTTGCATAAATCCGATATATTTTATAGTGTATTTCTGTTTGCTGATGATGAAATTTGCAGTTGATACATATTTTATTATTCCTGTGTTGCGATTTTACCGCGTGGGCAGATTATGGTGGGCAATCCTTCCGTTGACGCTCATTTATCCGATTTACATTGTGTCTGTTGCCGTGGCATCGTTGTTTTATAGGCCGATATGGAAGGGGCGGAAAATTTGTGTAAGATAAAATCAATAAAATGCCAAGTAGCGACACTGATATATCATCATCGGGCAAGGTAGCGGTGCAGAATATCCGCGTTTCAGACAAGTTTACTGACTTTGCCGAACTGCCATCTAAGGGGCATTGTCGCCTGATGAAAGCCCAGCGCTACGGTATATGGAATGTGTTGAAAGGTTTGAAGCCAGAATATACTGCCGACAAGCAGTTTGCGCAGATGCTCACCAAGGAGTACACGCTGATGGTCGGAATGAACCATCCCAACATTGTGCGCACCTACGGACACGAAAATGTTCCCGAACTGGGAGAATGCATAATTATGGAGTATGTGGATGGGCGAACTTTGGCGGATTTTGTACGCGAAAACCCATCTGCAGCGCAATGCAGACAAGTAGCCGAAGAACTTTTGGCTGCGCTTGCCTATTGCCACAAGAAGCAAATTGTCCATCAGGACTTGAAACCGTCCAACATTCTTATTACCCACGATGGCGACCATGTCAAAATCATCGATTTCGGACTGTCCGACAGCCACGAATGGGCAATTCTGAAAGAACCTGCATACACAAAGGCCTACGCAGCACCCGAACAGCTTGCTGGCGAGGAAGTTGACAATCGTACCGACATCTACGCTTTCGGCATTATACTTAGGCAACTGTTCCCGAAACGCTATGGACGCGTTATCCGCAAGTGCCTGCAACCACAGCGCGAAAAACGGTATTCTTCGGCAGAGGCAGTACTCAATGACATTAAACGCACCGACAGCAGAAGAAAGTGGATGCCCATTGTCGCAATTGTATTCGTCATTTTAATTGGATTGGCAATATTTATCGGCAGGCAGTTCGTTCAAAAGGAAGAACCTGCGGTGATGATTCCCGATACTCCAGCCGTTGAGCATAATGACAAAGATTCTCTGCTTGTTGAGCATAGTGACAAAGATTCTCTGCCTGTGGAAAATCTAGCAACGAAAGATTTTAAACAGCAAACAAAGCCGAATGTTGTTGAAAAGCCTGTTGTACAGGAAAATGTTGCTACAAATAGCGACGACGAACTTCTCAACCTCTACATTGCCAATATAAAGTCGGAACTCGACAGCATACAGAAGCCATTCGACGAGGAAATAGAGTCTGGAGCAATAGTTTACAGTGAAACATTCTTTGTTCATAGAGCCATTACACTTTACAAGATACTCATTCATATAGAGCAACGCCGACAGAAACTGCCGAGAGACAAGCAAAAAATATTTAGACAACATGTCAATGACTCGTGGTTTGATATGGTAAACAGTTATGAAGAATATGACTCTGTGTACAAAAGCTATTATTCGCTACATAGCGAAGGTAAAATTTCTGATGAGGAGTATGATAAATTGAATGAAGAGTTTGATACTGAAGAGTCGGAAGTGCTTAGGCTAGGACATTTGTATGCAAAAGAAAGCCGAAAGAATCTCTGATTATGCTTTGCTTACATTTGTAAGTCCGCCCTTGTTGCCAATTACAAACAGTTCCTTTGTGCCGTCGTTGAGTATGTGTTCCACATATAATGGTTCGTTGAGCGTGAAGCGTTCGCAGAGGAAAGAATCTCCAACTTTCAATTTCGCATTTTCCGATTCGGTCACATCAAACCGATTGTCGCCTTTGTAGCAAAGTTTTAGTCGTCGGTTGGGATTCCAGCGTATTTCTACCTTGTCGTCGGCGGTCAATTCGTTCGAATACAACGATTTTGCTACCACTCGGTGCGACGACTGCACACTATCGGTTTCGCAGTAGTCGGTTACAAAGGTTTCCCAGTCGGGGAAGCCTACGAAGCGAGCCAAAACATCAAGTGTTACTGTGCGTACAGAGGCATAACCATCAACATACCCCCAAATTCTTTTTAGTGTGGATGTGCTAACTGTTTCTTTCAGTCTTCCTTGTATTTCTCCCGACAGGAATATGAAGTCGGTGGATGTCTTTATGCTATGGCCTGCCGATTCCGATACTAACTGGCGCAAAAGTGCAATATGTTGTGGATTCAATGACATATTTCTTACAACTAATTTTTGGGGGCAAAGATAGCACAGATTATAAAGTGAGAATAATTCTTTTAAGGTTCTTTTTGTGTGTTCAATTAGTGTTTTTTTATGTTATAGAAATAAATAGGTGTCAAAATGTTACAAAAAATAATAATTGTTGGTGTCAAAATATTACAAAAAAGTTGTATTTTTGCTGTCGATTTATTACAAATAAAATGATATTATCATGATACAACGAACTGCAATACAATATCTTGAGAGTTGGAGAAACTCTTTAGATCACAAGCCGTTAGTACTCCGTGGTGCGAGACAAGTTGGCAAGACTACTCTTGTAAATCAATTTGCCACAGGATTTGACACATATCTATATCTAAACCTTGACCGTCGGCGAGACCGCAATTTGTTTGAAGAAGATGATATTCCAACTTTAATCGACAGAATACACATTCATTGTCGCAAACATAAGACCGAAGGAAAAACTTTGCTTTTCATAGATGAGATACAAAATTCTCCAGAAGCAGTCCGTTTGCTCCGTTATTTCAGGGAGGAAGCTCCTGAACTATATGTTATTGCAGCAGGTTCGTTGCTCGAAACACTGATTGACACACATATATCTTTTCCTGTGGGTCGCGTTGAGTATATGGCTTTGCGTCCTTGCTCGTTTGTCGAATTCCTAAATGGAATAGGCGAAGAGTATGATGCTCAAGTTGTTGCAGATTTATCAGCTGATGCCATACACGATAGGCTTATGAATCATTTTCTCAACTATGTGCTTGTCGGAGGAATGCCTGAAGCAATTGTGAAATATGCCGAACATAGGGATATACTGGCGGTAAATCCTATTTACAGCACCTTTTTGAACGCATATAGCGATGATGTTCAAAAATATGCACAAAATAAGACAATGGCAACCGTCATACGCCATATACTCAAGGAGGGGTGGACCTATGCAGCGGAGCCTTTAAGTTTCAATAACTTCGCCGATAGCAATTATCGTTCTCGCGAAATGGGCGAAGCTTTTAGAACCATTGAAAGGGCTTTGTTACTTGAACTTGCTTATCCTGTGACTACAGAACAGATTCCGTTGATGCCCAATTACCGTCGAAAACCGAAACTATTATGGCTTGATACGGGTTTAGTGAACTATTATGCAGGTATAAGGAGCGAGATATTTAATGTAAATGATATTATGTCGGTATGGAAGGGCAGGGTAGCCGAGCATATTGTAGCGCAGGAGTTGATAGCAGAAAACTTTGAGTTTGGCACTCGTCGCAATTACTGGGTGCGCGAAAAAGTTGACGCATCGGCAGAAATTGATTTTGTGTATAGGTTTGGTAACAAGGTAATTCCAGTTGAAGTGAAAAGTGGTACCAATTCAAAATTGCGTTCGTTGCACCAATTTATGGATAAGGCACCTCACGACATAGCTGTGCGCGTATGGACTGGCAAGTTCTCCGTCGATACGGTTAGAACGCCATCAGGTAAAGATTTTAGATTGGTTAACATACCATTCTACTATGTTGGACAATTGGACAAAATACTATCAAGATTACTGTAATACAAACTAGTAAACTGGGAAAAACAATTTTGAAAACAAAAATGCCAGAAATAGGTTCTTTTATGGTTCTTTATGCGTTTTTTTGCAATCGTATTGATTGTACACCTTTCTATTTGTAACGAATATTGCTGATAATCAGCACAACAGCCACTTAAAATAAATTTTGTAGTTTTACTCTCGTTTCTTATATTTGCATTTGGTTTGGTTCGCCAAGTCGTACATATTGATTAACGAAGCGTTATGCTCGTCTTGTAATCGGGAACGTAGGAAATTTCTGAATTATAATGACAAGAGAGTATAAATGTTCGCGCATACAGCGTGGACTATATATTACATCTACATTATAAGGTATTCCTACGACCTCCGATTAGAGAAGTGGTATAGCAGTGCCACGCTTCTTTTGTATAATTTTGCCTATATGGTGCTGGTGGGCAGAAAAATGAATTTTTAATGCTTATAAATAAGGTATAAAAAGAACCAAATTAGAACCAACGAAGTCTGATTTTTTTTATATTCTTTTGCGGTGAGAAAATTCAACAAAATGACAAATAGTAAATTTTAGTAATAATTAAATTTTAGGTAAAATGGAAAAAAGTTTTATTAGTCAGTTGGCAGATGCCGCTCTGCATTTTCTTTACAGAATTGTCTATTTTCTGTTCATTATGCCGTTTGATTTGTGGCGTAAGGCAGTAAGTCGTCTTTCAAAGCAAAGACAGGAGAAGTCGCTGGATATTACAAAAATTGATACACAGTGGCCGTTCTTGTCGTTTGTTAAGCGGTTCACATTGGATTTCTTTATCGACGGTTTGATTTTCATAGTTCCGTTGCTTATGATAATTATACTTATTGTTGGATGTATGGATGATTTCTTAATGGGATTGTTTTCGTTCATAGGAAGTTACTTTGCTCTGCCTATAGGATTTTCTCTAATGAGAGACTTTTTGACATTGACAATCTTGCCGTTCAGGAAGTTCTTAAGTTGGGTAAGCAAACCTGCACAATATGTTGATATAAAGCATAGTGGTGAAATAAAACAGAAATAATAAACTTTAGTAATAATTTAAATTTTAGGTAAAATGAAGAAACAAAACATTATTGGAGTGTGTATCGCTTTGGTGGCTTTGGTGCTGTTGATTTTCCTTCCATTGGTTGATATGGGAGAGGGAATAGCATTGTTTGATTGTTTTAAGCACGATTTGACAGTATTTGCGATTGCTTGGATTGTGTTCCCAGTGCTTTGCATTGTGGCAAATCTAGTTGGCAAGTTGCGTGTGCTTGCAGCATGGCTTATGCTTATTCCGTTTGCGTGGGGACTTTGTTATCTTATGTTGCCAGTTGGCGGACCCGGTATTGGCGTTTGGGTTTATGGCGCACTTACAGTCGTGCTGATAATCTATTCGATGGTTACAAAGAAAAAAGCGAAAAATCAGTAGGGAATATATTTTTAATTTTTAGTAATATTTTAAAATTTTAGTAAAATGAAGAAGTTAATAGTTTTAGGAATGTTCGCATTTGCTGGACTGATGATGTCAAGTTGTTGCAACGATTACGATTGCCTGATTGAAAAGTATTCAAAAACCGATGATCCGAAGGAATTGGTTGAAATTACAACTAAGATGGAGAAATTGGAGAAAGAAGGTAAAGAAATGACCAAAGAACAAAGGAAGGCTTTCCGTAAGGCGACAAAAGAAAAATCCGATAAAGTCGTGGACGAGATGAAGGATGAAATGAAAAAGTATGACCTTGACTAAAAGTCTATTAATTGAGTCTGCTTTAAAAAGTCAGAAAAGGCTTTTTAAAGTGGACTCATAGAGTAGTAATTTTTAAATTTATTGTAAAATGAAAAAAAGTTTTTTGTTGATAGTAAGTGCCTTGATTTGCACATTATTTATTTCGTCATGTAACGGTTCAAATGAAAAGGCAGAAACTTCGGATGCTGAAGAAATCGTAGAAACACGCAGTGATGTTGAATTGGCTGCAGATGCTTATTATGGGTTACTTGCAAATGGTAATTTTAAGGCAGCAGTGCAAAGCACATACGATTATAATAAGGAAATGACAAAGGAGGAAGAAGAGGAAATGGATGCAATGCTTGATATGTCTGCAGATAAGATTGATGAAGCAATGAAAGAGAAAGAAGGGATAAAGGAATATGTTTTCTCTAACGAAGTTGTCAATGGTAAAAATGCAACCATAGATGTTGAAATTACATATGGAAACGGAGAGAAGGAGGTTAAGACCGAAACTTTGAAAATGGTTGAAGAAAAGTGGTATATTAAATAACGATGTTAAATAGTAATAATTTAAAATTTTAGGAATAATGAAAAGGTTAATATTTATTGGAGCAATTGCTCTCGCAGGATGTTTTGCTTTCTCAAGCTGCAATAGTAAGATTACAAAAGATGATGTTGCAAAGTTAAATAAGCTCATTGAAGAAGAAAAATGTGACGATGCATTAAAAATGGTTAAAGGCTGGGAAGGCAAGGAATTTGAAGAAGGAGTGACTCGTTTTGACATTGAAGGAGAGAAACATTGTGTAAAAGAACTAGATGATTTAGTTGACAATCTCGGCAAGAAAAAATAAGGTTTAAATTATCGTAAAATGAAAAATTTAATAGTTCTAGGAATTTTTGCTTTTGCTGGACTTTTGATGTCCTGCGGTTCTAAGGATAAATCTCCATGTCCCAATGCGATAACATCGGAGGATGTTGACAAGAAGAAAACAGAAAAAATTTCTAAATCGTCAACAAATCAAGATGACTATTCTTACGAAGATGCCATGAAAGAGGCAGAAAAGGAGTATGAAGATGCTTTGAACGAAGCAGAAGAAGAATACAACAAAGCTTTAGAAGAGGCGAAGAGTATAACCGATGATGAAGAATATCAGAAGGCACTCAAAGCATCAGAAAAGAGCATGGAAGCAGCGACTAAGGCAGCAAAGGCAGCCGAAAGCGGGAATGTTGATGATGCAATGGATGCCTACAAGGATGCAATGGACGCATATAAATCGTTAGGATACTAATTTCTTCATGTAGAGTAGTATTATTTATGTTTTAAATGTTTGTCGGCAGTGAAATCTGCCGACTTTTTTGTTTATGAGAAACATCAAGGAATCAAAAGTCGCCCGAAAAAGTGTATAGTTTTGTTGAAAAGTCGCCCGAAAAAATGTAAGGAAAAACGAAAAACTCGCCCGAAAAAGTGTTGTGAAGGCTAGCTGGCAAAAAGGCTGACAGGCTCACAGTCTAGTTGCCCCCACCGTTAAGGGCGTTAAAGACCTTAACGCCCTTAACGGTGGGGGCAGCAGCAAGCCTTTTTAGCCTTTTCTACTCCACCTTCACTCTTATTCCCGTGCTGTGGCTTGTGTATTCTGGTGCGTACATGCTTTGAATCGTTGTGATGCCATTCGAGAAGTTGCCCTTCTGCGTAGCGATAACCTGATATTCAAACACGTATGTGCCCTTTGGCAAAATGTCGATGAAGAAGTTTACTGATGCGTCCTTTATTGACTGGTAGTAGCCAAGCGAGTGCTTGAACCTGTAGCCCGAAAGTTTTTCGGTAGGCTCAAAGGCTGCGGCACGCATATCCTTCAGGTGGACATACTCCATATTGCGGTCAACTTCGATTTCGATGCGGACTGTAACCTTGTCGCCGACCTTGAGGTTGGCATTCTTCTGCGTAATCGGCACAATGACTTCCTTGCCGTTCTCCACGCGGTTGACGAACAAATCCTTGCGAATCTTCAGCGGAGTGTCCTCGAAGCCCTTTATCTTGTCGATGTCCTCGTAGTACTGCCAGTAGATGCTTCCCCAAGCCACGGTGCTGTCGGCCTTGGTGACCGAAACTTCGCTCCACGAGTTTTCTATCTCGTCCTTCTTCCAAGCTTTTTTGTAGTAGCCTGTGCCATCCTCGGTCTTTTCGGTGGCAAGGTCGATGGTCTTGTCGCCAAGGGTAATTGTCGGGTAGTCGGTTTCGGCGAGAATGCTTGTGCCGTCGAGCAACAATGCATAAACGGCTTCGGAGGTTGCCTTGGTGGTCTTCCAGCGGTTGGTCTGCTTCTGCTTCAGCAGCCATACCTTCATATCGTTGACATCCTGGTTTTCGCCAACCTCGTCAAACAATTCAATCAGTAACGACTGAGTCTCGATACCGCTGTTGTACCAGTACCATCCGCGTTCCAAATCCCAGTACATACCGAGTTCTTCGCTGTGCTGAGCGTATTCCTTGAGCGACTTGATTATCGCCTTCACGTTTTCGGTACGTCCGCTGCGCTGCATTGCCAGAGCAAGCATTCCGCGCATATAGAAGCCCCAGTCCTGCCAATCCCTCTCGCCAAGTTTCATATATTCGTCGAAAACCTTCTGCGTGGATTTGTCCATAGGGTACTTATTAAGGAAGAACGAGCGTACATATAAATAATGTATCTGAGTATAGCCAAGGGCTACCGCATTGTACTTTTTCTGCAAATCATAAATTCTCTCTGTTTCCCTGTCGATGTACTTTACAGCCTTCTTAATCATGCCTTCCATCGACGAGTCGGGAAACTTCACGCCAAGTTTCTGCAGATGTCCGTAGTTGCCAACAATGTGCTGGGTTACATAAAGGTTTTCCTTCATTCCATCGAACCAAGGCCAACCGCCATTTGGCTTCTGCATCTTCGAAAGCTTTTCGGTTGCTTTCTTGGTTTCCGCCTTTATACGGTTCATATCGAACAGGATACCAATGTTCTGCTTGCATTCGGCTTCGCTTTCAGCATCGAGAAGCCATGGTGAATTTTCGAGGATTACTGCTTTAAGTTCCTCGTTGCGCTGCAGGTTCGACTTCATTGTTTCTGCATCGGTATTTTTCCATGCTTCG
This sequence comes from uncultured Bacteroidales bacterium, assembly GCA_905234755.1. Classification (GTDB taxonomy): domain Bacteria; phylum Bacteroidota; class Bacteroidia; order Bacteroidales; family ML635J-15; genus Bact-19. The sequence goes on from CAJOIT010000006.1 coordinate 127,333, forward strand.
AACATGGTCTTTATCTTCGGGTCGGAATTTGCTATGTGCGAAGCGATGAGGTTGGAATAAATGCGCGAGAAAGTCTGTTCGGCACATTCGTATGGGTATTCCATCATGTATGGCAGCGCAAGCACTGCGTACCAGGCAGGATTTGAGGTAAATTCGAGCGTATATGAGTAGTTTTCAAGCGTATTGGAGTTGTTGTCCTTCATTGATCTGAACGAGAAGTTGGTTGTTCCTGCACGGCGAACAGGTAACGGCATAGTTTCGGTTACCATCATGCGGTTAGTAAGTATCGGCAATACTTTTTCCTCGCCATCGGAATGACCGTCTGCTATTGCAACTATGCGTACCGAAACAGAACCCAAGCACATTGGAACAGCAATTTTCCATTCTACCGATGTGTTGCGATTTGCATCGGCACTAAATGAAACCATATTGTTTTTCAAGAACTTACTGGTTATATCATCGGAATTTTCGGTGCTGATGAATTCGATTTTCGCCTTGCCCGAAATTGCATTTTCGGTCATGTTTGCAATCTTGGCTGAAATGTACATTTCATCGCCTTCGCGCATAAAACGGGGCAGATTTGGCGTTACGGAAACCTTCTTCTGGGTTATTATGCTTTGGCTTGTACTGCCGACCTTCATGTCGCTTGTGTGGGCAAGTCCGAACATGTTCCAGCGTGTGAGACTTTCAGGCATAGTGAACTTGATGAATATATTGCCGTCCTTATCGGTAACAAGGTCGGATGCGAAATATGCCGTCTCGTTGAAGTTGGTACGCACCTCTGCATTGTCGAAGGCCTCGCTTTCCTCCTCCGAAATCTCAAGTTCAGCAGCATCGTCATAAATGGCGGCATCGTTTGAAGCTAGTTCGCTCTTCAATGCGACTTCCTCTTCAACAACAGCACCTCCTGCTGCGTTTGCTCTATATAGCACGCGACCAGATTTATAATCAGTGGTGTATGCCGAGTAATATGCGTTTATCGCATTGAAGAAATAAGGTTCTGGATAAGGTGTGATTTCGTAAGTCGTTTTTGGATAGGCATATTCGTACCAATGTCCGCCTTCGCTCTCGAAGCCAGTTGACCTGAAATTGTAATTGGTGTAGTTTGACGAGTACGGCCACAATCCCCACGAATGAGATGCATAGGAATCGAGCGAAGCATCGTAGATTGTCGCTGCAAGTTCAGCATCGGCTGGTTTGCCGTTCTTGTCGGTAATTCTTATCTGCCACGATTCCTCTGAGCCGGGCAAGGTCTTGTCGCGGAAAGTAACAAGGTCAACATCGAGTTGCTTGTTCTTGCGCTCTACGCTTATTGTCTTGGTGCAGGAGAACGACCTGCCATTGCGGACGAAAATTGCCGTAATGTTGACATTTCCGTAACATTTTTCGGTAATTGGTATCTCGATGTCCTTGATTTCGTTACTAATGTCAATGGTCTTTACATAAAGTTTATCCTTGCCGATTTGTATTGTATAGTAAACCTTTACATCTTTGAATGATGAACCGAAGCGCATTTTTACCTTGTCGCCAACATTTGCATTGCTTTGTGTCAATTCAAAATATGACGGTGCTACATAAGGCATTGCCTTGGATGATTTGTCGGTAATGCGGAAATAGCTTGTGTCGAAAACCTGGTTGCCGTCCTTGTCCTTCGATTTCAGCGTTATCATGTACGAACCAGCAGTAAGTTTTGCATTCTTGCCAAAGGTAATTGGCGTTGTGTCGGCAGTGTTTGCCGTGCCTTTCAAGATTGACGACTGCACCTTGCGGTTTTCGAGCGAATTTTCGTTGTCGTATTCGAGTGCAGGACAAAGTTTTTCCCATTCTTCCCTGCTGTACATATTGCGGTCGGTGGTCTCTTCGGTCGATACGGTTGTGCGCGAGGGTTCTGCAAGTTTGTCAATTTTGTATTCTACCATTGCATCGATGTGGTTGCCAGAAATGTTTTCGCTGTAAATCTTGAAATTCTTGAATTCGCTTAATTCCTTTGTTCCCGATATGTTGCAAGATATCCACAGCGATGTGCGTGAAACGCTCAACGATTTTTCTGCGGTGTGCGATTCTCCGTTTATATCGGCAACAACAACATCGACATTGTAGCGGTTAACATCGTTGAAGCATTCCTTTGCTACAAAGCATACTGTAAATTCACCATTTTCATCGGTAGTTAATGTTCCATCGGCAAGATGCTTCTTCTCGTCGCTACCGCTACGCCACCACCAGCGCGAATATGACGAGCAGTTGACATTGAAAGTGACTGTTGCATCGCTCAACGGTATGCCAGAATAGCTGACTGCACGACCTTTTATGCACACCGAATCGCCAAACGAAACTTCATCGGTAATGGCATCCATCTCAATTTCAAAAGTAGGACGCTTATATTCCTCAACCTTTATGCTTTGGTAACCAGATACATATCCTGAACCGCTAGCATTCAAACTGAAATTTCCAGTAAGCACATCATCGGGAATGCGGAACGAACCGCTTGCGCTTCCGAACCTGTTTGTAACAACGGTAAGACTGCTTACTTCCTTGCTGTTGACATCGTTTAGTTTCACAAGAATGGTGTCGTTGGCTATGGCTTTATATTCGTTTTCATTCCCAGAATATTCTATTGCCTTGAAGTAAACGGTCTGTCCCGGACGATATATTGCCCTGTCGGTAAGCAATTTGATGGACGAATGCCTACTGTCATTCGAGTAGTATCTGCTTTCGCTTACTCTGAAAAGCATATCGTCGTCGCCCTTCTTGACACTAATTTTCGTATAGTAGTAATCGGACTTTGAAGCATCGTATGCAAATTCACCGTTGGCGGAAGTTTCGGTCGTAAGCAGAGTTTCAGGGTTCTTGTAGCGGTCAATAGAAACCTTAACCTTGACATTTGACACGGGCTTTCCCGAAATCCTGTCGATTACCACATATTTTGCTTCATCGATTCTGAGCAGAGCAAACTGTGACACCGACACCAGAGAATATTTGATTTGCTTATTGTCTTCTGAACTGAAGAAGATAGCGTAGAAACCATTGGGCAATCCGTTTACAACATAGTAGGTGCTGTGTGTAGAGTAGTCGCCTGCTTCGGGCAGTGTGATTGTTGTTTCGGAAATCCCCTTCGAGGTGAACAATTTTTCCATTGCGTCCTTAGTATTCCTGAAATCATCGAAGTCGGATGCCTTGTTCGAAATCTTCACCACTTTTACCTTTACCTTGTCTATGTTGGCGTATTCAATGTGAATAGGTATGTTTTCATCAGGATGTACTATTTTTTCCGTATTAATATGTAGTTCGGGGAACTTTATTTTTTCGAGTTTGTTGGTGCAGATGCTGATGTATTTGCTGTCCTTGAACTGCGTTACCGTTGATTCGAGAAGTTTTACTGCTTCAACCAAATCCTTGCTTGACTTTTCCGACAAAATTTCTGCGATTTCGGCATTTATGAAGATAACGCTCTCCAGTCCGGCATATTTCTTTGCAGCATCGTTGTAAAGTTCCATAATTTTGTCGTCCTTGCCCCTTTGCCTGCTTGCCGAATATTTGATTCGGATGTAGTCGGCAAATGAAAAAACAGCATTGTTCGACTGGTTTTCCGAAAGCATCTGCTGCATGATGTACAGACTTGCCATTTCTGTATTTTCATCCGAATTTTCGATTTTCAGTTTCAGAAAATCGTCAGCGTTGCAGAAGAAACTATCATCGAGGTTGGTTTTTGAATAGTAATAGCGGTTGAGTTTATCCAACTGCTTTATGACAGAATAAGCCAACCTATCGAAAAGAGTAGGGAAGAAGTCGTCAGCGGATTTACCGTCATTGAAGAATTCCTTGAACTCCTTTGCTTCCACTTTTTTCAATTCAGGATTTATGGCAAGTTTGTAATGGCTTATAATCTGCTTCTTAAATTCGTTTTTGTCGTAGAATTCGAGGCGGGAACCTTTTTGCTCTGCCGAGTCGCTGACAACGGAACGAGTGTCGATGTTATAGCGGTTGCGTGAATAATAATTCTGGTACATTGCACCGATGAGGAAGTTGCAGATATGCTTTCCTGTGCCTTCCTGCACATTTGCTTGCTCCTCGAGGAAATCAAGTGCCTTGAGGTTGCCGTCCTGAGATGCTTGCACAAGGAACTTAGCCTTGTAGGTTGTTGCTTTTATCTGCTGGTAGTCATTGTGTTCCTTCGTAGCTAGCGACAAAATTGCATCCACCTTGTCCAATGCCGACTTGGGCAAGTCCTTGTACTCCAATTCCTTGACTTCCTTCCAAAGTTTTTCATACTTGTCGGGTTCATCGGAAAAATTGCCTGCCGAACTGCTATAAACAGCGAATGCAGAAATGCCTAATGCGGCGAATACAAAGATTGCCAGTACCAGTATTATCTTTTTCATATCGAATGACGTTTTTGTTTATAAACGCAAATTTAAGCAAAATATTGGAGCTTCGGCATAAAGTGTGCCATATTTACTTAATTCGGTCTGTTCCAGAATAATTTATGTGCTTATGCTTTTGCAAGTAGTTGAAAATTATGTCGTTTGAGCGTGAAAATTCCTTGCCCTTGTGATTTTTGCTAAACCCATAAACACTTGCAATATAACTATTTATGGCAATGTCATATTTTGCATTGGGATTGAGAGGTTTTCCATTCTCCAAAATGATTTCCATGCTTTCAACTTCTTCGTATTCGTTGACATTGAGTTTTAGGCAACATCCCGAACATAGCACCGGAAAATCTTCGGTTTCAGAGTATGCCTTATTCAACATGTCCATTATTTCCTGTCCAGAGACCTTGTATTTCATTATGATATTGTCGAAAGGATCCATCTGGTAGATGTCCTTGGCTGTGATTTGTCCCTTCGGCAGCGATTTCAGTCTTACTCCACCAGGATTCTGAAAAGCCATGTCCGATTTTGTATGTTCGCGTATCACATCGGCCATAAAGTAGCCAAGTTGTTCCTTGTTGGTTGTGTCAGCATCGGAGTAGCCTACAACTTTACTGAAAATATCAAGACTGCCGAACTCATCCACCATCTTCTGTATTTTTTCATCCTTTTTTGGAAAATCCTTGATAGAAAATACCTGTTGTGCCTTGTAGTCGATTTTTCCATTTGTAAAGTAGAACACACTTATTGTCAGGTAGTTGAGATTCTTGCCAGACTGAGTTATCATTGTGTTCCCGATAATTTTTGTGCGTTCTATTTTCTTGTGCGAGTGTCCGCCGAAAATGGCATCGAACTGTGGAAATTTTTTGGCAATCTCGATGTCGGCTTCAAGTCCGCAATGCGAGATAAGGAAAAGCATGTCGCATTCCTTGCGCAGGAACATATATTCTGGCAGTACATCTTCTATCGGTTTGAACGACACATCTTTGGCATGTTTTGGGTGGAAGTCGGGAATTCCGTTTGCGCCTACTTGTATTCCACCGATGAAACCTATTTTCAGTCCTTTGTAGTCGATAATTTTGTATGGTTTCACATTTATGCTGTCGTCGAAATAGGCATTGGCGCACACATAGTCGAAATCCGACCATTCCACGACATTGCGCAGACCATCCACACCGATGTCAAACTCGTGGTTTCCAAGGGTTGACAAGTCGAAATGTACTTCGTTCATGAGTTTTGTAATGGGGTAGGAGGCTTTTGGATAGCGGTCGTTTACCGGATGGCCAGTGCGGTTGTCGCCAGCAGAAATAAGCAGTATATCTGGATATTGTTTGCGCAGGGTGTCGAGCAGAGCGGCAAACTGTGGAAAATTATCTATGTTGCCATGCATGTCGTTCACCGAAACCACATACAGCACCTTTTCATCGGCTTGCTGGGCATTGGCGTTGCCAACTGCGAACAGCAATGCAACCGCAATGGTTGCTATAAATGAAAATATTTTGCGATGCTTTGTGGTGCCTAGCATATTACTAGATATTGTTGTTTATTTTCCGCCAAACTCCATCAGGTAAGTCTTGATAAACTCGTTGATTCCGCCATCGAGTACAGCCTGCACATTGCCGGTTTCGTAGCCAGTCCGCAAGTCCTTGACAAGTTTGTATGGTTGCATTACATAGTTGCGAATCTGCGAGCCCCACTCAATTCTGCGCTTTTGTCCCTCGATGCGGTCGCGCTCTTCTTGTTGCTTGCGCAGTTCGAGTTCGTACAACTGTGATTTTAACAAGCGCAGAGCGTTTTCGCGGTTCTTCAACTGGGAACGGGTTTCCATATTTTCGATTACAATGCCAGTAGGGATGTGCTTCAGTCGCACTGCCGTTTCCACCTTGTTGACATTCTGTCCGCCAGCACCACTACTTCGGAAGGTGTCCCATTCAATGTCGGCAGGGTTTATCTCAATATTAATGGTATCGTCAACAAGCGGATATACGAACACCGATGCGAATGAGGTGTGACGCTTGTGCGCTGCATCGTATGGCGAAAGCCTTACAAGACGATGTACACCGTTCTCGCCTTTAAGGTAACCGTAGGCATATTCGCCCGACAAACTCATTGTCAACGACTTAATGCCAACGCTATCGCCGTCCTGACGGTCGATAATCTGAACCTTGTAGCCGTTGTCCTCTGCCCAGCGAGTGTACATTCGGTAGAGCATATCTGCCCAGTCGTTGCTTTCGGTGCCGCCTGCACCCGAATTTATGTTAAGCACGGCATCAAGCACATCTTCCTCGCTGCCAAGCATATTCTTCAGTTCGAGATTCTCAATCACCGAAATGCACTTGTCGTATTCGGCATCCATTTCGGCTTCGGTAATGTCGCCAGCCTTGAAGAAGTCGTACATGACCTCCGTGTCCTCGTACTTTGACGACACAGCATCATACTCAATTATCCATTTCTTTACATCGCTGATTTTCTTGAGTGTGGCTTCTGCATTTTCGGGATTGTCCCAAAAGTCGCCAGCTTCGGTCTTTTTATATTCGGTTTCTACAAATTCACGCTTGGCATCTATGTCAAAGATACCTCCTCAGAGCCTCTACGCGCTTGCCGGCTTCTTTAATCTTCTCGAGTGTTACCATTATGCATAATTATTTGACCGCAAAAATACAATATTATTTACGATTTTGGATTTACGATTTACTTTCTCTTTTGGTCATGCAGAACTGCTTCCTGTGGCACACTGAGCTTGTCGAAGGACAGCATCTGAAAAAAACAGAAGTATTTACAACAGATTGAACGAATGGCTCTAAACCTTAAAGTCGTCTTCGCTATTCTCATCCTATAATTCTCAAATGTTAATATTTTGTTAAAAATTAAAAATTTCAGGCAACGAAATGAGATAAAAAATTGTCATATAGCAAAACAAGATTGTCTAACGAAAAAAATATTGCGTTATGAGAGAAAAATTAATAATACTGATGTTCTTGATATTATCAAGCATTGGTTATGCACAGACAGTGCAGATTGATCCGCGCTTGGAAAAGGCATACAGCCTCGAACATTTACAGCGCATGCAGAAGGAAACTCCCCTGAACCTCGAGCTTCTGAACTACGAACTCGACTATTCGTGGTACATTGCTGAACCAGAAATGCAGCAGAAAATCGATGGTTTTGAATACCTCTATTACAAGGATCCGGAAACTGGTGAAAAGGCCGGTATGGTAGAATCGATAGAACCGGGAAAGGTAAATATCGCTGAATTTTATTATGAAAGGCCATACGACCACCGCAATTTCTACCGCGTTGGCAAGACAAACACCATCATTGGGTTCTACTCCAACAAAGAATTTTCAGAAATGTATAACGCAATGAAAGGGTACAGTTATGAATAAGAGAGTTTATATTATGCTTGCCGTACTTTTGTCGGTAAGCATGTCGGCAATATCCCGCAACATCAATATATCGGATGACGGGGATTATGGAAATACTTTCCAGATAGATTGTTCAGTGGCAGTATCTGAAGCGAGTACAACTGTGTATATGTACGATGATGGTGGACAATCGGGCAATTATATGGCTAACAGGTCGTATATAAAAGAAATAGCATCCACAAATGGTGGTTCTATTAACCTAAAGTTTACACAGTTCAACCTTGCATCAGGAACATTGGTAACAATAAAGGATGCAGTCTCTCAGGCACTCCTAGTGTCAAATGCAACAGGAACGCAGTTAAATGGCCAGACTTTTACATCAAGTCGTGGTGCATTGCAAATAATCTGGACATCGAGCACAAATACAGGCGCAGGATTTGCTGCCAAAATATGGTGCGGTAACATGTGTCAGGCGTTCCAGACTGTAATTACACCGAGTGTAAGTCCTACTATGGAAGATGGAGAAACATATTATGACATTTGCAATGGTGCATCATTAAGTTTTAGTACATCCTCTGTTTTTTCTCAAAATCATCAAAATTATGACCAGGATGAATCTACACTAATTTACAACTGGGGTATAATTTCTTCAGGTAATGATACTTTATGGTTTAATAATGCAGGACAGAATTTCAGCCATACCTTTACCGAAAGTGGAGGATTCTTGGTATTTTGTAATGCAATTGATGTTAACGGATGTATCAATAGGAACATAAATACAAGAAAAGTAAGGGTTTCGTTGCTACCGACATGGGAAAGATGTTCGTTCGGACCCGATTCTGTATGTCCTGGTACAATAGTTTCGCTACATGGCGAACCGCATGTAGAACCGTGGAGTACAGAGATACCACAAGTTTTGTCGCAACCTATGTTTATCCCCGATGGAGACGGTACTTGCTACAATACCAGTCTATCCTTCGATATTTTTGCCGATGGTGCAACTATAACATCGGTAAACGATATTGACCGCATTTACCTTAATATGGAGCATTCATTTCTTGGTGATCTTACAATAATGATAGAATGTCCTAATGGACAGAACTGTCTGTTGCATGGTTGTTCAAGAGGTACACCTCCAGGATGGACAAATACAGGAGGCATAAACAATGCCGGTTCGATGGATGGAGACGATACTCACTTAGGATTGGCACCCGATCCAGGTTCGACCAATAATTGCTATTACACAATGGGAGAAGGTTATGCCTATAATTTTACGCCAAATGCTACAAATCCATTTGGAGCAGGCGGTCCAACAACAAATATTGCATATACCGACCCATGTGGAAATACAACTTCCGCATATCTCAATCCAGTTCTTAATGAAGGCGACTATGCATCATACGAAAGTATGTCATCTTTGGTTGGTTGTCCACTCAACGGTATATGGACAATACAGGTATGCGACTTCTGGAATATTGATAATGGTTGGATAGTAGAATGGGGATTGTTTTTCCGTGATGAATTATATCCAAGCGATTTATGGAGAATTAATAATACCTATTTGCAGACAGACTACTCCTGGAGTGGGGTAGGGATGCAGAGCGGCCAGAACGGCAGCGCGAACGCGACTGCAGCGGTTCAGAACCCCGACCCTGACAACTGGTCACTGATAAGCGACGGACAACTTCGGCTGCACCTACGACACTACGATCACGGTTCACGTAAAGCCGGCGCACCATGCGGATTGCTGCATCGAGCCGACTCCGACGGTTACAGCAGGCTCTACGAGCCCCTGCGGCAACAGCACGACGCTCAGCGCAGGCAGCTTCGCCTACCCTCAGAACACCGGCGAGTGGACCTTCACGGGCCCCGGCACTGCGACCTTCTCGGCACCTAACCAGCCTGTCACCGACGTTACGGTCAACGTCTACGGCGACTACACCTTCACCTGGCACGAGTACTACATGGGCAACGAGACCTGCACGGGCGACGCGTCCGTGAGCGTCAACTTCGCCCGCGAGATGAACGCGACATTGTCCCCCGTAAACAACTGCTGCCGCTCGGCATCGCTGATACAGCTGGCAGCGCAGGACTTCGGCACGCTCACCTGCAACCCGAGCACTGAAGCGCTAAACGTTGATGCACGTACTTTCACTCCTGGCCTTGCAAATCCAGGCAGATACTCGAT
>CAJOIT010000007.1 GCA_905234755.1 uncultured Bacteroidales bacterium
CGACGGAGTGACCTATCCTCTCGAGGGCGCACTGCACCTTGTAAGATAACAACCAATGTGAACTATACGGATGGCTGCAACAATGCAGCCATCTTTTTTTATTGCTTTACGCAAAAAAATCACATTGTTAGTCTTATTTATTTTGCCATACGGCTAATATGACCAAAACTTTTCCAATCCCAGGCAACGAAATCGCAATTATAATTGTCATATAGGCGAAAGTGAGCAATCACTGACGATATGTGGAACCCTATGGTATAACATGATGATGTTTTTATTATAGGCCTAGGCGAATTATATTCAACTACTACACATTTTATTATTTACAAGTCTTGCCAGAGATTGTAAATGCGTAAAAAACATCTCATTTGGAATGATTCTGTAGGGTTTTCACATATTTATGTTTAATAACATTGTAAAAGTGGAGTTGCAGAAATAAAATAAATTATAGATTTGCCACTGGTTTCGGGTTCTCACCGATTAATAGGGAATCCTGTGTAAATCAGGAGCTATGCCCGTAGCTGTGAGTTCCTAAAAAGGCTTCCGACACCATAGTCACTGATATTTTTATCGGGAAGAAGTCGGAAGTGGAACAAGCCAGAAGACCTGCCCGATTCCGTATCCACAGCTTTCGGGGTCAAGAGCATGAGGGATTGTAAGAAATGTTGCTAAGGCACATTCTGCCCTTTTTGTTTTTCCCAGCTGTTATTTTTAAAAAGTAAATGTATGATTGGTATTAATGTAAATAATGTCATAAAATTGTTTAACCTAACCAAAAATAACAATTATGGTAATTAAAGAAGCATTTGCAGGAACATTAGAATCGGGCGATATACTAATTCAAATTTCGCCTGCAGAAGAAAAAGGTCTGCACATTGATTTGCAGAGCACCGTAGCCTACCAGTTTGGAAGGCAAATCAAACAAGTGATTACGGAAACTTTGGAAGGACTTGATGTAAAAGATGCCACCGTGAGGGCTACCGACAAGGGTGCGCTCGATTGTACAATCCGCGCTCGCGTGACAGCCGCTGCAGTAAGGGCAACAGGAAAAGATGTGTGGAAGGACTAATTCATTTGAACAATTAAAAAAGTATAGATATGAGATTAAGAAGAACCATGATGTTTGTGCCGGGTAATAATCCCGGTATGATGGCCGATGCTTTCATATATGGGCCGGATTCCATCATGCTCGACCTTGAAGACTCAGTCACCATGGCCGAGAAGGATGCAGCTCGTCTGCTAGTCTATAATGCTTTGAAAACCATAGATTATGGTGACACGGAGATGGTTGTACGTATAAATCCGCTCAACACACCATACGGTAAAAAGGATGTTGAGGCAGTGGTAAAGGCTGGTGTGGATGTAATCCGTATGCCAAAGACCGAAACTGCTGAGGAAGTTCGTGAGGTAGAACGCGAAATTGAGAAAGTTGAAAAAGAAATAGGCTGTCTCGGTCGTACCAAAATTATGGCTGCCATCGAAAGTACTCTCGGTATAGTTAATGCTTACGAAATAGCTGTAGCATCAAAGCGTATGATGGGTATTGCCCTTGGCGCCGAGGACTACTGTGCAAACTTAAAGACTCAGCGTACTCCAGAAGGTACGGAGTTGCTGCTTGCTCGTCAGACTATAGTTGTAGCTGCTCGCGCTGCTGGTATCGATGCACTCGACACAGTCTATTCTAACTTGAACGATATGGAAACCTTCCGCAAGGAGGTTGAACTAATCAAGGCTTTGGGCTTCGACGGCAAGTCAATTATCAACCCACGCCAGATTGAAATTATAAACGAGGTATTTGCTCCCAAGCAAAAGGACATCGACAAGGCTCTTACAATTCTTGCTGCCATTAAGGAAGCCGAAAAGAAGGGTTCTGGTGTTATCGCTGTAAACGGAAAGATGGTTGACAAGCCAGTAGTTATCCGTGCTCAGCGCACCATTGATTTAGCCATTGCATCTGGAGTATTAAACAAGGAGGAAATCGACAATGAGTAGCATTAAAGATAGAGCAGACCTTATAAAGCAGGCTGCTGCCCAGATGGGTAAGGAAACTTATAAAGGAACAGCCGCCAAAGCGCAACAACCGCGCACAGAATATCAGAAAAGCAGTCCCAAAATAGCAACACTTGAAGAAGCTATTCGTAAATGCGGATTGAAAGATGGTATGACTATTTCATTCCACCATCACTTCAGAGGTGGCGACAAGGTGGTAAATATGGTGGTTGACAAACTTGCAGAAATGGGATTTAAAAACCTTTCGCTTGCAGCTTCAAGCCTTCAGGATGTACATGCTCCACTTATCGAGCATATCAAAAATGGTGTTATCACCGAGATTTCGACTAGCGGACTTCGTGGTGAATTGGCCGATGAAATTTCACGCGGCTTGATGGAAAAGCCGGTGGTATTCCGCTCGCATGGCGGCCGTGGTAGTGCTATCCGCAATGGTGACCTTTATATTGATGTTGCATTCATCGGTGCTTCTTCGTGCGACCCGTTAGGTAACGCCTGCGGTTTCTCGCGTTCCGAGAATGCCAAAAGCATCTGCGGTTCGTTGGGTTACGCAATTCCCGATGCACATCATGCCGACAAAGTAGTTGTGCTTACCGACGACCTTGTTGAATATCCAAATACTCCAAGTTCCATTTCGGAGCACTTGGTTGATTATGTGGTGGTTTGCGATAGTGTTGGCGACAGCTCCAAGATTTCGTCAGGAGCCATCCGCGATACCAAGAACCCACGCGATATTCTCCTTGCAAAACAAGCGGCTAAGGTTGTAATCAATAGTGGATATTTCAACAACGGCTTTTCAATTCAGACAGGTTCGGGCGGTGCTTCGTTGGCTGTAGTGAAATACATTCGCGAAAGCATGATTGAAAAGGGCATCAAGGCATCGTTTGCACTTGGTGGCATTACCGCTCACATGGTAAAATTGCACGAAGAAGGTCTTATCGACCGTCTGGTAGATGTGCAATCGTTCGACAGAGCAGCTGCCGAAAGCATAATGAAAGATCCTAATCATCGTGAAGTGTCGGCTATCAGTTATGCCAGCGCCGATGAACCAAGTTCGGCAACTCACTTCCTCGACATTGTAATTCTTTCCGCTCTCGAAGTGGATGTCAACTTCAATGTAAATGTCCTTGTTGGTAGCGATGGAATCATCCGTGGTGCAATCGGCGGACATCCCGACACGGCTGCCGACAGCGGTATTTCTATCGTAGTCTGCCCGTTGTTGCGCGGACGCATACCATGTGTGGTCGATGAAGTCACTACTCTCATCACTCCTGGAAGCACAGTAGATGTGGTTGTTACCGAATACGGCATTGCTGTTAACCCAGGTCGTCCCGAAATCATGGAACGCTTGAAAGCCGCTGGATTGAATATAGTAACTATGGAATATCTGCGCGACCGTGCATTGAGCGTTATCGGACAGCCCGACCCATTGCCATTTGGCGACAAGGTTGTCGGCATAGTGATGAACCGTGACGGCTCGGTGATGGATGTCATTAAGAACATTGTAGAAAAATAGAAATGGAAGTAACGCTCGACCTTCTTTTGGCAAGCCGTGACGAGCGGTGGCAGCACCAGCAGGAACTGCTTCGGCAGAATCCCAATTTAACTTTGGTGTGTCTTACCGTTGTAATGCCGGGGAAGGTCAAGCGCGACAACCGTTCTCTCATAGTGGCAAAGTCTGCTGTTGAGGCTCTTAGAAAAGAGTTCTGCTCTCAGGTTGTTTCCTTTGAGGAACGCGACTTGCCGACAGGCTTTGAAGCTTACATGCTTTGTTCTGCCGATTTGCTTGATGCAAAAAAGCGAGTCTGCCAAATAGAAGAGACACATCCTTTAGGTCGTTTGTTTGACCTTGATGTAATACGGACCGATGGAACACCAGTTTCTCGTACCGAATTAGGGATGGCAGGGCGGAAATGTATACTTTGCGACAACGAGGCGCGCTATTGCATGCGCAATCACACGCACAGCCAAGAAGAACTGCAAACACGTATCACAAATCTTATCGATAGCTATGTACACAGAGTTTGAAATACGCGAACTTAGGTTGACCATACCACGCCATCGACAAATGGTGGAGCGGTTTTTGGCTGCCAATGGTCTCCGTATCGACAATGTGGACTATTATGCCGGAGTTTTCTCAATTGATGGAGATGAGATTTTGGCTGGCGGTGGATTGGCGGGTAATGTCATCAAGTGCATTGCAGTATCGTCGTACTTGCGCGATGAAGGTTTGTCGAATCGCCTTATTTCACATCTTATTAGTGTTGCGCACGATAGAGGCTATCAAAACATAAAAGTGTTTACCAAACCTTCCAATCGTAGCATTTTCGAGAGTTTGAGTTTCCGTCTTTTGGCCGAGGCTCCGCAAGCTATATTTATGGAAACAGGAGCCAAGGGAATTGATGATTATTGCCATTATCTGCAGTCGCTTCGCGAAGATGGCGAAAACGGAGTTGTCGTGATGAACGCCAATCCTTTCACTTTCGGTCATCGTTACCTAGTTGAACAGGCATCAATGCGTGTGGCGCATCTTTATGTCATTGCGGTCAAGGAAGACGCTTCGCTTTTCTCGTATCAGGAAAGGTTGGCAATGATAAAGCAGGGTTGTGCCGATTTGAAAAATGTCACCGTGTGCGAAGGTAGCGACTATGCGATTTCGGCTGCCACTTTCCCGACCTACTTCCTGAAAGAACTTTCGGAGGCAAGCGAAACCCAAATGCGTCTCGACCTTGACTTGTTCCGCCGTCACATAGCACCTGCGCTCAACGCATCGGTGCGTTTTGTGGGAAGCGAACCGACAGATGTGCTTACTTGTCGCTACAACGAGTTGATGAAGGAAATGCTTTCTCGTGTGGAAACTATAGAGCGAAAATCAATAAAAGGGAAACCAATTTCCGCAACAGATGTTCGTAAGGTGTTGAGCGAAGGAAGTTTACATAAAGTTTTGTCTTTGGTGCCAGTTACTACTGTTCCATATCTTGTTGTTCAGTTGGCAATAAGAGCTTTGACTTTGGAACTTGATACCACCCCAAAACCCGGTTTGGTGGACCTTCACGACAATGGATCCCATCGTGATATGAACTATGACCTGATGATGCGGAGCATTCATGCATTGCGACCACATTTTGTAGAGGTAGCGACAACACCATTTGTGACTTTACAGCAGTATGTCAGCGACTTACAAGCCATAGGCATAAGGGCCGAAAAGGATATGCTTGTCGTAACAGGAGGGGTGAATACTCACAAAGGCGCTTTTTTCTCTCTTGGAATCACTATTGCGGCTGCACGCATTTCGCCTAGTGACATTCAAACAGGCATCAAGGAAATAGCAAAACTATTTCCAAGAGCAAAAAACACTCACGGAAGCGAAGCGGTTAATCAATACCACATTAAAGGGGCTTTGGACAATGCTGTGGAAGGTTATTCGCAACTTTTCTCCGATTGGCTACCTTATTATCAGAAAGGGCGCAATGAACAATACGCGTTGCATAAGACTTTGCTTCGCATTATGGCTACTCTTGACGATACCAATATATATCATCGCACCGATGCCGATACTGCCCTTTGGGTAAAGCGTCTGGCAACGGAAGTGCTGGATGATTTCAGTATAGACAAACTCGAAGCTATGAACAAAGAATTTATAATTCGTAATATTTCTCCTGGTGGCTGTGCCGATATGCTGGCACTGACATTATTTATTGACTCAATAAAACATTAAACGATAATTAGAATAACTTATTTTAAATTAGATAATTATGATAGAAGTAATCAATCACGGAGTTTACCTCCTCAATGGTTCTGAAATCACCACCGAGCCACAGTCCATTTCTGCTGACGAAGCTCGCGAGAACACCATCACCTACGGCATTATGCGTGCCCACGATGTTGATGGAAGCAAAGGCAAGAAGATGCGTATTCATTTCGATGCTTTGGCATCGCACGACATCACTTATGTAGGAATTATCCAGACAGCCCGTGCGAGTGGATTGGAAAAGTTCCCAATTCCTTACGCAATGACCAACTGCCACAATTCCCTTTGTGCAGTAGGCGGTACAATCAACGAGGATGACCATGTGTTCGGTCTTTCGGCTGCAAAGAAGTATGGTGGCACATACGTTCCTGCAAATCAGGCTGTTATTCACCAGTATGTGCGCGAAGAAATGGCTAAGTGCGGTAACATGATTCTTGGTTCCGACAGTCACACGCGTTACGGCTCTTTGGGTAACATGGGCGTTGGCGAAGGCGGTGGCGAGTTGGTAAAGCAGTTGCTTAAGAATACTTGGGATGTAAATGCTCCCGAAGTTGTTCTTGTTTGGCTCGAAGGCTCACCAAAGAAGGGTATCGGTCCTCATGATGTGGCTATCTCGTTGGTAAAGGCTACTTTCGAGAGCGGTGCTGTAAAGAACAAGGTTCTTGAGTTTGCCGGTCCTGGCGTTAAGAATCTTCCTATCGACTTCCGCAACGGCATTGATGTTATGACAACCGAAACCACTTGCCTCAGCTCCATTTGGATTACCGATGACGAGGTTAAGCGTTATTATGAGACACACAAGCGTCCTCAGGACTATCGTGAGTTGAAGCCCGGCAAGGTGGCTTATTACGATATGATGATTCGCGTTGACCTCTCATCGCAGGAGGCCATGATTGCATTGCCTTTCCATCCGTCAAATGCATATACCATTCACGAGTTGCAGGCTAATCCAGTTGAAATCTTGAAGAAGATTGAGGACGAAGCAAATAAGACTTTCGGCGACAAGGTTGATGTTCATCTTGTTGACAAGGTTCGCGATGGTAAGGTTTATGCCGACCAGGGTATTATTGCAGGTTGCTCGGGCGGTATGTACGACAACCTCGCAGAAGCTGCTTCTATCATGAAGGGCAAGACTATTGGTAACGACTATTTCACAATGTCGGCATACCCGCAGTCGATGCCTGTATATATGGCTACCACTCGCAATGGTATAACCGAGGAACTTATTGAAAGCGGTGTTGTTATTAAGCCGGCTTTTTGCGGTCCGTGCTTCGGAGCTGGTGATGTTCCTGCAAACAACGGACTCAGCATCCGTCATACAACTCGTAACTTCCCGAACCGCGAAGGTTCAAAGCCTGGACAGGGACAGTTGTCGTTGGTTTGCTTGATGGACGCTCGCTCTATCGCAGCAACTGCAGCCAACGGAGGCGCTATCACAGCAGCTACCGATGTTGATTACACCAACAACCACAAGCCATACGAGTTTGATGCAAACATTTATCAGCGTCGTCTTTACTACGGTTTCGGCAAGGAAGATTCCTCTGTGGCATTGAAATATGGTCCAAACATCAAGGATTGGCCGACAATGTACCCGATGCAGGAGAATATGTTGGTAGAATTGGCAGCAGTTATTCACGACCCTGTAACAACTACCGATGAGTTGATTCCTTCGGGCGAAACATCATCTTATCGTTCTAACCCGCTTAAACTCTCCGAGTTTGCATTGAGTCGCCGCGTCCCAGAATATGTTGGTATTGCTAAGCGCATCCAGCAGGAAGACCACGAACGCCGTGATGGCAAATGTCCAGCACATGTGTTGGAAGCTTTGAAGAAGGTTGGCGCAACACCAGAAAACACTTCGTTTGGTTCGTGCGTGTATGCAAACCGTCCGGGCGATGGTTCTGCACGCGAACAGGCTGCTTCGTGCCAGAAGGTTCTTGGCGGTGACGCTAATATCTGCATAGAATATGCAACCAAGCGTTATCGTTCCAACTGTATCAACTGGGGTATAGTTCCTTTCACTCTTGATAAGGATGCTAAGTTCGACTATGAACCAGGCGATATGGTGTTTGTTCCTGGATTGCGTAAGGCTATTCTCGACGGAAAAGAGGAAATCAACGCTAAGGTTATCACCAAGCAAGGTGTAAGCGATATTCACCTCAATTTCCAGAACCTCACCGCCGATGAACGCCAGATTTTGGCCGATGGTTGCTTGATGAATTATTACAAGAATTTGAACAAATAATAAATTAAAAAACGAATATCATGAAAGAAAAAATTCAGATGACCACTCCGCTCGTTGAGATGGATGGCGATGAAATGACCCGAATTTTATGGAAGATGATAAAGGACGAACTCATCCTCCCCTTTGTAGATTTGAAGAGCGAATACTACGACCTTGGTCTTATGAAGCGCGATGAAACCAACGACCAGATTACCATCGATTCGGCAGAGGCAACAAAGAAGTATGGTGTTGCTGTAAAGTGTGCAACCATTACTCCGAATGCACAGCGTATGACCGAGTATAACCTCCACGAGATGTGGAAGTCGCCTAACGGCACTATCCGTTCCATCCTCGATGGTACAGTGTTCCGCACACCAATCATCATCGACAGCATTAAGCCTGTTGTTAAGAATTGGGAGTTGCCTATCACTATCGCCCGTCACGCATACGGTGATGTGTATAAGAGCGTTGAACTTCGCGTTGAAGAACCAGGTGTTGCCAAGTTGGTTTTCGATGGCGAAAGCGGCAAGCACGACGAAGTTGTAATTCAGAACTTCAAGGGAGCAGGCGTTCTTCAGGGAATGCATAATGTAGATAAGAGCATCCGTTCGTTTGCTCACTCTTGCTTTAAGTTCGCTCTCGACCGTGGCGAAAGTTTGTGGTTCTCAACCAAGGATACTATTTCTAAGAAGTACGATGCTCAGTTCCGCATCATTTTCGACGAAGTATTCCAGGAATACAAGGACGAATTCGACAAACGCGGTTTGGAATATTTCTACACTCTCATCGACGATGCTGTTGCTCGTGTTATCCGCTCGAAGGGTGGTTTCATTTGGGCTTGCAAGAATTACGATGGTGATGTAATGAGCGACATGGTTTCCACAGCATTCGGTTCGTTGGCAATGATGACATCTGTACTTGTTAGCCCTGATGGCAATTACGAGTACGAAGCTGCTCACGGCACTGTAACCCGTCACTACTATAAGTATTTGAAGGGCGAGGAAACATCCACCAACCCGATGGCAACTATCTTCGCATGGAGCGGTGCATTGCGCAAACGCGGTGAGAAGGATGGCAACAAGGCATTGAAGAATTTTGGTGACCAGCTCGAAGGCGCATGCTTCGACACACTCAACGAGGGCATCTGCACAAAAGATCTTGTAAACCTTATGGAGGGAATTACGCCTAAGCCCGTCAACTCGGCAGACTTTATCGCAGCTATTCGCGAGCGTCTCGAGAAGAGGTTGGCTTAAGCTTCCAATGCTGTATGGCAAATATTTTTAGACGGAATACGATAAAGCACCGCCCTGTTTGCGGTGGTGCTTTTTTCCGTATTCCAAGAATTAAGGATGGTGGATTTGTAACCAATTAATCGGCGAATGTGTATAAAATTTGATAGATTGTACAACAATCTTCATTCGTAATCTTAATAATTTTGCCGTACAGATAATTTCGGAAAAGATGCTTTCAAATACAAAAAATATTTCGTAACTTTGAACGGATATTTTTTTATTTTTAAACTATTGATTTATAGACAAAAAACAATAATATAGATGGGTAGGAAGATTAAATTCTGTTTGGTTTACAGGGATATGTGGCAGTCTGCCGGCAAATATGTTCCGCGTGTTGACCAGTTGAAGGAGGTTGCTCCGGCAATAATCGAAATGGGATGTTTCTCGCGTATTGAAACCAATGGTGGTGCATTCGAACAAGTTAACTTGCTTTATGGCGAAAATCCGAATAAGGCTGTCCGCGAGTGGACAAAGCCTTTCAACGAGGCAGGAATAGAGACAATGATGCTTGAGCGCGCATTGAACGGTTTGCGCATGTATCCTGTGCCTGCCGATGTTCGTCGGTTGATGTACAAGGTAAAGAAGGCTCAGGGAGTTGATGTTGTACGCTCGTTCTGCGGTCTTAACGACACACGCAACCTTGAGTTGTCGGTAAAGTACGCCAAGGAAGCCGGAATGATTTCGCAAGGCGCATTGAGTATCACGCACTCGAAGATTCACACAGTGGAATATTACATGAGTGTGGTTGACAAACTTGTGGAATTCGGTGCTGACGAAATCGGCCTGAAGGATATGGCTGGTGTTGGTCGTCCTGTAACATTGGGAAAACTCACAAAGGCTATCAAGGATAAGTATCCTCACATAATAGTTCAGTATCACGGACATTGCGGACCAGGTTTTTCACCTGCTTCGATGCTCGAAGTTGCTCGCAACGGCGCCGACATCATTGATGTGGCAGTAGAACCGTTGTCATGGGGAAAGATTCACCCCGATGTAATAACAATCAGGGAAATGCTTTATGATGCTGGTTTCGATGTTCCCGAAATCAACATGAATGCCTACATGAAGGTTCGTACCCTCAACCAGAAGTACATGGACGATTTCTTGGGTTATTTCATGGAAATGAAGAACAGGCAGAGTTCGTCATTGCTTGTAAGGTGCGGTCTTCCAGGTGGAATGATGGGTTCGATGATGTCCGACCTTAAGAGTATGCACAGTGCTATCAATGTTTCGTTGCAGCAGTCGGGCAAGCCAACAGTTTCGATTGATGACCTTCTGGTTCAACTTTTCGAAGAGGTAGAATATGTATGGCCTAAGCTAGGCTATCCGCCACTGGTAACACCTTTCAGCCAGTATGTCAAGAACATAGCCTTGATGAACATATATGCAATGTCGGCTGGTCAGCCTCGCTTCTCGATGATTGACAAGGACAGCTGGAACATGATTCTTGGTCGTATGGGTAAGCTTCCGGGCGAACTTGATCCTGAAATTGTAGAACTTGCCAAGTCGAAGGGTTACGAGTTCTTCACAGGCACTCCGCAAAACGAATATCCCGATGCACTCGAATCCTACCGTCAGGAAATGCAGACTAAAGGCTGGGATTGTGGTCAGGACGATGAAGAATTGTTTGAACTTGCAATGCACGACCGTCAGTATCGCGACTACAAGAGTGGTCTGGCAAAGCAGCGATTCCATGAGGAACTTGAAGTTGTAAAAAACAAGGAACATAAAGTTATTCAGGTTGAGGACGACAAGGATCCGAAGATTAAGAAAATCAAGTCGCCAGAGACTGGCAAGCTGTTGTTTGCTTTCATTTCCGACCAGTACAAGGTTGGCGACCAGATTTCTATTGACGAACAGTTGTTCTATATCGAGTCGAACACCAACTACGAGGTTGTCATTTCCGAATTTGCCGGAACCATTGGCAAGCTTTACTGCAAGCAGGGCGACTGGGTTCACGAAGGCGATACGATTATGACAATCGTTACAGAATAAAGGATTTTTTGGTTAAACTTGCCGCGGCTACTATTGCAAAAGCGATGGTGGCCGCTTTTGTTTTGCAAAAGGAAATTGTGTGGGTCGGTAATTTGAGAAATGCAGTAAGAGAAAGATAAGTTGCGATATTTTATTCCTTTCAAATTCGGAATAAGTGGTTATTTTATAGTGCTAAAAAATGGAATAAGTGGTAAAATTCACCTCCTCAAAAACGGAATAAGTTGTAATTTTTACCCCTTAAAAAATGGAATAAGTGGTTTTTTGTTTTGCAAAAGCAAAAGAATGATTTATCTTTGTGGCATAAAATTATTGTAAAATGCTCGAAAGAAAATTTACACAATATTTGGAGGACTTCATAGAGAACGAACCTAATAAAATACTGTTAGTCAATGGCGCTAGGCAGATAGGAAAGTCATACATAATACGCTATGTAGGGAAGAAACTTTTTAAGCATTTTGTTGAGATAAACCTCAAGGAAGACAAAGAGGGCGAGCAAATTTTTGCCGATGTTCAGACCACAAGCGACTTGTATATGCGGCTAAGCAACTATCATTCAAAGCATTTGGGAGACAAGACGGACACCCTTATCTTCCTTGACGAGATACAAAGCTACCCTCACCTCATGACTATGCTAAAATTCCTTAACGAAGAAGGAAAATACCGCTACATTGCAAGCGGTTCGCAACTTGGTGTAGCATTGTCGCAAACGCCATCGGTCCCTATCGGCAGCATCACAATAAAACAGATGTATCCGCTTGATTTTGAGGAATTCCTCTGGGCTACGGGCATTGGAAAAGAATGGATAGACCACATAAGAGAATCGTTCCAGAAGGAAGAAAGTCTGGATAAAAGCACCCACGAGTTGCTGCTTAAGCGATTCCAGTATTACCTGCTTATTGGCGGTTTGCCCGAAGCCGTTAACAAGTATTTGGAGGACAGAAATATAGTGCGCGTAAGGACAGTTCACAAGGACATCCACGAACTATATCGCATCGATGCTTCGCAATACGACGAGGAACACAAACTGAAGATTCGCAGGATTTACGACCTGATTCCAAGTAATCTGGAGAACAAGAAGAAGCGTGTGGTTTATAACAAGATTGAAAACAAGACTGGCAAGCACTTTTCCGACTATGCCGACGAATTTGAATACCTTACCAATTCGGGCGTTGCATTAGATGTGTTGGCAATCAGCAATCCGCGTTTCCCCTTGGCGGAATCGGAGCAAAAACGACTTGTAAAATTGTACCTGAACGACATCGGGCTGCTCACTAACCTTCTTTATGGTCTCAATGTCAATGCAGTGTTGCAGGACATCAGAAGTATAAATCTCGGAACTGTTTATGAATCTGCCGTAGCACAGGAACTTGCAGCCCACCAGTTCAAACTTCATTATTACGACAACAAGCAAAAAGGCGAAGTTGATTTTCTGATAGACGACTACAATCGGCTTCAGGTATTGCCTTTGGAAATAAAATCGGGCAAGGACTACACCGAGCATAGTGCGCTGACAAAATTCCTTGAGACGCCCGAATATGGAATCGGCAGGGCAATAGTCTTTTCTAACGAACAGCAAGTTTACAAAAAGAAGGGCGTTACCTATATGCCTATCTATTACTGCATGTTCCTTCAAAACTCATCTGACAACGACACTATAATTTTGCCGGAATTGGAATCTGTTTAGACGGACTGCTGACCATTAGTATTGGCTCGTTAATCCAGTAAATACAGTTGGGAGGCCATAGGTTGCGATATTATACTCAACTCGCTGTTGAATAAGGCTGTGGAGTACGCGATGGAGATGTATTGATTTTCTGATAATTGTTTGTATTACAACAATTTGAATAATTTATTACTCTTTCCAAAAACGGAATAAGTGGTAATTTTTACCCCTCAAAAAATGGAATAAGTGTTTTTTTGTTTTGAAAAAGCGTTTATCTATATCCGAACATTATATTGTTTAAAACTAAACTCGCCTTTTGTTGTGTTTTATTATAATAATAAGTATGTTTGCAGTTTGGAATAATTTGCATAGAGATGTCGGATGTGGTAAAAAATAAAAGGCAAGGGAAACTTCCTAAAATAGAAGTCGTTGATCTCTTTTGCGGGATTGGCGGTCTTAGTTATGGAATGAAGTCAGCTGGTTTTGATATTCGTGCTGGATATGATTTGGATTGGACCTGCCAATATGCATACGAAACAAATACAGGAGGAAAGTTTTTTTATAAAGATGTTAATTCTGTGACAGGAGATGAAATAAAAAAACTATATTCAAAAAAGAAAAATATCATTAGAGTTCTTGCTGGTTGTGCCCCTTGTCAGCCATTTTCTTCGTATGCATTTAAAAACAAGAAAAAGGACGAAAACAAATATAATCTATTATATGAATTTGGACGGTTAGTGAAAGAAGTTCATCCAGACATTGTTACAATGGAAAATGTGCCTGCCATTGCTTCTTTTAAATTAAAATCTGTCTTGTCTGATTTTGTGAACACTTTAAAATCAGAAAATTACGAAGTGTCCTATAAAGTAGTTTACTGTCCTAATTATGGCGTTCCGCAAACGAGAAAGCGCATGGTCTTATTGGCTTCGAGATTAGGAGAAATTGAGTTGATACCACCAACACATTCAAAAGACAACTACGTAACCGTGAAAGACGCAATCGGGAATCTTCCAGCGTTAGCAGCAGGAGAAAGTTGTTCTTCCGATCCGTTGCACAGATGTCGAGCCTTATCCCCTTTGAATAAGCAGAGAATGTTAGCAACACCTTATGGTGGAAGTTGGAGGGATTGGCCGGAAGAATTACTTTTGGAATGCCATAAGAAGGAAGAAGGCAAGAGCTTCGGTAGTGTATATGGACGAATGGTATGGGAGGAACCTGCGCCGACAATGACAACCCTTTGTACAGGTATTGGTAACGGGCGTTTTGGACACCCAGAACAAAACAGAGCCATCTCTGCTAGAGAAGCAGCATTGTTCCAGACATTTCCTACATCCTATAAGTTTTTTCCTGATGAGCAGAGTGTTTCTCTGTCAAAAGCATCTCGATATATCGGGAATGCCGTACCGCCCAGATTAGGCGAAATAATTGCAGAAAGTATAAAACAACATATTAGAACACACAAATAGAAATGGATGACGATCAAGTTTTAAAATGGCGATTTGATGTTAGCACATTCAGGTTAATTGGGCGGGATTTGATAACAGACCGAGTAACTGCTTTGTTTGAACTAGTGAAGAATTGTTATGATGCAAACGCGTCGGAGGCTACAATCATTTTTAATAATGTAGGTTTGGACAAAAAAGGAGAATCATCTATCTATATTAAAGACGATGGAATAGGTATGTCTTTTACAGATATCAAAGACAAATGGATGGTAATAGGCACATCTAATAAACGTTCCAATCCATATAGCCCAGAGCCGTTTTCCCGGAAATGTGTGGGAGAAAAAGGAATTGGCCGATTTGCAGTAGATAAATTAGGAGACAAAGTCAACATTATCACTAAACAAAAAAAAGGAAAACAATGGTTGAATGTTGAAATAGATTGGGAAGCATATTACAAACAGAGTTTTGAGAGTAATGAAATAAAACTCTTTACTGATATAGAAAACCATTACGAGTATTATGATTCCGAGGATATTAATGAGCATGGAACAACGCTGAAAATAACAAATATTAGGGAAATTTGGTTAGAAAATGACATAAAGCGCTTTATTGAAGAGGCGGGGAAACTAGTCTCTCCTTTTGCGAACATGAGTTATCCTATGCAAATCAAGGTTATTGCACCAGAATACGGCATAGAAACAATCGCAACTAAAAACATGGATGATGTTAGCATTGCTACCATCAGTTTTTCACTAGGTTTTGATATCACTTCTCAAACACAAGACAGTGCCTATTTTGATGAAGAGACAGGAGAAATAAAAATCCGAACTATTCCAATGAAGTCGTTTGGCGGGATTAAAATGAAAGTATATTATTTTGATGAAGCCGCTCGTCGACGTTATCGTAAAGAATTTCCTAATAATCAAATAGATGGCGTAAAAATATATCGCGATAGTATTATTACCACTCCATTTGCCGAAAATGAGTCTGAGGATGATAAGAAACGTGATGTTTTAGGAATTGACAAACGATTATGGATGAATATCTTTGATCGAGTAAGTACCCGAGAAATCATAGGAATTGTTGAAATCACAAAAAAAGACAATCCAATGATCATTGACGCGACAAACAGGCAGGATTTTGTTGACAATGAACAATATCGCGACCTTAAAGAATTTATCATCACACAATTAGATGCAATTGAAGGTTATAAAAAGTATTCAAGGAAAAAGAAAAGAAAAGAAAACAGCAACACATTAGAATCCGCTGGTCAAGAGATTCAAAGCTTTATTTCCTCAGTAGAGAATATTGCCGAACAAAACCCTAATCTAAAAGACAGTCTTGCTCCTGTAGTTGAGCAAGCCAAGAAGACCGGAAAAGCAGTAAGAACTGCAATTAAAGAAAAGAAAGAAGCGGAAGAAGAGTTTGCGCGAAAAGAGAGTGTTTATATGAGTATTATGTCTTTGCAAGAATATGCAATTCATATTACACATGCTGTCCGTACCACATTGAATAAAATCCGTGATAGGGTTGAATATTTTAACATGTTCTATCCAGATCCTACGGAAGAAGATATATTTAAGCGTTACGCAAAAGAAATGTATGTGGAATTTTTGAATGTTAATAAAGTGATAGATTATATGTTAAGTTATTCACAATCAAACATTCAACCCGAAGATATTGAACTTGATGAAACAATTCGCGAAATATTTGTCGAATATACGCCATTGTTCAACTCCAATGGAATCAAAACAGATCTTATTATCCCTGAAAAGATAATGCTTAGGAACACCCGTCGACAGTTTTTTAGAGATATCTTGCAAAACCTTATTGACAATTCCATTAAAGCCGTAAGAGATGCCGAACAAAAAATAATTCGTTGTACGGTATCAGTCGAAAAAGAAGAATTAATAATTCTGTTATCTGATACGGGAAATGGAATCCCACAAGAAAAAAGAACATGGGTTTTTGGAGTTTATAATACAACCACCCAAGATCAAGGTGGTGCTGGCATAGGTTTATACATTGTAAAAACAAGGGTGGAATCTTTAAAAGGAAAAGTATTTGTAACAGATAGTGAGTTTGGTGAAATTGGTACAACAATAAGAATCGAATTACCATTTAAAAAATAAACAGTATGAATTATAACTTGGTATTTATTGATGACAATATGAGAGAAGGATTAGACAATCCTTTCGTACGATCAATAGGTAAATTCAAGGAGGATGCAAAACTATCGGTATTCGTAGATCCACAAGAAGGATTGAACTATGTTCTAAACAATTTGAACTGTAGAATGATAGTTTTTCTTGATTGCAAATTTGACGGATACGGATTACAAGGTATAAATGTTCTAAAAAAAATCCGTGAACAAACCTCCTTGTTATACATTGTGATGATGTCTGCTAATGCAATAAGTCAAATAGCGGGATTGGACATAATTGAAATGATAAACGAAGACTTTATTTGGTTCTTTGATCGCAATAACGGAACGGTTAAGGATGCGTGCGATTTAATTGATAAAATTAAAAACTTGTGGACAACACGTTTTGATTGTGTGCTTGAACAATGGATTCTCCGACATCCTGAAGATGCTGATAAATATGCTTATAGAGAACTTGGTGGCAAATCTTATACATGGTCAGAAATGTTGTCAGAATTGCGACATCAATCTGCCGTGGGCAAGGTGTTTGAGGGGATGGTGAATGATTATTATATATATCGTTTTACAAAATTGGAAGATTCAAATGGCTAATGTCTTGATTGCTTGTAACAATGCTGATTCTGTAGATTTACATAATTTTCTACAATCTTGTGCTGATTTGGCTAGACAACAATGTGTGGACTTCAATCATAATTATTCTTTTGTAGAACCACCTCATTTAACAGAACAAGAAGTGATATCTCCAATGCCATATCATCAAATTTGTTTAATTGCGGCTCATGGTGACGCTGATGGTGTGTATAATGAAAATCATGAAGATGTTGTAACAACTAGAACAATCAATTATAATTTTGAAGGCAAGGGGTTTTATTCTGTGTCATGTTTGTGCGCTCAAAATTTGCGTATAGAACTTATGCGAATAGGGTTGAAGTTGTTTGTTGGCTATAATATCCCTTTTTGTGTAGGAGATGATGAAGATTTGTTTTGCGAATGCGCATTGGAAGGTTTTAAGAGTATTCTTAATGGAAACTCAAAGAAGGTTGCGCACAAAGCAATGTTGGATAAATATGATGAAGTGATTAAGACTGCATCATTTGAAGATAAAATTAAATTGCTCCGAAATAAAGAACATCTTGTTTTTGATGGTGAAGATAATCTTTTGTTGTCCGATTTAATATAGCAACATGGACTGGCGATTAGATAACATTTGTGTATATTGTGGAGCCCCAGCAGATACTCTGGATCATGTTCCTTCAAAATGTTTCTTAGATGAACCATATCCTAAGAATCTGAGAAGTGTGCAATGCTGCGGAAAGTGTAATCATAAGTTTTCTTCCGATGAGGAGTATGTTTCTTGTCTAATAGATTGTATGAAAGAAAAAACAAAGAACCCTAATATGATAAAAAGGGAGAAAACAAGGAAAACTTTATTGCACTCTACTAAGTTATTAAAAAGAATAACAGGACAATTTCGAATGTTTGCTGACATTGAAGTTTGTGATATAGAGAAGAGTCGTTTGGAATTAGTTATGTACAAATTGGCTTTTGGACATTTGGCTTATGAGAATAATTCTATAAATTGGGATTCAGAATATAAAGTAGATATGTGGTTGTTAGAAAATATGTCTAAACCTTTATTGAATGATTTTGAAACGCCATATTATGGAGATGTTGTTCCTGAAATTGGTAGTAATAGTTTGTCTCACATTCTTGTTGGATTAGACGATTATGTAAATTATAGTAATTGGATAGTGGTTCAGGATGGAAGATATAGGTATTGCGTTTCTCCTGATAGCACAACAGTAAAATTTGTAATCGCAGAGTATTTGGCAGTAGAAGTATCAGTTAAAGGCGATAAAAATTAAATTGTGGTTATTGTGAATAATATATTGATTCAGATAAGATTTTTAATGGATTTTGCTAATAATAATGCTCAATAAATGTATATTTGCAGATTAAAAATAGATTGATATGACAAATAAAAAATATAAAGTTTTGGATTTATTCTGTGGTTGCGGAGGTTTGTCTAAAGGCTACGAAATGGCTGGGTATGACATTTTATTAGGAGTTGATTTTAATAAACCCGCGTTAGAGACATATCAGAAAAATCACAAAGGAAGTAAAGCGTTGTATGCAGATTTGTCTGACGATAAAGCTTTTGACGAAATAGATAATGCAGTAAAAGGTAATAAAATAGATGTTGTCATCGGAGGTCCTCCCTGTCAAGGATTTAGTTTGACAGGGAGACGGCAATTTGATGATTCGCGGAACAAGTTGTACCTTGCTATGATTGAGGCTGTACGAAGATATAATCCCAAGGCGTTTATGATTGAAAATGTACCAGGAATGGCTACTCTGTATAATGGAGAAGTGAAGGCTGAAATTTTGAAACGCTTTACTGAAATGGGATATAAAATGAATTTCAAGATAGTTTGTGCTGCTGATTATGGAGTTCCTCAAATGAGGCGGAGACTTGTTTTTATTGGAATAAAAGATTCTGAGCAAGAATATCAGTTCCCGCAACCGTATTTGCTTCCAGACAATTATGTTACATGTAAAGATGCAATAAGTGATTTGCCGTCGTTAGTTGATGAGTTGGGAGATGAAATATCATCTTATTCAGGAGAACCGCAAACCGATTATCAGAAAATGATGCGTGGAAACAATAAACTGTTGTATAATCATGTTGCTGTTAATCATAAGGATTTCGTAAAAGCTACGATTGCTCTAGTTCCAGATGGGGGCAATTATAAAGATTTGCCAGGAGGTGTCGGTGAAAGTAGAAAATTTCATGTTGCATGGACTCGTTATTGTAGTTATAAACCATCAGGCACAATAGATACTGGACATAGAAATCATTTTCATTATAAATGGAATCGTTGCCCAACAGTAAGAGAGAATGCAAGATTACAATCTTTTCCAGATGATTTTGTATTTTATGGAAATAGGACACAACAGAATCGACAGGTTGGAAATGCAGTTCCTCCTTTAATGGCAAAGGCTATCGCAGAAGAATTAAAGAAGTATTTGTAGTTTGTTATGAAATTAAATACTATAGATTTATTTGCTGGTTGTGGTGGCATGACTGATGGGTTTGCTCAGGAAGGACATTTCCGTGTACTTGGCTGTGTAGAATGGGAAGCTCCAATGTGTGAAACACTTATTAATCGCCTAAAAAACAAGTGGGGACATAATAATGCAAATAATGAAGTAATTAGATTCGATATTCAGAGAACGGAAGAACTATTTTCTGGATTTTTTGATGGAGAATATGGTATTCATAACGGACTTGATTCTTTGGTGAAAAATCAAAAAGTAGATGCGATAATTGGCGGTCCACCATGTCAAGCCTATTCTATTGCAGGCAGGATAAGAGATGAAAATGGTATGCGAGATGATTATCGAAATTTCCTTTTCGAAAGTTATATAAAGGTTGTGTCCCATTATCAGCCAGATTTTTTTGTATTTGAAAATGTTGTAGGATTATTAAGTGCTTCGCCAACAGGTGAGCCTATTACTAATATTATACGTAGAACATTTAGTGAGGCTGGATATAGAATTATATCAAATTTAAAGGATGCTCTTTTTGATGTTGCTGATTTTGGTGTTCCACAACATCGCCGTCGTGTAATTATTCTTGGAATACGAGAAGCGTCTTTTAATTGTGGACATGAAAACTTTATGGATGATAAGTGCAGTCAGATTTTACAAGATTTTTACTATAATATAATGCCGTCATTTAAGACGAAACAATTTTCTACAGTTGAAGATGCAATAAATGATTTGCCTAAATTATTTCCTTCTGAAGAAATTATCAAATTTGATGGTAGGAAATATTCTCATTATCCAATAGATGGTGGTGGTTATTTAAATCACATTCCTCGTTTTCATAGTAAAAGAGATATAAAAGTATTCAGAATGTTAGCAGAAGATATAGAATCAGGAAAATTTGAATATGTGAGTACAGAAAAGTTAAAGAATTTATATACAGAAATTACAGGTAAGAAAAGCAATGTTCATAAATATTATGTTCTACGCAAAAATGCTCCTAGTAATACTATTCCTGCTCATTTATATAAAGATGGGATGCGTCATATACATCCTGATTCCAAACAAGCTCGTTCAATAACAGTAAGAGAAGCCGCTAGATTGCAGTCATTTGATGATGATTATTCTTTTCTTGGAGCAATGATGTCCCAGTACAAAATGATTGGAAATGCTGTTCCTCCAAAATTTGCAAAAATTATTGCCAGTGGATTGTATAAACTTATTTTAAAATATAAAACAAAATAAAAGTATGTCACAGTATTATATTCATAAAGTTGGAAGTCAAGAAATGGGTTCTGTGGAACGAAATAATGGTGTGCCACAGCGTGGACGTTACTTTCTTATATCAAAAAGATGTTTAGATTTTTTCCCGCATCTTTCTTCTGTTGCATTGAATGATAAGGCGCCAGTGTTTATTGTGCCGACATTCGCAGAAAATAATATCAAAGTGCTTTGCACAATAGATTATCATAATCAGAAACATTCGCTTATTGATTATTCTGGGAATAATCCTCGTGATGAAGTTCGATTGTATATGAATCAGCAAATAGACCCTAATTTATATTTTAAAACAGATGACCTTGCTGTATTTGAAAGGTTTGTTATGGAAGGGGATGTTGTTTATTCGCTTACTCGTATAAGACCAATGGAAGAAGGGTATGATTTTCTACTTCAACATTTATCATCGAATGACAGAGGTCCTTATTATTCAAATGCCATATATGATGGGGTTCTTGATTTTATTCAACAGCCTTTAATAAATGAGGATACACCTATTGCTATAAGTACTGATGCTGAGGAATATTTGGAATCTGCGTCTTCTGATATACTATCACATGAAGATGACGAAACTGTGATTATTGAGCAGCAAATGGGAGGTCAGTTGTTTAATAGTGTTACATTTCGCCAATTTGTCCTATTCGCTTATGATTATAAGTGTGCTATAACCCGAAAAGTTATCCGTTATAATGATTTATGTAATCTTGAAGCTGCGCACATTAAGCCTCAGGCTCATAATGGACAATTCTTACCATGCAATGGTATTGCAATGAGTCGCGATATGCATTTTGCTTTTGATAAGGGATTTTTTACGATTGATCGCAATTATAATGTTTTGGTGGCTGATGTGTTAAGAGGTACTGATTTTTATAAGGAATATAATGGTCTTAGGATATTTGTGCCTCAAGTTGATTATTATAAACCTAATATTGCATTTCTTGAATATCATCGTAGAAACATATTTCAAACATTTGCCCAAATAAGGCATTTGTAAAATTGTTTCTAGATATTTTTACAGATATGAACTATCCGCAATTTCCGAATAGTTCAATCTTTTTTTCATCCCAAATCTACATCCAAATCTCATTTCCACCGAAGCGTTAGTTTTTTCAAATTCGATTGCGGGGTGGAAAATAAATGGAGAGCTATTTATGAAATATTATGTATTTTTGTGCGATAAAAATGCCGATCCTGTAGCGATAAATAAATAGTATGACTAATGAGAATAGAAACATATTGCTAAAATTGCTTGAGCAACATCAAGAGTCAGGCATATCGGAGCAGATAGACTACAACAAATTCTATTTGTATTCCATTATCACGCATTCTACGGCTATAGAAGGCTCAACAGTTACTGAAGTTGAAGCTATTTTGCTTTTCGACGAAGGTATTACAAGTAGCAAGCGCACAGTGGTCGAGCAGATGATGAACCTTGATTTAAAGGCAGCATACGAATATGGGATGCAATGGATTTTGCGTCATGAACCAATTACGGTCGAATGGCTTGTCCTGCTTGCATCAAAAGTTATGGCTCGCACCGGTAGTGAGTATCATTCTGCAAGTGGAGACTTTTCTGCTGCAAAAGGTGAGTTGCGCAAACTGAATGTTACTGCAGGATTTGGCGGCAAGTCGTATATGTCGTATCAGAAAGTGCCAGCTCGTCTTGAAGCTTTTTGCGAAGAATTGAACAGACGGAGAAAGGCAATTGACGTGTCGGATGTGAGCGCTATATACGACCTTAGTTTCTGGGCTCATTACGAATTGGTGACCATTCATCCGTGGGCAGATGGAAATGGCAGGATGAGTCGTTTGCTTATGAACCTGCTCCAGATTGAGTTTGGCGTTTTGCCGACCAAAGTGTTAAAAGAAGACAAGGAGGCATACATACAGGCACTAGTGGATACTCGCGAAAACGACGACATAAATATTTTTCTCGATTGTATGTCTCGCCTTCACATCGCTCATCTTCAGAGCGATATAAAGCAATACGAGGTGGCTTTGCAAGATGAAGTGGACAGAAAAGGTGGACAGAAAAAGCAAAAGGTGGACAGAAAAAGTGGACAGAAAACACGCGATGCCATTATCGCTCTCATTTCTAGCAATCCGCACATTACTACAACCCAAATGTCTGAGTCGCTTGGAATCAACCGAAGTGCACTTTCAAAGCATATCAAGCGTATGCAGGAAGATGGTATCATCCGTCGTGTTGGACCCGACAAAGGCGGTTTCTGGGAGGTGATTAGCGATTGATGTATCATTGATCCAAGAGCAAAAGGCATTGTGCCAATACAATGTATTTTTTTGAATATTGTACAATCGCACCACGGTAAGATTCAACAAAAAACGAAATTAGATTCTGCCCTTCGACAGGCTCAGGGAGCAGTTCAGGATGACATTCCGTTTTTTAGAAACGGGCTTTAGCCCATAGAAACGCCGTAGGCATAGAACGGCGTACTTCGGCTATGCTCAGCACAAGTAGCCCTCAACGAAGTTAAACAGCGTCAGCCACGGAACGGCTTTAGTCACAAACCTAATACATCATTCCTAAAAGCCAAAGCGGAAGTTTTTTCCCTATGGGAGTTTCGATATTGTCGGCCAATATGTAGGAGTTTGGAATGTCGGCAATCTGAGAAAAATCCTTGTCGATACCGCCTACTTCTACCACCCACTTGCCATCAATCCTAAAGTCGCCATTTTTGTTGTATTCAACTGTATGTCTGGCAGACAACTGGTTCACAGCAAACGCTTCCCTAATAGTTCCTATATTGCTCTTGGATGTTGCAAGTGCATATATAAGATTGGTGTTGTCAAGATAAATCTTGTCGGGCTTTTGGAGTTTGCCAACCGATTTTGCATCGTAATATAATTGCTGTATTATGTGCGCATCGGCAAGATTTCTAAGGTAGGCGATAATAGTGTTTCTGTTTATGCCAGTATATACCGATAGTTTGCTTATGTCAACGTCAAATGGCACAGTTGTCGATAAAATGTAAAGCAATGCCTTTATTTTCCGAATATTAGACGGATCAACCTTGCAGATTTGTGTAAGTTCCACATCAATAGTGAAATTGACCACTTGCTCTATTATCTGGTAGTAAGTTGACTTGTTTTTGCTGTAGAACGGATAGTAGCCGAATTTTAGGTATTCGTTGAAATATTCTATCGGTCTGCACTTCCCGTTCACTTCGGTGCAGATGTTCTGTGGATTGCAAAGTATTGTCTCCAAAGATGCTGGCATTATCCTTATCTCCTTGTATAACCCGAGGTATTCCCTAAACGACAATCCTTGCATTTCGTACGACACGCACCTCCGCGACAGGTCGGCATCGCCCATAAGTAGGTTAAGCAACGATGATGCACTAAGCACTATCCGCATTTCGGGATAGAGGTCGTATATTTCCTTTATTTCCTTGCTCCAATTTTCATATTTGTGAGCCTCGTCAAGGAAAAGGTGCTTTCCGCCTTGCTTGTAGAAATCGCTGGCTAACGAAAGTAAACTGTGCGAAGCAAAGTACATCGTATCCAAAGAGCAATACAGGACTTCTCTGCTGTATGGCTGATAGTTGAGTTTAATGTATTGCAGCATAAGTGTGGTTTTGCCGACACCCCTCGGTCCCCGCAGTGCTATCAGATGCGCATCCCAGTCAATGTCGTCCATTATGCTTCTCACAAAGTTAGTCTTTGTGTTTCTAATCAATATGTCGTGTTTCTCGAAAAGTGTTTCCATAAATAAATTTTTTGCAAAGATATAAATGCTTTTTATAAATAGCAAATATTTATCAAAAATAGTATTTGCAAATAGCAAAATCTATTCGGAAATGCTATTTATAAATAGCAAATTAGTTATATTAAACCACCATAAATAACGGATATGCAAGACTTTACATCTCAACGGACATAAAAACACTACCCAAATAATACCCTTTTACAATTTGTGGGAGTCGTTGTGCGCAACGACCCTACAAATGACCCTTCAAACCCCTTCCCAAAATATTTTCACTTTTCTTTCACCCATCCCAAATAATAAAATTAAATTTGTCCCCACATTTTTAATTTCGAGTATGAAGCGTAAATTTTTACCACTCATTTTCGTGTGCCTGTCGGCAACGGCCTATGCCCAGACCGACACGACAAAGAACAACGACTATCTTGAAGAACAAGCGGTTCCAACAATAACACTTACCGAATCGGAGATTGAGGAGGGCTCGCAGGACAACGACATCTCAACCTTGCTGCAGTCGTCGCAAGATGTATATGTAAATTCCGCAGGCTACACTTTCGGTCAGGCTCGCTTCCGCTTCCGCGGCTACGACAACCAGAATGCCGAAGTGCTGATGAACGGCATATATGTTAACGATGCCGAAAACGGCCGTCCCGTATATAGCAACTGGGGCGGTCTTAACGATGTAATGCGCTTTAAGACAAATACATCGGCATTGCATTTCTCCGACTATTCGTTTGGCGGACTTAGTGGAGTTACCAATATCTCAACCCGCGTGTCGGAGTTCCGTCAGGGAGGAAGCGTATCGTATGCCAACTCAAACCGTTCGTACCGCCACAGGGCAATGGCCGCCTACAGCACCGGACTTATGGCTAACGGCTGGGCTTTCTCGGCTGCCGCATCAACACGCTTGGCTCAGAAATGCTACATCCCCGGCACATTCTACGAGGGCTATGCTTATTTCTTCGGTGCCGAAAAGAAATTCAACGACCACCACAGCCTCGGACTTACAATTTACGGTTCGCCGTCGCGTAGCGGAAGGTCGGGCGCAGCAACCGCCGAAACCTACGAACTTCTCGGCACAAACTATTACAATCCCAACTGGGGCTACCAGAACGGCAAGGTCCGTAACGCCAAGGTCGGATATTTCCACCAGCCGCGAATCATCCTCTCGCACTACTGGGACATCGACAACACTATGAAACTGCAGACCTCGGCATCGTATATGTTCGGTCGCGGCGGAACAACAGCCCTCAACTGGTACGACGCTCCCGACCCGCGTCCCGACTACTACCGCAACTTCCCGTCGTACTACGATGACGACGAAAATATGTTCGCCCAGCTTACAAACGAATGGCAGAACGACGAGAACAAAGGTCTGCTCGACTGGGACCACTTCTATTTTGCAAATATGAAAAACCTATATACGGTTACTAATGTGGGCGGAAATCCCAACGATTCAATCACAGGCAACCGTGCAAAATACATCATCGAAGAACGCCGCAACGACATTAGCCGCTTCGATTTCTCGTCGCGCTTGAGCAAGATTTTTACCGATGAGATAAAGATGGTCGCTGGCGTAAACTACATGATGAACCAGACGCACTACTTCAAGGTAATCGACGACCTTCTGGGTGCCGACTGGTGGCTCGATGTTGACCAGTTTGCCGAACGCGACTTCAACGACGACAACTACATCCAGAGCGACCTCGACAATCCAAACCAAGTGAAAAAGGAAGGCGATTTGTTCGGCTACAACTACTTGGCAAACATTCACAAGGCCGATGCTTTTGCCGAAGCCGAATTCAAATACTCGAAGGTTGAGTTCTTCACAGCCTTAAAACTTTCCTACACCGAATACTGGCGCGACGGAAAGATGCGCAACGGAAAGTTCCCCGATGGCTCGTACGGTGCTTCTGAACACCAAAGATTCTTCAACTATGCTGTGAAGGCAGGCGTCAACTACAAGATTACAGGCCGCAACTTCCTGCTTGCTAATGTGGCTTACCTCACACGCGCACCTTATTTCCGCAATGCGTATGTTTCGCCTCGTACACGCGACAATGTTGTGCCAAACCTCAAGAGCGAGACAATCTTCTCTGGCGACCTCAGCTATTTCTTCCGCTCGCCAAACTTCCAGCTCAAGATTACGGGCTACTACACCGAATTCCGCAACGGAACCGAAGGCACAAGCTTCTACCACGACGAGCTTAACACCTTCGTCAACTATATGATGACGGGCGTAAACAAGGTTCATTATGGCGGAGAATTCGGAACCGAAGTGAAGATTTCACCGACTGTAACTGCAACTGCTGCATTGGGTTACGGAAGATATATGTACAACAGCCGTCCGTCGGTAACCATAACTCAGGACAACAGTTCCGAAGTGCTTGCAACCGACCGTACCGTTTATATAAAGAACTACCACATCGGCGGAACTCCCGAACTAGCAGCAACTATCGGTGTTAAGTATTCCGCTCCAAAATATTGGTACATAGGTGCTAACGCAAATTATTTCGGTGAAAACTATGTTACAATCAATCCCGAGAAGCACACCGTTGAGGCTCTCGACATTTTTGTTGTCGGCGACCCGCAGCTCGAAACCATTCTCGGTCAGGAAAAGTTGAAAGGCGGTTTCACTCTCGACATCTACGGTGGAAAGTCGTGGAGGATACAGCACAAATACACTATCGGTTTCACTGCAAGCATCTCGAATGTAACTCACAACACCAAGATTGCAACCAGCGGATTCGAGCAGTACCGCTTCGACAAGACCAACATCGACAAGTTCCCCAACAAGTACTACTATATGTACGGAATTAATTACTTCGCAAACCTATATTTCAGATTCTAAAACACTTGCAAGATGAAAAAGATAATTTCCATAATAGTTCCGATGTTTTTTGCAGCTGTGGCACTTGTCTGCTCCTGCGAGAAACCCGATGTCCCAGCAATAACCGAGTTGGACAAGGACCATATACTTACGGTTTCCGACATTTACAAGATGTGGGCCGACAGTGGCGACTACTACCAGTTTAAAGACGACTATATGCTGTTCGGTACAATCACTATGGACGACAGCCACGACAACATCTACAAGGAAGCCTACCTGCAGGATTCCACTGGCGGAATAAACATCTACAAGCTCAGCAAGGCAGGTATGGTAAAGGTTGGCGACCGCATCCGCATGAATCTGAAAGGCAGCCAGATAGTAAATTACAGCGGCAAGATGGAACTAAGTTTTGTCGATGTCGAGGATGCCTCTCTGCAGGTGATACTTCAGGAACCAAATGTACCGATTACTCCAGAGGAAGTTACTATGGCTCAGGTTATTGAAAATCCAGCATATTACGACTGCCGTCTTGTAAAACTCAACAATGTGCAGTTTGCGGCAAGCGACACCTCGATGACCTACGCTGTGGAACACGGTTCGGCAACCCAGAACCGCAACATGACAAGCTGCGACGGAAATACACTCGTCGCCCGCAACAGCGACTACGCCGACTTTGCAGGGCAACCTTTGCCAAAAGGTAGCGGAAGCGTAGTAGGAATTATGACACGGTACATTAGGTCTGGCTCAAACGGAACAACAACGACTACCTATCAGATAATCATCCGTTCGACCGATGAAGTGAATATGGATGGTGACAGATGTGACTAGAATTTTAAAACGAAAAGACATGAAACACACAATCAAAATATTTGCAGTAGCATTGGCAATAGTGCCGGCATTTATGTTCAGCGGTTGTATCCAGGGCAAGTACGATACTCCCGAAGTTAGCGAAGTGCCTGTTGGCGATACGGTTACAATCACACATTTATGGGATATATATGAATCGCTTACAACAGCAGTCACAAACTACGATTTGCTCATTGCTGATGATAGTGAGTTATATGATTCACTTGGAATGATAGATCATAGGAAATATGACTCTGTTATGGCTGCGTGTGGTGGAAAATACCAGTTTAAAAAAGATCATTCTGTTTTCGGCTACATAACCATGTCCGACAAGATTGGCAACATCTATAAGTCAGCATATTTGCAGGGTGGAGCTGATGACGACAAGGCCATTAACTTGCATCTGCTTTCGTCGGGTGGAGTGTACGAAGGCGACTATGTGCGCGTGAACCTCAAAGGCTTGGTTCTTAGCGACTACAGCGGTATGATACAGTTGGATTCGGTTCATGTTGACAACAACATTGTAAAGTTGGAAACGCGCAAATTCCTCGAACCGGAGTTGGTTGACATGGAGAATATTGGCACTGGTTCGTATGTCGGAAAACTTGTCAAGCTCCGCAAGGTTCAATTCCAGCAGCAGTATGTTGGCACAACATACGCCGACAAGGAAGGACAAAAGACTGTAAATACCTACATCGAGGACGAGTACGGCAACACTATGATAGTCCGCACCAGCGGTTACGCTAATTTTGCAGGCGACACTATTCCTGCAGGGAGCGGTTCGCTTGTGGCTATTGTTAGTCGATATAATACTGAATACCAGTTGTTTATCCGCAACACCGATGAAGTGCAACTTACAGGTCGCAGGTTTGGCGATGTGGATGAATTATTCGAAAACAACTTTGATGCTTCGCCAGTTGGCGAATTTGCCGATGCAGGATGGCAGAACAATGCTGTACAAGGCAGTGCAAAGTGGATGGTTCAGGCAGCAACCGACGGAAATATACTTAGTGTTAGCGGAAACAATGCCGAGCAGAACGAAACATGGCTTATTACTCCGGAAATCACACTTCAGTCTAATTCCTACCTCAGCTTCAAGACCAGAATGATGACAAGTGGCAATACCTTGACCGCCATGATTTCAACTGATGGAACAAACTGGATACCTTTGCCAGCCAACATTGCAGCATCTACCGACTGGGCTATCTCGGGCGATGTAAGTCTTGCTCAATACTCAGGAAGTATCCGCATAGCCTTCAAGTTTGAAAGCCCTGTAGGAGTTGCAGGAAAGTATTTCTTGGATGATGTAAAGGTGTTTACGAAGTAGTTACGGTAGTTTATATTGTTTGATGTTGTTTCAAAATTGTTAGTTCCTGAATCTAAATCAATAACATCAAACAACCAGAAACAAAAAACGGAATCAGATCCTGAAATAAATTCAGGATGACATTCCGTTTTTTCCTCTAAACAATATCAAATTTTGAAACGGCGCTAGCCATAGAAACTGTGCGTAAACCCACTTAATCCTCATTTTTATCTAAAATACGCTTCTATATTTCATTTTCATATAATTTACCAACAAAACAAATTCATCGTATTGTAAAAATTCTTAACTTGCGAAGCTATTTTTAAAATTAATTGTTTTATGAAACGACTGTTATTATTAGTGGTCATCTGCGCAATGTGCGGTTTAGCATTTTCGCAGAACGGGCGTATCCCGTTGACCCCAACGGCAACAAAAAGTGGTTCGCTTCAATCCAACAGCATGTCGGGATTCAGCACCACATTTTCATTCAGCTCCATTGAGAGCGAAGCTATTTCAAACGAAAAAGGTAATTTCTCCGAAATTTATATTGATGGTTCATTTCCATACGGAGAAGTCGGTTCGCCATCGTTGCCGATGATTACAAGATTGATTGCAATTCCAGAAGGAGCAATACCAGTTGTAACGGTAAACGGATATTCTGAAAACGAATACGCATTGCAGGATTACGACATCCAAACACTTT
Organism: uncultured Bacteroidales bacterium; assembly: GCA_905234755.1. GTDB lineage: Bacteria > Bacteroidota > Bacteroidia > Bacteroidales > ML635J-15 > Bact-19. The sequence continues at coordinate 30,277 of CAJOIT010000007.1, forward strand.
CGGCACAGCAGGCTCCTGTTCGCAAGAGCATCGACCCGACAACTGTCGAATATGTTGTGAACCAGTCTGCTTACGCACGCGATACCTACACAACCGATGAAATTGCTTCGGTAGAATACCTTGGCACAATGCGTGGCATTCGTATCGGTAAACTGACAATCCGTCCCGTTGCATACAATGCTGCTTCAAATACGGTTAAGGTTTATAACGACATCAATGTTTCGGTTGATTTCGAGAATGCAAATGCTGCACTTACACAGAGCATGTTTGCAAGCACTTACAGCCCTGCTTTCAACAGCATCTACGACCAGTTGCTGAACAAGAGCATTTTCGGTTCGAACACAAGGAGTGCTTACACCGACCACCCAGATTTATACAACACTCCTGTAAGAATGTTGGTTATCTGCTATTCTGGGTTTAGAGACAATGCATCTCTCAACCAATGGCTTGCATGGAAATTGCAGAAGGGCTACTATGTTGACATTTTCTACACCGATGAAACTGGAACAACAGCATCTGCTATTGCATCTTTCATCAGAACCAAGTATAACGCTTCGGTTGCAGCTGGTAATGCATATACCTATTTAATTACAATAGGTGATACTGGACAAGTTCCGCAGTATGCAACGGAGAGTGTTGATGAGCAATGCGCAACCGATTTAGGATATTCGTCTGTTGATGGCGACTACTTCCCCGATATGTTCTATAGCCGTATGTCTGTTGAAAACGCAACTCACCTTGCTAACTATATAGAAAAAGTTATAGTATATGAGAAATTTCAAATGTCAGATGGTGGCAACTACTTGAATAACCTTATTCTTGTCGGTGGTTGGGATTCAAATTGGACTCCCAAAGTTGCTCGTCCTACAGTCAACTATGGAAGCACCAATTATTTCAATACATCCAACACAACTTACGGTGGCTTTGAAAACGGGACACTCAACATAACCGTTTCAACAAGTTCTACGCAAGGCTATTCTGGAACAAACAATGGTTGCTACAATGGCATTAACAATGGTGCTTGTTTAGTAAACTACACTGCACATGGTGACAAGCAAGAATGGTATCAACCCAAATTATCCGCTACACAAGTAGCTACTTTAACCAACAATGGGAAATATTTCTTTGGCGTTGGAAACTGCTGTCTTACAGGTAATTTCAACAATACGTCCACGGATTATTCTCCAGGTTCTGCAATAGGAACAAACGCTTGCTTCGCTGAAACAATGATTCGTGTTCCCAAAGCAGGTGCTGTCGTATATGTAGGATGCTCACCATATTCATATTGGTACGAAGACTTCTACTGGGCAGTTGGTGCTCACACATACTCACAAGGAAATGCACCTTCAACGTCTGCATCAACGATGGGTGTTTACGATGCAATGTTTATTGATGAATATTGGAACTCTGCTTCTTCTCTGTTGTACTTGGGTAACCTTGCTGTACAGCAAGCTGTCACTTCTGGAAACACAAACTCTAGTGTTACTGATGGAAACTGCAGTAATTCGGCAAACTACTACTTTAAGTTCTATCATACTTTCGGTGACGGTTCCGTAATGCCTTACGTTACAAAACCAGAAGCTAACAATGTTACTATTCCAGCATCGGTAATGTCTGGAGCAACCTCAATGACTGTAAATGCAATTGCTGGTTCATACGTTGCTGTTACCGATAATGAATCTACAATCTATGGTGTCGCAGTTGCAAACTCATCTAATGTAGCAACGGTTAACTTCACCGAGGCAATACCCGGTTCTGGAACACTTTATGTTGTAGTTACCCGCCAGCAGTATCAGCCTTACTTCGGTACTGTTTCGGTAATTGCTCCAAATCCTCCAACAGCCGACTTCACAGGTACTCCAACCACTATCCTCGAAAGAGAATCGGTAACCTTTACAAACAACTCGCAGTACGCTGCAACTTACCTGTGGAACTTTGGTGACGGTGAGACCTCAACCGAAATGAACCCCGTTCATACATATATGACTCCTGGTACTTACACAGTAACATTGCGAGTTGAAAACACTCTTGGCAACGACACCAAGACTCGTACAAATTACATTACTGTTAATCCAAACACCAATCCTCCAGTAGCAGATTTCGTAGCTTCGGAAACTGAAGTTTATATGGGAGCAACGGTAACATTCACCGATCTTACAGAAAATATCCCGACATCGTGGGAATGGACTTTCGAAGGCGGAACACCAGCAACATCAACAGAACAGAATCCAAGCGTTTCCTACGATGAGCCAGGTGAATATACAGTAACACTTGTTGCCCACAATGCATATGGTTCCGACACTGAAACAAAGACAGGTTACATTACCGTATTCTACCCAGACATAATAATGAGCAATGAAACAGTGTATGCATGTGCTGGAACATATAAGGACCCGGGAGGAGATGAAAATTATGAAAATAATTTGTCGTATACCCAAACTATTTACCCAAGCACTGAAGGTGCGTATGTAAGACTTACATTCACTGAATTTTCGTTAGAAAATACTTATAACAATAGGTGCTATGATAAGTTCTACATCTACGATGGAACTTCAACTTCGGCGACAGCCCTTGTAAATGGCGTTTGCGGAACAAGTAATCCAGGAACAGTAACAGCTACGAACAATGCTGGTGCTTTGACAATTAAATTTACATCTGATAACTCTGAGGTTTCATCAGGATGGAGAGCAGAAATAAGCTGCTACATACCGGGACCAGAAGTCGCTGTACAAAGCTACACACCGACAACTGCCCGTTACAGTACAACAAGTGACTTGAATATTACATTCACCAATACAGGTGTAGGTACTACAAGTGAAAACACAACTGCAACTATTTCTACAACCGACGAATACATTACTCTTAACAATTCATCTGCAATACTCGGTTCAATCGCTCGCAACGCCACCACAGACGGCACATTCAATTTCACAATGGCAGAAGATGTTCCCGATGGTCATGTTGTAACAATAAATGTAGCAATTACAGATGGAAGCAATTCATGGAACGAAACGATAACAATCACTGCTATTGGCCACTCATGCGACGCACCTACAGGATTGCAGGTTGCTGTAAACAATTCAGACGCTACAATCACATGGGATGCACAGACAATATCAACAGTAACCATTAGTGATGATTTTGAAGGACATACATACGGAATGATTAATTCGGCAGGTACTGTAGGTTGGACTTACATTGATGGTGACAACACGGCCACAGCTACATTCAGTACGATAGATTTCACCAACGAAGGTGCAAATATGGCTTACATCGTAATTGACGGCAGTCAGGTAACAGGTAGCAGTGTAGCAACTGCACATTCTGGAAACAACTACATAGGATCCCCGTACATCAGTTCCACGACTCAAAACGATGACTGGATTGTAAGCCCAGAACTTAATTTTACAGAAGATTTCAATTTCTCGTTCTATGCACGTTCCTTCTCGTCAAGATATAGCACCGAAAAATTCTACGCTGCATATTCTACGACAGGAAATTCTGCTGGAGATTTTATTAATTTGAACAATCCTGCAACAACGACCACTGCGACATGGACAGAATATTCCTACACTGTTCCAGCCAATGCAAAATATGTTGCAATACATTGTGTATCAAAAGACATGTTTATGTTCTGTGTTGATGACATAACAATCAGCGGAAATGGTTTATCTGGAGCTGCTTCTGTCAACATCTACGACAACGGTGTTCTTGTAGCATCTAACATTTCTACAGGAACTTACACAGCAACCGATCTTACACCTGGTGAACATTGCTTTAGCGTTCGCGCCATTTGTAATGATGATAGCGAATCGCTTGCTGCACAACAGTGTGTAACCATTGAAAACAATTTGCCACGCTACAATGTAACAGTTAACTCAAACAATGGTGGTACGGTAACTCCTAACGGAACGCAAACCGTTTACGAAGGCAGCAGCTTCACTTTCACAGCAACTCCAAACGACTGCTACGAAATAGGTTCTGTAACCGTTAATGGAAACGCAGTATCTCTTACAAACAATTCGTACACCATTAATAATATTACAGCAGATCAGACAGTAAATGTTACATTCAACCAGATTGCATACACAATTGTAGCATCCGCTGGAAATGGTGGTACAATTTACTCTGCCGGAAATGTTAGCGTTAATTGTGGCGAAAACAAGACATTTGCAATCGCAGCAAACAATGGCTATAGAATTCTTGATGTAACTGTGGATGGTCAAAGTGTAGGTGCTGTCGAAAGCTACTCATTCTCGGATGTTAATGCAAACCACAGCATTTCGGCTACATTTATCGCTGTTCTTACAATTGATGTTACTGCCGATGCAGAAGGCGGTTCGGTTTATCCAACAGGAACACAAACCCTTGATGCTGGAGAAAGCTTCACTTTCACAGTTACACCCGACAACTGCTACGAAATAGGTACTGTTACCGTTAATGGAAACGCAGTTGACCTTGATGCAAACAATCAGTACACCATTAACAATGTTACAACCAACCAGAACATCAATGTTACCTTCAATTTGTTGTCATACACGATTACAGCATCAGCAGGAAACGGTGGTACTATCACACCTAGTGGTGATATAAATGTTAACTGTGGTGAAAGCAAGGCATTTACAATTTTAGCAAACGAAGGCTATATGATTTCCGATGTACTTGTTGATGGACAAAGCGTTGGTTCACAAACTTCATACACATTCACAAATGTTGATGCAAATCACACAATTTCTGCAACATTCGCAGAAATTCCTGACAATCACATTGTAATAACAGTAAATGCTGATGCAGTAGGTGGTTCTGTTTCGCCAAATGGCACACAATCGGTAGAACAAGGCGAAAACTTCACCTTCACAGTTACTCCAGATGCTTGCTATGCAATCGGCACAGTTACCGTCAACGGAAACGAAGTAACTCTGGATGCAAACAACTCCTACACAATACAGAATGTAACTACCGAGCAGACTGTTAACGTTACTTTCAACCCGATCACCTACATTATTACCGCAAATGCTGGCAATGGTGGTACAATCACTCCTGCTGGCGAAGTAAATGTTAATTGTGGAGAAAGCATGACATTTGCAATAGCAGCCAGCGAAGGCTATCAAATTGCTGATGTTGTTGTTGACGGACAAAGTGTTGGCGTTGTAGAAAGCTACACATTCAACAATGTTACAGCAAACGGACATAGCATTTCGGCTACTTTCGAAGTTATACCGCCTAACGAAATCGAGATTGTTGTAAATGCTGATGCAGAAGGCGGTTCTGTTTCTCCAACAGGAACACAGACTGTAACCGAAGGCGATAACTTCACATTCACAGTAACTCCTAATGCATGCTACACAATTGGTACTGTCACTGTCAATGGTACGGCTGTAGAACTTGATGCTAACAACTCCTACACAATACCGAATGTAACAACCGAACAGACAATCAATGTGACATTCAACCAGATTGTTTACACAATTGCTGCAAGTGCCGAAAATGGCGGTACAATAACTCCTGCTGGCGATGTTGAAGTTAACTGCGGTGACGATGCTGTATTTACCATCACACCAAACGAAGGCTATGATATTGCCGATGTAATAGTTGACGGACAAAGCGCTATTAATGATATTGCAAGCTATGCAACTATTGGAGCAAGCGCAAGCTACACATTCAGCAATGTAACAGCAAACGGACACAGCATTGTTGCTAATTTCAGACAGATACCAGTAGAAGAATGTAACACAGTTACCGAACTTGAGGTTTCGGTTGAACCTTACGGAAACTTGATTTCGTGGACTGCTGCCGAAAATGCAGTATCGTACAATATCTTCCGTAACAACGAAGAAACCATACTTGCCAACATTTCTACAACAAGCTATGTTGACATGAACGGACAGGAAGGCGATACCTATTATATTGTAACCGTTTGCCAGTATGGTGAATCCGATCCATCAGAAGGCGTTCAAGCAATACAGACAGGTATAGACGGAAGCAGCATTTCGGTTGAAATTTATCCTAACCCAGCAAGCGACAAGTTCATGATTGAATGCGAAGGAATGACCACAGTTGAAATCTTCAATGTAGTTGGTCAGTCAATGGGCATGATTGATGTGAACTCGAGTGCAATAAGCGTTGACTCGTCAGACTGGACAAACGGCGTTTACAACATTAGGATTACAACTGAAAATTCAGGTATAATCGTAAAGCAAATAATTAAACAATAGCAAATAGGTGTAATAGAAAAATGGGCAATCAATCGGTTGCCCATTTTTTTGTAACGGTCTTGAAGACTCACAGCCTTCAAGCCTTTTAGCCTGTTCGCCTTTTGGTCAGCAAGCCTCTTTATATTTTCGCTATTTCGTTCTTTATTCTTGTCCAGCGCTTTTCGTCCATTGTTGCACCAACGACTTCGATTACATTGCCAGCGATTACATTACCTGCCTTAACGCACCTGTCAAGCGACCAGTTGTTTACTAGGCCGTAAATAAAGCCTGCTGCGAAGTTATCTCCTGCAGCTGTGGTATCAACACGGGTAGCCGGAAATTCGGGCTCACAATCCTTGTAAGCGCCTTGTTTTACCCATGCGCCATGCTTTCCTATCTTTACAACGGCAATGTCGCAAATCGATGAAATCATATCAAGTGCAGCTTCCGGGTCTTTGCCATCGGTAAATGCTGCTGCTTCTTCCTCGTTGGCAAAAACAATGTCTACATACTTTTCTATAAGGTAGCGCAGGAATTCAATATTATCCTCAACAACATTGTAGCTTGCAAGGTCGAGCGAAACTTTCAGTCCATTTTCCTTCGCCAGAGACATTGCCTTTTCAATAAGTTCGTGGTTAATAATTAGATAGCCTTCAATGTGAAGGATATCGTAACCCATGAAGGTTGTTGAATTTATGTCGTTTGCCGAGAGTTCTGCAGCAGCACCGAGATAGGTCGCAAATGTGCGTTCCGAATCCTTGCTGACAAGAGCAACAGCCCTTCCGCTTCGTGTTTCGCTAGTTATCAGTCGTGGAAGCACGCCCATACGCTTCATGTCGCTGGCAAAGAAATCGCCCAGTTCATCGGGACCAATCTTGCCTACAAAGCCAGTTGTTATACCCATGTTTGCAAGGCTGCGGATTGTATTTGCTGCCGAACCTCCGCTTGCCATCGTGCGCGGGAAAGACCTTGTTTCTGTTTGTATTTTTTCGCTTAATTCGCTATCAACCAATTGCATACTGCCTTTAGGCAGATTCAATTTTTCCAATACCTTGTCGCTGTCAATAACAGTCATTATATCGACCAAAGCGTTTCCAAGTCCTATTACTTTTGCCATATTTTTTTACAATTTTAGTGTTGCAAATATAGTAATCAATGAGCAATGAACAATGAACAATTGATAATGGATAATGCACAATTGACAATGTACAATTAACAATGGATAATTGGCTGCGCCGAGCTAAAGGTTAGCTTCGCTGAGCTGAAGGTTGACAATTGATAATCGACACCATTTATCATAAGATTAAATTTCATAAATTTTACTATTTTTGTTTCGTTGTATGAAATAAAAATCTATCTTTGCAACAGATAGAAAATAATTTAGTGTTAATTGTATTTAAGTTGAGTTTTATGAAAATTTAAAGCCGAGGGCTCAGATGGTATATAACATGAGGTTTGTTAATATGAAGAAGCTAATATATAATTTAATTCTATTGCTGACAGCGTTTTGTTTGCCAGCGGTTATGTTTTCGCAGACTATTGTTCAGATAGGAAATCAAAATTCATCATGCCTAGATTTGCCAATGAGTATGACCCACAACTACTCAGTCACCCAGCAGATATATACTGCAAATGAAATTGGTATGGCAGGAACAATATCTTCAGTAGGTTTTTGTTATAGGAACAATCAACAGCCTTTGTCTATGCCGGGAATTCGGATGTACCTGATGCACACTACAAAAACAATGTTTGAAAACGATACAGATATAGTTCCCATTGATGAAGCTACATTAGTATATGAGGGAGATTTGGTTGCTTCTGATACTGGTTGGGTTACTCTTCCTTTTAGTACAACATTCGAATACAACGGAGTAAGCAATCTTTTGATGTGCATGTATGATGCGACAGATGGATACCATGGTGGGTATAGGTTCGCATATACGAATGGTGGTAGATACAGCACAATAAGCTATTATAGCAATTTTATTATTCCAAATATTAATGATTTGTCTTCATTTATCGGGACTAAAAGTCGCTTTGGGTACCATAGTTCTATTCAACTGGGAATTATACCGGCAATAGGGCAATGCCCAGCTCCTTCATCTGTTACTATAAGTGATATAACAGATCATGAAGCTTCAATTTCCTGGATTCCCGGAGACAACGAAGCATCATGGCAAATATGCATCAATGGCGATGAGGACAACCTGATAGACATAAGCACAACTTCGTATCATTTAACAGGTCTGGCTGGTGAAACTTCATATAATGTAAATGTTCGGGCAGTTTGCTCTGAAGATGGACATAGCAATTGGACTGAAATTGCATCTTTTACAACTCTTACAGCATGCTTTGTCCCTGCAAACTTGGCTATAGTGGACAAAAGCGCGACGACCGCAACTATAAGATGGGATGCTGGTGGTGAAGAAACCGCTTGGCAAATTTGTATTAACAATGATGAGAATAATATTATTGATGTGTCTGATAGTGAATACACAATTACGGGTCTTATACCTAACACATCTAATTATGTAAAGGTTCGAGCAAATTGTATCGCAGACGGTTATAGCAATTGGACTAGCAATAAAATTTTCTATACCTTAATTGCCTGTGAAACACCCACATCATTGACTAGTACTTCAACAACAAATTCAGCAACAATATCATGGTCTGCTGGTGGTGACGAATCTTTTTGGAATCTACAATATAAGAACATTACGGAAAATAGTTGGACAAGTGTTAATGGGTTAACCTCCCCTACATATACTATTACAGGACTTACACAATCAACAATATATAAAATATCTGTTAAAGCAGACTGCGAATCTGGTGGTATTTCCGGAGGGCTCAACGGAAATGTCTCTACCTATTTTCTACCATTTTATGAAGATTTTTGGACAACTGACCTCCCTGCTAATTGGTCAAGGTATAAAGGACTTCTGTCCAGTGTAATGGAAGGTTCTGCTCTTTCTCCTACTTCTTCTGATTATTGCTGGTATTTCGGTCAATATAATGGTGTATTAAATTATAATCATGCATGGGTAAATTTATGGGGAACATCACGCAAAGAATGGTTGGTAACGCCAAGCATTGTCATGGATGTAGATGCTAAAGCGCAACTTAAATTCGATTTGGCCCTTACCAAATGTTCTGGATCTATGCAGCCTGTCGACGCAAATCAGCAGATGGATGACAAATTTGTTGTCCTTATCAGTACCGATGATGATTCAACTTGGACTATCCTGCGCCAGTACGACAATGAAGGTTCCGAGTTTGTGTATAATAATATTGCCACAACAGGAGAGGAAGTTGTCATCGACTTTACAAATTATACCTGTAATAATGTAAAGATTGCATTCTATGGTGAGTCTACAGATGTAGGTGGTGATGTTAATATTCATGTCGATAATGTATTAATAGACTATATAAGGCCGGAAGTGACAAACATTACAGCAACTTCTGCTGATGTTACTTGGTTGGCCGGTGAAAATAATTGGAACATAAAATATGTCATTCACGGATTCGATGTTGAAACAGAAGGTTCTCAGGTGGAAAATATATCTCAGACATCATATTCGCTCACAGGTCTTTCTCCCAATACAATTTATGATGTGTATGTAAAGGCTGTTGGCAGTGTAAAATGGTTGATGACTTCGTTTAGAACAGATTGTGGTGTACAAGCTATTCCTTATTCAGAAACTTTCGAGGGAATATCCAATAGAGTTATACCACCATGTTGGAAAAGTTTTGGAAATGGCGCTTCTCAAGTTTCGTATTCTGGTACAAATTACTTGTATATGCGAACGGACGGAATTACTCCACAAATTACAACTCTGCCAATTATGGACGACATTAATGCCCTGCGATTGTCATTTTGGGCAAAATGCCCAAATATTCTCCCAGAAGTTTTCCAGATTGGATATATAGCTGAAGGGGATTTTTTCCCGATAGAGTCGTTGACACTAACGCCTACCTATCAGCACTTTAATGTCCTTTTTAATAACGCACCTGAGAATGCTGAAAAAATTGCAATATATTTATTTAATCCGACAATATCTACTTGTGTAAATATAGATGACATTGAGGTTGATTATATCCAGTCGTGCTCACAACCAATAAGTCTAAATGTACTAAATGTATCTAATACAACGGCCACCATTTCATGGATACCTTTAGGTATAGAAAATGCTTGGCAATACACTTTGGACGATGGCATTACATGGAACGACTTTGCAAATGCGCCTACTGGTACAACAATAAAAGAAGCTACAATTGTAGGCCTTGCAAGTAATACCAATTATACAGTAAAAGTTCGTGCCTATTGTAGCGACAATGAACAAAGCGAGGCTAGTAACGAGGTGACATTTTATACGGAAGCATGCGAAGCGGATGATATGTGCGAAATCAGTTATTGTTTTTATGATCGTCTCGGTGATGGTTGGGAAGGCTCGGCAATAAATGTGGTTGATGTGGAGACAAACAGAGTTCTTGCTACTTGGACAATAGCGTATGGTGGTCGTTCGGCGACAGGAAGTCTTAGGGTATGCAACGAAACGGAAATTCGTTTCGAATGGATTCAAGGTTCGAGCACTAACGAATGCTCGTATGCTGTATATGATGCAAGAGGTGATGTAATATTCACTGGTGAGGGATCAATGTCTTCGAATATAAACTACAGAGTAAATTGCTCTGTTTGTAGAATGCCAACTGAATTGGCAATTTCTGATATTGGTTTTACTGATGCCACATTGACTTGGGGCGCTGAAAACGAAACAACTTGGCAAATTTGCTTGAATGATGACGAAAGCAATCTTATTGATGTAACGGGAAGTCCTTTGTACAATCTTACAGGTCTTGATACTGCCACAAACTACTCGTTAAAGGTTCGTACTGTTTGTGGTGACGACAATGATATTAGCCACTGGAGTCCAAAAATTAGTTTTACTACTGACACATATCTATGTGAAGTTGCTGACAAATGCGAAATTAACTTTGTTCTTACCGATAGATATGGTGATGGTTGGGAAGGTAACGCAATTAAGGTTACAGATGTCGCAACTGGCTATGTTATAGGAACATTTACCAATGAGAACCTTAATGGTTCTATTAATTCAGTAGAAAATGAAGTAAACACTCACACTTTGATGGTTTGCAATGGAAGAGAAATCCAATTCTCATGGGTTTCTGGCAATTTTAGTGCCGAATGCTCTTATATTGTAACAGATGTAAATGGTGCCGAAATATTCTCAGGTTCTGACGCAATGTCGGAACCAGTAAATTACATAGTAAACTGTGACGGTTGTAGAATACCTACTGCTTTGGATGTTTCTAATATTGGAATTACTTCTGCAACTATTACATGGACCGCAGGTGCGGATGAAACAGCTTGGCAGATTTGCTTGAACGACGATGAAGAAAATATTATTAATGCGACTTCCAATTCCCACACTTTTACCGACCTTGCTTCCGAATCTTCATATATGGTAAAAGTTCGTGCCGAATGTGGTGAAAACGAATATAGCCTTTGGTCAGCAAACATTCCATTTACAACTCTTATTTCTTGCCATGTACCAACATCCCTTACATCAATAGATTCTATTACAACAGCAGTTTTGACTTGGGCGCCAGGTGAATCTGAAGAAAACTGGCTGCTGCAATATGGTACCGATAATACATTTGCCGAAGGGACATATACCGAAATAATTGTAAGTAATAATCCTACATACGAAATTTCAGGACTTACACCGGAAGTGGTATATTATGCTCGAGTCAAGGCCATTTGTGGAGATGATGACGAAAGTGCCTGGAGTACAATTTGCGATGTCAATCCTACATTAAAGCGTATTATCGGTCATGACAGTGCTACGCATTGCTATCTACCGACAGATTGCGTATATAAATATTCTATGACACAGCAGATTTATACTGCAGAGGAACTTGGAAATGAAGCATATACAATCCAAAGCATCGACTTTTATGCAATGGAAAATTGTACTCGTTATTTGAAAATATACTTGGTTGCTACCGATAAGGAAAGTTTTGATGGCAGAACCGACTGGATTGCAGTATCAGATGCAGACCGTGTATTTAGCGGAAGTGTTACTTTCACATCAAATGCATGGAAAACCATTACCCTTACAAATCCGTTTGGTTACAATGGAATTAGCAATGTCGCTATAATTGTTGATGATAATACTGTTTCTATTGTACAGAATGAAAAATTCCGTACTTTCCCTGCAACATCACAGGCAATCTGCATTCAAAGCGATGTTACAAACTTTAATCCATTAAATCCAACTGTCTATTATGGTACAATTGTTAGCACCAAGAATCAGATTCGTCTTTCCACAACGGAACCTCCTTCATGTATTAATCCTTGGTCGTTAACTGCATCTAACATTGGTGTGAATGAAGCAACCATTACATGGTCTGCAGTTCCTGACCAAACGGCTTGGCAGATCTGCATTAATGGCGACGAAGATAACCTTATTGATGTTGATGCACCAACTTACACATTGACAGACCTAACTGAAGAAACAACATATACTGTAAAGGTGCGTGCAAATTGCGGCACTGAAACAAGCGGATGGGTAACGATTTCGTTTGCTACTTTGAAACCTTCCTATACAATTATCGCAACTGCTGGCGAAAACGGAACCATCACTCCTTGCGGTACGATTACAGTTACCGAAGGAGAAGACCAGACTTTCAATATTGTTCCGTATGAAGGCTATCGAATCGAAAATGTATTGGTTGATGGGACTTCTGTATTATCTAATTTAGAAAACAATACTTATACTTTCACAAATGTAACTGAAGATCATGCTATTCAAGCAACCTTTGAACTACTTGTTTCGGTTGATATGGCAGAAGTTCCTTATGTTTCAATCTTCCCGAACCCGAACAACGGTACTTACAATATAGTCTTTGGCAACATTAGTGGCAATGTAACATATCAACTCTATGATGTTCGTGGCGCAATGATTGAAACCCGCGACATCAGTGTTACAAACGATGAACCTATTACTTTCAGTCATCGCATAATCCCAGGAACTTACTTTGTAAGAATCATTGCTAACGACAATGTTTTTGTTGAGAAACTTGTTGTCGAATAGTTAGGATTAATATCAAACAAAAAAGCCATCTTTTGGATGGCTTTTTTATGAATAATCAAAGGTTTTTATCTTGCCTTCAATCCAAGAATCTGTCTTGCTTCAGCAGGAGTTGCGATTCCACGACCGAGTTCCTTAGCGAGTCTTACTACCTTAGCAACGAGTTCACCGTTAGATTTTGCCAAAACGCCCTTTTCAAGGTAAAGGTTGTCCTCGAAGCCAACGCGAACATTTCCGCCCATTGCTATTGCAGCGGCTGCCATCGGGAAAGCATTGCGGCCAACGCCTGTTACTGTCCATGTAGAACCAGCAGGAATGCCGTTAACAAGCCAGCAGAGGTTAGCAACTGTTGCTGGAGTGCAACCCGGAACGCCAAGTACGAAGTTGAACTGCATCGGGTCACCTGGAACCTGTCCCTTACGGGCCATTGTAAGAATGGTGTCAAGGTGTCCCATTTCGAAGCATTCGTATTCGGGCTTAATGCCGCGTTCAATCATGCGCTTGCCGAATGCACGCATTGTAGGCATTGTGTTGTCGAAAATTTCGTCACCGAAGTTGCAGGTGCCGCAGTCGAGTGTAGCCATTTCGGGAACTGGATTTGTATCGGTAGATTGCAGACGCTCATCAGGAGTCATACCTACAGCACCGCCAGTCGATGGGATAAGAATTACATCGGGGCAAACCTTGAGGATAGCCTCGGTGCATTCCTGGAAGCGGTCGCGGCTCTGGGTAGGAGTACCGTCATCGAAACGAACATGCAGATGAACGATAGCAGCACCAGCGTCAACAGCCGACTTTGCTTCGCGTACGATTTCCTCAACGGTATAAGGTACATTAGGATTTTGTTCCTTGGTAACTTCTGCGCCACATATTGCGGCTGTGATTATCAGCTTTTCCATATCGTACCTTATTTTTTTCTTTGACAATCCTTTGGTGTTACGCATGTTCCAGATGCACGGCAAACAAGTATCGGTTCATCCAATTCATCAGCAGCAGATGCTGAAATGTCGGGACGAGCAACAGCAACCTTGCGAGCTTCGAACATCATGTGGCGTGAAGTATTGCCTTCGCGGTCGATCCAACCTTCAGCCTCGATGAAGTCGCCTGCATAAACAGGAGCCTTGAATTCAATCATATCGTATGCGCAGAAAAGGCCTTCATCGCCGTCACGCATGATTAAAAGTTCGGTAGCCACATCGCCAAACAGATGTACCATGTGAGCACCATCAACCAAATTGCCACCGTAGTGTGCGTCCTTTGCGCTCATGCGCAGTCTAATCTTTGTTCTGTATTCCATGTTCTAAATTTCTAATTTGAAGATTTGATAATTTGATAATTCAATGATTATGATGGGCTTGAAGGCTCAAAGTCTTAAAGGCTTGAAGACGGCTTTTTGCCTTTTAGACTTCTAGCCTTTTCTTCTTTCTGCCTGTTAGCCTGCAAACCTTGTCGCCCTTATTTTACAATATAGTCAACGAAGATGTTCTGGGTATGGATTGCTTCAGGAGCAATTTCACCAACCTTAACGATGTTCTCGATTTCTGCGATAACAACATCAGCTGCCATAGCCATCATCGGGTTGAAGTTCTGGGTTGTGCCCTTGAAAACGAGGTTACCAGTTTCGTCACCAACGGTTGCACCAAGTAATGCGATGTCAGCGTGAATCGGGAGTTCGAGGAGATAGTCCTTGCCATCTACATTAATTACGCGTTTCCCTTCTGCTACAACGGTTCCAAGTCCAGTTGGAGTAAGAACACCACCAAGACCAGCTCCACCGCAACGGATGCGTTCTGCAAGAGTTCCCTGAGGTACGAATTCGATTTCGAGTTCCTTCGAGTTCAACTGTGCGATAGTCTCCGGATTTGTACCGATGTGCGAAACTATTGCCTTCTTAACCTGATGGTTTGCAACGAGAATACCTACGCCCTTGTCAACAAAAGCGGTATCGTTACCTATGATGGTAAGGTTCTTGATTCCTGCATCGTGTATTCCCTTCAACACCTTGTTGGCTGAACCTACACCTAAAAATCCGCCGATCATGAGGGTCATTCCGTCCTTCACCATTGATACGGCCTGTTCTACTGAAATGAATTTATCCATAATTAATTCCTTTAATTTATCTGTTGTTAAAAAACGGCTTCAAATATAGCACAAAATTTTTGTTCGCGTAAAAAATATTTGATGTTTGTTTTTGTGCATCTTTGTTTCTGTGTTTCTGTGGAGACGCAAAATTTTGCGTCTGTACATTTTGTTGTTTTTTCAGTAGGCGGTTATATCGTCAGGCTGTTTGATTTCAGTTTTCTCGTTACTATTCTCACTGGCACCCAGGCGGCAAACAATCCGATAATCATTACCGCAATAAACGACCACAAAATGTCAATCATATTTACAACAACCGGATATGCATCAATGATAAACGAACCGCTTCCTCCGCCGAGTTTTACAAATCCGTATGTCATTTGCAACCAGCAGATAAGTCCACCGAAAATCAGTCCTGCCACTGCACCGACCAAACTAACACCAACGCCTTCGATGAAGAAGATTCGCCTTATCGCCTTGTCATCGGCACCCATGCTACGAAGTATGGAAATGTCGTTGCGTTTGTCGATTATAAGCATTGTAATAGATGCAATTATGTTGAACGATGCAATCAACAATATGAATATCAGTATCATAAATATTGCCCACTTTTCCGACTGCATAATCTTGTAGGCGTACTCATGCTGCTGTTTTCGGTCAAGAATTTGAAACTCGTCACCTAATTTTTGCGAAAGATATTCCACAGACTTGTCATTGTCGGCATTACGCTTCAATTTCAATTCAACAGCACCAACTTCGGTTTCAAATTCCAACAGTTTTCGCACCTCATCGATTGGCAAAACCACATACTTGGTGTCGTACTCTTGTTGTATTGCAAAAATTCCTGAAGGATAGGTCGTTATTCTATTGAGAATGTCGGAGGCGGCATCGCTGAAGTTGCCATGTATTTCCTTTGTGCGACTTGGAATATTGATTGTCAACGGTTCAAGGTAGTCGCATAAAACGCCCATAGAGTATGCCACACCAGAGCCCATGATTGCACAAGGAACACCTTCATTGTACAAAAGCGGTTCGCCACGCACAACCATAGTGTCGAGTCCTGTAGTTTCTAAAAATTTGTCATCTACTCCCTTTATTGTGGCGATAAGTTGTTTGTCGTCATATTGCAGAAGGGCGTTTTCCTCGATTGTGTACGATGCCGATGCAATGAAGTCGCATCCATCTATAGCTGACTTGAATTTTTCATCGGGAACGAAGGTTTTTCCATGCACTGGCATCACCTTTATGTCGGGGTCGAATGAATTGTTGAGCCTTGTGAGCAAATCCTCGAAACCGTTGAATACGGACATGACTATCACCAGTGCTGCCGTGCCTACGGCAACTCCCAGAATGGAAATTATGGAAATGATGTTTATCGCATTGCGCGATTTTTTCGACACCAAATACCGTGATGCTATGTAGAAAGGAAAGTTCATCTACGACTTTAGAGCCTTCTCGATGCGTTCAACCTCATCGAAACTGTCATCAAGGTAGAAAATAAGTTCGGGAACACGGCGCACATCGTTGCGGATTGCATTTCCGAGTTCGTAGCGTATTCTCGAAACATTGGTATTTATTTCCTTTATTATTGCTTGACCATCGGTTGATGGGAAAATGCTGAGGTATATCTTTGCAAGTCCTAGGTCTGGCGACATTCGCACGCCAGTAATTGTAAGTAATCTGCCCGGCACCAAACCGTTGAACTTAAACTGCAATACATTTGCCAGTTCCTTCTGAACCAAGCCGGCAACCTGTGTCTGTCTCTTTGAATCCATCTGTCCTTATTTAAAGCCTTTCTATCATCTTTGTAAAAATCTCCGTCATCTTCGATTCGGAGGCAGCAGCAACCTTCTGTACTTCCTCGTGCGACACCTCCACAATCTTGTCGGGCACACCGAGGTCGGTAATTATCGACATCGCAAAGCACGGAATCCTCATCTGGCGCGCCACAATTGCTTCGGGTACGGTTGACATACCTACGGCATCGGCACCGACTGTACGGAAATATCTGTATTCGGCAGGTGTCTCGAATGTCGGTCCTGTGGTGGCAAGATATACGCCTTTCTGCAACTTGTAGCCAAGTTCATTGGCAATGCTCTCGGCGCTGGCTATCAGCGATTTGTCGTAAACGCAACTCATATCGGGGAAACGGTCACCATCTTCTGGATTGTGCTTGCCGATAAGCGGATTTGGCAACAGGCATATATGGTCGCTGATGATCATCAGGTCGCCAATCTCGAAGTCTGGATTTACGCCACCGCTGGCATTCGACACGAAAAGGTACTTTATACCCAAGCGTATCAATGTCCTTGTTGCAAAAACAAGTTGTTTCATCGAATAGCCTTCGTAGTAGTGGAATCGTCCCTGCATGGCAACGACAATTTTTCCTCCAAGTCTGCCAAGTATAAGCCTTCCGCTGTGTCCTTCCACGGTAGAAACTGGAAAGTCGGGAATTTCCTCGTATGGAATAGCCTCGATAATGTCGATTACCTTGACCAATCCGCCAAGTCCAGTACCTAATATTATGCCCACTTCGGGAGTTTCCTTAAAGCGAGCTTTGATAAAGTTTATTGTAGCGTTTGTTGTTTCTGACATAAGTAATTATTTGATTGTTAAACAATTTCTTTTCTTCATCATCGCAAAGCAACTCGATTCTGATTGGAATGTAATACATGTACGGTTTAAGTTCGTCATCGATGAACTTACTTGTACGTAAGCGCACGGCATCCTTTTCGGTAAGGATTATTACTTTAGGCCCGCTCATTTCGGCAAAAGTCTTTTTTATTTTCTGAACATCGGCAGCCGAAAAATTGTGATGATCCGAATACGACAGATGTACAACACCCTTCGATTTCTCCATTAGCATTTCAACAAAACTTTCTGGGTGTGCTATTCCCGTGACAGCAAGCACATTGCAATCCTTCAGTCTTGTGTAGTCGAGTTTCTTGTTATTTTTGAACACCGACATCGGATTTTCGTATATTACCGTAGTAAACGAAAGGTGCTGGTATGGCAAAACGCCCACTTCCTTTGTCAAAATCCGCCTGTCCATTGGCGTAAGTTTCGGAGGGCAGTTGGTATAAAACAGCAAATGAGCTCGGTGTACATTCGACTTCGATTCGCGCAAGCGACCAAGAGGCATAACATGGTCGCTTGAAATAGGATAGTTGTAGTTTATCAGCAAGATGTGCAGTCCTGGATTTATGCGCCTGTGCTGGAAAGCATCATCAAGAATAATCAGGTTTAGGTCGGGGTAAAGTTCGCGCAGTTTTTCAACGCCCTTGTTCCTGTTTTCACACACAGCTACAACAACATCCTTGAATTTGCGTTTTACCTGCAAGGGTTCGTCACCGCAAAGAGTATAGTCGTCGTCGGCTTCCACAATGCGGAATCCTTTTGTTTTGCGCTTATAGCCACGGCTCAACATTGCAGTCTTGAAATCGTCCTTCAGCATACGGATTACATACTCAACATGCGGTGTCTTGCCAGTACCGCCTACGCTAATGTTGCCAACAGAAATTATCGGAAGGTCGTATTCCTTTGATTTCAACATTCCGTTTTCATACATGAAATTCCTTACATCGCCTATAAATTTGTATATAAGCGACAGCGGCCAGAGCAATATGAACCGAAAGAAACCGACCTTATGACTACTCATACTTTAAAAATTTCGGGGAAAAATAATACTTTCCCACGGACTGACAAAATTAATTGCTTTTTATTTTTCAAAACAGAGATTTTTTTCATGGAATAATTTTATTTTTGCAAGGTAAAAAAATCAGTATTCTTATATGAAAGAATATACCCAACAGATACTTTTGTACCTAGGCAGACATAAGGATACCGAGGTGGCCAAGTCCATGTCGAAAGCAACAAAGGGGGAAACCAAGTTTCTCGGCATAAAGACCACGGAGCTTAAAAATATCTTCAAGGCGATATTCACAACCTACCCGTTGCCCAAAAGCAACGACACAAAGAGCATAATCCGTGAATTTTTTGCAATGGAGGAGCGCGAGTACCTTTATTTTGGTATAGAACTTTTCGCAAAGCGCAAGAAAATGTGGAACAAAACCGACATTGTCTTTGTTGAGAGTCTGATTTTAACCCAGCCGGGATGGGATACTACAGAGTATATTGCAACAGATATTGTATCGCACTTCTACGAAATGTTCCCGAAGGTTACGCTTGAGTTCCTTGAATCGTGGAGCACATCGAAAAATCCATGGCTTAAGGCAACTGCAATAATGTTTCAGCGCAAAATGAAGGACAAGACCGATAAGGAATTGCTTGGAAGATTCATTTCGGAAAACCTTGGAACAAACGATGAAATAATAAACAGAGCTATTGGTTCGGCACTCAGGGACTATTCCAAAAGCAATCATAGGTGGGTTCTCGAAAATGTGGTGCAGAACAGTGAAAAAATGAACAAAAAGACAAAACAGGAAGCAATAAAATGGATAGACAGCAAGGGCTTAATAAAGTAGAGCCGTTAGATATAGATACACTTTTCGGAAAAATAAAGGATAAGAAGGCAATCGTTGTCGGCGATGTAATGATTGATTCGTACATGTTTGGCAAGGTTAATCGCATTTCGCCTGAGGCACCTGTGCCTGTGGTTTCGGTGTCCGAGAGAAAATACCGTCTTGGTGGTGCGGCAAATGTCGCACTCAATATGGCGGCTTTCGGGGCTAAGGTTTTCTTATGTGCTGTAATCGGCAACGACAGCATGGGACATGCTTTCCGTGAATTGCTTCACGAACACAATCTTCCCGACAATGGCATAATCAGCAGCGAAAACCGCAAGACAACCACCAAGACGCGTGTCATCAGCGGTGGTCAGCATTTGATCCGCATCGATGACGAGGATGCATCGCAGATTTCGGATGAACTGAAGGAAATCTTGATGTTCCGCATTTCGCAGATTATCGAGAACGAGCATATCGATGTGCTCATTTTCGAGGATTATGACAAGGGGTTACTTTCGCCTGACATTATCCACCGCATTACAATGCTATGCCGACAAAACAAGATAAAGGTCACAGTTGACCCCAAGAAGCGCAACTTTGATGCTTATAAGTATGTTACCTTGTTCAAGCCGAACCTAAAGGAATTTTGCGAAGGTTGCAAGATTGACCGCAGCACCAATGTTGAAACACTAAAGCCGTATGCCAAAGATTTCATGATTCGCAACAATATTGACATGCTGATGGTTACGCTTTCGGAAAATGGAATCTTCATTTGCAATCGCAAGGAATCTGTTCATATTCCCGCCCAAATCCGCGACATAGTGGATGTTTCTGGTGCTGGCGATACCGTTATAAGCGTTGCATCTCTTTTGCTTACTGCTACAGACGATATTCACGAAATAGCCCGTATTGCCAACTTTGCTGGTGGTATCGTGTGCGAAAAGGTTGGGGTTGTGCCGGTTGATGTTGAGGTACTAAAGCAGAAAATATCGTAATAGATTTTTTTTGCTAAAATATCTATTACATCTTCGAATAGCAGTCCTTGAAATCCTGAAATCTTGCCATCCAATGCTGCTCGCGCTCGTGGGTGAACTCGTCGCGCTCGATGGTTGAATACTCGTCAAATTGGTGAAGAATCTGGAAGTTGCCATCGTCGTGGTGTTGTGCGGCGGTGAGTTCGGCTAGGGGCGAATCGGGTTGCTGACCAATGTGGTGCAGTTCGTAGGGGTCGCCGTTTTCGTCGTGCGGAGGATAACCTTCGCCCATAAGGTCGGCATTGCACCAGTCCCAGTATTCAGGATGCTTGCGTCCGTACCAGTTGCGGCAGTTGTAGGCCTCGCCTACTATGGTTGGATTCAGCAGTGCCGCTTTTCCGTTTACACGCCCTTCCTTAAGCCCCGCCTTAATATAAACATTGGCTTCGTTCATGTCGCGGATGTAGTCGGTAATTGCCGATGACCAACCGGTGCGAAGCTTCAGTGTCATTTTTTCTAAGGTTGATAGCATAAATAGAATTTACGATTTACGATTTTTGATTGTGCAAATTTATGCAAATAAATGAGCAATTCCAACCACGACGAGCGCAATTATTGCAATAATTAAAACTCCCAGAACT
Source organism: uncultured Bacteroidales bacterium (assembly GCA_905234755.1). GTDB lineage: Bacteria > Bacteroidota > Bacteroidia > Bacteroidales > ML635J-15 > Bact-19. Next base: position 51,743 of record CAJOIT010000007.1, read on the forward strand.
ATTATGACCCACTTTATGCCCTTGACAATCTTTGCAAGGTGTTCGTTGGATTCTTTCAGGTACGACTGGATAAGATTTAAACTACCCGTTACTGTTATAAGTATATCGTCAACCCATCCTGCTACTGGAATGGCATCTGGCAAAAGGTCAATTGGTGATATTGCATATATTAATCCTATTACTGCCCAAATCCACGCGCCAACGTGCGATTCTTTCTTTTCTTCTAAATATTCTGACATAACTTTATCTCCTTTCTTCCATTTCTTCCCATATTCGTTTGTAAGATAATTTGGTAAATATATTGACAAAGGGCCAAATCGAATCAGGCATTGTCCTTATGCTTCCGCAATGCGGGCATGGTTGTGGTACAGACATCATAGTAGCCATATATTCAATGTCTGGAGCCTTGAATATCTCAGCGCACTCTGTGCATTTGAATCTTGTTATTCCTCGATACATAATTTCTAAATTTTATGAGGCAAAGATAATGTGTTAAAATGCCAAAAGAAGGCAGTGCCTAAATTTTTTTCGCCAGTCACAGTACCATTAAATATGCATTCACCGAAAAATAGTATCGTTTGTTTTTCGGTGAACAAGAAAAAATATGCTTTCACCGAAAAATAGTCAAGTTTATTTTTCGGTTAACGAGAAAAATTGTATCTTTGCCGAAAAATAAACGAGGATTTAGTAATGAAATTAGTTGGTCGAAAAGAGGAAATAAAACTTCTAGAAAGCTTATATTCAAGCGGCAACGCAGAATTTGTTGCCATGTACGGACGCAGGCGAGTTGGAAAGACTTTTTTGCTCGGTGAACTTTTTAGGTCGCGGATGACATTTTGGCACACAGGATTACCACCATACGACAGGGATAAAACATATCTTCTTCGTGACCAGCTTCAGGCGTTTCATTATTCGCTTGAAGAATATGGATTAAAAGGGTATCAGTGTCCAACATCGTGGCTTGAAGCTTTCCACCAGCTCACAATTCTATTGAAACAAAAAGACAATGGAAGTAGGCAGGTTGTTTTTATTGACGAGTTGCCGTGGATGGATACTGCAAGGTCAAGATTTATCCCAGCTTTCGAACAATTTTGGAACGGATGGGCATCGCGTAGAAGCAACATTATGCTTATCGTATGCGGATCTGCAACATCGTGGATGACAGACAACCTCATAAATAACAAAGGCGGACTTTATAACCGGCTTACTCGTGAGATAAAACTAAGTCCTTTTAAACTAAATGAATGCGAGGATTTTTTGAAAGCGAAGGGCGTCGCAATGAGCCGCTACGAAATTACACAGGCATATATGATTCTTGGTGGTATTCCGCACTATTTTAATTTCTTTGAGAAAGGTAACAGCTTGGCTCAAAGCATCGACAAAATGTTTTTTGCGGAGAATGCGCCTTTGCGTTTCGAATATCAAAGACTTTTCGGCTCGTTGTTTACTAGCCCAAACCTTCCGATGAAGATAGTAGAACTTCTTGCTACAAAACGGCAAGGGTTTTCTCGCAGGGAAATACTAGAAAAAGTTGGCGTTCAAGATAGTGGAAGTTTTTCTGACATTATGAATGCATTGCAATCTAGCGACTTAATTGTACAATACAAACCCTTTGGCGAGTCTAAACGCAAGGAAAAATTCAAGTTGGTGGACAATTTTTGCTTATTCAATCTAAAATTTGCCGATGCCATAAAGAAAAACTCAGCACAATATTGGCAAAAAAACTACAATTCGTCAAAACTAAACGTATGGCGTGGATTTGCTTTTGAGGAAGTTTGTTTTGTTCATATACAGCAGATAAAAAAAGCATTAGGATTTTCAAGTGTAAGCAGTACGCAGTCTGGATGGATATTACAAGGGAGTGAGAATGCCTCGGGTACTCAGATAGATATGATTATCGAACGTAGTGATAATGTTGTAAACCTTTGTGAAATAAAGTATTACGGTAAACAATTCCTCATTGATAAATCCTACGATGAAATTCTCCGCAATCGCCTACAGACACTCATCGACCGACTTCCAGGTAAGAAAACAGTTCATCTTACTATGATAACGACTTTCGGGCTATCTCCCAACGAATACAGCGGTCAGATACAATCGCTTGTTACCCTTGATGACTTGTTCAAGGACGAGTAATTGGAAGGATTTGGAGTAAAGTTGGCACGACTTGTCCCCAAATGTACTTAAAATAACATAGATTTGGAGGAATGTTACTATGACTTTTCTCCAAATCTCATATTATACCTGCTATCCGATTTGCCCTTACAACTTTGTACACAATACAATAACAGCAATTCCGACAATAGCAAAAAAGCCAATCTGCACCATGACCAACTTTGTGCGCCTAAATTTATTTGCAAGCGCTTCGTACCCTTCTTTCAAGTACGACTGGACAAGGTTAAGAATGCTTATTGCAAGTATTCAAAAAATCGTAAATCAAAAATCCAAAATCGCCAATATTATTGTATCTTCGCAACCGCTAATTACAAACATTTACAGCAATGGAATATCGTGAAGAAAAGGATACCATGGGAATTGTTCAGGTTCCTGCCGACAAGTATTGGGGGGCACAGACGCAGCGCTCGTTTCAGAATTTCAGGATTGGCGGACGAATGCCAATAGAAATAATACGCGCTTTTGCAGTGCTGAAAAAATCAACCGCTAAGGCAAACGAGGAACTTGGCAAACTGACATTAGAAAAATCGGAATTAATTGCAAAAGTGTGCAACGAAATCCTTGATGGTCAACTTGATGACCAGTTTCCTCTGGTGGTTTGGCAGACTGGTTCAGGAACGCAGACAAACATGAATGTCAACGAGGTGATTGCTAACCGTGCTCATGTAATTTCCGGCGGAAAGCTTACCGATGGCAAAAAAGTCATGCATCCCAACGATGATGTGAACAAGAGCCAGTCGTCCAACGACACTTTTCCCACGGCAATGCACATAGCGGCAAAGCAGGTTATTGAAACGAAAACCATTCCGGCTATCGAAAAGCTTCGCGATGCTCTTGATGTAAAATCCAAAGAATTTGCCGACATCATAAAGACTGGCAGAACCCATTTCATGGATGCTACGCCGATAAGTTTCGGTCAGGAATTTTCGGGCTATGTCTCACAACTTGACCATGGACTTAAAGCGCTGAAACACAGTTTGTCGCATTTGTCGGAACTGGCTATTGGTGGTACGGCTGTCGGCACAGGTCTAAATGCCCCGAAAGGTTTCGATGAGGCTGTGTGCAGGCATATTTCTGCCGAAACTGGCTTGCAGTTCGTCCCTGCTCCAAACAAGTTCGAGTCGCTGGCTTCCCACGACGCCATTGTTGAAACTCATGCCGCACTGAAGCAACTAGCCGTAAGTCTTGCAAAAATAGCAGGTGATTTGCGCTATATGGCAAGCGGTCCTCGTTGTGGTTTTGCCGAAATCCTCATTCCCGAAAACGAACCCGGTTCATCAATTATGCCCGGCAAAGTCAACCCTACCCAAATCGAAGCAATGACAATGGTCTGCGCTCAGATTATTGGCAACGATACGGCAATAACAGTTGGTGGAATGAATGGACATTTTGAACTTAATGTGTATAAGCCGTTAATTATAAAGAATTTCTTGGAGTCGGCAAATCTTATGGCGGAAGCATGCATTTCGCTTACCGACAACTGCGTTTCGGGAATCCGTATAAACGAGGTAAAGGTTTCAGAGTACATGAAAATGTCGCTTATGCTTGTAACTGCCCTGAACGAGAAAATAGGTTACGAAAAGGCAGCAATCATTGCAAAGACGGCTCACAAGGAGAACATTTCGCTTCGTGAGGCAGCATTGAAAACGGGCTTTATATCGGCAGAAGACTTCGATTCAGTAGTTGATCCGCGTAAAATGGTATAATCGGTTTTCTTGTTTTGACAATAAATAATAATTTTGCGCAAATTTTTTTTTGCATGTGCGGAATAACAGGATTCTACTCTATAAGGCATAATCAGTTCGCCACTCAGGAAGAACTGAAGGCAATGACCGACTGCATAGGACATCGTGGTCCCGATGCGCAAGGTCATTACTACAACGACTATGTGGGACTTGGTCACCGCCGCCTTAGCATCATTGACCTGTCGACCGATGCCAACCAGCCAATGGAGTCGCATTCAATGCGTTACACATGCGTCTTCAACGGCGAGATATACAACTATATGGAAATTGCATCGGAACTTAATATCGAACTTAAGACCAACTGTGATACCGAAGTTGTTGTGGAGGCTTTTGCCGAATGGGGAATCACTTTTGTAAACAAGCTTAACGGAATATTCGCCATCTGCATCTACGACAAGCAGGAGCGTAAAATGTACCTTTTCCGCGACAGACTTGGAATAAAACCACTTTTCTACTATTGGGACGGCGAAAATTTTGCTTTCTCATCGGAAATAAAATCCTTGCTGAAAATCCGCAAAATCCGCGAAGGAAGACAACTTAACAATATAGCAATCAGCGGATTCCTTAATTTGGGATTCATACCAGAACCTGATACCATATATTCCAGCATAAAAAAATTTCCTAGCGGAGAAGTAGGCATTGTGTCTGAGAATGGTTTTCGTTCCGAAACATATTGGGATGTTGAGGGCATAATCCGCAGAAATGTGATAACCGAATACGATGAGGCAAAATTGCGTATCAAGGAGACATTGGAATCGGCGGTAAAAATGCAACTTATGAGCGATGTGCCGTTTGGTACATTTCTTAGTGGTGGCATCGATTCGAGTCTTGTGACGGCAATTGCATCCAAGGTTTGCACGGGCAAGTTGAACACATTCTCCATTGGTTTTGCCGACCGCAAGCACGATGAGTCGGAGTATGCACAAAAGATTGCCGAATATCTTGGAACGACGCATCATAAATATACTGTCACCGAAGACGATGCGAAGGAACTCATAAGCGATATGCTTGATTTCTACGATGAACCGTTTGCCGATTCATCGGCAGTTCCTACAATGATGGTCTCGAAACTTGCCAAGCGCGATGTGACAATGGTTCTTTCGGGCGATGGAGGCGATGAACTTTTCCATGGCTACGGGGCATACATCTGGGCAAAAAGGATGAACAGTTTGGGCAAAAAGCCGATAAAGCAACTTATTGGCGACATACTGAGCATTTCTCCGTCCGACAGGTACAAACGCGCATCGTACATATTCAAGTACAAGAATAAAGCTCATCTGAAGAGTCATATTTTCTCGCAGGAGCAGTATCTTTTCAGCGAACTGGAGCTTGCCAAGTTGCTCAACGGAAATTATGTCGATGCTGGCGTGGAGCAGGACTACTCCAACTATGTGCGCAAACTTACACCCGAGGAGGCACAAGCGATTTTCGACATTCGCTACTACCTGAAAGACGACTTGCTTGTGAAGGTTGACCGCGCATCAATGAAGTACGGGTTGGAATGCAGAGTGCCGATTCTCGACCATAGACTTGTGGAACTCGCATTGAATATTAGTCCTAAGTTTAAGATTTCCAACGGAGTGCAAAAATTCATACTGAAGGACATTTTGTATGATTATGTTCCTAAGGAATTTTTCGACCGACCAAAGAGCGGATTCTCCATACCGTTGGAGCGCTGGCTACAAACAGACCTTTCGTATCTCATCAGCGACTATCTTAACAACGACATTATCGCAAGGTATAACATTGTAAATAACGATGAGGTACAAAAGCTTATTAAAAAGTTCAATGCTGGACACGGATACCTTTACAACCGAATCTGGGCTTTGATAGTCATGCACAAGTTCTTGGTAAAGAACGAAAGAATGGAGTAATATTCATTAAAGTCATTCCACAAGTCAGAACATACACGCGATACAGAATGGGGAGCGTTGTAATGTTCGACTGTGCGGAACGCTACAGCCTCGTGAAGCAAAGCGAACAATCTCCTTTTCTCTGCGTTTAGAGATAGATTTCTGTATTAAGCTAAATATTTTTTCTTGCGGAATACGCTCTGCAATTTCATTTTCAGCACACCGAAAACAGCTTCGCCTATAATTCCACCACTCATCTTCGATGAGCCTTTCTGTCTGTCAGTAAAGATGATAGAAACTTCCTCAATCTTGAAACCGTGCAACCATGCCTTGAATTTCATTTCTATCTGGAAGGCGTAGCCAATCATCTTTATGTGGTCGAGGTTTATGGTTTCAAGTACCTTCCGGCTGTAGCACACGAAGCCGGCGGTTGTGTCGTTCAGTTTCATGCGTGTGATGAAGCGTACATATTTCGATGCGAAGTAGGAGAGAAGTATTCTCTTCATCGGCCAGTTGACCACATTTACGCCAGTCTTGTAGCGCGAACCTACGGCGACATCGGCACCTTCCTTGCAGGCTTTGTACAGGTTTTGCAGGTCGGCGGGATTGTGCGAAAAGTCGGCATCCATCTCGTAAATATATTCATATCCAGCATCTAGGCACCATTTGAAGCCCATGATGTAGGCCGTGCCAAGTCCAAGTTTGCCACTGCGTTCGATAATGAACAGTCGTTCTGGATATTCCGACATCAGTTTTTTCACTACATCGGCAGTGCCATCAGGCGAACCATCGTCAACAATAAGTATGTCGAACCGAGTTTCAAGTCCAAATACATAACGGATTATGGCCTCGATGTTCTCGATTTCATTGTAGGTCGGTATTATGACAATGTTTTCTTTCATAAGAAAAATTTAGGTTGCAAAGATACAATTTTATTTTTGATTTACGATTTTAGATTTTAGACTGGCGCAGTGTTGTTATTTTAGATTTTGCTTTTCTAAAAAAAAAATTTTTTCAAAAAATTGGTTGCAAAAGCAGTAATATGAAAATTTTATCTATCTTTGTAATTTTCACGGATTAGTGTCTAAGTTTTGGCACTATATTTGATGGTTTAACATATATTTGATTATATATGAGAAGAAATATTTTTACTTTGTTGATTATCATGCTGTTGTGTAGCAGTAGCATGATGGCTCAGTTTAATGGTTTCGGAACGCAGTCCGAGCCATATCTTATTTCGTCACAACAGGATTTGGATAATTTTGTGAGGGCTGTTAATAATGGGAATTCTTTTTCTGGCAAATTTTTCAAGCAAACGGCTGACATCGATTTAGTGGATTCACAGATTTTCTCTGATGGATTTACGCCTATTGGTAATGAAAACAACCCATTTTCGGGTACATACGATGGTGATGGGCATTCAATTTCAAAACTGACTATCTCTGGATATTATAATGCCGCAATGTTCGGTTGTGTTTATTCAGGATGCGTAAAGAATCTGAATTTTGAGAATGTGAACATCGCTGTAAGCGGAGATGTTTCTATAGCAGCGGCTGCAGTTGCACTTGCTTACAATTCAACTTTCTCCAATATTACTGCAAGCGGACAATTGTCAGCATCAGACAGATTAAACAGTGTAACGCTTGCCGGAATTGTCGGCACATCGACCAGCAGCACCATTTCTGGATGTGTGAGCATGTTGTCGTTTGATGTTGATGATGTGTATTCCGATGTGGTAAGGATTGCTGGCATTACTTACTCTGGAGGACAGCAGAATACTGTAAGCAATTGTTTGGTGTCAACTTTCATCCGTGGCGAATATGAAAATTATTTTCCGATAAGTGACAATGGTACGATTTCAAAATGTGTGCTTGCAGAGTCAAATGGTGTGCCGTCGGAATTATCGGCAACCTATAGCAACTGCTATTTTGACCATCAGAACACAATCATTGCCGATTTTCCAAACCAGCAAATTTACATAGATGGATTCAGTGCTTTGCCTACGACATCGATGACTTCGGGAGCGCTGTTTAACGATGAGGCATGGACAGAAACCGCAGGACTTTATCCAAGGCCAGCTTCGGTTGCCAATACCGGAATTGCAATTCTTGCAGCTTCGCCAATGACACTTAATACAACAGACTGCATAACATCGGTATCATCGAATTTTACGGTATCCACACAGAACAATGTGCTGTGGCATAGCGAAAGCGAATGCGTACAGATAAGCGGTACCAACGCTACGGTTACACACAGGGAGTCAGATTTGGTTGCCGAGATTTATGCATATAGGAACAGCCTGATGAAAACTTTGCAAATTACTGTTCTCAACAATGCATACGGCTCTAAGGTAAATCCGATACTCTTGAGTACAGCTGATGACTTTTTTGCATTGTCTGATATGAGGTGGGACATTCTGTTAACCGATTCAACAAATTTGGATCTCTTGTATGAGGCATATACAAATGGAGAACTTTATTTCCTTGTAGATTCAGATGTTACTTTAGGCAATTGGACTCCAATAGGATCTGGTTCTCCATTTAGATGTCATTTCGATGGAGGCAACCACACAATAACAATAGATAGTTTGTATGGAAATTCCTACTATTATGGTTTGTTTAGCCTAATAGAAGGAGCCGATATTTCCAATGTTACAGTTAATTATGTAGCAGTACCAACAAATGGTTACTCTCAGGTAGGAGGAATATCGGCGTACGCAACATCATCAGTAATATCCAACTGCAAAGTAATGGGACAACTTTATGATTATTTCTATCCAGAAGACTTTGGATTTTTTGGAGGTTTTGTCGCTGTTGCAGAAGAGACTTCATTCTACAATTGTGTAAATGCGGCCGAGTTATATATGTATGCCGGTGATGTAGGTGTATCAACTGGCGGTATTGTTGGTAAGGGAACAAATGTTGCCTTGTACTCTTGTACGAACTTGGGATATATTCACGGCTATCCCGATCAGGGGTATGTAGGTAGTTTAATTGGTGAAGTTAATACGGCAACAATTGTAGGCTGCGCCAACTTTGCCGATATGGAGCTGAGGGATGAGGAACCGGGAGCATTTATCGGTCAGGCTGATGATGTTATATTTCAGGATTGTGCCAACTATGGTGGCAATTTTGTGCCATTTGCATATTATTCATCGAATATGACCTTCATAAACTCAATCAATGTGCCGGGCAATACATCTTCCATCGGATACGATAGGGACATTGCAACAATATTCGACCGAAATGCGACGTCCGACCAACCCCAATATTTATTTACGAACAATTACACCGACATTCAGATTGTTCCCGCTACTGGTCACGGCACTGGTATCAGAGGGCTTCTTACATCGGAACTTACTTCGGCTTCGGCTGAAAGCCTGAATTTAGACCCAAACAAGTGGACTTTCATCAGTGGTCGTTACCCTGTGCCTTCGGGAACGGAATATAACAACGATTTGGCAATTCTGGCGACAACACCATTTTTCTTGTCGGCAAACAGTGGCGACGACTACGAAACCATAAATGCCATACGCACTGGCATAAACTTGAATTCGGGAAACAATATCGTGTGGTTGCTCGACTCTACATTGGTTGTTAGCGGATTTGTTGACTTGGATTCTTTGCGACAGGATTCGGTAAGTGTACCGAAGTCAATAGTGGCAACTCTTGGAGAACAGGTACGGGAATACGGCTTTTTGCTTGCACCAAGGGTGGCAACTCCCGAAAACCCACTGCTAATTGAATCGCTCAGCGACTTCAACGAATTTGCACAGGTATTGGCATATTCCGGTACCAATAGTGGTGAAACATCTCCTTTGACGAGATATAAAGGCGTTAACGTAACCAACTATGGTGCAGGGCTTAGTTTCAAGCTTACAGCAGACATTTCTGCCAGTGATGCTAATATTTCAATGATAAGCCGCTTCTCTGGCAATTTCAACGGAGGAGGTCATACCATTACTTTGACAACCAGCGACCTTTCTGGTACGAATGTCAGTTCAAGTCCTATCGGATTATTCTGTACAATAGAAAGAGCAAAGATTGATAGCCTTAACATATTGGTTGAAAGTGAGATAAATCTTACTTCAAATACCGATAACTATACTAGCTTGCTTTGTGGAAGGGCAATAAACTCTGTAATTAGCAATTGCAACGTAACTCTTAACGCTGATTTTAGAATAGGCGAGGGTGCTGCAATATGTGGTAAGGCAGAACAAGCAGAAATTAAAAACTGTAACATTTTGGGTACTGCTTCAATAATAAGTACCAGCGGCAATTATGTTGCAGGATTTGTAAGTAATGCAAGCATGTCGACGATTACGAATTGCACAAACAATGTCGATGTTTCTTCAACAATGACAAACAGTGCGAAAATTGGCGGTATTGTAGCAAAGGCATATTCTCTGATAGTCGAAAATTGCGCCAATAATTCCAATCTTTCGGGCGGAATGCTTGTCGCAGGTATTGTAAGCGAGTTCAACAGCGGTAGTTCCCAGACATTGCCTTCTAAAGTTTTTTATTCGACAAATAGCGGTATAATCTCGGGACAATACGCTTCGGGTATTGTTGGAAATGTATACGGCTATTCGGGAGGAATGGCAATCTTGGAAGTTGGCAAGTGCATGAACTCGGGTGTAATAAACGGTAGTTTGTATTCAGCTGCAGGAATTATATCAAAACTTGAAGATGTATACGAAGTAAGTGTTTCAAACTGTGCAAACTATGGAAGTGTAAGTTGTAATCGAAATATAACGGGCATTGCACCTGAAACTATTACATGTTCGGGCAATATAGTTGCCAGCAATTTTAGCAATAGTTATAATAATAACAATTATACCCAGGATGTAATATCACCGAATGCAGATGCAGATGACTTCTTTGACGAGCAGATAACTGAAATAAAGGTCGATTCGCTGAGGCTTAGGTTCTACGACAATGGCACACCGCGTACAACCCAGATGATGGTAAGCAGTGCTTTTGCAGAGGAACTTCCGGGCGACTGGGATTTTACCGAGGGACTTTATCCTTTGCCTGCCGGACTTGACCCCAACGACCCGCGCAACAAACTTGCTCGCCTGCCGATAATCCTGAAATCTGATGGTGTGGGGCGTAGCGAAAGAATAACATCGGTACTCACCAACATAACTTTGCCGCAGGTAGACGGAGTAACATGGGAATCGTCCAATCCAGATGTGATTTCAGTACCATCGGACGGTGGTGTGGCCGAGGTGACGAATCCAAGTTCCGATGCTGAAGTTACAATCACGGCGACTTGCGAAGGTGTTTCAAGAAGTTTCACATTTACAGTACATAGCGCAGACGGTGTGTCAGCCGACAATCCAATCATCTTATCCAGTTGTCGTGACATTTTGTACAATATGTGCAACAACGAAAACTATCCATCCGGTGGTTACGGTTTTTATTTCAAGCTTGGAGATAATGTCGAGATAAATAGATATGATATAGGTGGTGATGTCGATGACAATTTCTATGTAAATCTGGAAAATATAAATGTATTGTTCCCATCAACTTATCCTTTCCATGGACATTTTGATGGTGACGGTTACTCGATAAAATGGCAGAATGCCGAATACGAAGGCGATTATTACGGTTTGTTCAAATATGCTGAAGGCGCTGAAATTTCAAACCTGACAATGTACTACAACGATAACGGAAACTACAATTATTCGGGAACGCTTGTCGGTCATGCGAAGTCTACCACAATACGCAACTGTGCCGTATATTCCAATCTTTCGGCAACCGACCGAGTTGGTGGTATAGCAGATAAGACATCGGATGGTACCGTAATTTCTAATTGTATATTTGTAGGCGAATTGTCTTCCAAGAATATTGGCGGTATTGTTGCATACGCTATCGATACGCGTATCGACAATTCAATATCCATGCTTCGTAAATCCTTCGAAGGCGAAACCCTTGAAACTGGTGGTGCAATTGTGCTTTTAGGAGAAAATGTCGTTGTAGATTCCTGCCTTGTGATCGGTGATAACAATTATGGCAGGATAAATGTCGTTTCTGCTTATAACGAATCGGTTACGGCTAGCAACTGCTATTACGACAAGCAGATGTGGATTCCAGCAGATGGAGATACAATTAATAATATAGGTGTAACTACCAGCGAGCTTGTAGAAAATGGCTTGTTCAACTGGTCGCACAGCGAAGGCAAGTATCCTGTTCCGGCCGGGGCAGCAAACTTGTCACCTGTTACACTTGTTGCAACACCAATGCTCATTGGTGCAGACGATGATGTGATGCATGTTACCGAACTTGGCATTTCAAACGATGACGATGTGCAATGGGCGGTAAATAACACAAATGCAATAGTTGGATATTCTGTTTCCTGCGTTGAGGAACCACAATCAGCGGAAATAGTTGCAACATATTCAGATGGCACATTGTCCGATCAGGCATTATATTACAACTTTACTCGTGAAATTACTGTTACAAAGGGTATTGTTGATGTACCCGAAAACATTGGCTTTGTGTGCGAAGGTGGAGATTTTACTTTGTCGGTGAATGGCGGAGGTGCAGTGGCTTATTCGTGGAATCTTCCAGAAGGGCTTACTGCTGATTCGTACGACACTCAAAGTGTAACGGTTCATGTGGATGACAATTATCTGCGCGATAACGATCCTGAAAACATATCGGTGGATGTTTCCTTCGATGGTTGCGTTGTTCCGAAGGAAATAGAATTTTCTACAATTCCGTCTCCATCACATTATAGGGTAAACGATACCGCTGTTTGTACAGGAAGCGACCTAACTGTAAATTGCGTACTCGATGAAGGATATGAAGAATATTCAGGCAATTTCTTCCTTAGCTGGTACGATGCAAGCGACATGAATACATCTTTGTTGGGCGATTCGGTTTCGGCATTGGGATATTACATTCCGATACTCACGGAGGACAGAAACTTGAGGATTGTAGCAAGAAGCATTGAAGGCGATTGCATAGATACTCTTAATGTTGCACTCACAGTTATCCCGACAAGTTCTGTTACATTGGTAAGCGGAGAACCTAACCAGCGGATATGTGAAGGCGAACTTATGGAGCCTGTTGTTTTCTCCGTTCCAAATGCAACATATAACGTTCCTGAAGGTATATATACAGAGTACGATACAGCAAACAGCCAGCTTACGCTTTCTGGACGTCCGTTCTACAATTCACAGGATGACTATTCTTATACAATATATGGCTGTGGCAGTAGTTATATCGGTGCAATTGACGTTTCGAAGCGCACAAGAATTTACACCGACGGTAGTTTTTCGCAGGTTATCAACCTTGGCGATGATTTGGACATGATAAGGATGGAGGATATAAACGGTGAATATTACATAACCGTAGAAAGCCTTGACGGTACGGAAACTTTTACAACCGAGGATTTAGGCTTGCAGATTATAAATATGGATGGGGTTGATTTCATTTCAGGAACACCACAGATGCCAGGCGAGTTCATTTACCATATTACTATTCCGGAAAATGGTGCATGTCCAGCTATAGTTTACGATAATTTCATAGGTGTCTATGATACAGAAGAACTCGTTGCAACAGCACTTGATGCAACTTTGTGCGAAGGCGAAACTGCAACACTTGCAACTGTAGAGCGTCCTGGTGCATACGGTGGCGAATATGTATGGACTTTGGAAGAAGATACGGTTGGTACAGGTTCACGAATCAATGTGATTCCGCCAGTGGGAACTTCCACTTACGAAGTTGTTTGCGGCGGAAAACGCATGTATGGCGAATTTGAGGTTGGCGACTATTTATATCCCGATGAAGCATTGGGCGAAACTGGATATTCAATGCGCAAGAATACAGAAATCACCGTGTATGATTACCAAACTGGATATATGATTGCAAATGTTGAGCAGGACAGTCTGTTGCTTATGTCGCTTTCAAAGATTGAGGAAGTGGAATGGTCGCAGGCACCAGAAATGCTCGCTTCTGACGATGAGGATATGTATCTGCCATCTGCGGGCGAACTTGGATATGTGCTTGACAACTACGAAAAGTTCTATTTCGCGTTGGAATACGACCTTCCATTAATGCTTTCGTCAACCGAAAAGGATGAAAATACGGTTTATGTGTTTAATGTGAACTACGGACAGATAATGGAATATCCGAAGACCGAACCTGCAGTTGCAATGGGCTTCAAGAAGATTGCAAAGTCTGAAGTTATCAATATGGTTGGCCGTACTTCTAACATAAGCCGTACGGCATCTGTAAATGTCATCGTCCGCGAAAGACACGATATGGCTATCAGCACCGATGATGTTCTTTGCAACACCGATACCGCACGCGTTGGCATAATTACCGATTACGAGGTATTGAACTGGTACAATGTTACGCATCCCGAAACGGAGATCGTGTTTGACGAAGACATTGCCGTGCTTCCCGAAGGAACTTATATCGCCATCGGTACCGATGAGTATGGTTCATGCATCGATACAGTAGAAGTGAAAGTGAAGGATTTGGCGTTCTATATGCCGCAGGATACTACGGTCTGCGATTCGGCAGTTCTTACCATTGCAAAGGAGGATGTAACAATTATGCTTGGCGATGAGGTGATTGACGGGCAAACTATTACAATAACCGAAAGTGGAACTTACAACATTACTTTAATAGGTATAGGCGACACTTGTCGCGAAGAAAAGATTTTGAACCTGACAGTTAACCAATCGTACAGCATTTCGTTCGATACAATTGTCTACGACAGTACATTTGTTTGGAACGACGAAACCTATACTGCTACTGGTACATACGCACAATTTTTTACATCAATAAACGGTTGCGACAGTATTGTTACTGCTAATGTGACATTTGTGAATACCGAAACAGAGTTTGCTTTGTTTGGCATCGTTACCGAAAGCGATGGTACAACCCCGCTTGCAGGCGTTGATGTTTCGTCGGATGGAACAACTGTAACTACTCCGAACGATGGTAGCTATATGATTATGATACAAAGGGCAAGCCCTGTTGTTCACTTCGCGAAGCCAGGCTACAATATTATTTGCGACAGCGTTATGGGCGGAGGCGAATACAATGTGGCTATGTACAAGCCCGAAATCAATGTTTCGTTGTCTGACGATTCGTACGAAACTACGCCGTATGTGGCTCGTCAGGTTGTAGTTGAGCTTAGCAATACTGGTGATGGTCCGTTGGCTTGGAGTTCAGTTGTAGAATCTGATTTCACGGCTTCTGACAGGGCTGTACATCCGCGTAGCAACAGTCAGATGTGGGATTCGGCCGATGAGGTTATCGTAACTAACAGCAATGCCGAACAGGCAATTGCTACCGATGGATTCTACATTTATACCGCATCGTGGAGGCGAGCAGGCGAGTTCAGCAGATATTCGCCAGACAACGGCTATCTCGAAACCTTTGTAATCGATGGTGTGGGTGGAGTAAGAAACTTGTCGTATGGCAACGGATTCTTCTTTGCAACCGACAATACCAACAAGATTTACAAGATTAACATGGATACGCAGACTCTTGAGGAGGTGATTACTCTCAACGACCCAGACTTGCAAATCCGTTACTGCGCATACTCTACCGAAGAGGATCTGCTGTATATCGGTAACTGGACAAATCTCTACAAGTTGGTTGCATACAATACCGCATATCCGACCTTGATACCGTTGTCGTACTCGATGAACAATGTGTACAGTATTGCCTACGATGCATTCTCTGGTTCAACTCCTTGTTTGTGGGCATTCTCGCAAATATCGGAGGACAACGGTCCATTTGCTAAGATTTATAAACTTAACAGGGACGGCGTTCAGATTGCCGAAATGGAGCATTTCATAAACGATGCATCATTGGCGACATCATCATCGTTGGCTGGAGGCATTTGCGTATCGCAATACTTGTACGATGACAAGTATGTTTTGCTTGCAAACATCCAAAACAGCGAAAGCCCGAACAAAATAGCGGTTTACGAGATTGGCGGAAAGCCGTCTTGGGTAAGCTCTGACACTAAGAGCGGTATTATTCCTGCAGGCGAAAGCATAAATGTTACCATAACGGAGATGGCGAAAGAAAACGGCAATTATTCGGCAGTTGTTAAGTTCAAACCGAATGTTTATATGCCTGAGAATTCCGACTTGAACTTGTCGTTGACAGTTTCGTCGCCGACTTGCAATCCGGTCGAAAATCTTGTTGCCGAAACCGATACTTTCCACATTGTAAGTCTTAGCTGGGAAGCAGTAGATGCAGGCGACTACGAAAGCGTTTCGTATATGATTTATGAGCGAGGTTCCGATGTTGCACTTGATACAGTGCAGACGACATCGTATCTTGTGGAAAATCCCGAGATTGGCGAGCGTTGCTACTATGTACGCGCACTTATGCGTGGTGAGTCCGATTGTGTTTCGAATCCATCCAATACGGCATGTGCCGAAATTCTTGCTTTCCCATGCGATGTTCAGTTGTCGCTTACAGCGCGCGCTTTCGGCGACCGCATAAGGCTCGAATGGAATGAATTGTTCGGAGTTGACCATTATGAAGTACATGCGGACGACCTTGCTGGAGTTATCTTGTATACTGGTTCTGAAACAACTTTTGAGGATACGCTTGCATCACTCGAAACAGACTATTGCTATAGGGTTGTTGCTTACTTTAGAAACGGTGAATGTGAACCAAAGACATCAAATTCGGCATGTGCAAGAATTTCGGCTGGTGGATGTTCTGAGGTTCCTGTTGTTACAGCAACGGCAGTTGGAAATTCTGTCGCTTTGAGTTGGGGCAAGATTCAGGGAGTTCAGTCTTATTCGCTCTACAAGGACGGCAAGTATCTTACAAGCACATCCGATACCGCTTACTACGACATGATGCTCGAGTATGAAACCGAGTACTGCTATGTTGTTGAAATCAATTGTGGCTACGGAATGTTTGGCTTGTCCGATGAGGTTTGCGTTACCACAGAGAAGGAATACGAAGAGCAGAATGCAATTGAATTGATAACCGATGAAAGCATAGACCTTTATCCAAATCCCGCATCTGACAGGTTCTATATTGGCGGACAAACCATGAAGTCGATAGAAGTTGTGAACTTTGCTGGTCAGGTCATTTACGAACTGAACAACATCATGGAGGACAATTTTGTAGTAGAAACAGATAGCTTTGCCCCGGGTGTTTATGCGGTAAGGATAACGCTTGCTGATGGCAATACGATTATAAAACGGGTAGTAATAAGCAAATAAAATAAATAAAGCCACCAACGGTGGCTTTATTTTGTTTAAAAAGCAAAAAATTGCCGACAAACGAACTAAAAGTCCATTTGGGTTGTTTGCGTGCGTTGAGATAATGTTAACTATTTATTATGTTAAATATGTTAATAAATATGTAATATAACCACCTTCATATAATAGTATTGGGTAGTGTCGCTAACAATGTTATTTTTTATAACTTTGAAGCCTTGTACATATTAAAAATATTATTAATAACATTATTAGCAGACAATTATGAGCAGGAATTTACTTGTAAAGTTGTTATTTGCGCTCTTTGTGATGCTGTCGCTGATGTTTTTCGGCAACAGTTTGTCGGCGCAGATATCCTACGGCGGGAAGCCGTGGACTTTCGGTACAGAAAAGGGAGGGAAGACTTCCTTTATAAATGTGGAGTACGACGAGATTAGTCTCAAGTCTCCCGATGTTGAACCGTTAATTGCCGAGGATTTGGCAAACACAAGCAAGGACTTGCCTATGCGTGTTGGTGTATCACTCGATGCTGACATCACAATGCAAAACGCAGGTACTTGGACTGACCTTCCTATGGGAGCAAGGTTGTGGACATTGAAGGTGAGGGTGCCCGGAGCAAAGGCTCTTACCCTCGGTTTCGAGGATTTCCATCTTGCCGAAGGCAGCAAGCTGTTCTTCTACAACGAGAACCGCAAGCAGGTGCTAGGTGCATTTACTAGCGAGAACAACCTTGAGAATAGGTCTTTCGCTATCGAGCAGGTGCAAGGTGAAGTTGTTTGCATTGAGTACTACGAACCGGCATACAAGAAGGCAGGCAGTGCTGATAAGACTACTTTCCGCATCTTCGATGTTGGTTATTTCTACCGCGAATTCACCGACCTGAAACCTTATAAGGATACTCCGACTAGGGTACAGGAATCGGAATCGTGCGAGGTCGATGTCAACTGCTCACCCGTAGGTGATGACTGGCAGGACGAAAAGCGTGGCGTTGCACAGATTACACTGAAATCGGGTGGAAGCTGGTATGTATGTACAGGTTCTCTTATGAACAACACAAACAATGATGGAACTCCATACTTCCTTACGGCTTTCCACTGCGGTGAGGACAATACTACTACAAATGAATTCAACCAGTGGATTTTCAAGTTCAAGTACGAAGCACCTGCAGCACAGGCTTCGGGCAATGGTACCACAATTACAAGCGAACCGACAGGTTCTAGGTCAATCACTGGCTGTACAAAGAAGGCCAGCGGTGACATAAGTGGTGGTTCCGATTTCTTGCTTCTGCTTCTCAATTCAACCCCTACAGCAGCATACGAACCTTACTACAATGGTTGGAGCCGTTCTACTACCGCTCCGTCGAATGGCGTTGGTATTCACCATCCTGCTGGCGACATAAAGAAGATTTCAACCTATAACTCAGCTTCGACAGGTTCTTATACAGGTTCTGCAAGTAGTGCTCACTGGCGTTTGACTTGGGTTCGTAATTCAAATGGATTCGGTGTTACCGAAGGCGGTTCATCGGGTTCGCCTTTGTTCGATAGCAATGGTTTTGTCGTTGGTACTCTTACAGGTGGTTCTTCGTATTGTACAATGACTTCTGGTCAGGACTACTACGGAAAAATCTCGTATCACTGGCAGTCTAACGGCAATACAAATGCCAAGCAGTTGAAACCGTGGCTCGACCCTACAAATACGGGTGTGACAAATTGCCCTGGCTACGACCCGTTCGCAAACCAGCCGCCTGAGGTTAATTTCGGTGCATCAACTACCACTATTCTCGAAGGAGGAAGCATCGATTTCTACAACTATACCGTAAACAATCCTGTTTCATATTCCTGGACTTTTGAGGGTGGAACACCATCGACAAGTACAGCAACCGAGCCTACAGGAATTACCTATAATACTGCAGGAACATACGATGTAACTCTTTCGTCAACAAACGCTAACGGAACAAATTCAATTACAAAGAGCGACTACATAAATGTTATTTCGCCAACAGGTTCGTTCTGCGATACGGTGTCTCAGTTCGGCGGTTCTTTAGTCAATTACTATTTTGCCGATTCTCTTGATAATTTAACTGGTTATCTTGGTGGAACTAATGATTACGAGGATATGACTGCGTGGGCAGAAATTTTCCAATCAGCATCACCTTATAATCAGATTACAGGATTCAGGTTTTTCCCCTCAGTTGCAAAAAGAAGAACAAATTGTAATGTGACATTCAACCTGTGGAGTTTGTCAAGCAATCTTCCTGACGAGGTTATTGCATCAGCTACCATTCCATTGGCAAATGTAATTTCTGCAATGAACAGCGACGGATATATAGATGTTGATTTTGGTGGCGTAATTGACATACCTGCTGGTGGATTTGCTGTCGGTTGGGAACGCCCTGGAGCTCCTGTTTCTGGCGATACGCTTGCTTCATATACAAATGCTGAGGATGGTGAAATGGGTACTGCTTGTTTTTATTACGACGGAGAGTGGATGATGTATTCTTCTGTTTGGGGAGATTTCCAGTTCCCGATGCTACCATTTGTATGCTACAATGGCTCATTGCCACCAACAGCAGACTTTACTTCAGATACTCGTCAGGTAGATGTAGGAGAAAGTGTTAATTTCTACGATATATCGGCAGGAAATGTTACATCGCGCTCATGGTCATTCGAAGGCGGTAGTCCATCGACGAGTACGGAAGAAAATCCTGTAGTTACATATTCTGCTCCTGGCAGCTATCAGGTTTCTCTTACCGTTACAAATGCTAACGGAAGTAACACTAGGACAGTAGCAGCTTACATCAATGTTTTTGATCCGAATGCATCCAGTGGTTCTTTCTCTCTCGATTTCGAGGCTTGTGGAGATTTTCAGGTCGATAACTTCCATCCATGGACTACCTACGATGGAGATGGGTCTGCCACATACGAGTCTTCTGGTTTTGATTTTCTCAATGAGGCTTATACAGGTTCGTACATTGCTTTCAATGCTTCGTCAACTAGTCCTGAAGCAACGGGCTGGGAGGCACATGGTGGCGATCGCTGCGGTATATGCTTTGCATCCACTACGCCTCCTAATAACGACTGGTTGATATCTGCTCCACTTACTTTGTGCTCAAATGCATCAATCTCGTTCTGGGCAAAATCTATTACCGATAATTACGGTCTTGAAAGATTCAATGTATTGCTTTCTACAACCGACAATAGTACATCGAGTTTTACCGTAAAGCTTAGTGGAAATACATATATTCAAGCACCTACTACTTGGACACAATATACCTATAGTTTGTCGGCATACGCAGGTCGGACCGTATATGTGGCAATCCAGTGCGTTTCGAATGATGCTTATGCGTTCATGATTGACGATATTGAAATAACAGGTGATTGTAATTCTGCTCCAACTGCCGACTTTATGGCTGACAATACTACTGCTGAAGTTGGTTCTACTGTTAGCTTTACCGATCTTTCAACCAATATGCCAACATCGTGGTCGTGGACTTTCAATGGTGCTACTCCTGCTACAAGCACCGTACAGAATCCAAGAGTAACATACAATACTCCTGGTACTTATGCAGTGAGCCTAACAGTAACAAACGCTCAAGGAACTGATACCGAAACCAAGGCTGGTTACATTACTGTAACTCCACAGTCTGAAGTGTTGGTTGAATGGAACTTCCCCGAAGACAGTGCCGATGCAACTGCCGATGGTGGTATCTCTGCTAACCTCACTAAGACAATATCTGTCGGCGGTGGTGTAGGAACAATAACATATACTACTGATGGCGCTTCAACATTGTGTGCAAATGCTTCTGGTTGGAGGAATGGAAATAATGCTAAATACTGGAAGGTAAACTTTACTACCACAGGTTACGAAAGCATAAAGTTATGGTCAAAACAGAGTGGTGTTTCAACGAATAACTACTCTCCAAAGAACTTCAAGGTTCAGTATAGTCTAAATAATTCTACGTGGACGGATGTTCCAGATGCAACAGTAACTTGTGCTGCAAACTGGACTTCTGGAGCTCTTGATGGAATTTCACTTCCTGAAGCTTGTAACAATCAGGCTAACGTATATCTGAGATGGATAATGACTTCGAATAATGCAATTAGTGGAACAGTTGGACGAACTTCTTATTCTTACATTGATGACATTGTTGTGAAGGGTATTCAAATGGCTGTTGCTCCAGTTGCAGAATTTACAGCAAATACTACTAGCGTTTGTGCTGGTGCAACGATAACTTTCACCGATCAGAGTACAAATACTCCTACATCATGGTCGTGGAACTTCGGCGATGGTGGAACATCTACCGAGCAGAACCCGACTTACACCTACGCAACAGCAGGTACATACACTGTAACATTGGTTGCTACAAATAATTCTGGCAATGATACAGAAACCAAGACCAATTACATTACCGTAAATGCTAATCCAACCGTTTCGATTGCAACACCAGAAACCTACTGCGCTGGCGAAACTGCACAAATCAATGCTACTGTTTCGGGTGCAACTTCATACTCGTGGAGCGGTCCTAACAACTACACTGCTTCAACTCAGAATGTTTCGATAGCAAATGCTACGGCAAACAACTCTGGTACTTACACAATCACAGTTACAAGCGCAGCATCGTGTACAGCAACCGCATCTGCAAGCCTTACCGTAAACGCTAATCCTACATTGAATAATGTTTCGAATGGCGGACCTTACTGCGAAGGTGCAACAATAGCACTCTCAGCAAACGGCAACGGTGGTACTGCTTATTCGTGGAGCGGTCCTAATGGATTCACATCCAACCTCCAGAACCCGACCATCGCAAATGCTGATGGCGACAATGCAGGAACTTACACCGCTACACTTACCAATACGACTACAGGTTGTTCGGTTTCGGCTAGTACGGTTGTCGCAGTAAATGCACTTCCTACGCTAAACGCATCCAACAATGGTCCGTATTGCGAGGGCTCAACCATCACACTCTCTGCAAATGGTACTGGTGGTACTGCTTATGCTTGGAGCGGGCCTAACGGATATACAGCCAATGTTGCTAACCCGACTATCGCAAACTCAACAACTGCAAATGCTGGCACCTATAATGTAACACTTACCAATCCTACAACAGGTTGCTCGGTTGAAGCAAGCACTATCGTTAATGTTAATGCCAATCCTGTGGTAACTGCTTCTAATACTGGTGCATACTGCGCTGGTCAGACAATTGAATTGTCGGCAGTTTCGGCTGATGCAACCTCGTTTGCTTGGAGCGGTCCTAACGGATATGCTTCGGCTCAGCAGAATCCTGTAATTGCAAATGCTGTAACAAATAACGGCGGTTCGTACACCGTAGTTGCAACAAATGCAAACAATTGCTCGGCACAGGCAAGCACGGTTGTTACCGTAAATGCTAATCCTACCGCAAATGCTTCCAACACTGGCGCTTATTGCGAAGGACAGACAATAACATTGCAGACAACCGCGACTGGAACATACGCTTGGAGCGGTCCTAACGGATTCTCGTCAACCTTGCAGAACCCGACAGTTGCTAATGCAACAACCGCAAATGCTGGTACATACACACTTGTTGTTTCCAATGCAAACAACTGTACGGCAACGGCATCTACTAATGTGGTTGTAAATTCAGTTCCTGCAGTAACCGCATCGAATACTGGCGGATATTGCGCAGAACAGACAATAGTATTGTCGTCGGTATCGGCAGATGCAACCTCGTTTGCTTGGAGCGGTCCTAGCGGATTTACTTCGACTTTGCAGAACCCGGTAGTTGAAAATGCTACACCCGCAAATGCTGGTACATATACCGTAGTTGCAACAAATGCTAACAACTGTACAGCAGAAGCAAGCACAACTGTAGTTGTAAATGCAGTTCCTACAATCACTGCTTCAAATACTGGTGAATACTGCGAAGGTCAGACAATTTCGTTGTCAGCAACATCAAATGCAACATCATTTGCATGGAGTGGTCCTAACGGATTCACCTCAACCTTGCAGAACCCGACAATTGCTAACTCAACAGTATCGAATGCTGGTACATACACCGTAGTTGCAGCAAATGCAAACGGTTGTTCTGCTGAAGCAACAACAATAGTAGTGGTAAATACCACACCTACTGTAACAGCATCGAACACTGGTGCATATTGCGCAGGCGAAACAATCTCGTTGTCAGCAGTTTCTGGTGCAACCTCGTTTGCATGGAACGGCCCTAACGGATTCTCATCAGCATTGCAGAACCCGACAATTGAAAATGCAGCCACCACAAATGGCGGTTCTTACACAGTTGTAGCAACAACCGCAGCAGGTTGTACGGCAAATGCAAGCACAGTTGTTGCTGTAAATGCTAATCCTGTTGTTGATGCATCCAACACTGGTGCATACTGCGAAGGC
This sequence comes from uncultured Bacteroidales bacterium, assembly GCA_905234755.1. Lineage (GTDB taxonomy): Bacteria > Bacteroidota > Bacteroidia > Bacteroidales > ML635J-15 > Bact-19. Next base: position 75,115 of record CAJOIT010000007.1, read on the forward strand.
GCAACAATAGCATTGCAGACAACCGCAACTGGCACCTACGCTTGGAGCGGTCCTAACGGATTCACTTCAACCTTGCAGAACCCGACAATCGCTAATGCAACACTTGCTAATGCAGGTGTTTACACCTTGGTAGTTTCAAACGCAAACAATTGTACAGCCGAAGCAAGCACAACAGTAGTTGTAAATGCTAATCCGACAATTGAACTTGGTAACAATGTTACAGTATGTACTGGCGAAAACGCAACTCTTGATGCTGGTGCAGGTCTTACCTATCATTGGTCAAACAATGCAACAACCCAGACTATTTCTGTTCCAGCAGGCGACTACTATGTAACAGTTTACAATGCAAACGAATGTTCTGCTACCGATAATATTTCGGTTGCAAACTATCCGCAAACAACACTTGTAACAACATCGACAGCAGAAACACATAATAATTCTCACGATGGTACAGCAACCGTAACGCCTACCGGTGCTTCTCCGTTCCAGTACAACTGGTCGAACAATGGCAATACCGCAACAATCAGCGGACTTGCAGGTGGCAACTACAGCGTTACCGTAACAGATGGCAACGGATGTGATGCTACTGCAATCGTAAATGTTGCAACAATGAATACTCCTCCAGTTGCTGATTTCTCGGTCAACAATGCCGAAAATGTAACGATATGCCTCGGTGCTGATGTCGTATTTGCTGACCTTTCGACAAATACTCCTACACAGTGGACTTGGAACTTCGGTGATGGAACAACATCCAATGTACAGAACCCAACCCACACATACGCAGAGGCTGGTAGCTACAATGTTTCGCTCACAGTTGCAAATCAGGACGGTACCGATAGCAAGCAGATTACAAACTGCGTAGTTGTAAACGCTGTTCCGACAGCAAATGCAACTAATACTGGTGCATATTGCGCTGGCGAAACAATAGAACTTTCTGTTTCAAGCGACATTGCAACCGAATACCAGTGGACAGGTCCTATGGGCTTCAGCAGCGCAATGCAGAATACTACTCGTCCAAATGCAACGACCAACCACGCTGGAACCTACTCGGTTGTCGTAACAACAGCAAACGGATGTTCGGCAGTTGCATCAACCGATGTAGTTGTTAATGCTAATCCTATAGCCAATGCATCGAACACCGGTGCTTACTGCGAAGGTCAGACAGTAACCTTGCAGACAACGGCAGAAGGTACATACTTATGGAACGGTCCTAACGGATTCACTTCAACCTTGCAGAACCCGACCATCGAAAATGCAACAATTGCTAATGCAGGCGTTTATACTTTGGTAGTTTCGAATGCAAGCGAATGTACAGCAGAAGCAAGCACAACAGTAATAGTAAATTCAATCCCGACATTAACAGTTTCGGATGCAGCTACATATTGTGCAGGCGAGACCGTTTCGCTGACAGCAATTTCGGATGTAACATCATTTGTATGGAATGGTCCTAACGGATATATTTCGGCAATGCAGAACCCGACAATCGCTAACGCAACCCCAGCAAATAGCGGTACATATACAGTAGTCGCAACAAGTGCTGAAGGTTGCTCGGTTGAGGCAAGCACCGAAGTTACTGTTGCTGTAAATCCAGTCGCTACGATTACAAACAACAGCGGAACAACAACATTGACTTGTTCGATGACTTCGATAGAACTTGTAGCAAACGGCGGAACATCTTATTCGTGGAATAATGGTGTTGCTAATACAGCAGAATTCACTGCAACTGCTGCAGGTGACTACACAGTGGTTGTTACAAACGAAAACAACTGTACTGCCGAAGCATCAGTAACAATAACAGCAGATGGCGATGTTCCAACAGTTTCTGTCGATGGTCTTACAGCATACTGCGAAGGCGCATCAATTTCACTTTCTGCTAGTTCGAATGTTCCAGTAACCTACACCTGGACTGGTCCTAACGGATACACCGCTTCAACAGCATCAATTAATATTCCGAGTGCAACATCAGACAATGCAGGTATATACTCTGTAGCAGTAGTTGCTGCAAATGGATGCGGTGCTAGCGATGCAATTACAGTTGTTGTAAATACAAATCCTGTAGTTGAAGTTTCTGTCAATAGTCCTGCTTGCGAAGGCGAGGCTGTAACATTCACAACTTCAACCAACGATGCATTGACATACTCTTGGAGCGGTCCTAACGGATTCGAATCAACTCTTGCAGAACCGGTTATTGCAAGCGTAAGCATGGCTGACGCTGGCTCATACACATTGACTGTAGAAAATCAGGCAACGGGTTGTGTAAATACTTTCCACACCGAACTTTTGGTTAATGCAGCACCTATAGTTGACCTTGGTGATGATGTGACAGTTTGTGCTAATGTTCCTGTAACACTCAGCGCAACCGCAGGTTTCGTTTCATACACATGGAATGGCGAAGCAGGTTCGCAGACATTCACAGCAACAGAAGCAGGTACATATACAGTTGTCGTTGCCGACAACCACGGATGTACAGCAAGCGATATGGTAACAGTTAATCATAACGAATTGCCAGTTCTTGAATTGACATCAACTCCAGAATCAGGTACAGGTCTTAGCGATGGAACTGCAACCGTCGAAATTTCGGGCGGAACAGAGCCTTACGAAATACTTTGGAACAACAACGAAACTACAGCACAGATAACTGGTCTTACAAATGGTCAGTACTCGGTTGTAGTTACCGATGGAAATGGTTGTGCAGTTGATGGTTCTGTAAATGTAAACACAATGAATACTCCTCCAGTTGCTGCATTTGAAGCATCTGCAACATCAGGCTGTGCTCCTCTGACAGTCAATTTCACCGATCAGAGCACCAACTTCCCACAGACATGGACTTGGGATTTTGATGGAACAACATCTTCAGAGCAGAACCCTGTTCATGTATTCAGCGAGCCAGGCACATATAATGTTTCTCTCACTGTATCTAACCTGGATGGAACCGATGTTCACTCTGTTGTAATCACAGTTTATGAAAATCCGATAGTAATTGTACCAGAACAACAGCAATCGATAATCTGCGAAGGTTCTTCGAGTGAAATAACAGTATTTGATGATGCTAATATTTCATACGAATGGAGCAATGCTTCTACCGAGAGCACGACAGTGGTTACCGAAGCAGGTGTATATACTCTTACAATAACCGACGAGCACGGATGTACGGCAACTGCTGCTTTTGAAATGACAATGGCTCCAGTTCCTGAAATTTCGCTCGGCGCCGACATTGATGTCTGCGAAAATTCGGAAGCAGAAATAAATGCAGGTGATGGTTATAATTGGTATAATTGGAGCACTGGAGAAATGACCCAGTCGATAATGGTTACGGAGGCTGGCGAATATTCGGTAACAGTATTCAACGAATATGGTTGCTCGGCTTCGGATGATGTTAATGTAACAGTTCTGCAGGCACCTACATTTGCTATAAGCGACACTTCTGTTTGCGTAAACGAAGAAATCGTTTTGAGCGTTGACACAGAAGACGAAGTGCTGTGGTTTGGTGAAATAGAAGGCAACACTTATCCGCAGACTTATCCTTATGCAGGTGAATATCTCGTTTGGGTAACGGTTAGCAATGGCGAATGTGAAACCACCGACACAATAACGGTAACGGTTGGAACTTGCACTTCTATTGACGAAATGGCTGCAATGGAAATACAGCTTTATCCTAACCCAGTACGCGACATGGCAACATTCACCGTATCGGGCTACGAAGGTGTAGTTTCATATTCGGTTGTTGACATTAGCGGTAGAGAAATGACATTCGAGACAGTTTCTGTTGACAATGAATCGGTTCACACCGTTGATGTTAGCACTCTCGCTCCTGGTGTTTATGTTCTTAGAGTAACAACAGGCACAGAAGTACACAACCTGAAGTTTACCAAAGAGTAAGCGGAAAGGACTTCAATAAAAAAGGCGGATTTCGGTCCGCCTTTTTTGTTATCAAAAACGCAATGTTATGCTGGACTTGTTTCAGCACCTGATTGCGCTTTTAGTCTGGTGTTATATTATCCCTTTTGCTTTCAGCAATCCTTCCATTTGCTTCTGCAGTTCTTCTGCCTTTTGTCCTGCTACTTGGGCAAAGTTCTCGGTATTGTCGGCAAAGATTATTCCTCGCGATGAGTTAACAAGCAGTCCGCAGTGGTCGTTCATTCCGTACTTTGCAACTTCTTCCAATGAGCCGCCTTGTGCGCCTACGCCAGGCACAAGCAGAAAATGTTCGGGAACAATCTTCCTTATCTCGGCGAGCATGTCGGCTTTGGTTGCACCTACTACATACATCATCTTGTCCTTGCCTGCCCATTGTTGCGACTTGGTAAGCACTTCCTCGAAAAGCCTTCTTTCGCCGTTGTTGAACATTTGGAAATCCTCGGAGCCCTTATTGCTGGTAAGAGCAAGAAGAATAACCCATTTATCGTCGTATGGCAGGAATGGTGATACAGAATCTTCGCCCATATATGGAGCAACGGTTACTGCATCGAAGGCCATCTTCTCGAAGAAAGCACGAGCATACAATTTTGATGTGTTGCCAATGTCGCCACGTTTTGCATCTGCAATTATGAAAATTTCTGGATGATTCTTGCGGATGTATGCAACTGTATCTTCAAGTGCTTTCAGTCCTGCAGTGCCTTCGCTTTCGTAGAAAGCCAAATTTGGCTTGTATGCCACGGAGTATTTTGCCGTTGCATCAACAATTTGCTTGTTGAATTCGAAGATTGGCGATTCTGTATCAAGCAGATGCTTTGGCAGTTTTTGAATGTCGGAGTCGAGTCCGGTGCAGAGGAAGCTTTTCTTTTCTCTGATTTGCTGGAATAATTGTTCGTAGTTCATTTCCTTGATTTTTTGTTTGAATGTCGTGGCAAAGGTAAGGAAAAACCAAAATATATATAAGTCCATTGGAATTATTTTCGTTAATATAAGTCCATTGGAATTATAAAAAAAGCCCCCAATCGTATATTGTTTAAAATGAGGGATTTGTGTAAAATGTTGTAGTATTGTGTAAAAAATACACATTATTTTATTTGAGTTCAAAAATATGGTTTTATCTTTGTGAGGATTTTACACAACAAAAGATGACACAAGGTTACACATATAAATATCCGCATCCAGCAGTTACTGCCGATTGCGTGATTTTTGGATTCGATGGTAAGGATTTGAAAATTCTGCTCATTGAGCGAGCAAATGACCCATACAAGGGATGCTGGGCTTTTCCGGGTGGATTTATGAACATAGACGAAACTGCAGAACAATGTGCAAAGCGAGAACTGAATGAGGAAACAGGTCTTGAAATAGAAAACATTGAGCAGTTCCATACTTTCAGCGATGTAAACCGCGACCCGCGCGAAAGAATTGTTACCGTGGCGTTCTTTGGATTAGTGAAACTATCCGAGGTGGTTGGCGGAGACGATGCAGCAAGGGCGCAGTGGTTTTCCATAAAGGATATTCCGCGTCTTGCTTTCGACCACGACTACATGCTACGCATTGCTCAGCGTACACTCAAAGAGCGGATTCATTTTGAGCCTATTGGCTTCGAACTTTTGGGCGATGAATTTTCGATGCCAGACCTACAACGGCTCTATGAAGCGATACTCGAGATAAAATTCGACCGACGCAACTTCGAGAAAAAAATGCTTCAGCTTGGAATTCTAGACCAGATTGGAAAAGAAGAGGAAGAGTGTGAAAAACGACGAACAGGAATAAGCGATTATGATTACCATTATAGAGACTTGGGGAGAAACGCTAATTTAATGCGTACCTATACGAGAACATCGGCACCCAAAACAAATCTGGTAATACACGATGTACAAGATGTTCCAAAGTCAAGGGGGAAGAACCGAAAATTCAGGTTCAATAGGAAAAAATATGATGAAATGAAAGAAAAAGGAATTTTTAAGATTGAATTTTAGATGAATTGACAATGGATAATTGACAATTGATAATGTATCTGTAGGCTCGCAATGCCTTGCAAGCTTTCGCAACAAATAAATAAAAAAAAATGAAGAAATTAGATATATTAAAAACAACAAAATGAATTACGATTTGGCAATAATTAAACAATATCAAACCATTTAATAGTACAGATGCAAGGCCTTGCGTATCAACAAAATAAATTCAAACAATATAAAACCAGAAACTTAGAAATTAGAACGGCGTAGCCCTCAACGAAGTTAAACCAGAAACACCGTACTTCGACATCCCTTCGACCGGCTCAGGGGGGTGGCTCAGCACAAGTAGGCATAGAAACTAGAAATTAGAAACCATAACTAGAATAATGAATTTTTAAATTAAGATTTATGATTGGAGCAATAATTGGAGACATTGTTGGCTCATCACACGAGTTCAACAGCATTAAAACAACGAATTTTAACCTGTTTGACAAGAGAAGCAGATATACCGACGACTCGGTAATGTCAATGGCAGTAGCAGAATGGCTTATGGATGACCAAGCTCATTCACATGAAGTGTTGGAACATAAAATGGTAAAGTATGGTTCTCTGAACCCAGATGCAGGTTATGGAGGTATGTTTTTCAGATGGCTGTTTCATCCCGAACGAGTTTTCAAGTCGGGGAAAAGGGAGGCATACAACAGTTTTGGCAATGGTTCGGCAATGCGTGTAAGTGCAGTCGGTTGGCTGTTCAACACCTTGGAAGAAACCGAAAGGGTAGCCGAAATTTCCGCCAGCATAACGCACAACCATCCTGAAGGCATAAAAGGAGCACAGGCCACGGCGGCAGCAATCTGGTTGGCAAGAAACGGCAAAAGCAAGCAGGAAATAAAGGATTACATATCAACAAAATATGGTTATGACCTTAATCGTACTTGCGATGAAATCAGACCTGATTACGACTTCGACGTAACTTGCCAAGGCTCAGTTCCCGAAGCAATCATCGCTTTCCTCTACAGCACCGACTACGAAAGCACAATTCGCCTTGCGGTTTCTCTCGGTGGCGACAGCGACACACAGGCGTGCATTGCAGGAGGTATAGCTGAAGCATTCTACAAGGATATTCCTGCAGAAATAGTCAGTCGTGCAATACGTCTTGTGCCGAGTTATTTCAAAGATACCTTGAAAAGATTCTACGATAAAGCAAACTATCATCCAAAATATATTGATATGGAACAAAAAGAAAAACAAACAGAGCGTTGCACACCAGATTTTATCCGCTCGCTTGCACCAAATGAAATCTTTGTTTTCGGTAGTAACCTAGCTGGTGCGCACGGCGGTGGTGCTGCAAGAATAGCAATGGACAAGTTTGGCGCTGTATGGGGACAAGGCGTTGGACTGCAGGGACAAAGTTACGCAATTCCAACCATGCAGGGAGGAGTGGAAACCATAAAGCCGTATGTTGATGAGTTTATCGAGTTTGCAAAGATGCATCCAGAATACAAATTCCTAGTGACTCGCATAGGTTGTGGAATTGCAGGTTTTACCGATGAGGAAATTGCTCCATTGTTCAAGGAAGCACAATCGCTTGAAAATGTGTGGTTGCCAAGGAGTTTTAGGTAGAACAAAACAAAAAAATCCGCAAAACTGCGGATTTTTTTTACTAATATTATCGTTTATTAGTTACCAAGTATCAGTGGTAAACCGTCGCTACCCGAACCTATAACAACAGTCTTTGAATTTTGTGAGTTAGCAAGTTTTAAAGTTGCTTCTATACCACGCATTTTCAATAAGTTCGGTGTCAAGCTCTGATTGATGATATTATTAGCTTTGGCTTCACCTTCTGCCTCGATGCGCTTACGGTCGGCTTCCTGCTTTTCCTTTTCAAGCTTGAACTGGTAAGCAAGAGCTTCTTGTTCCTGCTGCAACTTGTTTTCGATAGCGTTCTTGATTTGCGGAGGCAGGTTGATTGAACGGATAAGCACAGCCTTTGTTTCAACCGAATTGTCTTTCAGTTTTTTGGTTGTCATGTCAACAATTTGCTGCTCAACTTCGGCACGGCGGGTCGAGTAGATTTCCTCTGCTGTAAAATTACCCATTACCTGACGAACCGTAGAACGAACTTCTGGTATAATGAGTTGATTTACATAGTCTTCACCGAATTGCTGGTGAAGAATCGGCAATTTGTTGGGAATCGGGTTGAAACGAACCGAAATCTCAACATTGATGGAAAGACCGTTCTTGTCGAGAACATCGAGGGTTTCCTCGGTTTTGCGTTCCTTCACATTGTAGATGATGAAGTCGTTCCACGGAGCAACAACATTGAAACCGGGATTATAGATGTTTGTCGTATCCAAACCGGAACCAAAAGGACGGAAAACTATAGCCCTTTCGCCAGGGTTGACGATATAAAACATTGAACTTCCGAAAATTATCAGCAGTATTATGCATACTGCAGCCGAAATAATGATACCTTTGTACTTTTTCATAAAATATATTAATTATTTGTTATTCAATTCTTTAGGGCTAACGCACACAATCGGGACATTTGCCTTCTTGATTAGTTCGGTTGCCATGCTTCCGACAAAGAACTTCTGCAACTTGGTTTCCTGATGAGTCATTATTATTATTGCGCTTGCTTCAATATCATCGGCAAAGTCGTTTACGGCATTTGCCATCGATTCCACATGGGGCTCGGTTTTCAGAAGTCGAGTTTCACATTCAATTTGCAGTTTGTCGAATATGGCTTTTACTTCCGACATTTTGCCTTCGAGTTGCTTTAGTGTTTCAGCATCGTGAGAGCCGGTAGCCGAAACAGCATAAACTTTTGCACCGTAAATTTTTGCAATCTTCACGGCAAGGTCGATTTTCTGTTTTGTCTCTTTTGTAAGGTCAACTGGAAGTACAATTCTATCGCAGCCAACCTTGTCGTAGCGACCAGCAAACACAACCATCGGACAAGAAATCTTGTCAATAAGTTTTAGTGTAATCGATCTGTTGTGGTCATTGCGGGCAGCATCGCTGCCCATGAATATGAAATCGGGCCTTATTTCTTTTTCAACCTTTACAATCGTCTGGTTGACAGCACCATACTCTATCCTTGTATGCACTCTACGCCTTATGCTGTCATCGTAGTCATCAAGCAGGTTGAGAACCTGATTCTGAATCATATCAATTTCATAATCAAGGTTGTCGCGGTTGCTTTTCTGTGGTATGACATGAAGAAGATACACATCGCCCTTTGTCCTTTCGGCAAAGTTTATGCTCTGCCTGTAGGCCAAATTAGCCCTGCTCGAAAAATTGGTTGGTACTAATATTACATTCTTTGCCATATAAAAAGAAAAGTTCCTTTTTGTTTCCTCAAAAATTATTACTTTTACATTTTCACAAAAGTACAACTTTTTTCGGATATGAAACAAATTGAAGCATCAGAATTAATAGTTAATGCCGATGGTAGCATTTTCCATCTTCACCTTTTGCCCGAACAGCTTGCCGATGATGTTGTTCTCGTTGGTGACCCCGGGCGTGTAGCATTGGTTTCCAAACATTTCGACAACATAGAGTGCAAAGTTCAGAACCGCGAGTTCATAACTCACACAGGCACATACAGAGGCAAGCGAATTTCGGTTCTGGCAACAGGAATCGGTACCGACAACATCGACATTGTTATGAATGAGCTTGATGCGCTTGCAAATATTGATCTGAAAAAGCGTGTTGTCAAAGATGAGCATCGCACTTTGAACCTGCTTCGCATAGGCACATCGGGCGGCTTGCAGGAAGACATGGCTATTGGTACTTTCCTGCTCACTGAAACAGCAATTGGTTTTGATGGGCTTCTAAACTTCTATCGTCGTCGCGATGAGGCTTGCAACCTTGATATAGAAGAAAAATTCTTGAAGCACATGACATGGAATCCGCGTCTAGCTACACCGTATTTCGTTGATGGTTCCGACTTTTTCCTAAAGAAGTTTGGCAGTGAGTTCCGTCGTGGCATAACCATTTCGGCACCTGGCTTCTATGGTCCACAGGGTCGCGAGCTTCGTCTCGAAATCCAAGACCGCGAAATAAACGACAAGATTCGCAGTTTTCGCTATAATGGCCGTTGCATAACTAATTACGAAATGGAAAGTTCAGCGATTTTTGGCCTTTCCAAGCTCTTGGGACACAACGCCGGTACGGTTTGCCTCATTATTGCCAACCGCTACGCAAAGCAGTTTGTGAAGGATGGCGCACCACTGATGGAAGATATGATTGAGAAGGTGTTGGAAGAATTGACAATAAACAATTGACAATTGATAATGGGCTAAAAGGCTGAAAGCTTATCAGCGAGACAGCTAAACAGCCCGACAGCAAGACATTTGGCTGTTAGCCTGCAAGCCTGTTAGCCAAAAACTAAAAAAACTAGAAACCCAGAAACCCAGAAACGGCGCAGCCATTCAAACAGCGAAGCGTAAAACTGGCGTCAGCCACTAATATGTCCAAGAGTAATTGATAGTATCGCCTTGCTCGCAAATGTATTTTCTGCTTTTGTAATCCGAAGTCCCCTTACGCACAAGGTAACGATTTATTGTTATTTCATCGCCAGCGACAATGTTGCAGACAAACTCCTCGTTTACATTGAGGCCAACAAACGAATAGTAATCTGACGAGCAACATTCTGAACATAATGGATTTATACCGTCAACTTTAATTCTTGCGACATCGTTTTCGTCGCCTTGATATGCGCCGTATGCGTTGCGAACCTTGAATTTAATGTAGCCAGCCTTGGGAATTGTGAGATTTTTTTCATATTCGGCAGCAGTTTCTTCGGGCATGAAGTCGGTAATGTTTGAATGATAGCCATCCTTTGATAAACGGAGACTGTATTCGCCTGCTGCCACAGGTTCAAATTCCATGCTGTAGTTGCCTTCTGCATCGGTTGTGGTTGACATATATTTTTCGAAAGTGCCCGAAAAACTTCCCGAACTAATCTTTGTCAAGTACAAATCTACAGTCACATCGCTTACTGTCTCGCCAGTTGACATATCGGTAATTTTACCGTATATGTGGTTTTCTGCCTTTTTGCACGAGCTTGTGCCAATTGCAAATGCACTGAAAATCAAAGCGATGAAAAAAATATTTTTTATTATGTTCATTTTCTTTGCAGTTAGTCCGATAAGTATTAATTTCGTTGTCAAAAATAACGAAAAAATTTTTTCTATGGAAGTTTTAAGTAATCTTGAGCCAAAAAAAGTTTGGCAGTATTTTGAACAGATAACAAAAATTCCGCGTCCCTCGAAAAAAGAGGAGAAAATGGTGGAATTCCTGATGAAGTTTGCAAAGGACAACAATCTCGAAGTTCGTCGCGACAAAGTTGGCAATGTAGTAATCCGCAAGCCTGCTACAAAGGGTATGGAAAACCGCAAGGCTGTAGTATTGCAGTCGCACATGGACATGGTATGTGAGAAGAACCGCGATGTAAACATCGATTTCGACAACGAAGGCATAACTCCTTACATTGATGGCGAATGGGTGAAGGCTAAAGGTACTACCCTCGGTGCTGACGATGGTATCGGCTGTGCTGCCGAAATGGCAATCCTTACTGACGACAGCGTTGAACACGGTCCAATCGAGTGCTTGTTTACAATCGACGAGGAAACTGGTCTTACTGGTGCTTTTGCTCTTGAAGCAGGATTTTTCGATGGTGAAATCCTTCTCAACCTCGATTCAGAGGACGAAGGCGAAATGTTTATCGGTTGCGCCGGCGGTATCGACACTGTTGCCGATTTCGCATACAAGAAGGAAGCCGTTCCAGAACATCATGTTACTTACAAGTTCATTATCAACGGACTTGCTGGGGGACACAGCGGCGACGAAATCAACAAGGGACTTGGCAACTCCAACAAGATAGCCAACCGTTTCTTGCAGAAAATCACAAGCAAGTACTTTGCTCGCCTTGCACATTTCGACGGTGGCAACAAGCGCAACGCCATTCCACGCGAAGCAGAATTCGTTTTCACCGTTAAGACCGACTTTGCCGAAGATGTAAGGAAGGAATTTGCTAAGTTCAAGGAAGACATTATCAAGGAAATAAAGATAACCGAGCCTAACATCAACATGGAACTTCACGAAGAGGCTATGCCGGCTTTCGTAATTGACGAGGAAACTCAGCGCAACTTGGTTATGGCAGTTTCGGCTTGTCCTCACGGAGTACACGCTTGGAGCCCAGCAATAAAGGGCTTGGTCGAGACATCAACCAACCTCGCTTCAGTCAAGTTCTTCGATGACAAGATTCAGGTTACGACCAGCCAGCGCAGTTCGCTCGAATCGGGTAAGGAAGACATCAACACTATGGTTCGCAATGTGTTCCTGCTTGCTGGTGCAAAGGTTGAATCGGGCGACGGCTATCCCGGATGGGCACCGAATACCGATTCGGAAATCCTGAAGATTGTTGTTGCTTCGTACGAAAGGCTGTTTGGAAAGACACCAGTTGTTCGTGCAATCCACGCAGGACTTGAGTGCGGTTTGTTCCTCGAGAAGTACCCGAACCTCGATATGGTTTCGTTCGGACCGACTTTGCGTGGTGTTCACTCACCTGACGAGAAGGTTGAAATCAAGACAGTTGACATGTGGTACAGACATCTGCTTGATGTACTGAAGAACATTCCTGTGAAATAGACATCACTTAGTTAACTTGATACAAAAAACCGAATGCATCATAACTGGCACATTCGGTTTTTTTGTGAGCAAATATTCCATCCGTATTTTTATAAAAACTACATTGAAACAAAAACTTTTCATATCTTTGTCGAAAAATTTAAAAACTAAAAATATTATGGAAATAGTAGGTAGTGTAATTGGTGTGGCCGTTGTGGTCATATTGTTTTTGGCTGGTTTTAAGGTTGTTCGTCCAACGCATAGGGCGCTGGTCGAAAGGCTTGGTAAGTATCATCATTTTGCAAATCCGGGTTTGCACTGGATTATTCCTTTCATCGACCGTATTTATCGTGTGAATGTTACCGAGCAGATGGTGGATGCCGACCCTCAGGAAATCATCACAAACGATAACCTTAACGCAACAGTTGATGCACAGATTTATTTTCGCGTGCGCGAGGACGAGCAGAGCGTAAAGAATTCGCTTTACAATGTGTACAACTATCAGGTTCAGATTGTTAACCTTGCGCGTACAACTTTGCGTAATATTATAGGTACACTTACGCTGAAATCGGCAAATAGCGAGCGCGGTAGAATCAACACCGAACTTCATCAGATATTGTCGGAGGAAACCAACGACTGGGGTATTTCGATTGTGCGTGCCGAGTTGAAGCAAATCGATCCGCCACAGGATGTACAGGCAACAATGAACAAGGTCGTTAAGGCTGAAAACGAGAAGATTGCTGCAATCGACTATGCAACCGCTGCCGAAACCGAGGCTGATGGTGTTAAGCGTGCAAAGATTAAGGAAGCTGAAGGTTTCCGTCAGGCAAAGATTCTGAATGCAGAAGGCGAGGCAGAGGCCATTAGGTTAGTCAACGAGGCTGCAGAAAAGTATTTTATTGGCAACGCACAGATATTGAGGAAGATAGAGGCTTTGGAGAACTCTCTGAAAAACAATGCCAAGATTGTTGTTCCATCGGATTCCGATTTAGTTAATGTAATAGGTGAGATGGCTGGTGTTTTGCCGTTGGAAAAGAAGAAAAAGGAATAAATAATATTAGTTCAAAAATAAAGCCCGACATTTGCCGGGCTTTTGTTTTTATGTCATGGCGTTACTATCTAGTAAGTTCGTAGAGAACATCCAATTTTGGAGTGAGGATGATTTCTGTCCTGCGGTTCTTAGCGCGGGCTTCTGCTGTCTTTGCATCATCAACTGGCAGGTAGCAGCTTCTTCCCGATGCGATTAGTCTTACAGGGTCAATCTTCGAGTTCGAGAGGATTATCTTTACGATTGAAGTTGCTCTCTTTGTACTCAAGTCCCAGTTGTCCTGGATGTTTCCGTTTCCGCTGTATGCGAGGTCGTCGGTGTGACCTTCGATTGTTATGTTAACATCCTGATTGTTTTCAAGCACACCGGCCAATTTCTTCAGAGCGTCCTGTCCCTTGGGGTCAACATCCCACTTTCCCGATTTGAAGAGCAGTTTTTCGTCAAGAGAAACATAAACCTTTCCTTCTTTCTGGGTTACAGACAGACCTTTGCCTTCGAATCCCGACAAAGCTTCCGAAACCTTGCTCTTCAAAGCGTTCATTGCCGAATCCTTTGCATTCAGTATTGCTTGAAGTTCGGCTACCTTTGCGTTCTTTGAGTCGAGCTCGCTGTTCTTGTTGCTCAGTTCGCTGCGTTGCGATTCAAGAAGAGCGTTCTTTTCGTTAAGTTCCCTTTCCTTCTGCTCGTTGATTGTTTTCATGGCTTCGAGTTTTGCCTTTTCCTGCATCAAACTCGATTCTAGATTTCTAAGTTCATCTTCTTTAGCTTGCAGTTCATCGCGCGATTGTTGTAGCATAGCCATAGCCTTTTGCTGTTCGGCATCGGCACCAGCGCGAAGTTTTTCCTGGTTTTCGAGAAGTTGTTTGTACAGGTCGCTTATTTTGTCGTACTGCAATGTAAGAATCCTATAAGAATTACTCTTAATGGCAGTGTCGGCAACAAGTGCGGCAATTTCGCGGTCTTTCTTGTTTATGGCTGCCCTAAGTTCATTATTCTCTGTGACTAGGTCTTCATTTTGCTTTTTTAACTCGGCCCTTTCGCGCTCGCAATTCTCTTTTTCTGCCTTTACATCTTCGAATTGCCTTGATGGAACGCATGAGAACAACAGTCCCGATATTGCTGCAAGTAGCAGCATTGACTTTAGTAATGCATTGATTTTCATAGTAGAAACATTCATGTTTAATATAATTTGCAAAAGTATTATTCTTGTTTCGAATGGGGAATTCTTTGCCAATAAATTTATTTACAATTTTATGTTAATATTTGCTTGCGAGTGTAAGTTTATTTTTTGTAATTTTGTCGCTTCATTAAAATGGTGTAAATGTACAACGGCATGTCGTATAAGTTTTTAGACGAAATAGACTCTCCTGCAGACTTGAAAAGGGTAAACCTTGTCGAACTGCCACAGGTGTGTGATGAGCTTAGAAGGTTCATCATCGAGTCTGAAGCCGTTAATCCTGCACATTTTGGAGCTAATCTTGGTGTTGTTGAACTTACAGTGGCTTTACATTATGTGTTCGATGTTCCCAATGACAACCTTATTTGGGATGTTGGACATCAGGCATACGGACATAAGATTCTCACGGGTCGTCGCAAGGAATTTGCAACCAATAGAACATACGGAGGCATAAGCGGATTCCCGACTCCGGCCGAAAGCGAATACGACTGCTTCGGCGTGGGACATTCGTCGACAAGTATTTCGGCAGCGCTTGGTATGGCTGTGGCAGCAAAGATGCACGGAAGCAACGAAAGGACAATTGCCGTGATAGGCGATGGCGCTCTTTCGGGTGGAGAGGCATTTGAAGCGCTGAACAATGTTGCTGTTGATAATCCCAATTTGCTTATTATACTTAACGACAATAAGATTGCCATAGATGAAACCCCGGGTTCTCTTCGCGAATATCTAACAGATATTTCAACATCAAAGACTTATAATAAAGTGAAGGATGATGTTTGGCATTTTCTTGGCAAGGTAAATAAGTTGGGTCCGGATGTACGCCATTTTACACAGCGAATCGACAATGCCATAAAGTCAATCGTGATGAGGCAGAGCAACATGTTCGAATCGATGAAGATTCGTTACTTCGGTCCTGTCGATGGTCACGATGTTGTTTCGCTAGTCAGATTGTTAAACGACTTGAAGAATATAAACGGTCCTTTGCTGTTGCATGTTATTACACAGAAGGGCAGGGGCTTCAAGCCGGCAGAGGAAAATCCGCGCGAATGGCATGCCGCTCCTGGAAAATTCGAGGTGGAGACAGGAAAAGTTATTTCTGTTGATGCCGACCCGAACAGTCCGCAGAAATTTCAGGACATATTCGGTGATGCAATAGTGAAGCTTGCTCGCGAAAACGAAAAGATTGTTGCAATATCGCCGGCAATGGTATCGGGTAGCGGACTGGTAAAAATGTTCGAGGAGTTCCCCGACAGGAGTTTCGATGTCGGCATATCCGAGCAGCATGCAGTGACTTTTGCTGCAGGCTTGGCAACAAAGGATATAATTCCGTATTGCTGTATATACAGCACATTTGCACAGCGTTCTTTCGACCAGATTGTACACGATGTAGCATTGCAGAACCTTCATGTGGTTCTTTGCCTCGACAGGGCAGGACTTGTTGGAAAGGATGGCGCAACGCATCATGGTGCATTCGACATTTCATATCTTAGGTGCATACCGAATCTTGTTATTTCGGCGCCATCGGATGAATACCAGTTGCGCAATCTGCTTTATACTGCACAGTTGGAGAAAAACAACTTCCCATTTGTAATTCGTTACCCGCGCGGAAAGTCGTTATATCCGAAGTCGGAAATCGAGTTCTCCGAAATGGAAATTGGCAAGGGCAAGCGCGTGCGCAAGGGCGATGACCTTGCAATAGTAAGCATTGGTACTGCCGGTCGCACAGCCATTAAGGTAGCCGACAGACTTCACGACGATGACAGCGTTACTGTTTCGGTTTACGATATGGTATTTGTGAAGCCGATGGACGAGAGTTTATTGCGCGAGGCATGCAAAACGCATAAGTACATAGTTACCATCGAGGATAATGTCTTGGCTGGCGGGTTTGGGAGCGAAGTGTTGGAATTCGTTTCCGATAACGATTACGATGTAAAGGTTAAACGCTTTGGTATTCCTGACAGTTTCGTAATGCACGGGACGCAGGAGGAACTTATTAGGGAATGTGGCTACGATGCCGATTCCGTTTATGGTTGGATAAAAAAAAGGTTATTTTGTTAATTATATTTTATTTTAAATGATGAAAAAACTTGTATTGTTAGTATTGAGCGTAGTATTTTGCGTAACACTTTATTCACAGAAAGCCAATAAGGTTTTTATGAGTAATTTTTACGATGCTGTAGCCTATATGTACGAAGACAACTATGGCACTGCGCTTGATTATTGGAAAAAGGCTGAGGACAAGGATCCTGACAATCCCAATGTTTGGTACAACATGGGTGTTTGCTACAAAAATTCATCGAAGGACAGGTATCTTGCTGTAGAATACCTGACAAAGTCGCTTGATTATGCGAATCCGAATTATGTAGCCAATGACCACACCGACCGTACATGTCCAATCGATTGCTATATGGAACTTGGCGTAGCCTTGCGTATGATAGGAAAGTACGATGAGAGTTTGGCTATGCTCGAAAGGGCAAAAGAAGTATACTCATCGAATGGGCGTAGCGAAAAGGTAAAAGATGTAGATGATGAGATTGCAACAACAAATAATGCGATGAAAATGACGGCGCAGAAATCCTGTAACAGGATTGATGTAACCAATATGGGCGATGTAATTAATACGGAGTATTCAGACCACTCTCCAGTAATCACATGTGATGGCAATACCTTATATTTTACATCAAAGAGACCAAATTCGTTAAATTCGAGAGATGACGAAAAAATATATGTCAGCAAAAGGAAAAATAATGGAGAATGGTCTTCTCCGGAATTGCTGCCATCTCCAATCAATACCAAAGGCAACAACGAATCTGTTGTTTCCATATCACCAGATGGCAAGCAGTTGTATTTCTTCCGTTCGGGTTCATCGTTGCAGGGTAATCTTTATGTTTCGGAAATGAACGACAATGGTTCGTGGGGAAAGCCGAAACATTTGAGCTCAGACATTAATACAAAATACAGGGAATCGCATGTGTCGATTGCTCCCGATGGCAATAGCATGTATTTCACCAGCGACCGTCCAGGCGGTTTCGGCGGACTCGACATATATGTAATGAAGAAACTTCCTAACGGAAAGTGGTCTGAACCGCAATTGCTTCCAGAAGAGGTAAATACCCCGAAGGATGAAGAATATCCAACAGTTCATCCCAACGGTTCTCTTTTGTACTTCAACTCGAAGGGACATGAATCGACTGGCGGATACGATGTATTCTATTCTAGAATAAACGATGATGGCACATATTCGAAAGCTGAAAATATGTGCAGCCCAATTAATACATCTGATAACGATATATGCTATTCGCTCAGCTGCGATGGTAAAACAGCATACATAACTGGTATCCGCGAAGATTCGTATGGTGAATATGATATATATGTAGTTGAAGACAAATCTGCCGATCCTAACTTAATCGTGTACAAGGGCAGTGTAAGGTATGCAGATCAGGCTATTCCTAAGGGTGTCACCGTATGGGTAAAGGACAAGACCACAGGCGAAGACTTGGGTTCGTACAATGTAGATGAAACCAACGGCGAATACCTCTGCTATCTTCAGGGAAAGGACAATTACAGTATTACATACTCTAAAAATGGCGAAACTTTGAAAGAAATTGAAAAGGCACCAACAAATGATGAGAATGAAACTTTCAAGCGCATGGGTGCACCAATTTCTCTTGAAGATGTAGTATTGCCACTACTTAACAAGGAAGCATCTGTTGCCGTACATGATGACAAGAACCTTACTCCTGATGTAACTGATGTTCTTGATGATGTACTGAAGACAGCAAAGGATATGAAGGATGAATCGAGACAAATGATTGTAAATCTCGATTTTGATGAAAATGAAATACCAAAGGATTCACCAAAGATGAAGATGGTTACCGATTATCTTGGTAAGGAAGTTAACTCAGATGATATTTCATACAACCAGAGACCAACCGACAAGAATGTATATAATATAAAGGTATCATCTACATCGGATATTTATGCTGGTCCAGCTAAGAGCGACAACGATCCATATAATAAGAACTATTCGGATACACTTGAAATAAGGAATGTTTACTTCGATTTCGACAAGTCAGACATTAAGTCAGAATACACCAAGAATTTGAATGACTTGGCTGAATACATGAAGGATAATCCTGGTGCTAAGATTGAAATAGGTGGTCATACCGACTATGTAGGTACAGATGAATACAATATGGTTTTGTCTGGTCGCCGTGCTATGTCAGTAAAGAATTATCTTGTTGACCGTGGCGTAAAGCAAGACAAGGTTGAAATAAAGAAATATGGTGAGTCCGCTCCTATTGCAAGCAACAGTTCAAGTTCTACTCGCAAGTACAACCGCCGTATTGAATTTAAGGTTCTTGAACAGGGTTCAGAAAAATACTTGAAGGTTGTGTCGGAAACTAACATCAGCAAGAGTGCTGATGCTGGTAATGCTACAGCTAGTGGTGAAAAGGTATATAGGGTACAGCTATTCGCTTTGTCGAAGGAAAAGAATGTTGATTCATTCGGCGTTCCTAACCTTAAGGTAAGAGAAGTAAACGGAGTTTACAAATATTATCTTGGCGATTTCAGCAGCAAGTCGGAAGCAAATGGAATTTTGGCTAGCTTAAAGGACAAATATCCAGAAGCAATAGTTTTGGAATCAACGAAATAGTTCATAATATATAAAATAACTTTTTTTGAAGGGTTGCACCATTTTTATATGGTGCAACTTTTTTATTGTGATTAGTGTACTTTTATTATAAGTTGTTTATTGTCAAATTTTTAACTTAATGTGATAAATTATTGCATTGCGGTAAATAAAAAACACAAATAAATAGGTAGGCGTATCAATATAATTTGTAATTTTACGCCCTATTTCAAATTAAAAACTAAAAAATAACATATATGGATTTTGTAATTTCAAGCTCGCAACTTCTTTCGCACCTGCAGATAGTAAGCAGGGTTGTTAACTCAAAAAATGCGCTTCCCATACTCGACAATGTTTTATTGTCGGTGGAGGAAGGTCTTTTAAGAATCACTGCAAGTGACCTCGAAAGCACAATTACCACGGCTATTCCGCTCGAAAATTACAGCGGTACGGGAGTCATTGCTACCGATATGAAGAAAATTCTAGAGGTAATAAAGGAATTTTCCGAGCAGCCACTTACATTTAGCATAAATACTGAAGACAACAGAATAGATATTACATCGGGATACGGAAAATATACCATTGTAGGTGTAGATGCCTCCGATTTCCCGCAAGCAGCGCAACTTAAGTCCGACAAGACCATCAGTATAAGCATAAGTCCTGATATACTGTATTGTGGTATAAATTCGGCAATCTTTGCAACTGGTGACGATGAGTTGCGTCCGATAATGAACGGTATATTCATCGAATTGCAGGAAGGTGGAATCAACTTTGTTGCTACCGATGCTCACAAACTTGTAAAATATACGCGCAAGGAAGTAAAGGCTCAGACCGAAAGCTCGTTCATTCTTCCGAAGAAACCTGCTAACATTCTGAAAACCATATTGCCAAAGGCTGCAGATGATGTAATTCTTGAATTTGATGAAAAGAACGCTGTGTTCTCATTCGGTTCCATTAAGTTGACATGCAGGCTTCTCGAAGGCGTATATCCAAACTACAATTCAGTTATTCCGCGCGAGAATCCTAATACCCTCGTAATAGACAGGGTTGAATTGGCAAATTCGCTTCGCCGTGTCGGTATGTTTGCAAGTCAGGCAAGCAACTTAGTTGGTTTGAAAATCACAGGCAACAGCCTTGAAATTTCTGCACAGGATATGGATTTCTCTATTTCCGGAAAGGAAACCTTGTCGTGCCAATACCAAGGTGACGATATGGAAATAGGCTTCAAGTCGAATTTCCTTGGCGAAATACTCAACAATATTTCTACTACAGAAGTTACAATTGAGCTTTCCGATCCAACCCGTGCAGGAATTATACTGCCAAAGGATAACGAGAATCCAGAAGAGGAAGTTTTGATGCTCCTCATGCCAATGATGATTAACAGATAATAAACGATAACAGATTGCCCGAATTTTCGGGTAATCTTTTTTTTATGCATATTTATGAGAATTCAACTTCACAAGCCGATAGTATTTTTCGACCTCGAAACAACGGGCGTTAACATAGCCACAGACAGGGTAGTGGAAATTTCCATAATAAAGGTTTATCCCAACGGTAACGAACTGCGGAAGACTTACCGCGTTAATCCCGAAATGCCGATTCCACCGCAGGCGACAGCAGTACATAAGATTACAGATGCAGATGTTGCCGACTGTCCGACATTCAAGCAGCTTGCAAAGGAACTGATGCAGATATTTTCCGATGCCGACATTGCTGGTTACAATTCCAACAAGTTCGATGTACCCCTGCTTGCCGAGGAATTTATCCGTGCTGGAGTCGATTTCGACCTGAAGAAGCGTAATTTTGTGGATGTGATGAGCATATTCATGAAGAAGGAACCGCGCAATCTGTCGGCTGCATATAAGTTCTATTGCAACGGAGACCTCGAGAATGCACATTCGGCAAATGCCGACACTGATGCCACCTACGAGGTTTTCAAGGCGCAAGTGGAACGCTACACAGACATTGGCAACGACATACAGGAAATCTCAAAGTTCTCATCATATAACAGCAATGCCGACTTTATGGGCAGGCTGGTTTACGATGCCGATCACAATGTTGTGATTAACTTTGGCAAGTACAAAGGTATGCTTCTTACTGAGGTGTTCCGCAAGGATTCGGCATACTACGACTGGATGATGAAGGGAGAGTTTCCTCTCTATACCAAAAAGATTCTCACGGATGAATACATGAAGTTCAAAATGAACTCGAAGAAATAAAAGGATATTTTTAAACAAAAACGACAGAACAAATTGTCCTGTCGTTTGTTTATGCTTTAGTTTTATGCTTATTCTTCCTTCAGCACATCCAGAATGCTGAAAATCTTGGTTTCACCGTATGAGTCGGTTGCCCATACGCGACCAATCTTCTTGTCAATTTTTGTAACCTTGTAGCCAGTCCTGAAGCTGCCGACAAAGTTTGCCATAATTTCATCACCTACATTTATGTCCTGCTCGAGAGGAACAACCTTGCAGAATTCTTTCTTATATACGGTTATTTTTCCTGCCCATCCCGACAAAAGCAAATACTTGTCGGCTGCATTTATAAGGGTGAAAATCTTGTAGCTTCCATCAGCATTGACGGTAACCTGTGCTCCTGGTTGCCATTCATTGTTCTTAAGCACGGTGAATGTGTTAGGTCTCAATTGTTCGTTGTTGTGGTCGTTTGCAAAGCCTTTGCCATCATCAGTCCAGTCCATATCCAAGTAGCAAACCTTTGGCGATGAGGGATTAGAATCATCGGTAACGATTGCGCGCTCCATTCCCGAACCACTTTGCCACCAAGTGAGCACAATGTCGCCTTTCTTTGCTGTCTGTCCTTGTGGAAGTGGGATTATCAAAGCATTAGGCATTTCGATGTCTTGTCCCATGCTTGTTACCACGGATGACTTTTCGCCGATGCTCTTGAGAGTTGCATTGTAAAAGATGTAGGTTTCCTCGGCAGGGTCGTTGGATTCCTTTAGTTTGTCGGGATAGAACGAGTGTATTGACAAGACGGTTTGTCCTTCGGAAAGCCCTTCATTCTTGGCATCTTCTGGGAAATACCACGGGAAATCGGATGCTTCGATTGCCTTTTCTACATCTGATTTTTCTTCTTCGGTTGCCTCCTGATTTTCTTGTGAATCATTATTGTTGATATTTACACCACCGGAAAAATTGCATCCGCTAAGCAATGCCATAGAAAACAGCATTGTAGCTACAAATAAAAAATTCTTTCTCATATTCATACTTATTAATATTTTAATATTAGTGTCAACAAAAATAATTCTCTCAGTTTAATTGGCAAAATTTTTTGTAGGCGATGCTACAATAATCAAATCATTCTAATTGTCAAATCTTCAAATTATCAAATTACCGAACCAATCCAATCTCCTCATCCAATTTTTCCATCGACCAATCCGGCACATATTCTTCCGAATTGCTGCTCAATTCCTGAAAATATCCATTGTGCAGACCGCATTGCTTGAAATGTGAACATATTTCATCGTACTCGCTTTGAGTAATGGTTCGTCCGAGTTGTGGATGATTCTTGACATCTGCTGTTGGAAAATATTGAGCCATAAGGCTTACATATATGTTGCGGTCGAAAGAGGCAAGATAGTCGAGTACTTTTTTGCTGTTATCGAGGTTGCTAGGCAGCACAAGGTGGCGAACTATTACGCCACGGCGTAGCATTCCGTTTACAAACACATTCTTTGGGCGCTGGCGTTTCATCTCGGCAATTACTGCTGTCGCCACCTCGAAATAGTGTGGAGCAGATGAATACTCCACCGCAAGCGAATTATCGGCATATTTAAGGTCTGGAAGATAAATGTCGACAAGACCTTCAAGGCGGCGTAATTGTTCTACCGATTCGTATCCGTTGCTATTGTATACTATTGGAATTTTAATTTGAGGCTTGTATTTTTCAAGTGCCTCAGCTATTTGTCCCGTAAATTGCGTTGGACTTACAAGATTTACATTTTCTGCACCTACATTTTGCTGATACAGCATCAGTTTTCCAAGAGTGTCAACAGAAATTTCCCGTCCGTATGCCGATCGTGAAATAGCATCGTTCTGGCAGAATATGCATCTGAGGTTGCATCCAGAAAAGAAAATCGTTCCGCTTCCGTGTGTTCCCGAAATGCATGGTTCCTCCCACTCGTGTATGCCTACACGGGCAATTGTCAAACCTTTAACTCGGCAGAAACCAGTACTTTCGGCGCGGTCAACCTTGCATTTTCGTGGACAAAAACTACATTCCATTGTGCAACATTTTACGGTTTGCAAAGGTAAGGTTTATTTTTTTGAGGTAAAGCAATAAAAACAGAGTCACTGCGTTTTTATGTTGTTGTGTAATTTTTTATCAATAATTGTGTGTGGAATGCACATAAAAAAATAAAAGTGATTATCTTTGCGCCCTAATTTAAGAAATACATTATATGGCAACAACAGCAGACATTAGAAAAGGTTTAGCAATGGAACTCGAAGGAAAGCTTTACCTTGTAGTTGATTTTCAGCATGTAAAACCAGGCAAAGGCGGAGCATTCGTCCGTACAAAGCTCAAGAGCCTCGAAAATGGCAGAACCATCGACAAGACTTTTAACTCGGGTGCATCGATAAACCCAGTAAGAATCGAACGCCGTCCGTACCAGTTTGTATATAAGGACGATATGGGTTACAACTTCATGCACATGGAAACCTTTGAGCAGATTGCAATTCCAGAAGATGTTATTGATGGAGTAGAATTCTTGAAGGAAGGTCAGGATGTTGAGGTAGTTGTTCACGCAGAATCCGAAACTCCGCTTTCATGCGAACTTCCACCATTCATTGAGGCAACAGTTACCTATACAGAACCTGGATTGAAGGGTGATACGACAACCAATGCACTTAAGCCGGCAACAATCGATACCGGAGCTCAGGTAATGGTTCCTTTGTTCATCGAAATCGGCGAAAAGATAAAAGTAGATACCCGTACAAAGGAATACGCTGAAAGGGCAAAATAATCTGTCGGTTTGAAAATGTACGAAGCAGACAATAAAAACACATTCAACGCATCGGATGTCCTTCGTCTTATATACAAGAAGAAGGTACATCTGTTGATTGTCTGTGGCGTGGCGTTGGTAGCGTCGGTTATTGTCAGCTATCTCATCCCCGAAAGGTACAAATCCACTGTTGTTTTGTATCCTGCAAATTCGACATCTGTATCGCAAGCTCTTGGTACCGATGCAATTACCGAAAAAGGTCTGATGCAATTCGGTGAAAACGAAGAGGTTGAACAAATGATGCAGATGCTTCAGTCGAACGACATTAGGAACCGCATCATAGAAAAGTATAACCTGATAGAACACTACAGGATTGATCCTAACACTAAGTACCTTTATACCAAGCTATACGACAAATACGACGACAATGTTAAATTCTCTCGAACCGAATACACATCTGTAAAGATTGAAGTTCTTGACGAAAGTCCCGATACGGCGGCAATGATTGCCAATGACATTTCGTATTTGCTGGATACAGTATATTCGCGGATGCAGCGCGAGAGGGCATACAAGGCTCTAAAGATTGTAGAGAACGAAATGCTGGAACAGGAAGCCCTTGTCAAGAACATTAGCGATTCGCTCGAAAAATTAGGAGAACTCGGTATTATTGAGGTAAAGTCGCAAACCGAAATGTATAGCGAACAGTATGCCATCGCACTGGCTAGCGGAAATGCAAGCAGGACAAATGAGTTGAAGATGAAACTCGATACGCTTGCAAAATATGGCGGTGCCCATACAATGCTTACTTCTCAGCTCAAAGAGGAGGTTCAGATTCTAACTTTGCGTAGGTCCAAATTCAGGGAAGCAACGATTGACCTTGAACAGGATTTGCCCAATGCATTTATTGTCAACAAAGCAGAGAAGGCAGAAAAGAAATCGTACCCAATTCGTTGGCTTATTGTGCTGACAAGTGTTATTGCTGCATTTATGTTGGCATTAATTGTCTTGGCCATAATCGAACCTTTAAAAAAAAAGAGCCAAAACAACCTAGAAGCGAAAAAAAACGACTGTTAAGGTGTAAAAAAATTCACATAATACTACCAAATTACGAAACTATGGAAAGTTACTTCAAGACAAAAAGCATTTTCAAAATGATGTCAAAATGGAAATGGCACATATTGACAATAACGGTAGTAGCCACAATTCTCAGCATAGTATTTTCTGCTCCGTATTTCATACATCCCAAATATAAGTCGTCGGCAACATTATATCCTGCAAATATTATCTGCCTTTCGGACGAGTCTGAGTCGGAGCAAATGCTTCAAATGCTTGAGTCTGATGATATAAAGTTCTATATAATAGAAAAATACGACCTATATAATCATTACGCTATTGATTCTACTGCAAATGGCTCGTTGGCAAAGATGATGAAATACTACGAGGATAATGTTATTGTTGAAAAAACGCCAAACGACGCAATAATGGTGACGGTTTGCGATGAAGACCCGCAAATTGCATCCGACATGGTAAATTCAATAATCGAAGATTACGACAGGTTGGTTTTAAAAATAAATGCTGAGAAATCGGAAGAATTATATAACATATACAGCAATACAGCAAAAGAAAAAGCCCGTGTAATTGACAGCCTTTCGGATATTCTGAAAAAATTTGGAACTGAATATGGAATGATTGATGAAAAATCGCAAACTAGGGCATACAGCGAGGCTATGGCACAGGGGCGTACAGGCGGAGATGCTAGCACTATCCTCAAGAACTGGCAGGAATATGGCGCCGAGTATAAAAAGACAGATTCGCTTCTAAACAGTACCATACAGCGATACAACAAAGACTTGAAAATTTGCGAGGATGCTCAGCGCGACATGTATAAAAAGCAGACATATTCGAATGTTATTTCAAGACCTTATCCCGCCGACAAGAAATTTTATCCGGTACGCTGGCTGATTGCTCTGCTGTCGGCTTTAGGAGGTTTCTTGATAGGAATATTAGCTGTCGCAATAATTGAAGGCTGCAGAAAGCCTAAAGAAGAATAAGTTGGTACGCAAGGCAAAAATAATAGCATTCTATGCAATTGCAGTCGTGTTCATCATTATCGACTGCTTTTTGATTGCAAGGTATCAGACATACGCATTCAACTTGCTTCCTGTTGCACTCATTGTGATTGCAGCAATGTTTTTTGCTCTCGACAAGGTATTGTTGTTCTCTGTATTGTGCATACCATTTTCAATTCCGCTTAAGGAATTCTATCCGAACC
This sequence comes from uncultured Bacteroidales bacterium, assembly GCA_905234755.1. Lineage (GTDB taxonomy): Bacteria > Bacteroidota > Bacteroidia > Bacteroidales > ML635J-15 > Bact-19. The sequence goes on from CAJOIT010000007.1 coordinate 101,717, forward strand.
TTGGCTTTAATATAGACATTCCAACAGAGCCCCTATTTGTGGGGATTATGCTGATATTTATACTCAAACTGCTGATAGAGCACAAGTATGACCGCAAAATACTGAAGCACCCGCTAACGATAATGATAATAATATATATCGTCTGGCATTTAGTGACGGTTTGCACGAGTACAATGCCGCTTGTTTCGCTCAAGAGCTGGCTTGCATCCCTTTGGTTCATACTTCCGTTTTTCTTCCTTGGAGTACTTTTGTTCAGAAACGAAAGGAACATGTATAAGTTTTTCTTCCTATACATGATTCCATTTGCCGCACTTATAATATTTACTCTTGTTAAGCATTCGGCATACAATTTCGACCAGCACATAGGCAACGGCATAATGAATCCATTCTTCAACGACCATACATCGTATGGCGCTGCAATTGCAATGTTTATCCCTTTCCTGTTGGGCTTTTCGTTGAATAGGGAAATTAATTGGAAATGGAGAATTGTTTCGGCAATCCTGCTTGGCATCTTCATCACTGGACTTATATTCTCATATACGAGAGCAGCATGGATAAGTCTTTTGGGTGCCTTGGCAATGTTCTTGATTCTTAAATTTAAGATAAGCAACAAGATTGTCTATGCATTAATTGTCATAGGCATAGGTGGTGTAGTGCTTATGCAAGACAGGATTTTGATAAAGATGGAAGGCAACAAGGTTGAATCGTCAACCGATTTTTCCAAACACATAAAATCCATCAGTAACATTACCTCTGACGCATCGAATCTGGAAAGAATAAACCGTTGGAACTGTGCCATAAGAATGTTCAAGGAAAAGCCTGTGTTTGGCTGGGGACCAGGAACTTATCAGTTCAAATATGCACCGTTCCAGCATTCCGACGAGAAGACAATTATCAGTACAAATGCAGGAGACGGCGGTAACGCGCACAGCGACTATCTGGGTTCGCTTGCCGAGTCGGGACTGTTCGGAATGCTGAACTACATTTTGGTTTGCATAATGATTTACATTACAGGAACGCGTACATATCGCAAACTGAAAGACAAGAGGTTGAAAATGATAGTAGCATCGGCCTTGTGCGGTCTTGTGACATATATCATTCATGGAGCCCTGAATAATTTCCTTGACATTGATAAGATTGCTGTTCCATTTTGGGGATTTGCGGCAATGATAGTGGCGATTGAGCTCTATCACATAAAAGAAGAAAAGGAAGAGTTGGAAGAACCTGCAAAAGAATAATGCAATGGCCGCTCACAACGAACTCGGAAACCTTGGCGAAGATATAGCAGCAAAACGACTTGTTTCGGAAGGTTACGAAATTTTGGAGAGGCAGTGGAGGTACAAGCACAAGGAAATAGACATTATTGCACGAAAAGGCAATATATTGGCAATTGTAGAAGTGAAAACTCGCAGTTCTGAACAATTTGGAGGAGTGTCCGATTTCATTACTCCAAATAAGACAAAATTCCTTGTAGAAGCTGCTGATGCGTATGCAAGGCATATTAACACAAACTGTGAGATTCGCTTCGATGCGATAGTTATTTTTGTATTAGGAAACGAGTACAAGGTTGAACATATAGAGAATGTTTTCTTTTCATAATAAATACAAAAGCAGATGCATACTATAATTAAGACATTGTTATTGAGTTGTTTTGCATTAATTGCAACTTTATGCACAAATGCACAGATAAAACCTACGGCAACCTACGAATTTGCAAAGCGCGACAGTTCGCTATACTTTGATTTCTACAAGTCTGCCAACTCGGCAGAAAATTATACCGTTGTATTTGTGTTCGGAGGCGGATTCATCAGCGGAGCACGCAACGAAGGGTATTACTTGCCATATTACGAGAGGTTGGTTGATAGCAGTTTCAATGTTGTAGCAATCGACTACAGACTTGGTTTGAAAGGTGCGAAGAACATAAGTCCTGTAAACCGCAAACCGCTTGAAGATGCAATAGCAATGGCTGCCGAAGACTTGCTTACCGCAACTAAATACCTTATTGAGCACGAGAAGGATTTGCAGATTGATAGCCGTAAGATAATACTTGCAGGTTCGAGTGCGGGCGCAATAACCGTATTGCAGGCCGATTATGAACTTTGTAATCGCACCAAACTTGGACAAATCTTGCCCGAGGGTTTCCGTTATGCCGGTGTGATGTCGTTTGCCGGTGCAATATATTCCAAGAAGGGAAAAGTGAAGTATCGCAGTCAACCGCCAGCACCGACAATGTTCCTTCACGGAACAGCCGACCATCTTGTAACATACAAGCAGATAAAACTGTTCAATATAGGATTCATCGGTAGCAGCAAGATAGTCCCGCAGTTCAAGAAAAAAGATTATCCATATTATTTTGTGCGTTACGAAGACCTTGGTCACGAAGTGGCAGTCCGTATTCTATACGATTTCGACAAGTCGATGTGGTTCTTTGACAACTACATAGTCCGCGGTGCAAAAATCAAGCGAGACGACCTCATCAACGATCCGACCATCGAACGCCTAAAGTTCGGTAGTGCAAAACCATCGGACTTGTACTAGAGTTGAAAGTTAAAGTAGGTTTCTAGTTTCTGGTTTATCGGTTTCAGGTGGTTAGAGATGGTTTGAAGTTGTTAGAGAAGGTTTGAGGTTGTTTGATTCTTCGAACCTTTGAACAACCTTAACCCCAGAAACGGGCGAAGCCCACAGAACGGCGAAGGCATAAAAACTTTTTTCATTCTCCCGATACATAAATCAGAAATTTTATGTAGGTTTGCAAATCAAAAAAAATTATAAAATAAAACTATCGATTATGAATAACGCACTTTTCTCATTCAGAGAGCCGAAGAACGAACCGGGATTCTCATACGCACCCGGAACACCAGAAAGAAAATTGTTGAAAGAAGAACTTGAACGTCAGTTCAACCAGTGCATCGAAATTCCTTGTATCATTGGCGGTAAGGAAGTTAAGACCGGTGACATGGGTAAGGTTGTTATGCCTACCAACCACAAGCACGTATTGGCAAAGTACCACAAGGTTGGCAAGAAGGAAGTACAGATGGCTATCGACGCTGCATTGGCAGCTAAGAAGCAGTGGGAAGATACCCCATGGATTGAACGCGCTTCCATTATGATGCGTATTGGCGAACTTCTTTCAAAGAAGTACAGATATGTAATCAACGCAGCTACAATGCTCGGACAGGGCAAGAACCCGATGCAGGCTGAAATCGACAGCGCACAGGAAACTATCGACTTCCTCCGCTTCAACTCTTACTTCGCATCGAAGATTTACGCACAGCAGCCAATTTCCGACAATTCGGTACTCAACCGCAACGAATACCGCGCAATGGAAGGATTCGTTTATGCAATCACTCCATTCAACTTCACATCAATCGCTTGCAACCTCAACATTTCGCCAGTATTGATGGGTAATGTAACTATTTGGAAGCCTGCTACCACCGCAATTCTCTCAAACTACTACCTGATGAAGATTTTCCAGGAAGCAGGTTTGCCAGACGGCGTTATCAACTTCCTCCCAGGCAAGGGTTCGGTTATCAGCAGTGTAGCTTTCACTTCACCTCACCTTGCAGGTATCCACTTCACAGGAAGTACATCTACTTTCAAGGCATTCTGGAAGCAGATTGGCGACAACATCGACAAGTACAATACTTATCCAAAGATCGTCGGCGAAACAGGCGGTAAGGACTTCATCTTCGCTCACAAGTCGGCTGACCCACGCGAACTCGCAGTTGCAATCGTACGCGGTGCTTTCGAATTCCAGGGACAGAAGTGCTCGGCAGCTTCTCGCGCATACATTCCAAAGTCGTTGTGGGATGAAACCTTGAAGAATGTAAAGGAAATGATGAAGACAGTAAAGGTTGGCGATGTATTCGATTTCACAAACTTTGTAAACGCAGTTATCGATGAAGAATCGTTCGACAAGATTGCCGGCTACATCGACAGAGCTAAGAAGTCGCGCAAGGCAAAGATTGCTCTCGGTGGAACATACGACAAGAAGGTTGGTTACTTCATCGACCCGACCATCATCGTTACAACTGATCCGCACTACGAGGCAATTCAGGAAGAAATGTTCGGTCCGGTTATCACCGTTTTCGTTTACGATGACGACAAGTACACCGAAACACTTCACCTCTGCGACGAAACTTCACCGTATGCACTTACTGGTTCAATCTTTGCAAAGTGCCGTTACGCAATCATCGAAGCAGAAAACACTCTTCGCCACGCAGCTGGTAACTTCTACATCAACGACAAGCCGACAGGCGCAGTTGTAGGCAACCAGCCATTCGGCGGAGCAAGAGCATCGGGTACCAACGACAAGGCAGGTAGCGAACTCAACCTCTACAGATGGATTAGCACCCGTTCGATAAAGGAAACTTTCTGCCCTCCGACAGAATACGGTTATCCTTTCCTCGGTGCTGACAAGAAGAAATAAGATTTATTTTTTCAATATGAGCGGAGATTTATTCTCCGCTTTTTTTATGTCTATTGGTAATTTGCAATAGCAGAAGCAATCTGTTCTACAATTTCGTCCTTGTCGGCATTTGTGCAGTCGATTGTGATTTTGGCCATGGAATAGAATGGCTCGCGATTGCCGAGTGTCTTTTCAACATATTCTGCAAGTTCCTCTTGCGATTTTTCTGCTGTTAGCGGACGGGTTTTAACAGAATTGTAAATCCTTGTCGCAAGTACATCGGACGGAAGTTTCAAATACACAGTTATTCCAAGGGAATTCATCAGTTCCATATTGTTATTGAAGCATGGCGTTCCGCCTCCGCACGACATTACAAAATTATCATTGTCGGAAAACGATTGCAGGACAGTCGTTTCCAATTTTCTGAAGCATGCTTCATCATATTTAGCAAAGATTGATGATACCGTTGTCCGGTATTTTGATTCTATTTCGGAATCGAGGTCGTAGAAATCAAGGTTGAGAGATTTGGATAGCAGCCGACCTATTACGGACTTGCCAGCACCCATGAATCCGACAAGAAATATTCTCATTTGTTAGAAAAGCGGAATCTGCAGCTGGGCTTCGGCTTTCAACTGAGCTTCTTCTTCCTGCTTGCGTTGACGAGGTTTGCGAACGACCTGCTGAATGTTGAAGCCTAATTCGTTCATGAGTTTCAATCTCTCCTCGAATTCAAGGTCGGCATAGCGTTCCGATGCTGCCTCAAAAATTTCGAGAATAAGCTTGTCGGTAGTATCGCGGATGTAGTCGATATTTTCGACTTCGGCCTTGTTAAGATTCTGGCGATATATGCGTTCCTTGTGAATGTCCTCGAATTTTTCAATCCAAATCTTTACAGATGAGATATTTGGATTTGTCAGCAGTCGGCCACCGTTGGCAACACGATTTGAGTCGCATTCGAAAAGATGTGCGGCAGCTTCAAGAAGTTCCTCGCCGTTGCGCGGATTTGGAATAACAAACGGATACTGGAGACCATACCATGATGTGATGTCAACGGGAAGTTCGCCACGCTCAATAGCCATGTGCATTGACATATAGTAGTGCACAACGAAAGTTTTCGCTTTTCCGAAAAGATTGTTGTAGTTGTTGTTGAAAGCTTCTTCCTGCTGTCTCAAGCATTCCTTGTAGGTTCTGAATTTTTCAAATACAGAAAGGTTTTCCTCAGTTATATTGTACTGATATTCAGCAAATAGGCAATCTTCTCCCAGCGGATTCTCGCGCAAATACCCATCGAAAGACCTTAAGATTTCAAGTCTTTCCACATCGGTATGTCTATAAATCAGTTTCTCCATCCGTAGTTAATCTATAAAATCGCGTACAAAAATATAATGCAAGAAATAACAAAATTCACCCGAAACATAAAGTAATCAACACATTAGTGTTTATTACCATTTATAACGCTCGGATTTTCAAGCTAAAGCGCTTTTTGATGAATATTTGCATGCATATAAATTGTTTATATTCAGCAGTTTAATGTTTGGTAACGAAACGTCAGATGTTATATGTAATATTATCAACATTTGAATCTTTAAATTTTTGAATTATTTGAATCCTCGAATCCTTACATTATCAAAATTTGATTACTTTTGTCCGTTCAAAAAATAATACTGATGAGATTCAAACGAATATTGTTAAAGCTCAGCGGCGAATCGCTTGCCGGAGCATCTAAGCAGGGAATCAGCGAAACCCACCTTATGGAATATGCAAACCAGATTAAGGCAATACACGACAAGGGCGTGCAGATAGGAATAGTAATCGGTGGAGGAAACATCTTCCGCGGAATATCTGGCGAAAGCAAAGGTTTCGACCGTGTAAAGGGCGACCAGATGGGAATGCTAGCAACAATAATCAACTCGTTGGCATTGCAGAACGGATTGGAGTCGGTTGGTGTTAAGACAAGGCTTTTCACTTCAATCGGCATTGAATCAATAGGCGAACGCATATCGAAGCCAAAAGTTGTGGAAGCATTGGAAAACTCGTATGTATGCATACTTGCAGGCGGTACTGGAAATCCATATTTCTCAACCGACAGCGCATCGGCATTGCGTGCAATCGAAATTGAAGCCGATGTATTCCTTAAAGGTACGCGTGTGAACGGTGTATATACTGCCGACCCCGAAAAAGACCCGACAGCAACAAAGTTTGACACCATAACCTTCGATGAGGTATACAAGCGCGGACTTAAGATTATGGATCTTACGGCATTTACATTGTGCAAGGAAAACAATATGCCTGTAATCGTGTTTGATATGGACACTTACGGAAATCTTGAAAAAGTAATAAATAACGAAAATATAGGAACATACATTACAAAGTAATTATGGAAGAATTGGAATTGTATATAGAGGATGCAAAGGACGGAATGAAGTCCGCACTCGAACATCTTGAGAAAGAACTTGCCAAGATTCGCGCTGGCAAGGCAAATCCCGCAATGCTCGAATCGGTAAAGGTTGAATGCTATGGCATGACATCGCCTATTACGCAGGTTGCCAACCTTTCGGCTCCAGACCCTAAGACCATCTTCATTCAGCCTTGGGACAAGTCGACAATCCCTGCAATCGAAAAGGCTATTATGGCAGCAAATCTCGGATTCAATCCGGCAAACAATGGCGAAGTTATCCGTATAATCGTTCCGCCTCTGACCGAGGAACGCCGCAAACAGCTTGTTAAGCAGGTTAAGGGACTTGGCGAAGATGCAAAGGTTGTCATCAGGAATGCCCGCCGTAACGCAATCGATGAATTCAAGAAATTGAAGAAGGATGGTGTTTCGGAAGATGCAGCAAAAGACGCAGAACAAACTGTTCACAAGGCTCACGAAGACTTCATCAAGAAGGTTGACGCTGTAATCGATGCCAAGGAAAAGGAACTGATGACTGTGTAATTCATCAGAAAAACTTTAGCCTGACATTCATAAACATATTGGCGGAAAAAATCCATGTACAAGCATTGGATTTTTCCGTTTTTTTTTATGTTAATCATTTGATTTATACTTATTTGTGCTGTTGTGTTTGTAAATGTTCATATCAACCTTCATCGTGTGATAAATAATGAACATTATTTTTCTTTAGTCCGATTATTTAAAGTAAATTTACGACCTCAAAAAATGTATTCATGAATAGAAAGGCTATACTTTTTTCTTTGGCGATTATGATTTCTGCAACTGTATTTTCACAGCAGACCAAATCGTTGGAACTTATTTGGAAGGGCAAGTACGATAATGCTCTTAAAACTATAGAAAAAGGACTAAGCAAGAATCAGGACGATGTAGAATTCAATTTCTACAAGGCATATTTGCTTTTCCAAAGGGAATACGAGGGCTACGATCCTGTAGAGGCTTACAAGTGTATTCAGACTTGCGAAGCTTATTATCCGCAACTTGAAGAAAAAGCAAAGGAAAAGTTAGCCGCCGTGCCAATTAGCATGGATGTATTTAAGAACTATACCGATACGATTTGCCGTTATGCTCTGAAGGATGCAATAAAGGCAAACACCTACGAGGCATATCAAAATTATCTTTTCTTCTACCGCAAGGCATCGGAGGAGTATAAGTCCGAAGCAAAAATGTACCGCAATATAGAGGCATATAAGCTGACAATTGCTAAAAATACAGAGGAGGACTATGCCGCTTTTATTCGTACTTATCCCGATGCGCAACAAATTCCAGACGCAACTAAGCGCCGCGATGAAAAAGGTCTGGAAAAGGCAAAAGCAGAAAACACTGCAGAAGCATACGAGGAATTCTTGAAAAAGTATCCGAATTCAGCGCTTGCAGCCGAGGCTCAGGAACAAGTCTATACAATAGCACTTGCAGATGCCGAAAGAGAAAACACATCGGCAGCCTTGAAGGAGTACATGAAAAAATATCCGAAGAGTTCGCAGTACTACAAGGCAGAAATGATGTACGAGGAAAAACTTTTCAACGAGGAAACCGCAGATGGCAATTGCAGTTCGTACATTCGTTTTGTAAAGAAACATCCAGAAAGCAAGTGGAAAAGCATGGCAATATCGTCAGCGTTGCAATGTGCTGGCGACAATCCGGAAATCATAAAGTATTGCTACAAGAATTTGGATGGCGAAAAGAAGAATCAGGCGATAAAGTTGTATTATGACCTTGTTGCATCGGATGGCGAATTGATTTCCCTTAAACATTTCTACAACGAACTCACCGAAAGTCAGCGTGCTCTGGTGTATAACAGATATGTTATAGATTCGGCATTGGCTGTTAAGGGAGACGAACTAAAGATTCACAATGGCTACAATCCCAAGAAATCGTCTACTGCATACGAGGAATACATCAATGCGGCGGCTCCAAAGGAAAAGGCTTTTGTGGCATTGCAGAAGTTGATAAAATCTGATATTGAAAATAAAAATTGGGCAAATGCAACTGTTACGGTACTTAAATTCAAGGATCGCTGGCAAGATAAGGACAAGAAAATAAAAGACCTGCTCAACATTCTTGAGCAGAAGAATCAAGGAATTGTTGCCGAGGCATTGCCGGAAACTGTGAATACCAGTGGTAACGAGTACAATCCGATACTTTCAGCCGATGGGAACACATTGTATTTCTGCGGCGAAGGTCGTGGCAATAGCAAGGGTGGCGAGGATATTTTCGTTTCTGAAAGGTCGGCAGAAGGTTGGACCGAAGCTCAGCTGATAAGCGAAGTTTCGACAAAGAACAACGACTATCCGCAGTCGGTAAATGCTGCTGGAAATGTAATGTACATTTTCAGGAACGGAAGACTTTACTTCTCGAAGAAGGCAGGTGCTACCTGGGGCAAGCCTCAGAAAATGTCGAACAATGTAAATTCCAGCAACTGGCAGGGTGATGCTTTCCTCAGTCGCGATGGAAAGGCTTTGTTCTTCGCAGCAAAGCGTAGCGATATGCTCAATTTCTTCAATGATGCCGATTTTGATGGACTTGAATATCACGGAAAGGTTGATGAGCATCAGACAGACATTTATGTTTGCACTGTGGATGAAAATGGAGAATGGGGCAAACCTATCAATCTCGGATCGACAATCAATACATTATACACCGAGCGCACGCCTTTCCTGCATTCCGACAACAAGCATTTGTACTTTGCATCTGATGGTCATGGCGGTCTTGGCGGACTCGACATGTATGTTTCAACCCGTACAGGCACCGATTGCTGGGACTGTTGGAGCGAACCAGTAAATCTCGGCAAGGAAATCAATACCGCATCGGATGATTATGGCTACAAGATTTCTACGGATGGCACTAAGGCTTATTTCTCAAAGTCAAATGCACCGAAAGGCAAGAAGGGCAACCTCGACATATATGTAATAACCCTTCCCGAAAACTTGCAGCCCAAGAACATAAAGTAACATCGGCTTAAGGTAGGCAGAAAAAGAAATTTCCACATGAATCCTTATATAATTGCCTCGATAGTAGTCGGTTATTTTGCGCTTCTTATTCTAATTTCGCACCTTACATCGAAGAAGGCAACCAACGATACTTTTTTTACTGGCAACCGCAGGTCACCATGGTTTGTGGTGGCATACGGAATGATTGGCGCATCGTTGTCGGGCGTGACATTCATGTCTGTTCCTGGATATGTACAGAGCAGTCAGTTTACTTATTTCGGTGTAGTTCTCGGATATACAATAGGTTATATCGCGATAGCTTATGTGCTACTGCCCTTATACTATAAGCTGAATCTAACTTCGATATACACCTATCTGGACAAGCGCTTTGGTAGCAATTCGCAGAGAACGGGCTCATTTTTCTTCATCGTGTCGCGACTGATGGGCTCTGCTTTGCGCATGTACTTGGTTGTGTTCGTATTGCACGAATTTGTATTCAAGGCAATTGGAGTTCCCTTCTGGGCGTTGGCGCTGTTCTTCATTGTGCTGATACTGATTTATACCTTCAAAGGTGGCATTAAGACCATCATTTGGACAGATACGCTTCAAACGACATTTATGTTGCTTTCAACGGTGATAACCATAGTGTTCCTAATAAAGGACATGGACATTTCATTTTTCGACATGATGTCGCAGGCTGCCGATGAAGGCTATACCCGAATGTTTGACACAGACTGGCGGTCGAACAACTTTTTCTTGAAGCAGATACTTAGCGGTGCGTTCATTACAATTGCAATGACGGGTCTCGACCAGGATATGATGCAGAAGAACTTAACTTGCAAGTCGCTTAAGGAAGCCCAGAAGAATATGCTTTCGTTTAGCGTCTGTATTGTGATTGTCAACTTCTTGTTCCTGATTCTTGGCGTAGCATTGATGACATATTCATCGCAGACTGGTTTTGCATTGCCCGAAAAGTCCGATAGTATTTTTGCTGCTGTCGCCCAGAATCTTGGTTCGGTGACATGGATTATATTTATTATAGGTCTTGTGGCGGCTGGATACTCGAGTGCCGATGGCACACTGACATCACTTACGACCACTTTCTGTTTCGACATTTTGCAGTTCGACAAGAAGCCCAACTACGATGAGCAGAAAAAAACAAAAATCCGCAAGACAACACACATTGTATTTGCCGCTATATATTTCCTAATCATAATAGTTTTCAAGCCGTTCCATACAGATTCGCTAATAAAGACTTTGTTTGATATAGCCGGATATACATACGGACCATTGCTTGGTTTGTTCTGTTTCGGACTTTTTGTAAAGAAGCGCAATCCTAGCGACAAGGCTGTTCCTTTTATCGCAATTCTCTCTCCAATAATAAGTTACTTGCTAAACATATATTCAGAGCAACTATTTTTCGGCTATAAGTTTGGTTTCGAGATACTTATTGTGAACGGTTTGTTGACTTTTGTTGGGTTGTTGATATTCAGCAAGAAAGCAGAGGATGGTATTAATATTGAAAAATGAGAAAAGTAGCAGAAAGTAATATACAAGGATTTAAAGCAAAACCATTTGTGAAATGGGTTGGTGGGAAAGGACAACTTCTCAGCCAACTTGAGAATCATTTGCCAGAGGAATTATATCATGAGGATTTTACATATATAGAGCCTTTCGTTGGAGGTGGCGCAATGTTGTTTTTTATGTTGCAGAAATTATGTAACATTAAGCGCGTTGTCATCAATGATATAAACCGCAATCTCACAGAAGCATACATAAACATCAAAGATAATGCAGAAGGTTTAGTTTATAGGCTCAAACATATTGAACAACAATATTCATCTATTTCTGATTACGAAGAACAAAGAAACTATTATCTTGAAATGCGCAGAAGATTTAACGAGGAAAATCTTTCAAGCATTGACAAGACTGCAATACTTATTTTTCTTAATCGTACATGTTTCAATGGATTGTATCGTGAAAATTCCAAAGGAAAATTCAATGTCCCTTTTGGAAGATATACAAATCCTACTATATGCAATGAAGATTTGATTTATGCTGACAGTGAACTTTTAAATCAGTTTGATGTCGAAATAATGTGTGGTGATTTTGCGGAAACAACATCGAAAATTGATAATAACCGATTGAATTTCTTTTATTTTGACCCACCATATCGTCCTTTAAGTTCTACATCAAGTTTTAACTCGTATGTGAAAGAGACATTCGATGATGATGAACAAAAGAGGCTCGCTAATTTTTGCAAAAATATCTCCTTGAAAAAGAATTGTTTATGGATGTTAAGCAATGCTGATTGTTCTTCAAAAAATCCAGAAGACTTATTTTTTGAAGAAATATATTCAAATTTTGATATTCAAAGAGTGTATGCATCGCGTTCAGTTAATGCAAATGCAAGCAAGCGAGGTAAGTTGTCTGAACTATTAATAAATAACAAACATAATTACGCTCTAATACCATCATTATGAAAGCACACGACAAAAAGCAATTCGAGATATTTCTTTCACAATTAAAAGAAACCAATGCAACTTTAAATTTTTTTTGTGATTTCGATAAGATTTCAAAGAATGTAGATAAGATTTCCATTAAACTTAATCAATTGAATTATTTGATTGGTCAAAATGATATGGAGGCCGCTATTCGCAATCTATGGGACGAAAATTCCAAGGTTTTTAGCGTTTTAGACATTCTAATTGCAGTTAGGACTTCCGACAACAAAAAAGCCATTAATAAAAAAGGGGATGTTCAACTCATTGAAAATTTTTTCAAAACGCCTGAAGGTGTTATTGAATATATCAAAGGTACAGGATTACAATCCGTTTTTGAAAATAAACAAATTAAGAATTTAGTTGACTATGTCTTTGGGGTAGAAACAGGTCTTGATACCAATGCAAGAAAAAACCGCAGTGGACATATTATGGAACATTCCATTGCACAATTATTAACAAAAGAAAAAATATCATTTCGCCAAGAAGTATATTCTTCGGAATTTCCACAATTATCTGTTTTAGGAGAAGATATGAAAAGGTTTGATTTCGTGATAAATACTCCAAAGAAAACATATTTGATAGAAGTTAATTTTTATAGTGGTGGCGGTTCTAAATTGAATGAAGTTGCTCGGTCTTATACAGAACTTGCTCCTAAAATCAACTCTGTAAAAGGTTTCGAATTTGTTTGGATAACAGATGGAATAGGATGGCTTTCTGCAAAAAATAAATTAGAAGAAGCATTCTACACAATACCGAGTATTTATAATCTAACAAGTATCTCTGATTTTGTTAAAGTTATAAATTCTGAGAAATGATCTCTCCATACTATAAATCTTCAGACCATGCATTTACCCTTCTTCATGGAGATTGCTTCGAATTGCTTCCACAATTCGAGTTCAAGTTTGATATGATATTTGCAGACCCGCCTTATTTCCTTTCAAACGATGGAATTAGTATTCAAAGCGGAAAAATAGTCAGTGTAAACAAAGGAGAATGGGATAAAGGCGGAACTCCAGAAAAGATTAATGAGTTCAACCATAAATGGCTTGCTTTATGTAGAGACAAACTCAAAGACAATGGTACAATTTGGATTTCAGGTACTTATCATAACATATTCTCTGTGGCAAATGCACTTACAGAACTTGGGTATAAAATACTGAATGTCATAACTTGGGCGAAAACAAATCCACCGCCAAACATTTCGTGCCGTTACTTTACATATTCCACAGAATTTATCATTTGGGCGAGAAAATTGCAGAAGAAACCGCATTTCTTTAATTATGAATTAATGAAGCTGCTCAACGATAATAAGCAAATGACAGATGTGTGGCGTTTGCCTGCAATAGCACCGTGGGAAAAAACTTGTGGAAAACATCCGACACAAAAACCTCTTGCGTTATTAACGCGTATAATTTTAGCATCTACACCATCAAATGCTTGGATTCTTGACCCGTTTGCTGGTAGTAGTACAACAGGAATTGCCGCAAACCTTGTTTATCGCCGTTATTTAGGCATAGAGAGGGAAAAATCATTTGCAGAAATGGGCAAAAAACGGAAAATAGAGATAGAAAATCTTAACAGATTTATTGAAATCCAATCTAAAATTAAGGATATATCTGTTTCTAAATTTTATTTGCAAAACGATACATTGGGCGAAGACAAATATGAAAATGATTTGCCATTCTAACCAAGTCAGTGCAACTATTTTCTAGCACATATAAGATTTGTCTTTGCTATTGTCGCAAATCTGGCCACAAATATTGTCGTTGCTTTTGACTGTATTGCGTTTTGCAGCATCAATATCGTACTCATCATACTTGCGAGGTTTGCTTTCACCGAGGTTCATGTAAACCTCAAGAAGTTCCGTATATTTAATAGGTATAAGCACAACCTCGTCAATGCAAGCAGGTATTAGGATTGATTCGCCCTCGTTGAGGATTTCCTCGCTGCCGGCAGTTTTTACTGTAACTTGTCCGTGTACGCAGTGGTAGATTACAAATGAATCGAGGTTGCTGTAGTCCTTCAGTAGCGAGTTCATTACTGGCAGATAGTTGGCTGTAAAGTATTTGCAGTCTACAATTGGGTTGGAGTGGTCGGGAATACGCGAAAACTGCAACGACTGCTTGTCGTTCTTCTTATAGTCGATTACATCCACTGCATATTGTGTGTGCAACTCGCGATTACCTCGGTTGTAGTCGTATATGCGGTAGGTGATGTCAGATGTTTCCTGAATTTCGACAACTGCAGTGCCTGCACACATTCCATGTACGCGGCCTGCTGGGATAAAGTAAAATTCTCCCGACTTGACATTATGGTACTTCAACAGGTTTTCAAGATTTCCATCCTTTATCGACTGTAGAAGTTCGCTTTCTGTTGTGTCGCGGTTGAAACCATCTATTATTTTGGCATCTTTGTCGGCATCTAGTATATACCAAGCCTCGGTCTTGCCACGGGCATTGTGCAGTTCGGCTGCTGTTTCGTCATCTGGATGCACTTGCACCGAGAGATTGTCCTTGGCATCAATGATTTTCAGCAGGATTGGAAATTCGTAACCATATTCGTCCAGCACTTTTTCTCCGACAATTTCATCAAGGTAAACCTCTATGATTTCCTGTAATGTGTTTCCTGCCAGAAAGCCGTTTGCCACTACCGAAACATCGCCTTGTACGCCTGATATTTCCCAGCTTTCGCCACAGTCGGCTGGAACATTGCTGTCGTTCTTTATTTTCGCTATCTTGTCGCCACCCCAGACCTTGGTCTTGTATATTGGCTTGAATTTCAATGGATAAAGCATATCAATAATAATTTTTTGTTCAAGAAACAAAGGTAAGGAAAATTTACGATTGATGAAGTACGATTGACGATTTTGTCTAACAGGCAAACAGAAGACCAGTCCTGCAGTCTGCAAGACCGTTAGACTGTGGGACTGTTAGACTTTAAGCCTGCAAGCCTTTTAGCCAGAAAAAAATCAGTCTGACATCGAAAAAGATTTTGTACCTTTGAAGCCATAAAATTAAAATGATATGTTAGTTGTAGGAATAGCAGGCGGTTCAGGTGCAGGAAAAACCACCGTAGTAAACAAGATTACCGCTCAGTTGCCTAAGGATATGGTAACATTGGTGCCTCAGGATTCGTACTATTGGGATAGCAGTCATCTCCCTATGGAGGAGAGGAAAAAGATAAATTTCGACCATCCTAATGCCATTGAATGGGAATTGCTGATTCGCCACATTAAGGAATTGAAGGAAGGCAAGTCGGTGGAACAGCCGATTTACGCCTACATAACCAGTTCGCGTAGCAAGGAAACACTTACGGTAAATCCGAGCAATGTAATAATTGTAGAAGGCATAATGGTGCTAACTCAGCCCGAATTGCGCGACCTAATGGATGTTAAGGTTTATGTAGATGCCGATGCAGATGACCGTCTCGCTCGAATTTTGCGCCGAGATACCGTTGAGCGTGGCCGTTCGGTGAATGATGTGCTCGAACATTACTATGATACCGTAAAGCCAATGCACTTGCAGTTTATTGAGCCGACAAAGCGCTATGCCGATATCATTGTGCCAAACATTGGAGACAACGATGCTGCAGTGAACCTTTTGGCAAAATTCATTCATCAACATATCGATAACAATTAAAATTTACAACAATGCAGGAGATTGACCTTAAAAATGTAATGTTCATCGACATCGAGACTGTGCCTATGTGCGCATCGTTCGATGATATGCCAGAAAACTTCAAGAAGCACTGGGACAAGAAGTCAAAGAATTTCAGAGCAGAAACCGAAACCGCATCCGATGTATATCAGCGTGCTGGAATTTATTCCGAGTTCGGAAAGATTGTCTGTATATCGGTAGGATTGGTTGCTGGAGACAAATTCCGCGTTAAGTCGTTTTATGGCGATGATGAAAAGGAAATCCTTTCGGGTTTTGCCGAAATGCTTTCGAAGTGGGATCCGTTTGGAAACAAGATGCTTTGCGGACATAACATCAAGGAATTCGATGTCCCATATATTGCACGAAGAATGCTTGTAAACCGCATGTACAATCTGCCCAAGGCACTAGACCTTGCAGGAAAGAAGCCATGGGAAATAAAGCACATAGACACGCTGGAACTATGGAAGTTTGGTGACTACAAGAATTTCACTTCCCTAGCACTTATGGCCGACCTTTTCGATATTCCAACTCCCAAGGACGACATTGATGGTAGCGAGGTTGCTGGTGTTTACTACGGCGAGCACGATGTTGACCGCATTGCGATATACTGCGAGAAGGATGTCTTGTGTGTAGCTAACCTTATGCTAAGATTGCAAGGCAAAGAGATTTATCTGTACGACCAGATGGAGAGAGCAAACGGATAGCCTCAACTACTCTTCTTCCTCTTCCAGATACGGATTCTTTATCGTAAACCTGAGAGTATCGGTGATTTCGCTGCTTGCACCAAGTATTCCAAGTCCATTCTTCACATTTGTTTTCACGAGTGTTGGTTCTGCGAAGGGATTGCCGTCGTTTTCAACATACTGGTCGTATGATTTCATATACTGGTAGTATTCCTTGCTTGTTGACTGTAGGTGAACGACGAGTCTATATTCGTATTCGCGGTAGAAAGGTTGTTCTTCAATATCATTATCAGGGTCTTCTCCCTCATCTTCCTCATCTTTGTTTTCTTCGTATATGTCGTCTGAGTAGATTATTTCGTAGAAAACCCCATATATATCCCTGTAGTCGTGTGCCGTGAACTTCATGGTATAGTTTCCGCTACCGATAATTTCATCCGACAAGTAGAGCAATGTGATATTGGAACTTGTGTTTACAGACATATCATTACATTCAAGGTTAAGTTTGTAATTGCTGTCCAACATATCGTAATAATAGGTATTAGAATAATTATTACTGAGGTATTCCACTAAATCATCCGGAAGTACAGCAGTAACAGATATCATATAGTAATTTTCTTCGTTTGTGTTATCGTTGAAGTTAATGTCTATGTCAAAATCTCCACCGTAGTAATACACATCAGGATCGTTTCCGTTCTTGTACTTTCCGCTCAAATTGTTTATTGTTGTGGGGTTTGGTATAGTTACTTCAGATTCTATCGTTTCGAAACCATCTTTGGAAACTTGGAATCTGTATGTATGTCCAACTTTTGGAATGTATGCCACATGATAGTTGCCTTCTCCATCTGATACTGGTACAACCTGAAGTGGCTTGTCATCCTCGAATATTATTACATCGGCATCCGAAATCTTTACAATTTCCTTTGAATCAAGAATGTGCATGCTACGGCTTACGCTGAAGTCGATTTCGCTCGTGTTGGAAAGCAAGCAGTTGAGAACCAGCTTGGGTTTCTTGTATTCAAATGGGAAGTCCAGTGTTTTTTCACATGCGGTAAGTGCAATTGCAATGACTATTATTATGTATATCAACTTTTTCATGTCGGTTCGGTTTTAGAATGTTTGTGAAAATTTTATTGATGGCATAATAGGGAATAAACTTATCTGTTTCAAGCATCTGTTGCCACGATTGTCTGTCCCGAAATAGAGGTAGAAAGGATTTTGACGGCAGTATGCATTGTAAACGCCAAGGCTCCATATTCTTTCTCCCAACTTGTTTTGCTTCTTGAAGTTAAAGTTGAAATCCAAGCGATGGTAAGCAGGTGCCCTGAAAGAGTTTCGTCCACCGTATTCGCCAATTTCATACCCATTGAGTCCGTAGTAGCGACCATAGGCGAGGGTAACTGCGTTTCCTGTGCCAAATACCCATGTCATTCCGAAGTCAAAGTTTTCGCTCTTGTTGTAAATAAGCGCAATGGCTATGTCGTGGCGACGGTCGTACTTGTATGGGAACTTTTCTCCGAAGTTGAGGTTGTCGAATTGCCTCCATGCCCACGATA
Source organism: uncultured Bacteroidales bacterium (assembly GCA_905234755.1). Lineage (GTDB taxonomy): Bacteria > Bacteroidota > Bacteroidia > Bacteroidales > ML635J-15 > Bact-19. The sequence continues at coordinate 119,903 of CAJOIT010000007.1, forward strand.
GCGTATAGCCAATCCAACCTGTGATTTTGCCTGTAGTTTTGCGGACAAGGAACTCTGCTCCATACGACCATCCGCGTCCCATCTCGATTTTCGATTCCCAGTTGTCGGTCATATTCAGGAAACTGGCGCCTTCCTTATATTCAATTAGGCCTTTCATGTCCTTGAAGAATCCTTCAATGCTGAAGTCCCATTTGTTCTTGAGGTTGTAGGCAAATCCGAGTGCCACCTGATTGCTTCGCTGTGGCGTGATGGTGTCTGTTGCAGGAAGCCAGAGGTCAGTTGGCAGACCTATGGTGCTGTTGGTGAGCAGATGTACATATTGCGTCATTCTTGTGTAGGCGGCTTTCATCGAAAAGTTTTCGGTAATCAGGAATCTTGCCGAAACGCGAGGTTCAACCGACTGGTAGTAATGTTTCTTTACGATGAAGCCCGAATAATTCAAACCAACATCTGCTTTTAGGCGTCCGGTTATGGTTATGTTGTCGGATGCATATACATTTATTTCTGTGCCGTAGATGTCGCGGGCACCGTTTTTTATGTCTATGCCATCAGAGTTGTTTATCGACTGAGTTGTGACCGACACACCTGGCTTGAATACATGGTATGTGGCTGACGTTCCGAGTTTTAATTCGTGTCTCGAAGCTGGGTAGTAGTTGAGGTCAATCTTTGCGCCATAGTCGTTGATGCCCGAGAAGTAGTCGAATGAGTATTTTTCAGTCGAAATATAGTCTGCGAGGTAATCGTATTTCATATAAGTATCAAACTTATAGTTTGAGTATATGAGTGTTACATTCGAGAACAGTTTCTGGTCGAACACATGGTTCCAGCGCATCGAAGTTGTAATGTTGCCCCAGTACAAGCCCATGTCGGATTTTTCGTTGTAAAGCGTATCGTAATAGAAATATTCCTCTTCATTCTTGATGTATGCCTTGTCGCGACCGAAGTATCCGCTTAGGAAAAGTCTGTCCTTGTCGCTGAACTTGTGGTTCAATTTCAGGTTGGCATCGTAGAAGTAATATCCGGCTTTTAGTTTTTCGCTATTGCCGGCGTACTTGTTTATCATGGCAATAATTGGAGCGGCAAGCACATCTATATATGTACGCCTTGCACTGAAAATGAAAGATGTATGGTCTTTCCAGATAGGACCTTCGACCATGACCTTTGTGGCAATCGTACCTATTGAGAACTCTCCACCGTACTTCTTATCGTTGCCTTCCTTCAATCTAATGTCGATTACAGACGATAATCTTCCGCTATATTGTGCTGGGAATCCGCCTTTTATAAGATTGATGCTCGATATAGCATCGGGATTGAACACCGAGAAAAATCCGAAAAGGTGGTTGGCATTGTACACAGGCACCCCATCAAGTAGAATCAGGTTCTGGTCGGGACCGCCACCACGGACATATATTCCGCTAGTTCCCTCGTTGCCCGATTGAACGCCTGGCATCAACTGTAGAGTTTTCATAACATCAGCCTCGCCCATGAATACAGGCAAGGTTTTCAGTTGTTCCACAGGTAGTCGTACAATGCTCATCTGCACATCTTTTACCATCTGGTCCGACTTGCTTTCGGTGATGACGACCTCGCTGAGCATATTGGAGGAGTTGAGCTTGATGTTTAGTTTTATGTCATGGTCAATGAAGAAATTGTGGCTGTATGCGCCATAACCGATGTACGAAACAACAAGGCTTACACTGTCCTGCGGAAGTGTCAAACTGAAATATCCGTATTCGTTGGTAGCAACGCCCAAGTGCGAGCGAGTGTCATATACATTTGCTCCGAAAAGTTTTTCTCCGCTTGCCGAATCTTGCACATATCCGCTTATGGTAAACTTCTGACCGAAAGTCCCTACGGATGCTAATAGCATTATTATCAGTGAAATATACTTTATCTTAGTCATAAGATTTTTTTTGCAAAAATATGATTAAATACGATTGCAAAAACGATTATACAAACAATTTATTGTTTACTTTTGTCCCAGACATTGAAATATATATTATGAAGCAAATATTAAATATCAACACCATTAAATTATTGAATCAATAGTACAGACGCAAGACCTTGCATCTCAACAGCGAAGCGAGAACGGCGTAGCCCTCAACGAAGTTAAACTTGAAGCGGCGTAGCCATTGAAACTTAGAAACCCAGAAACGCCAAAGGCATAGAAACTAGAAACAATATATTATAGGTATGAAAATAATCACATTCAACTTGAACGGAATCCGTTCTGCAATAGCAAAAGGCTTGTACGAGTGGGTGGAAGCACAGTCGCCAGATGTTTTGTGCGTACAGGAGACAAAAGCACAGCCCGACCAGATAGATATACTGAAATTCAAGGAGATGGGATACAACTCCTACATCTTCTCTGCAGAAAAGAAAGGCTACAGCGGTGTGGCAATCTTTACTAAAAAGGAACCCGACTTTGTGAAGGCAGGCATTGGAATTCCCGAATTTGATGCTGAGGGACGACTTTTGCGTGTTGACTTTGGCGATATTACGGTTATCGACTCGTATTTTCCGTCGGGAACCATGGGTGATGTCCGTCAGGATGTGAAGATGAAATATCTTGCTGCTGTACAGGAGTTTATAAACGAATTGAAGATAGAGCGTCCTAATATTATACTTGCAGGTGACTATAATATTTGTCACAAGGAAATAGATATCAGTAATCCGCAGAACAAAAAAGGAGTGTCTGGATTCTTGCCAGAGGAACGCGAGTGGATAACAAATTTCCTTGCTAGCGGTTTTGTCGATTCGTTGCGTGTGTTCAATACCGAAGCCGAGCAATATACCTGGTGGAGCTATCGTAGCGGAGCGAAAGCCAAGAATCTTGGTTGGCGTATCGACTACCAGATGATATCGGAACCATTGGCATCAAGGTTAAAGTCGGCAACAATATTCCCCGAAGTACAGATGTCCGATCATTGTCCGTATCAGATTGAAATAGAATAACGACCGTTCCCTGCGGCGCACTGAGTAGCTCCCTGAGCTTGTCGAAGGGTGTCGAAGTGTGCCTGTCGAAGGAAAGATTATTATAACACGCTTTTGTATGTCATTGTCCTTTTTCTCACGATTTCCCAATCCGTTCCTAAAAGGAATACGGAGAGTAAAGAATGTGGGCAAGGTCGTTTACATTACTTTCGATGACGGACCTACAAAGGATGGTACCGAACAAATTTTGGAAATCCTTGATAGGTATTCCGTAAAGGCGACATTCTTTTGCTGTGGCAAAAATGCGGATGAGCATCCCGATTTGCTGAAAAAGATTTCCGATGCAGGTCATGTCGTTGGGTATCATTCCTATTCGCATCGAGACATATTAAAAACCAAGCCATCTGAATGGCTTGCCGATGTGGAGAAAAAGTCGGCTGTTTCGGAAATGAAATTGTTTCGTCCGCCTTATGGACGGATTTTGTTTCGACATTATCGCAAGCTGAAATCTAAATATAAGTTTGTGTTCTGGGATGTCATGTCCTACGACTATGATGCAAGCCGCTCTCCAGAAGACATTATGGATTTGCTTCGTAAGTCTGTTCGCGAAGGCTCGGTTGTTGTATTTCACGACAATGCGAAAGCAAAGGAGAATACGCTTGCCGTATTGTCGCAGTTTGTCGAAATGATGCGAGAAAAAGGATACTCGTTCGATGCAATTAGCGTAGATTAGCAGAAGCCTGTCAAATCGTAAATCGTACTTTGTAAATAATCCTTATTTTTGCGAAAAATTTTCGCATGGCACGAATTCTTAACATAGAAACTTCAACCGACTATTGTTCGGTATCAATATCAATCGATGGCAAATGCGCAAACCTTCGCATAATGAAGCCCGACAATGCACGCAAGGTTGCTCATTCCGAGATGCTTGCCGTATTTGTTAAGGAAGTCCTCGATGAGGCAAAACTGAAGGTGTCGGATTTGGATGCAGTTGCACTTAGTGGAGGTCCGGGTTCATACACGGGTCTGCGCATTGGTGCAAGCACTAGCAAGGGGCTTTGTTTTGGTGGTGATATACCTTTGATTTCATTAAACACACTTCTGGTAATTGCAGCAATGGCAAAAGCAAAGTACAATGGCGATTACGATTTGATTGTTCCCATGATTGATGCCCGCAGGATGGAAGTATATACAATGCTTACAGATGCAAAGCTCGAAAAGTTGTCGGAAGTGGAGGCTAAGATAATAACAGAAGAATCGTTTGCTGAATACAAAGGCAAGAAACTGCTTTTTTGCGGTAATGGTGCTCCAAAGTGCAAGGATGTGCTTGCTTGCGATGGCTTTGCTTTCTTGGATGACATATATCCTTCGGCAGAATTCATGGGCGAACTTGCTGAGACTGCGTTCCAAGCATGTAAATTCGAGGATTTGGTATATTACGAGCCATTCTATCTTAAGGAGTTTATTGCAACAACATCAAAGAAATCATTGTTTTAACAAAATCATACATTATGCCGTACAGAGCACCAAAAAACTACAAGCGCTTTGAAAAGCCAAAAGTTACAAATCTGGAAGTTACCGAACCCGATGAACTCATCAACTTCCTGATGAAGAAGTTTCCTGACCGTAGTCACAACAAGGTAAAGTCGTGGCTACGCAATAAGACTGTTGAACTCAATGGTGCTGTTGTAACTTTGTACAACCAGAAACTTATCCCGGGTGACAAGATTTCAATTCATTGGAAACGAATTGCATCGGGTCGCGACCTCAAGGGCATAACCATAGTTTACGAGGACAGCGACATAATTGTCATCAACAAGCCTGCAGGAATGCTATCGGTAGCCACAGCAAAGAGCAACGAAACGGCATACAGCATACTTAGCAAGCACATAAAGGAGCAGAATCCTAACAACCGTATCTTCATCGTTCATCGTCTCGACCGTGAAACATCGGGACTGATGATGTTTGCCAAGAGCGAAGAGGTGCAGGCTTTGTTGCAGGAAGACTGGAAGACAAACATTTACGATCGCCGCTACATTGCCGTAACATCGGGAGACGATCCGATTGGCGATGGCGTATACGAGTCGTATCTTGCACAAAACAAGGCGTATGTGGTTTATTCAACCAAAGATAGAGAAAGCGGGCAGTTGGCAGTGACACATTACAAGACATTGAAAACCAAAGGTCGCTACTCGCTTATGGAAATAAACCTTGAAACAGGACGCAAAAACCAGATTCGCGTGCACATGAGCGACCTTGGCCAGCCCATAATCGGCGACAAGAAATATGGCTCAAGGGAAAACCTTTTCAATCGTATAGGGCTTCACGCATGGATTCTAGGCTTTACGCATCCGCGCACGCATGAGCAGATGCATTTCGAAAGCAACATTCCCAACGAATTTTTGCGCGTTTTTGAATAAATATTTTACGGCTCTTGTTTGTCTGCTACAATTCGGATGTCTCTATGTTCGAATTGCTTGAACTATTTCATGTCATTAAATTTTTGAATCATTAAATTATTGAATTTTCTAATTATCGAATCATCAAATCTTTAACCCATTTCAAACCACCTCAAACAATCTAAAACCACCTCAAACCTAGAAATTAGAACTGCGTAGCCCTCAACGAAGTTAAACCAGAAACCTAGAAACAACTTCAATCCATTATATTTTTGAATTTTCAAATCATCAAATTTTCAAATTCTTTAAATTATTGATTTTAAGTCTCTTATTAAAAATATTAACAATTTTTAAAATTAGTTAACATTTATTCAATTTTTTTAATTTACTTTGCAGTCTTATATTGCGTAAAATGTTATAAATGTTGAAATTAAAAAAAAGTTGAAAAATTTTTAAAATCTCAGGCAACGAAATCGATGTTTCAGTTGTCATAGGGATAGAGAAAATGTTTATTAATTGGTAAATAGTAAATAAAATGAATATGAAAAGGAAGTTTGTTATTATGCTGATTGTCACGATAATATCGGGCATAAGTTATGCACAGACAGTGCAGATTGACCCGCGCTTGGAAAAGGCGTACAGCCTCGAACATTTGCAGCGCATGCAGAAGGAAACTCCTCTGAACCTCGAGCTTCTGAACTACGAACTCGACTATTCGTGGTACATTGCTGAACCAGAAATGCAGCAGAAGATTGATGGTTTCGAGTATCTCTACTACAAGGATCCGGAAACAGGAGAAAGGGCTGGTATGGTACAGTCGTTGGAACCCGGCAAGGTAAACATCGCCGAATTCTACTATGAAAGGCCATACGACCACCGCAATTTCTACCGCGTTGGCAAGACAAACACCATCATAGGATTCTACTCCAACAAGGAATTTTCAGAAATGTATAACGCAATGAAAGGATACGGCAATGAATAAGAGATTAATAATGATGTTTGTCGCTATCATGGCGGCATGCACGGTAGCATTGGCGCAGACCACATATACGCTTAATCAGCCAGGTTCGTCAGGTAATACTTTCGAGATTGCTTGTCCGGCTGGCGGTTCTTCTGAAGCAAGTCCAGCTGCTCTGCTTTATGATAGCGGTGGTCAAAGTAGTAATTACAGCTCCAATGAAAACATAATTAGGGATATAGCATCTACCAACTCAGGAGCTATCAGTATTAAGTTCACGCAGTTTAACCTCGCATCTGGAACTACGATGACTATTAAGGATGGTGTAACTTTCCAAATCCTTGTTTCCAATGCAACAGGAACTTCGCTTAACGGTCAGACTTTTACATCTAACCGTGGTGCTTTGCAGATTGTTTGGTCATCGGCATCGTCAACTGGTGCTGGATTTGCAGCCAAGATTTGGTGCGGCGATATGTGCCAGACTTTCTCAACTGTAATAACACCAAGTGTAAGCCCTACAACTGAACTTAATCAGGCTACCGGTCAGTATGAAACATTCTACGATGTCTGCAACGGTACGCAGGTAAGCTTCACGGCTTCTACAACTTTTGATAACAACCATGCACAGTACGACCAGGATGAATCTACTTTGGTTTATACATGGGGTATCATCAATTCTGCTAACGATACTACCCATCCAACAGGTGGCCAGACTCTTAACTACACCTTCACTGAGAGCGGTGGTTTTATGATTATATGTAGTGCTGCTGATACTCGCGGTTGTTTGAATAGAAACATCAATACCAGAAAGGTTCGCGTATCTTTGCGTCCTACATGGCCTGATGTTACATTCGGACCCGATTCTATATGTCCGGGTACAATAGTTTCGATGCATGGCGAGCCGCATATCGAACCTTGGACTGCTATTCGCCCGCCAATTATTGCAGGTGCAACCTTCCTCCCCGATGGTAACAGTACATGTTATAATACAAGCCTCGATTTCGATATTTTTGCCGATGGAGCAACTATAACATCGGTAAACGATATTGACCGCATTTACCTTAATATGGAACACTCATACCTCGGTGACCTTTCGATGGTTATACAGTGTCCTAACGGACAGATGTGTCTTCTTCATGCTTATTCAAGCGGAACAATGTCTTCTCTTCACTGGACAAATCATGGAGGTACCAATGTTTCTGGTTCGAGCGGCGGTAGTAATACCCACCTTGGTCATGCACCAGACCCAGGTTCATCAAGCGACTGCTACTATACAGCAGGTGAAGGATATTCATATTATTTTACACCGACATCAACAACTCCTTTCGGTTCAAACGGACCACAGACACAAGAATCCTACACCGACCCTTGTGGTAACACAGAAACAAATTATGTCTTGAACGAAGGAGAATATGGAACATACGAAAATATGTCATCTCTCGTTGGCTGTCCTCTTAATGGTACATGGACAATATATGTTTGCGACCACTTGAGCGCTGATAACGGCTGGATTTTCGAATGGGGTCTATACTTTAACGAAAGTCTATATCCAAACGACACTTGGTCGTTCACTAATACATATCCGTCAAACGGCAGTGGTTACTCCTGGAGTGGGGTAGGGATGCAGAGCGGCCAGAACGGCAGCGCGAACGCGACTGCAGCGGTTCAGAACCCCGACCCTGACAACTGGTCACTGATAGACGGACAACTTCGGCTGCACCTACGACACTACGATCACGGTTCACGTAAAGCCAGCTCACCATGCAGACTGCTGCATCGAGCCTACTCCAACTGTAACAGCAGGCTCGACCAACCCCTGCGGCAACAGCACGACCCTTAGCGCAGGCAGCTTCGCATATCCGCAGAATACCGGCCAATGGACCTACACCGGACCCGGCACAGCGACATTTACCGCTGCGACACAGCCTATAACCGACGTGACTGTCAACGTCTACGGCGACTACACCTTCACCTGGCACGAGTACTACATGGGCAACGAGACCTGCACTGGCGACGCGAGCGTAAACGTGAACTTCGCCCGCGAGATGAACGCGACGCTTGCACCAGTCGACAACTGCTGCCGCTCGGCATCGATGATACAGCTGTCGGCACCGGACTTCGGCACGCTCACCTGCAACCCGAGCACTGAAGCGCTAAACGTTGATGCACGTACTTTCACTCCTGGCCTTGCAAATCCAGGCAGATACTCGAT
>CAJOIT010000008.1 GCA_905234755.1 uncultured Bacteroidales bacterium
TGTAAGTTATGTAATCATCAATGTACTCTTCTGACGGACTCCCCGCTTCGACACAAAAAAAAATTCTCGCTCATCATCTGCTGAAATACCCATAATAAACCATATTGTTAAAAAAGTGAAACAAAATATTGAATTTGTCGGCATAAAAATACAAAAAATGATGAGATGTGGGATTAATGGGTGTAGGGGCAGTAACGCCAATACCGGCTGTAGAGGCGGAATGATTAGGGGCTGTAGGGGCGGTAGCGGCAATAGAGCCGAAATGAGGATTAGGGGCTGTAGGGGCTGTAGGGGCAAAATGATGATTAGGGGCGGTAGCGCCAATAACGGCTGTAGGGGCTGGGAATAGAGGCTATAGTTTGTATAGACGATATAGAGGGATGAGGGGATAAGTAAATAGTCTTCTACTCCATCATTACTCTATAAATGTCTTTTTGTCATATTAAGAAAATATAGTGCATGCAAAGATTATGGTATTTCTATTTCGCGATTGATGCGAAGAGTTATATCCGTGTCTTTTTTGAAGTTGTTACAAAACTGAGAATATCTTTGGTTCTTCAAATGCCTTTTATTACAAATATAAGCTTCAATCTTATCAAAACTTGCTTTATCATAGGATTTTAGAAAGCATTCAATAGTTTCCTTCAATTGATTTTTTGCATCAGTGCGCCATTCCTTATTATCTATGTTTCTATTTTTCAACTCCACAAATAAAACATTACGATTATTATCGTAGCACAACATACCATCACATTTTCCTGACTGTTTGCCGTTTTCCCTATTCCAAGAGACACATCCATCTATTGCATAGAAAGAAATGCATATTAAATTATTGTTATGAACCGTTGCTATCCATTTGTTTGAATCATCAATATTGATGTATGCAGGCTTGTTGTCTCCATCTTTAGAATCATCGCATAAACCAAACAAGTCAACTTCACAGTCTTGTTTTTTGCAATCACTGAAAAAATCTACTGGCATAAGTCTTCTATATCTAATAATTTACTGAACATTTCGTTCATTACACCTAATGCATTATCCAAATAATCATTGTCATCTGGTATCCCATTTTCATTGCCAAGACTCCTAATGCTTCCCTCGGTTTCGTCAAGCTCATATATAACAAGGTCATTGTTAGAGATTGCTGACTTATGTGGGACTATGTCATTAATCATTTGTCGTACCTCGTCATTTTTTGACTTCCTGTAAAGTTCTTTCGCTTTGACAGCAAGCGTCAGATAACCGATTATATATGGACTGTGCGTTGTTATAATAAGCTCGTTATTTCTAACTTTATTGTTGAACTCTAGGAGTTTGAACAACATTCCTTGCTGTGATGTTGGGAAAAGATTCTGTTCGGGTTCCTCTATGATGTTTAAAGTTCGTTTGATGTTTAACTGGGTTGCAAGATTAGATAGAAGAATGCGTCTTTGTTCTTCTGTATATAGTTTGTTTCTCAGTATTTTAGCAGATTCTCTCTTGAAAGTTTCGCGTTGTTGTTCGTCCATATCCTGTTCTTTTTCCAACGACTTGGAAACATAGTTGGCCACTACAAACAACGGAACGAACGATTGGAAGCCACTTGCAGAATCTGATAGTTGTATCTTATAATCGTCACCTTTTACATATAAAACATCGTTCAATTTGTTATACTCAAGGTCAACATTGCTTATTGGCAAATGGATAGTTTCTTTCTCCCGGAAGTTCTCTTTTGCTTCTTGAAAGGTTTCCTTAAATTCCTGAAGAGATTGTGACCAAAGTGTTAATCTTTGCCCACTTCTTGATTTCTTCACAGATGAAACAAAATTTCTTTCCGCAGGGAAATAGGTAATTTTGGGAAGCGAGTATTGCCCATTCAACTTCTGAATGTCAAGAGGCTTGCCAGGGCGGTAGTTTATTCTATATGCTTTGCCCTCGTATTGGATTTCAGTATTGCTTTTTAAGTAATTATCTATTCGATGATATTCAAGATATTTCTTGAATATTCTTTCTTGTTTGCGAAATCTTTGAGTAGAGCCATCGCTCCTGAACAAATCCTTTTCTATCCATGATAATGTGGAAATCAGCTTTGCTACTGTACTTTTACCAGATCCCTGATTTCCTATAAAAACGGTAACTTTATCAATGTCCAGCCATCCGTCGTTTTCTATGTAGCCTTCACGAATTGGACCAAAGTTCTTTATTTTTATTCTGCTCATAACGAGTATGTTTTATGTTTTCTTTTATTTTGCAAAAATATCATATTTCAACATATTGCACAACTTAAAGTTTCAAAATTCGGTTACCTATCGTAGGCATTTGCGTGAAAGTATATTACTATAAGTAAAAAGCAATACATAACAAATTATTTGTCTTTTATATACTTTACTATAGTAATCATCAAACCAATAAATCCCCAAAGACCACTTGCCCCTATTATCCAATTCAAAATTGTATTGAATAAATCAGTAATATCAGCAAAATTTCTAATAAGAAAAACACCTACTAATATCGCAATAGCAGGGACTATTGTGGATAATACTATTTTTTTTCGACACTTTTTCGATTTGTCTCTTTGTTGCTTTTCATGTGCAACAGAAGACTGTAAATCCGATAGTTGATTCGAAATATTTGTAATTTTTTGAATTAATTTTTCATTGTTTAATCTTAACTCGTTTTTTTCTTGTTCATCTTTTTCTCTTTGTTTTCTCCTTTTTTCATCATCGGCTGTTTTTTTCTTTCTAGTGTTTGCAATTATACTATGGATATTAGACTTAAACGATTCAGGATTTGAAACGCTTTGCTCTAACATTCTTTGAAGTTGATTAGTTGAATATTGAGAAATCTCTGAAGCAAGATATTCGTAATCTGATTGTGAAATATTTGAATTCTCACGAATTGCAATATCAAACTCATTTATAATGTCTTTGCTTGGATATTCGTCAGTTATTGTTTGGGCTATAAGTTCATTCAATCCGATGCGTGAAACATTATGCGAATATTTTTGAGTATTCTTTAAGAAAAGTAAACTTGTTAATTCTTGTGGCAAAATAACCTCGTTTGTATATCCATTCAATTTTCTTGACATATTAAAATCACATAGCCTATTATTCTCGGTAATAAACCAACAACTAGCTTTCTGATATATTTTCCTATTAGAATCAAGTTTCCTCCTGTCTCTTATATGTAGATATGCAATCACATCGTGTTCTGCTGCATTTTTTCTGAACCATATTTTTTTTAACAATTTTAAGTCTTCAGAATCAGAATATTTCTTTATGTCTGACTCCGCGACTTTACAGATACTAGCATGTAATTGTTCGGTTATCTTTTTTTCAAGTTTTCCATTGAATTGTAATAACCATGTTTTATTCTTGCCAATACGATTACAAGCTTCATTTATGGTAGTCGTTGGTGTATCTTTATTAAATCTTTGAATTGCTGTGTCAATTATGCTATGTATTTCAGCAATCGTAACATCAAGAATTCTTATTATTCCGCCAGTGTTTTCAATTAATTTTAGTAACTCCTGAGTAGGTTTAGTGTTTTCTTCTTCTTGCAAATCCAAAGCTTCAAGAACTATTTTTGTATCTAAATAGTAACTTATTTTATCTTCTGATTTTGCAAATATGTCCACTTCTGCTTCTATATAAGATGCAATTATCGAACCGATAAAAACGCGTTTGACAACTTTATACAAAACATCATTATTCTTTTCGATAAATTGAAGGAATCGAGCGTGTATCATATATGAAGATTCCTCTATTACATCTTCTATATATTGTGTTTTGCCAGAAAGAAACGAAGAAAGACGATTCTTGTATTTTAGAATAAACGAAGAAAATTTAGGGATATCGTCTGTGGTAGTATTTTGTTCCTTAATAAAAGCCTCAAAAGCTTGTTGCAACGCATTTGCATTTCTTCGTTCTCTTTCGTAACATTCTTCTATATTGTCAAATGCAAAGGATTTGAATTGAAAAGATTTTCCTTGTTCAAATATTTTAAAATCAAATTTTTCACGATCTCTCTTTGTTAAATTATCACAAACTTTACAAATTAATTTGCGAGTAACCAAAAGAGGAATATCAATGCTAAAATTCTTGTTGATTATGGATTGTATATTTTCGTCTGTACCTATAGAACTTTCTTTTGCATATAATGATATAGCTCTTTGGCACATAGGAATGTAAACCGCTTTATACAAATCGGTGCCATTTTCGTTTAAAGAAGCTAGAAAAGAATAACTAGACAATAAACTTTCATTCATAATACATTATTTTTAAAATTTTGACAATATTAAATTTGACAACGCCACCAACTCTTTTTACTCCTTCAAAAATTTCAGTTCTTCGGTTTCGCCAGTTATTCTTGAGACCTTTACCATATACACCCCTGCCTTCAAATCTTCCACATTGCAAACGGCATTATCGCTGTTTACCTCAATGCGCTTTACAACCTGACCAAGCGTATTTACAATCTCGATTTCCGAAATAGTTTCCGATGATGTGATGTTGAGAATGTCGGTGGCGGGAGTTGGGAAAACAGAAATTTCCGCGGTGCCATTCTGTGAAATTCCGCTTAAAATATTCAAATGTAGCGTTACGATTGAATCACAGCCGTTTGCAGCAGTGAAATTCTGCGTATAGTCGCCAGTTTCGGTGTACTCTGTGCCGTTCCAAATGTATGGACTGTTGGCTGTTTCTGTAAAACTGTAATGCACCGAATTGTTTATGGTAAGGTGCAGAGTTACAATGCTGTCACAACCGTTGGAAGCAGTAAGAACCTGAATGTAGTCGCCGCTTGCGATGTATTCGTCTCCGTTCCACAAGTAACTGTCGCAATCGGTTGCAACAAGTTCTCCTGTAATCGGGTCGAGACGAAGGGAACGCGAAAACGAATATCCTGCCAGACTTGCAGTTGCCGTTTCGCTACCGGAAGCAAGAATTGTAGCATTTTCGCCATCAATTGAAAGACGGTCACCAGACGACCACGATACGCCATTTTCCGTGCCTACTGTAAAATTGTTGCGTACAAGGTTTGTATGGTCGTAGTTGTCATCGTTTATTACGCGCAGATAGATTGGTGTTGCAAAAAGCATTGCAAGCGAATCGTTTTCCAGACCAAGCGGAATTGGATAGCGACCTTCGGCATAACTCCAGCCGTCGCCAAGCATAGCGCGGAGTTCGGGAGTATCGCCTGTAAGTTGCGAAGTAAGGCGACCTTCCGTTTCACCCTCAACATCTTCGCCCGAACCGCCCGACATTTGGCGGTCGTAGTAGTTGGAAGACATATTGCAAATGGAATCGCCAGAAACTTCCCATTTGTCTATCATAATATGCATTCCGCTAACATCCAAGCAGTTGCTTATGTGTGCAGTGTCATATACTGTCCCTACTATTCCGCCCGAACTTGTTGCCGAAGCAACCTGTCCTGCATTGAAGCAGGATGATATGCTGGCGAATGCATTAAGTTTGCCATATATGCCGCCTAGATACTTGCCGCCTATTACTTCACCATAATTGGCACATCCAATAATATTTTCATGTGTTGTAGGTGAAATAGATATATATACAGAACCTCCGCCAATTATGCCTCCTCCGCTATATAATTTCCCCGCATTTACTCTTCCGTAGTTCATGCAATTTTCTATTATTGAAAAATTATCTGAAGTGAAATCTGTAATAGCGTAAATGCCACCCGACGGATATTCTGCAAAATCATCCAACATAATATCCTGTGGAGAAATAATGTCCCCATAGTTTGAACAGTTTCTGATAGTTCCAACACTTATGGCACATATACCACCACAGGCAAAGCCACCAATTATGTTCCCATAGTTACGGCATCCTATTATTTCGCCTTCATTATTGCACCCAACTATACCTCCAGCATATATACGACTCCATATATCGACATCACTTTCAAATATTATGTTTCCGAAATTTATGCAGTTTGAAATTCTTCCACCATTATTGTCCATTGCAATAAAAGCATATTCTATAGCATAAAAATCATTTGATATTAAAGCATTGGCATAGTTTATGCAATTTGAAATTTCACCACCACTTTCAATTGATGCAGTAAGCGAAAACATATATGTAGTGTTCCCAACCATTTTTAATGAATCTATACGTCCAAAAACTCTTGGGAAAAGAGTAAAAGCATGCAGATCCCCTGGCAAATATGAAATATCTATACTGTCTTGAAAGAATAATGTATGACCATCTCCGTGCAAGATGCCATTGAATGACCACTGGGCTGCATTTTCCCCTATAATATAAGGTTCCATATTTATGTCAGAAATTAACCTGTAATGTGCAGAACTTGTTGACTGGTTAATCATATCGTACCAGTCGCTAAAATTTGCAATAAGATAAGGGTTATTTGCAGTGCCAGTTCCTCCAGAAAATGCAAATGCAGAAACTATGCAGGAAAAGAATACAACGAGTGTGAAAAAGAAATTTTTCATAGTCTTTGCTTTTTAAAGATATGGACTGCCGCAAAAAATTGCGGACAGTCCATAACGGTTAATCAATACTATTCGCTAACAAGAATTTTCCTTGACAGCATATTGCCTGCTTCGTCGTAAACTTGAATTATATAAATTCCAAGTTTGTAGTTGCCTATGGCATTCCTGCTGCCGCACGATGTCTTGCCTTCCTTCAAGATTCTGCCAGAAACATCGGTAATGCGGTAACTGCACAATCCAGCGAATCCGTCACATATAAAGTCGTTGCCTTCAATTATGATTTCTGCCGACCTGCCTTTCTCTGCCAACAGCTTCGACTTTGAAACTTCCTGACCATATTGCGCTTGTCGCTCGGATATGAGTTCATCAAGTTCCGCCTTCTTCGTTTCCATTGACTTCATTCCGCAATCGACGCATTTGTTGGCAAGTGTATATGGTCTAACCCTATAATCGTCAACATCCTTATCATTGCTAATTGTCATAGAACCAGCAATAGGAGTTATCGTAGTTGTGGTATATGACTGCGTAGAACAACTCGAGTTCATTATAGTTCCGCAGGACGATACGGTATAGGCATCCATTACAAGCCCAGTGCCCCTTACAGCACCACCTGCTATTACATTGCCCGTGTAATGGTCGTAGGTCATATTGTTAAGGAACAGGTCATAATAGGTCCATTTTCCCTCCAGATTGGCGGAAGAATGAGACAGTCCAAGTACATCCATAAAGGTATGCGATGTAAGGCTGTACATATCAAAACTTGCCACATACTTTCCCTGTGCCATATCGTCGCCTATCAGGAACAGATTGTCGAAGTTGTTTGCGGACGCAATAGCCGAGAACTTATGATTTGTTCCGCCAAAACTATACAGGTTGCTTTCGTACACGCTTCCCGTGAAATAGTTGACCTTCAACAGCCATATACAACTTCCGTTGACATTGGTTTCGAGCGGCTGGAATATGTATGCAGTGCTGTCGCAGTAGTAACCATTGCCACCAATACTCATTGCTGTCGTGTGCGAATCTATTGCATTGGTAGGAAGCACATATTTTACATTTGTTGTAATTGCATTTAAGTTATTAACATTTGTGTTGTACGCCAATAGAAATACACTATTGGAGCCAAGACTTCCCGACACAATCAACCTGTTGTTTTGGTAGTCAAATCCTAACGAAATATCTCTTGCTCCAGTAATTGACTTTCTTAGTGTAATGGGAATTGCGGTCGTTAGCAAACTCGTTTCCATTCTAAAGAAAGTGTCTGATGTGGCAAAAAAGTATTTCATATTTGCTCCTTGGAAACCATAGCATCCACTTACAATTTCGGCAGAAGTCATCACACATCTTGCGACGGAAAAACCGCTGGAATAGTCCAATTTTACTATTGTTCCTTGTCGGTTTGAACCGTTGCAGTATGCGCCGTAAACAACGATGTCGCCGTCGTTATCTACAAAACCGCCGTTCAGTACAAGCGAACCGATATTGCCATACTGCGAGCCAGCATACAACTGCAAGTTTGTCAACGAACTGGAAACCAGCGACTGCGGACAGTTGTCGGTCATAGTAGCCACTGCAATTTCGTTTTTCTCCCTGTTTACCGAAACAAGGTAGGTGTAATAGTTGTTGGGGTCAGACAACATAACTACAGTTGTAATGCTGTCGTCATTCTCGTAGGTGTAGTAGGAGTGTTGTCCCAATGCAAGTCCGCTTACCAAAGCGCACATTGCCAAAAGTATAAATTTTTTCATACGCTAAAAGTTTTAAAATTAATAATTCGGTTTGGCGTTCCTCATAGTAAGCGATAACACTCTTCTCACCATTATTTTCTCGTCAAAGCGTGAGATATCTCTCCGACATATTATTCACTATGTGTTAATCTTAATATGACAACATCGCAAAGATAATGGATATAATGACATTGAAATAATTATAATATCTTATATTATACTAATGTGCTTAAATATTATGTAATAATATGAAATAAATACGATAAATGGTATGAATTTTGTATTTCTTTTTGTGTAAGATAGTATTCATTAAACCATAATTTTAAGTAATAAAAGCGTAATTGCTTTATACTAACAGAGGCAATGACTAAGGAAAGTGTGCACCCGTGCCTAAGAGAAGGGAAAGTGTTAATGGAATTTGAAAAAAATGAGGTATTTGGGTGCTTTTTAGGGGCTGTAAGGGCTATAACGCCCATAAAGCCTGTAGGGACGGTAAGCGATAGGCGGGATGATAGTGGTAGCACCTATAGCACAAATAGCACCTATAGTTAACGGGTTAACGGATTTTCGGATTAACGGTTTAACGAATGGGATGGTGGGATGAGGATTAGGGGCTGTAAGGGCGGTAACGCCTGTAGGGGCAATAGGGGCTGTAGGGACTGGGAATAGAGGCTATAGTTTGTATAGGCGATATAGAGGGATGAGGGGATAAGGGATTAAAACGAAAAAACAAAAGGTGGATTTCTCCACCTTTTTTGCTATTCAACAATATTCAAATTCTTGTCAACCTTGTAAAGTGGCTGATTGAAGGCTGCACACATCAAAATGAAATGCTGAGTGAGTGTGTTGCTGATATATCTTTCAACAGCTTGACTTCCTGCGGCGTGCAACCCTGCAGCATACCTGTCGATTTGAATTTCATTCATAATGTTGACATGAGTTTTGCGGCATAACTTTGAACTTCCGGCTTCGTAAAGCGGAACCTCTACAATGTTGCCGGAGGCTTCATCGAGAACTTTCACCGGACGGTCAATGCCACAGAACTTGAGCAATCTGCGAATCTTAACATTGTAGCCGTCTTTCCCGGATACATAGTTGAGAATGTGAAAGTCAAAATGCTTGCGCTTGATTATTTCCAAAGCATATTTTATAATAGGTGTAACGGTCTCGATGTGGCGCGTGTTGGTCCGCTCAGTTTTTTGAGGTAGATAATGGATGTATGGGATGCCACTGTCGTCAACAGCGACACTGGCCATCGAGAGGTTGGAAAAATCACCAACACGAGCGCCGAAAGCACATTGCAGAACAAACGCATCTTTAGTTTCTTGCAAAGCTTCGGAAACTTCGGTATTAAGGACTTTGAAAAATTCTTCACGCATTAGACAAATCGGTTCTTCGTATTGTTCCCTTAACAACGCAGCTCTGTACTTTTTAGGCATCTTGTCGAAAGGGTTGTAATCTATTCCAAAACCAGAATATGCGGCCTTGAATGCCTTGAGCATTGTCACTACGGTATTTTGACTGCGCTTTTGCTTAGGCACAACATTTGACGGCAACCCTGCATAAATCCTCTTGTGCTTAGGTACAAGCAAATATTCATCGGTAATAAACGACTTGAACGCCAGTACATCATCTGGGGTGAACTCTGTTGCTACATACTCGATCTTTCCATAAATCTTAAGAAACCGTTCGAGAGATCCATAAAGTGCTTTATACCTTTTATGCCTTGATTCTTGAATAATATTGAGGGCAACAGCTTCATTGATGTACTTGTTGAAGCGTTCCAACAATGTTAGTTCTTTTTGACGAACCTTCTTGACAGGATTCTTTATAGCGATAATCCTTTCTTCGATGAGGTCAATGTTTGGAACAAGATTGTCTTCCAAAATACCATTGTATGCGTCAAGCAACAACTGGGATTCTTCTTCAATCTTGCTAACCAAATCTTTGTTGTAAATCCTTACACCAGGTTTTGGCTTGCCTTCATTGGTTAACTTTTTTAGGTCATTAACATCCGCCTCGATATTCGAAGGGTGAAAAAATTGGGTGGTGCGACCATCCCTCAATCTAAATCTTAGATTGATAACGCCTGTATCTTGACAGGCTCTAACATAAAGAGTTACTTTTGCCATAATCAATGAGTTAATATCGATGCAAATATAATAAAATATATTGAAATATCGCACCACCATCGCACCACCGAATTGAAAATAATCGAAATTTGGTATAATATATTGAAATTGACGAAGTAATAAAAGTATTGCAAATCAAATAGTTATGTATATTGAAGTTGATTTGGTATTACAATATAGTAGTCCTGATTGGGCAACCAAGATAAAAATAAGTCGCTTAGCGGCTTATTTTTTTGTTTTGCAAAATCGTGTAAGTTCGTGTAAAACCTTATCTTTGCACACAAATTTTGCAAGCAATGTTCAAGAAAGTTCCACATACATACGTCATTGTATTCACAATTATTGTCATTGCGGCAATCCTTACATGGATAGTGCCAGCAGGACAATTCGACCGTACACAAAAGCCTCTTCCCGATGGCGGAAGTACAACGGTAATTGTCGAAAACTCCTACCACGAAGTTGATGCAAGCCCGCAGACATGGCAAGTTTTTACCTCAATTTTTGACGGATTCAAGAAACAGGCGGGCATAATAGCTTTCATATTGCTTGTTGGCGGAAGTTTTTGGATTTTGAACGAAAGTCGGGCATTAGCGGCAGGAATAAACTCATTTCTACGCTTTAGCAAAAGGTTGGAGAAACGAAAATTTCTTCAGAGAATAGGTGTGAACAACATCATAATGGTGCTGATAATGACCTTGTTCAGCGCCTTCGGTGCAATATTCGGCATGAGCGAAGAGACTATCGCCTTCGTAATAATATTCGTTCCTTTGGCAATATCAATGGGTTACGATTCAATAACGGGTCTCTGTCTTGTATATGTGGCAGCTCACTTGGGCTTTGCTGGTGCAATCTTCAACCCATTTACCATAGGTATTGCGCAAGGAATGTCGGATTTGCCACTATTTAGCGGATGGGAGTATAGATTTGTATGCTGGCTTGTAATTAACGCAGTCGGATTCTCGTTTATACTATGGTATGCATCGCGAATAAAGAAAAATCCGCAGAAGAGCATTACTTATTCCATAGATGAATACTGGCGCAAAAACAATAGCAGCCATTCCGATGACATCATTTACTGCACACCAAAATCGGCATGGGCAAGTTATATTGTTGTGTCCATAGCAGTAATCCTATTTTCGGTATTTTATCCAATTTCCCATTTGAAAGTCGGAAATGCCGAATTTGAGTTTGCTGCAATACCGATAGTCTCAGGACTTTTCGTGCTTACATCGTTATTTATGTTGCGCAAATCTGTACATTTTTACATAATAAACCTACTGTTGTTCACGGTTTTGTATCTTATTGTCGGCGTGATGGGCTATGGCTGGTATGTTGAGGAAATAGGCGGACTTTTCCTCGCAATGGGCATATCCGCTGGAATTGCAATGAATAGGTCGGCAAACGATATTGTAAAAATGTTCATCGATGGTGCAAAAGACATTTTCTCGGCTGCTTTTGTGGTTGGTCTTGCAGGAGGAATCATTGCAATACTTACCAATGGCAACATCATAGACACCATAATGAACAGTTTGTCGAACGGAATGCAGGATACAGGCAAGGAGGCTTCGCTGTCGATAATGTATGGAATACAAACATTCCTTAACATAATCATCCCATCGGGTTCGGCAAAGGCCGCACTCACCATGCCAATTATGGCGCCATTCTCCGATCTTGTCGAGATTTCGCGACAGACAACGGTTCTTGCCTTCCAGTTCGGCGATGGCTTCACCAATATGATTACACCAACATCGGGCGTACTGATTGGAGCATTGGGAATGGCAAAGATTCCTTACAACCTCTGGTTCAAGTTCATATGGAAATTCATGATTGTGCTGGTAATCCTCGGTTTCCTGCTTTGTCTGCCGACACTCTATATGACGCTAAACGGATTTTAGCATGGAAAAATATTGCATAATCGATGGTTTGAACTGGATAAACATCTTCGGTCTTGTAATCGTGGTGTTAATGTTGATACCCAACATTTTGTATGCCATAAAGTTCAAAGGACAAGAAGTAAAATGCAAATGCTGTCGTTCCATGTACATTCTGGAGCAAGTCGGACGGTATGGATCTATGTTCCTTATGGCTTTTAACATCGGAATTGCTGAATTTGGTTTTGCATCCGATGTGCATTTTCCCATATATGCAATAGCAAATCTAATACTACTTGTCGCATATTGGTTCGTCTATGCGCTATATTTCTACAAGCAGAGCAACTGGAAGCGCATGGCTCTTGCCATAATTCCATCGTGCATATTTCTTTTGGATGGTATTCTCTTGAGACACTATTTACTTGTATGCTTTGCCATAATGTTCGTGCTTTCGCATGTATGCATTACGCTGAAAGACAGTTGTGAAATAAGTGGAGAATAATAGTGGATGGACTATTTGCCGATTTGGTTTATCCATTCCACGATAATTTTCATTGCATCCTCGTTGAATGTTTCCTCGTTTTTGCCGTAGAAGTTGGGACTGCCGAAAATGCATTTCTGGAAAAGATGATTCAATCCTTTTAGTTCCAAGGTTTTGTAGTTTTTATTCTTGGCTTTCTTCATGGCTTTTTCAACGCCTGCAAGGTTGTCTTTGCTGTAAACCTGCACATCCTTGTCGCCATTGAGGGCGAGCAGAGGAACCTTGACTTTGCATAAATCATCCTGAGGATTGCTATTTAGCGAATAGTACATCCATGGTGAAAACAATACTTCAACATTCTCTTGAATATCACTTTCATCGGAAGAGTCTTCAGATGCAAGCGAATTCATTTTTTTGATCGTCTCGCCGACTTTAGTTTTTCTCTCATCGATACTTAACTTTTTGTTCTTGACGACCTTGTATGCTTCAAGTGCAAGTTTTGAGTATTGCTTTGCAATTTCTTCGCTTTGTCCTGATGACTTCATTACATCGTAGTTCTGTCGAGCCAAGAGGTCTGACATTTCTATAGCAGGACCAGCAAGCATTACGACAAAATCGACATCGCTGTTTCTCGCGGCTACCATTGGTGCGATAATTCCACCTTCGCTATGACCGATGATGCCAATTTTCTTATCTTTCAGTCTGCTGTCGTTTCTTATGAACTTTACAACCGATTCGGCATCAAGCGATAGGTCGTAGGTAGTGGCGTTATCGACATCGCCTGTCGATTTTCCAAAACCTCTGTCATCGTAGCGGATTACAGCTATGCCGTTGCGTGTTAGATAATCGGAAAGAACTAGGAATGGCTTGTGACCAAGGATTTCTTCGTCTCGGTTTTGCAGTCCCGAACCCGAAACCAGAATTGCTATCTTGTCGCACTTGTAGTCGTATGGTGCGGTAAGCGTTCCCGACAGTTTTACATTTGTCTCGGGATTGAAAATTTCAACTTCCTCGACAATGTACGGAAAATCCTTTGGGTCTTGTTTCTTTGGCTTGGGTTTGTACGCACCTCGTGCCATCGTCAGTGGAAAGGTATGTCCGCGCTGTGAGAAAGAGCAGTTCAGAGTGTCGCAGGTTGTATTTGGCTTGCCTTCGAGTTTCGCTCCTAAACTGGTGATTTCTATGACAAAGTTTTCGCTTGTAAAATCAGCCTTGTCGACCTTTATGCCGAAAGCTGCCTGTTCTGGCGAATCCATTGTTATGCTATCGGCTGTTTGTCCATTTATATTCAGTACAATTGCAAGCGACATTCCGTTGCCGACATTTAGGTCACCATGCCATGTGCCTGTTACGCATTGCGAAAAAAGCGATACGCTGACGAAAATCGTCAGAAAAATGGTTGAAAGTATTGATTTCATGTTTCGGGCGTCTAATTATGGACGAACTATATAAGTGATGGTTCCCGTGCTCTTTAATGCTAGTGATGTTATAGCACCAACTGTCATACCGCCCAAAGTACCTATAATGGTGTTAAGCATGATTTTTCTTCTGCCGTTGTTCTGGTAGCCGTATACAAAATATTCATTGTCACGATATTCGGGATGACGTTTCTTAATGCCATTTTTTGTAGGTCTAGTGAATGAAATGCCAGTTGCGTATACGATTGGAACTGCCATACTTATTATAGGTCTATTCTCGTATGCCCCGATGTAGAGTATTGAACCTGCACCAACAGCAAATCCTGCTACATATGCCCACCATGCATTGAATTCGCTTTTGGCTGTTTGCTTGCCAAGGACAACATATCTCATGTCTTCGACAGAATATTCGCCTTCCTGTGTAGGTATGTACATAATACTATCGCCAACCGCCCAAATTTCATTGAGGTCTATGAATTTTGTCTTAAGTTTGCCGTTCTTCTTTTCCAATTTTATTTCCATGGAATTGCCGTTGTCGTTGAAAAATGAGTATTCCTTGACATTGTATTGGGTGCCATCGAGCAGGCTGAGCTTTGTCTGTCCAATGGTTGCCATGCATATCAGCAGGGCGATTATCGTGGATATTATGCTTCTCATTATAGTCTATATTTTATATTCGATGCAAAAATAATATGTTTTGGATTTGTATTAAATAAAAATGGTAAAAAAATACTAAATTCGCGTTCTATTATTTTTAAATGAAACATTTTTTCAAATATCTGCTATTCCTTTCATTGTCAGTATTTTCTGTCAAATGTGTATTTGCTGGGCAAATTGCACTTTCCGATACATCCAAGTTTAAGGCTGTTCCCGAAATAATGCTTTTCTCGAATTTCCATCAGGGAATTGGCGGAGATACGCGCGAACCTAACTTTGAAATTAAGCGAGCGACTTTCGGCTATCAGTTTTATGTTCCAAAGGGATTTTCATCGATTATCCGCTTGGATGTCAGCCCAAATCTTCCTCTTGGACAAAACTACAACACGGTGAATGTCTACTTGCGGGCAATGTACATTTCGTGGAAAAAAGGAAAGTTTTTGCTCAACACAGGTTTGGTTGATAATATGCAGCACATGACTCAGCAGAAATTCTGGGGTGCGCGTTATATTTTCAAGTCTTACCTTGACGAGTATAGGTTTTTGCCGTCTATCGACTTGGGCTTCAATGGAAAATACGATTTTTTGGACAACCTTTCGGTTGAGTTCGGCATGATGACAGGAACGATAAAGGACGATAGTGTTTCGTATGGCAAATATTATTATTCGCTTTCGCTTAACTATTCGCCAATAAAGGAATTGCAATTGAAAGCACATTCTACATATTCGTTTCAGGGCGATGACCTTTATACTGTCGGGGGATTTGCAGGTGCAAAAATTCTTCCGCAGTTGCGTATTGGGGCAGAATACAATGCCAAGTTTTCGCCTCGAAAAATAATTCAACACGGAGCTAGCGCATACATTATTTATGATATAATCGTGGACAAACTGAATTTGTTTGCTCGTTACGACTATCTAACATCATCGCGTGCGGCAGGTTATGTGCCAGCGTGGACAGTGGTTGACGATGGTATGGCGCTAGTGGCTGGTTGCGACTGGAAAGTGGTCGATTTTGTTAGACTTTCTATCAATTATCAGGGTTGGCTACCTCGAGTTTCAGCAAATCCCAATAGGTCGTACATATATCTGAATGTTGAATTTAGGGTGAACTAACATGTCGGAAATTTCGGACAAACGGAAAATAAAGCACATCTATTCCAAGATAGGTCAGGCGGTAAACAAGTACGGGCTGATTTCCGATGGCGACCGTATTATGGTTGGCGTAAGTGGTGGTAAGGATTCGATGTCGTTGCTGGCAACTTTGGCGACACGCCGCAGGTTCGGGAAGGAAAAGTACGATTTGGTTGCCGTACACATTGATGTTGAGAATGTTCCGTATGAAGCCGACACTGCTTTCATTGCGGATTATTGTACAAAAAATGATGTCCAGTTTGTCCACGAGAAAATTAGTGTTGACTTTGAAAAGGACCCAAGCAAGTCGAAATGCTTTCTTTGCTCATGGCACAGGCGTAAGCGTTTGTTCGAACTTACTGGCGAGTGCAACTGCAACAAGCTGGCGCTTGGACATCATTTAGATGATGCCGTTGAGACTTTGCTGATAAATATGTGTTATCATAACAGCATAAGTTCTATGCCTGCAAAATTACAGATGTTTGATGGTCGCTTGGAGCTTATCCGTCCATTGATATTGTTGACCAACAGCGAGATACGACAATTTGCAAACATTATGGGGTTTCCAACCGAAAGGGCTAAATGTCCGTTCGAGGATAAGACCAAGCGCCGTCAGGCTGGAGATATAATTGCCGACATTGAGAAGCGTTTTCCCGATGCTCGTCACAATATCTTCAAGTCGATGCAGAAGATTTTTGTCGATTACCTGCCTGTCGAAGATAATGTGAATCCAATAGTTAGTGGTTTGAATGTGAAAAATAGGTAAGAAGGAAACTCTTGAATCTTCGACTTCAAACCATCTCAAACCAGCATAAACTACCAGAAACTTAGAAACTAGAAACAGTTTCAAATAACATCAAATCTAAAAAAACGGAATCAGATCTTGAAGCAAGTTCAAGATGACATTCCGTTTTTTTGAATCGTAGAATCGTCAAATCATCGAATTATCAAATTATCAAATCATCAAACAACCATAAACAATCATAAACAACCTTAAACCCAGAAACATGAAACTAGAAACTCAGAAACGGCGTAAGCCATTGAACTAGAAAACATCTCATTAATTGAGTATCACAAGTTTCTCAAACTTTTCTACGGTTGTTCCAACAGAATTTCTGACTTTTACCTTATAAATATATACGCCTTTTCCTAGTTTGTCGTCGTACTGGTCGCGACCGTTCCATTCTATTGGGTCACTAAGGTATCCATCGCACGACATGGTTGCTTCAAGTGTCTTAACAAGTTTACCAGATATTGTGAAAATATTGATAATCACTTCAAGCGGTTCGTATGGCTGGTTGTGACCAAAGTAGAACGATGTGTGTGTCGAGAATGGGTTTGGATAGTTGAACAGCTTGTCAATCACCATTTCGGAGGATGTCGTGACGATGAAGTCAATCGATTTTTCGCTGCTGTTGTTCATTACATCCCATGCTTTAATCGTCATCGTGTGAGCACCAATGGTAAGTCCCGAATTTGGATAGTTTATGGCTCCTGCCTTGTAGTTGTCCATTTCGGACTCGTAGAAACTGTTGAGTACAGTTTTTTCTGATGTATTGCCATCAATGGTCAAAGTGATGTCGTGTCCGATGCCATTTCCAACGGTGTTTATTCCCGAATCATCGCTTATTTTTGCTATTAGAGTCGGGTTCTCGTTTACGATTCCGCCGTCAATGAAATTCTCGTCGTTCATGTATAGTTCTATTGTTGGACCTTCGGTATCGTTGATGCCGTTGGGGTCTGTTCCGCCAATTATTATCGACTTGTCGTATCCGTTTGCTTCGGTATCCGACTGATTGTCGGCATAGTAGCTAATCTTTCCTTTGTCGAAGTAGTAGGCGATGTCAACAGGAACTATGAAACTGAACTTGAATTTTCCATTCTTAACAGATGATTGCCCGTTGAATATGACATTTCTCTGTGCTGTATAGGTGAGAGGTTCGTAACCATCGTTGCCTTTGGTGGTATATGTGTTGCGCTTGTCGTAAACCGATGCGGATACAACTCCGTTGAAGTTGCTGGCGAGGTTTCCGTTTTCATCATATACGGCACCTTCTATTGTGACAAGTCCAGTGGCGCCTATTGTGTCGGTAAATTCGGAGGCTGGTATTCCGTTTATGGTAGTTGTCTTTACCGAATATTTTGGTTGCGACAGTGTTATTGCAGGGTCGCCTATTACGACAAATGACCTCATGTTAAAATCGCCGGTTTCGTTTTTCCCGAGCATAACACATTCGCCAATGGTCTTGGGCTTCATGCCTGCATTTTCTTCGAGGTGGCTTTCGAACATATAGTTGTAGAAGTTCTTTACAAGTCTTTCGTTCTTAGTGGAATACACTTGCCTTACTGTTGTTAAAAGACCTATTGCTCCAGAATTAGCCGCATTGAACAACAGTTCTCCGCCAGTTTGTATGCTGTGGTCATCAAATGGTGTATAGTCGCAAGTTGCCGTAACGATAAAAGGATATTTGTTCTTGTTTTGCAGTGAACTTATTGAATTTTGCGAAAATATGTTTTCGTGAGCCCATGTTTTTGGATTGCCATGTCCAACCCATGTCAGAAGCAATGTCCCGTTGTTTATGTTGTCGATGATTGCTTTGTTTACATCGGGATATGAATTGCCTGTGGATGTATAAACTTGCTCGTAGTCGTCTAGATAAATCTTTTCTATGTTGAGATATTCTGCACTGAATTCAAGTTGGGCGGCAATCATGGTTTCTGCATTTGTCTGATGTACGGTCTCGTTGTTTTCTGCATCATCTGCAATTATTGTTGCTCTGTTTTTCCAGTTGCCGAAACTGTTTCGTGAGTAGTAGCTGCGCAGTTTCTCTACTGCAATATTGGCTTCTTCGGTAGTCTTCACTGGCATACGCCCTATTCCCATATCCATCTTGTCGGATGACGACACTTCGCCTTCGCCTTCGTCGAGGCAAACGAAGAAATCGTCGCAAGTAATTGTCATTGTGTTGGTTATAGAGTTTTCTGTTTGATATGTCAGTATGAAGTTCGATACGCTTCCGTCGGATGTTTTGTTGTCGTAACTTCCGTCGCCAATCAGAAGCACATTTTTGGGCATGTTCGAAGCGGATGCTCTATCGTAGAACATTTTTATAAAGTTTCTCATTGCACAAATGTCTGGCGCACCAGAAGAGAATTCGTTGTATATCTTTTTCGGAGTGACTATTATTGACGACATATTATCGACATCCTCGTGTATCTTCTTAATTTCGTTTGCTTGTGATATGAAGTTCGGGTGTGTTATTATTATAAGGTCTGCATTTTGTAGCCCATGAAGGTTCTGATTTTCAACGACTCCAACATCATTTGCATTGGCATAAATGGGCGAAGGGAAGTTGTATGAAGGAGTGAAGGCAACATATTCGCGCAGGGTGTCTGCCTTTGCCTTGAACTTATATGTCCCCGATGCGAATGTTCCTGAAACGGCTTTTGCATTAACACGGTCGCTTATGTCCCAGACTATTGTGCTGCTACTGGCCTGTGATATGGAGAATTCCGCAACATTATCAGTTCCAACGGATTTTGTGTCTCTGAAATTTACGAATCCGCTTTCGATGTTGAGCCTTTTGCGAAGACTAATGGCTATGTAGTCAACCCATCCGTTGGCCGTTGATGTGCTTTTGTTGTATGAAATAACAAAGTTTGTCGTATTGCCTCTTGGAAGGAATCGTGCGGAAAAATAGGCTTCGTTTCCATTTGAATTGGTAGCTGGTATGTTAGCTCTGCCCACTGATGTACCATTTATGCTTATGTCGAAATAGCTTGCTAAGTTTGAAGCGGCGGCAAAGTGCATATATGCAGTTGCAGAGTCTGTGGTGGCGTTGTTTTCCGTTATTGATTCGCTCATGGTGGTGTAGTAGCCAAGGCTTCGCCAGAAGAAATTGCGACCTGACTTTACTATTGAAATAGAGTCTTTTTCAAGGAATGAATATTTGTCGTATGTGTTTACTGTCAAGTTCGAAGAACTTTCCGAAGGTACATTTGTTGCAGTTTTCCATGTTCCTTTATTTGAAACGAAATAATATGAGAAATCGGAATAGTTGTGGAAGTTGTGTGAGAAAATGCCATTGGTGTCGTATCTTATGTTATGCGGTCCATCGGCGTAGAACAGAATGTAGTCTCCACTGTCGAATGTGCCGTTTGCGTTGGCATCGACTTTTTGTATGCATCGTTCCGGCAAATCATCAATGTACTTGTCTGCAAATATCTGTGGGTTGTTGTCGCGTATGGTTTTTGATTCCATGCCGCCGTACCCGAAGATGCCTATCGACGAGAAATCGCTGAATCCCATCTCCAAAAGTTGTGCGTAAGTAATTTTGTAAATGCCTGATTCCGGAACTTTTATCTTGTACCATTTGCCTGACGATAATTTCGATGTGTTAGCATATTGGCGTTCGGTGCTTCTTGTTTTGTTTGATTTTGTCTTAATCTCACATTCGAAGTGGTCAACTATTTCAACTGTGCCATTGGCAGGATTTTTTCTCAATGGCATCATTTCGAACTCGATATAGCTTTGTTTCTTGAATATTACGATGTTAGCCTTAATTTCCGGTTCGTTTCCAATCTCCGAGATTTTGTATATACCTTTATATATATTATAGTCCACCGGACGATACGATACATTCTTCATCGAAACACCTGTTACCGATATGCCATTGCTGGCGGAGAATCTCTTTCGGTATATAGGAAAGAAATCTATGTCGCGATTGTCGCCATTTTCCAGAGAAATGACTTTTATTTTGATACTGTCTGGAGTATAGAATTCTGTTGTGCCAATTGAAAACACTGAATCTTTGAAAAAAAATGATTGTGCAGATGCAATGTGCAATAGGCTGATAAACAATATGATACAAAATATTTTTTTCATTAGTTAAAAAAAAATAAAAAAAAATCTTCAAATATTTCTTCAAACGACAAAAATAATGTAATATTGTGAATTTAAATTACGGAGAAAAAAATATTTATCATTTACTAATAATTGATGGTAAAAATATTATGGTAAGACGATTCTTGATATTGCTAACTCTCTTGGTAATAGGGGGTTATGGAGTGGTGAGAGCACAGGACCCACACAGCTCGCAGTTCTATGCTAATCCATTGTATTTGAATCCAGCTTTTGCAGGATCTGAGAGATGTCCGCGACTTTCCTTGTCTTATAGGAACCAGTGGCCAGCATTTGGGTCAACTTATGTTACCTATAATATAGCATACGACCAATATTGGCACGCACTAAGAGGTGGCGTCGGTATTTATCTTATGGATGATGTGCAGGGAAGTGGTGACGGTAGAATTAACTTGGCTACAATCAATGCGATGTATTCATATACATTGCAAGTTTCTAAGAAATTTTCGTTGGCTGCAGGTTTTCAGGCTTCGTTTGCAATGAAGCGAATAGACTGGGATTTCGTATTCCCCAATATGATACATCCTCTCTACGGTCCGATTTACGCTTCGCTTGAAAATCCTGACATCATTAATACTAAACGAAATTATGTTGATTTCTCGGCTGGTATCTTGGGATTTACAGAAAAGGTATTCTTCGGTGTTGCAGTACATCATCTTACAGAGCCGTCAGAATCTTTCTTGAGGGGTAGCGATGCTGTTCTTCCTAGAAAATACACTGCTCACTTCGGTGCAGAGATACCTATTAATAGTACTAAGTTCAAAAGAGGCGACCTCTTGATTGCTCCGCAGATTTTGTTCCAGCAGCAAGGCGCTTTCTTCCAGCAGTTCTATTGGGGTATGTATGTCTCAAGAATGGGTATTCTTGCTGGTTTCTGGTTCAGGCAGACCTTCGAGTTCCAGTATGACGCCTTGGTTATGATGGTCGGTTACAAGTATAATAAGCTAAGATTTTCATATAGCTACGACCTGACAATCTCCAAGCTGAGCAATTCTACATACGGCGCTCACGAGGTTTCAGTGGCTTACACATTCGGTTGCCACGAAAAGGCAAAGAAGATATCTACAATAAGTTGTCCATCATTCTAGTACTAATATAAAAATTATGTTTTATGAAAAGGAATGGTTTAATTTTCATGGTTATTCTTGCAGCAGCAATCATTGTTGCTTCTTGTAAGAAGGAGGTTTCCAACACAACAGGTTGGAACTACAATGACCCCAATTTCGGCGGATTCCAGAATCATCCCGGATACGAGCAGGAAACAGGTCCTGGCTTGGTTTTCATCGAGGGTGGTACATTCGCAATGGGTCGTGTAGAACAGGATGTTATGCGCGACTGGAACAATATCCCACGCCGTGTTACCGTATCATCGTTCTATATGGATGAAGTCGAAGTAACTAATCTTGACTATCGTGAGTATCTTTATTGGTTGTCGCATGTTTACGCATCCGACTACCGTTTCCTCTACACTCAGGCTTTGCCTGATACAGCAGGTTGGAGAAGCCGTATGGCATACAACGAGCCTTTGGTTGAGTTGTATCTTCGTCACCCGGCATACGAGGACTATCCTGTTGTAAATGTTTCATGGAATCAGGCATCAAAGTATTGTGAGTGGAGAACCGACCGCGTAAACGAACTAATTCTTTTGCGTGAAGGTATCATCGACAAGTATCTTGCTCCGCAGGATCAAGCAAAGCATTTTAATTTGGACTCATATCTTTTTTACGCTGATAACCTAGACCTTTCTGTTGATGAAACAGGAAAGAGCGGTCGTGACGGGAAGGTAGAAAACCTCTATGTTGACCCGTCTGTTCTTAAGGCTGGTAGAAAAGGTGGCAATGCTAATACTGGAGACGACAGGCGTTGGGTTAATATCGAAGATGGTATCTTCCTGCCTCGCTATAGGCTCCCAACCGAAGCAGAATGGGAATTTGCAGCTCTTGCAATCGTAGGAAACCAGTATAAGGAAAGAATTTACGAAAGGCGTTTGTATCCTTGGAATGGACACTATATCCGTAATGATGCTAGAGGTGAAGAACGCGGTCGTATGATGGCAAACTCGATGAGAGGTCGTGGTGATGCTATGGGTGTTGCTGGTGCTCTCAACGATAAGGCTGATATTACTGCTCCAGTAAGAAGCTACTGGCCAAATGATTACGGTCTATATTGTATGGCTGGTAATGTTAACGAATGGGTTATGGATGTTTATCGTGACCTCACTTTCGAAGATATGGATGAATTCCGTCCTTTCAGAGGCAATGTATTTGAGGACTATCAGATAATTGTTGACCCGAGGTCTGGTGATATGGAACTTACTCCAGAAGCTGAAAACTATTTCGACTATACAGGTAAAATCCTTAAGAAACCGGTTCGCGATGAGTCTTGCTTCAATAGGGAGAATTATACTACAGCCGATAATAGAAACTATCTTGATGGTGACTTGGAATCATTGGTTGCTAATGGAGAAATGGCTGAGTACTGGATTAAGGATGAGCGTTTTAAGACTCAGTCGTCAGTTAAGCAGTACAACGAATTCATGGACTCAACAATGTTGAATGAAACTAATCTGGATACACTTGCAGATTACATTGGTGATATGTTCCCAGGTGCAACATTAATAGGTGGAAATGAAATTCTTCTTCCGAATGGTGTTAGAATCAATATGGAAGATCGTACTTATACCTTGCCAACAGGTCATGAGAGAACTCCAGAAGGTAATGTTGTAATGCCTGATGGTTCCATGATTATGGAAAACGGTAAGATTATGCTTGCAGACGGAAGTGTTGTATATCCCGATCAAATATTTGTAAACCAGACCACTGGTATGTACAAATCTGGTAAGTGGGGTTCTGATGGAACTGCCGAATGGGGCAATGCTGATTTCAATCCTTCAAACCCGAAGTTGAACAAGGGTGAAAAGATGACCTCTCTTATTACTGATAGGTCTCGAGTATTCAAGGGCGGTTCTTGGAAGGACAGGGCTTATTGGATGGTTCCTGGCACAAGACGATTCTTGGATGAGAACAAATCGCGTTGCGATATAGGTTTCAGGTGCGCAATGATTAGAATCGGTGCACCAACCCAAGGCAAATAAATAAAATTTGATATGACATATATAGCCTCTCCGTAGGGAGAGGCTATTTAATTTTAGAACTTATGATTGAAGAAATTTATAAGGTTTTTGAGAAGAACCGTTTGGTGTCAACCGATAGTAGGGCAGTAACGCCAGGTTCTGTTTTTTTTGCAATAAAGGGAGATAATTTTGATGGGAACCAATTTGTCGATGCAGCATTTGAGGCAGGCTGTTCTGCCGCAGTTGTTTCCGACAAGAAGTATCGTGGTAGGGAAAATGTCTTCGTTGTGAAGGATACCTTGGAAACTTTGCAGCAACTTGCAAACTATCACAGGCGTAAACTTAACATTCCGATACTTGCAATAACAGGAACAAACGGCAAGACTACCACAAAGGAATTGGTGTCGGCTGTATTGGCTAAGAAATTTAGAATTTCATACACAAGTGGGAATAAGAATAACCATATAGGTGTACCTTTGACATTGCTCTCGATGAACCGTACTGTTGACATGGGGGTTGTGGAAATGGGCGCAAACCACCCTGGAGAAATCGCCGCTTTGTGCAAGATAGCAGAACCTAACTATGGTATAATCACTAATGTAGGCAAGGCTCATCTTGAAGGTTTTGGTTCTATAGAGGGTGTGATGAAGACAAAGGGTGAGCTCTACGATTACCTTGATGCTCATGATGGAACGGTTTTCATAAACGATGATAATGATTTGTTGAAAAAGGTACTGTCTGGACATGACAAACTTAAGGTTGTTAAGTATGGCAAGGGTAAAGATTGTTTTTGCCGTGGCGTATATTCGGAGTATGCTTACCAAACTACTGTAAATTGGGAAACTGATTCGGTATCGGGATTCTCAAAATCAAACCTTATTGGCGCTTATAATTTTGAGAATATTCTTGCAGCGGTAACTGTAGGTGCGTTTTTCGACATTCATCCAACGGCGATTGATGGTGCAATTTCAGACTATTTCCCGAAGAATAACCGTTCGCAGATGACAAAAACTTCTCGAAATACCTTAATTCTAGACCTTTACAATGCAAATCCGACAAGCATGAGAGCAGCAATAGATAGCTATAATTCAGTAAATGACGAATACAAGTCATTGATACTCGGAGATATGCTCGAACTTGGTAAGGAAAGTGAGGCGGAGCATCGTGCGGTTCTTGAATATGTACGCGAAAGCGGTTATGTAAGTGCTTATTTTATAGGTAAGAATTTTGCCAAGTTCGCTGACGAATATCCATATATGTTCTTCGAGACGGTCGAGGATTTGAACAAGTATTTTGTAACTCATCCCGAAAAGAGCAAGATGTTTTTGGTTAAGGGGTCGCGTGGCATTCGTTTGGAAAAGGTTATAGATTATTTGTAGAATGAAATTCGTTTTATCCGATAAGGGTTTTCATGGCAGGTTCAGACCGTTGTCGCTGACGCGATCGATAGCAGATTTTAGGATAGGAATACTTACTTTGCGCGAGAAGTGGGAAAAGTATCTTGGCGAGAAGATATTCATAGAAACAGAACCTTATTTACAGGCTAAATATCAGGAATTTGATGACTCGGAATGTGTAGTAATACCATCGGTGTTGATTCCGGATTATAATATTGTCAAGGCAATCAAGTCGTTGGAGTCGGGACGATTGGTAAAGGATGGTTTTGTACTGGCAAGTGTAAAGCCTGACTTACAATCAGCAACTGATGTGGAATATTCTGGCAAAGTGTTTATGCTCAAATCGTTGACGAATATTTTTTCGTTAAACGGAATGGAGATAAACAAGGATTTCGGCATTTTGACAGCTGGGCGCAAATCGCAGGAAATCAGCAATACAAACATTGTTTTTGGTAAATATCCTTTGTTTGTCGAGAATGGTTGTTCGGTAGAATGTGCAACTTTCAACACCAATGATGGTCCTATATATATAGGTGCAAATTCGGAGGTAATGGAGGGTGTCAATATCCGTGGACCTTTTGCATTGTGCGAACATGCTGTGCTTAAGATGGGCGCAAAGATGTATGCAGATACAACTGTTGGACCATGGTGCAAGGTTGGTGGCGAACTGAGCAATGTTGTTTTCTTTGGATACTCCAACAAGGCGCATGATGGATTCCTCGGTAATTCGGTGGTTGGAGAATGGTGCAATTTCGGCGCAGATTCCAACAATTCAAACCTTAAAAACAATTATGCTGAGGTAAAGTTGTGGAATTATGATACGCAGAAATTCGATAAAACTGGATTGCAGTTCTGTGGACTTATCTTCGGTGACCATTCGAAATGCGGTATAAATACCATGTTCAATACAGGTACGGTTGTGGGGGTTTCTGCAAACATATTTGGAGCGGGATTTCCGCGTAACTTCGTACCATCGTTCTCATGGGGTGGAGCATCTGGTTTCACGGAATATAAGTTGGAAACAGCTTTCGAGGTTATGGAGCGGGTTATGGCAAGAAGGCATGTCGAATTTTCTGATACCGACAAGGCAATAATGAAACATATATTCAATTCTGATCCTAATTATAGGTAACATGCTTACGACCAAACCATTGGCGGAACGAATGCGTCCGCATAGTTTTGATGACTATGCAGGACAGGAGCATCTTGTCGGAAAGAATGCGCCGTTGCGCAAGTCTATTGAGGCAGGACGGATTCCATCAATGATTTTGTGGGGACCTCCAGGAGTTGGTAAGACAACTCTCGTTACCGTAATTTCTCAGATAACCGAGCGTAACTTCATAACATTGAGCGCTGTAAGCAGTGGTGTGAAGGAGGTGCGTGAGGTTATAGAGCAAGCAAAAAAGGTAAATCTATTCTCAAAAGGGAATCCGATTCTTTTCATTGATGAAATTCATAGGTTCAACAAGTCGCAGCAGGATTCTTTGCTTGGTGCTGTGGAGGATGGAACGATAACGCTAATTGGAGCAACAACCGAAAACCCTTCTTTCGAGGTCATTTCGCCGTTGCTTTCGCGTTGCCAGGTATATGTACTGAAGCATTTGGATGAACATGATTTGGACAAACTGATAGACAAGGCAATAACAACAGATGTGGAACTTTCAAAGTTGAACATTAAGGTTGAGGAACGCGATGCCTTGTATCGTTTTTCGGGAGGAGACGGTCGAAAACTGTACAATATTCTGGATTTGGTTTGTAGCAATGGCGAGCAAGATATTGTAATTACAAACGAATTGGTCGTCAGTCGTTTGCAGGAGAATATGGCAATCTACGACAAGTCAGGCGAACAACACTACGATATTATTTCCGCATTTATCAAGTCGATTCGCGGTTCCGACCCAGATGCGGCTATCTATTGGCTTGCTCGTATGCTCGAAGGAGGAGAGGACATCAAGTTCATCGCTCGTCGACTAATAATTTCGGCATCGGAGGATATTGGTCTGGCAAATCCAAATGCCATGCTTATCGCTAATGCTTGTTTCGAGGCGATTGACAAGATTGGTATGCCCGAAGCACGGATTCCACTTGCAGAAGCGACTGTATATCTGGCAACTAGCCCCAAGAGCAATTCGGCATACTTGGCTGTTGATGCAGCATTGGCTAAGGTCAAGGAAACTGGCGACTTGCCAGTGCCTTTGCATCTGCGTAATGCTCCAACAGCATTGATGAAAAAATTGAATTACGGTGCCGATTACAAGTATGCACATGATTTTGAAAATCATTATGTTGACCAACAATATCTTCCCGACAAATTGGTAGATACGAAATTTTATGAGCCGGCGCCAAATGCTAAAGAAGAGCAGATTCGCAAGTGGATGGACTTTCTAAAAAAGAAGTAAGATGTATTCGAAGGCAGAGGCATCGCAGATAAGAAGGCAGTTCTGGGTAAAGTTTGACGAGTTTTCGCGTCCCTACCTAGGAAAGGATGGCAAATGGATGACTTACAATACTGGCATCAAGGATTTGGTGCTGAAGTTCGACATAAACCGTTCGTATGCTCGGGTTATGCTGGCTGTTGAGTGCAAGAACGAGGATTTGCGTTTCGAGGTATTTTGCAAATTGCATGAGTGTGAGCTTGTGCTTAATAATTACCTTGGAGAGGGGTGGATTTGGGATGAATTACTTGTATTAGAGAATGGAAAGCAGGTCTGCGCTTTGTACAAGCAGATTGATAATGTTGACATTTATCGTAGAGAATGTTGGGAAACCGTGCATAAATTTTTTGCAGAGGAAATGACAAAACTCGAAAAGGCAATTGTTGAAATTCGTCCTTTCTTCGAGGATTATGTAAAGAAACTGATAAAAGCTTAGTATCAGTCAATTACATTCAAGCCTCCTTTTATCATTGAAATTTCGTATGGACTGTCGCCGATGATTTCACCATCGGTCTCGGCAAAGGTTGGGCAGTCGTATGTTACCTTGATGCTGTTCTCGATGCGAGCAAAAACGACATTTTGGCTCTTGATTTGCTTTATTGTGCTGTTGTAAAGTTTGCTTACATTCCTAATTACAAAGAACTTGCCTATGTCCCCGAATATGGAAATGTCGTATGCGCCATCGTTTATTATTGCATCGGGGGTCTGTTGCATTCCTCCACCAGAAAATTTACCGTTGGCAATGCTAATCGAAAGCACTTTTCCTTTGAAATTGAAGTCGTTGGATTCGATAGTTACATTATGTTTCTTGCATTTGAGCAGGCATTTGAGCAGGCTGAGCAGGTAGGTTATTTCCTTGCCGCGCTGTTCGTGCGAAAGCGAATTTGTCATTTTGACAATTTCGGCATCGAAGCCAAAACCAATGCTGTTGATGAAATATTTTGTTTGCCTTTCGCCATTTTCAGTGAATGTTACTACGCCTACATCCTGCTTGGTTATATTGTGCTTGAGTATGCGTTCAATTGATGCCTTGTAGTCGCCTTCCCAACCGTAGTAGCGGTTCCAGTCGTTTGCCGTGCCCATCGAAATAGAGCCGAGGCAGATTTCGGAGTAGGGGACAGTTGTCTGCGAAAAGATTCCGTTCACAACTTCGTTTGTAGTGCCGTCTCCACCAAGAACTATGAGGTTTCTGTATCCATTAGCAAGGATACTTGGAATGTTTACAATGGCATCGCCAGCCGATTTAGTAAGGTAATGGCTGTATTTTATGCCTTTTTCGTCAAGATAGCTGAAAATTTCTTTCCAGATTCTGCCTTTGTCGTTGCCGGAGTTGGGATTTACTATGAAAAACAAGTCGTTGTTCATTTAAAACATTGATTTTATGCGTTTTAGTCCATTTATGAAGATGTCTACTTCTTCCATTGTATTGTAGAAGGCGAACGATGCACGAGCTGTACCAGTAATTCCAAAATGTTGCATTACAGGTTCTGCACAATGTGTGCCTGTGCGTATTGCAATGCCAAGCTGGTCGAGGAGAATGCCTGCATCTGAGAAGTGTATTCCGTCCATTATGAACGAGATAAGACTGGCCTTGTGTGGTGCTGTGCCAATGATTCTAACCCAGTCGAGTTGCGAGATTTGCTCTGTAGCATAGTCAAGGAGTTGTTTTTCGTATGCTTCAATTTCTGGAATTCCAATGTTTTGGATGTACAAAATAGCCTTTTCTAGAGCAATGGCATCTATGTAGTTTGGCGTTCCTGCCTCGAACTTGAATGGTAGCACATTGTATGTAGTCTTGGCAAAACTTACGCTTTCAATCATTTCGCCGCCGCCCTGATATGGAACCATCTGTTCGAGCAGAGATTTCTTGCCATACAATACGCCAACGCCAGTAGGACCGTAGGTTTTGTGTCCAGAAAATACATAGAAATCGCAGTCGAGAGCTTGTACATCTACATTTGTATGCTGTACGCCCTGTGCTCCATCAATCAGGACTGGAACTCCGTGTTTGTGGGCTGTTTCAATGATTTCCTTGATAGGATTTACCGTGCCAAGAACATTTGAAATCTGCGTAACTGCAACGATTTTTGTGCGGTCGGTAATTAGCGATTCCAATTTTTCGACATTTAGTACTCCGTTGTCATCGAATGGCAAAACCTTTATTTTTGACTTTTTACGGTCGCAGAGAAGTTGCCACGGCACAATGTCGGAGTGGTGCTCCATTTCAGAGACTATTATTTCATCGCCTTCGCCGATGAAAGTCTCGCCGAACGAGTAGGCGACAAGGTTGATTGATTCGGTAGTTCCGCGTGTGAAGATTATTTCTTCGGTGGAATTTGCGTTGATGAATTTGCGGACCGTTTCACGGGCGCGCTCGTTGGCCTCTGTGGCGAAGTTGCTGAGATAGTGCACTCCGCGATGAATGTTAGAATTGAAGCGCGAATAGTATTCGGCTATTGTGTCGATTACTATTCGAGGCTTTTGTGATGTTGCTGCATTGTCGAAATAGACAAGCGGCTTGTTATGAACCTTTTCTGAAAGTATCGGGAAGTCCTTCCTGATTTCTTTTACATCAAAATTCACTTTTTTGAAATTTAATTATTCTACTATAAGTTTGCTGACGCTTACATTGTTGCCGTTGTATGACTTCAAAGTGTAAACGCCTTTTGCTTTGTTGGTTAAGTCTATTGTTGCGTTGCTAGCATTAATGTTCTGCTGCATTACGAGTTTTCCTGTAATGTCGTAAACTTCAATGCTTTCAATGTTTTCTCCACTGATGCTGAACATTCCGTTCGATGGGTTGGGGTAGATGCTGTTGACAACATTTTCTTCTGCAATATTTGTAACATAGTAGTCGCTGACCTTGAATCTCTTCGACTGCATTACGCGGCCTTGAGTGTGGTTCTCAACCCAAACTACAACCTTGCACTTTGAAATGTCGTAGTCGCTTATGGTGATTTCAAAACTTGATGAGAACTGGTTGTTTTCGTCAAATGTTGCGGTTTTGCTTCCGAGTAAGCGAACTAGGTTGTTGATTTTTCCAGCAACGCCCCAGTTGTAATTAATGTCTTCTGTAAGAGCATAAAATACTCCAATTTGATCATTGCCAAAGTATTCCGAAAGTTTTTCTGCTGTAAATTCGAGGATGAAAGTATTGCTGTTTAATACAGTTTGGTGTAATTCTGCTGTAAGGTTGTATATTGAGTTGATGTCCTTTACATAGTTGTAGTAAGTTGCGTATGTATTCTGCATATCTGTAACATTTGTAGATGCACTAGCCAATCCAATGTATCCGTCAAAAACAGTTGATGGTGTGCCATCGAATCCGTAGTTTTGACCAAACATATTGTCCTTTCCTGCCCAGTAGTTGAAGCGGTTTGCAGATTGGGCATATCCGTAGGTTTCTGATATGTGATGTTCAAGGACTATGATATTGTAATTTCCAGTTGCTTCCATATTGTCGAAAGCCTTGGCTGCGTATGGACAGTATCCGCAATTAACGCGCGAGAAATTTTCGATAAGAACATTTTCCCTTTCAACGCCACCATCAATAACAGCCTGAGCTGTGTTTGATGCTGCTGAGTAACCGATTGTTGTTCCACAATATGCGCGCACCTGATAGTTGTATGTCATTGGATAGAGATGTTCATCGGTATATGTGGTTTCGTTGGTGTGGGCAATTTCTTCGCCTTCGCGAGAAATTGAGTAGTAAACAAGGTTATCGTTGTCAACTGCTGTCCAGCTTAGAGCAACATTATTTTCGTTCTGTATTGTGGCAGTGAGGTTTGTCGGTGCTGCTGGTGCTGGAACCGATTCAATTATAAGGTCATCAATGTAGTAGAGACCGGGTTGGTTGTTGACAGTGTGTGAATAGAAGTCGATAGCATCAAGCTTGCAGGTTGTGCCATCGCCATTGGTACCTTTGCTCCATTGGTATGACAAAACTACTTCGTCGTTCAGATAGAAGTCAATCCAGTCGTTGTCAAGGTCAACAAAATGCTGGATTTTTGTCCATGAATCGGGAGTGTATGGATGAGTGTACTGGTTTCCGTTTGCATCGATTTTTATTGTTCCATTTTCGAAAAACAACTGGATGCCCCATTTTGAATTGGAACCGTTGAAATCCTGCAGGATGTTATAATAGCCCAATTTTCCACTAGGTACATACATATAGAATTCTACTCTATAGCGGCCAGTGGTGAGGTCGTTCATGTTGAGGATAACATCGGTTTCGGTATTGCCGCTAATGTATGCCTTCATTGACTTTGTACCGCCATGAGCCTGTTCTTCGCTAACAAGTCCACCTAAAACGCCAGTTCCCCACATTTCCCATTGAGGAGCGGCTACTGTTGACATATATGAGCCTGCATCGTAAGACTCAAAATCTTCGTTTACAACCTGCTGTGCGGTTGCCGTAAGTGCTATCATCATGAAAACTATTCCGATAAGTGTTGAATAGAAAATTCTCATAAAATAAAAAATAATGATTAATAATTGACAAAGATACAATCTTTTTTGAAGATGAGGAAAAGAAAAATGGTATTAACATTTTGCGTTTAAAAACTATTAAGCGATGTATTGATTTCACCGTTCCTAATTCCTTACTTTTGCAAATAAATATACACAAATGGTTCTGAATTACATTTGGATAGCGTTTTTCCTAATTGCCTTCATAGTGGCTGTCGTGAAGGCTGTGTTTTTCGGCGACATGGAGGTGTTCCCCGCTATGGTCGGCAGTACATTTGACATGGCAAAACTAGGTTTTGAACTTTCTCTGGGACTTACTGGGGTGATGACTTTGTGGCTTGGAATAATGAAAGTAGGAGAGAAAGGCGGTGCCGTAAACTTGTTGTCGAAAGGAATTTCTCCACTGTTCAACAAACTTTTTCCTGATATTCCAAAGAATCATCCAGTACATGGTTCAATGGTGATGAACATTGCAGCCAATATGCTCGGTCTCGACAATGCAGCAACGCCACTGGGCCTCAAGGCAATGAAGGAACTGCAGGATTTGAATTCCGACAAGGACCGCGCATCCAACTCGATGATAATGTTTCTTGTGCTTAACACATCGGGACTTACCATAATTCCAATAAGTATAATGGTTTATCGTGCGCAACTTGGTGCTGCCGATCCATCCGACATTTTCCTACCTATTTTGTTAAGTACCTTTGTAAGTACGCTGGTCGGAATAATTGCAGTGTCGTTGTGGCAGAAAATAAACCTTTTCCAAAAGGAAATCCTGCTTTATCTTGGCGGATTGACACTTTTGCTTTCGCTTGCAATATGGGGATTTACCTTGCTATCGGCGGAATCGCAGGGAACAGTGGCATCAATGGTGTCAAATGTGATACTTTTTTCGTTGATTGTTGGCTTTATAATCTTGGCGCTCAAGCATAAAGTTAATGTTTACGATGCTTTTATCGAGGGAGCAAAGGATGGTTTCCATACCGCCATAAAGATAATACCTTTCCTTATTGCCATACTTGTTGCAATTGGCGTGTTCCGTGCATCTGGTGCAATGGAAGCGCTGATGGCAGGATTTGCATGGTGTCTCGACAAGTGCGGTTTGCCAACAGATTTCGTTGATGCTCTGCCTGTTGCCTTTATGAAACCTTTAAGTGGCAGCGGTGCTCGCGGACTTATGGTAGATGCTATGAATGTTCACGGCGCCGATTCGTTTGTCGGCCGATTGGCATGTACTTTCCAAGGTGCTACC
Organism: uncultured Bacteroidales bacterium; assembly: GCA_905234755.1. Lineage (GTDB taxonomy): Bacteria > Bacteroidota > Bacteroidia > Bacteroidales > ML635J-15 > Bact-19. The sequence goes on from CAJOIT010000008.1 coordinate 33,410, forward strand.
GACACCACTTTCTATATTTTGGCTGTTTATTTCGGTTCGGTTGGAATACGCCAGACTCGCTATGCGGTTGTTGCAGGACTTATTGCCGATCTTGCCGGAATCATAGCTGCAATTTTTATTGCATATTTGTTTTTTGGATAAAATTTAGAATTAAATGATACCTTTTTCACCACCACGCATTGACGATAAAATTATCGCAGAAGTTGTTGACACTCTTAAATCGGGATGGATAACAACCGGTCCCAAGACAAAACTTTTCGAGAAACGCCTAACAGAATATACTGGCGGAAAATCAACGCTTTGTGTCAATTCGGCTACGGCAGGACTGGAAATTGCGTTGCGCTGGTTCGGTGTTCGTGAGGGCGATGAAGTTATTGTTCCCGCATACACTTATTGCGCTACTGCCAATGTGGTTGTGCATTGTGGAGCGAAACCTGTGATGGTGGATGTAAATGCCGATGACTTTGACATTAATGTTGAAAAAATTCGTTCTGCAATTACCAGTCGCACAAAGGTCATTATGCCCGTTGATATTGCTGGTATGCCATGTGATTATGACGAGATTATGTCGCTGGTGAACGAAGATGGTATAAGGCGCAAGTTTTCACCAAACAACGAAATCCAAAAGCAACTTGGCAGGATTATGGTTCTTGCCGACTCGTCGCACTCGATTGGTGCGTTGTACAAGGGCAAACATACTGGTTCGATGACAGATGTTACTGTATTTTCGTTCCACGCGGTCAAGAATTTGACAACAGCCGAAGGTGGCGCTGTGATATTTAATCTGCCAGAACCATTTGACAATGAAGAGATATATAAGTTCCTGTGTGTGCTTTCGTTGCATGGACAAAACAAGGATGCGCTTGCAAAGACAAAAGGTAATTGGAAGTACGATGTGATTACAGCAGGCTTCAAGATGAATATGACGGACATCATGGCATCGATGGGACTTGTGGAACTTGCTCGTTACGATGAAGATACGCTTGTGAAGAGGAAGAAAATTTTTGATTTTTACACTTCGCAGTTCAAGGACGATTCAAGGTTTGTTTTGCCTGTATACGAAACTGTGGATAAGCGTACATCGTACCATGTATATACACTTCGGGTAAAAGATGCTAGCGAAGAACAGCGCAACGAGATAATCCGTAGGATTAATGGCAAGGAAGTGTCTGTGAATGTGCATTTCCAGCCGTTGCCCTTGCTTTCGTTCTATAGTGGATTGGGCTATAAGATGTCCGATTATCCGCAAGCATACGACAACTACAAGTGTGAAATAAGCCTTCCTGTATATTACGACCTTACCGACGAGCAAATGCAAATAGTTGCTGATGCTGTTAAATCATCGGTTACGGAAGTGATGGGATAATGACATAGAAAAACGGAATCAGATCCTGAAACAAGTTCAGGATGACATTCCGTTTTTTTATCATTGAATTATCAAATTATCGAATTATCAAACAACATCAACCCATTTCAAACAACAAGAAACCAGAAATTAGAAACCAGAAATAACTTCTGTTCTATTCTTCTTCAATTCCCTTTTCCCTTGCTGCGCGTTTGCGTTCAAGTTGGTTAAGGATAATCTTTCTTAGTCGCATCGATTTCGGAGTGATTTCAATCATCTCGTCCTCGTTGATGTATTCCATGGCTTCTTCGAGGGAGAAACGTACTGGTGGTGCTATTTGAACCTTTTCATCGGAACCAGCGGCACGCACATTCGACAACTTTTTTGTCTTGGTTACATTTACGCCAATGTCGTTGTAGCGGGTGTTTTCACCTATAATCTGACCTTCGTATACTTCTTCGCCCGGGTAGATGAAAAATTTGCCTCTGTCTTGCAACTTGTCGATGGAGTAGGGGATTGCCTGTCCTGTTTCTATTGCGATAAGCGAACCGTTACGGCGTATGCCGAGTTCGCCCTTCCATGGCTCGAAAGCATCGAAGCGGTGCGACATTACGGCTTCGCCTTCGGTGGCGGTGAGCAGAACATTTCTCATACCGATAAGTCCGCGCGATGGGATGCGGAAATCCAAGTTGCTACGGTCGTTGCGGCTTTCGATGTTTACGATTTCGCCCTTACGCTGAGTAACGATTTCGATAACCTTACCAGCAAAGTCATCTGGAACCTGTATCGAAAGTTCTTCGATTGGTTCGCATTTCTGTCCGTTGATTTCCTTGATGATAACGCGCGGTTGTCCGAGCTGGAGTTCAAAACCTTCACGACGCATGGTTTCCACAAGAATTGACAAGTGCAGGATGCCTCGACCATAAACTGTGAATTTGTCTGCCGAATCGGTATCTTCAACGCGCAGTGCGAGGTTCTTTTCTGTTTCCTTGTAAAGACGGTCTCTTAGTTGACGCGATGTAACATATTTGCCTTCGCGTCCGAAGAAAGGCGAGTCGTTGCTTGCAAAAAGCATACTCATTGTCGGCTCGTCGACCTTTATGGTGCTAAGCGGCTCGGGTTCGAGGTTGTCGCATACGGTATCGCCGATGTCGAACGATTCAAGTCCGAGCAGTGCACATATTTCACCAGCAAATACTGGTTCCTTGGTCTTTTCTTTTGCCAAACCCTCGAAGCGGTACAATTCCTTGATAGTTGCCTTTATTATTGAACCATCGCCCTTTGCTACTGATACAACGTCGCCTGCCTTGATGCTTCCGCGTGTTACCTTGCCGATAGCAATACGACCAGTGTATGATGAGTAGTCGAGGCTTGTGATTCGCATTTGTAGCGAACCTTCGGGATATTCTTGTGGTTTGATTGTATCGAGAATGACATCTAGAAGATGTGAAACATCATTGGTCGGAGTCTTGAAATCCGGACCCATCCATCCTTGCTTTGCCGAACCATAAACAACTGGGAAGTCAAGCTGGTCGTCGTCGGCATCGAGACTGCACATCAGTTCGAAAACCTTTTCAACGGTTTCTTCTGGATTGCAGTTCGGCTTGTCAACCTTGTTTACGACTACGATTGGTTTCAACTTAAGTTCCAACGCCTTTTGCAGCACGAAGCGAGTCTGTGGCATAGGCCCTTCGAATGCGTCAACGATTAGAAGTACGCCATCGGCCATATTAAGAACGCGTTCCACTTCGCCACCAAAGTCGGAGTGACCTGGGGTATCTATGATGTTTATTTTTGTTCCTTTGTATCTTACCGAAACATTCTTCGATAGGATTGTAATGCCTCTTTCGCGTTCCAGTTCGTTGCTGTCGAGAATCAGTTCGCCAACCTTCTGGTTGTCCCTGAAAAGTTTTCCCTGATATAGAATTCTGTCAACCAATGTTGTTTTGCCGTGGTCAACATGTGCAATGATAGCTATGTTTCTAATGTCTTCCATCGTGTTAAAAAATAAGCGCGCAAAATTACAACAAATTTCGTTAAGGCGGTTTGTTGATTTGAAAATTCAATAATTGAAAGATTCAAAAATTAATAATCGAGCAACTTTTCATATATCTAATTGTTGAAAACTCGGTTGTTATAATTGAAAAATGATGTTCACAACAAGCAAAAAATATGTAATTTTGTCGCTTAAATAAAATTATTGTTGCTTATGAAGTTTTTTATTGATACTGCAAATTTGGAGCAGATAAAGGAAGCTCAGGCATTGGGCGTTCTCGATGGTGTAACCACTAATCCTTCGTTGATGGCAAAGGAAGGAATTGCCGGCAAGGAAAACATTATGAACCACTATCTTAAGATATGTGAAATTGTTGATGGTGATGTAAGTGCCGAAGTTATTTCAACCGACTACGAAGGCATAATCCGCGAAGGAGAAGAGCTTGCAGCATTGCATCCTCAGATTGTCGTCAAAGTTCCGATTATTAAGGATGGAATCAAGGCTATAAAGTATTTCTCGTCGAAGGGAATCCGTACAAACTGCACCTTGGTATTCAGCGTTGGTCAGGCATTGCTGGCTGCAAAGGCTGGTGCTACATACGTTTCTCCTTTTATTGGTCGTTTGGATGACAACTGCACCGATGGTTTGCAACTCATTGGCGACATTGTTGAAATGTATCAGCGTTATGGCTTTAAGACGCAGGTTCTTGCTGCATCAATTCGCCACACAATGCACATTATCGGCAGTATGCAGATGGGCGCTGATGTGGCAACATGTCCGCTCAATGCAATACTTGGACTTTTGAAGCACCCGCTTACCGATGCAGGTTTGCAGAAATTCCTTGAAGATTATCACAAACTGAACAAATAATGTCGGTTCTTATCAGGATACATCCCGACAACCCAGCCGAGCGAACGGTTAGGCAAGCTGTAGAAATTCTGCAAAAGGGCGGAGTGATAATTTATCCTACCGATACCGTTTACGGAATGGGATGCGACATTACCAAGCCCAAGGCGGTGGAACGAGTGGCTCAATTGAAAGGTATAAAGGTCGAAAAGGCTAACTTCTCGTTTATTTGTGCCGACTTGAGCCATCTTTCCGATTATACTAAGCCAATCGACAATTCGATTTTCAAGATGATGAAGCGCAATCTGCCAGGTCCTTTTACCTTCATCCTTGAGGCAAACAACAATGTGCCAAAGATTCTGAAACAGAACAGGAAGACCGTCGGTATTCGTGTCCCAGCAAGCAAAATTATTGTCGAAATAGTCAGAATGCTTGGAAATCCGATACTTACGACATCTTTGCGCATTGATGATGACATAATGGAGTACCCCACCGACCCTGAACTCATATACGAGGACTACAAGAACAGAGTGGATGCTGTGATTGACGGTGGTTTTGGTGGTTTGTATGCGTCAACGGTAATTGATTGTACTGGCGATGAGCCTGAAATTGTCAGGATGGGGAGTGTCGAACCTGAGATTTGATGATTTTGTTAAATTTTTTAACTAGTGATAACTTTTTTTCTTAACTTTGTGAAATTAAATAATTTGAATATGACAAGTAAATTTATCAAATTTTGGGTGGCTGCAATGTTTGTATTGACGGCTACATTTTCATTTGCGGGTCCGCTGAATCTTGTTATTACAACAAGTGGTAGAGCGTCTACATTTTGTGTAGGAGCAGATGAAAGTATTAAAGTTTATGTTACAGATACCCTTGGTGACATAACCAATTTCCATTATCAGTGGTATTATAGTTCAGTTCCGTTAACACAAAATGATGATGGTTGGACGGAAGTTGCAGGTGCAACCCAAAGCACTTTGCCTTTTGATAGTGTAGTCCAGTCTAATGCAGGCTATTACTATTGTATGATTTTCTTTGGAATGACATTCTCGAATACGAGGAAGTCTCCAGTAATAGAAGTAAGTGTTGTTGAAGGCGTGCCTACAATAATAGGGATTTCTGCAGTAGCGGAGGTGTGTGAAGGCGAGCGTGTCGATATGGTTGCCGATGTGGCAAACTATCAGATTCAAAATTGGTATTTTGGTGGCGAACGCATTTCACAGGGTAGTTCTTATACTATTATGAGTGCAGCTCCTGCAAATGCGGGTGAATATACATTTGTCGCTCAAAATGTTTGCGGTGAAGTCGAAAACTCATTCGTGTTTGCTGTAAACGAATTGCCTCGTATTGTATCACAACCGCGTAGTGCTGGTATATGTGCTGGCGATGACTTGCATTTTGTAGTGCAGGCAACCGGTACGAATTTGCAGTACCAGTGGTATTACGATGGAGCTCCTTATCCTGCAGTAAACCATTCTGATACAAATGATACACTTACAATTGCACAGGCAGAACATGATCCTGAATTGTATTCGAACACCTTTAATGTTCAGGTATCGAATATGTGTGCAACTGTAACATCTATAAATGTCGGAACAATCGTAAGCGAAATGCCGAATATTGTTGGAAACCCAATGCCTGAAACGGTTTGTGCAGGTGTTGAAGTCAACCTTTATGCCGATGCAACTACTGACTATCCTACAGATACAATTACTTACCAGTGGTATCTTGATGGTGTTCCAGTAGAAGGTGAAATTTCTAATATTATAACTTTTGCAATGGATTCGGCACACATGGGCGAATATTACTGCGAATTTACAAATGGTTGTGGAACTGTTCGTAGCAATAGCGCACAGGCAATAGTAAAGATGCCAGCGACAGTAGAATCACAGCCAGTTGATGTTTCTGTATGCGAAGGTGAGGCTGCTCAGCTATATGCAAAGATTACGGGTGTTGAACCTATACAATATACATGGTTGAATAGCAATGGCGAAGGACTTGATTTTACTGATATTACAACAGAGAATACTACTGGTGTACATACAAGCACTTTGATGGCAAATCCAGCATCGGCTAGTCATGAGCGTTATTATTATTGTTTGGCGACAAACGAATGCGGTTCTGTACGAACAGATACAGTATATATGCATATTACTCAGGAAATAGTCGTATATCCTAGTCTGCCGGAGAACTATTCTTTATGTTCCAACATTGATACAACTATAAGTATTGCAGACCGCGTATATCAGGGCTCTACTCTTCTTGATGCAGATGATTTCGAGGCAGAAGGAATAACTTTTGCATGGCACAGACAGGGCGAGGCTGATATACTTTCTACAGAACCATATTTGCGTTTTGCCGATTTGCAGGATGATGAAGCTGGTCGCTATGTTTGCGATGTTACAAATCCGTGTGGAACAAATAGCGCAGTTCAAATTTTGATAAGCGTAATAGTATCGCCGACAATCCTCGAACAGCCACAGGATCTTGATGTATGTGCTCCTGACGGAAGCCTTACACTTTCACTTTCTGCCGAAGGTAATGATTTGTCATATGCATGGTATAGAAATGGCGAGTTTGTTTCAACAAACAATCCATATTATGCACCAACAATTGCTCCTGAATATGGAGGTGAATACTGGTGCATCGTTCGTAGTGGATACGGTTGCCCGTCAGCATATTCCGATACTGTTACAGTAACCGTTGGTACTACACCAGTAATCACATGGCAGCCAACTCCTGCTTCTATGGCAATCTGCGAAGGCGAAGAATATGCTCTTAGGATGAGAGCAGATGGTGATGGCATTCATTACCAGTGGTACAACAATGGTACTGCAATCTCTGGACAGACAACTGACAGCTTGCATATTGACCATGTAACACGCAACAACGACGGTGTTTTCTACTGCATCGCATCTAATGCTTGTGCTGAGGCAAGAACCAATATGGCTATGTTGACTGTTAATAACGCACCTGATATGACTCTCGGTCCTGACCGTCACCCATGCCGTGGCGAATCTATACTTCTCGGACCTCAGGGTGACGAAGAATATGCACATTATTCATGGAACTATGGAACTTTCGGATATCAGCCAACACTTACAGTAAATCTTGGTGGAACTTATATTCTTGAGGTTTCCGATTCTGCTCATGGTAATTGCGTAGCTCGTGATACTGTAATCGTTACCTATCACGATTATTTTGACATTGCTTTCGATACAACACCAATTGTTACTTGTGGCGAGTTTGTTCTTGACGCTGGCGTTGGTGCTGCCGAGTATGTGTGGAGTACAACCGACATATCACACTCAATTACTGTTGGTATGAACGGATACTATATGGTTACTGTCGATGGTGACGGTTATGGCTGTACAACATCTGCAGGCGTAAATATTACCATTGGCGACGAAATTGTAATTGACCTTGGTGATGATTTTAGTGCTTCTGTTGATTCAGATGTTGAATTATCAGTTCCATCAGTATTTGATGAGTATGTTTGGAATACTGGATTTACTGGTCCAAGATTGACAATTTCTGGTGAAGATTATGGTGTAGGTCCTCATACATTCTGGGTACGCGTAGCAACTGGAGAATGCTATGCTTCCGATACAATCGTAATCAATTTCCTTGAAGGCGGTTATGTCAATGAAATGTCAGTTCCTGTTGCAAGCATATATCCTAATCCGGCAAGCGACTATGTGAACATAGTTTCCGCAAATGGAGAGATGTGTGCTGTTCAGGTTTACGACATCACAGGAAAGTTGGTTCAGGACATTAAACTTAACGATGAGGCAATTACTTTGAATGTTGCGGCTATGGTTGATGCTACATATTTTGTCAGAATAATATACAAGGACGGAAATACTGGTGTCAGCAAGCTTATAATAAATAGGTAATGAAAAAATCGAACATTAAAACAAAAATTAGAGGTGCTTACCTTACTTCGGTGGTAAGCATCTCGCTTGTTTTGTTACTATTGGGTATCGTTGGACTATTGGTGCTGAATGCAAAGCAAATGTCGGATTATGTGAAGGAAAACCTTTGCTTTTCGCTGATTATTAACAATGATGTGGCCGAACCAGACATTAAGCAGTTCCAGAAGACTTTAGATACACACGATTTCATAAAGTCCACCGAGTACATTACCAAGGAGGATGCAGCCAAGCAACTTCAGGAGGAATTGGGTGAGGATTTTATTGAGACATTGGGATACAATCCATTGTCACCAACAATTAATGTATATCTGAACTCCGATTATGCAAGTCCCGACAGCATTGCTAAGCTTGAAAACTTTTTCATGTCGAAGTCAGGCATTGTAAACGAGGTTTCGTATCAGCAGAACCTTGTTAACCTTATCAATGACAATATTCGTAAAGTCAGTGTAATCCTTTTGGCTCTTAGCGCATTGTTCTTCTTGATTTCATTTGCATTGCTTAACAACACAATTCGTTTGCAGATATATTCCAAGCGTTTTATTATCAATACGATGAAGTTGGTTGGTGCAAAGAAAAACTTTATACGCCGACCATTCATTGCTTCTGGAGCATTGCAGGGACTTATCAGTTCGCTGATTGCAATAGCGCTGCTCTATACGATAATATATTTTGCAAATGCTCAGTTGGGCGACCTTATCGGAACAATTGACCCGTTGGTAATTGCATTGCTTTTTGTTGCAGTTGCCGTCATTGGTGTTTTGCTTTGTGTTTTTGCAACTTTGTTGTCAATAAACAAGTATCTGCGTTTGAAAACTATAAACCTGTACTATTAGTATGATTAGAAGGAAAGATGATGCCGAGGTTGTTGTAGCTGAAAATGTTGCTGGTGGAAACGCAAAAATCTACAAGAACATGATGGTCAATGCATCGGAGATGCTTGGCATGGGGCGAATGGTGGCGCGTGTTGTTTTGCCATCGGGAAGTAGCATTGGCGAACATGCCCATGTGGATGATGCTGAGTTGTACTACATACTGAAAGGCGAAGCTACTGTTACTGATAATGGCAAAACAGAAATCTTACATGCTGGCGATGCTGTCTTTACTGGCGGTGGTGCTCGTCACAGCATCGCAAATATGACAGCCGAGGATGTTGAGTTCCTTGCTGTTATTATTGAATAGGTAATTTTTTGTTTGTTTCTATAAGCGCGTTCCTATTGGAATGCGCTTTTTTATTTTCTCCACTTGGCAATCTTCATGTAGGCTACAGATGTAATTAGGAGAAGCGTTCCGTATAGAACTTCGGTACACCATATCCATTCGATGCTGAGGTTCCATACACTTGAACTTAGATAAAGATATACTACATACAAAACAAGCACACAGGCTTCAAGAAGCAGAGCCGAAAGCGTATGTCCAGTTCCCGAAATGAACTCGAAGTATATCATGGCAGGCGCAAGTACGAGTGTAGCAACGAGGATAACATAAATGGTGCTTGCCGAGTTGGCGGCCAAAATAATGTCATCGGTGTAAATTCTTGCAATGTATTGTGGTGCGCAAACGCATATTACTACAAGCGGAATAATCGTAGCAATGCTCATCTTGGCTATTTTTATCAATGTGCGTGGAATCTCCTCTTGTTTATCGGCACCTATAAGTCGGCTGGTAAGCGTGTTTGATGTGGCGCTGAAGGCAAAAACTGGAATTGTCACCAGCATATATACGCTTCTAACTATGCCCGACACTGCAATTTGCATTTCGCCGGTATGCTCTATCATTGCGAAGAAGACAAACCAAAGTCCGAACGACATAAGTCGTTGAAGCATAGTTGGGAATGCTAATTTTAATACGGAATTTAAGAGTGGTAATTCTATTTTTCCGAACTCGAACAGGGCATATTTACGGAATGGAATCATTTTTAACGTGTGGAAAACGAAAAGCAGCAAAGCCGACAGTTCTGCGCATACCGATGAAAGTCCAGCACCCCTTATGCCCATTTCGGGAAAACCCAAGTTGCCGAATATCAGTGAGTAGTCGAGAAAAATGTTCACGGCTGCCATTAATATGGTAGTGTAGGTGATTATTTTGGTGTTCGACAGACCTATGTACAGCGACCTGAACAGATAGTTTATGCAAACGATTACAATTCCGTAGTGTCTGTAGTTGGTGAACTCGACAGCAGCCTCATATACATTCGGAGAATCAATAATTAGGTCGAGCAGAATGTCGGAAAAGAAGTGCATTATTACCCAGAGCGTTACGCCCAGAATTGTAGTAAAAAGCAATCCGTGTTCAAACACAACGCCAATCTGCTTGTAGTTTTGTTCTCCGAATCGTCTGGCAATTATGATTTGTACACCGATGGCAAATCCCATAGCCAATGCCGTGAAAACCAAGTAGTATATTCCCGCAAGCATTACAGCACCGAGTTCTATGTTTCCAACATGACCGATGAAAACGGTGTTTACGAACACCATTATGGTTTGGGCTAGGTTGCCGAATATAATGGGGTAGGAAATTTGCCAGATTTCCTTGTTAGTTACCGATAGTGCTGGTTTATTGGATATTCCTTTCATTCGGCTATTGCTTGATAATCTTGTGTTTGTGTGTCATGTTGCCAGAACAAATGCTGATAATGTACATTCCGTTAGGAAAACCCTGCAATGTTAACTCGTTCTGGCCGTATGAAAGTTTCCCTTGTGCAATATCCTTTCCGCAGATGTTACTTATAGTGTATTGGGCTTCGTTCCCGTAATATTCTACTATGAAGTTCCCATCTGATGGATTGGGGAATATTCTTGTCAAATCGTTGACTATATTGTCGTTCTCAACAAGTATTGTATTTACCTCAGCAGATTCTGATTCTCCATGGCTGCATACGCTCGAAATCGTATAATAGTTGCCTTCGGGTATGATTGTCGACGATGTTACAAATGTAGTATCAGTTGTGTTTCCGATAAGTTGCCCCGATTCGTATATGTTGTATGATATTGCGTTGGGAACTGGCGACCATACAATTGAATCGGTATAAGTTGTTATGTAGCAGATAGCATTTTCGGGAGCTTCGCAAGGTTCGTGAACAATTGTAAGGCAAATGATTGTGTCGGTGTAAAGGTTGGTGTTGCAGTCCGGACGAATCGAAAAGCAATGTTCCCCGTTTTCAAGCTCGGATATTTCGTATGTATTTTCCGAAATGCCAGATTCGATTAGGATTTCGTTGTTGTATATGCTTACTGGTTCTGTCGGGTATATCCTGTAGCCTGATATTTTTATGTCATCGATGCAAAGGAAATTCTTGTTGTGAGATAAGTTTCTTATAGCAACATGTTTGGCAGAGTCAGGGACGGAATATGTTTTGAGTGTCCAGTTGTCTGGGTCGGCAGAACCTCGTACTAAGCACGAATCAAGCCTTATCATGGTGTCCGCAGTCGCATAGTAAACTTCCATCGTTTCCCAGTAGTTTGATTGGTGGCTTCCTCGTGCATAAAATGAAAATTCGAAATCGCCTATGAAGTCGAGTTCCCTGCTGAAAATCCAGTCGTTCGTTGTCAATGCTGCGCTTCTTATGCTTGCAAGGAATTGTTTTCCCGAATGCGGGTGTATCAATGATCCGAGGTTTGATTCTTCCGAATAAACTTTTTCTGGACATAAGGCAATGAATGCCATTTTTTCACGATTGTTCATGAATGTATATCCCGAAATTGTTCCAGTTGGCGAATCGTCACCATCAATGTATGTCCAGCCTTCATTTCCTTCCGGATTTATTGTAAACGGAGGATAGATGTCGGTGTCATCAAAGTCATCGTATATTGTGAATCTTTTAATGGTTAAGTCGTTCCAAGTCAATCTGCAACTATCATTAGTGTATTGTGCGGTAAAGATGTCAGGCGCATAGCAATCTTGTCCGTTTTGTGATATTGAGAAAAATCTTTCTATTGTGGTGTCGTTGTATTCTATTGTTGCAGTAAAATTGAACCTGTGTCCGTATGCAGTTCCGTTTGAGATGCTAATGTCAAAACTATTGTTTTCTGCTGTGCAGTTTGATGGCAATGGTGCATATAATGCAGAATCCGTATGAATTTCAATGAGTTCATCATCGCATAAGATTCTCATTCTAATGCTGTCCGATTGGGTGTCGCCAAGATTCATTAGGCTTATTGTCATGTTTGTGCTTGTTCCCGCACTTATTGATTGCGGTGTAACTTCGCTTATTTCGATGTATGGTTTTCCCGATTCTATTACGGGAATGCTGTCGTATATTGTCGTGGTATTGAATGCGGTGACGACAAGCAAAGCCTTTCCTTCGTGCAGGTTGTGACCTATGTTTGCGATGCCCCGTGAATTGGTAAATCCCTTGTAGTAGTTGCCGTCCTGCGATATGCAAACTAGTGCGTTTCTCACAGGCGTGCCATTTGTTGTTATGGTTGTGCTGTATGTGTTTCCACAGATTGCGAAATTAGCCGATGATTCTATTTTTTCTGGAGTTTGGGTGCGTAGTTGCAACGAAGCATCTCCGAAACTAGTCCATGTCTTTATGGTTTCGATGTCGCTATTTTGTGCCGATTCGCAAAGCATTAGGTAGAAGGCGTTGAGTACGATTGAGCCCCAACGGGTGCGTTGTTCGTTTGTGTTGATACCATTGCATGTTGAATCGTTGTCGTAGTTGTAGCCACCCGATAGAATGTCATAGAAGTAGTCCTGTCCGCGCATTGGCGGATTCCAAGGCTGGTTTATGCTCGACATGAGGGTTGCAACTGCCCCTCCAAATTTTGCTTTCAGCCATTTTTCAGCAAAACAATCCTCACTGTGGAATGCACCGTTTCGGCAGGCTACAGAAACAACGAACGGCAGTTTTTCACCATTACTGCTTGCTGATACACTTGAACCGCCATAACTTCCTGTCAGCCAATATGAACCACTACCGTGTCCGCAATAAGCAATGCTTGATGCCCCAACATTTATGCTAGATGCCAAAGCATTCGACGAAACATTGGTTTCTGCATCATAGTGCTGAGAATGAATATTGTATGTGAAGTTTGACAGTTTATTGTTGTAGATTTTCATTATATGTTCGTAGTCGAGTTCGTTGTCATCGCCGGGACCTTCGCTCGAACCAATTCCGATGAATTTATCGTACCAGTTGTTGTATTTGTTCGGATTTTTCTCGTAGTTGATGCTTTTTTGCACTTGTATGGCAAGTTCTTCTGCATTGGAACAAGAAAATCTACTGATAGCAATGTCAGGATAATTGTCATTGCCCGCTACGCAGCCAAGTGCTGGGTCGGTAGGGCAGTCGTAGCATGTTTCGGTGCCAAGTTCTTCCGATTGTATGTCGTTCCAGTCGCCGACAATCTGTACAAATAGCAAATTTGGATTCTGGCTATAGGCCTGAGCAATTCTCGAACTGACATTCTCTGCAGAATCGCAATGTTGCAATATTACATTGAAGCCCATTTCGCGTTTCCACCTAATGTAAGGTTCAATAGCACTGTCATATCTTTCAGGCATGAGTACAAGTATGTCGCCGAAGTCGTAATTTGGTAGTTGTTGGGTTATTCGTTGTTTTTTTTGTACAATGTTTAGTGAAATTTTGTCGAATATCCGCAAAGTCTTTGTCACTGCATTGTATTGAAACGGAAATATCCTGATGTTTACTTTTTTCTCTGTACGAAAGTTAAACGGTTCATCAACTATAATGTTTGTTTCCGGAAAAAAGCAATCTGTTATGGACCCTGTGTATGTTATGTATGGAATTGAATCAGGATTTTGGTGGCGATAAATTGTTCCTCGCGATGGAATTATTGGAAAATCTAGTTGTATGTCGTGGAACTCGGATTTGCTTGTGTCAATTGAAATTTTGTCGCCATTGTTGACGCTGATTGTTGTGCTGACAAACGGCAATTCCGGCCATCCTTTCTTTTCAAGGACGGTATTTTTATCGATGTCAATACTTGAGAAAGTTCCAGTTGCGGTTGTGGTTTGCTTGGTGCTGTATTTGTTGAGTTTAAAATCGATGCGAGTGCCATAGTTTTTATCCGAAAATGTGAATGCATAGTTTTGCGACATCGCCAGAGTTACGGCAAATGCACATATAATTAGCATCAGCAACTTTTTCATGTCAATTATCTACAGCAATCAATTTTGGAAACGCAAATTTATGAAAAAAATTGCACACTCAACCGAGCATTTGACTTCAATAAATAAAAAATGGAAGTAGCCTAACTTCCATTTTTTATCTGTTCTTTACATAATGTCATCAGATGCAGAAACGAGTTCAGCATGACGATGACTGGTATTCTTATTTTTCCTTCAGTTTGCTGTGAAATTCAGGTTCCATTATCTTTTTGAAATGCGCTAGGCTACCTTTGGGAATGTATATGTACTTTAAGTTCATACATTCGCGTAGTGCTGTTACATAAATGCTATTGAGTGATTCCGGCAGAGTTATGTATTTTATTCCCGAATCGTAGAATGCTTGTTTCTTGATGTCGGTTACAGAATTGGGGATAACAAGGTTTTCCAAGCTAGCACATCCCATAAAAACTTCTATGTCAATTGTTTTTAATGATTGGGGAATGTTTATTTTTTTTAGTTTTTGGCTGTACCTGAAAGCGCCAAGTTCCATTGTTTCAAGAGAGTTTGACATTACAACGGTTTCCAAATCTTTGCATTCTGAAAATGCAAATTCTTCGATTTTTGTTACACTGTTAGGTATAGTAACCGATTTTAAGTTGTCTGCATAGTGAAATGCCCATTTGGCGATTGTTTTTATTCCATCAGGAATTGTGTATTCGGTAGCATAGTCGGCTGGGAAATATGCAAATAGGTAGTCGGAATGCACAGGTTCCGAAATGCCTGATTCATAAAATGCTTGTATACCAATTTTCTCTACGGAGTTTGTCAGTTCGAGGTATGACAGCATTTTGCATTCAAAGAATGCTTTCTCCCCGATTTCTTTTACAGAGTTTGATAAAGTTACATATCTTAGTTCTCCGCAGTTCATAAACGAGAAAGCAGGTACAATTTCAACATTGTCGCCAAAGTTTACTGATGTAAGAGACTGACATTGTTCGAATGCTGGATAGTCTTTATTCAGTGGATTGCAGTTGGTTGCATTGAAATTAATAACCGCTAACTTATTGTTTTTTATAAATGCGCTTGCACCGATTCCCTTTACTGATTCGGGAATCGTAATTGTAGAAAGTTCGCAGTTATAGAATGCAGAATCTTCGATTGTGGTTACTGAATTGGGGATTTCTATTTTATTAATGCCGGTATTGGCAAAAGCGATTCTTGCTATGGTCTTTATTCCATTGGGGATGGTGGAATTTTTACATCCTCTAATGATTTTGTTTTCGTCGGTAAGGATAATTGCATTGCAGTTATTGCGACTGTCAAAAGTCTTGTTTCCTTCTGCGACAGCTATATTTTCTACCTTATTGCAGTTTGCAAACGAGTTTGCATAAACTTTTTTTACTGATGCTGGAATTAAGATTGATGTCAAATCCTTGCAGTCGCAAAATGCATATTCAAGTATATATTCTGTGCCTTCGTTGATTTTGTATTCGGACATGTTTGATGGGTAGTAAACAAGGTTTTTGCCGGTGTAAATCGGCTTTGTTATGGCAGTTCCCGTGAATGCATTTTCTCCGCATTGTTCAATTATTCCACCAATCTTTATTGATTTCAGTCCGGAACAGTCCTTGAATGCTCCTGTCCTTATTGTTTTTACTGTTTTGGGAATAATTACAGATGTTAATGTGCTAATGCCAGAAAATGCTTCTTTGTTGATAGCTGTTATGGCAAAGTCGACATTTCTGTAATGTACAGTTTCTGGAATTTCAATTTTTTTGACATTTTCAGTATCTCCCTTTATGCCATTAACAATTACCGTATATGGGCTTTCTTTGGAGGTTATCGTATATTTGAGGTACTGACCGGTCTTGCATTTCATTGAGAAATTTGGATCGTTTGGTTTGTGGACTTCAGCCTGAGCAATTGCAAAAGCGCTGTAGGCAATAAGCATAAGTATGACTGCTAACTTTTTCATATCGTGATAATTTTTTGCAAATTTAAAATTTATTTCGTTTTGTAGCTACTGGAACAAACTTAATTGAGTGTCTGTAAGTCTATATGTAAGTCGGTGATATTTAGTTACTCCGTGTTCTTCAATCGCCTTTCGGTGCGATTTTGTCGGGTAGCCCTTGTTTTGTTCCCAGTGATATTCGGGAAATTCTTTGGCAATGTGGTACATAAATTCATCCCTGTATGTTTTGGCTAGTATTGATGCAGCCGCAATTGACATATAGGTAGCATCGCCTTTTACTATGCATTTGTGAGGTATGTTTTCGTATGGAATGAATTTATTCCCGTCAATAAGAAGTAGTTGCGGTGTTACTTTCAATCCAGAGACAGCCTTGTGCATTGATAATATCGATGCTTTCAGGATGTTTATCTGGTCAATTTCGTTGTTGTCCATTGATGCCACGCAGAACGATATGGCATCGCGCTCAATTTCCAATCTCAGTTCATCGCGTTTCTTTTCCGAAAGTTGTTTGGAATCATTGAGCATATCGTTTTTGTAGTCAGGTGGTAGAATGACAGCTGCTGCATATACTGGTCCAGCCAGACAGCCTCGACCTGCTTCGTCGCAACCAGCCTCAATGGTATTTTCCTTAAAAAATGGTTTTAGCATAATTACCTATTTTATAGCATCTTCAATGCAATTCCAAAGTCGTTCTGCAGTTTGTTGCCATGAAAATTTTTCGCGTTGCAACTTGCCTTTTTCAATTAGCGATTTCCTTAACTCATCATTTGTGCAAATAAGGTGCATATTTTCGGCAACTTTTTCGTAGTCTGTCGAAGAGCATAATAGTGCAGCTTCGCCTACTACTTCAGGCAACGATGTGGAGTTTCCGCTGATTATTGCAGTTTCGGCATACATGGCTTCCAATAATGGAATTCCAAACCCTTCGAAATGAGGAATGTATGTCAGACATTCTGATGCGGCCATAACTTTGCACAATTCATCGTTTTCTAGTCGCCCTGTGAAAATAACACTGTCCTTGTGTTTCATCTGGGAATATACATTCTCTATCGCTTCGGTCTTGTGCAGGGAACCGCCTACAATTACAAGGTTTATGTCGCAGTCGTATTTCTCCTTGAAAATCTCGAAAGAATGCAGTAGTCCGTCAACATTTTTGCGTGGACTTAAAGCACCAACAAAGACAAAATATTTCTTTCCGTTGCTGTATTTGTTTCTGATTTCCAACTTCTCGCTTTCTTGTATTGGCTTGTATTTTTCGTTTGAGCCATTATAGCAGACAGTAATTTTATCTTTCTCAATACCGTATGTGTTGCAGATGTCGTTCTTCGAGAATTCGGAAACTGTACCGATGTGGGTAGCCTTTTTTGCAAACTTTACGAAATATTTATTGTAGTACCAGCTTGTAAGCCGTGGCAGTTGTTGGGGATTATGTACAAAATTTATGTCGTGGATAACATCTATTTGTGGGATATTGGTGCGTAGCGAGATGTAGCCGTCTGTTGAAACGAAAATATCTGCTCCGATTTTTTTCAATAGTTTCGGAATCCTGTATTCAAACCAAAGTATCCAGAGAAACGGATGTCGGGTAGGGGGAGTGAGAACTATTGGCGTGACATTGTCAGAAAAGACGAACTCCTTGTCGAACTCCCTGTCGAATATGAAAAAGAACTGATGTTCGGGGTGTTGCGTAGTAATGCGCTTTAAGGTTTCGTATGTAAACCAACCGATTCCTTCAAGTTTTCCTTTTATGAGCAGTCTGGTATTGACAGCAATTTTCATTTCTACAATAATCCTACTTCCTTGATTCTTTCCAAGTCTTTGGGCGTGTCTATGCTGATGCTTTCGTGTTCAGTAAATGCGACTTTTATCTTGTATCCATTTTCAATCCATCGCAATTGTTCCAGGCTTTCAGCTATTTCCAAAGGAGTCTGAGCCAATTTTGTGATTTCGAGAAGCACATCTTTCTTGTAGCCGTATAATCCTATATGCTTGTAATACAGATGTTTGGTTATCCATGTTGATTCCTTGTGGCCACGCAGATATGGTATTGGTGAACGGCTGAAGTATATTGCTTCATTGTTGGTGCTAATAACGACTTTTGGCTTGTTGGGATTGAAAATATCCTCTTTGTTGTTTATTGGTTTTACAAGAGTAGCTATTTCAGTGCGCTTTTTCTTGAAACATTTCTTTATGTCTTCAAGTTGTTCAGTCTTAATGAACGGTTCGTCGCCTTGAATGTTTACGACTACATCAAATTCTTTCCCTTCGATTTCTTCAATCTTTATTATTGCTTCGGCGCATCTGTCGGTTCCGCTCTTATGCTTCTTTGATGTCATTACATATTTGCCTCCGAAACTTTCGATTTCCTTGGCAATGCGTTCGTCATCTGTTGCAACATAAACGGTGTCAAAGACTTTTGACGCTTGAGTGTAAACATTGTGAACCATTGATTTGCCGTTGATGTTTATTAGAGGTTTGCCGGGAAACCTTGTTGATGCGTACCTTGCCGGTATGATTGCTGCAATATTCATTTGAATAACCAATTTTCCTTTTTGCAAAGATAGTTTTTAAGAATGTAAGTATGTCAAAATATTTGATGATTTACCAATAGTTAGTTGTGCATAAGTCAAAAAAATAGGCTGACCTTGGCCAGCCTATTTTTTGTGAGTATGAATTATTATTCAATAACAATCTTTTCAACTGCGACTTTGTCTTCGCCGATAACCTTGATGAAATATGTGCCTGCTGCCATATTTATATCGAAATCTACAGAAGACTGACCGTTGATGTTTCTTTCCTCAATAACGCGGCCGCTCATGTCGTAAAGTATGTACGATTCAGCATTGTTTTCTCCGAGGTTCAAGCTGAACTTGCCGTTATTGGGGTTCGGGTAAATTGAAATTCCATCAGCGGTTTCGCTGTCAACCGATACGGGACCGAATTTTACTTCGATGGTGTGGTTCTTCTTTATGTTTGTGAAAGTATATCCAACTTCTTCACCCATTCCAGCACCCTTGAGGGTAAGAACACCGTCAATTGTGAATTCGCTAACTGAGTAACCAGCTGCAGGTGTCATTACTATAGGTAGTGTTGAATTTTTCATTACAGGTGTTGATCCTTCTGGGGAAACTGTTCCGCCTGTACCAACAACTGAAGTTGTGATAGTGTATGGGTATCTCATTGCTTCGTAGTGCAATTCCCAACCTCTTGCCTGGTTTTCTCCGTCAGATGTGAAGAGGACATACAATGGTGTTCCTACATGCTTAATTGTATCTACTGGTTCATTGCCGTCATAGTATGTGCCGAGCAATTGACCATTTGCATTTTCACCAGCATAAATCTTTACTTCATCACCAGCTTCAAGTTCAAAATAATTGAAATACATCAACACTGTGTCTGTTTGGTAGTCGTTTATCTTGATTAACCAGTCGCAGTTTGTGTTCTTCTTGTAGAAGTTAGAGTAGCTACCATCGTTGATGTTCCAGTGTTCTTCTTCGTAAACACTAGTTTGGTTGTTCATGCAGTATGGAGCTTCATCCAAATCGGGAACAGCAACATTAAAAATTACGCACTGTCCGTAAACGAAGTTGTTGCTACCATCGTCATTAGCGCCAGCATGTGTGTTGAGGTTGTCAATTGTGTAGTAGCCATCATTAGCACCACCCCATCCCCAGTTCATGTGGAATTCGGTTGTTCCTTCGTTGTTTGTTCTGTAGCCATCGCAAACCCAGGCGTGTCCTGAACCTGATGATGGATGACCGCTATAAATAAGAGGACGGTGCATGTCAAGGTCTTCAATCAGCATTCTGCTCCATATAGTGTCGTTTTCGTAGTAGTGTTCGAAATTTTCTTCTGTAGTAGCGCCATTGTCTCTGTATTTGTAGTTGACACCGTTTCTGTAGCCGAAATGGTATCTTAAAGCGTCAGCTACATAAAATGTCTGTGTTCCAGAACCTTCCCATCCATAAGACATGTTTATTGAAACACCGCAGTGGAACATCAATGTTGCAACGGCCTGCTTTTGTTCATCACTCCAAGCGTTGGTTCCGAATGCGCTGTAGACATTTGGCATATTATCCCAGTCGTATGTTGCTTCTGCAAGGTTGATAGTGTCCCATGCTCCCCAGAAATATTCTACTTTTCCTATACCGTGTTGCGGGTAGTTCCAGTATTTCATAACCTGAGCCATTGCTGTAGCAACGCATCCAGTATATGTATGTCCGTGGTCACCCTGTATGTGTTCCGGGCACAACATATTGTATGGATAACTTTGATTCCACTTGGTTTGTAACAAAGCATCAACACCGCGAGTGTTGGAACGCTTGGTTGTTGGATTCCATGCTGCAATGTTTTCTTCTGTTACAGCAATGTTTTTTGCTTCAATTACATCGAGTTGCTGCATGTAATGCTGTATCCATTCGCGAGTTGCAGGAGCACCGTTTTCAAAATCGAAGCTGCCTTCGTCAGAATATCCAAGGATTGGAGTTCCTCTTAAGTCTGCACATACGATAACAAAACCGCCTTCTTCAAAGTTGAATACATGGTAGCAGTCCTTTCCTGTGTTTTCCGACTTCAAAAGTTCGTAGGAACTTACGGACAAATTTGCCCTTGTCGGGTACTGTGACTTCATGTAGTTCAATCCGTATGTCATTGCATCCTTGTTTGTTACTGTAGTAGGAGCGTTTTGTGCGAATACGAAATGCACCGCTAACAAAATGACTATCACTAAACTAAATCTTTTCATACAAAATCTATTTTGTGTCATTAATAATAACTGCAAAGGTATTAAATTTTTTTTAACTACAATTTTCGAATATACTTTTTTTGCTTTTTTTCTCTCAGTTTTATTAACAAGTATTGTTTGTTGGTCAGTCGTGCCCGTTAAATCGTTCGTAATTAAAATGTTGCCTACTTGTTAGCTTTTCTTCTTTCCAGTTCTTTCTTATAGGCGAACATTTCGTCCCTATACTTTGCCGCTTCAAGGAAATCGAGCCGAGCAGAGGCGGCTTCCATTAGTCGTTCCGAATTTTTGATTGCCTTTTGCAGGGCAGTATCGTTCATGTATGGTACAACTGGGTCTGCGGCAAGCATATAGTTGCTTTCTTCTGGAATTTCGTAGTTCGATACCGATGCGTTCAAGGCATTTGTGTTGCTTGACTTTACAATTTGCCTTGGCGTGATGTTGTGCTCTGTATTGTACTTCATCTGCTTTTCGCGGCGGTAGTTGGTCTGGTCTATTGTGCGTTGCATCGAGCCAGTTATCTTGTCGGCATACATGATAACCTTGCCGTTTATGTTTCTTGCGGCACGACCAGCCGTCTGTGTCAGCGAGCGTTCCGAACGGAGAAAACCTTCCTTGTCGGCGTCAATAATTGCCACCAGAGAAACTTCGGGTAAGTCAAGTCCTTCGCGGAGAAGGTTTACGCCAATCAGCACATCGAAAAGTCCGTTGCGCAGATCTGCAAGTATGCGCACGCGTTCCAGTGTCTCCACATCGGAGTGTATGTATTCGCATCGTATTCCGTACTTGTGGAAGTATTTGGTAAGTTCTTCCGCCATGCGTTTGGTGAGTGTGGTTACGAGTATCCTTTCGTCCCTTTCTGCACGGACTCTTATTTCTTCCATCAGGTCGTCAATCTGGTTTTCTGTCGGTCTGACTTCGATAACAGGGTCGAGAAGTCCTGTCGGTCTGATGATTTGCTCGACAATAATTCCCTCGCTTTTATTGAGTTCGTAGTCGGCTGGCGTTGCGCTTACATATATTACGCGGTCAACCATCGATTCGAATTCTGGCAATGTAAGTGGGCGGTTATCGATTGCAGCAGGAAGTCTAAATCCGTAGTTTACAAGGTTTTCCTTGCGCGACCTGTCTCCGCCTATCATGCCGCCAATCTGCGGAATTGTGACATGGCTTTCGTCTATCACGGTTATGAAGTTCTTCGGGAAATAGTCAATCAGGCAGAAAGGTCGTCCGCCGGGCTTGCGACCGTCGAAGTAGCGCGAGTAGTTCTCGATTCCGCTGCAGTATCCGAGTTCCTTTATCATTTCAATGTCGTAGGTAACTCGTTCTTCAAGTCGTTTGGCTTCGAGGTTTTTGCCTTCCTTGCGGAAATATTCCGCCTGAAGCACAAGGTCGTCTTGTATCTGTCTGATGGCCGAAGCCGTTTTTTCTTTGGTAGTCACGAAGATGTTGGCAGGATATATGTTTGCGGTTTCCATGACTTCCAACTTTTCCCCCGTATACGGCTCAAATGAGTATATGTCTTCCACTTCGTCGTCCCAGAAAGAAATTCGCAGTCCAACATCGTGATGTGCGAGGAAAATGTCAACGGTGTCGCCCTTTACCCTGAATGTTCCGCGCTTGAAGTCGATGTCGCTACGGAAGTACAGGCCGTCGACAAGTTTGCGTAGCAGGTTGTCGCGACCAATGTTGTCACCGCACGAAACCTTTATTGTATTTGCGTGAAAATCTTCAGGGTTTCCGATGCCGTATATGCACGAAACAGAACAAACGACAATTACATCGTTGCGTCCCGACAGCAGTGCGCTTGTTGCGCTCAGTCGCAGTTTTTCAATCTCGTCGTTTATTGAGAGGTCTTTCTCTATATAGGTGTCGGTTGTCGGCAGATATGCTTCGGGTTGGTAGTAGTCGTAGTACGAAACGAAGTATTCGACTGCGTTTTTGGGAAAGAAAGACTTGAACTCGGAGTAAAGTTGTGCCGCCAATGTCTTGTTGTGGCTAAGCACAAGCACAGGGCATCCGACATTCTTGATGACATTTGCTATGGTAAATGTTTTTCCACTGCCTGTAACGCCAAGCAGAGTCTGGTGCTTTTGTCCGCGAAGTAGTCCGTTTGTGAGTTCTTGAATTGCTTGCGGTTGGTCGCCAGTAGGTCTGTATTCCGATATTAGGTCGAAGTCCATTTTCTTGTTAAAATTGGAAGCGCAAAGGTAATAAAAGTTTCTGGCTTCGCTGATTGATGCTACGCTGTTTGATGTTGTTTATAAGTTTATGATGGTTTGGAAATTAAAACAACCTAAATAAAACGAAACCATTTCGAACAACTTCAAACCATTTCGAACAACCACAAACAACTAGAAACTTAGAAACATAGAAACCAGAAATTTTCAAATCTTTGAATTTTTAAATCCGCGAAGCTAATACTTGGATTTTTAAATATTTTTTGTTCCTTTGCAAAAATTTTTTCTTATGAAGATTGCGAATATATTATTAATAGGTATAATGTTTCTGTTGCCGTTGTTCTCGATGGCGCAGGAGCAAGATGAAGGCTGGTTTCGCTGTGGAACGGATTCTGTTTACGAAGAATTGGTTAAACAAAATCCTCAGGTTGCGCTGAACCGAGCAAAACTTAACGATTTTGTCCGTGAGTACATTAGGCAGCATCCAAAGAGCGATGACGATGAATTGTATGTTATTCCTGTGGTATTCCATGTTGTCCATCAGTATGGGGTGGAGAATATCCCATATTCGAATATAGAGGCTGCAATAGAGCAGATGAACAAGGATTACCGTAAGATGCGTTCCGATACGGCATCGATTAAGGAAGAATTTAAACCTATAGCAGCCGATACGAAGATTGAGTTCCGACTTGCTAGGAAGGACCCTGATGGAAATTGTACCATGGGTGTGACTCGTACATATTCATCATCAACTAATAGTGGTGACGAGAGAACCAAGATGATTGCTGGCATTTGGGATCCATCCAAGTATTTGAATGTGTGGACGGTAAAGTCTATGAGTGAGAGCGGAGTAGCTGGTTATTCGTACTATCCTGGTTCTGCACCAGAACAAGGTGACGGCATAATACTGCTATATGATTATATTAGCTTGGCGTTGACACATGAGGCTGGGCATTACTTGAACCTTCCGCATCCTTGGGGAAGCACCAATGAGCCCGGTATGGCCGAAAACTGTGATATTGATGACGGCATAGAGGATACGCCAAACACCATAGGTCATACTTCATGCGTATTGAATGATGTTACTTGTGGCAGTCTCGACAATGTACAGAATTTCATGGACTACAGCTATTGCTACCGAATGTTTACAAATGGACAGGCTGCAGTAATGAGAGCTACGCTTAATTCGTATGAGGCAAACAGAAATAATTTGTGTACGCCTGAAAATAGGATTGCGACAGGAACTAACGATGAATATGTCAATGAGGAGTGTGCGCCAATAGCTGATTTTAACCAGAGCAAGCAGATGATATGCAATGGCGCAACGGTCTCCTATAACGATCACACATACAATACAACTTCGGTTGACTATAGGTTGTGGACATTCGAGGGAGGAGAACCTGCTACATCGACAGATGAAAATCCAGTGGTTACCTACAATGGAGGCGGAAGTTTTTCGACTGAGCTGTATGTGGAGAACAGTACTGATGGTAATACTGTGACAAAGGAAAATACTTTGCGCGTATATGACAAGGAAGAAGGCTATGAGCTTCCTTATACAGAGCATTTCGAAACCACAACTTTCCCGTTGATTTCAGGAAACAGTGCAAATGATTTCTATGTTGAGAATTACAATCCAGACATTAACGAAGAGGAAGGCTGGTGGGTTCCGAGAAATGAAAGCTGGACACAGGTAAATTTAGGGTACACAGGCAAGTCGATTCGTATTAGAAATTCGAGAGTTGGGATGAAGAAGAATAAGTTGTATATGCCTAACATTAAGATTGATAATGATACTGTACCGCTGGAAGTTTCTTTCAAGGTTGCCGCAGCAGGCAGAAGCGAGGATTCGTATACCGATGCTTTGAATTTCTATTATTCGACTTCGTGTGGTGATACCTTGCGCATTGGACATTCGTTTTCGGGAAGCGGACTTATAACTTCGATAGAGGATAATCCGAAGAATTTTATTCCAGCTCATAGCGAGTGGATAGAACATAGTTTCGTTATTCCCGCCTCTAAGTTGAGAGGAAGGAATTTCCGTCTAATCATTCAAAGTGAAAATAGGTTTGGCAATACTATATATATTGATGACTTGTCGTATTCGCAGAAGGCTTCATCTGGTGTGCGTGAGGAAAATGTAAGTTTGTCGGCATATCCAAACCCATTCCATGATAATCTTATGCTTGATGTTGATGATTTGGATGGAGAATTTTTGGTAGAAATTTTCGACATGATGGGCAGGATGGTTTACAATGGAAATTTCAACGAGAGCCATGTAAGTTTAGGCAATGCTTTTGAAAATGGTGCCGATGGCGTTTATTTCTTGAAAGTATATAGCGATGGTGCTTGCAGGACTATCAAGGTAGTGAAGGAATAGTAAAATTTAATAATTGTAAGATGAAAAAGTATTTGATTATTTCAATTATTGCATTGGCAACAGTGGCTTTGTTTGCTTCGTGTGCCAAGGAATGTACATGTTCAAAGTGGACAGATGGTAAAAATACAGATACAGAGCCGATTGTTTACACGCAGGATGAGATAAATAGCCTGAATGCAAAGAACTGCGCTGGTTTGAACGATTACTACAATGCATTGGGACTCGGATATGATGAGGCTACAGGCTCTGGTTTAAGATGCGAATAGATTTGATAAATAAAAAATAAGTAGCATTTGATTTTTTTTGTATTTTTGTGACCTAGAATATAATGTTTAATTTTTAAAGTAATAAGAAAATGAAGAAGTTATTAGTAGTTTTGGCAGCAGCTGGTTTGTTGTTCGCAATGTCATCATGCAGCAAGGAATGCAAGTGCAAGTATTATTCTGATGGTGATTTGAAGAGTGAAAAGACTATCACTAAGGAAGATATGGAAAGCTTGGGCTTTGAAAAGTGCAAGGACATGAATTCTACAATAGAACTTTTGGGCGTTAAAACTGAAGTTAAGTGCCACTAAGATTTATTTGTACGAAACAAAAGCCTCGGATTTTCTGGGGCTTTTTTTGTGCGCTAAGTATAGAAACAAATCCCCATGTTTTTTTTGTCATCCTGAACTTGTTTCAGGATCTGAAACATGGGGATTTGGCGTATAAAGTAAATGTTACTTCAGCTTTGCCAATGCTTCCTTCATGCGCTTAACTGCTTCGATAAGTCTGTCGTCGCTGGTAGCGTAGGAGAGGCGCAGGCACTCGGGAGAACCGAATGATGTGCCGCCTACTGTTGCAACATGAGCTTTTTCGAGCAGGTACATTGCAAGGTCGTCGGAAGTGTTTATCTTCATGCCTTCAGCTTCTTTGCCAAGGAATGCCGAAACTTCGGCGAAGATGTAGAATGCGCCCTGTGGAGTGTTGAGCTTCAATCCGGGGATTTCCTTAAGCAGACCGAGAACAAGGTCGCGACGGGTTTTGAATACCTGAGTCATCTTCTTGCATTCGCTGTTGCCTGCGTTGAGTGCTGCTTCGGCAGCCTTCTGTGCTATTGAGCAAGCACCAGATGTGAACTGACCCTGCAACTTGGTAACGCCCTTAGCAATCCATAGAGGAGCTGCTATGAAACCGATTCTCCAGCCAGTCATTGCGTAACCCTTTGATACACCGTTAATAATGACGCAACGGCGGCGGATGTCGTCAAACTGTGCAATGCTTTCGTGTTCGCCTACGAAGTTGATGTGCTCGTAAATTTCATCAGAAATTACGATAACTTCTGGGTGCTTTGCAAGAACATCGGCAATAGCCTTCAATTCTGCCTTGCTGTAAAGGCTACCTGTCGGGTTCGATGGCGAGCAGATGATGATAGCTCTTGTCTTTGGAGTAAGAGCGTTCTCCAATTGTGCTGCTGTCATCTTGAAATCCGATTCGATGTTGCACTTTACAACAACGGGAACACCTTCGCAGAAACGAACCATCTCAATGTAGCTTACCCAGTATGGAGCGGGAATTATGACTTCTTCACCCGGATCAACAATCGAAAGCATTGTGTTCATGATTGAGTGCTTTGCACCTGTCGAAACAACTATCTGTGCGGGT
This sequence comes from uncultured Bacteroidales bacterium, assembly GCA_905234755.1. Taxonomy (GTDB): domain Bacteria; phylum Bacteroidota; class Bacteroidia; order Bacteroidales; family ML635J-15; genus Bact-19. Next base: position 60,523 of record CAJOIT010000008.1, read on the forward strand.
TCGTAGTCGAGGTTGTTTTCGCGTTTCAGCTTGGTACAAACAGCCTTGCGAAGTGATTCGTAACCTGGTACTGGCGGATAGTGCGAGAAGTTCTGGTCTATTGCTTCCTTTGCAGCTTCCTTGATGTAGTCGGGAGTGTTGAAGTCTGGCTCACCGATGCTAAGGTTTACTACATCAATGCCTTGAGCCTGCAATTCGCGGCTTTTTGCGGTCATTGCCAATGTTGCCGATACCGCCATTTTTTCCAATCTATTTGATACTCTTTCCATTGTGTTTGAATTAAAAAAATTGTCTGCGAAGATAACTCTTTTAAATTAAATTTCTTAATATTGCATAACATAATTTTGAATGTTTTTAAAAATGATTTCACAGATTCTATTAGTGACAATTCCGACTGTAGTAGTAGCAGTCACAGCAATATTGGTGATAAGGCAAATGCTAAAGAAAGACTTGGAAGCCAAAAAGATACAGATAGTTCTCGAAAACCAGAAGACAATAACGCCATTGCGTTTGCAGGCATACGAGAGGATAATCCTTTTCTTGGAGCGCATTTCGCCGAACAGTGTGATAATTCGCTTGCAGACTCCGAACATGACGGTTCAAGAGTTGCACAGACAGATGCTGATTACGATAAGGGCAGAATTTGAACACAACTTGTCGCAGCAACTTTATGTTTCATCCGAGGCATGGGAGGCTACAAGAAATGCAAAGGAAAGAACAATCCAGATGCTGAACATGTGTCTTCAGGGACTGAATTCGATGGATAATGCGATGGTTTATAGCCAAGCAGTTTTCGAGAAACTGATTGAAATTGAAAAGTCGCCAACGCAGGAGGCTTTGGAATTGCTGAAGAAAGAAGTAAGGAATTTGTTCTAGTCCTTCAATATTTTTATTGGCATGTTCAGGTAGCCTGACAGCGAATCCTTTTTCAAATAAGGCATATTCATAACATTCGGGTATGAAACGATTGATTTGCCGTTGTCGTTTAATATTTCGAATCCTAGACTCAGTGGCGCAGGATGTAGATAACCTTTGGGAAGAACAAAAGTTATAGCCTTGTTTTCAATCTTGCCTGCTGTTAGTTCAGTTTTTGCCGATGTTAATATGTTTCCCATAATGTCGCAGATGGTCAAAAGTATTGATATTGATTCCTGCGATTTGTAGCATGCCGTGGCGACAACTTCTATCTCATTGTCGAAAATAGCGTTAAGATCGGTGGCTGGGGTGTTGATTTTTAAGTCGGTAAGGTTGAAATCAATATTTTCAGTATGTATTTCCTTGATTTGAGCAAGCTTTTCGCAACCAATGTGCAATCGATTGTCAACATTTCCAGCTCCTTGTAAATTGTTTAACGATTCGGAAACACTGATTGTGCCCTTGTCGAAAAGCAGGAATCTGTCGCTGATTTTGGAAAAGAGAGTTGGCGTGTGAGTGACGATTAAAACAGTTGCGTTTCTGTCTTTCAGTCTTGAAATTTCGTGGATGACCTTTGTGCGGAATTCTGTGTCGCCAACGCTTGTTACTTCGTCAAACAGATATATGTCGGCATTTATATTGACAATAATGGAGAAGGCTAGGCGCATGTACATTCCTGATGAGTAGTATTTTACGGGCGTGTTGATGAATTCGGGAAAACCGAACATGTCAATGATTCGGTCGATTTTAGCTTCTATTTCCGAGTTTTTCAGTCCGTACATAGCGCCAGACAGGAAAATATTTTCGTAACCAGAAATTTCGGGCTGGAAACCAATGCCTATTTCAAGGATTGATGCGACTTTGCCATTAATTTCTATTTCGCCCGATGTTGGTAGCGTAACTTCGGCAATCATCTTCAGCAGTGTGCTTTTTCCTGAACCATTGTGACCTGTTATGCAGATTACTTCGCCTTTCCTGATGGCCACGCTAATATTGTTGACAGCCAAGAAGCCAGTGCCTTTTGTCGGTTTGCGTGAAAAACGACCGGATTTTTCAATCCTATAGTATTCTTTCGACAGGTTTCGTATTGATATGGCGGTTTCTTGTGTCATAGCAGGTCTGAAATTTTCTTTTCGTATCTCTTGAAAATAAAGAAAATAGATATGGTAAGGACTAAAATAATTCCAATTCCTATCAGGTATTTGCTGTCCGGAAGTGGAGCGTCGAGTAGCGACCAGCGCGAGTATTCGATGATTCCTGCTACTGGGTTTATGTAAAGTATGAACTTGAAATTTTCCGGGATTATTGTGCCGGGGTAGAATACAGGTGTTATGAATATCAAGAAGTTGGTGAGTTGTGCCGATATGCGTGCTGTGTCCATTGAAAACAGCGAAATGAAGCTAATCCATAGTCCGATTGTCGTTACAAAAATTATTATTGCAATGATAATCAAAGGGAAAATAGTCCATTTTATTGTGAACGATTGTCCGAAGCATATAAAAAGTATGAAGAAAAGGCTAAAACCGATAATAAAGTCCACCATTCCGACCAAAACTTTTGAAAGCGGTACGCAAATACGAGGGAAATACAATTTGCTTATTAGGTTCTGGTTAATGATGAAGCAGTTGCTACAGTAGCCGGTTATTGCGGAAAAGTAGTGCCAGATGAAAATGCCAGGAAGTACAAATATTGGGTAGGGGATTTCTCCCGTGTCGATACCTATTGCTACTCCAAAAACTATCCAATAAACGGCAAGCCCGATGAGCGACTGTATGATATTCAGGAAAATACCCGAAATATTTAGTGCCGACTGGTTTTTGATTTCACCTTTGGCGAGGGCTATGGTTAGATGCCTTGATTCCCAAATGGATTTCAGGTATTCCAAAGTGCCGATATGTCCATCTGGTGAAATAATTTTCATGCTTCCTGGTCTTGATTTCCGCCCTTGAATAGCTTTGTGGCAAAGTCGCGCACATCGGCAACGGGTATTATGTTTGCTTTCTGGTTCTTGACTTCCGATTTCTGTGATGAGGAAATGAAAATTGTCGAGAACCCTAGCCTTGATGCTTCTGCTACGCGCTTTTCGATGAACGAAACTGGCTTGATTTGTCCAGAAAGTCCCACTTCGCCTATGAAGCAAAGGTTGTCGGGAATAGCCTTGTCGATGTATGATGAGATTACGGCTGCAATTACCGAAATGTCAACGGCGGTATCGTTTATCTTTAATCCGCCTGCAATGTTCAGGAAGACATCTTTTGCATTAAGTTTCAGACCGAGTCGCTTTTCAATAACAGCGAGAAGCATCATAAATCGGCGGTTGTCGAATCCTGTTGACGAGCGTTGCGGTGTGCCATAGACTGAATTTCCAACTAGAGCTTGGATTTCAATCATCAGTGAGCGCGAACCTTCGTTTACAGTACCGAATGCAACACCGCTGAGGTTGCTGTTGTCGCCCGAAAGTAGGATTTTGCCTGGGTCGATGACTTCTTTCAGACCATAGTTCATCATTTCGAATACGCCAATTTCGTAGGTCGACCCGAAACGGTTTTTCTTTGGACGGAGCAGACGGTAGAAATGGTTGTTGTCGCCTTCAAATTGCACGACTACATCAACAATATGTTCTAGTGACATTGGTCCTGCGATGTCGCCGTCCTTGTTGATGTGTCCTATTATTATTATAGGTACGCCCGATTGTTTTGCGTATTCCTGTAGTTTTTGCGCACAAAGCCTAATCTGCGAAACTGTTCCGGGCGATGAGGTTATGTCGGTAGATGCTGTAGTTTGTATTGAGTCGATGACAACTATTTCTGGGTCTGTTGCCTTGATTGTTGCAATTATCTTGTCGATGTTTATTTCGGTGTATATAAGGCATTGCGGATTGTTGATTCCAATTCTGTCGGCGCGAAGTTTTATTTGGGTTTCGCTTTCCTCGCCCGAAATGTATAGGACTTTCTTGTCGATGTTGAGAGCCGACTGCAAAATGAGTGTCGATTTTCCGATTCCGGGTTCGCCTCCGAGCAATACTAGCGAGCCAGGGACAAGTCCACCGCCGAGTACACGGTTGAATTCGCTGTATGGCATATCGATTCTATGCAGTTCCTTCTGCTTTATGTCCGAAACTGGTACTGGGTTTCCTGCAATTGCTTCGGAATATGCTTTTGTTGTTTTGTCTTCCTTTTCCTCTACTTCTTCGATGAAGGAATTCCAGCTATTGCAGTTTGGGCATTTGCCAATCCATTTTGGAGAAACGAATCCGCAATTCTGACATACGAATATGGTTTTGTTTTTCGCCATGCTTTGTTTTAAAACACATAACGACTGCCAAAGACAGTCGTTATGTTGTAATCTTATGAATAAGTTAACTTAATTCTTTCTCTTTAGTTCCATTCTGTAGAATGCGCCGCCTCTAGTCGGGTCGTCCTCGAATTCTATCCTAGTAGCCATAATGACATCGCTTTTTACTTTGTCGACTCTGTAAACGCCGTCAAGCTTGTCGCTACCTGGAAGCATTTCACTATCCCTAAATATTATGCGCCTTTTAGCTCCTTTTTGAATGACTTCGTATGTGCAACTGTCAACTTTCATTCCCGATTCAGTGTTAAAAATTCTTATTGCAGTAGAATTGCCATCGAAAGAAATCTGCATTGTGCCTTCGGGTTTGGTGTCAAATGTCATTACATTCCATGTGCCAACAAGTTCATCGGCGACCTTTTTACAACTAGGCATTAGTATCATGGATAGTCCTAATAATGCGATAAGGATAAATATTCTATTCTTCATTTTAATTAGTCAATAAGTTGGGTGCAAATATAGTGTTTTTTTTAATTCAAAATCTTTTTATTATAGATGAAGATGAAAAATTTTCAACAAGTGGAATTGTGATAACTTTTCCACCGTATGACATTACGAAATTAGCTCCTACAATTGTGTCGATAGTATAGTCGCCGCCTTTTACAAGAAAGTCGGGTCCTACAATGTTGATAAGATTTTCAGGAGTGTCTTCGTCGAAAATAACTACGGCATCGACAAATTGCAGGGCGGCGAGCAGAACAGCGCGTTCGTGCTGACCGTTTATCGGACGAGTTTCTCCTTTTAACCGGCGAACCGATGCGTCTGAATTTAGCCCGATAATCATCTTGTCGCCAAGGTCGCTTGCTTCGGCAAGGTATGTGACATGTCCGTAGTGAAGCACATCAAAGCATCCGTTTGTGAAAACTATGCTGTTGCCATCAGATTTCCATTTCGAAACAAGTTCTCTTATTTCGGAAATGTCAACAATTTTTGATTTTATTGTCGGCAGGGTGGACATTACACTATTTTGTTTGTCCTTGTGTCGGGGAAAACGAATGAAGGCTTGAATTTCTTTGCTTCCTCGAAATCCATAGATGCGTAAGAAATTATTATTACGATGTCACCAACCTGTGCCTTGCGAGCAGCAGGTCCATTCAGACAAATTACGCCCGAACCGCGCTTGCCTTTAATGACATAAGTTTCAAGGCGTTCGCCGTTGTTGACATTTACAACCTGAACCTTTTCGTTTTCAATGATATTTGCAGCATTCATAAGATCTTCGTCGATGGTTATGCTACCAACATATTGCAAGTTGGCCTCGGTGACAGTGACCTTGTGTATCTTCGATTTTACTACTTCTATGTTCATTTCAGATGTCGTAAAAAAACGGGTGCAAATTTAAGCAATTATTTAATGGTGCAACTAATATTATCAATTAATCTTATGTTGCCACACCATACGGCAATGCAAAGCCTTGTGGCGATTTTTCTGTCGAATTTTTCCAGTCTTTCCAGAGTTTCGGCATTGCAGAAAGCTGCATATTCCATTTTCATGAATTCTATGCTGTCAATCTTTTGTCTCAGAGTTTCGATGAGGTTTTCTATTGTTTCGCTTTCTGGAATTGTTGCGCAGGTTTCTGTTATCGTCTTGTATATCAGTGGGGCAACTTTTAATTGTTCTGCTGTGAGAAGTCTGTTGCGAGAACTTCTAGCTAGTCCATTTTCCTCGCGGACGATGGGGCATGGGACTATTGTCAGTGGCAGATTTTTCTGCTTTACCATCAACTTTATAATTGCCACTTGTTGGAAATCCTTTTCTCCGAAGTATGCGAAGTCGGGTTTTACAAGGTCGAACAGCCTGTAGACAATGTCAACTACGCCCTGAAAATGTCCGGGACGAAATTCTCCTTCATACATTTTGTCGAGTCCGTGGAAGTCCATTGTACAACCTTCGTAGCCGTTGTAAATATCATCGGCAGATGGTAGATACAACACATTGCAACCAACGCTTTCGAGCAATGCAATATCGGCATCGGTGGTGATGGGGTAGTTCTTGTAATCGTTAGGGTCGTTGAATTGGCGCGGGTTTACGAATACGGAAACTATCGTGCAGTCGTTTTCTGCTACGCTACGGCGAACAAGCGAAGCGTGTCCTTCGTGCAGTGCGCCCATTGTCGGTACAAAACCTAATCTCTTGCCATTGAAGGAGTTTTCTTTCCTCAAAGCGGTAAGTTCTTCAACTGTTCTTACAATCTTCATCTCGGTAGAATTTATGTCGCGAAATTATAATTAACATTTTACATGACAAGGGAAAAAATTAATGTTTCTATGGGCTGACGCCCGTTTCTTTGTTTAACTTCGTTGAGGGCTACGCCGTTCTGGTCGTTTGATGTTACATGTATGAAAAATATTAGGCTCGCAATGCATTGCGAGCCTACTTTCACTTTTCACTTTTCACTTTTCAACTTTCAACTTTCAATTGTTTCCATCCAGCATAATAAACGCCGCCCAATACCTTGGATTTCCAAATCCTTCGGTAGTCTTTACCTTGTTTTGTGCAGCAAGGAAAGCCTCTCGTTTGGTCATGCCTTTGGTAAGGTTAGTGTAAAATTCGGTCATCATTAGCAATGTGGCATTATCGTCAACTGGCCAGAGGCTCATGATAATTGTACGGGCACCGGCTTTCTTGAAACCGCGTTGCAAGCCGAAAACGCCTTCGCCAGTGATTTCACCAAGTGCTGTCTGGCAAGCAGAAAGAACAACCAAGTCGGTCTTGCGCAAGTCCATGAAGCTTATTTCCTTGGCGGTAAGAATGCCATCTTCAATTCCTTCGGGGATTGGTTTGTTCTGCCAAGCATAGTTTGCACCCGACAGCAATAGTCCGGATTGTACGAGCGACTGGTCACCTGACATATTTTCATCGGTAGACAGGAAGAAGCCGTGTGTTGCTATATGCAAAGTCGAAATTTCCTTTCCCGACAATGCCTTGAACGATTCTTCGTTTGCTTGCGAACCTTCGTAGAGTTTTGACTTTATGCGACTTTTCTTCATCTTTACGACAATGTTTTCGACCTCGGTTTTTGTGCCGGGCAGATAGTTAAGGCTTCCGCGGTTTTCGTTACGGTTGAAATTGGCGAAAGAACTATATGATGCCGTACTGCGGGTTGAGTACCTGTCGCTTTCATGTTTCATGGTTGTAGTGTCGCTGTCGTAGTAGATGCCGCCGTATAGCACGGAGTTTTTCATTGGTTTTGGCATATAGTCCATTGCAAGGAAGCGGGTGGAGGAGACGCGATATATTTCGTATTTGTCCGAAATGGTCTGCTCGTGGTTGATTGGTGCGTATTCAACGGCAATCTGGTGCAAGGTTCCCGATGGTGCAAAATATATGCGTGGATTTTCTGGGAAATATTTCTCCAATGGTTTCCATACAAGATTGTAAAGCCCTGTTGATTCGTAAATTCCTTGTCGTTTTGCAGTAACCGTGCTTGCACCGCGGTTGTCGTCGCTCTTTGGCGCATCGGGTTTTGCAGGTGTGATGCCTCGCAATAGCCTTGCAATGTCGTTCTCATTGAAAAGGTGTACAAAAACTGGCGATTTCATGCCTTTTGTGAGGACGATAGCGGCATATTTTGTAGTGTCATTTTCGGTAAAGTTTGCAAACTCTATAGCGACATCGTTAGGTTTCAACGATTTCTGCACATCTTTCCAGTTTATTGCGATTGAGCGGGTAAAATCGCCATATTGACGGCAGTTTTCAACGAGATGCCTTTCGATTTTCTGAATTTCGTTTTCGAGTGAATCGCAATTGTATAAGCGCTCATCAATTGGTTTTTCCAGTTCAACATTCAGCATCAGGCCCAGTTGTCTCATATTCTCAAACTCGGCAATCAGTTTTGAGTCCTTGCTTTCTGCAATCAGCTTGTTGAATTCAATTTCCGATGTGAGCAGAAGTCCTTTGGTTACAAGTTCGGCATTGTATGAGCATCGAGCTGCTGAAGTGTCGGTTGCAATGTGTGATGTGTTTTCTATGATGGCACGATACATCTCCAAATTGTTCTGCCAGTATAGTTCGCGTTCACGCGAGGAGAGGAACGAAAAGTTTTCCCTAAGACTACGGCTACCAATTTCAATAGACTTCCGCAAGTAGGTATGTGCGGTTTTATAGTCTCCCGATTTCATATAGCAGTTGGCAATATTCTGTAGATAGTCGGTTGTTCCGTTGTGACCTTTTCCAAATACAGTCTCGGCAATTTTGTATGCTTTTGTAAGAGTGTCGGCACTAGCCTTTGTTTCTCCTTTGAGCAAAAGCGTATTGCCTATGTTGTTCAGTGACTTGGCATATTCAATGTTGTTTTCTCCTAGAATCTCTTTTCTTATTTTTGCTGCCTTGCGCAGATATTCGAGAGCCGTTGTATATTCGGCTTTTTTCATATAAATAGTACCTATATTATTTACTGCTGTGGCGTATTCAATTGACGATTCGCCCATTTCATTCTTTGTGATTTCGGCTACTTTCTTGTCGATTTCAAGGGATTTGTCGTAGTCGGCCATAAAGAAATGTGCGCTTGCTATATTGATAAGTGTGTTTGTATAGGTAATTGTTTTTTCCATTCCGAGATTTTCGAGGATGTTTTTCGCTTCGTTATATTTTTCAAGAGCCTTGGTGTAGTTTCCCAATGCAGAATACAATGTTCCCATATTGCTGAGGACATTGGCGTATGTATCCTGTCTGTCTTCGGTCGCTCCAATTATTTTAGCTGCCGATTCGTAGTATTTCATTGCAGTTTCATTTTGCCCAAGGTCGCCGTATAGGTTTGCAAGCATGACTATCGTGGTGGCATAATCGTAGTCGTTTTCACCAACGGTTTTTATCCTGGCAGCTTTAAGGTAGTATTTTTCGGCGTTGGCATAATCGCGCAAACCGTAGTAAGAATTGCCGATGTTGTGCATGTCTTCACCGTAGAACTGCGATATTTCTCCAAAAAACTTCTTGTCAATTTCAGCGCCTCTCCGCAGGTAGTCGATTGCTTCGGCATATTTGCCCATGTTCTGAAGGGCATTGCCAATGTTTGCAAGCGATGCTCCACAATCGGGATGGATTTTGCCGTATAGTTTCTCTCTTATTGCAAGCGATTTATGGTAGTATTGCAATGCCGTTTGGTTGTCGCCGTACAACAATGAGATGTTTCCTGTTTTGTGGAGTGCAGTTGCGTATTGTGCGGAGGTCGTGTCGCTAGTATTTTCAAAGTATGTTTCAAAATGTTGCAGTGCGCCTTCGAGGTCGCCGCTTGCATACGCATTCATTCCCCATGTGAATACAGAATCCTTGTTGAATGTGTCATTCTGAGCGATTGCATTTTCAATAAGGAAAAACAATGTACAAATAAGCAGTAATCTTTCTTTCATATATTTATGCATAAGGTCTAAAATATAATATTCAAAAGTCAGAAAGGCGAATTTTATAGCAGCCTAGAAAATATTCCGAAGCAAGTGACTCGGACTTAGGGACAATATCAAGTCATCAAATCGAATTCTTGAATTTTTGAATCTTCAAATCATTGAATCCTTGAATTACTTTGACATAGCTTCCTTTATTTCCTTGAATTTCTTGCAGGCAGGAAGTTGCTTGTAGTACGAACCGCAAAGTTTTGGAACCGACAATACAGCATCTTCAGGAAGTCCATCAAAAGCATCGTCAGCTATTTCAACATTTCCTCCATCTATTCTTACATAAGTCAGTTGCTTGCAGTTCTTGAATGCACCCTTTTCTATCTTGGTTATCGTTGCGGGTATTCTTACATTTGTTATTCCGCAGCTATTGAATGCGTTTTGTTCCAATGTGTTGATGTTGTATGGAATATTCTCGTTCTTCACCGAATACGGCAATTTCATTTCGCCAGCAACATCGTCGTATGATTCATCGCAGTTGATGTAAGGTGTCATTATGCCGTATGAAATGATTGACGCTGTACCTTCGTCCTGATTGGTAATCTTGCAGATGAATTTCTGGCCAGTTTCGGCAGTCGTCCAGAAAATGTTTGATGCAGAAGTCCCTGCGCGTTCAACTATTGCCTTTGCATCGCTCCACGGTTCCTTTGTGCCATATATGTCGGCAGTCTTTGGCGGAACGACAAGTGTCACACCATACAGGTAAAAATCGCTGTGCTGTCCGAACTCTGGCGGAGTTTCGCTGTAAAGTTCTATGGTCTTAACCTTTTTGCAGTGCTCGAAAGCAAAATTGCCGATTTTCTTGAGTTCTGGCGGAAGTACGATTTCGGATAGTTCGCTGCATCCGCTGAATGCTTCTGTTCCGATTTCTGTTACCGATAATGGCAGAAGCACTTTTTTCATCTTCTTGCAATCCTTGAACGCTTGTGTGCCAATGTTTGTAATCGGATAGTTAACGCCCTGATAAGTAATGCGCTTCGGTACGGTAACCGTTCCGCTTATGGCGTTGTTGTACTTCTGGATTGTTTCGTACACAAATGGCACCCACATCGTATCGATTGCATTCTTTACAGATTCCGACTTGCCGACTGCTGGTGTCAGTGGGGCAATTACTTCGTATGACGGAGGTGTTTTCACCTTGTCGTACTTGTTCGCTTTGATTGACCTTAACCCGAAATAAAGAGTGTTGCCGTTGTCATCTACTCGGGTTATGTTTTGTGCTGAAATTGGCATAGCCAATATTGCTAAAGCCGTCAATATTAATATAGTAGTTCTCATATTCTAAATATTTTGATGTATATTCGGTGTAAAGGTACAAAATAATTTCTAAATACTGCATATTTTTCGATTTTTTTGCTTGATTTAACTTTGCTCTGGTAAAGCATTGGTTGTTAGTGCATTATTGAATTTATGCAAGTTTTTGTCCGACTAAATTGCCTGTTTTGTTTGGTAGATGCTTTTAGAAGTCGCTCCTTTTTTGTATTTTTGCGCCTTGATTTTAGAAAATTCACAATTGATGAAGAATATACGCAACTTTTGCATTATAGCACATATCGACCATGGAAAAAGCACATTGGCCGACCGTCTTTTACAATATACCGGTACCGTTTCCGACCGAAATTTCCAGAATCAGGTTCTGGATGACATGGATTTGGAGCGCGAGCGCGGAATTACCATTAAGAGCCATGCCATACAGATGGACTATGAGGCAAAGGACGGACAGAAGTATGTTCTGAATCTCATTGATACTCCTGGGCATGTTGACTTTTCGTACGAGGTTAGCCGTTCCATTGCTGCGTGCGAAGGAGCCTTGTTGGTTGTTGATGCTACGCAAGGCGTTCAGGCGCAGACTATTTCGGTGCTGTATCAGGCAATTGACCACGATTTGGAAATAATTCCAGTGTTGAACAAGATTGACCTTGATGCTGCTATGCCCGAATTGGTCGAAGACCAAATTATTGATCTTATCGGTTGTGACCGCGAGGATATTCTTCGTGCAAGTGGTAAGACAGGCGAAGGCGTTGAGGAAGTGCTTGAAGCAATCGTAAACAGGATTCCTGCTCCCAAAGGCGACCCTGAGGCTCCGTTCGAGGCGTTGATATTCGATTCGGTATTCAATGCTTTCCGCGGAATTGTGGTTTATTTCCGCATTTTCAACGGTACTGTGAATACCAAAGACCTTGTTAAGTTTGTAAATACTGGTCGAGAGTATAATGCCGAGGAAATTGGTGTACTGAAGATGGATTACGCTCCACGCAAGACATTGTCGGCTGGTGATGTCGGCTATATTATTTCGGGTATTAAGACTGCCGTTGAGGTGAAGGTAGGCGATACTATTACTCATGTGGAAAGACCTTGCGCTGAGGCAATTGCAGGATTTTCGGAGGTTAAGCCAATGCTTTATGCAGGTATTTATCCAGTGGATGCCGATGATTACGAGGAACTTCGTGCATCTATCGAAAAACTGCAACTTAACGATGCGTCCTTGACCTACGATTTGGAATCATCGGCAGCTTTGGGATTTGGTTTCCGTTGTGGATTCCTCGGCTTGCTTCACATGGAAATAGTGCAGGAGCGTCTTGATAGGGAGTTCAAGATGGATGTCATTACTACTGTGCCTAATGTTCAGTATCTTGCGTATACGACCAAGGGCGAAAAGGTTGAGGTTCACAATCCATCGGGAATGCCGGGTCCAAATTATCTCGACCATGTTGAGGAACCGTTTATTCGCGGAACAATAATCACAAAGGCAGATTATGTAGGACCTATTATTAAATTGTGCATCGACAAGCGCGGAACTTTCCTGAATCAGGTTTACCTGAGTGCCGATAGGGTTGAGTTGCATTTCGACTTGCCTTTGGGTGAAATAGTTTTCGATTTTTACGACAAGTTGAAGAGCATTTCGAAGGGTTATGCTTCGTTCGATTACTACCAGTCGGAATACAAGCTGTCGAAACTTGTCCGCCTCGACATTTTGCTTAACGGCGAAATGGTAGATGCCTTGTCAACCTTGACGCATGTAAGCAATGCGCAGACATTCGGTAGGCGTATGTGCGAAAAGTTGAAGGAACTCATTCCGCGCCATCAGTTTGATGTTGCCATTCAGGCTGCAATTGGTGGCAAGATTATTGCTCGAGAAACTGTAAAGGCAGTGCGCAAGGATGTAACGGCAAAATGTTACGGAGGTGATATTACCCGTAAGCGCAAGTTGCTCGAAAAGCAGAAGGAAGGAAAGAAGCGTATGCGCCAGATAGGTTCGGTTGAGGTTCCACAGTCGGCGTTCTTGGCAGTATTGAAACTTGATTAGGTAAGGTGCATCTACCCTAGAAACTAGAAACATCAAACCAGAAACAAAAAAAGCAACCCGAAGGTTGCTTTTTTATTAGAATTACAAAATCAATTATTTCATAATTGCGATTCGGCGAGTAATGGTATTGCCATTTTCGTCCTTTATCACAAGCAGGTAGCTTCCTGACTTGAAATTATCAACCGAAATGCTCATTGATGTTTCGCCGTCATTGTTGTATTCGGCAATTTCCTTACCTACAATGTCGCATATTGTTACCGACTTGATGCCTTCGCCTTCAATGTTCAACATGTCCTTTGCAGGAACTGGGTAAACATTGATTTCAGCCATTTCGTTTTCGTTAATTCCTACTGTGGTTATCGTGAGGTGGAGGGTAACAACGCTGTCGCAACCGTTTGCAGCAGTGAAACTCTGCTCGTAGTCGCCACTGACGGTGTATTCATGTTCGTTCCAAGTGTATGAGTTCTCTTCGGTTATGGTAATTTCGTTTGTAACCGAATTGTTGATAGTAAGATTAAGCGTTACTATGCTGTCGCATCCGTTGGCAGCAGTGAATGTGCCTGTGTATGAGCCACTTTCTGTATAAGTGTTGTTATTCCATGGATAACTGTCGCAAGCGGTCTCATTTATTTCGTTTGCAACTGGTTGGTTTATTGTAAGATGCAGAGTTAAAAGGCTGTCGCATGTGCTAGGATCTGTTGATGGAACAGTGTGATAGTGTGTTCCGCTTTCGGTATATTCCTCGTCGTACCAAGTGTATGAGCCTCCGCATTGTTCTGCTGTTACCTCGCGGCTTGGTGCTTCGTTTATTGTAAGGTGAAGTGTTACGATGCTGTCGCGTGGTCCTTCGATGTCGTATGTTTTTGTATAGTCGCCAGATTCGGTGTATTCTGTTCCGTCCCAAGTATAGTGACCGCAAGCTGATTCGGTAAACTGATGGCGGATTGGGTTGTATATGAATTCGATATCGTCAATGTAAAGTGCATCGTTAGCCGAACCACCGCCAGGTATGGCATTCGTCGAGAATGTTATCAGGACGAACTGTGGGTCGTTGCATGTATATCCCTCATATATTATCGGTGTCGAATGGCGGCGCCATCCGCTGTCGTCATAAGCTACACCTCCTGTGGTATTGGTGAAGTTGTATGACGGAACACCACCTACAATGTGGTTTTGGTATCCGCTTGAATTTGCTGCCAGCGGGTCTTTTAAATCGTAGTTGTCGTGTATGTAAAGGTGGCAGCAAGCTTCTGATTCATTGCTTGCGTTTACAACCTTAGCCCAGAATACTATTGAGTCGGGCTTAGCGTTGAGACGATGATTGAAATTGTTGTCTCCCGTCATTGTTTGGTTGCAGTTGCTGTTGTCTGATGGTGTTGTTGATGCTAAATGCATAAGTCCGCTTGTTAGAGCACCATTGGCAATCCTGCTGAAGGCGGATGTTGCATATATTTTGCATGAATATCCTGTTGCGCCATCGCGTACATCTTCTGACTTTTCGTGTCTTGTTGCAGTTGCTGTATTGCAGGCTACACCTCCAATGTTAATAAGAGCTGGAAGTTCGCAACTTGCTGACGGGAAAGAGTTCCAACCTGTAGGTTCGTCATCAGCGCCATTGCCGTCCCATTGCTCGAAACCGGGGTTTTCCAATTGATAAACTTGTGAGAAAGAATTCTCTGCTTTGAAAATTAGTGCTGCAGTAACCATTACTGCTGCGCACAAAAATGTTAATTTCCTCATGTTAAATTATTTTAAAAAATTTCGGCGCAAAAGTGCATTATTTCCGTGTTATGGATAGTTTTTGCGCCGTTTATTTATTAACAGGGTTGTTAATAATTTTGTGTTGGAAATTAGTAAGTTAGTGTTTTTATTAACAGCTTATACTAAATTCTAGGCTTCATCGTTATGGCTGGAATTATCATTTCCTGAAGCGAAATTCCTCCGTGCTGGAAGGTATTCTTGTAATATTTCACATAGTAGTTGTAGTTGTTCGGGTATGCGAAAAAGTCATCGTTGCAGGAGAAAATGTATGTAGAACTTATGTTTGTCTTTGGCAAATAGGCTTCGGCGGGATTTGTAATCTCATACACTTCCTTTGGATTGTATGCGAGGTTGCGTCCCTGCTTGTAGCGTAGGTTGGTTGTTGTCGCCTTGTCGCCAATGACTTTCAATGGATTTGAAATCTGTATACTTCCGTGGTCGGTGCCAATGACGAGGTATGCTCCCTGCTCGGCAAATGCCTTTAGCATGTCGAACAATGGTGAAAGTTCAAACCATGACTTCGTAATCGACAGGTAGGCCTCGGTGGTGTTGGTTAGTTCGCGCACCATGCGCTGGTCTGTTCCAGCGTGCGAAAGCGAATCCACGAAGTTTACCACAATGGAGACAAACTTGTTCTGAACGATATTCTTTACATTGTCGGTTACTGCTTTGCAGTTCTTGATGTCGGTAATCTTGTCGAAATGCAGACCTGTCCTTATGTTGAAACGGTTCATCATCGAGCGCAGCATGTCTTCCTCGTAGAGGTTCTTGCCGCCTTCCTCGTCATCGTTTTTCCAAAGTTCGGGGTAAAGCTTGTTGATTTCCGATGGCATTAACCCAGAAAAAATTGAGTTGCGCGAATATTGTGTTGAGGTTGGCAATATTGAGTAGAACATGTCCTCCTCTGCGGTGGTGTAGAATTGGCTCAGAATCGGCTCAATGACTTTCCACTGGTCGAAGCGTAGGTTGTCGATGAGCAGGAAAAGCACAATTTTGCCTTCGTTTAGCAATGGAAAAACCTTTTCGCGAAGCAGATTTGGGGAGAGCAGGGGCTTGTCGTTGCAATCGGGACGGAACCACTTGGTGTAGTTGCGCTTGATGTACTTTGAGAAACTGTTGTTTGCCTCGTCCATCTGCATCCTGAACACCTCGTCCATAGTACTGTCCTTCGATTCCATCAGTTGCATTTCCCAGTAAACCAGTTTTCTGTAAACCTCGCACCATTCCTTATGGTTGGCGACTTCGTTAATCTTCATGCCGAGCTTTCCGAATTCCATCTGGTACGATGAGGTTGTCTTTTCGGTAATGAGGCGTTGCTTATCGATGTTTTTCTTTATCGTCAGCAGTATCTGGTTGGGATTCACCGGTTTGATAAGGTAGTCGGTAATCTTTGATCCGATTGCCTCGTCCATAATGTCCTCCTCCTCGCTTTTTGTAATCATTATTATAGGTGTATGCGGAAGTATGTCCTTTATTTGCGAAAGTGTTTCCAGTCCGCTAAGTCCGGGCATGTTCTCGTCTAGGAAAATTATGTCGTAGTCGTTTGTGCGCGAAAGTTCTATCGCATCGGTTCCATTTGTTGCTGTATCAACCTCATATCCTTTTCCTTGCAGGAAAATAATGTGCGGTTTCAATAAATCTATTTCATCGTCAGTCCAAAGGATTCGTATCTGTTTCATGGTGTGTTCGTTTATTAAAGATAACGAGAAAATTATTTAATTATTTTTCGTTATATCTTATTTTCCTCCCCTCAGATCTTCATCCGAACTCAGATATGTTTCCGTAATGATGTAGTTGCGTTCGTATTCGTACTCTTCTCCGTCAAATTCTCCGCGCTGTATGCAGTTTATGGATTTCGTGCCGTGATCGATTGCGTATGAGTAGTTTATCTTGTATGTGCTCTCGCCTTCGCCGCTATAATCAACGAATTCGGAATAGATAAGAAGTTTATTTTTTTTATCTCTTTTCTCTTTGTTCCATTTTTTTATTGAGTCGAATTCGTACATCCATGCGAATTCTCTTACTAGTATGTCGTTTTTGCTGTCGGCGTATGCACGCATCGAGGCAATTGACTTGGTGTCAAGATCTTTTGGCGCTTTGTCGGTGTCGAGTATAAAGCCAATGTCATCGCCAGAGAACTGGTCGTAGAAGCTGATGCCTTCCTTGAAAATCATGTCCGTTTTTTGTGAAGCAATACCGTAATACACCTCCTTGCATTGTACCGAATCAATCTTTTCTCCATTATAATGAATCTTGAACATGCGAATATATGTTTCGTAGTCGAACTGTCCTGTTATGCAGCCGTATTCTATTATTCGGCCTTGGGCGTCGTATCTGCAGTATTCTGCGAGAGTTTCTTCTTCATCACCATCGAATTTGGCAGTTATCAAAATCGGTTTCGACATGTATAAATACTTGCCGCTTGTGTTGTCGGCATCGTATAGCGATTGTGCCGACATTTTATTGATTGAACCTTCGCATAAAATTATTGCGAATATCGAAAAGATGATAGCTAATACTCTTGTTTTCATTGTTATAATGGGTTAAAGGATTGCTTTGTGCAACTATTTGTTGTAGTTGGCGTTGTAGAACTCCATGTATGCATTCAGGTTCTTGCTTGCAGTAAGTTGCTTGAAGTTATCGGCTGATATTACAAATATCTTGTAGTCCACATTCTTCAGCTTGTTAAAGACATCCTCGCTGTTAGCAATCATCTTCGAGTAGTTGACCGACTGGCGCATATTGCGGAACGGGCGCACCGTAATCAGCGAATAGTTGCTGTTGAAAGTGCTTGTAACCACATTGAAGGTACGCATGTTGAAGTTGAAAATGTTGAAGTTGCGGATTTCAAATGCAAGTCGCTTGTCGTCAACTTGTTCCGACTTGAAATAAACAACATAGTAGTGTTCTGCCATCTCGTCAAAGGTATATGCGGCTTCGGTGGTTTCCTCTGCGTATGATTCAGATTCGCCTTCCTTGTTCTGCTGCTTTACGACTTCTGGACGGGATTTCAAGTCGGCGATAAGTGCATCCATGTCGGCTGTTCCGAAGTACGATAATAGGTTTTCTGCAGCTTGTCTGAGTTCGTGCTTCGGATGGCGGTCGATGAAATCGAGTAATGCCAGCTTGAACTTAGTGGTATCGGCATTCCTAGCGGTACACATTGTGTTGAGAAAGTCGAAATTCGGAACCAAGTCGCTGTCGCTATTGTTGTTTATAAAGTTTGTCGCATTGCGTTGTACTGTGCTCCATTCGCCACGCATGAAAGCATCGTATGTGTTTGCATAGAGCTGTTCATCACGCTTGCGCATTTCTTCCTGTTCCTTTACAAAGTTAGGATTCTGAAGCAGCTTGGCATAATTGGTATTTCCGTACTTGGTGATTATCAAATTCTTATACTTTTCCGCCTGTGGCATATCCTTTATTAAGGTGTTCAGAATATAAAGGTCGTAGTAGGTAAGGAGCTGGTAGTCGGAATTCGGATAACGCTTGTTTAAATCCTCGTAGCTGTTGATTGCTTTTGGGTAGTCTCCGAATTTTTCCTTGTATATCTTGCTGGCGTAATACAATGCATTTTCGATTCGCTTGTGCGATTCCTGCATTGCCGAATCGGTAAGAGGCAAGTCCTGCAGGTAGTATTCGCGGCTCTTTGGGTCTTCGTTCTTGGGTTTTGCATCGGCAACAACGCTGTCGGATGCTTCGCTGTCGTCGCCAGAGTCAAATGCAACCACAGTCTTGTCTCTGCGACGCCAATGGTCTTCGTTTTTCCTGTTGCCCCATTTTTTCTGGAATTCGTTTTTTCCGTAGCTTAATTGAGCTGGATTGTAGAAGTACCATTTTCCAGATGATGAGCCAACAGTATTCTCCTGACCGCGCTTTTGGTCGAAAAGATAAGAGTTGAGATTTTCCTGTTGTGCAAGTTCGCGTTCTAGTCTTTCCTGCTCAACAACCTTTGCAATAAGTCCATCAATCAACTTGTTTCGTTCCTTGTCGCTCATCTTTGCAATCTTCTGAACGCTGTCTTCAAATTCTATTACATCGGTATAGGTGACAAGTTCCGACAAGTTTTTCGACAATGCCTGTATCTCCTTGAAATTCTCGTGGCTTTCGGGCAGGTATTGCATACATGTGTCATAGTACAAGTAGGCGTTCTTGTATTCAAGTTTTGCAAAGTAGATTTCGCCCAATTTCATGCACGACAAAGCTTTCTGGTAGTCGTTTTCGACACTGACTTCCGAGGATTTCCTGTAGTGCTCAATAGCTTCTGCTTCCTTGCCCGACCTCATTTCCACTTCTGCCATTGCGTAGTAAATCTGGTCGCGGTATTCCTTGTTCTTTTCGTCCTTGAGCATCTTGTTCAGCAACTTGAAAATTTCCTTGTTGCTACCTTTTCCGCTGTGGCATTTTGCCATGTTTATGCGGGCATTGAACTCCATTTCGTATATTCTGTTGCGCTTCGATGCTGCTTCGTAGCATTTGTAAGCATCGTTCAACTTGTTTTCCTTTTCGTTGAGCTGAGCCATAATGTAGGTGTATCTCAGTTTGTCTGTGCGCTTCTTTGTCTTTTCAATAGCAACCTTTAGCTTTTCGGCAGCTTCATCTGTTTTGTTTTGCTTCAGGTAGTAATCGGCGCAAACAGCGGCGTAGTATCCTTCGGTTTTCTTTGTGATTTTCTTGTCGGCTTCAATATTGTCGAGAACATCTTTTGCTTCCTTGAATTTCTTGTCCTCACAGAAAGTCCTAACTAGGTACATCGCCATTTCTGGCTGTGCCTTTGAGTTCGGATATTGGCGGAGGGCATATTCAAGGTTTTGTCGTGCCTGCAGGTAGTCGCGCTTGATGAAATAAGCCTTTCCCATAAGCAGATAGCAGTATTCAACCCATTTGTTGAATTCGTTCTGTGCCATGAATTCCTTTTCCTTGGCTGACAGCGCTTTGCCCGATGGTTTTGGCTTTTTGGTGATAGAGTGCAGTTTGATGCCTTTTGCCGACTTCTGGATAGCCTTTTCCATTTCGCCGTTGGCAATGCTGGCGTTTTCTTCCTTGCTATCGGTAAATACGCTGAGTGTCAATGCGTAGTTGTCGCTGTTCTGGTCGTTTATCTTGTTGATGCCTTTCTTGTACGACTCGCGTCCGTTGAAATATATGTTGTATTTCAGCGTTGTGCCATGGTAGAAACGGCTCATTGGCGTGTTCTTTTCGGTCGAGCACGCTGCAATTGCTACCAACGAGATTATTACCAATATTTTGACAAGTCGCTTCATTTCAGTGTTTTACTCGACTGTTACTGATTTCGCAAGATTTCGTGGCTGGTCGACATTGCAACCTCTCATTACGGCGATGTAGTATGCAATGAGTTGCAACGGAACTACCGTTAGAAGTGGAGCAAGTGCAAAGTCGGAGTAGGGGACTTCGATTACATAGTCAGCCATTTCCTTGATGGTTGTGTCGCCTTCGGTGACGATTGCGATTACAACGCCCTTGCGAGCTTTCACTTCCTGAATGTTGGACACAATCTTGTCGTATGATTTGTCCTTGGTAGCCAATACGATAACTGGCATCTTCTCGTCGATAAGGGCGATAGGTCCGTGCTTCATTTCGGCTGATGGATAGCCTTCGGCATGGATGTACGAAATTTCCTTCAGCTTCAATGCTCCTTCGAGTGCGACAGGGTAGAGGTAGCCGCGTCCGAGGTAGATGCTGTTGGTTGCATCCTTTATCTTTTCGGCAATTTGCTTTATGCTTTCGCTCTTCTGGAGGATAAGTTCTACCTTCTGAGGAATAGCGTAAAGTTCATCAACAAGGTCGGTAAATTCTTGTTCTGTAAGTCCCTTGTTTGCAAGACCAACTTGCATTGCCATCATTGTCAGCACTGTGATTTGCGTTGTGAATGCCTTGGTTGATGCCACACCGATTTCTGGTCCTGCGTGGGTGTAAACACCTGCTACGGTTTCGCGCGGTATGCTAGAACCTACTACATTGCAGATTCCGAGAACTATTGCTCCTCTTTCTTTTGCGAGCTGTATTGCAGCAAGCGTATCGGCAGTTTCTCCGCTTTGGCTTATAGCGATTACAATGTCGCCCTTGTTGATGATTGGATTCCTATATCTGAATTCCGATGCGTATTCCACTTCGGTAGGTATGCGGGCAAACTCCTCGAACAGATATTCGCCAACAAGTCCGGCGTGCCAGCTTGTTCCGCAGGCAACGATTATGATTCTCTTGGCTTCTTTCAGCTGATCCATTACCCTATGAAGTCCGCCGAGGGTAAGGTTTTTGGTGTCGAGGCTCAAACGACCGCGGTAAGTGTCGGCAATAGCTCTCGGCTGTTCGTAAATTTCCTTTAGCATGTAGTGGTCGAAGCCGTTCTTTTCGATTTCATCGAGGCGAAGGTCAACCTGCTGGATGTCGATTTTTGCCCTGCGATCCTTTAGGTTTGCAAGGTTGAAACCAGTCTTGCTTATTGTTGCTACATCAAGGTCGTTGAGGTAGATTACCGAATTGGTATATTCTATAATAGGTGTAGCATCCGATGCGACAAAGTATTCGCCGTTGCCAAGTCCGATAACGATTGGGCTACCCTTGCGGGCAACTGTCAATGTTTCTGGGTCATCGGCACTCATAACCACGATTCCGTATGCGCCTTCTACCATTTGCAATGCTGCGCGGACGGCATCATCGGGTGTAAAGTTTTCATCCTGTGCGTGGCTTTCTGTGTATATGTACTCAATGAAGTTGACTAGCACTTCTGAGTCTGTTTCGCCCTTGAAAACATAGCCTTTCTCTTCGAGAGTTACTTTCAGCTTTGCGTAATTTTCAATTATACCATTGTGTATCAGAATGAATTTTTCGTTCATCGAGACATGCGGATGAGCATTAATATCGTTTGGTTCACCGTGAGTTGCCCAACGGGTATGTCCGATACCTATTTTCCCTTTTGTATCTTCGTTCTTTACATGGTCTTCGAGGTCGCTGACTTTTCCGTGGCATTTATATACATTGAACTTGCTTCCGTTGTACATTGCGATTCCGGCAGAGTCGTAACCTCTGTATTCCAATCGTTTTAGTCCCTTTATCAGAACCTCGTATGCATCTCTATTGCCTATGTATCCAACAATTCCGCACATAATGCTAATATTTTGAGTAATAAACTAATATCTTAACGCTGTAATCTTCGTGAGCACCGCCATACAACATTGCCCTGTACGGGACAATCCTATTGTCGTTGGCTACCATGTATATTCCGTTGTCGGGTTCGCCTAGTTGCAGGCTTTGCAAGTGCAATGGAATATTGAAGGTGTATGAGTTGTCGCTATCATCGAACTGTCCGCCAAAGTATTTGCTGTTTGACTTGTAGTCTTCGAGGAAATCGAACAGTCCGCTGCTGAGTATTTTTGTCATGCTCATGGCTTTGGGTGATGGAAGTTTGTCGCTTTGAGATCCTTCCTTTATTGTAACCTTGAGCTGTGCTTTATTTATGATAATGTTTGTAGAGTCGAACAGATTTGTAAGTTCCGGGAACTTTATTTTTGTCTTAAGACCGGCTAGACCTTGTATGTAGCAGTATTTTGAAGGCTGTTCCGGATTGTCGATGGCAGCCTTCAGTTCGCTGTCGGCGTTGGTGTAGTCGTGCGAGTACAAGTTTATTTTTGCCGCATATTCGCCGATAATGAAGTCGAAAGTGCAGGTATCCTTGTAGGTTAGCACCATTTTCGACTTGCTGCTGATTAGGTTGAGGGCATACAGACAACCATCGCCCGAATTTAGTTCCGTAGTTAGATATATTCCCTTGAAGAACTTTACAAAGTCCTCGTTGCTCCAACTAGTTTGTTCTACATTCTTCCTTACGATGCTTTCGACTAGGCTATGGGGCATTTCAACTTTTATTAAGCTGTCGCTGCTAGCTGTAATGTCTGTAGATTCCAGAAGTTCGTACTGCGAGGCATCGAAGTGAGTATCGTCGTAGTAAGTTGAATCGTATGAAATGTCGGTTAGTAACCTGTTGACATTTAGCTTTAGGGATGAAGATTCTGCGCTGCCGTATATTTCATCGTATTTCAGTTGCAGTGTAAGTTTTACATTTGAAAGGTCGGCAGTGTCGATTTCTTGGCTGAACTGCACATTGTTTGATGATGGTAACACTTGGAATGCGCACGATGATGTTGTTTGACCGAAAAACTCATCATTTATGATGCCTATGGGGTTGACTGTTCTGTTTTGCGTTTCCACATGCGTGTCCCTTACTGCGAATGTCTGTATTCCTAAGGTGTCGCACTTGAACTCCATCATGTCGCTGTTTGGCATAATGCCTGTGCCTATTGCCGAGTCATCGTCCTTGCATGCGGTGTTTGCAATGGCAAGGATGGCTGTCAGTGCGAAAACGATTAGGAGTCTTACATTAAAGATTCTATTCATCAGTCTTATTTTTCGATGACGGTATTGTAGAAATTTTCACAGTTTGCAGCCAATGTGTCGTTGTCGGAGTATTCGAGCATAGGTTTTCCACTGTCCTTTATGTACTTTATTATTTCGGGGTCGATGTCCTGAGATCCGAGAATCACGCCATCAGAATAGTCGATTGCCAGTTTGGTTATGTTTTCCCATGTCGGGTCGCTGATTCTTTCCAAATCTTCTATTTTGGCTTCCTTTTCGACAAGTTTCTTTGCGAAATCCTTGTTTATGCTACCCGAGAAACGGTCGTTGTATATTGTGTAAACCACCTTGCAGTTGTTTGCAAACAGGGGGTCGTACTTGTATATTTTCCTCATCATGAATGGGAAGATTGCTGAGAACCAGCCGTGACAGTGGACAATGTTAGGAGCCCAGCCAAGTTTCTTTACGGTTTCGACAACGCCCTTAGAGAAGAAAATGGATTTTTCATCAGCTGTAAAATTGTCCTCGCTCTTGTCGGTGACCATGTATTTTTTCTGGAAGAGGTCTTCGTTGTCGATGAAATAAACCTGCATTCTTACAGGCTGTATTGAGGCAACCTTTATGATAAGCGGATGGTCTGCATCGTTAATGACGAGGTTCATACCGCTGAGCCTTATGACTTCGTGAAGCTGGTTTCTTCTTTCGTTAATCACGCCGAACTTTGGCATGAATATGCGTATTTCGTTTCCGAGTTCCTGAATTCCCTGCGGGAGTTTGCGACAAGCTAGTGACATCTCATTGTCAGGAACATACGGTGCAATTTCCTGTGCTACAAATAAAACTTTCAGTTTCATGCGTTGTGTTTTTACTTCAAAATAAATTAAGCCACAAAAATAATAAAAATTTTTTCATTATTAGTGTCCAAAATAAACGAAAAGTTTTGAAAAATATTGTGCGAGTAGAAATGGAGATAGTTTTTCCCGTTTCCCATTATGGAGAATGATTGACTGTCGTTGTAATTATAACAGTCGTTTTGTTTATCGTATAAATACCTGTTTTACAGGTATTCCGCGCCATACATCTGGCATTTTGAGCCCAAGTATGTAAGCTATGGTTGCCGCCACATCGTATTGTGCAATCGGGCTGTCGTACATGTAGCCAGATCGTACATTCTTTCCAAATATTACGAGCGGACTTTCCATGTCTTCCATTGCTAGGCTGCCATGACCATGGTCGTGACCGCCGTGGTCGCCAGTTACGATGATTATTGTGTTGTCGTATATTCCAGCATCTTTTAGTGCCTGTATTATGCGCCCGACGCATTTGTCTGCACGAGACATATAGTCGTAGTATCCGTCAGAGTACCAACCATATTTGTGTCCAGGACCATCTGGGCCATCGAAGCACGCAGCGTAAAACATTGGCTTGTTTTCGGTTATGTATTTCACAATGTGGTCGCAGTTTTTCTCAACTGGTTCCCAGCCCTCGCTGAAGAAATGCACGTGGCTTATTGCAAGAGTGTCAACGACATACTTTATGCCGTCCCATTCGAAGGTGCATCCAGTCTCGGCATTGGGATATTGTTCGCGGATGATTGAGAATATGGTAGGGAAGATGCCGTTTTTGTTTGTGGTGGATGATGGCAGGTCGTGTTTTTTTGAATCCCAGGTTGTGTATCCGTGCATTTCGGGACCTACGCCCATGAACATCGATGCCCAGTTTACTCCTGAATCGGAAGGCAGAACCGAACGCTTGTGCATGTTGCAACTGCCGTTTTTTATTAGGCTGCGGATGTTCGGTATGTTGTTGCGGGTATTGTCGAGGTCGTGTGCTGCCCAGCCATCAAGGCCGATAAGGATTACATGTTCTGCCAGTTTCTGCGCTTGCATCTGCAACGATGCCATCATTATTGCGATTAGTATCAGTATAAGTCTTTTCATTGTGTATGTGTCTTGCAATATTTGTTGCAAAGTTACTTTATTTTTGTCAAGCGAAAGGTAGAACTTGGTTTATAGTTTTGGCATTTTGAAAAAAATTTTTGCTTTATTGGTTTTTGTAATATCTTTGCCTCTTGTTAAAGCGGACGGTGTCCGATAAGTTTAATTTAAATTAACAAAGTATGTTTCAAGAGTTTTTTACTGAACACCGTACATTGGTGTTTCTATTGGGAGTAATAGTAGTAGTGCTTCCATTCTTGGTTTATTATGTAATTACAGCACTGAGACATCATCCGAAGGGATTGATAGCAGCTGCACTTAGCAACATGGGAGAACGCTTCGGATATTACATTATGAATGCCGTTCTTGCGTTGTTCATCGTGTCGAAGTTCGGTTTGTCCGACGCTCAGGCTGGCGCAATCTATTCGGTATTCTACTGCCTCATTTACATATTGAGCTTGGTAGGTGGTATAATTGCCGACAAGACGCAGAATTATAACCGTACTATCCAGTGGGGTCTCATTGTGATGGCTTTAGGTTATGTTGCTTTGTCTATTCCTCTGTTCGGAACAGATGCCAACGGATTTATCGTTGATGGCGGTGGCGCTTGGTGGACAATCCTTATCGTAACTTGCATCTCTTTGCTTTTGATTGCATTCGGCAACGGTTTGTTCAAGGGCAACCTTCAGGCTTTGGTAGGTAAGATGTACGACAACTTCGAAGCAGAAGCTGCAAAGAAGGGCCCAGAAGCATTGGCAGAAGCTAAGGAAAGACGCGACAGCGGTTTCCAGATTTTCTACGTGTTCATCAACATCGGCGGTGTTATCGCTCCGTTTATTGCTCCGTTGATTCGTGAGTGGTGGTTGAAGATTCACAATTTTGTTTACAATGCAGATATGCCTGCTCTTTGCCACGATGTCATCAATGGTGGCGATGTTACCGAAAAATTCACAGCAACAATGTCGCAGTCGGTTATTGATCCTTCATTGGTTCAGGGTACTACTGAATTTTGTTCGTCATACATTGATGTATTCAACTCAGGTATTCACTTCTCGTTTATCGCATCGGTTGTTGCAATGGCAATCTCGTTGACAATCTTCCTCATTTCCAAGAAGAAATTCCCGCAGCCAGCAAAGAAAGACACTACAAAGGTTGTTGAATATACAGCAGAAGAAAAGGCTGCAATGGCAAAGGAAATCAAACAGCGTATGGCTGCTTTGTTCGCAGTTCTCGGTATTGCAATCTTCTTCTGGTTCTCGTTCCACCAGAACGGACAGTCGCTGTCGTTCTTCGCTCGCGACTTCGTAAGCTCCGAGGCTGTTGCTCCAGAAATCTGGCAGGCACTCAACCCATTCTTCGTAATTGTGCTTACACCTATAATAATGATTGCTTTCGCAGCGTTGACTCGCAAGGGCAAGGCAATATCTACACCTAAGAAAATCGGTATCGGTATGGGTATCGCAGCATGTGCATATCTGTTCCTGATGGTTCTTTCGTTTGTAAACAATTATCCGTCAGCAGAAGATTTCAGAGCATTGTTAGACCCGGTTAAGTTAGGTCCTTGGGTACTCATTGTTACTTATTTCTTCCTTACTGTTGCCGAACTTTTCATTTCACCGTTGGGACTTTCGTTTGTATCGAAGGTTGCTCCTCGTCACATGGTAGGTCTCTGCCAGGGCTTGTGGCTTGGTGCTACCGCAGTAGGCAACATCTTCCTGTGGATTGGTCCTTTGATGTACAACGCATGGCCAATACAGTATTGCTGGTTGGTATTCGCAATAGTTTGCGTAATTTCAATGGCAGTTATGTTCGGTATGGTAAAGTGGCTCGAAAGAGTTGCAAAGTAATCGGCACGAATTTGCTAAACACGATAAGGCGGACGTTTGTCCGCCTTTTTTTGTTTTGATACGCAAAATTATTCAAGGCAAATCCTTGATGCCAATTTTGTCTAAAGTCCCATTTTTTCTATGCTTGTCAGTCCGTCGCGTTTGCCAATGACGTATGCTGTGGGCATTTCATTGTTATGAATCAGGTTGTCGATGTAGAGCGGTTGCCCGACTATAAAAAAGCGGCAGTTAAATGTATCGCCTTCACTCAGTTTTGTGTTTATGGCTTTTTCGATTAAGAATTTGTGTTTACCTAGGTATTTTATAGAACATTCCCTGTTTGGCATCCATTTCATTTCCAGTGTATCACCTATCATGAGATCATCTGAGCAGATGTGCTTGTTTTGCGTTAGGAAATCCGACTGGTTAGGATTTGTCTCGACAAGATGCTCTGTATATTCTTTCCAGCTTTTGTATCCTAGTGTTTTCGACAGTAGTTCCAAGGTGCATTGCCTTGTGTTGTCAGCTCCGTCGATGTAGCCCCATAGTCGTTTTAGCGTTGATGTGCTTATTGCGGTTTTTGTGCGTTCCCATATTACGCCCGACAGGAATTCGAAGTCGGCAGGTGTGTTTATGTTGCGCTCAACTGAAATTTCGATGTCGCGGCGCAACTGTAGTATTTCGGGGCAATTCTTGTTCATCGTATTCGTCGTTTAATTTTCGATGGCAAAGTTATGGCATTGCATTGTTATGGACAAGATTCTTGTTGGTTCTTATTTGGTGAATGGTTGAAAAAATCGCAAGATTGCTAAGTTTTTGTCTATCGCTGTCGCAAAATTTTCAACACAATTATTGCCAATTCATAAATATTAGCTAACATTGCGGAGTAATTTTTAACAAGATAGTAAATGTAAAATTTTGCATAACATATTGACGTTTCAAGCCAATAAATTCAACTGAAACCTAGGAAATTTCAAATGATAGTCGAGGCTGGTGATGAAATGTTCACACGACGTGGACTTTTTATCCTTGACGGGCGATTCCTAGGGCCTCAGTTGAAATAAATAAGTTCACGTTTCTTTTTGCGCAAACAAGAACCAACAAGAACTTTTGAAATAAGGATATTATGTCAGTATTTTGTGCGCAAAAATAAGGAAATGGCAGACCAAGAATTTCACATAGGAAAGTTGATTCAGGAGCGTCTTAGGTCAGAGGAACGAAGTATATCGTGGTTGGCGCGTAAACTCGGTTGTGACCGTAGCAACATTTATCATATTTTCGGTCGTGAGCATCTGGACAGTGAGCTGCTTATGAAATTGTCAATTGTCCTTAACTATAATTTCTTCGAGCTGTACAATGAGCCTTTCGAGATGATGAAGTCGGAGTATATGAAGAACGGCAAGGATTTGGAGAAGGTAATGAATGGCTGACGCCAGTTTCTGAGTTTAACTTCGTTGAGGGCTTCGCCGTTCAATGGCTACGCCGTTTCTGTGTTTCTATGGCTAAAGCCGTTTCAAAAAAAAGCGGAATGTCATGCTGAACTTGTTTCTGTATCTGGTACCGCTTTTTTTGTTTCTAGGGTTCTCCGCCCTCGAGCTTGTTGAGTCGTGGCGCGCCGCGACCGTACGAATGTTCAAAGATACGATAATTTGAGGGATTCAAAAATAGAAAAATATTTGATTAGATAGTATTTTGTAATATTCAGATTTATTGGATTTTACAATTTATGTACAAAATAAAAATCATTTTATTTCGCTATGAATTATGAAATTTTAATTTCGTAGCGAAATAAACGCTAAATTATTTAAAAGTATATCACATTTCTATGCTTTCGCCGTTTCAATACTCCTACTCACAAAGCTAATAAAACAATTAGTAATAATTTTATTAGTAAGAATGTTATTAGCAAAGAGAAGCCTTGTGGGGACTGGGATTGACGGATTTTATTAGCCAAAAGGCTAACAGGCTTGATGGCCAGCAGTCAGACAGCTTGACTGGTCTTCCGCTTGGCAGCCCGACTGGCTTTCTGTTTCGCCTTTTGCCCTAAAAAAAATCCTGTCTCCAATTGTTCTAATTCTCTGTATATTAGTTTTTTTAAGCAAATTTGTTGAATATTATTATACACTTATGCTGAACTTATATCAATACTACTATTGAATATTTTACAATATTTATATTTAAAATAATTCATTATATAATTATTTTATTATTTTATATGTAATAATTATATTTGTGGCAAATTTTGGATTATATTGCTTGCAATGGATTTTGTGTATAATAATAGGTACAAAAAAGAACCAACAAGAACTTTGGGTGGTATTGCGTTTAGTGCGAACTTTGCAGACGGAAAAACAAGTAAATTATTATTTATTAATAAATTAAATTCATAAAAGCTATGGCAGAATTTAGTATTGATGGCCGCATGAAGGTCAAAACATTGAGAAAGCAGTTCAAGGATGCTTTTGGTGCAACTTTGAGAGTTTACAAGGGCAACCAATTCGCCGATGAAGATGCAACTTTGGCATCTATTCGCGTAGGTGATGCTAAGGGTGGCGAACTCAAGTGCGCAGGAAACCTTAAGGTTGGAAACTTTGAGAACAAGATGAAAGAATTGTTCGGAGTAAAAGTTCAGGTAGCCAACAAGGATGACAATGCATTGGCAAACAATGACATCACTATCGCTGCAGCAGGAAAGTAAGTTTAAAATTTGGATGGGCGGGGTTTCTGCCCATTCGTTTAATAATTAAAATGATTAAAATTTACAACTATGGGTTTATTAGATAACATTAAGGACCATTTCAACAAGGCGGAATTTACAGTTGCTCCGAACAAAAAGCTCAAGACCATTTCTGCCGACTTCAAGAAGACATTCGATTTGACACTGGCATTTTACAAGGGTGCAGTGCTGGCAGACCCCGAGATGACACTAGCCGCCTTGAACAAGAAGACAACCAAGGACGTGAATACCAAGGCCGACGGGCTGAAGATTAAGGGCAGCACCAAGGTAGGCGATGCCGAAAAAATGTTCGACCAGAATTTTGGCGTTACCGTGCAGATTAAGGACAAGGCAGGAAAAGTTTGTGTGCCAAACGGCATCACAATAGGACAGGCTGCAAGAGGTGAATATTAGTTAAGAGTTGAAAGTTGAAAGTATCGGCGCAATGTTTTGCATCGATTTGAATGGTAGCAGCGAAAATTTTGCGCTGTGTAGCGTTGTGTAGCGGACAATGATTTGTGCCTCTTGTTGTATTGAATTTATAATCCGACACGCTAGAACATAAACATTTGCTATGCGCAACAGAAGAAAAAGAAGAACGGATTTGAATTAAATTAAATTAAATAAAATGAAAGTAAATAATTTGTTAATCTATATATTAGGATTTGTATTCCTAATGGGAATGACATCTTGCAAAAGTGATGAAGAGAAATTTATCGAAGCCATAAGGGAAATAGAATCGAATGTGGCAGAAAATGATTATAAAAGAGCCCGTAATACTATTGAAGATATACCTAGTGCATATTTTTCAGAAATAGCGGAGATGAGCAATATAATTGATAAATCTGAATTTCTGTACTTAGTTTCGAAGGGAGAAAAAGAAAAAGCAAAAGACCTTTTTGTCAAATTAAGCGCAGATGATGAAAGCTTTGTCGAGAACGTTTCTTATGCAATAGGTATTGTGGATAATGATTTTATTGTAAAACGGCTTTCGGGATGGCAGATTGTTGATTCCCGTGGAAATGCCTTAACATTCAAAGAAAAAACAATAAATTGTAACCCAGATAGAGAATCTGATAGTCGTAATAATGTAGCATACAATAATGCCGTAACAAAATATAACGGGATAATTGAGAGTGTTGTATATACTGCAATGCTATCCAACAATTTAGAACTTGCACAAAAATGCATCGAACTTTATATGCCACTTGCCAAAGAGGTATCTCGCACACGTGGTAACAACTATGCAGTTGGTTTTTTCGATGCAAAATATATCAAGGATGATCACTTTAGGGAGGATGCAGAAAAAAGTCTCGCTTCACTGCAAAAGATTAAAAACATAGAGGTGAAATTCAATGGTGCGCAATTTGCTCGTGGCAGTGCCGAACTTAATGATAAGTCAAAATCCGTTCTAGACGAGTTGGCTTCATATATGAACAGTCACAAAGATGTTCGTATTAAAGTAGTTGGACACACTTCTGCCGATGGCTCAAATAACACCAACATGGCACTTTCCACCGAACGGGCAGAAGCAGTTACATCATATCTCGTCAGCAGGGGCGTTAGTTCTTCACGGCTTCAGGCAGAAGGAGTTGGCAGTTCTCAACTTAGAGATGTAAATAATCCTAAGTCTGAAGACAATTGCCGTACTGAGTTCTGTATAGTCAAGTAAAATTAAAAGCAGGCTATCAAGTTTAACTCTGGAAAAAATACCATTTAGCACACAATGTTGAGTAAAAAACAAAAAGTATGAGTTCCATGCAGAAAAACATGAAGGATGAAGTTCTTTCTATTATGAAGTTGATGGCAGAGAAACTCAACGAGGAGGTGTCTGTTGATAAGCGTACCTACAACGACCAGCGAACACTTATCTGTCAGTTGTTCAATGCTACATCGGGCAAGGCTTACAACGTAGGCAGCATAATGCTCCGCTTGACTGTGATTGACTCTCTCTATGCAACAAATGCCGCCTACAGCTACTTCTCTATTGAGGAAATGGCGCAACGTATTGTTGACCTTGGTAGCGAAACAGAAACCTGCCAACGTTTTGCCAACTACGCTTTGCAAAAAGAAGATGTCGAAGTTAGGGCTTTGTTCGATGAACCGTTTGGCATACGCAAGAATCTTGCCGATGGTAGCAAACAAGTGTCGCTTCTGTCGAAGTACGCATACTATTGTCTTGTGCAACAAGGGAATAAATATCCTATGGGATTTCCAATATACGATAGCCTAGCAAAGGATATCTATCCAAAATTGTGGAAAAAACTTCTTCCCAAAGAAAAAATGAAAGGCAGTGACAATATGGAAAATTATATTGAAGACCTGTCAAAAATATGCAATTCGCTTTTTGAGGGAAGAAATACAATATATGGTATGCAGCAATTTGACCTGCTTGATGCCTACCTTTGGCGTATGGGCAAATTCTCTAATGGAAACTTGTCACTGCTGCTAGAACGTGACAACTATGTACAATTCATAAAAAACCTTGAACTGCAAGCCGATACGACAATAGGTAAGGATGGCAAAATAGAATTCGAACTTCTTCCCAAATATGCAGAACGGATGGGTAAAAAATATAACGGCAAGCATCTCATTGGCAAGAAACGTATCAACATTAGCGATAACCCCAATACGGTTAATGTGGACGACCTTGTTTTGTGTGAGTTCTTGGAAGGAACCAAAAATCCTTTTGCTGGATTGAAGGAGGAAGATGCTCTGAGATCCATATATAAACATTGGAAGGAAAATTATGGTTGTAAAGATTCTTCTGCAGGTGTTTCTGAATTTAAGCCCATGCCCAAGCCAATACCTATTAATGATACATTGACCGTAGCTTCTATTGCCGAGGCATTCAAGTTGAATCTTACCGCTAGCACTACCGTAGAGGCTCTGGGCAAGGAGTTCAATGACGCTTTCGGCGCACGACTTCGCGTATATAACGGCAACAAGAAGGCCGAACCAGCAGAAACCCTCGGTAGCCTTGGTCTCACCGCCAATGGTGCTTTTGAGTGCCGCAGCAGTCTTACCGTTGGCTCGTTCATCGAGCGCATGTTGCAGAACCACGGACTGAAGGTAAAGGTTTACACCTGCGACGACTGGGTGGCTGTGCTTGATGGACTTACACTCGAACAGGCCGGCAAGGTAAAGAAAAGCGCAACCAAGGCCGATATGGAGAAAATGCTTTAATATAAAACAACTTAAATGATACGCTAATAATTCAAAGAACCAATAAAAAAAACAGAAGATTATGGTAAATAAAGTACGCGTCTATGGTAAGGCGCAAAACCGCACGGCACTGGGAATTATGAACGCCTATATGGTGATGTATCCTCACGCCACAATGGAAGACCTTCAAAAGGCATTTCCCAACGAGTTGAACCCCGACAGCGGAGTGAAGGTTAACTTCGTAAAGGCTGGCGACAAGGGCACCGATGCCAACTGGAACGGATTTTTCCAGAAGGATGACGAACTGCTCACTATGGGCGACGGCACCAAGGTAGCTGTGGTAAGCATGTGGACCAAGCCCAGTTTCGACCGCCTTGTAAGCCACGCTGCACAGTACGGCATCGAGGTTGCAAAGTTCGAGGAAGCAGATGGCGGAGGCAAGAAAGGCAGTTTCCGCCTTGAGTACCTTAACGGATATGTTCCGCCCGCACCAAAGAAGAAGATTCCGATGTGGGTGTGGATTGTTCTGGCTGTAATCGTAATTGCTGTAATAGTCATTCTGGCAATGCGCGGATGCAGGGAACAGCAGGTAGTTGTTCAGGAGAAGATTGTTACCGACACCGTTGTGGTGAGGGATACGGTTTTCCTGACGCAGATTGAGGAAATCGAAAGCAACTACAATGCAGCCGAATTTGTACAGGGCAAGGCCGACTTGTCGGAAAGCGCAAAGTTCGTGTTGCACGACTTGGCAAAGGTAATGCAGAAGCACCCCGAAATCCGTCTGCGCCTCGAAGGTCACACCTCGGCAGAGGGCGATGTTGCTGCAAATCAGAAGCTTTCGGAAGACCGCGCACAGGCAGCCGTTGATTTCCTTGTAAACCACGAGGGTATTGACGCATCTCGTCTCGAAGCAGTTGGCAAAGGTTCGTCGGAACCTAAGAATGCCGACGACCCGATGGCTCCGGAAAACAGAAGGACTGAATTTATTGTTCTCGAATAATAATAGGTATATCGTTTTTGTGAATTCAAATAATCATTTAATATTAATCATTTAAATTGTTAAAAAATGGAAATTAAAGTTGATGGACGCCTATTGGTGTCAACCCTTTGCGACAACTTCAAGAAGGAATTTGGTGGAACACTTCGCGTGTACCAAGGACAGAAGCGTTTAACAGGTGCTGAAAAGGTTAGCGAAATCGCAACCAAGACAGGAAGTTACGAATGCCGCGGCAGCAAGACCGTTGGTGGTTTCGAGAAGGACATGATGGCAAACTTCGGACTTAAGGTTCAGGTTGCCTCAGCCGACGACTGGGTATTGGCTCTCGACGAGATGACTCTCGCTAAGTTGCCCGAAATCCCAAAGAACGCCAAGAAATCCGACATGGATGCTCTTAAGGCAAAGTATGCTAAATAATTAGAGCGAAAAGACAAATGCGGCAGGTAATTATTGCCTGCCGTATTTTTTAAGTGTAATGTTGTGTCGGATTTGCAATGTTGGTTGTGTCGGATTTGTAATCCGACACGCTGGAATATAAGCATTTGCAATGCGCTGATATGAAACGAAATTGTATGAAAGTACGGATTACAAATCCTAATACTCAATCGTCAGGATTACAAATCCTGACGAACACCGGGTTGCAAATCCTGACGAACACCGTACTTATAGTTCTTTCCCTGCTGCTCTTGGGTGGCAGTCAATGGGCTATTGCATCTGACGAATATCCGGCGCGGTGCCAGACTACCACAGACCTTTGGGTGCGTAGCGGTCCATCGGGCAACGACGAGAAACTTGGCTGCCTGAAGCAATCCGAATACATTACCGTAAAAGAGACTACAAGCAACAACTGGGGCGTTATCGACTACAATGGACAGGAAGCATACATTTCGATGCGCTATGTAAACTACATTGAACCTGTTGGCATTGACAAATCGGAATCTTCTTATGACAAGAAGTCGGAGAGTGGCATTGCGAAGTTCTTTTCCGAAGCGTTGAGGTTTATTAAGGACATTTTTTCAGAAATATTTGGTTTTATTGCGTTCATTTTTAGCGTTTTGGGAGATTTCCTCGGATGGTTGCCAATTGCGCTGGCGGTAATGCTGTGTATAGTTTTCTTGTTCCGACTTTCGCGGTGGTTATATTATATTTTCTCGTTTCCGATTTACATCCTCAACCAGATTGAGCATATACTGATAGAACCGTGGCGCTATATTTTCCGTCGCGACTGGGTGAACGAGAACTTGAAACCTGTACTGCGCATTTTCCTCGAAGTTCTTTCGGTGCTTCTATATATTGCATTAACACCTTTGCGTTTGCTCAATGCAATCATCTACAACATATTTGTTCATTGTGTAATGAGCCTTTACGATTTGCTCTGCGAGTTGTTTATGCCCTGCGACAGCAAGGAAGGAGCCGGCAGTGTGTGGCGGTGGATACTGATGTTTTTATGGCGGTTGCTGAAATACCCGGTTTACCATTGGCTGCTCACCGTTATCGAAAGCGTGTTGTGGACGGTTGTGGACATCTTTATTCCTGCCCGTACGCTCTATCACGGAACCGACAAGACCGCTTGCAATGCCATTGCTGGCGACCCTAACCGCAACAAATACAGGAAGAAAACTTCGCAATGGTCAACGGGAACATTTTTGGCAAGTACGCATCCCGAATGCACATGGGCTGGGCGTGGCGTGTATTTCGCCATCAACCGAAAACTGGCGTTGGGATACAGCGACCGTGCAAGCATAACGGGGGACGACTCGGTTATGATTGTTTGCCGTGTGTCGATGGGGCGCGTTATAAACTATACGCTTACTCCGCATAATGTCTACATGCAGGCGGGTAGGGGCGGAAATCACGATGTAATCAATAAGTTTGCCGACACTCACCGATACACCACTGGCGAGTGGTACAACAACAGGCAGCAATGGGAGTATTGCCTTTTCGACTGGCAGAACCGCTACAATCATCCGTGGCGCATCCGTCCGGTCTATGTGATTAATACACAGAAGTTCCGCATACATCACGTAAGCGGTGGGGTGCAGCACTGGCTGTTCGACAAGGCGGTGCTGAATGATATTTTTGGTAGGAAATGAAAAGAATGGATAAGAAAAAATAAAAGGATATGTCCGCAGTCCTGAATATGCGGTTGGAATTTGAAACTTTAAAATTATTGTTATGAGCAAAGAATATTACAAGAAGAGAATTATCGACCTTCGTGCAAGCATGCAGAAGGAAAAGGAAGCGAAAAAACGCGACAATGAATATTATGCAAGATTGATAAAGAGCGCAACAACGCCATCGTCAAAAGCCACTTACAGCAAGTCGAAAATTGACCATGCAGCCAGCCACGACCGCAATATCGAGTCGCTGAAACGGCAGATTGAAAGCGCAAAGGAATCGCTAAAAAGAGAGAAGTAAGAGTCGAATTATAATTGTTTAACTCGATATTATTATGGGAATATTAGACAAAGTCGGTTCAGCAATAAAGAATGTATCTGACATTGCAGGCGAATTGGGAAATGATGATGGAGCAGAAGGTTCTCTGGTTTCGAAACTTTTGAAATCGGAAACGGCAAAGTGTGGAAAGGAAGGAAAAAAGAACTCTGCATCAGCATACAAACCGCCAAAGTATGAGGCACTTCGTCCGTTGGCTCGCACAGCCCTGATGAAGGACGATGTCAGCGAGCGCGACATGGAAGTTATGAAACGCAAGGCAACTTCACTAGGTTTGGATGCAGATGAGTTTGAAATGCTTTTCGAGGGACTTGTGAAGAAAAAGCAATCCACTGTCAAGAAAAATCTGTTCGGAAAGAAAGTCGATGATGGCTCGTTCTTCGCCGACTATGATGAAGAGGAAATGGAAGACGAAAGCATGTTTGACAGGGAATTTGACAAGTTGTTTCTTTCTACTGAAGAACAGTACGAGAAGCGGCGCAGAAAGGAAAAGGAACTGGATGACAAATTAGAGGGACTTGGTGGTCTTGGAGGTATTACGGAATTATTAGGATAAAATTTAAAAATTATGGCATTTTTTCTTTGGATATTTCAATTTATCAGTCCTATAGCACTGATTATCGGAGGTTTGTATCTAGTTGAGGACCCGTCACCCACAGCACTAGTGTTGGGCTGTGTAGCGGCAGTCTTTGGACTTATTGTAGGCATTTTGGGCTGGGGCGATACGGTTCCGCCACGTTGGTTCTGGATTAAGAGCAGGATGGATTTGGCAGGTAGCCGTTTTATGACAGCAATCGGCTATGCCTTGCAGTTCTTTTTCATTCCTCCCTGCATTATAGGGCTGATTGAGTACTTCGGATAATTAATAGCTAATTGATTATGACAAAAAGACTTTCGTTATTAATATTGTGCATCTCGATATGTGCATTTTGCTTTGCGCAGGAAGAGCAAACTTTTAGTGCCGACCGCCCCGGAATGTCAACGGGAACGGATGTTATGCCCTTGCACAAGGTGCAGTGGGAAACAGGTGTGGCTTTCGACTGGGAACATCGTGGTGGTGCGAAACAGGAAACTTTCACAATCAACAACACTCTGTTCCGTTACGGACTTACCAATTTCGCCGAAATCCGTCTCGGTATGGACTTCCAGTACTACCGCGACAGACTGTTTGACGACTATGTCTGGGGCGTTACTCCGCTGAATTTCGGAACGAAAATCAAGGTGTACGAAGGGACAAAATATCTGCCTGCCGTTTCATTCCTTGCCAATGTTGTGGCACCGCATCTCGGAACTAAGGCATTTTGTCCAGCACATCTGGCGCCATCTATGCATTTGCTTTTCAGCAATACCATAACCGACTGGCTTGGACTGGGCTACCAAGTAGGTTGCGACTGGGACGGCATTTCACCAGTGCCGACGACATTCCTTGCTGTGTGCTTCGGCTTCAGTATAACCGACAATTTTGGCGCATTTGTCGAGTCGTACAATAATTTTATACCAAGCCAAAAACCAGAATGTTCGCTCGATTTCGGGTTCAACTGGCTTGTACACCGCAAAGTGCAGCTCGATGTGGCGGCAAACATAAATTTCAACGAAATAAAAAACTATGCAAATGTCAGTATGGGCGTTGCGTGGTTGATAAACTAATTTATAATCAGATAAAATGACACTACAGAATTTCAAAGAAGAACTTAACCGAGTTTTCGACGACAACCTGCACACCAAGCAGTGGCACAACATTGTCGATTATGTAATCATAGGCTTCATTGTACTGAGCACTATCGAGGTTTTCCTTACGACTTTCGACACAGTAAACGAAAAGTACGAGACAGCATTATATGTTATCGACTGGATAACGCAGATTTTCTTCACGATAGAAGTTACTTTGCGTATCTGGAACGCCGATATGCTTGACCCGAAATACAGGGGCTTCTGGGGAAGGATAAGATATTGCTTCTCGTTCTACGGTCTTATCGACCTGTTGTCAACATACCCGTTCTACCTGAGTTTCTTTATGACTATACCGTATATGGCGCTCAAGGTGCTGAGGGTTGCGCGTTTGTTCCGCGTTTTCAGGTATTTGCACTCGTTCAAACTTTTGACAAACGCATTCCGGTCGAAAAAGTCGGAACTTCTGGTTTCGATGCAGTTCTTGGTGATTATCACGCTGATACTTTCGTTCATACTTTTCTTTGTAGAACACGATGCCCAACCCGAGGCATACGACAACGGCTGGTATTCTGTGATTTGGGCGTTTGCACAATATGTCGGCGACCCGGGTGGATTCGGTGAATATCCGCCGATTACCGCAACAGGACAAGTTATTGCTTTTATAATTGGAATACTTGGAATAGCAATGTTTGCCGTGCCTGCCGGACTTATTGGTTCGGGTTTTACCGAGGTTATGGAAGAAGAGCAGAAAGAAACTGAATTGAGAGAAAATGCAAAACGAATCAATGAATTCATGCTTATCAAAAGCATAAAACGCGAAGGCTTGTTTTGGCCAGCTAAGAATTTGAGTTTCGGCGACTTGAAACTGGATTTGGGTATTACTGAAGATGACATTGTAAGATCTGTATTTGCATCCCAAAATCTTCGTGTAAAGAATCAGAGTGCTGCTATTCTCGAAGGTCCTAAAAATGATATGCTTGTCGTAAACCAGTTTTTCGTAAACAAAGAATACGGAAGTTTTATTAATCGCGACTCAAGTGTAACTATTGTTAATCCGCTTGGAAGAACAGACAATGGCTTGAGTTTTTTCGATTGGCATATTGCGCAACTTGGTGGTTTTAATTATGTTGCAAATGAGTTCTATTCAAGGCAAAACGGTAAGGAAAAAGATAAACGTTTCAACTTTTACGCTATTTCGGACATTACCGAACAAAATGAAGTTTTCCAACAGTTTATCGATGATATTATTCGCGACAGGGATGAAAATGACTGGATAGTAGTTGTT
Organism: uncultured Bacteroidales bacterium; assembly: GCA_905234755.1. Taxonomy (GTDB): domain Bacteria; phylum Bacteroidota; class Bacteroidia; order Bacteroidales; family ML635J-15; genus Bact-19. The sequence goes on from CAJOIT010000008.1 coordinate 99,671, forward strand.
GCAGGAGAACAAGTAAGCAAAAACATTACAGATTTTCACTTTGAATTTGGTGGTGAAAAAGGCGAGACTGGCTTCGACTTCCCCGAATGTATCACTCACGACCGCGTAATGCTAAAGCAACTGTATGATGATTTCAGCAAGACTATGGCTGAAAAATTAAATCTTAAGACAGATGCTCATCAGGTGCAGCCTAAACTGAACAAGGACAATATTGCAAGGTATATACAGACACGAACAAAAGCCAATGTATTGCTTATTACTGTGTCTTACAAGCTCATGATATTCGACAAAGAGCTACACTCCGCAATATTCAATTTTGCCGATGTGCTTAATCGCAATCTCGAGACCAAGCAACCAAAAGGCTTGCACAAGGAGGAATATCTGGAAAGACCAGTGGAAAACGATTACTGGAAAAAACTGTATGGACTTGTAGAAGACCGAATCTAATCATTCTCTCAACCTTATGAAGATTCTCGTTACGGCTTTTGAACCATTTGGCGGCAATGTGCTTAATTCATCGTGGGAGGTTGCAAAACTTTTGCCCGACAATATCGGCAGTTGGTTGATTGTCAAGGAGATGCTACCCGTTGGTTTTATGAGAGCAGGAGAAAAGTTGCGCTCGCTGATTGAACTTCATTTGCCCGATGTTGTCTTGTCGTTGGGGCAAAGTCCGAAATATGCAGGACTGAGCATAGAGCGTGTTGCCTTAAACCTTATGGATTCGGTAAAGCCCGACAACGATGGGTTTGTTCCCGCAAACGTGCCAATACATTCCGATGGCGATACAGCCTATATGACAACATTTCCCGTCAGGCTTCTGGCAGATGCCTGCAATCGGAAAGGCATTGCGGCCAAGGTGTCGAATTCAGCTGGTACATTTGTATGCAACCGCGTTTATTATGAGGCGCTTTATTCTGTTGCAAAGGGGCTTTTCCCTATAAAGGCGTTGTTTGTTCATCTGCCGTACATTACGGAGCAGGAAAAATCCCCATCGATGGACAAAGAGCTGCTTGCCGAGGGTATTACAGAGATTATAAAGGAGATTGGAAATATGTAAATGAATGATGCATAGATGTTTATAATGCGACGGTAAAATTAAAAAAAATATTCGTAGAGACACAAATGAACGCATTCTGTTAATTAATGTGTTTGTAACCATCTGTAGAGACGCAATGCATTGCGTCTCTTTTCTTGTAGTGTATCAATAGGTAGTGTGAAAAATAACCGTCCAAGTTCCCAAGTGAAAACCGTCCAAGTTCCCAAGTGAAAATCGTTCAAGTTCCCAAGTAAAATCCGTCCAAGTTCCCAAGCGAAAATCGTCCAAGTTCCCAAGTAGGTAAAAATAAATTTGCATAAGTCATTTATATGCAGTACCTTTGCGATGATTTTAAATCATGCTGTTTTATGAGTGCTTATAGACATAGAATTGCGGACTATATGTTGGCAGAAAGGCTGAGAAGAAAAGGTGCTGTTCTGATAGAAGGTCCAAAGTGGTGTGGCAAGACAACTACCGCTGCACAGCAGGCTAAGAGCGTCCTCTATATGGCCGACCCAATGACAAGACAGCAGAACCTTCAGGCGGCTAAAGTCAATGTGCAGCATCTTCTCAATGGCGACAATCCGCGTCTTATTGACGAATGGCAGATTGCTCCTTCGCTGTGGGATAGTGTCCGCTTCGAGGTTGACAAGAGAGGCGGATACGGGCATTTTATTTTGACAGGTAGTAGTGTTCCGCCTTCTGCCGATGAGATATTCCATTCAGGGACAGGCCGTTTTTCAAAATTGAAGATGCGGACAATGTCGCTGTACGAGTCGCAGGATTCTTCTGGTGAAGTCAGTTTTAAGGAGCTGTTCGAAAATCCGCAGTTGCCGCTTAACGGCAGCAGCAATATAGATATAAACAGGCTGGCATTCCTTATTTGCCGGGGTGGTTGGCCTGGCGCACTGGATTTGAAGGAAAAGGATGCTTTAGCACAGGCTTACGATTATTATGATTTGGTTTGCGACAGCGATATCTCGCGCGTTGACAATGTGGAACGCAATCCGCAACGGGTTCGGTTGCTTATGCGTTCGTATGCCCGCCATCAGGGAACAATGGCTACCATAGGCACGATACTCGCCGATATGAAGACAAACGAAGCTAGTTCGTTGTCGGACAACACGGTATATGATTACATAAATGCTCTTAAAAAGATTTTTGTCATTGAGGATATGCCTGCGTGGAATCCAAACCTGCGCAGCAAGACCGCTTTGCGCACAAGCGACAACCGTTACTTTATCGATTCTGCCATAGCAACTTCCGCCTTGGGTGCAAGTCCCAACGACCTTATTAACGATTTGAACACTATGGGGCTTCTTTTCGAGACTCTTGCCGTGCGCGACCTTCGTGTGTATGCAGATGCGCTTGACGGACAGGTATATCATTACCGCGACAAGAAAGGTTTGGAATGCGATGCAATTCTTCATCTTAGAAATGGCTCATTCGGACTTATCGAAATCAAGTTGGGAGGCGACGATTTAATTGAGGAAGGTGCAAGTTCCCTGAAAAAGCTTGCAGATGAAATAGATACCACTCGAATGAAATCACCGTCGTTTATGATGGTGCTAACTGGTGTGGGTGATTTTCCGTACCGTAGGGACGATGGTATCCTTGTTGTTCCAATAGGCTGCTTGAAAGATTAACAGGAATTCGTCCAAGTTCCCAAGTGAAATTCGTCCAAGTTCCCAAGTGAAAATCGTCCAAGTTTCCAAGTGAAAATCGTCCAAGTTCCCAAGTGAAAATCGTCCAAGTTCCCAAATAGCTTAGATTACAAATGCTTAATTTGTTAATAATTAATGAGTTATAAAATTATACGCACAACCTGTTTTTTATCAGAAAAAGATATGTATTTTTGGCGTTTATTAAGCATGAAATTTATGTAATTTTGCATTTGCTTTTTGAATTTGCATAAAGATTTGACATTGAAATTATGGACCAGACATCAGATTCGGGATTTGTAACGAAACCGTTTGTGGATAAAAGCACTAACGAGTTTACCGATTATGTTGAAATGCCTTGCGGTGGTTTCAACAGGCTGTTCCGTGCGAAGCGTTATGGCAAGTGGTTTGTGCTGAAGGGATTGAAACCTGAATTTTCCTCGAATCCAATCTATCGCAACCTGCTTGACAAGGAGTTCGAACTTGGCATGATGCTCTCGCACCCCAACATTGTCACTTTTTATGGCAAGGAGTATGATGCGGTTTTTGGCGACTGCATTGTAATGGAGTGCGTAGATGGCGTTACATTGTCAGATTTTCTCAAGGCAAAACCATCTTCCAGCATTGTTATGAAGGTGATTGAGGAGATTTTGTCGGCAATGTCGTATTTTCACGGGTTGCAGGTTATACATCGAGACATAAAGCCGAGTAACATTCTTGTCACCCGCAATGGCAACAATGTAAAAATAATTGACTTTGGCTTTTCAGATACCGATTCGCATGTCATCTTGAAGCAACCTGCAGGCACAGCCCGTTATGCTGCTCCTGAACAAGTTGAAGGAACTGTTGCACTTGACAATCGTGCTGATATTTATTCGTTTGGCGTGGTGCTGAAGGACATTGTTGCTGCGACAGGTTTCCGTGGCTGCTCGGCTGTGGTGCGCAAATGTACGCAGACCGACAGAGAAAAACGCTATGGAAGTGCGGCGGAGGTATTGACGGCAATAAAATCGCGACGAAAAATGATGATAGTGTTGCCTGTGCTTGTTGTGCTACTAGTTATTGGTATGGGGACTGCCATTTTGTATTCTCATTGGAGAAATTCTGTCGCAGAAGATTTAAACATTCCAAGTGCAGATACTGTGGTTGTTTCGCATGTTGATACGGTTGTTTTGAGTAGAGTGGAAGATATTGACGGCGAGGTACCTGCGCAGAATGTCGTAGTAATGTCGCAGGCTTATACTGAGTCAGAACAGAAACTGCTTGATGAAGTAAGGAATAGGATAGAGGCTTTGTATTTGTCATACAAGAAGGATATTGAAAATTATGATGGGTATAGGGAATTCGTGAATTTGAAACTTGCTTGTTTTTCTAAAGAAGCAATAAATATTGGACAGGAAATAGAAAAGAGGAGTATTCAAGATGAAGATTTGTTTGCTTCTCAATTTGTCAATTATTATGGAAGCCTTAATTATAAGTACTATTCTAAGTTGGAAGAGATGTCGCAAAATATCCCATCGTTCCAAAATCAATATAATGATGGTATTATTACAAAGGAGCAATATCTGGAGTTAAGTGACAGATATATTATGTATGCAGATTCGCTTCGTCAAATAGGTGCATTGTATTAAAAATAAAGGCTATATGTTATATATTAGCTCAATTCTTATCATCCAATAAACTCCACAATAATACTGTCCGATACGAACATGCCTTTCGGCGTGAGCGAAGGCTGATTCATTCTGATGTTCTTAGTTTGGTTTTCGATTGTAAGACATGAAAAATCGGACAACTTTTACGCTGTCCGATTTTGGTTTATGGCTTATTATAAATCAGTGAACATTAGAATAGGCTGGCAATAAGATATGTGGCGTATGCCGCAATCCATGCAACAGCCGTGTTGTAGAATACCGAGAAAAATGCCCATTTTATCTTTCTGGTTTCGCTAGCAACCGCACCAATTGTGGCAATGCAAGGGAAGAACAGCAACATGAACACCATCAGTGCCAATGCCGATGAGGTTGTAAGGTCGCCCGATTTCTGGATGGCTTCGCCAAGGTCGTCTTCTTCGCTGGCATAAAGTACGCCAAGGGTACTTACAACGATTTCCTTTGCTGGTATGCTCGACAGGACAGCTACGCTTATCTTCCAGTCGAAGCCCATTGGCGACATCACTGGCGCAACGAACTTGCCAATCATGCCGAGGCAGGAGTTTTCGTATTGTATTTCGTTGGCTTCCGCTTCCGTAATTTCTTCGGTTTGTGCAAGTTCGGTCTCCGAAATGTCAGTATGAGGATAGTAACTTAATACCCAGATGATTACTGATGCCAAAAGGATTACTGTTCCAATTTTCTTTATGTACTGGTAGCATTTTTCCCAGATATGTTTCAGCGTTGCGCGCAAAGTAGGCCAGCGATAGGGCGGAAGTTCCATTACAAATGGGGTTTCGTCCTGCTTGAATGCCGTTAGTCGCAGAAGTTTTGCCGTAAGAACCGCCACGATTATTCCGAGCAGGTAGAGGCAAATCATTACTGTTGCGGCGTATTTCGGGAAGAAAGCTCCTGCCAGAAGCAAATATATAGGCAGACGTGCGCTGCACGACATGAACGGTACTACAAGTATGGTTATCAGACGGCTGCTTTTGCTTTCGATTGAACGTGTTGCCATTATTGCCGGAACATTGCATCCGAAGCCCATAATCATTGGTATGAACGACTTGCCGTGAAGTCCCATTCCGTGCATCATCTTGTCCATCAGGAATGCGGCTCGCGACATGTAGCCCGAGTCTTCCATCAGCGATATGAACATGTAGAGCAATATGATGTTTGGCAGAAATTCGGCAACTGCGCCCACACCGCCAATAATACCGTCAACAATCATTGACCGCCATGCACCATCGGGCATGATTCCATTGAGATAGTTGCCAAGAGCATCGAATCCTGCCGCAATCCAGTCCTGCGGATATGCACCCAGCCAGAATGTAACGCTGAACATCAGCCACATTACAAGTACAAATAGCGGAAAGCCTAACCATTTGTTTACTATTAGCTTGTCGAGGCGGCGGGTTTTCTTGTTTGCATCGACATTGCCCTCTGTGTAGGTTTCGTGCAAAGCGCCCGAAATAAAACCATACTTTGCATCGCTGATGGCAGTTTCGGCATCAATCTCCAGTTGCTTGATGATTTTCTCCGACGAAATTTCTGCCTGCTTCTTCAGTTTTTCGTACGACTTGCTGTCTTTCAGCAGATTGTGGACTTCTTTGTCGTTCTCAATCATCTTTATTGCCCAATAGCGGGCAGGAAACTGCTGCGGAAAATCTTCGCTTTCGTGAAGGATGTCGGCAAGCTGTGAAATTTCGGGTTCGAGAACCGTACCATAATTAATATGTACATGACGTGCCGACTTGTTGTCGCCTTCGAACATTTCAATGATTGTGTCGAGCAGTTTGTCAAGGCCTTTGCCTGTCTTTGCGATAGTCGGAACCATTGGGATACCAATCATCGAACCAAGGTTTTCGTAGTCTAATTTTGCGCCAGTTGCTTCAAGTTCGTCGTACATATTGAGTGCAACTACCACGCGTTGGCTCAGGTCGATGAGTTCGGTTGTGAGGTAGAGGTTGCGCTCGAGGTTTGAGGCTACGACAACGTTAACAATCACGTCGGGCATAGATTCGAGCAAGTTGCGGCGAACAAATACTTCTTCGGGTGAGTATGCCGACAACGAGTAGGTTCCCGGCAGGTCGGTAATATTGAAGTGGTAGCCCTTGTAGTTGAAGTGTCCAGTCTTTACATCCACGGTTACGCCGCTGTAGTTGCCCACATGTTCGTGTCCGCCCGACAGTGCGTTGAACAGCGAAGTTTTTCCGCTGTTAGGGTTGCCGACGAAAGCAATGTTTATGATGTTGCGCTGTGTGGTCTTGCTGCGTTTGTAGTTGCACGACAGACCGCAGGAGTCGCAGTCGGTGCAGGCGAAGAAATTGGGGGCTTTTGCATCCTCGGCGGAGAGCATTGCGTTTGCTTCTTCTTCGGGAAGTACCTCAATAAGTTTAGCTTCGCTGCGGCGCAAAAGCACATCGTAGCCCATTATGGTGTATTTTATCGGGTCGTTGAGCGGAGCATCGATTACGGATGTCACCTTGCGACCACGCACAAATCCCATCTCCATTATCCTTTTCCTGAATCCGCCGTGTCCCGAAACCTTGACGATTACGGCCGATTCTCCATTGTGCAGTTCCGATAGTTTCATTACAATTCCAATTTACACCGCAAAAGTATTGTGGAAAAATAATGTGTGCAATCGCTATTTGTTGGGATTTTTTGTAGCGGTGTGGTTGCGTATAAAAGTTTAAAAATATTTGCTCAGACAAATTTATAATATAAATTTGCAACAAGAAATTTATTAATCTTGTAATATGAGGATATTTAATCGAATGAGTAGGTTTTTGTTATTGGCAGTTCTTGTATCTGCAATCCTTTTTTCGTGTAAGGAAAATACTAAACAGAAAGAAAAATTTGTTTACGACTACGAAGTCTACAAGACACAGGACATCCTTCTAGTCGAAGAAGACCAAGGTGGATATTTTAGAACATACGACCAGATAATAAATATCGATGGTAGAAATGTTATAATAATTAATATAGATCGCAAACATCTGTCCTTTTACGACTTGGAAACCGGAGAAAAGATACACGATATATTAGCCGACTCTTTGGGGAATATGTATCACTGCCATTTTATAGGGAAGGATAGCATTTTCATCAGTTGCTCTAACATGGAACGCGATATTGAACTCGAGTCGCCTCAGGTACTGCGTCTTATCGACTGGGATGGCAATGTAAAAAAAATATATGGATACGATATTGATCAGGAAGAACTGAATAAGTACAAATATGACATAAACAAACTTATTCCACCTCAAAATGATGAATTTGTTTTTTGCCGTGGTAACATAATTTCTGAGAGTACCTTTTCTATGTCATACGATTTACTCGGGACTAAAGAATCTGTAGAGAATCCTCTTCCTATTGGAATCCGTATGGATACAAAAGAAAACAAATACCACGTGTCCAAGCACAGAAAATTTGCATACATTAAGCAAGGCATGTATTACCCTACATATCACTCTATCATAGTAACTAAATCAGCGAACAATTTGCCATTATTCAGATATCCGTACTCATCTTCTGTATTTGAGTGGGACTTTTTGCACGACAGTGTTATCGAGCATTACTTTAAATCCGCTATAGTTGACAGCATAATGCCGCTTCAACACCCAACCGAACGTGGTTATGAGGTTCCGTGCCTTTATGCTTGGGATAAATATGACGAATACAATCAAGTATATTTATGTGGAATATACTTCAACGAGGAAATATATGGCGAAAATAAACACGGACTAATATTTGCCGATAAAAATTTCCAATATTTAGGAGAAATGTATGACAACAAGCATTATCCGTCAATATCCAACAATGATATGGCACTCAGCGTACGTAGAAAAAACGATTCAATTCTCACTGTAAGTTACCTTAAGCTTATCAAGACAAACCGCGACTATGATAAATACATTGATTCCTGCAAAAATGACCTACAGGTAATGATGCAAAATGTTGAGGATAGAAAAAAAGCATTGCAGGACGGCTGTCCATCAATCAACTTTGTAAAGTCACAGATGGACATAAAGGAGTCCTCATATAAAATTCTAACTCTATATGGTGAGGGTTGCATAGGATGCGAAATGGTTACATTACAGACTTTATATGAAAACAGTGAAGTGTTGAATAAGGTTCCATTATACATAATAGTTTCGAGCGGAAGTGCAAAAGAACTTGAATCTTATATGCACAAATATGGACTTACTTATTACGATAAGATTGCCAAAGACACTACAGAAATAATGAAAAACCTCGCAAATACCAATTTACTGCTCAATCCTAGAATAACAGTAGTAGAAGATGGTGTAGTAACACTTGATACAATTTATCAAGCTATGGACATCGAAGACAAGCTTTTGCCACAAATCACGGGTCCATTTCAAAACGCAAAATATATGTTAGATGAGGATGGAGAAGTGATAGTTGTTTTTAATCAGTAAGATTGTCCATAATTAATAAATGATGAACGGCTACGTTTTCGTAGCCGTTTTTTGTCTACAGTGAAATCTTTACACCAAAATAGATGCTTCTCGGCAGACTTGGTCCGTAGATGTAGCCGGCATCACGGAGTTCGCCTTGGTCGAAGTCGCTCTGGTAGCTGTTGAAAATGTTTTTCATGCCGAGGCTTGCTTCGAGGTTAACATCGTCCTTTATTTTGAAGGTGTACGAAAGTTTCAGGTTCATGTCGAAGAACGGTTTGCTGATGGTTTCGGCATCCTCGCTTATGTATCCTGCGAAATGCTGGATTAGCATCTTCCCCGTGTATGTTCCCGAAAGTGCAATGTCGAAGTTTCGTAGCGGATTGTAGTATACAGTCAGGAAACCGTAGGTGTCGGGAGTGCGGAACATACGCCTTTGTGCTACAACGGTTTCGCTCCATTGTTCGGGTTGCTTGTAACGGCTTTGCTGGTAGGTGAAGCCCGCTTGAATTTCCACTTTCTTTATTGGAATGTACTTTAGTTCAAAGTTTACGCCAGCAACGGTTGCTCCGCTTCCGTTTGTTCTGGTTAGCAATAGGTTGCCAGCAGCATCATGTCCATTTTCTTCAAGTATAAACACATCGTTAAGCACAGTGTAAAAACCTTCGACAAGGAAATCTATTGCCGACCGCGACCACTGGGTGTTGAAATCGATGGATGCATTTGCCGAGTGTGATTTTTCTGGTCTTAATGCCGGGTCGATGCTGATGAGCGAAACTTCTCCGCCGACAGCAGCAATATGCAGGTCTTCGTTGAATGCTTGCGGTGCGCGGAATCCCATTGCGTAACCAGCTCGCATTGACATCCATTTTAGCGGAGAATACCTTATGTTGCAGCGCGGACTGATTATTGGATTCTTAATCATGTTGTGCTTGTCGATTCGTCCGCCGATGAGGAATGATAGCTTTGCTATCTTCCATTCGTTCTGTATGAATGCGCTGTATATGTTGATTTTTTGCTTGATAATTCTGTTGTAGCCAATTGACTCGTCATAAAGCGAGTTGTAGTTGTATTCAATACCTGTTGTGAGCGTGGCTGGCATAAATAGGAATTTATCCATGAAGAATACATACTGAAATCCGCTAACCGATGCAAAATCTTTGGTATTGCCGTATGCGTTGGGATCTTGTCCTGTGCCATAATAGCTACTGCGGTTTATGTTTTGTAGCGACGAGTATATCTGGAACCAATGCTTGCTGTTTTTTGAGAAGATGTCGTACTTCGCTCCAGCGCAATGTATCTTGTGGTCGGTTTGCTCGGTAATGTCGGCTTCGTGGGCAGGTTGTGTGAGTTTGTTGCCTCCACGGCGGAATTCATCCATAGTGTGGTATTCGAGTGTGAGTTTGGTGTAGTCGCCGGTTTTAAGGTAACCGCGGAAGCCGATATTCTTGGCGTTTATCTTGCCGATTTCGGTAAAACCGTCTCCATCGTAGTCGAACGGACTGCGTTGACGTGCGGAGGCGAAGATTGTTATGCCAGCCTTATTGTCGTTCGAAACCACCGATGCGTTTAGCGTGGTGTTTACATCGGCTTTCTTCATTCCGATTAGCGTGGTGGTATTGCCGAGCGAAAGGCTGTTGAACTGCGGTTCGCGTGTAAGTATGTTTATTGTTCCTGCTACGGCGTTTGAACCGAAAATTGCCGAACCGCCACCGCGAATAACTTCCACCTTCTCAATCATGTTCACTGGAATCTGCTCAAGTCCGTAAACCTGCGACAATGCGCTGCTAACGGCTCTGCCATCAATGAGAATCTGCGAATAGGAACCTTCCAGTCCGTTTATTCTCACTTGCTGGAATCCGCAGTTTTGGCAGTTTGTTTCCAACCTTAGTCCAGGTTGGAAGTTAAGACCTTCGGCAAGGCAAACGGAGTTGGTGTTTTCAAAGGTCTTTGGTGAAATAACGCCCACAACCACAGGTGCTTCCATTCTGCTAGTCTGGTTCTTGTTTGCCGAAACCACGACATCGTTTAGCATTATGGCGTCTTCCTCAATTTCGAAGTTCAACTCTATCATTTTGCCTTTTTCCACATCAACTATCTTTTCCTGCGACATATAGCCGATACTTTGTGCTACAATGGTAAGTTTTCCTGTCGGCAGGTTGTTTAGGTGGAAGTGTCCGGTAGCATCGGTGGCGGTGCCTATCGATGTGCCTTTTACCATTATGTTTATGTATGGCAGGTGTTCTCCGCTTTGCTTGTCAACCACATGACCGAAAATGTTTGCATCGGTCTTGTTTGTCTGTGCCATTATGCATAGACTTATAGTTAGCATTACTGCTAACAAAATATATTTTTTCATTTTGTGCTTTTTGTAAAAATCCTATCGTTTGCCTAGTAAGGCATTGTTTACCACTTGTTATGAGAATAATGTGGCGATAGGAGGGTCGCGAGGACGGGAAAACAACAGCTTTTCGTCTTGCGGACTACTTTGGATGTATGCCTTTGGAACGAAAAGTGTTGGTGTTAGGTAGACTTGCGAAAAGTCTTGAATCTCGCTTTCGATTACGGGGCAATTTCCCAGAAATGCGATGAGGTTTATTTCATCATCATTATGCTGGTGTTTTTCGGGAGAAAAAGGATTGTACGGGTGCGAATGCACGATTATTATTCCCCTAACGGTATGACTGTGAGGGAATATCGTGTTGCTTAGGAACATTCCTACGAACAATGTCAGAAACAATGCGCATAATATTTTCCGTAGCTTCTCCATGCCTTTAAATTGCGGTGCAAAAGTAGTTGTTATGTTGTCAATATGCAACAAGTATTGGTACAAAATAATATATGTGCATAAACACTATTTTTTCCCTTATTGTTCATAATCATTTGTGTTTTTATTTTGCATATATATAAAATATGTTTATATTTGCAACCTAAAAATCATGATAAAATACCGAAAATGCACAAGCAGGGAAGCCGAAAACTGCTGTTGTTTTTAGAGTAGGCACAATTTAAAAGTTGCGCCCGACACGTATAAGGGAAAAGAAAATGAAACGATTAATAAGTATTTTTTCGTGTGCAATGATAGTTGCTTTGTTGTTCACAAATTGCACTAAAGATGATGATTATTACTATAGTGGAAATGTCGGATTGGACAAAGATGACCCAGTAGAAACAGTTATTATCAATATTATGAATACGGGAACTGAATATCCTATAGGCGCAGATGTTACATTAAGCATGAAGGACAATAATTTCTACGGAAAGTCAACAAGTTATGGCTATTATGGATATGCTAATGTCACATTAAATACAATAGGTGCTGTTAAAGGACTTGGAGATATAACAAGTGTCCCAACTGGAATGGAATGGGCAGAAGAAGTTGCCGCAATACCTGGTTACGGTTATGCTCTAAAAGTTACAGAATATTCATATGGAGGAGCTGCTACCAATAAATATATTCGTTTTTATGTAGTGGATTGGATAACTAGTTCTGCAAGCACTTCTGTAGATCCTACAAGCACCACAGGACAAAATGCTACACAAACTAGTTCTGGCGGAATCATAGGTGTCGTAATAAAATACCAATTGAACTGGACTCCGCAACAGTAGGGTATTTGTTGAATCAAATGCATATGTAATTAATAGAAAAATATGAGAAATAAACTTTGTGTATTTATTTTATGTATCATAATTGCGCCACATATTTCTGTGGCGCAATATTCTTTTACTATCTCAACATATACCACAGGAAATTGTAATGCATACGGGGTAGATGTGGGATCTGCATGGAGAACACTATCGTCAAGAATTCCAGATGGAGGTTATATAGGTCCTTTTAATTCGAAGGGAGAATGTGAAAGCACTAGGCAAGTATTTTTGTCCATTCCCGATATTTATAATACTAATACATATGCTTATAGCAATTGCAGAATACATATTAGCGCCACACCTTGCACAGGTTCCGGTGGTGGTGTTAGTGGCAGCATAAATATTACTGGACCCGACCAAGGTACAAGTTTTTACACACCAAGTTCATTGGATGAAATATTGAACTGGGATAAAGACTCCGAGCAGAAAAAAATGGCTCTGAATTCTGATTATGAAGCTTTTTCTATTCCCAAACAGGTTAGTACGGGTGATGATGGTTATGACAAAGTAAGAAATGATGCGACGGAAAGCGGATGGTATCTTGATATTGACAAACCGTTTCGTTCGTTAAATGTAGATGAAACTGGTGGCATAAATACACATTCGGATGATTATAAAACATTAAATGTAGACAGTATCGTATTAAATAAAGTTGAATTTGAGACAAAACAACCTGATGACTCTCTATTACGCGATTGGGGATATGTAGCAAAAGATATTACATCATTTTTGGTAAGCTTATACTGTCAATATAAAAATATTGGCACAATCGGAGAGATAAAAACAGCTGCTCTTCTTGAAACAAATATAAATTTATACAGTGAATTATACAAAGCGAAAAAAGCCATAGACAATGGAGAGAAATATGATGCCCCCAATAATTTTATAACAGATGCATTTGTCTTTTGGTTAGGGGATGAATATAAAATTACAGGGAATGTCTTTTACAACACATTAAGTAAATCTGTAAAACCTTTTGTTGACATATTAGTAGGTGCGGCAGCTGATAAAATTGTAGAAAGGCTAGGCGAAGATATGGCTGATAAATACACAAAATACAATAATATGAAAACGATTTTTTCAATAGCTAGTGATGTTGTTGATAAAAATTTAATAGAAAGAACTTATGACCATTTTAAACAATAATAAGCTATACATAATAGCTATGTTTCTTATTTGCTTTTGTCATGCAAATGCACAAGAACAAAATGATTCATTTCCTGATATAGACATAATATTATCCAAAGAAATGATGGATAATAGATACAAAGGTATTACATTTCTTGAAAATATGTGTATAACCAATAATAGGTTTATACTATTGGCAGACAAAGATAGTCTATATATTTTGGGATATGGCGGAATTGCCTCGTATGGCACTATAGAAAAAAACATAACAGCATTTTGCACTTCCAAAGGGACAATATATTATTCAAAACAAAATTACATAGTTCAAATAGATAGCTTAGGAGAAAATACAGTTGCTACACTTCCTTTTGTCCCATTAAAAATATGGAACGGTGTAGATGCTATTTATGCAATTGGCGAATATAATGGAGAATTTGTATTATTTGCTATATTTCTACAGTACAATAAATTAATAAAACTTATATCACTACAAGATGAATTGTTAAATGTTTTTGAACGGGGCAAATACATATATGCCATCACAACTAAAGAAATATTAATAATAAATGGGGATAAATATGAATATATAACAGAACCACTTCCTTCTGATGTTTTAAGCGATATAAATTCAGTAACTATTGACTTCGACAAGAATGCCATATACATATCTTGCAATACAGGAATATATAAGTACCATCAACATAATTTACAAAAAATATATGACAACAATGGCATTTTATGCTTTGATAAGGATGGGTTAGTTTTGTTCAACGCACACGATTGTACCATATTCAGATTTAGGAACAAAATATTATATCCCGAACAACATGAAGTAATTATAGAAACTAGATAATATATTACTATTTATGAAAAAATACTCCACCATTACAATGTTAATCATTTTTACAGCATCTACATACATATATTCACAATCTATTGGCAGTATAATTTCTTCCCAGAAAAGCAATCCATACTATATCAAGGAAGCGCAATCACAATTAAATGCTGGAGAAATAGACACGGCACTTGTTCTATACGCAAAAGCAATAGAGGAAGCACAAAAGAATCGCATTGGGGGCAATGGCGTCAATGGAGACCTGCTTGCCGAATATGCTTACGCACTTGCCTTGCACCACAATTTTGAGGCAGCACTTATAAACATTGACAGGGCAATGGCTCTTGGCGCAAAATATGGAAACTTTTACGCATCGCAGATTCTTACTGTAATGGGGTATAGCGAAGCTGCAGAACAATTTATGGGGGAAGTAAAAGTTCCTGAATGGATAAGCAATGATTTTCAGAATCTCACTTCAAAATATTCCACTAAAATTTCATTTAATCGTGACGAACCGCAAGATGCCTTGAAACGAGCAAGCAAGTTGGCTGCTAATGGTCAAATTATCCAAGCCGTCGCCTTGTTTGAGGAATTGTTATCGTTTTATCCCGATGTTTACATCATATATGCTGACTATAGCGCAGTATGGGAAAAACTAAAAAAGTATGAATGTGCATCGAAGATGCTAAAGAAAGGAATCGACTTGATTCCACAAGATAACGAAACAAAAGCTACATTCAACACGCATTTAAACGAAATACATGAAGCATGGAGAAAAAACACATCTAATACATGGGCTAAAAAGATATTCGGGGCAGGAACGCCAAAACTAATGACTTACGCAGGAGCATCGTTTGCGGGAAAGACATTCTCGCTCAATGGACGAATAGGGGCATACACAAGCAAAAAGTTCAGTGGGTCCATCAATCTTGGACTATCATTTGCTAGTAAACAAGCAAGCGGAAACATAGGAATCTCTGCATACAAGGGCTGGGGTATATTTCTCGCAGGACTCGGCGTGACAGACTATTTTTCAAAAAAATCCAATAGTATCGGTATTTCACCTCAAGTTGGACTGTCTATTCTAAACAAGAATCAAACCGCGTCATTCGATATTACACTCGGAGGATATATACCATTTTCAAAGAATCCAACTGTAAGTTACAGCATATCTATTGGAGAAACAGTTTATATATCACTATCAAAATAATTAGAAAGAAATGAAAAGGTTAATATACATATTTACAACATTGGCATTAGTATTCGTTCTTTCTAGTTGTGCCACAATATTTACAAAAAAAACGTATCCATTGTGGATAGGCGACGGAAAACCTGAAAATGCAAATGTTTACGTCGATGACAAATTTGTAGGGCAGACGCCTATCACAGTAGAAATACCCAAGAACATAGAAAACCCTCAAACATACGTTGAATTAAGAGCTGACGGTTATGAAAATACGCATCTAAACATTAAACGGAAAATGAGTATTGGATATGTAGTAGCAGATGCTATTACCACTGCCGGCATTGGGCTTGCAATCGACTATGCGAACAATAAGATATGGAGCATAAAACCCAAATATATACTTTCGTACAGCATGAAACCATTGGTTGACAGCAGCAAATATCAATTGCAAGACACGCTGTCAAATGCTTCCAAATCAGAACATCCTGGATACAAATCCTTGAACGATCCAGAAATTGTGAAATACATATTGGGAGGATTCTCCAAAGATAACAAGATATGCTTGTCGGTCAAAAACAACTATTCCGAGTTAGACGACATTACCAAAAAGTCCATCATAAATAAAATTGCTACCGAATTTCCAAACCACGATATTGAAATATATGCAGAAAAGCAGTCGCGTGAACTATGGATTCAAACAAACGATAGTATTTATCTCGTAGAAAGCTGGAACAACGACAGCTTAAATCTCAAGGATTATCTACCATTGGAACTAGAAAGAAATGGCAACAACAAATTTTTCTACTACTATGGTTGTAATTTCAATGGTAGCAAAGGGTCTCATACAGGGAGTTTAAGTGGTCGTGTGGGAACTTATCTTTACAAAGACTGGATAGACGGTTCGTTTTCAATCAACATGGGATACAACGTTAACGGAGGGAATGGTTCATTTGCATTTGATTTTGGAATAGACAATAGATATTATTGGAATTTTGGGAAAAGAAAAAAAACTCAAAAACCGCCCAAGGTAAATATGGCGCCATATGCTGGGTTGGGACTTTCCTTGACTGTATCGCCTCAAGTTTTTTTTGAATTTAGGGTATTTACTGGATTTTGCTGGTTTATTGGTCCTGGCAGTTTGGATTTTGGATTCCAATACGGAATAAAGAGCAGTTACTTGTTTAATGTCGGATATACATTTAGGCCTACATTCAGAACAAAAATCAAGAAAAAGAAATGAAACCTAAAGCATTAGTGGCTATATTGCTCTTCATTGTCAGCACAAACATAATATATGCGCAGGCATACCAGTACCCAAGCGTACCAGACAGTATAGTAGGCAGGGAAATGCGCATTTCGTACATGTTACAGCATTACTGGGACAATGCCGATTTTTCGGACGCTACAATGCTATATGATTCAAAAGTAATTCTCGACTACTTGTATTTGCTTAGCAATGCTCGTACTGAGGAAAAAGGGCCAAGCATGAAATATACCATAGATGTTATGGTAGAAAAAAAAGCAAATATTGGAGCTTGGCTGTTTGGACTTGAATTGTATTTGCACAATCAAAATTCCCAATTCTATGACGATGAACTATATATGCAAACAATTGATATTATTATTAATTCAAAGGTCGATGATGTTTTCAAGGATGCTCTAACGAAAACAAAAGAAGTTTTGAATCGAAACAAAGTTGGCTCTGTTGCCGAGAATTTCACCTATATATGCAAGGATGGGGAAAAACATAATATGCATGATATAAACGCAAGTCTTCTGCTTATCGTGTTTAATAATCCAGGTTGTTCCAGATGCCAACGAACTGAAGATGAAATAAATGGAAATAGGCAGATTCAGAAAATGATAAAAAAGAATAGGTTAACGGTGCTTGCTATTAGTCTCAATGCTGAATATGACAAGTGGTTGGCACATTGCTATCCTGCAAACTGGATATGTGGATATGATATTGACGAAACAATATCATCAGAAATCTTGTATGAAATTAAACAGTTCCCATCCTTATATTTGCTTGGCAAGGACAAGAATGTTATTTTAAAGGAATCTGATTATGAGGAAGTTGTCAAGTATCTCTTTGGAGATGTCAATGATTAGCGAATTTTGTTAAGATTCTCAATTGTCTGCATTGTCGATTTGCACAGGAAAATGTGCAGCAGAAAATCGGGAAGGTTCGCTGGTCCGCCAGTTTCGGTGAAATAATTCACTTCGGTTGAATTATTGTCTTTGGGGTAGAAAATGTATGTTGCTTTCAGGCGTGTTATACGCTCGTATTTGTCGTTGCGTGGTCGGTAGTCTGGCAGACAGATGTTTGTAATTGTAATGCTGCCATCATCATTGTGCGAAACCTTGTATTCTACAAACGCTTCGCGGTCTTTCATGAAGAATGGAGCTTCAATTATGTTGCGGAATATTCCCGATGTAGAATCAGTTTTCAATGTACGGCTTTCGATGCAGTTGTAAATCCATTTAGTATGGTTTTCGGCATTACAGAATATGTCTATGCATTTGTCTAGTGGCTTGTTGATTAGAAATTTGCATTTAACTTGATAGTCCTTGCCACTTTCGCAGATACGGTAATATATAGGTGTTTCGCAGTTGCAATTGTGCCAATTTTCTTGCGCATTTGCGCAAAATGATGCGAACATTGCGACTATTGCAATAATAATCGTATGTTTAATGCTTTGTGTCACTGTCCGATGTTTTGGTTTATGACCTCGTTGAATTTCTGCATGAGCAGTCGCAATTTTTCGTTTTCGACATTGAATTTTACATCGTCCATTGTTGCTATTGGCAGAATCTTTGGCGATGTGCCAGATATGAATGCCGCATCGAAATTGGATATCTCCGACAGGTCTATGTCCTTTTCCTCATAGACAAATCCATTGCGTTTTGCGGTGTCGATTATGTATTTGCGTGTTACGCCTTTCAAAATGTCCTTTTCCTGTGCAGAAACAAGTTTGTCGCCGACTATGAAGAAAATGTTGGAGCGAGTTCCTTCGGTTATCTTGTTGTGCGTGTTTACATACACGGCTTCGAATATCTTGTTGTCGGCGATGAACTTGTCAACGGTGTCGCGGAGGTTCTGGTTCCAAATCTTGTTGTGCGGATTCTGGCGCTCGTAGGCGAAAGTTTTGGTCGGAACGCCATTTTTGTATTGTTCGGCAGTAGGGTAGTGGTGGGGAATTTCGTGGCAGATGTATTCCATAGTTTTGCTTTCGCTATCGTAAACGGCTTCTACCTTTATGTTTCCGTTCTCTATGTTGTTGTCGCTAATGCACTTGTACAGCATACTGCCAAACTGTATGTTTTCGACTTTTATATTGCTATCGACTGATGCAAGCGTATTTTCGAACCTTGCGAAATGATCGCTCAGGAAGAGAGGCTTCCTGTTTATGATTCGGATAACCTCGTAACTTGTAATTTTTGCCATTTTCAAATGTTTTTAATCGCCTCTATGAGGATTTTTTGCATCACATCGACGCTTTTCTTGAAGTTTTCCAGAATCATTTCGAGTGAAACTGGTTTTTCGTCGTCCTTCCAGCAGTCGTAGTCGGTAGCGATTGAGAGAAGTGCGTAGTTAAGTCCAGCTTCGTTTGCCAGTGCGGTTTCTGTGGCCGTCGTCATATTGATAAGGTCGGCACCCCACAGACGGAACATTTTAGATTCTGCCTTTGATGAGAATCTTGGACCTTCGATGGTTATGATTGTTGCACCATCGTGTACGCTGGCGTTCTGGGTTTTGGTAGCATTGACAAGGATTTCGCGTAGACGGTCGTTGTACGGGTGTGCCATTGGGCAGTGTACCATGTTGCCAGGCTCGAATTCCTCGTAGAAGGTATTTGTGCGCAGACGGGTAAAGTCGATGAATTGGTCAGGAACGGCAAAATGTCCAGGAGCAATTTCTTCGCGCAGGCTACCACAGGCGGTTGTTGCGATAATATTTTTGCAACCTAGTTTCTTTAGAGCCATAATATTGGCACGGTAGTTTACATTGCTTGGCGTGATTGTATGCTCCAATCCGTGACGAGAAACTATGGCAACTTTTTTCCCGCAGATGTTACCCGTAATAATCGGGGAAGATGGTTCTCCGAAAGATGTTGTTATTATCTGCGAGGATTGATTTTCAAGTATATTGCTTTTTTCGAGGCCAGTGCCACCAATAATTCCAATTGTATTTTTATTCATCGTCGTCGTCATCATCATCGTCATCATCGGTAATTGCGGATGCTTTTACCATAAATTCAGCTTTCTTTGCGTTTTCGGGCTTTGCATGCTCGGTGGCATATTCTGGATTCTTGGCAATTTCGAGATCGTACTGAAGAACTGGTTCATCCGGGAAGAATTTCATGCCTAATGCGATAATTTTTTTTGCTTCTTCGGTATCAGGAGTTTCCTTTTCGAGTAGCCAAGTAGCATATATGTCGAAAGCTTCAATCATTGCAAAGTCGGTATCCTTTTCTCTGCGCTTACCTTTTTCGGCTTGTGTTTCAAGGTTTTTTAATATGGGATTTGCTGTTGCTGTATCGCCAGTTATTGCAGCAAGGCATCCGTTGAGAGCGATAAAATTGTCATCGGAATATGTTTTTAACATTTTCCTTAACTTCGAATTGGCTTTCGAGTATTTTTTAACGCTAACATAGTGGTCAACATAGTACATTCCGATTACGGCAATGTCTTTCAAGAGATCATCATTGTCTGGGAAAAGTATTTTAGCCTTCTTATCCTTTTTCTTCGCATTTACCGAGTACCTAAGGGCCAGATTGTACGATTGCAAGTATTCTGGAGTTTTGTCAAGCATTTTCGGGTCATCGAGGCACATGGTGAAAATTTTTGCATATGCGTATGCGGAATACAGGTACAATTCCGCATCATTCTTATATTTTTCAACTAGCATCATCCTGTCGCACTTGAATGCGAGGTCTTCCCATTGTTCGTTCTCAAAGTACTTAGCTAATTTGCTGTGTACGCCGTTCTTTACCTGTGCGCTTGCAGAAAGACCACCCAAGAGCAGCGACACCATCAGTAATATTGTTACGACTAACCTTCTCATAAGAAAACAAATTGTCTGCAAAGGTAGTTGCTTTTTGTCAAAGCACCTATTCTTTACAGACAAAATTATGTTAAAAATTATTAACTATGGTTGATAACTATCCTCTGCCGATGCCGAAATACTGGAATCCAAATTTCCTCACTTCTGCTGGGTCGTAAATGTTTCGTCCATCGAAAATTAGCTTTTGTTTCATCTTTTCGAGCAGTTTGTAGTCCAAAACCCTAAATTCCGACCATTCGGTTACGAGCAACAGTGCATCTGCGTTTTCTGTTGCTTCGTATGGTGATTTACAAAGAGTTATCATATCACCAAGACGGCGTTTCGCTTCATCCATTGCAACTGGGTCGTAGGCAAAAATTTCTGCGCCCATGCTTGTGAATTTTTCTGCGAGGATTAATGCCGGAGCTTCGCGCATGTCATCGGTGTTTGGCTTGAACGCCAGTCCCCACATTGCAATCTTCTTGCCTTTGAGGTCGCCATCGAAATATTTGTAAACCTTGTTGTACAGAATTTCTTTCTGGCGTTCGTTTACATTTTCTACTGATTTCAGTATTTCGAGCGAATAGCCGTAGTCGGATGCCGTTTTTATCAATGCTTTCACATCCTTTGGGAAGCACGAACCTCCGTAACCGCAACCGGAATAAAGGAATTTGCTGCCGATACGGGTGTCACTACCGATGCCTTTGCGCACCATGTTTACATCTGCACCAACAAGTTCGCATAGATTGGCGAGGTCGTTCATGAAGCTGATTCGGGTGGCAAGCATGGAGTTTGCTGCGTACTTAATCATTTCGGCGCTCGGAATGTCGGTGAATATCACACGGAAATTGTTGAGCAGCATCGGACGGTATAGCCTGGTCATGAGTTCCTTTGCTTGTTCGCTGTCAACACCTACGACAACGCGGTCAGGCTTCATAAAGTCGGCAATGGCGCTACCTTCCTTCAGAAATTCTGGATTGGATGCAACATCGAACTTTATGTCAAGCTTGCGTGCTGCAATTTCATCTGCTACAGCCTTGCGTACTTTCTTGGAAGTTCCGATCGGTACTGTGCTTTTGGTTACTACAACCATGTAGTTGTTGATGTTGCGACCAATTTCACGGGCAACGGCGAGCACATATTTAAGGTCGGCGCTTCCGTCTTCATCTGGCGGTGTGCCAACGCATATAAATGCTGCATCAGCATCTTTCAAGGCTTCTGCATAGTCGCTGGTAAACGAAAGCAAGCCCTTGCGCATGTTGTCGTCAACCATATCTTTCAATCCGGGTTCCCAAATTGGAAGTATGCCTTTGTTGAGGTTGTCAATTTTGTTCTTGTCAATATCGAGACATGATACGCGTACACCTAATTCCGAGAAACAGGTTCCCGAAACTAGTCCGACATAACCGGTGCCAATTACTGCTATCTTCATTTATTTAATTTCAGCTAAAAATTTATTTACATTTTTGAAAATTCTTTCTTCGAGATTGTCTGATACTGACTTCTGGAACTTTTCACCAGTAATCTTTTCGTACAATTCGATGTAGCGATCCGAAATGCCGTTTACAATTTCATCTGTCATTTCTGGAACTTGCTGACCTTCCTTGCCTTGGAATCCATTTGCCATTAGCCATTCACGTACAAATTCCTTCGAGAGTTGGCGTTGTGGCTTACCTGCGTTGAAGTTTGCCTGATAGGTGTCAAGGTAGAAGTAGCGCGATGAATCTGGAGTGTGGATTTCATCGATGAGGTAAATTTTGCCATCTTTTTTGCCGAATTCGTACTTGGTATCAACGAGGATAAGTCCCATCTTGTTGGCAATTTCGCTACCGCGTTCGAAAAGTTTGAGCGAGTATTCTTCCAGTTTCTTGTATTCGTCTTCGGGAATCAATCCACGGCTGATGATTTCTTCGCGCGAGATGTTTTCGTCGTGCATGCCGAGTTCTGCCTTAGTGGTAGGAGTGAGGATTGGATTTTCAAATTTCTGGTGTTCCTTCATTCCATCTGGAATTGGAACTCCGCAGATTTGTCTTGCACCATTCTTGTATTCGCGCCACGAACTGCCTGTAAGATAGCCGCGTACAATCATTTCTACTGGGTATCCTTCGCACTTGTGACCAACGGTTACCATCGGGTCGGGCGAACCTATCTTCCAGTTTGGAACGATGTCGGCGGTAAGGTCAAGGAATTTCGATGCTATCTGGTTGAGCACCTGTCCCTTAAACGGAATGCCTTTGGGCAGTATCACATCGAATGCGGAGATTCTGTCGGTAACGACCATCACCATCAGTTCGTCGTTGATGTTATATACGTCGCGAACCTTGCCGTTGTAGAGGCCTTTCTGGTTTGCGAATTTGAAGTTTGTCTTTGTTAATGCTTTCATGAGTGTTGTTATTTATTGTTTCTTGTTTCTGGTTTCTATGCCTGCGGCGTTTAACTTCGTTGAGGGCTGCGCCGTTCCACGCTTCGCTGTTTCTAATTGTTTCTGTGGCTAAAGCCGTTTCTAGGTTTATGGTTGTTTGATGATTTGATAATTCAATTGTAGGGTCGTTGCGTGCAATGACTCCCACAATTGTTCATTATTAATTATCCATTATTCATTGTCCATTATCAATTCAATTTAATACGGTATCATCTTCAATGCATCTGCCAGTCTGTTTATTCCCTCGTTGAGTTTTCCCTTGAGCATTGGGCGCATGAGTAGCGGAACGTCGGCGTGGATTGTAATTCGTCCTGCGGTTTCGTATTCGCTGAGCGATTTCAGTTGTATCCAGGCCGTGAATCCCATCTTTGTGCCTTCTTCGGTGCCAAGTTTTATCAACTTGTATTCTTCCTTTTCAAGAATCTTGACCACGAAGGTTTGTCCCTTTACGGTAACGGTGCACGAATCTTCTGTTGCATTTATTTCTGCATCGGCTTCGGGCGGAATCATCCGTGTGATGTTGCGCAAATCGCTCCAATAGGCGAAAATTCGCTGGTCAGAATTGCTTATTTTAACAGTTTTGCTTACTGCTTCGAGTTCTTTCATTGCTGTTGTTTTTTTTACTTTTTCCAAGTATCTGGGCTGGTTCTCCACTGTTTCAGCACTTCTATGTCGCTTTCGGTGATGTAGCCGATTTCCTTGGCTTGCTCTACGAGTACATTGTAATTGCTGAGCGTTACGAGTTTTACATTTGCATCCTTGAATGCGTCAACCGACTTCTGGAATCCGTAGGTGAAGATTGCAGCCATACCAACCACTTCGCTTTTTGCTTCGCGCAGAGCCTTTACAGCGTTCAAACTGCTTCCGCCTGTCGAGATAAGGTCTTCGATGACAAGCACCTTGCTGCCTTCTGGAAGTTCACCTTCGATGAGGTTGCCCAGTCCGTGGTCTTTTGCCTGCGAGCGGACATATACAAACGGCTTGTGCAACTTGTCGGCTACGAGTGCTCCTTGTGCTATTGCTCCAGTTGCAACACCTGCGATGACGTCGTATTCGCCGAAGTTTTCCTTGATTACTTCGATGAACGAGTCGCGTACAAAATCGCGTACATCCGGGAAAGACAATGCCTTGCGGTTGTCGCAGTAAATTGGCGAGTTCCATCCCGAAGCCCACACGAAATGATTTGTAGGTTCAAGTTTTATTGCTTTTATTTGCAAAAGTTTTTCAGCTACTTGTTTGGCTATTGTGTTCATAACTATAATTATATGATAAAAATATTCTATAACGACAGGATTTTGGCTTTCAGCGAAAGTTTCAACCCCGACTTTCAATCGGCAAAGGTATTACATTTTGACGATAAAACCGAATCGGCAATAAAACTTTTTTTGAACACATCCGACACTTACAACCTCGCTATTTTAGGGGCTTCGAACGAGACCGCATTGGCGTTGTTAAATAAAATTTTCACCGTCATA
>CAJOIT010000009.1:0-88792 GCA_905234755.1 uncultured Bacteroidales bacterium
TGTGAACGAATATGTTGCATCTGTTGATACTACGGTGCTGCCTTCTGTCCAGCTGACGAACGAGTAGCAGCTGCTAGGAGTAGCAGTAAGCGTTGCAGTCGCTCCGCAGTTGTAGGTGTTGGCGCCGGTTACGGAACCGCCTGCTCCTGCTGTTGCCGTGATGGCGTAGGTGTTGAGCGAGAAGTTTGCCTTCAATGTGCGTGCGCCGTTGACTGTGAACGTATAGGTTGCGTTCGTGGATACTACTGTGCTGCCTTCTGTCCAGCTGACGAAGGAGTAGCAGCTGCTAGGTGTGGCTGTAAGTGTTGCTGTTGCTCCGCAGTTGTATGTGTTGCCGCCGGTTACGGAACCGCCTTCTCCTGCTGTTGCCGTGATGGCGTAGGTGTTGAGCGAGAAGTTTGCCTTCAATGTGCGTGCGCCGTTGACTGTGAACGTATAGGTTGCGTTCGAGGATACTACTGTGCTGCCTTCTGTCCAGTTGACGAAGGAGTAGCAACTGTTAGGTGTGGCGGTAAGCGTACAGCTTGCGCCGCAGTTATAGTTGCCTGCACCGGTTACAGTGCCGCCCGCGCCTGCTGTTGCGCTGATTGCATAAGGATTTACTATAACTGTAACAGCCTTGGCTTCGGATTCACACGTCTGTGATATATAAGGTGTGATGATGGCGTAGCCGTTGCCTGCATGTCCTGTCTCTGTTGAACCGGATGTGGATGCAAACGTAGCATTTCCGTTACTGGTAGAGGCATTCTGAAGCGTACTGCTGACATAGCTTGATCCACCAGCTCCAGAACCTCCACCACCGCCAAAATATGCAGTGGCTGCACTCGCAGAATTTCCTCCTGCTCCGCCATATCCAAAACCGCCATTACTACCTGAGTACCCTTGATAACCAGACATGGATGTGGAGCCGCCGCCGCCGCCACCACCGCCATAGTAGCCGGCACCAGCACCACCGCCGCCGCCAGGATAATAAGTACGGTCTGTACTAGTTGTAGTACTTGTGGAAACCGAACCACCAGTTCCTCCTGCAGAAGTTGTACCTGCTGTACCTCCATATCCATTATAAGAGCTACCACTATTTCTACCTCCATCAACACCAGCTGCTCCGCCTGACCAAGATGTATTACTAGCATTTAAACTAGAACTTCCACCCATAGACGCTCCACTCGCGCCACCACCGCCACCAGCAACCAACAGCACCGAGGACGATGATAATGAACTCAATGTTCCTGACGATGTTGCTATATGTGTAGCACCACCACCACCGGAACCTGCAATACCCAGCGATGAACTTGTGCCGTTTCCGCCCTTGCCACCGCCGTTATAACCACCTGCACCGCCTGTGGTTGAAGAAGAAACGGATGTACCCTGTCCACCGACCACAACATATAAAGTACCGCTAGGATTATTCAGTGTACCCACTGCATAGCCACCCTTGCCACCAGTATATGTATCACTGTAGGATCCGCCCTGAGCACCCCATACTTCCATTTTCACAGAAGTAGCACCCGAGGGGATTGTATAGGATTGTACACCGCCCGTATATGAGAAAGGTACTGGATTGCCTTCAACTGCGCCTTCTTTTACCGCCTTGACATAATAGGTGGTGTTATTATTTAATATAGGAGTCGTCATAGTTGATCCAGTTGCCACAAGATTGGTACATGCTGCATCACTGTACCAATTGTAGGTTACACCACTCAATCCGCCAGCGCTTAGCGTAGTACTATTACCACAATTAATGGTGGTTGTACCAGACACTGAGATGTCGCTCGCAGTAGGCGATGTCACTGTAATCGTAACAGCCTTTGCTTCAGATTCACATTGTCCCAAAACATAAGGCGTTATGCGGGCGTAACCGCTACCTTCGCGACCTGTCATCGTACCACCGCTCGGATTGGGCATCGAGAGATTGCCTGCTATGGTTTCGGCACCTGCAAGAGATTGGTTCAGATAGCCAGAGCCACCGCCACCACCGTATGTGTCGTCGCCAGAGTTTGAACTAGTTACTGAACCGCCACCATAGAAGCCGCCGCCACCACCGCCGCCGTCACCGGAACCTGTGGATGCACCGTAGCCAAAACCAGCATTAGGACCGGCTGAAGACTGAGTACCTCCCGCACAACCACTTTGAGAAGAACCACTATTCTGGCCGTTTTCTCCGGAGGCACCACCGCCGGCCCCACCTTTATCGCTACTATCTTCACCGCCACCACCGCCACCGCCGGCAACAATCAACAATTGTGAGGCGTAATTTGATGAAAACGATGTCAACAAGCCAGAAGTCTTGGCAATATGGGTAGCACCGCCACCACCATTGCCAGGTTCACCCGAACTTGATGCACAACCGCTTCCTCCACCATTATAACCGCCAGAGGCAGAACCACTGGTAGAAGAACTTCCAGCACCACCGACATATATATATAATGTTCCACTTGGCGACCCTAATGTTCCTACGGAATATCCGCCCTTGCCACCATAACCGCTATCGGTATTTCCGCTTGAGCGTTGTCCGCCACCTTCAGCGCCCCATACTTCCAACTTCACAGCAGGAGTACCTGATGGTACGGAATAGGTTTGGTAAGAACCAGTGTATGAAAATGTCGAAGGCGTACCTTCCTCCAGACTGTTTCCTCCCACCGCCTTTACATAGTAGGTTGTGTTGTCAAACAACACTTGAGTCGTCAAAGTTGCGCCAGTGCCTATAAGCCGGGTGCATGCAGCATCGCTGTACCATTCGTAAGTAACGCCACTATTCAATCCTGAAGCAGTCAGAGTGGCGCTATTGCCGCAGGTAACAGAGGTGCCACTCACAGAGATGTTATTGGCATTCAATGAAATAAAATTAGCCACCAGATTGCGATTTCCTGACGGATTGAACGAATAATATGGATTTGTTGACACCTCAGAACCATTTTCCGTCCAATTGAGGAAACAGTAGCCACTGTTAGGTATAGCTGCAACGCAGCAGCCCTGGGTACTTAAAACTGTTCCACCACCGCTGACGGTGCCACCTGCACTCGGATTGGCAGACAAGTTAACTTGGTAGGTGATTACTTCGAAGTTTGCTACCACATTGTGATTGGCATTCATTGTGATAGTGGTGGGGTTGCCTGTTACTGTATTGCCATCCACAGTCCAGTTGACAAACCGGCAGTTGGTATTTGGTGATGCAGTGAGGGTAACGGTTGTTCCCGCGGCATAAGCACGAGTGCTAGTACAAGTGGTTCCTGATGGACTGGCAGAAACACTACCCATAGTCGCATCATTCGAACTGAGAGTAAGTACTTTGTATTCCGTCGCTCCACTCATATTCAACTTGATGTAGTTGTTGTATTGAGAGGTATAGATACTACTCGTCGGGGGACTTGTTGCACTAAAGTTTGTGTTGTCGTCGTATGTATATAAAGCCCTGTTTTCACCCGTATTATAGGTAGCAAAGGAACGCGTACTGCTATAACTACCATTCATATCCACCGTAATCATCAGGTTCTGGCAGATATTACTGTAGTTAAACGATGTGCTCAAATTGATGGTTTGCCATCCCGTTCCACTGAAAGTATAAGAACCGTTGTAAACTACTGTGCCAGGACTGCTGTCAAATGACGACAATGTCCTTGTAGATGTCATCTTCATGTAAACGGTAATCGTTCTTGTTTCTGAAGTGCCAGAATTGTAGTAGAAACTGAGTTTTTTGATAGTACCAGTATAGCCAATTTCTTCTGGAGTGTAGATTTGCTGGGTCAAGGAGTTGTTATAGAAGAAATGGACAGGCAGGTAACCAGCATTCGTGGTGCCACCGTTGGAACCTACTTCAACTTCTACAGGAGGTGTATCGGCTATGACTGTTGCCTTAAATCCTGCTCTGTTAACGCTACCATCCGTTCTGAACGCGAATGTCATGTTATTCCCGGAAGAGGTATATGTGCCACTTGGCGTAGAAGTCAAGTCTGTCGCCAGAGCAGTACTGCTCGTGCTGTTGCCGTCGTAGATATTCAAACGGTCGCAGCAAGATTCCGTACACAAAGATGAGAAAGTCGCTTTGATTGTGCTTCCAGAGGGTCCCGTAAACACATGGCGGTATATGGCATTACGGGTATAGTAGTTATACGAGGCATCGCCATTGGAGCAGTCGCCGCCGTCACCGCCCTCGTCAACGAAATTATAGGTTGTGCCAACTGATGCCGTGGTCTTCTTGATGTTGATAATCTTTTCGGCGCCATTAAGTCGAATGATTGGTCTTTCTTTTGCCACCGTTCCGGTATTAGATCCAGGATGGCTGAAACAACCTGTATCGGAATCACTTCTTCTGTAAATACATTGGTAGTGAGCATCAGTGATATACTTAAATGTCAAACCACTCGCATATGACGAACATTGCGTGGCGACAACAACTGCCAAGTTGTCCGTACCGTTGTACGAGAATGAAGTGCTAAAATTTATGGTTATCCACCAGTTTTGATTGTAATCGGTATAAGTGGTGTAACTCGTTGGCGTATAACTTGAGGTGCTATACACTTGGGTAAGGCTGGACGAGGGCACCCAACCTGATGAGGTCAAGTCTGTTGATCCCGTTGTGCCGCACAAAGTGGTATGACCCAAGTAAACCCTCAGGTTGGTGGCACTCCATGTTGAGGAGGGCACGCCGCCTATCAAGAAGCTGATGGAAGAGATGGTCTGGGAGCCTCCGAGTTCTTCGGCGGTGTAGATCATCTGGCTCCACGCGTTCTTGTAGAAGTTGTTGAACGGAAAGTTGTAAGTAGCACCATCCGCACCCATTTTCACGGTTGTTTGTGCGAAAGCAGTATTGCCGAAGAATAAACCAAAGACAATTAACAATGCACAATGGACAATGGACAATGGACAATTTTTTCCAATGGATAATTTGCTTCGCCGAGCCACAGAGTGCGAATGCTCAATTACGGGATTATTCATATTCGAAATATTTTTATCTGATGACGAAAAAGAATCGTGCATCATCATTTTTCTGTTGTTAGCGTTGTAAAATTCTGCCATATATTTTTACTTATAAAATTCAACAAAAGCCCAGTAAATACCACTATATCAGCATATCACACCACCCAACAAAAACATCTTCATATATGCCAAAATTTAGTGACAATTTGGGAATCTCAAAGGTAAAAAAATATTTAACACAACAAAAGCCCAATGAACAAACATTATATTAAAAATATAATTATTTAGACAAACACAACAATTAAACACAATAATGGTTTTGTATTGTTCAAGGTTTCTATGGCTGCGCCGTCCAATGCCTGCGGCGTTTGAAGGGCAAAGCCCGTTTGAGTGGCTACGCCGTTTCAGAGGCTTCACCGTTTCATGGGCTAAAGTCCGTTTCTGGGTTTCTAAGTTTCAGGTTTCAATTGGCTGCGCCGTTTCTGGTTTCAATGACTGAAGCCGTTTGAAGATTTGGCTACGCCGAGCTAAAGGTTGAGGATTTGATGAGTTCAAGGTTTAAGGTTTAAGGTTCAAAGTTCAAGGTTCAAAGTTCAAGGTTTAAGGTTTCTATGGTGTCAATGCCTGAAATAGGTTGACCGTTTTTGACTTTTCATATTTTAGCCTTTAAGCCCAATTATATGTTTGAAGGATAAAGTTGTATTACCTTTTTCCTTCCATCTTGTCAATAAATGTGTCGAATACAAGTTTGTATGCCTCGGTAGGATTGAATTCAATGCCATAACGCAAAAGCGAATGAGTGTCGTTTAAAAACTCCATATCATTCATCTTTTCTTCCATATTGTTGACAAATTGCTTGTATGTCGGAGCTTTGCCAACAACAAATTCCATATATCTTTTGTAACATTCCAAAACATTATCCACGTCCGTTTCCTTTTGCTTCAATGCTATGTATAAATCGAAAAGGTCTCTACCTTTCTTGCGCTGATAAAGTGCGCGGAGTTTTGTACCGAGAAGTTCTTCAAAATAATATGTTGTCAGTTTGGCTTCGCCAGTAAACCACGAGTTTTCAACGCGGAATGGTATTTTTGTAAGCCCCAGAACATTGAAATGCTCGAAGCAGTTTATCTCTATTTTCAGATGGATTGGTATAGTTGGTGGAATTTCCGATTCCATACGGAACAACATTGTGTTATTGTATCGCTTTTGTTTCGTTACCCTGTCCGGTAGAAAATCAAGAACTTCGCCAAGCCTATACATTATGGGCTTGATAGGTCCGGGATTAATTTGCACCAGGTCAATATCTTCACTATAGCGTGGTTGTGGCGACAGGTAAAGTTTATGTAGGGCAGTGCCGCCACGAAATGCCAGTTCTGATGCGAGAAAATCATCGCTGAAAATTGCAACCAACGCTCTGCATATAATAAGGTCTTGCTCAATTTGTGCATTTTCAATCCATGGTGCATATTCGCTCCATTGCTGTATTGCGGCTCTATTTATCATAGTTCGTCTATTTCTATCTGTGTGTTTATGTTTATTTTCCAACGGCTGTCACGAACGCTGTATTCACTTGTGGCAGTTGTACTTAGCGGTGTATATTGAATGTGGTGATTAACAGAA
Source organism: uncultured Bacteroidales bacterium (assembly GCA_905234755.1). GTDB lineage: Bacteria > Bacteroidota > Bacteroidia > Bacteroidales > ML635J-15 > Bact-19. Next base: position 6,538 of record CAJOIT010000009.1, read on the forward strand.
CGCAATTGTAGGTACAGCTCATCGGCAAGTTCCTTTTCTTCGATGATATTCTCCAGCAAATATCCTAATCGCTGCCATACCACACTTTTCACAAACGGAACTAGCAATCGGAAATGCTTTTTGATGTCAATCTGCTCCGTCAGTTCTTCAATAATCGTTGCTGCGCGTGCAAGTCCGCCTATATGTTGTTGGTATTGAACAAGGTCGGCAGCAGTAAGAAGTGCATTCGAAATCCGGATTATTCCTGTTTCTGTATTTTTTGTAATAATGCAATCCTCAGGAATTTGTTCTCGATAGAACCATTCCGTTGCAACATTTCGCCTAGAAACAACGCTACGTTTTGGGAAAGTCGTCATTACAGAAAATTGCTGAGGTCGCTGATGTGCGGCACCTAACAATTCGGAGGCACTTAGCATGCAAACATAATACGGCTTTCCTAAATAATTCATTAACTGGTCGATATAATATGTAGCAGGAATTGAACCACGAAGAACATATTGGACTGGGAAAATGACATAGAATCCGCGATACACATTGGTAATTGTCTTGTTGGCAGATAGGCGAGAAAGTTCGTTCTGCAGGATTTGCTCAGATGAACATAAGCAAGCTTGTCTTGCATCCTCAATGGAGAATGTTGGAAATCCGTGAATTGATCTGTCCTTTATCCATCGTTGCAAAGTCATACTGAATAATTTTGGCGCAAATATAATGATTATTTTATTAGTAGTAATAAGAAATCTTTCAAAGATTTGAAAAATCGATGATTGTAGGGGCGCAATGATTTGCACAGATTGCAATGAATAGCATAGTTTTGAGACGCAATGAATTGCGTCTGTACGGCTAAGGGGTAGAATTGGCTGTTAGCCTGCAAGCCTGTTAGCCCTTTGGTTTGTGGTCGTCTGATTTTTATTTTTTTTTGAATCATTGAAGCAAATTATTATTACCTTTGCAACGCTTCGACATTAGGTCGGGCAGGAAATAGGGGTGCTGAAAAAAGTAGGCTGAGATTAGACCCATTGACCAGTCTGGTAATGCAGATTTGGGATTCCAATTTCTCTCTTTTCCCACACTCCCAAAACAAAAAAGAACTATGGAAGGAATAAGGCATATTCTTACCATCGCAGGAAGCGATTCGGTTGGCGGAGCGGGAATCCAAGCCGACATTAAGACCATTTTCTCACTCGGTCAGTACACCGCTAGCGCAATAACCGCAGTCACCGCACAAAATACCTGCGGAGTTAGGATGATTCAGGCGGTTGACTCTGCTGTGCTTTCAGCACAGATTGACGCCGTGCTCGATGACCTCGATGTTGACGCTATAAAAATAGGTATGGTTTATACTAAGGAAAATGTTGACGCAATTAGGGATTCGTTGGCAAAAAACAACTATCGCGGTCATCTTGTCCTCGACCCTGTGCTCGTGGCTACCAGCGGCGACATGCTTGCAAAAGCAGATTTCCTTAATGTTCTGAAAGAGCAACTTTTCCCATTATGCACCGTCCTTACGCCAAACATCTCGGAAGCGGAAGCCATTTCGGGAATGAAAATCACGAGCGTTGACGATATGGTGGAGTGTGGCCGGTGGATTGTAAGCAATTGCCATTGCAAGAATGTGCTTGTAAAAGGCGGACACTCAACAGGAGAAAAAATGACCGACATTCTTGTCAGCGATGACGGAACATTCAAGGCTTTTACCGCAGAAAAGATTGATTCAAATAATACTCACGGAACTGGTTGTACGCTTTCTTCGGCAATAGCGACTTTCCTTGGTATCGGTTATCCGCTTGAGGAAAGCGTTGCTCGTGCAAAGGACTACGTTTACAATGCTATTATGGCAGCAAAGGATGCAAAAGTTGGTCATGGGCATGGCTCTACAAACCATTTCTGGGGATTGGAAAAAACAAAATAGACAAACTGACAGAAGCAATATGACAATGATAGAAACCAACCGGGTAGAATTTAAGCGAGAACTTACGCGCGAGCTTGATATTGAGAAAGAAGTTGTTTCTTTTCTAAACTATCGGGAAGGCGGAATTATCTATATTGGCATTGATGATAATGGCAATGCTGTTGGTGTTAAGGATATTGATGGTGATATGCTCAAAATTAAAGATCGCATTCGTAATGGTATATCACCCTCACCGATGGGCTTGTTTGACGTATTGATTGAACAAGTGCAAAATATTCCTGTAATTAAGATTTTTGTTGCAAGTGGCAGTGAAAAACCATATTACAAAACGTCCTACGGTTTATCTCCCCGCGGTTGTTTTATGCGGGTCGGCACTGCTGCAGAACCTATGACAACAGCGCAAATAGAAGACATGTTTACGCATCGAGTACGCAATTCATTGCGGAATATTCGTTCTCCACGCAAAAAATTAACTTTTAGGCAGTTACATATATATTACGAAAGCAAAGGAATTGAACTGAATGACCATTTTATGGAAAATCTTGATTTGGTAACTGATGCAGGAGAACCAAATTATGTTGCCTATTTGCTTGCTGATGAAAACAGCATGTCAATCAAGGTTGCCAAATATGCAGGTGTTGACCGCGACATTCTTGTTGCAAACAATGAATTCGGTTTTTGTTCTCTATTAAAAGCTACAGACCAAGTGCTTGACAAACTAAGGGTTGAAAACAATGTTAGCTCCGAAATAAGATACAAGCGCAGGATTGATACTCCACTTTGGGATGAACGTGCAATGCGTGAAATAGTAATAAACGCCATTGTGCATAACGATTACTATACCAACGAAGTGCCTCCAAAGTTCGAAATATTTTCCGATAGGATTGAAATAACATCGGCTGGCAGATTACCTGTTGATATGACGCAAGAGGAATTTTTCTGTGGCATAAGTTCTCCTCGCAACAAAGAATTAATGCGTGTTTTCCGCGATGTAGATTTGGTTGAGGCTCTTGGCTCTGGATTGAAAAGAATACAAAAAGTTTACAAAAAGGACATTTTTTCTTTCACAACGAACTATATACGAACAACAATCCCATTCCACTCACAAATAGTAAAAAATGAAACTTCATACGAAAACACGCTTGGCAATGCAAATGTCGAAATTGGCAATGTAAACAATCTGGAACCAACTAAACGCCAATTAGATATAATTTCAATCATTTCCAATTTTGGCAAAAATGGCGGTATAAATGGCAGAGATGGCGGTGTAAATTCTGGGATTACAACAAAAGAGATTATTTCCAAGTTGAATATATCGGAGAGAACCATATATCGGGAACTGTCTATCTTGAAGGAAATGAAGCGAATACGATTTGTTGGGTCTGCGAAAAATGGATACTGGGAAATTTTGTCTGACAATAAAGATATACCTATTCTTGAAAACACATTTGGCGGCGTAAAAGAATCAGAACTCACTAAACGCCAGCTAGATATAATCTCAATCATTGCCAATTATGGCAAAAATGGCAGTGTAAATGGCAAAAATGACGGGGTAAATGGCAGAGATGGCGGTGTAAATTCAGGAGTCTCGACCAAAGAAATTGTATCAAAATTGAACATATCCGAAAGAACTGTTCAGCGAGAATTATCTATTCTCAAGGAAATGAAACTTATACGGCGTGTTGGGTCTGACAAGACAGGACATTGGGAAATTTTAAAATAAAAAGCATATAAATGATTTACTATGATAGTTTTAGTTAACGGGAAAAACACTGAAGTAGCATCGGGTTGCACATTGGAGAAATTGTGCGAAACGATTGGCATAAAGCCGAACGAGCCTGTTGCCGCTGCCGTAGGCGCCGATGTGATTGACAGGAATATGTGGAATGCCACTATCTTGAAAGATGGCGACAAGGTTACAATAATCAGGGCAACATGCGGAGGCTGATTGGCATAACACCACAAGAAAATGTGTTCCGCGAGCAGGAACGAATTTCGGCGATGATTCGTAGCGGAAAGGTCGAATATTTCCATATCCGCAAGCCCGATTTCAGCGAAAATCAAATGCGCGAATACATGTCGAAATTCGATGCCGATGTAAGATTGCACCTCACATTGCACGACCATCACGGACTTGCAAAAGAAATGGGCATTGGTGGCGTACACCTAAACGGCAGAAATCCAAATCCGCCCGCAGGTTTCGCTAGACGAATTTCGGTTTCCTGTCATAGCATCGAAGAGGTCGTACAATGCAAGGACATGGTTGACTACTGCTTTTTGTCGCCGATTTTCGATTCGATAAGCAAGCAGGGATACAAATCGAACTTCAAAACTGAGGAATTGAAGCGACTTTTCGCAGAGAAAATCCTTGATGAGAAAGTCTGCGCTTTGTCGGGCATTACATTCGAGAATATTGCAATGCTTGAAGAAGTCGGTTTTTCATCGTTTGCAATGCTTTCATCGTTGTGGGAACTGCCTCATACGATGTTCATTTCGCACCATAATGCAAAATACGACTACATTTCGGGATGCAAAGAGGCATTACGCGGAGGTATCCGTTTTGTTCAGCTTCGTATGAAGGATGCATCGGATGAAGAAGTCGTAGCAACTGCCAAGGTTTTGCGCGAAGAATGCGACAAATATGCCGCACTTCTTACCGTTGACGACAGGGTTAATCTGCTCGAAACGGGACTTTTCGATGGCGTACATATCGGCAAAAACGACATGCCCGTGAGCGAAGCAAAAAAGATAACCGGCAGCAAGTTTCTGCTTGGAGCAACCTGCAACACCGAGGAAGATGTCTTCCATGCCATTGCCGATGGCGCTGACTACATTGGAATGGGACCTTTTAGGTTTACAACTACCAAGAAAAACCTTTCGGCGATACTTGGACTCGAAGGTTACAGCAACATAATGCAGAAATTGCAGTCGCGAGGCATGAAAATGCCGATTTACGCCATCGGAGGAATAACAGTTGACGACTTGGAAAACTTAAAACAAACTGGAATATATGGAGTTGCGATTTCATCGGTGATACTCGAATCGCAAAATACGAACGAAACAATTGAACAAATTTTGAAAACATTTTAAAAGGTAAAATACAATGAATGACAATTTAGTTATTGCAGGAAGAGAATTTTCATCAAGGCTGTTCATAGGAACGGGAAAGTTCCCTTCAAACGAAGTGATGAGACAGGCAATCGTAGCTTCTGGCTCGCAAATGGTAACAACAGCACTGAAAAGGCTCAATACCGAGGATAGCGGTAGCGAAAACATCCTTGACTTCATACCTAAGGAATGCGTACTGCTTCCTAACACATCGGGGGTAAGAAATGCCGAAGAAGCAATTTTCGCAGCAAAGATGAACCGCGCAGCCCTTGGTACAGAATGGTTGAAACTCGAAATACATCCCGACCCCAAGTATTTGCTTCCCGATACTCGCGAAACTCTGAAGGCCACCGAGGAATTGGTAAAACTTGGCTTCAAGGTGTTGCCGTATGTTCAGGCTGACCCAGTAGCATGCAAGCAGTTGGAAGAAATGGGTGCTGCAACGGTTATGCCTTTGGCTTCGCCAATCGGTACCAACAAGGGCATAAAGAACGAGGAAATGCTTCGCATAATCATCGAGCAGAGCAATATTCCAGTTGTTATCGATGCAGGAATAGGCGCCCCTTCGCATGCAGCATACGCAATGGAACTCGGAGCCGATGCATGCCTTATAAATACCGCTATCGCCATTGCCGGTGACCCGGTGAAGATGGCAGAAGCATTCGCCCTTAGCATAAAGGCAGGTCGTATGGCATACTTGTCGGGACTTGGTAGCGTAAGCAGCTTTGCTGTTGCAACATCACCGTTGACCGCATTCTTGGATGAGGAACAGAATACAATTGATAATGAATAATGGACAATTGATAATTGACAATTGAAAAATATCCATTGTACAGTCGTGCCATGGCGCGGCTCAAATAGAAACTAAAAAAACTTAACGATATGGCACAAGAAAATTGTTATAGCGACGACAGAGTAAAGAAAATATATGTCAAAGGGAAAAGATTCCCAGTGGAAGTTGGAATGAAGCAAGTGCTTCTGACCGACACCGTAGTCGAAGGAGAAAGAATTCCAAACGGAAGCATAAACATCTACGATACAGGCGGTGTTTTTACCGATCCCGACTACAAGCACGATGTAAAAAAAGGTATTCCGCGCCTTCGCGAAGCATGGCACAAGGATGACGACAACTTTGAGCAGTTGGACAAGTTTACTTCGCAATACACTCAGGAGCAACTTGCTGATGCTGAGTTGAAAAAAATCGCCTTCCCGATTACATATTTGCCAAAGAAAGCAAAGAAAGGCAAGGCTTTCACCCAGATGGCATTGGCACGTCAGGGCATAATCACTCCCGAAATGGAATACATTGCCATAAGGGAAAATCTTGGCAAGGATAACAAGGACAGCTACATTACGCCAGAATTTGTCCGCGATGAAGTAGCTGCTGGTAGGGCTGTAATTCCGTCAAATCCAAACCATCCAGAAGCAGAGCCAATGATTATCGGCAGCAAGTTTTTCGTTAAGATTAACACCAACATCGGTAATTCCGCCCTCGGTTCGTCAATTGAGGAAGAAGTGGAAAAGAGCGTTTACAGTGCTCGTCTTGGCGGTGACACGCTCATGGACCTGTCAACAGGAAAGCACATCCACCAGACACGCGAGTGGATTATCCGCAACTGCCCTGTTCCAATGGGAACTGTTCCTATGTATCAGGCACTTGAAAAGGTAAACGGCAAGGCAAACGAACTTACTTGGGAAATGTATCGCGACACGCTTATCGAGCAGTGCGAGCAGGGTGTTGACTACTTTACTATCCACGCAGGTTTGCTGAAACACTTGCTTCCTGCATTGGACAGACGCCTCACTGGCTGCGTATCGCGTGGCGGTAGCATCATGGCAAAATGGATGCGCGACCACAACGAGGAAAACTTCCTCTACACACACTGGGACGAAATCTGCGACATCCTTGCCGACTACGATGTTGCTGTCAGCATTGGTGACGGTATGCGTCCTGGTTGCACCCACGATGCCAACGACGAAGCTCAGTTTGGCGAACTCAAGGTTATGGGCGAACTTTGCCAGCGCGCCTGGGAGAAGAATGTTCAGGTACTCATCGAAGGCCCCGGTCATGTTCCTATGGACAAAATCAAGGAAAACATGGAAAAGCAGATTGAATGGTGCCATTCGGCTCCGTTCTACACACTCGGCCCGCTTACTACTGACATTGCACCGGCCTACGACCATATAACATCGGCAATAGGTGCTGCAATGATTAGCTGGCTCGGCACAGCAATGCTTTGCTATGTTACACCTAAGGAACACCTCGCATTGCCAAACAAGGACGATGTTCGCGAAGGCATCATCACCTACAAGATTGCAGCCCACGCTGCCGACCTTGCAAAGCATCACCCGATGGCAAGCGAAAGGGACGACGCACTCAGCAAGGCCCGTTTCGAGTTCCGCTGGATTGACCAGTTCAACCTATCGCTCGACCCCGACAAGGCCAGGGAGTTCTACGGCGTTGAAAAGATAAAGCACACCCCATATTGCACAATGTGCGGACCAAATTTCTGCGCTATGCGCATTTCGAGAGAAGTTTCATCGAAAGGAAAGATTACAGAATAAGGAGGCATTGAACAATGGAATTTTATGATACCATAAAAGACTTGAACTGGGAAGAAGTCACCAAAAGCATCTATGCCAAGACCGATGCCGATGTTTGCCGTGCTTTGAGCAAGGAAACATTGAATCTGGAGGATTTCAAGGCGCTGATTTCGCCGGCTGCAGAAAAATATCTCGAGCAGATGGCTCTTATGTCGCGAAATCTTACCCAGAAGCGTTTCGGCAAGGTAATATTGCTCTATATTCCTATGTATCTGTCGAACGAATGCAGCAACCATTGCATTTACTGCGGCTTCAACCACAACAACGACATCGCACGAAAGACCCTTACCGATGATGAAATCATGGAGGAAATAAAGGTCATAAAGTCGATGGGCTACGACAATGTGCTGCTTCTCACTGGCGAATGCCCGAGCATTGCAGGAGTCGATTACATCGAGCACGCAATAAGGCTTTGCCGCGACCATTTTGCCGCCATCAACCTTGAGGTCTTCCCGATGAAGGTCGAGGAATACAAGCGCATGGAACAGGCTGGCTGCAACAGTGTTTACATCTATCAGGAGACATACAACGAAGGTCGATACAAGGTTTACCATCCGAAGGGAATGAAAAGCAACTACAAGTGGCGTCTCGGCACTCCCGAGAGGATTGCACAGGCAGGAATACACCGCGTAGGACTTGGCGCACTTATCGGACTTGAGGAGTGGCGCACCGAGATGTTCTTCCTTGCCTCGCACCTGCGTTTTATGACAAAGAACTACTGGAGAACAAAATACAGTCTTTCGTTCCCGCGTATGCGTCCTGCTGCAGGCGGTTTCCAGCCGAACTTCCTGATGAGCGAAAAGCAGTTTGCACAGACCTTGTGGGCATTCCGCATCTTCGACAACGACGTTGAAATGTCGATGTCAACGCGTGAAACCAGCAATATGCGTAATCATTTCATTACCCTCGGCGTAACATCGGTAAGTGCAGGTTCGCACACCGACCCGGGCGGATATGCTCATCCCGACAGGGAACTCGAGCAGTTCCACATCAACGATGGACGTTCTGCCGCCGAAATGGAAAAGATGATTCGCGCACAGGGCTACGATGTAATTTACAAGGACTGGGACAAAACATTGAGGTAGTATGCTTACCGATTACGAACTTGAACGCTATCAGCGTCAGATTGTCCTGCCTAACTTTGGCGCGGAAGGACAGGAAAAACTTTTGAAGGCAAAGGTTCTTGTTGTCGGTGTTGGAGGTTTGGGAAGCGTGGTTTCCCTATACCTCACCGCCGCCGGCATTGGCACTATTGGGCTGATGGAGAAGGATGTCGTTTCGTTGCACAACCTCCAGAGGCAGGTGCTTTATCGTGAAGACGAAATTGGACAACCAAAACTCGACCTTGCAGTAAAGACACTCCACAGACTTAACTCAAATGTGAAACTTGTGCCTTATCCTTGCTTTCTAACTGCTGAAAATGCAACCGAAGTAGTCTCACAGTATGACATTGTAATCGACTGCACCGACAACTATACCGCTCGTTACCTAATAAACGATACCTGCGTGACTCTTGGCAAGCCGTTCATTTACGGCACCATCGGAGACACAAAAGGTCAGTTGGCAGTTTTAAACTATCTCCCACCCTGCTCCAACTATCGCACTTTATATCCCAACGAAAAGGAACTTGTTGCGCTCGGTAATGTAAATCGCGGAGTGATGGGCGTTTTGCCATCGGTAATCGCATCAATGCAGGTAAACGAAGCCGTAAAAATGATAACTGGAGTTGGCAATGTCTTGAAAGACACCTTGTTTATGATTGACCTTGCAACTATGGAAACAATGAAGTTCAAGTTGCCGGTAAGTTGTTATAAGGTTTGATGTAGTTTATAAGTTTAAGGTTGTTTGCAATAACAAATTCAAACAACTTTGAACAACTTCAAACTATCATAAACAAGCTCAAACAATCTACTATTCCTTTGTATCCTCTGCCAACGCTTCCTTTGCGTGAGCCAGTGCTGCATCAAAGTTGTCGTGGATGTTGCCCTTGCCAATAAGGAAAGATATACGGCACTTATCCAACGACTTGCGGACATTCGGCTGTACTCCAGAAAGGAAAATCTTCTTGTTGCTAGTCTTCAGCGACTTTATGGCCTCGCGGAAATTTCGCTCGCCAGTTTCGTCCATAAATGGTACATGTCGCATTCGGATTATCAGAATCTTGGTTGAATCGGGACGACCTTTCAGCACCTCGCTAAACTGCTTTGCTGCACCGAAGAAGAACGGCCCGCTAATTTCATATATTTCAATTCCCTCGGGAATGTCATCGTAGTTTTCCATTGTGTTGGTGTCGAGGTCGTTCTTCAATATTGCCTCGCCGTTGTCGGCCATACGCTTCATGAACATGAGCGAAGCAAGCACAATACCTATTTCGATAGCAACCGTCAAGTCAACAAGCACAGTGAGGAAAAAGGTTACAAGCAAAATTATAATGTCGTATGGCGAACCCCGAAGAATTGATGTAAAACTGCGCCATTCACTCATGTTGTAGGCAACCACGATAAGGATACCTGCCAGGCACGACATTGGAATCAACTTCGCATAATTGCCCAAACACAACATTATGAGCAACAATGTTATAGCATGTACGATACCTGCGATTGGTGTACGACCGCCATTCTTGATATTTGTTGCAGTACGGGCAATTGCACCAGTTGCAGGAATACCGCCAAACAAAGGCGTGATGACATTTGCAATACCTTGACCTATAAGTTCGGTGTTACTGCGGTGGTTGCTACCAATCATACCGTCGGCAACAACTGCCGACAGCAACGATTCGATGGAACCGAGCAGGGCGATTGTTATTGCAGGTTGCAGATAGTTTCCAAAGTTTTCCCAATGAATTTCGGGAATGCTTATCGCAAGACTGCCCTTTATTTCACCGAACATGCTTTCAATTGTAGTTACAGGAATGTCGAAAATTGAAACTACAAGAGTCATCAGAATAATAGCCACAAACGAACCAGGAATTTTATTCGTCAATTTGTTGATAATTACGCTTATGAGAATTGTAGCAACAGTAATACCAAGAGCCCAGTAGTTGGTTGTTCCAATATTGTCAATGTAAACCGACCACTTGTCAACGAACGCTGCAGGCACATCCGATACTTCAAGTCCGAAGGCATCCTTTATCTGTGTGGAGAAAATTGTCAGTGCAATACCGCTCGTAAATCCAACAACCAAAGGATGTGGAATAAAGCGCAAAAGCGAACCCAATTTCAGCAATCCGAACAATATCATAAAGATACCAGCCAGAATGGTGGAAATCATAAGTCCATCAAGGCCGTATTGTGCCACTATGCCCGAAATTATGATTACGAATGCACCAGTAGGACCGCCTATCTGCACCCGGCTACCGCCAAGAAATGAAATCAAAAAGCCGGCGATTACTGCAGTAACTATACCTTTGTCGGGCGAAACGCCAGATGCCACAGCAAAAGCTATTGCTAAAGGCAGCGCAACTATACCCACAATTATGCCCGAAAACAAGTCCTTTGTGAACTGTTTCTTCGTGTATCCCTTTCTCAGAACGCTGAAAAACTTAGGATAGAAAATGTCTTTTATTTGAAAATTAGCCATTTAGTCTTTGTTAAAAATTGGGCGCAAAATTACAAAAAATATTGCTGACAAAACCATCCGTAAAAATCTTTTTTCTGTTGCTTTGCCACATATTGTTTTGTCGTACAAATACGACCTTACATGGACTCTTATATGATGTTGTTATTTATTAGGAATATATTTTGATTTGGTTTTGAAAAATAAATTTATCTTTGCCTTTTTAGAAATTTAATTTGTAATGAAAAGATTATTGTTAATTGTCGCATTGTTAGCGACTGTAATGCTGGCCTACTCACAGTCAGTGGTAGTCATTGACAATCAGAAGCCACAGAACTCATCAGTTCAAATCATTGAAGAAAATAACAGCGGAATAACATTAAAGCTGAATGTAAATTCATACTCGCTTAGCGAAGTACAAACACCTAATGGCACCGAAGTTATTGTCGGTTCGCCCGATGGCATCAACTATATGGAAAAGGGAATTCCCGATGTTCCATACTTTGCGACATCGGTACGCATTCCCGCAAAGGGCAAGGCAATAGCCGAAATCGTTAATGCCAATTACATTACGGTAAACGACATTAACATTGCACCATCCAAAGGTTCAATCAGCCGTAAAATCGACCCGGCAACCGTTCCTTACGAATACGGGAAATGCTACAGCACAGATGCTTTCGTTCCATCGACAGAAGCCCTAAACAGCGAAGCTTTCTGCATCAGGGATGTGCGCGGAACAACGGTTCACTTCTTCCCGTTCCAGTACAACCCAGTACAAAAACAGTTGAAAGTTTTTACCGAAATAACTGTTAAGGTAAAATTCACCCAGCAGCCAAGCGAGAACGAAATCACAGCTTCGTACGAAAAGATTGACGAGTTCGAAAACATTTACAACCGCCTTTTCATCAACTACGGAAGCAAGACCCGCTACACCCAGTTGCAAGACGGTCATCCGGGCAGAATGCTTATCATCTGCAAGGACACATATCAGTCGGCAATGACAGATTTCGTAGCGTGGAAGCGCGAAAAGGGCATCGAAACCGAAATGGTACTCATGAGCGCAATAGGCACAACCGCGGCAAACGTGCAGACATACATTACCAACTACTTCAACAACCACAGCGACCTTGCATACATTCTTCTTGTTGGTGACGCCGCAGATGTACCGACAAGTGGAACATCCTCAGCTAATTCCGACAACAAGTATGCATACCTTGTTGGTAACGACCACTATGCTGATGTTTTCATCGGTCGCTTCTCTGGACAGTCGGTTGCCGACATCCAGAATATGGTTCGCAAGGTGGTTCTCTACGAAAAGGAACTTACAACGAGCGACACTTGGCTTTCAAATGCATACGGTAGCGCATCAAACGAAGGTGCAGGACAAGGACACAACCAAGGTAATGGTGCTGAAAGCGATATGCAACACATGGGCTTCATACAGACCGACCTTGAAAACTATGGCTACACTGTAACCCGTGTAAACCAGAATTCAGGATACGGTTATACATCTGATGTTGCAGCAACTTCGGCTGCTTTCAATGCTGGTGTTGGACTTGCTTGCTATATCGGACACGGCGATGAAACCTCATGGGCAAGCACAAGTTATACGAGCACACACGTCAACGCTCTTACCAATGCCAATAAACATTCTTTCATCATAAGTGTTGCTTGTTTGAATGGTGATTTCAACGGAAACACATGTTTTGCAGAGGCATGGCTTCGTGCAAGCAAGAATGGCAACCCAACTGGAGCTCTTGCGTTCCTCGGCTCTACAATCAATCAGGACTGGACACCGCCAATGACCGCACAGGACGAAATGGTTGACATCATTACAGAATCGCTACAAGGAAACATCAAGAGAACCATCGGTGGTATTTCTTTCAACGGATATTTCCGCATGATTCAAGACCACACGGGTTCAAATAACGATGGCGCTGGCATGGCAGATACTTGGACCATTTTCGGCGACCCGTCAACTATGTTCCGTAGCAAGACTCCACAGGAAATGACCGTTAATCACCCAAGCATACTTACAGTAGGTCAGACCGAGATTGAAGTAAGCAGCACTGCCGAAGAAACACTCATCGCTATCACAAGAGAAATTGACGGTGAAGTTGTAATCCTTGGCACCGGATATGCAAACAACGGAAGTGCAACAATAAATCTTGCTACAATTGACGAGCCTTGCACTGTAAAAATCACAGCAACAGCATACAACAAGGTAACCTATCAAGCTGAAATTATGGTAATTGTTCCCGAAGGTCCTTATGTAGTTAATGGTGGCTACACAATCAACGATAGCGAAGGCAACAACAATGGCGCAGCCGACTACAACGAGACAATTAAACTCAACTACACATTAAATAATGTAGGTGTTGATGCAGCAAACAATGTAAGTTTGGCAATATCATCATCAAGCGATGACATTACAATAACTGACGACAGCGAATCGTTTGGCGACATTGCTGCAAACGGAAGCGTAACAAAGAACGATGCATTCACAATGTCAATCCGCAACGGTATTGCCGACCAAACCAACATTGCAATTTCCTACACAATTTCGGCAGACAACTGCGAAACAAGAAGCGGATCTTTCGTATTGACAGCAAATGCTCCTGCTCCTGCAATATCGTTTGTTCGCGTAAATGATTCAGAAGGTGGAAACAATAACAGCATGCTCGACGCTGGCGAAACTGCTAAAATAATATTCAGCATAACAAACAATGGACATGCTCAGCTGGCTGCTGGAACAGTAACCTTGACAGTAAACGCAGAAGGTATTGCATTGATTTCAGATGAAGCTCAATTTAATGCAATCAATGCAGGAAGTTCTCAAAATGTTGAATTCGAAATTTCCGTTGCTGACGACATTGCATCGGGCACAACTATATGCTTTACGGCAGAGACAAGCGGCACATATGACGCAAATATTAGCACCTGCCTTTCTGTAGGTCTTCAGATTGAAGACTGGGAAAGCAACAGCTTCGAATCGTATGCATGGGAAAACAACAGTTCAAGACCTTGGACAATAGTTTCGACAGGCGCTTACGCAGGACAATACTGTGCAAAATCAGGCAATATTGGCCATAGTGCAACTAGCGACCTTACAATTACATTGGAAGTTCTCAATGCCGACAATGTAGAGTTCTACAAGAAAGTTTCGTGCGAAAATCCAGGTTCTAGCTGGTGGAGTAGTGGATACTACGACTACCTCGCATTCTACATCGATGGCGACATGAAAGGCCAATGGGCTGGTACAAGCGACAACTGGAGTTTGCAGACATATCCTGTATCTGCAGGCTCTCACACACTGAAATGGTCTTATGTTAAAGACTATTCAGAAACAGGCGGTAGCGACTGCGCATGGGTTGACGATATAAAGTTGCCAGCACATGCAAACTCAACCGTCAGCATACATACCGACATCGAAGTTGCCGAAAACACAATGGACATCTACCCCAACCCAGCAAGCGACAACGCATACATCAACCTTAACCTTACAAGCAACAGCGATGTTTCAATTTACATATACAATGCAGTAGGTCAGCTGGTAAAGACCATTAACACCAACTTGCAGTCTGGCGAAAACTATGTTAGCGTTGAAACTTCCGAATTGAAGTCAGGAATGTACATAGTTAAGGCAAACATTGGAAATTCGGTTATAACAAAGAATCTATCTATTGTAAAATAATAAAAGACGATATTTGTAATGGCATTGCACGAAAGTGCGATGCCATTGTTTTTTAAACATAGAAACATGAAAAAGTCATTCATAACAATTCTAGCAGTCCTGTTTGCATCGGCAATGTTCGCACAGGAAATTCCACAGGAACTGCGAGGCAAGTACCATGCTTTGCGCTGGGAAGAACTTTCGACAAAAGGAAATACTCGTGACCTCATCGTCACCGACCCACCCGAGAATCCACGAAGCATAGCTGAATTTGAACCAAATCAAGGTGTAATTGTAGCAGCTCCGTCAAGTTACTGGGGCAGTGGCGTAAGTTTTGGTGTTCCCTACTCGCTTATAGCAGAATTGTCGCAAGAAGATACAGTTTACCTTATTTGCGCCTCAAGCAGCCAGTCATCTGTAAGAACCACATTGCAGAACAATGGCGTAAATATGAACCACCTGAAATTCGTAACGCATGAAATTGACTCGTACTGGTGCCGCGACTACAGCCCGTGGTTCATCGAGTACGGCGACAAGCAGGTTGGTATGATTGACTATGTTTACAATCGTCCACGCCCAAATGATGACGAGATAACAAATTACTTTGGCACCTACTTCGACAAGCCGGTCTTTGGAATGGATGTCGTACATACTGGCGGAAACTACATGACCGATGGACTTGGCGTTGCTGCTTCTTGTTCCGCATCTCTGGATGTCGAAAATACAGAAGACGGATACTCATATACACCTGCACAACTTGACACTATTTTCAAGAATTACCTTGGCATAACAAATTACATGCACTTGGACGACCCGCTAAACGACTACATTGCTCATATTGACTGCTGGGGCAAGTTCATCGATGTCGACAAGGTTGTAATTACCCAAGTACCAACAAGCAACTCGCAATACGCAGCCTATGAAGCAATGGCCGACTACTGGGCAAACCAGACTAGTTCATACGGCAACAAGTACAAGGTTTACCGCACATACAGCCCCAACAGACAGCCATACTCCAACTCGTTGATACTGAACAAAAAAGTATACTTGGCATTCCCCAACAACGATGCGACAAACAACGCCAACGCAAAGGCTGTTTACGAAGAAGCAATGCCTGGTTACGAAGTCATTGGCTTCAACCCTATAAGCAGTGCGCCATGGGAAGGTACTGATGCCCTGCACTGCCGTACCCACGAAGTTCCTCGCTTCGATATGCTTCGCATTGCCCACTACCCTATCCTCGACACCATTGAATATGCCGAAACATACACCATCACCGCAAACATCTACACCCTCGGCAATGGCGGAGCAATCAACAATGTAGAAGTATTCTTCAAGATTGACGATGGTGAATACATTTCGGAAGAAATGACACTTGTTGCAGAAGATGAATATTCGTTCACTTTCGAAGGTTTACAGCGCGGACAAAAAGTTTCATACTACATTAAGGCCGAGACAGAATACGGACAAGTACAGACACATCCATACATTGGCGAACCCGACCCACATGTGTTTATAGTAGAAACAGACGACAATCCTTCATCTAGCGAAAATTTTACAATAGACAACGGCTATATCAAGTGCTTCCCCAACCCAGCAACAGAAGTGCTGTACTTCATTTCGAACAATGTAAACGAAGGAAGCTACAATGTGGAGATAATCAACCAGCAAGGAGCTGTTGTCAAATCGCTCGCAACTGATGCCACATCGAGATGGGAAGGTGCTTGCATCGACATATCTAACATGGCTAATGGACTATACTTTGTACGAATGTATAACAACACCAAGTCATACACTTGCAAATTCATGAAACAATAAAAGAATAAAAATGGCAGACAATTATTTGGAAAACAGATACGAAGAAGTTTTTGGTGCAGGAAGCACAAAGTCACATTCAAAGCACATAAATTCAATTGATACGATAATTGCAAAGAACCGCAGTTACCGTGGCTACAAGAAAGACTACATTGTACGCCCCGAAATGATGGAACGCATAGTGGCTGTAAACACAAAAATTCCGTCGGGACGCAACCAGCAAGTGCTGAGATTCAAGATTGTAACAAAGGAAACTGGCGCAGAGAAGGTTCTGAAAAACATACATCTCGGTGGTGCTTTACCCGAACTGCATCTGCCGTTCGAAGGCACCGAACCTGAAGCATTTGTTATCATCTGCTCCACTGTTGCCGAAAACAAGATTGTTGACATCGACCTTGGCATTTCCATGCAGACAATGCTACTTAAAGCCGTTGAAATGGGACTGAACGGAATAATCATCTGCGCCTTCAACAAGGAAGAAATAAAGCGCGAATTTTCGCTTCCGTACGAACCATTGGCAATTGTTGCCATAGGTAAAGGCGACGAAAAGATTGAACTTGTTCCCATTTCCGAATCCGATAGCCACGCCTACTACCGCAAGGACGGAATACACTATGTACCAAAAGTCAAGTACGAGGACATTGTTATTTGATGCAAAAATATCAACAAAAATTCTGTATTTTTTTTGTCTGCACTTTTGTAATAATCTATTGATATAAAGTCTATTATCAAACACTAAACTCGTCCAAAAGTATGTGTTTTAACACAACTTTGGACAAGTTTATAATTATTTATACACTACGAAATCATCTCGCGCAAACGAATACATCTCCATACAAAAATTCAGGACAATACACATTAAATTTTTGCACACAAAATTAATCTAAACAATTAACTACAAACAATTTACAATATATCAAACTCATCCAAAACTACATATTTTAATATAACTTTGGATTAGTTTCTCCATAAATTAAATACAACAATAGCATTTGACAATAATGCAAATCCTTACAAAAAATCGCTAAAAAATTATTTGATTTTCTGCAAGCAATTTAACTATAATATATTAATTATAATCAAATTAATACTATCAAAACTCGTCCAAACATATACATTTAGACACAACTTTGGAGCAGTTTCATTTTGTCATATTATAATTTATCTCTAATTTTGACACACCAAAACGTTGGCAAATGGATAAAATTATAGGCAGAAATCTTGAATACGAAAAGATTACGACATACATGAATAGCGGTCGTGCTGAATTTGTCGCAATCTATGGTCGCAGGCGCGTTGGAAAAACATTCCTTGTGCGCAAATATTTCAATGACAAGTTCGATTTCTCAACAACTGGTGTAATTGACGGCACACGGGAAGAAGAATTGTCGGTTTTCTACAATTCATTATGCGACTACGGCTACACAGGTAAGCAACCGCAAAACTGGATTGAAGCATTCTACGCTCTATACAACCTTCTGAAAGCCAAGAAAAGACGTAAAAGATGCGTTGTTTTCATTGACGAACTTCCTTGCTTCGACACCCAGCATTCCGGCTTTGTAAGGGCATTCGGGCATTTCTGGAACAATTATGCATCAAAACTAAAAAATATTTTTCTTGTTGTTTGTGGATCTGCTACATCTTGGATTGTCCGCAACATTATCGACAATCGTGGCGGATTGCACAACAGGATAACACACGAAATGCACATACACCCGTTCAACCTGCACGAAACCGAACTTTTCTTCAAGGCTCACCGCGCACGATGGACACAACTCGCCATAACACAGATGTACATGGCACTTGGTGGCGTTCCTTACTATCTGGAAATGATAGAATTTGGAAGAAGTGTAGCCGAAAACATTGATGCTCTTTTCTTCGCACCTGATGCCGAATTGCGGAACGAATACGACAGGCTTTTCAAGTCACTTTATCGCCATCCCGACAAATATATGGAAATCATAGCATTATTGTCGGAAAACAAATCGGGGCTTACACGCAAGGAAATCTCCGATCGTCTGAAAGTAAATTCTGGCAGTCATCTCAGCAGCATGCTCGAAGACCTCGTAAACTGCGACTTCCTCCGCCGATACTCAAACGGAACAAAACGCAATTCGCAAATCTATCAAGTTGTTGATTTCTATACACTTTTCTACCACCAGTTCTGTAAGAAAAAGTCTTCTGACAAGCAACTATGGCAACACTCTATAAACACTCCACGGCAAAACACCTGGTACGGACTTGCATTTGAAAGAATATGCCTCTGCCATGTATGGCAAATACTTTATGCCTTGCACTTGGACACCATAAGAACCGAATATTTCTCGTGGAGAAGTTCAACATCACCAGAGAAAGCACAAATCGACCTCGTAATAGACAGAGTTGGCGGACAAACATGCATCTGCGAGATAAAATATTCGCAAGGTGAATATAGCATAACAAACACAGAAGAAACTAAGATTCGCAACCGCATTGCCTCATACAATGCCGAAATGAAGCCTAAAAATGGGGTTATTGGTGTGCTTATTACAACATTCGGACTTGCAAACAAACAAGCAACCGACAGCATACAACATGTTGTAACATTGAACAAATTATTTGAATAAAATAACATTGAAAATTGTATCTATTTTTAATGTAAACAACTAATTGTAAATACTTTATATTTTAATAAACTCGTCCAAAATTATACATTTTAATACAACTTTGGACGAGTTTCAAAAAGGAAAACACAACTATGGAAGACTCAGAATTCAACAACATCCCAATAGAGCGCCATCCGCTCCAACCTTTTCTTCCCGAGGGGGCGGAAATACTTATGCTCGGCAGTTTTCCGCCTAAGCGCGAGCGCTGGTCGATGGACTTCTACTACCCTAACATACAAAACGATATGTGGCGCATCATGGGACTTATTTTCTACAATGACAAGGATTATTTTGTGGAGCAGAACGGAAAGAAATTCAGATTTTGCTACGACAAGGTTGTAAAGTTCTGCACCGAAAAGCACATCGCAATTTTTGATGCAGCATGCGCCGTAAAACGGCTTAAGGACAATGCCTCCGATGCTCACCTTGAAATTGTGGAGCAAACCGATATTCACGCACTTTTGCAAAGGATTCCAAAATGCCGTACCATTGTCTCTACTGGTGGCAAATCCGCCGAAACCATTGCCGAACAACTGGGATTCAAGGTGCCACAGGTTGGCAACTATGCCGATTTCACCCTCAATGGAAAAGAATACCGATTCTACCGTATGCCGTCAAGTTCGCGGGCATTTCCTATGAAATTGGAGAAGAAGGCAGAAGCGTATAGAAGAATTTTTGGGTAAGGTTATAATAGCAGCAAGACCTTGCGTCTCAACTTAGAAACGGCGCAGCCATAGAAACACCATGGGAGTCGCTACGCGAGAAATCCTACAAATCGAAACAAATCATACAAATATTTGATTTGTCAGATTTTGAAAAAAATTTGTTGAATTTGGCTACGTCGATTGCAAAGCAATTCTGTCCGAAGGACACTCCTAACCCCAGAAACGGGCGCAGCCCATAGAACGGCGAAGCCCTCAACGAAGTTAAACTCAGAAACAGCGTCAGCGAGAAACGCCGAAGGCATAAAAACAGCGCAGCGCTAAACGGCGACAGCCTAGTGTGCTTCCAGCCAATTCTTGCCAAACCTAGCATCCACAATCAGCGGAACGCTCAATTTCACGCAATTCTGCATTTCTTCAACAACAATCTGCTTTACAATTTCCATTTCCGATACTGGAACATTGAAGTTCAATTCATCGTGAACCTGAAGTATCATCTTGGCTTTCAGATTATTTTCATTGAAGCGACGGAAGATATTAATCATGGCAATCTTCACGATATCGGCAGCAGAACCTTGAATCGGTGCATTTACTGCATTGCGCTCTGCAAATCCGCGGACAATTGCATTGCGGCTGTTAATATCAGGCAGATAACGGCGACGACCAAACATAGTTTCTACATATTCCTTTTCACGCGCATCGGCAATACTGCGTTCTATAAAATCTTTCACACCATGGAAAGTTTCGAAATAGCTGTCAATTAACGCTTTACCTTCCTTGGGACTAATCTGCAAACGCTGTCCCAAACCAAATGCCGATATACCATATATAATACCGAAGTTGGCAGTTTTTGCCTTCGAACGCATTTCACGGGTTACATCCTTTTCGTCAACCTTGAAAATCTTGGCAGCGGTAGCCGTATGTATATCAAGACTATATTTGTTGAAAGCATCAAGCATTGCAGAGTCTTGGCTAAGGTGCGCCATCACACGCAACTCAATCTGCGAATAGTCGGCAGAGAAAAATATATGATCGTCGTCAGATGCAACAAAAGCACTGCGGATAACCTTGCCCCTCTCCTCGCGGATTGGAATGTTTTGCAGGTTAGGATTGGCGGAACTCAGACGGCCAGTAGCTGTAATCGCCTGATTGAAACTTGTGTGCAACATTCCAGTCTTTGGATTTACAAGCGTAGGCAAAACATCAACGTATGTGCTTATCAGCTTGTTAATGGAACGCCACTCCAGTATTTCATTCACAATTGGGTGCTTATCAACAAGTTTTGCAAGCTCTTCCTCGCTAGTGCTATACTGCTTGGTCTTGGTCATCTTTGGCTTCGGATCAACTTTCAGTTTCTCGAAAAGTATGACACCCAACTGCTTAGGCGAAGAAATATTGAATTTTTCTCCTGCATGCTCATAGATACTTTCCTCTATTCCAACAAGTTCCTTTTGTAGTTCAGCGGAATATTCCTTCATCCTTGCAGAATCGATTCTTACGCCAGTCCTTTCCATCGACATCAAAACCTTAATTAGCGGAATTTCAATATCGTACAGAAGTTTTTCGATGCCTTGTTCCTTGATTTTTGCAAGCAGAATGTCCTTCAACTGCAAGGTAATATCGGCATCTTCGCAGGAATAGTTGCATACCACACGCGAATCAACACTGCGCATCGACTTCTGGTTTTTGCCTTTCTCGCCAATGAGCTCCTCAATAGGTATCATCTTGTAACCCAAATACTTGTTTGCAAGGAAATCTAGATTATGCTTTTCCTCGGGTTCGAGAATATAATGGGCAAGCATAGTGTCGAAAAGCTTGTTTTCTACTTCAACGCCATAATTTCCAAGTATTTCCAAGTCGTATTTCAGGTTCTGCCCGACCATTGTTTTGTTTTTGTCTGAGAAAATTGGCAAAAACTGCTTCAAGATTTCTGTCGTTTCGTTTTTGTCGGCTGGGCAAACCACATAATATGCAACACCTTTTTCCAACGCAAACGCCATTCCCACAAGTTCAGCAGTAAGTGCGTCGGTGCCAGTAGTTTCGGTATCGAAGCAATATTCATCAAGGGTGGCAAGTTTTTCGGCAAGTTGCTTAGCCTCATAAGGGGTTTCCACAAGCGTATATGACACATTTTCCTTGGTAAAGCTCTTAATATCAGCAAAAACTTTCGTCTCTTGCGGTTCCGTTTGCACTGGCTGACTGAACAAATCAAGCTGCAACTGAGGTTGTGCCGCCTTTGCTGGCTGCTTCTTTTCGGCGACAGGTTCTGCGTATGCTTTCGAGCCGATTATCCTTTGTTTCAAGGTAAAAAATTCCAGTTCATCAAAGACTTTTCCAAGCGCATCGAAGTCAGGCTCCTCTAGTTTCATTTCATCGAGAGTGACATCCAAAGGAACATCGGTTTTTATGGTAGCAAGTTTGTATGACAATCGCAACTGCTCAATGTTATTCCTAAACGACTCCTGCTGCTTACCCTTCAACTGTGGAATATTATTGATAATGTTTTCAATATCACCATACTTTTCAATCAAGGACGCAGCAGTTTTCTCGCCAATGCCCGGCACACCAGGAATATTGTCTACCTTGTCGCCCCAAAGCGCCAGAATATCAATTACCTTTAGCGGATTGTCAATATTGAATTTTTCGTTAACTTCCTTTACACCAAGAATTTCCGGCACATTACCAGAATGTGGTGGGCGGTACATGAAAGTATTTTCATCAACCAACTGCCCATAGTCCTTGTCTGGAGTCATCATATAGACTTGATTATCTGCATTTGCAAACTTTTTTGCGAGCGTTCCAATAACATCATCAGCCTCATAGCCAGCAATTTGTATTATAGGAATACGATATGCTTCAAGTATTTGCTTGATGTACGGCACAGCAACCTTTATATCTTCGGGCGTTGCCTCTCGGTTTGCCTTGTATTCGGGAAACATCTCGTGACGGAAATTTGGTCCCGATGGGTCGAAAGCGACAGCTATATGCGTTGGTTTTTCGCGCTTTAGTACATCTTCGAGAGTATTTACGAAGCCGAATATCGCCGAGGTGTTTATCTTCTTGGAATTTATTCTTGGGTTCTTAATGAATGCGTAGTATGCCCTGAATATCAAAGCGTAGGCATCGAGGAAAAAGATTTTATTTGACATTTTTGTAAAATTATGTTGCTACAAAATTAATAAAAAAGGCTGTAAAACAGCCTTTTTATGATTTGAAAAATTATAGCGACGCAAACATTGCGCCGCTACATATTATTAATTGTACATTGTTCTCACAGATGCAGAAACAAGTTCTGCATGACAATGGGATGAATTACCCATTACATGCAATGTATGTACTTGTTGACGAGTTCGCGAATTTCTTCGGTCTTGCCGTAGAGTTTTTCGCTCAAACCCTTGTCGTTGTATGCCTTCAAACCACGAATAACAGCATCGATAAGTCCCGGCTGGAAAACCTTGTCCTTTTCGAAGAACTTACGCTTTGCATCAAGTGCCTCTGCTGAATCCCAGCAGCAATCCGGCAATGCCTTTAACTTAGCCAACTTATCCTTGAATTCCTCGCTGAAAATATTGACATTGACATACAAATCCTTAGCCATCTTGAGCGAACCGCGCATTGTAAGTCCGTGCTGTGCTGCAACGATAAGAGCAGCCATATACAAGTACAAATCTGCCGAACCATCGCCGCTACGAATTTCAACGGTCTGCTTGCTGTCGTAATCACCTGCCTTGCTCTTTTCCTGCGGATTTGCATCGTGGAACATGTTGATGTCGCCTGTCCAGCCCAGCGGAACGCGTACCAAAACGCTCCTGTTGCGGTCGCCCCAGCAAATGTTTGTCGGTGCTTCCTGATGAGGAACGAGACGCAAATATGATGTCGGAATTGTATTTCCGAAAGCTGTCAAAGCATCTGCAAGGTCGAGGATACCAGCAATCATCTTGCGAGCATCATCACTGAGTACGCCCTTGTCAACCATCTTGTTCTTGCCATCCTTAGACAGCATCATGTGAATATGCAGACCGCTACCAGCCTTACCGACAGTAATCTTCGGAGCAAAACTCAAGTTTACACCATAGTCGCTGCAAAGTTTGCGAAGAATCCACTTTGCGATAATCAACTGCTCTACAGCCGATTCTGCCTCACATGGGAGGAACTCAATTTCCTGCTGCTCGTAGTAGAAGTCGCCATCGGTGAAGTTACCAACCTCTGAGTGTCCGTATTTAATCTTACCGCCACACTGAGCAATGAGGTGCATAGCCTCCTTGCGAATGAACTCGTAGTTAGCAAATGGTGCCGACTCATGATAGCCGCGCTGGTCAACAGCAGGGAACATAGCATTTTCGCTCTTGTCGGCGATAATGTAGTATTCGAGTTCACCCAAAGCCTTGAAAGTGTAGCCAGTTGTATCTTTCAACTTCTGGTGTGCTTTCTTCAAAATGTTTTCTGGAGATGAAGCAAGAGGCTTACCGCTATTGTCGTAGTACGAGCAAAGAATATCGATGCTCGGAATTTCCTCGAAAGGATTTACGAAAGCTGTTCTGTACTTTGGAATTACATACAAGTCGCTGGAACCAGCACCAATGAACGAGAACAAACTTGAACCGTCAACGCGCTCACCAGTGGTAAGAATCTGGTCTAGATATTCGGCGCTGTTGATTACAAAATTCAAGGTCTTAAGTCTGCCATCACCACCGACATAGCGGAAGTTAAGCATCTCGATGTTATTCTCAACAATATATTTAATGATGTCAGCCTTTGTGAACTCCTCACAAGGCTTCTGCAAATACCTTTCAAGAAGGTTAGGACTTAAATCAAAATTCTTCTTTTCCATTTCTATTTCTTATTCAAAATAAATTCAAAAAATTTTTTGGCGAAGTTAATTATATTTACTCACTTTGCAACTTATTAAAAGATAGTTTTATAACATGTTTTTCTGGCTGTCAAAAATACTGCAATACTTGATTTCTCCGCTTACTTGGATTGTCATAATATTCATACTTTCGTTCTGCTTCAAGAGTGAAAAGTTGAAAAAAGGATTAAGAATCACCGTTTTTGTATTATTGCTTATTTTCACAAATCCACTGCTTGTAAATGTTTGCCTCAATGCTTGGGAACAAGACCGAACACCCGAAACCGAACTCGCAGAACGCTACGATTACGGCATTGTGCTTACAGGAATGATTTTCTACGACACCGAAAACGACAAGGTTGAGTTCGGACAATCCACCGACAGAATCCTGGAAACAGTTAGACTTTACTATGCTGGAAAAATCGACAAGATTTTCATTTCGGGCGGATCGGGACTTTTGCTCGACCAAACGCACAAGGAATCGCAATTACTAAAAGATTACCTCGTGAGCATAAATGTTCCCGAAGAAGACATAATCATTGAAACCGAGTCGCGCAACACACATGAAAATGCAGCAGAAGCAGCAAAAATGCTACATCCCACCGAGAGTTCGCATACCTATTTATTAATAACAAGTGCCTCTCACTTCCGCCGTGCTGCCAAATGTTTCGAAAACGAAGGCTTTACCTTTGATGCATACCCTGTCGACTACTGCAGTCGCGAAATATGTGCAAATCCCGAGACATGGCTAATTCCAGCGCCATCGGCGTTTGCAACTTGGAATATGCTTCTGCACGAAATTGCAGGATATATAATGTATGACTGGTCGGGATATTTTTAAAGGTTGACCGAAAAAAAACATTATCCGACAATCCAACATTGGAAAAAAGTTTGTTTCTTTGCAGTATGTTTTCTGAAATTTGCGACGGAGCTTCGGTAGGTCTTACGGCATCCATAACTGTGGGTCCTGTTGCTGTATTATGCATACAACGCGCACTCACTCGACCGCGAATATCATCATTCATTTCTGGAGTTGGCGTAGTATTCGCCGACACACTGATGGCTGCTTTGTCGTACTTTCTATACTCACTGATTTTCAATAAAATACAAGAATACAAACCAATTCTTGGCGTCATTGGTGGCATCATCGTGATAATATTCGGCGTGTTCATGTTCAAGCGCAATGCCGTCAAAGACATACGACAAAGCAAGGACAACCGCAACTCGCTCTGGCAGGATTTCATTTCTGTTGTAGGACTTACGCTCTCAAACTTCATCGGTGCAATGACCTACATTTTCGCATTCTTTGCCATGTTCAATGTCGGCGCAGGCGATGGTGTAAGCGACAACAACGAATTGATTAAAGGCATACTTATAATGCTAGGCTTTGTGCTTGGATCATTTGCATGGTGGACTTTCCTTACCATGTCGCTAAGTTTCTTCCGAAAAAAAATCAGACCACGTCATTTTGTGGTTATCAACCGAGTAGGTGGAACAATAATCATACTGCTTGGTATATATACGATAATATCAACATTTGTGGAAATAATCTAGGATTCAAAGATTCAATAATTTAAGGATTCAAAGATTTGAAGATTTGAAGATTAGATAAAAATCAATAAATTTGCATTGTTTTAAACCATATACAAAATGAATATAACAAGGACATCAAACCCAACTTTGGGCAAAAACGCATTCGCCAGCGAACCTGTTGCCACCGATGGCAATGTAATGACACTGAAAGGCGCAATCAACAAGACAATAATCCTATTTGCAATACTTCTGCTCACGGCAATAGTTTCATGGAAACTTACAATGTCCGGAAGCATCGCAGGTCCTGCCTTACTTATTGGCGCATCAATCGGTGCTTTCATTGTTGCCATGATTGCAAGTTTTTTCAAGAAGTCAGCTCCTATTACCGCACCCATATACGCGGCACTCGAAGGATTCCTTCTAGGAGCAATATCCTCCTTGTTCGAGGCAGCATACAGCGGAATCGTATTTCAGGCAGTAGCACTAACTCTGCTTGTCTTCGGACTTATGCTGTTCATGTATAAGACTGGCATACTGAAAGCATCTGGTAAATTCATAAAAGGCGTAGTCATCGCAACCGGAGCAATAGGAATTTTCTACCTTGTAAGTTTCATAGTAGGCCTATTTACGCCGGCATTCAACGAATACCTTTTCGCTAATCCGCTCATTGGAATAGCAATCAGCGTGGTAATTGTGATAGTCGCAGCGTTGAACCTAATCCTCGACTTCAGTACCATAGAAAGTTCGGCAAACTCGGGAGCGCCAAAATACATGGAATGGTATGCAGGATTCGGACTAATGGTAACCCTTGTATGGCTTTACATTGAAATATTAAGGTTGCTATCGTACCTTAGAAGAGACTAATCCAACAATAAATAACATCTAATCCAAATTTATTATCAGATGAAAAAGTACATCTCAGTTTTAACCGCATTAACACTATTAATTATGGTAAGTTCATGCAACAAGAAAACAGAAAACAAGGAGCAGGACAATCCGCTGCTTCAGGAATGGACAACTGAATACGGTGTTCCGCCGTTCGACAAAATCAAGACCGAGCACTACATCCCCGCTTTCGAGGAAGCAATGAAGGTGAACAAGGAAGAAATTGATGCTATCGTCAACAATCCCGATGCACCGACTTTCGAAAATACTATCGAAGCACTCGAAGAAAGCGGCTCTCTGCTTACCAGAGTTGAAAGCATCTTCTTCAACCTTGCAGAATGTGTAAATTCGCCAGAAATGGAACAGATTTCCGAGGAAATTCTTCCGAAACTTTCACAACATGGCGATGATATCAGCCTCAATGCCAAGTTGTTTGAACGCATAAAAGCAGTTTACGACCAGCGCGAATCGCTCAACCTCGAGCCAGTGCAGATGCGTCTGCTCGAAGAAACCTACAAGGGTTTTGTTCGTGGCGGTGCAAATGTTCCAGCCGACAAGCAGGCTCGCTTCCGCGAAATCAACGAAAAGTTGTCGCTACTCACAATGAAGTTCGGCAACAATGTATTGAAAGCCACCAACGACTACAAGCTTGTGGTTGACGATGTTGCCCGTCTCGAAGGTTGCACCGAAGGTCAGCTTGCTGCAGCATTGGAACTCGGCAACGAATCGGAAGAAACAAAGGGCAAATATGTTTTCACAATCCATCTGCCAAGCATGGAACCTTTCCTCATGAACTGCAAGGACCGCGAACTGCGCAAGGAACTGTGGACTGCATACTCAACTCGTTGCACATCTGGCGAAACAGACAATACTCAAATAATAAACGAGATTGTAAACCTCCGTTTGGAAAAGGCTAACATCCTCGGCTACAAGTCGCACGCTGCATACGTTCTCGATGACAACATGGCAAAGACTCCGGAAGCCGTTGACGAACTTTTGATGCAAGTTTGGAATCCTGCACTTGCAAAGGCAAAGGAAGAAGCTGCCGAATACCAGAAGATGATTGATGCAGAAGGCGGAAACTTCAAGCTAGAACCATGCGACTGGCGTTACTACAGCGAAACCCTCCGCAAGCAGAAATATGACCTCGACGACGATGTTATTCGCCCATACTTCTCGCTCGACAATGTACGCGAAGGAATGTTCATGGTTGCAAACAAACTTTATGGCATAGAGTTCCGCGAAAACAAGAATATCCCTGTTTACCACCCAGATGCAGTTGTTTACGAAGTCGTTGAAAACAACAATGTAATTGCAATCCTCTACATGGACTTCTTCCCACGCGAAAGCAAACGCAGCGGTGCATGGATGACCAACTTCCGCGAACAGTCGTACACAAAGGACGGCAAGAAAATCATACCTCTTGTATCATTGGTTCTCAACTTCACAAAACCATCGGGTGACAAGCCGTCATTGCTCAATTTTGACGAAACCACTACTCTATTCCACGAGTTCGGACACTCGCTGCATAGCATCCTCTCCGACTGCCGCTACGAATCGCTGTCGGGAACAAATGTTTCGCGCGACTTTGTAGAATTGCCATCACAGGTTATGGAACAATGGGCTGGCTATCCAGAAGTTATGAAGATGTATGCTAAGCACTACAAGACTGGCGAAGTTATTCCAGACTCGCTCATCAACAAGATTGAAGCAGCAGCAACATACGGACAGGGCTTCATCAACACCGAACTCATTGCAGCATCGTTGCTAGATATGGCATACGCCAACATCAGCGAGCCAACCGAAATCAAGTACCCCGACTTCGAGGATGCCGAAATGCAGAAAATCGGCTTGATTCCCGAAATAATTTCACGCTACAGAAGCACTTACTTCCAGCACGTATTCTCAGGCGGATACAGCGCTGGCTACTACGGCTACACTTGGGCTGCAGTCCTTGACAACGACGCTTTCGAGGCATTCAAGGAAAATGGCGTTTTCGACAAGAAAACAGCTGATGCTTTCCGCTACAATGTGCTCCAGAATGGCAACACCGAAGACGCAATGGTTCTCTACAAGCGTTTCCGCGGTCAAGAGCCATCAATCGAACCGCTGCTGAAGAACAGAGGTTTGAAATAACATACAAATACCACACACAACAATAGGCGGAGGCAACTTCGCCTATTGTTGTTATATTATTGTCCGCTAAAGATTCTACAAATTCTTGCAAAATACAATGCATCAGATTTTATGTAATTAACAAAATGTGTGTGCTTGTATTTGGAGAACCTTAATAACCTCGGAGAGGTTACATATATATAGAAAGATGTATGCGTTTGGGAGCGTTGGCGCACATTTTTGCCGCATAGCAGTGCAAAAATTGTGACAACGCGTAAAATTTGTCGGACAACAATAATTGTTTTATTATTTCTGCCGTTTTTCCAACCTAAAATGTGGGGATTTCTGCCGTTTTTCCAACTTTTTTTGTTCGGCAAAACTAAAATTATTTTTTTAGATGTGCAAACAAAATAGAAAATTTGACGAGAAATTGTAAACGCTTTTGCCCTTTCAGGGCGTGGGTGGTGCTTGAACATTCGGTTTTAGGCGTTGCCTAAACCTGTTGTGCTTGCTGGGCTTTCAGCCCGACAAAATTCAAAAAAACCACCACAGACGGTATTTTTTCTTTTCCGCACAAGAATCGCTGCATTCTTCCATCCCCCCGCCCGCGGAAACCTTGCCCTGCGGTGCTCTTGTGTGCGCTACCGCGCACGCACCGCACAGCAATGTTTCCGCCGCTTTGCGCGTTTTGGGGGGAGAACAAAAGATTAGTTCTGGGACTGGCAAACAGCGCGAACGGACTGCCCGTAGTAACGGCGGTAGTAGTCCACGTAGCAATCGCCAGAACGGAAGTAGAGGTACCACGCGTTGCTGGTATCGCTAGAGGTGAGCGAACTCGACCAGTAGTCGCCGTAGGAACCGGCACCGTAGAGACTACTACCGTCGCGGTAGCCAGCAGCGGGCAGAAAGATACCATTTCCATTGGGACCTGTAACCTTATACCCTTTCGACATCCATGCCCATGTACACTTGTCTATCAACTCCTGCATTTCTTCTCTTGTCGGCATACGCCAGCCTTTTCCCCAATTAGCCGTAGCAGCATCGGCACTTGCAGGCAAAACATTGGGGTCCGAAAAATACATATAGTTATCATCAGTATAACTACTCTTTGGTTTTGTTTCGCCCCAAGCAAAATAACTACCGTACTCCCTAGGACTACTTGCACCTACATTGCAGGTTGCCCATTTTGTACCGCTCGGCAGACCAAGGTCAACCCACTCGTGTCCGTTCAAAGTGCCAGTTGTCGGGGATGCGGTGACATTATTTGCCGCAGGCGGTTTCTCACCCGACTGTCCTGATGAATTTGTTTTACCAGTCTGATTTGCAGTCGGTTTTGATGTCGGTGACTTAGGAGTTTGTGGCTGTGCAGGTTTGGCCTTTTTATCATCCTTGCACTTTTTTATTGCCGCATCAATTTCGGAAGATGTCTTTCCAGAAATACTAGTGTAATTGTCGTAATATATCTGAGCAGCATCGCAGTCTCCACGACTTAACGCATTTCGCGCATCTTGAAGATACTTGTCGCTACGGCTTTGCGCAATGAGGTTGCCAAATGTAAAAAATACAATAGCAAAAAGCAAAAGAATATGTTTTATTAATCTATAATTCATTATTAATCAAACAATTCTATTTATTATTAATATTACAGACAGCGCGAACGGTAAACCCATAGCGGCG
Organism: uncultured Bacteroidales bacterium; assembly: GCA_905234755.1. Lineage (GTDB taxonomy): Bacteria > Bacteroidota > Bacteroidia > Bacteroidales > ML635J-15 > Bact-19. The sequence goes on from CAJOIT010000009.1 coordinate 37,568, forward strand.
GCCGCCGAAGTCGATGCTCACGCCGTAATGGTCCGAATAGAAGTAGAGGCTCCACGCGTTGTTCGAATAGTCCGAGTGGAGCGAACTCGACCAGTAGAGGCCGAAGGTACCGGCATCGAAGAGCTCACTACCGTCGCGGCCGCCGGCAGCGGGCAGAAAAATAGAGTTGCCGTTAGGTCCGGTGAACAAGCGTCCGTTTACCCCGTTCTGGGTTGTCCAAACTTGAGTGCAGTTATCGAGCAATTCGTTCATTTCGGTCTGTGTAGGCATTCTCCAGCCAGTACCCCAGTTGGCGGTAGCAGCGTCATCGCTGGATTCGAGAGTAGTCAAAGCATCGGTAAAGCCGTTGTTGCCATAGCTTGAATTATTGCAGTACTTAGTGAGAGTATTGTAATCGCCGTTACAATATCTATAGGTACTCCAGTTATAGGTTTCCTTTGGAGTAGTTTCGCCCCAAGCGAAGTAGTCGCCGTAGCCCTCGGGAGTGGTTGAGCCTACATTGCAGGTTGCCCATAGCAGTCCGCTTGGCAGACCAAGGTCAACGAACTCGTGTCCGTTAAGGGTGTTCGTGGGCGTTGGTGTCGGGTCTGGTCCAGGTGTTGGATTTGTGCCGTTGCTTGTCCACTGCGCGTACAAGGTCATATCGGCGGTGGCGGTTATGGTCTGTCCGTTGGTGTACGAGGCTCCGCTTCCGCCCTGCACGGTGTTCCAGCCAGTGAAGGTGTAGCCATCGTATGTAAAGGCATTGCGCGTAAGTGCCTGCGCTTCACCTTCAGTAAAAGTCTGTGCAGCCATTGTGCCACTGCCGCCATTCGCATTAAATGTTACGATGTAAGTTTCCTTCTTATTGCAACCACTTATCGCTATCATTCCTGCCAAGGTAATAATGGCGAAAATCATTAAATAAAACTTATTCATCTTTACTACAAATTTGCAAAACATTATTATTTCACACTCTTAGCCGACTCTATCAGCGCCTTTATCGGGGCAATACCAAGATGCGAGTTCTGCTCGATTGCCTTCAGTACTGCGCCACCGCCAGTGAAGATGTAGTAGTCCTTGCTGTCGAGTGCCATGATGTACAAACCAGGCAACAATCTCTTGAGTTCCTGCATTGTATCACCGCCGCCATACAATTTTACTGCCTGCGGGTTCTGGTCGATAATAGTATCAAGAGCAATTGTTCCTTCGTTGAAATGCGGAACAAAGCCCATAACCGCATTTACGAATATCGTCTTTGCAGAGTGGAATACATCAATGATTTCTGGCTCATCGTAGCAACGCGGGTCTACATCCATAACCCAGTTGAACTCTGTACCAGGAGCAACCTTGCGGATATCGTGGATTCTATACTTGCCCTCTACCCTTTCGCCAAACACATCCGATTCGCAGATAATAGGCATTTCTACGACCTTACCAGGATATTGCTGTGCAAAATCAACAAATTCCTTTGCAAGTTTTACATCGTCTTCCTCTACGCCCTTAATCTTGAAACCATATTTTGCACATAAGTATGCATTGTAAATGACACCACCAAGAACAAGCTTGTCAGCCTTCTTCAACAGAGCATACAAGGAATCAATCTTGGTATCGAACTTACTACCTGCCACAACAGCAACAAACGGACTTTCTGCCTCGAAAATACGGTTCAGATTCTCTATTTCCCTCTGCATAAGGAAACCAGCATACGATGGCAAATACTTTGTTACGCCAACTGTTGATGCGTGAGCCTGCCAGCTACCGAATGCATCATTAACATAAATGTCGGCGAGACCTGCGAGTTGGTTCGCAAACCTGTCCTGCTCCTCTCCTTTTGCCTCTTCGCCTGTAAACCAACGCGTATTCGGCAAATAAATCATATCCACATCGTGGTTGCGCAAACGGCGTATGCTGTGGTTTACGTTGGTCTCGATGCTAAGATAGCCATTATCCTCGTGCGAATAGAAATCAGGAACTTCTATCTTAATGTGCAACTTGTCCTCCAAATAATCGACAATCGGCTGTACGGATGTCTTTGCATCAATAGTAATCTTGCCTGTCTTCTTATCCTTCGGACGACCAACATGCGTCATAAGTATTATCTTTCCGCCCTTGGAAAGTATGTAGAACAATGTACCAAATGTTGCATCTATTCTGTACGGGTCGTGTATTATTCCCGATTTCACTACATTATGGTCAACCCTGACAAGTACAATATTGCCTTTCAGGTCTGCTTCTTGAATCAAAGGGAGTCTGTTATCCATATATAATTTGTTTTAAAGTTTCTAGGGCATAAATATAAACAAAAAAGCGATACAAAAAATTTTGCATCGCTTTTTTTATTTATCGGATTAGCATCACCGTTCCAATCTTTTCGTAATCAATTCCAAACATATCCTTGAAATAAGCTCGCCATGTATAAACTCCTTCGGGGCATGGACGAGTACCATCAGTTCCATCCCACTCATCCTCCATGTTCGTGGATTTGAACTGTACAGCACCCCAACGGTCGTATATTATCAAAGTGAAGCTATTCGGATCAATAGAACTTCCGAATATACGGAATGTTTCGTTTATCTCATCATTGTTTGGCGTAAATGCCGTCGGTGCGAAAATGTTATACTCGTTGCTAACCTGAATATCAACACCAGCAGTATCGGTACAGCCGTACAAAGATGTCGTTGTAAGTACAACATGATATGTTCCAGGCATCGTATATGTATGAACTGGACTTGACGATGACGATGTAGTGTTATCGCCGAAATTCCATGAATTCCAGAATCCGCCGTGCGAATAGTTGGTGAAGTTTACAATCGGACTCGACATTGCAATGTTTGCCCTGTCAACCCTGAAATCAGCTTCTGGAATCGAGAATACAGTAATTGCAATCGTAGTATCTCGCTTGCATCCCTGATACGAAGAAACCTCCAATCTTACATTGTACAAACCAGAATTATAGAAGGTATGCTTAGGATTCTTTGCAAACGACATGTTTTCAAAGTCGCCGTCATCGAAATTCCACAGATAAGTTTGACCTACATCAGGAGTATTTTCGAAGAATGAAACATGCAATGGAGCACAGCCCTCAACAACATCTGCAGCTATATTCATCGGAACTTCCTCGAATGTACGAACATTGATAGGAACAACAACACTATCGTAGCGGCAACTGTCGTATGCAACGAAATTAAATAATGTATCAACATTTACAATCGGTTCAAACGGCATCTTCAACGGTTCGCCATTGACATACAAATCATCAACGGTGATTCCTCCGCCAGTCACCCTGAAATCAAACTCTGCCCTTGTGCCAGGACAAACCAAAGTATCGGACAATAATGTTACATCCAATGTTATAGGATCGAGAACAGTAACCGTAACATCCATCTCGGCACTTGAACAATTAGTTGCATCAACAACTGTAGCGTAGTAAGTAGTCGTTTGTGTAGGAGTAACCTCTGTCGACATTCCACTTTCTCCATTGCTCCATTGTATAGTATATGGAGGCACTCCGCCCGATACAATACCAATACCTATTTGAGTAGGCATGCCATGACATACCGTAAAGTCATCCATCATCTGTATGTAGAACGGCTCCGGCTGTCCAACAACATAGGTGTACTCGCGATGGCAGAAATTAGCATCTGTAAGTGTCACCGTATAAGTTCCTGCAGGAACGCCGACAAGGTTCTGCTGCCACAAACCATTTGACCACTCATAGTGATATGGTTCGTAACCGCCATCAGCAGTAAACATCACATTACCATCAGACAAACCATAGCACGAAGCATCTCTTCCGGAAATTTGTCCCGACAATGGGAATTCTGACTGATAAATATGTGCTGTGTCATATGCAAGACATCCGTTTTCGTCTGTAATCGTCACTGAATACAAACCTGGCACAAGATTGTCAATATCCTCGGAGATAGCACCAGTGTTCCATGTATAATAATAAGGTGGAGTTCCACCGAATACATTCAGGTCGCATACTCCGTTGCCTTCACCGTAGCATCTTACATCGGTAGCGGTTATATCGCCATGCAAAGGCAATGCCGGCTGATGTATTTGAGCCATAGCATATTCAACACATCCATGAGCATCGGTCACTGTAACAATATAGAATCCTGCATACAATTCCGACAAATCCTCGGTAACTTCTCCATTGCTCCACTGATAAGAGTAAGGCTCTGTACCACCAGTTACTGTCAGGTCGATGCTTCCAGAATTTTCAGCATAACACCTTACATCGCGGACATCAAGCGTAAGCGTCAACGGTTCCGGCTGTTCAACAATATAGGTAGAGATTACAAAACAACCATTTGCATCTGTAATAGTGACGGTATACGATCCAGCGCCAATATTATGCAAATCCTGAACGGTGTATCCGTTTGACCAATAATAGGTATACGCAGGTGTTCCTCCGTCAACTGATATGTTAATCGAACCATCCCTCATGCCGAAGCAACTGATATTCATAATATAAACATCTGTTATCTCCAATGGTGCCGCCGGCTCATTTACAACAACTTGGTCTTCATGTTCACAACCTACAGCATCGGTTACCGTAACTGTATAAGTGCCAGCCGGAACGCCTTGAGGATTCTGCTGTGTACTACCATTTGACCAATTATAATGATAAGGTGGCACACCACCATAAACAGTAACATAAAGATTTCCTGTAGATTCCCCATGGCAAAGAACATCGTCTGACCTAGTTATGCTCTCCAATGGAGAATTGGCTTCGAGAATATTTGCTTCTCCAGCAGCTGTACAACCGTATGTGTCGGTTAGAGTAATGTAGTAATATCCAGAATAAACATTGATTTCATCGGTTGGTCCTGCATGTACATTGGTTGTACCTTCTGAATACTGCCAAGTATAATTCGGTGCGCCATTGATTGCTGTAACCGTAATTACACCTGAATTGTCGCCGTAGCAGATTACATTTGAAGAACTTACATCAATATCAAGTTCTGGACGCGGATGCAACCAAGTACCTGGGAAAGTTACATTGTACTGGTTGTCGGGGAATCGCAAATCCCATTCAATCTCCATACCTAAGAAATCCAAGTCCACATCAAACAGGTCGAACGACTCATCAATCAGAGCACCGCAATCGGAAGGAATACATATATCAAAACGACTGTCAGCATCGCGAGTTCTTGGATTTTCATTATACCTTTCTACATTAATACCTGCCAATTCGTATGAAGATGCTATTGCATCATCAGCCACTTCGTAACCACCTTCAATGTCTGGCAACTGGAATTCAGGCATTGTTACAACGCTGAACAAACCGCCATCAAAGCCAGGAATACTAATTGCAATATGCAAAACCTGCAAGTTGAGAGCAAGGCGGAGATTATTATAGGTATGGTTTACAAATCCGCTATGAATATTATATGTAACATCGTAAACCTGCAACGAGTCCCATCCATAACACGGATAAGTAATATACAAGTCGTTGTTAACCGTGAAGGTAATTACATCGGACTCGCCTTCCTGTACCACCGTACCACCAGGTTCCCGCTCAGAGAACGGCAAAGCCGTTGCAAAGCGCAAGGTTGCCAAAATGTCTGGACAGAACGAAAATTCCTGCACTAACGCCATTGTCATTTCCAAGGACGCATGCAGGATATAATATTCGATTGTAATCACATAATCGTCATAAATAGGATATTCAATTGTTTGTCCTTCAAGTATGTCAACAATTTCTCCGATTTCCGGCTGACCTATCGCATTGCCAATGAACCTAATAAACTGCAACAAGTTCCAATGCATGTAGAACCAGTCGTCCTGACCTTCAGCATACAGGCACTGTCCTTGTATTCTGTCTTCGGTCTCAACATACGGAATTGTAACATCGGCGGTAATACCAATTCCGAAATAATCGGGAATATGTATTACGAGCGAATCGCCATTTCCAAGGAACCCCGTATTAATGTAAGGCATACCAGTTTCCTCATCGAACCACGGATATGCATATTCGCCAGTACCTGCATTAAGGTAAAGCACCGCTATTGAATCGTGAGGCACTGGTGTTAAGAATTGGGGATCGGTAGGGTAACCAATATGCGGAATCAAAGGCACTTCAACAACAGTCTCACCAAGCACTTCAACCGAAACCGACATGTCAACGCCGAATCCATATTCAAGGTCAAGTGCGATTGTTCCTGCTGTTGGGAAATGAGTGTCGAGTGCCCATCCATTTTGAACTGTGTAAGTGGAATGAATCGGGGTTGTTTGTCCGTGGTCGAATCCATAATGGTCGGGGAAATCGAGTGTTATCTGCACTGGATAGTCAACTCCGATGTAACCGCTCGAAAAGCCATGCATACTGAATGTTGAATTCAGATACATATACAAGTCGAAGTCGAATGCAATTCCCAAAGCATCGGAGCCAAACACCTCATGTATAGGGAAATCGGAGCCATCGCAACCTCCACCGACACAAAGGTCAATCAGGTTATAGTCGAAATCGATGAATGTAGCAGCGCCACCGCCCCACATGTCCACCGAATCGACATGATAATTTATGCTATGCCTTAAAATATTCGAATTGTCCTGCGCCGCCACCCGACACGACGAAAGCAGGGCAATAACAATTGCAAGCGTAATATATAGTCTTTTCTTCATAAGCATTACTCGTAAATTTTAGAGGTCAACATACTTTGCAGGATAATAGGTTTCATCTTGTTTCTCATCAGCTTTATATATCCAGCATTTACCCATATTGTATAATGATAGTCTCCAGACATAAGTATTAGTCTTTCGAACATGAATCCTTTCAGTTTCATCTCGGCAGTAAAAAGAACACCATCGCTTCCATCGTGCATCACAACAGGCTCGACTGAAATCAGCTTCATACCCTGCGATGCAAAGTATGCCGAATCCATAGCCCTCGAAATCATGATATATGATGTACCAGCCACTTCTTCAACTTGAATGCTACTCATTGTGCCGACATGCATAAAGCCCGGCAACGAATCGGAATAAATAAAATATTCGGGTGGCTGAATCCTTATGTTAGTTTGCGGAATGGCAACCATCTTGCTCTCATCATAAACAAAACTTTCGTCAACGGCAGTAAGACCATTCATCGCTGAGGCTAGCCCAGCATTCTGCGACTGCTGACCTTCATGCTGTTCCTCCTGCGCAAAGGACGAAAACGCCATCGCAACAATTAGCAACGCACTGACAATTACCCTGTTCATAAAAAACATTTAACTTTAATTTAAACCGCGTAAAATTACATTTTTATTTTCAATCTACACCTTATTTAACGACTTTTTTTTAGTCAGGATGCCTGATGTATATAAAAATATTTTTATTTACACCATAACAAATTGATTACTAACACAATACAAACGAACCAAAAGTAAAAATAATCTTCAAAAATCCTACGACAAGATTTCATTAACATCATTTAAACACAACAAAAACAAAAATTACTGATGATTTTATTATTTTCGCCAATTCATTTTTCAACATATTTTCATCGATGGATTTGAAGCATGGTAGATATTTACAAGGGAAAGCGCTCATTCACATTTTGGCGTTGATTATCTTTGTAGCCGTATCTGCCATTTGCTCAAAAACGCTATTGATAGATACAAATAAACAATATGTAGAAAATCAAGAGACATCAATTTCAAGCAATCACTGGGACGAGCATTCATATTCTGGTTGCCCAGCCATTTCGCAAGGACAAATAAACAATCAAAATCCATTTGCAAAAGTCATATCCGGCATTACCCAGCGCAAAAACATCATGCCTTTCTTAATGATTCTAGCAAGTCTGATCGGATTTTATATTTTTCTCAACTCACTAAAAGTAAATCCATTAAGTTCCATTGTAGGCTCGCTCACATTTGGACTTTCCAGTTACGGGATTGGCGAAATCCAAGCAAGCGAATATATGGAAATGACAGCCGTTTGCCTGATACCGTACATACTTACAGGAATCGCGTGCTTGTTCAACGGAAGAATGGCATTAGGCACAATAATCTCATTGATTTCCATTGCATTCCTCATAGCAACCTACCATTACCAACTCCTGACTTACACAATTTTCATTGCCATTGTATTCATAATAGTGGAACTTTTTGCAAAAGGCAAAAGCAGTGGCAATAAACTCCTGACAACAGCAATAACCATAGCCGTATTCGCAGTGGCATTTTTCACCAACAGCGAAGCGATTTTTCAAGAATACGAATATTCGAAATACGCATCGGAACAACTTCCAGACTACAATACCGAAACAGTATATTTCGATGACGGTGGCGAAACTCTTTCTTTGCTCATTCCGAACATAAAAGGTGGAAAATCAAGCAAAAGGCTCTCGTCAAATTCCCAAACCTACAATCTGATAGAACCATTTTTCGGAAGCGAAAACGCAAAAAAGATATGCGAAAAGTCACCTATGTATTTCGGCAAAAAACATTTTAGCAACGGAAGTTTGTACATCGGAGCCATAGCCATACTGCTTGCTCTTTTCGGAAGCATAACAAGCAAAAAACGAGTCAAATGGTGGGCGATAATCATAAGCATATTCGCAATAATACTTTCGTGTGGCAATATTGAATATTTTATCACAAAAAACTTGCTATTATTCTATAATTTTAGTCATTTTTCAAATATTTTAATAATTTCCGCAATAGGAATCTCAGTACTGGCAGCCATCGGAATCGATGAAATCATTGCTCAAAACGCCGAACACAACGAGTCCAAAGAACGAATCGCTCTTTACATTTCAACTGGAATAATATCTGTTATCCTTCTAATTTTTGTTGCATTCCCATCAATTGCCGGCGACAGTAGCATCGACATTAACAATCAAACGGAAATTGAAGTGGCAGAAGGACTTGCATCATACATGCCACAAGGTGCAGAATATGCAGATGCAGTTGCAGAATTCAAAACCGACTACATAAACGCCATTCGCAACGACAGGATTTCTCTCATCAGACGCGATGCCGCGAAATCGCTACTTTTTGTCCTGCTTGGAGCAACAGCAATATTTTTTGCCCGCAAGAAAAAGATCAACGGCTGGATTGTAGTCGCAACATTGTCAATACTCGCAGTTGCCGACATAACAATTGCAAACCTGCAACAAAAGAGCGAAAAAAACGCAAATGAAACAACATCTGATTTTGCCTTTTCACAAATAGAAAACGACAACAACTCGTTTAGAGTCATAGACATACGACACAATACTGCATTAAGCGACAACACAACATATCAGAAGTTCAACTCAATAGGAGGAAATAACGGATATTGCATGAAACGCTATCGTACATTCTGCGATTCCATTCTAAACAAGGAACTTGCACTCACTCGCTACAATATACTTTCGTGGGCACAAAGGGACGGAATGACAAGCGATGAAATACAGGAAGTATTCACACAAAAATTCAAGTCGCCTGCAATGGATATGCTGAATGTCAAGTACATAATCCTTTCGGATAATGCGAAACCACTTGTCAACACGCATGCATCCGGTAACGTATGGTTTGCCGACAGCATCAGGTGGGCCAACTCGGAAGAACTTGAAATTGCTCAGCTAAAAAATGTCGACACACGCAAGACCGCCATCGTGAACGAAAAGTACAAAGCCGAATTTGCCGACATAGAATTTGCAATCGACAGCACAGACCATATAAAACTAGTAGCAAATGACGGCGACATACTACGATACGAATCATCATGCGGCGGAAACAGGCTTGCAATCTTCTCCGAAACCTTCTATCCGAAAGGATGGAAAGCTATGATTGACAACAACAAAGCGTCATTTTTCAGGTGCGACTACATTCTACGCGGAATGATAATCCCACAAGGAAAGCACGAAATCGTATTCCAATACGAACCAAAGTCAGCAAAGACGGGAGCGACAGTTTCCATTGCAAGCAATATTGCATTGGCTATCATAATAATTATCAGCATAATAATGCAAATCATAACCGCATTTAGACACAAAAACAAAACTCAAAACCAAGAAGCATGACATTGACTTTCGACAAATATCAAGGAGCTGGAAACGACTTCATCATTATCGACAACAGGGATGGAAAGCAGAACCTGTCGTGCCAAGAGATTAGCACATTGTGCGACAGGCGTTTTGGCATTGGTGCTGACGGACTTATACTTGTAGAGAAAAGCGACACCGCCGATTTTGCCATGAAATTCTACAATTCCGATGGGAAAACAGCAAGCATGTGCGGAAACGGTGGCAGATGCATTGCAAAATACGCTTTCGACCATAAAATTGCCGGCAAGAACATGATATTTTCAGCCGAAGACGGCATACACGAAGCTAGTATCATCAACGACGAAAGCGTGAAAATCAAAATGATTGATGTAAACGGCATAACAGTTTTCAATGACGGAATGTGGACAAATACAGGCGTACCGCATTTTGTAAAATTCGTCGATGACATTAATATGGTAAATGTCAAAATCGAAGGGAGAAATCTTGCCGATGACAGGCGTTTCGCACCAGACCGAACCAATGTCAACTTTACCGACAACGCCAACGGATACCGAATCGCCACATACGAACGCGGTGTAGAAGGCGAAACTTTAGCATGCGGAACTGGAACTGTCGCAACTGCATTGTGTATCAACGCAAAATACAACAAGCCTTCGCCAATAGCTATACAAGCCAAAGGCGGTTTGCTGAAAGTCTATTTCGAAAAGAACAATTGTGAATATAAGAATATATGGCTCGAAGGGCCTGCTATAAAAGTATTTGAAGGGAAAAAAGATGGAAGAAAATTATAACATAACGCCAAAATTCGATTTGCATGTACATACTACTGCATCCGATGGAAGCAGAAACGCCCAGCAAATAATTGCAGAAGCAAAGCGCATTGGACTGACAACCATAGCAATAACCGACCATGACACAATCGGGAACCTTAAAGAATGCATGGCTGAAGGAGAAAAAAACGGCATCCGTGTAATCCCAGGCGTAGAACTTAGCGCAGAAGTCGACACGGGCAAGATGCACATTCTTGGATATGGAATCAACCCCGACAATGCAGAATTTAATGCGGTAATGAAGATGCTTCGCGATGCAAGGGAAGTCAGGAACAGCAACATAATTGCAGCACTCAATCAATTGTTTCACATGGACTTGCAAATAGAAGATGTACGCAAATTTGCAAAAGGCGAAACTATTGGAAAGCCACACATCGCAGCGGCAATAGTTGAAAAAGGCTATTGCAACGACATCGAATACGCATTCCGCAAGTTCTTGGGCAGCAAGAAACTTGATGGTATCGACAGGAAAAAATTGCCTCCGCGAAGCTGTATAGAACTTATTCAAAGAGCTGGCGGATTAGCATTTATAGCCCACCCAAAATCGCTGAAACTTCCGAACGACAAAACTCTTGCAAAAATAAAAGAACTGAAAGGCTACGGACTTGCAGGCATTGAGGCATATCACAGCAGTCACTCGCAAAAGCAATGCGAAGCATACAAGAATATGGCAGAGCAACTTGGACTGATGATTTCGTGCGGAAGCGACTTTCACGGACCGGAAGTCAAGAAAGACATAAAACTAGGCTTCGGACTTAACGGCAACCTGCCCACAGACAGCGAGGATATTGTAAACACACTTCTCAAAGCATTAAAGATGATATAAATGGAGACGAATTTCGCTAAAGAAGTAAAAATAGGTGACTTACGCATTGGCAGCCAACACAGGATTGCAATACAAAGCATGACAAATGTTCCTGTTGGCGACATTCAAGCATCTGTAAACCAATGCAAACAACTTTTCGATGCTGGTGCAGACTTGGTTCGACTTTCTGTTCCTCGTATGCCCGACATTGAAAGTCTACACGAAGTAAAGAAAATCCTCGTTACCGACGGTTACACAAAACCGCTTGTCGCCGATGTGCATTTCAGTTCGCAGATTGCCGAAGAATGTGCTAGAATAGTAGAAAAGGTTAGAATAAATCCAGGCAACTACATAGACAAGCGCGCCAATTTCAAGGAACTGAACCTCAGCGAATTCGAATATAATCTTGAACTAGAAAAAATGCATGACAGGCTGTTGCCACTTATCAAAGTCTGCAACGAATACGGCACGGCAATAAGAATCGGGGCAAACCACGGTTCTCTGTCCGACAGGATTTTGTCGCGATACGGCAACACCGCAAAAGGAATGGTCGAGGCAGCTATGGAATTCATCAGCATTTTCGAAGCAGAAAATTTCCACAACCTTGTCATTTCGATGAAAGCAAGCAATGTGAAGGTTATGACCGAATCGTGCGAACTTCTAAACCGCCGCATGGCAGAAAACGGCAATATTTATCCTCAGCATCTGGGAGTTACAGAAGCTGGTTCAGGCAACGATGCCAGAATAAAGTCGTGCCTCGGCATTGCCTACCTGCTAAACAAGGGAATTGGCGACACAATAAGGGTTTCGCTTACTGAAAATCCTGTAAACGAGATAACTTTCGCACAAAAGTTCGTTGCTGAAATCGGAGAAAAGAAGGCATATCCAACAACCCCACCCTACCCCGAACTGACAGGAACTGTTGATTATACGCCAAAATCGCAAGATGCCGAAAGCGCTATAGCAGAAACCTGCATAGCACTTAGCAACAACCTCATCGACAAGAAAATAAACAACCTTAACATAAATGGCAACATTTTAGGAATTGACAACCGTGATTTTGCTGCCGACATCATGCAAGCCGCTGGTATTTGCATCAGCAAGGCGGAATTTATCTCATGTCCGGGCTGCGGACGCACCAACTACGACCTAGAACGCATTTCCGAAGCAGTGAAACGGGAGTTTGCACACCTCAAAGGACTGAAAATCGCAACAATGGGCTGCGTAGTAAACGGTCCCGGCGAAATGGCAGATGCCGACTACGGTTGCGTTGGCAGCACCAAGGACCATGTTATAATCTACAAGGGGCAAACACCTGTGATTCGCGATGTCCATCAGGATAATGCCGTAGAAATGCTAAAAAAAGTCATCGCCGACAATGGCGACTGGAAAGAAAAGTAAAATCGGAGATTTATTATCAATCATTTTCGATGCCATCCCATTCTGCCACATTGTTTTCAATGTATTCGGCAATATGGTTCATTTCATTGGAATCGCGAATGATGTGATCGTAATATAAATGTTGCCATGCAAACGGAATTGAATTTTCGTTGGCAAATTTTGTAATTGCCGATTTAACCCCACGAATCACAACTGATAATGTGTTACATTTCGGTGAAATTGATGACATTTGGATGTTTTTCCCTGTAGAGATGTTGCGCGCAACATCTCTACAATGTGACGCATCATTATTATCTCGTATTATTACAATCGCATGAATATGATTGGGCATAACAACCCATAAAGGAATTTCCGCATACGGATAATGTTCCGTAATATTTTTCATTTGTTCATTAGCATATTCTCCAATATCCGTGAAAAGCATTTTGCAATCGGCAATTTCCCCAAAATAATGTTCTTTATCTTTGGTACATATCGTCACAAAATATGTTCCGCAACGATAATCATGCCATGTTGCGCGTGTGGTCGCAATTCGGTATTTTTCCTGAAATTTTTCGTCAGGCATTGATTGCAATCAACCTATCATTAGAATTTCGGACATTCCCATTTCAAATCCTCAACGCATGGGTCGCATTCCAGATTTAGGGCACGGCCAATGCAAAGGGCATTCTTTCCTTTTTTGATGTGTGAATAGGCAAGGTCGATTGTTTCCGAAACCTTGTTGCCGTTGGCATCAACGCCATTTACTACCACTTCGTAGAAATCCATGTAATTTGTATAGCGGTACGAAACCGAATTAATCTTCACATATTGCTTGGCATCATAACTGTCAGCACAGCAACCGCAATACAAGAGGACATGCTTTTGTTTCTTCAATAGTTTCACTGCAGCCTGCGCATCTTCCTCCGAGATATACTCCAACTGGTCAGCTACTGCCGTCATTGAAAGGCAAAGCACTGCAACAAGCATCAACATTAATTTTCTCATATCATTATCTTGTTAAAACAATACGCAAAGGTAACCAAAATATTGACATCAAAAAATCTAAAATCGCAAATCCAAAATCGTAAATCGTAAATCCAAAATTGAATTATCTTTGCGCAATTTTTCATTTTTACGATGACTCAAAAGAAACGAAATATGACAGCTGGGATTTGTACCGTATTATTATTGGTAGCATCAAACATATTTATGACTTTCGCCTGGTACGGCAACCTGAAACTGCAGCAGATGAACATTTCGACATCGTGGCCGCTGATAGTGATAATATTATGCTCGTGGGGACTTGCATTCTTCGAATACAGCCTGATGATTCCCGCCAACCGTCTAGGTTCGCAGATTAACGGCGGACCATTCTCTCTCATGCAGCTGAAAATAATACAAGAAGCAATCTCGCTAACGGTTTTCACGGCCATCGTTGCCTTGGTTTTCAAGGGCGAACCGATAAAATGGAATCACATCGTGGCATTCGGCTTCATAATATTAGCGGTATTCTTCGCATTCCTCAACACAGGCAAAAGCGAGCCACCAAAAGACAGCACCGAAATAACCGCAACAACCGAAAATCCTCAACAGTCCGACAGCGACACCAAGCTTTGACATGGCAAAAAGCCATTCACAGCACGAAAAATATCGGTGCTGATTATTAGCAACATACAAAAAAGTTATGAACAACTTGAAAAAACAGGCCGTCAAAAAAGCGGCTATTCCGTCAATATGTATTATTTTTGACATTTCAATAATTAACGAATTAAAATGGGTAAGATAATAACATTAGCCAACCAGAAAGGTGGCGTAGGGAAAACGACCACCGCAATAAACCTTGCTGCAAGCCTTGCCGCATTGGAATACAAGGTACTGCTCGTTGACGCCGACCCGCAGGCAAACGCAACATCAGGATTAGGATTCGATGTAAACAACATCAGAACAGGACTTTACGATTGTCTTGTAAAGGACGAAGACCCTGAAAAGGTAATACTCACATCCGAAGAACTCGAAGGCTTGTCGGTACTTCCGACCAACATCGACCTTGTTGGTGCAGAAATCGAAATGCTTGAAATGCCAAACCGCGAATTCATACTAAAGAATGTACTCGACAAGGTTCGCGACAAGTATGATTTCATCCTCATCGACTGCTCGCCATCGCTCGGAATAATAGTCATAAATGCACTTACCGCCTCCGATTCTGTGCTGATTCCTGTACAATGCGAATACTTTGCACTCGAAGGTCTTGGCAAACTCCTCAACAGCGTAAGACTCGTGCAGTCAAACCTCAATCCCGACCTTGACATCGAAGGTTTTGTTATGACAATGTACGACAAGCGCGTAAAAATTTCGGAACAGGTGCTCGACGAAGTAAGGCATCATTTCGACGACATGGTTTTCAATACTATAATACACAGGAATGTAAAACTCAGCGAAGCTCCAAGCTACGGACAGTCGATTGTAGAATACGATGTCAGCTCAACTGGCGCAATCAACTACATGAACCTCGCAAAGGAACTTCTGCAAAGAAACAATATGACCAAGTAAAATGACAGACAAGAAAAACGACAAAAAGAAAAAAAGCGGCCTCGGGCGCGGACTAGGCTCGCTGATACCTGCTGATGCAACAACAATAAGAAATAGAGCTACTCAGCAAAACGATATTCCAATTGATGCAATCGAAGTCAATCCTTTCCAACCGCGTAAGGCCTTTGACGAAACTGCCTTGCAGGAATTGGCAGACTCAATAAAGGAACTCGGTGTTATCCAAGCTATTTCCGTAAAGGATATGGGCAATGGAAAATACCAGCTCATTTCTGGAGAACGCCGTCTGCGCGCATCCAAAATGGCTGGTCTGAAAAAAATTCCAGCATACATCAGAACCGATGTCACCGACCAGTCGATGCTTGAAATGGCTCTTGTAGAGAACATTCAACGCGAAGACCTCAATGCTATAGAAGTTGCTCAGACATACCAGCAACTCATCGACGAGTGCAAGATGACTCAAGAACAGCTCAGTACACGCGTTGGAAAATCGCGCTCTGCAATTGCCAACTTCCTGCGTCTGCTCAACCTTCCGCCAAAGATCCAGACTGGCATCCGCGACGAGAAGATTTCGATGGGACACGCCCGCGCACTTCTCGGTGCAAAGGACGAGGAAACCATGCTCATGATTTACGACCAGATTCTGAAATACGACTTCTCTGTTCGCAAAGTCGAGGAAATCATAAAGGAATACACTGGCGGAAAAGCAGAAAAGAAAGAAAAGAAAAAAGTGCTTGCCACCAACGAGGACTACGCATTGCTACAGAAAAGCCTGTCGAACCGCTTCGCTACCGATGTGGAACTCAAGCGCAACACGAAAGGCAAAGGCAAAATTGTGATTCCATTCAAGAATGACAGCGATTTTGAACGCATAATTGCAATTCTCGACAAGTTGAACTCATAGAATACCACATTGAGCAGTGCCGTAAAAATATTGCTGATTATCGTACTGACTTTCATGGTTTCATGTGCAAATGCCCAAATCGACACATTAAGCAGAGAGCAAGTCAAGGCAAAGGAAAAAGTCCATTCTCCGAAAACAGCAACTCTCCTTGCTTTGGTGCCAGGTGCAGGGCAAGCATACAATCGCAAATACTGGAAAATGCCTATTGTATATGCTTCAATGGGAACATGCATTTACTTTGCAATAAGTAACCAAAAAGAATTCAAAAGATTCAAGAACGCCTACATGCAACGCGACAATGGAGAACATGATGAATTTTACGGAATACTTTCACAAGAGGCTATTCTGAACAACATGGACAGAAACCGTACCATACGCGACTACATGCTTGCCGGCACAATATTGCTTTATGCCCTGCAAATAGTTGATGCAACGGTAGATGCACACCTTTTCTACTTCGATGTCGGCGACAACCTTTCGGCTCGCTTTTATCCGCAAACTTTTAATACTGCTTATACCAGGACTCCAATTCTTGGCGTAGGCTGTTCATTAAACTTTTAGCCCATGAAAAAGACAATACTGCTGACCTTCATATTATTGCTCGCCGGACTGCTTAATGCACAAGATGCCGATACAAGCACAAGCAACGACAGAAAGAGAACTTTCGACATGGTTGACAGCCTCGAAGTTTTCTTGAAGCAGTGGTACTACTATACTGGACGCGATACCGTATGCTACTTGGAAGACAACGACAGAACATACTTCGACACCGACCTGCCCGATTCCATATTCAAGGAGCGCGTTGAAAGGATTGCCACACCAATAAATGTTGTCTACAACGCAAATGTACAGAAATACATAGACAAGTATGTGAAGCGTGGTCACAAACTAGCGCCGAAACTGCTCGGACTTTCGCACCAGTATTTCCCAATGTTTGAAGAAAAACTTGATGCATACGGCATTCCCTTGGAACTGAAATACTTGTCGGTAATAGAATCGGCACTCAACCCAAAGGCCAAATCCCCAGCTGGAGCAGTTGGACTTTGGCAGTTTATGTATAAGACAGGTCTTAACATGGGACTTGAAATTACCTCATACATTGACGAAAGAATGGATCCCGAAAAGTCAACCGATGCCGCATGCCGTTACCTTAAATTATTATATACGACATACAACGACTGGACTCTGGCTCTCGCCGCATACAACGCAGGACCTGGCAGAATCAACGGTGCAATGAAGCGCTCGGGCAAATCTACCTACTGGGAAATTTACCCCTACCTGCCCGAAGAAACTCGCAACTATGTGCCAGGCTTCATCGCAATGATGTACATGTTCGAATATCACCAGTTGCATAATTTCAAGCCAGAAAAGATTGATTTCTACGAAGACATTGACACAGTAATGATAAAAGAGCAACTTCATTTCGCACAACTCGACTCTGTTCTCGGAATCCCTGTCGAAGAAACTCGCGAACTCAATCCTCAGTACAAGCTCGACATCGTTCCTGCAATTACACAATACTATCCTTTAAAGATGCAGCGAAAATACATCAATAAGTTCATGGAATTAGAAGATTCTATTTACCATTTCCAAGATTCGTTGATGTTCAACAAGCAAAAAATCAATCAGGCAATAGCAAATAGCAAATACGGTGTACCCTCAGGGCAACCATCTGGCACAAACGCAACCATATATACTGTAAGATCAGGCGATGTACTTGGCAGTATTGCAAAAAGATACGGAGTTACCGTTGCAAACATCAAGAGCTGGAACGGACTTTACAGCGACAAGCTTCAAATTGGTCAGAAACTGAAAATTTACACTCGTGGCAGTGCTCCAAAAACGACTACAAACACATCAAGCACTCCAGCTAGCACAACACCTCAGAAACTCGACCCAGCATACGAATACTATACTGTACAGCAGGGCGATACTCCAGCAAAAATTGCAGCAAAATACAACGGCGTTTCCGCCAGCGACATAATCAACCTCAACGGAATCGACCCGTCAAAATTAAGAGTAGGACAAAAATTAAAGATTAGGAAAAAATAAAAGATATGAAAAACATTGCAGTATTGGCAGGTGGCTACACCTCTGAACGACAGATTAGCCTCAATTCCGGAAACCAGATTTACCTGAATCTTGACAGGAGTTTTTACAACCCTTACCTCATCGATGTTAGAAAGGAAGGTCTTTTCTGCATGTTAGGTGGCAAGGAATACAAAGTTGATATCAATAGCTTCTCGGCAGACATCGAAGGCGTGCCGACAAAATTCGACTATGCCTACTTAGCTCTACACGGTTCACCGGGTGAAGATGGAAAAATACAGGCAGTCCTTGATATTCTCGGAATTCCATATTCCGCCTGCGATGCATTCTCTTCAATGGTAACACTCAACAAGATTGCTGCAAAGAAATTGCTAGCAGACGAAGGCATTGCAATGGCTAAGATGGCTATTATTCGTGGAGAAAATCCGTTTGATGTTGACGAAATAGTTGAAAAAGTCGGATTGCCATGCTTTGTAAAGCCCGCAACTGCAGGTTCTAGTTTCGGTGTAACAAAAGTTTACGAAAAGGACAAATTCATTGATGCAATAAATTTGGCTCGTACCGAAGACACAACAATAATTGTGGAAGAGTTCATTAAAGGTGTAGAAGTTTCGTGTGGAATATTGAAAACTCCAGATTATGAAAAAGTCTTTCCGATAACAGAAATCTCCACCAAAAACGACTATTTCGACACCGAAGCAAAATATACACCCGGACTTACCAACGAAATCACACCCGCCCGCATTAGCGAAGAAGAAACTCGCATGGTACAGGAAGCAACATCACGCATTTACGATATTATAGGTTGCAGTGGAATTGTTCGTATCGACTTCATTATCAAGGAAGGAATACCTTATTTCATCGAGGTGAACTCCATCCCTGGAATGAGTGCAGAAAGCATTGTTCCAAAGCAGATACGCACAATGGGTGAAAATATAACCGACATTCTAACAAAAGTAATAGAATCAAAGCTTAAATAATATGGTAAAGGAAATTTTCGACCATGTATCGGTAAGGGAATATGCCGACAAGGAAATTCCCGAAGATGTTCTCAACAAGGTTCTTAATGCCGCTTCAAGAGCATCTAATACTGGCAATATGCAGATATACAGCATAATTGTCAACACTGACAAGGAAATGATAGCAAAGTTGGCTCCTACACATTTCTGCCAGCCGGCAATAACAAACGCCAAGGCAGTGCTGACATTCTGCGCCGACATCAACCGCTTCAAAATCTGGTGCAAGAACAGAAATGCCGAAGCAGGTTTCGACAATTTCCTTACCTTCATGACTGCTGCAACCGATGCAATAATAGCAGCACAAAACGCCTGCCTCGAAGCCGAAAGCAACGGTCTTGGCATCTGCTACCTTGGAACGGTAATCTACAATGCCGATAAAATCATTGAAATACTGAAACTTCCCAAAGGAGTAGTTCCAGTTGCAACCGTAACGATGGGCTATCCGAAGCAGCATCTACCGCTTACTGAACGACTTCCGCTAGAAGCCATCGTTCATCGCGAGACCTACCATGATTTCAGTGCTACCGACATTGACAAAATTTACGCTGAAACAGAAAACTTGGAATCGAACAAAAAATTTGTTGCAGAGAACAATAAGGAAACGCTTGCTCAAGTTTTTACCGATGTAAGATACACCAAGGCAGGAAACGAACAGGCTTCTGCCTGCTTACTAAATGTGCTGAAACAACAAGGATTTTTGCCTAATGAATAAACAAATACTGCTTACTATATTATTTGCCGTAGCATCGCTGATGCTTGTCGCACAAACCGACAATACAACGCCTCGTGCAACCAAGGAGAAGTCGAAATACGACAAGATGTTCAGCGAGGTACAGTATGGCGACAAGATATACAAGCAAGGTAGTAACTGGCTTACATTTGGCATGGGCGTAAGCTACAAGATAAACTACGAACCCTCCTACGAAAAAGGTCTAAACCGCACAATGGCTCTCGCCTATCATTTCCGATACAAAGCAGTATATTTCAATGTTGGCTGGCATTTCTCCGGCGAAAATTTCTTCTTTGAAAGCTGGTACAACCCAGATTTGAGAGGCCTTAGGTCTATGCGTCAGCTCAACGATTTCCATGCAGGAGCAGGACTTCGCTTCGAGGACAGATGGTACAATTTCGCATTCTTCATAGGTCCTTGCTGGGCAATCGCATGGGTACAACACCCCGACATTCCAACAGGCTCAATTATTAAGAACACGATTGGCGGTCATGTCGAAGTACAAACTACATTCAAGTTCCTATACGATATGGGAATTGGTGTTTCGCTGTTCGGCAGTTTCAACAAATACTATCAAGTAATTGGCGTTCAAGGACATTTCTATTTCTCTGGAGCATACAAAATGAGATACTAAAACATTTAACAAACAATAAAATTATGACTTACATTAAAGATTATATCAAGGAAAACAGGGAAAGGTTCTTCGAAGAACTTTTCGGTTTGATTCGCATTCCGTCAATAAGTTCGGAAGCATCGCACAAGTCGGACATGATAAAGTGCGCAGAACATTGGAAATACTTGCTCAAGCAGGCTGGCGTTGACAAGGCAGAAGTTATGCCAACCAAAGGGAATCCAATCGTTTACGGTGAAAAGATTATCGACCCATCAAAGCCAACAGTAATAGTTTATGGACACTACGATGTTATGCCAGTTGACCCGATAGAGCTTTGGAAAACAGAACCTTTTGAACCAGTTATCAAGGAAGGTAAGATTTGGGCTCGTGGCGCAGATGATGACAAAGGTCAGAGTTTCATGCACGCAAAAGCATTCGAACTTATGGTAAAAACCAAGACCTTGCCATGCAATGTTAAGTTCATGCTCGAAGGCGAGGAAGAAATCGGTTCTCCGAGCCTTACCGAATGGTGCGCAGAACAGAAAGACCTGCTCAAAGGCGATGTTATCCTTGTTTCCGATACAGGAATGATAGCATCTGACATCCCGAGCATTACCACAGGACTTCGCGGTTTGGCATACTGGGAAGTTGAAGTTACCGGTCCCGACCACGACCTTCACAGCGGAATTTTCGGCGGTGCAGTAGCAAATCCTATCAATGTGCTCTGCAAGATGATTGCCGAACTTCACGATGAAAACGGCAAGATTACAATACCGGGATTCTACGATGATGTTCTGGAAGTTTCGGCAGAGGAAAGAGAACTCCTTGCAGGAAAGCCATTTAACGAGGATGACTACAAGAAGGCAATAAGTGTAAAAGCACTCAAAGGCGAAAATGGCTTCACGACTTGCGAACGCACTGGCATCCGTCCGTGCTTGGATGTTTGCGGAATTTGGGGTGGCTACACAGGCGAAGGCTCAAAGACTGTACTTCCATCGAAGGCATTTGCAAAAATTTCGACCCGCCTTGTTCCAAATCAGGACCACAAGAAGATTGCACAGCTTTTCAAGGAATACTTCGAGAAGATTGCTCCGGAATATGTAAAGGTAGAGGTTCGTCCTTTGCACGGCGGACAAGGCTATGTTTGCCCGATTGACCTTCCTGCATACAAGGCAGCAGAAAAGGCTTACATTGAAGTATTCGGCAAACGCCCGATTCCGGTTCGCAGCGGCGGAAGTATTCCTATCATCTCGCGTTTCGAGGAAGTGCTTGGCATAAAGTCAATCCTTATGGGATTTGGCCTTGAATCGGATGCAATACATTCGCCAAACGAGAATTATCCTGTTGAGAATTTCCTTAAGGGAATCGAGACTATTCCGTTGTTTTACAAGTATTTTGCAGAGATGAAATAATTTATTGACAAACAAACTACAGGGCTGTCGACCAAAGGCAGCCCTTTTTGTCTGGGCATATACAATTCTTAAATATTTCCATAACCAATGTTAAAGATTTTTTAAACTGTTGCACTCGAGAAAAAATCAAGGTTTTTGGCACAATTTTTATAACTTTACAAACTGAACAAATTAAAAATTTACGGTTATGAAACGGTTTATCATATTAGGATGTTTGGTACTTGGGATGAGTATCGCATCGGTGGCACAAACGGTAACTGCAGCAAGCGAAGAAATTGCTGACGATTTCGATCTGAAAGCTGCGGCTTCACTGTTCGGAGAATCAAAAGATATTGAAGACTTCGAAAATAAACTAAACGACGAATCAATATCAATTTCTAACCTCGACCTCAACGGCGACGGAGAAGTTGACTATCTCAGGTGCGTCGAAACGGTAGAAAACGGCGATCACTACATCGTGATACAAGCAGTTCTTGCAGCCGACATCTACCAAGACATAGCAACGATTTTTGTAAAAAAAGATGTTGAAACCAAAAATATTACGGTTCAAGTAATTGGAAACGAATACATCTACGGACGCAACTACATCGTAGAGCCTGTTTACATCTACCGTCCTGTAATATACAACTGGTTCTGGGATCCTTACTGGCACTACTGGCACTCGCCATACTACTGGGGTTACTACCCTCACTACTGGCACTGCTGGCACCACAGACCATACCATGTATATCATCACCACATTGTTGAATATCACCACCATCACCATCACTGCAGCTACAACCATCCACATCATCCACATGATGGATATAATGGACACAGGGAGGTACACAACGGATATGGCAACTCGCATCCAAACGGTAGCTACAACGACAGGCACCCTGAACACAATAACATTAGCGACCACCACAGAAGCATCAGAAATGATAATTCAAGAGTTGCTGGAAGCAATGCTACAAAAGCACCTGCCAACAATAGCACAAGAGTCGCAAACGACAATATCAACAGAACACCTGCTAACAACAACGGCTCAAGGGTCGCAAACGACAACACCAGCAAAACGCCTGCTAACAATAGCGGTTCGAGAGTTGCAAACGACAATACCAGCAGAACACCTGCTAACAATAATAGCTCTTCTAGGGTAAATTCTTCGAACAGCAGTTCTAGAGTAAATTCCTCGAGTTCATCGAAACCAAACAGCGGCTACAACTCTTCAAGTTCTTCAAGGACAAATTCTTCGAACAGCAGTTCAAGGGTAAACTCCTCGAGTTCTTCGAAACCAAACAGCGGCTACAACTCTTCAAGTTCTTCAAGGACAAATTCTTCGAACAGCAGTTCAAGAGTAAACTCCTCAAGTTCTTCGAAACCTAGCAGCAGCTACAACTCTTAGTAAACTCCTCAAGTTCTTCGAAACCTAGCAGCAGCTACAACTCTTCAAGTTCTTCAAGGACAAATTCTTCGAACAGTAGTTCAAGGGTAAACTCCTCGAGTTCTTCGAAACCTAGCTCTTCAAGCAGCAGCTCAAGAGTTAATTCCTCAAGTTCGTCAAGATCAAGTAGCAGTAGCTATCACCCATCAAGCTCGCACTCAAGTTCTTCGAGCAGTTCAAGATCGAGTTCACCTAGTTCGCATAGCTCAAGCTCGCACAGCTCAAGTTCCCATAGTTCGAGTTCCCACAGCTCATCGAGCCATTCATCTTCTCGCAGATAACACTATGACATAGCATTTCATGACAAAAAAATTGATGCAGTCGAAAAGGCTGCATCAATTTCTTTTTTCTAAATTTGCAAACTCAAAAATATACAAAACTAATATGAGACGAATATTAACGATAATTGCTTTGGCTTTTTTGCCATTCATTTCCAAATCGCAACAGATAGAATACTTCAACGACCTTATGTCGGACATGTACAACTTTGCTATTTACGAGCCAGCCGGCTACGACCCCGTAAACAGCACCAACATGCCTGTTGTAATGTTCCTGCACGGACGAAGCATGAGCATAGGGCTTGGAGGGTACAGATATGGTTCCATAACGGCAATACAAAGCGGTTACGAAATTCTGAAAGGTCAGCCTGCACTAATTTTGGAACCAAATGCCAATGGAAACGAAGGCTGGGGTTCGGTGAAACTGCACAAGGTTTACGAATTTCTAAAGGCACATTATGCATTCGACCACAATAAATTCTATGTAATTGGCATGAGCATGGGTGGCTGGGGAACACTAAACTATGTCAACAAATATCCCGACGAGGTTGCTGCATGTGTTGGTATTTGTGGAGGATGCGATGCCAAGACACCCTGCGGGCTCAACAAAGTTCCAACTTGGATCATTCATGCCGCCGATGATGAAACGACTAGCGTAGCATGTTCCGACAGAGTTGTCGAAGCTATGAAAACCTGCGGAAGCACAAATCTGCTGAAATACAGCCGTCTAACCAGCGGAGGACACAGCCTGATAAACTATTTCAATTATTACAATCTTTATACTTGGCTTTTCAAGCACAATCGCACCAACCGCCGATTCGACACGAGCATAGACTTTGTAAACAATCCCGAATATCCTTCAGTTGACGAATATAGCTACTGGGGCGGATATTCTTCCGTAGAAGGACATGAAATAACACAGGCAGAACTTGCCAAAATAAAAGCTCGCACCCCCAGACAACAAGGCAGTAGTCCAATTGCATCAAATGGAAGCACTTCATCAACAAGCAACAGCACAACAACTAGTAGTTCGAATAACAACAATTCATCGAACACAACAAAACCGGCAACAGCCACTTCAAACAATACAAAACCAAGCACTAACACAAACACGAACAAACCAACCAAAACGACAAAACCTGTTGCAACAGCGAAACCTGCAAACAACACCACGGCCAAGCCACACACTGTCGTCAAAAAGCCTGTAACAACATCAGAGAAAGGCATATACATCGTAAAGCAAGGCGATACACTAAAGAAAATTGCAAAGAAGCACAAGATAAAATACAAGAAACTTCTCCAGATTAACCACTTCACTAAAGATAGAAAAATAAAAGTAGGTGACAAGATAAAAGTAGCATAAAGTATATCAAGCACGCTATACTCTACTCTTTAACCAGTGTAGAAAACGATTGCTGTAAAAGTTTTTATATACTTTTGTTTTTTTTAAAACAAAAGGAAATGAAGACGAGTAATATGATCGTACCGAACCTGCTATTGGGAATGGCAGGAGGTATTCAGTATCGCGCACTTTTGAAAGCGACAAAGAATCCACGCAAAGCTAGTGAAAATACTCTACGCGAAATTCTTACTTACGCAAAGGATACTGTTTACGGTAAGGAACACAAGTTCGAGTATATACTTGAAGCAACTAACGACACTGAACTTTATAAACGCTACCGCGAACAAGTAAAACCCAACGAATATGAGGATTTGCGTCCATACGTTGAACGCCACAAACATGGAGAAACCGACATTCTTTTCCCTGGCAAACCAGTTCTTTATGCAACCACTTCCGGTTCTACTGCCGAACCGAAATGGATTCCAATAACCGAACGTTACCTGAAAACCATCTACGGCAAAATGACCAAGGTATGGCTCTACAATTTCATCCAGAACCGCCACAAAGTATTTGCAGGAAAGATACTTTCAATCGTTGGCAAGGTAATCGAAGGATACGCACCCGACGGCACAGTATATGGTTCGGTTAGCGGTGTTACGCAGCGTGACTGCCCAGGCTTCGTGAAGAAACTCTATAGCAACCCGCAGTGCGTTTACAGCATCGCCGACTACACGGCACGCTACTATGTGCTTATGCGCATGGGCATAGAGCAGGACATTACCCTGATTGTTACAGCAAACCCGTCAACAATAGTCGAATTGCAGAACAATGTCAACCGCTACTACGACGAATATGTAAACGATATTGAACACGGTACGCTTAAAGCCGACCTCAACATCGACTCGGAAATCCGCAAGGAACTGGAAGCTTGCCTCAAGCCGAATCCCAAACGCGCAGCCGAACTTCGTGCATTAAAGGCAAAATATGGCAATGTTCTACCAAAGCACTACTGGCCAAATCTGCAGATTCTAAACACATGGAAGTGCGGAAATACCAAGGTTTACCTCGACAAGTTCAAGGATTCGTTCCCGAAAGGAATGCTACATCAGGAATTTGGCTATTTCGCTTCGGAATGCCGCTTCGGACTAGTTATGGACGACACTCTCAACAGCGTTATGTTCCCACACATGCACTACTACGAGTTCGTCAAGGAAGAAGACATGGATTCACCAAATCCTACTTTCTACCAATTGCACGAACTTGTTGAAGGTCAGAGATACTGCCCGTATGTTAGTACATTTGCAGGCTTGTACCGCTACAATATGAACGATTTGCTCGAAGTTGGTCCGAACTTCAAGAACACGCCTACCGTTCACATGATACAAAAGACTCACGGTATCGTTACAATGACTGGTGAAAAACTATATGAACGTCAGTTTATTGAAGCAGTACACAAGGCTGAAGATACTACAGGCATGAAAACACGTTTCTTCATTGGCTTTGCCGAACTGCCCGAATCGCGATACAACTTCTACTATGAGTTCGCCGACCAGGAAACAACACAGGAACAAGCCGAAAAGTTCACTGAAGCCGTTGATGCAGCCCTCAAGGACAGCAACATGGAATACAAGGCAAAGCGAGAATCGTTGAGGCTGAAAGATGCGGTAACCTACCGCTTGCAGTTCGAGTCGTTCGAGCATTTCAAGGAAGAATGCATCAAGGAAGGCGCACGCGACGGACAGTTCAAGCTCAACCTGCTTTTGCAAGACGAAAAGCGTCAAGAAAAGTTCAACAAACTTGTGATAAGCACAAAATAACAACATAATATGGAAAAACTTAAAACTCCCTTTGTCCCAAACTTCCTCATCGGAATCGCTGGGGGCTTGCAATACAAATCATTCAAAAGAGCGGCAAAACAGCCGCGCAAGCGTCAGGAACAAACTTTGCGTGAAATACTAGATTTCGCCAAAGACTCCGTTTACGGGAAAGAACATCATTTTGCAGAAATTCTTGAAGCAAAAGATGATACAGAACTCTACAGTCGTTACCAACAGAATGTCAAACCAAACGAATACGAAGACCTTCGCCCGCTAATCGAACGGCACAAAAACGGAGAACCCGATGTTCTTTTCCCTGGAAAGCCAGCATTGTACGCCACAACTTCAGGCACAACGAAGGAACCCAAATGGATACCGATTACCCAACGCTATCTGGGCGATATATACGGAAAGATGAACCTTGCATGGCTCTACACGATGATACGTAACAGACGCAAGGTTTTCGCTGGCAAACTTGTCAGTATCGTAGGAAAGGTCGTTGAAGGATATGCACCAGATGGCACAGTATGCGGATCAATATCCGGCTTTGCGCAAAAGAAATGCCCGCAGTGGATGAAAGACCTGTCGCCATATCCATTCTCGGTTTATGCCATTGAAGATTACACGGCTCGCTACTATACCATTATGCGTTTCGGCATTGAGCACAACACCACGCTAATCATCACGGCCAACCCATCCACTATAGTCGAGATGCAGAACAATGTAAACGAGTACTTCGACCAATATGTTGAGGACATTGAAAATGGAACACTAAACGCGAACTTGAACATTCCTGACGACATTCGCGAGAGTTTCAAGCCTTTCATGAAGCCCAACCCCGAACGCGCAGCTGAACTTCGCAGCTTAAAAGCAAAATACGGCATAGTGCTGCCAAAACATTACTGGCCCGATTTCCAACTGCTCACCACATGGCGCTGCGGCAACACAAAGGTTTATATCGACAAGTTCAAGGACTCGTTTCCCAGCCAGTATTTCCATCAGGAATTTTCATATTATTCCACAGAATGCAGGTTCGGTCTCGTGATTGACGATACCTCCAACACCGTACTTTGCCCGCACATGCACTACTACGAATTCGTGCCAGCCGAGGACATCAGCAAGCCAGACAACGAAAAACGTTTCGTGCAGATGCATGAATTGGAAGAGGGCAAGCGATATGTCACCTATGTAACTACCTTTGCAGGATTGTATCGATACAATATGAACGACATGGTGGAAGTCGGTCCGCGCTACTGGAACACGCCATCTATCCACCTGATACAGAAAGTTAACGGCATTGTTTCAATGACAGGCGAAAAACTGCACGAAAGACAGTTCATAGAGGCAGTAGGACAAGTCGAAAAAGAACTAAACATGTCATTAAAATTCTTCGTTGGATTTGCCGACCTCGACATCTCCGCATACCGCTTCTACTGGGAATTTGCAGATCAGGAGACCTCGCAGGAAAAGGCTGAACTATTTACAAAGCATGTAGATGAACTGCTGAAGGAATACAACCAAGAATATAAGACAAAACGCGATTCGCTACGCGTTAAAGAACCTGTGACACACCGCCTGCAGTTCAATTCCTTCGAAACATTCAAGGCACAATGTATCGCTGAAGGATTACGCGACGGACAATTCAAGCTCAATCTGCTCATGCAGGACGAGAAACGCCACGAAAAGTTCAAAAAACTTGTAAAATAATGGCAGAAATAAAAGCTGTCATATTCGACCTAGATGGGACTTTGTACGACAAGTCCCATCTTCATATTCGCATAATACTCAACCAGATGCTTCGCGGAAAACTTTTTATGCTTAAACGGGAAAGAGAAGTTCGTGCGAAGTTAAAAGGTAAATATTTCGGAACCGAAGATGCGTTTTACGACAATTTTTTCAGCCATATCGGGAAAAAGAATGCAAGAAAGTGGTATTTCGACTGCTATATGCCACAAATGGCAAGAGTCCTGCGCAAGCACTACAGCCTTGCTCCTTGGGTCAAAGAATACATCATGCGGATGCGTGAAAAAGGTGTAAAAATAATAGTGTTTTCCGACTACGGTTTCGTAAAAGAAAAGCTCGATGCCATAGGATTCGATTGCCTGTGGGCTGATTATCTTTTTGATGCACCATCATTGGGCGGACTAAAGCCATGCCGAGAAGCATTTATGAATGTCTGCGAAAAAATTGGAATAGAACCGCAACATTGCCTAATGATTGGAGACCGCGATGACACCGATGGAGATGGAGCAAGGTCGGCAGGAATGCAATTTGTAAAAGTAGAGAATGCGAACAAGCCTGAAGGACAAGATATTGTTTCAGATATATAGTTTCAGAGTCTCTGGTTTCTAGTTTCAAGTTTTAACAACAAGGAACGATGCCAACCATAGAAATCATAAATATCGAAGCTCAAAACTCCATCAGCAACAATCTTCCACCGCAGGCCATGGATTTACCTCAATACTAGCCATTTTTACCATACATTCGTGAGAATTGATACAAACTCTCTGGAGTTCGTCCTTTCGAGGCTTATCCTTATCAAAAAATATCGGTTCACCGACATGCAAGGTCACACACGGTTCATTACGCCTTCCAAACAATCTGTATAAGCCCTTGCGCTCACGATAGCTGTACACCAACGGAATTACTGGTATATCATACTTGTACGCCATCGAAAATGCACCAACCTTAAGAGGTCGAATCGGCACATACATATTCCAACGAACCGATTCAGGGAAAATCAAGAACCATTCCTTGCGCCGATGATACTCATCGAAAGCCTCGTTAAATTTACGGATGCCGCCACGAGTTTCCGGAATCGGAACTCCGCCAGCATGACGCATAAACCAACTGTTCTTGCCATTAAAATGCTTTGCAAACATCGGAATTTTCAACTTTCCGAAACGCTTAACAGCCTGATTCACCCCAAATGCATCAAAAATAAAAACATGATTGCAAACGCACATGGCACCATCTTTCAGCTCTTTCCTACGCTTACGAACATTTTTCCTGCCCTCTATTCTAAGTCCGAAATGAAAGCGATTCCAAAATGCTACAAGAACCCACTTGACGAAAAATCCAAGTATTTCATTAAACTTGAATTTAAAAGACTCATCTATGTACGGAAAAGTTTCATCAAACTGGTATTTTCCCTCGGATGAATCCTCAACCTCGACTTTCAATAGACGGCGAAACGGGTCATCGGTTGGATAATCAATACCAACATCGGGGATATATACCCCGTCTTTTACCTTAAATGTACCGAATTGCATTTTATTAATTCTTAACACCGCAAATATAATGTTTTTTGAAAAATTTTTGAACATTTGATTTCTTAAATCATTGAATATTTGAAACATTGCTAAGCATTGCAATGCTATAAATCAAAATCTTGAATCTTTGAATTATTGAATTTTTAAATCAGAGAAGCTAATCATTAAATTTTTCTTATCTTTGCCACAACATAAAAAAAACCGGAGGACAAAACATGGCAATAGACAAATCAACAATTGAACAATACACAAATGCCTACAAGTTTTATGTTGAAGACTTGAAAAGCAAGAATATCACAGGAGAACAATACAATATAGTAGAACAATGTTACAACCGAATGGTTGAACTAGGAGAGCAATGTTCCGACCTGACCGACTACCAAACAAAAACGATGAACGAAAATCTATATGGCAAAATATCACAAGCATATACTTCAGCGATAACAGAATACACTCAAAAGAATTTGCGACAACCCAGTGTATCTGGAATGGGTGCCACCGTAGCCTCAAGTGTAGCTTCCACGGTAGCCAGCAGCGTTATTGGTACTGCCGCATCTAAAGTGCCAGGCCTCAATGCCATACCAAGCGGAGTTGCAATGGAAGGTGCAAACTTAGCCATCAACAAGGCAAAAGGGCTATTTTCTTTATTCAAAAAGAAAAAAGACGATAACGATGTGGAATCTAATGGAGATTCTAGACAATATAAAACGAGGAGAACATAAATCCTCGTTTTTTTATGCAACTCCAAATTTTTAAATATGGACTTTCAGACGACAAAGGCTTTGCTTGATGAACGGTACGAGAAATTTGCCGTAGCTAGTTTCGTAGATAACGACCCTATACAGATTCCGCACTCGTTTTCGCGGAAAGAAGACATAGAAATTAGCGGATTTTTCGCATCGATGATTGCATGGGGCAACCGCAAGATGATAATAAACAACGCCAAACGCTTCATGAAGCTTATGGACAATGCCCCATACGATTTCGTAATGAACTTCGAGGCAAAGGACTTAAAAACTCTTGATACCGCTATTCACCGCACTTTCAATGGAGATGACATGCGTTTCTTTGTTCGATCGCTTGCTAACATTTACCGCAACCATGGCGGACTGGAGGCAATATTTTCCCAATACAAGGAAATGGACAAAAACCTGATCAATGTTCACTCCGTGCTGTTTGAGATTCCGCACGAAACCCGCAACATGCGACACATTTCCGACATTACCAAAGGTTCGGCCGCCAAACGCCTAAACATGTTCCTGCGCTGGATGGTGCGAAATGATGGTCGCGGAATTGATTTTGGACTATGGAAAGGTATTAGTCCTGCCGACCTGCTCATTCCTCTCGATGTCCACTGCGGACGCTGTGCTCGCGACCTCAACCTGCTCAACCGTAAGCAGAACGACTGGAAATCGGTACTTGAACTCACAGAAAACCTTCGCAAATTCGACCAAGCCGACCCAATAAAGTACGACTTCGCACTTTTTGGTTCGGGAGTAAACCAAAATCCAGTTGTCTGATGCGTGACGACTTTTTTACATTCAAGCAATTCCGTGTAATGCATCGCAAGTCGATAATGAAAGTCGGCACAGATGGAGTGCTGCTTGGCGCGTATGTAGACGGTAAAAACGCAAGCCGAATACTCGACATTGGCACAGGCACAGGATTACTTTGCCTTATGCTTGCACAGAAAAGCAACGCAACGATTCATGGAATCGACATAAATTCCGAGGCAGTAGAGGTGGCAAAATTCAATGTCGAGCAAAGCAAATGGCACGAACGGATAGAAATATTTCACTCATCAGTGCAGGATTTCGCGCCAGGGGGAAAGTACGACCTAATTGTGTCAAACCCACCGTTCTATACAACAGATGTCATTGCACCAGAAAAGGGCCGTGCGCTTGCTCGTCACGACATAAGCCTGAATATCTCCGATTTGGCATTGGCAATAAGTAGATTTTTATCGGAAAGCGGTCGCTGCTATGTGATTTATCCTACCGAACAATGCATGCAATTCGAGAATAATGCAGAAAGGTTAGGCTTGTATGCAACCGCAAGACTTTATGTTTCATCGCATCCCGACACGCCTCCGATTCGCACAATTGTTGAAATAAGCAGAGAAAAACGCGAACCTACATGCAATACACTATACATTGAAAATGGCGCACGACATGATTTCAGCGAGAAATACAAATCGCTGACAAAAGATTATTATCTGAAATTTTAGTGCTAAAACAATCCGAGAGTGAGGGCAAGATAAACTCCCGGTGCATTAAGAACCGACTGTTTGTACCGTTCTGGCGTTTTTACCTTAATGTGGAACTGATAGTTTATACCAAGCGAAATCTTAAGAATGTCGGTTATTGAGTACTCCACCGCTGCGGATGGAACAATTGCTACAAACCCGACCTTGTCCTCGCCTTTACGAGTTGTCGAATTTATTATCATAGATGCTCCATAGCCGACTTTTATATCGGTTACGAGGTGAAAATTGTGATCATTGAAGAACGGATAAGCCAAATATAAACCGCCGTGGCTTTGTCTCAAACTATACTGGTTAGAATCTGTACCGGTGATTCTTGCCGTTTTGCTCATACCATCGAAGTAGGCACCTAAACGGAAATCCTTAATGATAAAACCACATGTTCCACCGAGAGTAATGGACATTCCTTTTTCGACAGGAAAGAACTGCCCGTCAAACGAGCAAAAACCTCCCTGCTGGTACTCATCAGGCTCAACTTGCGAGAATCCAGCAATGCTAAAAACAGTTAATATTAATATGGCAATAAGCTTTTTCATCATATTACAAACGGCAAAACCATTTTTTTATTGCGTACCAACCAAAAAACAGCGGAACTATGTCCGCTGTTTTTATCTTGATTTTGCAATAATCTGTTAATTGAAACCACCCAACTTGATGATATCGATGCGCTTGTTAACGCACATTGCCGGAATCTTGGCAGCCATCGCTTCGTTTTCATGATTCTTGATGTCCTTGATGTACGACTTATACTGGTCGGTCATGAAAATAACCAAGTCGCATTCAGCTTCGTTAGCATACTTGTACATTTCATCGGAGAAGTTCTTCTTGTTTTCGAGGAACTTGATATCGTAGTCGATAAGGCAGTCGTTGAACATATTTTCTGCGAATGTAATTGTGTTCTGTATTGCCTTTCTGCTGAATCCATCGCTATCCTTGTAGGAAATGATATATACCTTGCTTTCGAACAAAGTATTCAAGTATTTTACCCACTGAACCCTGATTCTTGATGACTTGTCGGCATCGATCGGGATAAGAATGCGGTCATATTCACCATAGATTGGAGGATTCTGAACCAGAATGAACGGAATCGTAACGAACTTTTCGACAATCTTGATTGCCTTCTTCAGATTCTTTACACCGTGAGTTCCCATTACGGCAAGGTGAGCATTTATCTCGGTTCCATACTTATATATTTCCTTGTCGATGTCACCCTTTCTTACTTCAACGGTAATTTCCAAGTTTGCCTTGTCCTTCTTGAAATCATCTGCTATCGTTTGCAACCTTGCCTTTGCGGGTTCAATTTCGTCAGTCTTCGAGACAATGTGAATCAAACTGATAGGGTTGTTGTGTGTCTTGCCAATCATATAGGCGTGCTCGAGAGCATAGGCACCTACCTCTGTAAAATCGTGCGGTACTAATATTGGTCTCATATCTTATTAATATAAAGTAATCAATAAAAAAACAATTCTCATTGTCGGCAAATTTATAAAACATTTTAGTTCCGACAAAAGATTTGTCGACTTTTTTATTTTTTTTGTTAACAAACAAAAGTTAATGGAAGATGGCAACGCCTGTTTATAAGTTTCAATGGCTTCGCCGTTTCTGGGTTTCTGTGGCTTCGCCGTTTATAGGTTTCTGGTTGGCTGGTGGGAATGTTACTTCTCAGGTTCAGATCATTTATCCACCTATAACATTTTTCATCGTCCTTAGCTTGTGAGTGTATTTTTTTAGCTCATCGTTGTAGATGCCGTTATGGTCAATGCGGTCGATGCGAACCTTCTTTGATGCATGAATTATCTCGGTTGGCGAATACACGATGCCGACATGCACGATATTGCCCTCATCGTTGTCGAAAAATGCAAGGTCACCGGGTTTGGCCTCCATTACGAAACTCATTGTCTTACCCTCCTTCACCTGCTCAGATGCATCGCGTGGCATAAGCAAACCCGACATTCTGTAAACCAACTGCACAAAACCGCTACAATCTATTCCCCACTGCGAACGACCGCCCCAAAGGTAGGGAGTTTCGATAAGGTTCTCAGCATCGGCAATGATACGACTGCGGACATCCATGCCTCCACGCTCGGAAAGGTCGCTCAAAATGTAATAATTGTTCGCACCTATATTAAAACTACGGTCAACAAATGCAGATTCAGGCAGTAGCGAACCTTTGGGAATGAACATCTGTAGCTTTTCGTTCTTTATAAGCATTGTAGGACTGTCGCAAACAACATATCGGTTCATAACATATGATGCATCAAGGCTTTCTCCGAAATAAGGAGAAACGGTCACCGTCTCTATCCAACCCGAATAGTTGTCGTGAAGCAAACGGATTTTTGTCCAGTCGGAATGCCTTGCAACAATCTCGAACACCTCGCCGAAAAGCACCTGACTTACCATTTCAGACCTGTGCGACATTCCTGCACGCAACGGAAGATATGCATATTCGCAAATGCCCAATTCCATAATTAACTATATATAATATACTTATTTCTAATTTTCTTAAAATTCTCAAGCCCTTCTTCCCACGAATGCCTTATATCTTCTTCGGGCACACCGTTTTCGATCTGCTTGCGGAACTCCTTTGTCCCTACAAGCTTTTCGAGCATATTGTTCTTGTTGAAGAAATTTGGCTTATCTGGGAAAAGTTCATACATCTTGATTATCACCGACACATTGAACTTGTCAACACGCCAGTCGAATATAGCAGCACTATCCGAAAGGTTGAATCCATAACACTCCTTTCCGTTGAGCAAAGGATTTGAAGCCCCAGCATTTGGCTTTGGAGTAAACATAAAAGGCCTTTCAACCGCATCCTTATACAGCGGATGCCCAAGCACCTGGAACTGCATGTCGGTTCCACGACCAACGCTTATGCAAGTAGCTTCGAAAATGCAAAGCGTAGGATAAAGTTCAATGCTTCGTGCGTTTGGCAGGTTTGGCGACGGCTTTATCGGCAGCTTGTATTTGCGATAGTGAGTATAGTTTTGACACGGCACAACCGTAAGATTGCACTTTATTCCACCCTTCAGCCAGCCCTCGCCGTTTATCATCTGCGCATACTCGCCGATCGTCATTCCATAAACAATCGGAACGGGGTGCATTCCAACAAAAGAACGATAATTTGCAGTATCAAGTACCGGTCCGTCAATGTACGATGCATTTGGATTAGGACGATCGAGCACAATCACTGGGATTTCCGATTCGGCACATGCTTCCATCACATAATGCAAAGTAGAAAGATAAGTGTAGAACCTAACGCCAACATCTTGAAGGTCGAAAACCACCATGTCAACATCTTTCAGTTGCTCCTTTGCTGGTTTCTTATTGTTTCCGTAAAGCGAAACCACATTAAGCCCAGTTTTTTCATCCTTTCCGCTATCCACTTTCTGACCAGCATCTGCAGTGCCGCGGAAACCATGTTCGGGACAAAATGCCTTTACCACATTCACGCCTTCCTTCAAAAGCATATCCGCCAGATGAAGCGTATCGATGATGCTTGCCTGGTTGGCGACAATTGCCACTCTTTTTTCCTCAAGCATAGGCAAATATAGGTCAACATTGTATATTCCCGGGAAGATTGGCAAGGCCTCCACCCTATCTGGTTTTTCGGTTGGAACATCAACGGTTTGGTTCTCGAGCGCACCTGCATTTCCGCACGAGGAAATCACAAGTGCCGCAAACATTACCGCCAGAACAGAAAATTTCATAAAAATTCTAATTTACTAATTACAAAATTAGACCAAAATAAAACATCAAGCAGCGGCATATCATAAAGTTAATAACAAAGCGGTGTTATTTGGGACGGCAAAATTTCTAAAAATATTTTTTGCTATGTAATACAAATACATTACTTTTGTAATCGAAAGTATTACAAAATAATGCACATCATGGAAGCAACAATAGTCAGACAACCAGCATCATTCCGCTTGCGCACCGACCTACTGGAAGGATTGAAACGCAATGCCGCACGCGAAAACCGCTCACTCAACAACTATGTGGAGAGCGTACTGCTTGACATTGTATATAGCGAACCTAACGAAACGACAAAAGCCGCAATTGAGGAAGCAATGTCAGGGAAAAACAGGAATAAGGTATATACAGATGTGGACGAAATGTTTAACGACATCCTCAACGAAGACGAATGAAAAAGATACAACCAACCACCCAATACAAGAAAGACCTAAAAAGATATAAGAACAAGCCAAAGAAATTGGCTGCTCTTAAAGAGGTCATTCTTATGCTAAAAGATGGAATCCCCATTCCTCCAGAATACTATCCTCATCCTCTTCAAGGCAACTACAAAGGTTGCATAGAATGTCACATACAAGGCAATTTCCTGCTAATCTGGATTGATGAGAAAAACGACATCATTGAATTGGTACGACTTGGAACTCATTCCGAATTGTATGGGAAATAATGCATTTAGATTATTTCACAATTACACAGCATAATAAGTTTTCTAAAAAATAATCTTGCAAATTCCAAAATAATCTTGTATCACTTTGATATATAAATCATTGTGCATTTCGTGTACAAAAAGTTAATAAAAATATGCATTGTATATTAAAAAATTATATATATTTGATGCGATATTCAAAATAAAATAAATATGAAGAAAAATATTTTTATAATAGGTGTTTTTATGTGTGCATTATTGCTTATTCAATCAATTATTAATGCACAAAGTTTTCGTGTAAGAAACGATGCTGCAATTCAGATTGGCTATGAAACATACAAGTACTTGACATTTGGCAATTGCAATTATGCAACTCCTAATAATGGGGAATGGGCTATTGAATATTGGGATAATATCGATGGACTTAATTTTTGGAAGCCAAGCCCCTCTACAAATTCTGGAAATTTCAAACTATTTCTAGGCGATAATGGAAATATTGGCATTGGTACAGGTGTACCTTTTTTTAAACTTACAGTATATGGTAATATTGGTTCGTACGGAACTATCGTAATTTCCTCTGACAGAAGACTTAAACGAGAGATAAGACCTTTGCAGAACGCAATGGACAAGTTAAGCCAATTGAATGGTGTAGCATATAGAAAAAGTTTGCCCAATTTGCATTCAAACAATATTGATATGCAAGGCATTACCGATGAAGTAAAACTGAATACCATCAGGTGCGACACATTATCCAGCAATGACGAAGTGGAACATAATGAAAACTATGGCTTCATTGCACAGGAACTCCGTGAAGTATTCCCCGAACTTGTAAGGGAAGACAACGACGGATACTTAGGAATAGACTATATTTCTCTGATTCCAGTAATGGTTGAGGCAATGAAGGAACTTCGTGAGGAGATTGATATGCTGAAATCAGCAAACGATGAACTTGAGATAAGGGACAAGAGCACTTTGGATAATAATGGCACTGGTAATGCCAATCAAGGAGCAACACTATACCAGAACACCCCAAATCCATTTAGTAGTGAAACAGAAGTAAGGTATTATATTCCTACAAACGCAGGACAAGCTTATTTGTTGATATTTGATATGCAGGGTACACTGAAGAAGCAGGTGCAGATAACAAAAAAAGGGGGTGGTTTTGTAACAATTAACGCATCAGAATTGCCAGCAGGAATGTACATATATTCCTTGATTGTGGATGGAAGGGAAATAGATAGCAAAAGAATGATTCTGACTAAATAATTGGAGGTTTCATTATGAAAAAGATAGTTTTAATTTCGTTTCTCGCAATGCTGTGTATGGCATCGTTTGCACAACTGAGATATTTTTTCCCAGATTCAAACGCTTGCTTTTCGGCTGGCAGATACAAATTTTGGTTCAATGGCGATACCACAATAAATGAACTGAAATACAAAAAGGTATATATGCAATATCACGATTCTATTCCCGATTTTGATAGAGCGTCATATTATTCGTCAGTACGCGAAGATACGCTTGCAGAAAAGGTATATATGTTCATTTTGGAAGATACTGTGGAAAGGCTTATATATGATTTTTCTCTGAGAGAAGGAGATTCTGTGCGAGTAAGTAACTTTTGTCCAGAACTATGCTACACTCCGGAATGGGAGGATTTAAATATGTGCTCAGTTCCTGTTGTCGAGAGAGTTGACTCCATCCTTATTGGAGGCAGTTACAGAAAGAGAATAGTGATTTTAAAAGAATACCAATACAATAACCAATGGTTTGAGTTGTGCTGGATAGAAGGAATAGGCAGTTCTAATGGTCCATTTACTCCTTTGGAGAGTTGTACAGTTGACACAGGATTTATATTTCCACTTTTATGCGTTCACATTGATGGAGAGTTGGTATATCAGCCGTATTCGGAAGTAGAAGGATGGGATGTCTGCTATCCTCATGAAGGTTCTGGAGGATTTGGAATGTTCAATGCACAAACAATGGGAAGCATAAGTGTTTTTCCAACAGTAGCAGATGATATTTTAAAGATTGAGCATTCAGATGTTTTGGATAATGGATATAAATATTCCATATACAATATTTGGGGAGAGCAAATTTCGGGTGGCAAATTGGATTCGGATATGATAAATGTCTCGTATTTGAAAAGTGGTATGTATATGATTGTTCTGTATAAATCCGATAAGGTATATAGCGGTAAATTTATAAAAGAATAGAATTATGATAAAGATTGTTTCTTGCTTGTTGTTTGTATGCAATTGTATGCTTGCATATACGCAATATATTATACCTCCTGATGATTTGTCAATAGATGATGTTATCCCTAATGACATGTCACAAGGGAAGGAGCGATACAGTAGCGACTATAACTTTTATAATTATTTGAACACATGGATTCCATACTGCAATTCAGAGCCTTTGAAAAATCCAGCTATCACATATATAGAAATTTCGTTTCATGTTTTTCTTGACGACAATGGTGGAAACAATCAATATACTGATACGCAAGAAGGCAGAGAACGACTTGTTTCTATTTTGAATCATGTAAATCAAATATATTCTGGCGAATGGGAACCGTCTGACCCCGTTGCTGGCGTAGTAGAACTTCCAAACCGTGATACGAGAATAAGATTTACATTGGGAGAAAATAATGAAAGAATTTATTTTTACAATCATTCTTATTTTAATAATAATTATACATATAGCTCATATAGAGACTTTTTGAGGAATAATTACCCTTCTAGAGCAAATAAATTAAATGTATTTTTACTGCTTCATATTATAAAGGGAAAGTTATACAGGATAATATAGTTATTACAAACCAAGGTTCTGGATACACATCACCACCGACAATTACCTTTAGACCATTGATTTCACAGGGCGCAACTGCAACTGCAATAATTCAAGATGGTAAACTTATGGGTATTGATATTTCAGACGAAGGAATTTATAATAGGTTTGCTCCTCCGCAAATAGAAATAAGTGGTGGCGGTGGCTCTGGAGCATCTGCCATTATAACAGAATTAACAGGTGGCGCTACAGGAACCGCCAATCCTCCATCTACATCGTTGTCTATTGATAATTATGTTGTTATGTGTAAATGTCATTTGGCAGCCGATTGGAAATATGGAATGTGTTTAGCGCATGAGTTAGCTCATAATCTTGATTTAAAGCACACATATTGTTTGTATAATGAAAACTCTTCTAATGTCGTGTGCTGCACAACAAATTCTTGCTCTCAAAATTGTACACAAGATTGTGATAATCCAGAATACCTATCAGATATTTTTGGAATATGCCCTGGAACATGTCCCCATATTGCAAATTGGGGAGATCCGAATGATCATAATGACCCTAATGATTTGAAAATCACCAATAATGTAATGGGCGGTTCTAATTCCCAACATTATTTTTCTCCTATGCAAGTAGGTCAGATGCATCGTACATTGGCACTAAAATCAACAAGAAAATATGTCAAGAGGGAAACATATTCACCCATTGCCCTATCTATAAGCAATGACGAAACTTGGGATTTCTACTTAAAGTTATATCGAGACATTGTAATCGAACCAGATGCAGTACTGACGCTTGCAAGGACATTCGATATGCCATATAATGGGACAATAACGGTTAATAATGGTGCTGCACTTTTGATAACAGGAACAATTAATTTGCATGACGGCAATAAAATAATAGTCGAAAATGGCGGTACAATCCAATTTTCTTCGACATCTCATATAAATATTGATGGTTCTGGAGTGATTGAGGTAAATTCAGGAGGATATTTTTGTATAGAACAAGGAGCATCAGTCAATTTGGCAGACTATAATAGTGTAATAAACCTCAGGGATGGTTATTTAGTTGGCACAAATAATTCTGTTTTGCCTTCAAGTTCATGCATGTCTTCGCCTTGGTCATATTCGACAACGGGTAATGGTAGCATAAATAGGTTTAATCAGAATGTATATATCCAAAATGAAACTATATCTGTTGATAGATACTATACTGGCAAAAACATCTTTATAGGAAAGAATGTTAATCCAGAGATAACCCAAGGAGATGTTGTTATTGAAGATGCAACTAATGTAATACTTGATGTCGGCAAGGATGTTCATATGGAAGGAGGATTTGAGATACAAACAACAGGGAGCATTGAAATCAGATAATTCAATTGAACAAACTATGAAAACGATTTAGACAATAGTGTTTCAAAAAGGGATGGCATTTCTCCATCCCTTTTTACGATTATTCCGCAATTTAATCAACTTCTTGGATTACTCTATTTCAAACAATCTCAAACTATCATAAACCATTTCAAACCATTATACAATGTCCAATTTGTGGGAGTAGTTGTGCGCAACGACCCTACGGGCACAATTTCTCTCTCAAACACCTTATTATATATTACCACCACATTTCAAACTCCAAATTTCCCCAAACATCGCCAATAACAACGACTTACGGAAAGATTGTTCATTTGTTCAAAAAAAGTGCTTTTAAACATTTGCGCTTTAAAAATAAAAGTCGTACCTTTGGGAAAATTTTTAACAAAACAAACTTAATAATATTATGGCAAAAATCAGAGGAGCCGTCAAAGTTGACACCGAAAAATGCAAGGGCTGCAGCGTTTGCTTGGGTGCTTGTCCAATGGGTGTCCTTGATCTGGCAAAAGAAGTGAATGGAAAGGGGTATAACTACTGCTACATGAAAGACCCCGAAAAGTGCATTGGCTGTGCAAGCTGTGCGATTGTATGTCCCGATGGAGTAATTTCCGTTTATAAGGTAAAGGTGGACTAATTAATCTCAAAAAAAATTAGCTAAATGGAAAAGGAATTAAAGTTAATGAAAGGTAACGAAGCTATAGCAGAAGCTGCTATTCGTTACGGGGCAGACGCTTATTTCGGATATCCTATTACTCCGCAGTCGGAAGTAATCGAATATTTCATGGAGCAGAACCCAATTGAGAGAACTGGTATGGTTGTATTGCAGGCAGAAAGCGAAGTCGCTGCAATCAATATGGTATATGGTGCCGCAGCATGTGGTATGGCTGCAATGACATCTTCGTCAAGCCCGGGCTTCAGCTTGAAGCAGGAAGGTCTTTC
Source organism: uncultured Bacteroidales bacterium (assembly GCA_905234755.1). GTDB lineage: Bacteria > Bacteroidota > Bacteroidia > Bacteroidales > ML635J-15 > Bact-19. The sequence continues at coordinate 79,723 of CAJOIT010000009.1, forward strand.
GTACATTGCTGGTGCTGAATTGCCCTGCTTGGTACTTAACGTTGTTAGAGGTGGACCAGGCCTTGGTACTATCCAGCCTTCACAGTCAGACTATTTCCAGTCAACCAAGGGTGGTGGACACGGTGACTACAGACTTATCGTTCTTGCACCTGCATCGGTTCAGGAAATGTACGACTTCGTACAGATAGGTTTCGACCTTGCTTTCAAGTACCGCAACCCAGTATTGATTCTTTCCGATGGTATCATCGGTCAGATGATGGAAAAGGTTGAAATCGGTCCTCAGAGAGTAAGAAGAACTATGGATGAAGTTATCAAGCAGTGCCCATGGGCTACCACAGGCAAGACCGCAAACCGCGAACGCAACATCATAACTTCACTCGACCTCGTAGCATCACGTCAGGAAGAATTCAACCGCAAGCTCGTTAAGAAGTACGACACTATCCGCGAAAAGGAAGTAAGATGCGAATGCATCAACTGCGACGATGCTGACTATGTATTCGTAGCATACGGAACATCATCACGTCTTTGCATGAAGTCTATGGACCTTCTTCGCAAGGAAGGATACAAGGTAGGTCTCGTTCGTCCTATCACTTTGTTCCCATACCCATCAAAGATTATCGCTGGTCTCGCAGAGAGAGTTAAGGGATTCCTCACAATCGAAATGAGCACCGGACAGATGGTAGAAGACGTAATGCTCGCAGTAAACGGCAAGCGCCCAGTTAAGCACTACGGTCGTGTTGGCGGCGTTGTTCCGACTCCGGAAGAAATCGTTGACGCAATGAAGAATTTTATGAAAGGAGAATAAGTCATGGCAGAATTAACAATTAACGATATAATCAAAGAAGAAAACCTTGTTTACAAGAAAACAAAGGTAATGACCGATAACGTGATGCACTACTGCCCTGGTTGTGGACACGGAACTACCCACCGCCTTGTTGCTGAAGTTATCGAAGAATTAGGAATTCAGGACAAAACCATCGGTGTTACTCCAGTAGGATGCTCGGTTTTGATGTACAACTACCTCGACATCGACATGCAGGAGGCAGCACATGGTCGTGCACCTGCCATTGCAACCGCTATCAAGAGGGTAATGCCCGACAAGTTCGTATTCACCTATCAGGGCGACGGCGACTTGGCTGCTATCGGTACTGCTGAAACAATCCACAGCTGCAACAGAGGCGAAAACATCACCATCATATTCGTAAACAATGGTATCTACGGTATGACTGGCGGTCAGATGGCTCCTACTACCCTTTCGGGTATGAAGGCTGTTACCTGCCCACGCGGTCGTGATGTAAACACAATGGGTTACCCACTGCACATCACCGAACTCATCGCTCAGTTGCCGAATGTTCGTTTCGTAACTCGTCAGTCGGTTCACACTCCTGCAAACGTTCGCAAGGCTAAAGCTGCTATCCGCAGAGCTTTCGAAAACCAGAAGGACGGCAAGGGTGGACTTTCTTTCGTAGAAATAGTTTCGAACTGCAACTCAAACTGGAAGATGACCGCTGTTGATGCAAACAAGTGGATGGAAGAAAACACCTTCAAGGAGTACCCACTCGGCGACATTAAGATCGACTGGGAAATCCAGGAAGGCAAGATCAGTTTAAGAAACAGGAAGTTGGACTACTAAAAATTCAAAGATCATGACAGAAGAAATAATTATAGCAGGATTTGGTGGACAAGGAGTCCTCTCGATGGGTAAGATTTTGGCATACTCTGGACTTATGCAGGGACAGGAAATCGCATGGATGCCTTCCTACGGACCAGAAATGAGAGGCGGAACATCAAACGTTACCGTCATCATCAGCGACGAAAGAGTAAGCTCTCCTATCCTCACCCAGTACGACACGGTTATCGTTCTTAACCAGCAGTCGATGGACAAGTTTGAAAGCACAGTAAAGCCCGGCGGAACATTGATTTTCGACCCGAACGGAATCACTAAGATGCCGACCCGCAAGGATATCAACATCTTCAAGATTGAAGCAGCACAGTTGGCATCCGACATGGGTAACCAGAAGGTTTTCAACATGATAGTTCTCGGTGCTTTCCTCAAGGTAAGACCTATCGTCGACAACAAGTATGTTGAAGAAGGTTTGAGGCACTCACTTCCAGAACGCGCCCACAAGCTTATTCCATTGAACATGGAAGCTATCGAAAAGGGCAAGAATGAAGTTGTAAAGATGTAAATTCAACTTTCACATTTAATAAAAAGCCACTCGAAAGGGTGGCTTTTTTTATTGATTTTGAGCAAGATTTATTTTGTCGGTTCACAAAAAAGCTATACTTTTGCACCCGATTTTGTTTAACTGTGCGATGGGGCTACGAGTGCGTGGCTGAGTAGTACATAAATAATTTTATAAAGTAATGAAACATTTTGAATTGAAAGGTACAGTACGTACCGAGTTCGGCAAGAAGGCCGCAAAGCAAATCAAGAGAAGCAACAACATTCCGTGCGTAGTTTACGGCATCGATCAGACCGTTCACTTCACAGTTGCTAGTGCAGATGTCCGCAACCTTATCTTCACTCCTGATGTAATGTTCGCAGACCTCGACCTTGATGGAAAGAAGAGAATCACCTTGCTCAAGGAAATCCAGTTCGACCCGATTTCAGATCAGGTTATCCACATCGATTTCTACGAAGTTGATCCTGCTAAGCCAGTAAAGGTTCGCATTCCTCTGAAGCTCGTTGGTAACTCTGCCGGTGTTAAGGCTGGTGGTAAGTTGAAACACAGCCTCAAGAAAATCGCTATCAAGGGTATGATGGAAGACATTCCTAATGTTTACGAAGTCAACATCGAAGACTTGAAGCTCGGCGAAACTATCAGAATCAAGGATTTGAAGTCCGACAAGCTCGAATTCACCGAAAACGGTAGCACTCTTATCGCATCTGTAATGATTGCTCGCGGTGCATCTAGCGACGAAGGTTCTGAAGAAGGTGGCGAAGCTCCTGCTGAAGGTGCAGCCGAATAAGCCACAAATTTCAATATCTGAATTGTGAAGTATCTCATCGTCGGGTTAGGAAATCCCGGAGCAGAATACAAGAATACAAGGCACAATATTGGATATACGGTGCTCGACGCTTTCGCAGAAAGCGCGGGCATCGCTTTTTTTGATAAACGCTACGCCTATCGCGCCGAAACTAGCATAAAAGGTCGAACGCTCATCCTCATAAAGCCGACCACCTACATGAACCTCAGCGGAAATGCCGTAAGGTACTACATGAATCAGGAGAAAATTCCAGTAGAAAATGTATTTGTCATCGTTGACGACCTCGCTTTGCCTTTCGGTACAATCAGGATTAAACCTAAGGGAAGCAGTGGCGGACACAATGGACTGCAGAACATACAGGATACCATCGGCACAAGCGAATATGCAAGACTTAGGTTCGGCATAGGAAACGAATTCTCACGCGGAGGTCAAATCGATTTCGTGCTCGGCGAGTGGACAAAGGAAGAAAGCGAAAACCTCAAATCGCGCGTAGAAGTTGCTGTGAATGCCATAAAGGACTTTCCGCTTATCGGCATCGAGCGCACAATGAACACCTACAACAACAAATAATCATGCCAGCACCAAAACCACAAAAGCAGAATTATCGCAATTTCTTCTCGCGTATGGCAGGGAAACTTGCCAACTCGAAGAAACCGAGATGGTTCATCCGTGGTTTTATAAAATTGTGGAAAAAGAAATATAAGATTGACCTTTCGGAATATGTTGTTCCCAATACAGGATACAAGACATTCAACTCCTTTTTCACACGCAACCTGAAATCTGGCACTCGTCCGATAAGCGATGGCCTGGTTTCGCCAGTAGATGGATTTATTTTCGACTTTGGCAGAATCACTGGCGACAACAAGATTTATGTCAAGTTCAAGCATTACTATGTCGATGACCTCATCTGCGATGAATACGAGGACATGTCATCGTATGCAGTGCTCTACCTCTCCCCTGCCAACTATCACCGCGTACACGCAGCTTTCGACATGGAAATAACCGACATAAGCTATCTTCCGGGAACATTGCGCCCAGTAAAGCCAAAAGTTGTTTACAAAAAAGACCGCGTGTATTGTCGCAACGAGCGCATTGTAATCCACGGTAAGTCGGAATATGGCAGTTTCTACATGATTCTAGTCGGAGCATTGTTCGTTGGCAAGACAAAACTCTCGTTCGACAGCGGTTTGCAGACCAACATAAAGAAGGGGGTTGCTTCGAAGCGCATCTACGAAAACAGCATACACATTAAAAAAGGCGATGAAGTTGGCTATTTTGAAATGGGCTCAAGCGTTATCCTTTTCCTCGATGACGAAAGACTTGCCAACATTAAGCTACCGCTCAATTCTCCATTAAGAGTAGGCAACAGCCTAGCATAATCCACCCAAATCACATAGATACGAACATACCCATGTTAGTATTTATCGGCATTACTTGCAAAATGCAATAGAAGACTATATCTAACTTTGCACCGATAATATAAAATTTATACATCATGAAAAAAATTACAGTTATGTTAATGGCACTCGTGCTTACAGTAAGTATGTTTGCCCAGGAAAACAACAAGGACGGAGAGGTAAACATGATGTCAAAGAGAGGCGAATACATTCTACCTGTTGAAGGAGATTTCGCTCTTGGTATCAATGCTCTCCCGATGGTAAATTACTTTGGTAATTTGTTCAATGGTACTGCTGGCAACAGCACAGGCTTTAGAACATTCACACACACCCTTACAAGTACTACACCAGTTCTCTTTGGAAAGTACTATCTTACCGACAAGACAGCTATCCGCGCAGGACTTCTCATTGGCGTTTACAACGAAACCGACCGCCAGAATGTCATGATGAACCAGCAGATTCCAGACCCGAAAGTTACTGTTACCGATGTAATGAAGAGTACGGAAACCGACCTCGGCATTGGTGCCGATTACCTCATGTACAGAGGCAAAGGCAGGGTTCAGGGATTCTACGGCGGTGGAATTACACTCAACTACACAAAGACAAAAGCCAACTACACCTATGGCAACCTCATTACAACAGAATTCCCATCACCATATTGGTTCGATTTTGCAAATGGAACAACCACATCTGGTGGCGACAGAATACTCTCTATCAGTGATGACCGTTCAATAGGAGTAATCCTTAGCGGTGTTGTTGGTGTTGAATATTTCATTGCTCCAAAGATTTCGATTGGTGGCGAATTCAGACTCGGACTTTACACAGGTTACGACATGAAGGGAATTACAACCGTTGAACGCTGGACTGGAACAGAAAGAGAAATCGAGACATTGCCAAAGGCTGCCAACGACGGACGCATTGCATTCAGAAACGCATCTACTGGTTCATTGTTTATGATGTTCCATTTTTAATCATTTAGCAATTAACAATTTAGTATAAACAAAAAAAGAATATATCATGAAGAAGTTATTTTCAATCATCGTTATCGCTCTTATGGGAGCACTCGTATTGTCATCATGCAACAAGAATGACTACGAAACAGAACCTTTGAAGACCGTAAATGTATCGGGTAAAGTTGAAGCAAGACTTGATTTGACGGCTGTAGACGAATACGGATATCCTGTATATCAGAACGCTCCTTCTGGAACTAGAATAATATTCAAGACTGATGCCTCAAATCTTTGCAAGACAGTTGACACCAACTACGAATACAGCACATTGCAATATGAAACCACCGTTGACAACAATGGTAATTATTCAATTGATTTACCTGCCGTTAACTTTAAACCTGTTACATATACGATTATTCCTGTCGAGTTTAAAGCTAACCAAAGACAGAATGCTGCTGGTGCTGTAATTGAATATAATTATTCGGCATCGGACAATTCCGTAACTGTTCGCGAAGGTGAAGTTAAATATGGAATTGATATTATGTACAATTAACGATTGCATTAAATACCTAAAAGGCCGTCCACTATGGGCGGCTTTTTGTTTACTAACGGCATGAAAAAAGGCTGGCGATTGCCAGCCTTTTTTTTGTTTGAACACTTGACAATTAGTTCTTCTTGCCTATTCCGAGCTTGTTAGCTGCATCCTTGCCAGCGTTTACTGCTTCCTTTGTATTGTCTGCAGTTTTCTTAGCAAGCTTTACAGAAGCATCTTCCATTCTCTTGTTCAAAGCTTTGAAGCGGTTCAACTGAGCATCGTTAAGATTGTCTTCTTTAATCTTAGCCTTTGCTGCTTCAGCATTGGTCTTTACTTCCTTTGCCTTGTCAATACCGCCATTGTCAACGAATTCTTCATAGCTCTTTACGAACTTTTCGTACTCGTCGAGGTACTGGTCGAAATTAACAACATCGTTAGTTGCTGCTGGAGCTGCTGTTGCTTCTGCTGCTGGAGCTTCTTCAACTTCTTCAACAGTTGCTTCTGCGTTCTGATCTTCTTCTGCTTCTGCTGGCTTGTCGTTGCAGGAAACAGCCATAAGTGCTACGAATAAAGCACTTGCCATAAATACTAATGTCTTTTTCATTTTAATAATTATTAAATTTTTAAATTAGATACCGCAAATTTATTTATTTTTTAAAAACGATGAATCTTTTTTTTATTTTTTTATGTTGGTTCGTTAAATTTTGCATTGTCACAGTTTTTGCAGTTTTTCAAAGCAAAAACATGCGCCAATGCTTTATAATCAATGCATTATTTCTACAATATATGTAACCTCTCCGAGGTTATTATAAATTCTCAAATATTGGTGTCTGTCATTCATCAACATTTAGAATCTGAAAAGAAGCAAATAAAACAAATAGTAGAGATGTAATGCATTACATCTCTACATGATACCACACAAAAAAAGGCCGCTCTTTCGAGCGACCTTTCTATTTTGATTGTGTGCTAAATATTATTCAACAACAATCTGCTCAACGTAAACCTTATCGCCGTTGATGATTCTTACGAAGTAAGCACCTGGACGGAGGTCGTGGTTGAAGTTCATTGTTTCACCGCTCATAACATTGATGTCGCGTGTTTCAACAACTGCGCCGCGAGCGTCGATGAGCTGGTAGGTTGCATCACCTTCGATGTTGCTGAAGTCGATGCTGAACATACCGTTGTTCGGGTTCGGGTAGATTGCCATAGAACCAGATTCAAGGATATCAACTGATGATGCAGGAACGAATGTAACGCTTACAGCCATATCGCTAGATACACCAAGTATCGAGAACGTGAATCCAGCCAAATCTTCTTCTTCGACTTCTACTGGAGTACCATCAACAATAAGTTCACCAATCTGGTAGTTTTCTTCCGGAGTGATTACAAGATACAGGTCATCATCTTCATTTACTGTAACTACGCCATTCACAACAGCAATTTCATTATCATCTTCATCAGTTGGGATAACGGTTCCGTGTTCGCCAACGGTAAGAGTGATTGTGTAGGTTGTTGCAGGTATTGCCTCAAATGTAACTACAAGAGTGACATCTGCCATTACAGGTTCGAATGTGTAGGTATAACCGCCAAGTTGTTCTGCTGTAAGTTCTACAGTTTCTCCACCTACTGTGAGAGCTTCAATCTGATAGCCAGTAGCAGGTGTTATTACAAATTCTGGTGTAGCACCTTCATTTACTGTAATAGGTTCTGAAACTAAAGCATCGTTATATAAAACGGTACCGTTTTCACCAGCATCAACAGTGATTGTATATGTAGGAATCAACTCGAATGTAACGTTGATAGTGTGGTTAGCTGTTACATTTTCGAATGTGTAGAAGAAGGCTTCTTCACCTGCAACAACATCATTGGCAACATTTGCTTCGTCTTCAGTTTCAGCATCAACTACTACAGCAGCAATGCGGTAACCTTCAGCAGGAGTGATTGTGAACGTCTTATCATAGCCGTACATTACTTCTGCGCTTGCAGGGTCAATTGTTCCGTTTTCACCAGCAGTTGCTGTGATTGTGTAAACAGGAAGTACAACCTTGAAATTGTCGATGAACAATGCATCCTGATCTGCTTCAGATTCACACTTAATACCGATGTAGATTTCCTGATCAGCGTATGCAGAAAGGTCAATGTTAGCAATTGATGCATAGTCTGCAGTTTCTACAATCTGTGTTGTAAGAATCTGTGTTGCTGACGCATAGTTAGCAGGATCATCCATTACATATACCGAGAATTTTTCTGTATAGTAATAAGAGTAACCTGCATAATCGAATGTCAAGTATGCACCGTCAACAATTGCAATCTTCGGAGAGATTAGCCAGTCATTAGCATCATTATCTGGAGAATAAACATATCCACCAGTAATATTGCCATCTCCAATCAAATCACCGATATTCCATGCTCCACCATATATGCCGCCCCAATCTTCTGCATCGTTGTTTGCATCAATTACAGTCCAGCAAAGAACAGAATTTGAAGACATATCAAATGTTTCAACAAATGGAACACTGTATGCTGAACCGTCACATTCGGTTCCAAAGTAAGTTACTGTCCAACTTTCAGCATTTTCGCAGTTCGACTGAACATAAACATAGTAGTATGTTGCTGGAGTTAAGTCGGTAAGTGCAAGAGTTGCCTCATCGCCTTCAAGAGCAACTATATCGTTATAAACGAATTCGGTTGCAGCCAACAATTCTTCTTCAGACCCGTATGCCACAGTCGATACCTTTACGATATAAGTTGTTTCCTGATACATCTTATCCCAGCTCAATGTTGCACCAGTTGAGGTAACATTTTCTACTGTTATTTCAGCAGGATTTACACAAGCGTTCGGGTCGTTGGTGATAGTAACAGTCCAGTTTGCAACGCTTTCGCCGTCTTCTGCTGTAACAGCATACTGTACAGGAGCGCTGAAGTTCTGAGCATCACCACTTACAGGATTGATTGTTGCCATAGGTGAAACTTCGATAGTCGGAGCAATAGTGTTGTTTTCGAGGTCAAAATCCCATTCAGCGTAAGCAGTAACAGTGTGTTCTACAGGATCGATTGCCGATTCGCCAACCTGACCAACAAATGAGAAAGCAACAATGTCGTTTGCCGAACTTGCGGCTTCTGCCTTGGTTACTGTTACTGTCCAGTTTCTAGTTTCTGTTTCATCTTCGGATGTAACTGAGTATGCATAAGTCTTA
>CAJOIT010000009.1:88859-93957 GCA_905234755.1 uncultured Bacteroidales bacterium
GTCAGCCTGATACGAAGCAGTTGCTGTAACAGTTGCATTTTCGCTATCAATTACAGGAACCGACATGCGGGTTGGGAAGTCGAAGTCAACAATTTCGGCTGCGTGAGAAAGTTCGCGAACAACAAAGTTATCCACATAAGTAGCAGTTCTGTATCTGCTTTCACCTCTCAATATGATATAGCAGGTTCCTGTGAAAGGAATGTCAAATTTATAGGTGTACCATCCTATTCCACTTTCAGCTTCTACTGTAGAACTTTCTGATGAATATTGACGAGGAACAAATGCCAACTCGGTTGCTCCTTCTATTTCACCATTGGTACTAGCAAAAATTCTAATTCCTTCATCTGGGTCAACAGTATAATAATTATTGCGGTAAACATCCAAACCAAAAGCATAAACATTTCCTTCTGTTAAAGTCATTTCTGGAAGCATTAACTTTGTCATAGTTCCGCTGTACATATCGGGCAATACAAGCTGATGAGTCGAGTTACTTCCATTGGTAGATGTAGACACTCTAAAGATTGATGCGCCACTTCCAGAAATATGCTCGTTTACCCAGCAATTATCATCGAAGTCGCCAACCTCATACGATTCAAAGTTTTCTGTCCACGGGAACTCAGTAACAGCATTACAAAGCGTATGGAAAATTATACTTGTCCAGCCTTCTGCGTTATCGCAAGCAGACTGAACATATACGAAGTACGGAGTATTTGCAACAAGGTCTTCAAGAGCCTTGGTTGTTGCTTCAACAGTTCCGTCAAATACATTTGCAGTAGCAGTCATATCGGTCATTGCTTCTGTCGAAACCTTAACGAGGTAAGAAGTTTCAGTGTAAGCCTGTTCCCAGCTCAATGTTGCTGTAGTTGCAGTAAGTTCGGTAACATTTACTGTAGCGGGATTGATACAAGCATCGGGGTCGTTAACTATTGTAACGGTGTAAGCGTGTTGGGTTGTTCCATCTTCTGCTGTTACGGTGTAGGTAACAGGGGTGGTGAAATCCTGAACATCACCGCTTTCCGGATTTACTGTAGCATTATCAGAAATTGTTATTGCAGGAGCAATTGTGGTAATGTTGGTATTCCATTCAGCAACTGCATTTACAGTATAAATACCGTTTTCAGTATCACTAACGATTGTAGCATCCGAACCGGCCTTCTGGCCTGCAAATGTGAAAGCAGTAATGAATGCATCGTGGTTAACTGGAGCCTTAGTTACAGTAACTGTCCAGTGCTTAATTGTTGTACCATCTTCTGCGGTAACATCGTATTCAACAGTGCATGATTCACCATTGCCAGCAACTGTTACAACAGGAGCACTGATTTCTGCACCAGCAGAAATAGTATATACTGGAGCAAGAGCGTTAAGGTCGGTAGTAAAAGCAACTGTTACTGCAATTTCACCGTTTTCGCTGTTGATAGTTGCATCGGCAACCTGAGTTGGCAACGAGTATGTAAGAATTTCGGCAGCATGAGAAGCTTCGCGAACTGTAACATCATCAACAAACCAATACCATGAAGATGAATTTGCTTTATGGTTAAATGCCATATAACTTCCAGCTGGAACAGATGTCATATTTACTGTTTTTTTCTCATAGCTAGTTGAAGCCCAATCATCATACGAATAAGTATCCAAAGCAACAAATGTTGCAACATCAGTAAGATCTGAAATATATCCTACCTCAAATGTACCACAATTTGAATTAGTATTGCTCTCTGGTCTAGTATAAAAATCAAGCACTAACGAAGATAAACTTTCGTCAAATTGAGGCATAGCAATTATATTGTTTCCTGTAGTGCCAGAAAATTTTAGATAATAGGAACCAGAATATGAATAACTACTATAAGATGTATTACTTACTCCTGCAGCAGTTCCTGCACCAACTTTTGTCCAGCAGATTGGGACTCCAGTCGATTCGAAACCCTGTTCATACGGCAAGGATGAAATAGCCGCACATTCGGTTGTAAACTGAACTGCACTTGTCCACTGGCTATTGCCATCGGTATCGCCACAGTTTGCACGGACCTTTACGCTATAGGTGGTAGCAGGGGCGAGTCCAGTCAAAGTATATGGGTTTTCTGTAACATCAACAAGTTCGGTTTCATTATTGTTGATGCAAATCTGCCAAGCAGTTTCGCTACCACCAGCAGTCCAAGAAAGAACGACTGAGTTTGTAGTTACATCAGCGTATGCCAATTCTGTTGGAACTGGGCAAGAAGGAAGTGTTGTAAAGTTTACTGTATTCGACCAGTTGCTGTAGTCATCTTCGGCACAAACGGCACGAACCTTTACTGCGTAAGCAGTTTCAGGAGTAAGATTTGTCAAATCAAACGGATTTGTTGTAGCAGAAACAAGGTTTTCCTCGTCGCCGTTGAGGCAAATCTGCCACGAAGTTTCGTCTGCGCCAGGAACCCACGACAACTGTGCTGTTCTTGCTTCTACATTCGACACCTGAAGGCCAGTAGGACGAGTACAAGAAGGAGCTGCACCGGGAGTAATATTAAGTTTTACAACGTTTCTATTTGTTGTTGTATAACCTGACTCATCAGGATTCTCAGTATTGTATGCAGAAGCATCCCGATAGGCATAGATAGCCATGTTGCCAGAGCAAGAAGCTGTAGCACCAGCAAGGCCGCCGCTCCAACTACCAGTAACATCCGCAATGCAAATTAAGAGATTGTCGGCTCCTGAATATTGGAAAGGGGTTTCAAGAGTAAACACGACTTCCTGCAAATTGTCAACTCCGTTAGCTATAGTTGCAGTGGCAACCATATCGCTGGAAGAAATACTCTCCCAGTCGGAACTGCTTGCAAATGAGGATTTGTCAACTTCCTTCATGTAGACATTTAAATTGCGAGCATAATTCGAGTTGTTTTTCAACCATAGGCTTAAACTGTTGATTGTTCCTGCCATGCCGATTTCATCAGAAGTGTATATCTGCTGAGTCAGAGAATAATTGTAGAGTGAATACGCTGGCAGATAAGTACTGCTAGTGCTACTCAACTCACCGATCGTCACATCATCCTGTGCGACCGCCCCAATCGCCACCATCAGCAACAGGAGCACACTAAATATTAGTTTTTTCATTGTTACAAACTCCAGTTATATGCCATCGGAGCCTTCGGCTTTAAACATCAATTAATTATATTCAACTACAAAGCTCAAAAATACACTTCTTGAGCAAGTCGCAAAGGTAATTGTTTTTTTGATACAAGAAAAAAAAGATTCAAAGATTTAAAAAATCAAAAAGATTCTGGCTTAACTGCGTTGAGGGCTTCGCCGTTTCTAAGTTGTTCAAAGTTTAAGGTGGTTTGATGTCGTTTTAAATTGTTTGAATCTTTAAATCCTTGAACACTTGAACACCCTCTAACTTATAAACCATTTCAAACAACTAGAAACATAGAAACAAAAAAACAATAAAAAAGTCGCCCTTTCGAGCGACTTTCATATTCTTGGTTAGGCTAAATGTTATTCAACAACAATCTGCTCAACATAAACCTTATCGCCGTTGATGATTCTTACAAAGTAAGCACCTGGACGGAGGTCGTGGTTGAAGTTCATTGTTTCACCGCTCATAACGTTGATGTCGCGAGTTTCAATAACCACACCACGAACATCGATGAGCTGATAGGTTGCATCACCCTCAATGTTGCTGAAATCGATGCTGAACATACCGCTGTTCGGGTTCGGGTAGATTGACATCGAACCTGCCTCAATCACATCAGCAGAAACTGTCTCTACGAATGTAACACTGAGAGTATGGTCACTTGTCACGGCTGTGAAAGTATAAGTTTCACCAGTAGGATCACAATATAGAGGAGTACCATCAACGATTAATGCATCAATTTGATAACCTTCGTCAGGCGTGATAGTAAAGCTTATATCGTCACCATCATTTACGGTAACAACACCATTTTCACCGCTTGGAGTAACTGTACCATGTTCACCAACAGTAAGTGTAATAGTATGTGTAGGTAACAAAACCTTGAAATTGTCGATGAACAACTCTCTCTGATACGCCTCAGATTCGCACTTGATACCTATGTAAACTTCCTGTCCTGCATAAGCAGAAAGATCGACATTTGGTATTGTTGCAACGGTGGTACCGCTTGCTGTCTGTGTTTCAAGAATCAATGTTGCTTCTCCATAATTTTCAGGGGCATCCATTACATATACGGAGAATTTTTCGGCATACCATGCACTAGATGTAGCATAATCGAATGTCATATATGCGTTATCCTCTATTGCAATCTTTGGGGAAATCATCCAATCGTTGGCAACATAATCAGCGTATTGACCAGAATAAATTGCAGTTTCTCCATAAGCAGGATCCACTTCGTAATACATCCAACCTATGTTGTCATCATTGCCATCTACAATTGTCCAGCACTGCCTTGAAGCCGAATTGTAGTCAAATGTTTCAACAAACGGCAGAGTATAAGTTGAACCATCGCATTCTGTTGTGAAGTAGTTCCTTACCCATTCTTCGGCATTACAATTTGACTGTACATATACATAATATACAGTAGCAGGGGTCAATCCAGTAAGGACAAACTCAACTTCATCGTTTGTAATTTCATAAACTGCATCGTATATATCTGCTTCTGCTGTCATATCAGTCATTTCGGTTGTAGAAACCTTTACACGATAAGATGTTTCAGTGTACATCCTTGTCCAATACAATGTCGCACCAGTTTCAGTAACCTCACTAACACCTATATAATATGGATTGATACAAGCGTTAGGATCGTTGATGATTGTTACGGTCCAAACAGCATCGCTTACGCCATCTTCTGCCAGAACTGTATATTGTACAGGCTCGCTGAAGTCCAGAGAAGTACCAGACCCCGGGGTTATTGTTGCCATTGGCGAAACTGTAATTTCAGGGGCAATATGATAGTCTGACAAATTTATATACCATTCAGCGTATGCAGTAACAGTCTTAGCCTGGGGATCGATTACCGATTCTCCAACCTGATCAGCAAAAGTGAACGAAATAATATCGTTTGCCGAACTTGCGGCTTCTGCCTTGGTTACTGTTACTGTCCAGTTTCTAGTTTCTGTTTCATCTTCGGATGTAACTGAGTATGCATAAGTCTTA
>CAJOIT010000009.1:94022-197905 GCA_905234755.1 uncultured Bacteroidales bacterium
GTCAGCCTGATACGAAGCAGTTGCTGTAACAGTTGCATTTTCGCTATCAATTACAGGAACCGACATGCGGGTTGGGAAGTCGAAGTCAACAATTTCGGCATCGCTATACAAATTACGAAGCTCAAAATTATCCATATGTAAATACCAACCATCGAGGCCTCCCTGCGGGATATGAATTGCAATATAGAAATTGCCGTGATAATCATTCAAGCGAATACTCTTCCTCTCGTAAGCTTCACTCGATACTGTTTCCAAATCCTGCAGCACTACCGTGAAACTTTCCGGATCTGCAAATGTTGAAGAAAGAACTACCTCATAATCATTTGGTTCTGCAACATTATGGGCACGCACATCGAAACTAAATACATAGTCGCCATCAAGTTCAAATCCAGGAAGAACAAGATAGTCATCATTGTGGCCACCATTATAGTCAGTATAAATAACAGCTTCACTATTAACAACTTCCCAGTGGTCGTCATCAGCATTTACATCTATATACGACCAACATCCAGGCAAATCGCCTGTATTATTATCATAATCAAAATCTTCTGTCCATGGGAAAGTTGATATTCCATTACATACGGTTCTGAAAGAAGTCATTCTCCAATCACTCTCATCATCACTACCGCATACAGCTTTTACATATACATCGTATTCTGTACCTACTGCAAGGGCGCTCAAGATTAAAGTTGGATTTGGTTCCACAGCGACCTCAGTACCTTCGGTTTCGACATCAAATCCAGCAACACCATACTTCACAGCCCAAGCAGATTCCGTTCCTCTCGGTGTCCACGAAAGGTTAGCTGATGATGTTGTAACATTTGAAACATATACAGCAGACGGTCTCGGACAAGACAAAACAACACAATCTACAATGTAACCAATCGGTTCATAAAAACCTGTTGCTCCAGAAAAGATTTCTTCTCCGTTATTATCATAAAATGTGTAAGAGCTTTCTTCATCAGCCCAACCAGATACCCACTCAAATCTAATTGAACGACCATTACATACATTAAGAGTTCCCGTTGTTACAGATTCGCCAGACACAGCGGTCAATGAAGCAAGAACATCTCCTGTCTCCACATCAAAAACCCTTATAAAAGCGCCTTGCCAACCATCGGCAAACTCATCAAAAAGTTCATAACTGATTTCGCACATATCTATGGAACTGCATAAAGCTGTTGTAAAATCAACTGAGTTTGTCCACATACTCTCACCTTCGCTTTCGCCACAATTTGCGCGAACCTTTATCGAATAATTTGTGGCAGGAGTAAGTCCAGTCAAATCGTAAGATGCATCGCCTTCCACATTAATCAGGTTTTCCTCTTCATTATCCAAGCAAATCTGCCAAGATGTTTCAGTACCACCTGCAGTCCAGGAAACAGAAGCAGTAGTTGCATCAACATTACTTACAGTCACATTTGTCGGTCTTGGACATGCAGAAGCGACTCCCGGAATATAGGTAAAAGTAGTTTTAGGAAGGAAATCCTGAGGCTCTGCCTGAACATTATCAGTATATTCGTAATCATATCCCTGAACACAAGCATTTTCAGCTTCTACTCCATAAAAATAAGCACTACTGTAATTTCCGTAGCTTGTATTATAAATACCTATCAGCAAATTACCGCCATCATAAATGAATTCATTGGTAAAAACAATCTCCATTTCGGATTGAGTTCCATCCAACATGCCTTCATAAACTACTGTTGCCCCATTGGTTCCATAAAACGAACTAATAGTAGTTGATGGCACTTCTTTCAGGAAGACAAGGAAATTAGCCCGATATCCATCTTCTTCCCATGAGGACTCAGCAGGAGACTCCAAATAAAATTTCATTGATGTAATCGTACCGTTTGCCATTGTGGCAAGGTCTGTGGACGGAATCACAAACTCGCATTTTAGATACGCATCTGCATAGTAGCCGTACACAGGGACATATTCGTTTGTCACATCCCCATCATTTACCGTCAGCGTTTCCGTCTGAGCGACCGCTCCGAATGCTATTGCTAGCAACAGGAGCAAATTTAATAATAGTTTTCTCATTGTTACATATCTCCTGTTATATACCATCGGAGCCTTCGGCTTTAATCAAACTTGTTTTAATTAATATTCCACTAAATGTAATTAGTATTTTATTGTGGTGCAAAAATAAGTTTTTTTTGAAAAGTAAAAAAATAATTTATGGGCTGACGCCCGTTTATAAGTTTATAGTTTCAATGGCTTCGCCGTTCAATGGCTGACGCCGTTTCTAAGTTTGGGGCTAACAGGCTTGCAGGCTAACAGCCAAAATATCTTGCTGTCGAGCTGTTTAGCTGTCTTGCTGATAAGCTTTCTGCCTGCCGGCCTTTTTGCCTTTTTGCCTTTCAGCCTTCTAGCCTGTTAGCTTTTTTAGCCCGTCTGCCAAATCAAAAATCGTTAATCGTACTTCGTAAATCGTAAATATTATTGTAACTTTGCGCACTTTTTAAAACGAACAAAAACACATTCAATATGGAATTATCTGCCAAATACGAACCGCAGGAAATAGAGAAGAAATGGTACGACTACTGGACAGAACACAAGTTCTTCCACTCAGAACCCGATAATCGCGAACCTTATGTTGTTGTGATTCCACCGCCAAATGTTACAGGAATTTTGCACATGGGTCACATGCTTAACAATACTATTCAGGATATTCTTGTACGCCGCGCAAGAATGACTGGCAAAAATGCAATCTGGGTTCCCGGTACTGACCACGCTTCGATTGCAACCGAGGCAAAAGTCGTCAACAAACTTGCTCAGCAGGGCATTAAGAAAACCGACCTTAGCCGCGAAGAATTCCTAAAGCACGCATGGGACTGGACCCACGAACATGGTGGCATCATCCTTCAGCAATTGCGCAAACTCGGTGCTTCGTGCGATTGGGACCGTACCGCTTTCACGATGGACGAAAAGCGTTCGCAAAGTGTGATAAAGGTTTTCTGCGATTTGTACGAAAAAGGTCTGATTTACCGTGGCGTTCGTATGGTAAACTGGGATCCGCAGGCAAAGACGGCTCTGTCGGATGAAGAAGTTGTTTACAAGGAGCAGAATGGAAAACTTTATTACCTGAGATATAAGATTGAAGGCGAAGACGGCTACGCAATCGTGGCAACAACTCGTCCCGAAACCATCATGGGCGATACCGCAATGTGTATCAATCCAAACGACCCGAAGAATACCCACTTGAAAGGCAAAAAGGTGATAGTTCCGCTCGTAAACCGTGTAATTCCTGTTATCGAAGACGAATACGTTGACATAGAGTTCGGTACCGGATGCCTGAAGGTTACGCCAGCTCACGATGTCAACGACTACATGCTTGGAGAAAAGTACAACCTCGAAAGTATCGACATCTTCAACGATGACGGAAC
The DNA here is from genome assembly GCA_905234755.1 of uncultured Bacteroidales bacterium. Classification (GTDB taxonomy): domain Bacteria; phylum Bacteroidota; class Bacteroidia; order Bacteroidales; family ML635J-15; genus Bact-19. The sequence continues at coordinate 97,412 of CAJOIT010000009.1, forward strand.
TTTGAGCGAGGCTGCAGGTTTGTATATAGGTATGGACCGTTTTGCAGTGCGCAAGCAGATTGAAATTGACCTGCAGAACGCCGGACTTCTTGAAAAGGTTGAGAACTACACAAACAAGGTTGGCTACTCGGAGCGCACAAATGTTGCCATCGAACCAAAACTTTCGATGCAGTGGTTCCTCAAGATGCAGGACCTTGCAAAGCCAGCCCTCGATGCCGTTATGAACGACGACATCAAGTTCTATCCTGCAAAGTACAAGAACACATACCGCCACTGGATGGAAAACCTGAAGGACTGGTGCATCAGCCGTCAGTTGTGGTGGGGACATCAGATTCCTGCATACTTCCTGCCAAAGGGCGGATATGTTGTTGCTGAAACTCCAGAACAAGCGCTCGAAAAGGCAAAAGCAAAGACAGGAGACAACAATCTTACAATGAACGACTTGCGCCAGGATTCCGATTGCTTGGACACTTGGTTCTCATCGTGGCTGTGGCCTATCTCGCTTTTCGATGGCATCAATAATCCCGACAACGAGGAAATCAAATATTACTACCCGACATCGGACCTCGTAACCGCTCCCGACATCATTTTCTTCTGGGTAGCTCGCATGATAATGGCAGGTTACGAATACAAGGGACAGATGCCGTTCAAGAATGTATATTTCACAGGTATTGTCCGCGACAAGATTGGTCGTAAGATGTCGAAGTCGCTCGGCAATTCGCCCGACCCGATTGAGTTGATGGACAAGTACGGCACCGATGGCGTTCGTATGGGCATGATGCTTTCGGCTCCTGCCGGAAACGACATTCTTTTCGACGAGGCATTGTGCGAACAAGGTCGTAACTTCAACAACAAGATATGGAACGCATTGCGTCTTGTAAAAGGTTGGAATGTCGCTGATATTGAGCAACCTGCAGAAGCAAAGGTCGCTGTTGACTGGTTCAACTCGAAGTTGAGCGAAACAATAAATGAACTCAACGAGGATTTCTCGAAGTACCGTATCTCGGAAGCCTTGATGAGAGTTTACAAGTTGTTCTGGGACGAATTTTCAGCATGGTATCTCGAACTTATCAAACCTGCTTACGGACAGCCGATTGACCGCACAACATACGATGCAACTCTCGGTTTCTTCGAGAAACTTGTTCTCTTGTTGCACCCGTTCATGCCTTTCATTACTGAAGAAATCTGGCAGTCGTTGCAGGAACGCAAGGAAGGCGAAAGCATTGTTGCGGCTGCTATGCCAAAGGCTATGCCCGTTGATTCCGACTTGCTCGCTGGTATAGAAAAGACCAAGGAAGTTGTTGCAAACATCCGTACCGTAAGAAAGGAAAAGAACATTCCGCAGAAGGAAAAACTTGCAATGTCAGTTATCAAGCACGAAAAGTACTACGACAACCTCGACTGCGTTATAATGAAGCTCTGTAACATGGAAAAGATTGACACTGTTGCCGAGAAACTTCCGATGGCTGCTGGCTTTATCGTCAACAAGAACGAATATTTCATTCCAGTTGGCAACCTCATAAACAAGGACGAGGAATTGAAGAAGTTGCGTGAAGAGCTCGCTTATACCGAAAGTTTCCTTGAATCGGTAATGAAGAAGTTGTCGAACGAGAACTTTGTAAGCCATGCACCTGCTGCTGTAATCGAAAAGGAACGCAAGAAACAAAACGATTCCGAAACAAAGATTAAGATTCTGAAGGAGCAGATTGCTGGTTTGGAATAAGATAACAAATTATATCCTATGAAAATATCCCGTTCTTAGAATGGGATATTTTTTTGTTCAATAGCATGCAGATTCGAAAAAGCGGCAATCACACCTTTCTTCTGTCGAGCCAGAGACTCAAAAGCGGGTCGGAAATGGAATAAAATCATCGCATCAGATATTGTGCAAAACAATTATTGAATTTTAATTACCCCCAAAAAATAACCGAAAAAAAAATAATTAGTGAAAAACAATTGGTTCAAAAAAAATGTATTTTTGCACAATTAATAAATATTTTAAAATATGAAATTAAATGTGTTTGTAATTGTAGCGCTTGCTGTCATGGTTATTATGGTTGGATGTCAGAAAGAAGGTTGCACAGATTCCAATGCGTTGAATTATGATTCTAAAGCAAAGAAAGATAATGGGACTTGTGTTTATCCTGTGCAAGAACCCGACCTTCGGGATCCGTACTTGGGAAATTACCTTGTTACCGATAGTTCATTTATGTTAGACGATTTTTCTCAGGAGAAAATATATACATTACAAATAACGACAGGTTCTACAAAAAGCGACACCATCTATTTAAACAATTTATGGAACGATGGTCGCGCATACATAGCGATTATGTCAGGGAACAATTTCTCTATTCCGTCGCAGCAGGTGGATGGACCGTACTATGCTTCTGGAAGCGGAAAATTTGAGGACAACTCTATTTCATATACCACTTCTGGTGATGTTTACATGAACAAGGGCGTAGGAATAAAGCAATAGGTTGCAATCTATATAATTCGCTATTTTACCAGAACACACTCTCTGATTTACAAAAAAGGTTTTCAGATTTTAACCTGTTTGCCTATTCGCCATGTTTACATGTTTACAACATTCCATTGTTGGTAAAAAATAAGAATACCTTAACACACTTATATTATATAAGCATTACCTTTGTCAATTATTTGTAAATTAGGAATACTATGAAGATTGTAATCCCAATGGCAGGTATGGGTACGCGCATGCGTCCGCATACACTCACAGTTCCAAAGCCGCTTATCGTGTTGGCTGGCAAAACTATAGTACAGCGTTTGGTTGAAGGAATCGCACAGATTTGCGAGGAACCAATTGAAGAAATCGCTTTTGTAATCGGAAATTTTGGCAAGAAGGTCGAGGATGAACTTTGCAATATCGCACGCAGTGTTGGTGCTGCTCCGAAAATATATTACCAGAAAGAAGCTCTCGGTACCGCACACGCAATTTGGTGCGCATCTGGGTCGCTCGACGACAAGGTTGTTGTGGCTTTTGCCGACACATTGTTCTTCGCCGACTTTAAGATTTCTGCCGACGCCGACAGCATTATCTGGGTGCAGAAGGTTGAACATCCCGAAGCATACGGAGTGGTAACAACCAATGCAAACGGCGTAATTTCCGGTTTCGAGGAAAAGCCAAAGCAGTTTGTTTCCGACCTCGCCATCATCGGCATTTACTATTTCAAGTCTGGCGAAACCTTGCAGAAGGAATTGCAGTACCTTATCGACAACGACATTCGCAAAAGCGGTGAATTCCAGCTTACAACAGCATTGGAGAACATGCGTGCCAAAGGGTTAAAATTCGTTCCTGCACAAGTGGATGAATGGCTCGACTGCGGAAACAAGAACATCACCGTTGCAACCCACCAGCGCGTGCTTGCCCGCGACAAGAGTTCCGAACTGCTTGCAAAGTCGGCAGTAGTCGAAAATTCGACAATTATTCCACCTTGCCACATAGAAGACGATGTGAAGATTGCTAATTCAGTAATTGGTCCATACGTTTCGGTAGGAAAAGGCACTGCAATTTGCGGAAGTGTAATCTGCAATTCGGTAATTCAGGAAGCCACAACAATCGAAAATATGAACATCCACGATTCAATGATCGGCAGCCATACAAAACTTTCGGGCAAGTCGTACGACCTTAGCATTGGCGACTACAACACCTTAGAACTCAAGTAGAATGTTGAATTTCCGCAAAATATTGCTTCTCTTGGTGCTGATATCATCGGTATCAGTGTGCTACCCGCAGAAAAAAGCCCAGAAATCGGACAAAAAAGCCACAACAGAAAAGACTTTCGACTTCAATTTCAGCTTTTACTTCCTCGAGGGCAACAAAAACAAGAATCTTGGCGACTACGATGCTGCCATTCGCAACTACACGCGTGCACTAACAATTGACAACACCCAACCTGCTGCATATTACGAGATTGCAACAATCCTGTTCGCCACCGGCGACTATCAGGCGGCACAAACATACGCCGAAAAAGCCGTACAGTACGACAAGACCAACAACATTGCCTACATCGACATGCTGATTTACACCTACGAGTACAGCAATCAGAACGAAAAGACCATTCCTCTCTACCGCAAGCTCATAGCATCGAACCCGAACGACATCGAAAATTACTACGAACTGGCAAAGGTCTACCAGAGCTTGAACAAACCAAAGGATGCCATAAAGGTTCTCGATGAAGCCGAAAAGCAGTTCGGAATCACCGACATTATTTCTGTACAGAAAGAAATGATGTACGAAAAGATGGGCAACATGAACAAATCGTTCGAGGAAATGAAAAAATTGCGCGATGCCTATCCTACAAATCTTCGCTACAAGGCCATGCTTGCCGAGGCATACTTCCAAAACAAGAAGTTTGACTTGGCAAAGACGGAGTTTTCCGAACTCGAAAAGATGAACATAGACGAAGGTCTTGTATATCTGTCGCTTGCCGAATACCACAGAGCAACCGATGCACAGTACTACAACTATTTCGCAATGCTGGAAAAGGCATTCAACTGCGAGGACGAAAGTCTTACATACGAACTCAAAATGCAGATACTTAACCAGTTGCTTCCTATTGCTAGAACCGATGATTACATAAAAGTGCAGATAAAGAGATTGGCATCGATAGTCGAAAAGCAATACCCAAGCGACATTGCATTGAGCGCACTAAAAGCCGACATCGCAATGATGAACAACGACTACAAGTCGGTACAACAAAATTTGTCGGACATAGTGGCAGAGGACAAGTCATCGTTTGAGATTTGGGAACACCTGATGAACATTGACTATCACTTGCAGGACTACGACAAACTCTACGAACATAGCAAGGAAGCATCGGAATTGTTCCCCAATGTGCTTTCTGTTTACCAGTTCTATGTCGTTGCGGCTTATCTGAAAAAGGAATTCCGCGAGGTTGTCGAGGCTGTGGATTATGCCTCGATGCTTTCAGTTGACAACCAACAGGTTATGATTGACCTGCTGAGTATGCAGGGCGATGCTTACCATGCACTAAAAGAATACCACAAAGCCGATTCGGTTTACGAGTATATTTTATTCAAGGATGGTGATTTTGAGTCGGTGCTCAACAACTACAGTTACAATCTTGCTGTACGAGGAGAGAATCTTGCAAAGGCATTGGAAATGAGTACGCATCTCATTGAACTAAACCCGTCCAGCCCAACATTCATCGACACTCATGCATGGGTGCTTTACAAGAATGGCAAACTGGATGAAGCCTTGAAATATATGAACGATGCCATAGCAAAGGACAATTCCAATGCCGTGTATTACGACCATCGCGGTGACATACAGTTTAAACTTGGCAAAAAGGATGAGGCATTGTCCGACTGGGAAAAGGCATTGGAACTTGACCCCGAAAACAGTGCAATAGAAGAAAAAGTTAGAACGAAATCGTTGAAATAAATTGGCAAAAAGAAACTTGATATTGGTGTTGGTATTGTCGGTGTGCTTGTGGGCATGTCGGACAGCCAATGTCGGCACAAACGAAAAGAAAGAGAATTTGCGCTCCGCCAAGATTATAGAGAATGTAACAGCAAATGCACCAACCTATGCCAAGGCATCATACAAGTTTTCGTGCGAATATTCGGTGAATGGCGGTTCGCCCGATTCGTTCAGCGGCAACTTGCGCGTTTGTCGCGACAGTCTGATTTGGGTTAGCCTGAGGTCGTTCAACATCGAAGGGTTCAGGGTGCTTGTTTCAAATGATTCGGTAAAGGTGCTAAACCGCCTGAAAAACGAATATTATCTTGAAGATATTTCCGCGCTTGTGAACTTTGCAAATGTTGACCTTTCGTACAACGACCTGCAGTCGATACTGCTAAATGAATTTTTCCGCTATCAGTCGGACAACGATGTCGACAAGGAGGATGATTACAATTCTTGCGTTGACTCTGTGTACTACTGCGTTTCGAGAGTTTCTCAGAAAAAGCAAAAACGACCGAACGGCAATTATGCAGAGAGGCGAGGTTCTGTAATTCAGACTATGAAAGTTATACCTGGGACATTCAAGGTTAAGAACTTGTATCTCGAAGACTTGGAGGACGGACGAAACGCCTTTGTGGAATATGATAAGTTTACTAAATATGGTGACTTATTATTCCCGCAAAACATGAACATATATGTTGAATATGGCAATGTAAACGCAACAATGAAATTCACAATAAGCGATTTTACAATTGACGATGAACTGACATTCCCGTTCAAGATTCCAACCAAATACACTAAAATTGAACTTAATGAAAAGAATCGTTAGAATATTATTCTTGGCATCCGTAATGCTTGCGCTTGCATTTGGTTCATTCGCACAGACCAAGGCTGACCTCGAAAAGAAGAAGAAAAAGACAATAAACGAAATCAACTATACAAACAAGTTGCTTGAGGAAACTCGCAAGAACCAAAAGGAGTCGGAAAACAACCTCGCTCTGCTTGGAAGTCAGATTTCATCGCGAAAGGAACTTATTTCCAACATAAACATGGAAATTAAACTTGTATCAGAAAAAATCAAGGAAACCGAATCAATAATAACTATGATGACCGAGGACTTGGAAAATCTGAAATCATCGTATGCGAGGATGCTGCAAGTTGCTTGGAAAAACCAAAATAAGAACAACGAAATAATGTTCCTGCTGTCGTCTAAGGATTTCAACCAGTCGTACCTGCGACTGAAATACATGCAGCAGATGGCAGACTACCGCAAGCGACAACTCATCGCCATAAACGCAGTAAAGGCATTCCTCGAAAGACAGAAAGAAAAACTTGTTGCCCAAAAGGCCGAACATCAGAAACTTCTTGACGAGGAAAAAGTTGAGCAACGGAATCTTGAGAATGCTAAAAAACAGCAGGAAAACACGCTTGCAAAACTCAAGGGCAAGGAAGCCGACCTTAAGAAACAACTTGCCGAAAAGAACAAACAGAAACAACAATTGCAGGAAGCAATCGAAAAGTTAATTGCCGAGGAAGTGAAGAAGTCATCCGCATCGAAGGGCAAGGCAAACACTGGAAAATATGAACTTACGCCCGAAGAAAAGATTGTCAGCGACAACTTTGGAAGCAATGTTGGCAAGTTGCCGTGGCCTGTACAGCGCGGTGTTATTGTGTCAAGGTTTGGAAAACAGCCACACCCCGTTATTGCAAATGTAGAAATAGACAATAAAGGCATCGACATTTCCACCACTACCGGTTCCGATGCTCGTGCCGTATTCGATGGTGAAGTTAGAAAAGTATTCTCAATTCCTGGCACACAAAACGCAGTGATAATCAGGCATGGCGAATACCTAAGCGTATATACGCACCTCGACAAGGTATATGTTTCGGCAGGCGACAAGGTAAAGGCAAAACAAGCCATCGGAAAGATTTACACGGACGATGCTGAAAACAAAACCATCCTACACTTGGAAATATGGAAAGGCAGTGCTACTCTGAATCCTGCCAACTGGCTAGCAAAATAAAAAAAACATATCAATAAATGAAAATAAGCGGGAATGAGTGCCATTCCCGCTTATTTCGTTATGCCTAAAGACAAATTTACCTTAAATACTCAGAAATCAAGCATGCTGCCGACCTTGCATCATTAATGACATCGTTGATTGTCATCGGTCGCTTGCACGAACCTGCAACAAACAATCCCTTTTCGGATGTTTCGTTGTCGCATAGGTGCGGAGTTGCGGTCTTAATGAAACCATACTCACCCTCTATTCCGCACTTGCAACCAAGCGACTTCGTTCCCGCAGATGCTTCCATACCAACCATCAGCACAAGCAAGTCGGTTGTCATCTTCAGCGGCACACCAAGCAAAGTATCTTCAGCCTTTATCTGTATCTTGCGGTCGAAAGTGGATGATGCCTCGGAAATTCTTCCTCGCACATAGCGGATGTCGTACTTTTCCTGCGATTCGCGGTAAAGTTCCTCGAAATGCTGTCCCCACATACGCAAGTCCATATAGAAAATGTAGATTTCTGCATCTGGAAGCATCTTGCGCACCTCTATTGCCTGCTTTACTGCCGTTACACAGCAAACCTTGGAGCAATAACGGTTGCCAGACTTTTCATCGCGTGAACCAACGCACTGCAGGAAAACGACGCGCTTTGGCGATTCGTTTATGGAGTTAACAATCTGGTTGTACTTTATCATCCTTTCCATATCGATGGAAGTAACCACGCCCTTGTAAATGCCGTAGCCAAGCTCTTCCTTGCGCGTAGCGTCAAAGGTCTGGTAACCAGTAGTAATAAGCACAGCATCAACAAAATAGTTCTTTCCCGACTTGTCAACAATCTTCCATTCCGAATCGTTACGCACAATGTCAACAACCTCGGTGTTAAGCATCAACTTGATATTCTCATTTATAAGTTTCGAATTCAAACTGTCGGCAATATCGGTAGCACTTGAAAAATCGGGGAACAGATATGCTTTGTCGAGTATGTTGGATAATGCTGTCGATGACTTTTCGAACAACAGCACCTCATGGCTTCTTGCAAGCATCGATGCACTTTCAATACCGGCAGGTCCGGCTCCTATTATAGCAATCTTACTCATATCTAATATTTTACATTACACTTTTAAATTCATTGGTTTTTCGGGCGAAGGAAGGATTTCTCCATTTGCACCGCGATATTTTTCGTTTGGCTTGTACGGAATGCCTATCTTGTCGAGCAGATTTTCAACCTGCACCTGATGCAACTGCATTCCAAGTTTCCACGGGTCGTAGCCGAGCAACATTCCAGCCATTTCCTCGTAGGTTAGCACCGGAATACCATATCCGTCCTTGTCGTAAGTCTTGTTCTCCATCTCGGCTATAGTATATTGCCATTTGTCCATAAACATCGAGCAACCTGGGCAGTTTGTCACAATGAAATCAGGTTCAAACGGTTCCATTGATTCGAACTTTTTCTTGGTGTTTGCCACCGAATAACCTCGGTTTTCCTGCAACAGATAGTGACGGAACCCGAATCCGCAGCAATGACGGCGTTCAGGGTAGTCAACGACTTCACCACCCCATGCCTCTATCATTCCTGCGAGAACATACGGGAATTCGGCCTTTCCAATACCTTTTTCGGGGAAAATCTTGGCATAATGGCAACCAATATGCTCCACAACGCGCAACGGTTTGCCTGTGAAACGGTTCACAAGCTGATATTTCATCTTCTCCTTCAGCTCGAAGCGATACTTATAAATAATATCCGAAGGATGAGCAATATTTTTAGGAGCCTCAAAATCGCGACCAGTTGCTTCCTTCAAGTACTTGCGAGTCTTTTCGAGCATTTCGGGATGTTCCTTCCACATTTCCACCATTTCGGTGAAGATTCCGAACGAAGTCACGCACGACGGCACATAGTTCTCGTAACCAGCATCGGTCATCAGCGAGAACAGACGGGCAACAACCGTCATAGTTGTTTCGAGCGGAACAATGTCGGAATGATAGCCTATGCCAGTGCAAGTGTGCTGGTTGGCCTCATCGCGGATGTCCTTGCCCAACTCTTCACGCATAATTTTCAGAAAAGCCGCCTCGGAGCCTGGGAAGAATGTCTGCCTGATACAACTGCGCTCGTAGAAGAACTTGTCATCGGCAATTTCCTTCTGGTATTCGTTCCAGTATCTTTTATTTTTTGATTCGTCCATATCGTTTTAATTTTTTGTCGTTGCTCGCAACGACGCTACAGACTATTAACTTTTAACTATTAACTCTTAACTAAATTATGTTTTCCGCCACAATCTCTGCAACATCCTTCACCTGCAATGTCGTCGCATGATTAAACGCCTTCTTGCACATAGGGCACGCAGTTGCAATCAAGTCAGGATTCTTATCCATAAGACTTTCCACCGCCGCATCGCGCACCTTGGTCTGCTGCTCCATTGTCAGCACTGTACTACCAAGGTTGAAACCACAGCAAAGGCTCTTTTCCTTTTCGTACTTTGCCTTCACCAAAGTAGAAACCGACTTCAAAACCTCGCGTGGCTCGTTGTAAATTCCGCATCCGCGACCAAGTTCGCACGGATCGTGGTAAACAACCTTAAGGTCGTCCTTACGCAACTTCAACCTGCCCGACTTTATCAGCCCTGCAATGTATTCGGTGTGATGCATAACCTTGATAGGCAGGTTGTATTCCTTGGTGAACGACTGATAGCAAATCGGGCACGAGGTCACAAGCAACTTTGCCTTCGACTTTATAATCATGCTCTGGTTCTTCAATCGCAAGTCCTTTGCCTGCTTCAAGAAACCCTGCTGCAACAGCGGACGGCCACAGCAGATGGTCCTGTTCTTGTCCATATACCAGTAGTTCTGGTCAACAGCCTCGAAAATCTTTATCATCGACTCGGTAATACCGGGTGTCAAGTGCGACATACATCCGCCAAAATACAACACACGACCTACCGAGTTGAATGCCTGAATATTATCAGCATAGCTATAGTTTCCCGACGCATCAAGAGCGCTTTCCTTTGTTCGCACCTGACGGCGGATTGTCATAAGGTCGAGCCCTACGGGACAATCGGACGAACAACGCTGACACATAAGACATTGGTTGGCAACCTCCTCCGTGCCACGCTTGTAGCGGACATCACGCAGCAAATATACAGACTGCACACCCTGCACACCAAGTTGCTTATCCATCGGGCAGTTGTCGATGCAGATACCGCAACGCGAGCATGCGCTCAGTTCGTACATCGTATAGCCTGTTTTCTCGTCGCCCTCAGTAACACCCATCCTGCGGAAGAAAATAAGAAATACTTCCGTGAAAATGTGCATATAACGCGAGAATGGCATCGAAACGAAGAACACAGCCAGACAGATGGAATACATTGTCCAGAAAGCCATTTCGACATATTCATGATAAATAGGTGCAAACAAATTGCCTAAAGCCTGCGTCATAAATCCACCGTTGCCGTAATATGCAGCCGTATAACTTTCAGCCAGCAGTCGCAATGGGAAAATGAACCACAGCGAGAACTTTGCAAAGCGGTCGAACAGCACATGCTTGGTAACCCTGCGCATACCCACAATCTTGGAGTAAACCATCTTGATTACGGCAAGCATAACGCCCGACAGCACAACAAGAAGCAAAGCGTCCATAATGTTTGCGAAGACAACACTTGTTGTAGTCGGATGCTCGTGAACGAAGAACCTATAGAATATAGCCACCCAGAAGGGTTTTGAACCATGTATGCAAACTTCGGCCTCGATTGCTCCTACCAATATGAGCAAGAACCATCCGAATGCAATACTGCTATGCATATATCCCAGCACAAGATTTCGTCTAAAAACCTTGCGATGGAACAGACATTCCAAAATTGCCTCCCATATTGCAGGAAGGAATTTCAACGAAAGGATGTTTTTCTTTACCTTTGAACGCTGTACCCTGTCGAAACTCATGTACCACCTTATGTACTTGAAAACACATATTCCAAGCAGAACAAAGGTGCCGAGAACGAACGGAAGTACAAACGGACTGAAATAATTCATCATCATTTATTCTTTTTCGTTAATATTCTCCGCATGTTTACAATCGAATTCCTAAGATTTACTTCACGCGGACATACCAATGTGCACTTTCCGCAAAGCATGCATTTATCGAGTTGTTTTGCAAGTCCTTCGTACTGTCCTTGCATAAGCATAGTCTTTATCTTGCGGATGTTAAAATCAGAAAACTGCTGAGCCGAACATGTTGCAGTACATGCACCACAATTGATGCATACCATGAATGTAGGAACAGCTTCGCGCAGCTCGTCGAGGCAACTAAAGTCAATCTGGTCCAAATCTATTGACCTTGTCTGCGATATTGAAAAACCGAACTTTCTCATTTTTCCTCCTTCAATGTTTTCAACAAGTCCATACCGCCGGTAACCTCGAAAATCTTTCTAACCTCTTCAAGGTTTTCCTCGCGTATCTTGCGCAATGCACCAGGACCGTCGCCATGATAATTAGCGCCAAGTTTTGGTGCTACCGCCTCTATGTTATTTACATACCACTCCCAAATTGGTCCCTGCTCCTGATGAAGTTCGGGTTTAACCTTATCGGGGTGAACGCAATATCCGATTTCGAGGATATTGTTTCCAACTGTCTCTGCCAGACGCTTCTCCTGCTCGGCAATATGCTCGTCCATATAGCCAAGCTTGATGGCCACCTGTCTGAGCACGAGTATCACCTCGGCAGGCACATTCTGGCGCGGACAGCGCGTCTTGCACGACAGGCACTGACCGCAATACCATATCATATCGGAACGAAGCAAAGCTTCAATCTCGTTTTCGTCCTTGCGCTGCACTATGTCGCATATACGACGCGGGTCGTACTGGAAGAACTCGGCAGCAGGGCATATTGCCGTGCATATTCCACAGTTCATGCACGCCTTGAGCGCATCTTCGAAACGAGAATCCTGCATCAGCAGGTCATATAAGTTTCCCATGTTTAATCTTTTATAACAATCTTTTCTTGTTTTTCAATATAACGATGCCATACAATATCAAAATATTCTTCCACCGACATCATTTCGCTTTCAACATAAATTATTCCATCAGTCTCCATGTGCAATTGTTCTCCTTATCGTAAAATTCGACAAGTCCCTTTTCCTTTTCAACAATCATATTAGAAAATTTGTTATCAGTTTTAGTTTGCAATGAAAAAGTATCTCCAAGTTGCTCGTTTCCATAATCGTTCGGATTAATGTCAGCGAAAGACTTTTGTGCTATGTTCCACATATTTCCATTTCCCATACCAATTTGAAAAAATACCGCTACTTTTTCAGTATTTTCAAGAGATTCTCTTCCAACACCCAATTCACAGTCGATTGCCATTCGGAAATCTTCTTTTCCTTCACTTTTTAAATCAACACATAAATGACAAACGCATGCACATTTGCAATTTTGGCGAAAACTATATTTTTCAGTTTTATACTTGTTTTCAACTTTTAGTTTTATTATAGAATCATTTTCGTTCTTGAAAGTAACGATGCTGCCTTCTTCGTATGGTGCATATTTGCAGAGCCATTCGGGGAAAGCAGAGCAATGAATCTGGCACGACGGAAATACAAATGCTGAAATAATTAGCGATGCCACTATAAATGCAATATGTCTTTTCACAATTTTATTAATTTTAATGTTAGTATCCTTGATTATGTTTTTATTGTATTTAATCCAATTTTACCTTAAACATTCCCATAACCTTGAACAAGAACCTTGGCAAAGGTTTTTCGCGGTTGCGGGTAAGCATATTTATGTTCCATCCCAGCTTTTTCATTACTGGAATCTTGTGAGTTTCAACAAATTCTATCAAAGTTCCGTCGGGGTCTTCGATGTAGGTGAAATGTCCGCTTGCCTCGCCCATATCGAAACGCTCGTTGTTGGGACAGCTGTCAACCGTAAACGGAAATCCCTTCGATTCGCAGAACTTACGCAGTTCCTGCATGTTGGTAATATCGAAGCATAACTGGATGAATCCCGGGTCACCCCAATAGCGACCTTCGAAAATCTTTCTCGGCTGACGTTCCAATGCTACCACAAGTTCGATGCTGCTGCTACCCATAAGTTCGGCAAAAGCACCCTTTGGCTTACGCGACGACCTAAGCAATACACGACGGTACTTCTGGTTTCCGCCATTCATAAATGCAAAGTCGTCGAAAACGCCAGTCTCATCATAAACAACTGTATCGTAACCAAGCACATCGCGGTAAACCGACAATGCACGCTCGATGTCGGTAACGCCAATCATAGCACCTACCGTACCACCCGACAAACGCTTTTCATCGATGAAAACATAGTCGTCCTCAACAACTTGGAAATAGTTGTTCCACGGATCCTTAACGATGAAAGTGTCCTTTCCTTCTGGAGTCTTGGCAACATCGCTAATTTTGTCGTACTTAGCCTTCAACTCGTCGTGATAAGCCTTTACATTACGGCTCTTAATCTTGGCGGCAAAAATACCGAGGTCGGCGACCTGCACATCGAAGCCTATAGGTTCGGGCTTGCGCTGCGAATACTGCCAGATTTCGAATCCGCCACCACCTTGAAGATTTATGGCAATACAAGCGTGGCGCTTCTGCGGCTTATTGCCTGTATAAGGAAGCATTCGCTCGGCAACGGTGTCGTCTTCCAAAATCTTGACATCCATGCCAAACATATTGATATACCACTTCCACGATTCGTGGAAATTCTCTGTTCCTACGCCAACCTGCTGTATTCCAGATATAAAGTAATTTTCCATTATATTAATTATTCAAAAATTTGATAATTGAAAATTTGATGATTAAATTAAAGAAAATTTTCCATTATCAATTGTCCATTATTAATTGTCAATTATAATTTTACATCGCCTTGATATTCCTTGCTATCCTTGCCGCCAGAGCGGGGAACCACCTTTTGATGTGTACCATAATCAATTCCTTGCCACCGACAAGCACTTCGCGTTTTTTCCTATAAATGGCATTAGCAATCTTGCGTGCCGCCTTCTCCGATGTTATTCCACCTGCCTGACCAGCGTCCATCTTGCCGTGCGGTGTGCCGTCCTTTTCGAGTGCATAAAGCGAAATGTTGGTCTGTACACGCCCCGGACAAACAAAAGTAACGCGAATATTGTCCTTGTAGCACTCTGCCTGAACCGTCTCGAAGAAGCCATACAGTGCGAACTTCGATGAACTATAGGCACAGCGCAACGGAAAGCCGAACTTTCCAGCAATGCTTGTCGTAACGGCAATCTGTCCGCCGCCATTGGCAATCATCTTTGGAAGAATAGCCTTCGTGATTGTTACCGGAGCAAAATAGTTGACATCCATAACCTTGTCAATCACATCCATCTGCGAATCGACCGTATTGGAACGCTGACTGATTCCTGCATTGCAGAAGAAAATGTCGATTCTGCCGAACAACGACCATGCATGCTCCGAAACCTGCGCCAAGCTTTCCAAGTTTGACAAGTCGGCAGGCAAAACCTTTGCATCGGTAGCTCCATTAGCTAGGCATTTTTCGCGCACCTTTTCAAGTGCCAACTCGTTGCGCGATGTCAGCACAAGGCTTGCTCCTTCCATTGCCATACGGTAGGCCGTTGCCTCGCCTATTCCCGACGAAGCACCGGTTACCCATACTATTTTGCCAGCAAAACGACGTTTCATAAGACTACAATAGTGTCATTCCGTAAGACAAAGCGAACAGGCGCAGGTTCGAGCCTTGTGAGCCTGTCTGTACGGAATCTCCATCTGAAAACGTTTCCATAGGAGATTCCGCATAGTCGAACATTACAACGCTCCCCGTTCCGTATCGCGTGTATGTTCTGACTTGTAGAATGACGGTCTCTAAATGTAACATTTTGATTCGTTTTTATTTTTTGTCAACTTCCGCCTTGAAATCCTTTGCGCGAGCAGCACCTTCGCCAGTATTTATGAGAACGGTTTCACCGTTTCTGATACGACCTTCCTCGAGTGCCTTGTAGAATCCAGCAAAGCAAACTGCTCCTGCAGGACCGAAGTAAACATTCTTCTCATCCTTGGCAATACGTGCATAATCGACAAGTTCCGACTCCTTAACGCGAACAAAATAACCGTCGCTCTTGCGTACTATCGGAGCCACCAAAGGATACATACCCGGATTTCCAGCCGAAAGTATCGAAACCTTTGTCTGTGGATTGTCGATTACAGGATAATCCTTTTCGTAACCATCAGCAAAATTGCTCTTTATGGCACGCTCCCATCCCTGAACCATCGGGTCGCAAGTGTCCTGCTGAACCAAAATCATGCGCGGCAACTTAACTTCGGGATACTTGTCGCAGATCTCGCGTACGCCCTTGTCGAGAGCAATTGGTCCTGTTCCACCAGCAACTGCCTGAACATAAACATCTGGCATCTGTCCCAACTGGCGCATAAACTCGAAAACCATAGTTTTCTTGGCCTCAACGCGTATCGGATCGATATTGCCAGCAGAAATCATCACCTTCTGCTCCTTGTGGAAATTAGCTGCAACCTTCTTTGCTGCGCCATAGTCGCCTTCGCAAACTACCAAGTTCTGTCCAAGAGAGCGAATCTCGTCGGATGTATCCTTGCAAACGCATTCTGGAACAAAAATATCGAACTTAACGCCTGCCTTAGCCAAATACTTGCTGTATGCAGTAGCAGTATTTCCACTCGATGCAAGGCAATATTCCTTTACACCGTTCTCCTTGAAAAGCGAAGCGGCCAACGAAGCTGCCACATCCTTGAAAGTATTGGTTCCGCCGTTAAGGTCGTTGCGGTAAACGTATGACTTGCAGTCGATTCCATACTTTTCCTTTGCAAAGCGGTCGAGAAAATCCCAATGTTCCACAGGAATTGCACCCTCACCGAAGCTAACGATGTTCTTTTTGTCCTCGAGAGGCAAAAAGTCGAAGTAATGCCAGAAACTTTCGGGCTTTCCCTTGTAAAGTTCGGGAAGTTTCGAGTAATCGGCATCGTATTTCACTTCTACATGATTGCTTCCACACTGCGGACAAAGCTGGTCGTGAGCAAACCATTCGGCGAAATTATTTATAACAGCACCGCATTTTTTGCATATCAAATTGTATTTCATACACTTATCATTTAAAGCAGGAAAAGCATCCCGAATCAATCAGGACACTTCTCCCCGTATTTTTACTAATAAAAATTACCTAGTGAAATTCAGCATTGGAGCTGGATCATCGTACTTGCCGCTTGCCAACTTTTCCTTGATTTCCTTGAATGCATTCAGCGTATAGTCAACATCCTCGATGCTATGGACTGCAGTAGGGATGATACGGAAAATAATCATTCCAACAGGGATTACAGGATAAGTTACGATAGAGCAGAAAATCTTGTAGTTTTCGCGTAGGTCGTAAGCCATATTAGCTGCCTGATTTACACCACCCATGATATGAACTGGAGTCACGCAAGCCTCAGCCGGACCGATTGAGAAACCGAGATTGCGGAAACCTTCCTGCAAACGACGGGTTACTGTCCACAATTTCTTGCGGAGTTCGTCACCCTCGGCACTGCGGATGATTTCGAGACGCTTCAAGCAACCTTCTACTATCGGCATAGGAAGAGACTTTGCGTAAATCTGCGAACGCATGTTGTAGCGCAGGAAGTCGATGATGTACTTCTTCGATGCAACGAAACCTCCTATACAAGCCATTGATTTTGCGTATGCGCCAATGTAAATATCAATGTCGTCCATTACATTGAAGTGCTCGGATGTACCGCGTCCGTGTTCACCCATAACGCCAAAGCCATGAGCATCGTCAATCAAAATGCGGAAATTGTATTTCTTCTTCAAAGCCACAATCTGGTCGAGGATACCAAGAGCGCCAGTCATACCGTAAACACCTTCGGTAATGAGCAATACGCCACCACCCTGCTCATCGGCAATCTTGCAAGCAACTTGCAACTTCTTTTCGCAGCTTACAATATCGTTGTGCTTATATGAAAACGACTTGCCAATATGCAAGCGCTTACCATCGAGCAGACAAGCGTGAGCCTCAGCGTCGAAAACTATCACATCGTGACGAGTCATAAGGCTGTCGATAACAGAAACTATACCCTGATAACCAAAGTTCATCTGGAAAGCAGCTTCCTTCTTTTCGAAATCGGCAAGTTCGCGCTCCAACTGTTCGTGCAATGCAGTGTGACCTGTTAGCATACGGCTTCCCATAGGATAAGCCAAGCCCCACTTTGCTGCGCCATCGGCATCAGCCTTGCGAACTGCAGGATGATTTGCCAGACCAAGATAGTTGTTCAAACTCCAGCACAAAACTTCCTTGCCCTGAAATTTCATGTGAGGACCGATTTCGCCTTCCAACTTCGGGAATGTGTAATATCCTTCAAACTTTTCTCTGTACTGTCCGAGCGGACCGCCCGATGACTCGTGAATTCTTTCAAATATGTCTTTCATAAACAATCTGTTGGGTTCATTAATTTAATAAAAAACATCTTGCCTTTCTTCAAACAAAGAACCCGATTCTGTCTGAAAAAAAGTTGTGCAAAGTTAATCTAAATTTTTGAGGCAATGAATTTCTAAAACATTTTTTGGCCGAAACAATTCCTACGACATTTTTTTTCGTAACTTTTACATATTTTTGCCACGGATATGAAAGACTTTGCTGCCATAGATTTCGAAACCGCCAACGGTGAACGCTGCAGTGTTTGCAGTGTGGGAGTGGTAATTGTACGCAATGGGGAGATTTGCGATTCGTTCTACAGCCTAATTAAGCCAGAACCGAACTACTACTCATGGTTTTGCCAGCGCGTTCACGGACTCGGACACGAAGATACCGACTCCGCCCCTATTTTCCCCGAAGTGTGGAAACAAATCGCACCAAAAATTGAAGGTCTTACGCTTGTCGCCCACAACAGTCCTTTCGACGAAGGCTGCCTGAAAGCCGTTTTCCAGACATACTGCATGACCTACCCCGACTACGAATTCAGATGCACTTGCCGTGCCGCACGAAGATTTTTCGGGAACAAACTTCCCAACCATCAGCTTCACACCGTTTCGGAAGCCTGCGGATACATACTCGAAAACCACCACCACGCACTTGCCGATGCCGAAGCCTGCGCTGCAATAGCCTTGAAGATACTATAAAGCGTTGCTTTATGGGCTAATCCGATGTAGTAAAATTGATTTCTTGGCTTTTACCTGCAGTATGACCATCTTTGGTGTAAAACGACTCACCAAAAACAGTAAATCCATATTTATGAGACGGCTCCAAATAGAAATTGACCTTCAATGTTTTATCATCAGACCATTTGTATCCTTTAAAAGTCGGGAAATCCACCCCTGTAGAACTAAAATGCAAGGCAATACCTTCCCTCATCGGTTTTGAAAACTTGATAATGAGCGTGAAATCTCCTGATGGAACATTCGTTGCACCATCCTTGATGTTCACCTTATAACTGGCATTCAGTTTCGCCAATTTTTCCTGAGCTTTTTTGTATTGCTTTAAATCAAAGTCGTTTACTGCTTTTGCAAGGACAGGCATAAAGTCGGACATGGTGGCATAATTGCTACGATTTTGCTCATATTGTTTAAGAGCATCGCATAGCGTCTGTGTAAGAATGAACCCTTGCTTTTCCTCTTCGTTAACAAGATCTGATTCCGAGACTTGTGGATAATGAGTTTTCTTGTAACGAATGACAGAGGAGCGCACAAAAGTCTCATTCGTCATTGTCAACGCCGAGCCGTATGCAGATTTCTTCAATTGCTCGCTCTTTTCCAAGAAAACCTTTTCTGCCGACTGTTCCATCTCCGACCAGAACTGGCTGTTCAATGGGTTGCAATAATGGTGGCAAAACTCATGAATGACTATTGGCAGCACAGTTTTAGCATCGAAAAACACCTTTCCATTGTCATCAAGCTGACAACAACCAATAACAGGGCTCAATACAATGCTTCCATCTTTCATTTGGGCACTGCATCCATAGTTCTGCGGACCGACCAACAAACTAAGCACAACACGGAACTGGCTTCCGCTCTGAGGACCAAAGTAATCGCTAAACCAATTGTAGTCAACATTCTGGTTTATTGCATTGAAAGCCTCTTCGACTTGAGTGTACAAATCCTTTTGCGAAATGTACCAATCGTGGAACTTGGCACTATGATAAAAATCGTTCAGTGGCTCCAAGAAATCCTTTTTCTGTTGCTCGGACCAACGGTCGAAAGAAACATCGCCACCTTCCTTATAGTTGTCATCTAAAGCGACATTTCCATCAACGCTCACATCAAGATGCAAACCGTATGAGGCAACCGCATCGTACGAAATTCCCGTTTCCTGTTTGTACTGCCGAGCCAACTGCACAACCTTGTGATCCTTGAACTGAACGAAAACAGAATCAAAATCGTGTGCATACTTCGGAAGCTTACACATATTATATTCGCGCGACCCAGATAGGCGCCATACAGCAGACATCAAATCTACACATTCATCAAACTGAACCGACACTGAACTTTGCGAAAAAGTAGTCAATGAGGAAAATATGCCACAAATAATGATAAGCAATTGTCTTTTCATTGTTATACAGATAATTTATTTCCAGTTGCAAAAATAAAAAAAAGCGACCGAAGCCGCTTTTTTGTTACAAATATTTCAAAAAACTTTTCTACAGATAAATATCTCTTTCGCCACCATCAATCTTCTCGAGGTTTTCGTTGATGGTATTCTTCAACTGCTGGCTTTCGACCTCGGCGACAAGCTTCTTTATCAAAGCTTTGCCTTTTGCCTTTGTTTCGGGTGAAGCGAAATCGTTGAGGTACTCGTTGAAGGTGAAAATTCCATTAGGCATGCAGAACTGCTTGATAAGTCCCGGCTTTGCCAAGTCCATAAAGTCGGCTCCTACTCTACCCTTGCGGTAGCAACCTGTGCAGAACGAAGGAATATATCCGCCGTCAATCATATTGGAAATCACATCGTCCATAGTTCTGTGGTCGCCAAGCGAGAACTGGCTGCCAGTACCTTCTTCCTCATCGCTGTATGCACCAGGGTTGGTACGCGAACCTGCCGAAATCTGACTTACACCATATTCGATAAGTTCCTTACGCATCTCATCGTTTTCACGGGTGCTGAGGATAATACCAGTGTAAGGCATTGCTATACGGATAATTGCGATAATCTTCTTGAAATCGAAATCGGAAACCGGATTTGGAATATGGTTGGTGAATTCTACGCCGTCGGCAGGTTCGATACGCGGGAAACTTACTGTGTGAGGTCCGCAACCGAAAACTTTCTCCAAATGAGCGGCGTGTTCCATTATTGCCAAAATTTCGAAACGATAGTCAACAAGACCGAAGAGAACACCAAGACCTACATCGTTGATTCCGCCTTCCATAGCGCGGTCCATAACGGTCAGACGGTTGAGGTAGTCGGCCTTTGGTGTGCCTGCTGGATGGAATTCCTTGTAAGCAACCGGGTCGTAAGTCTCCTGGAAGCAAACGTATGTACCAATCTTCTCAGCTTTCAAGCGCTTGAATTCTTCGATTGTCAACGGAGCCAACTCAACATTGATACGGCGGATGTAGTTGCCGTTGTCGCGTGCAGCGTAGGTACGGCGGATTGCTTCGCAGTAGTAGTCGATGTCGTTACGTGGCGACTCACCGCAGATAAGCAGTACGCGCTTGTGACCTTCGTGAAGCAACACCTTGGTTTCCTGCTCTATTTCGTCCATGGTGAGGACTTTACGCTTGATAGCCTTGTTGTCGCGGCGGAAAGCGCAGTAAACGCAGTTGTTTACGCATACATTACCAGTATAAATAGGTGCAAACAGAACGAGACGCTTGCCATAGATGCTTTCCTTGGCGTACTTTGCCGTCTCCATTATCTTATGTATCTGGTCGTGGTCGGTGACGCGAAGCAGCAAAGCTACATCTTCGAGCGACAAGCCTTTAAGTTTGCGAGCCTTTGCAAGCACTGCATCGAGTTCCTGTTCGGTAGGAATGCTACCGTTTACCAAGTTATAGAGTTTTTCTCTATCAATGAAATTTTTAAATTTTTCGTCCATATTCTTAATTCTTTTATGCTGTTGTTATTAAAGTTGATTTCGCTTTTAATCCTTTGAGACGACCTAGTTTTCCCGTCAGTGAATTTATTGTGTCGCCATCGCTTTTTACCACAAGTGTAATTATGGAAATATGCTCGTCACGCAGTGGCATTCCGTTGCGCGACAATATTATGCTGCCGTACGAACTAAGCAGCGCGTTGACATCATCAACGACATTAGTGTCTGTAATAAGTATGTTTATTGTGCCAATTTTCTTCTCCATCAGTACCTAGACTTTTGAATCAGTTAATATTTCGGAACTCTTAGGAAACGATAAATCCCTTCCGCAGATTTCGGGGACAAATGTAAATGGTATTTTTGTAACGGCAAAATGTTTTGCAACATAAAATTTTAAAATTAGCATCGCAGAGCAGAAGATTCAAGTGTTTAAAAATTTAACGCAAAACTTTTCGATAAAAGTTATTGTTGATTGTGGAATATGTGCTATATTTGCAGTGAGTTTTGCTCCCACTACAAGACGACTAAATATAGGCTTGCAGTGCGTAGGTGGGAAGTAGCACAAACCTTTTCCCATACACCAAAACTTTAAAAGGTATTGCAATGCAGTACCTTTTTTCATTCCACAACCTTATATCCAGTTAAAAGCCAATTAACAGAATCTCCGTTCCAATTCTGTGAAATTACAGCCTCATAACCGTCTTTTGTCAAATGTACAGTCTGCTTGCTCTTAATAATTTTGGAAATAGAACCATATACTATCACATCCATAAGTTTAACAACCAATTGCTGTCCTGTAAGATGAAATTTCTCTGGATTTAACTTGTGTTCCCAATCTCTTTTTGCAATGATATGACACACACCAGACCCTCCCTTAAAACCTTTTTCTAAATCACCAACTTTACCATACAATAAACATATACTTCCAAGTTGACACATAAATGCATCATGAACATCTATATGTTCTTCAATAACTTTTTTCAATGCGTCCAATGCCTTTTGCTTTTCTTCTTCCTTCGACATACAAAAAAACTATTAGTTGATTTACAAGAAATAATTTCAATAATTCATTTTTGAATCCCACCACAAAAATCCTATGATTCTAAAACACAAGTCGGTTTTAAACATTTACTTTCGTTTAATAGTCGTTTCTTGTCGCTTACACACGGATATATCACAAACAATCAACAAAATGCCACACTTATTTTCACTTGACGAAAGTTCAAAGAGACAATAATGTTTATGATAGTTTATTATGGTTTTGTGTTGTTTGAATTTGTTTATGGCGGTTTGTGCGGGCTGACAAAATTGGAATCTTGGAATTCATTGCTGAGTTCCAATGAGTCTGGTGCGACAACATTTTATGCATAAAAACGATTTCATGAAAAAATATAAGTTACTTTTGCGCTCTCTAACGATTTTATGATGAAAAAACGAGTATTCATAACTGGTGCCACTGGCACAATGGGTTGGGCAGGACTTCAGGAGTTCATGCAGAGACTAGATAGATTCGACATAACCGTACTTGCACGACCGAGCAAAAAGAACAAGGAAAAACTTGCACCTTACGCCGACCGCATACGCATAGTATGGGGCGACCTAACAAAATACGAGGATGTGCTTGAAGCTACAAAAGATGCCAACTATGTATTGCACGTTGGCGGAATGGTTTCGCCAGCAGCCGACTATTTTCCAAACAAAACTCGCCGCGTGAATGTACTTGCTGCACAAAATGTGGCAAAAGCAGTTCTGGCACAGCCGAATGCCGACAAAATCAAGGTTTGCTATATAGGTTCTGTCGCTCAAACCAGCGACCGCAACGAACCAATCCACTGGGGACGCACAGGCGACCCTATATGCATAAGCGTTTACGACCACTATGCAATTAGCAAGACCATTGCCGAACGTACAATCGTGGAATCTGGAATTCGCAACTGGGTATGCCTAAGGCAGTCGGGAATACTTTACCCCGAAATTCTCAAGAACTACGACCCGATAATGTTCCATGTTCCACTGCGCGGCGTACTCGAATGGGCAACCGTAGAGGATAGCGGTCGTCTGTTAGCCAATATGTGCGAAGACAATGTTCCCGATGAGTTCTGGAACCGCTTCTACAATATAGGCAGCGGAAAAGAATACCGCCTTAGCAACTACGAATTTGAATGCAAACTGTTGAAAGCAATACATTGTCCGCCTCCGCAGAAGATTTTCAGACCAGAATGGTTCGTTCTGCGAAACTTCCACGGACAATGGTATCTCGATTCGGACGTTCTTGAAAACTACTTGCATTTCCGCGCCAATATTCCTGTAGACGAATATTTTACAAACATGGGCAAGCAGTTGCCTTGGTTCTTCAACCTTGCAGCGATAGTTCCTGGATTTATAATAAGGTGGGCAATGCGTCCTATGGCCTACAAGAAAAAATGGGGAACTCAATGGTGGATTAAGCATAACGAAAAACAAAGAATATCAGCATACTACGGTTCATTGGAACGCTACAAAGCCATTCCCGACTGGAAACACCAAAACCTCTCCCATCCTAGCGAAACCGACATCGTAAAAATAGACCATGGCTACGACGAGCAGAAACCTCGTAGCGAATGGACAATAGATGACATGCGCAAGGCAGCGGAATTCCGTGGTGGCAAATGCTTGAGTGAAACAATGGAGAAAGGCGACTTCCGCACTCCGCTCGAATGGGAATGTCAGTTTGGACACAAGTTCAAGGCATCGCCAGTGCTGGTACTCGAAGGAGGACACTGGTGTCCCGAATGTCTGCCCACACCATGGAACTACGACGAAATCGCCAAGGGAAATCCGTTCTTCGCACAAGTATGGAAGCCACTTCACGGCGAAAACGAACACAACCAGTACGGCGAAGAGGTTTTTGAAGGTTGGGAATAATCGCAACGAGATAATTCTTGCAAATTTTGCAAAAACTTGCAAGAATTTGCAAGAATTACAAAATAAAATTCTTACCTTTGCACCCTGAACGACAAAAGGATGGACAAATGATAGAACTACCGCCCAAAATAGACAAGAAAATTCTTGTTAATGCCATAATAAAAGGATGCAATGCTGAAATTGTTCCGATTATTGACAAGATCAACACGAACTACGAATACTGGGACAAAGTAAAATACAAGTCTCTGCCACAAGGATATACGCCACAAATACTATGGACATTTGTAAAAGCATCGCGTATAAAAGGAATGATTACCGTGTGGGAAAAATACGGCATAAACCTGTGCATTACAAACCAAATGCAACGAATGTGTCACGACTTCGACATGAAATTTGGCGGATTCTGGGAAGATGACAACAAATCACAAAATTCGGAAAAGAAATACTACCTATCGAGTTCGCTCATGGAAGAAGCAATATATTCCAGCAAGATGGAAGGTGCTTCAACCACCCGCGTCATCGCCAAGGAAATGCTAAGGAAGAAAAAGACGCCACAAAACAAGGCGCAACAAATGATCGCCAACAACTACAATACAATCCAATACATAGTTGCTCACAAAAACGAACCGCTGACAGAAGAAGGCCTGCTGTACATCCACAGGCTGATGACAGAAAAAACACTGGACAATTCTGATGATGCAGGACATTTTAGGACAAATGACAAAATTGTAGTTGCCGATATGGTAGAAGGCGATATAATCTACACACCACCATCATTCAAGGAAATTCCAGAATTTGTGGAAACTCTTTGCGACTTCTTCAACAACGACAACCAACAAACATTTATACACCCTATAATTCGTGGAATTATCGTTCATTTCATGCTAGCGTTCATGCATCCATTTGTAGATGGCAACGGCAGAACCGCTCGTGCCCTATTTTATTGGTATATGCTGAAAGAAAACTACAATTTGACAGAATACATGTCAATATCAAGGGTTATTTCAAAATCGAAAGCAAGCTACGAGAAATCGTTCCGCTATACGGAAAACGATGGGAACGATATGGGCTATTTTGTTGCCTACAATCTAAGGGCTCTTGAAATATCATTTCAACAGCTCCGCGACTACATACTGCGTAAGCAACGGGAGAAAAAAGCTGCTACTACATTCATGATTTCCGGCAACATCAACCAGCGGCAAGCATTAGTTCTGCAACGGCTCTCAGACGAACCCGACACCATCTTTACCGTAAAAGATTTGCAAGACCAATTCTCCATATCTTCCATGACAGCAAGAAAAGATCTTTCCGATTTGGTACAACAAGGCTATTTAACCGAGATAGCCATTAATAAAGTAACTCGTGGATACATAAAAACACAAGCAAAATGAATGTTCACCTCCTGCTCATAACGCCACCGCTCACGCAAATCAACACCGCATATCCAGCGACCGAACAACTCACCGGATACCTGCGCAAAATAGGCATAGAATGCGACCAGATGGATCTGGGTATAGAACTGATAGACAAGATTCTAACCAAAGATTCCATAACACAGATTTTCGATGCGGCGGAAGGTGTGCATGTGTCGGGGAAGAAAGCCATAAACATAAGGATAATCCTGTCGAACAAGGACTTCTACACCAAATGGGCGGAACCTGTGAAACGATTCCTGCAAGGACACGACAATACATTCGCACAACTGTTTGCAAATACAAATTTCTGGGCAAACCAAAAGCGACTGCCCAATCCAGAAGACCTTGAATGGGACTACGGCACCTCGGGAACTTACAACCGCGCACAATACCTCTGCACACTCTTCATCGAGGACATTGGCAATGTAATACAGCAATGCATAAGTCCGCACTTCGAGATGGTGCGCTACGCCGAAAAGCTCTGCCGTAGCCTAAGCGACTTCACTCCGCTAAACGAAGAACTCGAAAAGTCGCCTAACCTCATCGACCAATGGATGTTGGAACTGCTTGAACAAAAAATCGCAGCGACAAAACCCACACACATAGGGCTTTCGATTCCATTCCCCGGAAACTTGTACGGTGGACTAAGATGCGCCCAATACATCAAGCAGAAACATCCCGAAATGCACATAACCATGGGCGGTGGATACGTCAGCACCGAACTGCGACAACTTTCCGATACGCGCATCTTCAATTACGTTGACACCATAACCTTCGATGACGGGGAACTGCCACTCGAACGACTGCTGACTGGCGGTGAACTTGTAAGGACAATGCGTTTCGGCAACGACAGCAAAATCGAGCGCATAAACATCGACAGCAAGGAAAACATAGCGTTCAGCGACTGGGGAACGCCATGCCTCGATGGAATACGAAAGGAAATCTACCTCGACACAGCCGATACCGCAAATCCAATGCAACAGCTATGGAGCAACGGACATTGGAACAAGATGATGCTTGCTCACGGTTGCTACTGGGCAAAATGCACTTTCTGCGACACCACTCTCGACTACATCTGTCGCTACGACCACGCACCGGCCAACATAATAGCCGACCGCATGGAAGGCATAATAAAACAGACCGGCATTTCGGGCTTCCATTTTGTAGATGAAGCAGCACCGCCAGCCACATTACGAAGCCTTTCTGAAGAAATCCTGAAACGCAAGATGACAGTCAGCTACTGGACAAACATCCGTTTCGAATCGGCATACAACAACGAACTTTGCTTTCTGATGGCACAAAGCGGATGCATTGCCGTCAGCGGTGGCATCGAAGTCGCATCGGAACGAGTGCTAAAGCTCATAAACAAGGGCATAAGCGTTAAATCGGTGCGCGAAACCCTGCGCAACTTTGCCAACAACGGAATCATGGTCCACGCCTACCTTATGTACGGTTTTCCAAGTCAAACCGAAAAGGAACTATACGAGAGTCTTGACACCGTGCGACAATTCTTTGAGGAAGGCCTTATACAGTCGGCTTTCTGGCATCGCTACGCAATGACCTGCCATTCCATTTCGGGACAAAATCCGCAACAGTTTGGAGCAAAGCACGTCCCCCAACCCATCGGCACTTTCGCCAACAACGAAATTCCGTTCACCTGCAACGGATCACCCGATTGGAGCAGGTTCGAACGCGGACTTAACCTCGCCACATTCAACTATATGCGCGGAGCAGGATTTGATGTACCCGTAAAGCAATGGTTCAGGTAGAATATAAATTCTTGGCGAAGATAGCCGTCCCATTTAAAAATCGTAAATCGTATTTCGTAAATCGTAAATATTGCTTATCTTTGCCAATCATTTTTTCAAAAATTAAAAGATAATATTATGATAAGAACACGCGAACAATATTTGGCAGCCCTCAAGGCAATGAGACCAAATATCTACAAGAATGGAGAATTAATCACCGATGTTACAACCCACCCAGCAACTCGCCGTACAGTTGAAAGCCACGCACGCGCTTACGATGGTGCTGCTTGCGAAGAAAAGAAGGACATCTTCACAACTGTTTCCGATTTCACAGGAAAGCCGATTATGCGTTTCAACAGCATGATGAGAACCCTCGAGGACATCATGAACAACGCCCGTATGAAACGTGAAATGTACCGTTTGACTGGTACCTGCTCGGGCGGAACCTGCGTTGGCTGGAATGCACAGAATGTTATGTGGGCTGTTACCCACGACATCGATGCCGAATTTGGCACTAACTACCAGGAAAGACTGAAAAACTGGATACTTTCGGCTCAGGAACGCGGAATCCTCTGCGCAGCAGCTCTTACCGACGCAAAGGGTAACCGTAGCATGAAGCCTCATCAGCAGCCTTGCCTCGACAGCAATGTCCACATCGTTGAAAAGCGTGCCGACGGTATCGTAGTTCGCGGTGCCAAGGTTATGATTTGCGGTGTTGCTGCATCCGATGAAATCTTCATCCTCCCGGGTTCGGGCTACAAGGATACCGATGCCGACTTTGCAGTATCATTCGTTTGCCCGCGCGACATCGAAGGTCTTACAATAGTTGAAACCCGCCGTCCGAGCGACGACCGCGAATACAAGCAAAACTGGGATATTCCAGAAACTGGTATCACTCAGGCATACTTGCTCTTCGACAATGTATTCATTCCAAACGAGCGCGTTTTCATGGCTGGCGAATTCAAGTACTCGGGCAAGGTTATCGAATACTTCACCGCTAACTACCGTGCTTGCATAGGCGCTTGCGTTGCAGGTCAGGGCGACATTATGATTGGTGCTAGCATCCTTATGGCTCGCGCAAACGGCATTTCGAGCAAGAAGTTCGACGACAAACTCGTAGCAATGGCAGCAAACAACGAAACAACCTTCGGTCTTGGTATCGGTGCAATGGCACTCGGCGGACAGAAGAACGGCGTTTGGGTTTCGAACTCGAAGATTGCTCACCTCAACAAGATGTATGTTGCTACATTGCCATACGAGACAAAGCGTCTCTGCCAGGAAATCGGCGGTGGTATCGTTGAAACAGGCTGCGCACCTACATACGAAGACTTCCACAATCCAGCATACGGCGAATTCATCACCAACATCATTAAGGCTGGTGACTGCTCGACCGAAAGCCGCATGAGAGCCGTAAGACTTTCAGAGTGGTTAACTATCGGTGCCGGTGTTCCAGGATGTATGCACGGCGGTGGTTCACCCGATGGTGCAAAGATGGTAGTAAAGGCCTTCACTCCTTTCGAGGAATACGCAGAAATGGCAAAGAAGGTTGCAGGAATTACCGAAGATATTCCAGATCCAGTTGTTGTAAAGAAATAACAAAACATCAGCGGTTGCAGAACTTCTGCAATCGCTGTTTTTATATCATAAACGATTTAAAACAAAAAAATAAAGTAATTATGTTTCAATTTTTCACAGAAGATCAGAAAATGTTACAGACTGCTGTACGCGAATTCGTAGAACAGAGAATCGCTCCACACGCAGCAGAATGGGATGCAGAAGATAAATGTCCAGTTGAACTTTGGCCAGAACTCGGTCAGATGGGTATGCTCGGTTGCTTTGTACCGGAACAGTACGGCGGCGTAGGTCTCGGACTTACCGAAAGAGCAATCATCATCGAAGAAGTTTCACGCTACTCGGCTGGTCTCGGAATCGCAATAATGACCCACGACCTTGGCGTTGCTGCTATCCTCAACTGGGGTACTGAAGAACAGAAGCAGAAATACTTGCCGGAACTTTGCGCAGGTACAAAGGTTGGCGGTCTTTCGGCTACCGAACCTACTGGCGGTTCAGACCTTGGAAACCAGGGCACAACAATCGACAAGACTGAAACAGGTTTTGTAGTAAATGGTCGTAAGTGCTTCATTACCAACTCGCACATTGCAAATGTAAATGTAATAATCGGTTGCAGCGGTGTAAACGAAAAAGGACGCAAGATATTGAGCGCAGTTATCGTTCCGCCCGAAACTCCAGGTTTGGCACCAGGTCGCGAAGAACATAAGCTCGGACTCAAGGGTTCGGTTACCGGCGAAGTCATCCTCAACGACGTTAAGATCGGCGACGACTGCTTGCTCAGCAAGGTTGGCGACGGTATGAAGGTAGCAATGCACACCATCGGACATTTCGGTCGTTCGGGTATGGCAGCTATCGCAACCGGCGTACTCAAGGCTTGCCTCGAAGACGGTATCAAGTTCGCAAAGGAACGCGTTGTTTACGGAAAGCCTCTCACAGCATTGCAGGCAATCCAGTTCCTCATCGCAGAAAACAAGGTTGAATACGAAGCAGCAGAAAATATGCTTTTCAACGCAACAGCAATCTACGACCGCGGAACAGAATGTGTTCCCGATGTTGCGGCAGCTAAGTTGTACGCATCCGAAGCAGCTATCCGCGCAGCAAAACGTACCATCGAACTTATGGGTGGCTACGGCGTAATTAACGAATACGCAGCAGGAAGATACATGCGCGACGCTCTCGCTATCGTTCCATCGGGCGGCACTTCGGAAATCATGAAGATTATCATCGCTGGTGGCTTGACACGATAATATTATAAGGTGGAGATGCAATGCGTCTCCACTTTTTTTACAATAAACAGGAAAACATAACAAAAAAACGCAAGAATTATGCTACTAGACATTACCGAAACAACAATGCCGTTGTGGGCGAGCGTACCATTTGTACTTATGCTGCTCATGATTGCAGTATGCCCGCTGATTCACAAACTCGAACACTGGTGGGAGAAAAACCTTAACAAACTTTTAGTTTCGCTTATACTTGGAACACCCGTAGCGATATTCCTTATAATAAACGGCATGACTCACAACCTCGAACATCAACTTTTGTTCGATTACATTCCGTTCATAATACTATTGGGTTCGTTGTTCGTAATCACAGGCGGAATCCACTTGAAAGGCGACATTGAGGCAAAACCAAAAATCAACACCCTGTTCCTCGGAATAGGTTCAGTTTTGGCATCGATAATGGGAACGACTGGTGCAGCAATGCTCCTTATTCGCCCGATAATCCGCACAAATGCAGAACGCAAATACAAGGTTCACACCATATTGTTCTTCATTGCGGCAGTTGCAAACTGCGGTGGTTTGCTCACTCCACTTGGCGACCCGCCACTGTTTTTGCTCTACCTGCGTGGTGCCGACTTCACATGGTTCCTGCACTTGGTTCCTGAATGGGCATTTGCAAACATATTGTTGCTGCTGATATATTTCATCCTTGACACTCATTTCTACAAGAAGGAAAATCCGGCAGACATCATGCTCGACAAGACTTTGAAGCAGCCTATCAGACTCGAAGGAAAGCTTAATTTCCTCTGGTTGGCAGGTGTTGTTGCATCGGTTGCTTTCATCAATGCAGGCACAATCCCTGCAATGGGTGCCGAAGACGCTCCTATGTGGATAAAGTTCTTGCGTGAATATGTCCTCGTAGCATTGATAATTATTTCGCTTCTTACAACCAAGAAGAAAGTTCGTACCGACAACAAATACTCGTGGACACCGATTATCGAGGTTGCAGTATTGTTCCTCGGCATCTTCACCACCATGGTTCCTACCATGATGTACCTGAAAGCAAACGCTGCATCATGGGGACTTGACGCTCCGTGGCAGTTCTACTACCTCACAGGTGCAATGAGCTCCTTCCTCGACAACGCTCCTACCGCATTGGCATTCCACGGCGTTGCATCAGGACTTACACCCGACACCGTTGCTGCTATCGGCGGAAACATCGTTGCCGACATTCCAGAAATACTTCTGAAAGCAATCTCGGTAGGTGCAGTATTCTTTGGTGCTATGACATACATTGGCAACGGACCAAACTTTATGGTAAAGTCAATCGCAGAGGAAAACGGAATCAAGATGCCGTCATTCTTCGGTTACATCATAAAGTTCTCGTTGATTGTTCTTCTTCCTGTTTATGTTTTTACACAAGTAATATTCCTCTGGCTCATACCAATGCTTTGTGCATAAGAGGATTTACCAGAAATAGAAAAGACACAATCCATTGGGTTGTGTCTTTTTTTGTACTAACAATTGAGAAAGGGATTACAGATCCCTGCGCTGCCGCGGGCGTCCGTGCAACAAAAAAAATAGAAAACTTGCTCCGCTGCGTTTTCATTTTTGTTTTCTGCGGCTTGGTTTGAATGCAAGCATTAATACTATGAAAGGGATTACAGATCCCTTGCGCTGCCGCGGGCGACCTTGCAACAAAAAAACAGAAAACTTGCTCCGCTGCGTTTTCATTTTTGTTTTCTGCGGCTTGGTTTGAATGCAAGCATTCAACAGCCGCAGAAAACAAAAAATGGTGAAGCAAAGCTTCACCATTTTTTGTTGCGGAGAGAAAGGGATTCGAACCCCCGGTACTCGAAAGAGTACAACGGTTTTCGAGACCGCCCCATTCGACCACTCTGGCATCTCTCCAAGGTCGTTTAGCGCAATAAAGAATATTTTCTTTAGGGACTTCCGCGCTTTAGCGGAGAAAGAGGGATTCGAACCCCCGGAACCCTCGCGAGTTCAACGGTTTTCAAGACCGCCGCATTCGACCACTCTGCCATTTCTCCGAGCGGGGCAAAAGTACTACAAATAAAATTCTCGGCAAAGTTATTTTCCTTATTTTTTATATGCTCACAAACTAATTATTATCAGCATATTAAATCAATTTTTTACACAAATCATAAATTACAAGTAGCCAACAAGCAAACGAAAATCGTCATTTTGAAATCGTTTTTCATGAAAAATTGAAAGACATTTATTGTCAATTGGCAATAATGCTATATATTTGCACCGCTATGCCGACAAACAACAATATAATAGAGCCACAAGCAAAGGAAGACATAAAATCGCTGAACCGAAACAACCTTATTCTGTACAACGATGACAAAAATTCCTTTGACCATGTAATAACATGCCTTGTAAACATATGTGAACACGACATGATACAGGCCGAACAATGCGCCTACATAGCCAACTACAAAGGCAGATGCGACATAAAGAAAGGCGAGTACAAATACCTGAAGGAACTCAAGGACGCCTTGATTGGTAAAGGTCTTATTGTTTCAATAGAATAAAAAAAGTCGGATTTTTCAATCCGACTTTTTTGTTCATTATCATTAGAATCCTATTCTGCGTAGTACCTTTCTACATAATTCTGAATTGCCTGCTGACCTGTACCGGATGCATTTGGTACAGAAATAGTAAGCGCAAGCTCTATATACAACATAACACCTCTTTCATTGTAAACAATCTTGGATTTAGGAATTCCGCTCTCCAAGGCTCCCTGAATTCTTACTGTATAGTCGCTTATAGCAGCATCGGTTTCAGTGTATGCCGTATATTCCTGTGTTGGAATTTGCAGATATACATAGTTCAAGCGCATTGAATCGACAGCTGCCTCATACGACATTCCATTATAAAAAGCAACTTCCTTGTCTGATGCAGTACCAAGGAAACCTACTTGGTCGGAACGGGTACGCGGAGAAAGAGTTGTTGAATATAGATCAGCATCAACCTTGAACGACACCTTTTGTCCATTGTATTCATGCTGAGCAACCTTTGAGAATCTAATACGACCAGCCACATTTGCCGAAGCTGCTATATTCGAATAATATTTTGTAGGCTGGCAAATATCACTAATTCCTCCTCCAATAATTTCTTCACGAACAGTCCAATACTTTCCTGTATAAATATCGCTGACATTCTTGCAGGTAATTATCTTTGACCTTTGACCGGAATTTCCTGACTCATCAGTTGCCGTATATGTAACATTGTATTCACCGGTCTTCTTTATTTCGCCGATATGTGAAGCCACTTTCTTTTCTATTGGCAGAACCGACTCCAAATCGGATGTGATTTGTATATCAGCAGATGCACTTGCATTGTCCTCTATATAACATCCTGGGTCAACATACTTCGTATATAACAAAACTGTAGTGTCACCTTTCTTGTCGATTGTCTCTCCATCCTTTGCCAAGAAATAAATAGACGGCGCTGTTTTGTCTGGATGACAAGCAACGAACGCAAAAGACATTGCCATTAATACGGCAACTGCAACCAACGAATTTAGATTTAATCTATTCATAATTATCCAAATTTAATCAAGCCGTAAAATTATTAACAATATTTCAATCCTCAAAATTTTTTCCTACTTTTTTAGCAAAACTATTTTTGCCTGCATATTCATAGCATCGCATCGC
This sequence comes from uncultured Bacteroidales bacterium, assembly GCA_905234755.1. Lineage (GTDB taxonomy): Bacteria > Bacteroidota > Bacteroidia > Bacteroidales > ML635J-15 > Bact-19. The sequence goes on from CAJOIT010000009.1 coordinate 131,431, forward strand.
AACACATATACGCCATCCGAAAAGCTGGACAAATCCAAGCTATACGTTTGATTATCAGCAACAAAATCAAAAATAATCCTTCCGTACACATCATATATACAGAACTTTTGCCCATAATACCCAGAAGGAATATAAATATTAGCAATACCATTTGTAGGATTCGGATAAAGCTCAATCTGCGGCATATCAGAACCTGTTAAATTCTCGTGAAGACCATTAAGATATTCATTGCTGAGCATAATACGACTGATGAACAAGTCAGAATTTCGAGCATTCTTTGCCACCAGCCTAATCATCACATTTTGTCCACGGAAATCGGCAAGCGACACCGAAACCGTATCAAATTCAGCATAATCAGCAGGCACATAGTACGAATCTACATAACCTTGCTGTGTATATAGTCCAGGACCGCCATTCGCCCAGATGCGATATGGGAAAGTTTCCCCACAATCTGTACTAACTTCAACAAACAGCGAATCTCTACTTGAATCCGATATCCTATTCTTGTATGCATATACAAAATTCAAATAAATAGAATCTGCATCAGGCAAATCGGTCTGAGGCAAGTAGACATAATCAATGTCCTTGTTCTTGACATTCTTGCTAAACCTATAAGCCAATGCATGATGCTCGGAATTTTCGCCCCATGGAAGCATCTCCCATGTTTTCAATCCGTTGGGATTTCCAATCACTACTCCATACCTTGAAAAGAAACCGCCATCGTTAAAATCAATGGAATATGGGAACTCCCAATTGTAATACTTGTTGAACCTCAGCATAGCACTATTATTAAAGTCATCATACTCGACACCATTACTTCCCGGATAAACTACTGCATACAACTCATTGAGTCCACCATGAACAGGCACATTCGGCACTTCATATTCATAAGGCTCTTCAGCCAAATGAGAAACATATTCAAAATCATGACTTGCAATAAGACTATCGCCCGAATAAATACGAAGGATTGTATGACCAGAATCGTGATTTCCATCGTTAAATACTTGCGCATACACCGTTGGAACACTTTCGACACAAGTTACCGTATCGTAGTCAACTATGCCATCGCCATACGACATGACAAGTTTCACGCTTATGTCAAAATTTTCGGTTTCTGGTGCCGATACCGGATATATATTTGACAAATAATTGTATGCGGCAAGCACATCAATCATACCCATTCCGTAGGTATTGTCCTCTCCCTCATCGCCAAGGTCGATAGCAGAGTAATACAAAGCCTCCTTAAGTTCCTTTGCCGATGCCATCTGGAATGCCTCTGCCAACAGCAGCAATGCACCTGACACATGCGGACAAGCCATCGATGTTCCCTGAAGTGCATTGTAACCATCCAAACCAACACACGAGCGCACATTCACACCGGGAGCCGAAACTTCCGGCTTTATCTTCAACGAGGATTCCTCATCGACACATGGCGTAGGTCCGCGACTTGAAAAACCAGCAACAACATTACTTGAATTTACCGCAGCCACCGACATCGGATTAACCAGATTGTATGCAAGCATAGCAGGATAACCAGTCGTGGAATCATTCGGGCCTTCGTTGCCTGCCGAGAATGGCGAACAAATTCCTGCTGCCTCCAATGTCTCAACTATAGAATTTTCGGGAAGCGAACAAGCATTGAACTCAGCAGCCATCTCATAATCGTAACCCCATGAATTGTTTATAACACGCGGAACATCTTGAGTTGTATTTTCATCGCCATCAGGATTCAAAACCCACTGGTAAACAGAGAAGAACTGACTTACAGTAAGCAGTTCTGATGATGTGCTCGCTACAGGATCGCAAGCTATCCATTTGGCATTGTACGCGATACCAATAGTATCGTGAGTTGCCCTATCTAGCCCCATTGTCGTTCCTGTAGTGTGTGTTCCATGCGAAGACGATGCATTGTCGCGCGGATTCTCGTGACGCATTCCGTACCAGCACTGCGACTGTGGCCAATGATTGCCTGCATAGTTGGTGCTAATGGCAGGATGTTCTGGATTTACACCCGTATCAATGCTAAGCATCAGCATATTGCGACCAGTATAACCCAAAGCCCACATAGCAGGAGCATTTATTGCCTGTACTCCCCACTCCACTCCGTTTACCGAACGCGGAGCATTTTCTTCAACCACGGTCGTCCCGTCAATTATTCTGTAGCGCGGAGCATTCAAGTCAATGTATGTCACTGCCTCAAAACCAGCAATTTGCATTATGAATTCAGGACGAACTTTCATATTTATTGCATTAACAATCCAGAAATCTTCCATTTCTGAAACAGCAGTCGGATTGGCTTTCATCAACGACGCAATCTGGTTCATGAACTTTGCATACGACCTCTCGTGGTTGCGTTTCAGCAACGCCGTAACTCCCTTCACACGCGTATCGAAGTCGGCATGATACCTGTCGAACTGCAAAGCAAGGTCTGTAACCGACTCTGCATTCTCAAAATAAACATTCACATCAAGGTATTCGGCATTTCCATCCTTAATTGCATCCGACAAGGCAGGACTAACAACAAACTGCGCCACCGAAAGCAACGACATGGAAACCAACGCCATAAGTAATAGTACCTTTTTCATATTCTATTGTTTTTTCGTTATTATCTATTTCAAAATTTCTGCTTCAACTACATCATCGTCAACAACTTTAGTCAACTTTACAGGACAAATCCTATTCACCAAATCTTTGTCGTACGGCACGGCAACCCTTATATAATTATCGGTATAACCGAACATCATTCCTCCCTTCTTTGCCGACTCGAACAAAACCTCGTGAACCGAACCAATCCTCGACTGCACAAACTCCTTATGCTTCCTTTCGCAAATGGACTTCACCACATCTGCCCTCTCCTGCTTCTGCTTGGAAGTAACACGCGGAGTAAACTTCAACGCCCTTGTGTTCTCCCTTTCGGAATACTGGAACTGGTGTATGAACGAAATATCAAGAGACTCAATAAATTCCACCGTCTTGGCAAACATTTCTGGTGTTTCTCCATTAACACCAACTATAAGGTCGATGCCGATGAAAGCATCTGGAATAAGTTTCTTAACAAGTTCAATCTTGTGCCTATACAAAGCGGTATCGTAACGCCGACCTATGAGTTTCAGCAAATCATCACAGCCCGACTGCAACGGAATGTGGAAATGCGGCATCATCTTAGGTTCGGATGCAACAAATTCAATAATTTCATCTGTAAGCAAATCAGGTTCGATGCTTCCAATCCTATATCTCTCAATGCCATCGACTTTTGCTAGAGCTGTAAGCAACTGCAAAAAGTTTTCTCCAGTAGTCTTGCCGAAATCGCCAATATTCACGCCCGAAATTATGACTTCCTTCATTCCATCTGCAGCAAGCGACTTTACTTGCTCCACACATTCTGCAATCGATGGATTTCGGCTTCTTCCCCGAGCAAACGGAATTGTACAGTAGGCACAAAAATAGTCGCATCCGTCCTGAACCTTCAGGAAAGCGCGAGTGCGGTCACCTTTCGAAAATGCAGGCACAAAAGATTTCATTTCGTTATGTGGCGTAGTGCTGACAAATACATCGCGACTTGCCACGGCATTGTCAATTATCTTTTCAATCTCGGCCTTGTTGTTCACGCCGAAAACATAGTTCACACCAGGAAGCGATGCTACCTCATCGGCTTTCAACTGAGCATAACAGCCAGTAACAATTATTATAGCTTCGGGATTTTGCGAATGGGCGCGAGCAACAGCATTCCTGCCCTTGCGATTGGCGTTTGATGTCACCGAACATGAGTTCAGCACATAAAAGTCTGCTTTCTGCGAAAACGGCACTACCGTAAAACCTCGCTCAATGAAATAGCGGGAGATTGTCGATGTCTCGGCAAAATTCAGGCGGCAGCCAAGGGTACAGAAAGCAACGGTTTTCATCAATGGACAATTGATAATTAATAATTGACAATGAATAATTGACAATTGTAGGCTCGCAATGCATTGCGGGCCTTCGGATTATTGATTTTTTAGTCTTTCAATATCACTTGCAATCCTTGCATACAAATCATCGCTGACATTGACCAGCGGCAAACGAAGCACATTCTGGATTACGCCCATCTGCGACAGATATGCCTTTACACCAGCAGGATTGCCTTCGGCAAACATCAGCCGAACTGTTGGCAACAACTTGTAGTGCAACTTTCTAGCCTGCTCGAAATCACCACTAAGCGCAAGTTTCACCATTTGCGACAATTCGCGCGGAAATGCGTTTGCCACAACGGAAATCACACCTTTCACACCTGCTGCCATAAGCGGAAGCGTAAGTCCATCATCGCCAGAAATAACAGTAAAGCGTTCAGGTTTGTTCTCAACCACGCGCATAATCTGGTCAACCGAACCAGATGCCTCCTTCACTGCAATTATGTTATCAAAGTCGCGAGCAAGACGGCAAATTGTCTCTGGCGAAATGTTAACTCCTGTGCGACCAGGAATGTTGTACAAAATTACAGGCACGGGAGAAACCTCGGCAACATGGGCAAAATGCGCATACAAACCATTCTGCACTGGCTTATTATAAAATGGCGATGCCGTCAGAAGTCCATCAATGCCACTGAAATCGAAATTGCGGATGCTATCGAGCAGGTCGGAAGTATTGTTTCCGCTCATTCCTACCATAATCGGCACACGACCAGCGATTTCGCGCTTAGCGAAATCAATAACCTTATGGCGTTCCTCAGCCGAAAGACAAGGTGTTTCGCCTGTCGTTCCCATTACAAGCACATAGTCGACTCCACCATCGACAACATTCGACAGCAAACGGGCAAAAGCCACATAGTCAACATTTCCATTAATATCGAATGGCGTAACCAATGCCACTCCCGTTCCAAAAAACTTGCTATTCATATCTTATCGCTTCCAAATAGTGAATTATCTGCTTTACCAATTCCGAAATGTTTGAATTTTCCTCGTCAAGACTTACCATGACATCAAGCAAATCGGCATTCTTCTCATTGTACAGCCCGACTTTAAATCCTGCCTTCGACCTAAGTTTCACATAATTAAGTGGGACTTTATCTTCCATATCAAGGCAGATAAGAATGTCATAGTCGGTGTCGCAAAATTCTGCAATAGTTTCCTCGTGCGGAAAACCAAGCCAGTCGAGTTCCTTTGCACAGAAAAACGAAAAGTCGAGCGGTTGCAAATGAAAATCTGACAGTTCCTTATTGTCGACAAACCCAAGAGCCTTGACAAACGGTATTTGCTTCTGCAAATCGAAAAGTAGCTTGCGTGCCACCTCGAACTGTGCAGCATCAGTTGCTTCGTGCAGGATACCAACCTTTTTTGCAGCACCCAAGCCACAAGCACGAACGCAACGAGGTTCCATACCCCGTGCCTTCAACAACTTGCGCCTTGCAAGACCCGACTTTATTCCTTCAAACATAGGCACAAAGATACAAATTTATTTTGGATTTACGATTGACGATTTTAGATTGGACTGACAAGATGCAAAAGGTTTTACGAAATACGATTTAGATTTGAATAAATTCTCAAATCGAATTATCATCGAATTTTCTTACCTTTGCAGTCCCAAAATCCACCATCTTGGAAAACGGCTACTACATAGAGTTTGTGTCCGACAAAATTTTCTCGGAAATTTCGGACATTGCGGCAAAGGAAAATGTAAATGTCTTTGTCATCGGTGGTTATGTACGCGACCGACTGCTAATGCGTAACAACAAGAAAGACATTGACATAGTTGTTGACGGCGATGGTGTTGACTTTGCCCGCAAACTTGCCAAGCATTTGAAAGTAAAGAAAGTAAGCATTTTCAAGACCTACGGAACGGCAATGTTTGTATACAACGACACCGAACTGGAATTTGTTGGCGCCCGCAAGGAATCCTACAATTTCGACAGCCGCAATCCAATAGTAGAACGCGGAAGCATCGAGGATGACCAAAAACGCCGTGATTTTACCGTAAATGCCTTGGCAATAAGCCTGAACAAGCAGAATTTCGGTGAACTTATCGACCCGTTTAATGGCTTGGAAGACTTATATTTCCGCACCATCAGGACTCCGCTCGAACCATCAATAACATTTTCGGATGACCCATTGCGTATGCTTCGCGCAATCCGCTTCGCCACGCAACTCGATTTTCAGATTCATCCCGAATGCCTTACTGCAATACACGACAATCGTGAGAGAATAAAAATAATCACGCAGGAACGCATACACACCGAACTTAACAAGATTCTTGAAAGCAAAAAACCATCTATCGGACTGAAATTACTATTCGATACCGGTCTGCTCGAAATTATCTTCCCTGAGTTGTACCAGCTTTCGGGCGTTACCGTACAAGATGGACTTGGTCACAAGGACATTTTCCTGCATACAATTCAAGTTGTTGACAATGTTGCAGAAAAGAGCAGCGACCTTTGGTTACGCTGGGCAGCTTTGCTTCACGACATCGGCAAACTGAAAACCAAGCGCTTTGTTGAAGGAACAGGATGGACTTTCTACTCGCACAACACCGTTGGTGCCAATATGGTTCCGAAAATCTTCACCCGTATGCATTTACCGCTCAACGAAAAGATGAAGTTTGTGCAGAAAATGGTTGATTTGCACATGCGCCCGATTGCTCTTGTTGAGGAAATCGTTACCGACTCGGCAATCCGCAGGCTAATTGTCGATGCAGGAGATGACATCGATGCACTTATGACACTATGTGAATCGGACATTACTTCGCGCAACGAGAAAAAGGTCGCTCAGTTCCTTGAAAATTTCAAGCTTGTGCGCCAAAAGATTGTCGAGGTAGAAGAACGCGATTCATTACGCAATTTCCAGCCACCGATTTCAGGCGAGGAAATAATGAATTTCTTTGGCATCGAACCATCTAGAGTTGTCGGTGAAATCAAAAACGCCGTACGCGAGGCCATTCTTGATGGTATCATCCCCAACGACTACAAAAAAGCCCACGAATTCATGGTACAAAAAGGCGAAGAACTCGGACTGAAAAAATCGGCAGCCACCATAAAGTGACCGCCGAAACAAGCTCAATTATTCTCCGGTTTGCAAAACAATATTCGATCTGCAACAACCTCGTACGATTGCCGTTCAACACCATTATGGTCGGTATAGCTGTTTTGTTTCAGGCAACCGTCAACTACAACCTCGTAACCCTTCGATATTTTGGTTTTCACCATGTCGGCAAGGCTGCCCCACGCAACTACATTATGCCACTGTGTTTCCTTTATGACCTTGTCGTTATGCTTTGAAAACTCTGATGTGGCAACCGAAATTCTTGCCAACTTTGTTCCGCTTGGAAATTCATAAAATTTAGGATCACCGCCCAGATTTCCAATCAACTGCACTCTATTTCGTAAATTCATAACCTTAATTTTAACAATTAACACTCTGCTTCATCAACATTCTGCATGCCCCTTTTCTCACAAATAATTTCTTCGGCAACAACCTCGGTAATATACCGTCTGACTTTGTTCTGGTCGTCGTAGCTACGACTTGCCAGACGACCCATAACAACAACTCGCGAACCTTTCGTGCATTTTTCCGCCACAAAATCGGCATTTGCATTCCATGCAACCACATTGTGCCACTCGGTTTTAGCGACTTGTTTGCCGTTCTCAAAATAATTCTCTGTTGTAGCCAACGAGAATCTTGCTACTTTACCATTCTTTGTCTCTGTTACCTTTGGGTCGGTTCCAAGATTTCCGACCAATCTTACAAAATTTCTTGTATCCATTTTATTTAAATTTTTGTTAGTTAATTATTAATTCCTAATTTTGCATTGTGTTTCGCTTTGGCACCAAGATCGCGCCACTCGCTTCGGGAAGCCGGCAAATGTCTCGAAATGATGCGTGGAAGCCTCCGATTATGGGGGACCGAACAGGCTGGGTGAAACATTTTTTATTTATGTCTATCCGAATAAAATGACTTGAAAATATTGCCACTCTTTGCAACCTTTACTGCAAATGTATATTTTATTCTCCCATTATATTTTTCCTCCCAATAAACAATATGATTTCCATCATCCTCTCTATTGCCGCATCTTACCACTTCCATCATATTTAGAATTTCCATTGCTGTAACAGTTCCACGATTCGTCTTGTAATGTTTAAGAAGAACATGTTGCGTTCCTTCGTTTTCATCATCCGAAGGAAACTTCATGGTAATCAAAGTCCCACTATTGTCTGTAGTACTGATACTTTTCAATTTTCCTTTTGTTCTACAAAACGTTTCAAATACCCTTTTCTGCTCGTCAGTTAAATCACGGTCGCCGACTTCTGCTTTGAATAATGCTATTTTTTCGTCAATAAGAGCCATTTTCTAGTTATTTTTCAGTTACATACTTTGAAAGCGGCTCTCCATTGCAGTCAACTTTACCTTTTATTTTTTCGGAAATTTCGTTTGCCATGTCAAAAAAATCCCGTAGTTTTGTGTCAACCTTTCGGTCGAAAACCAACCTCGCCCGTGTCGGTGCCGGTGTCGAAGCATTTTCTTCCGAATGATAAAAAGTGCTGTTCAATTTTGCAGCACTTTTTTCATACAATTCGATATTGCTGACGAAACAAGAATGCATTCCTGCAAGTCCGACATTTTCAACAGCGACAGTAAACCTTACATAATACTTGCGATTTCCTATGTTAACTTTACCTATGTAATTATTATACAATGCAATATTACGATGCTGTTTATGCGCTGTCCCATCTGGTCTAAATACTCCAACCATGCAATCTTTTTCGGAATATGCCAACACTGACGATTTTAGTATTTCCGACAAGTAAGGTACAACAAGGACGAACAATCCATTTTCCTTATAGATTTTTTTGAACGATGATTTAAAAAACTTTATTTCAAAGCCATCTCTTTTAACAGGAATTAATTGTTTATACAACATAAATGCTTCTTTTTCTCCATAATTTTTAATCTCAACCGTAATAGGCATCATTTCATTTATTGCATTCATTCTAGAAACAATCTCCCAGTCGCCAAACTTACGCTTGAACTCGGCAGTTCTCACAATACGCCACTGCTCATCGTTGAGATTCGATATTTTACCGTTAGGAGCTAACATATTGACACTACCATTGATTCAAAACCTTACGCAATATTCTTCTCCATCTTTGCATCTGCACGTTTGAGTCGTCTTACCATAATGCTGTCGGCAACAATCTCTGAGATCTTGCGCTCATTGCCGTTGCGGTCGGTAAATGTACTGCTCACAATGCTACCCATCACTATGACTTCGCTACCTGTGGAAACTTCACGGTTTTGCAATACCTCGGCGAGTTTATTCCATGCCGTCACACTGTGCCATTGCGTGTCACGCACATATTTACCTTCTTTTTTATAAACATCGGTAGTTGCGAGCGAGAAGCGTGCGAGTTTTCTACCATTTTCAAATTCCCTAATCTGCGGTTCCGAACCCAGATTGCCAATTAGCTGTACGCGATTTCTTAAATTCATAATCATAAAATTTTAAACATTAAACATTTTGTTCGGACTTCGTTTTGAAATCCGCTGCAAAAGTCGGGTGATTTGAAAATGCTAGTCGGTTTTTAAATGTTTACTTTCGTTTATTAGTCGTTTCTTGTCGTTTATACACGGATATATAAATACCAATCAACACAATAGATTTAAATACTCACTTATCTTATTTGACAAAAAAAAGGGTGACATACCTGCCACCCTTTTGCATTTTTATGAAAATTCTATTCCTAATTCATCATTGCCAATGCCCTTCTAACTCCTGCCAGTGTCGGTTCGCCAGAAATTTCTGCTCCAACAGCGCCTTTCATCCATGCCTGCGGAGTAATTGAGCCCTGCAGAAGGATTCTTGTGAGTTCCTCGGCAAATGGCTTGTCTGCCATATAGGTTTCTATCTGGTAGTCAATTAAGTGTCCGACTGGATAGTTTGCCAAATACAACGGAGAATCAATCATATGCGAGTAGATTGCAAGAATTGGAGAATCCTTTACGCCGAAAACTGGTGCATAATACTTGTTCCACACATCCTTTGCAATTGAAACCACTGCATCGCGGAGTTCCTGCGCATTGGCATCCTGATTTTCGTACATCCAGCGCCAAGTGTATAAATCAACCAACGAAACACCCATGATTTCGTATGCCGACCAGCAGTTTTCCAATGCAGCCAACGCTTCCTTTTCATCTGAAGAATCGCCCTTTGCCTGTCCGAGAAGCTTCAAGTCGCGACCTTGGAACATAAATGCAACTGCTTCGGTAAATGCCGTGTTAGGAATACCTTTCAGCATATAGTAGTCGATGTCGTAAAGCGTAATGGTCTGCTCAACACAATGTCCAAGTTCGTGAACTGCAATGTTGTAACCCTTGTAGTCCATACCGCTCTTTGCAATTCTTGTACGCAAATGGGCCAAATCGCCCTTCATTTCGCTGCCCCAAGCATGACCAGCACCGCGAGCCGGGTCAACGCTGATTTTTGAAGCAATTGAACTTGCCTTGTCGCGCGACCAACCCAAATCGGTGAGAATACGCGGAATATCGCGGCCAAATGCCGACGGATTCGGATAACGCTGACGGGTAATGCGGTCAAGTTCTGCCTCGTTCATGTCATTGCGAGCGGTAAAACCATTGTACCAAATATCGTATGGCTGCAACGGACGACCTAAACGTTTTGAAATCAACTGACCTACCTGTGCAATTTCGGGAGCGGAAATGAAATCGATGAACAACTTCTCAACCTCATCCTGTGTAAGCTCCATTGTCTCGTCGAAAGCCCTTTCGATATAAGTCGGATAAACCGAATTGAACTTGTCCATTGCCGACAAAGCCTTGAAATTGTACAAGATATGTTCGTAACGTGTAAACGGCTCTGCAGGACTTGAAACTTCTGCGCCGTCCTTATAAAGTTTGTTGGTACGCGGATTCCACTGGTATTTGTCGGAATTAATCACATCCTGCGGAATATCTTGATTTACAATATGAAGCATAACATCATAAATCATCTGCTGCTTTTCAAGTCCATGCTCCGAATCGGAATAGTCAGACTTCAGTTCATCGCGCAAATTCCAGTGGCTTATCAGTTTCATGTCCTTGGGAAACAAGGTATTGCCGCTGTTGTCAATCAAGTTGCCCATATAAATGTTGTAGCTTGAAATGTAATTGTCGGCGTTGGTCATAGCAATATTTGCTGCCTGCTCGTACTCTGCCGGGATTCTGGATGTAAACCTGTCGCCAAGTCGTGCGTATGCCCAATCCTGACGGGTCCAGTTGTCGCATAGCTGTTTCTTTTCGGCAAGCGAGTATGATGGGAAATTAAGCACGATGTAGAAGGCCATCTTGTTGGCAAACAAATCGTCGGCAATATGCGCCGTGGTTGAATATGCGCCCATAGCCTCATCGACAAAATCGACTTCGCCCATATCGAGATGCAACGGTTCCATCAACTTTATGGTCATTGTGTTGCCGTATCCGTAAAGGATTTCAAGATTGCGCTCGATTTTCTTGTAGGTCTCGAATCGCTTTGCAGAGTCAAGTACGAAGTTGGTCATACAGAAATCGTAGAAATCATCTAGCGAACCGTCTTGCGCCTGCCATAGGGCTGCAACTTGTGTTACACCTTTTTCTATCCTATCGGCATCCTGTCCGTTGCAGTACTCCTTCAAACTGCGAACTGTCCTTTCAATATCGTTTTCGGGAATCCTGAATTCAGCCGTAACGACATCGTTATTGGTGCTTGTATCCTTGCACGAAACAAAAAAAGCCATTGCCAAAACAATTAATGGGAAAACTATTCTTTTCATATAAACAATTTTTAATCTGCAATATTCTCAAAAAATGTCATTTTCATTCAAATGAATCTTATGCAAAGATAAGGTTTTATTCTAGTGATTATGTTGTATATTAAATTATTAATTCACAAAGTATGTTTAATTTCTATTTTTGAACTAAAACCGCCAAAAAACTCTTCAATTTTTATGGCCATAAAATTTGACTCAAGGGTATAGCATTTTTATTATTCACAAACTATACTTGCTCCGTAAGTGTGTTTTTAATGACATTTACGGAGTAAATATAAATCATTATCTCTCCGTAACTATATTTCTAAGAGTACTTACGGAGACAATATCGGAGCATTTGCGAGTAAATTATTTAGATATATGTGGTTAGGCGAGCAAAGAAGAATCCTATGCGAACAAATCGTCTGCTATAACTTCGGACTGTAGAAAAATACAGTTACGGATTACAAATCCACTTATTCAATCCGCCTGGTGTGATTTTATTCTTTTACGAATTTTCGCTGGATTTCCGACCCTTGAATTTGGATACGAACGACATAAATTCCATTTGCCAATCCTTCCACATTGCAAACCGCATTGTCTGCGTTTACCTCTGTGCGATAAACGACCAGTCCCAAGGTGTTTACGATCTCTATTCCGGAAATGGGTTCCGATGATGTTATGTTGAGAACCCTATTTGCAGGGTTAGGGTATAACTGAAGTCTAGTGGTTTCGTCAAATTCTACATAAGTACTTTCACAATCAGGATTTTCTTGTATGTTTGTAAATTCATTCCAATATTGTTCTGCATTGTAACTGTCTGTTGAACCACACGGCACATATATAACAATATCTCTTGGCACATATATAAATGTATTACTACAAATTAATGGTGGATATGGTTGTTTAATGTCTATATTCAATATGTTGGGACAATTTCCAAATGCTGCATCCGCAATGTTCGTTACAGAAACACCGATTGTAATATTTGTCAACGAAAAACAATTCCAAAATGCACCACTGCCAATGTTTATAACAGAATTAGGGATTGTAATTGATGTTATTCCTGTACAGTTAGCAAATACATAAGATGGAATATCCGTAACATTATCACCAATGTTCAACGTGGTCAATGATGTGCATTGATTCCAAACATTATTGCCAACACTAGTACAATTTGTTGCATTGAAATTGACAGTTGTTAATCTGCTACACCCAGAAAAAGCGCGATCACCTATGCTTGTTATAGAATTTGGTATCGTAATAGATGTCAGTTCACTGCAATTCATAAAGGTACACTCTTCAATACTTTCTATAGAATTACCAATTGTTATTCCAGCCAGTCCGCTACAATTCTCAAATGCATTACTGCCAATGTTTATAACTGAATTAGGGATTGTAATTGATGACAATCCGCTGCAATTATAAAATGCCGAACTTCCTATGCTTTCAACAGAATTTGGGATTGTTAAAATTCCAGTTAGACTACTACACTCAGAAAAAGCACGTTCCGGAATATTTGTTACATTATTACCAATGTTTAATGTTGTCAATGATGTACATCCCGACCAAACACTATAGCCAACACTAGTACAGTTTGTTGCATTGAAATTTATTGTTTGCAAACCACTGCAACCAAAAAATGCACCACCACCAATACTTGTAACAGAATTAGGTATTGTAACAGAAATCAGATTGCTACTGCTACAATATAAAAAATTTTGAGGAATATTTGTTGTATTATTACCGATGTTTAATGTCGTTAGAGCTGAGCAACCGCGGAACAGACCGGCCCCTTCCGTTTCACAATTTATTGCGTTGAAATTAATTGTTGTTAGACTAGTACAACTATCAAAAGATCCTTCTCCGATACTCGTAACTGAATTAGGAATTGTAATTGAAATTATACCTCTGCAATAGGAAAAAGAATAAACACCAATAGTCGTCACCGAATTTGGAATTATCATCTCTGTTAATCCGTCGCAATTATTAAATGCCCAATCTCCAATGCTTGTGACCCAATTGTTTATTGTGACAGATGTAAGACCGCTGCACCCCCGAAATGCCTCATAACCAATTCTTGTAACAAAATATGTAATATTGTTATGTATTACAGTCTCTGGTATTACTAAGTTGCCAATGGTAAGGTCTGTTTGATTTTGAGTCACCTCTACTGTGTAAGGTTCACTATTCGATATAATGTTATAGTACAAGGTCTGCCCACTACTACACACTGCTGAAAAATCATACGCCGTTGCGTAACCACCATACACAATGGCAAAAATTAAAATTGATAAAAGTTTCTTCATTTTCAAATTCTATTTTTGTTATTATAATTATCGCAAGCCCATCACGGTATTTCTTTATTCTATAAAAAAGTGGGCTTCGTTAACTCTTATCTGCTCTAAGGTTTCTGGAATACCTATGCCGTAAATAAGAAAAGCCCACGGATAGACCGCGAGCATTTCTACTTTATTCTTACGGCAATAAATTTTCCAGAATTTAAGAGCAAGAACAAAAGCAAAAACGCTTTTTTATTTTATATTCTTATTCTACATAATCAAAATGTTTTACTTTATACATCGTGTTAATAATTGGCAAATATAATAATATTTATGGATTATTCAATAAGTAATTTACAGGATTAATCTTACTCTTTGCAATAATAGTAAAATGACAAGATTCTTGACTCTTCCTCTTTTTGCCTTTTAATAAAATATACAGGCATACTATCAATCATTTCTAAAATCTTTTTTATATTCGTTTATATATAAATTAACTGTTCATAAAATCAAAAATTTTATTAGCATATTTTGATGCCTTTTTGAAACCATTTATAAATAACATAAGTTTATTATTGTTTGACATCATATATGCTTTATTGGAAGAACAATTCAAGTTCTTATTTAAACCTGATGCGTTTTTTTCATTAGAAATTTTTAGGATAAAACGTAATTCTTCGTTAGGCAAACAATATCCGAAATAATGTTCTAAACCTTGTTTTTTAATTTTATTCTTATTCCAAAAATCAATTATTACAATCCTAGCACTATCCCCATGAAGCGTATTCATTTTTTCCAAAAGACTATTTATGTATAAATCACCAAAAGAATAGCCAATTATCACCAACACATTGTTATTTATTATTGATTTTAATAAATTCCCATAATAGAAACCAAGTGGGAAATTGGTTACCTTATCAGTTTTTCTTAATCCTGTTATAATGGGTGAGGGATAGTAACTTTCTCCAGTTTGGTTTGATGGATAACTACGACCTCTTCCTAGTATCATACCTCTCACTTTATCATAACTATTATATTTGTAAAGGTCATAGAAACCACTATTGAAAATATCTTTATTGATGTCTTTATACGAATCAAAATAGTAATTAATACAACCATGTAGATGATTTATTGTAGAAGTTTCTGAATCCCATAAAATTTTAGGATTGAACTTCATAAAATTCTCGTCATCAAGTCGTTCAAAGCCATCTTTGTAGTTATTTATGCAAGTTTCAATCGTAGTGTCATAATTAAGATTGAAAATATCCCATATAACTTTTTTTCTTGAGAAAAACTTATAATACCATTTTTCTTTATTTTCTTTCTCCTTTGCAAAATACTTATTATAAGAATTGATGATATCCATAATTCTAATAGTGAAAATGTCAAGTATTTGACGTATATCATTTTTGTCGAATATTATGGACGGTTTAATAAAGGGAGCAAAAATTGGATAAATACTAGGATTCTTACATGTTTTAGACCATACTGAACCATAGGCATATAATGATTCTAACACATGAAATATCATCTCAAAATTAATTATAGTCTCTTTGTTATCATCTTCCTCCTTCCAGTTTTCAATAACAGGATATTGCTTTTCTAAACAATCGTATATTTCTTTTACTAAATCAGACGTTTTTGTTTTATTGATATTTTCGACATCAATTAAATCGTAATTATTTATTATTTCTTTAGTTATGTTATATGTGGACGGACGCATTATTTTTACTGATTCATAATCAAAATCTAAAGGAGCACCAGCACCAATTATCGTTGTTATCCTATTCATAATTATATTTGTTAACCCTTGTCAATAATTATTGTATTCTTTATGATACTTTGCAAATTTACTAAAATTACTATTGTCAAATTCAACAATAATTAGCATAAAGACAAACTTATAATAATGAGGAAGATTATAAAAATATATTTGCTACTAAAACGAATGTAAATATGACAAAGGCTGACAATTTCTGAATTTGTGTTTTCAGAAAAAATTTTCCGCAACCCAAGCCCCTGCCTGAATTGCGGAAATATGTATTAAATGTGGAAATTGCTTGTTAATACAACGAGTTAATCAAATCGTCATCCCAGATTTGAAACCGTGTCCTTCATTTCTAGATATTACATTTTCTTTCGTAAAACTAATTTCGCTCCATTCTGGAATAAAGTCATTGTATTCTTTTTCGGATTAAATTCAAATTTTGCACCTAACTGGTCGCACTTAAATTTGTCCTTGTCAACTGCCTCAAACGAAAAAGCATCATCTCCAATCTGCCCAATCAATGTGTTTCCTTCTTTTGTGACAATAAAATCCAAACCAATTTTCTTGGAAACATACACGCCCAAATAAATGTCCAAATCCTCAGAAGCCACATTATAGAATTCTGGTAATTCGTAAGGTTTGCCGTAAACTGCGCTTAAAACCGCCTTTTTAATATCTCCGATTTTAAAATTACGCCCGTTAGAAGTCATGGCATACGAAATATTTCCGTCGTCAAAATGCGAATAAACAGAAACAAAACCATCTATTGCCCCCGTGTGTCCCAAACCAATGTTATCGCCAAAAGGAATCTCGAACAGCCCGAGACCATAGTCGTCCTTAATGGTTTTCATTATTTTGAGACTTTCATCAGTCAGAAGCCTTCCACCAAACAAAGCGTCAGCGAATTTTGTCAAGTCGGTAGGCGTTGACACTATTGCACCCGCACCCATCGGAACAGTCCAGTCTGTTTCGTTTTCTACCTTCCAAGAACCCAAGAAGCGGTATGACCTGCATTCGTTGTTGTTCGGGTTGGTTTTTCCAAAAATATATGTGTCGGTCAGACCAATTGGCTTGACAATGTATTCCTGCAACAAGTCGGAATATGGTTTCGAGAAAGTCTTTTCAAGTATGTAGGTCAATAACACATAGTTCGAATTGCTGTAGTCGGACTTGCTGTCGGGCTCAAAATCGCTGCCGCCTTTTTCGATAATCGCCAGCATTTCTTTTTCTGTCTTTGGCTGCGTACACCAATCCAGATAGTCATCGTCGTGTGTAAAATCGTGTATTCCGCTCCTATGACTTAGCAAATGCCTTACAGTTATTTTCTGTGAATTTGCTATTGTAGGAAACCATTTGTCAATAGTTTGGTCAAGGTCTATTTTCTTTTCTTCAACAGCCTTCAAAACCAGAACAGCCGTAAACGATTTCGAGGCAGAACCGATTCTATATTTGGATTTTTCGGTTGCTTTAACCTTGTTTTCGACATCAGCATAGCCGATTGCTTTTGTGTAGATAATCTCACCGTTCTTCGCAACGGCAACACTTCCCATAAACTTGTTGTTTTCTTCAAGTTTATCGAAGTAATTGTCCAACTTTGCCCTGTCGAAAAGATTTTGTGCAAATACGTCACCACTTAATATTAGAAGTGTAAACGCTATTAATATACGGGTATATTGTTTCATAATATATGTTTTGATTAGAGAATCCTATCGTTCTATAAAAAGTTTTCGGCTGCACTTCTAAGCACAGCCGAAAACCAATATTTTTAATACAACGAATTTATCAAATCGTCGTCAGCCAGATTCGGAACCGTGACCTTCATTTCGGGATATTCCTCCATAGCGCGCTTGATGGCAAACATTGCGCCCTCGTTGCGTGCCCAGCTGCGGCGGCTGATTCCGTTGTTGACATCCCACAGAAGCATCAGCTTCAGGCGACGCTCGGCCTCGGCGCTGCCGTCGAGAACCATTCCGAAGCCACCATTGATAACTTCGCCCCAGCCAACTCCACCGCCGTTGTGGATTGAAACCCAGGTTGCACCGCGGAACGAGTCACCGATTACATTCTGGATTGCCATGTCGGCTGTGAACTTACTGCCATCGTAGATGTTGGAAGTCTCGCGGAACGGAGAGTCGGTACCCGAAACATCGTGGTGGTCGCGACCAAGCACAACGGGCTGTTTCAGGCGACCGTCGCGGATAGCATCGTTGAATGCCTTTGCAATCTTGATACGACCTTCGGCATCGGCGTAAAGGATACGAGCCTGCGAACCAACAACAAGCTTGTTCTTCTTAGCCTCGCTAATCCAGCGGATATTGTCGCGCATCTGCTGTGAAATTTCTGCAGGAGCGTCCTTTGCGATGTCTTCCAAAACCTGCATTGCAAGGTTGTCGGTGACTTCCAAATCTTCGGGAAGGCTCGATGTGCAAACCCAGCGGAACGGACCGAAACCGTAGTCGAAGCACATAGGTCCCATAATATCCTGAACATACGACGGATAGCGGAAGTCGATGCCATTGGGAGCCATAATGTCGGCACCTGCGCGCGAACTTTCGAGCAGGAAGGCATTTCCGTAGTCGAAGAAGTACATTCCCTTGGCGGTGAGCTTGTTTATTGCATCAACCTGCCTTCTCAACGAAGCCTGAACTGCTTCCTTGAACTTTTCGGGACTATGAGCCATCATTTCGATTGACTGCTCGTACGAAAGTCCTACTGGATAGTAACCGCCAGCCCACGGATTGTGAAGCGAAGTCTGGTCGCTGCCGAGGTCAACTTTTATGCCGCGAGAGGCAAGGCGTTCCCACAAGTCAACGACATTGCCAAGATATGCAATCGAGTGAGCCTGTTTCTTCTTCTGCCATTCGAGAGCGGTATCGATAGCCTTGTCAACATCGTCGATGATTTCGTCAACCCAGCCCTGCTCGAAGCGCTTGTTGGCAGCCTTGGGGTTGATTTCGGCACAGATGCTTACCACACCTGCAATATTTGCAGCCTTTGGCTGAGCACCGCTCATACCGCCAAGACCAGCAGTTACAAACAGACGGCCTTCGGGACCTTCGCCATGCTTTGCAATCTTACGGCAAGCGTTGAGCACCGTGATGGTTGTTCCGTGAACGATACCCTGCGGACCTATATACATATACGAGCCTGCTGTCATCTGTCCGTACTGCGAAACGCCCATTGCGTTGAATTTCTCCCAGTGGTCTGGCTTCGAGTAGTTTGGAATTACCATACCGTTGGTTACCACAACGCGCGGAGCATCCTTGTGCGACGGATAAAGTCCCATCGGGTGACCAGAATACATAACCAAAGTCTGTTCGTCGGTCATATTTGCAAGATACTGCATAGTAAGCAGGTACTGAGCCCAGTTCTGGAAAACTGCGCCATTTCCACCGTAGGTGATAAGTTCGTGCGGATGCTGAGCGACGGCATAATCCAAGTTATTGGAAATCATAAGCATAATTGCAGCAGCCTGAGTGCTCTTGTGGGGGAACCAGGTTATGTCGCGTGCGAAAATCTTGTATTTCGGGCGGAAGCGGTACATATAGATTCTGCCGTAGGTTTCCAACTCGTTCTTGAATTCTGGAGCGAGAGTCTTGTGGAATTTAGCCGGGAAATAGCGGAGAGCGTTCCTGATTGCCAGTTTCTTTTCATCGTTTGTAAGAATCTGCTTCCTTATAGGTGCGTGATTTATTTCGGGTTCATACACAGCAGGTTCCGGCAGTGTGTCGGGAATACCCTGCAATATTAACTTCTGAAATTCTTCCTTTGTAATCATAGCGTTATACATTTAAAAATATGGCTGTAAAATTAGTAAAAAAAGCATTTGGGGGCGAATTGATTTTTTTGTTTTTATCAACAAAGGGAGAATGGACGGTGGCAACTTGATGGCTGTGATTTTATTGCAATTCGCCCCATGCGGTGTACTGAGTTTCGCTCCCAGAGCCTGGCGAAGGGCGAAATAAGCAGAATCGTAGGGCAGAAATACGAATATTATTTATTAAATAATATTTTTATTAAATTACAATTTTAAAATATTAAATAAAATTATTCCATACATATTAAACGTATTTTAACATAAATTTAACATAAAAGATTTGGCAGTTCGGATTTTTTGAAAGACTTTTGCGGAGTGGAACATTTAAAAATTTTACAACTATGACAGAAAATTTTGATTTTTTAAAGAATCTGTTCAAGGATTCAAGTGATGTACAGAAAACTTTTGGTGATATTGCTAAAAAGTTATTTAACGAATATTGTATTGACTGCAATGGCTTAGAATACTATTTTGCTGAGATTGAGTTCTACTATTATGACAAAGAAAACTTTAATGCCGAATGGAACAAAAGAACATATCCTAGAACAGACAAAAAAGTTGGAGATTTATTTTTCCATTATAGTGGTGTAGATATTTGTTTTGATAGCATGTTTGACAATGGTATTTTTGGCGGCATTTTGATTAGAAGCTTGAAAGACAATCAGGGGAAATATATTACAGGGCCATCTGTATGTATGCTCGAAATTTTGAATGCTTGTTCAAAATCTGAAAGAATGCCAAAATTAGTTTCAACGAAAAAAGAAAAGTGCGACATTGGAGTACCTATTGAACGATATGGCATTGAATACAAGGATAAATCAAAAGATTTACCATTGTGCTTCTACGACAAGAAACTATTTGAAAAATATACAAGCAAAGATAATTGTAAAGAAATATTTGAAAATGCAACTTGGGATTATACCAAAAAGTCACCAAAGAAAATAATAAGGTATTATAAAAGATTTTGCAAATAGTCACATACAATCGTACCGTCAACAATATCCAATAACGAAAACACAAAAACCGCCATGGAAACAAAGAATTTTGAAATAATATCGCCATTAATGGAAAATGCTTTTACGGAACCAGTCTTACATAAGGTAGTATTAAGCAAGATTGATTTTGAACTTCCCGATGAAATATGGGATGCCATTAACGATGGATTCGCTTACTACTGGGACTTTGAAGTTGGTTTTGGCAACTATGCGGACTTTGAGGACACATGTCGTTCCATAAACAAGCATCTGGAGTCTGCCAATATAATATACCCTTACGACAAGTTAGAATTTATCGTTAATACAATATATGATTTCGTGGAGCAAATCCCCGGTGCTTTTTTAGATGAATCCGCTGCTGTGATACCAGTAAAGTAAGAAGAAAATGAGAATTACATTCGGATTACTAATTGGAATTATCGTCTGTTTCATATCCACAGAAGCAGCAACTAATAACGATTTTAAAAAAAACAACTTAAAAAATGAACCTATGTTTGAAATGAAAGACAACAACCTGCACAACGAGCAAACCGTCTATTTGTCGGAACTGCTAATGGACAAATACCCAGAAACTTGCAAGAATTTGATTGCCATTCTCGAAAAGCACCATGTGAAATACTCGTTTATTAAAGGCACTAAAGATATTTGGTGCCGCGACTATATGCCGGTACAAACTGAATCGGGAAAGTTTATACAGTTCCGGTACGAACCAAGCTATTTGAAAGGCGAAAAGGAATGGGAAGATTCGCGTTCCGATGTGAAAGAAGTTTGCCGGTTGAATAATATCAAAGCTACATTTTCGGACATAAACTTGGACGGTGGAAATGTTCTTATCTGTGATGGCAGGGCAATATTGTCGGACAGAATTTTCTCCGAAAATCCAAATTATAAAAAGGATTCTCTGATAAACGAACTATCGAAACTGCTTGAATGCGATATTATTATCATACCTGCGCAAAAAGGAGATTATACTGGTCACGCCGATGGTATGGTAAGGTTTGTGGACAGAAACACTATTCTGGGAAACAAATTGGCATACGAATACAAATATTGGCAGAAAGGAATGCAAAAAGTCATTGACACATACAATCTTACTTACATTGATGTGCCATTCATAACTGACATCAAAGACCCGAAACATCCTGACAGTGCGATTGGAATATATGTGAACTATTTGGAAGTTAATGATTTGATTGTGATGCCGATATTTAATCGGGACGAAGACAGACAAGTTCTTGAAATCTTACAAAGGACATTTCCGAACAAGATAATTGAAACAATCGACTACAACGATGTTGCCAAGGAAGGCGGTTTGCTAAATTGTACGACTTGGGTTGTGAGATGAGGGATTTTTGACCAGTCAAGAGATGTCCACTCATTGCATATCGTGGAATATAAAATTTAGAATTATGGAAGAAAAACAACAGAAGGAAGTTCAATATTCAAAATTACCGTTTGAAGAACTAAGGGAATTGGCGGAACAAGGAGATGTTAAGGCTCAATTCACACTGGCCCGCCGCTACGAAAAAGGCGATGGCGTGGAAAAAGATTTAACTAAAACAGTAGAATGGTACACCAAAGCTGCCGAACAGGGATATGCAGGAGCGCAGAATAATCTTGCTGTATGTTATAAAAAAGGCAAAGGCGTAGAGATAAATCTTGAGAAAGCTGTTGAATGGTACACAAAGTCCGCAGAACAAGGGTCATTGGGTGCACAATGCAATCTTGGTTATTGTTATAAATACGGTGATGGCGTAAAGCAGGATTATGCAAAAGCCGTAGAATGGTTCACTAAGGCCGCAGAACAAGGTGATTATGTGGTACAAAATGAGGTAGGCTTTTGTTATGATAATGGATACTGTGTTGAAAAAAATTCGTCGAAAGCTGTGGTATGGTACACAAAAGCCGCAAAGCAAGGATATTCAGTAGCCCAGAATAATCTTGGTTTAAGTTATATGTTTGGTGAAGGTGTCAGAAAAAATCGCAAGAAGGCTTTTGAATGGTTTTCTAAAGCGGCTGAACAAGGAGATTCGGAGGCGCAACACAATCTTGCTTGTTGTTATAAATACGGCGATGGCATAAGCAAAGATTACCAAAAGGCGTTCGAATTATTTAGCAAAGCGGCAGAGCAAGGAATTGCCAAGTCTCAACAAATACTGGCAATGTGCTATAGAAAGGGAGAAGGCGTAGAGATTGACCTTGAGAAAGCGGTAGAATGGTTCACCAAAGCTGCAGAACAAGGCAACATGAATGCTCAATTTTATCTAGGTGTATGTTATGAGTGTGGTGAAGGCATTGAGCAGAATTATGAAAAAGCTGCCGAATGGTACATCAAAGCTGCGGAACAGGGAATGCACGAAGCACAATTTAATATTGCAATGTTCTACAAGTATGGCGATGGTGTCAACAAAGACCTTGCAGAATGTGTGAAATGGCTAACAAAGGCAGCAGAACAAGGAGACCCAAAAGCAATAGAAATGCTGAAAGAATTAAAGTAACCCACGAAAAAAAACAGGCTGCATCTCACGATACAGCCAGTTTTTATTAAAAAATATTTTGCTTTTCCAGAACAGACAACACCATCTTAAAAGCACAAAAAAAACACGAATAATCTATATTGTTAAATCAAACCTTCGATTTCGTCCTTGCTCAAACCTGTAATCTTGCAAATTTCGTTTGTTTCGTAGCCAAGTGACTTCATTCTGGTTGCGGTTTGGATAAGATTCTTATGGACTGCTGATTCGTAAATTACTTGTTCGTTTGTTTTCTTATTGGTATGGTCGTGTGCTATTTGTTTGTGAGGTATAAAAGAGTTTTTTGCATATATCAGTATTTTGTCTTGGTTGATACTTTGGGCTATTCTTGGATACAAGGTTCCTTCTGGAACTATGTCAACAGGGCGGTCAAGAATTTCTTCCAGTTCACATATCATTGCGGCGTGCTTAAGCAGACTTATTCCTTCATCATCGTATTGCACAAGTAGGTCAACATCGCTCAATGGGGTTTCTTCGCCACGGGCAAACGAACCGAACAACCATGCTTTGCGTATTGGCTGTGTCTTGAAATAATCAGCAATCAGTTGTTGCATCATCTTGTTGCTCATAGCTATATTTATTTGTTGTTTGTGGTACAAAGATATATTTTTTTGTAATCGCGAATGAAATAAATAATAGTGCACAAAAAAAACAGGCTGCATCTCACGATACAGCCTATTTTTTACGATGATTTGTATGCCTTATAAAATTCAGTTTTTATTGAAATGATAGTTTGTTCATCGTTTTTTGAGTTTGTGTAAATAAATGTAAATTAACTTTGGTTTTGCAAAAGTACGCCTATCGCGATAGGTACACAATCCCCACAAATGATGAAAAGTGCGGCTGGTTTTAACCAAAAGTTGTGATAGGTTGGAATATACGCAACTAATACGATTATATTATCACGAAATTATCAAACTCATAAACAATTGTGGCTTCCTATCTACAACTGGAAGATAGAAAGCCACAGTATTTTTCAAAATATCCTTAATGCAAATGTGAAAATTTATTTCTGCATCGAAACATCCACCCTAGTAGAATCTTCTTCGTAGCGGAACTTGCAGTCCGATTTGCAAAGCGAAAGGATTTTCATGTCGGCAACATTGACGTATGCGCTTGACGTAGAGTCGTACATGCTGAATTTCAGATATTCCTTCTTGTCATCGAAAGCCCATTTAAACTCGGTCTCGGTACTCAAAAGAGAAGTGAAGTCAAGGTCTCCAGATCCATAGTCAATGCTATCGGTATATGTCGAATCCTGCATTTCGCCCATAAGTTCATCCCAGTCGATATTCCCTAGCATTTCGCCCAAACCATTGTCCTTGAACTTTATAGAACCTGTCTCATCCTTCTTAAAAGTCATCTGCAACTCGCCAAACATTGCATAATCAGACATTTTTATCGACATGGTATCCGAATCAATCTGCGTAATCTTCCATGTGCCTACCAGACGACCTTTAGGAGACTTGAGCATCAGTCCATAATCCTCTTCATATTTCTTGCAGGAAGAAAAAAACAACCCAAATACTAGTGTCAAAACGACAATTAAACAAATACGGTTTTTCATAGCTATTGTATTTTAATCTTGTTTCTTTTCAAAATGGCGTTCAATAAGGTCATCGTATCCCGAATATTCCTCGCTACCGTTAACCAACCACATTTCCGAACTCGACAAACGTGTTATCTTGTAGTTGCGCTCGCTATTCCCATTTATAGAATCCACTTCAGTAAGAATTAGCTCTGTCTTGTCTTCGCCAAACGACCACAAACCCGACCTTTCGTTCAACGATCTTACCACCGGCATCGAATACGAAAAAGTTCCGTCATAATTCAATATTACAACCGACGACGACTCCTTATCAAACAGCGCTTGCTCATGCTTGTCGTTGACTAACAAATCCGTGAGATACCACTCGCCAATTAACCTCGACTTTGCCGACCTTAACGAGAAGGCAGGTCCGTTCTCGTATCTGCCGCACGAATCGAATAGCGCCACAGCCAGCATAAGGGTAAATATTATAGCGATAATTTTTCGCATAGCATTTAAAGTTAAACTGTAAAAATATGTATTTTCAATCAGTTACGCAGTTTTTTCAAGGAAAAGTTCAAACACAAAATGTTTAAAAAGTTACTATCCGCATGATTTTCAACAAAATACACAAAACAAAAAAAAAGACGGAATCCGTCTTTCTGTGCCCGAGACAGGGCTCGAACCTGCACGTCCTTGCGAACACTGGTCCCTGAAACCAGCGCGTCTACCAATTCCGCCACTTGGGCATTTGCGATGCAAAAATACAACTATTTTTCTTTATGGCAAAGATTTTTTTTGAGAAGAAAGGATTTTGGGACAAACAGACCGTTGCCTATGAAACACAATTAATATATTCTATTGTACAGACGCAAAATTTTGCGTCTCAATCGGCGCAACGCATTGCGCCAATACAATCATTTTCATCTTATAGAATCGTGCCATGGCGCGATTCTACTTGAAACGGGCTTTAGCCCATCAAACAGGCGTCAGCCATCTAATTTCTGCTATTGAATTTCGTGTAATTTATCAACCTGTCGTACGATTCACTCGGATTGCGGTGATACACAAACAACAAATAGTCGTTTTCGGTCTGCTTGTGGCTTCCTTCGAAGAAAAACCTGTCCATCCCAGCACCTTCTCCCTCCGGAACAACAACGTACCTATAGTTATAGTATCCTTGCTTGAGAAACATAAGCAATTCGTAGCAATGTGCCTCCATGTTATATTTCATCTTATATTGCGACGAAAGCTCATAATTGGTAAGCGCACCATACAGATAGACACTAGCACCGCCAAGCATCGAAGGATTGTTCAGTCGAAAACGCACAATGGCATACTCCGACTGGATTTCCGGGAAATTATTGTTGTTGCGTCTGTTGGTCTTTATTATGTAACCTCCATTTATATCCTCGTCGCTTGCATAAGGCTCGAAATACTTCGATTTTCCTGGCACAAGGTCGATGTAATAGTACGGTTTGCGATACTCAATATGCTCAACATATTCCGAATTTAGCTCCAGATTATTGAAATTGAAATGCCTGTACTCGTTTCCTGCATTAAACAGATATTTGTCCTCCCAATTGAAAATATACGAATCGTTGCCGACAAACGAAGGTTGCATTTCGGTGTATGACTCATCGCACTGGAAATTCTGCACAAGCGTAACCTTCAGTTCTTCGAGCGGATTATAGATTGGATATTTCTTCGGTATTATCTCGAAATCAACCTTCTGGTACTCCTTTTTAAACTCACCAAACACATTGGAATTAACTCGCCCCTCAACCGTCACAAGATTTTCGTAAACCATAAAACGTTTAGTACACACAATTATTTCCTCAGGCTCTTTTACAAATACAATAAGCAAATAGTTTCCAGAAAGTTTCAGTTGCAAATCATCGTTTGGCAGGTTTAGCGAAAAATGCGTATATTGCACGTATGTACTCTGCGATTCCTCGTAGTTTCGAATTTCATTCTCATCAAAACCATCAGCATAATCGACAAACATCAAATTCGAAGGCTTCCAGTCGTAGGTGCAATGCATGACGGTATAGTAATAATTCTGCGGTTGCGATTCAATCTGGTCAAATGAAAATTCAAGTCCGACCTCACCGTATAGTTCCATCACTGGATACGAAACTTCCCAGTCCTGCAAATGCATACGCACGGTTTTCAAGTTCTTTCCATATACTCGATCAACGCATGCTACAGTATCACGCTCAAAATCAAACGCATACAAATTATGACAAAGCATTAGCATGGAAATTACCGCCGATAATATGCCGAATTTGAAATTCATCGTTCAAAAATTTTTTACGAAATAACACATTATTATTAAATTTGAAAAATTTTTTTTCGCAAATGAACAGGATTATTCTTGTCATATTATTTATTCTTGCAAGCTTAGCCGTTGTTTGTCAGGGCATTAACTCAAAAGCCATTGAAATAACAAACATCGACTCTAAAGAATATACCGCTTTTGAAACCACAAAACTTAAAATAAAACTGCCACAAGGTTTCACCCGTCGCAATGCTACAACATACGAGCACACGCTAGCGCAAAGTTATATTTCGGTGCAGGAACTCGATGGCGATGTAAACCGTAATTTCTACACATTCGACAAGAAATCGATGTTTCAGGCGGGCATTGTGGTAAAGAAGGAAACATTTTTCAAAATCAACGGTTTCGATGCCATGATGATAGATGGCGACCAGTACATCAACGAAAAGGAACTTGCCGTGTCTATATTAATTATAGGTAACTGCTCACAAACCTACCTTGTCATGGGGTCAACGCCAAAGCCTATACAAAACAACCTGAACATCGAAATCACCAACTCGCTGCTTAGTATAATTTTCGACCCAAAAATGGAATCAAAACCCATCAGCGAGTCATTTACATACAAAGTAAACCTTGAAGGCACCGGCCTTATCGAATGTCCTCCAATGGGCGACACCCGCACATTCACCGACGATGGTAACATTCCATCGAAAACCGACGACATGACCTCGGTGACAATACACGAGACTCACAACGGATTGCAACTCACCGAAGAACAAAAGAAAGACATCTGCATGCATCGCATAAAACTATATCCGCTCACTTGGGACGAAAACAGCAAACTCGAACCCCAAAAGTACAGCACAGGAAAACTTTCTGGCTACGAAATATATGCAAACGGTGTGAGCAAGTTCCTGAAAACAGAATTCATCTACCAGCTTGTGCTTTTCGACAAGGACAGATACTTTGTGATAACAGGAATTTCGTATGGTGACGAGAAAAAATGCTTGGATGCCTTTAGAAAATTGGCAAATTCTATTGAATTATAACATTTAGTTCAATATGCCATTCAGCGCATCCTTCAATTTTCCGAACTGCAAAAAACCCCTAAAAAGATATTCATCCAGTTCTTCTGTAAGTGGTACTTCCTTCAGCGACGACTTGTCGTTTCCGACCTTGCAAATGACATGAAACTGCACGCCCTTGTCGTAGTATGCACGAATCTCAACATACTTTTCCGCATAATGTTCCCCATCTTTTAGATAGGTCGTGAAACTTGCATAATAGAAGGCTGGAAAACCAGCATCGTCATACAAAAACTCCTCATACGACTTGCCCTCCGCTATGGTGTACACGGTCGTCTTGCGCACAAAATCCAAAGACGAAACATATTCGCCAAGATCCTCATCAAAATCATCATTGAAAAAGAATTCTATTGTTTCATCTGCCTGACCTGATCCCGCAAGGTTGTGCCTTACTTTTGCCGTAATATAGTCATCCGGAATAGTTTCATCGCCAAGCATTATATTAATCCATTCCATCTCGTTGTTGTACATCTTGCGGATTTCCGCAATCTTCGACTTCTCGCCGTCGCTTTGCGCGAAGCAACCTGCACTAGCGGCAAGCAACAACAATGCAAAAACAAATCTTCTCATCAAAAATCCTCCATATTTTTTATATTTGATATGCACGGACGATGCATGCATCGTCCCTTAAAATTTCAAATGTTTCACAGACGAACCACCTCGTTTAATTATCCTCAATGAATCTATACCTATTTTTAAATGGTCATGAACGAACTGCTCGGTAACCTTCTTGTCGCTTGCTTCGGTCTTCACTCCCGACGACACCATAGGTTGATCGCTTACGAGCAACAAGGCTCCGCATGGAATTTCATTGGCAAAACCTACTATAAATATTGTTGCCGTCTCCATATCTACAGCCATCGCGCGCGTCTTGATAAGGTATTTCTTGAAACGCTCGTCGTATTCCCATACCCTGCGGTTTGTTGTAAACACCGTTCCTGTCCAATAGTCGTGTCCATTGTCCCTTATGGATGTTGACACGGCACGCTGAAGCATAAATGCCGGCAATGCAGGAACTTCGGGTGGCAGATAGTCGTTTGATGTACCTTCGCTACGGATTGCAGCAATCGGCAAAATCAAATCGCCAAGCTTATTTTTTGCCTTCAAACCACCGCACTTGCCAAGAAACAGTACTGCCTTAGGCGAAACAGCGCTAAGCAAATCCATTATTATTGCTGCATTCGGACTTCCCATACCAAAATTTATTATGGTAATACCGTCAACAGTAGCACTAGGCATATTTCGGTCAAGTCCTTCTACGGGAACATTGTTCCATTCGGCAAACAAATCAACATACAACTGGAAGTTAGTCAGCAGTATATATTCGCCGAAACTTTCCAATGTCTTTCCTGTATATCTCGGAAGCCAGTCGCTTACAATTTCTTCTTTTGTCTTCATGATTTAAACTTTTCACAAAAATACAATAATATTTTAGATTGACGAATTACGATTTACGAATTAACAATGAATAATGGGCAAAAAGGCCAACAGGCAGAAAGCTTATCAGCAAGACAGCTAAACAGCCCGACAGCAAGATATTTTGGCTGTTAGCCTGCAAGCCTGTTAGCCCCAAACTTATAAACGGCGTCAGCCATTGAACGGCGAAGCCCTCAACGAAGTTAACCTTTAGCTCGGCGTAAGCCAAACTTAGAAACTTAAAAAACCGTACTGGCGCAATTCATTGCGTCTCAACTAGTGACACTCTTCTTCAACATCACCCCGTTAAAAAATCTCTCACAAAAAAACCATTATTAAAAAAAATTATTAGACCTTTGCGACTTGAAATTTTAAAAGGCTTATATAATGAGGATAAAGAATTTCACTATTTTCACTGCAATTATTGCAATTTTTGCATTAGCAATCCCACAAAACACATATTCACAGGTATATCAATTAGAAAACCCAGGCTTCGAAGATTGGCCAGGTGCTGAAGACAGCGAACCTACAGGTTGGAACTCATACCCATCGGCAAATTGCACTATACCATTGGGCATTGGATGTGGTACTGCAAAACAAGCTAGACACAAACGTTCAACCGATGTAAGATCCGGTGCAACAGGAAACTATTCTTGTAAAATATATTCTACGGGAGCTCTCGGTGTTATAGCCAACGGAGCCCTAACTAGTGGACAAATGCAACTCGCTTCAATTAATACAAGCAGTGCTGATAACGGAAATAGGACATTACAAAATGATAACGAATTCAACCATCGCCTAAATGCGAAACCCGATTCAATAGTCTTCTGGGCGAAGGTCGTAAATCATAGCAATACCAGCCAAGCTTGTTGCCATCTATACATCCACGACAATTTCAACCTTCAGGATCCTCTGGGCGGAAACACCGATTCAAATTATAAAAACCATATTATCGGAATGGTTCCGTCATACAACTTCGCAAACAACGGAAGCACTTGGCAACGCCACTCTACACCTATTAGATACGATGGAGACACCTGCCGTTCAACAAACGCACCAGAGTACATTCTCATTACATTCTCTACCAACTACATTGCTATGGGTGGTGATAGCGGCGATGAACTATATATCGACGACATTGAATTTATATACAATGCCAATCTATCGTCAATAACGGTAAACGGAACAAACATTCCTAATTTCAACCAGAACACTACCGATTATTATGTCGATGTGCCGTGCGGTTCCACAAACTATATTTCTGCAACAACAGCATCGCCACGCGCATCATACTCAACAAATCTTTCGGCAGATGGTAAAACAGCAACAATAACAGTAACACACGGCGACAAGTCAAAAACATACATAGTTCATTACAGAAGCGTTATCACAAACCAGATTTCCGATGAAATATGCAAGGGCGACTCCTACAGCCAGAACGGCTTTACCCTGCCAATTCAAAACAATGCAGGAATTTTCAACTTCAGCAATTCCATTTCACTGGCAAACGGTTGCGACTCTGTAGTTGAATTGAGCCTAAATGTTCACAACACTTATTACACAAACGTTGACCTTACAATTTGCGAAAGCGCAACATATAATTTCTTTGGGCAAGAATTAAACCAGGCAGGCACATACCAGCACCTGCTTACAAGCCAACATGGTTG
Organism: uncultured Bacteroidales bacterium; assembly: GCA_905234755.1. Classification (GTDB taxonomy): domain Bacteria; phylum Bacteroidota; class Bacteroidia; order Bacteroidales; family ML635J-15; genus Bact-19. The sequence continues at coordinate 162,544 of CAJOIT010000009.1, forward strand.
CGACAGCACAATAAGCCTTAACCTAATGATTGATGACCACTATCAGGTGAATATCCCAGAACATATCTGCGAAGGCGGTGAAGAATACCATAACTACGGTTTCGACATTGACTATTCCGAAATAGCCAACCGTACCGATAACATCATATTCGACACCTTGTTCTTTGCAGCCGGAACAGTTGGAAACACCTGCGACAGCATTGTCGTACTTCGCCTCGAAGTCGGCAGAATCGACGACATCGAACTTACCGACAGCATAGAAGTCGACTCCGACTACAATGGCTACGGCTTCGAAATCGCCACAATAACTACAGCAGGAGAATATACCTATGTAAATACATTCATAAACGAGGATGGCTGTGACTCAATTGTAACTTTGACCCTTAAGGTATTGCCAAAACCAGTAACGCCAGAACCGGAACCAACTCCTGAAATTGTTACATTCGACATCTTCCCGAATCCGACATCGACAGGGCAAATAACCGTCAGGGCAAACTACGACATAACAAAGGACATTTACGAATACATGATATATAACGAATTTGGAAAGTTTATGGGCAATGGCATCATAAACAGCCAAGACACGACTATCGATGTATCACAATACAGCAGTGGCTACTACTACCTCAAGGTATTTGTCGGCGACACACTGAAGGCACAAAGGAAACGCAAGGCCATCAAGTTCATGGTAGCGAACTAGGAGGTTTCTGGTTTCTAAGTTTCAAGTTGCTTGAACATTGAACCTTAAACTTTAAACCAGAAACGGGCGTCAGCCCATTGAACCCAGAAACATAGAAACGGGCGTCAGCCCACAAAACTTTTCAACTTTTAACTTTCAACATTCAACTTTTAACTATCTTTGCCCCCGAGTAGGTCAGTCTATCGCGTTACATTTATGTAATGAGGAAAGTCCGGACAGCACAGGGCATTGCGCTTCTGAAATAGGAGAAGACTGCGAAGGCTTGGCAGCGGAGAAGAGAACGACTTCCTTGGCGACAAGGTAAAGGTGAGAAGGTGGAGTAAGAGCCCACCGGTGGCGGTGGCGACATCGTCAGCCGTCCGCCCCGCAAGCTGCAAGTTCATGTATATCGGCGTTTTAGGGTTGCCCGCCCGAGCCGAGGGGTAGAATGCACAGATAAATGATAGACAGCATCTTCGGATGCCACAGAATTCGGCTTACGGCCTACTCGATTTTTTTTGTCTAAAAGGCTAACAGACTAACAGACTAACAGGCTAACAGCCTTACAGCCACGCCGTCTTGCTGTATTTGCGCTCTCGCCGTCATCTCGGAAGCTAGTCATAACACGCGACACAGAATGGGGAGCGTTGTGAAGACTGCTATCCGTGATCTCCTTTTGTACGAAAAGGCTAACAGGCAAGCAGGCTAAAAGGCAATACCAAAACAATTCTCAATATCCTTTTCGTATAGTACAGATGTTGCGCGCAACATCTCTAACAAAAAAACACCTCAAATCATCCATTTTCAAAATTATACAGACGCAAGACCTTGCGTCTCAACAACCAGAAACAACCCCAAACCATTTCAAACCATTTTAAACAAGGTGTGGATTCGTTGCATGCAACGCCCCTACACCCTCCAACATGAATAACAGCATATTCAAACCCTTATCTTCCTTTGTTAATAAAAAATATCAAAATTATTGTCCCCATTTCAAAAATCATTCTTATCTTTGTCTTTTAATAATTTAAATTTTAATTGAAATGAAAAAGTTTACAATTTTAATGATCGCAATGCTCGTAGCAGCTATGAGCTTTGCACAGGTTCAAATGGCTTATAAGGTAGCCCCAGGTAAAGAATACAAGGCTCCTAAGGCTAACACTACTGAAAATGTAGTAAGGAACACTCGTGACAATGTAACTATCTTCTCCGAAGGATTCGAATTCACAAGTGGTGAACTTGAAAACGGATGGACAAGTGTTGACCAAGACGGTGATGGAAACGATTGGTTCGTTTACTCAGCTACTGGAGCTGCTCACTCAGGAACCCTTTCAATCGCTTCTGCTTCATGGCAGAGCGGTCAAGGTGCACTAACACCAAACAACTGGCTTATTTCACCGGCTATTGATCTTTCTGCACAAACCGGAACCATTAAGGCTTCGTACTTCATCAAAGGTCAGGATCCTTCATGGCCAAACGAACATTACAAAGTATGCGCATCTACAACAACAAACACTGCAGACTTCGTAACTTTGTTCGAAGAAACTATCCCTCAGTCAGATTGGATTGAACGTACAGTTGACCTTTCTGCTTATGCAGGTGGTCCAGTTTACCTTGCATTCGTTCACTTCAACATCAGCGATATGTTCTATATCGTACTCGATGATTTGACAGTTTATGTTGACGAAAGCACCGATGCTGCAATTACTGAAATCACAGCTCCTACTCACGGTGACTATTCAACCTGCGCATTAACCAATGCAGAAGAGATTAAGATCAACATTCTCAACAACGGTGGTGCTGCTATCAGCAACTTCGAAGTTTCTTACTCTATCAATGGTGGCGCAGCTGTAACCGAAACTGTTACTGCTTCTGTTGCTCCTGCACAGACTTACGAATACACATTCGCACAGACTGCTGACCTTTCAACAGTTGGTACTTACAACATCACTGCAAGCGTAAACTTGACTGGTGACGAAACCACAAACAACAATAATGCAACCTTGGCTATAACCAATGGTGATGGTACAATTAGAATCCACGCATTTACTGACAATATGGGTGGACAATCATGGACTGTAACCAATACTCTTTCTTCAACTATCGTTGCTGAAAGAACAAATGGATGGCAGTGGAATATCGAAGTAAACGAATATGTTTGCGTTGATGCAAGTGCATGCTACACTGTTGTTGTATCAGACGAAGATGAAGACGGTATGGTTGATGGTGCTGCTTACCTTGAAATCCTTTATAACGGAACACAGGTAGCTGGTAGCACAACTCCTGACTCATTCACAGGTGCTACTCTCGTTGCAGAAAGACTTGGTAACGGCTGCTCAACAGACCCAGAAATTGTAACAGACGATGATGATCTTGAATTCTATACTATTTTAGGTACTCCATCAGATGCTGAAATCGCTGTAATTAGAGCTTTCAACCTCACAGAAGGCATTACTGCTACAACAGCTGCTCCTTTCGAAGTATCTGCTGACAACACAACTTTCGCAGCAACTGCAACTATCGCAGCTAACGGTGGCAACCTCTATGTAAGATACAACCCAACCGAAGCTGGCACACACACTGGTACTGTTGTTCTTTCTTCAACAGGTGCTGAAAATGTAACAATCGATGTGGAAGGTGAATCTATCGACTGCTCTACAGTTCACGCAGCACCATTCGAGGAAACATTCGCAGCAACTAGCGAAACTATTGCATGCTGGACTATTATCGATGCAAACAACGACAGCAACTCATTTAATTTCACTTATACTGATGATGAAGAAACAGACCTTATCGGTTACTATTTCTATAGCGAAGATAACAATGCAAACGATTGGTTAATTTCACCGAAATTATCAATTACTGCAAACAACGAAGTTGCTATTGATGTTGCAGAGAGAAGCGCAACTTACCCAGAATCATATAAGGTATGGGCTATAACTGAATCACCTGCAAACTATGCAAATGCTACCCTCCTCAGAGACGCAAGCGAACCAAATGGAGTATATCCAAACATGGAAACTATCGTAATAAGCCTTGCTGAATATGCAGGACAAGAAATTTACATTGGTATCCAGTGCGTTTCAAATGCTGACACCTATATGTTCTTGGTTGACAACTTCGAATTGAGATTCGCTACAGCAGCAGAAGAAAACATTGCTGAAACTATCGCAGTATATCCTAACCCAACAAACAGCATGGTAACTATTGCTAACGCTGAAGGTAAGGACATCGTTGTTATCAACTCTCTCGGTCAGGTTGTTGCAAGCATCGAAAATGCAGCTGCTAACCAGACCATCGACGTTACAAACTTCGCAAACGGAACCTACTTCGTAAAGGTTGACGCTGAAGTTGTAAAACTGAACGTTGTAAAGTAGTTTTAATAAAACTATAAGTAAAAAAAGTCGCCATCCATTCGGGTGGCGATTTTTTTTGTTGCAGCAAACTGCAAACCTTGCAAACCCATTGTAAAGACGTGCCATAGTGCGTCACAAAAAACGGTATCAGATCTTGAAACGAGTTCAAGATGACATCCCGTTTTTTGAAACTGCGTACTTCGACATCGCTCACTTCGACAAGCTCAGTGCGCCGTAGTGAGCAGCTCAGCACAAGTAGGCATAGAAAACCAGAAACCATTGGAAAGACGTGCCATGGCGCGCCTCAACAGAAACGGCGATAGCCATTGAAACGGGCGTCAGCCCATAGAAACCCATAAACGCCATTGGCATAGAAATTTAGAAACAGCGGTGCGTAGAAACGGGCGTAGCCCATAGAAACAGCGAAGCTATTCAAACGGCTTCCTATTCTTTATTGCTTGCGAAAGCGTAACCTCATCGGTGTACTGCAGTTCCTCTCCTACCGCAATTCCTTTCGCAATAACGGAAACTTTAACACCAGTCTGCTGTAACTTTTTATTTATGAAATAATTGGTAGTCTCGCCTTCCATAGTTGTAGGCAGGGCAAGGATAATTTCGTTTATACTGCCGGAAGAAGCACGCTCAATAAGGTCGAAAATATGCAAATCGCTCGGACTTACGCCGTCCATTGGCGAAATGACTCCACCAAGAACATGATACACACCATTATATTGCGAAGTTGCCTCAATAGCCATCACATCGTTAATATTTTCCACAACGCATATTGTCGACTGGTCGCGACGAGGGTTAGCGCATACTTCGCAAATGTCATTTTCTGAAATATTGTTGCAAACTCGGCAAAACTTAGTATCCTCCTTCATGCGTTGTATCGTTGATGTAAAATTCGTCACATCTTCGAGCGACTTCCGCAAAAGATGAAGCACAAAACGCTGTGCCGTCTTGCGCCCTATCCCTGGCAACGACATGAATTGTTGTACCGCTTCGTCAAGTAACTTGTTTTGCATAAGTCAATTACAAAAAAATTTCCACCAATATTCGGCAGAATAATTTATTGCGCAAAGATAATGCAAATTAATGGATAATCGACAAATTAAGAACCGCAATGCATTGCGAATTCAAACATAAAGACGCAAGGCATTGCGTCTCAACATTCGTTTATTTTTTGATTTTTTGAATTTTCAAATCATTGAATTTTCAAATTTTATTATATTTGCAGTTTGATATTTAATTTTCATTTTCAAAAAAACTCTTGCAGATGAAAAACTTACTGAAAATCACAGCAATAATAGCATTAGTCATACTAATGTGCAGCAACTCTTTCGCACAAAAGGGAAATGAAAAGGCAGGACTCGATGCTCAGTTCCTCGTATCATCATACGAAATTACCGCAGGCGAATGTGTTTACTTCACCGACATGACAACGGGAAATCCCACACACTGGCAGTGGACATTCGAGGGCGCGCAAACACCGACATCCACCGAACAACACCCTCAGGACATCTGCTACTACCATCCAGGTGTATATTCAGTAATCCTCGAAGTGCAGAATGGCGCAATGGTCAATACCGAAGTCGTAACCGAATGCATTACGGTTCTTCCAAACACCGAAACGCCTATTGCCGATTTTACTGCCAACCACACGACAATTCCTGTCAATAGCATTGTGCAGTTCACAAGCATATCACAGAACGGACCATTCGCTTCGTACCAATGGACATTCGAGGGAGGCTTGCCTTCATCGTCAACCGAAGAACGCCCAACTCCTATTACTTACCCGCATGTAGGTCAGTACAATGTTGAGCTTACCGTCACCGATATGAACGGAAACAGCGATACGGAAACCAGAAATTTCTATATCAATGTAGTACCCGAAGCTACAGTTAGACCCGAAGCAAACTTTATGGTTGACAGAACTTACATTGCACCGGGCGATGCTGTAAACTTCACCGATAGAAGCTTAGGAAACCCATACATCTGGCACTGGTTCTTCGAAGGCGCAGTTCCTACAACATCCAATGCTCAAAATCCAACAGGCATAATTTTCCCAATGCCTGGCACCTACGATGTGGAGCTTGTCATTGAGAGCAACATGGGCATGGATACCCTGCGCCGTGCAAACTATATCACAGTTGCCGAAACAGACCCATGCGTTGCAATCCCCGAAGCAGAATTTGTCGCAACTCCGCGACTTATCCGCTCAGGCACAAAGGTTTATTTCGAAGACAGATCGACCAACAATCCTACTGCATGGTCGTGGGAATTTGAAGGCGGATACCCGCACACAGCAGCAACTGCCAACATCATCAACGGCATCGAATACAATGCTGCAGGATTCTACGATGTTTTCCACTCTGTATCAAACGAATGCGGAGTAACATCTCTCGTTAAGGAAGACTATATAATGGTATTTTCCGGTCCTGTACCTCTATACTGCGACACAATAACCAATATTCGTCCAAACGAAATTCCAACAAGCCCGACAGTACCTGGTTCGTGGGGATACATCGGCGGACACAATGGTCAAAGAACCAAATACTATGCAGACAAATTCAACCAATACTCCTTCGAACAGGTTGATGCCATTATAGTTCCGGTTTTTAAATCACAGACAAACTCTTATAACTCAGCCGTCACATTCTATATATGGGACGGAAACTCACAATACCCGGAAACTGTTCTGGCAGAAAAAAGGATATATCTGCGCGACATTCCAGAAAACTACAACTATGTTGTAGAATTTGATGCCCCCGTTGAAGTAAATGGACCTTTCTACGCAGGATACAAAATCAACTACAACGGAACCAACTCCAGCGGCGAAGGCGAGTGGTTTGTTGTTAGCGTTGCGCCAAATAGAAGTGGCTCTGGGTCTAATACATTGTATGTAAGCACCGATGGAGAATCATGGAACACTGCATACGAAAAATTTGGAGTTAGAACCTCGACTGCAATTCGTCCTGTAACTTGCATAGTTGACATTGAGGATTACGCAGCAGAACACGAAATAAGCATCTTCCCTAACCCTGCAAGCAACATTGTAAACATTGACCTTGGCTCAGTGGAATACGGCAAGGACATTACCATCGACATTTACGACATGCTTGGCAGGAAGGTTGACATGCAGAACTGCAACAGCAGTGAAGGCAATATCGAAATCAATGTATCCAATTACAGAGAAGGCCTGTATTTCGTAAACATGAACATTGATGGGCACCGCGTAACCGAAAAGGTTCTTATTGCAAGGTAATGTCGGAGGAAAAACAAACGCCACAACCACCTGTAATAACCATCTATACAGATGGGTCATCACGAGGAAACCCTGGTCCTGGTGGTTTCGGCATTGTGCTTATGAGCGGACAACACCGCAAGGATGTAGCTTGCGGATTTCGTCGCACGACCAACAACCGCATGGAATTGCTTGGCGTAATCACAGCCCTCGAAATGCTTAAAATCCCTAACTCCATCGTAACCATATACACAGACTCGAAATATGTTGCCGATGCCATAAACCAGAACTGGTTGTCGGGCTGGATAAAGAAAAACTTCAAGAATGTAAAGAATCCCGACCTATGGGTTAGGTTTATAAGAATATACAAGCAGCACAAAGTCAGATTCGTATGGGTAAAAGGTCACGCCGACAATCCATACAACAACCGTTGCGACCAACTTGCCGTTGCCGCCGCTACTGGCGACAAACTGCTCATTGACGATTATTTCGAGGCGACAGAAAACGAGAACAACAATACCTTGCAATTATAAAATGGCAACTTTGTGCGACATCCTGAATATTGAACATCCAATAATTATGGCTCCGATGTTCCTCGTGAGCAACGAGGAAATGGTTGTTGCCGCTCTTGAATGTGGCATTACAGCTGCAATTCCAGCCGCCAACTACAGAAAAAAGGGAGAACTCGCACACGCCATTGCCGATATAAAGCAGAAAACAACAAAGCCGTTCGGCATCAACCTAGTAGTCAACAAATCTAACACACGATACAAGCAACAACTTGCCGAAATTATTGAAGCAAAACCGGCTTTCATAATAACATCGCTAGGCAACCCAAAACAGGCAATTGAGATAGCACATGCAAATGGAATCAAAGTTTTCTGCGATGTAGTTGACCTGAAATTTGCCCAAAAAGTCGAAAGTCTTGGCGCCGATGCAATTATCGCAGTCAACAGCAAAGCAGGCGGACATTCTGGAATGTTCCCACCCGAAAAGTTGATGCCCGAACTCGTTGCCAACTGCCACACTCCCATTATATATGCTGGTGGTATCGCCCGCAAGCAGGATGTTGACTATGCAATTTCGATAGGTGCTGCAGGTGTTTCGGTCGGTACAATTTTCATCGCCAGCGAAGAATGCAAGGTTTCGGACGAATACAAGAAAGCCGTAGTAGAATATGGCGCCAAGGACATTATAATGACTCGTAAACTTTCGGGCAGTCCCACGGCAGTGATAAATACTCCATACCTTCAACAAATTGGCAATAAACCCAATATTTGGGAACGGCTTGTCAATGGCAACTCCGCCCTGAAAAAGTTTGCAAAGTCAGTAATGATGAAGGCTGGAATGAAAAAACTCTACAACTCCGCTTTCAAGGCAACATATAAAACCATTTGGTGCGCCGGAGTTTCAATAGAGCATGTCCACAAGGTTAGACCCATAAGTGAAATCATTGCCGACCTAACGGAATAAAGCAAAAAAGCATTACCTTTGTATTTCAATTGTAACAACAAGATTTTGATATGAAACCAATAGTAAAGAACATTCTGACTCACACAGGAATAGTGATAATATTCTTTTTGATTTCCATTCTGTTTTTCGACAAATTAGTTACCAGCAACAAAGTCCTTAATCAGGGCGATACTCGCAACTGGCAGGGAATGGTAAAGGAGCAGAAGGATTTTCTGAAGGAAACAGGCACTTACACACACTGGAACAGTGCAATGTTCAGCGGAATGCCGACATACCAGATTACTAATAAGCCACAGGAATCCATTTTTAAAGCCAAAGAAATATTCGACCTCGATTGGTTGGGATGGTCAGAAAACATTGGTGTACTATTCCTTTATCTCATAGGATTTTACATCTGCCTTATAGCACTTGGCGTTAATCCGTGGCTGAGTCTTGTTGGAGCAATTGCCTTTGGACTTGGAAGCTACAATATAATAATTATTGAGGCAGGGCATATTTCAAAAGCATGGGCTTTAGCTATGGTTGCCCCGATTTTCAGCGGTATAATACTGACACTGAGAAAGAAATACATCTGGGGCGGAATACTTTTCACTTTTGCACTTGGTTTCCAGATTGCATTCAACCACCCACAAATAACATATTACACATTATTGTCGGTACTGATTTTAGGAATCGTTTACCTTATATATACAATTAAGGACAAGACATTCAAGCAGTTTGGAAAAGCGATATGCGTACTAGCAATAGGCGCGGTATTCGCTGTTGGTGGCAACGCCCGCCTGCTGATGATGAACATGGAATACGCAAAATACACCATGCGTGGCGGTTCCGAAATAACAGTTACTCCCGAATCCCTGTCAGGCGACATAGAACATTCGGATGACAAGAACAAGGTTGGACTAAACAAGGACTACGCCTTTGCTTGGAGCTACGGAATCGGAGAAACCTACACATTGCTTGTCCCAGGAAGCTACGGAGGTGGTTCAAACGAACCAGTTGACAAGTCAACTGAAACCTACAAGAACTTCAAAATCAAGAATGCACCGCTATACTGGGGCGACCAGCCATTCACATCGGGACCTGTGTATTTCGGTGCGATAATAGTTTTCCTGTTCATTCTCGGACTCTTCATCGTAAAAGGACCTGAACGCTGGTGGCTGCTCGGCATAACAATCATGGCAATTATACTTTCGTGGGGCAAGAACCTAATGGGCGTCAACGGATTCCTGTTCGACCACCTGCCAATGTACAACAAGTTCCGCACCCCATCAATGAGCCTTGTGATTGCCAATGTCGCAATGGTAATGATGGCAATTCTTGCACTGAAAAACATTTTCAGCAACGAAATCGACAAGAAAAAGCTAAAAATCGCTTTGTACGCATCTACAGGAATCACCTGCGGCATAATCCTCATCGTATTGATTTTGTCGGGTTCGTTCTCGTTTGCAGGTGCAGTTGACGAGCAAATGGCAGCACAATATGGCGACCAATGGCCTAAAATCCAAGAAATATTCATTCAGGACAGACAAGACTTGTTTTCTGCCGACTCATGGAGGTCAATAATACTCATTCTGCTTTCGGCCGCAACATTGTTCTTCGCCATCAGTTTCAAGGAAAAGAAACAGAAAGTTACCTTAGCAGTAACAACCGCAGTCATAACATTGCTAGTCGTTTTCGACCTATGGACAGTTGACCGCCGCTACCTAAACGATGACAGCTACATATCGAAAAAAGAAGCTCAACTTAACCCGACAGAAAACGACAAGACCATCGACCTGATAGCAGAGCGTTTCGGCGACAAGGATTTCCGTGTTATGAACCTTGCAACCAGCACATTCAACGACTCGCGCACCTCGGCATTCCACCACTCCATTGGCGGATACCACGGAGCAAAGTTGCGCCGCTACCAAGACCTTATCGACTTCTACATGACTCGCGAACTGAACATGAATGTGCTCAATATGCTAAATACGCGCTACTTCATCGTTCCCGACCAGCAGGGCTCGAGCATGGTGCAACGCAATCCTGCCGCTCTCGGAAATGCTTGGTTTGTTGATGCTTGCCAGATAGTAGATGATGCCAATGCTGAGATTCTCGCACTCAACGACTTCTCACCTGCCGACACTGCAATCATTGACAAACGATTTGCAAGCTTTGTGGATGGCAAAAACCTGTTGCGAGACACAACCGCTGTCATCGAAATGACACACGAGAAACCTTACAATCCCGACTATTTGATTTACAGCACATCCTCCAACAAGGATCAGCTGGCAATATTCTCGGAAATTTACTACGAACCCGACTGGAAGGCTTATATCGATGGTCAGCCAGCAGAATATTTCCGTGCAGACTACATACTTCGCGCAATGGTAATCCCAGCAGGACAGCACAAAATTGAGTTTGTAAACGAAGCTCCTATGTTCAAAGTTTGGGATGCCGTTTCGATTGCATTCTCGGTGGTTCTTGCATTAGGAATTGCTGGGTTGATTTTCTTGCAGTATAGGAAGAAAAAGACGGTTGCAAAAGAAGAATAACACCATGAGTAGCCCCCTGTTATTCATACGCTACAAGAAATCGGAAGGAATCCCCGAAGGCGGAGAAGTATGCACATGGCGCAACTACACCGCCCTGTCGGATTTGCTTGGCGAAGACAACATAAAAACCTATTATGTCCACGAGCAAATAAAAAGAAAAAGCCTTTGGACTATCATCAAAAGCGGAATACTATCTTTGTTCGGCTATTTCTACGGGCTTAATCCCAAACGAGTTAAGGACATTGTATCAATTGCAAAGTCTTACGAATATGTATTTATCGACAGAAGTGTTTTCGGAATAATTGCCCGCGATTTAAAAAAGTCGGGATACAAAGGCAAGGTGATTACATTTTTCCATAATGTTGAAGTGCCTTACTTTGAAGCCAAGTTGGCAAACAAAGGACTGACCCGCCTTTTTGCTGTAAGATGCGCCGACAGCAACGACCGTTTTTCATGCCAATATTCCGACAGGATAATCGTTTTGAACGAGCGCGACGGACAAGAAATAAAATCAAGGTACGGCAGAACCTCCGATTCGACAATCCCAATCGCACTTGCCGACAAATTCACCGATAGCGAGCGTAGCGATGCAAACACTTCTCCTATTCCCGTTTGCATGTTTCTCGGTTCGTACTTCAAGCCCAACAACGATGGCATAATGTGGTTTGTCCGCAATGTGCTTCCATCGGTAAAGATAAAGATGAAAATCGTTGGCAAGGGAATGTCGAAACTGAAAAATGACGAACCCGAATTGCTGAAAGACATTGAAATAGTGAGCGATGCTCCCGACTTGCAACCGTATTTTGCAGAAGCAGACATTATGGTACTACCGATTTTTACGGGTAGCGGAATGAAGGTAAAGACCTGCGAATCGCTTATGCACGGCAAAAACATAGTCGGCACAACTGAGGCTTTCGAAGGATACGATGTTGACACAAAAAAGGTTGGTGGCGAGTGCAATACTGCAGAAGAATTTATCGCAGTGCTAAACAATTTTGCTGAGAATCCACGACCTAGATTCAACGAATATTCAAGGAACATTTTCCTTGAAAAATATTCGGAAACTGCTGTTGCCGAAATGTTCAAAAAAGTTATACATTTCCAATAAACACAAATTATGCTTTCAATAAATAAAAAAGTCATTCCACAAGTCAGAATGTTTTTTAAAGCCGAAGACAGAGCAAACTTGTTCGATATGTTAAGGCGCATAAAAACATCTGCAAGGCAAACATACACGCGATACGGAACGGGGAGCGTTGTAATGTTCGGCTATGCGGAATCTCCCATGAAAACGATTTCAGAAGGAGATTGGCTGCGCCGAGCTAAAGGTGCCGTACAGACAGGCTCACAAGCAATGTACCTTATGCTGTTCGCTTTGTCTTACGGAATGACAGCAAGGAGTAAGATTCTATGATTTCGGTAATCGTCTGCACATACAACCGAGCCAACTACCTATACGATGCTCTCGAAAGCATCGCCAGCAACGACTTTCCGCACAACGAATACGAAATCGTACTCGTTAACAACAACAGCACCGACAGCACTGAAGAAAAAAGCAAACAGTTTGCCACAAAGTTTCCCGATGTAAATTTCCGCTACTGCACCGAAAGTAAGCAAGGACTTTCGTATGCCCGCAACAAAGGCATAACCGAAAGCAAAGGCGACTTTATTGTATTTCTTGACGATGATGTTGTCGTAAAGCCCGATTACCTTAAAAATCTAAAGACAAACCTTGACAATACGCCAGACCTGATGGCTTTCGGCGGAAAGATAACGCCACGGTTCGAAGCAGGACATCCGCCCAAGTGGCTTAACCGCTGGATGTATTCGCTGATTTCGGCAACCAACTGCCCCGACAAGACGCAAAAATACGGCAAACGCAAGTACCCGATAGGTGCAAACATGGGATTCAGAAGGCAATGCCTTGAAAAAAGCGGCTATTTCAACACCGAACTTGGCCGTACCGGAAACATTCTTCTTGGCGGCGAAGAAAAAGACATTTTCCTCAAAATAAAAGGTTTGGGAATGGAAATCTACTATTTCCCCGATGTTGAAATAGTACACATAATCCCCGAATCGAGAACAACGGAAGAATACATAGAGCGAGTTGGCCTAGGTGTTGGCATCAGCGAGCGGATACGCTGCACTTCCACAGGAAAGCGAAGCCTGCACAAGCGTTATTTTCAGGAATTTGTAAAATGGTGTGGCACAATAGAACTTGCCATTTACTACACACTTACATTCAGATTACAAGCGGCAAAAGGGATGTGGAAGTTTAGGAAGAATGTGACGAAGGGACTATTCAAATCTGGCAAATCAAACCCAATATATCAATGACATGCAGAATGTTATGCATTTGGATCGACTCCTGCAATCATACTTTCGATGACCTTTATGATGTTTTCTGATGGTAATGCGCCGTTATATGGACCAAGGTACTCTTGGAAAAACTTTTCACGGCTCTCTCGCTTTGGATCATTACCATTAAGCACAACATCTTCAATAAATTGTTCTATCTCCTCGCGAGTACGCCCCTGATAATGCTGTTCAAACGATTTTATACCAAAGTCATTAAAAACTTCCTGCGGATTATTCTTTAGAAGATACATTACAGGTTTGCGCTGATAAAGATACTCCGTCGTGAAACTACAACTGTCGTGCATCATGGCATCGGAACCGATAAAAAGGTCAACATAGTCACCTTCCTCCAACTGACAATTGGACATTGTTTCCCATTGCTTGTAATAAGCATTTGTACGTTCTTCGCCCCATACCTCTATCAACTTGAATTTCAACAACTGATGAGGTTTAAAGGCAAACTGTACCTTATCGGCATATTTTTTAGCCACATCTATCATAACGTCGCACACATCGAGGAAAGTCGAGACACTGAAAGTGCCCTCAATGGTGTGATGCGGAGCCCAGATGATACGCTTTTTCGGGTGTTCCTGCTCACGCCACACCTGTTTTGGCATATAATCGTCGCGCAAGTACATTTCACAACCAGGATAACCCGTCACATAGCAGTTGCGCCCGCGAGCATGGCTATACTGCTCAGCAAACTTCTTGTGCATTGGAGTTTCAAGGAAATAACAACCTGCTATGTTGATTGCCAACTTGTCGAAATTGTTTTTAAAAAGCTTCATCGAAGTAAACCCATACGACACATAGCAGGTCAGCCTATCGACAAAATGATAGGCATGGTACATTGGAGCCATGTCCTTATATGGACAAGTAAAGAATACAATATCCGGATCAAGCGTCTTTTTTATATCTTCCCACTTTCCCTTCTTTTCATTATAGGGGATTACATATTCAAAGCCCTTATTCTTAACGAATTCCTCGGTACGCCGTATGGTTTTCATGGTCTCTTCATCGGAGTAGCCCTTGAACGCCGTATATGGTATTATCACCACATACGGATGATAAGCCTCACTCTCCTGCATTGCTTTGAACACATAGTCAAGCTTCCACATTCCTGGCACAGCAAGAATGAAAGCCACCTCGCGACACGATTTATTTTCCATACGACGCAAGCCTTCCATAGTGCGACGCCTACTGCGGGCAATCCAAGACCTATATAGAAATGGCACATGCGTCCTAATAATATCGTGGTAGATGAACGAAACCTTCAAATCGTACAGCAGCGGAGACTCCGCATTCATCTTTTTTAGCGTACCAATCAGAGACATCATCTACTTCTTTACACTTTTACGGATAACAATATTCTGACCATCAAGGCAATGTTCCTTGGGATTGACAAGGTCGCATATCACATCGGCGACTTCTTCGGGCTGCATTATGGTTGTTGGATCCTCATCTGGAGCCAAACGACGGCGCAACTTGGTAGCACAGCGACCTGGAGAAACACAATAAACCATAATTCCATATTCAGAAAGTTCTGCCGTAAGTGTTTCCGACATGGAAATTACAGCGGACTTCGAAGATGCATAGCTCAACCAACCTGGACGCGGTGTCATTCCTGCAGTAGATGCCACATTCAAAATCTTACCGCCACGCTGACGCATATATTTCACGCACTCACGCATAAACATGAATGGAGCATATACATTTACTTTGTATGTCAATTCGAAACTTTCTAATGTAGTTGTCAGAAGCGGTTGCGGATCGGTATAACCTGCAATATTCAACAAGGCCTCAATGTCGCCCATTTCGGCATCAATTTTCTCTAC
Organism: uncultured Bacteroidales bacterium; assembly: GCA_905234755.1. GTDB lineage: Bacteria > Bacteroidota > Bacteroidia > Bacteroidales > ML635J-15 > Bact-19. The sequence continues at coordinate 178,023 of CAJOIT010000009.1, forward strand.
CAAATCCGGTATTCGTTCGGGATAAGCCAAGTCGATGTGGTAAAGACGCGTACTGCCTTCTGGCAAGTACTTTTGCATTTCAGTCTGTGTTTCATGCATATCAGCATCATTACGACCAATCAATGCAAAATGGCTATAATATCCCTTTGTAGCAAGTTTCAACGCAGTCGCCTTGCCTATGCCCGAACCTACACCCGTAATAATACATGTTGCCATACTTATCTCCTTCCGCTAAAAATATCCTCGTATATCTGCTCTCCTGCAAGCATATCTATACGGGTTGTAAGTTTTATGTCGTAGTCCATGCCTTCGCAAACCTTTATTGGCACTTCGGGATGATACAAGCATATCATACCAGCATCCTCAGTGAACTCGCGGCCCTCGGCTGCAGCACGCTCATGCACTTCCTTTAGCAAACAAGTCTCGAACTTCTGCGGCAACTGCACATTAACCAGTTCCGAACGGTCAAGAAGTCCCTCCACATATTCATGTCCCTTTAGGACCGTAAAGGGTATGCTTGCTCCAAAAGTAGCATTGCGTTCTTCAACAGCTATCAGCCGCTTAAAATCGTCAACTTTCACAAACGGACGTGCAGCCTCATGTACAATAACATCTTCATTCTGCACCATTGCCAAACCATTGCGAACAGATTCCTGACGAGTAACACCAGCCGGCGCATAAGTCACCTTCTTGCGAATGCCGTACTGCTTAACCATAAGGCTTATAGATGCCTCATACTCCTTGGCACACACCACTACCACATCTTCAATCTCATCAATCTGGTCAACTCTTTCCAATATGTGCATGATTACAGGTTTTCCTGCAAGCAGCATATACTGCTTAGGCACCGAATTGTGCATTCGGCTACCTACACCTCCAGACAAAAAAAGCAATGTATACATACTCAGTCGTCCTTTATTACAAATATTAACGACAACAATTTGAATCCAAATTGTCGCTACAAATTTAATCGGCTCAAAATTAATAAAAACTTGCCATTTATAAATTTATGTCAACAAATTAATCGCGCACACACCTGACACTAAATCCTACACTCTTATTATTGGGTGTTTTCCACAAATCCTCAAGTTCATATCCAAGTTTTCTATCCCATGCCCTACTATCTGATGATGAGCCAAATTCCGATGTGGAAGTCCACCATAAAGTTCGCTCATTCTTCCTTTCAAAATTATTTGTATAATACCTATAACCACCTGGCTTACCATTGAAACTGCTCTCATTGTTCTTTGGCTGCAACCATCCCGGAGTATTCACCTCATTACAATCAACCCATCCGCTTGTTGTGGCTATGGACTTAGCAATGACATTATGCGTTTCCCTATCGTTATCCGTATCAATATAATCGTCAAAATTATAACCATTATTCTCTAGATACACTTCAAATTGCGACCACTCGGCATCACTCGGCAAATGCCATCCTGCGGGACATGCCGACAATGCTGCTCGCCAATTGTACAACGCACCATATTCTATGTAATTAGGATTACTCTTGGCTTCGTCAACATCATTTCCATCATAACCATACACATAATACATTTCTTCAGAGCCAGAATATTCATTCACCCGATTTACAGCAGGCAAATAACGCATATTTTCCACCAACCACTCCTGCTCACCATACATAATTGAGCAATACGAATTTCCATCGCGCTCATCATATACACCAGTTCCCAAATGCAGCCACAACAAAACAATGCTGTCGCAACCGTTTGCTGCAGTAAGAATCTGCTGATAGCCACCACTTTCTGTATATGTAACACCATTGTACACAAATGGGTCTGCACAGGTATTTATCTCCACCTCGCTATACACGGGAACACCATTGTTAGTTATAGTTAAATGCAAAAGTACGACACTGTCGCAGCCATTAACATCGTGCAACGTCTGAACATAATCGCCACTTTCGGTATAAGTTTCTCCGCCCAAAGTATATGCTACACATCTTTCTACACTGATTTCGGTAAGCGACGGAGTTGAACAATCAACAATATCAAATTCAAGAGAGATGTTCTCGCTTCCTGTCTGCACTTTAGTCACCGGTGTACTTGTGTGCAAAACGCCATTATATGTAGCATAACCTGTATATCTCATCACATCGTTCAGATTAAAATCTCCACTGACGACAATCTTACTTTCAACAGAATAGCCCTTATATGCAATTGAATTTGCATTTCCGCGACCAAGGTTTACCATCTTGATGGAACTCGTCATGCCATTTGCAACTGCCGACAGCACATAAACCTCTGGATCAGAAAGCACAACCTCGAAACGATGTATTCCAGCATCAAGATTTCCGTCAAAACTTGCATAATTTCGTCCTGCCATATCGCAAACCGACACAAAAACATTGCCAGCTTCATGTACAGAGAGTTCAAATTCGGTTTTCCCATCGAACGGATTGGGCACATTTGATGAAAGTATATAATTGTCAATGCTATGATTCTCAATGTCAGTAATTCTTGCAACCATTATAGTGTCGGGATAAACAGCAGTCCTCTCCCATCTCTGCGAATAGTTATGAATTACAACGCTGTCGAGCCTCTGGTAACCGCCATTGGCATTAACACCTGTAAACGAAACAACAACGTCCTGTGCAAATACAACGGCAACAAGGAACAATAATGACAATATCAAAGCTAGTTTTTTCATAATCAAATATATTATGTTGCAAATATACATTATTTTAAGCATTCGCAAAAATATTATTACAAAATTAAAAGTAAGTGCGAATTAGATTTTATGCTACCTTTGCAAATAGAAAATAAAGACTTATAGTTATGCCATCAAAATTCTTTAAGAATCTCAAATTAAAACTATTTTACTTTGACAACCTACTCACAAACGAAATGTTCTAGTGCGATTCCGAACTATGCAATATGCATAGAGCTAATATTTTAGCATCGGCAATGCACAGAAACGGAATAAAATACATAAGACGCGACCCAAAGTCCGGCAAAGTAATATTGAAAACACCAGAAAACATATATGTTGCCATTGACAATTACTGGGCAATATTCCACGAAGTATTCTGTGCAAAAATATATGAACTTGAAGAAAGGCACACAAACAAGCCATTCGCATTGTTTGACCTTGGCATGAACAGAGCTTACACATCGTTATATTTCAGCACATTAAAGAACTGCAAAGTAATTTACGGCTACGAGCCTCACCCCGTAACTTTTGATTTCGCAAAATATAACATCAATCTTAACAATGAATATTTAGAAAACAAGGGTACCAAAGTCAATATTTTCAACTATGGAATTGGCGACAAAGATGCGACACTTCAACTTCGTAGCATTTCAGGTCGCGATGGGGTAAGCACTATTGAAGGACTCCACAATTCTGCCGTAGCCGAAAATTCTAAGACACAAAGCATAGATGTAAAGATTTGTGGCGTTTCTAACGAATTCGAAAAAAGATTTGCAGAAATAAACGACTTGGGACTTCACAAAATACTAAAGATTGATGTTGAAGGTGCTGAATACGGCATTTTCGAAGAACTCTGCAAGACTGGACAAATAAAGCAATTCGACCTAATAATTGGAGAAGCGCACAACGGAATAGAACCTATAAATACACAACTCGAAGCCAACGGGTTTACAATGGAACACATTGGTGGAACTTGGAAATGTAAGGATTTCTTGTTTATAAAGTGTAAAAAATAACTGGAACATCAAAAATATTCTCTCACCGCAAATTCAAACTGCGATATATATATTTCCTTGAATGCGTACAAATTATTCTGTTCATAGAATATTAATACCGCCTTCTTATAATCTATTGAGTCAACTGTGCGGAACGATATTGGGCAATAGCCATTCGCCATCAGCAACGCATTTGCGACAAGACGAGCAGTTCTCTTGTTTCCATCCATAAATGGCTGTATATAACTTAAAAGAAGCAAGGCCAATAACGATTTTTCAAACACATTGTTCCTATTATTTATGAGCACACACATATCATGCAATGCCTCTCGAATCTGGAACTCATTGTCGAGCGGGCGATAATTTGTACCAGTGATGCCAACACGACGATGACGAATTCCCTTATCAACAGACAAATCCTGAGTAAGAATCGTATGAATGTCCTCGATTCGACCTATAGTCAGTTCTTCAAGATAATCGGGATTATCAAGGATAAAACGCAATGCATACTTATGGTTCAATAGCATAACGGCTTCCTCTTTTGATTTTCCATCGGCAGTCTTGCTTTCCCGCAAAAGTCTCTCGGTTTCCAATAAAGAATACGTGTTACCCTCAATTTGCGAAGATTTCCAACTGAAATCAATACCCAGCCGCTCAAACTCCTTCCGTTGTTCTCCTTCTGTCATTTCTGAAAAATGCTTACAAAATTCCGCCTGTGCATCATTTAACCTTGCAAGTTCATCATCCGAAAACAATGAAACTTTCGGCAACTGCTCATTAATCAAGTCAAAGTTGAAACCCTTTTGTACTACGCGTTCATCAATATCTTTGGCAAAATATGTATCCAGATTCAAAGGCATCAGCAAATGGGCCGAAGCTGATAACGAATAACGCGTTGCCCTGCCTTTTCCTGTGACAACAATATATCCGGAATCTACCGCCGAAGCAATTTTCCTCTTCAATGTAGCATCACTCCCATCAAATGAAACCCCAGCAAATATCTCATCTCGCGAACTTTCAGGATGATAATGCAGGAACTGTAGTATTTCTCGTTCTGAATCCATAAATAGTCAACAAAAAATCGGCTCAAAAATACTAAAATTTTCAATATTATCGGCTCACTCATGAACCGATTACTTACAAAAAAAATTAAAATTTGAACCGATTTCACAAAACAATCGCTTTAGTATTTTTACATCATCAATATGCTTGCCACAAAAAGGTTACTACAATAACCTTTTTAATAATAATTATGGTTAATTAAATAATCTTTTTGTAAAATAATTCGATTATTATAATAACCTTTATTATCTTTGCGGACTATAAAACGGAAAAAGATGGAAACATTACTAAAGAAACACAACATACTGATTTCGCAAACTAGCACCGACATTGTACGCGAAATTATGTACAGCATCGACTGGGGAAAGCAACTGGTTGCCATTCGCGGATCACGCGGAGTCGGCAAGACCACACTTATCCGCCAATACATCAAAATGAAATACGGGTAACAAGCAGGAGAAGCTCTTTACTGCACTCTCGACAGCATGTTTTTTGCCAACCACACTCTGCTCGAACTAGCAGAATACTTCCACCTTATGGGCGGCAAACACTTGTTTCTCGATGAAGTACACAAATATCCATCGTGGAGCCGTGAAATAAAGGAGATAATTGACCTATACCCCGACATGCATGTTACTTTCAGCGGTTCTTCGCTCATACAGATACTAAACGCCGATGCCGACCTGTCGCGACGAGTGCTTAGCTACACAATGGAAGGATTGTCGTTCCGCGAATTCCTGCGTTTTTACAAGGGAATAAAGCTTCCTATCTGCAAATTGTCCGACATACTTTCCTCTCCCAACGACATCTGCAAGGAAGTAAATGCCGTCTGCCGTCCTCAAAAAATGTTCAAGGAGTACCTGCGCGTAGGCTACTACCCATTTTACGACGGCAACCAAGACGAATACTACAGCCGCATTGAGAACGTAATAAACTTCATCATCGAGCAAGAACTGACACAATTCTGCGGTGTAGAACCCTCTTACACGCGTCGCATCAAGGCCATGCTGCTGTATCTTGCCGAAAATGTACCATTCGAGGTGAACATCGTCAAGCTTGCTAACTACCTGGAACTTAACAAGCACACCGTGATAAGCTACCTTGATAGTTTGCACCGCGCCGAACTGCTCCACCTACTCTACTCCGACAATAAGTCGGTAACTAAGATGCAGAAGCCTGACAAGATTTATCTACACAATCCAAACCTATTTTACGCAATCGGGCAGCAAAACCAGACAGGCACATTGCGTGAATGTTTTGCAGTGAACCAACTGGCTGCATCACACTCTGTCGAATACGGCAAGGCAAACGGAGATTTCCTTATAGATGGAAAAATCACTTTTGAAGTCGGTGGAAAAAACAAGACTTTCGACCAGATAGCAAACACGCCTAATTCTTACATACTTGCCGACATGATGGAATTCCCTATAGGCAATAAACTGCCATTGTGGATTGTCGGGATGACATATTAAACCACCCATAAAACAAAAAAGGTTATTGCAATAACCTTTTTGCTCTATAAAATGGTTACCCTAATAACCCTTTCTTGAAATAAGATTCTCCAACAAGCTCAAATCTTTTGGATAAGTTACCTTTATATTAGAATCCTCGCCATCGACAATGAAAATATTCTCTTCGGGAAGATAACAGGCGACAACACCACAATCATCGGTAGCAACAAAATTCAGGTCTGCAAGAGCAAGCTTATATGCTTCGGCGATTGTTTCATAACGAAAAGCCTGCGGTGTCTGCTGGCAACGCAAGAGCGAACGCTGTAAAATTTCGCCTATCACGCGACCCGATACGTCAACCTTAACAATCGTGTCGGTTGCAGGCACAGCGACAGCAACTGCGTTATGGCTTTCGAGTGCCGAAACCACATCAGAAATTATCCTCTGCGAAACCATAGGACGAACTGCATCGTGGAAAATCAGGTTGCAATCAACGCCTACGTATGCCCGAATTGCCGACATACTTGAATCATAACGCTCGTTACCTCCATTAAGGATATGCTTAAGCTTAGTCCACGAATTTGTGGCTTTTATTTCTTCCATCATCGGAACAAAATCCTTGTTCACGACAACAGCAATCTCGTCAATGCCAGCATTTTTCTCGAAGGCGTCAATAGAATATTCGATGATACGCCGTCCGCAAACCTGCAGAAACTGCTTGGGCAAGTCACCGCCAATCCTACGACCGCTACCGCCAGCCAAAACAACTGCAATATTTTGTCTTACCGTATCCATTTACTATCGCAAAAATAATAAATATTTTGCGGATTTCTCGATCAAAAAACTTCGCCGACCTCCAATAATTTTCATTAACTTTGCACCATATAAAATTCGGACTACATGAAAAAATCGATTTTGTACACAATGATAACTGTCGTACTTGTTGCATTGCTTGGCGCATGCATGTCGTTCTGCTATAGTGGAGACGGACTAAATGGCGAAGACCTAACATTTTATCAATACCATATCGGAAACGGCTACTCAGGACAATCAACCGACTATAGCATATACGAAAAGGACGGAGTGGTAACGGCAAGCATAAAGGAATGCAATTTCCTGATGATGAGGGAAGATACAATCCCATGCAAAGAGCATGTCGTAAGCAATGTGCCACGCGAAAAACTTACGGAGGTCGGGAAACTGCTCGTTGATGCAAAGATACAAAAATGGGAACGCGATTATTACGACCCGGATGTCTTCGATGGCGACAACTGGTCGATGTCGGTTAGATTCGGCGACAAGAGCTATGATTCCCACGGCTACATGAAATGGCCAAAGGATGCTCCATTTTACGAGATAAACAGCATTATTGGTAAACTTTGCATGTCAAAAGAAGAATAACATGAAAAAGATTGTGCTATTTTTTCTCGCTATCCTTGCTACTGCCTTCGTAAATGCGCAAAACAAACTGAATGCAGATGAGCAGTTCTACTCACAGCATTATGATGAGATTCTGACTCTTTTCAACGAAGAATGCCCTGTACTTGAATATAGCGACGACAAAAATATGACATTCGAATACGGACTTATCGACCTTGATGGCGATGGCATAAAGGAGCTATGGATAAAAGATTCTTCTGGCGAAAATGGCGCTTTCTTCTGCCGTGGCAATGACAAACTCGAAATAATTGCCACCACTTGGTTCAAGTCGTTTGCATCGGTAAACGGAAATGTGCTGTGTGCCTCTGGACCTGCGGGAGCTGGAGCATTCTTCTCGGCATATTATGTTATCGAAAACAGTTCTATCGCCCATCATGCATTCGACATGCAGATGTACAACCTGGAAACCGACAAAATGTCTCACGAATGCGAATACGACGGCAACGAGGTGACATGGAAATGGTTCAAGAAATTCAAGTCGCCATTTGAAAAAAAACTTGTCGCACCAGAACACAACGACTGGCAAGCATTCGACAGGCTAAAGAATAATTAGTCCTTCCCTGCCAGCCAACCTGTAGAAAACGCAATCTGCAGATTGTAACCGCCAGTATTGGCATCAACATCAAGGACTTCACCTGCAAAGAACAAACCTTTTACCAATTTCGATTCCATTGTTTTCTGGTTGATTTCATTAATCGACACGCCACCGCTTGTGACAATGGCCTCGTTAAAATCGCGATGCCCTACAATGTCGAATTCAAAATCCTTCATCAGCGAAACAATCCTTCGCCTCTCATCACCAGACAGTTGACTCGCGAACTTTTCGGCATCCAACTTTGCCAAAATGATGAAAACTGGAACCATCTGCATAGGCAACCATTCCCGGAACAAAGCCTTCAGCTTCGCCTTGCCATTTGCATCAAGGTCGCGGAGAATACGAGCATCGAGTTTCTTTTCGTCAAGTGCTGGCTTCAAGTCGATTGACAAGCGCACCTTGCGATTTTCGTGCAAAGCAATCACCGCCCAACGGCTCATGGTAAGAATTACAGGTCCACTCACACCGAACTCAGTAAATTCAAGTTCGCCAAACTCCTCATGCGACTTTTTCCCATCAATCCACAGCGATGCAGATATATTCTTGAGATTCAAACCTTTAAGTTTTGGAAAGAATTCGCCTTTGCCAACAAGCGGAACCAAAGCAGGAAGGGTTTCGGAAAGCGAATGACCGCATTCCCGAGCAAAATCGTAACCATCGCCAGTAGAGCCTGTTAGCGGATATGATTTTCCGCCTGTACAAACAATAACCTTGTCGGCGAACAAGGATTTTTCGCCACTTTCGCTTTTGATTTTCACCCCAGAAACAGCACCATTCGCCACAATAATGTCGGTTACAATGGTGGAAAACAGAAATTTCGCTCCTGCCCTACGCGCAGTCGCAAAAAGCGCATCAACCACATCAACCGCTTTTCCCGATGCCGGGAAATACCGTCCTCCACGCTCAAGCACCACCTCAACACCAGCCTCATCGAGCATTGCAAGAATATCGGACGAAAAGAATGACTTGAAGGCAGGATACAAAAATCGCGGTTCGGGATAAATGTTGCCCATGAACTCCTTGATGTCATCGGAGTTTGTTATGTTGCAACGACCTTTGCCCGTAATCATAAGCTTTCGTGCCACACGAGCATTTTTCTCAACCACAAGCACACGCTTTCCACTTCGACAAGCCGAAATTGCCGCCAAAAGTCCTGATGCTCCAGCACCTATTACTATAACATCGCAGTCGGTCATTGCAAATGATTTTCAAGGCACAAAGTTACGCATAATTTCAACCTTACAGCAATAAAAAAACATTCGCATCACTGCGAATGTTTCAAGAAGATATTGAGTGATAGAGTATAAAGACTACCTAGTGAGAATTATTTTCTTCTCATCAACAATTCTACGCAAATTGAGAATCGCATAGCGCATACGCCCGAGTGCAGTATTAATGCTAACATTCGTCAAGTCTGCTATTTCCTTGAAGCTCAAACCTCCATAATGCCTAAGCATCACTACTTCCTTCTGCTCTGGCGGAAGATAATCGAGCAATTTTTTCACATCGGCAAATATCTGGTCCTCCACAATCCTATCCTCCACGGTAGAATCGGAAAGACTGCACGAATTCAGCACATACTCGTTCTCGTCGCAGGATGTAGTTCCATTATTCTTTTCATTCCTGAAATGGTCAACAATCAGATTATGAGCAATTCTTATCACCCATGACAGGAACTTTCCCTCATCTGAATATACTTGCGATTTCAACGACGAAATTACCTTTACAAAGGTATCCTGAAATATATCGTCTGCTAAACTGGAATCCTTGATGTTCAAAATGATATAAGAATAAACTTTCTCCTTATACCTTTCTATTAGGACTTCGATACACCTTTTATCTCCAGCAACAAACGCATCAATCAGCATCTGATCAGTGAACTTGTCGTATGTCATACTATTTTCTCTTTAAAAACCAGAGTAAAAGTGTATCTTATAGGCGTTCTTCCTTTCTTTTTTAATTATTATACTTATCCTAACAAAATGCGAAGATAATAAAAACTTTTTTACGCAAACAAAAAAATCAATTATTTTTTTCGCGCGACATACAAAATCTCCTTCTTATCGAGCTTGTATTTTTCCACCATTTCCATTGACAGGTGGTCTTTAATGTCAAAATTTTCAACGACAAAGCCCACCGATTCAAGCCTGCGCGGATAGTCGAGACCGTGCCAGCGCACATGGTCGTACTGACCGAAATGTTTTTCGCGTTCGAGTGGGTCAGTTATCGTGCTGTCCTCGTAGGTTTCGGTAAAATCTGTATTGATTGGCACCTGCAATATTGCTGTGCCTCCCTTCTTCAGAACTCTAAAAAGTTCCTTCATGGCTGTTATGTCGTTGGGAACATGTTCGAGCACATGGTTGCAAATTATGTAGTCGTATGACTCATCTGGCAAAGGTATCTGCATAATGTCGAAATGCAGGTCGGCAATTGGCGAAACCAAATCGGCTGTGGTATAATCAATGTTCTCCGCCTTCTTGAACGACTTTAGGAACGGCTGTTCGGGAGCAATGTGCAATACCGATTTTTTTGTCTTGAAAAAATCGGAATACTCTGTCCAATACAACCACATCAGCCTATGCCTTTCCAACGACAAGCACTTGGGACACAAACGGTTGTCGCCTCCGCTCTTGCCGTATGGCAAAAACTTGCGGAACGACTTTCCACAAACAGGACATGTAACATTATGCCCAATGTAGAAAGGACGAACCAACAATGAAAACAATCCCGAGAACCTTATCAGGATAGGACGCGGAATTTTCCTTACCAAAAAACTTATAAACTTCTTCATTCTGTCAAGTTTTTGATTGAAATTTCTTTTATTCCTTTTATTTCGGCAAGCTCGTTTCTAAAATAGTACCACACATATTTAGAAAATTTCTTGCCTTCAAAGCCTTTCATTTTAGATATTAAGTCGGCATAATCGAGCACCTGCTTAGCATACTTATCATCGTGCTTCTCCTCGCCAAACTTGTAGTCAAGAACGACAACCTCGTCATCAAACACCATAACCCTATCCGGACGCTTCAACTTGTCATCGGTGGCATTTGGGTCAATAATGTTGAACTCGTTGTAAACCGTGCATCCTCCGTCAAACCACTGCTTTATGCAAGGATTTTGCAACGATGCAGAAATTTCATCAATCAGCGACGGTGCCATATCCTTGTCAATTTCGCCACTGTAAAACAAGTGCATCACCGAAGGCTTAACATCTTTTGCCGTAACAATATTCTCGAATATGGAATGGTACTTGGTTCCTTTTACCCTAGCCGTCCATTCGCCCTGCACCGTATCCAACAAATGATGGACTACACCTACACCACTTTCAGGATTCTCGCAAATCGGGTATCTTTTTAAAATAGAATCTTTTGCATCTGTAGTTGCTACCTTGCGTTTTTCAGCGCACAGACCGCCTTTCCTGTATGCCTTAATCTTGAAATTTGCATCCATCGGTTCATCAGGAACCCAACCTTTCAATTCTGGATTTGAGAAATATTCCCACAACATATATGAAACATCTTTCGGTTCCTTTTTCGAAACCGACTCGCTGTTATCGTCTTGCTTCTCTTTTACCATCTGGTATGCATACACATACAATCCATACTTAGCACGAGTAAACGCAACATACAACAAATTGAACGACTCAATGCGCAACCTGTCAATATTCGTTTTGTAATCGTCATTAAATTCCGTAAAAGCAAGAATTGACTTATTTGCCACAGGAATTTTCAAGCCCGGCTCATCATTCGGGCTGACAAACAAATAATCGACATTACGCGAATCATTCGTTACGAAATCCCAGTCGCAAAACGGAATGAATATATAGTCGGACTCCAATCCTTTCGACTTATGCACCGTCAGAATCTTTATCGCATCCTGATTTTCGGGCAATGTTATCGTCTCCTCGTAACCTCGTTCGTCCCAATATTCGACAAAAGCCTGCAAGTCGGTTGACTTCAAGGAGAAATTATGGACTACATTCCTAAAAGCAATAAGGAAAGGTATGTTCGACTTCCTTCCATTAAGGTTCAACTTATCAACTAGGATGTCCATTACCTCAAATGCCTGTTTTCCCGAAACGCAGTCGCCATCAACAGCTTGATTCAGCCTACCGATGAGAATTTCCATAACTTCGGATTTCGAACCTTCCGAACTGTCATCAGCACCAACCGCAAGCTTCAAATCACTAATCGCCTTGCTGATATTCCCATCATAATTACTGCCATTAGCATTGATGCTCTCAAGGTAGTACAAGTATGCCGCCTCTGCCAGCGAAATCCTGTCGGATGGATTAAGCATACTACGCATATACGAAATTATCAGCCTTACCGCCCTATTGGAAATCAGGAATAACGCTTCGTTTGACACCACATCGTAGCAAACATTCTTCTTCCTGCTTTCTGGTGGAATTTCGCAAAAACCTTGGGCAATCAGACTCGCTTCAGGCTTCTTGCGCACCAAAATGGTAATCTGACTGGGCTTTACTCCATATTCAGACTGCAACCGCTCTATCTCTGCCAGCATCTTTCCAAAAACAAATTTCTTTGATGCTGCTTTTTTCTCAGTACCCTCATAAAGGTTGACCTTTATTTCGGACGCGACCTTCTTTATAACACCCTGTTCGACATCGCTAAAAAGTTCGGTGTTACCCTCACCAAAAAAGCTGCTGTTAAGAGAATATTCCTTTGCAAAAAAATCGTTATTGAATTTGACTATGCCTTCAGCCGTCCTGTAATTATCCTTGAGCGGTACTACTTTGGAATATTCATTAAGTTCCTTCTTCTCCTTTAAGTTATTTAGAATACGCCAGTCGCCACCGCGCCACGAATATATCGACTGCTTAATGTCGCCGACAATTATACTGGAATTATCCTCATGCGACAACGAATCATCAAGCATTGTCTTGAAAATATTCCACTGCTTGGCGCTGGTATCCTGAAATTCATCAATCATAAAATGATTGAAGTTGGTTCCGACCTTCTCGAAGATGAAAGGCATCACAGCGACATTTCCGTCCTCATCCCTGAACCTTTCAATTATATTCGACAGGACAGATGGCACTTCGGAAAGCAGAAACAATCCATCCCTTTCAAGATTCTCACGAAGCATTTCCATCGCAATGTCAAGCATCCTGACCAGATCGATGCTATTATACAAAACTAACGCCGTACAAAAATCTTCGAACTTATTGGACACTTCAAAGGTTTCAATTATTTCTTCCACCTTGTCAACATTGACCTGTGACGCACCCTTGTTGAACCATTTCTTTTCAGAAAACTTAGCCTTCTTGTATAATGCATAAATACCGTTTGCAGTCTGATTTCCGACTTTTAGTTTCTGCAACCAATTATAGGCAGTCGCAGACCGTTTTTCCTCTTTGTCAAGGACTTCCGAAATATTATTGACGCATTTCTTATAATTACCACAAAAAGTATCAATAATACCTTTCTGTTTTTCCTTATATGCATCTATATCGAAACCTCTGGGACATGCCTTGTAATCCGCTTCGATTGCCTTTAATATAAAATCAAATATAAGTTGCTTCGGTGACCAGCCCTTGTCGTTTTCAATGTTCATATCAATAAGCGGAACAAGGCAGTCGTTCAATACCTTATCGGTCTCAGCCCTCAGCATTATATCATCGACAAGCTGGGAAATAACGATTCGAGTATTTAATTCCAACTCATAATTCTGTTGCAATCCTAGTTCGTAAGTCAGGTTACGGACTATTTTCTGGAAGAAGCTGTCGATTGTAGAAACAGAAAAAAACGAATAGTCGTGCAGTATCTTAGAGAAGAAAATCTTTGAACGGCTTATTATTTCATGCCTTAACAATCCTGTCCTTACACGGATATGCTCTATTATATCTTCCGTTTCCTTCTTTGTTTTCGCCTCAAGTATTCCTGCATCGACATTAGAAATCTGGAACAGGTCCTTTACAATTCGCGATTTCATCTCCTCGCTAGCCTTGTTTGTAAAGGTAACTGCAAGAATATCCCTATAACCATTCCCGCTTCCTCCTCCTTGCAAAATCATTGAGATGAACTCGTATGCAATAGTATATGTCTTGCCCGCTCCAGCTGATGCCGAATAAACCCAAAGTTTTTCAGTTGAGGCTACCATTAACTATCTTAATGTATATTCGACTTTTTTACATTCGATGACATTTACGGTAGTATCCCAAACTTTTGGATAACAAATCGCATTTATGTCATAGCTACCGACAGGCTTTCCATCAACAGTCTTTACCATCTGGTCGGGCAAATCACCAATTTTTTCATTGTTTATGCGCAATTCCACAGTCGAGCCTGTTTTGTTTATTACAGCAATTGTTCCTGTATGGTTTACCTCGCATGCATTCTTTACTCTACACGAAATTGCTGTCATTGACACGATTAGTATAACTAACAATGCTATCTTTTTCATATAATATTTTTTGCCAAAGGTAATTATTTTTTTGATAAGGAACAAAACTGGACAAAAAGGCTTGAAGGCGAACAGGCTCAAAGGCTTAAAGCCTTGCAGCCCCAATGTCTTGCAGTCTGGCAGTCAAGATGTCTGTATGTCGGGCGTCTATACATCAGACTAATAGACTGTTAGCCAGATAGACCGCTAGACCGTCAGACTGATAGACCGTTAGCCTGTTTGGCTGTTAGCCTGTTAGCCCTTATATCTTCGTCCCTGAAACATTCCATTTTTCTTCATAAACGCATTTACAATGTGTGACACCTCGAAGTTTTTCCGTCCGTTCCAGTCGGGATACAAGACCATTTCGCGAGGCGATTCGCTCGTGAGGCGTTCCACAATAATTTCAGGATTAAGTATGTCCAAGAAATTTGCAACTATGCGCACATAATTCTCTAACGACAAGTCGGCAAATGCAGATTTGTTTTCATCATACAACTTTTCTAGCCTCGTCCCTTTCAACACCTGCATCTGGTGAAGCTTTAGAGTTGATATTGGCAACTGTGAAATTCTTTCGGCGTGAAGATAAAAATCGTCCTCTGTTTCGTAAGGCAGACCCAAGATAAGATGCACGCCCGACATTATTCCATATTTCTGCGCAAGCATAATTGCATCAACCGCCTGCTCGTAGGTATGACCGCGATTTATAAGCTCGAGCGTTGAATTTTTTGTCGATTCCAGACCGAACTCTATCTCCACATACTTTTCCTTGGCATAGTCGGCAAGAAGACGCATAATTTCATCGTCAACACAATCGGGACGAGTGGAAATGACCAATCCAATAACGCCATCTACCGACAAGGCTTCGTCGTATTTTTGTCTTAATAGCTCTAAACCGCCCCCTAAGCGTAGTCGAAGGGAAGGTTCTGTATGGCTTGCTATATATGTATTCGTATAAGTCTGGAAATAAGCAAGGTACTTTTGTGCATTGTACTTCGGACTGAAAAAATCTATTCCCTTGCGAAGCTGCTCCGAAATGGAATCGTCCGAATTGCAATAAAACGGCGAGAAACTTTTGTTGGTGCAGTAAATGCAACCGTCAGTGCTAATTTTTCCATCGCGGTTGGGACAAGTGAACCCGGCATTCACCGAAATCTTCTGCACCCGCTGACCAAAAGTCCTGCGGATGTACGACGAATAGTCGTTCCACTGCAATATGCCATCACTATTTGCCATTGTTTTTCCCGCTGTTATAATGGTATTTTATTTCATAATCCGAATCATCGAGCGTTGAATTGTAATCGTAGTCATCGTTGACTTCCTCATCATCCAAACTTTCTGGCTTTTCGGTCTTTATTGGGAAAATAAAGGCGCAGACCAAACCCGTCACAGCGCCCGCCAGATGTCCTTCCCAGCTAATGCCAGTATTCTGCGGATAAAGTCCCCACACCATACTGCCGTACAGGAATACAATTATCAGCGACACAGCCATATTGCGTATGTTTCCGCTCCTTACGCCAACCGTAAAAATGTATGCAGCAAAGGCGTATATCATTCCGCTTGCGCCAATGTGAACGCCTCCCGATGCGATAAGCCAGGTAATTATGCCCGAAAAGAAATAAGAAATTAGAAAAACATGCAACGCCTTTTCTGGATAGAAATAGAACAGCATGGTTCCCAACACAATAAAACTGACGGTATTAGCAAAAATGTGCGATAGGCCGCCGTGAAGGAACGGCATTGTGAGTATTCCAAACCAGTGCGAAATTTCGCGCGGCATTAGTCCGTATTGCGACAAACTGACATTGAGCAGACCTTCGGCGGCAAACATCAGCCATGCCAATGCCATAAAGAAGGCAGGGATTACCGATGCCGAGAAAAGTCGCCTTAATTCTATTTTTCCGTCATTATTCATTCATGAACTTTTTTACAACTGCTGAAAATTCATCAAAAATCAGTGCATTTGTCGCAACCATTTCGCCACCGAACAGATAATTGTTACCGCACGAGAAATCGCAAACCTTACCTCCAGCCTCCTGCAAAATGATGATTCCTGCCGCAACATCGTAGGGCTTCAAATCGTACTCGTAGAAAGCATCGAACCTTCCTGCAGCGACATAGGCCATATCCACAGCCGCCGAACCCAAGCGACGGACACCCTGTGCATGTGTGACAAAATATTTCATCAAGTCAATGTACCTGTCAATAATATCGAACCTATTGTATGGGAAGCCAGTTGCAACAAAAGAATTTGCTATTGCACCAACTTTTGACACCGAAATTTTCTTTCCGTTAAGCCAAGCACCTCCATTCTTGTAAGCAGAAAAGCATTCCTTATGTCCAACCTCATAGACCACGCCTACGACGATTTCATCGTTCTGTTTCAGTGCAATACTTACCGAACAAGGATAAATTCCGTGAATGAAATTTGATGTGCCATCTATCGGGTCAACTATCCAGTTGTAAACCTCACCAACCTTCTGCGATGACTTTTCCTCAGCGATAAAACCAGCCTCTGGCAAAATCTGCATCAGTTCCGACACAATGAACTTTTCGGTTTTCTTGTCAATTTCGGTAACGAAATCGTTCTTGCCTTTTGCATCAATGGCATAATCGGCATTATTTATATGGCTTCTAATAATTTCAGCAGCATTCTCAGCCACAAAAATCGTTTTCTTGCAAATATCTTCTAGGTTCATAAGTTTAATTTCTTGTTATATTAAATTACTATTTTTTTCATTCCGCCTGTGGCATTGGTTCACACTGGGTTTTGTTTACTACACGGTCGCGCATGAGTTTCATGTCGGTAAAGTTTCTGGAAATGTTCTGCACTATTTCCATATAGTTGTCCGTATCGCCATTCTTGTAGTAAAACGGTTTTATCGAAATGCAATTTTTGTGTTCGAAAAGAGTGTTGAGCAAAGTCCCGTCCGACTGACCACACGAATGCCCGATTATGAATATCTGATATGGCGAAGATTCCATAAAGGCAAGCAGTTTCCTATATGCCGGAGCTTCGAGGTACTTTATTGTTTTTATGTTTTTCAAGCTCTCCTTGTCGTTTCTTTTCTGCAGATCCTTGAATGTCTTGTCCTGCTCGTCACCATATCCAAATATTATGTTTTCGAAATTATTCAATGTGCCATGGATATGATTGACGATAAACTTATCTGAATTCTTGGGGAAATATTTGTCTGCAATATCGGTATAATTAAAGTTCAGGAGCATTATTCTATCAGGCAGCAAGAGTTCTATTGGGTAACCAATTGTTTCGCCCTTTATGCCATCAATTGACCCGCCTTTTTCCTTATATTCCTTTACATGATATGTACTGTATTGTATTTTATGATAACCGTCTATCAATTCATTAAGCTTTTGATCATTGTATTTCAACCTGCCATCTACTATGTCCCAGAAAACATTTGACGAGCTGACGGCAACATCCTTAGCCAGTATCGGTTTGAACAAAATGCTTTCTATGTCGTAGTTGATTGATGGGTTCGGAGTGTTTTTCTCAATTTCCTTAAGGTATTCAGCCAGATATTTCTTGATAATGCTTAGCTCGTTGTTGATGCTTTTTATTTCATCGCTGTTATCAATTGATGTCAGCAAATTGTAGTACTCATTTTCAATGTCCACCCATTTCTTGTCATTCAGTTCCCTTATTATTCCTTGAAACAACTTAGAAGGTATGACCTTGAATTTATCTTTCTGGTTTTGAATATTGTTCAATATGTCATAGATACTCAATTTGTTAAAAGTGCTGGCATCGGCATAATAACTGCTCCATATACCATAGTTGATTATCAGTTTGCAAAGACCATCATCGCTTTCATTCGTATTTTCGGATTTTAGTTTATTTATTCTTTCCGCCCAATACCAATCTATGAAATCTGCATAACTTGTTTTCAGTCCGTATGCCAAGTCGAAGCCGTTGCCGATGAGAATGATTCTGTTCATATCCAATTAGTATTTATTCCCCATCCGTAAGTTTTGGTTTCTCATCATCGCTTGCCTCTATGCTTTTTATATAGTCGCTAGCCTTAGACGAAGAAATAATGCTTCGTCCTAATTGGCTTTCCAGTTGATTGCGGGCTACTTTGGCTACACTTCCGCCATCTTTAGCCACTTGCTTTTGCTGTTGGAAACCTTTGGGGTCGCGTTGCTTGGACAATTCGGCAGCGGACGCTTCGGCAAGAGTATTAAGAGCGATTTCAAGATTCGTCATGTTATCGCGTAAATTCTCCTTCTTCAATCCTTTGAAGTGCTTGTATTGCTTTATAGTAAAACCGCTCCATTCGCGAGTGATTATATCTGTGAGAGAAGCATATTCCAGTCCTTCCTGTACGCCAGTGCGATTCCATTCATCGGTAAGTTCCTTGCGCACCTCTATGCTCTTAATACGTTGGTTAATCCACGCATCGCTGTAACCCAAACGCTTGTAATCGACTATGGCTTGGTCTATACTCAATTCCGGATCCTGCATTTGGTCAATGCGCTGGCTTGCCACCTGCGCCATCCATTGCTTGAATGGTTCAGCCTTAGGTGATGGTATTGATTGAATAATACGGAAAAGTTGTTCTGTATCAGCAACATCTGTCAGACGTTTTTTTCCATCTTCTGCTTGTAATTTCAACTGGTTACAACTTGTAACCGTTTCATTTCCTTCCTTTATTAGACGGTGCTTCAACACTTTCCAATAATTACGAGAATTAGGGCTATCGGTTAATACAGCACACACATCTACTATCGAAAAATACCATTTTTCCACTTGGTCGTCCCAAACTGTGCGGACTTTTCGCTGTTCAAAAAGCTGTAATGATTCTCTTTTTGTCATATATCGATTGTTTACCTTGCAAATTTACAAAAACTCACGTTTGTTTCATAATAAACTTATCAACATTCTGCAACATATTCAAATCGGCAGTTGTTAGCTGCCGATTTAGTAACTTATTCACATTCAACAATATATCCCAATAGACTTTTTTTTTCAACCCGTTATAATTTGTAACGGTTTCGTTTTTCAGTTTCAACTGGTGACAATTTGTCACGGGTTCATTTTTGCTATAGTTTTGCCCAAGATTACAACATTCAGTAGGGGGACAATTTGTCCCCCACTTCAAATCCTATTCAGAATTATACCAGATTTCTATTGGGTATATATACAAAAAAAGTCCCGACTTATAAGTCAGGACTTTGAAGGACGGCGGCGACCTACTCTCCCACAATACGCAGTACCATCGGCGCTGGTGAGCTTAGCTT
>CAJOIT010000010.1 GCA_905234755.1 uncultured Bacteroidales bacterium
ATGTCAATGCGGAAGGCACAAAACTCAAGTCGTACACAAAGCAGACAGGATTTGTTGGCTCGGTAGGAGTAGGGTACGAATTTTCGTTCTGATTTTTTTTTGAACTATAGATTGCTACAGTCGTTAGTAATCTTCTCGCCTGTGCTTTTCGTATTTTTTTTGTCGTCATTCCGCAAGTTTGAACATACACGCGATACGGAACGAGGAGCGTTGTAATGTTCAACTATGCGGAATCTCCTTTTGTAACCAATATTCAACCAATGTTGTCTGGATTTGCAATCCAGACGATATGAATATAAGGATTTTAAACCTTTAGCTCGCTGCCCCAAGCAGCAATCCGCTCAATGGTGTTCTGTTTTCGCATTACAAATGCTGATATTCAAACCTTTCGGATTACAACCTTCAGCTCACTGCCATAGCAGTAAATCCGAAAGGACAACGGATTGTGAATGTGGCTGTTACCTTAATCCATCAGGTAGATTCTGCAATGGGTAAATACATTAAGGTATTGCAGGATAATTTTGCTAAAAATGGTGGGCTTCGGGAGAAAATGGCAAAAATTAGGAAGGAAACAAGGTCTGGTGGAGAAGGCAGTCTATAGTGGCTATAGTCGCTATAGCCACTATAGATGCTATTTGTGCCCCAAATCCCCACCATTTTCCATGCTCAACAACACCCACAAAAAACCTCAAACAAATATTTTAAAACTGAAAATATCTTTGTAAATTTGCGCAAAAATTTTTAAAAATATTTCAAAATGGATATATCTCACATTGAACACATTGGCATCGCCGTTAAGTCGATTGAAGAGACTAAGAAATACTACGAAGGTGTATTGGGTCTCAAGTGCTACGCTATCGAAGAAGTTGCAGACCAGAAGGTAAGAACTGCTTTCTTCAAGGTTGGACAGACAAAAATTGAACTTCTTGAACCGACAGCAGAAGACAGCACTGTTGCAAAGTTCATCGAGAACAAGGGCGAAGGCATACACCACATCGCTTTCTGCGTAAACGGTATCGAAAAATGCCTCTCCGAAGCTGAACTCGCTGGTCTGCGCCTTATCGACAAGGCTCCGCGCAAAGGTGCCGAAGGCCTCAGCATAGCTTTCCTCCACCCGAAGTCAACTTTCGGCGTACTCACTGAAATGTGCGAAAACAAAAACAAGTAAATAATCACAAGATGGCTTTAGAAGAAAAAATTAAAAAATTGGTTGACATGCGTGCCGAAGCCCGTCTGGGTGGTGGCGAAAAGCGCATCGAATCACAGCATAAGAAGGGCAAATACACTGCCCGCGAAAGAATCAACATGCTCCTCGACGAAGGCAGCTTCGAAGAAATCGACATGTTTGTAACCCACAGATGCCACAACTTCGGCATCGAGAAGGAATCGTACCTCGGCGACGGCGTCGTTACCGGCTACGGAACTATCGGTGGCAGAATGGTTTATGTTTTCTCGCAGGACTTCACCGTAATGGGCGGTTCTCTGTCGGAAACCAACGCCAAGAAAATCTGCAAGGTTATGGATATGGCTATGAAAGCCGGCGTTCCTATCATCGGCTTGAACGATAGCGGTGGTGCTCGTATTCAGGAAGGCGTTACCAGTCTTTCGGGCTACGCTGAAATCTTCCAGCGCAACATCGAAGCATCGGGCGTTGTTCCGCAGTTGTCGGCAATTCTCGGTCCTTGCGCTGGTGGTGCTGTTTATTCACCGGCTCTCACCGACTATATAATCATGTCGGAATCGAATAGCTATATGTTCGTAACTGGTCCAAAGGTAACAAAGACCGTTACCGGCGAAACTATTACCGAAAACGACCTCGGCGGCGCAATGGTTCACGCATCGAAGTCGGGTGTGGCTCACTTTGTGGCTCACGACGAGGAAGATGCAATCGACACCTTGAAGAGACTTATCTCGTATATGCCTCAGAACTTCAAGGAGCAGACTCCGCGCGTTGAATGCACCGACCCGATTGACAGAATGGAAGACGCCTTGAACTCGATTCTTCCCGACAACCCCAACAAGCCTTACGATGTTAAGGACATCATCAGGCTTATCGTTGATAACGGCGAATTCGAAGAAGTTCACAAGGACTATGCAAAGAACATCGTTGTAGGTTTTGCCCGTTTCAACGGACAGTCGGTAGGTATTGTTGCCAACCAGCCGTCGTTCCTCGCAGGTTGCCTCGACATCGAATCGTCGCGCAAGGGCGCACGCTTCATCAGGTTCTGCGACTGCTTCAACATTCCGCTGGTAACCTTGGTTGACGTTCCTGGATTTATGCCGGGTAGCAATCAGGAATACGGCGGCATCATCACCAACGGTGCAAAGTTGATGTACGCATACGGCGAAGCTACTGTTCCGAAGGTTACCGTTACATTGCGCAAGTCGTACGGCGGTGCTCACGATGTTATGAGTTCGAAGCAGCTCAAGGGTGATTTCAACTACGCATGGCCGTCGGCTGAAATCGCAGTTATGGGTGCATCGGGTGCTATCGAGGTTCTCTATGCAAAGGGCATGAAGGAAATCGAAAATCCGGAAGAAAAAGCCAAGTATGCAGCCGAAAAGGAAGCCGAATACAAGGAAGCATTTGCAAATCCTTATCAGGCAGCCAAGTACGGATACATCGACGATGTAATCGAACCGCGCAACACGCGTTTCAGAATCATCCGCGCACTTGCAGCTTTGGCAACCAAGAAGGATACTCGTCCTAACAAGAAACATAATAATATTCCTCTATAAACCGTATTGTCATGAGTAATATGTTATTAGCAGTCAACGCAGAAAACTGGGGCTGGAACGACACTTGGGCATTGGTAGGAATATGTTTCTGCATAGTTTTGCTCATTATGGCTTTCTTCGTGATAGTAATGACGCTTTTCGGCGTTATTGCAAAGAGAGGCAAGAAGCAGGAAGCAAAGGTGGAAGCTCCGAAGCCTGCAGCCGAAGCCAAAGCCAGCGGAAAAGTTGACGATGCCGACTATGCAGCAATCGCTGTCGCTCTGCACTTGTATTTCGGCGGCGAACACGACAAAGAGTCCAATGTATTAACAATCAAGAATGTTTCACAGGTTTATTCCCCGTGGTTAAATAATTAATTGAAATGAAAAAGTACAATCTTACAATAGACGGAAAAAAGTACGCTGTCGAAGTTGACGTAAACGACACCATTGCAAATGTCAAGGTAAACGACAAGTCGTACACAGTAGAAATAGAGAAGGAAAAGGAACCGCAGATAGCAAAGGTTGCAAAGCCGACTCCAAAGCCTGCAGCAGCATCGGCTCCGAAGCCAGCAGCACCTGCTACGGCAGCATCGGCATCGGCAATAAAGGCTCCGTTGCCAGGCAATGTAGTTAAGATTTTGGTATCGGCAGGTCAGGCTGTTAAGCGTGGCGACACTCTGCTCGTAATGGAAGCCATGAAGATGGAAAACAACATTATGGCAGAAAAGGACGGTACTGTAAAGGCTGTTTATGTTGAGGTCGGAAGAACTGTTGCCCTCGGCGATGCACTTGTTGAAATCGAATAACGAACCTAAAAAAGTATGATTATGGATATTTTAAAGAAAAGTCTGCTTGTCGGGTTCGTATTCCTGATTTCGATGCTGGCTTCTCCAAATATTTTCGCACAGGACAAAACCGATGGCGAAAATCAGAAGATGGAAGCAACTACGGGAGCTACGGTCAGCAAGACTGACGGACAGGCAGGTGTTACAGTAATGATTGGCGGCGACACAGTAAAGTCAAATTGCTATACTTATACTAAAGTTATTGAAGGTAATGATATGAGCGAAGAAGAGATTGCCGAATTGCTCAATGGCATTACTATTCAGATTGGCAATCTTGGCGACGGTGAAAACGCTGTAAAAGTAAATGTAGATTCAAACACTGCCGAATGCAATAATGCGAATGTAGAACCGCAGGAAACCGATGATTCGGCCTGGGGAAAAATCGTAAAGTTCTGCAAGACCAGCGGTATAGCAGGATTGGGCGAAAACTGGAAGGCAATCATAATGCTGCTTATAAGCTGCCTGCTTATTTATCTTGCAATAGCAAAGCAGTACGAACCGTTGCTACTCCTCCCTATTGCGTTCGGTATGTTATTGTCGAACTTGCCTGGTGCAGAAATGTACCACAGCGAACTCTGGTCGAATTTCCTCGATGAGAATAGCCCAGCTTATCACAGCTACGGCACAATACTGAAGGAAGGCGGAATGCTCGACATAATTTATATGGGCGTTAAGTTAGGACTTTACCCGTGCTTAATATTTATAGGTATAGGCGCAATGACCGACTTCGGTCCTCTGATTGCAAACCCGAAGAGCCTTTTGCTCGGTGCTGCAGCCCAGTTCGGTATCTTCATTACCTTCCTCTGCGCAGTAGCAATAGGTTTCGCACCAAACGAGGCTGGTTCAATAGGTATTATCGGTGGTGCAGATGGTCCTACAGCTATCTTCCTAACCTCGAAGCTCGCTCCGGATTTGCTCGGTCCTATCGCAATCGCAGCTTACTCCTACATGGCTTTGATTCCTGTAATTCAGCCGCCTATCATGAAGGCTCTTACAACCAAGAAGGAACGCCAGATTACTATGAAGCAGCTCAGGGATGTAAGCAAGAAGGAAAAAATCGTTTTCCCGATTATCATCACTATGATTGCAGTGCTTATCGTTCCATCGGCAGCATCGCTTATCGGCTGCTTGATGTTCGGAAACTTGCTTAAGGAATGCGGTGTAACCGAAAGACTTAGCAAGACCGTACAGAACGAACTTATGAACATAGTAACCGTATTCCTCGGAATTTCGGTTGGTGCAACAGCAGTAGCAGGTTCGTTCCTTACCCTCAAGACCATCGAAATCGTTATCATCGGTGTTGTAGCATTTAGCTTCAGTACAGCAGGTGGCGTTTTAATGGCAAAGTTCATGAACCTTTTCCTCAAGGAAAAAATCAATCCGCTTATCGGTTCGGCAGGCGTTTCGGCAGTGCCAATGGCAGCCCGCGTTTCTCAGACCGTAGGTCAGAAGGAAAACCCAAGCAACTTCCTGCTCATGCACGCAATGGGTCCGAATGTTGCTGGCGTATTAGGCTCGGCAATCGCAGCTGGTCTGCTGTTGAGCTTCCTGGGTTAGTCTATTTTTCATAATTTTATATTTGAGATGACAGTCCAACGGGCTGTCATCTTTTTTATAGTAGTGATGAAGCACGCTTCATCACTACTATAAATTATGCATTATTTTCTTGCACATTTCCCAAATCGCAATACCACCGCTAACGGAAACATTAAGCGAATGCTTTGTGCCGAACTGCGGGATTTCGAGACAAATATCGGCAAGTTCCATCACAGCATCATCCACACCATCAACCTCGTTGCCAAGCACTAGCGCATACTTTTCGCCTTCGTCAGCGACAAAAGAATCAACAGGAATGCTACCTTCTGCTATTTCGAGGGCTACAATCTTATAGCCAGCCGACTTCAATTCTGTAATCGCATCCATAGTATTTTCATAATACTTCCATTCTACACTTTCGGTTGCGCCAAGTGCGGTTTTTTGTATGTCGCGGTGAGGCGGAGTGCCAGTAATTCCACACAACAACAATCGCTCGCAAGCAAAAGCATCGCAAGTGCGGAAAACCGCACCGACATTGTGATGACTACGAACATTGTCAAGCACCACTACAAGCGGATTCTTCCTTGCCGACTTGAACTGCTCAACCGACAAGCGCCCCATTTCCGACATCAAAAGCTTCTTCATTATAAAATCTATTTTTTTGTCTAACTGTCTTGATGTCTATCAGTCTAACGGACTTGTGATTTTTGGCAGACTGCAAGACAGGGCTTCTGTTAGACAGTCCATTATCAATTATTCAAATTTAACGCGATATAAGCCATAAGTCCGGCAGATTCACGAAAAACATCCTCGTCCATATCGAACTTCGGATTATGTTGACCTACTACTCCCCTGCCGTTGCCCATTATTCCAGCGCGGAAAAATGTTGCTGGAATCTTCTCCGAATAATACGCAAAATCCTCGGCGGTCATCTTCAGCGGCATCTCATCAATATTGGATTCGGAAACATAGTCAACAGCAAGGCTTCGCGCAATTTTAGTCACCTCTGGATTGTTATAAACCGCAGGATAACCCTTGCGGATTTCAAGTTCTGCCGTGCATTTGTACTTTGCCGCCGACTCCTCCGAAATGCGCTTTAAGTTTTCTTCAATAGTCTTGTGCAACACTGGATTAAATGTTCGCATTGTACCATCGGCAGATGTCTCGGGTGGAACAACATTCAACGCACCATCGCCAACAATTTTTCCAAAAGCTACAACAAAAGGCATGTCATCGGTAAGCGATTCCTGCATTTTGCGAACATTGACAAGGAAATCGGCGAGTGCCAGCACCGTATCGCTACGCTTCTGCGGAATGGCTGCATGTCCACCAACTCCATGAAACTTAATATATAATTCATTTGTCGCAGCCATAAGATAACCACTTCCGAAAAGGAATTTGCCAGTTGGCAATTCCGCCGAAACATGCATACCGACAATGCGCTTAATGTCATATTTCTCAAGCAAACCTTTTTGTACCAATATGTTGGCTCCGCCAGGGCAAAGTTCTTCACCCGGCTGGAAAATCAGCACAATACGATTGCGTATATGCTTCTCGAATCTCCTCAATATCAATGCAGTACCCAGCAGTGATGCGGCATGTGCATCGTGTCCGCAGGCGTGCATGACACCTTCGTTACGCGACCTGAACGGCAAATCAACCTCCTCGTGAATGGGAAGAGCATCAATATCGGCACGCAGGGCAACAGTTTCGCCACCCTCACCAAACACTGCAATGACAGCATTGTCTCCAAAAGTATCATCAGTTGCTATACCGTTGTCGTGCAATATGTTTCGAATGTATTTTGCTGTTTCAAACTCCTGAAACGACAATTCTGGATTCTGATGTATGTGACGGCGGTATTCGACAATTTGTCCGAACAACTCCTGATTTGCCGCCTTTATTTCAGCCAATAGACTTTCCATGTCAATAATTTTGTGCAAACCTACATATAATTTCGGAAATTGAGTCCAACTAGCATGTATTTTTCAAGAAGAAAAAGATGGCAACGTAAAAAGTGGGTGAATATTATTGGGGCAATGCAAAAAAACGGAATCTCTAGAAGACAGATTTGTTTTTTTATCCATTGCGTTAGCGATACCTTGATTGCCGCCTTGGCTGGTGAGCGTTAAGAAAATCGACGGAACGAAGCGTAAAAAAGCATTCTGTTTGAAGCCGAAATGAAATGGAGGCAAGTTTATGCTTTTTAGCGAAGTGCAATCGATTTTTAGCGAAGCAGACGCAGCGGACATGGTTTTTTGTTTACTTTTTTGCCAAACAAAAAAGTAAAAGCCACCGCGGCTTGAGCGGAATGTTTTTGTGAAAAAGCGAGTAATCATACTTTGCTTTATGCTTGATAGGACTTCATATCGTTCAACAGCACCCGACATGTAGGCATACCAGAAAAAAGGCATAAAAAAACCGAATGAACAATCGCTCATCCGGAAAACAATATGAAAACAATTCTTTTATCCTCTTAATTTAATAGGTACCCCGGGCCGGGGTCGAACCGGCACGATCGCAATGATCACTGGATTTTAAGTCCAGCGCGTCTACCTATTCCGCCACCAGGGCACTTGTTCTTTTAAACTTCAAAAGAGCGTAAAAAAAAAAGAGCGAGAAACGAGACTCGAACTCGCGACCCCGACCTTGGCAAGGTCGTGCTCTACCAACTGAGCTATTCTCGCTAAAAGCGATGCAAAGGTAATACAAAATTACAATTACTTCCAAATATTTTTTTTATTTTTTCACTTATATTTACTTCTAAACTGATTCTCAAAATATTACAAGAGGTTAATTAGAAAAAAATCCCCACAAAACGCCCTATTTTTCACTAGAAAAGATAGGCATAGCCGTAGTCAAAACATTAATTATTTCGCAAACTAGTCTTCAACCAATATAACTTTTGTGCTTCTTTCATAAAAAATGTCAGACGATTATCTTATACATCAGCTATAGTTAACAATAAAAATCCGCCTCATTAGAAATTCACAAATAAAGTCTTACCTTTGCGCAAAATAAAAACGCAATGGTCAATAACGAAAAATTGAAATACAATGTAGCTGTAATCGGTAGCGGAAGCTGGGCTACAGCGATAGTCAAAATCCTAACAGCCAACCTCGAACGCACATCGTGGTGGGTAAGGAAAGAGGAAATTGTGGAAGGAATACAAAAGTACGGACACAATCCAAGATACCTGAGTTCCACTTTCATCAATCCCGACAGCGTAGAAATCAGCACCGACCTAAATGGCATTGCATCAAAGGCAGAATATCTGGTTATTGTCACACCAGCAGCATTCCTGCACGAGTCGCTGAAACCACTCAAAAACATCGATATTTCCGGCAAAAAGATAATAACTGCCGTAAAGGGTATCATCCCCGAGACAATGCAACTCATTTCCGACTATCTGCACAGCGAATTCAACATTCCACTTGAAAACATGTCGATGATAAGCGGACCATCTCACGCAGAGGAAATCGCACAGGAAAAATACACCTTCCTGACCGCTGTTTCGGAGAACAACGAACTTGCAAAAACTGTTGCCAAAATGTTTGCCAACAGGTATGTACACACAACCACATCGAGCGATATGCTTGGCACCGAAATTGCCATCGTGATGAAAAACATCTACGCACTCGGAGCCGGAATATACAGCGGACTTGGCTACGGCGACAACTTCCTTGCCGCCTACATCGCCAACTGTGTAAACGAAATGAAAAACTTCGTTGAAAACATGTACCCTGGCAAACGCAATCTGAACGATTCGGTATATTTGGGCGACCTGCTTGTTACTGCTTACTCGCGTTACAGCCGTAACAGACTGTTTGGCAACATGATAGGTCACGGGCTTTCGGTACGCGTAGCGCAACTCGAAATGAACATGGTGGCCGAAGGTTACTACGCCTGCCGTTGCGTACACGAAATTAACAAGCGCACAAACTTCAACATTCCGATTGCCGAAACAATCTACGGAATTCTATACGAAGCAAAAAATGTCAACAGCGAAATGAAAAATTTGGCTGAAAATTATGTTTAATGAACTTGAAAATGAAAAAGATAATAATCACTGGTGGCACTGGATACATTGGTTCCCATACTGTTGTCGAATTTATCAATGCTGGATACGAACCGATAATAATCGATAATCTCTCCAACTCGAACATAAATGTTCTCGATGGAATAGAAAAAATCACAGGCAAACGCCCAACATTCTACAAGGCGGATGTTACCGACAACTTTGCAATGGACAAGATTTTCTACGAAAACGATGATGCGATTGCCGTTGTTCACTTTGCAGCAAGCAAGGCCGTTGGCGAATCGGTGCAAAAACCTTTGATGTACTACCGCAACAACCTTAACGGACTGATTAACATTCTGGAACAGATGGAAAAACATGGCGTCAATGGACTTGTTTTCTCATCCAGTTGCACGGTTTACGGTCAACCGGAAATTCTGCCAGTTACCGAAAATACGCCGTTTGCAAAAGCCGAATCGCCATACGGAAACACCAAGAAGATTTCGGAAGAAATAATACAGGACACATTAAAGGCAACACCTGCGCTCAAGGCAATAGCATTGCGCTACTTCAACCCTATTGGCGCACATCCATCGGCATACATCGGCGAACTGCCAAATGGTACTCCCAACAACCTAATGCCTTATATCACACAGACAGCAATTGGCATTCGTGAATGCCTAAGCGTATTCGGCAACGACTACAACACACCCGACGGCACACCAATCCGCGACTACATAAATGTGGTTGACCTTGCTAAGGCACATGTTGCCGCCGTGAAATACCTGAACTCGCACAAAAACGACAAGCAGTTCGACTTCTTCAACATCGGCACAGGCAAAGGCTCAACAGTGCTTGAAGTCATAAATTCGTTTGAGCGAAGCACAGGCGTAAAACTGAACTACAAAATTGCAGGACGCCGTGCCGGTGACATCGAAAAGGTTTGGGCAGACACTACTAAGGCTAACAAAGTATTAGGTTGGAAAGCAGAAAAGACGCTGGATGAAACGACTTTGTCGGCATGGGAATGGGAAAAGCGGTTAAGAGTTAAAAGTGAAGAGTTAATAGTGAAAAGTCATTGACATCTTTGAACGTTGAACCATTGAACCTTGAACTGTTGAACCCTCTACAATCTTTCCTCTCCCCTATAAATCTCTTGATTATTCTCTCTGATTATAAATGTATAATCGGCATTACGCTTGTAGAAATTCTCGAAAGTGTATGAAACATTGATTTCACACTCACAATCCAAAGATGCCTGAACAACAATCGGATCAACATCTATTTCGATTATTCTATTGTCCTCATCTATGCTCGGTGTTACAAGTACACCTTGAAAATGACAATTTACAGGTAGATATTCATGCGTAATGCTAATCGTATTGTTATAATATACAATTGATGTCTTGAGGTTCTTTGGTCGTTCTAGGCAATCTGTATACTCAAGGTTAGTAACAACAAGTTCGTTTTCTTCCTTGCTGCAGGAGGAGAACAACAAAACAAAAACAAATGTAATCAATATAAGCCTTATATATTTCATAAAGTTTGCTTTACTAATTTTGAGAACTTCCATAAAACCCTTTTTCGCTATATTTTGCCCATTTCAAATACATTTCTTTATAATTTTCCCTTATAAACGCCTGTATTTTAGAAATCTCTTTATCGTTCAACATCCCTCGCTTTTGCAAAACTGTATCACCATTCTCCTTAACAAAAAATTTTGCAGAACTTCCTTCTGTCAATTTACTATCACTTGCGTGAACATGCATACATTCCACTATGCAAAACGAAGTAAAATATAGGAAATAGCCAGCTACTTTGAATTCGTAATACTTTGGCATGTCTAATCCTCCATAAACTTTTTGTTTTTAAGGAAATAATCCACAACTATGCTGATTTCAATATCATCCATTGTCGTTTCAAATGGCTCTCCTGTATCAGAAACAACCATTGCCTTTTGCGGATTATCAAGATTCAATACCTTGTATCCTAATTCACATTTGGTAAAAGCATAGCCGTTTACTATCATATCGGCATTATCTGCTATTTGGGTTATATCGGTCATTTCTCTATCTTTACTTCTTTTATAGGTTTCAAAAAAGTTTCAGGATTAATATATAAGTCCTTCAAAATAGGAACAATATCAATGTACTCCTCTTCGCTGTTTGGATTGTGAAAATACTTTGCCATAACTACCAGATAGCCATTATCCCACAATTTTACTTCTGTATATTTTTCCAAAGAATATGGAGCCTTGAAACGAATTACCCTGTCACCATACTTAAATACGGTGTAGTGGTCTTTGTTTCCCAGGGTTGCATAATTGACATTGTCCATAATCATTAGTTTTCGATTGTGCAAACTTACATATTTTTTACAATTTCCGAACAAAAGTCATAAAAATCATTTTTCAACAATTTCAATTTCATCGAGGAAGAGATGTGTCTCGCCACCTGCACCAAGATGCCATTCGGGAAGCGTACCGTAATATTTTGCAAAAACCTTCACATAACGCGCCTTGCAGTTCTGCGGTTCGCAACGGAAATTGTATATCTGCTGGCGGTAGTCGTTGTCGGCAACATTGTGGGTTAAAGTTGCTATCTTCTTGAAATTCACGCCATCGTTTGATGTATAATACTCGACATACTTCGGGAAAAGTATCCACGAGCGCACATCCTGAATGAATCCAGTTTCGATAGACTTAATGTCCTTCTCGCTACACAAATCCACCACAGCCTCAAAGTCCTGTCCATGATAGCCTTGCCATTCGCCTGTGCGGAAATCGTTACCACCGCGCAACCTATCTATCAAAGCCTCATCGCCACCTGCACTGTACATGCGGTTGTACTTGCTAATCAACTTTATGCGCCTGTCATCGGCAATCTTTATGTACTTGGCATTAACTGGCTTGGACGACACATAACCATCGCGCTTGGAATGGAATTTAAGCGTTGAAGTTTCGCTTATAATTATAGGCTGCATATATGGCATTTCTTCTCCATCGTTGATTGAATAAAAGATTTTTGCACTGTCATCCGAACATTCGAGTTCCACCTTCAGCGAATCGTAGAAAGTAGGCTGACCATTAAGTGCATACGGGGCGGGCACAACCTTGAACTCCTCAATGCGAGACGGATAAATGTCGGCGCTATAGGTACCAAATCCGTTTTTCGGTTCAGATGTCATATAGAAATCAAACCTTGCTCCATCTGCAATGTCGGAATGCAGAATGTAAGACTTAGTGTATGGCTTTCCGTTGAGTTCCATCTTGGCGACATAAATGTTTTCCGGACTGTTGTCGTGAGCGACAAACAGGCATTTCTTACCATTTTCGAGGTTAATCTGCACGGTATCAAATATCGGACTACCAATATCATACACACCATTTGCAGGGTTCACTGGGTAAAATCCCATTGCGCTAAGCACATACCACGCCGACATCTGACCGCAATCCTCGTTTCCGCAGTTGCCTGCTGGTGTTGAATTGTACATTTCGGACATTATACGGCGTGCAAGCTCCTGTGTCTTGTACGGTTTGCCGCAATAGTTATACAAATATGCAATATGGTGGCTCGGCTCGTTTCCATGTGCATACTGACCAATCATGCCTGAAATATCCTTCAGGTCCTTGCCGTATGTCTCGCTACCTGTGGTGAAAAGTTCATCAAGTTTTGCCTCGAATGCCTCGTTTCCGCCCATCATGTCGATGAAACCGAGAATGTCGTGCGGAACATAAAACGAATACTGCCACGAGTTGGCCTCGGTGAAGTTAAAGTCAATCTCCTTGGGATCGAAATTTTCCTTCCATGCGCCATTCCTACGCGGACACATGAATCCGCACCTCTTATCGAAAATATGCTTGTAAACCTGACTTCTAATCATGTATTCGCGATAAGTTTTCTCATCTCCCTGCGACTTTGCAAACTGAGCAATGCACCAGTCATCGAAGCCATATTCAAGGTTTTTCGAAACAGACTCGTGTTCTTCGTTCACCGAAATAAAACCATGACGGGCATAATCGCGCTTTCCAAGTTCATCGGCAGTTGCAGTTGCTTCCATAGCCTCTTGTGCAAGACTTTCCAAGTTTTTGAACTTTATGTCCTTGAAATATGCGTCAACAATTGGCGGAACGGAATGATAACCAATCATACAGCCAGTGTAATTTGACGAAAGTTCCCACATCGGCAACCTTCCGCCCTGCGAATATTCGGCAAGGAAAGTCTTTATAAAATCAACACTGCGTTTCTGCTGAGTGATGGTATATAGCGGATGTGCAGCGCGGTAGGTGTCCCACAACGAGAAAACGGTATAACATATAAAATCCTCGCTCGAATGCACCTCAAGGTCGGTACCGCGATAGCGACCGTCAACATCCTGTGCCAAAGTCGGCTGAATAAACGAGTGATACATTGCCGTATAGAAAACCTTGCGTTGTTCTTCCGTTCCCCCCTTGACGATAATTTTGTTAAGTTCGTTGTTCCATGCATCGGAAGCATTTTTGCGAACTGCATCGAAATCCCAGTCTGCAATTTCTGCATCAAGGTTTTTCATAGCGCCATCCTCATCGACCTGCGATATTGCAACCTTAACAAGCACCTCAGCCACAGAACTATCGGCAACCTCGAAAACATAAATAGCCTTGCCCGGATTGCACAACGAATCGCTTTCCCAATCGAAATCGGCAGGTTCTACAACCGAAACATCGGTAGAAAAATCCATTGCAAAGTACAAATGCTGATTGTCTGCCCAAGCACGTGAACGGCGCACGCCCGTATAACGATTGTCGGACTGCTTGCGCAAACCAGCCTCAAGGACAACATCGCGATGCTCGAGGTCAAGGACAATATAGCGCTTGCCATTACGGTTGAACTTGTAGCGATGCATGCCGACACGCGGTGAAACAGTAAGTTCAACATCGATGTCATCATCCGATAGTTTCACGGCGTAGTAACCAGGTTCAGCGACCTCAGTTTCGTGCGAAAAATGCGAAGAATACTCCTTGTTGTCGGTCGAGATTTTTCCACACATTGGCATAAGCAGCACATCGCCGTAGTCTGAACAGCCAGTTCCACTCAAATGGGTGTGAGTAAAACCATAAATTTCCGAATCGGTATAATGATAGCCACTGCAACCGTCCCAGCCATCGAGGCGAGTGTCGGGACTGAGCTGCACCATTCCGAACGGCATCACAGCACCGGGAAAAGTATGCCCGTGAACATCGGTACCCACCATTGGGTTGACATATCCAACCAAATCATCGTTCTGCAAATCAAACCTTTCGGTTTTTCCCTTGCACGAAACTAACATACCACATACTATGATGATTCCAACAAAAAACCTTATTCTATCCATTTCTCAAAATCAATTTAGCATCCAAAAATGACCTCTATGTTCTTTTATCCTATTGTTTTGGGCGCAAATGTAATAAATATAGTTGAATGTTGTGATTCGAACATTTGTTTGTTTTCGTTGGGCACATATACTGCTAGCAATCAGCAGGATTCACGAACATGTATCAGACTTTGAAATTCATAGGAGGAAATAAATATCCCCGTTGGGGAGGGCGAAAAAAAGAGTAGATTCTACGGAACTTTAATTTATAAGCACTTTAACTATATATCTCGCGTAATATATCACCTTCAATCACATATCTACCTTCATATAGCGTAACCCCATTAATTAGTTCTTTTTCGTAATGACCATGAAATTCTTCCCTTAAAATATATATGTCTTTTTCTGCATCAATTTCTCCCAAAAAATTGTGAGGAATTTCAAAAACTTCTCCTTCTTCAATTTCTATACAATCTGTACAATTACCTTGTTCTATAAGTATTGCATCTTCACTATCAAATTCGTCATACTCTTCAACTTCATATAGGTAATCAAGTTTCGGCATTATTATAAGTTCCATAACTTTTAATTAAATTTATTATTCTACTGTCTTTGCTAAATTTATTGGGTACATTATTACATCGTCCATAAATTTTTTTAGTATTGTTTCCTGTTCAACAACACTATCCGTATTCTCAAACTTATCATATAGATTCTTTGACATATCGAACCATAAATATTGCCCTTCAAAATAAGGTTTGTCAAAACTATCGTTCTCAGACCATTGATTTTCATACTTTTTTAGCATCTCAATATATTTTGCTCCCCATCCAGATGAATTGTAAAAGCCAATATTAATGTCAGGTCTTGGTCGTTCATAATATATCCCAAACCATCCATAAGTTTCTACATTTATTGTCTTGTATTTTAGGAAAAAGTTAACGCCTGTAATACCATTGCTAATACCACCACCACAATTTCTATTCGAATTGTATGGGGATAGTGAAAATATATTTTCATCTCTTTGTGATAATTTCTTTTCAATTATTTCAATCAAAGAAAAAAGAGAATAGATGCCGTTTAATCTCATTGGTTTTTCAATTTTAATAATACTACATATTTTTTTTACATATTTTAGATACCCTTCAATCAGAGATTTAGAGTTTTCATCACTTATTTCCTGTTTGCTAAAATAATCGTATAGTTCCTCCCATGTGTGTATTTTGTACCCTTTTTGCCGAATGTCATTATCTATTATAGAATAGTTCGTTATGTATCCAAACTTTTCTGGCGAAATATTAAATGCCTCATCATATTGCCCGAAATGATGATTTTTGTCACCTATTTTATTCTCAATCAAATATAAGTCATTACCATTCTCTATGTAAAAATCAGGTCGACTCCCTTCTGTTGCTTTTTCTCGCTCTATATTAATATTGGGGTCTATTTTTATTTTAGGGAAGAAGAATTTTAGAAATAGATTTCTAAAATCTTCACATGTCTGACACATAGCCCAAGTAATATCAGACAAATCGTTTTCTTTGTAAAATTTGTATGATATGTAATAAAAGAAATCGTTTATTATTTGATTATTACTATTATCTTGCATTATTTCTTTTGTTTAAAATAGCATCACAAATTTAAATACATTTCATCATTATTCCAAATAAAAAAGGCGCACAACAATGCACGCCATAATTGAAATCTGTAAGTTTCAGAAATCAGTTGAGTTTTTCTACCACAAAGAGGCTGACATTGGCTAGTGCATTAGCCTTCTTTAAATCAACTCCGTACTTTGTCATGAAAGCCTTTGCAATTTCTTCCTTTGCCTTTGGGTTGCTGAACGGAGCAACTGTTGGCGATAAAATTTCTACTGACAATCCCTTCTCAATGTGCACACCGTTTACATTGCTCTCGTGCTTTGTTGTAATTCTTAATAAAGCCATAATTTTAACAATAACAGGACTTCTTTTTTAAACATTTTTGCGCTGCATTCCCCTTTTCTGCCGAAGTCCATTTAAACAGGAACGAGAAAAAACAACCCAGAATTCGGAAATATCGTTTAGTTATACGGCACAAACATAGAATATGCATACGCCAAAACATGTCGCAGATTTAAACTTTTCTCATTTCTTCCATCACTTTCATCCTCATTTCCTCCATCCTTGCAAGTCGCTCGTTTGTGCGGTCGGTCTGGTTTTGGTGGGTAGGGTCGAAGCGGTCAAGAAGGTCGTAGAACTCGCGACGGTGGTTGGGGTAGATGATGTGGCACAATTCGTGGAAAATCACATGCTGCTGAAACTTCAACGGCATCTTCGCCAGCGCCTTGCTCAAACTGATTTTTGCTGGAGTGCATCCATAACAAAGCCCCCAAGTTTTCCTGTTCTTTCCTATGCGCATTATTGGGTGCGGTATATGTGGAAATTTTGCCGAAAACTTATTCCAGCAATCCTCGAAAACGGGACTAAGTATCTGATATTCTTTTGTTGTAGTTTTCATTGTTGAGCTTCTCTTTTCCAGTCTATGCTTTTCTCCTCGTTGATTATTCGGAAGGCATTGTGAATATTGTTTATGGCTTTGATTGTATCCTCTATCATATCAAGGCGTTCTCCAATTATTTCCATCGATTTGTATGGCAATGAAAGTTTTAGCATCCTTGTCTTTTCAAGTTTTATGAATAGCGTAATTGTTTTATGGTTTTCCCTGATGTAGTATTCGCAACCAAGCGAGGTCATTTTTCGCTTAATCAGTGCATTAAGGCTTAGTTTGCTTAAATCTTTGGCTTTTTTCAGTTTTTCGTACTCATAATTCCACTGGGACAACTCATCAAGCCAAGCAGGTATCATTTTGTCTATTTTCTCAAGCTGTTCACTATTAAACTCCGTATTTTGAACAAATACTTCAAATTGGCCTATCGCATTTACATACAAAGTATTACAGTAATATCCTGTTTGCACATGAATGTTTTCAAATGATTTTTCTGTCTCAAACATAGTTTTATTTTTACGATATTCCATAAGTCGTAATCTTATCCTATTCTCCAATATTCGTCTTATTCCCGTACCGTCTAAAACAGATTTGCGTTCCACTTTCTTGATTTCATTTTCGTGTTGCACTAGCAGTTCTGCAAATTCCTTTTCCCATTCGGGCATAAGGCGGTCAATCTCCTTCATATATTCTATAAGGTTTGGAATATTAGCAGTATAGTACTCCAACTGACCCTTTGTTTCTATATATTTACATCTTTTTTTGTAATATACATTAATTTTAAAATCAACATTCTTAAGTTTTATTAAATAGTCACAATTGCGATGGTCGATTAATAATGATTCGAAGAAAATCGCTTCAGGGAAATGACTTTTTATCGTATCAATGACATCTTTATCATTTATTTCCAAGCGTTTAAGATTCTTGTCATTTTTTTGCCGAGAAAATATTGATTTAACTTTCTCTTGATAAAATGCGTTGTGTATTTCTGTCGGTCTAGATACGATGTTTTTGATTGCTTCCTTTATATCCATAATATTTTTTGGACAAAGGAAAGTGCAAGGTACGACAAATAATGACGTAGACATTGATTTTTTTGAGAAAATAAAAAAATCAATGTCCGAATATGTATTTCGACAACACTTCGATTAATTTGTTGAATTCTACATTGTCCAATTGATATGCTTATATATATCTGTTATTCTGAACGAACTGGGGATGTCGTTAGTGAACTTAATTATTCTCTCTATTATTTCAAGTTTCTTTTGAATATTCCTCACTGAAGGTTTTGCGACTGTAAGTTTTATCATTCTCTCATTTTCGAGTTTTACATATAACAACAACGACTTTTCGTACATCTTAATTTGGTACTCGCAACCCAATGATTTCATCTTTTGTCTTACAATAGCGTCAACGCTCAACCTGTTTATTTCTTCGGTCTTTTTCTTTTTGGCAAGGGTATTTGTTAGTTTCTCAATCCAAATAGGTACAAATCTATCTATTTGCCGTAACTGGTCAATGCCGACTTCCGTATAATTGAATCTAAGTCCATACACATTTGGGCGTTCTAGAATATTAATACTAAACCAATGCTCTCCTGTTTTTATTGATATATTGGAGAAAGACATTTTTGCATCTTCTAATTTTTTCTGAAGTATAGTGCCGGCATATGTGTTTATACGACATTCGTGGAGTTGTAGTTTAATTCTGTATATCAATATCTTATCAATATCATAATCTGAATAACTCACCATTCTCATCATTTCATTATCCAGATTAGTCGCATAGTTTATAAAATCCTTATCCCATTGGGGCATTTGACAATTTATCGACCTCATGTATTCAATTAGATTTGGTATTTCGTTTATCGGATATGTCCCCATTGTGTACTTAGTACATATTAGGCTATTGTCAAATATATTAAAATCAGAATTGTCGAGTTTTATCAATACACCGTCGTCAGGTCTTTCCTTTATTGTCGCCTTTTGAAAGCAGTTTTTTATCGTATCAATTATATCCACGCTTCTCACATTAATTTTCGACCTATTTAAATATTGCTGCTGTTCAAAAACCACATCCAGTTTTCTTTTATAAAAGTTCCTACGGAGGATATCAAACATTTGCATTAAATATCTCTGTTCTTGTTTTTGCATATCTTTTTTGCAGCAAAGGAATGCACTATCTACGCCAAATCTTGTCGCAGATTACAATTTACTCATCTTTGGGTTCTGGAATTTCCCTCGTCCATTTCAGCCGCTGCTCCATAAGCTTCATCCTGAACGCATTGTACATTCTTTTGCCTTTGAGTGTATCATCAATGCTATCAAGCCGTCTGCGGATTAACCCAATGTCATTGTACGGCAAAAAAAGTTTTGTCATACATAACGGGTCTACCTTTACGTAAAGCGACATCGATTTGAAGTTTCTTTTGATGTAGTATTCGCAACCAAGCGCTTTCATTTTCTTCTTTACCAGTGCCGTAATGCTTAACTCCCCCACTTCCTTCGACTTTTCCAGCTTTTTGTACTCAAGGTTCAGTTCGTACAGTTCGTCAATCCAAATCGGAATCAATTTGTCCAATTGTCGGAAGTGTTCTATGTCAATTCCATTATTGTAAAAGTCAACTGTGCAATGATTGGGGACAACAATTAAAATCTGTCCATATTGGATTTTTATATGGAAGTTTTCGAATGACATATTCGTAGTTGAATTAGGCGTTGGGCGACATTCCAGCAGGGACAACTCTATTCGGTATTCCAAAATGTTGTCCACAGTACGCTTTCCTTTCAACACCCAGTTGCGTTGCTTATCCATTATGTCGTTGCCGTATGCAGCAATCATATTGGCGAACTCCTTTTCCCATTCGGGCATCAGGCGGTCAATCTCCATCATGTATTCTATAAGGTTTGGAATTGTAGAAATAAAAATACGTACCGCTGACCAATTATAATCATTCTTTTTTAGTGCAATGACTCTATTTTTGGCAGATCCATCTATGAGAAAATCCGCATTTTTAAGTTTTATAAGACGCTCAAAGTTTAAGAGCTTTGTTATTGTCGCCTCCGGGAAATGTTCTTTTATTGTCTCGAATACTGTGATGCTGTTCAATTGCATTTCCTTTATGTTCGGATCCTGTTTTTGCCGTGCGAGTAGCATTTTTACCTTTTCATGGTAAAACTCCTTGTGAATGTTTCGTGGTGAAACAGCAATTTCCTTAATTCTATTCTCAATGTCCATATCATTTTTTCGTTTTGGTTCGAATGCAAAATTAAGATATATATAGATGCGGATGGGAGTTCTGCTAGTAGCAGAAAAATGGGAGTCGGTGAAAAAAAAATCCCCGCTGGGGAGGGCAGGGAAATGAATCGTATAAATAAGTTTTTTGTTAATCCTGTTCTATGTTGTAAGACTTGACAAGTAAATCATACATTTCTTTCTGATGCTTATCTTTTATCTCTTTTGTCCATCCAGCAGGCGTTCCTTCTGCATCCAAAAACATGCGGTACATTTTTATGCTTTGTAGAGCATGATTGTGGGCTTGGTCTTTTATTCGAGCAAATTTTACAGTAACAGGATCATCGCTTTGTTGAGAATTAAAACTTTGAGAAATCATAGCTAGATTGCCAAATGAATGTATGTCTTCTGATTCCCATTCTTCATTATGAACTTGATTTTGAGGGTGCAGATGTTCAATAGAACGATTTGCCCTAAAAACATACTCATCAACGATTTCTTTATCCTCTTCAGAATCGAAATATTCTTTTCGATTCTCCCATAAATAATAATCTAGTCTCCAAAACCAATATCTGTCAATATTTCTGAAAGTCATCATTTCTATAGATTTAGGAATGACATGTAGTTTATTATCTATATTTTTTAAGCAATTTAAAATTACTAACGAATCATTATATTCTTCATTATGAAGTTCTACTAGCAATGGTTTCAACCAATTGTAAAATGGAGTTTGTGATGCATAAAGCATTGACTGGTATTGCATTAAAGCACGATTATGTTTTTTGCTAGGATTATTAGGATTTTCCTGTTTAAAAATTATGTTGTACTTGTTTGACTGTTCTTCACCCTCTTTTCTTAAAATGTAATAGTCAAATATCAATCTATAAAACAGCATCTGATTATAAAAATCCTGCTTATTATCTATCGTATTGTCTTTAAATACATTTAAAAGATCCTGCCTGTAAAAACTATATGAACCATTAAGATTTAAGTAAATGTCTATAATCAGCATTAAAAATTCAGGAAAAGAGATAATACTTTTATCTTCATTGTCATATACATTATGAGTAAAATTATATTGTTTAGCTTCAATTTCAGAAATTGTATCTGTATTTTCTATGTCATACGAGTTTTCGCATTTTTCAAATGCATCATCAAATCTATTCTCTCTACATAATCTAATTGAACCTTCATATTTAGAACGATATGATTCTTCCGTATCATCATTACTTTTTTTGATAATATGACGATTCATATCAGAAACAGCATTCCATATACGAGTTAGATGTTCTTTATTTTCTTCGTTTTGCATTAATTTTACTTTTAATATTTCATGCTGTTCTAGAGATTTTCCACTTGCATTCATAGCTTCAAAATACTTGTTTAGCGAAGATGGATTTTTGGAATAGCAATCAGGCAAGATAGAGAAGAAAAATGACAATCTTTTATAAACATTTTGGGCAAACTCTTTGCGTTGTTTATCTTCTTCAAACTCTTGCCTAATAAAATTGGATATTGTAATAATTCCATTTTCCATTTTGACGTTAGGTTCAATAAGTTGGTTTCCATTAATTCTGTCTTTTAGATAATCGTTGTCTTTGTTACGTGCTACAAAATACAACCTATTGCCATTGTTAAGAAAAGACTCCCATTCGCTATAATAATCCCTTAATACAATTGCTAACAGCATCATTATTGTAAATCTTTGTTG
The DNA here is from genome assembly GCA_905234755.1 of uncultured Bacteroidales bacterium. Classification (GTDB taxonomy): domain Bacteria; phylum Bacteroidota; class Bacteroidia; order Bacteroidales; family ML635J-15; genus Bact-19. The sequence continues at coordinate 21,883 of CAJOIT010000010.1, forward strand.
CCCGTCAATTAGCTCGTATTGTTCTCCATAATTAGATTTAATACATGATAACATACCTAAATAGTATGGAGTACAATTGTTTTCATTGGCGATAAAATGATTTTTTAAATCATACATCAGGCCATTTGTTTGCTCTTCTTTCCATGAGAATAGTCTCTGATATAGAGGAATAGAAAACGAAATGTTTTCTTTTGCAATTATTTCTGGAGTATATCTATTCGTATTCATTGTTATAATTATTAATAATTGTTGAATCAGTAAAATTGTTTGACAGTTCACTAAACATATCTTGAAGTCTTTGGTAGAATCTCATTGAAATTCCGCTTTCAGCATCATTCCCATGAATTTTTATTTGAGATGCACATTCTGCCAAGAAAAACGTAGGTGATGATGCCTGATCTATCATCATAATTATTTCCGAATCTTTTGCGAATTCTCTAATTTTATATGAAATTGCTCGTGCTGATTCGTATCTATGTTGGGAGATATTCCCGGATATACAGAAAAGCGCTTCGGTAAGATATTGCTCTCTAAATTTTAGATAATACCCAAACAGAAGTGTTTCAATTACATCAGAATATTTCCAATGCGATTCCCATTGTAGATGCTTCCTTAATGCTTGTACTTCTTCCGTTTTTAAGAAATTTTTGTATATGTTTACAAAATAATCTGTGTATGCGAAGAAATGCGAACCACCTTGAATTTTTTCGTAAAAACTAAATTTTTCGCCAAAAGGAGGAATTTCTTGAAAAATAAGTGCTGTGGAAAATTCTTCTTTTACCCGTAATCGTTCATCTGGATTATAATCGTTTTTTCGCATCCATTTTCTTAATCTATACAAATGAGTCGCAAGCGTTTTTTCTAATGATTCATAATCGTTTTCTATTATGTTGTTCCATCGTGTTGCCAAATGCTCTGCTTGTGATTCAATGAATATGTATCGTAAGTGATGTGCTTTTAATAGGTCGTAATCCGAAAGGGGAACGCCTTTAGAATTTTCATTGGAAAAGAATGTGTACGCCAAGTCTAATCTGCTTTCTTTTAGAAGAAGAACTGTAAATGTCAGTTTTTCAATAATCCTTTTGCATAAAGTGTAATCGTATGTCCTTGATGCCAAATAGTTGATAATCCATTTGCTGTTGGCAATGTGATTTCTTGAGTTTTCTGATATGAATTTTTGTTCCAATAATGGCAATTTGCCTTGATATTTTAATTGCTGTACTATTAAAGTAAGTGTAACAAGTCTTTGTTGCCCATCAATAATTGCATATTTGCCATTATTGTCTTTTTGCAGAATAATGGTCCCTAAATGATATTCTTCTTGTTCCCTAATCTCTTTCAAACTATTCCATAACGCATTTATTTGTTTGTCTTCCCAGCAATAATTTCTTTGATAATCAGGAATCACTAAATTTTTGCAGAAAAGGTCTCCTAATGAGCATCTTATCAAACAGACTTCTTCTGTATTAAGATTTTCTTCATTGAAGAAATTCGCTCCACTATAAGCCTCGGTGTATTGGTATGATTCTCGCAACGCGTTTGCCTTTTCAATTTTTTCAATAATCGGATCAAATATATCCATTATATCTCTAAAGGCAATTTGAAGATTTCCCCAGTCGGTAACAATACTATCTATTCTACAACGACATTGGCTACATCCTTGCCAATTTAACCATTGTAAATGATTGTTACGAGATGTTTGTCGTCTTAACTCTTTCGTAAAAGATTTGTATTCGTTGCTTTGATATTTACCCTCAAGATGCAATTCTACAAATCCACCTACATATTCGTAGTGAATATCTATATCATCTTTAAGTATTGTAGTTACATATATGTATCTATTTGATTGCCATGTGCGATATGCGCAATATACATAAACTTTTCTGTCAGGAAACTTCCTTTGAATAAAGTCTTTTAATCCTTCATTTATCCAAGCACCCATATGTTATAATTTATCTAATTTTCTATTATGCAAATCGATTTCCCCTTCCTCTGCCGAAGTCCTTTAAGCAGAATTAGAAAAAACGACCTTACAAATTTACTACAATTTTCCACCAATCAAAAATCCTCGTCATCTCCTCTTCCCCCAACTTCTTCCACCATTGGTAGAGTAATACAGACCTTTGTCGGTGTTGGCGAGGAGTTCTTTGCCACCGTCCATAAGGTTATGGAAGGTGCCGCACGAAGTACCCATGTAGCGTAACGACCAGGTGCGACCTGCGTTACTGCTCGAATATATTCCTTTGCTGGTAACTGCAAGAATTTCAGTTCCGTATGGCAGCAGGTCAACAAAAGAGCCGCACGAAGTGCCCATGTAACGTATCGACCAAATACGTCCGCCGCTGGTCGAATATTCAACGCCCTTGGGCGTTATGCGGAGCATTTCGCTCCCTAAATTTATCATCTGTGGCATAGTTGTATGTTTTTGTGTTCCAAAATTACAAATTTATACTGAATGTTTTTCGGTTGATAGATGTTTTTTGCAAAATATTTCTCGAAGCGAGTATGTCCTAATTGCCGCAATGTACTTCGCCTTCCCTTCGACACCCTTCGACAAGCTCAGGGAACAACTCAGGGTGCGGCTTATTTCCCCGTTATTCTCCTCCAAACATCCCTTAATCTCATTTTTTCTTTGGTATTTCTGGTGTCACGGTGGATGCTATTTTCTCCACCAGCATCCGTCTTTCCACTTTCTTACAAGCTTTTTCTGGTCATTCAATGTTTCGTTGGGGTACTTTTGCTTGTGCTCATCCTCGATGGCATTGAGTATACTTTCGTCTTCTACTTTTTTAAGTTCCCACTCGTAATAGTCATAAAAGCGGGAGTCTATTCGTTTGGATTTCAACTTTAGTTCCGCGCCAACTTTAAGCAATTCGCTCAGTAGCTTTACCGCCTCTTTGTTGTCAAGCAACATAAAATTTACATAATATCCTTCGACCATCAGTGTGTTGAGATAATCCAAAATACACCAATTTATGGAACGGCGGTAAGTGTATTCGCGACCTTTGGCATACTTGTATATTACGGGGTAGAGGTCGCCTCCTGCTTGTACAAATTCCGCAAGTTTAAAGAGTTTTTGCTCGATTGTCGTGTAATTCCACTCTGCTCCACAACTGTCCCAGTATTCGCGGTTGCCGAGATTTGCTCCGAACTCTTTAATGTCAGTAATCATAGCTTTAATTTTTTTGATTCTTACGACAACAAATGTCGTATGTACCTACGCCAAAACTTGTCGTAGGTTTACAAAATTTTATTAGATTGTCAAAAAATAAGACTTAAAGCTATGAAGCCTACTACTTCAAACCCTTCTTCATATTGAAATCCACTGTCTTGGGCATTTTTGTCGATGACTTAGCCGCCTGTAAAACTTCTCCCAGCAAAGACAAACTGTTATCATGCGAAATGTCAATCAGGAATCGGCAGAAACCTTTGCTTCTCAACTTCGAAACATTCTGCGTCCACGATACCGCCTTCCTATCGGAAACGACCGTGATACCAGATTCGACAGAACAATCGTAGACCGACTGGCTATCATCCGAAAAATGTTTTGTCGCAATCGGCTGACGCGAATAGAACAAATCGGGATGGAAGTAAACTGGCACAATGCCACCCCTATCCCTGCCAGAAATCAAATTGGGATAGTCGCTTTCTGCAGGATAACAATAATAGCGCACCTTCTCCGACCTTACAAAGTTAACGGCAATGTCGTTCATTAGATACACATTCTCGTTTGCTGCGACAATGCTCTCATCCGGAATTAACGGCAACTGCGAAATATTCGAAATCACAAACCTTGCAAATCCAGATGCATGAAGCCGATTCAATATTTTGCGCCACTCGCCAAGCGAAAGCTCCGAAATAAACTTTGGCAATTCGACAAAAACTTTATGTTTAGTCTCCTTTGGAATTGAGGAAGAAAGCAAAGCATCTAAGGCAGACAACTTCAACTTTGCAAATATGGCATCGTATGAGTTTGGATTAATCTTTTTAAGAACGCCAATATCAGACACTCGCAGGAAAAGCCGCAAGTCTCCGCCCTTGGAGCCGACAATAGCAAACGAACGCCTCATATTTTCTATTCGTTGTGGAGACGGAAAACTAATACGCTTCGATACAGGTCTCTTGAATTTCGATGAGAATGGCAAATTCGAAAAGCCTACCAAATAAATGTCCTGTCCAACCGAATAGCCCTGAGTACTGCAGAATATGCGATACCGACCATTTTCATGCTCAATCTTACCTATTTTAATAAATTCAGCATCGGTATCGGATGCATTTCGACATCTTAACTTTGCCTTTTCGGTGATTTTTACATCCGATTCAACAACAATACAATCACTGTCAACGCTTTGAATTTTACCGACATAAATTCCTGTTTCGGACCTACCAGATGTAGAATGAGCCACATCGTGTCCCATGAACCACAAGGTTTTTTCCCTTGCAAAGTCAGATGCCAGCAGTTCCTTCGCCTCATCTATCCTCGAATGGTCATCGATTGCCATCCTATACGCCCTAGCAACATTATAAACATAGTCGGGAGTCTTCATCCTGCCCTCGACCTTGAGGGACGAAACCCGCATTCGGGCGAATTCGGGAATAAGGTCAATAAGCTGGAAATCCTTCATGCTGAAAAGCGGAACGCATCCGTTGTCAGTCTTGAAATTTCTACGGCAAACTTGGGTACAAAGTCCCCTATTGGCGGAATTTCCACCAAGATAACTACTGAAAAGACATTGTCCCGAAACAGAATAGCACAAAGCGCCATGCACAAAAACCTCGGTTTCGACATCCACCGACTGCATAAGTTGCGACAATTCGTGCATCGTAAGTTCCCGAGCAAGCACCACACGCGAGAAACCGCAGTATTTCATATAGTTGCACGATTCGGAATTATGTACCGACATCTGCGTGCTGGCGTGCAACTGCAAATCAGGGAAAAACCGACCCACAATGTTAGCAACAGCCAAATCCTGAACTATCAGCGCATCGGGACGGCACTGCGACAATGCCGACAAGGTTTCAATAAGTTCCGCCAACTCGACATTCTTTATCAGGGTATTAACCGTAACATAAACCTTGCGTCCGCGCGAATGCGCCTCTGAAATGACATTTTGCAAGTCGGCATACGAAAAATTGCGAGCACGATTGCGAGCATTGAACTTTTTCAAGCCGAGATAAACCGCATCCGCACCGCCTTCCATAGCAGCAAAGAACGATTCAATCGTCCCCGATGGCAAAAGTAATTCCGGTTTGAAGATTGGAGAAGGCATGTATGAAAGTTTCTAATTTCTAAGTTTCTGGTTGTTTAGACGCAAGACCTTGCGTCTTTACAGGTAGGCTCGCAATGCACTGCAAGCCTACATATTGTCAATTATCAATTATTAATTGTTAATTCCTTTTATGTATTCATCTATCGCCTTGGCAGCCGTCTTGCCAGCGCCCATTGCCAAAATCACGGTTGCAGCACCGCTTACGGCATCGCCGCCTGCGAAAACGCCCTTGCGAGATGTTGCGCCTTTGTCATCGGCAACAATGCAATCCCAGCGATTTGTATCAAGACCAGGCGTGGTTGACGATATCAACGGATTTGGCGATGTACCAATGGACATTATAACCATATCGGAATCGATAATAAATTCAGAATCAGGAATTACAACAGGACGGCGTCTGCCCGAATCATCGGGTTCACCAAGTTGCATACGCACGCACTTTATCGCCTTTACCCACGAATTTTCGTCACCGAGAATCTCAACAGGATTGCAAAGCAGGTCGAAAATTATACCTTCCTCTTTTGCATGGTGAACCTCCTCTGCCCTAGCCGGCAATTCCTCTTCGGAACGACGATAAACGACATGTACTTCAGCACCAAGTCGCAACGCTGTACGCGCAGCATCCATAGCAACATTTCCACCGCCAACCACAGCAACCTTCCTGCCAACGTAATTAGGAGTTTCGTATCCTTCCTTGTACGCGAAAAGCAGATTGTTACGAGTCAAAAATTCATTTGCCGAAACAACACCGCAAAGATTTTCGCCTGGAATCTTCATAAAATTGGGCAATCCCGCACCAGAACCAATGAAAACTGCATCAAAATGCTCCTTATCCATAAGGTCATCTATCGAAACGGAGCGACCTATAATAACATTCTTCTCGAACTTGGCTCCGAGTTTCAGCAAATTGTCAACTTCGTGCTTTACAACGGTGTGCTTTGGCAAGCGGAACGAAGGGATACCATAAACAAGTACGCCACCATATTCGTGCAATGCCTCAAAAATAGTAACATCATAACCCATAGTCAGGAGTTCCTTTGCACAGGTAAGTCCCGATGGTCCGCTACCGATAATAGCCACCTTATGACCATTCTTTTCTACCTTTACGCCAAAATCAAAGTTATTTTCACGAGCCCAGTCACCGACAAACCTTTCCAGTTTGCCAATGGCAATAGGTTCTCCCTTTATTCCGAGAATACACTTGCCTTCGCACTGAGTTTCCTGCGGACATACACGACCACAAACAGCGGGCAATGCCGAATCCTCGTTGATAATCTTTGCAGCTGCCGCGAAATCGCCTTCAGCAACCTTTCCTATGAAATCTGGAATCTTGATTGACACTGGGCATCCCGAAACGCACATCGGCTTCTTGCATCTGCGGCAACGCTGTGCCTCCTGCATTGCCTCTTCGGCATTATAGCCAAGGCAAACCTCATCGAAATTGGTTGCACGGACCTTTGCATCCTGTTCGCGTACAGGAACTCGCTTGCTGGCATCGCGCGGTTCATCTATAACGCCACCAATATGGCAAACATGACCTTCTGCTTTTTCCTCTGCTTCGAGTTGTTTGTGTCCTTCTACATTATTGTACATCGCCTGGCGCTTCATTGCCTCCTCGAAGTCAACCAAAGATGCATCGAATTCCGGTCCATCAACGCAGGTGAACTTGGTCTTTCCGCCAACCGAAACACGGCAGGCACCGCACATTCCAGTACCATCGACCATAAGCGAATTTAAGCTGACAGTACACTTTACGCCAAGTTCGGTACAAAGTTTCGACACAAACTTCATCATTATCATAGGACCAATCGAAACAACCTCATCATACTTGCGACCAGATTCTACCAATTTTCTGAGCATATCGGTTACAAGTCCCTTATGTTCTGTGGTTCCATCCTCGGTAACACAATACAGGTTGCCTGCCATAGACTTCAATTCGTCAACATAAATAAGCAACGACTCTGTCTTTGCGCCAATAATTACATCGCAATCAACGCCTTGCTCGTGCATCCACTTAACCTGTGGGAAAATAGGCGCAATACCTACACCACCGCCAATGAATGCAACCTTGTAGTCCTTAAGTTTATCCTTCGGTATATGCACAAGTTCCGACGGACGACCGAGTGGACCTACCACATCGCAGAAGCAATCACCGACATTGTATGTCGCCATCTGCCTTGTTGATTTGCCAACCACCTTGAATACTATTGTAACGGTTCCTGCCTTCGCATCATTATCGCTGACTGTCAAAGGTATTCGTTCGCCTTTTTCGTCCATCTTAACAATCAGGAACTGACCGGGCAATGCCGATTCTGCAATTCTTGGTGCCAGCACATCAAACAACACCATGTCGTCTGTTATATCAACTTTCCTTAAAATTTTATACATATACCTTATTTTTTAGTTTCTTGTTTCTAAGTTTCTATGGCTTACGCCGTTTCTAAGTTTTGTGGGCTACGCCCGTTTTAATGTTTCAAGTTTCTATGTTTCAAGTTCAAAGTTCAAGGTTTAACGATTTGATGATTTGAAAATTTGATGATTTGAAAAAAAATCCGCCCCCTGAGCCTGTCGAAGGGAAGGATTCAATAAATCGTAAATCGTACTTCGTAAATCGTAAATACATTTTATCTCCTCAATTCAAAATTAGCCCCCAGATAAACCTTCCTTACCTGCGGGTCGTTGCTTAGGTCTTCGGCAGTACCGCTCTTCAGAATTCCGCCCTCGAAAAGCAAATACGCACGGTCGGTGATAGCCAAAGTCTCGTGAACATTATGGTCAGTAATAAGTACGCCTATATTTCTGCTTTTCAGGTGCATGACTATCGTTTGAATATCATCGACAGCAATCGGGTCTACGCCTGCAAAAGGCTCATCCAGCAGAATGAATTTAGGGTCAATTGCCAACGCCCGTGCTATCTCGGTACGTCTGCGCTCGCCACCCGACAACTGGAAGCCCTTGCTCTTACGAATATGCTTCAAACTGAATTCTTCCAACAGTTGCTCTGTAATTTCATTGCGATCCTTACGACCAAGCCCCTTCCTGAATTCAAGAATCGCCTTAATGTTATCCTCAACCGAAAGTTTCTGGAAAACAGACTCTTCCTGCGCAAGATAGCCGATTCCCAAACGAGCACGCTTATAAATAGGAAGTTTTGTTATGTCTTTGTCATCAAGGAAAATACGACCGCTGTTCGGCTTTATCAGTCCGACTATCATATAAAAAGTGGTAGTTTTTCCTGCGCCATTAGGGCCAAGCAAACCAACGATTTCGCCTTGGTTGACTTCCACATCAACACCCTTAACTACGGTTCGCTTTCCGTACTGCTTGACCAACTGTTCCGTATAAAGTCGCATCTATTCCTAAATTTTCGGTACGCAAAATTACAAATAATAATTTTTTCAACAAAATATCATCTCTTAATTAAGGTATGATTTTTTTTATTAATTTTGCGCCCGTTTTAAAGGAATTATAAATTTAAATTTACTGTTAAATGAGTAAAGTAAAGTATGTTTACACCTTTGGTGGAAAGACAGCCGAAGGTAAAGCCGACATGAAAAACTTGTTGGGCGGCAAAGGTGCCAACCTTGCCGAAATGTGTTTGCTGGGACTTCCTGTTCCCGCTGGTTTGACAATCACAACTGAATGTTGTACAGCTTACTACGCAAACAATTGCAAGCTCCCCGACACATTGATGGAAGATGTATGGGAAGGAATGAAGAATGTTGAAAACATCATGGGCATGAAATATGGCGACACCGAAAATCCTCTTTTGGTATCGTGCCGTTCGGGCGCTCGTAGCTCTATGCCTGGTATGATGGACACAGTATTGAATATTGGTCTGTGCTCAAAGACTATCCCTGGCCTCATAAAGAAGACCAACAACCCGCGTTTCGTATACGACTCATACCGTCGTCTCATTATGATGTACGCTGATGTCGTTATGGAAAAGGCTGAAGGCATTGAACCTGCTGACGGCAAGGGCATCCGCAAGATCCTCGACGATATGCTCGATGAATTCAAGCACAACAAGGGATACAAGTCAGATACAGAAATCACAGCTGACGAACTCAAGCAGCTTGCTGAAGAATTCAAGGTAAAGGTTAAAGAAGTTCTCGGAACCGAATTCCCGGATGATGCTCGCGCACAGATGGAAGGCGGTATCAAGGCCGTTTTCAAGTCATGGAACGGAAAGAAGGCTATCTCCTACCGTCGTATAGAAGGTATTCCAGATGACTGGGGTACAGCAGTAAACGTTCAGGCAATGGTATTCGGTAACATGGGCGACAACTCTGCAACAGGTGTTGCATTCACCCGTAACCCAGCTACCGGCGACAACCAGTTCTACGGCGAATGGCTTATCAACGCTCAGGGCGAAGATGTTGTTGCAGGTATCCGCACCCCGAACCCACTGAACGACGACACAAAGAACGAACAGAACAAGCACATGAAGTCGATGCAGGAACTCATGCCACAGACCTACAAGGAACTCTGCGACATCCGCGACATCCTCGAAAAGAGCTTCCACGATATGCTTGACATCGAATTCACAATCCAGGACGGAAAACTCTATATGCTCCAGTGCCGTGTCGGTAAGAGAACAGGTGTTGCAGCTCTCACAATGGCTCTCGATATGCTCCACGAAGGTCTTATCGACGAGAAGGAAGTTGTAATGCGCCTCACTCCTGCTCAACTCGACGAACTCCTCCACCCGATTCTCGATGCTGCTGACGAAAAGAAGCACACCGTAATCGCTAAGGGTCTGCCAGCTGGTCCTGGTGGTGCAGTTGGAAAGGTTGCCCTCACAAGCGAAAAGGCAATGGAATACAACAAGGCAAAGGTTAAATGCGTTCTCGTAAGAGAAGAAACCAACCCAGAAGATGTTGAAGGTATGCGTGCTGCTGACGGTATCCTTACCGCTCGCGGTGGTATGACTTCACATGCTGCTCTTGTTGCTCGTGGATGGGGTAAGTGCTGCATCGTAGGTTGCGAAGATGTAAAGATCGACTTCAAGAAGAACGAAGTTCACATTGGCGACAAGACCTTCAAGGAAGGTGACCTACTCAGCCTCAACGGTTCGAAGGGTTGGGTTTACGCCGAAGAAGTAAAGATGATCGACGCTACCGAAAATCCTCTCTTCCAGGAATTCATGAAGCTCGTTGACAAATACAGAACTATGGGTGTTCGCACCAATGCCGACAATCCAGAAGATGCACAGAATGCTATCAACTTTGGCGCTGAAGGTATCGGTCTGTTCCGTATCGAGCACATGTTCTACGGAAAGAACAGCGAAAAGCCGTTGGAAAAGCTCCGCAACATGATTCTTTCGAATACAACCGCAGAACGCGTTGCTGCTCTCAACGAACTTGAACCTTACATTAAGGAAGCTGCAAAGGGAACATTGAAGGTTATGAACGGCAAGCCATTGACATTCAGACTTATGGACCCGCCTCTGCACGAATTTGTACCTCATACCGAAGAAAAGCAGCGTGAAGTTGCAAAGGAACGCGGTATGGACTTGGCAGAACTCAAGGAACGCATCGAAGCATTGCACGAAGTCAACCCAATGATGGGTCTGCGTGGAGTTCGTCTTGGTATCGTTTACCCGGAAATCACCGAAACACAGTTCCGCGCTTTGTTCGAAGCAACTGCAGAACTTATGAAGGAAGGGTTCGATCCACATCTGGAAATCATGGTTCCGTTGACAATCAATGTTAAGGAATTGAAGCACCAGAAGGAAATCGCCAACAGAGTTAAGGCAGAAGTTGAAAATAAGATGGGTGTTACAATCAACTACATGTATGGAACAATGATTGAAATTCCGCGTGCTACCTTGGTTGCTGACCAGATTGCAGAAGTTGCAGAATTCTTCTCATTCGGAACCAACGACCTCACCCAGATGACTTTAGGCTTCTCGCGTGACGATGTTAACGAAATCGTTCACACATACGTTGACAACAAGATTATACCAGCTGACCCGTTCAATACATTGGATCAGGAAGGTGTTGGTCAACTTGTAAAGCTCGGCGTTGAACGCGGTCGTTCAACTCGCGAAAAGCTGAAAGTTGGTGTTTGTGGCGAACATGGTGGTGACCCGGCATCTGTTGAATTCTTCTACAAGGCAGGTATGACCTACGTATCATGCTCACCATTCAGAGTTCCAGTTGCTCGTCTTGCTGCTGCACAGGCTGCAATCAAGAACTGCAAATGCTCTTGCAAGTAATTGAATCACAAGAATAATTGAAAATAGGGACAGTTTGTTGTCCCTATTTTTTTATTGATATTGAGACGCAAGACCTTGCGTCTCAACAGAACCATTTCAAAGACGTGCCATGGCGCGTCTCGGCATATATGCCACAAAAAAAGCCGCTATTACACGGCAATAAAAAACGGCAGCAGTTTCACTGCCGAAACCAAACCAAAAAGGAACTTTAATTATTGTTCCTCTTCCACTTCAGGAAACTCCGGTTCAACAAAGTAGTCGGGCTTTTCTGCCTTCATAAAGGACATAACCTCATCGTAGGCCTGCGTAAACTTGTAGAAATCTTCCTTGTACAGGAAAATCTTATGCTTCTCGAAACTGCCGTCCTGAATACGCCTGCTTTCAGTCATCACAAGATAGTAGTCACTATTTGCAGTAGCCTTTACATCAAAGAAATACGTCCTCTTTCCAATCTTTACCGAAGTGGAATTTACAATCCTTCTATCTTTCTCGATTGAATCCATAATTAAAATTTTGTCGGTACAAATTTAGACAATTAACTTGATAATGCAAATTTAATATTAAAAATTAACAAGAAAAAGTGAAATTAATACTCAAAAAAGATTATGCACACTTTAATAAAATAACTAAATTTGCGCAAATAATTTTGCATTAACGATGATTAGCAGAAGATTGGTTAGAATAAAGGCGGTTCAGACATATTACGCTTTTGTTCAAGGGAATTACGATGGTTCGCTGGAGAAAGTCTGGGAAGCTCTCGAAATGAGCATTGAAAAGTCATACGAACTTTTTGTGGAAACATTCTGCCTTATGGTGGCAATTGCCGACCACGCCGAATACAAGATTGAATTCAACCGCAACAAATTGCTTCCAACAGAAGAAGACCTGAACCCCAACCGCAAATTCGTGGACAACCGAATCATACAGGCGTTCCGTTCCGAACCAACCATAAAGAAATACATGGAGAACGCCAGCTCCAACTGGTCGGAACACTATGAGTTCGTAAGGGGAATCTTCAACAAGATGGTCAATTCCGAGTTCTACAAGAACTACATGGAAGACGAAAGCCGCAGTTTAAAGCAGGATACCGACTTGATTTGCAAGATTATAAACAAATATCTTGTCGATAACGACGACCTTGATGAAATACTCGAAACCGAAAGTATCTACTGGAACGATGACATCGAATTTGCTTTAAGCAACCTGATACAGACAATAAAGAAGCTTAATGACGACAACATCGACAAGTTCCGGCTTCCGCCAACATTCAAAAACGATGAAGACCGTGAATTTGCTCACACGCTAATAAAGAGCACCTGCCTGTTCCGCCAGAAATTTGACGAGCTAATCGAAAAGAACCTGCAAAAATGGGAACTTCAGCGTATCGCATTCATGGACAGGGTAATACTACACCTCGCTCTTTGCGAAATGACACAATTCCCCGAACTTCCAATACGAGTTACAATAAACGAATACATTGAAATCGCCAAGGGATACAGCACCGAAAAGAGCGGAACATTCGTAAATGGTATCCTCGACAGGATATACAACCAGAGCAAAAACGACAACACGCTTAACAAAATAGGCATGGGACTTCTATAAATAACCGAAAATGAAAAAAATTGTAATACTGATAGTTACATTATGTCTTGCATTCGCATCTTGCAAGGAAACCCCGAAGACGGGCGGTGGCGAATATGGAATCGACAACCCAATTTCAGCCGACAATGTGGACGACAGCACAAAGGCTAGCGATGGAATGCCCAAAATGACATTTACGGAAACCGAATACAACTTCGGCACCGTAATCCAAGGCGAAAAGGTGACGCATAAGTTCAAATTTACAAACACAGGCGATGGAAACCTCGTGATTTCAAGCGTAAAGCCATCGTGTGGCTGTACATCGCCAAAATGGACGCGTGAACCAGTGAAACCCGGCGAAGAAGGATATGTGGAACTCACTTTCGACAGTTCCAACAAGAACGGAATGCAAAACAAGAATGTGCGCATAGCCGCCAATACCGACCCCAACGAACATGTACTGTATATTAGGTGCGATGTCGTAACAAAATAGTTAACTAATTTAATATCATTTATATGCAAAACATCTTATTTATTTTATTACAGGACGCAGCTCAGGCAGCTCCGAAGTCGAACATCTGGATGAATGTAATCTTCTGGGTATTGCTAATCGCAGTAATCTATTTCTTCATGATTAGACCAGCCTCGAAGCGCAACAAGGAAGCTCAAAAGTTCAAAGAAAGCCTCAAGAAGGGCAGCAAGGTTATAACCGCAGGCGGTGTTTATGGAATCATCGATGAAATTAGCGATACATACGTACTTCTCGAGATTGCCAACGGCGTGAAAATCAAGATAGACAAGAACTCTATCGTAAGCTTCACCGAAGCCGAAAGCAAAGACGACAAGTCGGGCAACGAAGCTTCCGAAAAGAAATAGTCCTAATAATCACATCATTGAATGACAGAACAGCAGGAACCAAATAAGAAAGGGAATCCCGTTGTAAAGGTGGTCAATAACAGAAATTTTCTGGTATTCCTTGTTTTTGTTGTCCTGTCATTCTTCCTTTGGTTCCTCAACTACCTCAACAAGAACCTCACGAGCGACATAACCATTAAGTACAAGTTCAAAAACATTCCCAAAACAATAAGCAACGAGAGTTCTCACAGCGGAGAACTTTTTGTAACCGCATCTGGACAAGGATACAACCTTTTTCAGGAAAGCTTCAAGACAAGGAACCTTCCGCTGAGCATCGACCTTGACACAAAAGCACAAGACAATCGTCCGTTGCTGAAATATGCAAGCAGTAAGGGCAAGGCCTACATCATAACCAACGACCTTAGACCGCTCATTAGAAAAAAGGTCGGAGAAAAAATCAACCTCGGCGATATAAAACCCGACACAATCTTCTTCGACATAATAAATGTAAAGGAGAAAAAAGTTCCTGTTGACATTTCAAACATCACTTATAATCTTATTGACGGGCAAAGAATTACCAAGACAATGATTGTTCCAGATTCAATAAGCATCATAGGAAAGACATCCAGCATCGACAGCATATTTTCAATCGGTGTCGAAGACGAGAACCTTGGCATGCTGAAGGCAAAAAAGCAATACAATCTTGTCCTCGACATACCTGATGGCATAAGTACCTCACAATCAATCGTAAGTATTTCGCACGAAATTGGAATGTTCACCAAGGCAAACAAACGCATAAAGATAAAGGCGGTCAACTTTCCGCCAGAATATTCGTGCACGCTTCTACCTCAATATGTTGATGTGAACTACCTTGTACAGCTTTCGCACTACAACGATGTGCATGAATATAATTTCACGGCTACAGCCGACTACCAGAACGCCAAAGGCAACATAATCGAAATCAAGGTTCTGTCCAATGATGGCAAGGTGCAAATACAAAGAAGCTCACCCGAAACCTGCAGCTTTATACTCGAAAAGAAATGATTAGCATTGGCATAACAGGAATCATAGGTTCGGGGAAATCCATGCTTAGTCAGGTTTTCCGCTCAATGGACATACCAGTATATGATGCTGACACCCAAGCCAAACTTCTAATGAACACTAACTTGCAGATAAAAGAATCGCTAGTTAGATGCTTCGGTAAAAAAACATACGCAAACGGAACAATCAACAAGGATTATCTCAGGGAAATAGTTTTCGGAAACGAAGAAAACAGAAAAACAGTAAACTCAATAGTGCATCCTGCTGTAAAGCAAGATTTCATTGAATGGAAAAATGCACAGAATTCCAACATAGTAGCAATTGAATCAGCAATAATATTCGAAGCAAAACTTGAAGACATTCTCGACAAGATACTTTTTGTGGAAGCACCTGAAGAAATTCTCGTAAAGAGAATTTGCTTGCGCGACAATGTTTCGGAAGAAACTGCGCTACAAAAAATAAGAATGCAAAGGAAAAATTCAGGTCGCGAAAAGTGCAACGCAATTTTCATAAACGACAGGAACCATTCATTGATAGAACAAACAGAAACATTCATTAACAATCTAAAATACTGACAATTATGGGAAAATGGAAATGGATACTTGGTGGCTTGACATGGGTGCTAACTGGTCCTCTTGGCGGACTAATCGGCTTCTTCATCGGCTCAGCAATTGACGGACTAAGCGGATCATCAGATAGCGGGCAGGCAAGACCGAGCAGCAATAGGACTAGACACACCGAAAAGGGCGACTTCATGGTGGTGTTGCTCACTCTCTCGGCAGCAGTAATGAAAGCCGACAACATTGTAAAAAAGAGTGAACTGGAATATGTAAAAGCTTTCCTCGTACAGAATTTTGGAAAAGAAAAGACGCTCAAGGCATTGCAACTCCTTAAACCAATGCTGAATGCAGAAATTCCACTTGATGATGTCTGCCGACAGATAAGGTACAACATGAACAACTCGCTGAAGTTGCAGCTCCTGCACTACCTTTTCGGAATAGCCAATGCCGACAACGAAATTGTAAAGGAAGAACTCGATGTACTAAAACGCATTGCAACAGGAATCGGCATCAGCGATTACGATTTCAACTCAATAAAGTCGATGTTCATTGTTGTAGGCAAAGATTCCGACTACGAAATTCTTGGCATCACAAAGGATGCAACAAACGAAGAAGTTAAGAAGGCATACAAGAAGATGGCCATGAAGCACCATCCCGACAAGGTTGCAGGCATGGGCGAAGAAGTCACACGCAAGGCAACAGAGAAATTCCAAGCAATAAACGAGGCATACGAACGAATCAAAAAAGAAAGGAACATGGCATAAGCTACTGTCTCTTTTTCTTCGCCTTAGGATTTTTTTGAACTCCAACATCCTTACGCCCACGCTCAACGGTTTTGCTTGTGCGCAGTCTTTCGGCATTGTCCTCGCTCATATTGACTTCATCATTTTCAAATTCGGGGTCACCCTTCTTGCGTTTAGGAGCATTCGGGTCAACATCAGGATTACCTCCATACATTACATCATCAATATTGATTTTACTATCTCGAAAAGCTGTTTCGTGAAACAAAACATCTTTTACCTTACCAGTCCTACCCGTATTACAAACAACATTAGATAGCGACTTGCATTCAGCAAAAGCGTTAGCAGACACAATGGTTTTTATTCGCGAATCGACAACCTTCTCGAATACAACCGTTTCTAAACTACGGCACGCCTTGAAAGCACCTTCTCCAACATTGCGCACCTGGTCATGAATAAATATTTTTTTCAAAGCCCAGCAATTTGCAAACGCCTCCTTTCCTATTGAACGCAACGACTTGGGCAATCGTACCGATGCTAATGCTTTACAACTTTCAAACGCATAATCACCAATATCTTTTAGTCCCTCTGGAAACACTATCGACATTAGACCGCTTGCACGAAATGCACCAGTACTTATAGTTTGTAAACCATTAGGCACATGGAAATTACGTAAATTTGTACAATTCCTGAAACAATCAGGGCCAATCCATTTAACTTTACTGGAAATCCCTAAGTTTGAAAGGTTTACACACCAGCGAAATGCACTACTGTCAATAAACTCAACATTGTCGGGAATTGTCACACAAGTAATGTTTCGACAACCATAAAAGGCTCGCGGACCTATTCTCTTCACTGGATAAAACTTACCATTTATCTTTATCTGCCGCATTATGTTTATTTGAGTTGGCGTTTCCTCATTATAGTTTACATCAACATATAACGATTTTTTGTCCTCCTCAAATGCATAGCGTATTCCATAATATTTAAAATGCATAGAATCTACTGCTTCTGCTTCGATAGTGTCCGACACCTGCGCAAAACCGACCAAAGTTACTGATAATAAAAAGAATAACATCAAAAAGATTCGCTTCATTTCCCTAAATTTTTAGGCAAAATTAAAAAACATAATGGAAAAAAAGCATAAAGCAAACCGACATTTTACTTTCTATAGTTCAATACCAAACATTATGCTGTTGACAAAAAAAAGTTAGACCGCCTACTAACAAATAATATATAGGTATCTTTGTCAAAAAATATTTTATTAGAAATGAGACATTTAGATTTTGACACATTGCATCTGTTCAGCGTGGAATCGTTGAAAAAGGCTGGAGTGCCAGAAAAAGATGCAGAAATAATAGCTGACGTACTCCTCGAAGCCGACAAGCTCGGAATAGACTCACACGGAATCAACCGACTGAAACCCATATATTTGGATAGAATCAAGGCTGGAATTGTAAATCCAGTTACCAAAGTTGACATTTTGCGCGAAAGTCCAACAACAGCCCTACTCGACGCCAACAACGGCATGGGACATGTGGTTTCGAAACAGGCAATGCAGATGGCTATCGACAAGGCAAAGAAATTCGGCATGGGTATGGTAGCCGTTCGCAATAGTTCGCACTATGGAATTGCTGGTTACTATGGACTTATGGCAGCACGCGAAGGCATGATTGGACTCACTGGCACAAACGCTCGTCCATCCATCGCACCAACTTTTGGCGTTGAAAACATGCTTGGCACGAACCCGCTGACATTTGTAATCCCGACCGATGAAGAATTTCCGTTCTTCCTCGACTGCGCAACATCGGTAAGCCAGCGCGGAAAGTTCGAATACTACGCAAAAGTCGGCAAAGACCTGCCCAAGGGCTGGTGCATCGACCGCGAAGGCAACTCCAAGACCAATTCCGTAGAAGTCCTCGACGACCTTGTAAAAGGTCGCGCTGCTCTTGCTCCGCTCGGTGGCATTGGCGAAGAAACCGCAGGATACAAGGGTTACGGATACGCAACGGTTGTGGAAATTTTGTCGTCGGCATTGCAATGCGGTGGATATATGAAAGCACTTACAGGCCTCGACGAGAACGGCAACAAGAAGCCATATCGCCTCGGACATTTCTTCATTGCAATAAATGTTGAAACATTCCAGGACTTGGATGTTTTCAAGAAAAATGCCGGCAACCTGCTCCGCGACCTCCGCAATTCACAGAAAATGCCTGGTCACGACAGAATCTATACTGCAGGCGAAAAGGAATATGAAAACTTCCTCAAACGCCGCGAAAACGGAGTTCCTATTCCAGATTCACTTTGGGAAGAAATGATTGGCGTAACAAAGGACTACAAACTCGACAAGTTCTACAGATTGTTCGGTTTGGAATAAATTGAATTCTTAAAGCATCAAATATTAAAACAAAAAAGCACCAAATTTGGTGCTTTTTTGTTTTAAATTACAGTTCCGTACAGCTCATATTCCGAAGCATCGTCAATCTTGACATCCACAAAATCTCCGACCTTGTATTCATCGGAATACGGGAAAAGCACCTCGTTGTCAACTTCCACAGAATCGAACTCTGTACGACCAACAAACATATCGTCTTCGATATAGTCGATAAGCACGCGGAAAGTCTTGCCTACCTTCGCTAGATTTGACTGCAACGAGATTTCCTGCTGGATTTCCATAATGCGCTCGGCACGTTCGTCCTTTACTTCCTGCGGAACAACATCGCTGAACTCAGATGCAGCAGCAGTGCCGTCCTCCTCCGAATACGTAAACACGCCAAGTCGGTCGAATTTCTGCTCCTTCACAAACTCAAGCAATTCCTCGAACTCGGCATCGCCCTCGTTTGGAAAGCCGACAAGCATTGTGGTGCGGATTACAGCATTGGGGATAGTCTTGCGAATCTTGTCAAGCAGTGCGATTGTCTGTTTCTTGTCGCCACCGCGGTGCATACCTGCGAGAACCTTGTCGGAAATATGCTGCAAAGGAATGTCTATGTACTTACAAACCTTTGGATTGTCGCGGATGACATCGAGCAAACGTTCCGGGAACAGGAACGGGTAAAGGTAATGCAAGCGAATCCACTCAACGCCATTAATCTTCGACAGGCGCTCTACAAGATCGGGCAACATGAAGCGATGTTCCATGTCGTAGCCATAGTAGCACAAGTCCTGCGCAATGAGAATCAACTCCTTGACACCGCTTTTAGCAAGATTTTCGGCTTCGGCAATAATGTCGTCCATACTGCGCGACACATACTTACCCTTGAACAGCGGAATGGCACAAAAAGCGCAGTTGCGCACGCAACCTTCCGAAATCTTCAAATAGGCATAATGTCCTGCCGAACTCGACACACGCGAATTTGCCTTGTCCTCATCGGGTTTCTTGCCGAGGAAAGCAAGGAGTTCGTCAATCTTGTAGTTGCCGCACATAAAGTCAACCTCGGGCAGTTCGGCCTTTAGGTCATCGTAATAGCGAGCCGACAGGCATCCGAACACGACAATCTTTTTCAGTTTTGTGCTACCCTTGTCGCCAGCAAGTTTCAGAATTGCATTTATCGACTCCTCCTTGGCATCGTTTATAAAACCACAGGTATTCACAAACGCAATTTCCGCATCTCTGCATTCCGCATCAAATACAACCTCGTAGC
This sequence comes from uncultured Bacteroidales bacterium, assembly GCA_905234755.1. Taxonomy (GTDB): domain Bacteria; phylum Bacteroidota; class Bacteroidia; order Bacteroidales; family ML635J-15; genus Bact-19. The sequence continues at coordinate 41,794 of CAJOIT010000010.1, forward strand.
CGTTTGCCACAAGCTGTGCGGCAAGTTTCTCCGAATCAACAAGATTCTTCGAACAACCCATCGTTACAATATTGACTTTTGCCATAGATGAAAAAACTGCTCAAATAAAACAGCATTAACTATGATTCCAGTTCAATGCCAAATATTTTTTCAAGAACCATATCTATTACTTGGTCGAAAAAAGAATTCTTTATTCTTCCATACTTTTCAAAAATATCCTTTTCTCCATAATCATCGATTATATGGCACACAGCATAACTTTTCTTATCAAGTTCCATATCCTCCAACATATCGTTTGTTAACTCGAATGTGTTTTCTGGAATGATTCTTTTAGAAGAAATTAGCAATAAATAATATGTTCCTGTCTGCTCGTTGTGCGCATTAGACGATATGATAATAGCAGGATGTGGCTTAAATTCCACACGAGAAGGATTGTCAGGATTGTAGAGCATAAAGTTTACCAACACTATGTCCCTCTGCTTGTACCTCATAGCCATTCCTCTATTTTATGCGACTTCATAATCTTAGAACCTTTGATTATCTTATCAAATTCTTCCTCGGTTATTTCGTTTGGTGAACATACAGCCCTTTTTCTATGTATCATAGAAACATCTGGCTGGTCGCATATAGGAATATCCAACGACTGCACAAGAGCCATCAACGCATCCCACTGTGCCTGTGTCTGTGGATTTAATGTCATTGTCATAATTATACTCGTTTAATTTTGAAAATTCACAGCAAAAATAACATAAATTGAATACTTGACCAAACAATATTTTACTATTCAACCTTATAAGCAAACAAAAAAACGGTGATGTCATCCTGAACTTGTTTCAGGATCTGTCACCGTTTTTTTGAAATCGTTAATCATCGCACCACACACCACAATCAACCTTACTTCTCTCAACGCCACATTCGCAAGCAAGCAAAATCGTCTATGTATAGAAAAATATTTAACGAAAATCGTCTGTACAGAGAAAAAAAATAGCAATATTTTTTCTATGTAAAGAAAATTTTATATCTTTGCATCAACAAATACAATTCACTAAACGACTGATTTTATGGAAAGTGTATATAGAATATCGGCACAACTTATCGAAAAAACATCTACAGACATTATCAGATATATGTTCGATAGGATACAATGGGAAGACAGACTGATTGGCATAAAGGGTGCTAGGGGTGTCGGAAAAACCACGATAATGCTCCAATACATCAAACTGAAAATCGCCGACAGACGCAAAGCCCTATATGTGTCGCTTGACAACATCTGGTTTACGGCGCACACATTGGTCGAACTTGCCGACTACCATAATGCACATGGTGGCGAATACCTTTTCCTTGACGAGGTTCATAGATATCCAAACTGGTCGATAGAAGTGAAAAACACATACGACTCGTACCCCGATATGCACATTGTGTTCACTGGCTCATCGCTACTCGAAATCGACAATTCCATAGCCGACCTGTCGCGGAGGTGCGTAATCTACGAAATGCACGGACTGTCGTTCAGAGAGTTTCTAAACTTTGAGGGCGAGCATTTCGACAAGGTATATTCGCTGTCAGAAATCATAAAGTCGCACTACGAAATCGCAGCGCATATTACCGCCAAAAGCAAAGTGCTTCCAAAATTCGAGAAGTACTTGAAGCGGGGCTACTATCCGTACTACAGGGGAAGTTCGGAAATAACATACCTCACAAAAGTTCAGCAGGTTGTAAATACCATTATAGACAACGACATTCCCGCCGTTACCGAAATAGAATACGCCTCACTGAAAAAAGCCAAGCAACTGCTTGTGATTCTGGCGGAAACGGTTCCATATACGCTCAACATCCAGTCACTATGCACAATGATGCAAATTGGCAGGAACCAGCTGATGCGGCTTTTCGACCTTCTCGACCGGGCAGGGGTAATACGAATGATATACTCGGAAGACAAAGGGCTGAAACAACTAGTGAAGCCCGAAAAGATTGTGTTTGGCAACACAAACATAATGGATGCCCTATCAGAAAATGTTGAGACAGGCACTGTGCGGGAAACTTTCTTTGCCAACCAACTTTCCCTCGAAAATCGCATTGCCATGCCACAAAAAGGCGACTTTCTAGTAAATTCCGACTATGTATTTGAGGTTGGTGGACACGGAAAGGGATACAAGCAGATAAGCGGAGTTAAGGGCAGTTTTGTGGTGGCAGACGGAATCGAAATCGGCATAGACAACAAGATTCCTCTATGGCTGTTTGGAATGATGTACTAAATGCACTACTCGTTCACAAAGACGGGGTAATGAACACACGCCACGAACCTTTGCCATCCTTCTCGATATATCCCTTTTTTTGCAATGATTGTAACATTTTCTGGATTGCAGAACGATTTATTCCTATTTCTTCTTGCAAATATGCGAATGTAGCTTGCGGTTCAATTTGCAACTCACGAAGTATTTTTGCATAACTAGGTGTACGAAATACTATGCGCTCGCCATCGTACCACCAAATATTTTCATTCTTCTCGGTAACAAACAACACATCATTTTCAAATTCTCGCACAATCAAACTTACCATATACTTATAAAATGGACGGATGGATTTTAACGATGCGTGCGCACCATCATACGGCGCTCTGCCTACAATCAAATCCGCCTGATGCAATGCTTCCAAATAATCATGCTTCAACCTACTACGCACAACTACCATCGGATAACCGTGACGAGCCAAAATATAATTGAATAACAATCGAGCGATACGACCGTTGCCATCTTCAAACGGGTGAATGCGTATGTAGCGATAGTGAAACAAAATCGCCAATTCCACTGGTGACAATTTCCCTTCCAATTCTGCGTTGTTGTACCAATCGACAAGATCGGCCATCAAAGCTGGTGTTTCCTCGGGCGAAGCATACTCAAACCTATCGCCATAACGGGTAATTACACTATTTGGTCGCGTTTTATATTGTCCTGCGTGTATGGTATAACTAGTTTGCTCGCCTCCTGGAAGATTACGATAAACAGTATAGTCTTCGCGAAGCAAAGTACGATGCAAAGTACGAATAAAGTTCTGCGTAAGTGGCACATTCTTAATAGTCGACTCTTCTTCCATCATCTTGAGCGTAACATTGCTCGCTGTCATATCTAGAACATCCTTCACATCGGCTTCGCCAATGACTTTGCCAAAAAGCAAAAGTATTTCGGTCTGACCATAAGTGAGCGTATTGCCTTCAATATGATTCGAGTTGTAATTGAAATCAATAGTAAACCTCCGTCTCAATCTATTCAAGTCGTTTTCTGACAATGGCTGTATTTTTTGCCATTTTTCAAATGCCTCTTGCAATTTCTTATCTTCCATAGCTATACATTTACCACCATTTTCGGTGGTAATATTACCACCAAATCAACAACAAAAATACAATTAATTTTTATTATGCAAGAATTTGAATAGAAAATTTTCATCACTTAAATTTTAACCATTCTTTTAGGAATTAGCATGCCAAACAATTATAGCATTCTGTAATTTTGCACAAAATTTAAAATTCGTACACAAATGAAGAAATATTGTATCGGCATTTTGGCCTTAAATGTTTTGATTATGTTATCATCGTGCAACAATGAGACAAAAACTAACGGGGACGAACCTCTGAAATACCCCGAAACAAAGAAGTGCGATACCATCGACAATTATTTCGGAACGGCAGTATCCGACCCGTACAGATGGCTCGAAGACGATTTCTCCGATGAAACCGCCAACTGGGTGAAAGCGCAAAACGAAGTCACAAACAACTACTTGTCGAAGATTCCGTATCGCGAAAACATGAAGAACCGCCTGAAGGACATTATGAACTACCCTAAGGAAAGCGCACCATCGAAAAAAGGCGATCGCTATTTCTTCTACCGCAACGACGGACTTCAGAACCAGAGCGTTCTGTACTACAAAAACTCACTCGATGGCGAAGCTGTAGAACTCCTCGACCCTAACAAACTTTCGGATGACGGCACTGTAGCCCTCTCGAATCTCGGCATTTCAGACGACGGCAACTACCTCGGTTACGCAATCTCGCGCAACGGTAGCGACTGGGAAGAGATTTTTGTAAAGAACATCGAAACTGGCGAAACCCTCAACGACCACCTTATGTGGGTTAAGTTCACCAGCATAGCTTGGAAGGATGACGGATTCTTCTACAGCCGTTTCCCGGAACCCAAGAACGAACTTTCGGGTGTAAACGAGAACGGACAGCTCTACTACCACAAAGTTGGTACAGAACAAAAGGACGACCAGCTTGCATACGAAGACAAGACAAATCCAGACGTAAGCTTCACCGCCGAAGTAATCAACAAGCGCTACCTTGTCATCTACGGAAGCGAATCGACATCAGGCAACTGCTTATACTATAAGGATCTTGACAAAGCAAATTCCGATTTTGTAAAGTTGGTTGACAACTTCGAAAACGACTTTGGTGTAATTGATGAAATCGACGGCAACTTCATAGTTATGACCAACTATTTCGCACCAGAATACAAGGTCATCAAGATTTTCCTCGACAATCCTACACCAGCCAAATGGCTCGACCTTATTCCGAAGTCGGATGCTGGCGTTCTCGCAGGCGTTAGCCACATCGGCAAGAAGCTGATTGCCAACTACACCAAGGATGCTCACACCGTAATCCGTATCTTTGACGAAGACGGACATTTCATCAGCAACCTCGACAACGACATGATTGGAACAATCGGCGGATTTAGCGGCGATCCAGAAGATACTGAAACCTTCTACACTGTAACATCATACACAACTCCGTCTCTAATTTACAAGTACGACATCACCAACAACAAGTCGGAACTCTACAAGAAATCTGAAATCAGCTTCAACTCTGATGAATATGTCACCGAGCAGAAGTTCTACGAATCGAAGGACGGAACAAAGATTCCGATTTTCCTCACCCACAAGAAAGACATCGTACTTGACGGAACCAATCCCACCCTGCTCTACGGATACGGAGGTTTCAACATTTCGCTCACACCAAGTTTCAGCGCTACACGCATAGCATGGCTCGAACAAGGCGGAGTTTACGCAGTAGCTAACATCCGTGGCGGTGGCGAATACGGCAAGGAATGGCACGAAGCAGGAACCAAGTTGCAGAAGCAGAATGTATTCGACGACTTCATCGCTGCAGCCGAGTACCTTATCAACGAGAAATACACTAGCAAGGAAAGACTTGCCATCCAAGGCGGCTCGAACGGCGGTCTGCTTGTAGGAGCAGTTGTAAACCAGCGTCCCGACTTGTTTGCTGTTGCAATTCCGCAGGTTGGCGTTATGGATATGCTTCGCTACCACAAGTTCACCATCGGCAGATACTGGGCAATAGACTACGGCACAAGCGAGGACAACAAGGAAATGTTCGAATACCTATATAAATATTCACCGTTGCACTCTGTAAAGGATGGTGTAGATTATCCAGCAATCCTCGTAACCACAGCAGACCACGACGACAGAGTTGTTCCTGCACATTCGTTCAAGTATGCTGCTACCTTGCAGAACAGCAACATCGGCAACAAGCCACACCTAATCCGTATCGAAAGCAATGCAGGTCACGGAAGCGGCAAGCCACTCGACAAGGCTATCGACGAAGTGGTTGACATATACTCGTTCATTTTCTACAACATGGGAATAGAACCAAAGTACTAAACAAATACCATAATTAAAACAAAAAAATGCCAGAGAAATCTGGCATTTTTGTTTGTTAACACTGTTGTGCCTCACGAAAAACCTTTCGCTGTGAATATAGGAATATAGCAGCAAGCGCAGCTCCCATTACATCAGAAACCGTACACGAAGCCCAAATTCCCGAAAGTCCATCTCCACCAAAATACTCATACACATACGGCATAAGATAGCACATTGGGAGAAGGAATATAAGCTGTCGCGAAAGACTTGTAACTATTGCGATCCATGGTTTGTCTATTGACTGGAAAAAGTTTGAATTTACAATTGTGAAGCCTATGAGCGGAAACATCACCATAATATAGCGCATAGCCGGAATTGCAATTTCTATCAAACTGGAATCATCGGTAAACGCACGCACCATATACCTTGGAATCAAGCACCCCAAAACACTTCCCACCAAACCGATAAACACACAAACTTTCATTGTAAGCTTGTAGACCGCCTTCAGCCGGTCAGGATGGCCTGCGCCATAATTGTAGCCAGCAATCGGTTGCATACCCTGACAAACGCCCAAAATCAGCATGACCATCAGCATTCCAAAAGTATTCACAATACCGTATGCGCCAACAGCAAAGTCGCCGCCATAACGCAAAAGTTGAGCATTAAGCAATGCGACAACACCAGCAGCTGTTAGGTTCATAAGGAAAGGGCTCAAGCCAATCATGGTAATGTTCCTTATTATGTAGCCCTTTACTGCCCAACAATGCGACTTGAAGCGTATGAACGAGCGAGGATTTACAAAATGCAATACGGATATTATACCAGTCGTTGCCATTGAAATTGTTGTAGCCCATGCAGCACCAGCTATCCCCCATTTGAACACAAAAATGAATATCGGATCGAGAATAACATTGAGAATAGCACCACCAGCAAGTATGAACATCGACTTCATTGGATAGCCAGATGCACGAATCAACCCCGTAAGATTAAAGGTAAGCGTAGTGAAAAACATACCGGGAAGAACAATGTACAGGTATTCACGTGCAAACGAAATAGTGTCGTCGGTCGCTCCGAACAACATCAGTATGTCGTCCATGAAAATGTAATTAAACGACAAGAAAAAAGCACCCAGAACAAAAGTGAAAATCGTACTGTTGCCAAGAATCTTCTCAGCCCAGTTTACGTCCTTCTTTCCAAGCACAATGGACATTCGCGCCGATGAACCCACGCCTACCAACGCACCAAAAGCATGAATAAGGTTCATTATAGGCATTGTTATCGCCAAACCTGCAATCGCCAAAGGTCCAACACCCTGCCCTATGAATATCCTGTCGGCAATATTGTACAGCGATGCAATCACCTGACTTATTACAGCAGGAAGAGCATATATCCACAACAACTGACGGATATCTCTGGTTTCTAATTCTTTAGTCTTATCTATCTGTTCCAATTCCGATATTTTTTTGAGGGTGCAAAATTACTATTTTATCGCTAAACAAAATGCCTTTGCAGACAATAAAAAGTTATTGGTAAGTTTTGTAAAAAGAACTAACTTTGCTTTCAAATCATAACAACTTTTAGTTAGATGGCATACACAAGACAATCACAACATATAATACGATTCATAATAACCGCCATAGTTGTAACTATTCTCATTTTTGCACATTGCGGATGTGAAAAAGTTGACCTGTCGAACATCGACACGCAATGCTACTACATAGGCGAATGCGAGGACAGCACCTTAATATTAAAGTTCGAGGATGTAAGTAAAGACAAAGTAACCGGTTTGCGCTACAAAGTAGAGAACTCACCCATCGCAAAGGAAGAAAACCTTTCGATTACATCAGGCAGGAAAAAATGCACAGTTAACATAAACGGCATAGATATTCCAATAAAAGTAATTCCTGAAACGATTGCAAGTGACAGCATTACTGGAGAATACGTTGTCGGGAAAGAACATAAAAGATTTCAATTCTACAAGTACAAATCACCAAAGTTCAAGCAATTTGAAGCTCAGTTCCAAACAGAAAAATACAAGGTCTCCGTAACAAAAGATATAGTTTACGGCAACGCCAAAGGCTTCTGGAGCTACAACCCCGACAGGAATGTCACTTTTGCTGAGGCATACTGCGAAAAACTAGGTGACTTGCTAAAATACAACATTTCGCCTCGCGACATCGACCTGAAAATGGACATATATCTGCCTCAGGACGACACAAGCAAACTGCGTCCATTAATAATGCTCATACACGGCGGAGCATTTTTCAACGGCGACAAGGCATCGGAAGCATACACGAAATGGAGCACCCACTTTGCAAAAATGGGATTTGTTGTTGCATCCATAAACTACCGCATGGGATTCCTGCCAAGTGCCGACCAGATTGACTGTGCCGGCTATCGCGCAGCACAGGATGCTCACGCAGCAATGCGCTACATGGTACACAACGCCGCCAAATACCGCATCAATACCAACTGGATATTTGCAGGCGGAACAAGCGCCGGCGCAATAACAGCACTAAACCTCGCCTTTATGCGCAACAATAACCGACCGCAATCAACAAAAGGAAGCCTGTTCAAAAGCGACTTAGGCGACATAGAATCGGTATCACCGCAATACACCGAAAAATTCAGCATAAAGGCTGTGGCAAATATGTGGGGCGCTGTTCACGACATCAACATGATTTCAAACGCAAAGACTTCAATTATATCGTTCCACGGCGATGCCGACAACATTGTCCCATACGGCTACGACTACCCGTTTAACGATGTACTCGACCCAATAAAAATTGCATTGCGCAACGACAACAGCGCAGATGCAAAATCGGTCAAAAGCATTTTTTCTATGCCTCTCAATAAGGCTCTTACAAACAAAATGTACGGCTCATCGCTTGTCCACAAAATGGCAAAAGCAAAAGGAAACAGAAGCAAACTATTCACCTACCCGGGTGGCGGACATAGTCTGCATGTGGATGAAAACAACAATCTCGTACCATATTTCTATTTCATTCAGGATTCAGTCACTGCATTCTTTGTAGAGGAACTTATTCCCGCCCCAATTAGCATCGAGCGCGACAAGTCAGACAAACTATGCTACAAGATAAAAGGAGGCAATATCGCACAAATATACTGGAAAGCCGAAAACGGGATAATACTTGAAAGCAACAAAAAGCAGGCAAGAATTGTATTTCTGCCATCGCAAAACAAGAAAAAAATTATCGTTTCGGGACGATACAGCAACGGAATCGGATTTAGAAAAGAAGCATCGTTCTAGACGGCAAGACAATTTTATCCGAAACAGCTAAAACGCTTCAGCATATCCATATCAAGTATTGTAATTTCCTTTTTATTAACCGATATGGCATTTGCAGACTTCAATTCGGCAAGTATTCTGACAATATTTTCAGTTGCCAAACCCGACAATTCGGCAATATCGCGACGAGTAATTATAATAGGTATAACATTACTCTCAAAAATTTTCTCCGACAGATAAATTAACGAATCGCAAACCTTGCTCAAGGACTGCTTGTTTGATATGCTATTAAGACGGTCGTAGAGGTTTTGCAACGAATTTGAGTACATTTTTATGATTTCGGAAGCAAATTTATTATTTGTCCTGATAATATCATCAAATACAACTCGTTCTACCAAGCAAACTTTGGAAGATGTAATAGCTTGACAACCAAAATGATAATGATTATCACCATACAAACACGAAAGTCCGATAATGCTGAAAGGCTTAGTAATTTTGAAAACGGTGTTCTTAAAATGTATGTTCTCAACAAATGATTTCAGCCATCCTTCCTTCAAAATCATAATATAGGAAGCAAATGAGCCTTGTTTGCACACATTTTCTCCTTTTTTGAACTCAATTTCGGTGTTTGTTACGGTTTTTATTTCCGATGCGCTAAGCCCCAATTTTTTCAAAAAATCGACTAATTTTTTATTATTTTCATCATCTGGAGAGAATGTTCTCATTGTATAATCGTTTAGTTCATAAATTAATATGTTCAAAAAAATCTAATATTTTCTTTGCGCACAAAAATACACAATATTGACAAATATCAATATTTATTTTGATATTTTTCGGATAAAAATATGATAAAAATTCGTGGTTTTGTAATTCGGTGTGAAAGTAAAGCATTAACTTTGGGTCACAAAAATTTAAATAATTTAAACTTTAAAAGTAAATATTATGAAAGTACAGAGTATCATGTCGGGTTTGAAGAAGAAACACCCGGGAGAAAAAGAGTATTTGCAAGCAGTACAGGAAGTATTGGAAACCATCGAAGAAGTTTACAACCAGCATCCTGAATTCGAACAAGCAAAGATCGTTGAACGTTTGGTAGAACCAGACCGCATCTTTAAGTTCAGAGTTACCTGGGTTGACGACAAGAAGAGGGTTCAGAACAACATCGGTTACCGCGTGCAGTTCAACTCAGCATTAGGCCCATACAAAGGTGGTCTCCGTTTCCATCCGGCAGTTAACGAATCAATGTTGAAATTCTTAGGTTTCGAACAGATATTCAAGAACTCTTTGACCAACCTTCCATTAGGCGGTGCAAAGGGTGGTGCTGATTTCGATCCAACAGGAAAGTCAGATGCTGAAATCATGCGTTTCTGCCAGGCTTTCATGTACGAACTCTGGAGAAACATCGGTGCTGACCTCGATTCACCTGCTGGTGACGTTGGTGTTGGTGGCCGTGAAATAGGTTACCTCTATGGTGCATACAAGAAATTGGCTCGCGAACACAGCACAGGCGCTTTGACAGGTAAGAGCTATGGCTGGGGTGGTTCTTTGATCCGTCCAGAAGCTACAGGTTTCGGCGCAATGTACTATGTAGAAAGAATGGTAAAGCAGAACAAGGACAAGATGGAAGGCAAGAAGATTGCTCTCTCAGGTTTCGGTAACGTAGCTTGGGGTGCTGCAACCAAGGCTGTTGAACTCGGCGCAAAGGTTGTTGCTATTTCTGGTCCTGATGGCGTTTGCGAAATCAAGAACGGTATCACAAAGGAAATGATCGACTATATGCTTGATATGCGTGCTTCAAACCGCAACAAGGTAGAAGATATGGCTGTTAAGTTCCCGAAGGAAGCTAAGTTCACAGCAAAGGCTAAGGCTTGGTCAGTAAAGTGCGATATCGCTTGCCCATCTGCATTCCAGAACGAATTGAGCGAAGAAGACGCTAAGATGTTGATTAAGAACGGCGTTAAGTATGTTGCTGAAATCTCCAACATGGGTTGCCAGCCAGCAGCTATCGCTACATTCCAGGCAAAGGGTATTCCATTTGCACCGGGTAAGGCTGTAAACGCTGGTGGTGTTGCTACTTCAGGTCTCGAAATCTGCCAGAACGCAGGTCACATTAACTGGACTGCTGAAGAAGTTGACGCTAAGTTGCACAAGATCATGAACGACATCTTCGACATGTGTGTTGAATATGGTAAGGAAAAAGGCGGTAAGATCAACTATGTAAAGGGTGCTAACATCGCTGGTTTCATGAGAGTTGCAAAGGCTATGATGGCTCAGGGTATTATCTAATAGATAATTCAACTCAAATTATAAAGGCTCGCTTTTCTGCGAGCCTTTTTTGTATCATATCGCTACATCTTAAAATTAGTGCTCCGACCTATACATAAAATCAAGGTCTCCGTACCTAAGTACCATCATCTTTCGCGAAAGTTCGGCAATCTTGAAAGTATTGGTATTAACCTTCAGATAGTCGCAATCGCCAAACGACCATGTTCCACAGATTGTGTCTCCATCTTTTACTTTGATAAAAGAACCATCATCCTTGAAATAATATATTTCGGGAATAACATCAAACTCACGGTTTACCGAATAGTCAACATAACTATCATGTTTCCATGTGCGACCAGTAATTAGTTTTATCTTGCTACTGAACGAACAGCCATTACCACAGGACTGGACTGACAAAGCAAGCACAAGAGTCAATATCAGGACACACAAATTCCGCATTGCCTAATCTATCCGCGAATTTATTGAAACTACATGCTTTTCCACTATCTTCTTGCCATCTAGGTTGAAAAGTTCAACATATACGACATATATTCCAGCAGGACAAGGACGATTTTTGCCATCCAAACCATCCCACACAATGTCGCCAGTAGCACCAAGACTCTGATTGTTGACCAAAGTTTTCACAAACCGTCCGTTTGACGAATAAACAGAAATTGTTCCGCTATACCCTGCAACATCCAGACTGTACATTATCGTCAGATAATCCTCGTAACCATCGTTATCGGGCGAAAACACTTCGCTGCTCAATGTTATCTGCGATTCGGCTTCAATAACATCGTGGTACTGCGAATTAATATAACCCGGCGTTGCAAAACCAGCATCCTGCGCCGCCGAATGCCAGTTGCTTTCCTCTGATGCTGGCACATCGTAGTTTATTCTTTCAAGCGACACACCATCTTGAGAACTCAAAAGTTTAAAATGCTGCGATTTATTGTAACTAACAATGTCAATAGTATCGAATACGCGACCTGTTATTATTATCGTCCCTTTGTCATCGGGCATAGATGGCATTTTCGAAACCTTGTAAAGATTTTCGGGATGCTCGATGGTATAATGGTTATGTAGGTCGTCAATATCAGTACTAAACGCACAATATTCCTTTGGAAGTATCAAACGACTAATATTGGTAATCTGGTACGAATCTTTAACCGAACCATCATCGTTTGTATTTGAAATCCACAAATCTTTCAAGTCGATGACCTTTTTTGAACGGTTGTACAACTCCACGAAATCGCTACCTCCTGAATAAGGATTGAACAACAATTCATTTATTGCCAAATCATTATATTCTGCTTTTTCTCCAATTCCAAACCTAATCTGCGTGTTTACATCAATGTTGTTTCCGCTACAATCGACAATGCTCTCGCTTACATTGAGCATATAGACCTTCCCTATTTGAATTTCCGCATCAAATTTCAGTTTTACTGCTGTAAGTTGCGGCTTTATTATCTCAACAAACGATGGATTTCCAAGTTCATCCACTCTGAAATTCTCGGCTTTTACCATTTCTGGCAACAAAACCTCGCTGAAATACACCACTACTGTATCATTCACAACATCGGCGTCTGTTGGGTAAGGCAAGACCAAGTCGGGATTGCTAGCATTTACCGAGTTTTGTGTTCCGGGAGTTCCGCCACGGATGTCAAGCGTTGAACGCCAATTGTCAGCACCGCCACACGGATTATTGAGGTCAACCATTTCGAGCGAATAACCACCCTGTGCCTTGAAATTGTCGTCGTGCCACGACGACGAGAAGGTAAGTGTATGGATTATGTTTTCGTTCTTGTCGTACAGCGAAATTGTTGTTCCGCCTTGCGCAAATGCAGGAAATCCGTCCACACCTACAACATTTTCAAACCCGTCGAAAAGGAAGGCATTGTCGGAAGAAGTAAGCACAAGATACGATTGTGCATTTATGATTACCGATGGCAAAGGCTTGGTTGTAGAGCCAAGTGCAATTTTCCATCCCGACAAACTGACAGCATTGTCGCTGCGGTTGTAAATCTCCACATACTTGGCATCGGGCAAACCAACCACTGGCGACGGCTTCGACATTATCTCGCTCACAACTATTGTATTGAATGCCACAGGTACAGTCGAGAACTGCAAGGTTTGCCTTTCCATCACGTTTCCGCAAAGGTCGGCAACGTTTTCAACGGTTAGGTTGTATATGCGATTCTGCTCGAACGACACGCCAAACATAAGCACAAGCAAATTGGAATTATTAGGATCCATTCCTGCGTAAACTGGATTTCCGTAGTCGTTGTCAAGCAAAAAGTTATCGAGCGAAATCGTCGCAGTATCAATGGTTTCTGAAAATGTCAAGTGCAATTCGTTTGCTGAATTTATGCTAACATCCACAATCGATGGAGCTGTTTCATCAACATTTTGACCATAAATGGAATTCTGGAAGCCGGGAGTACCGCCGTTTTCGTTTTCGGATGCACGCCAGTTGGTCGATTGCTCGCAACGGTTGTTTGGGTCAATTCGTTCGAGCGACCAGCCACCATCCTTTTTGCTTGCATTTTTGTACCATGCAGACGAATATGTAATCTTGTCAACCTCCGACATAAACTCATTGTAAAGATTAATGGTCGTTCCTCCATTTGTAAGCGCAGTTGCCGACAAACTTAATGTCAGAATATTGCTGATGTCGTAGAAAAGAGTATCGTTTCCTGCGCGACAAATAACAACATATTCCGACGGATACAACATATAAGCTCCGAGAACTTTCGAAGTGCTTCCAATTTTCAAAGTCCAACCTTCGAGGTTAATTGCATCGGGCGAATTGTTGTAAAGTTCAAGGTATTCGCTTTCGGGAAGTCCTACAACTGGCGTCGGGTCAGCCATAATCTCGTTGATTACCACCGAGCCTGTTCCAGCAGCAACAAATGTCATCTGAGTGGTGGAAGTTGCCATTGTATTTCCTTCGCTGTCTGACAAGCCACTGTATGTCAATGTGTAAGTTGTTCCGCTTGTGAAACTATTGGCAAAGTTCAGCACTATCTTTCTAGCGTCGCCTTCCTGCAAAGCAGCCGAAGTTGCCTGTCCAATGCTATTGTCCATGCTGAAATTTGATGCACTTACACTTTCCTCATCGATTTCCTCATCGAAAGTAAGCAAAATGCTGGTTTCGCTTGTGAATCGTGCCGAAGTCAGACTTGGCGGATTGGTATCAACATAATATGTTCCCGAAACGGAAATGTTGTCGAACCACATTTTTGTAGCATTCGAAACCGTGTATTTGCATGCAAAACCAAAATATCTCGACGCAGAAAATGTCTGGTCGGTGATTTCACCTTCGAGTGTATATGTACCCTCGTCGTTTATGTCGCTGTAAAGTTTCCATTCGCCACCAGCCGAGCGAGTAACCTTGATTTTGAATGTGTTGTTTGTGCCAAGTGTAAGCGCACGACCATCAATGATTTTGGTCGATGACGAGCCGTTTTTGCGATACAAGCAAACATTGTCGGTAGTGGAAACACCGCAAACTCTTACAAAATATCCAGCGGTACAAGAATATGGATTTGCGTTGTCGGAAACTATATAGACATCGCAAAAATTGTTGGTAGATGGATTGAAACCGTATCTTACCTCGAAACACCACTCGGCATTGTCGATAGCGCGCGACTCGGTTGAAAGCATTGCCGTTGATGCCTCCGAATCGTTAAGTTGAAGAACACCTTCATTTACTTGAAATTTGGTTGTTTCACCAGTCCACTGCGGATTTGCCGTGAAATCGCCATCGGAAAAGTCGTCGGTAAAGCCTCCGCTTACCTGCGCACTTGTCACCAATGCCGACAAAAGTAAAATTGCAAAAGCAAATATCTTGAATTTCATCCGTCTATGTTTTAGAAACTACAAAGATAACCAAAATTTCTATTCATGCCTTTAAAAATATATCCCCACAACCATCACATCGTCAGTCTGCTCATTATTTCCTCGCCATTCGTCAAGTTTCTGAGAAAGGAACGCATTGGCATCATCTGGATTCTTGTGCGAACATTCAAGCAAAATATTACGGAAACGCGGATATTTCAACTTGCCATCGGCACCAAACTGGTCTGGATAACCATCTGATGACATGAATACCACATCGCCGGACTTGACCGCCAAAACATCCTCCGAGAAAACCTCATCGCCAGCACTTCCCATTATTGCGTTAGTTGACTTGTATTCATGAATTTCGCCATCGGAAACCAACCACATTTTCTGCTTAGAGCCTAGAAAACGCACCTCATCGCCACAAATGCGAAGCATCGACAGGCAAAGCGATTCGCCTTTAAGATTTTCGGCAGATGAAACAATTTCGCAGAACTCATTGTTTATGAAAGAGGCTATTTCGGGCAAAGTGTCGTACTTCTCGATTGCCGCATACACCGACTTTATGCCCAACACCGACAGGAATCCACCCGAAATTCCATGTCCAGTGCAGTCGCCCACAACAACATACGTGGCATCGCCTTTGGTCTGCGAAATGTAAAAATCGCCACCGACGACGACCTTCGGCCGGTCGAGGACAAACATCTGCAAGTTGCTTTCGGACAGACCGTTGCTCATACAGCCAAGTTGTATTTCGCGTGCATAGTCAAGGTTTGATGAAATTTCCTCATCGCGCTGCTTGAGGTCGGCGTTGAGTTTGTTCAATGTTCGGTTTAGACGGTTTTTCTTTACAAGCAAAAATGCAATGAGAGTGATGAAAATAAGTACGATAGCGATTATGGAGAAGAGGATTAGATTTAGAGTTTTATGTAGAGAAATCTCCTCATTGCGATGCTCTATTAACATCTTTGTTAATTCAGTATTATACATACTATCGCTAAGCATCGAATATTGTTCAAGATAACGATTTGCTTTATCAGAATCTCCAACTTTCATGTACAAATCATGATAGTTTTTGTAAAATGTAAGTCTAATATTACCAAATGAACTTAAATTGTCAATGCTGTCAATTTTTTCCAAGCACATAAAGGCCTTATTATAATCACCATCTTGTATATAAATTGATGAAATATTATTAAAAGCATATGCCGATGTATATGTGTCTATGCTGTCATTGAGCATAGGCAAAATTTTTGAGCAAATCTCTTTTGCTTTTTCTGTATTACCAATTGAATACTCCAATTCAGCTTTATTACCATATATTTCTATTATTGTGCTAGGTAAAGATGTAATATTCAAAGCACTATCATATAATAATAAAGAAGTATAATAATCATTTTCTTTATAATAAAGGTAAGCAATATTTACAAGTACGGCTGCATACGATTCGTAATCGTCTATTGCCTTCATGTGTTCCAACGCCTCATTGAAATAATTAATAGCTTGTTTGTAATCCTTATTTTCTCGGCAAATTTCTCCCAATCCAAAACTAATCCGCCAAGATAATGACTCATAATCATTCCCTTCAGCTATTCTTTCTGCGTATTCGTAATATTTTGCGGAAGCCGCATAATCACCTATGCTATATTTTGCCAATCCCTTACAATAATATGCATACGCACGAAGTCCAGAAAGTTGGCATTTCTCAGAATAAAGCAGAAAGGTATCAGCATAACAATATGCGATATTATTGTCAATTTGAGAATAATAATAGTATTCAAAAAGGAGGTCGTATATTTCTGCTTTTTCTAAATCATCATCAGTTTTCGCCAGTTCATTCTTCAAACTATCCACATACTCATCCTGTGCAAAGCCACCCAATGCCAATACACAAAACAATATGCCAGTCAGGAAGTTTTTCATTATTTCTTCCTAAAAATTTTACCGACAATCCTCTTATACATTGCCGTCATATCTTCCGAGAGGTCGAAATACAAGGTAGGAACGACAAACACTATGCATATCACAGCCGACCGCACTGCCAGATCGAGTATGAGATTGCCCAAATCCGGCATCAGCCACGACAACAGATAAGCTACAGCACCGAAAAGCAACACAAACAAATGCTTAAGGCAGAACGGATTAAATCCAAATTTCAGTTTCACAAATGCTATTCTTACCAACGAATAAACAAGGAACGAAAGCATTGATGCTACGGCCGCACCCGTAATGCCATATATCGGCAGCAGCCACACATTGAAACCAAATATCAACCCAATGAGAATAACCATGATAAGCGTATGGTATCGGTAATATTTGCTGTACTGTATAATTTCACCGCTTACACTCGCCGCCATCTGTATCAGATGCGAAATAGCAATGAATAGGATGACAAGCCGACCATCGGCATATTCGGGCGGAAGCATTTTTAGAATGTTGCCGATATTGCCCCATACCAATACGAAGAGTATTACGCCAATTATCAGCATGTTGGTAGTACATTTGCGATATACTTTCAGCACCATGTCGTTGTCGCCACTCTTGAACGACTCGGTAATCACCGTGCTCGAAATCCTTACTATGGAACGCCCTGGAAGCAATATCATCGAACCAAAATAAAAAGCAATGGAATATATGCCAGTCGCACCAAGGTCGCAGTAATGGTTGATGAAATAGCGGTCAATCTGGTTGACAAACACTCCGCTGAAACTGGAAATCACTCCGTAAAACGCAACCGAACACATCGCTCTCACAAATTCGCGCGTTAGCAGTTTCTTTGATGGTTTCAACGACATGTTTCCCTGAACAATAAGCAATATCAGCAACAAAACCGTCGGAACTCCGTATGCCGCGACATAGTAGATTATAAATCCGTTGAAGTCGAGCACTCCGAAATAGAACAACCCGATGCCTATGAGGTTAAGTATGCGCAAAAGGAACTCCTTTACGAACAACCCGAACGACGAATTGTAGAACATTCTGTTGTATACATCGCTCAGCAGGTAGAATATGGTTATGTAGATGAGCGGCAGAAGTAGGAAAACATAGTCGGCGAACAATTTTGACTTCTCAATGTTCTGAGTTACAAGGTAGTCGCGTGCACCAAAATAACCGGCAGTGCAAACCAACGAACCGACAATTCCCACCGCTACCAGCAAGAATGGAAAACCGTTGTGCTTGTGTTCGGGGTCACGGAAATATGGGAAAAATCTGACAATCACATTGGTAAAGCCGAAACAACCAAACTGTCCCACAATTGACGACAACGCAATAAGCAGGTTGGTAAGACCGATTTCGTCGGTTGTGAAAATCTGCGGCATGAGCAGGGCTACATTCACAAAACCTATGAACGCTCCGAGGTAGGAATAAATCGAACCTTTTATTGTCTGTTTTGCAATGAGTCCCATAAATCGTAAATACTTTTTTTCGACTTAATGTTTTCAAACGGCAGTAGGTAAGCACCCGAAATGCAATCAATTGAACGCAAAGTTGCCATAGACCTTTCCAATCCGAACGAACTATAGTCGCGAACAATGAAAAGGTAGTCGAATTTATTTAATTCGTCAATAAGGCAAATGCCGTTGTGCCTATTGGATATTAGCATAAGGTCGGACTTGCGGAAACTATCGATGGAATTTCCATAAACCGAATAGGTATTTGGTTCTTGTTGTGCAACATTGTCGAACAGCGACATGGTCTGCTGCTGTTCCCTTTCCACCTCGATGCACGGAAGAAGGTAAAAGTCCATTCCAAATCCACGGACAAGACCAAACGCCAACTTGTAGTCAATTTCCGATGTCGATATACCAACAATCTGGAAATTCACATTAGGCATATAGTCCAATTTTACCTTCGAAGTCTTCATAGCGCAAACTTACATAAAAAAATATTAGAGATAGTAAAAATTGAGGAAATTCTTTTGTTTTCAGATATTGGCAAGATTTTTCAGCGTATTTTTTGTAACACAAAATACCACTTATAGTTCATAGACATAGTTCTTAAGTATAAATCATTTTATTACAATGCTTTATCCTCTATTTATAGCCAAAAATAGGTCGGAATAATTTCAAAAATTTCCGACTTCATTATAATAAATACCATTCAATCTTTAATACAAGTATTCATTGTTCGAAAGCGTTCCTGTAGAACTTTAATTTTTTCCATCAATTCTTCAAAATTCAAGGAATTTCCATAAAAGAAACTTTCTTTCATTTCCCTGTAATCAGATTCATAATCAGACATCAAATCTTCACTAGGAACAATTTTAATGTTTTTAGGCAATTCTTTGTCATAATCCACATAGCCGACATGATAGAATTTGCGTCTGTGTTCCACAATCTCAAAATACAGATTGACATCGTTTAGTGCCATTTCTCCGTATGGTGTTTGCATAAGTTTCTCTAAATCGTAAAAATGGCGAGTCATCCTATGTGTCCTAGGCTTATCTTTTTGGTATTCTTCACACATAAGAAAAGCTTTCTCGAGAAATGTTCTGGCAGGACTGACCGTACGGATACTTTGAACAAAATCAGAATCTACATCATCATTTTCAAATACTTGTTCCACTAATGATGATATTCGTCTTATTTCAAAAGGCTCTGACATAGACAAGACACTTATTTCTATTTTTACGATTGGTTTTGCGTATGTATCGGAATCATTATATAGAGAGGGATATTTTACATAAATAACAGACGGATCCTTATCGTGCGGAATCTTCCTTGGTTTTCCGTTTTCATCCAATATTTCATTGTCGCCAAGCACTATTACATCAAGTCCCATTTTTATTAACTTATTTTTCAATTCAGCCTTGAACTCTCCGAGTATAAAGTCTTGTCCTTTTTCACGCAAATTATGTATCTGAGTATTTGAAGAACAATTGGCACAAGACAAATTCATCACATGCAAGAAAAATTCACGGTTTAAGGCTAGGTCTATGTCCTCACTGAAACGGTTGATAATATTCCAACCTTTACTGAGACTTGTTCCTCCTTTAAATAGAAGGTATTCGCTGACACTAGTATGAAACAAGGCATAAAGCACAGCAGTTACCCACCAATCCTTTTCAGCAGCAGCTTCATCTATATGTTTAACTTGGCTTACTGTTTGTATTATTGTCTTACGCTCATCGATTGAGAAATTTATCCAGCTACTCATTGTCTTGTTTCTTAATGTTCCTTTTTATTATTTTTCTCATCCAAATAGGTGCCAAAAGTATATCGTATTCAAGTGATGCATTCTCAGATGTTTCTGCCAATAGTTTTGCTATTTGTTGTTCATCTTCTTCTGTTATGTTATTTTCACCTATGCAACGCAATGCCTGCACCAATTCCTGCACTAACCTACTACGAAAAGCAAAATTTTTAGGTGCTCCATGCTTTAATGTGATTGTACGATTGCCTATGATAAGTTTTCTACTTGAACCTGTAGTTAAGAAATTTGTATTCACAGGCACTTGTGAGGAAAATCCTAGACGATTTGCAGCAGTAGCTCCAGTAGGAATGATTACAGCCTTGTCTCTTTGTGCAATTTCAGTTACCAATTCATATACAGAAGGGTAAAGAATGCCAAAACGAGTCTTACGCACCTTAACATAAACGCCTTTTGCTACACGACAGACAATACCTTCCCTTTCAAAGATTGCCAGTAACTTTGTAACATATTCCTCATCATACTGAGGAAATGACGACACAAAAAATACCCTACCAAATTTACTATGGGTTATTATATTCTTAATATCTTCTTTTACAATATTATGCATACATATTTTGACTAAATTTAGGTCGGAATAATTTCAAAAATTTCCGACTTCAAAAATAGTAAAAAATTTCACTATAATTATTTTTTCTAGGGAATTCAGAAAATCTTACCTCCCATTCCCCTTTTCAAACTCCTCCATATCCATACTTGCCTCCTCCCACACGCTCATCTGCTGTTCGAGCTCCTCGTTCAGCTTGCCCGACATCTTGTAGGCGGTTTCCAACTTCTGCTGTTCGATGGCTGGATTCGACATAAGTTCGTTAAGCCCAGCAATTTCCGATTCTAGCCTTTCGATTTCGGCTTCGGCTTTGTCGATGCGGTTCTGTATGGCACGACGGCGCTTGTTGAGTTCCTTGTTTTCAAGATACTTCTGCTTGTTGTCGGAGATTCCCGCTTCGGCTTTTGCCTCGACAAGCTTGCGGTCCTTAATCTCAATTTCGCGCATATCCTCAATCTTCTTGTTGCGCAAGAAATCGTAAATACCACCAACATGCAAACGTATCTTCTTGTTTTTGAATTCATAAACCTTCGATACAAGCCCATCGAGGAAATAACGGTCGTGAGAAACAATTATCAACGTACCATCATAATTCTGGAGTGCCTGCTTTAAAATGTCCTTGGAACGAATGTCAAGGTGATTTGTAGGCTCATCGAGGACAAGCAGATTGTATGGTTGCAGAAGCAGTTTTGCCAACGACAAACGCGAATGTTCGCCACCAGACAAAACCTTTACCTTCTTGTCAATGTCCTCGCCCGAAAACAGGAATGCGCCAAGAATATCCCTAATCTTAGTGCGAATGTCGCCAACGGCAATGCGGTCAAGGGTTTCAAATACTGTCAGTTCAGGATCTAACAATTCGTCCTGATTTTGAGCAAAATAACCTATATTTATATTATGACCAATTTTTAATTCACCCGAATATTCAGTTTCGCCGATGATGACTTTTGACAAAGTAGTTTTGCCTTCCCCATTTCGTCCTACAAAAGCAACCTTCTCGCCTCTTTCAATCACAAGGTCAATCCTATCAAGGATAAGGTTGTCGCCATAACTTTTGCTAAGTTCCTTTGTTTCGACCACAATGTCGCCAGAACGTGGTGCCGGTGCAAACTTTATGTGCATTGCTGCATTGTCAAGGTCATCCACTTCGATGATGTCCATCTTCTCAAGTTGCTTTATGCGCGACTGCACCTGATTGGACTTGGTAGCCTTGTAGCGGAAGCGCTCAATAAATTCCTCGGTGTCCTTTATTTGCTTCTGCTGGTTTTCGTAGGCGGCAAGCTGCTGTTGCAGGCGTTCCTGCTGCAAAACCTTAAATTTAGAATACGGAACTTTGTAATCGTATAGTTTTCCGAGGTTTATCTCTATGGTACGAGTCGTTACATTGTCGAGGAATGCACGGTCGTGTGAAATTAGCAAAACTGCACCTTTGTAAGCCTGCAAAAAATCTTCGAGCCACTGAATTGACTCTATATCAAGATGGTTTGTGGGCTCATCGAGAAGAATAAGGTCGGGACTTTGAAGCAGAATCTTTGCAAGTTCCACCCTCATGCGCCAGCCTCCGCTAAATTCAGCAATCTTGCGGTTGAAGTCGCTACGCAAAAAGCCAAGACCTTTCAGAATCCTTTCGATTTCGGATTCCATGTTGTTCACCCCGACGATTTGAAGGTGTTCGTTGAGATGTGCAAGATTTTCGGCAGCCTTGATGTACGATTCTGAAGTATAGTCGGTGCGGGTTTCCAATTCGGCGGTAAGGCGGTCGATTTCACGCTGTATTTCAGCGATATTGTCAAAAGCCTTCTTTGTTTCCTCAAGCACAGTGTTTTGTGTCGATGCAAGCGTCATCTGTTGTGGCAGGTAACCAATGGTTATTCCCGACGGCTTCGACACGCTTCCTTCGGTTGGCGTTACGATTCCGCAGATGACTTTCAGAAGTGTTGATTTGCCAGCACCGTTCTTGCCGACAAGACCAATGCGGTCACGACGGTTTATCATAAAACCTATGTTGGAGAACAGCTCAAAGCCTCCGAAACGAATGGTTATGTTGTCGATTGATAGCATTTTGATTTTCTGCTATTTAGATTCGTTTTTTTCTTTGTCGGTCTTTAAAGACTCCCTGTATTCCGCCAGTTTTTTTCTTCTGCGGTTTGACATCCAACGAATCAAAATGTTGAAGACTTCCAAACCAAGCAATACTAGTGCAGTAGAAACTATTGCAAGTACATACATTCCACCTCCGCACGCAAGTCCGATAGCTGCGGTAACCCACACGCCTGCGGCAGTCGTCAATCCGCGAATAACATTCTCGGCCTTATGGAATATGATTGTACCAGCGCCAATGAAACCTATACCGGTAACCACCTGAGCCGCTATTCGTGCTACATCCCAGCGCTGTTCCTCGCCAAGTTTAATCTCATCGAACCCGTATGCCGAAACCACCATAAAAAGAGCAGAACCAAGTGCCACAAGGAAATGTGTGCGCAAACCCGCTTCCTTTGCGCGATATTCGCGCTCAAGACCGATGGCTCCGCCCAGCATGGCTGCCACAAATATTCTTAATATAAATTCCCAAGTCATATCCATAACGCAAAAATATTCATTTTAATCGTATTAGCCATCATTTCATCAAAAAAACTTGCGAACGATACAAAAAGAAAAGTTGAACCGGGGAGATCCAACTTTTCCGTATTTAGTGAGCATTATGAAAAAACTTATTCAGCAAATAAAAACTTACAAGTCTTTATTTGATTTTTGTTCTGCAAAGTTACAAAGTATATTTGATTCTGCAATGATAAATTTGAAAATTTTTCTAAAGAAATTTCATGATAGCCTGATTCCAAAGCGAAATCCTGCTGTCCGACAACCTGTCCTAACATATTTGTTATCGTTATAGTTGTATTTGAAGCATCGGTAAGTGTAAATGCGATTCTTGCATCTCCATCTGCCGGATTCGGAACAACTGACAGGTTCGACATAATTTCCACCTCATCAACTGACAATTCCTCCGTTGAGGATGTATAAGAAAGCAGCCAACCGTCGCCAACAACTTCGTTAATGTTGGTGAAGAACTTTACAATTACAACACCAGACGGCACCGTAATGGGTTCGGTTGGGATATTATTCGAATTGTACTTTACAATCAAATTTGAATTCGTATTCGTATTCTTATATATGCCTACATAATCTTCGCCATCGTTTGCCAAATTGAAATTCTGGAAACTGATTGTAACCTGTTGAGCACCTTCAGGCATTATCTTCCACTGACAGTTGGCATTGTCAAGATACTGACAAGCCTTGCTTCCATCGCCAAAAGTTCCCGAAGGATTATACAATTTAATCGCAGTAGAACTGCAATATGTGCTGTTATAGCTGACACGCCACCCATCAGCTTCACCCTGACCATCTGTATGGAACTTCAAAGTAACAGCTCCTATAGGAGTCTTAATGCTACCATTGGGCAAATTGCTGTTGTCGTATGTAGCAATAAGGTCGGTTGATGTTTCATCACCAGCAAATACATTCACATAATCACCATCTGCCAAATCAAACTTTGTAAATTTTGCAGTTATATATGCCCCGCATTCGGGATTTATAACATAAACACAATCCTTGTTTGCAGCATAGTCGTATGCACGGCTTCCATCATCGAACGAACCTTCTTTTCCTGTAATTGTAACAGACTGACATGCAGAAAAGCTCTGGTTTGGATGAATGTTTATTACGACCTCCTGATTATTGATAAAATTATTTTCCTCTCCACCGGCAACTGCATACGAATGAAGGTTGTCGAGTGTATAAAATCCGTTTCCTGCATTGGCTCCCCAGCCCCACTCCATGTGGAATTTTTCGGTTTCGCCGTTTATCTGATATCCATCGCAGTTCCATGCATGACCGACACTTGTCGATGAACCACTATAAACCATTGGGTACTTCTGATCTATCTGCGACTTCAGCAATGACCTCCAGTTTGCATCACTATATGAACTCTTCGACTTGTATTCCACATCACTTGAATACTTGAAATAAGTTTTCAAAGCTGTTGGCACATTCCAAGTCTGTGAACCTGAGCCATCTGCCTCCCAATACATTTTTACAGCAACACCTACATGGAAACAGATTTTTCCAACTTCTGGATTTTCGTTGGAAGAAGGATCATCTGGCATTGAATTCCAATCGTATGTCTGGTTTGCAAAATTTACGGTAATATTGCCATTTCCGCCATTTGCCCAG
Organism: uncultured Bacteroidales bacterium; assembly: GCA_905234755.1. Lineage (GTDB taxonomy): Bacteria > Bacteroidota > Bacteroidia > Bacteroidales > ML635J-15 > Bact-19. Next base: position 66,789 of record CAJOIT010000010.1, read on the forward strand.
CTTGAATGCGTATATGAACCTGTACCGCTTGACGGCCAGTTCCAATATTTCATAACATGGCAAGTTGCAGTAGCAACGCAACCTACTGGTGCATGATTATGAAAATTGCTAGTCATTGATGGACACATCGAGTTGAAAGGCCACCCCTGCTCCCATACGATTCCTTCCAGCAAAACCGGAGATGTTACAACATCGCGGGTTGCTCTTGATTGCGGGTCGTATGTCAAAAGATAATTCCACTCTGCACGATTTGCCTCTGCTACATCAGCATCCGTTTTATTAGCCCTATCGTTTGATTCACTGTAATAATTAAGATATGCAGCCTGTCCCGGCGACATATTGTTCATATTGAACGAGCTTTCAAACGAGTATGCTAGGACTGGAGTAATCTGGTCATCATAAGAAACAACAACATATCCATCATCGTTAACATCGAAAATGTATAAGTTGTACTTCGGATTTGCATCGTTTGGATTTACAACGCAAGTCATACTTATATCGCCCCATTCGGTTGCCCGGAATGCATTCACTGTCTGGTAATAATATGCTCTGGCGACCTTCTCGGCATCCTTGTAAGATACACGCTCGGCATTTGCTGCAAAAACTATCGCCAACATTGCCAAAATAACTGTTAATCTCTTCATTATTTTAAAATTTGAGTATTCGATGATTTGAAAATTTGATGATTTAAAGATTCAATAATTCAACTATTTAAAAATTTAAGATGCAAATATAATTATTTTTTTATCAGGTCCGAGTTAAAATGCAAACCAATAGACTCTCGCCGTGCCATTGCCTGACGAATAATCAGATAACCTATATTAATCAGGTTTCTTAACTCGCAAAGGCTAACCGTTACTTTCGAGGTCTTGAACAAGTCTTCGGTTTCGCGATACAAAATTTCCAGACGGTCAAAAGCTCGCTTCAAGCGAAGGTCGGTTCGCACAATGCCTACATAGTTGCTCATTATCTGCTGCAATTCCTTGAGCGAATGCGAAACAAGAATCAATTCCTCGTTTGTAATTGTACCCTCTTCGTTCCACAACGGAATCTTGTTCAATATCGCCTCATCGGGCATAACTGCGTCCTTCGAATCCTCGAAAGCCCTGTGTGCAAAAACAACAGCTTCTAGCAACGAATTGGACGCCAACCTATTAGCACCATGCAAACCTGTACAAGCAGCCTCTCCTACTGCGTAAAGATTCTGAATTGATGTACGCGCATATTCATCAGTCTTGATACCTCCACACATATAATGCGCCGCCGGAACAACAGGTATCAAGTCGTTCTTAATGTTGATTCCTATTTCAAGACATTTTGCATAAATGGTCGGGAAATGCGTCATAAGCACGTCCTTGTCAATATGCCTTGCATCGAGGTAAACATGCTCGTCACCCGAAAGTTTCATTTCAGAGTCAATAGCCCTTGTCACCACATCGCGAGGAGCAAGCGAACCGCGCTCGTCGTACTTCACGCAGAAATCCTCACCTTTGCGGTTGCGAAGTATTGCCCCTGCCCCACGCATTGCCTCAGTAATGAGGAAAGCAGGCCTTTCGCTAGGATTGTAGAGCGTTGTAGGGTGGAACTGCACGAACTCCATGTTCTCAACGGCGCCTTTAGCCCTGTAAACCATTGCAATACCATCGCCCGTAATGTGTACAGGATTTGTTGTACTCATGTAGGCATTTCCGCATCCGCCAGTCGCAATGAGAGTTTTCTTTGCGTAAACATTGAAAACTTTTTTCTTATTTACATCGTAAACATAAGCACCATAGCACTTTATGTCGGGAGTAGCACGCGTAACCTCCACGCCAAGATGATGCTGAGTGATGAGTTCTATTGCAAAATGGTCTTCATAGATGTCAATATTAGGATTGTTTCTAACATCCTCGACCAAAGCACGTTGAATCTCAGCACCAGTCTTATCCTTAAAATGCAGGATACGCTTTTCGGAGTGTCCGCCTTCGCGGTTCATGTCGTACTGACCAGTTGAGTCGGTATCGAAATTGGTACCGATTTCAACAAGGTCGCGAATGCGTTCGGGAGCCTCGCGCACGACAATTTCCACGATTTTACGATTATTTATGCCACAACCGGCAATCATCGTGTCCTCGATATGCTTCTCGAAAGAATCGTAGCTATTCATCACGGATGCAATTCCTCCTTGAGCCTTAACGGTGGATGTATCGTCAATCTTATTCTTACAAATTATTGCAACACGACCATACTTGCTGACCTTTGTCGCATAGAATAGACCTGCGATTCCGCTGCCTATCACTAAAAAATCTACTTGCTTTCTCATTCCTATATACTACAAGTCATTTTAAGATTGCAAAAGTAATCTAAAACTTGATACTACGAGTTTCATTTGCCCATTTTTTGACATTCGACTGATAAAAGACTGACTATTAGAAAAATTCTTATTATAAAAGACGATATTAGATGATTTTAAGTCTGATGAAACCCCTACGGGGTATATGCATGGATATTATTTTTTTATTGTTATATATGCCCTACGGGCAATGTATAAATATTGCACGGTAATTTTTTCGCTTTTCCGTTTTAGAAGCGAGCGGGAAACGGGGATCGAACCCGCGACCCTCAGCTTGGGAAGCTGATGTTCTACCACTGAACTACTCCCGCATCGACAGTGCAAAGATAAGGGATTTAATGATTCAAAGATTCAATAATTTAAAAATTCAATAATCGAGGATTTGTTTGTGGTTTAACTTCGTTGAGGGCTACGCCGTTCTGGTTTCTAGTTTCAGGTGGTTTTAGGTTGTTTGAAATGGTTTGAAGTTGTTTAACTTCGTTGAGCTAAAGGTTGATGGTTTGATAATTTAACTTCGTTGAGCTAAAGGTTGATGATTCGATGATTAGCTTCGCTGAGCTAAAGGTTCAAAAAACGGAATGTCATGCTGAACTCGTTTCAGCATCTGATTCCTTTTTTTTGTTTCTGGGTTTCTAGGTTTGAAGTGGTTTTAACAGAAATGAAAAAAGGCCGGACAATGCCCGACCTTTTTCATTATTAAGCAATACAAATTAGAATTTCGTAACCTTTCTTACGATAACTTCGTTTACTGTGTAGATTCTTACGAAGTACATGCCAGCCGGCTGAGCCTCGAGAGAAATCGTTACAACATCTGATGAAACTGCCTCGTTGGAAACAATCTGTCCGTCAACATTTGCAATTTCAACGCGCTGAGCATTGCCGTTTGTAACAATGTTAACGATGTCGCTTGTCGGGTTAGGATAGATTGCAATTTCTGAAGCAAGGTCTTCTACAGAAGTTACGATAGTAACATCATCGTTGCTACGAGGATAAATCTGGATATTTTCATCGTAAATTGCAGCGAAACCAATTATATCCCAGTTGGTGTTGTCACCAATTTCCATATCCAAAGTCTTGAAACCATTTCTGAGGATAGCTTCGTTGCCATTCTGCGAGAATGTTACATTGCTTCCTGTTTCACCAGCAGTGTAAGTTGTTCCTGTTGCAATAGCAACATTTTCAACCTTTACGAGCTGTGATACATATTCGTTAGAGAGAAGCTGTTCAACTGTAATAACGGTTGGAGCAACAGCGCCAGTGTTCTGAGTTGAAGCAGCAGTATTGAATGTTGGAACAAACTCAAGCATTCCGTGATACATACTGATTGAACCAGTAATACCACCAGAAATTACATCACCTTCGGTGTATTCAGTTGTAATCTTGTTGCTTTGGTCGAAAATCAGAAGACCACCTGTAGCATCCTTAACATAAATGTTCTTTCCGTTGCGGAATACAAATGTTACATCACCAGTGAGCACATATGTTTCAGCGGTATTTTCTATTTCATAGAGAGCAGCTATATTTTCCACGAAATTCGGGAATGTGTATCTTGCTGTAGCAACAAAGCTGAATTCTTCGCCAACATATGCAATAGCCTTGATTGTTGTGTTCTGGCTAACTGCTATAGGCTCGGTATACTGTGTTGATTCGTTTGTTGGAACAGTACCATCGGTTGTGTAGTAAATGGTAGCGCCTTCGGTTGCGCAAGTGATTGTTACATTCTGAGCTTCCTCGTAGTAGCCAGCAGCAGGCGTAAATACTGGAGTAGCTACTGTAGGAACATTGTCGCCCAAGTCAACAAAGAAGTCGAGTGCGAAGTTGTATTCATCGGCATTTGCATTGCTTGTTGCATAAGCGCCAAATACATTTGTACCAGACTTGAATGCAACTGCCCTTACACTACTTTCATTAAGAGTGCTAACATTTGTAATCTTATATCCCGAGCAGTTGTCAACAAGACCTTGAGCTGTAAATTCAACAACATTCCAATCAGGATTCTGGGAACTTGAGAAGTTTGTCTGAGAACCGTATCCCAAGTTTGCATCATTAGCATTTACAAACCTGTAATTGTCGCCTTCGATGCTTACTGTCCAAACTATTGTGTCAACGTCGGTTGAAATTATGCTGTTGTCAGCTGTAACAGCAACACCGTTAAGTTTGCTTGCTATTCTAGTAGGAGCAACATAGTAGTGAGTTTCGTCTTCATCGTAGCGTGATGCAATGATGACCTTGTCACCATCCTGCAACTGGTCGAGCGAGGTAATACGGGTGTAGTTTACAACAACTGGCGGTTCTACCTTGGTGAATGTAGCCTCTGCCACTGCACTGTTAGCCAAACCTTCCTTAACTGCGATTGCCTTTACGGTAGTAGTTTCTGCAAGTGTGAAAGCTTCTGCGTAAAGAGTCGATTCTGCTGTCGGGTCTGTACCATCAAGTGTGTAATAAATAGCTGCATCAGCAGTTTCGCATGCCAAAGTTACCTCAACGGTTGTTTCAAATTCGCCACCATTAGGAGTGATTGTTGGTGTAGCAGCTGTCGGAACAACCTTTGTGAATGTAGCCTCTGCTACAGCACTATTATCCATACCTTCCTTAACAGCGATTGCCATTACGGTAGTTGTTTCTGCAAGTGTGAATGGTTCTACATAAAGGGTTGATTCTGTTGTTGGAGTCTCACCGTTCAATGTGTAGTATATTGTAGCATCTTCGGTTGCGCAAGCCAAAGTTACATCAACTGTTGTTTCGAATTCTCCACCGTTAGGAGTAATTGTAGGTCTTGCAACTATTGGAGTGTGTTCTGATGCATCAACGAAAATGTCAAGTGCGAAGTTGTATTCATTGTTTTCTGCATTACCTGTCGAATATGCTCCGAATACATTATTGCTACCACCTCTATATGCTATAGCCCTTACAGTATTTTCATTAACAGTACTAACATTGGTAATCTTATATCCTGCATAATTCGGAACTAGACCATTGGCTGTATATTCCTCTATAGTCCAGTCATAGTTTGATGTGCTTGAGAAATTTGTGCTGTTTGTCCAGCCTAAGCTTGCATCATTTGCATTTACAAACCTATAGTTGTCACCATCAATGCTCAATGTCCATACAATAGAGTCAACTTCTGTAGAAATAACATCGTTTTCTGCAGTTACTGCAACGGCATTAAACCTGCTATTTGCAATTCTAGTCGGGGCAACTTTGTAGTGCGAAGCATCGTCATCGTAACGAGCAGCAAGAATAACCTTGTCGCCATCCTGCAACTGGTCGAGCGAAGTGATACGGGTGTAGTTGACAGCAACAACTGGCTCTACCTTTGTGAAGGTTGCTTCTGCGACTGCGCTGTTCTGCATATTTTCCTTCATTGCAATTGCCCTAACGGTTGTTGTTGCTTCAAGTGTGAATGGATTTTCGTACAATGTTGATGTTTCTGTCGGATCTCTTCCATCAAGTGTGTAGTAAATAGATGCATCGGCAGTTTCGCAAGCCAAAGTTACTTCCTGAGTACCTTCAAAAGTTCCACCATTTGGAGCAATTGTAGGAGTTGCAACAATTTCCATAGCAGTTATTGTATATGTTGCTGATACCACCTGGCTACGAACACTATTCTTTTCTGCAAATGCATAAATTGTAGTTGTTTCGGTGAATGTCAACGGAGCCGTATATTCAATCTCTGTATCGGTATCGTTAAGAGTATAATATATTGTTGCACCTTCGGTTTCACAAGCCAATGTAACATTTACGCTTGCTGTATATGTACCAGCTTCGGGTGTGAATGTCGGATCAGCAGGAACTTCACGCTTAACAATGTCGTCTGCAGTACGCGGGAAAATCTGATAGTCTGAATTATATTTTGATACCAATCCAGTTACTGTCGTCAGAACATCGTCAACTGCATAGTCGCTTTCTGTTATCAAATTGAATCTATCATAGATTTTTATTGTGTTTTCTCCATCCGAAACAATAATGTTTTGTCCACTTATTCCTGTTACTGTCAAATTCTGAACCGTTACAAGCTGCGACATATAGTCGTTTTCGTTGGACATCTGCGGTATGGTTACAACAATAGGTTCGACAGCACCATTATTTTCTGTCGAAGCAGCAAGGTCTGCGGTTGGAACTATTTCGTACAAACCATTATATATTGAGGTTTTTCCGCTGATACCACCGCTGATAATATCACCATTCTCATAAGTATTGGTAATTATTGGCGTATTGTTATCAAATATCATCATACCTGCAGTAGCATCCTTTACAAACATGTATCTGCCACTTCTGAAAACAAAAGTAACATCTCCGAGTACCCTGTATTGTGCGTTGTGTTCTGTTGAATAAACAGCAGCAAGGTTTTCAACGAATACCGGCATTGTGTATGCTGCCGAAGCAATACTACTATTGTTATAGCCATCCTTCATTGCGATAGCCTTTACGGTAGCTGAAACGCCAAGGGTGAATGGTCCTTCATACAAGGTTGATTCTGCTGTCGGGTCGGTACCATCGATAGTGTAGTAAATCGATGCCTCATCGGTAGCGCAAGTGATAGTAATCTGCTGTGGCTCGTTGTAGTTGCCAGTTTCTGGAGTAATAACAGGAGTTGCAACAACTTCCATGTTGGTAATTGTATATTCAGCCGTAACAACTTCGCTATTGGACATTCCTGCCTTTGCAGCGATAGCCTTAACTGTAGTGGTTTCCGTAATGGTAAATGCAGCAGAATAAAGTGTGGATTCTGTTGTTGGATCATCACCATTGACAGTATAATAAATTGAAGCGCCATCGGTTGCGCATGAGATGCTGACTTCCACGCTGTTGGTATAAGTTCCTGTCGGATGCAAGAAGGTTGGATTAGCAACTGGCTCCAATGGGGCTTCCAATGCTGTAACTGCCAATAGAATATTGTCCATACGGGCATTTGCTGAACCCGTATTTGTTATTACTAATTCAAAATTCTCAACTGTAGACTCTGCCGTGATTGTCCAAGACTTTGCCGAACCTTCAATAGCAATACCTTCAGTTGAAGATGTTACAGAAAATGAAGTCCTGTTGGAAAGGAAAGTCAACGACATTTCATAAACACCAGCTGTCGGAAGGTTGGAAATTGTCCACGACTGGTTGCTCTTTGAAAGCAATAACTCTGGAGAATCTCCTCCAGCCGATGTTTCTGCATACAACTTAGTATTGGCGGATGTTTGTGCATAAGTCAGCGTTGCACCTCCGTAAACGGTAGTACCCGAAAAATCGTATGCACTAGGAGTTGCACTGGTTGCTCCACCTGTCCATGTTTCATACCACAGAGTATCGCCCACCTGTATTTGCGCCCACAGGCCACACGACACAACCATCATTGCCATAACCGCAACGACAGTCCTTAATTTCTGCGAATTCCGCTTAAAGGATTTCGCAAGTTTTCCAAAGCTAAAGCTCTGAGAAACACTAGCATAAAGTTTTCTCATGTTTAATAATTTTAATTTAACCTAATTTACAAAACTCAAAACCGCAAAGTTAATTCTTTAAAAGAAACGAACAAGACCAAACTTCACAACCCGCACGAAAAATTTATGAACCATAAGTTCATAAGTGACAATTTTCATTATTTTTGCGGTGCGTTATAAATAAAGAAATGAGTAAATTTTTATTGACCATATTGGTTCTGATTTTTCCCTTATCAATTTTTGCACAAAGTGACGCGGAAACATTTACCGACAAACGCGACGGCAACACCTATAATATAATAAGCATTGGCAAACAAAAATGGATGGGCGAAAACCTTCGCTATCTGCCCGATGTAAGTCCTGCCGAGGAAGGTTACATATATGAAATACACTACTATGTATACGGATACAACGGCACCAACATCGACTCGGCAAAAGCAAGTGCCAACTATTCGGAATACGGGGTGCTATACAACTTTCTTGCAGCAAAGAAAGCATGTCCTATAGGGTGGAGGCTCCCATCGGAAAAAGACTGGGAAGAACTTGAGACCATGCTTAACAATCCTCAAACAGGATCGTATATGGCAAGCAAGTCGGATTCATGGTCCGATGGCAAAATGAAAAATGCCCAATGCTGGGGAGAGTCAAAATTCAACGCCTTGCCTGCTGGATACCGCGATGGCAATGGATTCTTCTCTGAATTCGGTAGAACAACTTATTTCTGGACATCAAAACAAGAAAAACAAACATACGCATTTTACAGATATATTGATAGCGATGAAACTTACCTTGGTCATGAACATGGCGGATGGGATGACGCTTACTCTATAAGATGCGTTAAGAACTGATAAACAATAAGATAAGAATGATAGCAATAGCAGACAGCGGTTCAACCAAAACCTCGTGGGTTGTCTCTGACGAAAAAGGCAATGAATTCAATTTCAAGACAATAGGTTTCAATCCATACTTTGTAACCAAGGAAGAAGTGGAAAAATGCATAGCAGAGGCTTTTCCCAATGAAATAGATGCCTCGGATGTTACAAATGTTTACTTCTATGGTTCTGGATGTTCCAACTGCGACAACTATGTCCATCTGCAGAACGCTCTGGAAACATTTTTCCACAAGGCAAACATAAGCATCTTTTCTGACATGCTTGGAACCGCAAGGGCCGTGCTAAAGCACGAAACCGGAGTTGCCGCCATACTCGGAACAGGTTCAAACTCCTGCTTCTTCGATGGCAACGAAATTACAAAAAGCCCTGTTTCACTTGGCTACATCCTTGGTGATGAAGGCAGTGGCGCCACAATAGGAAAAAATTTCATCAAGCAGTACCTCGAAGGCAGGTTCGATGCAGAACTCACTCGCCAAATCCACGAGGAGACTGGCGAAACCATAACATCTGTGCTGAACGCCGTTTACAAGGGCGAACATCCGAACCGCTACCTTGCCAACTTCACAAAGACCATCAACAAGCACATCGACCATCCGCAAATGCAGGAACTGATGCGACAGTCGTTCCGCGACTTCTTTAGAAATTATGTGCTAATCTTCCCCGACTACCAGAAATACAGGATTGGATTCTGCGGAAGCATCGCATACCATTTCAGCACAATATTGTTCGAGGAACTTGAAAAAATCGGATATTCCCAAGACAATGTTTTGATCATTAACGAGGTTTTGCCAGAGTTACTGAAGTACCACAAGAGGGGCTGATGCCCGTTTAAATGGCTTCGCCGTTTCTTATTGTTTCTGATTTCTGGATTTCAACCTTGGTTCCGTATTATAAAATTGTAGGCTCGCAATGCATTGCGAGCCTACAGATTATTACGTCCTTTCAGTCCGTGATTTTTGGCATCACCTCAGCAAAGCAAAAGCCGTTTGTTCTGCTTTGCATTCGGTTTGCACAAAAATTGTCCATTATCAATTGTTCATTATCAATTCTTTACAACTTGTTTGTTGATTACGAAGTCCGCTGTGCTGACTCTTACCGTGTAGGCTGCTGGTGGCAGATTGCTGAGATTCAAAATGGTCTCGTAGCTGTTCTGCGGAGCATCAGCCTTCTGGTTGCAGATAAGCTTACCAAGCATATCGTAAACCTCAATTGTAGCCGGACGGTTGTCGAAGTTGTCCAAGACAATTGTCAATTCATCGTTGAACGGGTTCGGGTATGCCTGAACATCAGGTTCGCCAACTTCGATGTCGATGCAAGTTGCAACAACAATGTCAGAAACGCTGCGTGTACCATCATAGTCCACCTGAACTAGACGATAGTAGTTGTCGCCACCGTGGATACCATAATCATTATAGGTGTAATCCAACTGCTCGATTGAGTTGCCAGCACCTGCCACACGACCAACCTCTGTGAATTCTATAGCATCGTCAGAACGCTCAATCACAAAGTAGTCGTTATTGCGCTCCGAAGCAGTCGACCAATCCAGTTCTACATACTTGCCGTTGCAGGTTGCGGTGAAGGAAGTGAGTTCGATTGGGAGCAGAGTAGCTTCGTCAGTTGATCCGAACGAACCCTTGAGTCCAGCACGGTTGGTTGCAGGTATTGTTACTCCGCTGACACTGAGTTCATAGTAATTTGGAGCATCAACAGATGCAGTTCCGCCCATGTTCTTCCAGCAACCGTTATAGAGAGCAAACTTGATTGCTTCTACATCGCGCTGGTTGATGATGGTATCGTTGAAGTGTACGTCTGAGGTTGCTATCGCCCTGAAGTTTACTCCAGATACTTCTGCGGTACTGCTTATATCCCAGTACTCGGCGTTGCTTACGTGGTGGAAAATATTTGCTCCATCCTCGGCACACATATCGTTAATGTTCCACCAGCGCGGATAGCCGTCGTTTTCGACATCAAAACCACCTTCTGCTACCGACTTGTTGAATCGCATAGAGACTGTTGCTCCGCTGCGGGTTGCAGGAACATCAACTTCGCCAAGTACACCATTGTTACCTATCGGGAAGGTAAAGGCTGAAGAGCCGAGGGTCTTGGTTACTGTGCCATCGACATAAGATGTGAGGCTTGCTCCAGTTGCCGATGCAGAGCCGCCGAAGGAAACATTAGCGGAAACAACGCCTGTTCCAAATGTTGCCGTACCATTGACGGTTATGCCGTTCGGGGCAATAATCTTCTTGCCGCCGACAGTCTGGGCGATAGTTACATTGCTGAATGTTGCAGCTTCGCTGAGAGTTTGGTCGTCGCTACCGACAAATGCGATAGTACTATTGTCTTCTGCTGTCAGGGCTCCGGTTACAGAACCTGCTATGCTAAGAGTCATGTTTGCAGGAACGGTTACAGAACCACCATCTATAGTTACATTGCCTACGATAGCGTCTGCACTGAGGCTTGGCCAAGAGTTGCTTGGCAAGCAAGCGCCTGTACCTATGTAGTAATTATTAGGTTCGGATGGCAATGCTGATGCAACGGTGTAATTCGTTCCATCATACTCGTACCAGTTAGAAGCGGTGTTCCAATCGGTTGAAGCACCACGCCAGATGTAATCGAAACCAGAAATGTCTGGAGTATTGATGGTAATTACTATACTGCTTGATGCTGTACAAGTATTTTCTGTTGCTACAACTGTATAAGTAGTAGTAACAAGCGGTGTTACCGTAACAGTAGAACCGCTACCAGCACCGTTATTCCAAGCGAAAGATGTTGCATTCGAGGTTACTGTAAGATCTGTGCTTATTCCCATACAAATTTCATTGCCTTCGCTAGAAGATATTGACGTAATAGTAGGTATTACTGTTACCGTCTTGCTTGCAGTGACTACACAGCTACCAACCGTTGCGCTTACCGTATATGTATTCGACAGGGCTGTAGGTGAAACAGTGTAGGTATTGCCAGAAGCAGTACCAGTTGTGCTACCCGAAGAAACTGCCCATGTATATGTAGGTGCAACATCTGATGTTGTGGTTGCTGTAAGAACAACTTCAGTTCCAGTACTTATACATTCAAGAGTTGCTGGAGTATTGCCTAAACTCAACGTCCATTCGGTGAAGTTAGCAACCAAGGTACGGTCGCCATCAACGGTGAATGAATATGTTGGGTTCGTTGAAACCTCAATACCGCCTTCTGTCCAGTTTACAAAATTGTGGCAATCATCGGCTGTTGCTACAAGCGTGCAGGATGCTCCGCAGTTGTAGGTGTTGGCGCCTGTCACTGAGCCACCTTCGCCTGCCGTTGCGCTGATGGCGTAGGTGTTAAGCGAGAAGTTCGCAACCAGGGTGCGGGCGCCGCTGACTGTGAACGAATATGTTGCATCTGTTGATACTACGGTGCTGCCTTCCGTCCAGCTGACGAACGAGTAGCAGCTGCTAGGAGTAGCAGTAAGCGTTGCAGTCGCTCCGCAGTTGTAGGTGTTGGCGCCGGTTACTGAACCTCCCTCGCCTGCCGTTGCGTTGATTGCGTAGGTGTTAAGCGAGAAGTTCGCAACCAGGGTGCGTGTGCGTGCGCCGCTGACTGTGAACGAGTAGGTTGCATCTGTTGATACGACGGTGCTGCCCTCGGTCCAGCTGACGAACGAGTAGCAGCTGCTAGGTGTTGCAGTAAGTGTTGCCGTTGCGCCGCAGTTGTAGGTGTTGGCGCCTGTCACTGAGCCTCCCTCGCCTGCCGTTGCGCTGATGGCGTAGGTGTTAAGCGAGAAGTTCGCTACCAGTGTGCGTGCGCCGCTGACGGTGAACGAGTAGGTTGCATCTGTGGATACTACTGTGCTGCCTTCAGTCCAGTTGACGAAGGTGTGGCATGCATCGGCTGTTGCTACAAGAGTTGCTGTTGCGCCGCAGTTGTATGTGTTGCCGCCGCTTACGGAACCGCCTTCACCTGCTGTTGCCGTGATGGCGTAGGTGTT
>CAJOIT010000011.1 GCA_905234755.1 uncultured Bacteroidales bacterium
GTCTGGGTGTATGCGCAGCCGTCATGGCTCGGACCGCTGGTCGTTACGTTAGTAACTGTGCCGTTGCCTGTGCAGTTGTCCGTATAGGTGAACGTCGGCGCAGTAATCGTCGGGTTGCACCCCTTGTCCCCGCTGGTAGCCGTTGTGGAGATGACAGGAGCTTCGTCGTCCTGCGTCCACGTGTAGGTGATGGACACTTCATCGGCCGGGTTGCTGCAGTCATCAGTATAGTTCGCTCTCCACGTCTGCGTGTAGCTGCAGCCGTTATGGCTCGGGCCGCTGGTCGTTACATTCGTAACAGTGCCGTTGCCTGTACAGTTGTCCGTATAGGTGAAGGTCGGTGCCGTGATCGTCGGGTTGCAGCCCTTGTCCCCGCTGGTCGCCGTAGTGGAGATGACAGGAACTTCGTCGTCCTGCGTCCACGTGTAAGTGACAGTCTTTTCATCGGCGGCATTGCCGCAGGCATCCGAACAGTTTGCCTTCCATGTCTGGGTGTAGCTGCAGCCGTCGTGGCTCGGGCCCGCGGTCGTCACATCCGTTACGGTGCCGCTGCCGTTGCAGTTGTCAGTGTATGTGAAGGTAGGCGCCGTGATCGTGCCGGGGTTGCACGCTCCTGCAGGGTCGCTGCTCGTCGCAACAGCTATCTCAGGAGGCACCCCATCGTTCACTGTTATATTAATAGGTGTAGCATCAGCAGTACAACCTTTGCTATCCCTAACATGTAAACTTATCTGATATGTATTTCCACAAACAGACGAACCTGTCGGTGCTGTCGCCGTATTGGAAACAGATGTTACTGATGTTCCTGATGAAGTAGTTGTGGCAAGCGACATTCCTGTTGGTGAGGTACTCCATGTGTAGGTATAATTGGGAGTACCATTTGTTGTCAACGAAGCTCCAAGGCTAACCGCTCCGCCTGGACATACAGTAGCAGGTGACGCAGATATTGAAGAAAGTACTGGCTTTGGATTGACAATAACAACTGCCGAACCAGATGTTGTACCAGATCCGCATCTGGAATCGCTAACTGAAGTTACCGTATAGGTAGTCCTTACCGATGGAGTTACTGTTATTGTTGCACTGTTTCCACTATTAAGAGTAGCAGTTGTGCTGTGCGAACCATCGCTCCATGTGTAACTATACGGTGCAACACCTGTAAATGTGATTGTGAATGTAGAATTATCGCCATTACATATTTCACCTCCACCCGAAACCGTTGCAGTCGGACGCGGATTAACCGTTATTGGCACAGTTGTCGATACTGTACATTGGTTATTGTCCCTAACAGTTAGTGTTACCGTATAACTTGAAGTCAATGTAGATGTTGTATAAGTTGTTGATGTACCGAACGATCCATTGTTCCAAGAATAATTGTATGGACTTGTACCACCGCTTACAGTTCCTGCATTGACATTAGCCGTAGTTCCACTACAAATAGGAGAATTTGAACTTGCCGACACACTAATTTGAGAACGCTGTCCCACGGTTACCTCTGCAGTTGCCTGACAACTACTTGTAAGGTCAGTAACAGTAACTCTATATGTTGTATTCGGAGCCAATCCTTCTATTGTATTTGATGCCGATGATGATTCGACTGCTGTCCTACCCTGCCAAGCATACCTATATATTCCTACAGCGTGGTCGGTATTTTCAACCGTTACAGTTGCTGTACCATTATTTTGTCCATAGCAGGCATCGACATGTGAAACTGTTAGCTGTGGATTACTAATTAATACAGTTGTTTCTGCCTCGCTTACACAACCTGATGCATCTGTAACTGTAACACTATATGTCTCATCTCCACCTAAACTGCCAGTTGACAAAGTACTATTTGTTGAGTTATTGTTCCATTGATAAGTAAAAGGAGCCACACCTGGATTTGAACCAGTAACTCCTGCCGTAAGGGTAGTTTCCGAACCCTGACATACATGCAGATTACCTGAGATAGCAGCATTAATACTCGGTGTTACAGCAAAATCCACCTCTATTGGGCTATTTGTACGGCAACCGAGATTATCGATTACAGTTACATTTACGCTATGGTCTCCAGTTGCATTTGATGGCGGATGTATAACTATTGCAGCGCCACTGCCAGTTGAACCATCATCTCCGTATGTACTAGGTGTTACCTCAGTACTTGCCACATACACATCATAGTCCCATGGATCGGGGAAGAAGTCTTCCTTCAATGCCAATTCCCAACTGAATACATAGCCATTATCCAATGTCCAACTATCGCAAACCTTAATCTTCCAAGTTCCATTTAACGGGCATCCATTAAGAGCACTAAAATCCTGATATGGCACATATATCTGCGTCATATTGTCCATATCAGAAGGTATTACCATCATACTGTTTGTCTGACCAACAATATGGTTAGAAGTTGATATAACAGAGCCTGCGTATGAATATGCGTTAGCACTTGACCAGCAATAATCAGCTCCAGTTCCAGGACTATTGTATGCGGAAGAACATATATTATCCGACCTAGCATCTATTGCATTGGGGTTTCCAAAACCAAGCGATGCCATCTCATATCCCCAATCATATAGATAGTCTAATGAAGAAGTCCCTACATATTCATAATAATTTTCTACAGAATACCCCGAATAATCGTGGCAATATTGATTAAATACATAATAATTGTCCGCCACACAGAAATCAGCAGGAATACTACCAGAATTAATGGCATTATACAAATGATTTCGCATTTGAGCTTCAGTTATACTGGATGGGAAAGCCGTAGCTTCCTGCCTTATTCCCGTAAGATAATATGTTCCATTATTATACCCAACAAATATTTTGGAATCCCAAGTCCCTTGATAACTACCTCTCTCGCATCTTCCATCTCCTCCCGTATTTTCATATACATCAAACCTTGCCAAAAAGTGAATTGTATAATACGGCCAAACATATGTTGCATTGTCCAAGCCTCCTGCACTAGAACTGAAAGCGTCCTGCAGAATTATAGCAGACCGACCATTAGGACACTCCAATTTTATATGCATATCACCTATAT
Organism: uncultured Bacteroidales bacterium; assembly: GCA_905234755.1. Classification (GTDB taxonomy): domain Bacteria; phylum Bacteroidota; class Bacteroidia; order Bacteroidales; family ML635J-15; genus Bact-19. The sequence goes on from CAJOIT010000011.1 coordinate 3,020, forward strand.
GGGTATGTTCCATATTTATCTTGACATACTTTATGTCATTAACAGATGTTATTACTGCAGCATCTGAAAAATCATTGAATGTAACTGGCGATTCATAGCACGGATTACTAGCATCACAGTAAGTACCATCGGGGATGAAAGTAACATTACTTTCTCCTAAAGTAGCCGTAACTTCGTATGATTCACGAGCAACTTGTATTTCCGAATTTGCATCATCTCCGATAGTTATTACCCTAGATGAACCCTGGCAAACACCACTAGCTGCGGGACTAACCTGTGCTGGAACTGTAAGACCACCAGAAACCCTTATCCTACCACGCGCAAATGCCGGACAACCATTCTCATCCCTAGCAGTAAGAGTAATATCGTAGCCGTGTACAACATTAGGAGTATATGTTGGAGACTGCTGTGTACGAACATCAGGAGTTCCATTGTGAGAATTAATGTACCAACGCCATGAAGCAGCAGTACCATTATTAACAACACCTACCAGATTTACCGAGTCACCCAAACACACATCATAATAGTATCTGCCATCACTTTCAAGGCTTGCTTCTCCGCCCATAGCAATGCTAAGTTCTGATGTACTGCAATCATAACTAGAAGTCGTAGTACACACATCTATGCCAGCAATCCTACGGTTTCCGCTTGTACCTCCTATGGTAAATGTCACCGATGTTGCAGAACCTGTCCACACTCCATTTGAATATGTACCAGTATTAGCAGTAATAGCGTTGGATCCATCACTTGTGCCGAAATTAAGTGTGATAGATGTAATTGGATCTGAACCAGTAGTAGATACAGTAAAAGTATTACCGCCATAGGCGCGTACTGCTGTACCATTCGCGTAATAAGTCGGAGCAGTCGAACCTGTTCCTGTATTAAATACCACACTTATATCAGTGCATATAGCAATCTGAGTTCCATTTACTACAGTAGAAGTTCCACTGTATCCTAAATCTGAAAATGTAATTGAAGTACAATCTCCACAAGGTGTATTCGAAGTACCACCACCAGCTGTAATGTTCACCGTATAGTCCTCAGCTTCACCGTAGGTGGCTGAGGCACAGGGATCAAGGCTTGTTGCAGCCACATTCCATTGGTACAAAACCCTCAGACGATGGCTTCCGAGAGCAGCATCGCTTGGTATGGTCAAGTTTATATTTACGGTCGAGCTTGCGCTGATGCTACCTTGTGTTCCCACTCTTTCATCAGACGAGAATGTGCCATCGTTGTTAAAATCAATCCATACGGCAGCTGCGTGGGTTCCAGTACCAGCACCGCTGGTAAGTGAAGCTGATACTGTGGATCCTTGTGACAAATTTGTTGATTGGCTAGTATAGTCTCCGTAACCATTTGTTGAAGTACTTGCGGTCGAATTATTAATGCTACCCAATGTAAAATTAGTAATACAGTCAGTGTTGCTACTGAAAGATGGAGTGCAATAAGATGATGATGCAGTGTAGGTAAATGCCGTTTTGGGAAGGAAATATACCCTTGTGCCAGTTGTAGCATTTGCACTACTGGAACCGTAAGCATAACATGATTGATAATTAGTAGTACTACTTATACCATACCAAGTAGAACCAGAGCTACCGGAAGTGCAAGTACCACCACTTGCAGCATATATATGCACTACGAGACTTTCTCCTGTATATGTAAAAGGCGAAGAAAAGGTGAAAGTGTACGATGAACTTGTGCCTCCTGAATAGGAACTGTTGGTATATACCGTTGTTCCGTTAAGACCCAAAAAGTCGGAACTACTGTAGTAAGTGGTGGATGTGTTTGTTAGCTTAATAGTTAGGGCATTTGCCGTCCATGACTCAGTAGCACTTCGATAAAGTGTCATAGATGTTAGACTAGCACCACTGCTGATTCCTGCAGAAGAGAAATAGGAAGCAGGAATGATGTATTCGCTCCTATGCCCGTAATCGTTGTAATAATTGTACATTGGAACATATTGGTTTGTACCTGTTCCATCAACAACAAGTGTTTGCCCCCATGTTTTGCCAACAAATAAACAGCAAAGGACAATTAGCAATGCAATTGAATTTACGATTTTATTATCGATTGTTCTTTCCATCTCGGAACAATTATTTTTCATACAGCTAATATTTTTATGCGAAAAAGCAGACTCACAACCATGTCGCGAACCAAATGTCAATACAAACAACTTTACAAAGTTCTTCATAAGAATCTATGTTATATTTTCTTTAACAATCAATAAAATAATCTCTACATGCATATTGAAACCTCCTGCAAATCAATGCATTAAAATCCCAATATACCTCTATACACAATTTTGCGAAAATACGAAAATGTTTTTTAACATGAAAGAGATTTCTTATATAAATGCAATAAATTTGCATACTTACCAAATGTATAATTTCATATAGCATTAGTATAATTATACTAATGCTACTGAGTATAGAGAGCAACATTTTGAAAAAACTTCAAAAATAAGCGGCAAACAACTGATAATAAAGATATTGTATAATATATAACAAAAAAAAGTCCGCCTTTCGAGCGGACTTCTTTATTTTCGAATACAAGTTCCTTATCCCTTGAGTGCCTCGGCACCGCTGGTGATTTCGGAAAGTTCGTTTGTAATAGCAGCCTGACGAGCCTTGTTGTACATGAGCGTGAGAGTCTTGATAAGCTCGGTCGCATTGTCGGTTGCCTGATGCATTGCTGTCATACGGGCACCTTGCTCGGCAGCAAAACTGTCGAGTACCGACTTAAAGAACTGTATCTTCATCGACTTCGGAATCATGTCGTCAACAATCTTATCGACAGTTGGCTCAAAGATATAGTCGGATTTCTTGGCTCCTTCGCCAGCCTCGATAGTGAACGGAAGGAATGTCTCAACCTTCTGCTCCTGCGATGCAGCATTCTTGAAGCTGTTGTAGATAAGGTCAACTCTGTCGTACTTACCATCAACAAAATCCTTCATTATCGGTTCTGCTATTTCGGCTGCAGTTGCGAAATTAAGCTTGTCGAAGATTGCTTCGCTGTGAGCTACAACTTCAAACTTCTGCTTGACAATGAAATCGTTAGCTTTCTTGCCAAGACATATAAACTTTACATTTCCGCTTGCGAGCTGAGTGGGATAGTTTTCCTTTACATGAGCCATAGCCTTCTTGCAGATGTTGGAGTTGAAACCTCCGCACAGACCTCTGTTCGATGCCATAAGCACGATGAGAACTTTCTCCACCTTGCGAACTTCGCCGTAGCAACTTGCATGGTTCTTGTCGAGGCTTGCGCTCACCTCTGCCAATACATCACGCATCTTGTCGGCGTACGGTCTAATCTGCAAGACTCTATCCTGAGCCTTCTTCAGTTTAGCCGCAGCAACCATTTTCATTGCAGATGTTATCTGCTTGGTTGACTTTACAGAACTGATTCTATTTCGTATATCTTTAAGTCCTGCCATAATTTACAATTATTTCTTGTACTTCTTTGTTAAATCCTTTGCGACTTCGGTCAGCACATTGGTAATTTCATCGGAATATTCGCCCTTTGCAAGTCTGTCCATAATGTCCTTGCGGCTTGTGTTCATAAATTCGATGTATTCCTTTTCAAATTCGCGAACCTTGTCAATCGGAACATCCTTCATCAAGCCTTTGGTGCCGCAGAAGATGATAGCTGCCTGTTCCTGAACCTTTACAGGTGCGTGTTCTGGCTGCTTCAGGATTTCGACATTCTTACGACCCTTGTCGATAACCGAAAGGGTAACTGCATCGAGGTCGGAACCGAACTTAGCGAAAGCTTCCAGTTCGCGGAACTGAGCCTGGTCGGTACGCAAAGTACCTGCAATCTTCTTCATACACTTGATCTGAGCCTTACCACCTACACGCGATACTGAAATACCGGCATTGATAGCAGGACGGATACCAGCGTTGAACAAGTTGGACTCGAGGAATATCTGACCATCGGTAATAGAAATTACATTGGTCGGGATGTATGCCGAAACGTCGCCTGCCTGAGTTTCGATGATAGGAAGTGCGGTCAACGAACCACCACCTCTTACCTTGCCCTTCAAGCATTCTGGCAAGTCGTTCATCTTTGCAGCAATCTCGTCCGACTGTATAATCTTAGCAGCTCTTTCGAGCAAACGTGAGTGCAAATAGAAGACATCGCCAGGGTATGCTTCACGTCCTGGTGGACGACGGAGCAACAACGAAACTTCACGATACGAAACTGCCTGCTTCGACAAGTCATCGTAGATGATGAGGGCATGACGTCCAGTGTCTCTGAAGTATTCGCCGATTGCAGCACCAGCAAACGGAGCATAATACTGCATAGCTGCCGAGTCGGAAGCCGTTGAAGTTACGATGATGGTGTAGTCCATTGCACCGTAGCGTTCCAAAGTCTTTGCAACGTTAGCAACAGTAGAACCCTTCTGACCGATTGCTACATAGATACAATAAACAGGATCGCCCTTCTCAAAGTTTTCCTTCTGGTTAATTATAGTATCGATTGCGATAGCCGTCTTACCAGTCTGACGGTCACCGATAATCAATTCACGCTGTCCTCTTCCGATTGGAATCATGGAGTCGATAGCCTTGATACCAGTCTGCAACGGCTGGTCAACTGGCTGACGGAAGATAACACCGGGAGCAACTCTTTCCAGAGGCATTTCAAACAATTCGCCCTGAATAGGTCCCTTACCGTCGAGCGGGTCGCCGATTGTGTTGACGACACGACCCAACATCTGCTCGCCGACCATGATTGATGCAATACGGCGCATTCTCTTTACCACATTGCCTTCCTTGATCTCGTCGCAAGGTCCTAATACTACGGCTCCTACATTATCTTCCTCAAGATTCAAAACTATCCCCTTGGTGCCATTCTCGAATTCGACAAGTTCATTCGACTGAACATTATCCAATCCATAGATTCGAGCGATGCCATCTCCTACCTCAATAACAGTGCCGACCTCTTCCAAGTTGTTCTTGGTTGCGATGCCGTCCAACTGCTGCTTCAGTATCTGAGACACTTCGGATGGTTTAATATCTGCCATAAGTCGTATGTTTAATTAAATGTTATACCTATTAATATATCGTTCTCTGTAGAGACTGTTTAATTTCCTGCAATTGCGTCCTTACGCTCAAGTCGAGCTGCTGGTTTTCGATGCGTACAATCACACCGCCAATCATCTGTTCGTCAACCTTGTTCTTCAAATCGACATTTGCCTTGTAAACCTCCTTGATGCGGTTTTCGATGTCGGCACGAAGAGCGTCGTTGAGCGGTTCGGCTGTGGTTATCACAACTTCCTTGCAGTTGTTCTTCCTGCGGTACGAAGTCTCGAAGTTCCTGAGGATGTCGACCACATATATTTCGCGGTTCTTATCAACGAGGAACTTGAGGAAGTTGAGCGACAAGTCGTCAATCTTTCCAGCGAAAGTGCCATCGAAAAGGTTTATCTTGTCGGACTTCTTGACGATAGGGCTTGCCATCACCTCCTTGAATTCGGGAAGTTCGGCTAATGCTTCGCGCACGAGACGGAAATCGGCATATACCTTTTCAAGCAGCCCTTTTTCCTCAGCAAGCTCGAATATTGCCCTTGCGTATCTTACAGAAATCTTGCTCTGATTCATAACTAGTTGAATTTAATTTCTTTTACCAAATCGTTCACGAGCATTTCCTGTTCAGGAGTTGTGCTAATCTGCTTGCGTACAACCTTTTCGGCTACTGCAATCGACAGGTCGAGAACCTGATTCTTGATGTCGGCCATTGCAGCCACCATCATTGCATCACGCTTCTGTTCTGCCTCTGCCATAACCTTAGCTGCTGCCTTTTCAGCTTCGGACTTTGCCTGTGCAACAATCTGATCCTTTATTTCACGCGCTTCCTTCAGCATCTTGTCTCTTTCTGCACGAGCCTCGTCCATGATTTTCTCATTGTCGGCCTGCAGTTTCTTCATCTCCTCGCGGGCAATTTCTGCCTGATTCAATGCATCCTCGATGCTCTGGCTTCTTTTCTTTATTGCATTGTTGATTGGCTTCCATGCAACCTTACCCAATACGATGAGCAAAGTCAAGAAGATAATGGTGGTCCAAAAAACTAATCCAATTCCGGGCGTTACTAAATCCATAACTTATATACTTTTAATTTAACTTTTCCTGTTTTTAAACGGAGCCTCCAACCAATCGTTGGAGATTCCGTTTTTTGTTGCACTGAATTAAGCGATCAAAGCAACTACAACACCGAACAAAGCAACACCTTCTACAAGAGCTGCTGCGATGATCATTGCAGTCTGAACTTTACCTGCTGCTTCAGGCTGTCTTGCGATAGCGTCCATTGCTGCGCTACCAATCTTTCCGATGCCTAAACCTGCACCCAATACTGCCAAACCGGCGCCAATTGATGCGATTGTTGTAATTCCCATAGTAACAAATATTAAAAATTAAACATTAAAAATTCTAAATCAAATTCTACTCGTGCTTGTGCTCTGCTACTGCCAAACTGATAAATACTGCCGACAGCATGGTGAAGATGTAAGCCTGCAGGAATGCAACCAGCATTTCGAGGCAGTCCATGAACAATACGAAAATCACCGATACCGGAGCAACTGCTATTGTCTGGAAGATGAATATCAACGAAACCAAGCTCAATATGATGATATGTCCTGCCGAAATGTTGGCGAAAAGACGAATCATAAGAGCAACAGGCTTAACGATGATACCCATAAGTTCCACAACTGCGAGTATAGGTTTTACGAAAACTGGAACGCCAGGCATCCAGAATGTGTGGTGCCAATAGTCCTTGTTTCCGTTCAAGTTTATCATAAGGAAAGTGAAAATGGCAAGAACCATTGTCACTGCGATGTTACCCGTTACATTGGCATTGCCTGGGAAGAACGGGATAAGACCTAATATATTATTAAAGAGTATGAAGAAGAAAACTGTTGCAAGGTAAGGCAGGAACTTGTCGGTCTTTGAGCCAAGGTTAGGATAAATAATATCGTCCCTGACATAGAGGAAAACTGGTTCCAACACAGCCTGCATACCTTTCGGTCTGCCTGGGTTCTTCTTGTAAGCCTTTGCAAAGCTGATGAATACTATTAATAATATAATGGAAACGAGCATCATTGATGCTACGTTCTTTGTAATCGAGAAATCCCAAGGTGTTTCGTTTGCGATTTCGGCTGTTGCGTTTGCTTCGAGGTATTCAAGACCTTCGTGGAATTCCATTGCTGTGGTTTCTTCACCATTCTTGAAAGTAAGACCACCTTTTTCGTTAGCGAGGTAAATCTTGTCGTTGGCGAGGATGTATGTGTTGTCGCCCTTAGTTACGGCTTCGTGTCCGTGATGGAAAGCGCCCGACATGAAAAAGTCGAGATGTCCGTTTGCAAACACAATCACTGGCAGCGGAACAGCAACGGGAACTTCAACTTCCTCACCATTTTCTTCCTTTGTGTAGTCTAGAATGTGCCATACATGCGAATCCTTGATGTGTCCCATAATAAGGCTGGTGACATCAAATTTTTCCTCCTTGGCAGCTTCGGCCTGCGGTTCTTCTGTCGGTTCAGCAATATTTTGCGCGATTTCGTCCGATTCCTCAATCTGTTTTGCTGTGTCCTGAGGTTGCGCCTCCGTCTCCTGAGCGCAAACTGGCATTGCGAAAGTCAGCAATACACAAAGACTTAACAAAAACCAAACATATTTCTTCATATTCCAATTATGAATTTTATTGTAAGACCACAAATTTACATTTTCTTTTTATAAAACCACAACTTTTTTTTAAGTTTTTTGAAATATTTTTTAATGAGTTGAAATTCAATAATTTAAAAATTCAAGAATTCGACAAAAATATGTCTCAGAATCAAAGGTTTGAAAATTGGTTGGGGTTTGGTCCTATGGTCTAACAATCATAACAGGTATACAAATTGCCAATTATCAATTGTTAATTATTTTTATTGTCCATTATATACATTTCAGATGCTGAAACAAGTTCAGCATGACACCGAGGGTACGATTGTACATTATCAATTATCCATTGATAATTGTCAATTTTTATTTCCCTTTCGCCCAGCGTTCTTTTTCTTCTCTGCTTGGTGCTTTGCCGTGCCACTTGTAGTCGCCCTCGATTTCGGGAACGCCCTTGCCCATTGTAGTGTTGGCAATTAGGACTTTAGGCTTATCGCCAGTCATGCTGTCGAATGTGCTGACAAGCTCCTCAATACTATTGCCGTTACATTCGTATACATCCCAGCCAAACGATGCCCATTTTTCACGCAAGGGCTCAAGATTCATAACGACCTCATTCGGACCATCTATTTGCAGACGATTGCGGTCAACTATTGCGATTATGTTGCCCAACTTGTGATGTGCTGCACTCATGGCCGCCTCCCATACTTGTCCTTCCTGAATTTCGCCATCACCACAAACGCAGAAAATCTTACGATTGCAACCATCCACTTTATCGGAAAGAGCCATTCCAACGCATACTGAGAGTCCTTGTCCAAGTGAACCCGATGCTGATTCCACTCCCGGAAGTCCCGATGCCAACGATGGATGTCCCTGCAAACGACCGCCAATCTTGCGCAAGGTCAAAAGTTCTTCCATTGGAAAGTATCCTGCATTAGCAAGTGTTGCATAAAGCACTGGTGCAGTATGACCTATGGAAAGTATAAGTTTGTCGCGGTCGGACATTTGCGGATTGCGTGGATCGTGCTTCATGGTGTGGAAGTACAAAACAGTAAAAATGTCGGCAAGGTCGAGCGAACCACCGATGTGACCCGAACCAGCCTCGCATAGCGAGTCAATTATGTCGCGGCGAATAGTCGCAGCAATGCCTTCGAGCCGCTTCAATTCTGCATTATCCATCAGTGGATTGGGTATTTTATATTGGTCTTTATAATGTATGCTTCCGGATATTTTGCCAAAAGGTCTTTCATCAGCACCAACGCATCGAAACGCGTCATAAAGTCGCCAACATGAACCTCAAAGTTCGGCTCTACGAAAGTTACATACGCTTCGTGGTCATCGTTGCTGCAAGCCGAACGGATGGCGTTCGCCCTCGAACGCGAATCCTGTGTGTTCTGTGCGAAAACCTTAACTCTATAGCCAGGAAAACCATCGCGCTTCTTGTTAAGTCCGACACAAGTTTCCATGAAATTCTTGACAGCATAGTCCTGCTCGATTTTTACTTTTCCGTTGTATGTCGAATCGCTGAAATATTTTATGCGAGAAGGCGTTATGTTCTGTCCTAACATTTGCATAGAACAGAAGGCAATTATGAGTAGTATTACAAACTTTTTCATCTGAACGAAATTTTTGCAAAGGTACTAAAAAATCTTGAATTTGCTCAAATTCTCCTGATGGTCAACCTTTATTTTTTTAGACACGATGAACTTCGACACCTTCACATATCCCGACAGCTTTAAGGTTGCACCACCTTTAGCAAAGGCGCTTGTCAAGGATATCGGGTCTTTTACGATGTCCTTGAAGGAGGCATCGTAGTTTATTTGGTACGCATCTTTTGACTTGGGATTAATGTGAATTTTCTCCTTCTTGTTAAGGCATCCGATGGGAATATCGTTTACAGTCACATCCAGTTTTACACCTTTTACATTGAAGCCAAAATTGTTGGGGTTTTCAATCGGGATTTTACCACTGATGCTAATTCCGCTCAAACTTAAACTGTTCAACTTTACATCCCTTGGCGTACCAACGCTCACTTCCTGAATTGCGCACGAACTCATTCCGACAATCATAATCGAAAGAGCCAGCAGCAATATTGATATTCTTGTTTTCATCGCTAAAATTTTTGCAAAAATAAGAAATTTCTTGTTTCAAGGTTACTAGTTTCTGGTTGTTTCAGGATACAGCATTGCTTGCTATTGTTTTTTTGCTGCCCCCATCGTAAAGCCTTTAATGGCGTTAACGACCTTAAGGTTATGGGGGCAACAAACAACAGCAAGCAAATCCCAGAAACCAGAAATATAGAAACAAGAAACATTATTCGTTGTCAATTCTCAATTATTTATTACCTTTGAGGTCTAAAAAATTACATGCTATGGCAAAAAGCGAAGAAATAAGCAACAACCTCAACATCATTGGCAACGGCACGACTATTGTCGGCAATATTGTTTCGCAAGGCGACATGAGGGTTGACGGAACATTGGAAGGAAATCTTACTACACAATCGAAAATCGTCATCGGAACTACTGGACGAATTGTCGGCGAGGTAAAATGCAAGGACTGCGAAGTTGCAGGATCTGTACGAGGCAAAGTAAAAGTTGAAAACTTACTGATGCTCAGAGCTACGGCTACGGTTGAGGGCGAAATTAAAACATCAAAATTAGCCATCGAACCAAACGCCATATTCACAGGCACTTGCAACATGAGTACTGCCGAACCGCAGGTCGAAGAACAATATAATGGATAGCAAAGAAAAAGGCGACAAGTTCAATTCTGGTCTCGGAAAATGGGCACGCTACACATCGCTGGCCTTCGAGATGGGAATTGTGATATTTGCTGGCGCATTCGGCGGGCTAAAGCTCGATGAATATTTTGGAACCGAAAAGCCTTGGTTCACAGTGGCGCTATCGCTTTTCGCCGTGTTTGCATCAATTTATATAGTAATAAAGGGCGTAAAAAATGAAAAATAATTCAATTGTCGGCGTGCTCACAAAACTTGCGGTGTTTGGCGTTTGCCTGTTTGCAGTGCATTACCTGCTAGCACGGGCATTCCCAGTGTGTGCAGCAGAAGGCATATACGAGGCTCACCTATTTTTATTTGTTTTGACTGCAGTCGTTATGCTAGTTTTGAAGTTCATTTTCAAAAAGATGACACAGAAACAAGGCCTTTTCGGATATGCTTTTATGGCTTCAAGTTTGGTGAAGATGGCACTCGCAGTTGTCTTTCTTATACCTATTATTAAATCTAATGCCGATTATCGCATTGCATACGCCATACAATTCTTTGTGTTGTACTTTGCATATCTTATAATGGAAGTAGTGCTAGTCGCAAAATTACTGAAACAAGATTGACATACTAATTTTCAAATCATCAAATCGTCAAATAGCATAAAACAAAATTTAAAAAGTGTCGTATAATATTTAGAGTTTATATTTGATAAGTGTTTTTTAATTAGATAGGAAAATCATGGAAGAAGAAAAGACCAGATATTCGCAGGAAGAACTTGAGGAATTCAAGGAAATAATTCTCAAGAAGTTGGAACGCGCACAGGCTGATTTCGACTTGTACAAGAGTATGCTCACCAAGGAAGACATGAACGACATTGATGATACTTCACCGACTTTCAAGGTTTTGGAAGAAGGTCAGAATGTACTGTCGAAAGAGGAGATTGGTCGTATTGCCCAACGCCAACTTAAGTTTATACAAAACTTGCAGGCAGCACTTTTCAGAATTGAGATTGGCACATACGGAATCTGCCGTAAGACTGGCAAGCTAATCCCCAAGGAAAGACTTCGCGCTGTTCCTCATGCAACACTTTGCGTGGAAGCAAAACAAAACAGATAAAAAAAAAGACCGTTAAGGTCTTTTTTTTTTCTGGGTTTCAATGCCTGCGCCTTTTAACTTCGTTGAGGGCTGCGCCGTTCATGGGCTGACGCCGATTCTATGTTTTGGGTCTGAAGGCTCAAAGGCTAACAGGCTTAACGACAATTAACTTTTAGCCTTTTCTTCTTTCAGCCTTTTAGCCCAACCTTCCGCTCAGTGTATCAAATCGTAAATCTAAAATCGTAACCTTTAGTTCGGCGTAGCCAATTCGTAAATCCCTTTGCATCTTGTCAAAAACCTAGAAACAGAAAAACCTAGAAACCATTGTCAATTATCCATTGAATACTTGAATATTTGAATTCTTGAATTTTTAAATCTTTTTGTTCAACGAAAAACATTATTTCTTACATTTGCCAATCGAAAATAATTTTAAAAACAAAATATCATGTATAACGATTTTCAAGCTTATCTACAGAAGGAAATAGCCGGAATCAGAGAAGCCGGTTTGTACAAGAATGAACGCATCATCGCATCTCCTCAGGGTGGTGAAATCACATTGCAGGACGGAACAAAGGTTCTCAATTTCTGCGCAAACAACTATCTTGGTCTTGCCAACAATCCACAGCTCATCGCTGCAGCTAAGGAAGCAATGGACACTCACGGCTACGGTATGGCATCGGTAAGATTCATCTGCGGTTGTTCAGATCTTCACAAGGCATTGGAAAAGAAGATTGCTGAATTCTTCGGTACTGAGGACACTATCCTCTATGCTGCTTGCTTCGATGCTAACGGCGGTGTTTTCGAACCATTGTTAGGCGAAGAAGATGCTATCATCTCCGACTCGCTCAACCACGCATCAATTATCGACGGTGTTCGTTTGTGCAAGGCACAGCGTTTCCGCTATGCAAACGCCGATATGGCCGACCTCGAAGAAAAACTCAAGGAAGCACAGAAATGCCGTTTCCGCCTCATCGCTACAGATGGTGTATTCTCGATGGACGGAAATGTTTGCCCGCTCGACAAGATTTACGAACTTGCAAACAAGTACAACGCAATGGTAATGGTTGACGAATCTCACTCGGCAGGTGTTGTCGGAAAGACTGGCCGTGGTGTAACAGAACGCTACAACCTCCGTGGAAAGATTGAAATCCTTACCGGTACTCTCGGCAAGGCATTCGGCGGTGCAGTAGGCGGATTCACAACTGGTAAGCGCGAAATCATCGAAATGCTTCGCCAGCGTTCGCGTCCATATTTGTTCTCCAACTCTATTCCTCCGATGGTTGCCGCTGCTGGCTGCAAGATGGTTGACATCATGTCGAGCACCAACGAGTTGCAGGACAAGTTGCACAGCAACACCGACTACTTCGTAGCAAAGATGAAGGCTGCTGGCTTCGACATCAAGCCAACCGAATCGGCAATCTGCGCAGTAATGCTTTACGATGCAAAACTTTCGCAGGACATGGCAGCAAAACTTCAGGAAGAAGGCATCTATGTAACTGGTTTCTACTATCCAGTAGTTCCGAAGGGACAGGCTCGTATCCGCGTTCAGATTTCGGCAGCACACGAAATTGCTCATCTTGACAAGTGCATCGCAGCATTCACAAAGGTTGGCAAGGAACTCGGTGTTATCAAATAGAGAAAATACGGCTATTAATAGAAAAGTCCGGCGTTTGTCGGACTTTTTTTTTGTATCCGCCACATCTTTCCTGTGACAGCGCATTGCATTATGTCGCCGCAAAAACAATCTGCAAAAATGTTATAGCAATAGCATCATATTGACAAGTAGTTTCAAAAAAACATTCCAACCAACGAAAAAATCTAACTAATAAACTTGCCGTATTAAAAATATTTAATATTTTTGCCGCGCAATTTTTGCAACTATACTTTATTGACCTTATGCTTTTTAGAGTATGAAGAGATTTTTATTAATTACAATTGTCTGCATATCATTGTTTGGCATGCAGAAAGGATTTTCGCAAGTTACATTGTCGGTATGGAATGGTTCAGCCGTTGATACCGCATGGTTCCACGACAACCGCAATGCTACTGAGTTTTACATTTGGACAGGAGCTCAACTTAAAGGTCTGTCGGTATTGATTAATTCCTACGAGACATTTGCAGGAAAGATTGTCCATGTCCAGAATCCTGACCATCCAGACGACCCGGTTGTCATTGACTTGGACAACAAGACTTGGAAAGAAATCGGTACAGGTTATCAAGGACGAGAATTCCAAGGTCAGTTTTATGGACATAACTGTGTTATTAAAAACATAGTTACATCTCCTACAGGATGGAAATCATACATCGGGCTTTTCGGAAAAATCACATCTTCGAGTGCAGGACCCGCTGGTGTACGCGATGTAAATTTAACAGGAAGAATAATTTCCCACTGGGGTACTATTGGCGGTATTGCCGGCCATATTACAGGAACAGCTGCAAACCGTGCATACATTAGCAATTGTACATTCAATGGAGAAGTAACTGGCTCAAGCACAATCGGTGGTATTGTCGGAACTATTGCTGGCTACTGCGACATTACCGACTGCGCCGTGGCAGGAACGGTTTTAGTTTTCGAAAGCACAGTCGGAGGAATTGTTGGTTCTTCAGGTGGAAGTTCTAATTTTATTACTGGATGTTCTAATGCCGCATGGATAACTGCACCAGAATATGCAGGAGGAATTGTCGGCACAATGAGTGGCGTTACAGTTAAATATTGTCACAACGCTGGAAATGTATATGGAAATTATGTTACTACTGGTGGTATAGCTAGCAATGGAAATAACATATTATACTGTATTAATACAGGAACCGTTAACATGGGAGGATGTATTACAGGAGCAAGCAGTGTAGGAAGCATGTCATACTGCTACTATGACAGCCAAAGAAGCGCAAGTACAATGACAGGTGTACGCACAGTAGCAAACGATGCTACACATGCTAACGGACTCACACATTCCCACCTCATTGCAACAGCAGATGATGTAATGCCTGACGGTTTAGGTGGTACAACAAGCGAATGGACAACCCATTTTGCATTCAAGGCTGGACACTATCCTATTCCAAAGAACCTTGCAACAAAAACTGCTGGAATAATAGCATCTGTACCTATCAATTTACCAGATTCTCCAGATATTGCATACTACAACGAACCCGCCAACTTCACTTTGGTTGATGGATATGCATACACAACAGATGATCCCGACCATAACATAATCACAATAGTCGGTACGGATGTAACAGTTGGCACCAATGAAGGCGCTGTACTTATCACAGTGACCAATACAGGAGCTGGACTGAGAGACGATGAATTATGGAGCAAAACTTTCATAATAGAAAATCCATACACAACAGCTCAAGAACTTACTATCGATAACTTAAGCGACCTCGAGGCTTTCCGTAATGCTGTTAATAATGGTGTAAATGGGAAATACCAAGGTATATCGGCATACGACGGATTCAAGGGAATCACAATAAAGATTACTGCCGACATAAATATGGGTGGCATCAGCAGCTGGTCGCCTATTGGAACATACGAGCATCCTTTCAAGGGAACTCTCGATGGACAGTGCCATTTGCTAAGTAATCTTACCGTAGAGAGAACAGCTCACAATTCTGGACTTTTCGGCGTTCTTAACAGTGCAAAAATCAAAAATATAAAGGTAACTGGAAATGTACATTCTACCACACTGTATGTCGGAGGTATATGCGCTCGTACTAAAGGTGCAGTCGGCGACTCGACTGTATTTACAAACTGCCATTTCTACGGATCTGTAAGTAACGGAAGTTACTACATTGGCGGTATTATTGGATATGCTGGTCCATACTGCGTAGTTGAAAACTGTTCCGCAGGAGGTAATGTAACAACATCATCATACAATTGTGGCGGTATTATAGGTAATTCCGGTGGCGCATTAAGAGTTGAAAACTGCATTAACATCGCAGAAGTAAAAGGTTTGACACAGGTAGGTGGTATAGTCGGAACTTCTGACAACAACACGACTAAAATATATAACTGCCTGAATGCTGGTAATGTATATGGAACATCGGAACGCACTGGTGGTATAATTTCATACATAGGCGCAACAAGTTCATCAACACCAAGTAAAATAGAACACTGCTTAAATACAGGAACAGTAAGTTCTGGAGGTAGCATTGTCGGTGTAACTAATGGTTCTTATACATTTAATTTCAAATATAATTATTATGACAGCCAAAGGTCTATTAGACCAGGTAAAAACGGTGGAGATATTACAGCTAATGATGGCGCTATCGGCAAAACCACATCTGAACTTTTAGCTCTTACTGATGCTACTTTTAACGACAAGTGGAACTATGTAAGCGGTAGTTATCCTACACCAAAGAATGTTGGTTGCGACATCCCAACGGATGCTATTAATAATCTTGTGACAGTAGCGGCTGCTCCTGCAATATTTTATGATGGAGACAACTACACCAATCTACAGCATAATATCACACTTAGCGCAAATGTGTCATGGGTAAGCAACAATAGTGATATTATATCAAACACTGGAGTTGTAAATGGTGCAGTTGGTGCCGTAGTACTCACAGCAAAAAAGGATGGGCTGGAAGGAATAGAATTCAAAAAGAAAGTTCTTGCCAGCGTAGCTGATATTAGAGACCCATTGATGATTACAAGTGCTGCCGAACTAGCGGAATTCCGCGATGCTGTCAATGCTGGTCTTGATGGCTCTTTCAAGGGAAATATGAACCTTGACGGATACTGCGGTAGAAGATTCCAACTGTCTGCCAATATCAGCCTAACAGACCCGGAATGGGAACCTATAGGAACATCAACCAATCCTTTCCGTGGAGAATTCAATGGTGATGGATATAAAATAGACGGACTTACAGTAACAAGAACAGTTGCATATTCTGGACTGTTCGGTTATGTATATTCAAGCTGTGGTGGTGGCATAAAGAATCTTGTTGTAGAAGGAACTGTATCGGGCACATCGTATGTTGGTGGTATCTGCGGAAATGCCGTAGGTCTTAACACAACCACATATTGTACAATTGAGAACTGCCATTTCAATGGTGAAGTCAGGGCAACAAGTTCATACGCTGGCGGTATTGTCGGATATATGGGCAACTACACCAAGACCAAATACTGCACAACATCCGGTGAAGTTTTCAGCACTAGTTCTTATGTTGGTGGTATAGTAGGAAAAACCAATGGATACGCTAGTTCTGGCTATAGCGATTTCTGTACATACCAGCGCGACAGCGTGCTCAACTGTATAAATAATGCAATTGTTACTGGTACCGCACACGCAGGTGGTATCTGCGGACACAACGCCATGTCGAATGTTTCCTACTGCCTAAATGCAGGTGAAGTAAAGGCTAGAGCAAATGCTTTATCTTTCGGTGGAATCGTAGGAACTAACGAAATAACTCGAGGTAAAGTGTCACAATGTCTTAATGTATATAACTTTAACGGATTCGAAGGCAATATCATTGGTGTTGACAAGGATACTATAACAACAATTTGTCCACGCACCGATGCCGACATAAACTACTACGACTCAATACATTGTGCAATTGGAGTAAAGAATGAAGCAAATGGCACAGGAAAACGCACTAGCGACCTTGTCGGCTCCTTGCCATCCACATTTACAAGTGATAGATGGTGGATAAAAGCAGGCTACTACCCTATGCCTATTAACGCATCGGGCTCGTATCCATCCAATCCATACGCAATCGCATTGAATCCTACATTGGTTGCTGGTTCACCTGCAACCCTTGCCATTGGCGGTCCTGGCACATCTGATAGTGACCCCGACTATGTAAATACCAACCAGATGACTACCCGTGACTTCACTATTATCACAACCGATGGACAGACATGGACTGCACCAGATGATGGAATCCTTGATATCAGTGGTAGCTATGTTGTGGTTAATACCCCGAACTACAGGCGTACTCACTTAACCGTTTCACTCGGTGGCTACAGCAAACAGATATACTTTGCAAACAGCTTGTATGTTCCACCAATCGCAATTCGTGATATAAACGAACTTAAAGCTTTGCGTGAAGCAGTAAACAAAGGTAGCATAGGGTCGTTTGATGCTTGCCTTTACGATGAAGGTACCGGCAAACCTCAGAAAAAAATTGTAAATGGAGTTCCAACCGATGAATATGTTATTGAGGAGGCATTCAATGTAAATGGTTACAAGGGCGTAAATTTCTACCTTGTAAATAATGAAGGTACATATTTCGAGGTTGATTTGACAAATTCCAACTGGTCTCCTATTGGAACATCCACATATATATTCAAGGGTAGTTTCCACGGAAAAGGCAATAAGATTAAAACACTTAGGACAAATGCCAGCTATGCAGGTCTTTTCGGATATGTAGAAGGCAGTGTAATCGATAATCTCAATATACAAGGCTATGCGTATGTTAATCCAACTACCGGCGCAATAGTCAACGATGGCGGTACAGTGTATGGTTCTTCATATATAGGCGGTTTGGTCGGATTTGCTAAAAACGCAACAATACGCAATTGCCATATTGCCGCTATTGTAAACGGTACTAGTTCTTATATTGGTGGCGTCTGCGGAAAGTCTGTCGGTACAGTAATCGAAAACTGCGACTTCTCAGGTAAGGTAATAGCAACTTCTGACTATGCCGGAGGTATTTGCGGATACGCAGATGATGCCAGTTCAATTGTTTCGTGTACCAACGCAGGAACTGTTTCCGGAGCAAGCTATGTAGGCGGTATGGTTGGAAAGAGCGACAATGGTTCGGCAATACAATTCTGCAACAACGGAGGTAATGTATCATCTACGACTGAAATCACAGGTGGTATATGCGGAAATATGGACAACTCATCTATGATAGAATATTGTATTTCTACAGGAGGCGTTAACATTGGTGGAGCAATCCTCGGAACAAAGGATGATGCATCAACGATTAATAATTGCTTCTACGACACCCAAAGATGCGACAGGGAAGGCGGAGATGGAACAACCGGCAAAATCACATCAGAAATGCTTGGAAACGGACTAAGAGTTAGTTTAGGCTCAACACATTGGACTTACTCTACTTCACCTAACCTATACCCGGTACCATTGAATCTTAACGGACAGCCAGGTGCAACACTTGCTGTTATACCTTTAACGCTTGATGAAAGGGGCAATTCTTCCAATCACCAGACATATCGTGCTGTTAGTAAGAATTTCGACCTTATTGTTCCTACAAATGCATCTTGGGCAACAAACTGCGTTCGCAACACTGAAACAGGCAGAACTTACCTAAAAATAGCAAGCAATGTTCCTACTGTTGATGGTTTGGAGAACGACTGTGCTAATATCTTTGTGAAATACAATGACAACTACCATGTAAAATCATTCTTCGTACAGAACCCGACTATTGAGGACCCAATACTCATAGAATCACTGAATCAGTTTATAAAATTCAGAAATGCTGTTAATGCAGGTGAAATCGGTTCATATAAGGGCATTGTAAACGAAGGTGGATTTACAGGAAAGAATTTCAAGTTAACTTGTGACTTAGCCCTTTCTGATACATCATTGACAAATGTTAAAGACGACTTTTTGCCTATCGGCGCATCAAAATATCCTTTCAAGGGTAATTTCGATGGAGATAATCATACTATAAGTAATTTCAAGATAAACGGAAACGGCACAAACAATAACTCTCCTACATCTTACCGCGCATTATTCGGATACGCAATTGGATCTACAATTGAGAACATCAAGATAAGGTGCGCATCAGATGGCATTTCCGGTTCCTCTTATGTTGCAGGTATTTGCGCATGGATTCGCGGTGTAGATGGCGACAACTACGCCAACATCAGGAACTGCTCGTTCATTGGCAAAATTTCATCTACCAGCAGTTATGTGGGAGGTATCTGCGGTTATGCAAACAATTATACCAACATCGACACCTGTGAAGTCGCCGGCACAATAAACGGTGGTTCTTCATATACTGGCGGTATAGTTGGATATGCAGGCGGTAGCTCCGACTACAGGAACTATGTACGCAGTTGTATCAATGTAGCCGATGTAGGCGGTATCAACTTGGTCGGCGGTATATGCGGAAACAATGCAACAACCGATGTACTGTTCTGCGAAAACGGAGGTAACATTAACGGCGCTGTATACAGCACAGGTGGTATATCAGGAAGCAACAGCGGAGATATTCTGTATTGCCTTAATACATCAAATGTAAGTACAGGCGGTGCAATCACAGGAAATGGAACAAACTGCCACTACAACTACTACGACAGGACAAGATGCTCGGTAAATGGTATAGCTAACGACCGTAATATAAGCAGTGATAACGATGGCGCCGCAATTGGACTTACACCTCAGCAAATGATAGGTACAAGCCCAACTGGACTTATCGGTACAAACTGGTCCGATACATACTGGAATTTCTCAGCAGGAATGTTCCCGACACCAAAGAACCACTCTTCCAACATAACAAGTGTAGCAGCAATGCCAATCTTCGTAAACGATCCAGAAGCTGCACAAGTATGGAATGGAACTCTTGTTGATTTTAATTTAGGTTCAACAGAAAACATTTGGACTGTTGATTGTGAACATGATTATGTAAAAATTATCCCTGCAGACCTACCAACAGCGCATGTAGATGCTGGAAGTAATATTCCTGAAGGAGAAATGGGTTCTGCAATAATTACAGCAACAATTGGAGAGGCTCACAAGAATTATATTGTTACAAATGCAAATCCACCCGACAGCCTTTCAATTAAAACCTACGAAGAACTTGTTGCCTTCCGTAATGCTGTTAACGCAAGAGGTACTGGCAAATACAAAGGTGTTCTCAACAGAAACGGATATGTAGGCATAACATTCTACATTATAAGTGATATAGAAGTCCTTGATTCAGAAGGCCCATGGGTAACAATCGCCAATGAACCTGGCGTATTCTTTGCCGGTAACATTGACGGTAAAGACGAGGATGGAGGAATACATACGGTATCCAACCTTAACTTCAATACCCCTGACGAAGGTGACTTATCGTTCTACGGAGGCTTTATCGGCAGAGTGTACAACGGCTACATTAAGAACCTTATAGTAAAAACTGGAGATGGCGCTTACACATGCACAACAAAGCCTGATGGACATTTCGGCGGTATATGTGCATACATATCTGGATATTCTGCTACCCTGTTAGGCGAAATTGAAAATTGCAAATTCTATAGTGGCACTAATGGCACTATAACAACAGGGCGTGAGAATGGCACTGGTGGAGTTTGCGGTTATGCAGCAGGATGGACAAAAATAAGCAACTGTACCAACTATGCATACTTAAAAGGTGGAAATTATACTGGTGGTGTAGTAGGATACATGAATAATACATCTGGTGCATATACAAACTTTACCAACTGCCGTAACGAAGGAACCATAACTTATCGTGCATCTGACAGATCATACATAGGCGGTATATGCGGACGCTACTATTCTACGGGAACCATGAACAATTGCACCAATTATGGCAATGTTATTGGCGGAACATATATTGGCGGTATTGCCGGCGGACAAGGCGGAACCAGCACATATAATGCAATAATAACCAATTGTACCAACTATGGTGACATTAGCGTTGGCGCAAATAGAAATTATTCAGGAGGTATTACTGGTTACTCTACTGACTTTTCAACAATTACCTATTGTGCAAATGCAGGAAATGTAACGGGCAGACAGCAAGTTGGTGGTATAAGCGGTCAATTCAGCAAAGCTGCTGCAGAGAAGGAAAATATAATTAAATACTGCTCCAATAACGGAGAAATTTCCGGAACAAAGAATGTCGGTGGAATATGCGGATTAAGCACTCGTACAACAATCAGCTTCTGCAACAATGGTGCTAATGTAAGATGTACAGAACAAAGCGTTGGTGGTATAATTGGAGAAAACGGCTCCGAGTCGGCTGTCAAGAACTGCCTTTCAACTGGATGCGTGGAACACAGGGATAACCTTAAGCCTACAGTAGGCGGCTCTATCTGCGGCACAAACAATGGAAGCCTGTCTGACAACAAGTACGACAAGCAACGCAGCAGACGCTTTGGTATAAAAGGAGCAACATCAGATGACGCTTCAGCAATGGGTTACACAACTGCAGAACTGACAGGTGCATCTCCATCGGCTATGACTGGACAATGGAATACCGACAACTTCTCATTTACTGCAAATATGTACCCACAGCCTAAGGGCGTAAGCGGTTCTGTTCCATCAATTATCGCATCTACACCTATATTTATTACATCAAGCCCTGCAGTAGAAATCTACGACAGCGTATGGAACAACTTTACAGTATCAACAGAAAACAGCGTTGAATGGTCGGTTGTTGAGGACCCTGCAAGCATCGCATTATCCGGATCAAATGCTACAATAACCCGTATCTGCGATTTGGATGTTCCGCAAACCTTGATTGTAACAAAAGACGGAATAAGCAAGAAGGTTAAAGTTGTAATCGCTAAGTACGAATCTCCAGAACTTGCAGACATAACAGCAGCTCCAGTAACTGGTAGCAGTATATGCTTAGGACAGAAGATTGCTATCGAAACAACTGAAGGTGAATATACTTACGCATGGACAGGTGAAAACTTTGTGGGAGAGACAACCACATACAATGTAGTAGCCCAACCAACAGATGTTACAACCTATACCGTCACTGCAACAAACGGATATACTTGTACATCTACAATTAGCATTACAGTTGACCCTGCTAATAGTCCTACCGCAAAAACGACTTCTAACGATTATGTGTGGACAGGTGCAATAGACGATGCATGGAATACTAACAACAACTGGGTATTGTACAATAGTTCTACCCATAAGTTCCAGATTCCTACTGAAGCACCAAATGCAAGCACACACAATGTATTCGTAGAACAGTATGGAACAAGCTGCGTAACCAACTGGGCAATTGCAAGCAGCGACATAGCTCTTAACAACATCACACTTGGAGCAAATACAGAGGCAACCGCATCTGCAGATTTGACCATCTCTGGAAACATTGCTAACGCAGGTACTCTAAACATGCTCGGTGATGTAACTTTCAACGGAACAACAGAACAGACATTGTCGGGTGAAGGTTCAATGACATTCAATAACATTAATGTCAACAACACCCATACAAATGGCGTTGTTGCAGGAAATACCTTGAATATTTATGGAAATACAACTATCGGCAACAATTCAAAATTAAATGTAACTGGTACGGCTATTTTCAACGGAGCGACAACTCAGACTATATCAGGTGATGGTTCAATGGCTGTATCTAATGTTGTATTTGACAATAGCAATGGTTTCAATGCTACCGATCTCACTAATGACTTGGCAGTTAATAACTCAGCGACATTTACCAATGGTATCTATAATGGAAACATGATATTTAGCAAAGATGCAAATTCAACAAATGCTAGCAGAGCAAGCTATGTTAACGGAGAGGTTTCGAAGACTGGTAACGGTGGAAGCTTTGTTTTCCCGACTGGTAACGATAATGTATATGGTGAAATAGAAGCTACAGTTGGTGATGAGGATAAGGCAACAATCAGGTTCCACCATAACTCTGAAAATGGATTCTCAACATCAGAATATCCTCGTTGGTGGAATTTAACCGACATGTGCGACGGCAACGATCCGCAGTTCGACCATGTAAGCAACTTTGAATATTGGGACATTTACGCTTCGGCAGATTTGACAGATGCAACATTCTCAATTTATGCGGGAAATGCAACCGACCATTTCACCACTCCAACCAGCTTCGATATTTCAAACATATATGGAGCAATATATAAGAACGATTGCTGGAGAAATATTGGTGGCGGAACAGGCTCTGTTTCTGGATCTGGAGAAACCATTATCTTGAGTGGTGTAACAATACCTGGTGCTAGCTCGCGTAGCCCTGAATTCTCAAAGACATCAATTGGTTCTAAGAGCGAGGAAACGGTGCTTCCTATCGAACTTCTATCATTCTCTGCTCACTGCAACGGAAATACGATAGACATCGACTGGACGACCGCTTCGGAACGCAACAACGACTACTTTGTTTTGGAAAAATCGTTGGATGCTATGAATTACACTGAGTATGCTCGCGTTGCTGGTGCTGGTAACTCAATCGAACAAATCGACTATAGCTACACCGATTACGACTACTACGGTGGCGATGTTTACTACCGCTTGGTACAGGTTGACTATGACGGAACTAGGACTTATTCGGAAATAATTTCGGCAAAATGCTCGAATTGGGAAGCAGATCCAAGTATTTCGGTATTCCCGAACCCATTCTCAAGCGAACTTACAATTGTTCTTGAGAACTTCCGTAACGAACCTGCATCCATCGAAATTTACGATGTAATGGGTAGAACCGTTAAGCAAATGCAAGTTGATTCTCCTCGTAATGATTATGAAACTACATTCAATCTTGATGATGTTCCATCTGGAATCTACAATGTCAGAGTCAGAACATCTGGTTCAACTTTGAATAGACAAATTGTTAAAGAGTAAGAAGAGATGAGAGTAGAGTAAAAATTAGGGGCAAGTAAAACTTGCCCCTAATTTTTATATCAATTTCACAACCGTTATTCCATCTCCGCCAAATCTAATGTCCTCATCGCTTATAGATTGCACCTGCGGGATTGTCTTGAGATACTGACGAATATTCTGACGCAAAATGCCGTTCCCTCGACCATGAAGGATTTTCAACTCATGATGACTTAGCATAACCGCTGCATCAACTAGTTCCTCAATCTTGCGCAAAGCCTCATCGGTACGGTCACCACGCACATCAATGTAAGGCTTGAAATTCAAAGCCTTTTCGGAATACAATGCCGATGCGGATGACTGCTTGCGCTGGTTGGCATATTCCTCCTGCGACACTTTCTGCAAACGGTCTAAAGCTACCGACATATACAAGCTGCCGAAACAAACCACAGCCGTCTTGTCGGTAAGACCAGTTACATCCCCTATTGCCTCCTGCCCTGCCAAACGCACCTTGCTACCTATGTTTATCTTGTCCTCATCGATGGGAACCATTTCCAACTTTTTCTCCTTCTCGCGAGCCAACTTGCGAGCTTCGCGCTCCTCAATCTTGCGCTTCACATATTCGTACTTGCGCGCAAATTCGTTCTCATCTACCTCCTTCGACTTCTCGAAATCCTCCTTGAACTGCTTTATCTCCTCACGAACCTCGCGCGTCTTGTCCTTGTCGGCATTACTGCGCTTTATTTCCGATATGGTATTCTCTATCTGTTTGTTCACACCATTGAGCAACTGCTCGGCCTCAGACCGCGCACTTTCGATAATCTGCTTGCGTTTGGTCTTAATGATTTCCAACTCCTCGAGATTCTTGCGCAATGCCTCATCAACCTTCTTGCTCTGCTCGTTCACCTGCTTGCGTTTGCGCTCCCAATAGCGCTTGTCGCGCATAAGTTCGCGCAGAAAACGATCAATGTTCATCTGCTGGGTGCCAGTTTTCTCAACGACCTTACTAATTATCGCCTCTGGCAGACCAATTCTGCGCGCAATCTCCACAGCATACGACGAACCAGGGATTCCAACCTCAAGGATAAAGGTCGGCTGCATATTGGTATGGTCTATCAGCATGGCACCATTAATGATTCCATCGGCTTCAGCAGCGAAAACCTTCAAATTGGTATAGTGAGTGGTTATCATTCCAAAAGTTTTCGAAGCATTTAACTGTTCAAGTATTGCCTCGGCGATTGTTCCTCCAATAATTGGGTCGGTGCCGGAGCCAAACTCATCGATGAAAAGCAAAGTCCGCGGACCAGCATTTTTCAGGAAATGCTTCATATTGACAAGATGAGAACTATATGTACTCAAGTCATTCTCAATCGACTGCTCATCACCTATGTCAAGCATTATTTCAGAGAAAATGCCGAACGAAGATGCGCCACCTACAGGCACTGGCAGTCCACACTGCAACATATAGGAAAGTATGGCGGCTGTTTTCAGACAAACACTTTTTCCGCCAGCATTAGGACCAGAAATCAACAATATGCGGTTTTCGGAATCAAGGCGGAAAGTTGTGGGAACAATTTCGCGGTTTTCCTTTTTAAGGGTTAGGTATAGAAGCGGATGCTTTCCGCGCACAATGTCAAGGCATGGCTCATCATGCACCGATGGAATTATAGCCTCGATTCGTATTGCAAACTTTGCCTTGGCACGAATGAAATCCAATTCTGCAATAACCTGCGAAATGTTCTTCAAGTCGTCGGCGTATGGACGGAACTCGCAGGTAAGTTCGTAAAGAATCTTCTGTATTTCACGCGCTTCGGAGAGTTCCAATTCGCGGATGCGATTGTTCATCTCAAGCACTTCCTGCGGTTCTATGTACGAAGTCTTGCCACTTGCCGACTCATCATGTACAAAACCTTGAACCTTGCGCTTGTATGTCGTCTCAATTGGCAAAACCAAACGACCATTCACCATCGTTGCCGACAAATCCTTGCTTACCCAGCCCTGTTCGCGGAAAGAAGTAAGTATCGAATTCAACTTGCGCGACACCGATTCCTGCGTAGAAATGAGCGAAGAGCGAATTTCGCGCAGCTCGGGAGAAGCGGTATCCTTTATATCGCCGTTCTTGGTCAAGACAGATTGCAGACGGTCGTAGAGATAAGTCGGGAAATTAGCTGAATCGACTATTTGTTTCAGGTTGGGGAACTCATTTTTGTCATCCGTGCGGAAAAAAGCACGCAAGGCACGACAATTTTCCAATATCGTGCGTATGTCAACAAGTTCGAATAGTTGCAGGCAAGTTCCTTCCACTCGCATTCGCGATGCCGCCTGCGAAACATCTGGGTAATTGTTCGCAGGATAATTGTCCTTAAGCATACAAATGCTCATCATTTCGTTGGTAAGAGCCAGCGATTTGCGGATATAGCCGATGTCAGTAGAAAAAGCAATGTCATCCACCAGACTTTTTGCCGGCGAAGCAATGCATTCCGACTTTATCAAGTTGCGGATTTTATCGAAACCTATCTTTGATTCAAAATTTTCGGGGAATACCATAAATTGATTTACGATTGACGATTTTAGATTGACGATTGTGGAATTGTATGGTGTCTAACATTCTGATTATTGAGTTGGCACAATGTCGGCATACCTGTTTGACCTTCCAAAAACTAGAAATCAGAACCAAGAAACCAGAAATACATTTCTTACTCCTCCGTTATAACCAAGAAAATATCCTCATCCTCCTCCTTCATATAGTACTGCTCGCGAGCAAACTTTTCTAGCTCTTCCTTTCCTGACATAAGTTCTTCGAGACGGGTACTGTTTTCAAGATTTTCCTGCTCGTAGTATTTCTCGGTTTCATGAAGTTCATGCAACTTGCTCATCTTCTGGAATCTATCTACAAGGTTGAAGTTGTCGAAAAAAATTATCCATACCAAGAAAATGGCAACAATAACTCCTGCTATATACAGGAACCTCCAATTCCTAATCTTTTCTAATATTTTCTTTATCTTTTCTTTCATCAATGCAAAAGTAATCGTTTATCACCTGTACCCACACAATAATGGCATTTAGTTTTCAACAGGTTAATATTTAATTGTATTGTGGGCTAACTGGCTAGCAGGCTGAAAGGCTAAAAGGCAATCTTCAAACCGCTTCTAAATGTACAGACAGAAGACCTTGCGTCTCAACAACAATAAACAACCACAAAACTAATTTCTTCCGCCTACCATATTGCTATATTAACAACCCCAGTTTAATTAAACATTCAACCAATCGGTTTCTGTTTCAATCTAATGCACTACCTTTGCGCGTCAAACAATAAAATATTCACAGATGAGAATAATAATTGCAATCTCAATATACCTTCTGTTCCCAATAATCATAGTTTCGGCTTTCCACAAATGGAAAATATTGCAGAAAATAGGTACAGTAATATTGGCTTACGCAGTAGGCATTATAATGAGTCTTACGGGATTCGTAACTTTTGAACCCGGCACAGCCGATGCCGCCACATTTGAGAGCATACAGAAAATGATAATGAACATTTCGGTGCCGCTCGCCATACCGCTTATGCTTTTCAACTGCGACTTCAAGATGTGGACACGCGCCCTGCCAAAAACAATTCTTGCCCTTGTCGGCGGAATTATAGCAATCGCTGTCGCAGTAATTTCAGGATTCTTCATTTTCCGCAATACTGGCGTAAACGACATCGAAAATGTGTCGGCAATGATGACGGGCATTTACACCGGCGGAACAATGAACTTCAACGCACTGGGTGCCGCTCTTGGCGTTGACCCCACAACAATCACCCTCGTGCTCACGTTCCAGATGCTTATAACTTTCCCGCTGATAATGTTCATCACTGGTGGCGGATACAAGCTTTTCCGTAAAATCCTGCCTTTCCCCGATGAATCTACAACGATAACTATCAACAGCAACATCGAAGACCACGGCATCGAAAACTACGGAATGATGCTCAACAAGAAAGTCTTCCCGAAGACAATGCTCGGACTGCTTCTGTCAATTGGATTCCTCGCAATAGGCGCAGGACTGTCGATGCTGCTCTACAACTTGGGCGTTGTTGGCGATCAGGAAACTGGCACTGGCAAACTCAACGAACTGGTAATCATCCTTACCATAACCACGCTGTCGATAATAGCATCGTTCTCGAAGAAAATCCGCGAATTGCCCAAAACCTTCGAACTCGGCATGATATTCATACTGATATTCAGCATAGCGGTTGCATCGCAGTTCAATCCATACAGCATCGACATGTCGGCAATTTCGCTTGGGCTGTTTGTCCTGTACATAATGCTGGTGTCGGTAATTATCCACATTATTTTCTGCCGATTCTCGAAAATAAGCGGCGACCTATACACCGTAGCCCAAGTTGGACTATTCTGTTCGCCTCCATTCATTCCGCCTGTAGTCGGTGCAATGGGCAACAAGAAAGTGCTTATCAGCGGTATCGTAATCGGACTTATCGGCTACGCAATTGGAACATACATGGGTGTGGGAATTGCCTACATGCTGAAATTATTCTAAAAATCAAAAACTTAATATATGAAAAAAATCATAATCCTTGCCGTTATTGTTGCTCTTGCAGGCAATGTAATGGCATCGACAGAAGCGAAAGACACATCAAAGGTCAAGACAGGATGGAACTTCGGAATACTGCCAAGCGTCGCCTACGATGCCGACCTCGGATTCCAGTTCGGAGCATTGTCGAACATATATTACTACGGCGATGGAAGCCAATATCCAGAATACATACATTCGTTCTATGTTGAGGCGGCATACACAACAAAAAGGTATGGACTTTTCCGTTTCTTCTACGACTCGAAATATTTGATTCCCGACCATCGTCTTACGATAGATGTATCGTATCTTCCCGATGCAATGTGCGACTTCTATGGCTACAACGGCTACCCGACGCTTTACCACATGGGCTGGCACAATGCAAAGAAGGATTCGAGCGAATACCTCTCGCGTGCATTCTACAAGTACAAACGCGACCTAGTGCGCGTGGCAGCCGACATAGAAGGGACAATCTCTGGCAACTGGAAGTGGAATGCCGGTCTGGGCGTACTCGGGTACATGATTGACGAGTGCGACATCGATATGCTCAACGGCAAACGCCAGCCCACCGACAGAAAATACCTCGACCCGTCGGTACAAGGGCTTTATGAACTGTACAGGAATTGGGGAATAATAAAAGCTGACGAAGCCAATGGCGGTTGGCATCCCTATGTACGCGGTGGCTTTACCTTCGACAGCCGCGACAAGCGCTCTAATCCATCGCGCGGAATCTACGCCGATGCTTTCTTTACCTACTCGGCAGCATTTGGCAACCAGACAGAATACAACCACCTCAAGTTCAACTTCAACTTCAGGCAGTATGTGCCGATTTACAAGGACAGGGTTACATTTGCATACAGAATCGGAACTCAAAATACAATTGCAGGCGAATCACCGTTCTACATGAATACCTACCTCAACACGCTTTTCATACAGCGCGTAATATATGAAGGTCTTGGCGGTGGAAATTCGCTGCGCGGAATTATGCGAAACAGAATCCTAGCGAATGGCTTTGCATACGCAAATGTCGAACTTAGGACAAAGATTGTAACCTTCGACATCGGAAAGCAGCATTTCTACATCGGACTGAACCCATTCTTCGACTTAGGCGTTGTTACCCAGCCCTACAAACTTGATGAAACAGAAATAAGGACAGCCATAACAGCCAACAACATCGCAACTGGTCGCACAGACAAGTACGAAGACTACTTTAACCTGTCGAGAAAAGAAACATACATGCCTCATTCGGCAGCCGGCATCGGACTGAAAGTCGCCATGAACGAAAACTTCATCCTCTCGGTCGATTGGGCTACCGCCCTGAACAAGCAGGATAACGGCAAGATGATGAATTTCTATGTGAAGATGGGATACCTGTTCTAGAAGTAGTTTATGGGTTTGAAATGGTTTATAAGTTAGAGGTTGTTCAAGGATTCAAGAGTTCAAGGGTTAATTCAAGGATTTAAACAATTTAAAACTACCTCAAACAACATCAAACAATTTCAAACTATCTCAAACCACCTTAAACTTTAAACTTTGAACTTTGAACAACTTAGAAACGGCTTTAGCCATTGAAACAGCGAAGCGAGAACGGCGTAGCCCTCAACGAAGTTAAACATAGAAACGGGCAAAGCCCATAGAAACAAAAAATATTTTACCTTTGCAAAAAATATAACTCATGACCGATAACAAATCAAAAACCAACTACGGTGCCCTGTCGATACTTATAATAGTATTCTTCTTCTGGGGCTTCATGGCAGCAGGAAACAGCATTTTCATTCCGTTCTGCAAGCATTATTTCAACCTCGACCAGTTCCAAAGCCAGCTTATCGACTTTGCATTCTACCTGGCATATTATGTCGGAGCTTTGATACTTTTCGCATATTCGGTTGTCAGACGCAACGATTTCATAGCGCGATTCGGCTACAAGAAATCCATAGTGTTCGGACTACTATTTTCGGCAGTGGGTGCGGCTGCAATGATTGTCGCTGTAGGCGCAAACAGCTTTATGGGAATGCTTATCGGTTTGTTTGTAGTGGCACTCGGATTCTCGTTGCAACAGACGGCAGGAAATCCGTTTGCAATAACCCTTGGTCCTCCAGCGACAGGTGCTTCACGAATCAACCTTTGCGGAGGCCTCAACTCGTTCGGCACAGCCATTGGTCCTATCATTGTTGCTCTATTGCTTTTCGGCACTACGGCAGCCGTAAGTGACGAGGAAATTGCAAACCTTGAAATCAGCAAGGCCGAAATATTGTATGCAGGTGTTGGCGTTTTATTCCTCATAGCCGCAGCAATATTCTTCTTCTCGAAGAAATTGCCAAACGACACTTCAACCGAAAAGACCGAAAAGACAAGCAAGGCACTTGTCGCTCTCACAATAATGACCGTATTGCTGGTGGCAATGTTTATACCGGTGTTTATGAGCTATCGTGAAAGTTTTGCAGACATGGAGAATGTTGAGATTTTCCGCGTGATATTCCTGATGGCAGCACTTGTGATAGTCTTTGTAACATTGCTTTCTGTCAACGGAATGGCAAAGAAGAAACCGGAAGGCTGGGGTGCAATGAAATATCCGCAGCTTGTATTTGGTATGCTTGCAATCTTCGTCTATGTAGGCGTTGAAGTTTCGACCGTAAGCAACTTCGGCGAACTTTTGCAAAAACCAGACTTTGGAGGATTTGCAGCCAACGAGGTAGCTCCTTTCATTTCGATGTACTGGGGCAGCCTTATGATTGGTCGCTGGACTGGTGCAGTTGCCGCATTTGACTTCAAATCGACTACCAAAAAGATTCTTACCATAGTTGTACCATTGGTTGCATTCGGCGTTGTTTTGGGCGTAAATGCAATTTCACAGTACAGCATAACGGCTCTTCTACCCTACATTGCACTAATAGCAATACAAATCGCAGCATTCTTCTTCACAAAGAACAAACCAGCACGCACCTTGTTTATTTTCGCAGTGCTTGCCGTCTGCATGATGCTGATAGGCATTTGCACCGAGGGAATGGTTTCGGTTTATACAATTATGGCTGGCGGTTTGTTCTGCTCAATTATGTGGTCTTCAATATTCAACCTTGCACTTGCAGGACTTGGCAAATATACAACTCAAGGTTCTGCATTCCTTGTGATGATGATTCTCGGTGGCGCAGTAATCCCGCCTATCCAAGGCAAGTTGGCAGACTATATGCAGACTCTTTCATCAACTGACGGCTTCGGAATACATTACTCGTATGTAATTCCAGTGCTATGCTTTGCATTCTTAGCTTTCTTTGCAATGTATGTAAAGAAGATTTTGAAGAAGCAGGGCATCGACTACGATAGCGAAGTGTAAAAAATAGTTGAAAATTGAAAGTTGTAAAACAATTGTAGCATCGCAATGCTTTGCGATGGTTCAAAGATTCAAAGATTCAACAATTTAATGATTCAATAATTTAAAAATTCAAGGATTCAATCGTTCATTCAAACCGAAAAGGATTAGGGATGGTTTTCAAGACAAAATAAGGGCGCAATATTGCGCCCTTATTGTTTGATATTGTATGAATCTAACGGCAGAAAAAGGGCGGAAATACATCCGCCCTAAAAACAATTAATATGACAAAATTTTATTCTACTACTATGTTCTTCACAACAATGCCATCGGCTGTTGCAATTCTAACCATGTAGTTAGCCTTTGCAAAACCATTAGCATCGATAGTTTCGAAGTTAGAATTTACATCCTTGCTCATTACTACGCGACCTGTCATGTCGATGATAGTGATGTTCTGCATTCCTTCTGCTGCAATGTTGATGATTGAGCTTGTTGGGTTAGGATAAACGCTGATTTCGCTGATTGCATTTTCTTCAACAGCAACACCCGAATCGGTAACGGTTACCGAAAGAGTAATAGTATCGGTTCTGGTTTCATCTGCGTTGTATGCAACAAGGGTTGTTGTATAGCTTCCTGCTGTTGTGTATGCAACTGCTACTGTAGTATTGGTTGAAGCTGCTGGGCTACCGCCTTCAAATGTCCAAGCGATGTGATCAGTGTTTTCGTTGCATGTACTTGTGTAGGTAACGGTTGTTCCTGTTTCAATAGAAAGCATTCTGTAAATATATAAGTCGGTGTAAGCAGGATCTGTAGTGAAGTTTGCTTCAACTGCATCCGGGTCAACAGAAGCTACGGTTACATATATTGACTTGGTGTTGCTGATAGTTTCATCCTCGTTGTAAGCAGTAAGAGTTGCTGTGAAGTAAGTGCCTGCTTCTGCGTAGGTAACAGTAACAACATCTTCAATAGAAGTTGCTGGTGAACCACCTTCGAATGACCATGCAATGTGGTGAGTATTTGCACTGCTTGCATTGGTAAATGTAACCGATTCGCCTTGATTGATTGAAATGTATGACAAATAACCGCCTAAGCTGGTAGCCTCAGGATTGGTAGTGAAGTCAGCTGTAACAGCATCTTCTTCTGATGCGGTAACGGTAACGGTAAGAGTGAACTCGTCGCTGGCAGATTCATCTGCATTATATGCAGTTAGAGTTGTTGTATATGTTCCTACTGCATTGTAAGTTACAGCAACCACATTTTCGTTTGAGCTTGCAGGAGAACCGCCTTCGAATGCCCAAGCAATATGGTCTGCACCTGTACTGGTGTTGGTGTAGGTAACAGTCGTTCCTGTTTGAACAGACAATGTTCTGTAAACATACAAGTCGGTATATGCAGGGTCGGTTGTAAAGCTTGCGTCAATATCAGTTCCTGTTCCAGCAACTTCTATCGAAACCGACTTGGTTTCGCTCTGTGATTCGTCAGCATTGTAAGCTGTGAGGGTTGCTGTGTAAGTTCCTGCTGTTGCGTATGTAACGGTAACATTAGCAGCTGTAGAAGTTGCAGGAGAACCGCCTTCGAATGACCATGCAATGTGGTCAGCACCTGTGCTGAGGTCTGCAAATGCGACAGTTTCGCCTTCACTGATGTGAACAGCCGGATTATACATACCTGTAGCTGAAGGATTGGTTGAGAAGTTTGCTGCCATCTCACCAGCTTCAACGACTTGAATGGTGATGTTCGTTGAAACGCCATTAGATCCATTTGTATAACCATTTGCCAAACTTACTCCAGTTCCACCTTCCAATTCTGCTCTCATATTCAAATTGTATGTTCCAGCAGTGGTAGGAGTACCAGTAATACGCAAGGTATATGTACCATTGGCAGCCATCGGGTTTGCGCTTGCACAAGCTGTCAAACCATCAGGAAGATTAACAAGTTCGTTTGCAGTGATACTTGTAATTGATAAATTAATCCAACCTAATGCTGAACTTATAGCTGAACCGCTTATTTGTGACGGAATCTTTATACTGATACATTGGTCAACTGGTACGCCAACCGTCAAAGGTTCAAATGCTGTAGGATATGTAGGTATTACACCTGTAGAATAGTCTGCATCATTAGCATGTGGAGCACAAGCATCCTGACAAACAGGAATCTGTGCGAAACTGCACAAACTCATTGCAAAAACTGCAATTGCTGAAAGTAAAAACTTTTTCATCTCTATACTAATTTTAAAAATTAAACTCTATTACATTTTAATAATTCGCTTTACAGAAGTACCCTTCTTGGTTTCCACCTTAACCATATATTCTGATTTTGCGAAACCTTCAAGGTCTATACTTGCTGCCGAGCAACTTTCGTTTGCAAAATAAACAACTCTTCCCGACATGTCAATAATGCTAACCGAAACAAGGTCTTCTGCCTCAATGTTGAGGATGCTGCTTGTCGGGTTCGGGTAAACGCTTACAAGATTATCGATTTCGTAGTCATTGATGCCGACAATGCTTATTGTACGGGCTATGGAATCGCGACCATATTCATTTTCTGCAACAAGCGAAATTAGATAATCACCTTCTTCTGCAAATGTTACTACAGGATTTTGTTCGGTAGATGATTCTGGTGTTCCATTAGCAAATGTCCAGCTCCATGTGCTTGGCAGGTTTGTGCTAAGGTCGTTGAACTGAACCGAGAAACCTTCTTCCAACTGAGTTGTAGAGAATGAGAAATCTGCTCTAGGAGCTTCGCCTGTTTCTGGCTCGGTAACGGTAATATATGTTGCTTCTTCCTTGGTGTTTTCACCGCAAGCATTAGCGACTGTCAAGGAAACTCGATATGTACCTGGAGTAGAGTACATTACACGAGGATTTTCCTCTGTTGAAGTCGCTGGGTTACCACCTTCAAATGTCCAAGTGCGAGTTGCCTGATAGCCTGTTGACGTGTTTGTGAAGTCAACTGCATTACCTGCTGCTATTTCGGTTGCACTTGCAGAAAATCCAGCTACTGGAGCAGAACCTTCCTCCACCGTAACTTGAATTGCATCCATACCATTGGGGAAGAACGTGTCGGTATTCAATGAAAGCACATAGCTTGATGATAATACTGCGCGTAATTTAAGTTGGAATGTTCCTGATTGGGTTGGTGTTCCTGTAAGATGAATTGTGTAATATCCATCAGGCTGCCAATTTGCATCCGACAAACAATAAGAAACACCTTCTGGCAATCCGCCAAATCCCTTTACTTCTATACCACTCAGAGGAATCGAGTAATTAATGGTTCCAAGTCCAACCGATGACGGATTTATCGATGACGGACAATGCATTGTAATACATACATCCAAAGGTTCGCAAGTCCTGATTGTAGGAAAGTACTCGCTGTTTACATCTGGCTCGTATGGAACTACTCCACTTGAGAAATGCCCGTTTATATTTGGTTCACAAGCTTCGCCTGCACCACATATTATAATAGGGTCGCTTACATCAAATTGCGCACTGGCAACAAATGCCATGGCAACAAATAAAAGTACTGATAAAATCTTCTTCATATCCTAAATATTAAAATTTTGCTGATAATGATACTTCAAAGCGGCGTGGAGCGCAAATGTCGCCCGGACGACCGCAATATACTTGATTCAAAAGGTTCTTTACGTGGAACGAAAGTTTAGTTTCCTTATAAAGCTTTGCGCCTACATAGAAGTCTATATTCCAGAAATTTTGTTCTGCAGTCCTAATGCGATAGTCCCAGTAACCTGGCAGAATAATTGAACTCAAAACTGCATAGTCGCCGATTACTTCTTCGGCAGGACGCTCGTCGCAGAACAGACGGTCAACATTCTTGACCTTGCTCTTCCAAACTAAGTCGATACCAACTTCAAACCATTTTGCAGTAAGGCTGACATCGGCTTTTACAGAATGCTTGTATCTGTATTTCAAAGTCTTGTCATCGGTTGATGTTGACGGGTCAATGTCGTCAGAAATGTATTTCGGATTGTTGTAGGTGTAGCCAACCATTGCATTGAGTTCGCCCCAGTTGCCAAGTGGACCGGTAATTACACCTGAAAGGTCAACACCAAATATGTCGGCATTGCCAACATTGGCACACTGGAATCCCATTTCTGGGTCGCCAACCTGACCGAGCACGTATGGTTCGCCAGTAAGCGAATTAAGCACCACAAATCCGAACTCCATCATATTGTACATTCGCTGGAAATATATTGCAGCATCGGCGAAGCCTTTCCATTTACCGAACTTGTAGCCCTGCTTTGCACCAACCTCCACGCTCCAGCTTGTTTCGGGAGTAAGATTTAGGTTCGGGAATACCTTGACTGCACCAAGAGCCATCGAAATGAATTTCTCGGAAACGGCAGGAAACCTGTAGCCCTGTCCGAACGAAGCACGCAGGAAAGTGGCCTCGGCAACCTGATAGTTTACACCTAGACGAGCAACCGGCTTAATCGGAATATTAATGGTATCCTTGCCAAACTTAAGTTCGGTTTTGGTCATTGATGTATCGACCTTGAAATACTCGAAGCGTACACCGAGCGAGAACTTAAGTCTACCATAACGGGCATCGCCCTGTACATACGCAGCAACCTCGTTGCTATAGTGGTTGCTGAACATATTTGATATTACAACCTGATAATTATCTACAGCACCTGCCGAAATTTTCCAGTGTTCCAACGACTTTTGGTACTGATACTCTGCGTACCAAACATCACCAAGGCTGTTTTTCATAGTGTCGTTGGAAATTTCGTTCAATGTGCGGAAGAATCTTGTGCGAAGGCTGTGACGGTCCTCGTTTTTCGGACAGATGTACTGAACAAATGGGTCAACATTTACCCTGTAGCCCTGAGTAGGAGCAGATGAACCACCAAACATAGTATTCGAAACATACGGCATCGTATCCGATTGCCACATGAAGAAGTCGCTAATCTGGTTGAGCATGTAGTTTGCATTTACGCCAATCGAAAGTCCGTCCACCTTCTTGAAACGATAGCGTAGGTTTGTATTCAATCGTGCACGGCGTTCATTTTCGGTATCGCGGAAACCTTCGTTCTTGTAGAAGTTTCCACCAAGCACAAAGTCGAAGTTACCAAACTGCTGACTATGCAGGAAACTAGCTCCATAATAAGCAGGATTCTGTTCGTTGCCCCACCATTTGAAACGGTCATCTGCAGGATTTCCATAAACGCCAAAGAATGCGTTAACCTTTGTAACAGGCTCAGCTGTAGGATATGCCGTTCGGATGTTTATCACGCCGCCCAATGCCTGCGAACCGAACAATGCCGATGATGCACCTTTCAACACCTCTACCTGCGAAATGTTCTCGGTGGGAATATAGTTCCACTTTGCATCGGCAATGTCGGCCGACATGATTGGCATTTCATCAACCAGTATCATGACGCGGCTACCTGCGCCATAGCTCCATCCCGTGCAAGAACGGATACTCGGCTGGTGGTTGTTAACATCAACACCCGGAACCTTGTTGAGAGAAGACTCTATATTATAGGTGTTCTTGTTTTCTATCATCTGTGGCTTCAGGACTTCCATCGAAATGGTGATGTCCTGCAATTTCTGCTCGTACTTACCGGCACTCACAACCACCTCATCGATGATTTCGGCATCCTGAGCAAGAACCACATTCTTAGTAACATCAGTACCAGAAATAGTTATTTCCTCGTTATGATTTTTGTACCCTATATAATTGTACTTAACCTTGTATGAACCAGCAGGCAGTGCAATTTCGTAGTTGCCATCAAAATCGGTACTTGTTCCAGTCTTTACTTTCTCGTTGGTGCTTGTAACCATGACATTTACACCAAAAAGTCCTTCCTTTGTGGCTTCGTCAGTAACCTTGCCTTTAAGTTTTGCCGACTGCGAATAGCCGTCTGCACATAATATAATACATGCGATAATAGCAAATGTGCTTGATAATAAATGTTTTATCATATAGTTTGCCTTTTAACAAGTTGCAAAAATAATTCATTTTTCTCCTTGTGCTTGTTTTTAGGGCATATTTTACTCACAGCCCATTGTTCAACACTCAAACAATCAAATAGTTATAATGAAAATCCAAAACGATGATTTACATTAAATTTTAGAGCGTTTTATGCAGATTATATTTATTGTTGCTGGATAAATATAATATTATCAAGGCAACACATTGTACATACGCAAGGTCTTGCATTCCGTCCTTCGGGATTTGCACTCCCGAAGGCAAGAATATAAGGATATTTTATCCGCAAAAACCTCTCATACAGAGCAATAACTATCATTGAAACAAAAAAAACGAAATCAGATACTGAAACAAGTTCAGAATGACATTCCGTTTTTTAGAAACAGCGTCAGCGTAGAAACGGCGAAGCCATTCAAACGACTTTAGAGGCTGTCTGCAAGGCTGTTAGCCTGTCAGCCTTCAAGTCTGTTAGACATTAGAACAGACTCATCTGCGTCCCGCTGTCGGGCATAAATCCATCATCGGTTTCAGGAGCTTCCTCTACTTGCGGTTCTTCTTCCTCCGATTTTTCGTCCTCGGGCTTGACAAGCGGTTCGATGAAACAAATTTCCTTAACAGCATATGTAGTAAGTCGTTTGCCTCGTGCAGTAATACCCTTAACTCCGATAAATTCTTCGGCATCAATGATTTCCGGTTCGCGCTTTTCATCCTTGCCACCGAAGGTTATCTTCAGCTGCGGATGCTTGTCCTCGTTGACGGCAAGCATGTACGAGCCTTCGTATTCCGAAATAAACGACTGCGGTTTTGTCATTTCCTGTACATTGAAACGCTTAAGATAATAGAAGTTCTGTTCGGCATCGAAATGAACGGCTGTGAAAACCTTATCGGGATTGTACTTTTCTATTATCAGAATGTCGTCGTTGTAGTGGTTCGACAGGTCGAAATTGGTAAAAATGCAGTCGCCAGCATTGGTAACTACGAGAATCTTGTCGGTTCCTGAGAATTCGCCCAAGTACTGTCCGCGTCCATCCACATTCAGACGCAAAACATCCTTGTCGAACCATATCTTGCGACCACCAAGCGTTGATATACCTTCCTCCTTCTGCGTAATCTTGTGAATTTCGGTACGAGCGAAAATATTTCCCTGCGCATCGCGGTTCTTTATGGCAATATCCTTGAAATCGACCTCGAATGTGAGCTTGCGCAATTTTGGCTTCGGCTTCAGCTTGCAGGAGATAACTTCGGCTTCACCATTGGCGTTTGCCTTGAAGTACAGCAACTTCGAACCAGGAGTTCCCTTGGTGATGTCGTATTCCTTGTCGCGAATGACATTTGTAATTGCAAAACGCTTGATGTATGATGTTGCCGACTTGCCATCCCGGTAAACCACATTGTATATGGTGCGCTTGTCGTTCTTGCGGTAAACAGCCACATGGATGATTCCCTTGCCGAAGAAAGCCTTTTCCGCAACCTTTGACACCTGATATGTACCGTCTTCGCGGATGACAATGATGTCATCTATGTCGGAACAATCGCACACATATTCGTCCTTCTTCAAGCCATAGCCAACGAAGCCTTCTTCCTTGTTGATGTAGAGCTTTTCGTTTGCAACAGCAACCTCGCCGGCATCAATAGAATCGAAGTTGCGGATTTCGGTCTTGCGGTCGCGACCTTCGCCGTACTTTTCCTTGATGTGCTTGTAATAATTTATGGTGTAGTCAACGATATGGTCGAGGTCGTTCTGTACGGCTTTTATCTGTTCCTGTATTGCTATCAAGTCCTCGTCTGCCTTCTCAATGTTGAAGCGGAGAATACGTTTCATCTTTATTTCCAGCAACTTCAAGATGTCCTCGGTTGTGACCTCGCGCATAAGTTTCAGCTTGTGAGCGATAATCTTGGAATGGATGAACTCTACTGCCTCATCATTGGATCCAGCATTTTCGTAAGCTTTTTCCTTGTAGATGCGTTTTTCGATGAACCATTTTTCGAGCGACTGGTAATGCCATTGCTCTTCGAGTTCGTTCATCTTGATTTTCAGTTCCTGACGGAGCAGTTCCAAAGTGTTGCGCACTGAGGCCTCAAGAATTTCGGTAACCGATGCAAAACGAGGCTTGTCCTCCTCAATTACACAGGCATTTGGAGATATTGAAACCTGGCAGTTTGTAAATGCATAAAGTGCATCAATTGTAACATCTGCAGAAACTCCTGCTTGAAGTTCGATGACGATTTCGGCATTTTCGGCGGTGTTGTCGTCAACCTTCTTGATTTTGATTTTGCCCTTTTCGTTGGCCTTCAAGATTGTGTCGATGATTCCGCTAGTGGTCTGTCCGTAAGGGATTTCCCTTATGGCAAGAGTTTTCTTGTCAACCTTTTCGATTCGAGCACGGATGAGCAACTTGCCACCACGCTGACCATCGTTGTAGCGACTTACATCAATAAGTCCGCCAGTCGGGAAGTCGGGATAAAGTTGTACCGGTTCGTCCCTAAGTACTGCTATACAGCCGTCGAGCAGTTCGTTGAAATTGTGTGGTAGAACTATTGAGTTGAGACCTACAGCAATACCTTCGACACCCTGAGCCAGCAAAAGCGGGAATTTTATAGGCAGATTTATAGGTTCCTGCTTACGACCATCGTACGAATCCTTCCAAAATGTAGTCTTGTTGTTGAAAGCCACCTCGAGAGCAAACTTCGAAAGGCGAGCCTCAATGTAACGCGGAGCAGCAGCACTGTCGCCTGTAAGGATGTTACCCCAGTTACCTTGAGTATCGATGAGCAGATCCTTTTGTCCGAGCTGCACCAATGCGCCGCCAATCGCGGCATCTCCGTGAGGGTGGTACTGCATGGTTTGACCGACTATGTTTGCCACCTTGTTGAAACGACCATCATCTATCTGCTTCATTGCGTGAAGGATACGGCGCTGTACGGGTTTCAGACCATCGTAAATGTGCGGCACGGCACGCTCAAGAATTACATACGAGGCATAGTCCAGAAACCAGTTCTGGAACATATTTTTCATGCGGGTAATGGTAACACCAGTTTCGGGGTTGAGTTCCACCTCGATAGCCTTGGTATCTTCCTGCGGTATATTTTTGTTTTCGTCGTCCATAATTTCCAGTTTTTAGTCTTCCTCCATTCTGAGGTTCTCGATAATGAAGTTCTGTCGTTCCTGAGTGTTGTTGCCCATAAAATATTCGAGCAATGCCTTTATGTTGTCGTCCTTCGACAGGGTAACGGGCGACAGTTTCATATCGGGACCGATGAAGTTCTTGAATTCCTGCCAGTTGATTTCACCAAGACCTTTAAATCGGGTAGTTTCCGAATTCTTGATTTTCTTCTGGGCCTCGTCGCGTTCGTTTTCGGTATAGCAGTACTTGGTTTCCTGCTTGTTGCGCACACGGAAAAGCGGTGTTTCGAGGATAAACAGATGCCCCTGCCTGATGATGTCGGGGAAAAACTGCAGGAAGAAAGTTATAAGCAACAACCTTATGTGCATACCGTCGACATCGGCATCGGTGGCGATTACCACATTGCGGTAGCGGATGTTGTCGATTCCCTCCTCGATGTTGAGTGCGGCCTGCAAAAGGTTGAACTCGTCGTTCTCGTAAACCACCTTCTTGGTCTTGCCATACGAGTTGAGTGGCTTACCGCGCAAGCTGAACACAGCCTGAGTGGTAACATCACGGCTCTTGGTGATGGAACCGCTTGCCGAATCACCCTCTGTGATGAAGATTGTACTTTCGTCGCGACGAGGATTGTTGCTGTTGTAGTGAATACGGCAGTCGCGCAGTTTTTCGTTGTGCAAACTGACCTTTTTTGCCTTCTCGCGAGCAAGTTTCTGTACGCCTGATATAGCCTTGCGTTCCTTTTCGGATGACTGGATTTTCTCAAGCATTATGTTTGAAATATCCTTGTTCTTGTGCAGATAGTTGTCAACCTCGCGCTTAATGAAGTCGCCGATGAACTTGTTGACGCTAATGCCCGACAATTGAAATGGGTTTCCTTTTTTATCCTTGTCTGGAGCCATATTGGTTGACCCAAGCTTAATTTTTGTCTGGCTTTCAAACACCGGTTCTATCACATTGATTGCAATTGCCGCGACAATACCGCTACGAATATCCTGCGGCTCAAAATTTTTTCCGTAATATTCTTTAATCGTACGAGCAAGATGTTCTTTGAGCGCACTCTGATGAGTACCGCCCTGCGAAGTGTATTGTCCGTTTACAAACGAATAATATTCCTCACCGTTCTGGTCGGTATGGGTGAATGCAATCTCAATGTCGTCGCCTTTGAGGTGAATATGCGGATAAAGTGGTTCCGAATTATGGCGTTCTTTCACAAGGTCGAGAAGACCGTTTTTCGAAATGAATTTCTTGCCGTTGAAATTAAGCGTAAGCCCAGTGTTTAGGTAACTGTAGTTGCGGAACATCGTTTCGAGATATTCTTCGCGGAAGCGATAGTTGCCAAAAATCTCCTCGTCTGGGGTGAATTCAATGAAAGTGCCGTTTTTTTCTGTAGTCGGCTCAAGGTCGTATTCCTTCACCAATTTCCCCTTTTCGAAATCGGCGCGTTTTACCTTTCCGTCACGGAACGACTTAGCGGTAAATTTTACAGATAGTGCATTAACTGCCTTTGTACCTACGCCATTAAGACCAACAGATTTTTGGAACGAATCATTTTCGTATTTCGCGCCTGTATTCATCACCGACACGGCTTCTATCATCTTTCCCTGCGGAATGCCTCGTCCATAGTCGCGGACTGATATGGTCTTTTCGTTTAGTTTGATTTCGATATTAAGCCCGCAATGCATACGGAATTCATCGATTGAATTGTCAACGACTTCCTTTACGAGGACATAGATTCCGTCGTCG
Source organism: uncultured Bacteroidales bacterium (assembly GCA_905234755.1). Classification (GTDB taxonomy): domain Bacteria; phylum Bacteroidota; class Bacteroidia; order Bacteroidales; family ML635J-15; genus Bact-19. Next base: position 45,685 of record CAJOIT010000011.1, read on the forward strand.
GAAGCCTCGCCGTTGCCGAGCTTGCCAATGTACATACCGGGACGCAGACGCACGTGCTCAAGACCTTCGAGGGTGCGAATGTTGTCATCGGTGTAATTGCTTATGTTGTTGTTTTCTGCCATTGAACAAAAATTTTTGCTTTGCAAAAATACAACACCGCTACGCCAAAATCTGACCTACACCTTATTTTTAATTAACAAAGTGGGTGTTAATTACGGAAATGTGTGCAACTATTCAGGATTCCTTTCTCTTATTGCCTTTTCTTGCAATAAAAGAGTTTCGGCTCCAGCTCCCACAGAACCTATTTATCTGTAGTGTGTACTCTGACGGATTTGTCTATTTTTACGGAGCAACTCTATTTATATCCCTTGGGAACAGACTCGCTTCCTTTACATTAGATATGCCAAGGAAAAATGATGTTATTCTCTCCAATCCAATTGCAAAACCGCCATGAGGTGGCATGCCGTTATGGAAAGTATCAAGATAAAATTTGAAATTGTCCGGATTCATTCCCCGTTCGGCCATCTTCTTGCGGTAATCCTCTTCTTTATGAATACGCTGACCTCCAGAAGTGATTTCTATTCCACACATCAGCAAGTCATACGATAATGTCAATGTCGGGTCTTCGGGATCATTCATCGCATAAAACGCTCTGTGCTCGGTTGGGAAATGTGTTATAAAGACGAAATCAGAACCGAACTTTTCTTTTGCATACTTACAGATTGCACGCTCCTCCTCTGGCGCCATATCGTCTTCGCCACGATGATCAGCTGTCAGTTGTTCATTGTAAAGCAATTCGTGTGCTTCAGACAACCGATAAACGGGAACATTTTCCGGCAAGCATGGCAGCTGTGCTTCCAACAATTGCAATTCATGACTGCATTTTTCATTAACAGAAGCAATTATGTGTCGCAGAAGATTCATCTCTAACTCCATAACCTCTTCCTGTCCTTTTATAAAGCCCATCTCAACATCTAAAGAGATAAATTCGTTCAAATGACGAGATGTATTATGCTTTTCGGCACGATATGCGGGAGCAATTTCGAATACCCTTTCATATACGCCGACTCCAATCTGCTTGTAGAACTGTGGCGACTGTGCAAGATAAACCTGTTTCCCGAAATAGTCCATATTGAAAACATTGGCACCACCCTCAGCTCCTTCTGATACAATTTTAGGAGTGAAAATCTGTGTAAACCCTACTGAGATTAGATACTCGGCAAAAGACTGAGCAATCGTTGAACTTACCCTAAATATTGCCATGTCCTTGGGGTTGCGTAGAGAAACCTGCCTATTGTCGAATTTATACCTCAAGACAGACTCATCATCACTGAATTTCAACGCATTGACATCAATAACTTCTGTTGTTGACGGTCGGGAAATTACTTGAATCTTGCTTACCTCAATTTCTATTGTATTGTATTTTACCGACTTATCTTTAATATTTGCAGAATTTACTGTTCCGTGAATAGTAATCGCCATTTCTCTTGAAATGTCATTAATACCTATGCTACGACCTTCTTCATCAATTATTGAAGAAGTGTCTTTTTGAATTACAGTCTGGATAAGTCCTTCAGGTTTTCTAACAATTACAAATCCGCCCCACTTTGTGACACGGACATTTTGAACCATACCATAAAAGCATACGCTTTGACCTTGACTAACTTTAGCAATATCTGAATATTCAGACTTAATGAACTTTGAATTGATAAATGTCATCGTTTTTCGATTATTATTTGATGATATATGTGTTAAATTTTAATACGCAAAAGTAGGTTATCTTTGTTATTCAGCCAAATATTTCTTTGCTTTATTTTTTTCTCAAATGACTTTTGATATTTGATAATAAAAGACACGACCCACAAGCCGTGTCTTGGATAAATTAGAAAAATACAATTGTTCTACGAGATATACTCTTTTAGAGCGGTGACATAGTTCTTGAACGCCTCTATGCCTTCGGGAGTGATTTTGCAAGTGGTACAGGGCATTTTGCCCTTGAAGCCTTTTTCGACTGTGATGTAGCCAGCCGCGCTAAGCTTGTCGATTTGCACACTCAGGTTTCCTGCAGTGGAGTCGGTCTGCTTCCTGAGATAGCTGAACTCGGCACTTTCAACTTCGGCAAGAATCGACATCACAGCCAATCTCAGCTCCGAATGAAGAATCGGGTCAAGTTTTGGAAACATGGCTATTTGTATTGAAATTTAATAATCAAACCAGTAACCACAAGAATCACGCCACCGATGGTGAAAAGGAGCAATTGTTCTGCTGCCGTTGGCATCAATGCTGCTGCAAAAGCACCACCTACGCCAAGTATAAAACCGCTAATGATGATAGGCCAGTTCTTCAGCATGATTCCTGAAATGCATTCGGCAAAACCGAGCAACAAAACAATTACCAGCGACAGTTCAATTAGTCCTGTGAAGATAGAAATCACAAAGATTGAAGTCACAAACACGCAGTAGGCAAGCCATACTTTGCTAATCTGCTTGCTGATAACATTTTGCGGGATTGCATCATCCTTACGGCTGATAAGTTTTACCAAAGGAATACCTATTATAGGCATTGCAAACCACAGCAAGTTCCAGATTGGATTGCCGGTGATGTGCCATAGTTCATAAATTCCGAGCGACAAGACGGTTAGCAAAACGCCCCAGAGGATGAAATGTTTTCCATTGTTGCGAAGAATTGATTTGCGGCTCTTGTTGAGTACTTCGTTAATTAGAGAGAGGCTTTCCTGTGCCGTCATCTCTTTGTTTTCATTAGTCTTTTCCATTGTTTTAAATTTTAATGTTAATTTTACCTTTTAATTAAAAAACTTTAAGTGCACTTTTCGTTATAAACGACACCGCAAAGATAAAGTAGTTTATATTATAAACCAAAATATTTTTTGAAAAATTTTCAAATTATTTTTTAAGAGACTTAAAATCAAAGAGAAATAAAACATTCAAGACACAGCTCGAAAGCCGTGTCTTGAATAAAATTTACCTTTTTGCTTACTTTTTCTACTCCCGAAAGAGCCTACTGTCGTAATAATTTCTTGCAGTACTCTTCAATTTCGTCATCCGAAGACCAGTTCTTGATGAAAAAGAATTGTCCATTACTAATTTGGCAATTGACATACCACTCCTGCACCACTTCACCTTCCATCGAAAGCGCTACATTATGACCTTTGACATCGTCGGTAAACTCTGACCAGAGCGCACCTGCATCAGGCATCATTTGAACAATAAGTGGCGCATCTTCGCCCTCTTTCCGACTGGATGTAGAAAACTCCACTCTCTGCACCAATGGTTTTCCTCCTAAAACCTTGGAACTGATAGCCGGACCATTGCCGCTTTTTTTCAACGCATAAAGGCGCAAGTCTGGTTGATTATCATCCACTATCTGTCGCATACCTTTCATAACCACAAGAGAGTCACTATTTTGCCAAGTTACCATTAAAGCAGGGACATCCTTTTCATAAACTATCGTATCGGCATAAACTTCCCAAAATTCCAGTTTTCCTTCGGTAGTAAAGTCGTTTTCAGCCCGGGCATATACGTTAGGACGCAAAGCAAAGTGGACAAGTAAAACACCAATGCCAAACACAATAATCATGCTGCCGAGGAAAAGCAGAAACGTGCGGGGGCTTTTTGGTTGCGGTTTGCCGTCGTAGGAACCGATTTGGCGGATTACATCGTTGCAATGGCCTACAAAATTGCGGTAAGCCAGGATTGCAAAAGTCAGAAGTAGCAGTCCTACAAAGCAAATCGACCAGATTGCATTATAATTTGGTGTCATATTATATTCGGCAATCGCACTTGTCAGGTAACCTTTGTTATTTAGGATGTGTACTAGTACAAACATAAAGCCAAGTGCCATAATAAAAACTGTATAGACGGCATATCCCGACTTAAGTTTCTGCATATTTTTTGAAAGTGTCAGCAAGTCGGCATTTTCCATAGCCTGCCGTTTCACATTCCGCGTAAGCCATAGCTCGAATACGATAGAAAAGACCATCAGTAGCAGAAATGAAAGTCCGAATGGCAGAAGTTCACCTAAAAATGTAAAGTAGGCGAATCCCAGAACCGCAATGATAGGATAGGCTATCATGACTGTCTTCCTGTATCTGGAGAAATAGTTGGCATTGTCCTGAATGGTGGACTTCATTAGGTGTTCGTTGACGATTTCCTGCTGTTCGAAACGCTGTTTCAGTTCTTCGTACTGCGCTTTCAGCAGGTCGAGTTCGTTCTGATTATTGTTTTCTTTATTTTCCATGATGATTCCCTTTCATTTTTTACGACATTTTTACCAGTTTTTCCTTGATACGGGCCAGTTTTACGCCAACATTGTTGGGCGAGATGCCGATTATTGCTCCAATTTCATCGTAACTGATGCCTTCGAGCCAAAGCAGGATAAGGCTTCGGTCAATGAGGTCGAGGCGCGAAATGCGGTCGTAGAGGATGCGTATTTGCTGAGTTTGAGGATTGTCGGCCTCGTAGGGGTCGATGTTCACTGTCAGCGGAACGGTCTCGGGACGACGGCGCTCCTTCTTGTCCTGATTGATGGCTGTGTTGAGCGCCACGCGGTAAATCCAAGTCTCTGCACTGCTTCGGCCTTCGTATTGGTCGAAGCCGTTCCAAAGGCGGATTAGGATTTCCTGGAACAGGTCGTCGATTTCGTCCTTGTTGGTCGAAAACATATAGCATACCGTGTAGATGGTTCGCTTGTGCTGCCGTACCAGAAGTTCAAACTTATGTTCTTTGTCGTTGTTCATGATTCTTTTAATTTAATCGTTTTCGTTGCAACGGTTTCATCATGTTAGACAACAAAGGTACGGAAATATTACAGGAGGGGGGAGATTTTTATTAAAATTTGCCTTAGGAAAATTTCGCAAAACCTTAAAATTCAAGGATTACCTTAAAATCTAATATATTATCATTGATGAATGAACAATCCTGTCCACAATTACATAATCACCATCTATGTGAAAAATGGCACACAACGGCTTATTGCGTATTTTCATAATTTTTGCATTTGGATGGAATCGCTTAGGGTAATCGAAAATAGGTGCAGGAAGTATGGTAGCCATATAACTCAATGTCTCCAAATCAGCCACTATTTCATCTACATATCGTTCCGCATGAGACAACCGCGAAACACTAATGATATATTTGATAATATCGCGAATATCTTCGTAAGCTAATTCACCGATGTGGACTACCTTGGTAATCATAACTTCTCACGAACAGCCTTTTTCAGTGCTTGGGCAAAATGCTCGAGAGGATAATGCCGCACAGGCCTGTTAGGGTCATACTGGTATGCATCAACCCTCTTCTTCCACTCTGCCAAAATTTCTTCAGTAGAAGGTTGTACTGCTGTATTTCCCAATTTTTCAACTACTGTATTTGCCATACGAATTGTTTTTTCAATTCACAAAAGTACAAAGATTTTTCGGAATATTGAAATTTATTTTCTGCATAATCAATGTTTACGATAATTTGTAACTTTGTTCCGATAAATTTATAAACGAAGACAAACATGGACGACAAACAAAACCAGCAACCACAATTCTGCCAAAGTTGCGGAATGCCACTTACGAAGCAAGATGTTTTTGGCACAAATGCCGACGGCTCAACCAATTATGACTATTGCAAATATTGCTACCAAGACGGCAAGTTTCTGCAGGAATGCACAATGGAAGAAATGATAGAACATTGCTCGCAATTCGTTGATGAAGTCAACAAGCAAATGCCCAAGCCAATGACAAAGGATGAATACAAGCAGATGATGAGGGAGTATTTTCCGATGCTGAAAAGATGGAAGAAGTAGGGTTTTAGTGATTCTGTCACTTTACATTAACTTAATATTAAGTTCAAAGTCTCTTTATCCATTATATCTTTGTTTCCAAAATTCAAAATTAAATAAAATGAAAAGGTTGATTATTTTATTGTGGGTCTGTGCTTTTGTTGGGATGTTATCTGTAAACGCACAGGATTTAGTTTATTACAAACAGATTATCAAGGAATTAAGTTCTGCAAAATACCAAGGACGCGGATACGCGAAAGGCGGTTCGAACAAGGCAGGGAAATATCTGGAAAAGGAGTTTGCCAAAGCTGGTGCCGATGAGGTAGTTTGTCAGCCGTTCAAGTTGGACATAAACACATACGTCGGAAATATGGAATTGTCGGTTGACGGTCGCAAGCAAACTCCGGGCGTTGATTTTGTAATGCGCGAATACTCTCCTGGCGTACACGGCACATACAACCTCTATTTTGTCGATACCACAAATTTCGATGCAGAAAAGATGTACAGCGACCTTGCAAAACCCGAAAACAAGGACTGCTTTGTAGTTTGCGACTTCTGGTTTTCCTATACGCATAGCAAGGATTTCAAGAACCTGCAAATTCCTGGTGCTTGCACCAACGCAGGTTTGATACAGACATGGCCACCTATACTGAAATTCTACAAGGCATACGGCGACAAGGTTATTGACAAGCCAATCATTTGGGCTACATCGGATATTCCGAAGGATGCCAAGACCATTACCGCCAACATCGACAACACTTTCCTGAAGGATTACGAATGTTTCAATGTCGTTGCAAAGGTTGAAGGTCGCAAGCACGACAGTTGCTTCATTTTCACTGCCCACTACGACCATTTGGGCAACCTCGGCAAAAAGGTTTACTACGCTGGTGCCAACGACAATGCCTCGGGCACAGCCGCCATCGTGACACTCGCCGCATATTACTCAAAGAATCGTCCCGAATACGACATGTATTTCGTCGCTTTTGCTGCAGAGGAATCGGGTCTGCATGGTTCAGAATGGTATGTAACCCATCCCAGTGTACCGCTGGAACAAATAAAGTTTGTCTTCAACCTTGATATGATTGGCGACAACAATCCAGTGCAATATGTCGAAACCAATTCCGACAAGGGCTTTGCTCTTTTTGAAAAAATCAATGACGAGAAGCACTATTTCAAGGGTTTGAACCGTGGCGAACTGGCTGGCAATAGCGACCATTATCCGTTTGCCGAACATAAAGTGCCATGCATATTGTTCGAAAACGAGGAAGGCGATGCCTTCAAGTATTACCACACGGTATTCGATACCTACGAGACCATGAAGTTCGACACCTACGAGCCAATTTTTAGGTTGGTAAGGGACTTTGTGGAGAAGTATTAACTACCATGGAATTTGACGCTATTATCCTACAAAACGAAGACATGGATGCCGCTTACGTAGAAGTGCCTTTCGACATAAAGGCATTGTATGGCAAGGGGCGACTGCTGGTTCATGCTACCTTTGACGGCATTCCCTACGATGGACAAATTGTCCGCATGGGAACTCCCTGCTATATTATCGGTGTGCGCAAAGACATCCGCCAGAAACTCGGAAAGACTTTCGGGGATAGTGTACATGTGACGTTTAAAGAAAGGTGATACAATCTTTCATTCCGCTCAAGTCACGGAAACTTTTACCTTTTAACTATTCCCTATAAAACTCCCAAGTATCCGTGTGCCCATCGGAATAGGTGTAGCTCCAAACGAGTTCCTTTTCTGTAAGGCTGGCTAGATGGAATTTGATTTCGCGGGCAATGCCACTGCTTACGCTCTCAATCATGCGTTGAGCCAATTCGGCTGAGTAGTCTTTTTCGCAACCATCTACGGTATTTTCTACCAGTTCCATGCGGAAAGTCTCATCCACGCCGGCAAAATAGAAATCCTCGCCTTCGACATGCCAAAGGCTCGGACTTACATAGTTGAAAACCCAATGGGCTTTTCCGCCATCCTTTAGTGTCACTTCGTAAACCTGGCGGGCAGAGTCGAGGGCAGTGCCGTCCTTGTAGAAATCCATAGTGCCGGTTTCGTGCACATCGACATGTCCCTCATCGATGTCGTAGTTCCAGCCGTGCTGATAAGTGTAATGTCCTTCAACTTTAGATTCGTTTTTGCATGAAGCAACAGCGAAAAGAAGTATCGCTACTGCAAAAATTGATATTATATTTTTCATATTCAAATTGTGTTAACCTTCCTCTGCAACCTCTCCAAAAATCTCGCAGCATCTCCCCCATCCATCTGCACATGGTGAAACTGGAAAGACACCGGCAAAATGGTCTTGAACAATCCCTTGCGGTACTTGCCCCACATAACCATTGGATTTAGGAACTTGTCGGTGTACTGGTTGAGAATGCAGTCGAGTTCGGTCTGAATCATGGCCGATGTGCCGACAATCATATAGCCATCGAGGAAACTGCTTTGGCATTCCTTTGCCACCTTGGTGGTCAACTCCAAGTAATCGCGGTTGAACTGCTGCAAGTCGGCAGAGTAAGGAATATCGCAGGAGTTGATGCCACCCTTGCTGTTCCTCACAACCACATTGATGGCAATGCTATCGTAACGGAAAAGTTTTCCGTTTTCGGGCAACAAAAACAATTCCTCTGTCTCCATCGCCGCCTTGCCAATGCTCCAGCACATCAGCGTATTGAACTTTACGCCAGTCTTCTTGCTGAGGTTCACTAATCGGCTGACATTCATAGTTTTTACCAACGTTACCATCGGCATAGGTGCGTTCAACCACATCTCAAAGGCGAATGCTCGTTTGGTTTCCTGAGGATTAATTTCGGTTTTCATGAAATGATTTTCTACTTTATGTTTTTGAGGTTATTCAGAGCATCAGCATTATTCTCTACTATTACTCCAACTATCTGACATTTACCAAGTTCGGAACAATTTCCACAAGTCTCCATACCTTTTTTCATTGCACATTGGCGAATCTGGCATAGCTTTTCGCAGTAAACGGTTTTGATTCCATCTACGCGACAACCATCACAGTTAATCTGTTCGGGCAAAATCTGGACATTGTTCAGTTTGCTCCATAGTTTTGCGGTTTTCTCGCGCAGTGCTTGGTCGTTGCTCTTTGTCGCGATGTAGGCATCACATTTATTGCAGTCTATGCCGCAGTATGCAATCATTTTTTGTGACTTTTCTAACTTCATAACTTTTACTGGTCTGTCGGCACCAACTTCGAGATTGGGGCATAGCACTTCCTCGCCAGTGTCAACGAATCCGCATTTTTCCATCACTCTGCCCGATGCCGGATTTTCGGGGAAATAGTCGCCCCAAAGGACAGAAAATCCTTTCTCGTGGAAGCAATAGTCGACAACCAATTGCAAAGCTTCGGTGCAAATGCCTTTTCCCCAGTACGGACGAGCTATCCAATAACCGACTTCGCACTGGTTATCCGCAAATTTAAGGTTTGATGCTGATGCAGGAAGATAGCCCACACAACCAATGGCTTCGCCAGTCTCCTTACATTCCACCGCCCACATGGTATCGGCAGAAAATACAGTGCAGATAATATTCAAACTTTCCTCCACCGACTTATGCGGTGGCCAACCAGCCCGAGGACCAACCTCAGGGTCGGAAGCATACTTGAAAAGTGTTTCCGCATCGCTTTCACGCCAAGGGCGAAGGAGGATTCTGTTAGTCTGTAAGTTCATATTCCTATTTTATCTCAACACCATTTTCCTCAACAATCCATCCAAATCTGCAGAATCGCCTGCATGACTTATTTCTGGACGAAAATCTGGAATTGTCTGCTCGAAATGTTCCGCCAACTTGTGTGCATAGTCCACCAAATCGGCATCAACGTCCTTGTTGTCGTTTCCTTTGCTTTGCCTTTTCAGTGCAATCAAGTCACCAATCTTCTGACGGATAACTTCATCATCGACAGTGGCTTGCACCAATTCTTCGAAAAGCACAGGCGGCATAGTCTTATGCACTTCGAGCCAATGGCATGACAGTATTCCACGCAAATAATGCAAAAATCGTTTGAGCGGATTGGTAGTGTCTTGTAGATAGCGTTTGTCGTGCTTGATATAAAGGCTCTCATAGTGGTACATTGTCTTGATTGGATTGAAATACAGTGGTTCCAATTCCCTCATTCGCGACAAAAAATCCTCATCGGCACGATAGATGACAGGCGAATGGAGCCATTCCATCAAAGACGGGTTTGACTTCTGAAACAGGCGTAATGTCTTGCGTAATTCCCAACCAACGAGGTCAATATTATCGTCGTACATCTCTTCAATTACATCACGACCTTCATTCACATTCAGGTACCAGTCGAGCTTGTTTACATAAACAAACCGCACATCCCAGTCGCTTTCATCGGAATAAAGTCCCCTAGCCCTGCTTCCCGACTCCACAGCAAGCAGAACCCGCACATCATACTTTCGCTCAATATTTTCCAAGTGAGCGAGAATGGCTGAATGCATATCGTTGGTAGTGGATTGCATATAAATTTCCTTTCTTTCCTATGTTATTCTTGCTTAAGACCTTGCAAATTTACGAAAAATTAAGCAAACAGCCAATAGGCGGGAAAATAACTTTTACATCTAAAAACGCATTGGCAACTTGATTTTGACTATTTTTGCAATATGGATAAAACGGAAAAAAGGTTTTACATATATCTATTGCTTTGGCTCATCGCCGATTTGATTCAGGCGATTGTAACAAATGTTCATGCCGACGAAGCCTATTATGCCTTGTACGGTCAGTTTTTGGACTGGGGCTACTACGACCACCCGCCAATGGTCGGACTAATGACATTCATGAGCCACTGGGCACCTGGATACTTGTCGATACGCCTTTTGACTGTTTTGCTACATACTGCAACCTTACTGCTACTTTGGAAAACCATAAGACCTGCCAAACCTACGATTAGAGATGTTAACGAATTCTGTATCATCTCGTTTTCGCTATTCATGTTTGTGTTGTACGGATTTATCACCACACCCGATGCTCCATTGCTATTTTTCGTTGCTTTGTTCTTTTACTTGTACAAGCTGTATCAATGCAAAAACAAAGTGTGGATTGCTCTGCTGATTGGTGTCACTATCGCAGGGATGCTGTACAGCAAGTATATGGCAGTACTTGTGGTCGCATTCGTTCTGCTGTCGAATTTAAAACTGCTTAAAGACTGGAGAATGTGGCTGGCAATTGCTTTGACCATATTGCTTTTCATGCCTCATGTACTATGGCAGACATTTAATGGTTTCCCCAGCCTAAAATATCATTTCCTTGTTCGGAAAGACCCGTTTTCGTGGTCGTATATCCTTGAATTTATACCTAACCAGTTGTTTGTCTTTAATCCGGTATGCTTCTGCTTGGCTCTGTATTTTTGCTGGCGCGAACGGAAGAACAAGGATACCTTTATTCGCGCAATCACTTTTACAATAATTGGCTTCATCGCATTTTTCTGGATAATGACTGTAAACGGACACGCCGAACCGCACTGGACTGTCGCAGTATCTATACCTGTGCTATACCTTTTGTTCATGCACACCCGCTATGTGGTCTGGCGAAAAAGGATAATGATTTTCATATTGCCGTTTGCCATAATTGTCCTACTTGCAAGAACTGCATTGCTTTTCACGAATGTTCCTGAGCAAACTGGCTTCGGAAATCGCCGACCTCTTATTACTGCCATGCACAAACTATGTGGTGATACACCCGCTGTTTTTTACTCATCATTTCAATATCCTTCATTATACAGATATTACACAGGGGAAAACGCAACTGCCCTAAGCTCCGTATATAATCGCATGACTCAATTTGACATTTTGCAGCTCGATATGGACTTGCAAGGCAAGGAAGTCGTCGTTTTGTCGCCATATAAGGCACACAACATGACTCAAATTGACGATTACGAGTTTTATTACAAACGGATTCAGAAATTCCAAGGGACAAACAGGATTGATGTTATTATTAATGAGCAAATAGTAAAACACGATAGCGTGGAGATGCTTGTGTCATTAAAAAACAACTACTCGATACCATTTGAATTCAAACACGAAGAAATACCTGCCGGAATAGATGTAGCCTATATGCAAAAGGATGGACTAAAGATAGAGCATTGCATATATGATGGCGATGATGTTATACCCGCAAATGGAAGCATTTGTGGAAAACTGAAATTTAAGCGCCTAGAAGAAGGAAAATATGTCATCTGCCTTAGAAATCACCTAAATACATCAGCGAATAGCAAGGCAATGGAAATACCCAAAGACAATTGATGATTTGTTGTTGCACAATGCATTGCATCTCAACAGCAAAGACGTGCCATGGCGCGTCTCGACATAAACGGCGAAGCCGTAGAAACCCATAAACTGGGCGCCAGCCCATAAAAACGGCGTAGCCATTAAAACTGGAAATATATGAATGCTTGCATGTCGGAACAAATCGACTGATACACAACGAACACAACCAAGAGCACGACAATTGCCTGAACCCAATGCGGAGTAGCAATGAACTTATCGCGCCACTTGTCTTTCAAATCTCCACTGAACCAATGCGTTAAATAGCCAAACACCATCAGAAGGAAAACCTTATAGTAGGCGGCAACAACTGCTGGAACATACTCAAAATGGAAATTGGTAAACACATTCTTGAACATCGCAATTGCCGTGTCGAAATCCTGCGAACGGAAGAATACCCATGTCACCGTGATGAAAAGGAATGTCATCAAAACTCTGACAAAATTTATGAACCGACCATTAAGCTTCGCCATCGGACTGATTTTCTGCCAGTATTTATCGAAGATTATGCCGACACCGTTCAATCCGCCCCAAACGAGGAAATTCCAGCTAGAACCATGCCATAAACCGCCGAGAAGCATTGTAATAAGTCGGTTGATGTTCGACTTGATGCCATTTGCCGCCGATGGTACAAACCTTATCAGCAGGAATAGTACCAAAGCAAATGTCAAAACAACAGCCGTAACAATCCAACTCGATGCCATCAGAATGATTACAAGCAAAATAAAACCGAAATTTAAGTAGGTACCGATTGTAGCCTTACGGTTTCCTCCGAGTGGAATATAAAGGTAGTCCTTGAGCCACGACGAAAGCGAAATGTGCCAGCGTGTCCAGAATTCGGAACAGTTTTTCGACTTGTACGGCGAGTTGAAGTTCTTGCTCAGACGGAAGCCCATCAGCAGTGCAACACCTATGGCAATGTCGGTGTAACCCGAAAAGTCGCAGTACAATTGCAACGAATAGCCGAACATTGCCATCAGCGACTCAAAGCCAGTGTACATGTCGGGATTGGTAAACACGCGGTCGATAAAGTTTACCGCAATGTAGTCGCCAATCATAATCTTCTTTATCAATCCCTTGAGTATCATAAACACCGCCATGCCGAACTCGTAGCGCGTGAGCGAATATTTCTGGTAAATCTGCGGAACAAATTCTGATGCACGGACAATAGGTCCTGCAACCAACTGTGGGAAAAAAGAAACATAGAATCCAAAGTCGATGATGTTCTTCACAGGTTCGAGCTTACGACGGTAAATGTCGATTGTGTATGACATTGTCTGGAATGTATAGAACGAAATTCCAACCGGCAGGAATATTTCTGAGAGGTTGAACTGCGTTCCTACCAGCATATTCGATAGTCCCGCGAGATAGTTTGTCGCCACCAGATGAGTACCAAACATCGAATTGAAGACATCGACAAAGAAAAATGTATATTTGAAGTACGAAAGTATGAAAAGGTTTATGAAAACACTGAGTACCAAATAGGTAGTTCGTTTTCCATCCTTTTCCGACCTATGTATTGCATTTCCTATGAAATAATTTAGTATTATGTTAACTACCAGCAGAATAAAGAAAAATCCGCTAGACTTGTAGTAGAAGAACAAGCTTGCAAGGAACAAGTACAACGACCTAAGTTTCGGTCGGTTGCAGATGAACGAATAGCCGAACAGAACCACTGCGAAGAATATCCAGAAGAACATCTTCGTGAAAATCAGAGGTGAATGTTCGTCATACAGAAATATGCCTTGCAAAAACTCAGTCACAATCCAAAATTTGAGGGCGCAAAATTAACATTTTGGACATTCGAAACAAAGGAAACTTTTTCAACATATAACAAAAAAGCTCCCTTGCGGGAGCCAATGAAGAATTTTTATTACTTTTAATTTTCGCCTACTTCAAAATTTTGAACTTACCAAAAATTGGCATTGGCTTTGTGCTTCCCTGTGCAGCGTTAACAATACCGATGATTGCAAATACGAGGAATCCAATCCATACCAACCAGCTGATAAGGCTCCACAATGTCAACAATCCAAATGACCATGAATGAATCAACAATGCGGTTATGATGTAGCTGATAATACACCATGCAACTTCACAAATGAAAAGTCCGAGTCCCTGATTTGCGTGAAAACGAGCAAATTTCGATTCCTTAGCTGCGAATATTGGAACCAATACCAAAATGCCGAAATATGCAAGGATTGCGAATACTTTGTTGTTCTGTACATCTTCCGGTGTAACATCTGTCTGAGCATTGTTTTCTACAGGCTTGTTTTCGAGTTCTTCTGCCATGATTTTATCTCCTTTAAGTTTTGTGTTATGAATAAATAATTTTTTGCAAAGAAAATGAATATTCTGTTATGATGCAATATTTTTTTTCTGGTTCAAAAGTTTAAGGTTCAAGGGTTCAAAGTTTGAAGATTTGAAGATTTGAAGATTTGAACGGCTTCGCCATTTAATTATTAACTTTTAACTCTTAACTTTTAACTACTTGATAGAGTACAGTTCCCTGTTGAGTGTCATCTTGCCTTTCTTGTTGTACGACTCGTACTTCACGGCACCTACGCCAACTTTCCACCACTGCTTTGAACTTACGTTTACCTTTACGAAAAGTATCTGTGCGCTGTCTTCCGAATCGACACGGATGCAGTCGAACGTGCCAGCATTGGTTGTAACGCTTTCGCCAGTTGTAACGGCAATGTCGGTGTTGTTTATAGTTATGCCGGGACCTGTAATGTGACAGTCATCGAGCTTTTCGCCGTTGGTGGGATGCTCGGGAAGAATTATGGTGTGACCTTTTATCGAGTCGATATTCACCATCGAAGCCAGCGAACCAAGAGCGTAGCGGACATCGGTGTGAAAATAACCGTCGGCACTCCATACCTTGCCCTTATACACTTCGCCCGTCTCCTTGAAGTTGTCCTTCAGCCAAACTATGTCGAAAAGTATTGTGGTCTTGCCATCGTCCTTCTGCACGTCGGTTATTTCGTACCTGAAAGCCTGTATTATCTTGCCCTTTGCATCCTTGTCGACGTAGGTAATTTTTGTGCCGACCTTTTCGGGCATGTATGTCTGTGCGAACCCTGCATTGGCGAATACTAATGCCAATAGAACAAGCATCAGCGTTAAACCATTCTTTTTCATAATCTTCTTATTGGGTTAATCTATTGATTTTTGCTTCATTGTTACAGTCTCACCCTTAAAAGTAAACTTCATCTCCTTATCACCGATTGTAAATGTAGCCTTGTCAACAACATTTCCATTTTCGCCAAGAGGAATACTGCCTTCGCCGTTATTATATGTGACATCACCAAACAAATTGCCACTATCCAGCAGATTGCCATCTTCGTCATACTTCGTGAAGAAAAGATTTGCATTATCTTCTACGCTGATAGTCAGACGATATGTACTATTTTCTGATTCATAAAACCATTTTGTCCTAGAAACAGATTCTGGAGCAGAACTTTTTGCTGGTTCAACAGATTCGGTAGCGGATTCGCTGGTTTTGTCTGTGTTTTGTTCATTGTTGTTGTTACCGCAAGCTGTCATTATGACTAAACTTGCAATGCACATAAGTGCTAAAAATGTCCTTTTCATATTATTAAGATTTATTTGTTATACATTACTCCTCTCTTTTTCATCAGTGCGATTATATCTTCAACTATGTACGACTTGCTAAAAGTGTGTGCAACATCGAAGTAGCCGATAATGTAGTCGTCAAGTATTCCGGATTTTTTCAGACGACAATAAACATCAGTCTGATTCAAGTCCATAGCTGCGGCTACATTTCCGATGCAATATGTGCAGAACTCTACTTCGGTGGGAGTCATAATACACAATAATATTTACTTCTTCACAAATTCAACCCTTCTGTTCTTGGCCTTGCCCTCGTCGGTGCTGTTGTCGGCAATAGGTGAAGTCTGTCCCTTACCAACAGAACTGAGGCGGTCGGAACTAATGCCCAATTCGACTAGTTTGTCAACGATTGCCTTTGCACGTGCTTCGCTCAAAGTTTGGTTAGATGCGGCATTGCCAGTATTGTCGGTGTGTCCTTGAACTTCGAACTTCAGTTCTGGATTGTCGTTCATAAGTTGTACGATGCGGTTGATTTCGCCCATTGATTCCGGCTTAATTACCGACTTGCCTACATCGAAGGTAATGCCGTAGGTAACGAACTTGCCATCGGTCATCATACGGTCGTAGAGGGGAACTGCTCCCTTGGCGATACGGACATTGCGGATGTATGCTGGATATTCTTTTCCTGCACTGTTATATCCTATACCCAACCAACCGTCTTCTCTTTTGTAATTAGGAATGTTGACAACTCGTTTTTCGTCAACGTAAATTTTTACAGCACGCCTGTTTACCGACATTGACACATGATGCCATTTATTGTAGCCAAAATTCTCAACATTCTGCTCTGTTGAAGCTCTATCGCCATCGATTTTGCCCCAACTGCAAGAAAATCCACGCTTTCGGTCATCGTGTGTATATGCCCATTCCGTCACATGATTATAAAAACCGAAATCTAGAATATCGCTTCCTATCCATCTGTCGCCACTTTTGCATAATCTTACCTGCAAATATCCATAATCCTGACCTTCTGTCTCATAAAAATCGTAATAGTCAAACTCTATTGTAAAAGTCTCGCCTAAATAATTATCAACTTCCATCAGTGGTTTAATCCAACAGTTCTGGTACATAGCAATCACATTTTCACCATTGACTTTAGCTATTTCGCACTCTCCTTCAACCAAATCCCACATTGACGGGAACTCTCCTAACTGCTCACCAACGAGTTGGTCGTAGTAGAAGCACTCATCACCAGGCACAAAGTCGAATTTGTTCCACTCAGATGAAGCTTTCATATTGGCATTTGCACCATCGGCGCGTTTTGCTCCACATTCATCGCAGAATTTACCCTTATTGCCCTTGTGTCCACATTGTGGACAAGTCCAAGAATCATCGGCTGCAGTTGCGTCAGGTTTCTTTGCTCCACACTCGTTGCAGAATTTGCCTTGGTTGCCTGTGTGACCGCAAGCAGGGCAAGTCCAACCGCTTTCGTCAGCAGTGTTGGTTTCCTGTGATGATGCTCCAGGCTTCTTGGCTGCACATTCCTTGCAGAAATTACCAGTGTTTCCGGTAGCTCCGCAGACTGGACAAGTCCATCCGCCGTGGTCGTGCGTATCGTCGCTTACCGACTTCGAATTGTCGTTATTTTCCTTATCGAGGGCTTTCTTGGTATTGTCGAAAGTCTTCTCGATGGCATTGTCCACTGCCTTGTCAACGGCTTTGTTTACACCTTCTTCAACTTTCTGGTTAACCTTGTTGCGAATAAGGTTTCCTATCTGTGCATTTGCAGCAAATGAGAAAAATAATGTAGCCAATGCTAATACTATCAATCTTTTCATAAAATTCCGAATTTAATCATTATAATTTTTAGCAAAGGTAGAAAATGTTTTTGGAATGGCAATAAAAAGTTGAAAATTGAAGGTTGAAAAATGAAAGGCAGGCTATTTGTGTCTGCCTCCAGCCCCATGCTAAAGACATTAAAGGTTTTAGCGGCCTTAATGGCTGGGGCTGGAAGAATACTAGCCATCAAGCCTTCCACACACAACCGTATTACCTTCAATTTTCATTGCAGAAAGGGAGAAATGCTGAGTTTTGCCTGATTTGGTAAGGGTGGCTTCGATTAATCCTTCGCTTCGACTCCGCTCAGCGAGCGAAATATTCTTAACCTTTATCATTTCACGGAAGTCAATGCCTTCGTCGTTGGCAAGTTTGAAGACGCACTCCTTGCAGTTCCAGAGGATAGTCAGTTTTTCAAGGTCACCGTTGGCGGCTGCTATTTCTTCATCGGAAAATGCTCGCGTGGCAATGCGTTGTATCCTCGGTGATATTTTTTCGATGTCGATGCCGACGGGATGGTCGGGATTATAGATTATTGCGGCAATGTCGGGAGAATGGCTTATCGAGATGTAGCCGTTGTCGAGATAAGGTTTGCTGTCGTTGTAATGTATTGTCTGATTGATTCCAACGGCTTTCAGCAATGCGCGTACCGACAGCAGTTCTATGCGACGTTTCGTGGCCTTGCAATTGTCAATGCGACACAAATCCTCGTCGCGCAAATAACACATTGCACGCAATTGTTCCTCGGTCTCATCCATTTTCCAGAAGGCGAGAAGGGAATGGTCGGGTAATATGGATTTGTAAATTAACAATGGATAATTGACAATTAATAATGGATAATGGACAATTGATAATGATTTTGTGGCGCTAGTGGCGACGCGCCGTGGCACGTCGCTACCGCCACTCGAAACTCTCCATAAAATGTTCAATGTCTTCGCGGACAAAATCGACCACAGGTGCCAGCGAATCCTTGTTGGGATGCGCCTCAAAATATAGCGAACCGCGCATGAAATGGGTTGTGCTGTCGGTAAGGAAAAACTGCACCTGCGATGCTACATTGCCTTTAATGTTGTATAGACAGCCATACACCCGTGCCGAATCCTTTTCGAAAATGTTTTCCTCTATGGCATCGGCCTTAACGGTGTGCTTGTAGGCAAAGTCGTGGGCATCGTTAAGCAAGGTGTCGATGTCGCTGTATGTAGAATTGTCTATGGCGCGATATGTCATGTAAACCGTTGCCTTGTACTTGGGGAAATAGATGTCGAACCAGCAGTTGTCATCCTTTTCCTTTATCAGGAACGAATACTCGGGAATCTCGAACTTGAACGGACATTCACCATCATACTGCTTGTAGGTCTTTTCGGGAAAATCGATGCGGAAATAACCTTTCGGACGAGGCGCATAATTCTTTTCTCCACAAGCACAAAGTACTGCGAGCCAGATAATTAATATTATAGCAAATATCTTATTTTTCATCGGTTTCGGTGTTTTCTGGTTTTGGCAATTTCACACGGATTTTCTTGATTCTACGCTCGTTAGATGCCGTTACGGTAAAATCGAAATCCTTTATGCTTATGGTCTTGTCCTTGGCGGGGATTTCCTGATTTATTTCGAGCAGCATTCCTGCAAGAGTTTCCGATTCTCCCTTGGTCTCCTGGAACAACTCATAGTCGACATCCACTATCTTGCAGAAATCCACTATGCTGGTCTTGGCGTCAAACTCGTAGGTGCGGTCATCTATCTTCTTGTACATGTCCTCATCGGTATCGAACTCATCATGGATTTCGCCAACAAACTCCTCGAGAATATCCTCCAGAGTCACAATTCCGCTCACGCCGCCGTACTCGTCAATTACGATTGCAATATGCATCTTCTTCGACTGGAAATCGGACAGCAAATCGTTGATTTTCTTTGTCTCTGGAACGATAAAGTGCGGACGAATGAGTTTATGCCAGTCGAAATCGTGTTCATCCACATGAGCAAGCACATCCTTGATGTAGAGGATTCCCATTATGTTGTCGAGATTGTCCTCGTAGATTGGAATACGCGAAAAGCCAGATTCTACAATGTCGCCAATGACCTTCGAGAATTTTGTATCGTACTCGATGGCGAAAACATCCACACGCGAGGTCATTATTTCGCGGGCATCGAGAGACGAGGAATTTACAATGTCCTCAAGCATTTCGCGGTCATCCTTAAGGTCATCCGATGCGAGTTCTATGGCTTGCGACAGATCCTCGATGCTGATTTCGGAGGTATGCTTCTTCTGCAGGCGCTTCTTTACCGCATTGGTCGATTTTATGAGGATTATGCTGAACGGATAGCACAGCGGTTCCAATACTCGCAATGGATAAGCCATGATTTTCGATATTGACAGCGGATATTTTGCTGCTAGAATCTTCGGAATCATTTCTCCAAACAGCAATATTACAAAAGTTATTACAACTGTCTGAAGCACAATGACAAGCACTGGATTCTCCATTGATGCAAAAAGTCTGTCGGAGAGAAAAGCCGTAATTATTACAATTGCGATATTGATGAAATTGTTGGCAACCAATATGGTTGCAAGCAGTTTCTCGGGTTCGGAAAGCAATTTTGCGATAAGCTTACCTTTTGCTGTCTTTGCCTTACGGATTTTTTCACGGTCGTTTGCCGAGAGTCCGAAAAAACCTGTCTCGCTTGCCGAAACAAGTCCGGAGCATACGAGCAGAATTACCACAACGATAATTCCTATTATTGTCGATTGATTATAAGGGTCAGGGTCCAATTCAGTTAACAGTTAAGAGTTGAAAGTTGAAAGTTGAAAACAACCAAAAACATTGAAACGGCGCAGCCATAGAAACTTAAAAACTATTATTAGAACGGCAAGTCATCTTCTGCGCTATTTGGCTGGAAAGCTGGTGTCTCTGTTGCAGAATCCTGAGGTTGAGCAAAAGGTTCTGCAGCAGGAGCTGCCGGCTGTGCAGGCACTGCTGGCTGACCATCGCGAGCCGATTTTGGTTCCATCATGCGGATTGTGTCGGCAAGTATTTCGGTTGTATAGTGGGTGGCATTGTCCTGTCCCTGCCAGGTACGGGTCTGCAAGCGACCTTCGAGATAAATGAGCATACCCTTGTCGAGATAGGTTTCGCAGAATTTTGCAAGATTTCTCCAAGCAACTATATTGTGCCACTCTGTATTTTCGTGCTTCTCACCATCCTTTGTGCGATATGGCTCCGTAGTAGCCATACGGAATGTTGCAACAGGTGTATCTTCCTTTACATAACGAATTTCAGGCTTTACTCCAAGCCTTCCAATAAGCATAACTTTGTTCAGGTACATATCAAAATAATTTTCTGCAAAGATAAGGATTATTTACGATTTATAATGTACGATTGACGATTGATTTGAGGATTCGATAATTTAATGATTTGATGATTGTGGAGGCGCAAAATTTTGCGCCTTTACAATATCCTTATTATCAATTCTTAACCACCTGCTTATTTATCACAAGCTCCTTCGTACTAATCCTTACATTGTAGGTACCATTCGACAAATTGTCAAGCTGGAGCATTGTCTCTTCGCTGCTGCCTTCGACACCAATAGTCTTTTGCATTACTATCCTGCCAAGCATGTCGTAAACTTCAACTGTGACTGTTGATCCGCCAAAGTTTTCCATGTGAATTGTAAGATCGTTGCGGAATGGATTCGGGAAAACATGAACATTAGGTTCTCCATCTGCTTCACTGCAAATTGCAACCACAATCTCTGATACTGTGCGAGTGCCATCATAATCCACCTGCACAAGGCGGTAGTAGTTGTCGCCACTGGCTACGCTGTAGTCGGTATAATTGTAGTCAAGCTGTTCAATGCTGTTGCCTGCACCTGCTATGCGAGCGATTTCGGTGAAGTTAATGGCATCATCGGAGCGCTCAACAATGAAATAATCGTTGTTGCGCTCGGAAGCTGTTGTCCACTCGAGGTTTACATATCTACCATTGCAAACAGCTGTGAACGACATAAGCTCGATTGGAAGTATCGTGCTGTGGTTGATAGAACCTAGTGTAAGAATCTTGTCGTATGTTGACCTTGTAGCAGGCAGAGTAACATCCACCGATATGGTTCCGTAAGGACCATCGGAAACAGTACGGTTAGCTCCACCAACATTTTGCCAGCACGAGCCTGTCCAGAATGCACCGTAAATATCGGCAGCCTCATGTGTTAGTGTATGTTCATTGAAATGAGCGTCACCTCCCTTTGCAGAAACTGTCAATGTAGCATTGAGCGGTGCAGTTGTTGCAACATTCCAATACTCGTAGTTGCTTACATGGTCGAACTGAGGATCGTTGCCTGCACAATTGTCTGCTGAATTCCACCAGCGCGGATATTCATCGATTGTAAAGCCATCATAATTGTGGAAATACCGCACCGAAACATTTGAGGCTCTGCTCGACACCTTTATCTTGCCAAGCACATTGTCCTGACCAGTCGGGAAAGTGAAGCCACTTGCATCTCCTTCCTTTGTTACAGTTCCATCCACAAAGCTATAAAATGTCATGCCCTCAGCATTTTCAATTATTGAATTTTCGCCAAATGTAACATCGCCTACAACATTGCCGTTCCTAAAGGTTGCAGCACCTATTATTGTCATGCTTCCGCGAGGAACTATATCACCGCCGAGGTTGTTGAAGGTAACTTTTCCAAATTTTATGTCGTGAGAGATAGTCTGACTTTCTTCTCGCTCGCTAGTGCCGCAGAACTCCACAATACCGTCTGTTGCATCCAATGTTCCGATATTATTAAGGTTACCTGCAATGTTTAAGGTTGTGCCTGCAGGAACAGTAAGGTTTGCATCTCTGGCAATGGTTATATCTTTGGCGTATGCTTCATCTGTCTGCAACGGCCAGTTTGCCTTCACGCACTGCGAAGGTCCGATGTATATGTTGTGGTTCACTGTAGGCATCTCTGTAGCAATCGAGTAGCCATTATTGTAAACATACCAGTTGGATGCTGTATTCCAATCGGTAGAAGTACCCTTCCAAATATAGTCGTATGAAGATACATTAGGAACATCTGGAGTATTTATCGTTATTGCAAATTCTTTTGGCTGGGCACATGTGGAAGGATCTGGAGTGAATGTAATATTATCATTCAATCCTGATGCTGTATAGGTTGTTCCTGACACATCACCTGTAATCGCTTCCCACGAACCTGATATAAGCACATTCGCCAAATTTCTGGTTGGCAGTGCAATTTGATCGCCAGGGCAAAGAGCATCGAAAGTGAAGTCCACAATAGGTTCCCAAATTGCGTACATGTATTCCGGTGAACCGTATTTGTCGGCTGCTACAGCTGCAACTGCATTAGTATATGTCGATTCCTTATAAAATGCATCGTTGTAGAACAAAAAGTTTGGCTCGCAGTCGGAGATAGTAGCACCCGACTCATTTGACCTGTACCATCCCTTGAAATTATAGCCAGTGCGAGTAGGCACCGGAGGATTAACTGCTACATTAATACCCAATTCTGGTGCACTGATGCTTGTACCGTCAATCTGAACTGTACTAGAACCATCGTTCCAGAACCATTCAATAAAGGTATGTTCTGGTTTTTCAACATCCTCATACTCGGCACGAAGCTTTATTGTATAGGTTGCAAGATAATCAACGTATGGATCACTAGGTCTTATAGGATGGATTGCAGTACTACTCTGATCAAATCCTTCTTCAATAAAATCATCTGGGTGCTCGGGATCGAACCAACGAGTAACTACCATTTTGGAATCATCCTTGTAGGCGGTGAAAGCAGTACCCGGATAGATGCGTGAGTCGGGAATATCCTTGTATTCTTTAATCGACACATCATAATGCTGCAAAACCCAGTGCGAGAATACCTTGGAGTCATCCACATACGAACATGCGGGAGCGGCTATCACATCTACATTGTCTTGATACAATAATTCTTCAGTAGGTACAGGTCCTGCTCCTTCATTGTCTTCATATACCACTGTAATACCATTTGCACCACGAAGTTTTGCACGCCACTTGCCATAGAGATCGTATTTTCTGGTAATCCAGAAACGTTCAGGGTTTCTTGGAAGAATTTCATGAGTATTATCGTCCTCATAGTAAAGTTCTGCGTTCCAAGTAGCGCCATTACCCCATTTGTCCATAGGATCGGTAAATTCGGTAGTCTTGTCGTAGGCAACAGTATTACCATCGTTCAACACGACTGTATTTTCGCTGAA
This sequence comes from uncultured Bacteroidales bacterium, assembly GCA_905234755.1. Classification (GTDB taxonomy): domain Bacteria; phylum Bacteroidota; class Bacteroidia; order Bacteroidales; family ML635J-15; genus Bact-19. The sequence goes on from CAJOIT010000011.1 coordinate 69,397, forward strand.
GGGATGCTCAAGCCTCTCATCTGTGTACCATCCCACAAACTCATAATCGTCGCGAGTTCCTGTAGGCACACTGATTTTATTTCCGTAGTCGATACGGAAATTCAGTGCCTGATTGTCCGAACCCCAGAATAAGGTTTCATCGTCGGCACTTACGTTTGGATGCAAGAAAACGCGGTACTGGATTTGCCTCCACTTTGCATATACGGTTACATTAGCTGAAGGCATCTTTGTGTTGAAGTTGTATGGTCGCGTACAAGGCTCATCCACATACCATCCTTCAAACACAAATCCTCGAGGAGCTGTATGAACATAATCGCCGTATGAATATATATCAGATCCGTATGCGACACCCACTATTTCGTGAAGTTGACCACTAGAAGGATTATCATTAAGCTTTACATTGTTTCCGTTATAGTAGGAACCATCCATATAGTTAATGATATGTTCTTCGCGACTATAATAATAATCCATCACATTATTATTTCCTCTTTGATTTCCAGAAACATTACCAAAACCGAGGAATGATGGCTGATGCTGACCGGATGCCCCAGACCCAGATCTAGCAGGTATTTCATACTCCAAATAATATTCTACACTATTAACTGTAGTGCAAGTTCTTTCTGTATAGTCTTCACCATCGACCTGAGGGAACCATATATTGTATGTCCAGTCATCTGCTGTAGAATATTTAGCCACAAGATAATTGCCGTTGGAACTAGTCAAATCACCCAAAATCTGCTTATCCATAATTGATATCAAACCCTTGACAGAACCTCCTCCAGAAACAGCATCATTTCTTGCCGATGCTCCTATCATCAACACCCAACTGCTAAAGCGCTTACCATCAAAATCGTCAAAATTATCATATATAGGCCACATTTCCACTATACTCTGACCATACCTAGCAGTAATAGGATAATAAATATATGTATAATTCCCCATTACAGTATCCATACTTGGATAACTACATTCTGGATGGTTGCGGTATGTAGAGCTAGTCCATTTAGCGCACAAATAATCATTGCTAGTTGCATTGCGATTTTCGTTTAATGTCAACTTATTGGTTGCATATTGATATTTGCCTTCATCGCGACCGCTATTAATCATACGATAATAAATAAACTTGACCGTATATTCTATTCTGTCGTAATATACATTTACTATGGAATTGCCTTCGGGGGCTATATTTATATGCTCGTTAAAATTATTGAGGTAAAAGCCTGTGTATTTTTTAGAAACTCCATTAATTTGGGCGTATCTAGTATTGGGATTGCGAGCGTCAACGTAAGAAGATATCACAGTGTTAATCTCAGTATTGGGCCTTCCTTCAAGATTAATGGCTTCCTCGAAATCATAACCGTCGCAGGTTACATTTTGCGTCCAAACAATAACCGTGTATTTGGCTTTTTCATTTACTTTCCATTTTGCATAAACATGCGTATTAGCTTCCAGAGGCTGACCAAATACAAATTCAGAGCCTGTTGGGTTACCATATTGTGTGGCAGGTTCGCCAGTGTACCATCCTAAAAACGTATAGCCGTTTCGTAGCATTTCCAAAGTCGGTTCTGTCGTAGTTTCTCCAGCATGGACAAAGTCGGCTGCCTTGTAGGTGGCTCCCTTGCCGTTCTCGTGGTAAATCAGCCAGAAGCCGTCTGATACAACAACATTAAATGTTATATTGCCTTTTATATCAATTTCAGTATTGAGTGTATAAATATGGGAATCATCGGTATGCCCAACAATATGTTCGCCGTCTGCCGAAGATTTTACCATCCATCCCTCAAATTTGCTGGTGTTGCTACGAGGGGTGTAGTTGGTGCTCACCGTATATGGCAAGCTGGTTATATTTTTATCGGCACGGAACAACAAAACATCGTGGTTGATAACGGCATCATTCTCATCTAGGTACATTATAGAGAAAGACTTGAAGAGCATGGTGTAAAAATCAATCTCGGTTCCGTCTTCAACACCTGCATTCAGCCTGTCGGTTACGATGTCACGCACTTCGTCAATAGTCAAGGCACTTGGGATATCCTCCTCGGTGTAGTCTCTCTTGGCAATCCATCCTCTGCACTGAACACCATCTCTAATAGTACCGAAGCCAGGATTGTAAAATATGCGGTTGAAATCGCCTCGGTCAACATCAAGTTTCTTCACATAAATTGTAACAATAGTGCCATCAGCCTTGTGAAGGTTCACCTTCATACGAGCATAATCGCCAGCAGCAGCAACAATATATACCGAGAACGAATGCGCCGGGAAGGTTATTTTGCCGTTTTCGGAAGCCACGGTTGCCACAAACTCTAGTCCATTAGCACCTTCGTGGTAAATATCGAGCAACTGACCATCGGCAAAGTTTGTGTTTTCCATCGAAACCATAGCAGGCTGTTCGGGTTCGGGCTGCCATTCACGACCATTCTTGGTGATGTCGATGTCGTAGGCGCAATAGAGCTGCTTGCCGTTCGGCGAGATTCGCTCGACAGGAGTCGCAGTCACCGATGCATCATCCACGCCTCGTACTTCCAATACTAGAGAGCCAGACTTTGAAATCTCGCTTTCTACCGTAACCTTTGCTTGTGCCAACGCCGTGCCGCCAAAGAGAAGGCAAAGGAAAATCAACATTACAATGGAACTTGACCTACCATTGTACCCACATACTTTTGCGCCATGCGAAAACGCAGGAACAACATTAGAAACAAACATACTTTTACCTATTACGCATAAAGTTAAAATCCGATAATCACACACAATATTGATTATCAAGTTTTTAGTTTAATTTATGACAAAATTAAACTTGGTGCGAATATACAATAAATTAATACCGTATCATATATGGGATTTAGCCAGCAAATAACTATTATACAAAAGAAATGTTATCACACAAAATAAGCATCACATATAATACTTTGTTGTCATTTTTTGCAAAGATTAGAGAACGAGGAATCGCGCATGGCTATTGGGATCTGGTTGTATACGTGGCAGTATTTTGGGGCCCCCATCTCCCATCCCATCCTTTAGGCCGTTAAAGGCCTTAATGTCTTTAACGCAGATGGGATGGGTGATGGGGCAAAATACTGAGTGCTATTCCTTTACAACCTTACGATTTATAACGAAATCGGCAGTAGATATGCGGACATTGTAGGTTCCGTCCGACAAACCTGCAAGGCGAAGTACAACCTCGTAGTCGTTCTGCGAGCAGTTGACTTTCTGAGTGTGAACCATTCTGCCGAGCATATCGTAAACTTCAATGGTTGCCGGCGTATTGCCGAAGTTCTCGAAGCGGAGGGTAAGGTCGTCGCCGAATGGGTTAGGATAAGCCAGCACTTCGGGTTCGCCGTAGGTACCGAGGCAGTTTGCCACAATGATTTCCGATGCGGTGCTTGTGCCATCATAGTCAACTTGTACGAGGCGATAGTAGTTGTCGCCACTGCGAGCACCATAGTCGGTGTATGCGTAGCTGATTGGCTCTATTGAGTTGCCAGCACCAGCGATTCGTGCAATTTCCTTGAAGTTTACTGCATCGTGCGAGCGTTCAAGCACAAAGTAGTCGTTGTTCTTTTCGCTGGCGGTAATCCATTCGATGATTGATGAACGACCGTTGCAGGTAGCGGTGAAAGAGATGAGCTCGATTGGAAGAACAACATTACTGTTCGATGAAGCGAATGTTGCGAAATATTCACCATCGCCGGCAGCCTTGGCTCCTACCGTAATTGTCAGCGGTTCTGCTGCAGTTATGCTTCCTGCGCCAGAGAAACTACCATCGATTGATGCCTTGCCAAGATTCTGCCAATAGAAACCGCCCTTCTTTACAACAGCGACATTCAAATAAGAGTTCAATGCAGAAGCATCTTCCTCGAAACTATGATAGTTGTCGGCTGCAGCGTTCCAGTATAATTTAATATCTGACAATGTTGTCGTTGCACTTGCACTTATCTGCCAGTTTTCGCGGTCGCTGGCGTGGTTAAGACCTGCATCGTAGAGGTTTCCGCTGTGATTCCACCAATCGGGCATACCCTCGCTGCCAGCAGCATACTGCACCGAAACATTGCTTGCCGTACTCGAACTTGCCTCAAACGGTGCATACAGGCTTGCCGTTCCTGTCGGGAATGTAAACGCACCGTTCATACCGTTCTTTGTAACCTTTCCGTTTACATAACTGTTTGCACTTGCATCGCTTACAGTAGCACCCGAACCAAAGGTTACATTGCCGTTTATTATACCGTTGGTAAATGTTGCAGTGCCGTTGATTGTAGGCTCCGTACTTGCTGTTATTCCGTTTGAATTATTGAATTCGACATTGTTGAATGTTGTTGTCGTTCCACTTATGGTCTGCTCAGAAATACCAGCAAAGATTATTTTACCATTACCAGATATTGCATTACCATTGTTTGTAATGTTTCCCTTGACAGTTAAATTATGTTCACCAAGATTGATACCAATATTACCAGTTATTGTCAAATTGTTACAGGTTATATCGGAATTCAAAGTTGATGATGTATTAATGAAACACTCCTCATTATATAATAAAAATGCATTATTACCAGGGGCAGTAGGAGCATTAGCCGCAGGACGATATCCTTCGCCTTCATTATAAACCACCCAGTTGTCTGCAGAATTCCAGACTGCACCAGTATTTTTGCCTGCCCAGACCAAATCACCATCAGATATATTATCTATATCATAGTTGCAGGGACAAAAAGTGGTATATCCTGTTCCATAAATCTGAATAATCTTTAGTTCTACATCATCAATACGAGCATTGTTACCGCTCTCATTTCTAATAGTTAAGTCAAAACTGGTGACATTTTCAGCTGCGGTAATAATTCTATTTAACCCTGTTCCCGAAATTGTAACATTTGGCGTTGGTATAGTCAAAGCAAAATCATCATCTCCTATTCTGTTTGATTTGAATGTTAATGACATTTTGTAAGCTCCGCCTGTTGGTATATTGGATATTGTCCATGTTTCGTTATTCGGCATTAACAATTCTGGAGATGTACCTCCTGAATAATTAATACCGGCCTGCAATCTAGTGTCACCAGATGATTGTGCATAAGTCAATGTCCCATCGTAAATAATTGTACCATTATGACCATCCGCATAATAAACACTAGGAGTATCATCCGTACTTCCCAAGTCCCATGTTTCCGACCATAAAGTAGTGTTATACGGAGCTATATTTTCATCAATATTTGCATATACAGCATAATAAATCATATCGCCCAAAACGATGGTTCTTGCTATCTGCCCATTAGCCATCATAGAAGGCCAATCATCTGTAGGATCTTCAATCTTTGATTCAGACCACCCTACGAAATGCTTTCCTTCGCAATACTTATCTACATCATCGTATGTTGGCAAACTTTGGTCTGTAATAAAATCATCGTAATAATATGGAGAATTTGCATTGTCTATCACTCCATTAGTATTAAACAATATAGTGTGTGGATCTGGTGCCCATTGTGCATACAATATTATATCTTCTTCTATTATAAAACTATCGCCCCCCGAATAGCCATCGCCACTACCATCAGGTTCAGTATTCCAATTGTCAAATGAATATCCTGTTCTTACAAGACTATTTATATTACCAAGAACGGTTACTTCGAGACCAACCGGATGTGCTGTGTTATCTATAGGAACAGAACCTCCCGTAGCTCTATTGGCATCGTATGTCACGGTTGCAGTAGGACACTCTGGAGATGTGTTGTATATGCCAGATTTCCTATATAATTGTATAGCTTTTTGTTCTGTGAATGTGCTTGATTTGTAATATCTAAAACGATTTTGATTAGATGCTGAATTATAACGCAAATATGCGCCTCCAGATGAGTGTATATCAATGCTAGAACCTGCACCATAGTAAGAAATTGCATTGGTATATTGTGTAACTGTTGAAGTTAATAATCCATTTGCATCACTAGTTTGTCCAATATAATATCCAGAGTTTGACTTTATAATATAATTAGAACCACTTCCAGATATAGTAAAAGAACTTGCATCGGTTGTTCTATTCGATACGATCTCATTATTACTTATAGTTACATCTATAAAATTGTTATAATTATCTAATGCTGCAAGATTTCCATTAAACGCCTTACTTCCCACTTCATACACAATAAGATATTTTCCGCTCCAATTTGTAATGCCACTAGTTACCTTGACATAATCACCATTATAATTCACATATACTGCATACAATGTTACATTAGGATTATTGCCAGTAGGATGATATGTTTCTCCACCGACACCAACTATGGTAGAAGGAATTTCTGTATCATCTTCAATCTCGGCAGTTGACCATCCATAGAAAGTATATGCGTGAGAGCATTCATCAGATACAGTAGCTTCTGGTAATACAATACCTGCATTACAACTCTGTTCCGTTCGTGATTCTACACCACAACTTCCAGTTCCTGCGTTAAAAGTAACAGTATATGTTGGTACCGGCTCAAAGTTTATTCGTACTGTACAATTGCTCGATGGAGTTACATTAAAAGTATTGCCACTTTGCGACACTGTTGCCGAACCACTTGTAATAGTATATGGAGGATCTGCAATCCGACAGCAAGTTGCTGGTGTTGCTGTAATTGTTGTTCCAGATAATGAAACGGTTCCGTATGAATTGTTATTTGATTGGGCTGTAATTGTATATGAAGGGGCTACTGAAGTATATGTAAGAACCAATTTGGTTATTTGCGCATTTTTGTTTGTTACATACAGATAGTACATAGTATTTGCGGCTGTTCCAGACAAATTATATGTATAAGAAGAACTCGTTGTACTCCAAGTTTGATATGCACCACCAGTTATATAACTGGCCGAAGAAGATGAAGAGCTAACTCCTACTCGTGTAGATGTTGAACATCCTGAAGAATTAGATGCTACAACTTTTGTCAGTTTATATCCATCAATAGCAGGAAGTCCTAAAACTGCAGTTGTAGTTAACATAAGATAACCAGAGTTCTGTTTAACGTTTTTCAAGGCAAATGTGTAATTTGTACCATTTAATCTGTAGGTATAATTTGTTAGAGTCGTAGAATTGGCTGTCGGCCATCCTCCAGGATTTGATGTTAATGAAAATGTTAATGTTTGAGTCTGAGCATCTATCACACCAACCAATCCAACCATCATCCCCATCACCAACATCACCCTCATCACCAACGAGCGGAATGAAAAACTATTGCGCACTGCAACTGCTTCGCTACTACGCATACGCGAAGTATTTGATACTGAATGTATTGTATTCATAAAAAACTTAAATTCAAATTCAAAATTAGAACGGCAAAGATATAAAAGTATTTACGATTTACGATTTTAGATTTACGATTTTAGATTAGCGGTAGGGAAAGAAAGGTTAAGTGCGTAAAAATCAAGGTTCAAATGGATTAAAGATTTGAAGATTCGATGATTTGAAGATTTGATAATTCGATGATTGGAAATGCTGCATGGGCTAAAGCCCGTTTAACTTCGTTGAGGGCTACTTGTGCTGAGCTGCTCCCTGAGCATGTGGTTGCTGAGCACTGCCGAAGTATCGAAGGGCAGTCGAAGTACGCCGTTCAATGGCTTTGCCGTTTCTCGCTTCTTGTGCTGCGATGCACTGAGGTTCTCGAAGTGAGCTTGCCGAAGTACGCGGTTTCTGGGTTTCAGGTTTCTTGTAGAGACACGCTGTACAAGAGCAATGAGTTGCGCCGATTGAAATGCATTGCATCGATTGAGACGCAAAATTTTGCGTCTGTACATGAAAAATCACGCTCATTTTTTGAATCGCGCCATGACGCGATTGTACAATTCAAGGGTTCAAGAATTTGAAGATTTGAGGAGGTGTAGATTGATGGGCAGACAGGCGAGAAGGGTTAAAGCCTAACGCATAAACATTGCCATATATAATGGAAGATAAACAATGTCATTTACTACTTCTACATTTGAAGCACAAAAGACGATTGCACGTGAAATGTTGTCCTTTTCGTTTTCCAATGCATAATCAAGTGAAGCGTGCTTCATATACGATTTCCCAGATTTCACTTCAACCACAGTTATACCATCGTCACCAGACAAAACAAAATCAAGTTCATGCTTACTTTTCTTGTCGTAGTAATGCAGTTCGATTCCTTTTTTCGCCAACTCGGCAGCAACAAAATTTTCTGTCAAAGCGCCTTCATTTACATCTATTTCACCATTCATTATGTTAAACCGATGACCACTAAGGCTCATACAGGTCACTATTCCAGTATCGTGCATATACAATTTGAACAACTTTCGGTTTTCGACATTGGCGAAAGGCAACGAAAAGGCATTTACATTTATTGCATAATTCGCAAGTCCTGCATCTACAAGCCACTGGGTAGGTTCGGCATACTTGCGTCGAGAGGCACCGTCCTCTATTTCGGAAAGCAAAAAGCGCTTATCCTGTTTGGCTAGCTGAGACGGAATGCTATCGAAAATTCTCTTTACCAAAACCTTGTCGGAACCAGCATACTTTGAAATATCCTTTCTATAACCAGCAATCAAATCTTTTTGGACTTTGGTTATAGCATTGAAATCGTGAGTTGTAACATAAGTATTAACAACCTCTGGGAGTCCTCCTATTACAAGGTATTTCCTAAAACATTCCATAATACGGTCGTGAATGAACGGCGGAACTTCCGTCCTACTAATGTACGATTTGAGAAGGACTCCTATTATCTCTTCAGAAATTCCACAAGCCCATAGAAATTCCTCAAAGTCAAACGGAAACATTTCAAGTCTGCTTTCATAGCCTACAGGTATAGATGCAATTTCTCCGACTGGATTTTCGCTGTCGCTTCCCTTGTAGTTTATTCCGAGCAAAGAACCCGATTCTATGAAATCGTAAAAACCGTCTTCAACTAGAAACTTTATTGCAGTACGAGCATTGGGACATTCCTGAATCTCATCAAAAAACACCAATGTTTCTCCCTTCACAAAAGGGCCGAAATCCATTGCTGTCAGGTTCATAACTATTGTGTCGGTATCAAGGTTCCCATCAAAAGCCTTTTTGGCAATCGGTTTCCTTATGAAATTTATTTCAACAAAATGTTTGTAGTTTTTCTCACCGAACTCCCTGATGGTAGTAGTCTTTCCAACCTGTCTTGCTCCCTCAACAATTAGAGCCTTTTTATGCTCTAATTTTGACCATTCATGTAATTCTCTTGTAATCTTTCGCTTAAGCATTATATTTACAACTTTTCTCCAATATTTTCAGCGCAAAGATACAACTTTTTTCCAGTATTTTGAGTATATTTTTGCAACTTTTTTCCAGATAGAAAATGGCTTCGCCGTTTCTCGCTTCTTGTGCTGCGATGCACTGAGGTTCTCGAAGTGAGCTTGCCGAAGTACGCGGTTTCTGGGTTTCAGGTTTCTTGTAGAGACACGCCGCCGATTGAAATGCATTGCACCGATTGAGACGCAAAATTTTGCGTCTGTACATGAAGAATCACGCTCATTTTTTGAATCGCGATTGTACAAATCAAGGGTTCAAGGATTTGAAATTAGAAGATTTAATAATTTAATGATTCAATGATTTAACGAATGAATAGATGTGCTGGCTAAAGCTCTCCTAGCACGGCAAATAGCTCGGCTAGAATCATCGCTGAGGCTCCCCATACCACCGAACTGCCACAAACATAACTCGGCACATCGTACTGCTTTCCTGCTACGGTAACACTACGGGTGGAAAACGATGCTTGCAAATCCTCCAAATCGACCTCCAGCACCCGCTTCACCTCGCTTTCGGAACGAACAAAATCGCCAACTCCCTCGACAAATGCCACCACTGGAAAAATCTCGAACTTGCTCACAGGTACCTTCACTGGCGGCAACTCGCCAACCACATCTCTACGACTGACAACAATACCAATTTCCTCCGCCGTCTCACGCAATGCAGTGTCGATGCTGTCGACATCTGTTGGCTCGGCCTTGCCTCCCGGAAACGAAACCTGTCCCGCATGTACGCCCACATCGGTGCGCTCAATCATTATCGTCTTCAGCCGGCCTTCGCGGACAAACAGCAATATCAGCACCGCCGACTTGCGCAACGGAAACGGATTTGCATAATACCGCTCAAAGTACATCCGCTGAAAATCGGACAGCATAGCGGTTGCACTGCGCTCAGCCTCATCGCGGTCGTAAGTGGAAAAGGTGGATATGATAGAAAATTTGTTCAAAGGTTCAAAAATTTAATGTTCAATGTTCAAAGATTCAAGGATTCAAGGATTCAAGGATTCAATGATTTAATGATTTAACAATTCGATGATTTGAAGGATTTTGGTGTAAATTTAAAAAGGACGACTTGCGCCGTCCTTTTCATACCATGAAATAATTTTCTATTCTGGGTTAAACATTGCGAACTTGCACTTCTTGCCGTTACGGGTGAACATATAGTGCGTTCCGTTGTATTCCTGGAAAAGTTCAGGAATAATCTTGCTCTTCTTATTGCTCTTCGGGAACAAAGCCTGACCAGAAACAGCACCATCGGAGAAAATGGAAACGGCAATTGCAAAACCATTGCGGTCGGGCGAGGTTGCTTCCTTATACTTGTCACCATTGAGGTTTGCCTTCGATTCGCCAGCCTCAAGATTTGTCAAGTTCTTTGCATTGTCGTTGTAGAAGAGGAAAACCTTCTCGCCAATTGCGTATGTTGCAACAGATGAATACTTTCCATAGTCGTTCCAACTGTACTGGCTCTTCGGTATTCTAACCATCCATTCCATATTGTTAAGAGGACTGCAGTATGCAACGAGCACATCGTTGAAGCGATAATATTCGTTGAAGATGGTTTCTCTTGTCTGCGGGTCGAAAATCGAATCCTTCTTGTAATTCTTATGCTCGGCTACAACAACCGAACCGCCATCGGAAAGGTAAAGAACATTAAGGAGCTGATAATCGTATTTCTGATCCATAATCCAGTTGAGACGATCTGCATTGAATGCTGGAATTTCGGTCTTCTGGAATGTATAAATAGCCTTCTTTGAATCCCTTGCGTTAACCGGTTTCTTTTCCTTTACATCATATTTCTGATGGAAGATAGCCTGATATGTCGTCTTGCCCTTCGGAACGAGGAATCCGTAAACATCAATGTTATCGTTGTCATCGATTCCAAAAATTGCATCTACGAGAACCAACTTCTTGTCCTTGACATCAAATGTTGTAACATCTTCCATTGCCGGATTGAAAACAAGCATCTTATAGTCATAGGTTATGATTTTCATCTTCTGCAACTGAGCCTCGGTCGGGCTTATGCGGACAAGCATATATACGCAACCGCTGTTGGTAATCTTGATGTCCTCGATTGCAAATGCCTGATTTACAAGTGGAAGCTTAATCTGCTTGTTGTACACTTCCCTAAGGTTCGAGTTGTACATCTTGAAATAGAACGGCTCCTCGTTGTAAGTCTGGAACGGACGGTTGTACCATACAAACATGTTCTGTCCGTTAGGTGTGAGACATACATTGAAGTCAGCCGACATGTTCTGGTTTGTGAGCTTTCCAATAACACGGGGTTCACCCATTACCTGTCCGCTCTTGCCGAGTTCCTGAATGTACAGAAGTTTTTCCTTCTTCAGGAAATCTTCAACCTGAGTAAACAGAACTACTTGTCCGTCAACATAAAAAGACTCTACATATTCTGTCTGGTTTCCATCGACAACAGGAAGAATTATTTGTGCTGATGATTCGCGCACAAGCGATGCGGCATTGAAATATTCAAGCCAAAGCTTGTCCTCTGCATCCATCCTTATGGCGAAAAATCCATCGGAATCGCCACCAATCATCCTTACATAGTCGTTTCCTTCTTCAAGGATGATGTCCTTGTCGTACCCGAAATTGGCTGTAGCTTTCTGCTGTGCATTAGCGACTGCTACACACAGACATACCGTTAGAACAAACAAAAATATTTTTTTCATCTCAAAAACTATTTACGTAAATAAGGTGCGAAGATATATATTTTTTTGAATAGCGAAAAACTATTTTTTCATATTTGCAAGTTGCCCACATGCAGCAGCTATGTCCATTCCCTTTGATTTTCTTATAGTTACAACAATATTACAACTTTCAATATGCCCTATAAATTTTTCTAAGACAACACTGTTCGTCCTTTGAAATGTATCATTAGGATGCGGATTGTACTCTATGATGTTAATCTTGCATGGCGAAACTTTGGTAAATTCAGTAAGGGCGCGAGCATCATCCAAACTATCGTTAACACCTCCTAGCATAAGATACTCGTATGTAATGCGGCTACCAGTCTTTGCATGGAAATACCGTATTGCATCAGAAAGTTCCGACAGGCTGTACTTGCGGTTTATAGGCATGATTTCATCGCGCTTGGCATTAATTGCCGAATGAAGCGAAATGGAAAGGTTGAAGCGTATCCCATCATCAGCCAAACGCTTGATTTGTGGAGCAATTCCGCAAGTTGACATGGTTATACGCTGTGGCGACATTCCCATCGACTGCACCGAACATATCATATTTATCGCAGATAGAGTATTTTCGTAGTTCATAAGCGGTTCGCCCATTCCCATGATGACAATGTTCGACAACGGAGAACCAAACGATTCTTCCGAAAGTCTGTTCAGCGAAAATACCTGATGGAAAATCTCGCCAGATGTAAGATTGCGCTTGAAACCTAGTTGCCCCGTTGCACAGAACGCACATCCCATCTGACAGCCCACTTGCGTTGATATGCAAGCCGTTACCCTGTCGGCACTAGGGATTAGAACTCCCTCGAAACGATAACTGTCGGTAGTCTCGAACAAAAACTTACATGTTCCATCTACCGATGCAACCGAATATACGCACACTACATTGCCAAAACGGAAATTTTCCGACAACTTGTCGCGCAAAGGCTTTGGAATATTACTCATCTCATCGAAACTTTCTGCGCCTTTCTTCCATATCCATTCGCAAACCTGCGTGGCACGAAACTTTTTTTCGCCCATGCCCACAAGAAAGCCTTCGAGTTCGGGTATCGACAACTGACGAATATCTTTCAGTTCAGAATCCATTTGCTAAAAGTTAATCCAAAACAAAAAAGGTGGCTTTCACCACCTTGATATTATCTACTGGCAAGAATCCTTTGTCCTGTTTGGCGTCAGCTCGTAAGATGCAGTCTGACCAGAGTTTCGTGCAGCATTTACAGTCGTCTGCGCATCCTGCTCATACCCCCAGAGATACGATACGGTATTGCCAATTGTTATCTTCCAGCATGCCGGCTCGTTGGAATTATTTGCTGGTTGAACACACGACTTCTCATCATTTGCAGGAGTCTGTTCATATTTTGCATTTTGGTAACCTTCATTTTTCAAGGCAGTAGCCTTACGCCTTGCAACTGTTTCTGTAGCCCATAAGTACTGTTCTACCGTCTGACCGCTCTTAGTACCTGTTATTTTCCAGCATTTCTTCGGGTTTATTTTTTCGTTGGCAGCATCGCAAGCCTCAACAGAAGAATGATTACATGCTGAATATTCATATACAACATTGTTCTGATTCCTCATTTCGTTAACCCATTGCATAACATTGGCTTTCGTATCCCAACGATACTCCCTGTAACCATTTTGTCCTGTGATTTCCCAACATGCTTCGCTATTATCAACAAGTAGATTTACTGCAGGAGTTTTTAATTGGCTTGTAGATTCCTTCATCGTTTTTTTGCCAGGCCTTACCTGTCCGAATACATTGCCAGACATAGCAACAAGCACTATACATAATGTAATTGCGGGTAATTTTTTCATATTATTTGTTCTTTTATGAATTAGACTGCAAAAGTAGCAAAGATTTTTTTGTTTCAAAGTTTCTGAGTTTGAAATTGTTTATGGGGTTCGAGTTGTTTGGGATGGTTTGATGATTTAACTTCGTTGAGCTAAAGGTTGATGATTCGATGATTTGAAAATTCGATGATTTGAAAATTTGAGGGTTTGAAAATTTGAGGGTTTGAAATGGGTTGAGGTTGTTTGAGATTGCTAGCGCGAGCTAAAGGTTGGCTTTAAGCCTGCAAACCTTTTGGTCTGTTAGCCTATTCTTCTGTTCGCCTACTACCTTAATATATACATTTTTCCGACTTCGCGCTTGAAATACTTGTCGGTGCCAACATCGCGCTTCTCGATTTCCTCACCATTTATCTTTGCCTTTACCGTATAGAAATAAACCCCATTGGCCAACCTGTCTCCATAAGTGTCGCATCCGTCCCATGCGTATTCGGTAATATTGCGACCTATTGAAATCGGACCAAGTTCTTCAAGATATATGCGCTTAACTACTTTACCTGTAATTGTAAAGATTTCTATTTCGAGTTCATCGGGAATTTCACTGCCCGTAAGTTCAAAGACAAATCTTGTCTGCGAACTGAACGGATTCGGATAATTAATCAGATTGGTAATTGTCAATTTTGTAATCACACAAAAATCAATTACATACGAATTATCACCCGACAAGTTTCCTGTTGCATCCTTTGCCTGCACCTGAAGCCTATATGTACCATCCTCAGTAAATATCGGACGATATATTATCTTGCAACTATTGTCGGGCAGTTCGGCAGGAACCCACTCCACAGTTTCCAAAGGATTTTCCTGAATGCCAAAACTTATTCGCTTTGCTTGTCCCGTAGTAAGATTTGTAAGATGCATCTCGAACAAAGAGGTGTCGTTTAATGCGAGATACTTGTTTTCATCCTTAAGGGTAATCAGAATTTCGGGCTTTGCTGATACAATTTCACCGTTCATTATGAATTTTCCATCGAAACTTACTTCAAGCAAAGGGTTGGTTTTGTCGTTTGTTATGTAGAAATACTTTGATGCAATGTTGTTGTAATGGTATTGCTCTGGTTGATAATAAGTTCCAGTTGCTTCGTTTATCGGGTTAAATTCCACCCAGATGCTATTCAAGCCAGAAAGCTCAAGCGTCGAATAGCGTATAGTGTCGCTTAGTATATCGTGTGCTGGATGAGGACGCAAAGTGCGGATACCGATTAGAGTTTCGTTATTATGGCTGTCGCGAATCCAATATTTTACCACCAGACTATCCATGTCGCTGTTGCTGACATTGTGTGTTGAAATAGCGAAGACAAGTTCGTCGCCACGCTCGATTGTGTCGGAATGGAAGAAATATCCAAGTTTTGGATCTATTGCTGTTTCGGGAACAGCATCGAACCTTAGTTGCCATTTTTTCAGTTGTGACGGTGTGCGGTTCACGGTGTCTCGTGTAAAAAGATTTAATCGCAAGTTTGGATACATACGATAGTCAATGAGATTTCCGAGAGCCGAAAGCAAAGAAAAATTTGGACCAATGCTATCGATTACAAGTTCTTCCTCGCCAGAAGGACGAATTCCATAAACTTCAAGTTTCAACTCGTCACCATCTTCGCTCTCGTGTTGCCATTGCAGAGACCGCCATTGCATCGATGGACCAACAACTGTGCTTGTAACATATCCGTATGAGAGGTCTATAACAAGATTCAGTGGATCCATGTCAATATCGTCACCGAAAACCTCCCTATGTATTGATGGATTGCCTTTACAAGTACAGAAAATGTACGCTTTGTTGTTTGGTACTGTCCTTATCTGCACGGAACCGAGGTTTTCCAAGGCTTGTTTCACAGTTTCGGGCAACGATGAAAAAGCAACGGTTCGCCACGAATATATCAATACATAGTATCCGTTAGGCACATCGTTGAGAAGATTCAACATTCCATTAAGGGCAGTGGCGTTTATGTCGAATGTAAAATATGATTGCGGACTTCCAGAAGAAAAACATTTCGGATAGTTCCTGTGTCCATAGTTATGCCTGTTCGACTGCCATGCAAGCAAAGTCAACGGGTCTATTACGGCAACTACCATTGCCGAGCCAGTATTGCAATTGCTATATCCCCCCGACTGTGATCCAGTGTTGCCATCGATACTCCATCTCACGACTTCGAAAGTACCTGTACCGACATTGGCTCGGTTATGACAGTTTAGCTGCCTCTGGCCCTGCGAATATGTAAATTCCTGCGTACCGGCATTGTATTCAATAAAATTGAACTTGTCTTTTTTAAACTGGTAATAATGCGCCTGCGACCAGCCTTCCTCCCCTTCAATGTATATGAAGGATGACTCTTTCCATATATATTGGTCATCATTGACTACAGCTGACACTCGCCAATAGTAAACAGTGTTTTCTGTCAAGGCAAACGGAACTTTCCATTTTACAATTCCTCCCTCACTACTTATACTTGTTTCACGCATTAGCGGACTATTGAACCTATCGGTAGTATCAATCTGGAATCTATAGTTTACCGCCCCAAGGAACGGGTCTCCCGTGGATGCCACAAGCGATACAGTATCGTATGGATAAATGGCGTATTCGTAAGGATAAATTGGGAACACATCGCTAGACCTTATCATAAAGTCCATAGTAGCATAATTGTTCGTTTCCGAGGCCTCATCGACTTCATTCATTCCATCTACATAAACGCGGATTTGGTTCATGCCAGTTCCATCTATTATATTGGTCGGAATCTTCACGCTTACAGTTTTGCGATACAGGCATCCGTTGACAATAGCTTCGTAATGGGATTCGGTGCCATCTGGAAGCGTACGCTCAACATATATATGGAAATCCTGAGAACATGCTCGACCAAGATTCCTAATCTCAACATTAACATCGAAACTATCGAGCACTGTGGTTATTTCCTGAGGCGAAAGGCTTAGCGACGAATTGTCAATCATCAAATCGGGCTTCTCATTCGGTCCGATTACTATTGCCGGGTCACCTTGCAATGTTATCTGATAACTGGTGATTTCTGTATTTGTACTCCAACTGTTGGTAAGCACATTCTTTAAGGTATTCCTAATCTGTACTCCTATTGGACGGTGGTAATTGCTATACGAAAAATTCTTGTACAATTCGAATGTGTAGGTATTCAGATAGCTCGTATTACCCTGGTCCATGGATGACATGAATCCAATAGCACCTTTTTGCGACCTTATCCAGATATCGCTCAATGTATTGCTTGTTGAATGGATTGCACCTACATAACACGAATTTCCAATCATAAACGAGAATTTGCCATCGTTGGTGTAAAGTTCTGGTGCCTTTATTTCATGATCGAAAGATGTAGATGAGCCATGCCCAAAAAATAGCATCAATGAAACTCCGCTATTTATCAGGTTATCAATCGAATCGCTGTTTGTTGTTGCTATTGCGGCTGATGTGTTTTTCAGGAAAGTATGCACATGGCCACCAAAAAGCGTATCCTCGATAATGTCCCTATAAGAATTAAGGTAAGATTCTATTCGTCCTTGCTCCGATGCGTTGTTTCCTCCGCCGAAATGCAACACTTCCTTGTTCCAAAGTTCTGGCACCGCCGACTCGTAGGTTCTTACCTTGTTCAAGTAGTTTGTAACTTGCGTTGCTGATGTCACCGCCAACCTTCCTGTAGAAAACAAAGGTTCTACTGTCGTCCCGCACAACCCAACTGTAAATAGCTGGTCGCTGGCGGGCTGTCCTGCCGATGGCACTGTCGTATAAGTGGCATTCGAGGCATTTGTCTTGTACTGACTTGCCTCAAGCGACCTACCGACGAGGAACAAGTGCTTTTCGGATGGCGATGATTCGTACACTGCCTTGCAGAATCGCCTGATTGCCGCCTGATTTCTGTTTACACCGTACGCATACTGGTCGTAAAGCTGGGCGACATCCGCTACCAATGCCTTGTAACCAGTTAAGTTCCTATACGATGCGTATTCGTTGCAAACTGAAAGGTATTTGCTATTGGTAACAATTATGTAGTCGGCATTAGGCTTTTGTGAAATATAGTCCACAAACTTGTTGTCGGCAGAAACCTTCTTTATCCCTGCCACCGACTGGTAACCATCAGAACCCACAAGAATCATCTGCCTTTCGCCTGCGGTATTTCCGACAAGGGCTTTTATCGAACTGCCAATGGTTGGAGTTATGCGCTCGTGATTGGTAAGGTCGTACAAGAAAGCTCCGCTTCCATATGCAAAGTTGCTTATGTCCAAGTAGTCTTTACTGTCGGAACCATTGGCAGGAAGATTAAACCCAAATGCTGATGCTCCCTCGAAATTCCAGTTGTGCGGATATTTTATGTCAATGTATGAAACAACGGTTTTGTCTGTTTCACTATCACTCGACTTGAAAGTCAATACGGAAGAAGCAGGCATAACAGAACTTGGCACCGAGAATCTTGCTCTAACAAAACCATATCCATTAAAAGTGGTATCTACCCAAGTGGTGCTTTGCATTGTCACCGACAACTGGTGCAGGGCATTGTAATACGATGAGTTGCTTGCGTTAATTCCGCCCACAGCAATTTCTATCTCGGTATCTGGACCATTGGAAAATACTCCGGCCGTTACAACTGTTTTGCTGATTCCGCTCGCGGTTATCGTGGTTGCATCCATCCAGCCTTCCGACTGAGTAAACAAGCTTCGTGTATCGCCAGCATAGTACTTTCCTGTATAGTTTGCTCGTTTATGCCTTATGCAGTATTCCTGCCTATTGGGATAATGAGTATCAAAATCGGTATCGTTCGATTCTGCCATTCTGCGATTTCCTGTATGAAAATTCCATGTAAGAAAATATGCAGCGGTATCGTTGTACATGCTGACTTCAGGATTTATCATGCTCTCGTGCGAACTATAGAAGTCGTATTCATCGTGACCATTGTTCTTTTCGCCGTAAAACTCAATATATCCATTATTAGCAAGCGTTCCGTCACTGTTTGTTCCCGACACATAAATGTATTGCTCCTCACCATTGTGGAAAATCTGTAAGTGATTGGCATTTATCAGGTTAATCGGCACATCGGACGAAACAAGTTCCGAAGCGTAAACCCTGTACACTCCAGTTTTAACTACCTGAATCTTAAAATACTGCTGGTCGTAATTTATCCACGAGTTTTCCTGCGCACCAAGCCTCATCGACAAAATTATTGCGATGAAAAAAAGCAATATGTATCTGATTTTGAAGCAACTCATGTTTTACAATCTGGAGTGCGATTCCTTTTTCTTTATATTGAAGCAATAGCTAAGCGAAAAAACATGCGAATACAAAGCAATGCTCTGGTTTCCTACATCGGTGAAAGCATAGTCGATTCGTACTCCGTAGAACTTTACGCCAATGCCGAGGTTTGGCTGCCACGAAAAAGTTTTCTTGCCATCATAATCGGGAACCGTCTGGAAATTGTTGAATCCGCAACGCAGAAAAACCAAGTCGCCATAACCGAGTTCCAGTCCGAAAGTCGGGTCAATGCTCAATGCCTTGCTTCGAATAAGAGTGCTACGCTTGCCATCGAAAGTCATTGCAAGGTCGATTTCGGGGTAAATCGTAAACTTTTCCTTTATTGTAAACAAATAGCCAGCGCCAAGCATCAAACGAGGAACGGTAACCTCAACACCATTAACAGGGATTTCGTTGCCAGTTTCGGTAAACACTTCTTCAAGCAGTGCGCGGTTGTAATTCCATGCGTTGAATGTGCCTATTCCATCGCGCAGAACTGCACCAAAACGCCAAGCCTTGTAGTCGTATTTTGCAGCAAAGTCGAGTCCGAAGCCGACAGCGTGTGCAAACTCGCCAACATTGCGGTAGATAATCTTCACATTTCCACCAACGCTAAGCCCTTCAACTGGAAGTTTACGCGAATATGAAGCCATGAATGCATAGTCGGCTATCGAAAAAGAGGTAATGTTGTCGTAGTTGATGTTTCCGTTGGCATCTATAAGGTTCAGCGTGTTTGGAATGTCATCCACGCCAAAGCGCACCATCGAAAGCCCAACAGCCGAGTTGTCGTCAATCTTATAACCTGCTCCCACATAGTCGTATTTGGATATTCCGGCAAAATATTCGGAGTGCATTGCACCGATTTCTATTTGCTTGTCAAGACTTATCAACGAGGCAGGATTCCAATATGTTGCTGAAATGTCGTTGGTGGAGGAAATTACCGATGTTCCCATTCCCAATGCCCTTGCTCCAACGCCTATCGACAGGAACTCGTTACTGTATTTCGACACGCCCTGTGCATTTAAAAAATTTACAGCGGTTGCCAATAACACAAATAATGCTAATTTTGCAGTCGTTTTCATCAGTCAATTTTTACGATGCAAAGAAAACGAATTTAAACGACAACTTATTATTTATTTTAAAAAAAGGTATGAAAAAGATAAAGGCGGCTATTCCATCGTTTGTAACTTCACTCAACATGGTCTGCGGAGTGTGCGCATCGGTGCTTGCACTGCAAGGCGAGACAAAGCTCGCTGTGGTGCTTATAGTAATGGCTGCCGTGTTCGATTTTTGCGATGGTTTTGTGGCAAGATTGCTACATTCCGTATCGGAATTCGGCAAGCAGATGGACTCTCTTTCAGACCTTATAAGCTTTGGAGTTGCACCATCCGTCATTATGTACGAATTTGCAGTATTTAACGGACTTTTTTCGCATTATGTAGCACTTTTCGTCCTGCTGATAGCTGTTTTTTCTGGTCTTAGGCTGGCAAAATTCAACATCGACCCCGAACAGACAACTGAATTCAAAGGGTTGCCAACTCCAGCATCGGCATTATTTGTAATTTCGATTTGCTACTATTGCAAGACAAGCGAATCTGTTTTGGCACAAGCACTTACATCACAAGTAGCCGTTATCGCTATCGTAGCATTTGTTTGCATCATGATGGTCGTGAACCTTCGATTGTTCTCACTGAAAATCAAATCATTCAAAATAAAGGCAATAATCTGGCAACTGATACTTGTCGCATCGCTGATTGCCTTTGTGTGCCTGTTCGGTGTACTCGGATTGGCATTCACGATTATTTTTTATGTAATATTGTCGATAATCAGGAATATCATTTGTAAAGATGCAAAACATTGCACCGCTACAGAAGGTAATTAAATCATTGAATTTTTGAATAATTAAATATAAACATAGCAACAAACCGTTAACAGATGCTGAAACAAGTTCAGCATGACAACAAAGAGAAACAAGAAACATAGAAATCAGAAACAAGAAACTAAAAAACATATCACAATGAAATTTTACGCTCAAATCAATGTTATGCCGCTGAAGGCA
This sequence comes from uncultured Bacteroidales bacterium, assembly GCA_905234755.1. Lineage (GTDB taxonomy): Bacteria > Bacteroidota > Bacteroidia > Bacteroidales > ML635J-15 > Bact-19. Next base: position 90,473 of record CAJOIT010000011.1, read on the forward strand.
TTGTTGGACCCACAGGGAAAGGCTGTATTGAACAGCGCAGTTAAGACTGGATTCGAAACTCTTCGCAATGTCCGCATTGGCAAGCACATAGATGTTGAAATAGAAGCTGCATCCGAAGCAGAGGCAAGCAAGAAGATTGACGAATTCTGCAGCAAGGTTCTCGTAAACCCGATAATCGAATCGTACGAGTTCACCGTAGCAGAAGTAAAGTAAAAGCTGCCGTCTGCCGATAAATTGGGAAATGTGTTCAAACATGTTTCCTAGGTTCGTTTAGTCTGATGAAGGGACGGATTTTCAGCATATTGGTTGCTGTGCTTGCAGGTATGCTTGTACTTGCATGTGCCAAGCAGGTTGCGCTAACTGGCGGAACCAAGGATGTTACACCTCCCGAGGCAAAGGCAAGTTCTCCCGAAAACGGCTCCACAAACTTCTCTTCAAAGCACAAGTCGAAGTATATAATTGTGAAATTCAACGAGTACATCAAACTGAACGATGTCTCATCGAAACTGATTGTGTCGCCACCTATGGAAGAAAAACCCGTAGCGGTAGTAAGTGGCAAAAAACTGAAAATCAAGTTGAATACTACACAGTTGAAGCCCAATACAACATATTGCCTCAACTTCAACGATGCAATTGCCGACATCAACGAGAATAATGCCTTGAACAGTTTCGTGTATGCTTTTTCCACAGGACCCGAAATCGACTCTATGCAATTTGCTGGCACGGTCTTCGATTCATATACTCGTAAACCTGTTGACGATGCGTGGGTTATGCTTTATAAAGATTTCTCCGACACAGCAGTTACAACAAAAATCCCCGACTACATTACAAAGGTTGACAAAAAAGGCAATTTCTACATAAACTTCGTTGCCGAAAACGACTACAAGGTTTTTGCCCTGCGCGACAACAATTCCGATTTTATGTTCAACCTGCCCGAAGAAGGTATTGCATTCATCGACACGGTTTTCCGTCCTGCGGTTGAAGTCTCCTATGATACGGTGAAGGCAAAGGATTCATTAAAAACGGATTCCATAGTCACAAAGTACAACTATACACCCGATGACATAAAACTCTTGCTGTTCAAGGAAAACAAGACTCCGCAGTTTTTCAAGTCATCCAAGCGAGTGAAGCGCAACTATTTTGAACTGGTTTTCAATTTTACGCAATACGAAAAATACAACTTTACAGTTCCTGGCGACAGTGCCGTTTTTGTATGGGCAAACGACAACCCCGACACAGTAAGAATCTGGTTGAAAGACACTTCGCTGATTGCTTCCGACACACTGAAAATCTTTGCCGAATATGTTGACCCAGCTTTTCCCGATTCGGTGCATTACGATACACTAAAGTTCCGCAAGCAGGACAAACTGTTCCCCGACACTCTGCTTACCATGAAACTTTCAAAGGAAAAACGTCCCGACTCCGACTATAGCATTTTGTTCTCGCAACCAGTTGAAACATTCGATGCTAGCAAACTGACACTTTTCGGTGCGGTTGACACCTTGTTCGAGAAGATGGATTCTCGCGTGGAAAAGGATTCGCTCAATCCTCTGAGGTTACGGGTTGTAGCCGACATTACCGAGGGACGAAAGTACAGGATTGCTGTCGATTCGGCGTTTGCAACTTGCATATACGGATATACCAACAAAGCCGACAGTGTTGATATTGTGCCTATGCGCGAAACTGATTTCGGTGCACTAAAAGTTATATTTCAAGACGATAGACCATATTTTGTAGAACTAATTCAAGGCGATAAAGTAATGGCACATGCTTCAGTTAGCGGAAAAGAGGCTTCGTTTGTGTATCTTACTCCTGGCAAATATGACATTAGGGTAGTTGAGGATGAAAACCAAAATGGTCGTTGGGACACAGGCGATTACAGCATTCACCTACAGCCCGAAAAAGTATTCTATTATCCACAGCAATACGAAATCCGCAGCAGCTGGGAACACGAGGTGACATGGGAAAACAAGGAGTAGTACCACTACCCTTACCAAATGGAAACCAATAAGTTCCTACAATTATAATTTCATTATCAGATATATCGCTCCGGCAATTACTACGAGGATTGAAATTATCAGGTAAATGATGGCATTGACTCTGGTTTTACGGTCGTACATGACAACTTTCTCACCATTGAATAATTGTTTTTTTCCGAGCAAAGATGCGGCTAGGAAAATGCCAATTATACCACCAAGGAACGCAAAGATGTAGCCAATAATGATTGTACCATAACCGCCAAACTTAGGTTGGCGGACTTCTTCGAGGCGCTTCTGGCGATATGCGTCTACCACCTCGTCGGACACATGCTTGCCACGCTTTTCGAGCAGGGTTTGAGCCATTACAATGTCTTCTACCGCCCATTCATCCGGTTTCTTTATCACATCCAAAAGTTCGTCATCGCTGAACTCGTTAAGCAATGTGTTTTCTTCGCTTCCTGCATTGCCGAAATATTCGGCTATGTGACTGCGAAGTTCTGTCTGCGAGCGCTCGAAATCGTCCTCGGCAATCATAAGCATGAACTTGTACTGCATGGCATCTTCGGCAACCTGCACACCATACGCCGATGACAAAACATCGTTGCTGTCAGCTCGCGGATTTTCAATGGTATAGTCTATTCCGCAATCATCGAACACATCGGTGAAAAATTTCATGTCTTCCTCGTTGCGGAATACCCTGAACAATATGTATTTCTTTTCGTCTTCCATCTTGCTTAAATATTTTCGTTCCAAATTTCCCAGGCCTTGTCTGCTTGTTCGTATAGCATTGTTAGCCCGTTTGCTGTTCTCGCACCCTGTGCCTCACACTTCTCCATGAATTTTGTCTTCGATGGATTGTATACAAGGTCGAGGCAGATATGCTCAGCAGTTATCCCTTCGTATGGTATCTGCGGAAAATTCGACACATTTGGAAACATTCCAACTGGCGTAGCATTGACAATCAACTTGTAGTCGCCTATTATGCGAGGGGTCAGTTTCTTGTACGGCAGTTCATCGAGTGTGGATGGCAAACGCGACACATTTGTCGACTTTATTCCCATTTCCGACAGGGCAACCTTGGCTGTCTTTGCCGAACCACCGCTTCCGAGTATCAATGCCTTGCAGTCGGCAGGAAGTTCAAGCATGGCAAAAGTCTTGCGCAGACCAAAGATGTCGGTATTGTAACCTTTCAAAGTCGTGTAGTCGCCGTTGCGAGTTATCTTTATGACATTCACTGTCCCGAGTTTCAGCACGGTAGGATCAAGTTCATCGAGGAAAGGAATAATGGTCTCCTTGTATGGCGATGTTACATTCAGTCCGACCAAATTCGGATTTCCCGAAATTATGTTCGTCACTTTCGAAACTTCCGAAATTGGGAAAAGTGTGTACTTGCAGTTCGTCAGTCCCAGTTCAGCGAATTTCTTGGTAAAATATTTCTGCGAAAGCGAATGGCTCAGCGAGCCACCTATAAGTCCGAATTGTCGTTTGTGATTTGGCATGGAAAATATTTTTTGTTTCTATGGCTTCGTCGTTGGATGGGCTTCGCCAGTTTCTATATTTCTGGTTTCTAATATTTGTGGGCTTGAAGGCTCAAAGCATTAAAGGCTTGAAGACGGCTTTTTGCCTTTCAGCCTGCTAGCCTTTTAGCCCCATTATCAATTATCCTTTGTCAATAGTTCATTATCCTCTGTTGCTTCTTCTTTCTTGGACTTCATCCTATTCGCTATGGTTTCTGTCACAATTATCAGTCCTGCACCTAATATTATAATAGCAACTGCGATGAAAAACTCTGCGTTCATTTCTGGCAGGATGTTGTCTTTTGCCATAGGAAGCGCACCGTTCTCATAGATTTTCCACGGCCATATAATTGGAAGGCTTCCGACTATAAATCCAGTGAGAAGCGAAATTGTCATGTCGTGATAGTGCTTGAAAATCCATGCAAGCACATGCGCGAATGCTATAATGCCGACAACCACACCAATCATTACAGGCACGATTACTTTCATTGCCTCCATGGGATTCTTTGTAAGCATGTCGATGGCATTGATTACAAGAGAGTAATCGCCCATAAGCACAAGTATGTACGAACCCGAAATTCCGGGCAGTATCATTCCGCTTGAACCTATCGCACCACAAAGCACCAAGTAGAAGAAATTGTCATTTTCTTGTGCGGTGGTTCCAAAGGCAATCAACAACGAAACACCTATTCCAATTATAAATGCTACAATTACCCATAAATTCCATTTCTTGATGGTTTTCCCGACATAAAAGATTGACGCTATCAGCAGTCCGAAGAAAAGCGCCCATATATATGTAGGATAATTCTCGAACAGGTACTTGAACAATTTTGCCACCGAAATCATTGCCACTGCTATACCGAACAGCACCTCAAACAGGAAAACGAAGTCGGTATGTTTTGCAAACTCCTTGAATTTGCCTGTGAAAAGCAGTTTTATTGCGGTGAAGTTGAACGATTTTAGTGAATTTATCAGTCTTTCAAATATGCCAACAATGAGTGCGATTGTTCCTCCTGAAACTCCTGCAATCACATTTGCCACTCCCATTGCCACGCCCTTGAGCGTGTTTACGATAAAATTTTTCATCCTAATACTTTATAATCTTTGTTGTTGCGGAACTTCCATCGGAAAACTCGATGCGCACAAAGTACATTCCGTTTTCCAATTGTTCCATGTTTATCGTTACAAAATAAGTATCTATGTTACAAAACAAAGTTTTTTCGCCAAGAATATTGAAAATTGATGCCGAAGTCATTGTCCTGTCGGAAGATATGTCAACTATGCCGTTTGTAGGATTTGGCGCTATCGAGAATTTTGGCGCATTATCCTCAGTTACTGCTCCAACCTCCGGACTTAGACAGGATTCGAAGTCGCAATGGTCGTTCCAGATGGCATCCACGAAATACGGACAGTCAATGAAAGGATTACGGTTGTGCTGTATTGCATATACGGCATTATTGCGGTCGATTTCCTTCTGCGACACTGGGTCGGCATAGTGCCATTCGATAAGCATCCGCAAAGCCCAAGGTTTCAGTTGGCTCCCTTCGAACATCGAACCCGAATCCTGACCAAGATTCTTGTCCTTGTAGCATACGCTCATATAAAAATAGGTACGAGCGAGGTCGCCCTTGTATTCGTCAACCGGCTCGAAAACAGTACCAGTATAACCCGAATACGAGCAAGGACCGACCTTACTGCCATTGCCAGATGTATAAGTTGGATTTGAAACCGTTCCTAAAGGCAGATTTCCACGCTTGTTGTTTACCCATCCATCGGTTGGATAAAGGTGGAACAGGTCGGTTTTCATTGGCATTGCTTCGCCGAACCAGCTTTGCGGCACCGAATGTTCACGGTTGTAGCAGTCGCATTCACGGCTGTAACTTCCGCACTGGTCGGTTGAGTATGTAAAGTCGCAGTCGGAGTATATGTCCCATATTTTACCATTGTCGCGAAGGTCAGTCTGGCGATAAGCCGACCAAAGTTCATTGTAACTTAATGCCGTGTGCGATGAAATTATGGTATATAGCTTTTGTCTTAACTCCTCGCCACAAAGGTCACGAGCGGAGTTATAATAGCCTTGTGGCATCTGTGCAAATGTTGTTGTCGCACAGAAAAATATTATGGCAAGTAGAACTATGTTCCAGAATCTCATCGAAAAATATTTTTGCAAAGGTAAAACTTATTTACGAGTTACGACTTTAGATTTACGATTGTTAGATAAAATCTTTAACTGAATAGATTTCTTTTCAAATGAAAAAAGCCCCTTCGCATGAAGGAGCTTTTCTGTTATTTATCGCATAATCAAAATCTTTTTTGTTAGCAGTCCACTAGAGGTTTCGATGCGCAAGAAATATTCGCCTGATGGCACATCAAGTTCAATTTCTGTTCTGTCAGAATTGGCAGGTATTGCCTTGACAATCTTGCCGCTCAAATCCAAAACATCTATTGAGGTAACATTTTCGCCTTCAACAAACACAACTCTATTAGACGGAATAGGATAAATGTTGATTGCCGATTGTATTTCATCCACATTCGATAGTTCGTTTATGATAACCTCAGTTGTATCGGCACAATTGAATTCGCTGTAGCCTATAAGCCAGATTGTATCGTTGGCTGCTTCTACTGTTATGCTCGGTGTTGTTTCGCCAGTTTCCCATTCGTATGTAGAAGCTCCTTCGGCAGTGATGGTTATTTCGTTACCACTAGTTGTCTGACTAACAGAAATTTCAGGCGCCTCATGAACAATAAGCACAACGACTACAACACTGTCGCAAGGTGAGTACGGGTAGGTAAATGTATATGTGCCAGCCTCGTTCAAAGTGTTGCCATCAAAGATATAAGGCATATCGGATTCGCAGACATCAACACTTACTGTTTCCTGGAAACCTTCATATACATTCAATGTAAATGTCACAATGCTGTCGCAACCGTTTACTGCAGAAAGCTGTACTTCGTATGTGCCTGCTTCGGTAAATTGCTGTCCGTTGTATTCGTATGGCAATTCGCTAGGACAAATGCTTGCCTCATCAGTTGACGATACAGAATAGGTTATTGTCAAGGTTAGCGTTACAATGCTGTCGCAACCGTTGGCATTTGTGAGCGTAAATGTTGGACTCTCAGTTGAATCATAGTAAGTTATGCCATCTATCCATGTCAATGAATCGCAAGCCGACTGCACATCTGTTCCGTATGTCGGTTCGTTTACAGTAACATTTATGCTTGTAGTCATGTCGCAGCCTGTTTCACTATTGTGAACTGTAAGCTGGTATTCTCCAGCATTTTCGGTTGTTGCATTTGAGATGGAATTGTAATCGTTAGTACTAGCAAAACCGTTTGGACCAGTCCACGAGTACGAAATGTTGTCGCCTATCGATGAGCCTTCAGCGCTAATAATCAAGGTTTCTCCTTCGCAAGCGATTTCGGTTGATGTGTTTACTGCAGCTGTGGGTCGTTCAACAAGCGATTCCACAACGACTTCAGTCTCTTTTGAGCAATTTCCGTTTCTAACAACAAGAGTGTATGTTCCTTCGGTAACATTTGTAAACTCTGGACTACTTTGGAAATTAACGCCATCAATTGAATATTCGTAGCTGTCATTTAATGGAGATGTTACAGTAATCGAACCATCGCTTCCTCCTGAGCATAATGTATTAGGTGTAGAAGTCGCCTGCGGAACAGCAGGAGAATCGGTTATTGTAAGATGCAGAGTTGTAATGCTGTCGCAACCATACTGTGTTTGTGCCCACGAAATCTGGTAGTTTCCAGAGTAAATGTATTCACGACCATTGTACTCGTAGTAGTCGCATGCTTCTGCATAAATATCATTATATACAGTACCTGTAAGCGTCAGTCGCAGAGTAACAATGCTATCGCAACCAGTAACATAAGACCAGAAGCGGCGCGTGTAATTACCCGATTCGGTATATGTTTGCGGTCCATAAATATTGTTTTGCCAAGTATATGTGTAGCATGAAGTGACATCAATGAATGTTGTATCGGAACTATGTACTGTAAGGTGCAAGGTTACGATGCTGTCGCAACCAGCAACCGATGTGAGCGTTTGTGTATAATCACCACTTACTGTGTATGTTGTTCCGTTCCATTCGTAGCTGTTGCATTGCGTAATAGTTACATCATTATATGCAGGCAGAATTTCAAATAATGGAGAGCTTTCGTTCATGACAAGTACATAGTTGTCACCAGCATCGAGTGTGCCGAGAGTATATTGGTATGTACCAACCGATTCGCCAGCTTCGCGTGAAATATTTCCGCTTACGCCATCAATATCTTCAGAAAGTGAATACTGAAATGTCGGGTCGGTCTGACCGCAATTCTTGTGCTGGTTTGCCGATGGAGTAACGGTAATGCTTCGTGGCAATACTGTGACCGCAATGTTTATAATGCTATCGCAGCTACCTGCGTTGTGGAATGTCCATTGCAAGTCAAAATCTCCGGCATCAGTGAATGTAGCGGTGCTGTCGCGATATGTGTACGCCTGTCCGAGTTCTACAGTAGCGGTTGCGTTGCCAATCTGCTGGGGTGTTACGGCTACGGTATGGGTGTCGTTTGCGCGGCAAGTTGCCGAATTGCGGAAACTAATCAGGTCGGAATAGGTGAATGCGGTCACAGGGCGAACGATGTGCGAAGTAGCCTTGCTGTCGTCCTGGGTGCCTGTTCCTAATGATGCCCATGCGCGGTCTGCCGTTTTTTCGGTTACCGACCAGTAGTACGAATTAGCATCAACCTCCGTTCCACCAGCAGCCGATATTGCATAGTTTACATTTGACAAGTTAGTACCGAGCGTATAAAGTTCACCTTCTGCGGGCAAGTACCAGCTTTCACCTTTTTCGCGAGCCTTAAGTGCTGCAACATAGTTTGCTTCAGTAGGATTTGCCTGCGAATTGTTGTATGCCACAAGCGCATCGGTCATTGCCTTGCCGTTCATCTTGGTTCTGGCTTCGGTGTAATCGGATGCGTACTGACCTGTTGTAAAGCGCGATGCTCCCCACGGAATATTTGCATATTCGTCAAGGCTTACAACGCGAACCGAATCATTGTTCTTGGCATATACAACGCCAATTGCTTCCAAGTTCTGTATTTCGGCTTCCATCCACATTGATGGTCTTACCACGATGTTGTTGCTTGTTACTATGTCGCCTATGAAAACATTGTCAACCGACGGTGCAACACCCGATGTCTTTATTGCATTTACCCTATACTGAGAATTTTCGTAAAGATTTGCTGTCGAAATGGAGTTTTGTGTACCAAGCATTTCGTTGCTTTCTACATTGAACCAAGCGTAAGTTACCATGTTGCTGCTGTTTGGCGTTGCCACAAGATTGGCATTTACGCCGTAGCAAACCGCGTTGTCGCCACTTATAGCAACAGTAAATTCTGGTGCGACATTAATCGTTATGCTTCCTGTACCGGTACAAGTTCCACCGCTAACGCTTACGGCGTATGTCGTAGGTGCGGTAAGGTTTGATGTAGTGAATGTGCTTCCAGTGCCAAGGTGGTTGTCGGGTGCTGATGGTTGATACCAAGTGTATTGAAGATTATCATCATCGGGAACGCTCAATATTTCGGATGAGTTGTAGCAAACCATTCCGCCTCCACTAATTGCGACATCGGTTTCGATAACTGATATGTCAAATGGTGTATTTGATATACAATATTTTTCAACTTGCTGGAAATACTGGCCTACGGTAACAGAATACGGATGTCCTTCGGTCACATTAGTCAATGCGAGCGAACTTTCTGTACCGATGGATTCATTTGGATTTAGTTCGTCTTTCCACGAATAGTTGAAAGAGCCAGCTCCGTGAGTTACCGAAATTTCCGTTCCAAGTCCCATGCACACTAACATATTTCCCGAAAGTGCATATTCTGGAGAAAGGACATGTACATTAATGCTGACAATGCTGTCGAATCCCTGATATGATGTGTAGGTGCGGGAAATTAGCGTGTCGTTTTCTGCAAAAAAGTTGTAACCTAGTTCTACAACCTTGTCGCCACGGCAAAAGTATCTATCCTTCACAATATTGCTGACAAAACCAAAGTTGCGGATTGGTCGCACATAATACGCTTGACCAATATGTGTTGGTTCCAACTTTCCTGAATTTCCTTTCAAGGTAATTGGACAAGAATCGTTTGCAACTGTCGCTGTCCAATATTTTCTTCCTTGCAGCCATCTGCCACCAAGCCCAATAACAGTATTTTTGACTAGGATTTCCGATGAGTATAGTTTTCTCATCTGTCCTGCTGTAGGAATGTACCATCCGTTGTCGAAATCACCGGCATAAAAGGCAGGATACATTCCGTATGCACCAGAGTGGTATCTTGCTTCTGCAAAATTATGTAGTTCATTTGATGCCATCCAACCCTCAATGTTTTCCATATAAGGAGAATATCCATATATAGTGTTTGCAGAAACTGAAATTCGTGGGAAAAGCAAAGGAATTACCGGGTCTGTTGCTGGAGGAACACCAACAGTAATGCAATTTCCTGCGACCGACCAGAATTTTGTATCTGGGCAATCGGTAAGCGAAACAGCCCAGCCGTGGTTGCCATCGTCGAATACATAGAAGACAACTGCTTTTTCGTTTGCTGGAGAATATACGGTATCTCCAATATGGTATCTTTGTGCAAATGCCAGTACTGGCATCAATATCATGATTGCTAATAATATCTTTTTCATAGTCCTAGGTTTTAAAAGTTTCTAATTGCTCTTACATTTGCGGCAGTTCCTTTGGGTGTTGCTAAGGCTTCACCATTATAGTTTAGTACCCAAGCACTTATTACGCCGTAATTTTCCTCGGTGCACGACCAGTATTGCCGTCCGTTCATCTTGCTGCTGCCGTCTATTACATCTAATGCTGCATTTATTTCGGGCATATTGCCGTATAGGACAGCAAGTTGTCCCATCGACGGCAGATACCAGCCAGCACCACATTGCATGGCTGCATTTACTGCTGATGAGTAATCTGCCAATGTCCAGCCGAGAATCTGTGCTGTACGCACAATGGAGTCGCATCTGGCAGAGCCAATGGTATCGGCATTTACCAATTGGGGATTGTTGTTGTAGCTGTTCAGGTAGCAAATGCTTCCTGTGTTGCCCCATGTCATGGTTCCCGAACCAGCATCGTTAAGAGCAAGAGCCCAGCCGTGTTGCTGCGAATTGTCAACAAAAAAGACCACTCCGAGTGCGGTTTTGCCGCTTGTGGCAAAATCATCAGGCGACACCGTTGTGTTGTCGGTGCAATAAATATCGCCCACATGAACGCGTTCCTGCGCAAAAACCGCAAGGCTCACGAACATCATCAATAATGTAACGATTTGTCTCATAGTATATTATCTTTTAACCATTTGCAAAAATATAAAATTATTCAATATATATGACAACTGAAAGTCTATTTTCGTTGCCTGGGAGATGAAAAAAATTGGGCAGGTTTTAATACTGCCCAATTTTTTCTCATTTCACCTTCATGTCAATTAATTTTAAATCGCCCATGTAGGCTTTCAGTTTGTCGTTGATTTCGAGTTTGCCTACGCCAATCGGTGTGCCTGTATAAATTAGGTCGCCAGTTTTCAAGGTCATATATTTCGATACATGCTCAATGATGTCATCAATGGTAAAAAGCATGTCGGAAGTATTGCCATGTTGCACTTCTACTTCGTTTCGTAGCAATCGGAAATCAATGCTGTTTTTGTCGGGCAATTCATCAAGCGGAACAAATTCCGAAAGCACAGCCGAACCATCGAACGCCTTGCAAATTTCCCACGGCAGTCCGCGCTGACGGCATTCGTTCTGCAGGTCACGGGCGGTAAGGTCAAGTCCAAGAGCCACAGCATCGTAGTAGCGGTGTGCAAATTTCTTCTGTATGTGCTTTCCCAGACGGCATATACGATACACAACCTCTACCTCGTATTGCAGATCGTTTGTCCAGTCGGGAATAAAGAAAACCTTGTTGCTCTTCAATAGCGAGGAATCTGGTTTCATGAAAAATATCGGCGCTTCTGGGTACGGAAGGTTCAGTTCCGCGATGTGCGCCTTGTAGTTCATTCCTATGCAGATAATTTTCATAGTGCTTTACTTTTATTCGTTTACAACCACTTTCATGTCAACTTTTTTGTTGGCATTGTCGATTTCCACCTCAATGTGCCCCTTGTCGAAATTGTCTGTGCAATATCCTGCCACATATTCATCAAGGGTTAACTGTTGTCCAGGAACAGGAGGGAAGAGGCTTGCTGGCAACGAACCAAATACACCAGTTGGCATTCCATCGGAGCCAAGCACTAGGTTTTCACCCATTTTAAACCCTGCCTTGTCAATTAGCATCCTGAATGGGTCGTTGCGTTCACAATATGACTTTGTCAGTCGGTCGGAATAGTCGATGCTGTCCATGTTGAAGTTTGGCTGCATGCTCAATGTGAGGTTCAGGTCGCGTGCTTTCTTGGCCTGTTGTTCGGTAATAAATTGGGTGTGTTCCAGACGGATAAACATATCGGGCGAATGACTCAAAACTCCATCAAGGCATTTTAGTACCTGTTCTATTGCATTTTCACCGATACAGTGTATTGCCATTGCACTGCGGTACGAAACTATTTGTTCGAGAAGTTCTGTAAGTTCAGCATCGGTATAGGTCATAAACGGATTTCCACCATTGCGATATTCGGAAATTGCAGCGGTTGATGCTCCGCAGGCGCCATCGGCAAAAAGTTTTACGCCACGGCAGACTTTCTTGTACCTTTCGGGCAGTAGCGGATAGTTTTGCGGTGATGTCCATACCTCGGTAACATTGGAGCAGTCGTTTGTGGCAAGAAACTCAAAAATATCGTTGTTGCACACATACATGTCAGCGGCGAAGCACACTCCAAGCGAAAGATTCTTTTTGATGCTTCGCTCAAAAGTTTCGCGGTTGAAGCCGAATATCTTTGCAATGAAAGTCAGCACCTGCATGGTGTTGCGTTCTATCCAGTTCTGGTTTTTGCAGTTCACAAACCACTCGTTGTACTGTTCCTCTATGACCTTGCCCGCCTCGGTGTTGAAAATGTAGTTGTGCAACGAATTATTGCAGATTATTATCGGAGGAAGTTTATCGAGGTTTTCCTCTGAGAATGTGAAATACGAATCGAACCATCCCATTGCGACATTAATTCTGTCGTGCGGAAGTTGCGATAGTTGCCTTATGGCATCTTCCTCTGTCCTTACCTTGAACAGGTCGGTTGCCGTAGCAAGCGAACCATACGAAAATAGGTGGTTATGACGGTCTTTCAATAATGGTATGCGAATCATAATTTTTAAGTTTATATGTTTCTAGGTTTCTAGTTGTTTGAAATGGTTTGATAATTGTCCATTATTCATTGTCAATTATCCATTGTTCATTACTTCTTCCTCCATCCTCGTCATAAAGTTCACAATCTGCGACAGATTGCTAATGCCTTCCAGCCTCATAATCAGTCGTTCGTTGTGTTGTTTTACGGTAAGGTTGCGCGGATTGTTCTGGGCAAATTGTAATATTGAAATAAAGAGTTTGGATGAGTAATATTCCGACTTCTGGTCCTGCGGGAAATAGCCGAGGAATACACCGTTCTTTATTGCAATCTTCTGGAAGCCAAGGCGTACCGCAGTCCAGCGTAATTTCACCATATCGAACATTTTCTCAGTTTCATCTGGAATCTTGCCAAAGCGGTCGACAAGCATGTCGCGGAATTTCTCCAACTCCTGCATGTCTTTCAGTTCGTCCATCTGGCGGTACAGCTTTATTCGTTCCGATGTGCTTGATACATAGTAATCTGGAATCATGAGGTCGAGGTCTGTTTCCATTATGCAGTCGCGAACTACAGGCTTGCTGGCATTTTCCTCGTCCTTGAAAACATCGTGGAACTCAGTCTCCTTCAGTTCATCAATGGCTTCATTCAGAATCTTGTTATAGGTTTCGAAACCAATGTCGGCAATGAAGCCTGACTGCTCGCTGCCGAGGATATTTCCTGCTCCGCGAATGTCAAGGTCTTGCAAAGCGATGTTTATTCCGCTGCCTAGTTCGCAGAACTCCTCTATTGCCTTCAAACGGCGGCGTGCATCGGGTGTGAGCAAATCCAACGGAGGTGTGAGCAGATAACAGAATGCCTTGCGATTGCTTCGTCCAACTCGTCCGCGAAGTTGATGCAAGTCGCTGAGACCAAAGTTGTTGGCATTGTTGATTATGATTGTATTGGCGTTTGGAATGTCAACTCCGTTTTCCACAATTGCGGTACTAATTAGCACATCGTAGTCGCCACGCATGAAGTCGAGGATTATTTTTTCGAGTTCCTCGCCACCCATCTGCCCGTGCGCTACAACGGTTTTCACCTCGGGACAAATCCTAGCAATCTGGTTCTGAACCTCATATATGTTCTGTATGCGATTGTGAACGAAGAAAACCTGTCCGTTGCGACCAACTTCGTAATAAATTGCATTGCGGATTGTATCGTTGTTAAATGCATGTAGTTCGGTCGCTATTGGCTGACGATTGGGCGGAGGCGTAGTTATTACCGACAAATCCCTTGCTCCCATAAGCGAAAACTGCAATGTTCGCGGAATTGGCGTTGCCGTAAGTGTCAGAGTATCAATATTTACCTTCAACTGCTTGATTTTTTCTTTCACCGAAACACCAAACTTTTGCTCCTCATCGACAACCAAAAGTCCCAAATCCTTAAATTCCACCGACTTGCCTACAAGCTTGTGCGTACCTATAATAATATCTATCTTGCCCGACTTGAGGTCGGCAAGTGTTTCACGGATTTCCTTTGCCGACTTCAAACGACTTATGTATGAAACTGTTACAGGGAAATTTTTCAGTCGTTCCGAAAAAGTCTGGTAGTGCTGCAATGCAAGAATTGTTGTCGGCACAAGCACAGCCACCTGCTTTCCATCCACCACTGCCTTGAAAGCCGCGCGGATTGCAAGTTCTGTTTTTCCAAAACCCACATCGCCACATACAAGGCGATCCATCGGCACTTCCGATTCCATGTCGGCCTTTATCAGGTCGTTGGTCTTGCTCTGGTCGGGCGTATCCTCGTACATGAACGATGACTCCAACTCGACCTGCATGTACGAATCTGGCGAAAACGCAAAGCCTTTCTGCTCGCGCCGTTTTGCGTAAAGCAAAATCAAGTCGCGGGCTATGTCCTTTATATTCTTCTTGGTGCGCTCCTTCAATCGTTTCCAATGTCCAGAACCAAGTCTATGTATAACAGGCGGCTCGCCATCCTTATCGCGGTACTTGGATATGCGGTGCAAGGAATGTATGTTGACATACAGCAAATCGTTTTCGCCATACGACAGAGTGACAACTTCCTGCATACGCCCATTGTGGTTAATCTTCTGCAATCCAACAAAACGCCCGATTCCATTGTCAACATGCACAATGTAATCGCCTGGATTCAAGGTTTTTAAATCTTGGATTGTAAGCGCATTGGGTTTCGATATGCTCTTTGTTGTGTAGCGATGGTAGCGCTCGAAAATCTGATGGTCGGTATAAACGCAGGTCTTGGTGTCACTATCGACAAAACCCTCGTGCAACGATGCGCCAATTCCTTTGAAATCAGGATTTTCGCCCTTGTCGGTAAAAATGTCGCGCAGACGCTGCAACTGCTTTTCGTTGGTGCTTAATATATAGGTGTCGAATCCGTTTTCGGCATTTTGCTTCAAGTTGGAAATCAGCAGGTCGAACTGCTTGCTGAAAGCAGGCTGCGGTTCGGTGGCAAACTGGATTTCAGTTGTTGCCGAGAAAAACGACCGCGATGACATTTCCACAACGGTACGACTACTCGCTTCTGCCTCAAACTGTTCATGGTCAATTAGATTCGACTTTGGATTGATGATATAGGTTTCCTCGTCTAAAATTTCTTTTTCAGAAATTTCCGCGTAACGGGTTTCTGCCAGCTTGTAATTCTTTTCTATACTGTCGGTTACATAGTCGGGAGAGTCAATCCAAAGTGAAAAATCCCTGTTCATGAATTCGAAAAACGAAATTCTATCCTCTACGGTTTGCTTGTCGTAAATATTGGGTATGATGCGGATTTTGCGCAATTTGTCGGTCGAACTTTGGGTTTCGGGGTCGAACTCGCGGATTTTTTCAATTGTATCATCGTCGAAATCAATGCGGTAAGGCCTTTCTGCTCCGTACGAGAACACATCAATAAGACTACCGCGCACAGCAAAACTTCCTGGCTCGAATACAAAGTCGTCGCGACTGAAATTCCAGTCGTTCAGCACATCTATGAGTTTTTCCATAGATAGGTTGTCGCCAGTACTGATATTGAATGTGTTGCGTGAGAGTTCGCGGGTACGGATTACCTTCTCCATCACCGCCTCTGGATAAGTGACGATAACAAATCCCTTGCGAGTGGCGTTGAGGCGCGAAAGCACTTCGGTCTGCATCACTATGTTGGACTTGTTTTCCTTCATATACTCGATGGAACGGCGGAAAGCACTCGGGTAGAACATTACCGACTCGTCGCCGAGTATGCTCACAAGGTCGTCGTACGAATACGATGCGCTTTCCTTGTCGGGTAGCAGCACGCAGATTGTCCCGCCTGTACGGGCGAATGTTGCTGCCACTGCAAACGACTTTGCCGAACCTGCAAGTCCTTTGAGCAACAACTTTTTAGGATCATCTTTCGTCAGCAAATCCGACAGCAAGTCGAAGTTGGCATTTTGTGAGATTCTTTCAAGCAGGGATTTCATTTTTCGAAATTTTTATCTCCAGCCAATATACTTTTCAAATCGTCAATGCTTGGCAATGCCTTACGAAGATTTTCGGGCATATCATCGGCAGTTTTATATGTGGCAACACCCATAGGTTTCTGATAATCCTGAATAACATATTCAACGAATTCCTTATTAGCAGATTTACAGAGGACTATTCCAATGGACGGATTCTCGTGCGGTTTCTTTACATGGTCATCAAGAATTCGCAAATAAGTAGTCAACTGACCAAGATAAGATGATTTGAATTCATCGGTTTTGAGTTCAATAACGACCAACGCGTTCAGTTCACGATTAAAGAAGAGCAAATCAGGGAAAAAATCTACGCCATATACTTCAAGGTGATACTGATTTCCAATGAAAGAAAAATCTCTTCCGAAGGTCATGATAAATTTCTTGATGTTATGTACGATATTTTGTTCCACCACTCGCTCGTCAACATCTTGTTTATCGCGCAATCCGATTTCTTCAACATTGATAAAATTGAGCAAGTAGGAATCCTTGAACATCATTACTGCCTTACGGGCTTCTGATGAATTTGAGATTGTTTTTACAAAATTATTCGGAAGTTTTTCTCTGTTTTCGTAGGTATTTTGTTTGATGAGTTTCTCTAGTGCATCAACCGACAAATGTTCCTCTGCGGTTCGATGGATGTAATAATAGCGACCATCAATATCCTTGCATAATGATATAATCCGTGAATGATGAGTAAAGGGAATTTTAAAAAAGTCTTCAACAGGGAATTCTGCAATATTCGGAATTGTTATTGCGTGATATATAACTATCTTATTGTCAGCATTTTGAAATTCGGCGGTCATGACCGTCGAATCTTTCGGTAAACATTCGGCGGTTGCAACCGTCGAATCTTGTAATAATAAATCGTCCGTCACGACTGACGAATTATTTGAACCATCTAAAATATTCCAAGCCTCATAAAATCGGCGCATATCTTTCAATTGTGTTTCCGAGTACCCTCTTAACCCAGGCAATTCTTTGCGCAGTTGTTCGCTGATTGCTTTGAGCGCACCCGCACCATATGCAAGGTTGCGAGTATTCTTCGACAGGTATTTGCCGATAGCATAATACACTGCAAGTTGTACACGATTTACATCCTTTGCTGCTTCGTACTGACCTTGCAGAATGGCAGTCTTAATGACTTCAACCGCCTGCGAGAGTGATATGAGATTGTTTTCTTCCATTATTCACCCTTTTTCTTCAACTCCTCAATTTGCTTTTCTAGTTGGTCTATCTTCTTTGCCATATCGTCCAACTGCTTGAAGCGTACATACAAGCGCTGATATTTGCGAGCATCCATTGCTGGAGCACCCATAAGGGCTGTGTTTTCTTCTTTCACGGTACCAGCGATTCCTGTTTTTGCCTGCATCTTGGTGCGGTTGGCAATGTTGGAGTGTGGGCCTATACCCACCTGACCGCCGAACATACAGTTCTCGCCAATCTTTGCCGAACCAGCGATTCCACATTGTGCAGCCATAACGGTATTCTTGCCAATCTCAACATTGTGAGCCACATGGTTGTGGTCATCGAGCTTTACGCCACGGCGGATTATGGTGGAACCAGCAATTGCACGGTCAATGGTAACAAGCGCACCAAGTTCCACATTGTCCTCGATGACGACATTGCCAATCTGCTCGATTTTCTCGAACTCGCCGTCGGGATTCGGCGCAAAGCCAAAGCCGTCGGCACCGATGACAGCGTTGGAGTGAATTATGCAATTCTTTCCGATTTCGCAATCGTAGTAAATCTTCACGCCCGGATATAATATTGTATTGTCACCAATCTTCACATTCTTGCCGACATAGCACAACGGATGAACCTGCACATTGTCGCCCAGAACAGCATTTTTGTCGATGTAGGCGAAGCCACCAATGTAACATCCTTTGCCAATCTTTGCTGTGCGGTGAATTTTGCTACGCATTTCTCGACCTTTCGGAGTCTGCTTGACTGCATATATGTGAAGCAAATCAGCAACCGACTTGTAAGCATCTGGAACGCGAATCAAAGTTGCTGAAATTTCTCCATGAGGTTCAAAATTGTTGTTTACAATCACAGCCGAAGCCTTGCTTGTATATATGTATTGCTCATATTTGGGGTTTGCTAAAAACGAAATAGCTCCCGATTCTCCGTATTCAATTCTTGCGAATTTCGAAATCATGACCGAGCCGTTGCCTTCGACTGTTCCACCGAGCATGTCGGCGATTTCCTTTGCTGAATATTCATTCATCTCAATAATGATTATAGAATGCAAAGTTAAAAAATAATATGCAAACTTTGATTCGTTTTTCTTGATGCAAATGCAGATAGATGCAAGATATTATTCGTGCTGTCGTAAAAAAATTGTAAACTTGCGCAGATTTTGAATTTTATAAAATGGAATAGTTTTTGAAAATGTCATGCCTACAAACATTTTAAATGGAGGAAAAGATATGAAAACGAAGGTAATAACTATTGCTTTGGCAATATCAGTATTAGCAATTATGCCGAATTTCACATCAGCACAGGAACAGGACGCAATGCCAGAATCTAAATCTGAGGATATATATGACTATAGCTTGGCTCCTAGAAATGAAATTTCCACTAGCATAGGTACAGTATCTGCTTTTGGTGGTATATTCGACTTGTTCAAGGTTGTAATAGAGGGTGTCGGCAATGGTATATCGAAAAATTACAGAACCGATACAAAGTTCATCGGAACATACGGACTCGACTACTATTATCAGGTAAACAAATGGTTTCGCCCGGGTGCAAAAATTGTTTATGAAGGTCTGACGACTTCAATTTACGACACTACAGACGCTCTCGTAAATCACTACAATACATCAACACTATCGATTATGCCGAGTGTGCAGTTTTCGTATCTCAATAGGAAATATGTAAAATTGTATTCTGGAATTGATCTTGGCGTTGCGTTCATTTTCGATGACAACAAGCAGGGTTCAAGTGTTTCTTCAACACTTTTTGCTTTCAACTTGACTGTTCTTGGAGTTCGTGTCGGAAACGACAGAATTTTTGGTGTTGTTGAGACAAATATCGGAATGGATGCGATGATAAAGGGAGGATTTGGAGTCCGATTCTGATAACTGATTGTAAATGAACGAAAAAAAGGTAGCCGATGGCTACCTTTTTTGTTATATCACACGAGGATACTACTCCTTTTCTCCTGTTCCCCTGATGATTCCCCTATTGGAATTGCGAAGGAAAAGGACAATCTCATCGCGTTCCTTGGTGGCTGGCAGTTCATTTTCGATATACTCTAGCGCCTGACTTACATTCATACCCTTGTTATACAGCACCCTATATATATCCTGAATGTTGTTTATCATCTCGTTAGTAAATCCTCGACGGCGGAGTCCTATAGAATTTACACCCGAATAAGCCAGCGGATTTCTTGCTGCTCGAATATATGGAGGAACATCTTTGCCTACTAGCGAGTTGCCAGCAAACATGGTGTGTGCCCCAATGTGGCAGAACTGATGAACAAGAGTATTGGCACTGAGAATAGCATAGTCGTCAACTACGACTTCGCCTGCAAGAGTTGCTCCGTTAACCAAAATAACATTGTTTCCAACAACGCAGTCGTGAGCGACATGGCAGTAAGCCATTATCAAGCAGTTGGAGCCAATTATAGTGCGACCTTTCGCCATTGTTCCGCGACTTACAGTTACGCATTCGCGAATCATAGTATTGTCTCCTATTTCTGCTGTTGTCTTTTCTCCTTTGAACTTCAAGTCCTGCGGTATTGCAGCGATTACTGCTCCAGGGAAAATCTTACAATTTTTACCAATCTTTGCGCCTTCAAGTATAGTAGTGTGAGGACCAATCCAGGTACCTTCTCCTATTTCGACATTTTTTTCGATATATGCAAACGGCTCTATTATCACATTTTCGGCTATTTTCGCCGACGGATGTACAAATGCAAGCGGTTGATTCATATTAAATTATCTTGATTTAAAATATTGTCTTAGTTGTTTTGAAAACTCTGTGTTGGCGAAATGTCCTGGTCTTGTGGCTTCAATCCTTGCATTGAATCGGAATCCGCACAGAGCTAGGTCGCCAATTATGTCGAGCAACTTATGCCGTGCTGGTTCGTTGTCGAACTGCAATTTTAAGTTGTTCAATATACCACCTTCTTGTGCTTTCATGCTATCCTTTCCACAAAGGGCAGCGATGCGGTCGTACTCGCTCTGTGGCAAAACTTTGTCAACTACAACTATAGCATTGTCGAGGTCTCCGCCCTTTATGAGGTTCATCTTGAGCAAAGGTTCTATTTCGCTGAGGAAAACAAATGTCCTGCAACTTGCTATTTCTGTTGCAAAATTCGAAATGTCAATAAGTTCTGCTGTCTGAGGAGACATAGCCTTGCCATAGTCAACAAGAACCTTAACTGAATATTTGTCGGCTGGGTAAAGTGTTATTTCAGTTCCATTTTCGTTGGAATACTTCAAAGGTTCTTCAATGTCAAGAACCTTTAAGTCGGCATCTTGTTCAACTAGTCCAACCTTTTTGTACTCTTCAACATAAAGTCTCGAACTGCCATCTAGGATTGGAACTTCCGGTCCATCGATATGAAATTCGGCATTGTCGATGCCCATTGCGTATGTTGCTGCCATAAGGTGCTCGATGGTGCTTATGCTGACTCCATTTTCCTCTAAGGTCGTACCTCTTGAAGTTGCATTGACATTGTCGGCAATAGCCTTTACATGAGGCTTCCCCTCCAAGTCAGTCCTTACAAAAACATATCCGCTATTGGGTTTGGCAGGCTTCACTGTTAAGGTTGACATCTTCCCGAGATGCAATCCCATTCCGCTTAGGCTTATTTCTCCAGCTACAGTCT
This sequence comes from uncultured Bacteroidales bacterium, assembly GCA_905234755.1. Taxonomy (GTDB): domain Bacteria; phylum Bacteroidota; class Bacteroidia; order Bacteroidales; family ML635J-15; genus Bact-19. The sequence continues at coordinate 111,572 of CAJOIT010000011.1, forward strand.
TCTGCTTCATTACATAAGTTAAAAAATCGTGCAAAGTTAGCATTTATTTGCGAATACCGAAAAACTTTTTTCGGTGTAGCTATTCTCTGCCCAAGAATTTAAGTGCTTCGTAAGATGCTTTTTGCTCTGCTTCTTTTTTTGTCCAGCCCTTGCCTGTTGATACAAACTTATCGTTTATACATATTTCCGTGACGAAATGGTATAGTTTCTCGCACGACTCCATGCTCTCAAAAGTATCGATTACGAGAGGAAATTTTTCTTTTTGAGAATATTGTAATAACCGCGACTTATAATCGCTGTTGTGCTTCATCAGGTTATCGACATCGAAGAAACGGATGAAAATATTTCTTACAAATTTTTCACATTCCTTATAACCACGGTCCATGTATATAGCGCCAACCAATGCTTCGAACGAGTTGCCTGTAATATTTTTCTCGTCGTTGTTTTTCGATTCCTTGTATTGCATGAATCGTTTCAGTTCGAGTTCGGATGCCACGCGGTTAAGGCTTTTGCGGCTAACGAGCATGGAACGCAAAACAGTAAGTATGCCTTCGGGTGCATTCGGATATTTCTCGTAGAGCATCGAACTGGCAATCGTGCTTATTACAGAGTCACCGAGAAACTCCAAGCGCTCGTTGTTGTAACGGATTTCCTTTTGCTTCAAGTTTGCCGAAGCGTGGCGCAAAGCCATTTTATAATGCATGATTTCCTTGGGTTTGAATCCAAGAAATCTTTCGAGCTGCTTCCTTAATTTTTCATCCTTGGGATTTCTCTTCCTAAAAAGAAAGGATAGAAACATTATTTGTCCATTTTTTTGAAAATGATGGATGTATTGTGTCCGCTGAATCCGAATGCGTTCGACATGGCGTAGTCAACATTACGGGTTTGAGCCTTATGTAAGGTAAGGTTCAAGTTACGGTCAATTTTCTCGTCGAATTGTTTATGGTTTATCGTCGGAGGCACAATGCTTTCGTTTATAGAGAAGATGCAGAACATGGATTCGATTGCACCTGCAGCTCCTAAAAGATGTCCTACTTCCGACTTTGTTGAACTGATGTTCAGTTTGTATGCATGTTCGCCAAAAACTTTCTGGATTGCAATTATTTCTGGCAAGTCGCCGATAGGCGTTGATGTTGCATGTGCATTGATGTAGTCGATTTTGTCAGGATTGATACCTGCATTCTTCAATGCGTTTGTCATGGCAATTACACCGCCAAGTCCTTCGGGATGAGGTGCAGTAATATGGTAGGCATCGGCTGAAAGGCCAATACCCACTATTTCTGCATAAATTTTTGCACCGCGCTCCAAGGCATGTTCGTATTCCTCGAGCACTAATGCACAACCACCTTCGCCCATCACGAATCCGTCGCGCGTAGCACAGAACGGGCGTGATGCCGACAGGTATTCATCGTTGTTTTTCGACATAGCCTGCATCGACTGGAAACCTTCCATTCCGACTTCGTTAACCGATGCTTCGGAACCGCCAGTGACAATCATGTCGGCCATATTAAGACGGATAAGGTTTACAGAATCGATTATAGCATTTGCCGATGAAGCACATGCCGATACAGTATTGTAGTTCGGCCCCATAAGTCCATACCTTATTGATATTGTTCCGGCTGCGATGTCGGCTATCATCTTTGGTATAAAGAAGGGAGAGAACCGCGAAACTGCACTGCCTGCATAATCTAATATTTCACCGAAAATTGTATTTGAACCGCCGATTCCCGATGCCCAAATAACTCCAGCTCTTGTCTTGTCGATGGTATCTAAATCGATATTGCTGTCCTTAATGGCTTCGTCGGAGGATATCAGGGCAAACTGGCAGAATCTGTCGAGCTTGCGAAGTTCCTTGCGGTCGAAATATTGTTCGGGCTTGAAATTCTTAACTGTGCAAGCAAACTTGGTCTTTGAAGTAGAGGTGTCGTATGTATCTATAAGTGCAGCCCCGCTGACACCGTCCTTGACATTGTTCCATGTCTCACGACTTGTCAGACCTACGGGCGATATTGCGCCCATACCGGTTACTACAACCCTCTTTAACTCCATAAATTATTTCTGCAATTGTGCTTCTATGTAGGCTATTGCAGCACCTACTGTTGTAAGATTTTCTGCTTCTGTATCAGGAATTTCAACACCAAATTCTTTTTCGAATTCCATTGTCAATTCAACTGTATCCAACGAATCAGCACCCAAATCGGAAATGAAACTTGCTTCCGGTGTTACTTCGGCTTCGTCAACGCCCAATTTCTCAACGATAATACTTTTTACTCTAGATGCAATGTCTGACATAAATCGTAAATTTTAGTTAATAAAAATCATTAAAAAAAAATCGGTGCAAAATAACTAAATACATTTTAGATAGTCAAACTTTTTTAATTCTTTTTTGCCATTGCCATTTTTTTTGATGTACTTTGCATTGATAATCAAACATAAAGGACACAACAATGGACAAAATGATAAGAATTGCGCTATTTGCCTCTGGCTCAGGAACTAATGTCGAAAACATAGCAAATTACTTCAATGGGAAAACCACAGCAAAACCTGTCTGTGTACTCTGCAATAAGCCCGATGCCTTCGTACTTGAGCGTGCAAAACGCCTAAACCTCGATTCAATGACATTCAACCGAGCCGATTTCAATGATGGGAAAAGGATAATGGATTACCTCGCAAAGCATGACATCGACATGATAGTTCTAGCCGGATTCCTCTGGCTGGTTCCGCAATACCTAATTGATGCTTATCCAAGCCGAATCGTAAATATACATCCTGCGCTATTGCCCAAGTTTGGCGGAAAGGGAATGTACGGCATGCATGTACACGAAGCAGTTAAGCAAAGCGGAGAAACCGAAACTGGAATTACCATCCACCTGATTGACGGCAACTACGACAAGGGCAGTACAGTCTTTCAGGCAAAGGTTGCAATTGACCCGTCAGACTCTCCAGACGACATTGCCAACAAGGTTCATGCGCTTGAATACAAGCATTATCCTGAAGTTATAGAAGAGATTGCAAAGAAAATCAAATAAAGCTTCCAAACTAGACACCTATGTTTGCTTGCATAATGCAGGCTTATTTTAGCAAACCCATAACAGCCACATAAAATCTGACAACAAGATATTTTTGAAATCCATTATTTCTTTCTCTTCTGATTTTCGATTATCTTAAAGAGATATTTTTCAAAATTTTCGGCAGGCGATGGTGCAGGAGACATTACCAATACACCCTTAGGATCTATTAAATAATAGGTAGGATATGCTCTTACCTTGTAGTCGGATATTACCTTGCTGTTTACATCGGCAAAAAGGAAAGTCCAATTGAGTGAATTGTCGGCAATAAACTTTTTAGCCTTCTCCCTGTCGCTGTCGGTAAGGATTGTAACAAATATGCATAGCCCCTTATAGCGGTTGTATACGCGCTTCAGCACATCAAACTCGGCAGCGGAAGAATAAGTCTGCGTATTGGCGAACTGAAGATAGAGATATTTTCCCTTGAAATCGTTGAGCGACAACATGTTGTCCATTGTGTCGGGAAGTTCAAAAGGCAAGGCTACTGTCCCCTTTGCCATAGTAAGCGAATTGTCGGCAATATTCTGAGCAATTTGCTGATGAATTGGATATTCCGTTGTGATATAAAGCGAGTCAAGTGTCAGCAAGAGCGGAAGCCACTGCAGGTTGTCGTTAGCAAAGGCATCGTTCAGACCTTTAAGCATGACGAGTTCGCGGAATTGCTTGCGCTTATGCTTGGGATTAGACCCGATAAGTTTGTGAAGCAACGAAATGCTATGTCCGTATGTTATAACCCTATACAAATCGGCACCGCCAGGCGAAACAAGGTAGTTGTCGAAATAGTTGTTGTAAATCGAGTTGAAAAGATCCATGTAGGCTGGATTGTCATATAATATTTCCTTGTTCGAGTAGTAGGAATAAACCAATGCGGATTCGTATTCGCGCTTTGTAACCATTTCCTTTAGCGCGGCAATGCGATAACGCCTATACTGCTGGAAATAAGTATTGTTGCATTTCTTATAACGGGCATTAATGTTATTTATAAAGGTATCAACATCGGTTTTCAACCCTTTGATATACAAATCTTCCATTCGGAGGTCGTAGTAGCGGTTGAAATAGTAGTCGAAGTCCATGATAAGATAATTGAGGTCGGTATCCTTCATGTTCTTAATGCCGAGATGCATTTCTGTAGGTTCGAAATACGAATTGAAAAGTTCGGCATTTGTTCTCTCAACATATTCGGGCAATACGATTTCATAATTGCCATCCGGCTCGGCATAAAAATACACATAGTACACGCCAAATTCGGCGAACAAGTATGTAATTCTGTCGATTCCGAAACTAGCATCAAAATTTCCCTCGGCATCTACCTTCAAGCGGAAAACTTCTTCTTTCATGTAAGTTATCCTGTCCTGATAACGGTAAAACACCAGTTCGCTATTGGCATACTCCTTGGCTGACCCAAATACATGGGTTGCATAGACAGATGAAGCCGAAAATCCCAGCAGGCAAAGCGAGCACAGCAAAATTTTCCTTAAATATTCACGCATAATATCAGTTTTTTCCAAAATGCAAAACTAAAATTTATGTTTAAACCACAATGCAATATCATGTCAAATTTATAAAACATGGGATGTTAAAGGAAGGTTTATGTGGGCAAAAGCCGTTTCTGTGGCTACGCCGTTTGAAAGTTTCTAAGTTTGGCTTACGCCGAGCTAAAGGTTAACTTCGTTGAGGGCTACTTGTGCTGAGCCGCCCCCCTGAGCCTGTCGAAGGGAAGTCGAAGTACGCCGTTCACGTTGTTTGAAGGTTCAATGATTCGATGATTCGGATGTTCATGTGTTCAATGATTCAAAAAAATTATTTATAATATATCATTTAAAATCAATGTATTAGGTTTGATTTTTGATTTTTTATTGTTTTTGCAAAAAAAGCCTAATGTACAACCCAACAATATGTTCAAACAAATATAATAATTATATATTATGCAATTTTTGGTTGATATATATGTAATTTTTGTGTTAAAAATGTAAAATTTTGCTTTGTTGTGAAAAAAAATGAATATACCTTTGTCGTCGATTTCGCATTCTTCATTAGTGAAATATTATTGTTCGACATTCAATACAAAAGGAAGCCCCCAAGGACTTCCTTTTGTTGCTTTTATGCCTGCATGAAATTACTTTTTCATTGCTTCCTCAACCGATACGGCTACGGCTACTGTTGCGCCAACCATTGGGTTGTTGCCCATACCGAGGAACCCCATCATCTCGACATGAGCCGGAACAGATGAAGAACCTGCAAACTGAGCATCGGAATGCATACGCCCCATTGTGTCGGTCATACCGTATGATGCGGGACCAGCTGCCATGTTATCAGGATGAAGTGTACGGCCTGTTCCGCCACCTGATGCAACCGAAAAATATTTCTTACCAGCAAGTATTCTTTCCTTCTTGTAGGTTCCTGCAACCGGGTGCTGGAAACGAGTCGGGTTGGTAGAGTTGCCAGTTATCGACACATCAACATCTTCCTTCCACATTATTGCAACACCTTCGCGAACATCATCGGCACCATAGCAGTTGACCTTTGCGCGCGGTCCGTTGGAATAAGCCTTGCGTCGTACTTCCTTAAGTTCTCCGCTGTAGTAGTCGAACTCGGTCTGCACATATGTGAAACCGTTGATACGCGAAATTATCATTGCAGCATCCTTGCCAAGTCCGTTGAGGATAACGCGAAGCGGATTCTTGCGAACCTTATTTGCCATTTCAGCAATCTTAATTGCACCTTCGGCAGCCGCAAAAGATTCGTGGCCTGCGAGGAAAGCAAAGCACTGGGTTTCTTCGCTCAACAGACGAGCGGCCAAGTTGCCGTGTCCGCGACCTACCTTGCGGTCATCGGCTACAGAACCTTTTATGCAGAATGCCTGCAGACCTTCACCGATTGCCTCAGCAGCTTCAGCAGCAGTCTTGCATCCTTTCTTGATTGCTATTGATGCGCCAACTACATAAGCCCACTTTGCGTTCTCGAAGCAGATGTTCTGTGTCTGTTCGCATTCGAGGTATGGGTCGATTCCGTACTGGTCGCATATCTTGTTTGCTTCTTCAATAGAAGCTATGCCGTATGAGTTGAGAACTTTGGTAATATTCTCCATGCGGCGTTCTTGACTTTCAAATTTTACTTCTCTTAACATAATTGCCAATTTTTTATTGGTTTGTAAATTCTATGTTTATTCGATTCTTGGGTCAATGAATTTCACTGCGCCCTGTTCCTTTGAGAAACGACCATAACTTGCAGTTGCCTTCTTGAGAGCTTCGTTGGCATCGGTACCTTTCTTTATAAGGTCCATCATAACACCGAGGCGAACAAATTCGTAACCACATACCTCATCGTCTTCGTCGAGAGCAATCTTGGTAACATAACCTTCTGCCATTTCGAGGTAGCGAACGCCTTTTTCTTTGGTAGCAAACATTGTTGCAATCTGCGAACGAAGTCCCTTGCCCAAGTCTTCGAGTCCAGCACCAATTACAAGTCCTCCTTCGGAGAATGCCGACTGGGTACGACCATAAACAATTTGCAAGAAAAGTTCACGCATTGCGGTATTGATAGCATCGCATACGAGGTCGGTGTTGAGAGCTTCGAGCAAAGTCTTTCCTACGAGGATTTCGCCAGCCATAGCTGCCGAATGTGTCATTCCCGAGCATCCGATGGTTTCAACCAATGCTTCCTCAATAATACCATCCTTTACGTTGAGCGTAAGTTTGCAGGCTCCCTGCTGTGGTGCACACCAGCCGATGCCGTGTGTCAAGCCTGATATGTCCTTTACTTCCTTGACCTTTACCCATTTGCCTTCTTCTGGAATGGGAGCCGGACCATGGTTTGGACCTTTTTTCACGCAACACATATGTTGCACTTCGTGTGAGTAAATCATAAATCGTAATATTTTAAATGTTAGCAGTTTGAGTTACATCATAAAAAAAATAATAGTCTTCCGACTATTGCAAAAATATGTAAAATTTTAGCATAAAATGTTGTATAGCATATCATGATATGCCTATTTTTTAACAACCCCTGTTAATGGCTACGCCAGATTGGCGCTGACGCAGTTTCTAGGTTTGAATGGCTGGCGCCGTTTCTAATTGTTTCTGGGTTTCTGTGGGCTGCTTCGACAAGCTCACTTCGAGAACCTTGTTTCGGCTACTGCTCAACACATCGCAGTGCATAGCAGCACAAGTGCGCCCGTTTCTGAGTTACAAGTTGTTCAAAATATGCATGGGCAGGTTTTAAACCAACCCATACATATCAAACATTTTACCTGAATACCGACACCTTCCTTGTTGCAGCTTGACCTTCTGTAGATATTATACGGATATTGTATAGTCCTGGATTCCAGCCAGAGCAATCAATGGAGATTCGCTCGGATTCGGTGTTGTCAATTTCGGCAACGAGTTGCCCAGATGCATTATATATCATCACGGTAGCAATGCGCGGTCCTTCAATGAAGAACTGTCCGTAGGTCGGGTTCGGGTAAACGGTCAGGTTGTCGGCTGTCCATTCCTCGATAGCATTTTCGTCTTCCTCATCACTAGCTTCCTCAATGAATATACATTCCTCGTCTGAATATACGAACATTCCATACTCGCAAAGGCTTTCTACCTTGTAACAATACTCGAAGCCACGCGCAACATTGTCATAGTATGTTGTATCGGTTGTAAGGCCTATCGGAAGATTGTTCCTAAAAATCCTATAGCTGTACGAATCGCCATTGCCAGTCCAACTGAGGGCAATCGAACCGCCAAATGCTTCTACATAAAGCACAGGAGCATCGGCACACAAGCCTGAAACAATCTTTGAGCAAGCTGTAGCTACCAACTCGTTGCAAATGCCATCCTCAAAATAAGCAGTGATTGTGTAGCAATATTCGATTTCGGGGACAACATTCGAGTCTGTGTAATTGTCATCGTACAGGACTATATCTTCGGCTTCATCATTCCTGTGAACGCGGAAATATTCGACACCCACAGGCTTGTTCCATGTTAGGAATATCGACTCGCCGTCGCTTCTTGCCTCCACAGCAAGCGGAATGTTGCACGGGATGTCCTGAATTTCGGCACAAACCGTGTCTGAAGCAGCCGACAGACAGGTGTAGCCGGCCTGCGACAATGCCATTACACTGAAGCAATGTTCACCAACCGAAAGTCCGTCGTAGGTGATGGTTGTTCCGCTGACGGTGTCGATTGCATACTGCGAAGCGGTGTTGAATACAAGGTAGGAAACGCTTTCGTAGTTGCCGAGTTCCACAGGCTGCCAGTCGAGGGTAACGGTGTGGAATGTGTCGGTTACGATGCTGATTTGCTGTACGGCGTCGCATTCGGGAGCAACAGCGGAAATGTTCACATCAATGTCGCGTGAATAAGCACCCATAACGGCTGCGCGGTACTTGATGGTTGCCGAGTAGTCACCAGTTTCGGTTGCGCTTGCCTTTACCGAAATGTTTTCGCTGCTGTTAGGTGCTATCGAGCCACTCTTCTTGCCTGTCCTTACAACATTGTTGGTGCGACCAATTTCGTAGGTTGCGATTGTGTTGCTACCCATCGGGTTCTGGACATCGGCGAGAAGCACGAACTTGCCTTCGCAGATATATTCAGATGCGCAGATACCGCCAGCCAGCGACGAATTTGTAAGATTTATGTCATCAAGATAATGCGTCTTGCTTGTGTATTCGCCAGTGCTAATGTTGAACTGACGGATGTATGCCGACGGACCGTTGTTCTGCGAAGTCTGCGAGAACAGCCACAGGTAAGGACCGCCCGGTGACAGATTGTCGAATGCAGAACTATATACATTAGCAAGGTCGTTTCTTATTTGCTCGGAAGTACCGTTTTCTATGTCGATGCGATACAGCGAGTTCCAGCTACCTGCGAGCAGGCTACCATCCTGCTTGTTGAACGAGCAGTGGCGGATTTCCTGAATGTCGGTTTCAATACTGTCGACCAAAGTCTGGTTGTCGAGGTCGAGCTTGAAGATGATGTTAGTGCCCTCGGTGCCGTAGAAGTGGGTTCCGTCGTATGACAAGTTCCTGATTGAGCCGACATTCTCGACATAGAATGTTTCAACATACTCGCCGTTCGGGGTGTATCTGTTGAACTCACCCGGACGCATCCACGACGATGTGTAGATGAAGAAGCCATCGGTTGCGATTGCCTGTTCTGCATTTTCATGGGTTGCAAATGTCTGGATGCTGTCCCAGAGGCTGCGTGTATTGCTACGCTGCTGAATTACAGAATCCTCGACTAGAGCAATGTTGTCGTACTCGGTAATTGAACTCCATACCAAAGTTCCGTTACCGGTGTTGCTGAGGGTTATCGAATCGCTCTGTTCAAGGTACGGGTACGACGAAACTGTCAAACTGTCAACATCGGTTTCGATGTGCGGTGCGTTGAGCGAAATGTTGAATGCCGTATCCGACTGGATGTCAACCATATTGCTGTACGAGATGTAGCCAGTAGCCGAAACTCTCAGAGCCTTGCGTCCGCGGAGGACTTCTATTGAGTATTCGCCTTCGGAGTTGGTGCGAGTAACCCTGTTCCCTACTGTAACTCGTGCGTTATAAATTGGTTCGCCGTTGTTCTCGTCGGTTACTATACCGCTTACAATTCCACCGCAGTTGTTTGCGTAGGTAAGTGTAAGCGTTACAACGCTGTCGCAGCCATGCGAGTTGGTCAATGTTACCGTATATGTGCCGGCCTCGGTGAATGTCTCGCCCTCATAGGTGTAAGGAACGCCCGAGCACATCTGAGCCGAAACTTCGCTCGTGGTGCTGTAGTTGACAACAAGGTAGAGGCTTACAACGCTGTCGCAACCTTCGGCATTTTGCAATGTGAAGGTCGGAGCATCAGTGCTGTCGGTGCTTTCGGTGTAGGTTACGCCGTCAAGCCAAGTGAATGATTCACAAGCCTCCTGCCTGTCGATGCCTGTTACGGTGTGATTAATTGTCAGGAACAGGTTAGCGATGCTGTCGCAACCGTTTGCATTGGCATTTGGCAATGTAATCTGATAGTTACCGGTTTCGGTGTAGGTTGTGCCGTTCCATTCGTAGCTGTCGCAAACGGTAACGGTATCGTTGCTTTCGGTTGGGGTGTTAATTGTAAGGTGAAGCGTTACAACCGAGTCACAACCGTTAACGGCTTGGAATGTATGCTCGTATGTGCCGGATGCGGTGTAGATTTCGCCAGCCCATTCGTAGGAATCGCAAGCAGATACTTCGTCTGTATTAGTCTGCGAGTTGTTGATTGTCAAGTGAAGTGTTACAACCGAGTCGCAGCCGTTTGCATTTACAAGTGTCTGCTGGAAATCACCCGATTCTGTGTAGTTTGTGCCGTTCCAAGTGTACAAATCGCAGGCGGTTGTGGTAAATTCTGACGAAGTCGGCTGGTTGACGGTTATGGTAACTTCAGCCGTTCCAGTACATCCGTTTGTGCCGACGCCAGTAACTGTGTAGGTTCTGGTTGTGTCCGGAGTTGCTGTGAGGCTTGCACCAACTGTACTTGGCAAGCCTGTTTCGGGCGACCAGGTGTAGGAATTTCCACCTGTCGCGCTGATGGTTGTGCTTGCACCCTGGCAGATGGTGCTGTCGGTTGTCGAGGCAATTATTTCGGGGGCAGCAATGTCCTGCGTGATTGTGATTTGTTCAGATGCCGAACAGCCGTTGCCTGCGGTTGCGGTTACGGTATAGGTGCCTGGAGCGGTTAGTGTATTTTCTGCCGTGTTCGCTCCGTTAGACCATTCGTAAGATGTGCCGCTTCCTGTTGCAGTGACATTTATCGATGTCAGCGAGCAAGTTAGGACGGTAGTATCAGAATTGTTTGTTATGCTTACCGTAGGAGCATCAGCATTTGGAGTAATCTCAATAGCCGCTGTGCTTGTACATCCGTTGTCGGCAGTTGCTGTAACGGTGTATGTACCGCCTGTGGTGATGGCGTTGGTCGCCGTAGTCACTTCGTTCGACCACAAATATGAAGAACCGGTTCCTGTTGCCTCAACATTTATCGTTGTGGTAGTACAAGTGAGCAAGGTTGTTCCTGTCTCGTTGATTATGTTTACAGTCGGTGCTGCAACATCTTCGGTTATAACAATGCTTTCAGTGTTTGAACATCCGTTCGCATCGGTAACGGTGACGGTGTAGGTATCTGCCGAAGTGATATTATTATCAGCGATTGCTCCGCCGTTTGACCACTGATAAGCAGTTCCGCCAGTTGCCGTAAGTGAAATTTGGGTTGTGCTACAAGTGATTGTTGTTTCGTTGGTGTTGTTGGTGATTGCAGCATCAGGCAATCCATTTACCAGCAACTGGACATTGTCCGAACTTGTGAACGGCTGACCGTCGCTGCACGATGTAGCGGTAAGGCTGACTGTGTAGGTGTAAGTTCCTGCTGATGTTGGTGCTACGGTGATTGCATCGGTTGTAATGTCGGCTGGCAGTCCTGCACCGGTGTCTGTGCTTGACCATTCAACGGTGTAGCCCGTTCCTGCATTGGAAACATTTGCCTGCAGCATAGTGTTGCCGCCGACACAGATTGGCGTTACATCTGCAATTGTAATTCCTGGGGTGTCGCCGATTTCAACATTTACGCTTGCCGATGCCGAACAGTTGTTTGCATCGGTTACGGTTACAGAATATTCTGTTGCTGTGGTGAGTTGTGGCGTTGTGATGGAGCTGGTTGTTGCGCTGTTGCTCCACGAATAAGTGAAATCAGCAGTTCCGCCCTGAACATTTGCGGTGAGCGTCGATGTTGTGTTTTGGCAAACCGATGTAGGACCAGAAATTGATACCGTGAGTTCTTCGGGCTGTGTAATTGTGGTAAACGCATTCGTAGAACAGCCATTGTCATCAGTTACGGTTACGCTGTATGTCCCCGCTATAATGTCTGTGATGGTCTGAGTGGTAGCACTATTGCTCCATTGGTACTCGTAAGGTTCAGTACCACCGCTTACTACTGCGCTCGCTGTCGTCGTGGAGCCATTGCAAGCTACTGAACCTGCGTCAACAGAAACCGCTAGCACATTGGGCTGGGTGATTGTTATTTCCCTTACAACAGAACAGCTGTTGTTGTCCCTTACGGTTACGCTGTAGGTTCCTGCAACAACGCCAGTCAGATTCTGGGTGTTTGCTCCGTTGTTCCACTCGTAAGTGATAGGCGTTGTTCCGCCACTAACAGTATTTGTAATGTCGGTTGTACTGCCGTTGCAAGCGATTGTGCCTGCCGAAAGTTCCGATGTAAGTTCTTCTGGCTCGTTGACGGTTATGGTTGCTGTAGCAATACAATTGTTCGCATCGGTAACGGTTACGCTGTATGTTCCACCGCCTACGCCTTCAAGGTTCTGAGTGGAGGATCCGTTGTTCCAATTGTAAGTGTAATTCGGTGTTCCGCCGGCAACGGTATTTGTTATGTTGGAAGTCTGACCATTGCAGAGAATGCTGGTTGCCGAAAGCGATGTCGAGAGTGCGTTGGGCTGTGTAATTTCCAGACTTTCGACTACAGAACAGCCGTTGTTATCCCTTACGGTTACGGTGTAAGTTCCTGCCGTAACGCTCGCAAGGTTCTGCTCGTTTGTCGAATTGCTCCAGAAGTACTGGTAAGGCGCTGTACCGCCGTCGGGCGTATTTGTGATGCTGGTTGTACCACCATTGCAGGCGATAGTTGCCGGATTTGCCGAAAGCGAGGTGGTGAGTTCATCAGGCAGAGTAAGTTCTATTTCCTTAGTGCTGTTGTTTCCGCACTGGTCGGTTACTGTAACAACTACAGTGGTTGCCGTTGTAATCTCAGTTCCTGCCGTTATGTTTTGAGAGACTGCGAGGTTACCGTTTGCTGTGCAGTTGTCGCTTGCAATATTGCGAACTTCGCCTGTAAGGTCGGGAACGGTGAATACGCAGTTGGTAGATGTGAGTTGGCGGTCGAGGTTGTCGTCACCGATTGTTGGTGCAGTTTCATCGCTACCGCTCACGCTCTGGGTTTTGGTAACTTCATTTCCACAAACATCACTTATGGTGTAGGTGCGTGTGATTGTCCATCCGCAGTTGTCGGTCGTGGTGTTTGCATCTGTATGGGTAACCGATATAGTGCCGCCGCAACCATCGCTGTAAAGTTCGGAAACATCGTCGTCGCTCATAAGACCGCTTACATCAGCATCGGCGAAGCAATTGTTCTGTGCTGTGATGTTCGCCGGCCAAGTGCCTGAAAGCGTTGGTGCGCTCTGGTCGCTACCGCTTACGCTCTGCGTTATGGTTGTACTGTTCGTGCCACAAGCATTAGTTATTGTGTAAGTACGTGTGATTGTCCAACCGCAGTTGTCGGTCAATGTGTTTGCATCGCTATGGCTGACTGTTACCGAACCACCACAACCGTCAATGTATTGGGCGGCCGCTTCGTCATCGCTAATAAGACCGCTAAGGTCTGCATTTGCAAAGCAGTTGTCCTGTCCGGTGATATTGTCAGGCCATGTGCCAGCAAGTGCCGGTTCGCTCTGGTCGCTACCACTAACGCTCATAGTGTTGGTAGTTTCGTTTCCACAAGCATCTCTTATAGTATAGGTACGCGTGATTGTCCAACCACAGTTGTCCGTTAATGTGCTTGCATCGCTGTGGCTGACTGTTACCGTACCACCGCAACCATCGCTGTAGAGGTCTGCAACATCATCGTCGCTAATAAGACCGCTTATGTCAGCATTGGCGAAGCAGTTGTCCTGACCTGTGATGTTTGCCGGCCAGGTACCTGAAAGTTCTGGTGCGCTCTGGTCGCTACCGCTTACACTCATAGTCGGATTTGGTTCTACTGTATTTCCGTATGGGTCTTGTATTGTGTATGTTCTGGTAATTGTCCATCCACAGTTGTCGGTTGATGTGTTTGCATCGGTGTGCGAAACTGTAATTCCGCTACAATCCTCGTACAATGCTTCAACTGCATCGTTGCTCAACAATTCGCTTATATCTGCATTTGCGAAACAGTTGTTCTGACCTGTGATGTTTGAAGGCCAAGTACCAGTAAGTTCTGGTACTGTCTGGTCGTTTACGTTTACAGTTGTGCTTGTGCTTGCCGTACAACCGTTGCTATCCGTTATAGTTACATTATATGTTCCAGCTTGCGCATTAAGTGTCTGTTCGGTGCTATTGTCCTGCCACCTAAATGTATATGGTGCCCTACCATTGGAAACATTGGCAGTGAAAGTTGTTGTTGCACCGTTACAGAGGATTTCTCCTGCCGTAACTTCAACAGTCGGGTTTTCAACCTTGGTGATTACTACGCTTGTTTCGTTAGTACAACCATTTGAACCAGTAGCCGTTACGGTGTAGGTATCAGGAGTTGTCACTGTAGTTGCAGCATTGGTTTCGCCATTTGACCAAACATACGAAGCGCCATTGCCAGTTGCCGTAAGTGCTATCGATGTACGGTTACAGTTGAGTTCGGTTTCGGTGTTATCAATTGTAACGGTTGGCGCTGTAATATCTTGCGTTATAGCCTGTGTCGCCTCTGCCGTACAACCATTTGCATCGGTAACTTCTACAATATATGAACCTGGGGTTGTAACCTCTGTTGTATTATTCGACCCACTATTGCTCCAACTATAAGTATAATCTTCAGTTCCGCCAGTTGGAGTTGCTGTAAGTGTTGATGATAAATTGCTACATGTAAGAGTAGTATTTGTAGCCGAAATGCTTGCCGAAAGTGCTGCGGTCGGACCTGTTACCGTTGCATTTGCGCTTGCCGTACAGCCGTTGCCGTCTGTTACGGTTACGCTGTATGTTCCAGCACCAAGAGTCGAAATAGTCTGTCCTTCCAGTGAGTTGCTCCAATTGTAGGTGTAGCCCGTTGCCATTGAACCGCCACTTGCCGAAGCGGTAAGTGTTGCGGTATTATCGCCGAAGCACTGTACTTGAGTATCGCCCGAAATTGAAACCGTGAGCTGTGAATTTACAACAACATTCTTAAAGGCTGTTGCCGTACAATTGTTTGCATCGGTGACGGTGACGGTGTAGGTAGTGGTTGCGGTAGGCGAAACTGTGATTGAGGATGTGCTTTCACCGCTGCTCCAAACGTAAGTGTAGTCAGGTGTGCCACCGCTTGCGTTTGCTGTCAATGTTGTTGCATCACCGAAGCAATTTGGATTGTTACCATTGATTGATGCTGTTAGTTCTTCGGGTGCGGTGAGTGTCTGCGAAATTGTCGCAGTACATCTTGCCGCATCGGTAACGGTCACGGCGTATTCACCGGCACCGAGATTGTTCACTCGTGCGGTAGTTTGGGCTTCGGGAGTATTCCAGTTGTAGGTGTATGTACCTGCGCCGCCTGTTGCGCCTACTTCCACATAGCCGTTGTTTGCACCGAAACAGCCATTGCTAAATTCGCTGATGTTAGCCGTAAGTGTGGGATGGAATGCAATATGCAACTTGTAGATGTTTTCGGTGTCGCCGTCTATCTGTCTGCGGATTGTATAGTCGCCGCTTGTAGTAATGGTTGTATCGTGATAAGTGTAGGAATACGGCTCTTCCATACATTCATTTATTGTATCGTAGGCATAAATGGCAGTACCTTTTAAACAACGGATGCTAAAGCCGTAGTCCTTATTGTAGTCGCTCCAATTTAAATCGGCAAAGGTAAAGACGACGCGGCGGTTCAAAGCGTTACTACTATTGTTCTCGGTAGCACTCCAGAAGTAAGCATCGGTGCCATAATCGATGTAGTTGCTGAAGTAGTAGCCAGCGGGCAACGCACCGAAACCGCTGGCGCCAAAGGTTTCCGATTGTGTCAAATTACCTGACGGCCAGTATTGGTTTTGTTCTAACGGTTGCCCTGCAAGCACAGCACCTGCATTCTCTGTTCCACCTAAATAATCTGTCAACTGCGTCCACTCCGCATGACTTGGCAAGTGCCAGCCAGGAGGACAGATACCCTGCACACCGCTTGGTTTTTCTGTGCTACTGCTCGCTCCATTCATTGCAGCTTTCCAGTTGTAGAGGTAGCCATACTCACTAGTATTTGCTTCATCACCGTTTACATAATAGTAATAAGGTTCTGTTTCGCTGCTCATTGTTCCCAACGAAACTTCATCACCTGCATATTTCAAGTTCTGCGCCATCCAAGTCTGGTCGCCAATCTGGATTGTGTAGTACTGGATGGTGTTGCGGCTGTCGGTCATAATGCCATAGGTCCGGAACTCTAGTGTGTCGCTGCGGGTCGTGCCGTAGTCGTTGGTAACCTCGGCTACATAGTAGTACTTGGTGTTTGGGGTAAGGTTTGAAAGGCTAGCAAAATAATAGCCATAGTCGTCATTGTAGTCAATAATATCGGATGAGCTTAGGTTGTTGCGCTCGGTGCCGTAGTAAAATGCATTTTCCAACTCAATGAGGTCCTCACCATCGTTAAGAGTAATGTCTAATTCTATTTCGGCAGAGTTGTCGGTGCGCCACAAAGGGTATTTTGCAACTACCACTGGTGCACCAAGCGACTTGTAATTCAAAATATCGCCAAGCTCGGTTCCGTCTGCCGTAGTTGCGTAGGCACGATAATACACCATAGTGCCTTCTGGAATGTTTGCAAGCGGATACGAGAATGCCCTACCATCAAAGAAAGTGTGGTTTAGGTTGGTACTCTGTACAGTTGTGACATTTTCCGAAAGGTCGGCACTGGTGGTGCTGTACTGGAAGCCATAGTCGTAGGCGTAGGTTGTACCCTCAGTATCGTTGTCGAACTCTCCTGTTAGGTTTATAACCGAATCCTGCGAAGCGTCGCCAGTGTAGACAGGTATGTGCTTAGGTGCAATTACCCTAACGACGAAAGTCTTTGTATATCCGCCATAGTCGGCAGTGATTTGCACATCAATGTCGTCTTCGCCACTTGCGGGACGGGTTACTGTTGCAGTGCTGCCTGATATTGAAATGGCACTGTCATCCGAATCCCAAGTTACAGGCTGTCCGTCGATTAAGGTTGGCAGTGAGAAATTTTCCCATACACCGAAAACGCTCTGGTGTGGCCCTAAATATATAGGTATACGCGCAGCAATTGTCTGCGAGGTTTCGGTAATGTTCTTAGGCTTGGGGTAGATGCCGTCGGTGAAATCCCAGTTTTCAGACGAAAGCGAAGTGCTTAGCGCAGAGCCTGTGATTTCGGTTGTTGTCTTGGGTGTACCGCGCTCTGCATACCTAAGACGTAGCGAATCGACCTTTATGTCGCCCACCTGCTCGTCGAAGAAGTCGTCGGTTTCGGAAGCACTGTTATATTCGCTTTCTTCGGTGGCTACGGTTGCATAAATCTCGTTCAATGAATATATCGCCTGTTCGGTGCTACGGCAGAGCGGTGCCGAAACATTATGCGAGTAGGTTCCATTTCCACTACCGGCAATACCGCCCATAGGGCTCGAGAACGTTGGGAACACGCCGTAGTTTGCGCAGTTGGTTACGGTTGTTGTACTTTCTGCAGAACCGACGATACCGCCAGCCCTCTGTGTACCTGTTGCACTTATTTCGCCGATGTTCATACAACCGACTATAGTGCCGCCTGTTCCCGAAATACCACCAGCGTACTCGTCGGAGCAATTTATTCGACCGGTATTGAGGCAATTGGTGATTGTTGCTGCGCCTTCGGCCATTATTCCGCCTACATAAGCTCCACTAAGTTCGGCATTGTTGATGCAGTACATTATTGTTCCATCGGCCTTTCCTACAATACCGCCCACCTTGGCTCCACCGCTAACTATTTTCAGGTTGTTGGTGCAGCCGCTTATGGTGGTTTGCATTGCATATCCTACAAGTCCACCAATATGATGCCCATCGTCTGACGATGACAATTCCTCACTACTTATTCCCGAAACCGTACAGTTTGAAATATAGGCTTGGTATGCATTCTGGCACAGCACGCCAAAATCGCCAGCGCCCTCCAAGGTTGCTGATGAATTCATTCGAAGGTTAAGATTGTCAATATGTCCATCGGAGAAATTTGCAAATAGTCCTGTGAAAGTTTGATCTGGTTGAATCGTTATTGTATTGTAATTGCCATTAAGATTTCCTTTGAAATTGTCAATGCTGAATGCTACACCTGCCTCGGTAAATGACAAGTCGGATTCGAGCGAGAAATACATGTCCAGTCCGTAATCGGCAAGCATAACGCCTTTGTATGTTACTGTGCTTGGATTTTGCAGTGCGTTTGAAAAATCCTGCCAGTCACTTATGTCGCCTATAAGAAGCGGATTGTTGGCACCACCAGCTGAGCTTTCGTCCAAAGCGGTACGGAACTGTGTAATCTCGCTGAAAGCTGTGTCGCCGTCATATACTGCGTATGCCTGATAGTAGTATGTTGTCTGCTGTGTAAGTCCGGTAAGTTGCTCGGAGAAAGTTGCGCCTGTGGATTGCGTTGTTATATTGTTGGGAAGGCTGGTTTCCGAGTCGCCCCACTTGAATCCCGCCGCAATGTTCTCTGGCTCGCCTGCAAAGGTGATGGTGCCGTTGAGGGTTACCGAGGTAGAAGTCCTGTCGGAAACATTGGTGGTAACGCTTATAGGCATAAGTTTGTAGATGAATATGTTATCTACAGCTGCGGGTGGGTTGCTACCAGCGCTTTCATCGTTACGCCAATAGAATACGAGGTAGTAGTTGCCGGCGCTGAGTGCTACAGTGCTTTCTGCATTGCGCCATTGGTTGTCGCTACCCGACATCTCTCCGTCATAGAGGTCTATCCAGCCGTCGGGTGTGGTGTTTGCATCTTCATAACCATCGCCAATGACATTGCCTGCCGAAAGGTTTGGATTTTCAGATGCCGGGATTATGAAAGCACGCAGATAGTCCCAGCTTTCTTCGCCGATACATTTCCAGTCGAATAATATGTGGTAGTTTGAGGTTGAAGAAAGTTCGATTTCCTTGTACGCATAAACCGCCGATGCCGCGCCATTGTTGTAGTTGTATGATGAGTTGTCGTTGGTAATGTAGAGGCTATTGGTTTCGGTAGAGCTGGCATCGCCGTTGCCGAGTCCTATAGTCCATTTGTTTGTCTGGTCACCGTTGTTGAGTGTCCATTCGTTCCATTCTCCAGAGTTCTCAAAATCAGATTGGTAGATAATATCGCCAGAGTTTTCGTTGGTGTTGTTGTTAGCAGTATTGCCGCCATCCTTTACACAGCGGACAGAAAGACCTGCGCTCTCACCATATCCCATATTTCCGACTTCTTCGCCTCCAATATAACAGATATATGCGCTTTCGGTGTCATACTCGCTAGTTGACCAGAAAAAAGCCTTGTTGCCGAAATTGCCGTAATCGTTAGATTCGTAGTAACCTGCTGGTAATGCATTGAAACCGCTATTGCCAAAATATTGAGATTCTGTAATTGTCGGGTTACTCCATAAACTTACATTTCCTGAAAGCATAGCGCCTGCATTAGTTTCGCCTCCCAAGGCTTGATATAGTTGTGTCCACTCGGCATTGCTCGGCAAGTGCCATCCATCGGGGCAAATACCCTGCACACCGCTCGGATTGCTTTCGCTACTGCTTTCGCTGTTCATTGCTGCAGGCCAGTTGTAGAGATAGCCGTAGGTTTCAAGATTACCAGACTCACCATTCGGATAATAAAGGTATGGGTCGGTATCGCTTGTTTCGCCTTCCGTATCTACAGTTAAATTATTATTGTATCTTAGATTTTCAGCCATCCAAATTTGGTTGCCAATGGTAACAAACTTATATGTTTGTCCATCGCGGTCATCGGTGAAGGTGTTGTTGTTATTGTTAGCGGTATTTGACTGTACATATACCGGACGAATGGCATTAGGACGATTTCGCTGGTCGCCACCTGACGAGACGATTTGATTTGATGCGTTCAGGTATAATGTCTTTCCCATAGTAGGGTCATCATCATCAGTTCCAAAAGAACTTGACCAGTAATGCGTTCCATTATTTTCTTCCGGGTCGATAGGGATGAAAATGCTGTTGCCATTGCTTCTGCTTGTAAGTGTCACTCCAACTACCCCGTTTTGAGTATCCCAGCTCGCGTAGCAATTGTTATACAGTTCCTGACATTCTTCATCCGTCGGCATACGCCAGCCTTCGCCCCAGTTTACGGTGGCGGCATCGTCGGTGGCTTCAAGGGTGGTAAGTTCGTCGGTATAGCCGTTGTGCCCCCATATTGAACTGAAGCAGTATTTGGTGAGATCGTTGTTTGTACCGGCACAATGAATGTAATTCTCCCAACTGTAACTATTCACGTCCTTAGGCGTGGTTTCGCCCCAGGCATAACGGTTTCCGAAGTCCGACGGTTGTGTTGCGCCAATATTCATATTAGCCCACTTGATACCGCTCGGCAAGCCAAGGTCAACGTATTCAGGGTTTACTTGACTAGCATTTGTAGTTGTGAACGACTTTATTTCACCGTACTTTGTTTCGCTGTTAATTGTTGCATACGCCTTGAAGTAGTAGGTCGTATTGGCTGTAAGGTCCGAAACCGAGTATGTGAAATTGTCGGTACTATTGTTACTTGTGAAGTTTTGTGCAAGGTCTTCGCTGTCGGTGCCGAACAAAAAACCTCGGTTTGTGACTGTCGCATCTTCGGCGAATAATATTTTGCCTTGCAGGGTTGCCGTAGTGAATTCCACATCGGTAGCGGATTTGGTTTCTACGGTTGGTGATGCCTTTAAGACCGGGCGCACAGAATATCCATAGTGGCGCGAATCGTAGTCACAACCGCTATTGCCAGAATAGAAATTGAGATACCACGCATTGTATGCATATTGGCGCGAACTTGACCAATAGCAGCCTACTGAACCGGCACTCTCAAGATTATCATTGTCGCGATCGCCAGCGGCAGGCAGGAAGATGGAGTTGCCGTTAGGTCCAGTATATAATCGTCCGTTTACACCATTCCGTGTTGTCCATGTTACCGTGCAATAGTCATTCAGTTCTTCCAGTTCATCGTATGTAGGCATTTGCCAGCCTGTACCCCAATTTGCCGTAGCGGCATCATCTGTTGATTCGAGGTAGTAAAGATCATCGGTATAACCATTATAGCCATAACTTGCATCATCGCAATACTTGGTAAGCGAATTGGATTCGCCATTACAATGTGCATAATTACTCCAACTGTAGGTTTCCTTTGATGATGTTTCACCCCAGGCGTAATAGTTGCCGTACTCTTCGGGAGAGTTTGCTCCGACATTGGTAGTCGCCCATAATGTGCCACTCTCCAAGCCAAGGTCAACGTATACATGACCGTTGAATGTGTCGAGTGTTTTGAACGACTTTACTGCTCCATATCCAGTGCCGTTGCTGTTGGTTGCATACGCACGGTAGTAGTATGTCGTATTAGGAGCAAGCCCTGTAAGTTCTGAAGAGAAAGCATCGGTATTGTCGGCGCTTTGTAAAGTATTTGAAAGGTTTTCGCTGTCGGTGCCATACTCGAATCCGCGTGCTATTACATCAGAAGCCCCCTGACTTAGTATTTCGCCGTTCAAAGTTGCAAATGTTGCTCCCAAATTTGAAACTGCCGAAGTAGCAACAGCAGGATTTACAACTTTACTTATACTAATATTGTCAACGGCAGCAGGGGGGTCTATATTGTCACTGTTGTTTTTCCAGAAGAAAACGAGATAATATGTCCCTGCATCGAGATTTATGACTTTTGCGCTATGCTGCCAGCTCGATTGTCCGTACATCAATCCATTTTCGCTACTGCTGACATCTATCCATCCCGAAGGAGTTGTGTTGTTGTCGTAACTCATACCGTTGTAGTCACAATCATTTAAATTTGACGAGAGAGTAGTCGGCACAAGGAAAGAGCGAAGAAGACAGTATCCTTCGCCAGAATTTTCATCTGGTGTTGCACCAACTGCCCTCCAGTCGAAAACAATCAGATATTGATCGGTTTCTGTGGCATTTATTTCGCGGTATGCATATACATATGTATCATCGTAATCGGCTAAATTGCTTGTGCCGTAGTCGTTAGATATGTAAAGTCCTTTTGAACCTCCGTTGTATGCAGCCGTGCCTATGTACCAGCCGTTATAATAGTCGCAGTTTGCAAACGTCCAGTTGGAGTTTTCGGTTTCATCCTCGAAGTCGCAGGAGTAGATTATATTCTGCCCGAACGAAGAGAACGACATTAAAAACAAAAAAGCAGCACATAAGGCTGCAGCAAGAGAGTTCCTGTGGATTTTGTCCATATTTCTATCGTTTTTTGTAGAAAAATTCATATATAAATTGTTCATTATCCTAATGTTAAATATTGCATACTGTTAAAGTGGACAAAGGTAGGAAAACTAGTTGAAAGTTAAAAGTTAAAAGTTGAAAAAGTAGCATAGCAATGCGGCGATAGTAAAAAGGATTTTGAGACGCAAAATTTTGCATCTGTACATGACTGGTTCATAATGTATTGCGAACTACAAAAAATTATTCAACGACACATTATCAATTATGCCCTTTCAGTCCATGATTTTTGACATCACCTCAGCAAAGCAAAAGTCCTCCGCTTGTTTCGTTTTGCCTTCGGTTCGCACCACAATTGTCAGGTTTCATATATCCCTACATTCGCCACATCCTTGTTGATTTCAACGTTGCCAAACTTGTCTGCAATGAGGTCGAGAAGGGATTCGATTTCTTCTACTGTATTGGCGGTGAGAAGTTTAAGTCGTGTTTCCTTGAAATTAGGTATCGCCTTGAAATACATGGTGAAATGGCGGCGCATTTCGTAGATTCCGCGCATTCCTTCCTTGTAGTCCACCGACTTATGCAAATGCTCACGGGCATAGTCAACGCGCTCGAGGACGGTAGGAGTGGGGAGTTCCTCTCCAGTTTCCAGATAATGTTTCACTTCGCGGAAAATCCATGGACGACCAATAGCGGCACGACCTATCATTATGGCATCAACACCGTATGTATTAAAGCGTTCTGCTGCTATTTTTCCGCTAGTTATGTCGCCGTTGCCAATGATTGGTATGTGAATTGCAGGATTATTCTTGACCTTGCCTATTAAAGTCCAGTCGGCTTCGCCCTTATACATTTGTGCGCGTGTGCGTCCGTGAATGGTAAGTGCCTGTATTCCACAATCCTGAAGCATCAATGCTACTTCCTCCACATTGAGCGATTCGCTGTCCCAACCTAGACGGGTTTTAGCGGTAACCGGAAAACGCGACACTTTTACAACCCTTTCGGTTATCTCCTTCATCAAAGGCAAGTTACGCATCATTCCAGAACCTGCTCCGCGACCAGCAATCTTCTTTACAGGACAGCCGTAATTTATGTCCAAAATGTCGGGGTCGGCATTGTTGATGAAGCGGGCGGCTTCCTCCATGGCATCGGGAATATGTCCGTAGATTTGCGTGCCTACAGGTCGCTCGTAGTCAAAAATATCGAGTTTCTTTACAGTTTTCTGTGCTTCGCGGATAAGTCCGTCTGCTGAGATGAACTCGGTGAACATTAGGTCGGCACCGAACTTCTTGCACATATAACGAAACGATGGGTCTGTAACATCCTCCATAGGTGCGAGGAATACAGGCCTATCGTTAAATTCGGTCTTACCGATTTTCAACATTTTAGCTTAAGTTTAAATTTTAACTGAGAATATTCTCCCTAGTCATTCCGTAAGACAAAGCGAACAGCACAAGGGACGCTGCTTGTGAGCCTGTCTGTACGGAATCTCCTTTAGAAATGTTTTTCAATTGGAGATTCCGCATAGTCGAACATTACGACGCTCCCCGTTCCGTATCGCGTGTCTGTTCTGACTTGCGGAATGACTTTCTCTTTTCAATTTATCCCAATGTTGCCTTTACTTCGGTTTCATCAAATGCCTCAACAATATCGCCGACCTTAATGTCGTTGAACTTGTCGATGTTAAGACCGCATTCCTGACCAGCAATGACTTCCTTGGCATCGTCCTTGAAACGCTTCAAGCTGCCAAGTTCGCCGGTGTAGATGACGATACCATCGCGGATAATACGAACTTTCGACTTGCGCGAAATCTTGCCATCGGTAACGAGACATCCAGCAACCGAACCAACTTTCGAAATCTTGAATACTTCGCGAATTTCTGCCGAACCAGTGATTGTTTCCTTTACAACAGGCTTCAACATACCTTCCATTGCGTCCTTGATTTCGTTGATAGCATCGTATATGATGGAGTAAAGACGGATTTCGATGCCTTCCTTCTCGGCGGTCTTGCGTGCGTAGGTAGATGGACGAACCTGGAAACCGACTATGATTGCGTTTGATGCAGCAGCCAGCATGACATCAGATTCGGAAATCTGACCGACAGCCTTGTGTATGATGTTTACTTCGAATGATTCGGTTGAGAGTTTTATCAATTCGTCCGACAAAGCCTCTATTGAACCATCCACATCGCCCTTTACAATGATGTTAATCTGGTGGAAATCGCCGAGAGCCATACGGCGACCAATTTCGCCGAGAGTAATATGCTTCTGCGTCCTGATGCTCAACTCACGCTGCAACTGCAAACGCTTGTTGGCAAGGCTCTTGGCTTCCTGTTCAGAGTCAAGAACATTGAACTTGTCGCCTGCCTGTGGTGCTCCGTTCAAACCAAGGACAAGCACAGGAGTAGATGGCCCTGCCTCGGTAACCTTCTGGTTACGCTCGTTGTACATAGCCTTTACGCGGCCTGTCGCACATCCTGCAAGCAGAATGTCACCCACATGCAAGGTTCCCGACTGAACAATAAGAGTAGCAACATAACCACGCCCCTTGTCGAGTGAGGATTCGATTACTGTACCATTTGCATTCTTATTCGGATTTGCCTTCAAATCAAGCATTTCGGCCTCAAGAAGAACCTTCTCAAGCAATTCCTCGATGTTGAGACCTGCCTTTGCCGAAATGTCCTGCGACTGGTATTTTCCGCCCCATTCCTCAACGAGGTAATTCATATTTGCCAACGATTCCTTGATCTTGTCAGGATTTGCAGTTGGCTTATCTATCTTATTTATTGCAAACACAATAGGAACATTAGCCGCTGAAGCATGATTAATAGCTTCCTTTGTTTGCGGCATTATGTCATCATCAGCAGCGATTACAATGATTGCGACATCAGTAATCTGTGCACCACGGGCACGCATTGCGGTAAATGCCTCGTGACCAGGTGTATCTAGGAAGGTTATCCTCTTGCCGTTCAGCTGTACGCTGTATGCACCGATGTGCTGCGTAATACCACCTGCTTCGCCGGCAACTACATTGGTATGACGGATATAGTCAAGCAACTTGGTCTTACCGTGGTCGACATGACCCATGACGGTAACGATAGGCGGACGCGGAAGCAAATCTTCTTCCTTATCCTCTGTGCCCTTGATTTCATCAAGGATTTCAGCTGCCACAAACTCAACCTGGAAACCGAATTCCTCTGCCACAATCGACATCGTTTCTGCATCGAGACGCTGGTTAATGGAAACGAACAAGCCAAGGCTCATGCAAGTTGCGATGATTTTGGTTACTGGAACGCCCATCATCGTTGCAAGTTCGTTTGCCGAAACAAATTCGGTAACCTTTATGATTTTCTTTTCGGCTTCGAGTCTTTCCTCTTCCTCAGCACGGCGCATCGAGAACATATCGCGTTTTTCCTTACGGAACTTAGCTGCTTTCGACTTGTTCTTGTTTGCGGTAAGCTTTGCAAGGGTTTCCTTTACTTTTTCCTGTATGTCTTCCTCGTTGATTTCAGGCTTCTTAGGTCCTAATTTGCCTTTCTTCTTCTTTCCGCCGAACTCGCCGCCCTTTTCTCCCTTCTTCGAGAAGTCGTTAGAACCGCCAACTTTGTTTATGTCAACCTTTACATTGTCGCGTTTGATGCGTTTGCGCTTTTCCTTGCGCTCCGCCTTTTCCTTTTCACGGTTCTTCTGGCGTTCTTCCTTGGCTTCCTTGCGAGCCCTTTCTGCAGCTTCCTGCTTGCGCTCGTACTCGCTGATGTCGATTTTGCCAATAATATTTGGACCCTGTAATTTTTCTACACGTGTCTTTATAAATTCAGGCTCAGGTGGAGCGACTGGCTTTTCAATCTTTTCAACCTTTTCCTGTACAGGTTCAGGTACAACAGGCTTAACAACAGGGACAGCTTGAGGCTTTTTAGCTTCCTGCTTTGCTGCTGATGAAGCCTTTTTAGCTTGCTTCTGGGCTTCCTTTGCAGCTTCTTTCTTCTGCTTTCTTTCCTCTTCCTTCTCGGCCTGAGTCTTTGGCTTCGGACGCTTCTGGTTTATCTGGTCAAGATTTATAGTACCAAGAACCTTCGGACCGTTTTCATCGGTATTGATTTCTTCCTTTAACGGTTGAATCTCGTGTGGCTTAGGCTTTGGTGCGACCTCGGCTTCTTCCTTTGCAGGCGTCTTCTCGACAGGTTTTTCCTGTACCTTCGCAGCCTCCGTCTCTTTCTGGATGCGCTCTTTTTCCTTTGCTTCCTTCACCTTGTCGGCTTCCTGCTTCTGCTTCTCAAGGTTCTGCTGCTTTTCAATTGAAATGTTAAGCTCCTTGTTCTCCTTTGCCTTTTCGGTATCCTTAATGGCTGTTTCGTTCATGACTTTCGAGTCCTTGAACTTTTCATCGAGCAAAGTCAACCATTCGGGCTGTACCTTGGCATTGGGATTGTTCTCAATTTCAATACCCTTGCTTGCGAGGTAATCCACAATGGTTGTGGTCGCCACATTGTATATGGCAACCACGGCGCTTAATCTTTTTGGTTTCGTTTCCGAAGTCATATTTTTCTCCTAATAATTACCTGTTGTTCTCTTTTGCGCGTTCTACTTGTTAAATTCGGCCTTCAAAATCCTAATTACATCATCAATTGTCTCGTCCTCGAGGTCGGTACGGCGAACAAGTTCGTCCTTGCTGAGTTCGAGTACGCTCAATGCGGTGTCGCAACCAACAGCCTTAAGCTGGTCGATTACCCATTGTTCGATTTCATCGTTGAACTCATCGAGGTCGATGTCCTCTTCCTGCGAAACTCTGAATACATCGATTGTGTATCCGAGAAGCTGGCAAGCCAACTTGATGTTAAGACCGCCCTTACCAATTGCGAGCGATACTTGATCGGGGTTCAGGTAAACTTCCACGCGCTTTTCCTCGTTGATTATCTTCAACGAAGAAATCTTTGCCGGACTAAGAATGCGCTGTATGTAGAGCGGCATATTTGTGGTGTAGTTTACAATATCAATATTTTCGTTGTGCAGTTCGCGTACAATACCGTGAATACGGCTACCCTTCATGCCTACGCATGCTCCTACCGGATCAACTCGCTCATCGTACGATTCAACAGCGACCTTTGCTCTTTCGCCCGGTATACGGACAATCTTCTTAATGGTAATAAGTCCAGAATCTCCAATTTCAGGGATTTCCTGCTCGAACAATCTTTCGAGGAATTTCTCAGATGTTCTTGAAATCTTGATTATCGGGCTACCGTTCCTAAGTTCTACACTTGAAATTACAGCCTTGAGCGTATCGCCCTTGCGATACTTGTCGCTTGGAATCTGATCCTGCTTCGAAAGGAGAAGTTCGGTTCCCTCTTCGTCACGAACAAGGATTTCGCGCTTCCAAACCTGATATACTTCAGCGGTAATAAGTTCACCTATCCTGTCCTTATACTTCAAGTAGATATTATCTTTTTCACGCTCCATAATCTTTGCCTGAAGGTTCTGCTTCAATGCAAGTATGGCACGGCGACCAAAATCCTGCAAACGGATTTCATCGGAATATTCTTCGCCGACTTCGTAGTCTTCATCGATTTTCTGTGCTTCAGACAAAGGAATCTTCGTGTACTTGTCCTCAATCTCATCGTAGTCGTCATCTTCTACTACGGTTCTTGTACGCCATATTTCAAGGTCACCGGTCTTGTCGTTGACAATTACGTTGAACTTGCTGTCTTCACCATACAATTTTACAAGTGTAGATGAAAAAACTTCCTTCATTACGCCAATCAAAGTCGATCTGTCAATGTTCTTCAGTTCCTTAAATTCGGCAAAGGTGTCAATTAAGTTTTCCTGTACTCCCATGGCTTTTGTTATTTAAAGTCAATTACGCTTTTAACTGTTTTTATATTAATTCTTTCTATATCAAAAATTTCCGTCACAACCACCTTTTTGTTCCCTTCTTTTTTAGGGGTGGCGGTCTCAACGGTTATGGTATTGTCGGACACTGCTTTAAGCGTTGCGATGATTTTTTCTCCATCCACATAAACGATTTCCACAAGTTTGCCGATATTCTTCAGGTACTGCTCCTTCACGCGGAAAGGATTTGTGAGACCCGGCGAACTAACCTCGAGCGAAAAGTCCTCTTTTTCGCGGTCGAGGCATTCCTCTATTGCCTGACTTATGCGACGGCACTCATCAATTGTGATTCCGTTCATGTCATCCACATATATGGCAATATCGTTGGATACACTTATAGTAATATCCACAACAAACTGTGTTTCAGAGAGAAACCGTTTGCTTAAAACTTCTATATCTTCCTTCCTTATCAATGTCAGAAAAATAAAACGGGGGAAATCCTCCCCCTGTCCGTTCTAAAACCGCACAAAAGTACACTAAATTTCTTAAATGGCAAAACTTTTTTGCTATGCCTTTTCAATCCATTCCTCTATTTCTGCAATTTGCCGTGTAAGTTCCTCAATTTTATCCTCTATTACATCTGGCGCCCACTTGGTGGTGCAAAAACCATTGCCTCGCGAAATGTACATTTCATCGTCAAGGTCGCAACTAATTTCCTGATAGTTTTCAAGCAGTTGCTTCTTCTTTGCCAGCAAATCTTTCAGGTCGTCGAGGTCGGCTTCGATTGGAAGCGTTTCGTTGTATAAGTGATAGAATTTTTTCATTTGAAAACGGGGGATTTCTCCCCCGAAATTATTGATTAGAAGTACTTTATTTCTTTTTTCTTGCCATCAAACTTGCTTATGTCGGTAAGCAATGCATTTGCAAGACGCGATGCACCGAGACGGAAGAAATCGTTGCTGAGCCATTCTTCGCCAAGAACATCCTTAACGATGGTGTAGTAGAGCAATGCATCTTCGGTAGTGGAGATTCCACCTGCAGGTTTCAAACCAACCATTTCGCCAGTCTGCTTGTAGTAGTCGCGTATTGCACAGCACATTACATAAACGGCTTCGGGAGTTGCCGATACTGCGGTTTTTCCTGTCGAGGTCTTTATGAAGTCGGCTCCCGATTCCATTGCTATGATGCTGGCAATGTATATGTTGTCGGGAGTCTTGAGTTCGCCTGTCTCAAGGATTACCTTCAGGAAGGCATCGCCTATGGCATGACGGATGGTGAGAATTTCGTCTGAAACAGTCTGGTAGTCTTCCTCGAGGAACTTGCCAACCGAAATTACAATGTCGATTTCGTCGGCACCTTTTTCTACTGCCAATTCGCATTCTACGGTTTTCACCGAGAGGAAGGACTGAGATGCCGGGAAGCAAGCGCCAACTGCGGCAATGTCAACGTCTTCGAGTTCAAGGCAGTCAAGAACTGTCGGAATCATAGCAGGATAAACGCAGATTGCAGCCACATTCTTGTATTTCGGGAAGTGCTTTTTGAACTTGTTTACCTTTTCGGTCATTTCTGCAATCTTTGATTCGGTATCGCTTACATTTAAGCTTGTAAGGTCAACGCAGTTAAGAAGTTGCATCAAAACTTCCTTGTTATTGTTTTCCTGCATCTGCTTTTTGTACTGCTTTACCTTTTTTTCGATTTCCTTTTCCGATGGTGCACCGGGATAATTTCTGTCTTTCATACTATTTAAGTTTTTGATTATCAATATGTCTTGTTTTATCTCTATTTGTTTTCTTCTCAAAATTTGCTTTCATCGCTGCTTCGAGGTCTATTCCCGTCTGATTGGCAATGCAAGTCAGCACCCATAGCACATCGGCAATTTCGTCCTCAAGGTTTAGGTTGTCTGTTGGTTTTGCCGACTGTTCGCCATATTTGCGGGCTATTACGCGAGCCATTTCGCCGACTTCTTCTGTCAGCACTATCATGTTGGTTTTCACATCGAAATAGCGCACTCCGTAGGTGCGAATCCAAGTGTCAACCGATTGCTGTAATTCTTGTAAAGTCATAATTGATAATTGATAATTGATAATGGATAATTGATAATGGATAATTAATAATGGATAATGGGCAATGATGGGCAAAAAGGCGAACAGGCTGAAAGGCTAAAAGCCCCAAAAACTTCAAGCCTTTGAGCTTTTGGATTTAAACTATTATAAACAATCGTCAGCAGATGCTGAAACAAGTTCAGCATGACGATGCCATAGAAACCTAGAAACCTATTCATCCCATTCTCCCCCTTCTAAATTCGTTGCATACTATTGCCGCCGCCATCGAGATGTTGAGCGACTCCACATGATTGTCGTGGAAAGGCGGAATGAAAAGTTTGCGTGTGATTTCGGCTTCCACCTCGCGAGAAATACCGTTCCCCTCATTGCCCATGACTATAAGTCCGTTTTTAGGCAAAGTTTGAGCATAAATATTATCGCCATCAAGAAAAGTGCCGAAGCAATCCAAGCCAGTGATTTTGCGATAGTTGCTCAAAAACAACGGCAAGTCTTCGTAGAAAATGTTCACTCTTGTAAAAGCACCCATTGTCGCCTGTACGACCTTAGGATTGTAGAGGTCGGTGCTACCTTTTGAGCATACTATATTCTGTATTCCAAACCAGTCGCAGATGCGGATTATAGTGCCAAAATTTCCGGGGTCCTGCACGGTGTCGATTGCCATAGTGAGCGAATCGGACAAGTCTTCGATATGCAGTTGCCTCTGTGGAATTTCCACTGCCGCCAGAATTGACGATGCTGTATTGAAATTCGACAACTTTTCCATTGTCCTTTGGTCGGTTTCGAACTTGAGGTCGCTGTCGAGGTTAATTCTTTCGAGACTTTCTGGCAAACCGACGAGCATCTTTATTCTCATTCCTGCCTTTATCACCTCCTCAATAATCTTGAATCCCTCGACCAAGAACATTCCGTGCTCCTCGCGGTACTTCTTGATTGACAACGAGTTTAATATGCTGACTTTTGCCTTCGATAACTGCTGATTCATTGTGTTGAAATTAGCATGTCAAAAATTTCGTTACAAAAATAACAAACGATTCCTTATAATGACAATAGAAAGTGGATTTTAGTTGCAATAGATATAAACGAATGTAATTCGATGACCTGGAAATTTGCTTATTTTTGCAATCTGAAAAATCATACGGCATGAAGAAGATATTAGTAACAGGAGGAGCTGGATTCATAGGTTCGCACTTGTGCGAACGCCTGCTCAACGAAGGCAACGAAGTCATCTGCCTCGACAACTTTTCCTCCGGCTCTAAAGACAATATCATGCATCTTCACGACAATCCTTATTTCGAGCTGGTTCGTCACGATATTACAATGCCTTTCTTCATCGAAGTGGACGAGATTTACAACCTTGCTTGCCCTGCTTCTCCCATACAATATCAGAAGGCGCCGATAAAGACCATAAAAACCTCTATAATGGGGGCGATAAATATGCTTGACCTTGCTCAACGCATAGGAGCAAAGATTTTGCAGGCATCCACAAGCGAAGTATACGGCGACCCCGACATACATCCGCAACCCGAAACATACTGGGGACGGGTGAATCCAATTGGCTCCCGATCATGCTACGATGAAGGGAAACGATGCGCAGAATCGCTATTTGTCAATTACCACAAGCAAAACAATGTAAGGATTAAGATTGTGCGCATATTCAACACATACGGACCAAATATGCTCCCCGACGATGGTCGCGTGGTCTCAAATTTCATAGTACAGGCTCTGCAGGACAAGCCAATCACCATTTATGGCAATGGCAATCAGACGCGTAGTTTCCAATATGTAGATGATCTTGTCGATGGCCTGATTAGAATGATGGGCACTTCGGATAATGTTATTGGTCCCGTAAATATTGGTAATCCTAGTGAATTTACAATTCTCGAACTTGCACAAAAAGTAATAGAACTAACAAACTCAAAGAGCCACATAGAATTCCGCGAACTTCCAGAAGATGACCCCATGCAACGCAAACCAGACATAACAAAGGCCACGGAACTGTTAAACGGATGGCAACCCAAAATCAATCTCGAAAAAGGCTTGAAAAATACAATCGAATATTTCAAGAAAATTGTACAATAACAAAAAAGCGGCCTTCGAAGCCGCCTTTTTATCAAGATTACTACAATTACCTTATTATTTCATCGGCAAGTTTTTTAAAGTCAACACCATTGAAATTTCCACTACTCATCATCAAGTAGTTGGTGCCGTGACAATCGGTTCCATGAAGGTATTCCTGCAACTTAACAGTATCGGTAAAAACCATGACCTTGCCGCCAAAGCTTTCCTTTACATATTCCTCTGGAATATCTGGCAACTGCTTATGCTTCAGCACTTCGCGATTGTAATACACAATTGCTGTATCTGCCTTGTCCATAGCGCCATTATACTGCGGAATGAAATTCATTTGCAGGCTACTAAAAGTGTGTAGCTCTATGCAAGCAATAAGTTTGCGTTTTGGATATTTCTGCTTCAAGGCATTAACTGTAGCCTTTAATTTGCTAGGCGCATGCGCAAAATCGATGTAGAACGCCGAATCATCTGTTTCCTTAACCAACTGCAACCTCTTTGCAGCTCCTTCAAAGGTTTCCATTGCCGACCAGAATATATCATCCTTTACGCCTAGTTTTTGACAAACCTTATATGCTGCGTTGATATTCTGGAAGTTGTGGTCACCGAACACATTGAGCACATATTTCTTGTCACCACGCACTACACAATATTTTCCATCCTCCTCAACCACATCAATCTTGCCGTATGATTCCGACTTAATATCATGGTTTACGCGACTGATTTTTTTCAGGTTTTCGTCTCCTTCGTACCAGAACAAATTTCCTCCATACTGGATTGACTTTACAAATATTTCAAACTGTTCCACATACTTCGGAAAAGTTGGAAAAACATTTATATGATCCCATGCAATACCTGTAAGCACTGCAATATGAGGCTTATACCAGTGAAATTTAGGCGTTAGGTCGATAGGTGACGACAAGTATTCATCGCCCTCGAAAATTGCAACACGGTTCTTGTCCTCAAGGTTTACCATAGTATCGAAGCCCTTGATGTTTGCGCCCACCATATAGTCGAAACCAAGATTGGCGTTTTTAAGTACATGCATAATCATCGAGGTTATGGTAGTCTTGCCATGGCTTCCACCCACTACGACACGCATTTTTGACTTTGTCTGCTCGTAAAGATATTCAGGATAGGAACAAATTTTCAGGCCTAGTTCCTGTGCGCGTACTAGCTCCGGATTGTCCTTGCGGGCGTGCATTCCCAATATCACAATGTCAATGTCTGTGGTTATGTTTTCTGGATGCCAACCAAAGTCTTTGGGCAGAAGTCCGCATGCCTCAAGGCGCGAACGCGACGGCTCGAAAATTTCATCATCTGAACCTGTTACATTATAACCCTTTTTGCATAGTGCTATCGCCAAGTTGTGCATTGCAGCACCGCCAATTGCTATGAAATGTATTCTCATCTTACAAAATTTTTATTATACTGCGAGTATAGCAATTTTAATGACGGAGGCGACATAGGTTTTCGCCAGTTTATTAAACTTGGAATGTGAATTATTATTAAAAACAAAAAAGGCGGAATAAATCCCGCCTCAAACTTTTATATCTTCCTGATTTACATATTTTTCCTAATGTCTTCTACAAGTTTCTTGTACTCCTCGTCGGTAAGTTTTACGCGTGAGTTCGACAATAGCATATCGCCTTCCTTGCTGATTGGAATAAGATGTATGTGTGTATGCGGAACTTCCAAGCCAAGCACCATCAAACCGATGCGTTCGCATTCTATTGTCTTTTCCAATGCAGCTGCCACTTTCTTAGCAAAAAGAAGAATTTCCGACAATACTTCATCCGAATTGCGGAAGATATAATCATTCTCTTCCTTCGGCACCACAAGCGTATGACCTTTCTTCAATGGGTTAATGTCCAAAAATGCTATGAACTTATCGTTCTCTGCCACCTTGTAGCATGGAATTTCACCGTTGATAATCTTAGTAAACAATGTTGCCATGACCAATTATATTGAAATGTTAACAATCTCGAACGAAACCATACCACTTGGAACCTGAATATCAACAACTTCACCTACCTTTTTACCAAGCAAACCCTTAGCAATAGGAGTAGAAACCGAGATTTTCTTTGCCTTCAAATCAGCCTCTGATTCCGAAACTATAGTGTACTCCATTTCCTGATTGGTCTTTACATTTCTAAGTTTCACCTTGTTAAGAATCTGAACAGCGTTGGTATTTATCTGTGAAGGATCAATAATACGGGCGTTCCTTATGGTTTCCTGCAATTTGCTAATCTTCATTTCGAGGAGTCCCTGTGCTTCCTTTGCTGCATCAT
Source organism: uncultured Bacteroidales bacterium (assembly GCA_905234755.1). Lineage (GTDB taxonomy): Bacteria > Bacteroidota > Bacteroidia > Bacteroidales > ML635J-15 > Bact-19. The sequence goes on from CAJOIT010000011.1 coordinate 145,991, forward strand.
ATTCAGCATTTTCAGACAAGTCACCTTTGTCGCGGGCTTCTGCGATTTGCTTCGAGATATTAGGTCTCTCAACATTCACCATTCTATCCAATTCATCTTTTAGTTTCTTAAGACCTTCTTCGGTCAAATATGAAATATCAGACATAATTATTTAATTATTAAAGTTATACAAACAAAAAGAAATCCCCTTTTCTCTCAGGGATTTCCAATGCAAAGGTAATAATTTTTTTGCTTTGGAAATAAATTTTAATCGGAAAGCCCATTTTAAAATGGGCTTTCCGACTATAAGTATTAACTCAAAATGTTTTTACATTGTAACACGCAGTCCGAATGTGTGGACACCACCAAGTATGTTCGTAAACCTGTATGAGTAGTCAACACCGAGAACTGGTCTTGTACTTACTGAGGTTGAATTCAAACCATACTTTGTACCTTCTTCCTTTTTCTTAAGCGGAGCCTGTACTGTTATACCTGCAGATGGTCCAGAGAAAGCCGTTGTGCAATCCGACACCGAATACAAGCCCTTCTCATAGGTATAACCTGCACGGATGAACAAATATTCCATAAACGAATATTCAAGACCGATATGGAACTGGTCCTTTGTGAAGGAGTTGGATGTGAAGTTAAGAGCTATTGCAAGATTATGATTTGAATAAACCGTTTCATCGTCGTCATCAATCTTGGCAGCCAATCTGATATGGTATGAGAAACCAATTTTTATCAATGACGGAAGCTCGAATTCCTGGCTTCTATTTTCAACGCTCATGCTTGTTCCAGTAGGAGAAACGCCAACGAATGACATACCGTCGCCAGAATACTTCATTGTTGTTCCAACATTCTTCATTGTTATACCGAAGTGGATATTGTCACGGTTTCTATTACCTGCCTTGTCCTTACCAAATCCTGTTATGTACTGGATACCAGCATCAAGGGCGAATCCGTTAGCACTGAGGTTGTCGATATGCTCGTTTATCACCTTTACCGTGATACCACCATAGATACTATTAGAGAATTCGCGTGCATACGAAAGTCCGATAACAGTATAACCAGGCTTAAATGTTCCAAAACCGCCTTCTGGCATACTCTCGGTTGTCCTAATGATTTCGCCCCAGTTGAACATATCAACCATAGCACCAAGTACACTATTTTCGCCTACTCTAACTGCCAATGCAGCGGCATTTACCTGTATGCCTGAGCCAACAAAGTACTGCGAATTATTGAATCCAGCCTCTAACTTCTTTGTGAATGCCAAACCTGCAACATTCAAGTGCATGCTTTCGTAACCAGTTACACAAGCCACATTTGCTTCACCAAAGCCCGAACTTCTTGCCCACGGATTGACCAGCAGTTGCGATGCACCAGCCTGACCAGCCCTTTGCCAGTTTCCAGCAAATAAATCTGTACTAATTAAACCAAATACCGTAATTAGTAATATTGATACCAAATATATTCTTTTCATATCGAGCTATTATTTTAGAAGTTATTCAAATCTGTTGGACGAAGTGCTCCGAACCACTTAACCACTTTTTCACCGATTCCAGGAGCTTTAATATGGATCAGATATACACCACTTGATATAACAATGTTAGCGGAGTTCGTAAGATCCCATTCTATGAATGTAGTCTCAGTATCCTTGTCAAACCGTCTTACCATTGTACCATTAATATTGTATATCGAAATTGTACAAGTCTTAGGCAGGTTGGTAATTCTTACCTTATTATCCAACTGGTTCGACTCGTAGTATGACGATCCGTAGTAAGGATTAGGTACAACCCTTATAAGGTCAAGTGCATTCTCAGCTGTTTCCTGATCATCGTGGATTGTCTTAATATCAGAGGTTGAGAACTTGAAGAATGGAGCATTTCTGTTTTCAGGATTTGCTACTTCAAATTCTTTCATGCCAACATGATATGGAGTTGCTACTCTGATTTTGATTGTTACATCAGTAGCAAGGTAGTCATACTTTTCATTACGCAATGGTATTGCACACCACATTGCACTCTTGTATACATTTCTCATTTGTGATACAGCACCTGTTTGCTCGTACTTCAACAACTTATCGTAAATGTAATTACATGAATCGTATGCCGGTGCATTTGTTCCAGCGAAATCACCATCATCTGATGATTCACGCTCATTGGCCATTACATATATATAGTGCTTACCACCAAGAATAGGATTGCTATGAATATCCATGACATCTGATGTTGGATTCCAAATCATATCGCGACCGTTTTCACCAGTCATCCATGAATCCTCACCAAACATTATGTTCAAGCGTTCACCCGTTGCAATATCGATTGCATAGCCTGGGAACCATCCGAGACCATGAGTACCATCGTTCAATGGATTACCTTCCTTGTCAACTGACGGGCTCTTTCTCAAACCGAACTTCAAGGCTCTTTCGTAACTTGTGTAGTTAACCCTTGTGTCTTCCTTGTCGAAACCATAATCATCTGTTGACCATTCATTTTCGTTCATTTCAATAACACAGCAACGCGACCACTTAGACTTATCTGCTGTAATTACAATATCAACAGATGTCATCGGGTGCTTATCGTTGATTGTCATATATGTACGAGCCTGCTTTGGCAACAAACCGAACTTGGTGTTATTTATATAGTATGCAGGCCCCCACTTGCCACCGCAAATCTTTTCCATGTTCTGGTTATCATCACCTGTGAAATCTTGCAATGCATCATCGTACTGACCATCTTCGTGATTTGGATACCTGAATGTACCTGTTCTTATCCAGTTTGTCCACTTCAAAGCCTGAACTTCCTGATAAGCATCCATATCGGCGAAGAAAGACAACCAAGGCTTGGTTTCATCTGCAAAAGTAATGCTTGACGAAATAACACCATTATTATTTGTATTGTTATTCTTGTCGCCTGTATGGAATTCCTGTGCTATTGCAATAGAGAAGCCCCAATTCATGAATAACTGTTCGTTTGAAGAACCGAGCTGTACAGACACATCCGAATGAACCGTATCACCTGCCGAATTGTAAACTACAAATGGGAATGGAGTAAAGGATTCTGTCAAATAAGCCCTTGTACCCATTGTACCATTGGCATTGGCATTAAGTCTATCCGAACCTGGTAATGAAGCGTCGAACTTAACATAATATGTGTCATCAACAATATTAAGAGGATCAATAACCTTTACATTGATAGGACCCTTGCCGTTTTCGTAAACACGCTCAGAAACCTTCCAAGGATAACCTGACATAATGTCTTCGAGGGTTTCCTTTGTAAGTTCCAACTCGTTGTTTCCGTTTCCATAACCTTCGAGCATAGTAATTTGAGGACCATAACCGTAATCACCTTGGATTACTGTACCACCAACGCTTGTTATGTGCGGGGTTACAGAATAAACCTTAATGTTATTTCTACCTGCCAAGTATGGAGTCTTCTGACCCTTGAAAGTAGATTCATCATTCTGGTCATACTTCATTGTCGGGTTGTATGAATATGCTATCGCGCTATAGTAGTACTCCCTATTGTTAATCAGTCGAGAGTCGCCAGTTGCGAAATAATCCTTCTCAAGAACGAATGTATGTACTATACCTTGGTTTTCACCATTAACCTCCATTACAGGAACATTAGCTTCAAGGTCATCAGACCAAGTATAGTTGACAAGTTTAGTGACATTATCCTTTATATCGCACTGGAAAATCTGACGGGCCTTGTCACCATCGTATCTATCGGTCATAGAAACAGAAGCATCCTTAAACTGGAATACCTGATAACCCTGGAAGTAGTAGTACATATCACAAGGATCAACCAAAGAATCACCGCAGAACAATGAAGGATCCTTTTCTGCATATCCTTCAAGATAATTATTTGAACTTGTTCTATTGAAAAGATGGAAAATAAGTTTTCTATCAAGTTCAACGATATTGAGTTCTGGAGCATCAGGACCATCAAGAACGCGGAAGCAGTTTTCGAAAAGAATCTGAGCCTTGTCGTCTGCAACCTTTACTGCATCAACCGAAGCATAAGCGCCACCTGCAGTTGCTCTTGCCCAAACAGCACCAATTGTAATATCGTTTACCTGTCCTGGTGTCAATGTGAAAGGACCAGCAGCCTGAATCAAACGCCTATCGTCTGCAGGGTTAGATTCTGTTTCTTCCGTCCAGTTTTCCCTTACGATACCATCTTGACCCCAACCGCATATATCAGTTATTCCAGGGAACATGAAGTTTGTTGGCTGTGATGGGTCAGCACCAAGAGCTGAAGAATAACCGTCACCACCATAAAGAAGAGGAGTATTGTCCTTCCAGTAACCAGTCATGTAGTTGTAATATTCTACTGCTGTCTGTGGGTCAGTCTTGTTTTCATTACCACCGGTTGTGTTGTTGAAGTAAATGAAACGCCTCATACCCCAACGCTCGTTATCTACAGTACCGTCACCGAAGTTCAAACCGTTGATGTTTCCATTCTTAAAGTCGCCTACTGTACAATCGAGAACCTTCTTACCAGATATTTCAACATAGCTTGTCGAGTTATCCATACCATCGGGATCCTGATAAGGACCTTCGAAGAAGTCGATTCCGATTGCAGGAGGCTGAGAACCATAACCCTTAGTACCGCTGTAGTCTTCATCGTTTTCATCACCATTGTAGAAGAAACCGAGACCACGCTGTACATCACAACCTACATAGTCATCGTAACCATTACCCAAGTCACCATCTACGAATACACCAAAATATGTATTATATAAGGTATAGGTTGAACGGTTGATAATTCTGTAGTTGTAGAATGTCATGTCGTTCAATGCGTCGTTTGTCTGGAAAGCAAATGCCTGAGCACGGAATTCGAATCCGATAGCAGCACCGCCTGTTTCAGTATGGATATTACCCTTGTCGTTGTAAACCCACCACATCGAGTAGTCACCGAAAAGACGAGCAGCCTGACCACGCGGTCTCAAGCAATCAGGGTCTTCGGTAATACCTTCATTAGCGAATTCAAAGTATGGGAAATCACCTCTGTTGCAGTCGTAGTAACCATCACCGTCCATATCATAGAAAGGTGCAAGATTATAATCATAACCGCCTTCTGGTCCATGAGCAGGCCATTCGCGAATAATATCCGGAATTGTGTATTCTGGATTAGGATCGCAATCGGGGCTTATGCTGCAATTGTACCATTCTCTAAAATCCTTAACCTGCTGCTTTGACACGCAGAAGTGCTTATCGTACTGACGGCATATATCTGCAGAAACAGATGCAATCTCAGCACCAGATATAATCAGTGGGCCAGGCCAATAGTCGATACCAACCTGACGATAACGCTGAGCTGCGAGTTTCAACTGACCGTTAGCATCCTTACCACCGACCCAAATAGCCGAACAATACAAGGCGTGGACACCACCGTCTCTTGGAACTTCATATTTTGCTTTTCCCTGAAGGTCCCACCACATGTCACCTCCAGTATGCACCCTGGCTACTACATTGTTCAATTTCAAATCGGTAGAGGTTCTTGCCGATTCGCATCCGCCCGATGCCTTGGCTACTGGGGTAACATTGACTGTACCCAACCACTTGTCGGCAAGAGCATAATTTGAACAAAGACCAAGTATTACTACAAATACTATTTTATTTAATCTTTTCATATCGTGATATTTGTATTTTCTTTAAATAATTTAGAATGAGAAACTAACACCTAATCTTACCGTTGTTGGCAACATATAATAACCTGGTTGGTTGATATACATTGCGTAGAAGTTCCTGAATGCTTCCTCATCGGTCTGAGATGCAATCTGTGTCTGGTAATCTGCATAGTTCAGATAACCATCGTCTCCGGCATTACCTGTGTATGCATATACATACATAGGAGTCTTGGAATTCAACAGGTTGTTTACTTCCAATGAAATTCTGAGGTATCCATATTTTTCCTTCGAACCTTCGTCCTTAGCCTTAGCAAGTCTAAGTCTGATGTCCTTCGAAACACTCATATCAACCTTTGTTCTCCAAGGCTTGGTTGCACCGTTCAAAGAACCAACGATTACACCATTATTAGGTTCTGTCTTCTTTGTATAAGGAGTACCCGAACCTGATACGATAGTGAAGTTAACACCGGTATTAGCTAAGATGTGTTTACCTCTAATCTTTGGACCATTGTATGGAGTTCCATCAGCCTTGCCACCGAAACGATAGTCAAGTACAATCTGGAAGTTGTGACGCTGGTCAACATCCAAAGGAAGGATAGTTCTCAAGTTAGGATTATCGGACTTAACGATTGAAGCACCTGAATCGTAGCTTGAACCAGTACCCTTAGCCCACTGCAAGGTATAGTTGGCTCTCAATGTAATGTTACCGGTTCTTCTAAGGTCGTATGACAAGGTGAAACCTCTAACTGTACCGAAGTCGATGTTACCCAGTGTGTAGTATGTTATAGGATATGCACCATATACTGAAATTGTCTGCAACTTATCACGCATTTCACGATAGAATGCCGAAAGTTTAATTGACGATGTATTTCCAAGTTTCTGTTGGAAACCTAATTCGTAGTCGATTGTCTTTTCTGTCTTGAGGTCAGGATTGTTCAATGTTGATGTTCCCAACTGTCTAATGTACATATATTCAATCGGGCTGAGCTGTCCGCCTGCCGTTGGACGCTGAGAAAGAATATCGTAGTGAGCGAAGAACAAAGCGTCTTCAGAAATCGGGAACGAGAATGCGATACGAGGCATTACAACAACCTGTGGCTGGTAATCCTTGAATGCTGATGCATTAAGTTCCTCTCCTGGGTCAACCAAGTAAGGTGAAATACCATTAGCACCCTGTATCGAGTTCGGGTTGTCAATTTCAAGACCGTTAGCATTGTACCAAACGCTTCCAACACGGTAACCTGTGATTTCGGTAGGATTGTTTATATCGTTAACATAAACAACTGCTTCGTCTGGAATATTACCTGGGTGGTTTGTCGAATTAATAAGGTCTACTTCCTTATTTCCAACAGTATATGCATTATGCAAAGTATATTGGTCTTTCAAAACGCTCTGGTTAGCATCGTAACGGTCGATACGAACACCTATATTAAAGATAAGGTCCTTGAAAGCAAACTTATCCTGAATGTAACCTGCCATATAAGTAGGCTCAAACGGAGCGATTGGTCTGTCGAGGAATCCGTCGCCATCGACATCCTTTGTGAAGAAATCCTCGAAAGTAGGCTTGTAGTTCAACTTGTTGCCTGCATAGTCGTAGCCATAGTATGAAACATAGCTTGAACCTTGGTTGAACAATTCATCTGCACTGAACCAGTTCAAGTCGAATGTACTTGGGTCGTATGAATCAATGTTAATCCAGTCAGTTCCATCAACAGCAAGACCTAAAGCTTCACGCAAGTGCTTATCGAATCTCTTCTGTGTAGAAGCATTGTAAATTCTCGGATAATCGATTGTGTCATTAAAATGGCCATCCTCATCTCTATAAACAATAGGCTGAGTCTTGTCAATTTCCTCTATGTGACTATTTGTCAAGCTTCTTGCAAGACTCCACAAACCGTATGAGGAAACGCCGAAATATGAGTCACTTCTCTGCTCAAACTCGAAACCGAGACTGATTTCGTGTCCACCAAGGTCAGCTGCTGCATTGGCAGTAACTCTCAACTGAGTTGCATCTGACTTCGAATAGGAACCGTATGGAACACCTGGCACCTGCCACATACCATAGATGTTACCAGGTCCGTCACCGTTAAGCAAACCGCCATACATCTCAATATACTGAGTGTACATTGTTGGGAAGCTGCTACCCATATAATCGTAGAACTGATTTGTATAGTTAGCAAGTGCTGGATTCAAACTACCTGCAGTAAAATCGTCCACCTGATAGAAATGTGTTTCCATGCAGTAACCTGTCAAACCTGTAACAGAGTCCTGTGACCATGAATAAAATTTATTCGGTGTAATGTCAAATTTTCCTACATAACCATTGTCGAAGTAATTATCCCAGTGATTTACATCACCCGACTGTGAGTGTACCTTTGTATAATCCACCTGAATTGTATAGTATGGATTTCTGAAGAACGACTTCTTTTCTCCTTCTTCGTCTTCCTTTTCTCTGAACTTCTGGGTCAAACGACCATACATACGGTAGCTACCATATTTCTGGCGACCATTGTTTTCAGAGTTGAACAAAGAATTACCCCTTGAATAGATTCTTGCATCGGCAAGATAAATATTGGTACCGAAAGTAATATCCAAATCCCTGATTGGAGCGATATCAATCTTAGCAGCAATATTCAAGTTCTTGTTTGTTGCATTTGATCTTCTTCTCTTGTTGTAGAACGAGTCGTTCATTAAATATAAGGTATTCTGATAAACGACTGCACCGTTTTCCGATTCAACAAGACGAAGCGGATTATTTGTCATTTCTTCTTTTACATCATCGTATGCTCTCCACTCTCCTACTGCCGATGGACTACCGTCCAATACATAAGCACCTTCGGCCGAAACCAAGAAGCCCATGATTGTTCTCTTGCGGTTAGTCTCAGGATCTGTCTTTGTCCAAATAGGACCCGACAAAGTAAGACCAGCAAGGTTGTATCCATAGCCTTCTACCGAGCAAAGGATTTCGGCACCGCCCCAGAATTCGGAAGCAGGGCCCTTGGTGGTCAAGCTGATGATACCACCAGTAGCATCACCGTACTGTGCGGGAACACCACCGGTGATAACCGATACCTGTTCGATTGCTGACTTTGGAACACTGCTGGAACCACGAACCTTGACACCATCAACATAGTAAACGACATCTTCGGAACGCGAACCTCTAATACTACCTACAGAACCATTTTCGGAATACACACCACCAACTGTTGATGCAACAGCATCAGCCGAACGAGCAGTCATTCTCGAAATGTCCTCGGAAGTCATTGTTCCACCAGACTGGGTCTGGTCCTTCTGGATAAGAGGAACCTTATATTCAATAACCTCAACCTCGGCAAGCATTTCTGCTTCGGGTTTCAACTTGAAGTTCTGGAAAGTAATCTGACCAGCGGTAATCTGAACATTTGAGTACTTTACCGTACCGTAACCTATATATGATGCCGAAACATCATACTTGCCGGCTTTAATCGGCTTGATACTGAACCTACCGTCAAAATCGGTCATACCTCCAGTAACGACATTTCCGTTCTCCTCAATGGAAACATTGGCGAACGGAACTGGTTCGTTGGTCGATGCATCAATTACAGTACCATTCAAAGTACCCACCTGAGCATACAACCCTGCACTTGCTAAGAGTGCCAAAATCAACAATTGTATTCTTCGTAACATAATAAAATTTTACTTACTTACTACTTATATCTCCCCTAATAAAATGGGGCTTCAAAATTACTACACATTTTCGTTTCTTAACAACTTTTTTGCTTTTTTTTTCTTAAAAATTAACAACAAAAACACAATACATTATAACTCAATGCGTTATCGCTTATTATTTTTGTTAGCAATTCTTTTAGACTTCTTCATCCGCTTGTAGACTTTTTTTCTGCTTGCGATGTCTTTTCCTGAACCGCTTATCTTCTTATGATAATTCTTGAGCATCTTTTTTCTTTCTTTTTCCGCAAGCTTATCCTTCTTAGCCTCTTCGCGTTGCTTCTGCTTCTCCAATTTCTGGACAAGTTTTTCCTCTGGAGTCAGTTTTTCATCTTTCTTCTTTACCCTGCGAGATTTTATGTCCCGCTCAATGCTATACGACTGCAATTTATTTTGTTGCTTCTTGGCTTTGTTCATCCTTTTTTCCGAATCGCGGTTATTTTGCGCACGCAATTCTTCCTTCCTTCTTTCATTAGCCTTACGATTTTGTTCTATGCGTCTTTCTTCCTGCTTATCAATGGATTCCGCATTTCTATCTTTCTTTGGAGAATAATTAACCTGTGCGGTTGAATAAATGGGAATAAAAATTATTACCAATAATAATACGGTAAAAACATTTTTCGCTAATTTTGCCATCGTCTATAATATTTCTCTTATGAAAACGCTGACAAAGATAATAATTATTTCAATCATAACGCTTGCCCTTGGTGTTGTCCCAGCATGCGAGAACGAAGAATATGTTCCTTATGTATATGTGAATGTACAGCTATACCCCGACATGCCGTCTCATATAGCACTGAAGACTCCCGGCAACTACCTTTATGTTGATGGAGGTTACAAGGGAATCGTAGTCGCTTGCACAGCTCCCGATGAATGGGTTGCTTTCGACCGTGCATGTCCGCACCACCCGAAGACAAAGGATGCAATACTTAGCGTAGATTCCACAGGACTATTCCTCGAATGCCCGATATGTGGATCTAAATTTAACTTGAACGATGGCAACATAGTAAGCGGTCCTTCAAAATACACTCCGCTACAATACACAACAGACTATCAGGGTTCTGTGCTGTATATATATAATTCGTACTATTAGGATTTAAAGGCTAACGCCCGTTTATGTGGCTGCGCCGTTCAAGTTGTTTGATGGTTCAATGATTTGAAGATTCGAAAATTTGAAGATTCGATGATTAGCTTCGCTGAACAAAAGCTTCAAAAATGATTGGATAACCTACTCCACCGAAATATATCTCGATATTTTGTCGTAATCGCCTTGTGAAATAGCTTTCTGCTTCACAAGTTCGTCAGTTGACTTGATGGTCTTTGCATAGTCGCGGTAGCTGAGGATTGCATTGGCGATTTTGCTATCGATGTATGGGTGCGAAACCAAGGTCTTGAAGTCGGCTGTGTTGATGTTGATTGTGCGAATTGGTTCGTTGCCGATGAAGAGGTTTGCCGAAATGCTATTGTATAGTTCGTCTGTCATGCCATAGACTTCGCGCAGTTGTTCAACAGAGACAAATCCACCAAGTTTCTCGCGGTAGGCGACAATGCGCTTAGAGTATGCTTCTCCAATGCCCTTAAGTTTCTGAAAGTCAGTTGCCGAAGCCGTATTTATGTTTATAAGTATGTCATAATTAGCCGTTTGGGCCTGCGATTCTATTTTTATGTACGGAATGAGCTTTTCCGCAAAATCCTTGTCAATACCGTGCATTTTGGTTATGTCTGACGGCTGTTTAAACTTGCCGCCTTTGCTACGATATTTTAGTATGTTATCTGCCTGCCATGACTTGAAACCCAATAGTTCAAGTTCTTCCTTTGTGGCTGTGTTGGGGTCAAAATCAAAAAGGTGTGTTTCTGTATGTTCTCCATTCTGGCAGGAATAATCTCGATTGTACTGTTTGTAGCTGTACGATGACTTTTCGATTACGATGTAGTCCTTAATGATTTCGTATTCTTCAGGCTTTAAGGTACGAACACGCATAATATCTTCGGGCTTGTAGAACTTGTAACCTTTTTCACGGTAGTTCATGATGCCGTTCACAGATTTCGGCGAAAGACCAAGTCGCAAAAGGTCTTCGCGCGAAGCGGTGTTTGGGTCGAATGCAAAAAGTTCGCTGTCATCGAAATGTGTTTGCTGGTAAACAAGGAAGCTGTCTATTTCGGTTTCAAAGTCGCTAAAGTCAACCTTTTGATTCGACTTATGCACCGATACAAATATGTTTGCTCCAATCAAAACCAAAAGTATGGCAAAAAGCACAAGCATTCCGTTTTGCTCGCGCTTAGAGAAGTTGAAATATTCCTTGATGAAATTCTTCATTATAATTGAAGAATCTTCCTGCGTTACAGATGCTGAAACAAGTTCAGCATGACAAGGAGCGCAGGAAGATTCATTGTAAAATAGTTATTATCTTTCCAATATCACCTTTACGGTTTCGATTCCGTTTGCAGTGAATACTCGAACGAAGTACATTCCGTTTGGCAAATTGCTCATGTCGATTGCCGAACTGTTGCCAGCTATCTTATTGCAAACAACTGTATTGCCAATGCTGTTGAAGATTTCAACGCTGTCAATTTCCTCGTTTGAAGTTATGTTCAACATTCCAGTTGTAGGATTCGGGTATATTGACATTTCGGTAGCTATTTCAATTTCGTTTTCGGTTGCACCACCGACGCAGAAGTTTACGGTTTTGGTCGAGAAACTTTCCGTTCCGTCAATGGAGAGAAGAGTTTCGTTGGTGTTTATGTTTGTAAATGTAGCATCGCCTGTTCCAACATATCCCCATAATCCATTAAGACCATTTCCGCCACTGTCGTACAGATTGAATGTATAGCAACCATAATCGAGACAGAAGTTGGTAACAACAGGTGTTCCTGTATATTCTCCTGCATTTCCGCTATATAACACATTGTTTGCCGCATCTTTTATGTCCCATGTGACTTGGTCGTCTGAGTAATCAGCGGTAAGGCTCAAACGGAAACCTTCACCACTGTGCGACTGAATGTTGAAATTGGCAGTTTTGGGAGTTTGTGTTTGGTTTTCTCCGCCATTTACCGTAGTTACAACAAACGAAATAGAACCTTCGCCTTCGGGTATTGCAACCGGGTCAAATTCCAAGTTTGCAGTTGCACCTGCTGCTATGCTAACCTCAAATGTCTTTTCTGCACTCAGTTCTCCGCAAGTATATGATGCAGTAACTGATGTTACAATAAAATCGCTAGCATTCTTAACGGTGATTGTAGGTGTTGATTGTGGATAACCACAGTAGTCGCCACTAGGTTCCGAAACATTTGTAATCAGCACATTGCCCGACGAAACCAATACATTGCGCGACTTAGTATTGTTGCTCATATCTTCATCGGTTTGTCCATTCGGATTTTCAATAATGAAATTGAACTGATAAGAACCAGTTTCAAGGGTTATTTCATCAAATGTGATGGTTGCTGTTTCGTATTGTGCAAGATTTCCTATCCATTCTTTTGTTACATATTGGATGTCAATTTCTGGCAAACCTACAGGATCGCTGATACAGTATTTTGCGGTCAAGGAAGTCAAGTTTGCTGTTCCAATGTTCATAATGGTTATTTGCGGTTGGAAAGTTGCTTCTTGTGTCGACATTGCCGATTCTGGTGCATTGATTGACATTAACGCCGCATCGTTTTCTGCGGTGCCAGACACTACCACAACCTTTTGTATGTACGGTACACGGAACTGTCGTGTTATTACGAGGTCAAGTTCTCCTGTCTCGGTAAGTTCATCAAACGTAAGTTCTACGCTTGTGCCGTTTCCTGTGTATTGTGCATCAAGAAGAACTCCGTCCTTGCTTAGAGCGATGTACGAAAGGTCTTCGGCAGTAACATTAAGCGTTGTGGTTCCTAATGGCAGAATCGAGTAATATTCAGGATTCATTCGTGAAGGGAAACCAACATATGGCACCAACGACGGGTCGCCCATAAGAGTGTATATCTCCCAGTAATATTGTATGTATGAAGATGTTGTGGAGTTTACAGCAAAGTTGCCTATGAATACAATTTCGCCTGCCGAAACATATGGGGCTTCGCCGCGTTCATGGAAAAGGTGGTCGTATGCACCTTGAGCTGTGGCTTCGTATGTGGGGTTGGCGTTAATTGTTCCCATTGAACCTACCGACCAGTAGAAATCCTCGTTCCAGATGGTGCTATTTGTTCCACCGATATGAACTACAGCGCCCTTGCCCGGAGTACGGAGCAACGATTCGCCGAAGCATACATCCTTGTCGAACTTGTTTGACAAGCAGCAGTTGCCGATGCTGAAGAAATATTCGCTTTCGTTCTGCAAGTTAGGTATGTCGGTGAGATTGAACGATGGGTCTTGCCAACCGTCGTAGTCGCAGTGTGCCGAATAGTTTACAAAACCTACGCCCTGTCCTATTTGTGCCTTAATGGCATCGCCGCTAGTATGGCTTTCGGGAGTAAGATAAACAGTTGCGTTAACATTGTGTTCATCGTTGAAATAGTATTGTGTTGCATAGTTTATCTGACCATTTCCGTTTGTGTCGTCAATACTTCCGCTGTCATATCCTGCAACGAGGACTGCATCGCCAAGGAAGGATGCATTTGGGAAGGTGTATTGCTCGAACATGAGTGTCTTTTCAATCTGCGGAGTCAACTGCGAAACATTCTGTGCAGAAAAACGACCGAAAAACATGTCTGGAATATAGTCGTTGGCACCGTCGAAGCATACCTTATATACATCGGTGTAGTGATCGTTTTCATCGCCCATCCATCCTGATGTATGTTCAAGTTTTGACCATTGTACAGAAATTTGTGTCGTATCACCAACATAAAGAACATACGATGGCGCAGGGTCTTCTGCTGTAGCAGCATCGTAAAGACTTTGCATATATGTCTTTACTGCGCTTTCAGTTCTTCCAATTTCATCGGTATAGGCGGTAATTACATTGAATCCTTTCTTGATTTTCCATGCGATGAACGGTTGCAGTGCTTCCTCGAACATACGGTCCGAAATGATGGCGTAAGTTATCGGGTAGTGCATTTCGGCATCGCGGGTTCTCTTGTAGTTCCAAATCTTGCTGTACAATGCCTCGAAAGCCGGCGAATACTTGCTGTCCTTGATGGCGTTGCTGCGAGTATCGGCATTGCGGAACGAAAGTTCAACCGAAATGTCGTCGCGGACTGTAAGTGCATTGTCGGCAATGTCGTATGCAAACGGGTTAATGATAACCTTTACAAGACGGATTCCACGCATGATGCCTGCATCCTCAACGGTAATAGCTTCGGGTGAATACAAACCGCCTTCCGAATAAATCTTGTTCTTCTCGAAAGGAACATCGCCCTTCTTCTGGTTCTTGAACAGCGATGGCTGGCAAGGTACTATTACCTGATTGAAACCTGCATCGGCAAGACTTACAATCTTTTCGGAATTAACCGTCACATTGGTAACGATTTCTGCACCCATCGGCACTTCAATCATCTTTACCATTACTGGCAACTGAGGGTAACCAATTTGGTTGTTTGTGATGTAGCCGTCAACTCCAATCTTGGAGTAAACTTCTCCGTTCTCGATTGTGTGTGCAAGCGAAATCTGAGACAGCTTGCTTGTGAATTTCAAAGTCGTATTGGTATTTTCGACTATTTCCGTGGCGTTCTTTCCGCCGTTGATTGTGACAGGAACAAGCGACTGTGCATAGCACATGGCACCTATTGCAAGTCCAATCATTGCTAACATAAGTTTTCTCATCGTAAATAAAGTTTATGACTTGCAAAGATAAAAATTATTTACGATTTTGAGATTTTCGATTGACGATTTTTTGAAACAGAAACATAATGCCTAATTCAATTTGTGGCAGTCGTTGCGCGCCAAGACCCTACAATTGAATTTTTTTTAATTCTTGAATCTTTAAAATAATAATAGGTATTCCTATATTCTTCATTTGTAATTTATTCCCCAAAGCACTGATTGTCATTCCGAAAACCAGAACATACACGCGATACGGAACGGGGAGCGTTGTAATGTTCGGTTATGCGGAATCTCACATGGAAACCTTTTCAGTTGGAGATTCCGTATAGACAGGCTCACAAGGCTCGTTCCTGCGCCTGTTCGCTTTGTCTTACGGAATGACACGGGGGGCGTGTTTTTGTATTTCATAAACAAATATCGATAAATAAACCATATAAAACATTTATTCGTATAATCGAAACAAAAATCCATTGCCAGTATCAAAACCTATCCTACTTTTGCAGTGTATTACTTCACTAATACACTAACGAACAATAAAAGAAAATTAACAATTAAATACTAATAGGTATGATTGAGATTAAAGACATGAATTTCGGGTATGTGCCGCAGAGGAAAATCTTCGACAACCTGAATCTTTCGCTCGAGGCAGGACACATTTACGGTCTGCTTGGCAAAAACGGCATGGGCAAGACTACCCTGCTAAAAATTATTTCGGGACTTCGGTTCTGCAATCGTGGTTCTGTTGAGGTATTCGGACAAAAGCCGGAAATGCGCAACCCAGAAATGCTCGCCGACATATACTTTGTCACCGAGGAGATGGATGTGCCATCGGTTAGCGTACGCGACTATGTTAAAATATATGCGCCGTTCTATCCGAACTTCAGCGAAACCGACTTCGAGAATTATCTCCGCCAGTTCGAAATTAGCGATATGGAGCAAAAGTTGACCAAAATGTCGCACGGACAGAAGAAAAAAGTGCTTGTGAGCTTCGCTCTTGCTACCAACACCAAGCTGCTCATAATGGACGAGCCTACAAACGGCATGGACATTCCATCGAAAAGCACTTTCCGCAAGGTTGTGGCTTCGGCAATAAACGACGACAAGACATTCATCATCTCCACACATCAGGTGCGCGACCTGCAGAATGTAATCGATGCCGTTATTGTTCTCGACAATGGTCAAATCCTCCTCAATGCCGACATCAACACCATTTGCGACCGCCTCACTTTCAAGGTTTTGTCGGCCAATGAGTACAACGAACTGTCGGCTCAGGGAAAGGTACTCTACAGCGAGGACAATATTGCAGGCAAGGTTGCAGTTTGCACCCACATTGATGATGCCGACGACAAGTTCGACATGGAACTTCTGTTCTGTGCTGCAATTTCTGCAAGGGAAAAGATGCACGAAATCTTTGCTGAAAAGGAAAACGGCAAATCGAGGTTTGCTGACGAAATGGAAACTAAGTTGAACAATTAAAAAGGTATGGCTATGAAAAATATATCATTCTATCGTATCGGATTGCTTTTCAAGCGTTATTTCAGCGAAAACTGGAAAAAGGATGTCATCGTAGCAGCAATAATATTCGCTGTTGAGATGCTTACTTCACTCGAACAGGAAACTTCTGACATATCGTGGTTTTTGCTTTTTGTTTTCTTCATCCTCTATTCGGGACGCATATTCGGTATGCTCGGAAAACCGCAGAGGGCAATCAACTACCTTATGCTTCCTGCCAGCGGGTGCGAGAAACTCACAGTAAACCTCATCCTCAGCCACTTCTACTACCCAGTTCTTCTCATCGTAGCTTCGTGCCTCGGAATCTGGGCAAGTTCGTTCTTCTGCTACTTCATATACGACGAGTTCACATTCAAGAGCATCAATTATATGGGCATAGTCGGTTCGTCCACGATATGGTACGCTTGTCTGGCCCTGCTTCTCAACAATGCCATAATGATGTTTGGCTCGGTGTATTTCCGTAAGGCTGCGGTTATAAAGACTTTGCTTTGCGAGGCTGCGTTCTTTATGCTGTATGCAATTGTTATGGTGCTGTTTATTTTCAAGACGGTCATTAACGAAATGTATGTGACAGCCGACAAAATCGAATACGGAAATGTGATACTGATAGTGTTTATGCTCTGTGTGACTGTATTCTTCTGGGTTTTGAGTTATTTCAGGTTAAAGGAAACGGAGGCTTAGTATGGACTTTTCAGAATCGAAGGCTATCTACCAGCAGATTGCCGACTATGTGTGCGAGCAAGTCCTGATGGGCAGGTGGAAGGAAAACGACAGGATACTTTCGGTGCGCGAACTCGGCGTACAGCTCGAGGTGAACCCCAACACGGTGCTTCGCGCCTACGATTTCCTGCAACGCTACGGAATAATCACCAACAAGCGGGGCGTTGGATATTTCGCAGCCGAAGATGCCATTGCAAAAATCAAGGAACTCCGTCGCGAAAGGTTTGTAAACAAGGAACTTCCGCATATCTTTCAGGAAATGGAGCTTCTTGGAATCGAAATAGGTGAATTGAGTGAATATTATAACGATTTTTTAAAAGCAAAGAAAGATGAAAAAGAAAACTAACATAATGCTATTCAGCGGATTAGCTGTAATATTTATACTGATGGTTGTAGGCGTATTGACTTGTTTTTCGGTAAAGGACAACGAGATAACTACTTTGCCTAACAAACCCGAAAAGGTCGAGATTCGCGACTTGGAGGCCTTTGATGCCATCGACAACGAAGGCATTTGCAACATCGTCTATGTTCAAGCCGAAAAGTCGGCAGTTGAGATTTCGGCTCCCGAAAATTATATCGACCGCATAAAGACCGATGTTGACGATGGTGTTCTGTGCATCGACATTTCGGGCAGACTGCGCAGAAACAGCGATACAAAAATCAACATCAAGGTATATTCGCCCGCTTGCAAGTCAATCAAGAACGAAGGCGTTGGCAACATTACCTGCGACTCGCTTCGTGCCGACACTTTGATAGTGAAGAACGAGGGCGTTGGCTCAATAGAGTTGAGCAAACTGTCGGTTTCTTGCCTGAAAGCCGACAACGAGGGCGTAGGCAAAATCAGTGTCGAAGTGCTTGATGCAAACTATGTCCGCCTCGATAATGATGGCGTTGGAAGTGTATGCGTTTCGGGCAAGGCCAAGATTGCAAAGCTCATAAACGAGGGCATTGGCAAGATTGATGCAACTGATTTGGATTGCGAGGATGTCGGGGTTTCCAATGAAGGATTGGGAACGGTTGTTACAAAAAATATGTAGAGGCATAGCGCGCTACGCCTCTACATATAAATAAAAAAAGGTCGTCAGAAACTGACGACCTTAATTATATCACCTATTCCAAAAATATCAATTATTTTACCTTGTTGCAGATTGCTGCAAATGCTTCTGGGTTGTTCATTGCGAGGTCGGCAAGAACCTTGCGGTTGATGTCGATGTTGTTTGCATGAAGCTTACCCATCAATTGAGAATAACTCAAACCATTTAGACGAGCACCAGCATTAATTCTCTGAATCCACAATGCGCGGAATTCTCTCTTCTTGTTTTTTCTGTCTCTGTATGCATAAGCAAGACCTTTCTCGTATGCGTTCTTAGCTACGGTCCAAACCTTACTTCTAGCTCCAAAATAACCTCTAGTCTGAGAAAGAACTTTTCTTCTCCTGTTTCTAGCGGCAACTACATTTACACTTCTTGGCATAATCTTAAAATTTGCGAGCGTTAGCGTCCTTTTGATCGGAACTTGAGGCTAAACGTTCTGGTTCATAATTTAATTAATCATTCTAACTACACTCGAATTACTTCAATCCAAGCAACATCTTTACTGAATGTTCCTTATTTTCAGCTACTGTTGTGTAGTGAGCGAGTTCTCTTTTACGCTTTGTTGCCTTCTTGGTCAAGATGTGACTCTTGAAAGCATGTCTTCTTTTGATCTTACCTGTTCCGGTCAAGAAAAATCTCTTCTTAGCTCCGGAATTAGTCTTCATTTTTGGCATTGTTCTAAATTTTTAAAGTTATTATTTCTTTTTAGGTTTAGGTGATATTACTATTTGCATTTTCTTTCCTTCAAGCTTTGGCATCTGGTCAATTTTGCCGTATTCCTCGAGGTCGTTTGCGAGCTTGAGAAGCAATATTTCGCCCTGCTCCTTGTAAACTATCGAACGGCCTTTGAAAAATACATAGGCTTTTACTTTGTTGCCTTCCTCCAAAAACTTCTTGGCATGGTTCAACTTGAAATTATAATCGTGGTCATCTGTCTGAGGACCAAAGCGCAACTCCTTGATTGTTATCTTCTGGGTTTTGCTCTGCAATTCCTTCTGCTTGCGCTTCTGCTGATAGAGGAATTTCTGGTAGTCAATAACCTTGCATACTGGCGGGTCGGCTGTTGGAACTATTTCCACCAAATCCATTTCCAGTTGCTCTGCAATTTCTATTGCTTCCCTAATGCTGTAAACTCCTGGTTTATCAACATTGTCGCCTGTTACACGTACAAACGGTGCGCGAATTGCGCGATTAATTCTGTAGTCGTTTTGCTGATTGTCTTTTGCCATAAAAAATTTATAAAAAACTTACCTCCTTTTATTTAATCAATGAATTTCTTAACTTCTTCGTTTACAATGTTTGCGAAATCTTCAACCGACATTGAACCCATATCGCCAGCACCCTGCTTGCGAACCGAAATCTGACCGTTTTCCTGTTCCTTTTCGCCAACAATTAACAGATATGGAATTCTCTTCAACTCGTTGTCACGGATCTTACGACCAATCTTTTCGTTTCTTTCGTCAATTACTCCGTTGACATTCATGTCTTTCAACTTGTTCACAACTTCCTTTGCATAGTCGTTGAACTTTTCGCTGATTGGCAATACTACAAACTGGTTTGGAGCAAGCCAAATCGGGAACTTACCTGCAGTATGCTCGATAAGAACGGCTACGAAACGCTCCATCGAACCGAACGGTGCGCGGTGAATCATAACCGGACGGTGCTTCTTGTTGTCGTCGCCAACATATTCGAGTTCGAAACGCTCCGGCAAGTTGTAGTCAACCTGGATTGTACCAAGCTGCCAACGACGACCGATAGCATCCTTTACCATGAAGTCCAACTTAGGACCGTAGAAAGCAGCTTCGCCATATTCTACGCGAGCAGGAAGATTCTTTTCCTTACAAGCATCGATGATTGCCTGCTCAGCCATTGCCCAAACTTCGTCGGAACCAACATATTTGGTTGTGTTGTTAGGATCGCGGAGCGAAATCTGTGCTTCGAAGTTCTTGAAATCAAGAGCCTTGAAGATGATTTCGATGATTTCCATAACGCGGATGAATTCTTCCTTCACCTGATCCTGACGGCAGAAAATGTGAGCATCGTCCTGCGTGAACGAACGAACGCGTGTAAGTCCGTGCAATTCACCCGACTGCTCGTAACGGTAAACTGTACCGAACTCAGCAATACGCAAAGGCAAATCCTTGTAGCTGCGTGGGCTGTTCTTGAAAATCATACAGTGATGAGGGCAGTTCATCGGTTTCAGCAAGTACATTTCGCCTTCTTCGGGAGTAGTAATCGGTTGGAACGAGTCCTTGCCGTAGTGATCCCAGTGACCAGATGTTACATACAAAGCCTTGTTTCCGATGTGCGGAGTCATTACCTGCTGATAGCCGTAGCGCTTCTGAATTTTCTTGAGGAAATCTTCGAGACGAAGGCGCAATGCTGTACCGTTTGGCAACCAGATAGGCAAGCCCTTGCCAACCATATCGGAGAACATGAACAATTCGAGTTCCTTACCAATCTTGCGATGGTCGCGTTTCTTGGCTTCTTCGAGCATAGTGATGTATTCTTCCAACATCTTTTGCTTCGGGAAACTGATACCATAAACGCGGGTTAGCTGCTTGCGAGTTTCATCGCCACGCCAGTAAGCACCAGCCAAGCTCAATACCTGAATGGCCTTTACATAGCCTGTAGAAGGAATATGCGGACCCTTGCAGAGGTCGGTGAATTCGCCCTGGTTGTAAAGGGTAATCTTACCATCCTCGAGTTCGGAAATAAGTTCAACCTTGTATTCGTCACCGCGTTCCTCGAACAACTTAAGAGCATCTGCCTTGGAGATGTCTTTTCTTACGAGCTTTGAATCGGCGTGACAAATTTCTGCCATCTTCTTGTTGATTTCTGCGAAATCGTTTTCCGAAAGGATTTTTCCATCGGGAAGTTCGATGTCGTAGTAGAAACCATTTTCAACAGCAGGACCGATACCGAACTTTGTTCCTGGGAACAACTTCTGTATTGCCTCGGCCATAATATGTGAAGAGGTGTGCCAAAAAGCGTGCTTACCTTCTTCATCTTCGAACTTGTGCAACTTTATGGAAGCATCTTCCATTATCGGCATTGTCAAGTCGCGAACTTCACCATTTACACTAATAGAAAGCACCTCCTTTGCAAGACGAGGACTAATGCTTTCAGCTATCTCCATTCCAGTAACACCTTGCTGGTATTCCTTAACCGAACCGTCGGGTAAAGTAATTTTTATCATCTTATTCTTTTATAATCAAAAATATCGCGCAAAATTATTACTTTTTTTTAAGATAAACCCCGATATGGAAAAATAAATTTTGAGGAGATTTTCAAGACATAAACAACTTATAACAAACTACTTACAATCAAAAACTATTCGTAGTCGCATTTCAGAAACGGTATTTTCGATGATTGGATGTTCATAATTTGTTAATTTTTTGAGAGAAAAAGAGTTGGGGAAATATTAGGAGAAGCATACACAGCTTGGTTATTTTCTACTGCTTGTCCTTTCAATTTTTTAAATACCTTTGCATTGCTTATTTAAACAAAATACAATATGAGGAAGACCAAAATCACCATCGCGCTAATCACCTTATTGATAGCAGGAACAGCCTTACAATTGGTGGCGCAAGACAAATACGCAAAATCGTTCAGCATTTCCCGACATAATTTCGTTGACACGATAAAAATAGAAATTTGGAAAGGCGCCATAATCATACCTGCGGAAATCAATGGCAGCACCAAGAAACTGCTGTTCGACACTGGAGCCGAAAAAGGATTCTGGGTAGCTGATATGGAGGAATGGATGACTCCAATAGACTCCATAACAATTGTAGATTCCAACAAGGAAAGACAGAAGATTCCTTTATACCAATTCCCACCAATAAAAATTGGAAGCACCACTATCGAAAACTATACAATGGTCATAAGCGAAAGTTTCAAAAATTATGTTTGCGGTAAAATTGACGGCGCATTGGGATTCAATCTCGTAGCAAAAGGTCTTTCTATCAAATTCGACACGAAAGACAGTCTTATGATAGTGACAGACCGCAAGGGATTTTTTGCAAAAGAAGAAAAAAAACACACAGTGCTTAAATATTATAAGGACACCAGACCCGATGTTTTAATACAGTTTCCTTATGGTAAATATCGAATGACTTTCGATTCGGGATACATAGGCGGATGGGTTGATTTGCCACAGTACTGGCTGGACAAATGGTCGAGCAATAATCCCAAAATGAAGGAGGCAATCGACAAAACAACTGTACGGGTGGATACTACGATTAAATCCCAAGCCGGTCTTTTAGGGAAAACCCAAGATACTATAGTTGCACGAACCCTTCACATCCCTGGATTTGGGGTTGGCGATGCAAAATTCGAAGATTTCTGGCTCTCGACAGGAAATCGCAGTATGCTTATAGGTTCATGCGTATTGAAACATGCCTCGCTGATTATTAATGCACAAAAACAACATCTGGTGTTTCTCCCTCACAACGAGAACTCTGGTGTAGTCATAGGAAACGAAGACTTTGATGATTTTCGTCTATTTCCCACAGATGGTGACAGCATTGGCGCACTAAAAGTAATTGTTCGCGAAGGCTCAAAGGAATACCAGAAAGGCATTCGCACTGGCGATTATCTGATTAGTGCCGACGGCGTTCCCATTACCGATTACTGCACCTATTCCTTGCTAAAGCAAAAAGGAAAAATCAAAAAGATGGTATTCCGCACACCAGAGGGCGAGGATAAAGAGGTAGAATGGGATGAATAGAATTATAGCGTAAGGGGTGAATCCTATTTACAATTTACTTATCCAAAATTCCATAAACACATTAATATTCAATAGCTTATTTATATAGTACTTTTGGTGCTACACCAAAAGTGCTATAATTGTAATTTGTGAATTTTGCTATTACATATCCCCTACCGAATTGTGCTATTAATCTTTGCGATAGTGCCGCAAGAATCTTTAAATAGGTTTAAATCTAAAAACAGAATCAGGAATTTCGGATGTTTGTATTTGTAAATCTGCTAAATACCTGAATATCTTTCATTTCAACATAATCTTGCCGTTTTTCCAACGCAAAATTAGGGCTTTTTGTCCGTTTTTCCAACATAAAATTTGATAATTTTGTCCGTTTTTCCAACATTGGGAACTGCCATCGAAAGCCAGCATTGATGTTTGGTGCGCATTTGGGAATTATTCGACATTAAACAAAGCAAATCGATATTATCGGAAAGGTAAAAATTAATCGTCGGCAAACTATTCTGCATATCAACCTATTGAATATTTGCTTAATTTTGTCGCTTGTAAAAACATTGCGATAAAATGGGAAAACATATATT
This sequence comes from uncultured Bacteroidales bacterium, assembly GCA_905234755.1. Classification (GTDB taxonomy): domain Bacteria; phylum Bacteroidota; class Bacteroidia; order Bacteroidales; family ML635J-15; genus Bact-19. Next base: position 169,679 of record CAJOIT010000011.1, read on the forward strand.
TAAAAGCGTAATAATCAGCGCACTTGCGCTTTCGTGCCTGAGTGCCAGTAATCTTTGGGCACAGCAGTCTGACCCCAACTGCCTAAGCGGCAACTGTGAAGACGGATACGGAGTATATAGCTTGGAGGGTGGTGACCGCTATGTCGGTTTTTTTGAAAACGGCAATTTCAACGGCTACGGATCTTACATTTTTAGCAACGGCAACATGTATGTCGGCAATTTCAAGGATGGCGAAGCCAATGGTCAGGGCACTTTCATTTGGGCAGAAGGTGGCCGATATGTAGGACATTGGCAGAAATGGGAACGCCATGGAATTGGAACCGAATTCGACACCGAAGGCAATTCAGAAACAAGCATTTATCAGAACGATGAAATAGTAGATGAGGACATAAACGGATGCATCAATGGCGACTGCATTTCGGGATACGGTGTTTTCATATACGATGACGGATCATACTACGAAGGCGTTTTCAGTCAGAAAAAGCCCAACGGACAAGGTCTGCTTGTGAAAAATGACGGTTCCATATACAATGGAGAATTCAAAAACGGGAAATATAACGGATACGGAATATTCATAAATCCCGATGGTTCGGAACAGGAAGGACTGTGGGAGGAAGGCCGTTACCTTGGCGAAGTTACCAACCAGTACGGCTGCATCAGCGGCGACTGTGAAAACGGATACGGCATATATATTTACGATGACGGCTCTTACTACGAAGGCTCATTCAAAAACGGGAAACGCCATGGACAAGGCGCCCTATATACCGCCGATGACGAAATTTTTGATGGAGCATGGGTTGACGATGATGCAAACGGATATGTAATGGCCACCTATAAACCCGAAGACCGCAACGGACTGGCATACTACAATGGCGACATGAAGGGAAGCGTCCTCAATGGATACGGAGCACTTATATGGAGCGATGGTTCTGTATATTACGGTCAACTTAAAAACGGAGCACGACATGGACAAGGCGTACTTTTCGATACCGAAACTAACAAGAATTACTCAGGCATCTGGAACGAAAACTCATTTGTAAGCGAAATGGACGAAAGTCAGTTCGATGTCATCTTCGGTTCGAAAAACGGTTTTGGAATAAAGCTTATCGCCAACGGTCGCTACTATGGAAATCTCGCCAACGGCGTACCATCTGGAAAAGGAATGCTCGACCAATATGATGGATGCAACTATGTCGGCGATTTTAAAAATGGTATGCAAAACGGACAGGGAACGCTCGAGAACCGCAACACCGGAGAAAAATACATAGGCACCTTCCTCAACAACGAAATGACAGGAAAGGGCGTTCTTTACCACGCAGATGGTTCAAAAGAGGAAGGCACATTCAAAAATGGCAAACTGGCAATCCAAAAGACCGAAGATGTCAGCGTTGCAAGACCTATAGTAACATGGCTGGCTCCATCACAGAGCGACTTTTCCACTACAGACAACAAACTTACTGTAAAACTTTGCGTAGCCTCAAAAGCCAGCATTGACGAAGTATCTATAACGGTAAACGGAGTAGTAAAAGCAAAAAAATCGAACAGAGGATTTACCGTAGTTTCCAGCCAGTGCGACTATACTTTCGAATATGAAATTGACCTCGAACCCGGACAAAATGAAATAAAGGCAATCGTCAAGAATGCGGGAGGAACCACAACAACCGACTCGCGCCGCGTCACTCTCAACAAAAGCGATAATGTATCGAGCGAGAAACGACTTGCCCTTGTCATTGGCAACGGCGCCTACGAAAACATCAGTACACTCAACAATCCAGCAAACGATGCGAGATTAATGGGCGAAACACTAGGTTCCCTCGGCTTCGAAACAATGGTGTACACCGACCTTTCGCAAAATGAAATGATTTCCAAGATACGCGAATTTGGAAACAAACTTACAAAAGAAAAGGCTGTAGGCTTATTTTTCTACGCCGGACATGGCTTACAGGTAAACGGAGAGAACTATCTTGTCCCCGTTACAGCAAACATTACAAAACAGCAGGATGTTGAGCTCGAATGCGTAAACCTGAAGCGCGTACTTGGAGAAATGGAATATGCACAAAACGACCTGAACATCATAATCCTCGATGCTTGCCGTAACAATCCTTTCGCAAACATGAGAGCAATTAATAACGGAGGTCTTGCCGCTGTAAATGCACCAAGAGGCACTTTCATCGCGTTTGCAACGTCCCCAGGCAGTGTAGCATCGGATGGCAGCGGAAGCAATGGACTATATACAGAACAACTGGCACAGGAAATAACCCAGCCAGGAACAAAAATAGAAGATGTATTCAAGAAAGTTCGCTCAAGGGTTTACGAAATAAGCCAACAGCAACAGATTCCTTGGGAAAACTCCTCAATATTCGGTGATTTTTATTTCAAGAAATAATAAAGCAAAACAATAATCCGCATGAGAACTTTGATATTATTTGTTGCAGTCCTATTTGCCACGATTAGCACATTTGGACAGCATTTCACTGGTTGCGTTGTTGATACCGTAGCCGCAAAAAGCCTACCCGAAAAGGCATCAAACACACGCGATGTTTATACCAATCTGCCAAAAGCAGTATCGCTCCAGAAATGGACTCCAGTTCCTGGAAACCAAGGACAAACCGGTACATGTACGGCATGGTCGTCGACATACTGCATAGCAACAATGGCGTGGGCAATGCGCAACGGAATAACAAACCGTAAGAAAATTACCGAAAATGCATTCCTTCCTGCATATACATATGTCAATATACTTAGGCAAAGTACACAAAACTGCGCTGCAGGAACCGACATTGCCGATGCTTGCGCATGGTTAAAGAACACTGGCTCGGTAAAATTAAGCGAATATCCGCAGAATCCAGCATGCATAAGCACATCAGAAGTTCCTACCGCTTGGAAACAAAAAGCGTCACAAAATAAAATCTTAGGATTCACAAAATTATACTACCAATGGGCTGGCGGATATTCGTACAAGGTTGAAAAGGTAAAGAAAAGCCTCGCCGAGGGAAAGCCCGTGCTCATAGCTTTCAACTGCGCATTTTCGTTCTCTAACAGCAGCGGACTAAGAAGCGACGGTCTATGGGTACCTGCAAGCAACGAACAGGCAACGCTCAACTACGGCGGTCACGCCATGGCTGTAGTCGCATACGACGATACAAAATTCAACGGAGGAGCATTCCTCGTTCAAAACAGCTGGGGTACCGACTGGGGACTCAATGGTTATTTCTGGATTACATACTACCATTTTTCATGGTGGGTGTACTACGCTTTCGAAATAAACACACAGATAAACAATGCGAAAATCGACACCAATACCGACAACCTAGATTTCTCCACAAGCTTCTACGATTATGCCGACAACAACGACAATAACAAATACGACTACAATAACAACGACAACAACTATAAATATGACTACAATAATAACAAAGACGACAATAATGTAGATTACACCTTAGATGACCTCGGTCTTGACGATTTCTTATCGGTTGACTACGACTACCTTGACAATTTTGTCGATGGCAATGACTATAAATCCAACGACGATGACAACGATAGCGACAACAATAGCAACTATTCATCCTACAACATTCTGTATCAGGATGGCGACAATGGCGCATGGCAAGGTTATAAGACCAGCGACTATACCGCCGAAGACTACAGCTATATGGAAGAAGAAAGAAAGTCGCGCAATTCGGCGGCATTCCAATATGTAAGCAACATGTCGTACGAAGAAAACATGAAACACATGAACGAAAACCTCGGAATAAAGGACGCACCGAAAAACAACGCCAAAGACCGTGGAGTAAAGGTAATTAGTGTCGATAAGATTAAAACTCCAGATGGAAACAAGGTGGATGTAAACAATTTTGCAGGTAGCATAAGCATTATTCTTGGCGATAACACCGCAATGCAAGGCACCGTTCGCGACAAGACAATAAACATCACGAAATCATACCAATCGGGAACCTACTTCAGAATATATGTAGAAAACAATTCGCCGGCATATGTATATGTATTTGGAACCGACCTTACCAATGAAGTGTACAACATATTCCCTCAGTGCAGACTGATAAGTCCGCTGCTCGACTACAGCGACAGCCGCATAGCAGTCCCCGACGAACGTCATTTCATTCAGATGGACAACCAGACAGGAACGGACTACATATATGTACTTTACAGCCGAGTTCCTCTCAATATCGATGAAATCCGCAACCGCATGGCAAAGACTTCTGGCGACTACGCAGAACGTCTGTTCAAGGTTATGGGACCAAAGACATTCTCACTCGACGAAGCCAATGTATCAGGAGCATCCACATTCAAATTCGATGCAAAATCAATTAAAAAGCAATGCCTCGGTGCTGTAATAAAAATCAACCACATCAAATAGGTTCATCCGACAAGGGATATAAAATAAAGGCTCTACTTTAGTGCATAGCTGATTTTCAAAAAAAAGAGACTGTCATTACTTGCTTCGCTGCGTGAGCTAAAGGTTCCGCAAGTTAGAATGTTTTTTAAAGACGAAGACTGAACAAATTCATTTGTTATGTTGAGGCGCAAAAACATCTGCGAAAGCAAACAATAACGCGATACGAAACGGAGAGCGTTGTAAGCCGCTCACTGAGCATGTCGAAGTGCGGCTATATACAAGGAGATTAGCTACGCTGAGCTGAAGATTGGCTCCGCCGAGCTAAAGGTTGCTCACTTCGTTTCGCGAGGCTGCAAGCAGCGTTCCGTACAGACAGGCTCACACGACACATACCTTAGTTGCTTTGTTTTGTATTACAAATTACATGCAGGATAATTTAGCGGACTCCAATAATTCATTATTTCTTTAATAATAAAGGATAAAGGCATACGGTAGGACAATTTGTCCCCCACTTCAAATCCTATTCAGAATTATACCAGATTTCTATTGGGTATATTTACAAAAAAAGTCCCGACTTATAAGTCAGGACTTTGAAGGACGGCGGCGACCTACTCTCCCACAATACGCAGTACCATCGGCGCTGGTGAGCTTAGCTT
>CAJOIT010000012.1 GCA_905234755.1 uncultured Bacteroidales bacterium
CGACGGAGTGACCTATCCTCTCGAGGGCGCACTGCACCTTGTAAGATAACAACCAATGTGAACTATACGGATGGCTGCAACAATGCAGCCATCTTTTTTATTTGTAGTGTGTTGATTTATAGAGGGATAAAAAATATTTAATTTTTTTTGATTTCTCAGGCAACGAAATCGCCTTTTAAATTGTCATATAGGTGTAATGAGCGATAACGAGAAACTGATAAGGCAGTGTCAGCAGAAGTCGCGGAAGGCTTTTGAAGAGCTTTATAAGAAGTTCTCGCCATTCGTTTACGGGATTTGCCTAAGGTATGCAAAGAACAGAGACGAAGCTCAGGACATTCTTCAGGATTGCTTCATAAAGATTATGGACAGGATTGGAGATTTTAGATTTGAAGGTTCTTTTGAAGGTTGGTTGCAGAGGATGGCGGTAAACGAATCGTTGAACTATCTGAGACTTGGCAGAAATTCATTTTCTGATATGGATGAAGAAAATGCTGATGCCGAAGACGAAAGAGCAGATATAGTTTCGGATATGACAGCGAAGGAACTGCTTGATTTGATTTCGAAGCTTCCCGATGGTTACAGGACAATTTTTAACATGTATGTCATCGAAGGTTATCAGCACAACGAAATTGCAGGAATCCTGAACATTACGGAATCGACAAGTCGCTCGCAACTGAAGAAGGCAAGAGAATATTTGATAGGTTTAATTAGAAACGAAATTAAAATGTGATGAACGAATTTGACAAGATATTTAAGCAGAAGCTGGAAGGCTACACCGAAACGCCACCACCAGAGGTGTTTGAGAATATCAGCAAGCATTTCCCGAAGAGGACTGCTGCCGAATTTTTCTCGGCATATAAGTATCATCTCATTGCAGCTGTTGCGACAATAGGTATTGTAGCAACTATTGCGATTGCATATTTGCCTTCAAATGAGGAAACTACCATTATTACTACTGACAATATACAACCCAAAGATATTACTTCTGATGCATCCGATAATTTATCGGCACCTATGGCACTTACCGAATCCGAATCTCACAATCAAAATCCTACTGAACTTACTTTCGAATCAAAGAGTTCAGAACCTACACCTCAATCCGAAAATAAGGTTGATGCACTTAACTTAAATGACACAACAATATGTGGCAATGAGTTGTTGATACATGGAATTGACATTGCCAAAATAAAAGCATCAGATGATTTGGTATTGACAAAGGTGGCATCAGGAGTTAAAATTAGCAGTAAGTCGTATGGTACTCATGCTCTGACATTAACTAATGGCAACAGTGTAAAGATTACCTTTGTCGAATCTGAAAAACTTGTAGCATCGGTTGCCAAGACCGACCTGTGCTATGGAGAAAAACTTCTTGTAAACACTTTTGGAGCATCGTCTGTTAAATGGAACGACAGTTACTATTCTGTTGCAAAGCTTAATGCAGGCAAGTACGAATTGTCGGGACTGAATACAGGCAAAAACAGCATTGTAATTACTACAGGTGAGGGCAGATGCGCATCGAATATAATGTTTGATGTGAATGTTGCCAGCAAGTTGAATTATATGGTAAGCACCAAGGCAAACTATTGTTCAGGCAAAAACGGTGAACTTACAGTAAAGTCTGACAGCAAAATAAATTACTGTAGGATTAATGGCTCGGATATTTCTCGAGACGGAATCTTTACTGGATTGGGTGCAGGCATCTATATGGTTGAAATTAACTATGCAAATTCGTGCGTAGCATACGATACAGTGCTTGTGAAGGACAAGACCAACCTCAATGCTTTCTTCGAGAGTACGAAGGATGCATTCAACGAGAAAGGATACACTTTCCGCAACTATACTCGCCTAGACGATTCTGGAAATACGCAGAATGTTGATTTTGAGTGGTTGGTAAATAGTATGGTTGTATCTACGGATTATAATTTTGAATATGAATTCACAGGTAATGGAAAGTATGAAGTGGAACTTGTAGCTCGTTTGGGAGATTGCGAGAGCAGATATTCGGAAACGATTTCTGTGACATCGAGTGACTTTAGGATTCCGAATATATTTACACCAAATGGTGATGGAATAGGGGATGAGTTTACAATAAAGTACAATGGAACCTTGCTTGACTATGACCTTTCGATATACACAAAGGCAGGGCAGTTGGTTTTCCACAGCCAGCAGATTGACGATTACTGGAATGGAAAGATAAGTGGTAACAATGATGCATCGGAAGGCGTATATTTCTATGTGATAACTGCTACTGGCGAAAACAACGAGAAACTAAGTCAGAAGGGTACTGTCCAGTTGATAAGACGATAAATTCCGTATTTAGGGAGTGGAGTATATGAAAAAGGCAACGCAAAAGCGCTGCCTTTTCTGTTTTTTGTGGAATACTATTGATTATAAACTCCAGTATGTCAAATCCTTGATTTTTCCTCTCATCACGCCCTTAACATCAACAAGGATTCCGTTTTCAGCAGAAATACTCTTGAAGTAGTCTTCGGTAAGTTCCATGTACGGCTTATGATTAACTGCCAATACAATGGCATCGTATTTACCAGTTGGTTCTTTCGACATGTCAACGCCATATTCCTTCATAACCTCGTCGTGGTCGGCGTATGCATCAACAACATCGCAGTTTACGCGGAAATATTTCAACTCGTTGATAATGTTGATTATGCGCGAATTTCTAATGTCGGTGACATTCTCCTTGAAGGTCATACCCATAATGAGAACTCTCGATTTTGTAATTTCCTTGCCAGCATTAATAATCATCTTTACAACCTTGTCGGCGATACGAGTTCCCATGCTGTCGTTGAGAGCACGACCAGAGTTTATCATGCTAGCGTGGTAGCCGAGCTGTTTTGCCTTGTGAAGCAGATAATACGGGTCAACGCCGATGCAGTGTCCGCCAACAAGTCCAGGTGAGAATTTCAGGAAGTTCCACTTTGTTCCAGCAGCTTCCAGTACCTCGTAGGTGTTGATTCCCATGATGTCGAATATGATTGACAATTCGTTCATGAGTGCAATGTTGATGTCGCGCTGGGTATTTTCGATAATCTTTGCAGCCTCGGCAACTTTTATTGCGCTTGCGCGGTGTACGCCAGCCTTGATAATTATTTCGTATACCTTAGCGATGTTTTCTGCAGCTTCGGGGTCACAGCCAGAGGTGATTTTCTTTATCTGAGTGAGCGAATGAGCCTTGTCGCCCGGGTTAATTCTTTCTGGAGAGAATCCGACCTTGAAATCCTGCATAAACTTCAATCCCGACATCTTTTCGAGAATCGGAACGCAGTCTTCTTCGGTACAACCAGGATATACTGTTGATTCGTATACTACATAGTCGCCTTTCTTCAAAGCCTTTCCAACCGATTCCGATGCCTTAATAACCGGTGTAAGGTCAGGAAGTTTATGCTCGTCGATTGGTGTTGGTACAGCAACGATGAAGAAGTTGCACTGCTTGAGGTCATCGGCATTGGATGTGAATGTGATATTGCATCCATCGAATGCTGATTTGTCAAGCTCGTTGCTAGGGTCGATGTGGTTGTTCATCATAGCAACTCTTTCGGGCTTAACATCGAAGCCAACGACATTTATATGTTTTGAAAATTCAAGAGCAATCGGCAGTCCTACATAACCCAGACCAATAACCGAAAGTTTTGCCTGTTTGTTGATTAATGCTTCGTAAATGTTATTCATAAGATTAAATTTTAGTTACATTATTTGATTTTTGACATAAAAGGATGTTCACAATCCTTCATTGTTGTTATTATTTCTGCGTTTCTGATGTAGTGAACCATTTCGATGCTCGGTTTTGCGTTTTGAATGCCGAAACCGTTGCCTGCAAGGATATTCTTGTAGCTTTCGGTGTGCAAGTCGGTGAATCCGCCTGTAAATTCAAGTTCATCGCCAGCAATTTGTATCGAACGGTAAGTTGTCTGACCTTTTGCCTTTATTTCATCTGGCAGGTATTCGCTATCAACGCTTAGGAACCAACGAACGCGAGCTCGTTCTAATTCTAGATAACCTGATACAACATGGTCGTCGCGGTGATGTACTACCAATTCCTTTTTTGCTCCGAATATGTACTGAAGCATATCGAAGAAATGTATGCCGATGTTTGTTGCAAGTCCGCCAGACTTCGACACATCGCCTTTCCACGAATAGTGGAACCACTTTCCGCGTGATGTGATATAAGTTAGGTCAACATCGTAAACCTTGTTGGGGTCGCCTGCTTCTATTTGCTTTTTTAGGTTGATAATTGCTGGGTGCAGACGAAGTTGCAGAATGTTGTAGATTCTATGTCCTGTTTCCTTTTCAAGTTCTGCAAGGGCATCAATGTTCCATGGACTTAGAACTAATGGTTTTTCGCAAATTGCATCAGCGCCATTGAGCAATGCCATTCTGATGTGTGCATCATGCAAGTAATTCGGAGAACAGATGCTGAAAAAATCTATTTTTTCGCCAGAACCATGCTGAGTTTTGTATACATGGCGTTCGAAGCGTTCAGGTTCGGTAAAGAAGTCAGCTTTGGGAAAATACGAGTCAATGATACCCACACTGTCGTTCTTGTCGAGAGCCACAAGCAGATTGTTGCCTGTTTCCTTGATGGCTTTCAGGTGGCGCGGAGCAATGTATCCGCCGACTCCTATGATCGCAAAGTTTGTCATTTTATCCTAGTCACTCTATTATTTTCAAGTTTGTATTGTTGCCCGCTTTCGGGGCAGGTTGCGATGCCTTCGTTATTGAAATTGAGTTTGCATCCGTATTCGCTGACCCAACCCATCTGTCGTGCAGGATTGCCAACTACGAGTGCGTAGTCGGGGATATTCTTTGTAACAACAGCACCTGCGCCTATCAATGCGTATCTGCCGATGTTGTGTCCGCAAACGACAGTTGCGTTTGCACCGATGCTTGCGCCTTGCATTACCAATGTGCGACGGTAGCTGTCCTTGCGACTTACTGCGCTACGCGGATTTATTACATTAGTAAATACCATTGATGGTCCAAGAAAAACATCGTCCTCGCAGATTACACCTGTGTAAATGGATACATTGTTCTGGACTTTTACATTTCTACCCAAAATAACATCTGGAGACACTACTACATTTTGCCCGATATTACAGCATTCACCAATGGTACAATTGGACATTATATGGGAAAAATGCCAAATTTTGGTGCCGTTTCCAATCGTGCAGCCTTCATCAATAACTGCGGTATCATGTGCAAAATATTCATCCATACAAAAATGCAAAAATAATTTTTTTTTGTTAATAGGTGTATGATTTTTTTACTTTGACGAGATTTTTCTTATTTTTCCTTTATCTGTGCATAGTTCTGTGAGTTCATGCATTGTTTTTCCGTTTTGCGGATGAACATAATCAGGTTCTATTTCCTGCATTGGCAACAAAACGAAAAGTCGCTGACAGATAAGGGGATGCGGAACGATTAGTTTTTCAGTACTAATAATTTCATCGTTGAAAAACAGTATGTCGATGTCCATTGTGCGACCTTCGTAGCCGTGACCGGAGCGGGTGCGTTTTAGTTCGGCTTCGATTTGTAGTGCGGTAGAAAGTGTTTCTTCGGCAGAAAGAGGAGTGCGTACTTTTGCGACAATATTTGTGAAATATTTTGCATGCTTGAATCCCCAAGGTTCCGACAGATATACCGATGAAATCTTATCAACTTTGCCAATTCGTTCGCCAATAAGCTTGACAGCACTCCTCAGGTTTGCAAGGCGGTCGCCAAGGTTTCCCCCGATGCCAAGGAAAACGATGTTTTCTTTATTCGGTGCAGTTGTTGCAGATGTCGATTCCATTTCGTTGGGTAAAGGCTAGTTTTACAAAATTACGGAATTTCTCAGAGTTGCGTATTTCGGCGAGCTTTTGGCTTGAAATGTTGCCGAATTCGTAGTCGGCATCCTTGTCGAAACAACATGGAACAACACGACCATCGAAGCAAATTGTTGTGCCAAAAATTAAGCGTTTGCAATGGTTTTCCTGCGATTTTTTCAGTTTGAATTTCCCATTGCTTATGTTGTAGCGCGAATATTTTTGGTCATTCGGCAAGAATTCGACTTGCGATTCATCGTAAATCTGAGCGGTTTTAAGTGTAATCTTGTCGATGCGGTACTTTTTCTTCAATTTTTGCAAGTATGGAATTTCATGTTCGTTGTGCGAAAAGACAAGGAATTGCAGTTCAATGCAAGGACGCTCATTTGCAGGTAGTTGCGACAACTTTTCAAGTCCGTCAAATACATTTTGTACTTTTCCGCCAACTCGGTATTTTGTGTAGGTTTCGTCTGTAAGTCCGTCAAGCGAAACAATAATGTGGTCGGGACGGGCATTGCGTATGAGGTCGATGTTTTGTGCTAGCAGTTGTCCGTTTGTCGAGAACATTGTGTGTATGCGGTTCTGACGTGCAAAAGAAATCATCTCGCCAAGTTGCTGGAACATGAGAGGTTCTCCCTGAAAATGCAACATTATGTTGGTGAGTGAATGGCGGTTTTCAAGGATGAATTTTTTGTATAGTTCCATATCGGCGGTTCCGCGAGGGCGTTTCAGCATTCCTTTTCCCGATGGGCACATTTCGCATGCAAGGTTGCAGATGTTGGTGGGCTCGTAGTTTGCAAAACTTGGTGGCGGAACTTCCGTGCTGAAATTGCCGTGCTTTGCCTTGCGGTAGAACTTTTGCAGACGAAGGATATTCCAAATCTTCGACAACGAGATGTACCGTATATTTTTCAACCTTAGCATGGTGCAAAGTTACCAAACTTTTTCCTATCTTCACGGCACTAAAAATGTCATTTAGATGATAACCGAAACTACTGATATAGAAACTGTTGCTATCCATGTTGTGGGCAACAAGGCCGAGGATACTGGCTATGGGTTGTCGAAATCGGCGATAGAGCTTGACGATGAAATCAAGGAAATCATGATGGATTATTTTCTGTCATCTTTCAAGTCGGGCGAACTGTACAACTTTTACCACGATAGCGAATTGTCGTACAACGAGGTATGCGACTATGTAGCCAAGATTTTCGATGATAGTTCGCAACTTTTTGAGCAGTCGGTCAACCTTACAAAGCACTTGTACGAAAAGAGTTCGCATCCTAACATCAAGTCGGGCGAATTTTATGTGGTGCTTTTCCACGACTGCCAGATTGAAGGCGAAAAGGTTGATGCTGTAGGTCTTTTCAAGTCTGAGAATAAAGATCCGTTCTTGAAAGTTAAGCGCGATGGCGAAAACTTTCGCATTGAGTGCGACCGTGGCATCAATCCGCGAAAGATGGACAAGGGCTGTCTGGTTTTCAACTACGAGCGAGAAAACGGATTTGTAGTAAAGGTCATCGACAATACCAACCACACCGAGGCGCATTACTGGACTGATGATTTCCTGCACATCAGGCAGAGGCAGGACAAGTATTTCAACACCCACAATGTGATGTCGATGTACAAGAACTTTGTCACCAAGGAGTTGCCGCAGCAATTTGAGGTGTCGAAAGCCGACCAGGCCGATTTGCTCAACCGCTCGGTGAAGTTTTTCAAGGAGAACGAAAACTTTGAGATGCAGAATTTTGAGGATTCGGTGATTCGTCAGCCGGAGGTCATCGAGCAGTTCAAGAGTTTCAAGGACACATTTTCGCGCGAAAACGATTTCGAGATTCCCGACAGCTTTGATATTTCCGACTCGGCTGTAAAGAAGCAGAGCCGCGCTTTCAAGAGCGTCATCAAGTTGGACAAGAATTTCCATATTTATGTTCACGGCAACCGCAACCTTATAGAGCAGGGCGAGGACGAAAAAGGAAAGTTCTACAAGGTTTATTACAAGGAGGAGGAATAAGCTTTTTTCATAACTTTGCACAAAATAAATTTGCTTTGCCAGACATTATCGACACATATAAGACCATAACATCTAATTCGGAGGGCTTCTATTCCGAGAAGGGCAGCAAATTCATATCGCTTGCATTTCCAGTGCGCAGTGAGGCTGATGTTAAGGAAAACCTTCAAGTGGTGAAGAAGAAGTACTTTGATGCCCGTCATCATGTGTATGCGTTTGTGCTTGGCGATAGAGGCGAGACTTTCCGTTGCAGCGATGATGGCGAACCCTCCAATAGTTCGGGAATGCCAGTGTTGGGACAGTTGCGCTCGTTTGGACTTACCTATACCATGATTGTGGTTGTGAGATATTTTGGTGGAACAAAGCTGGGAATCCCGGGACTTATAAATGCCTACCGTACAGCCGCTGCAGATGCATTGAACAATGCGACAATTGTGGAGGAAACGATAGATGCATCGTATTCGCTGGCGTTTACCTACGATGATGTAAATTTTGTTATGAAATGCCTCAAAGATTTCGATGCAAAGATTGTTGCACAATATTTTACAGAGGATTGCCGTTTAGATTTTATGGTAAAGCTGTCGGCTGAAGCTTCGCTTGTCGAGGCTCTGTCGAAGAATTACAAGGTTGTTATAAACAAAATGGATAATGTATAATTGACAATGAACAATTGATAATTAACAATGGACAATTAATAATTGATAATCTGTAGAGGCGCAATGCTTTGCGCCCGCATAGATATAAAAACAAAAAGGAAAATGGGTAGAAAATTATCTCGATTTTTTATTCGCGGGTGGAATGTGGTGGAAGCACCAGAGATGACCAAGGCATTGGTTATCATGGCTCCGCACACCAGCATGATTGATTTCATTCATGGCAAACTATATTTTTCGAGTTGTGGCTACAAACCGAAATTCCTGATGAAAGCTGAAATGTTCAAATGGCCGTTGTCGCCAATTTTGCGTGCTTTGGGAGCAGTTCCTATCGACCGTAGCAAGAAGGTGGGACAGATTCGTCAGGTTGTGGAGGCGTATGAGAATAACGACAACTTCATTCTAGTAATGTGTCCCGAAGGCACGCGAAAGAAGGTAAAGAACTGGAAGCGCGGTTTCATAAAGATGGCCAAGAACGCCAATGTGCCTGTTTATTGCGGTTTTATTGACTACAAGACACATTCGATGGGCATTAAGTGCGAACTTGACATGTCGGGTGACGACAAGGAGATTATGAACCGTGCGAAAGCGGTTTATGCCGATATGGAAGGTCGTAACAAAGGTTGTTTTGATGCAAGTCCCGATGATGAAAATTAGTCTGTTGCAATTGGATACGGTGTGGAAGGACAAGCATGCCAACCTTGATGTGATTTCACAAAAAATAAATGAAAATCAAGGTTCCGACATTTATGTGCTTCCCGAAATGTTTGCCACAGGTTTCTGCAACGAGGTTGACGAACTTGGCGAAACCATATATGGACAAACTGTAGATGAAATGAAGTTGTTGGCAGCAAAATACCATTCCGCTGTTTGCGGGTCGCTTATCTTGCGCGATGGTGGAAAATATTACAATTCTTTCCTTTTTGTAAAACCTGATGGTGAAATCTTGCGTTACGACAAGCGGCACTTGTTCCGTTTTGGTGGCGAAGCCGATATGTTTTCGCAGGGTGAAAATCGCGTAGTAGTTGAATATAAAGGATATAGGATTTTGTTGCAGGTGTGCTACGACTTGCGTTTTCCGGTGTGGAGCCGCAATCGCAACGACTACGACATGATTTTCTATGTTGCAAACTGGCCCGACAGTCGCCGTAAAGTTTTTGATACCTTGCTAAAGGCAAGAGCTATTGAAAATCAGGCGTATGTAGTTGGTGTAAATCGCGTTGGCGATGATGGTATGGGTTTGCACTACGACGGCGGAAGCTGTATAATCGATTTCAAGGGCGAGTATGTTGGACGTTGTCCTGATGGTGAGGAGTTTGTTCTGACGGAGAAACTTGACATTGATGCGTTGCGCCAGTTCCGAGAAAAATTCCCTGCATGGAGTGATGCCGATGAGTTCTCGCTACAGAGGTAGAAACTTGCCGAATGAGAAATTTATATTACTTTTGCACTCAAATTTAAATGAACTATGGCACGAATCATATTTTTATTGGTAATATTTGCTCTTATCGTTGTGATTGTTGTATATGTTGTCAAGGCGATAAAAATGAATAATAGCAAGGAAGAAAAACCTACGCCAATACAGCGCACAAAGGAGCGTACCAACTATTCTGTTGCCGATGAACTTCTCAAGTTGCAGAACCTCAAGGAGGAAGGCATTATTACCGAGAAGGAATTCGAGGAGATGAAGAAAAAGTTGATGGAATAATACAAACATTTCAGCTATATCATAATATATTGTTGCATCCATAGCGTGATGCTAATTTTTTGTTGTAACATTCAAATAAAAAAATGGAATTAAGAAATATAGGAATAGCAGCGCACATCGATGCTGGCAAGACAACGGTATCGGAACGAATACTTTATTTTACTGGTGTAAACCGCAAACTTGGTGAAACTCACGATGGTCAGGCAACGATGGATTTCATGAAGCAGGAGCAAGAACGTGGTATCACAATCGCATCAGCAGCAATCACCTGCACATGGAACAATCATCAGATAAACCTGATTGACACCCCGGGACATGTTGACTTTACCGTTGAGGTTGAGCGTTCACTGCGTGTAATCGACGGAATGATAGCGGTTTTCTGTGCTGTTGGTGGCGTTGAGCCGCAGAGCGAAACCGTGTGGAATCAAGCCGAGCGCTACCGTGTACCGCGCATTGCGTTCGTAAACAAGATGGACCGCACTGGCGCAAACTTTGGCGAGGTTGTCATGCAGATGAACAAGTACCTTGATGCTAATGCATTGCCATTGCAAGTGCCTATGGGTTCCGAAGACACCTTTGCCGGTGTAATCGATATCGTGCGCAACATTGCATACACCTTTGCCGATGGCAAGCGCTTCGAGAATCCTATTCCTGCCGAATATGCAGCGCAGGTCGAAGAAGCACGTACCTTCATGATCGAAAAGCTTGCCGATGGTGACAACGAAATCATGGAAATGTATTTCGAAGGCAAGGAAATTCCAGAGGAAAAACTGAAAAAGGCAATCCGCGAGCAGACCTTAAAGCTTTTGGTAACGCCAGTTTTCTGCGGTGCGGCATACAAGAATATTGGTATCCAGCTTTTGCTTGATGCAGTTGTCGATTATTTGCCATCTCCTATTGATGTCGGCTCGGTAATCGGCACCGACTTGCACGACAACGAAAAGACTCACAGCCGCAAACCATTTGACAGCGAAAAGTTTTCGGCATTGGCTTTCAAGTTGATAAACGACCCGTATGTAGGTCAGCAGACTTTCATAAGAATCTTTTCGGGCAAGCTCACAAGCGGAATGTCAGTTTACAACTCATCGAAGCGCAAGCCAGAGAGAATAGGACGAATTTTCCGCATCAAGGCCAAGGAACGCCAAGAAATTACCGAAGCAGGTGCTGGCGAAATTGTTGCTTTGGTCGGTATGAAATACACCAAGACTGGCGATACCTTGTGCGATCAGGAATTCCCGTTGTACTTGGAATCGATTCATATTCCCGAGCCTGTAATCCAGTTGAAGGTACAGCCGTCAAATCAGAAGGACAAGGACAAATTGAGCGAAGCTCTTGGTCGTCTGGTAAACGAGGACCCGTCGTTCCATGCAAAGTACAACGAGGAAACCGAGGAAACGGTAATTTCGGGCATGGGCGAGTTGCATCTTGAAATTATGGTTGACCGCCTAAGAACCGAATTCAAGGTTGATGTTGAGGTTGGCGAACCTGCAGTTGCATTCAGGGAAACCATTACCGCGCCTGTGGAGACTATGTACAAGCATGTGAAGCAGACTGGCGGTCACGGTCAGTATGCACATACGATTATGCGTATGGAACCGAATCCGGGCAAGGGCTACGAATTTGTCGATGTGGTTAAGGGCGGCAATATTCCTGGCGAGTACATTCCGTCGGTTGACAAGGGCGTTTGCAACATTATGGAGCGCGGTATCTTGTCGGGATTCCCGGTTGTCGATGTCAAGGTAACGCTTCTTGATGGTTCGTACCATCCAGTTGACTCGTCCGACATGGCATTCCAGTTGTGCGCCGAGTTGTGCTTCAAGAGCGGATTTATGAAGGCAAATCCTATTCTGCTCGAGCCAGTTATGAAGGTGGAGGTCAATACTCCCGACGATTACATTGGTGATGTTGTTGGAAACCTCAACCGCCGTCGTGGAAAGATAGAAGCGATGAGGCGTTACCGTAAGGGTTCGCAGAAGATTGTCGGACTTGTGCCGCTTATGGAAATGTTCGGCTATGCAACCCAGTTGCGCAACATAACATCAGGTCGTGCAAACTATTCGATGGAGTTCTACCAGTACATGGAAATGCCGTCGAACATACAGACCGAGGTGCTGAAGAAGTTGAACGAGAAGAAAGGGTAATTGTTAGGATTGTTGCCATTGGCAACGAATGAATTGGTCTATAGATATATAGCATTTCTTCTCCTTTTTTGGCGGTGTAAATTTCCGAACTGGCAAATCCCACTCGACAAAAATGCGTATATACGCAAAAATTTCGAATAGGATTTGTTTTCTGCGAATCCAAGAGAAATATTTCTTCGGTTTTATACGTTATACCCGACAAAAAATCTAAATTTTATTTAGTATATCAGATAAAATTTTAAGATTTTATTCATTATAAAAGATAAAATACTATTTCTATGGCGTAACATAGTTTTATTCCTTTGCCCGTATGTGCGGGAAAATGTGTATTTTTGCAAAAATTTATACATAAAATATTTTATGCTTGAAATCTGGAAATCACACGAGTTGAAGGTCGTTGGAACTAATGGCGACAAGTTGTTGTTCGATGCTGCCGAACATGGTACCCTCGAGGTGGAAAACATCGACCTCGTGAAGACATACGAAGTCGGAGAAACCGAAAGCATTTTCCTGTATATGGGTCCCGACGGCAATGTGCATGGTTGCATGGGCAGTCCGTTTGTCGGAATCGGCGAGTTCGGATATTTGACTTGTGTGGCAAACACCAAGTACGGTTCGTTCCTTGACTGGGGAATCGAAAAGGATTTGTTCTGTCCGTTCAAGGAGCAGAAGGTCGATTTGAAGGTTGACGAGGACTATATAGTTTATGTTTATCTCGATGAGGATACCAACCGCGCCGTAGCAAGCACAAAGTACGAAAAGTACATCGATGAGAGCCAGCGTCCGCAGGTGGAGGAAAACCAGAAGGTCCACGCAATGGTGGCAAGGCGCACAAGTCTTGGCTACAACTTGATTGTCGAGAACAAATATTCGGGAATCTTGTATTCCAACGAGGTGTTTACCGAACTGCATTCGGGCGATGAGGTGGATGTGATTGTGAAGAAAGTTCGCGATGACAACAAGTTGGATCTCCGCATGTTCCGCAACGACCACGAGGATATCGACAATTTTGAAAACAAGATATTAGCCTACCTGAAAAAGCACAAGGGCGAGATGAAAATCTGCGACAACAGCAGTCCCGAACTTATATACAAGACCTTTGGCATCTCGAAAAAGAACTTCAAGAAGGCCTTGGGCGCTTTGTACAGGAAAAGATTGGTGGAAATTGGTGAAAATGGAGTGAAATTAATAAATAATTGATGATTTACGAAGTACGATTTACGATTGATTTTGTTCATAGTAGCATCGCAATGCTTTGCGATGGCATAGATTGTCAATTGTAAATTATTCATTGTTAATTATTAAGATTATGGGAAACATTGTAGCAATAGTAGGAAGACCGAATGTTGGGAAATCGACATTCTTCAACAGATTGATAGAACGCCGCGAGGCGATAGTGAACGATGAGAGCGGTGTAACTCGCGATCGCCTTTATGGACATTGCTTCTGGAACGGCAAGACATTCTCCGTTGTCGATACAGGCGGATATGTTGAAAATTCTAACGATGTGTTCGAACGCGAAATTTCGAAGCAGGTGCTTATCGCTATCGAGGAAGCCGATGCTGTAATGTTTATGGTTGATGTTGACATGGGCCTGACCGACCTTGATGTTGCCGTTGCCGACATTCTCCGTTCATCCAAGAAGCCAGTTTTCCTAGTGGTGAACAAGGTTGATTCGAACAAGAAGATTGTCAATAGCTACGAGTTCTACAATCTCGGACTTGGCGAGTTGTATTGCATTTCGGCTATAACCGGCACTGGCACTGGCGAATTGCTCGATGCTGTTGTCAAGGCATTGCCCGACAAGCCCAATGTTGAGGAGCTTGACCTTCCGCGCATTACCATTGTCGGTCGTCCGAATGTTGGCAAGTCGTCTCTTACCAATGTGCTTATAGGCGAGGAGAGGAACATTGTTACCAATGTTGCCGGCACAACGCGCGATTCCATAAACACCCGCTACAACAAGTATGGATACGACTTTATGCTTGTCGATACGGCTGGCGTACGCCGCAAGAGCAAGGTTTCCGAAGATTTGGAATTCTACTCGGTTATGCGTTCGATTCGCGCCATCGAAAATTCCGATGTCTGCCTGCTGATGATTGATGCCGAGCAGGGCTGGGAGTCGCAGGACCAGAACATTCTCAACCTTATCCGCAAGAACAAGAAGGGCATCGTCATCCTTGTAAACAAGTGGGACTTAATTGAAAAGGACAGCAACACGCTGAAGGAGTACCGCGAGTTCATACAGGACAGGATTGCTCCGTTCAATGATATACCAATACTTTTCATCTCAGCGCTCACAAAGCAACGTATAAGCGATGTGCTTAGCACCGCAATGCAGGTTTACGAAAACCGAATTCAGCGCATACCGACAGGCAAACTCAACGAGGTTATGCTCGATGCAATAGAGAATTTCCCGCCACCAGCAACCAAGGGCAAGTACATAAAGATAAAGTATGTAACCCAGTTGCCAACGCCAACACCTGTTTTTGCATTCTTTGCTAACCTGCCGCAGTACATCAAGGAGCCGTACAAGCGTTTCCTGGAAAACAAGCTCCGCGAAAACTTCAATCTTACCGGTGTGCCGATAGTGTTGGTATTCAGGGATAAGTAATTTCACATTGCATATTTTTATCCACCCAACCGAAAAAATTATTAGTTTTGCGAAATGATGAAAAAGGTATTGACGATATTGTTTGCCTTGGTGCTGTTTTCGATGTCGGCATTTGCGCAGATTAAGGACGAGTGCATAAATGTTTGGCAGTGCGAAATAAACTATGCATATCAGTTTTCGCTTACCGACATGAGGGCAACCTACGGCAAAAATCCCTCGACAATGGGACTTGGCCTTTCTTTCAAGACAAAGCAAAACTTGATTTTCGGATTCGAGGGCAGCTATCTCTGGGGCGGATATACCGACAACGGCGTTTCGATTTTACGCAACATTATGACCCAATCGGGAAACATAATAAATTCCTACGGTGAATACGGTACGGTTCTTATGACCCAATCCGGTTTTTATGTAGGCGTTAAGACTGGATATGTTATTGCCTTTAGCAAACCCAATCCCAATTCGGGTATAGTGCTGAATATTGGTGCAGGTCTTCTTGAACACCATATTCGCATAGAAAACCGTTCGAACAACACTCCGCCAGTGCTAGGCGACTATAAGAAGGGTTACGATGGTTTGCGAAACGGCATTGCTTTGCGCGGATTTTTGGGTTATCAGTTCCTGAGTAGCAAAAAGTTGGTGAATTTCTATGCCGGTGTGGAATATACTTTTGCTTGGACAAAATCACGCCGAAACTACGATTTCAACCTGCGTGGCAAGGATAACACCCAGTATCACGATTCTATGATTGGAATACGCGTGGGCTGGATTTTGCCGGTTTATCGTCATGCACCAGAAGAATACTATTACTATTAGCGATGAAATTCTTCTATTTCCTTTGTATCCGTGCTTATTTTCTTGCTGTTAGGCTTGCCGCTCCATTCAATCGCAAGGCAAAACTTATGGTGTCGGGACGAAAGGACTGGGAGAAAAATATACAAGCAAAAGTTGAATCTGGACAAAAATATGTTTGGTTTCATGCGGCTTCGCTTGGCGAATTCGAGCAAGGCCGTCCGCTGATAGAACGCTATAAGGCTGAAGGGAAGAAAATTGTGCTAACTTTTTTCAGTCCAAGCGGTTACGAGGTACGCAAAAACTACGACAAAGCCGACATTGTGTGCTATCTTCCCTTCGACAGCAAGCGTAATGCACGGAAATTCATCGACATAATTAATCCAGAATTTGTCGTTTTCGTGAAATACGAGTTTTGGTACTGTTTTATCCGCGAATTGGCAAGACGGAAGATAAACACATATTTGATTTCGGGAATTTTCCGCAGCGGACAGATATTTTTCCGTCCGTGGGGAAAGTTCTACCGTAAGGTCCTTACCGATTTTGCATGGATGTTTGTGCAGGATGAAAATTCCAAAAATCTCCTCGAAGGTGCTGGTGTGAAGAACATTTCGGTTTGCGGTGATACGCGTATTGATCGCGTGTATCAGATTTCGCACGAAAAATATGAAAACGAATTCCTTAGCGAATTCGCCAAGTCGGGGAATGTCATCGTTTGCGGTAGCACATGGCCGCCCGACGAGAAGATTATTTCGCAGTATGTAAACTCGCACGATGGACTGAAAGCTGTGCTTGTGCCCCACGAGATACACGAAGAACATCTTTGTGCAATAGAAAAAATGCTTGATAAGCCGTTTGTGCGCCTTTCTAAGTGCGAAACAGCAGATGCATCGCAACTTTCGTACATTATCGTAGATTCGATGGGAATGTTGTCGAAGATGTACCGTTATGGAAAACTGGCGTATGTCGGTGGTGGATTTGGAGTAGGAATACACAATACGCTCGAAGCGGTAGTTTACGGACTGCCAGTGATTTTCGGTCCCAACTATCGCAAGTTTAAGGAAGCGTTTGACTTGATAGGTTGCGGAGCAGGATTTTCAATTTCATCATACGGAGATTTTGAAAATGTTGTTGAAAAACTTCTTTCCGATGAGGTGAAATATGCCGAATCGTGCTCGCAGGCAAATACCTATGTAGAAAAATCGGTTGGAGTTTCCGATTTCATTTACAACAAGATAAAGGAATTGCAATGAAAAGGATAAATGTCGCATTAAGGTTTGGTTTGTGCGTATTGTCGGCACTTTTGCTTAGTGCTGGCTGGTTCAATCTGCACATACAGTGGCTGGTGCTTGTGGGCTTCGTCCCTATGCTTATTCTTATGCAGAATATCATTGATGAGAACAGCAAGCACGGCGGAGCAAAGTTTTTCGGCTATTCCTATCTTATGTTTGTCCTTTGGAACCTCGTCACAACTTGGTGGGTTTACTTTGCAAGTCCGGCCGGCGTGTTTATGGCAGTGCTTGCATCTTCGTTGCTAATGGCGTTGACGATGAGGATTGTATATGCGTTGTGGAAGCGCGGTGGCGAAAAGGTTGGGCTTATTGCATTCGTCAGTTGCTATGTGGCATTCGAGTATCTGTTTATGAACAGCGAAATTGCTTGGCCGTGGCTGGTGATTGGCAATTCGTTTGCCAACGATGTGCTGTTTGTGCAGTGGTACGAAATTACCGGACATCTGGGCGGTTCTACCTGGATATTGATAGTTAATGCATTGTTGTACAAAGTATTGTGTCAGGTGCTTGAAAAGCGCAAACCTACATTGCCAATTGTTATTACAACGGCAGTTTTGCTGTTCGTACCAATAATTTTCTCCGTCATTCGCTATTATACATACACTGAAAAGGAAAATCCGCAGAATATTGTTGTCATTCAGCCGAATATCGATCCGTGGGGCGAAAAGTTTGACGAGAATACCTTTGGTTCGCAAATTGAAAATATACTTGACATTGCTTCAACTTACGGCAATGCAGAGACCGATTATTTTGTTGCTCCCGAAACTGCTCTTAACGGTACAATTCAGGAAGATTTCATGCAGGGAAATTCATCGCTTGTTGCCACGCGCAAGTTTATGAAGGACTATCCGAAAAGCAAGTTCGTTGTCGGTGCTACCACATTCAAGGTTTACTACCACAAGAATGGCGACAAGGCCTACGATGGCTCGTCCATTACCGAAACTGCCCGAGAAATAGGCGAAACCGACCACTACGACATCTACAATGTCTCGATGCAGGTCGATTCGAGTCCCTATGTGCAGATTTATCGCAAGAGCAAATTGGTTCCAGGGGCGGAGATTCTTCCCTACATCAAGGTTTTCGGCTTTTTGAGCGACCTCATGACCGACCTTGGCGGAATGAGCGGCAGCCATGGCTGTCAGGAGCATCCGACATCCTTTACAAACGACATTAGCGAAGTAAAAGTTGGTGTGCCGGTGTGTTATGAATCTGCATTTGGTGAGCATTGTACAGGATTTGTCGAGGATGGTGCGCAGATGATTTTCGTCATTACCAACGACGGTTGGTGGCGCGACACTCCGGGTTACCGCCAGCATTGCAGTTTCTCGCGTTTGCGTGCCGTTGAGACGCGCCGTAGCATTGCGCGTAGTGCCAATACAGGCATAAGTTGCATAATCAATCAGCGTGGCGATGTTGTGGAATCGCTTGGATGGTGGCAGCGTGGTGGCATTGCTGCGACTATCAACGCCAACGACAAGATTACATTTTATGCAAAATATGGCGACTACATTGCTCGCATGTGCGGCGTGGTGGCAGTGATACTGATTCTTATGCAGATAGTTGCAGGTATAAGGGCAAGGCTGGCCAAGAAGGCGAAGAATTAGTAAAAAAATTACACAAAATATGTGTAAAAAAACTATAAGTATATTTGCGGAGAATTTATAATACTTGCAGTTATGAAAAAGAGTGTATTTCTTTCGTTTTTTGTGATAATGTGCGCGGCATCGTTCGCACAAAACTGGTATCCTGCCGGAGCAACATGGACATTCAATTGGCAAGAACTACATACATATTCTGCACATGGTTATCTCAAATATACTGTTCAAGATGAAGTTTCTGTAATAAATGATACGGTAGCAAAATTAATAACTATTGATTATAATAGATACGATGGTACTCATTTGGAAGGAGAGATAGTTTTTGTTCACGAGTCAAATTCGAGGGTTTACTATTGGAACGGCGAGAGGTTCAAGTTAATGTATGATTTAAGCCTGAATGTTGGTGATACTCTTGATTTTTATACTCTTGATTGCTTTGGAGACTGCGATTCGGTGTCGCCTTTCATTGTAGATTCTGTATATATTGAGAATATTGATGGTGTAGATTTGAAAGTGCAGGAATTTTCATGTACGATTTATGGAATTTTTGGTGGTGACATTAACGAAATTTATAGCGACCGAATAATAGAAAGGATAGGAAGCGAGAAGCAATTTATCTATTATCCTGAATGTCCGGCAGATGAATTTGCATATACGGGACTTAGGTGCTACAATGATGATGAAGTTTCGTACAGAAGTAATATGTGGAATCGTTACGAATGTGACGAGCGAATTGATGAGAGTCCAATCTTCAGCACAAATTGGATATGGAGCACATCTGCATTTTCTTCTTTCGACAATAGGCCTTGCGGCAGCTACTACATGAAGTTGGTCGATGAGCATACTTCCAACTTTAAGCTGATGAAGTCAACCGATGAAAGCCACTCCTACTGGGTTGATGCAGGCTATATGAGATTTTATAACGGTAAGGCGTATTATTTCCGCAATGCTGGTGACGAGCCAGTTCTGCTGTATGATTTTACTCTGGAAGAAGGCGATGAGTTTTATGTATATGCGCTTCAAACAAACCTTGTTGTCGATTCGGTTGGAAGTATGACGGTTGGTAACAGGGAAAGAAAGGTTTTGTATCTTTCGGCAATGGGACAGCAAGTTGTATGGTGCGAAGGAATTGGTTCTCTTAATGGGTTGCTTAATAATTATGGCAACATTGGTCTTACTGGTGGTTCAGAAGAGTTGCTTTGTGTACAGCACAATGGAGAAGTTTTGTATAACAATCCGCGCTACGACAAATGCTTTATAAACGCATTATCTATTGAGGATTATATTGTGCCAATCAGTATTTATCCCAATCCTTCTTCTGGCAAGTTCAATATATCAACCGAAGGCAATGACGGTCGTGCCGACATTTACGATTCGCTTGGCAGAAAGGTAACTAGCATTGAGAATATTGCCAATGGTGCCGAAATAGACTTGTCGGGACATGGCAAAGGCATTTTCATGGTTGTGTTTTATGCCAATGGCAGGTCGTACGAAAAGAAGGTGATTGTAGAATAGCGATGCAATGCTTTGCATCGTTATTGGTGTTTTTGAAATTCCCGAGACAATAGAGCGAAGCTCTGTAATCAGCAAGATGGAATTGTCTAATATAAGTCACCTGACCCTTGCAACAATTCCGGATCGGAACCATAGCTACTTGCTAAATCCCATGAAATGCGCGCCCATTCATTATCCTTTGTATTGATGGTATAACGCTCATTTGTATAGTTATATGAGCGATCAGGAGTATTGTATTCAATATAAAAATCCCAAATGCCACGAGGAACTGAGAAGGTGTAGTAAGTTAGCCCCTTAAATTCAATCATCCCTTTGCAGTCACCCAATATATTTTTCCCTGTATGAGCATCGTAAGTCTCTTTAATATATGTTACATAACGCAAAGTGTATCCCGGATGATTAGCATCCTCTACATTAACATAAACATTAGCTTTGCTTGTTGTTTGTTTATTACAAGCGGTGAAAATAACAACGATAATTGCAATAAATGCTACGAAAAAAAAATGTTTTGCTTTCATATCAAAAATTATTTTTAAGTTAAAAAATATGCTACAAAGTTATTACTTTTTCACAAGCAGCATACTAGCTGTGTCGATTAAAATGCCTCGGCAATTCTTAAAATTTTGTTAAAATAAATATGCCTTAGGAATTAGATATTGAAATTATGCCATTCTTTTTTGAAAGATTTATATTGATAATTAAGCATTTGTGTGGGAACGGTAAAAATACAGAAAGATTATTGCCACGGGTTGACAGAGTTTATTTTATCACCTCTTAAATCTTTTTCTATATTTTCGAGTCTTTATTGCAGATGCATCTGAAACAGAATTAATAATTTAAAAAATGGACAACGAAAACGACATCAGAATGAAAGAACTAGCGGAACTGCTGCGATAGGAGCAACCTCGGTTGATGAGGTACGCTTGTTACCGCCTGGGCGACACAGATGATGCGAAGGATGCTCTGCAAGACACTTGCCATAAACTCTGCGACAAACTCACTGACGAGAAAAGCGATGAGGTTAAAAACTTGCGAAGCTATATCTTCCGCACACTGTCGAATGTCTGCTTATCGCGGCTATCGCAATCGGGACGGCTAAAAACTATTCCTTTGGATTCTCGCCTCGACATGGCTGACATTCAATATGAAAGCAACGAGGAAGACATAAAACGCATAGTAAAACTGCTTGGCGAGATTCCCGAAGAACAAGCCGAAGTCATCCGTCTCAGAATCTATGGCGACAACAGTTTCGCCCAAGTGGCTGAAATACTTTCAGTCCCTTTGCCTACGGTAAAATCACGCTTCCTTTATGGACTTGAGAAAATCCGCAAGGCGATGAAACAAACCAAAAATTAACCACAAAAATGAACGATTATGAATTGCAATGAATTTAAAGAAAAGGTGGCAGATCTTTTTGATACCACCGTCGACATGCAGATATACGCAGAATGTCACAAGCACATGGACGAATGTGCCGAGTGCAAAGCCTATTACGAGGAACTGGCGGAAACATTCAAGGCCTTGCAACCGCAGGAGGTTTCCACAAAACAGCATAAGACTGTCAACCGTCATCTGGTTTGGCGTTCGATAGCGGCTGTTGCTATATTCCTTTTTGGCGTATTCTTAGGTTGGAACAATTTCTTCTCAACGCCTGCAGTGGCAGATGATACACGGGTTATCTATCTTGAACAGGGAATCCGAAGCGTGCAGAATGTAGGCAGTTTCAAAATGTCGGTTTTCGCACGCACTTTGCCAAACGAAAACTTTGCCTATTTCGATCCCAAGTCCGATTTTGTGAAAATAGATATCGGGCTTATGCGGCAAAACGATAGCGTTTTTTATCGTGTCGAAAAGCAAGGCGGACGCACAATAGTTTGCGATGGCACCTCACAATATATGTGGATTCCCGGTGTGTTATATACAAAAGGCTCACGCTCGGTTAATTTCCTCGAAAACTTTGTCAATCTGCTTAGCCCCGAGCGTTTGCTTTCAATGCAGGTGTCAGCCATAGATTTTTCGGAGAAAAATGAAGTTACACGCACCGAAACCGATACCACCATCATCGTCACATTCAAGGGAACTGAGAAAAACAGCGACCTGCAGCAATTACTCGAAACTGGCAAGATGGGCAACTGTGAGGTAGAAGTTGAGAATGTCTTTTCAAGGAGCGACGGTCTGCTGCGTTTTGTCAAGCTTTGGCTTGTGGAAAATGGCAAGAAAACCCTCTTGTTGCACATCGACAACATACAGTACAATGTCATGATGAACAGAGCAAGCCTAACACAAATTCCCGATTGTCAATGGGATGATTTTGAACAAACAGCCGAAATATCCGAAATCAGACTTCGTCAGCTGCAAAACGAGACAGCAGCACAGGCCGCACAGCGCATCATTCAGTCCATCATTGGTGGCAACACAAGCAATGCCAGCGAGGCTTTGGTTTACTACGAAAACTGTCTCTCTCTACTTATTGCGCAGATGAAAGGTTGCAGGGCGACGAATTTCAAAGAACGCAAAGAAAATAGCTATGCAGGAATCTATGTCTTTTACACTCTTACATTTCCCGATGGAAAGAGCAAGAAGAGGCATATCGCTGTGAGAAACGACAATAAAAACAAAATTTGGATAGTGGATGGCGGGCTATAATAGGTACAATAAAAGTTCTAAAAATTCAAGGCACGGCTTTTTGGTCGTGTCTTTTTTTGTTTTGTAGTGCAATTTGACATTTCAAAAAATAGTTATAATTTTGTGGAGTAAAAATTAAATGAATGAACAACGAAGACTTTTGGCATAGCATTTCCTTGATTATCAAAAAAGGTTTCAATGCCGACGGTCTTTTAAAACTGGAGTCGTATGCAGAACAATTCATCACACAACGGCTTGTATATAAACGATTTTCATCGGCAGAACAGCATGGCTGCTCAAAGGGAGGTGCTACGCATGTCATTGCATCAATACTCGCGGGCGCAGAAACTGAAACAGATAGAAATGTTACATCAGATGTCGATGATTTCAAAAGAGAAGTCAAACGCGGAGCGCAGCAAGCAGAATGCATAGAACAATGGGCTAGGAAGGTCGGTTGTTGGATAGAACATATTGATGATGTCTTGCCTCGCATGTTGGGGGAGCAGATTGCCGAAGGAGGGGAAGCCAAAGTTTATGACCATGGTACAACATTGGTGAAATCAATTGGGCTTGACTATTTTGTCCAGCCTATTTTGGCGCTTGACCGCATCACACTGCATAACACATATTTTCCAGAGACGGCACTCACGGTGTTAGGGTTTGGTCGTACCATAAGTGGAGATTTCAAAATTTTGGTAGAGCAGTCATTCATAGAAGGCACACATGTGTCTGACGAAGAAATTACTGACTATATGCATAAGATGGGCTTTGAACTTCACAATCCTCGCAATTGGACATACGCAACTCCCGACATTTACCTCAGCGATATGCATGATGAAAACATACTTCGTTCGCCGTCAGGAACAATTTTCGTTGTGGATTGCGATATACGAATCAACACACCAAATCTTCGCTGCGGTGGAGTACGCAAATTGACTACTGAAGTTGAGATTCGTTGATTTTGGCGATGTATGAGGAATTACCTGTGCCGAAAAGAAATAATAATCGTAATATTGCACCACAAAATTATCGTGTATGAAGAAAGTGCTTATTATTTGCGGAAGTCCGCGCAAGGATGGCAACAGCGATATTTTAGCGCAACAGTTTGCCAAGGGTGCCGAAGAGGCAGGTCATAGTGTTGAAACCATTTATATTCGCGACCTCAAACTTGGATACTGCATCGGTTGCATGAGTTGCATTAAAACCGGCAAATGTTTCCAGCAGGATGATGCCAACAGCATTCATCACAAGATGCTTAATGCAGATGTGATATGCTTCTCATCGCCAGTGTATTACTATTCGGTTTCGGCTCAGATGAAAACTTTTATCGATCGCATGAATCCATTGTACGGACGCATGAAGGACAAGGATTTCTATTATATGATAACCGCTGCCGAGGACGACAATGCGCAAATCGGTCGAGCTTTTGATGCAATGGAAGGTTTTGCCGACTGCTTCGACAATATCCGTCGTTGCGGACGCGTGTATGGCGGTGGTGCTGGCGACAAGGGAACAATCCGCGAAACATCGGCATTTAACGAAGCGTACAAAATGGGAAAAAACATTTGAGATGAATTGGACAATTATCATTATAGAAACGGTAGTTCTGACTATCGCGTTCACCGCAATGATACTAATTCCGCTGGTGAAGAATCCGGTTTGGTGGATTGCCGACTATCCTGAGGATATTCAAGAAGAGTATTTCAAGACACATGAGCGTATTCCTTCAAAATTCTTCACGCCAACAGTACTGCTGAAAAAAGGCATGGCTCTGCTTATTGCATTAGTATTATTGCTTGTAGTGGTTTGGTTGGCAGGTGCTTATAATTTCTGGTCTGCTTTGGCTGTCGGCTATGGAATGTGGCTGTTTATCGATTGGTACGACTGTTTTTTCTTGGACTGGGTGTTGTTTGCCAACATGAAATCTGTCCGTCTGCCTGGCACGGAGCACATGAACGAAGCATATCATCAGAAAAAATACCACTTTGTACAGTCTTGTTGGGGCATGCTCATCGGTCTCATTCCATGTCTTGTCGGAGCAGGTTTGTATGAATGGTTATTTTGTTAATTAACAGATACTAGAGTTTTGTAAACCATTTCAAACCTAGAAACAAAAAACGCTGACGTCATGCTGAACTTGTTTCAGCATCTGGTCCGCGTTTTTTAGAAACGGCGCAGCCATTCAAACATTTTATGTATTTTTGCCATCGTATTATTCTTGAAAGACTATGAATGGTTCGTTGCTTGAACTTTTTTCCAAAAACGGTGAACTCGTTCCCAAGGATGTAACGCCTTGGCAGTCCTTTTCTGGCAAAGGGATGAAATTTTGGTTGCAGTCGTACGACTGGAACGGTTGTGCCAGCGTTTCACATCTCACGATGAGGGCTTTCTTCGGTATGATGAAGATGGATACGCTGATATGTACGCCCTACGCCAAGGATATGCCGCTTCTTTCTTACGACCTTATTTCCGCACTGTGGAAACGCACCTTGCTGGTGGAGATGTACGACACTTTGGTGGAACCAGTTGACATGTCGGCAATGTTGGCGGTAAAGGAAAAATATAGTGATCTGAAGGACAAGCAGATGAAACCAGCGTGGTACGATGCTCTTAAACTTCCGCCAACCCTCAGCAAAGTGGGCGACGAGTCGAGATTGTCGGCCTTGGCGACAGAGATGATTTCATCATATCTGGACATTTTTGCTTCTGCTCGCGATGTTGACCGTTCCGCCAAGACCGCCAAAAACAGAACATACGTGGATGGTCTCATCAACGATGGCCCAACATTCAGGGTTGTCAGCAAGATGATTGGAGCAGAATCCGCCAAAATACTCTTTCATCGCTTCCTTTTTGGAACGGAGTTTCAGAAGCAGTTGTATAAGTATGTGTAAAATTGAAGTTGTGTCGGATTTACTGCTTAGGCAGTAAGCCAAATGTTATAATCCGACACGCTTGTCTCTCAGCATTTGTAATCCACATACCGGCTTGTTTAGAGGAAAATCGTCGCAAATTATGCGTTGTTTTGTAATTGTTTTTAATGGTTTGACAAATAATTATTATTTTTGTCGCAGAATTTGCAATATAACAAACAAGTTTTTATCGCACTAAGAAAGAATACGTTATGTATATACACGAAAGAGAAAACTGGACAGACTTCCGTTGGGACGATACACAGGTATCGCTCCTTCAGGAGAAAGTTTTCCGTAAACAAGGTCTGCTATATGGTAGGCTGAGTTCCCTCGGCTTTGATAGTAAGCTGCGTGCAATGGCAGAGAACCTGACTTATGATGTAGTATATTCTTCAGAGATTGAAGGCATTCAACTGAATGTGGATCAGGTACGTTCTTCCATCGCCAGAAAGCTTGGTATTGAGAATGTGAAATATAGTGCTCCTTCGCACTATGTTGATTCTGTCGTGGGTGTTATGCTTGAAGCTATACAAAATTATAATCAGCCTCTCAGTAAAGAAAAGTTGTGTGCATGGCAATCTGCTTTCTTCCCTTCAGGTTATAGCGAAGGAAGCCAGATAGAAATAGGTCAGTACCGTACAAACGAAGAGCATATCGTCAGCGGAATGTTTGGACGTGAGAAAATTCATTATATTGCGCCGTCACCCAACCGTGTAGAAGAAGAGATGCAAAAGTTCCTTGCCTGGTTTGATGAAGATGAGCCTGTGAGTAGTGCCATCCGTTCTGCTATCGCTCATTTTTGGTTTGTGAGCATCCATCCTTTTGAGGATGGCAATGGCCGTTTGGCTCGCATCCTTTCCGACATGCTTCTGGCACGTGGAGAAAAGAGTGAGTTCCGCTTCTACAATGTCTCCTCACAGATTAACAAGGATAAGAATCGCTATTACGACATCTTGGAGCGGATGCAGCATGGCAATGGTGATATCACGGAATGGCTGGAATGGTATCTGCAGAAACTGGTGAATGCGCTTGACGAGGCTGACACCATTGTCACTACAATTTTGAACAAGAGCTTCTTCTGGCAGAAAGCTTCCGCTGTACCAATGACGGAGCGGCAAAACCAGATGCTCAATCTGTTTCTTGACGGCTACGAGGCAAAGATCACATCCAAGACATGGGCTGCTCTGGCTAAGTGCTCAAAAGACACCGCCATACGTGACATACAAGACTTGGTTGCGAAAAACATTCTCATAGAGGACATTCCAGGAGCAAAGCGACCAAGTTACTCCATCGTCTATGATGCAGAAGACTTGTCGCAGTTCTTTTCTGAGGTAAGTATCACCGAGGAAAATGGTATTCCGTATCTCAAAGCGATGTTCAAGGGAAAGAAACCAGTGAGTGAAAGATTATTGAAACTTGATGCTGAACGATTTCAGAAAGGAGATCTTCCTTTATCAAATCTGCTTAGCAAGTACTGTTCATATATAGCCTGTAAATAATGACTTGCTTGTTTATCAACAGATAAAATTGAAGTTAGTTTACGGAATTAAAGTATTAGAATGATAATGGAAACAGAAAGAATACAATACAGTACCAGGGATTCCAAACTCTTCTTTCTGGAAGAGGACTGCGTGGAATTGTTTGGAGCAAAGGCTGGAAAGGAAATCTTCGCTCGGACGGAAAACCGATATAATGAACTATGCGGTAACTCCGATAGCACTAATTATTGGGGGACTGTACCTTGTCGAAGACCCGTCGCCATTGCCACTCGTACTGGGAGGTGTGGCAGCAGTCTTTGGACTTATTGTCGGTATTGTAGGTTGGGCAGATACTGTGCCGCCTCGCTGGTTTTGGATTAAGAGCCGTGTGGATTTGGCTGGCAGTCGCGTTGTTACAGCTCTCGGCTATGCCGTTCAGTTCTTTTTCATTCCTCCCTGCATAATAGGACTGATTGAATACTTTGGTGATAGGTCGTTTTATATTGCCGTCTCTCAGCATTTGTAATCCATAAAAATCATGCCTAAAATAGGTTGGATTTTGAAAAAATATTGGTTTTGAATAGCAAATTATTACAGCAGTCGGTAATTCGTCGGCTGCTGGTTTTTATGATACGACTGAAATTAGCATCTTTAAACAAATTTTTGCGATTGGGTTAAATGCTTGGACTACGGAATTTTTGAATTTTGTAATTTGCAATTTAGATAATTAAGCAGTTGTCACTTATCCCTCATCACCTCATCCGCCAGATACCTATCCCCTAATGTATAAAGCATCGTGGAAGGGTCGCGCATAAGTTGATTTGTGCGGGAGCGATAGAACATATCCAATGCTTCCTCGGGACTGATGCCGAGGTCTTTCTGTATCAGGCTCACTATTCGGCCTATCTTGTTCCACATCAACAAAGGACTTAACATAGCATCATATCTTATAGGATTCAACAAAAAGCAAGCACTCATCCACAACCTTCTGGTTGCGAATGCATAACTGGTTATTCGGTCGGTGCTTAGATAGTTCCATTAAGGCCATCTCCAGTGGCATCAGGTTCGACATATATGCTTCTACAGTGTCTATCACTCTGTCGTTTGCTACACCACCCTCAATAATATCATAATTCTCTCCGATTTTTTCTCCCCGGCGATTGGCAACAATGAAGGTCAGCCACTCAACATCGTATTTTTCGAACTTCTTATATGAATAGTTTTCTTTGGCGGTCAATACATCAAACTCATATACATTTACGATGCTATCGCCAAGACGGATGCGTTTCATGTGGTCTGCCCACAATTCTGCTTGGCGTTGAAGGTCTGTGATATAGAAACCTTTGCCGAAATCAAGTCCTTCACGTCCTTTAGAAACATCAGGGCGTTCGACAATCTCCGTGCCACCATGATACACTTTCATGCTACCACTCCTTTCTTTGCTTCGCGGCGATGCAGAGCCTCGAGGACATCCTCGGTGACAATTCGGCGGCTTTGGGTGTGCAATGTATCATAGCACGGGTATATCAACTCTACAAAGAGATTCACGGCCTTCATGCGCTCATACATCTCCGAGGCGCTGACACCTTCGGCTTCTGCGGCTGATTCAACGCAAGATGCGGCAAAGATATTTCGCAACTCATCGTAATCCGGAGTCGCTAAACCATTGTCCGACATCAGTCCGTTTAAATTCTCTCTATTCATTTTCAGAATGTTTTATGTCGCAAAAATACATTTTCTTTTTGAAATCGGGAAATATTTTGCAGAAGCACCATGATTTCGTCAAGAATTGCTCAAACCATCTCAAACTCTCCAAAGGCTAACAGGCTTGAAGGCTAAAAGCCAACCTTTAGCTTACGCAAGCAATTTCAAACTATCTCAAACCACATCAAACAACCATAAACCATTTCAAACTTTTATGCACATGCATTGAACTCTAAAAAATAATATCTTTGCAACCAAATTCCACTTTATAATGAAACTGAAGAAACGAAAAATCAAGTATTCTGTAATATTCTTTCTCTGTTGGTTTGCATTTTTAGTCATTTTGGTTGATGGAGTTCTGAAGTTCCAGACTTTGGTTGATTATTTCGGGTCGTACGCTATTGTAGAAGTTGCGCTAGTGCTGTTGGTCATCCTACCAACATTGGCAGTTTACATATTTACAAAAGAATGATGTCCTGTCCGCTCCTGATGAACTAGCTGCTTTTTGATAAACAGGAAACAAATCATCAAAATGATATAATCCGCAATGCGCGCAAAAGCCTTGTATGGCGAATTTTTCGCCCATTTTTTGTCATTATCATTTTTATTTCTATTTTTGCATTTGTAATAATGCATCATATATGATGTGTTATAAGCAATAATTAGAAAATACGCTTAATATATTATGTATAATACTTACACATTTGATCCTTATCCACTGCAGATAACAATGCAACGATTGGCAGAGAACCTTCGGGCACGTCGTCTAGAAAGGAAAATCTCCACAAAGAGTCTCTCGGAGATGAGTGGGGTGCCTGCTTCGTCTATACAGCGTTTCGAGCTGAAGCACTCCATATCGCTTGAGTCGTATGTCAAGCTGGCAAAAGCGTTGGGTTATTCCGAGGAGCTGATGCAACTGCTATCCGAACCAAAATACGACACTATGGAGGAATTATTGGAAATTAACAAGAACAAAACCAGAAAACGAGGCGTATGATGAAAAACATTCTGAGTGTCGGTGTGATGTATCATGGTCGCAAGGTGGGTACTTTGTCGATGGGCAACCGTTCGTGCTGTCAATTTGAGTACGGTCGTGCATGGCTGCACGATGGCTTTTCCATTTCTCCGCTTCACATGCCATTGAAAGCAGGACTTTTCGCTGCACAATGGCAACCGTTTAATGGTAATTTTGGCATTTTTGAGGATAGCCTCCCTGGTGGTTATGGCGAGTATTTACTACGCAAGGTCCTGCGGAGCGAAGGCATAGAATACAATGCTTTGACGCCTGTACAGCGTCTTAGTCTTGTCGGTAGCTCTGGTATGGGTGCATTGTGTTATGTTCCCGAGACAGTTGTCGGTGGTAGTAAGTCGCAACTTTCGCTTGACGAGATGCAGAAGCTTGCTCTTGATGTGCTGTCCGAAAAGACCGATGAAGGTTCGGACTTGTTGCTGGCTGGCAGTGGTAATTCGGGAGGAGTACGCCCTAAATGCCTGTATAGTGACAACTCTGGTCATTGGCTTGTAAAATTCCGCCACACCTTCGACCCTATTGATATAGGGCAACAAGAATATCATTGCAACCAATTGGCAAAACGCGCAGGCATCATTGTGCCAGAATTCAGGCTTATGGAAGGTAAGTATTTCGCCACGCGTAGGTTCGACATCGACGAACATGGTGAGCGTCTGCATGTAGCCACTGCAAGCGGACTGCTCAACGAGCCACTTTCGCCCCCAAAGATGGATTACCATAGTTTGTTGCAGCTTACTGGGTATCTCACACAGTCGCCCGATGCAGTTGAGCAGCAGTTCCGGCGTATGGTTTTCAACCATTATGTCTGCAACTTTGACGACCACGCTCGCAATTTTAGTTTTATTTGTCGTGATGGACGCTGGGAACTTGCGCCTGCCTATGACCTTACCAACGACCAGACACTTGGAGAGCATGCCACTACCATCAATTTTAAGGGACTTCCTACCGACGAGGACATGATTACAGTAGGCATTAATACAAAGATGTCATACACTCGTTGCCAGCAGATTATCGAAGAGATAAAAACTGTTATAACGAAAGATTGACTCAGACTCAAAAATATTTTTAAAAATATCGCTTACGATATAAAAATATATTCATGTATTTGCATCGTGAACGATATAAATTTGCGACATGGCAGACGAGCAATTTAAATTGGAAAACCAACTTTGTTTCCGCCTCTACACAGCGGCGCGACTGACTATGGGAGCTTATCATCCGTATCTCGACCCATTGGGCATCACCTATCCGCAGTATCTTGTGCTACTCGTGCTGTGGGAAAAGGACAAGCGCCCCGTATGCGAAATTGGCAAACGTTTGCTATTGGAGACCAATACTCTCACCCCACTTTTGCAACGTATGGAGAAAGCTGGTTTGGTAACTCGCACGCAATGGCGGAGCAGTTTGCCGAAGGTGCAAAATCATCTGGGCATCAAGTGGAACTCATCTCGCTCAGAGGCAAGGAAATCAAGTTCTGTGTCGGCTGTCTGTCGTGCCAGAAGACTGGTGCGTGTGTATTCAAGGACGATGTTCCTGCAATTATGGACAGTGTGCTTAATGCCGATGTAGTGTGCTGGGCGACACCAATTTACTACTACGAAATGTCGGGACAGATGAAGACTCTCATCGACCGTATGAACGCAATGTATCCCAAGGACTACCGTTTCCGCGACATTTATCTGCTTACCACGGCTGCCGAGAACGAGGAGTTTGTTCCAAAGCGTGCCGAAGGCGGCCTGACGGGCTGGATTGACTGCTATGGAAAGTCTGCACTCAAAGGATATGTTTTCTGCGGCGGTGTGAACGACCCGAATGATATTGCAGGGAATGCCAAGCTACAAGAGGCATACGAGATGGGCAAGAAGTGCTAATTGCTGCAAGATTATTCTGACGGACTTGCAATGTTGTGTATTGCAAGCCTTTTTAGGAACGGAAACAACAAAAAAAGCAACTGTATTGAGCAGTTGCTTTCGTAAGTAAGTAAATTTAAGGTTCTAATTCCCTTTGCCATTAAGCATTTCATATACTTCTTTGGATGAGAAATTTCCTGCATAAACGATAATCGAGCTTTCCTCCTTTTCCTGTGTGGCTATTATTAGTTCATGCGGATTGCGTTTGTCGGTAAAGATAAAAACAACACTTTCGCCACCATCGCGTGCGGTCATGAGTATTTCGTAGTTTTTGTCATTGCTTAAAACTTCTATGTCCTTGTCTATTTGACTCTTGCCCTTTGCAGTGTTCGAATTGATGATAAGCATTTTTTCTATGCCGCCAAGGTTGCTGCTGAGTTCTGCATCCAAGACTGAGTTTGCTAGGTTAAACATTGCTTTGTTAATGCAAACATAATCCACATCTTCCATTTTGGCATACTTTTCGAAAATCTTGTTTTGTGCCATTGCTGCAAATGCGCAGGCAATAATTGCAATTGTTATTATTAATCGTTTCATATTCCTTGATTTTTAAAGTTTTGACTGATTTTTTATCTTGTTAATTTTTGAATTTGTCTTTTGAATGGCTTCTTGTGCAGGCTTTTTGCACATTTGTATAGAACGGGATATTATGCTGTTTGCTCTCTCAATCTGCATTGTTGCTTCTTCAACGCTAGTACAGGTGTCGCGGAATGGCGATTCATTAGATTCTTGATTTTGGAACTGCATTATGCAAACTCCGACTATTGCGATTAAGGACACAGCAGCCGCTATCCGATACCAGATTGTTTTTGGCGGTTTTTCTTGTCGGAAAACATTGCTTTTAGGTTGTCGTGATGCTGGTTCTGGTTTTTTCTCCGTTTCCGAATCATTGAGATTGCCTACAAAAGCATTTATTTCCGTCGCAATATCGTCGGGTATATGGGTGTCGGCGATTTCTGACATTGACAGAAACAGTTTACGGTCGGCCTCAAGTTCGACTGGAACATCGTCGGAACGGAAAAAGTCCATCAGTTTTTCTTCTTCTTCAGGTGTCGTTTTCCCATCGTAGAAGCGGATGAGTAGTGACTCGATATTTGATTTAGTTTCCATAGTCATAATGATTTAAAATTGTCCCTTAATGTTTTTCTTGCCCTAGAAAGCAATGTGTATATATTCTCTCGGCTAAAATGCGTTATATCTTCGATTTGCTGTATTTCAAGGCCATCTATAGTGCGCAAGCGAAGCACTGTTTGCTGGTCTTTCGGTAGAATACTTATCATTTTCATTACTTCGACCAATGTGCTGCTGGCATTGATTGAATCTTCTGTTTTGTTGTCTAAAAGTATGTCTGCCAAATCGTTGTTTTCTGTATGTTTGCGTTTCAGTTTGTCGAAGCAGTTGTTGCGAACCATTGTCAGCACTAGTGGCAGCGGTGATTTGTCGCGGTCGATGCTGTTTCGTCGCTGCCACAATTCGGCATAAACATCTTGTACGCTGTCCCTTGCCTCGTCGCTGTTTCGCAATATGTTGTATGCGAGGGCGTACATTCTGCTGCTGAATGGTAAGTACATATTTGAAAACTCTTCGTGTGACATTTTCTAGTCGTTCTTAATCATCTTCCGCATGTAATACGATTGAAATCATAAAATCTTACAAAATTATATATTTTTTCCTTGTCTTTGCTAATGACAAAAAAATCAACTTGCTGTATTGCTTTGATTTACAACTATAAACAAAATCGTATATCAGGCAAAATTTTATATTCGGTCTTAATTTATTTTTTACCTTTGTAAGTCGTTACAAACAAAACCATAATATATGATAGACCAGATAATCAACTACAATAAGACTTTCGTTGAACAGAAAGGTTACGAGAAATACCTGACGGACAAGTACCCCGACAAGAAACTGGCGGTGCTGTCGTGTATGGACACCCGACTGACGGAACTTCTGCCTGCCGCCCTCGGATTGAAGAATGGCGATGCGAAAATCATTAAGAATGCTGGCGGGCTGGTCATTTCGGCTTTCGATTCTGCTATGCGCAGCCTGATTGTAGCTATCTACGAACTTGGCGTGAATGAGATTATGGTGGTGGCGCACAGTCATTGTGGGGCTTGCCACATGAGTTACGACCACTTTCACCACGAAATGATTGCCAGAGGCATCACCGACGAGACCCTTGACACCATCCGCAAATGTGGCATCAATTTGGACCATTGGCTCGAGGGTTTCAAGGACACGCCAGAATCTGTTCGTAAGACAGTCGAGACCATCAAGACTCATCCGCTTGTGCCGAAGGACATAGTGGTGCGTGGTTTCATAATTGACTCGGAGACCGGTGCTTTGGATGAAATAAAAATGTAAGATGCTAACAATATGATACTTTACTTCTCAGGTACAGGCAACAGCCTGGCAATAGCAAGGCAGATTGCCGAAAAGGTTGGCGACAATATAATGCCGCTGCGCGAGGCGGTTGGCAAGGATTTGACTGGCGAAAAACGCATTGGTCTTGTTTTTCCTACATATTGGCTCGATGCGCCTATTGCGGTGCGTGATATTGTGCCGCAACTTAATATCAGTCCTTCGTCGTACACCTTTGTTGTCATCACCTGCGGGGCGCAGACCAACAATGCGGTGTGGACGGTGCGTCGGATTTTGCGACAGAAGGGCGTAAAGCTTTCCTATTGCAACAAAATCCGCGTTCCCGACAGTTCTGCGCTTGCCTTCGGACGAAATCCCAACAGTCAGGTATGGAAGTTTGAGCGTTACGCACCGCGCTTGGAGCAAATATTGAACGATATTGCCGACGAAAAGCACGGTTTCCACTATGCAGGATTCGACCCTTTAGGCTGGTTGCTCAATCGTCCGTCCATCGCTGCTAAAACTCAGAACTCGACCCGTCCTGTCTGCAATACCGACAAATGTGTGGGCTGTGGCATTTGTGCGAAAGTTTGTCCGCAGAAAAACATCACCCTTGCCGACGGCAAAGCCCAACTAGGCGACAATTGCGCGATGTGTCTGGCCTGCTTGCATTTCTGCCCGCATCAGAGTATGGAAGTCAATGGCAAAGCGACACTAGCCGAACGGCAGTACCATCATCCGGAGGTTGAGAAGAGGGATATGGTTGTGTAAATCATGAAATCATTATCATTTTTTCTTACAAATATTTGCAACTTATAGGTTTCGTTTTCCAAAAAAGTATTATTTTTGTGGTGAAAAAACTTTAGTAATATGACTTGGAGATAGAACCATGACACAGGAAGAAGCAATAAATCGTTTAAGCCGTTACCAGTCGGATACTCCATCGTCTTGGCGCAAGGAGGAAGAAAAGCGTCTTAAGGCAAAATCCGATGGATGGCTACAGTATTCCCGTAAAATTGCCATAAAATTGGCGATTGCAATGAAGCAACAGAATCTTTCACGACAAGATGTTGCCGAAAGGATGGGTTGTTCACCGCAGTATGTTTCGCGACTTTTGAAAGGCGAAGAAAACCTATCGCTCGAAACAATCTGTAAGTTGGAGAATGCATTGAATATTTCAATATTGCAGTATGAGTTTGCCTAAATCTTTTCGGATTTGAAATCAAAATACGGCAAAATACTCTTGATTAAAGAATACTAATACATGGCTCAATGGCACAAAAATAAAATACAACGCGAAAATGGCGAATGGGTTGATGCTCAGTTCCCTGTAATTGTTTCTGCCAGCCGAAGCACCGACATTCCAGCCTTTTATTCCGACTGGTTTTTCCATCGGCTGAAAGTAGGCTATTCGGCATGGACAAATCCGTTCAATGGCGTGAAAAGCTATGTGGCATACGGTGACACCCGATTCATTGTCTTCTGGTCGAAAAACCCAGAGCCACTGCTGAAACATCTTGATTATTTGCAGGAGCGGAATATCGGCTGTTACATTCAATACACTCTGAACGACTATGTTGCGGAAGGTCTGGAACGGGGTGTGCCAGCGCTTGAAAAGCGGATTGAAACATTTCGGCAATTAGTTGAAAAATTAGGCAAGGGCAGAGTCGTTTGGCGTTTCGACCCGCTGATTCTGACGGATAAGATTTCGATTGACGATTTGCTTTGCAAGGTCGAGAATATCGGTAACAAATTGGACGGATATACCGAAAAGCTGGTTTTCAGTTTTGCGGACATTGCCTTGTACAAAAAGGTGAAGGCAAATCTTGAGAAAAGCAAGGTCAATTATTCCGAATGGACAAAAGAGCAGATGCTTGAGTTTGCTCGGCGGTTGGTCGAATTGAACAAATCGAACAACTGGAACTACACTTTGGCAACCTGTGGCGAAACCGTTGACCTTGACGGCATATCGCACAACCATTGCATCGACGACAATCTGATGATTCGTTTTGCGTACAATGATAAGGCTCTGATGGATTTCTTAGGCGTGGAAATCAAGTCCGTTGAAAAAAGTTTGTTTGGTGCGATGCCTATTCCGCCTAACGCCATTATGCTGAATGCCAACCAGTATGCCATAAAGCACAAGGACAACCGTGACAAAGGTCAGCGTACCGCCTGCGGATGTATGGTGAGCAAGGACATCGGCGAATACAACACCTGTCCGCATTTGTGCGAATATTGCTATGCAAATGCCAGCAAGGAGGCGGCGGTAAAGAATTACGAGCAAGCGAAATTAACGGATTGGAAATCTGAAACGATAACGGGGAGATGAAAATTAATTTTAACGCAAAAACAAAAAATAATAGGATATGACAGACATTAGCATTAAGACAGAACGAGTTTTCAGCATCTTTCATGAACTGAACCAGATACCGCGTCCATCGCATCACGAAGAACGGGTGGCTGATTATCTCTGCAAGTTTGCAGAACGAAATCATCTGGAGTACGAACGCGACAAGGAAAATTGTGTCGTGATACGCAAGCCAGCCACTCCTGGTCACGAACAGGCCGAAACCATCGTGTTGCTGAACCACATGGATATGGTGTGCGTGGGTATGGGCGACCCGCTGAACGATCCCATTGAAGCTTACGAAGATAACGGATGGATGAAGGCGCGTGGTACATCGTTGGGTGCCGACAATGGTATTGGTCTGTCGATGGCTCTTGCCGTACTCGAGGACGATAGCATTGTACATCCTGCCCTTGAGGTCATCGCTACGACTAACGAGGAAGACGGGATGTCGGGTGCTTCGCAGTTGAGCAAGGATTTTCTGAAAGGCCGTAAGGTCATCAACCTAGATTCGGAGGACTACGACACCATCACGACCGGTGCCGCAGGAGCCTGCCTGCAGTTCCATAGCATTCCAATTAGCAGACAGTTGGCTCCAGAAGGTGCACGCAGTTGGTACCGTATCCGTATGGAGGGCGGACTCGGTGGTCATTCTGGTGTGGACATCAACAAAGGCCGTTGCAGTGCAGTGATTCCTGCAAAGTCTATCCTAAAAGATATTTGTAAGGAAGAGTGGGTTGATGTTGCCGGTATTGAAATTGGTGAGGCAAATGCTTCAATAGCCTCGAAAGGGGAGATAGTGATTTGCATTGCAGATGAGTACTCTGAAATAGTAAGAAAAAGAATCAATACTATCAATCAGCGTTTATTCGGTGAATACCGCAGTAGCGATCCT
This sequence comes from uncultured Bacteroidales bacterium, assembly GCA_905234755.1. Lineage (GTDB taxonomy): Bacteria > Bacteroidota > Bacteroidia > Bacteroidales > ML635J-15 > Bact-19. The sequence continues at coordinate 37,400 of CAJOIT010000012.1, forward strand.
GGCATGACATGTGGAATCGAGGAATGCGACAAACAGGATACAATCATTCCAAAGACGGTTATTAATGCCCTCGCAGGCTGTCTTGAGCAACTGCCGCAAGGCATGGTGAAGATGAGCGAGGCTATGCCTGGCACTGTGGAAACTTCAAACAATATCGGACGAATTGTTGCAGAAAAGGACCGCATTTTTGTTTCGACACATACACGTAGCTTTATCGACAACGATATGGTAGCGCTAAGCAAAGATATAGCAAAGACCTTTGCTGCCGCTGGTGCCAATTCCGAAGTTGTGATGTCTGCTCCAGCCTGGCAGGAGGACCAGCAGTCGTCATTCTTGCAGCTGGTAAGCAACACATTCCAGGATGTGTTGGGTTGGCGTCCTCGCATGGTAGCCATGCACTTTGTATTGGAAGCAGGCTTCTTTGTACAGCATTATCCGGGCATCCAGATAGCCAGCATTGGACCTCGAATCGTGGAACCACATTCCACTAGCGAGCGAGTTGAACTATCTACCATTCACGACATCTGGCAGGTACTGCTCGAATTGTTGAAGCGTTTGGCGTAGTTGTGGTGAAACTAATGTTATGATTGCGATTTGTTGGATTTGGACGGGGATGTGAGGATATAATAGATTATTTTATTTATTATCAGTAATTTATTTGTAAAAATAGTATTATGACTAAACAGCAAGCAATTCAACTTTTTGAAGAAAAAAAAATACGTTCGATATGGGATGACGAGCAGGAAAAATGGTACTTCTCTATTGCTGATGTAGTTGAGGTATTAACAGAAAGTAAGAACCCAACAGATTACATAAAGAAGATGAAAAAACGTGATCCGCTGCTAGCCAAAGGGTGGGGACAAATTGTCACCCCCCTTTCATTACAGACTATGGGCGGGAAACAACGAGTAAATTGTGCAAGTATGGAAGGTATATTCCGTATTATACAGGCAATTCCTTCGCTAAAAGCAGAACCTTTTAAATTATGGATGGCACAGGTTGCTAGCGACAGAATAGACCAATTGCAGGATCCTGAATTGTCTATTGAACAAGCTATGGTTGATTATAAACGACTTGGTTATTCAGACAATTGGATTAATCAACGATTGAAATCGATTGAAGTCAGAAAGGAATTGACCGATGAATGGAAACGTCGTGGTGTTGAAGAAGGCTTGCAATTTGCTTCGCTTACTGATATTATAACTAAAGCTTGGAGCGGAAAAACAACAAAGGAATACAAGAAATTCAAGAATTTGAAAAAGGAAAATCTTCGCGACAATATGACAAACACAGAATTGGTTTTAAATATGCTTGCAGAAACCGCAACTACAGATTTGTCAAAGGCACAGAATCCAGAATCGTTCGAAGAAAATATGACTGTGGCAGAAAAGGGTGGTAATGTTGCAAAGTCGGCGCGAGTGGCTCTTGAAAAAGAACTTGGACATTCAGTAGTTACTTCGTTGAATGCAAAAACATACATAAATCAATTAAATGATAAATCGGATGACCAGAATATATTGGAAGATGATAATCAATGATTATTGCAGAACTAAATATTTCTGACATATATCATGATTGTGATTCGGCAGATTTGGACGGGTTGCTAATAGATATGATAGATATTTAATATATTATAAGCGAAAAAAGTTATGTCAAAAGCACAATTGAAAAAACATCTTGCTTCGTTGGAAAAATCACAAATAATAGAAGTGATAATGGAACTTTACGAAGCTCGCAAAGAGGCTAAAGATTATTTGGAGTTTTATCTGAATCCAAACGAAGATGCGAAGTTGGAATCATTCAAGAAGATTATTGGTAACGAGTTTTATCCGTCGCGTGGTGAACCAAAGACAAGGTTTAGCGTATGCCGTAAGGCTGTTACGGATTTTATGAAATTGAAGCCTTCGCCAGATAAAGTGGCAGACCTGATGTTGTTTTACAGCGAGCAAGCCTGTCAGTTTTCGTATGACTATGGCGATATGTGGGAGGCTTTTTATTCCGCTGCAGAAAACCATTTTGAACGGACTATGAAGTTCCTTGCCGAAAACAATCTTGTTGAAGTGAACAAAAGGCGTATCAAAGCGATATTGAAACTAACTGAGGTTTGCGGTTGGGGGTTCAGCGATGCAATGTATGACATTTATGCGGAATACGAGTGAAAATTAGCAGATTGGAAAGCTGAAACGATAACGTGGAGATGAAAAACTCATCAAAAGAAAGTTTTTTTTTGTTATAATAGAAATACATTCTATATTTGCACCAAGTTTAACGATTAAAAATTTTGATGCCTATGGAATAACGCGTACATTGATACGCACATTTTAGGATAATTTAGGAAAAAGCGGTTTTGCTTTTGTCTTCTACTCAAAAATTTGGCGATTTTTAGTACTATGAAGATATGGCAGACGGTTGCGCATTTAGCGTGATCTTTTGTTGTAATCTTGTATAGTACGGGTTCAGCCAAATACCTTGAGTAGCGGGATAGCAGAAAGACATCACGCTATTTTTTTTGTGCGTATTTTCCAAACGACCTTATAAGATGTCAAAAAAACGGAATTTGATGCCCGCCGGAAAAAGGGACACAACATTTAAATTAAATAAGTTTAAGATGAAGAAGATATTATTCACTGTATTTGCAATGTTATTAATGGTTGTTTTTTGCAATGCACAGAGTTCTGAAATAGAAGATTACAAGGCTTTGATAAAGGAACGCAAAGAAATGGCAAAATTAACTAGGGATTTAAGGAACGAAAAATCATCAAAAGATGCCAAAAAAGCTGCAAAAGAAATGGAAAAGGAAGGATGGAAACCTGCCCCAGGTAGCCTTCCTTTGGATAAGTTGAACGAAAAGGTATGGGAAATGCAGTATGAACTTGATCCACAGACAGGATTTCCAAAATATATCATAGCAAGCGGATCTGGAGTCGCAGAAACATACGATGTGGCCAAAACGCATGCTATGGCGAGAGCGAAAACATCGCTTGCTGGTCAAATTGCAACAGAGTTGGCAGATATATTAGAGGATAAAGTCGCAAATAAGGCTATTTCAGAAAAGGATGCAACATCATTGGCAGAAATAGCTGAAGGCGGTGTACAGAAAATCCAGCAAAAATTGGGGAGAATATTAACAATTATGGAAGTTTATAAAGACCATAAGAAAACCAAGGAAGTAAGAGTTACTATTTCATATAATTTTGAAATGGCAAAAACTGCAGCAATGGATGCATTACGAGAAGATATGGAATCGCGTAGCGATGAATTAGTCGGTAAAGCTCGTGAGGCTTTAGGTCTTTAATAAAAAACTATCTATAAACAATGCGCATCTTTTCATTTCTTTTAGTAGTTGTTTTGGGAACTGCGACCTGTTTCGGGCAGAAAAGCGTAAGTGTCTGTGGTGAATATAGGTACGTGGCTCCCGAAAACGTTTCTCGCGAACAAGCAAGGAATATTGCAATCGAGCGTGCCCGCAACAAGGCGATGGCAGATGAGTTTGGTACGATAATTTCTGAGGTTAATACTTCAATAACAAAGAGTTCTGCAGATGGCTATAATGCGAAAGACGAAACTGTATTTAATACGTATGGTGGAACCGAAAGCAAGGGATTGTGGCTCAGCGATAATTCTGAACCCGAAATAAGCGAAACTTTTGAGAACGGATTTTTCGTAATAAACGTAAAAGTTTGTGGCAAGGCCAAAGAGTTTAAGTCTGCCGATTTAGAACTGAATGTTTCATCGCTGTGCAATGGCATTGAAAGTGACAGATTTCGTAGTAAGGACAGGTTTACCGTAAAGTTCAAGACACCAGTAAAGGGATATTTGGCTATATTTCTGCTTGATGACAATGATGTCGCCAGTTGTCTGTTGCCTTACGAAAGCGGAGAGGCGGTTGAGGTTAATAACAAGGAAGAATATGTATTTCTGACCACTTCGGATCCTAATTATCCATGGGGAGAGGAAACCATTCTCGAAACAGAGAAAGAAGTTGAGTATTTCAGGATATACTATATATTCTCCAAGAATAGTTTTACTATGCCAATGACTGAAAACGGAGAATATGTTCCTGAATTACAGAGAATAAAATTTGAAAAGTGGTTGTTGAAAAACAGAATACATGATGAAGACATGCAGGTAATACAGAGAGTTATAGAAGTTAGAAAAGGAAAATAAGTGATAACAATTAAAATTACAAAAATGGGAAAAAGATTTATAATTATAACGATTGCTTTGTTTTTAATCGCGATATGTGGCTTCGCACAGGGTGTAGCTACAATTTATATTAGTCGTCCGTTTAAGGGGGCAGGTTCTATTTCGAAACACAATATAGAAATAAACAACGTTCCCATTGGAGCTATTAGTTCTGGTGGTACTATGGCCATTACAATACCTGCTGGAGATGTTATCATAAAGGATTACTACGGGGTAGTTGGCAATCCCGAAACCTTGTGGTCGGCAATTAGTGCAGAAGCTGGGAATGCTTATTATGTAAAAATAAATGAAACAGCAAAAAAAATGGTTTTAATAAACGATACCCCAGACAAATACAAAAATGCAGCATTATATGATTTTGCAACTTTGGAAAGATTATACAATAAGACACAAGGTGCAAATCAACAAGTGGCGCAAAACAACAAGCAACAGGTATCTGCACAAACCAGTACGCAACCAGTTACCAATAATAAGTCCCAAATTATTTCAGATGTTGACAAAAATATTCCACAAAGTAAGACCGTTGCTAATAATACCTATGTTTTGATTATTGCTAACGAGGAATATGAACAACTAGACAATGTAAATTTTGCAATGCATGATGGAGAAACTTTCAGGGACTACTGCATAAAGACTTTAGGTGTTCCTGAAAAGCAGGTTAGGTTTTTCCCTAATGCTACGTATGGTAAAATAACAAGTGGAGTTGACTGGTTAAAATATGCGCTTAACAATTTCAATGGCAGCAAAGGTATTGTGTATTATTGCGGACATGGTATTCCTGATGAAAAAACAGGTGAAGCATTTATAATTCCAGTTGATGGAAAGGGTACCAACACAACAACTTGTTATAGCCTAAATACTTTATACACAGTTCTTGCCGAAACAAAAGCAGAAAGCATAACATACTTTATGGATGCATGCTTTACAGGTGCAAACAAGGAAGGTAGTATGCTTATAGCAGCCCGTGGCGTAGCACGCGAACCTGCTAAATCTACAGTCGGAGGAAATGCTATTGTATTCTCGGCATCAAGTGGCGATGAAACTGCAATGACATATCCAGAAAAAGGGCATGGACTATTCACTTACTTCCTACTAAAGAAACTACAAGAAACAAAAGGAAATGTTAGTTATTCGGAGCTCTCAAACTACATCAATTCGAATGTAAAGAAAGAAGCCTTCTTAATTAACGAAAAGCCACAGACACCTGTTGTTGCAACAAGTCCTGAAGCACAGGAAAGCTGGAAGGATATGAAGTTGAAATAGTAATTTAATAGAAAAAACAAGAGCAGTATTCCCTATTGATCAGGGGAATACTGCTTTTTGTGTATATTATGTGTTTACCATTTTTACGGTTATTAGGCATAAGTTTCTTGGCAAATAGTAAAAAATATTACTTTTGCCACAATAAAATATTGCTCACAAACATTTTCTCATGAAACGAACATTTCTCATTACCCTGATTATAGCCCTGTGCTTCGAGCCACTCCTCGCCTGCACCAACCTTATTGTCGGCAAGAAAGCATCAACCGACGGCAGTGTGATGTGTACCTACAACTGCGATGGATTCGGATTCTCGGGTTCGCTGTTTTACAGCCCTGCCGGACTGCACGACAAGGACGAACTAATCGCCATTCACGGCTGGGGACCGTCGCACGAAGGACAATTTGTGAAGCAGGTGGAATATACCTACAATGTGGTGGGGCTGATGAACGAAAAGCAGGTCACCATAGTGGAAACCACTTTCGACGGACGCCTTGAGCTTGTCAACAAGGATGGACTGCTCGACTATTTCAGTCTTATGCGCTTGGCTCTGCAACGCTCATCGACAGCTCGCGAGGCTATCCGTTGCATGGCCGAACTGGTGGACGAATACGGATACAACAGCAGCGGCGAGACAATTACCGTCTGCGACCCCAACGAGGCGTGGATTATGGAGATAATTGGCAAGGGCAAAGGCCGCAAGGGTGCTGTGTGGGTGGCTCTGCGAATCCCCGACGACTGCATCTGCGCACACGCTAACCTCAGCCGTATCAGGCAGTTCCCACTGGAACAGAAAAAGTCGTACAAGAGCATCAGCAGCAAGAACTTGCAGAATATAAACCGTCCCGAAGTGGAATGCGTTTACGCCTACGATGTAATCTCGCTGGCGCGCGAACTTGGCTTTTTCAGTGGCAACGATGCCGACTTTTCGTTCCGCGATGCTTATTGTCCTATCGACTTCGAGAATGTGCGCTATGCCGATGCCCGCGTGTGGAGCTTCTTCCGTCACCACTACAGCAAGGACGAAATGGACAAGTACTTGCCATATATCAATGGCGATTTCGACAAGTGCGACCATCTTCCGCTGTGGATAAAACCCGATGCTCCGCTTTCGCTTCGCGACTTACAAAACGACATGCGCGACCATTTTGAGGGCACTCCGCTCGATATGACCGCCGACATGACCGCTGGTCCGTGGGGAATGCCTATCCGTCCGCTGCCTATGCACTTCAAGGACAAGGACAGCATAGCCTATTTCCGCGAGCGTCCGATTGCCACCCAGCAGTCGGGTTTCACAATGACCTGTCAGATGCGCTCGTGGTTGCCCGATGATGTGGGCGGTGTAACCTGGTTCAACTGCGACGATGCCAATATGGTTGCGTATGTGCCTCTGTATTGCTGTATTACGCAAGTGCCTGATGCTTTCCGTCAGGAGAACAATCCGCGAAACGAGTTTTCGTTCGAGTCGGCATTCTGGATGAACAACTGGGTGGCAAATATGGTGTATCCGCGCTATTCGATGATGGTTGGCGACTTGCGCACCGCACAGAAGGAACTAGAGGACTACTACTTTGCCGACCAGGACAGCGTGTTGCTTGCCCTAAAGGGTATGCAGCCAGCCGACCGTCGCAGTTACCTCAACCGCAAAAGCATCGAATACACCGACCTAATGATGCAACGCTGGGATAAGTTAGCCAAGTATCTGATTGTTAAGTACAACGACCAGATTATCCGTCGCACCGACGAGAATGGCAACTTCCTGCGCTGGGGCTACGACACTCCTGGATACGACCAGCAGTTCATCGATGCCATTGGCACTTCGACTGGCGACAGGTACAAGTTGGAGAAGGTGATTGAAAGGAGAGAGAGGTAGAAAATTTAGTAACTTTCTATTGCTTCCAGTAGCTTGTAAATCGATGATGATGGATTTGTATTTTCATTAAGTGCTTTTGCCCGTTTAATGGCAATTTCCTTGTTGTTCCATAAAAACTGTTGCTGAGCATCGTTAATGATAGGTTTCTTGTAATTTTTCCAATCAGGATGAGACTTGCATAAGGTAGAATTGCAGTTGTTTGTAGAAATGTATGCCGTTTGTTCCTTACAATGCAGCAAAAACCACAATTCAATGCAAGGATCGCTACATAGCCAAATTGCATTGCACGATTTAAGTTTTTCTTTTACCGATGCAACATCCAAATCGTACATAAGAAATGTTGTTATCTGTTCGTGTTGCGACAATTTCAGTTCTTTCTGTTGCTTGCTTATTATTTGTTGGGAAATCTGATTACCTTCAGTTTTAGGAACAATTTTAATTGGCGATTTATATTGTCGTCTTAGGAAATCTATGTAGTTTTCCTCCGTTTCTCCCTCGCAGAAAACAAGAAAGACTCGCTTCATTTTTCTTGGAGCCTTTTTCTCTCTTCCTCTAGCCATATTAGTCCTCCAATAATTTTTTCAAACTTCCTACCGAAGAGCTAACTATCGGTATTGCATCGAAACGACCTTGCTTGTAGCCCTTTTCTGCATCCATATTGTCACGGAAATCCTTGAAATCGAATAGGGAATACACATCGGTTGAACCATCATCCTTTTTGTTTACAAATAGAATCTGGTCCTTTCTTAAACGGTCGGTGTCGATAAGGCTTGTATTGTGTGATGTAAATAGGAGTTGCGAATTTGAAGATGCGTGAATAAGGTCAAGAATAAAATCCGCCAAAAAAGTGTGCAGGCTTATATCGAATTCGTCAACCATCAAGGTTTTTTTATTTCTCACGACATCAAGCAAACGCAAAAGCATTCCAAACAGTTGCTTTGTTCCGCTCGATTCCTCGGCCATCATATCGAATGGGATTTTTGGCGCGAACTTATGATATGTAAAAAATTTAATGACATCAACTTCTTTAAGTTCCGAGGGGGCGGCATTAGTACCAATTGCAATGTTAAGGCTAAGTTGCTGTACTTTTTCTTTACGGATTTCAATATCGCAAATATCACTGTCGCATACATTTAACGCTTCGAGGACAACTTTCTTGTTCTTGACAAATAATTCTTCAATGTTGCTGTCGTTTAACTGAACAAGGTCAAGCATAAATGTGTTCAAGAAATACATAAACAGTTTTTGTGCCAGTTCCCTGTTCATCGAACTTGCCCTACTTAGAAACAAGTTTTTTGAGCTAGTATTGAAAACCACATCATTTGCCCTTGGAATTGCACCTTCAGCAAAAGAGAATTCTTTGCCTTTGCGTGAATAAATCTTAGCTCTCCTTTTCTTCGGGTAATAGTATAGGCTTTCTTCCAAAATCTCGTTACGGTTAAGAGCAAATGAATATTCGTATTCCACATTGTCGCATACAAAATCTACAAGGAAACGGCTGGGTTTCTGATTCCAACCATCAAATTTAAATGGCTGGAAATTAAATATTGTGTTCTCGTTATGCAGATGCGATTGGAATATCAAATGGCAACAAAACCTAATAGCTTTTACAATATTAGATTTCCCTGATGCGTTTGGACCGAACAATCCAATGGATTTCAACACTTTCTGCCCGTTCCATTCAATAGTATTTTGTTCGAGCAGGCGAGCTTGTTTTGTATTGATATTTCCTGCGCGGAAATCAATCGTTATTTTCTCTTTGATTGAAAAGAAATTCTCTAGTTCGATTTTTAGTAGCATAAAAACCTTGTTGTTGTAAAATTTTTGCAAAAATAGTAACTAAATCCGAATTGGCAAGGATTTTAATTTATAATTGGAAATAAATTTTTGTTAAGCTAATCCTATTTCCTTTGTCATGATATTCTTCTCCGCTAATATAACACTATTTTTCATTCCGCCTGTGGCATAGGTTCACATTGGGTTTTGTTTATAGCTCTATATTATAAACATAAATATACACTTTTATTGGATTATCTTCTGTCAAATTAATTTATAGTAACTATTTGATCCAAAACCTCTAATCCGTGTGCCGCTAATGTATACGATGTTTTTGTTAGTCTCCATTCCTCGTCTAAATGTACCCATTTATTAATTTAATACCCAATTTTATGTACTTATTCTAAAGATTTTTCCATTCCAGTCGTCACAGCAACTTTTATTTTATCCAACAATTCATTCATTTTTGATTTCTCTTGCTCATCAAGGTTTCCCCAATCACACACGATAGTGTTTTCTTGCATTAGTTGTGATAGCATTTCGACATAATCAAAATCATTTAATACGGTTCCTTTTTCAATCTGAACTTGAATATCGCCAGATTCTGTCTTTTTAAAATATAGTTTCATTTTATTCTGTGAATTTCTTTAAGTTGTATTTCTTTACTCTTTTCTTGATAGATGATTTTCCACCATCGGTAATTGATGCAATTAGATCCAATACTGGTATTCCATCAATCTCCCCTTCTAATGGTGCAGACCTGATACATATTTTCCCTTTGGCATTCTCGCAATAGATTATTTGTTGAGCATCTCCCATCATTGGGATTGTTGCATTGTGGGAAACTAAAATTATTTGTTTTTTAGTCTTGACTTTCTTTATTGCCTCTACAAGACCATCATTAATATACTTTGTTGCCAAATTATCTTCTGGTTGGTCAATGATTATTGGGGCAATATCTTTATCATAACCCAAAATAAGGTCTAACAAAACCGATGTTTTCCATCCTGCACTTAGATTTTCAAAATCCTTACCATCTTTGGTGATAATTTTATAGATGGTCTTATTTTTTTGAGAAAAATCATCATATACATGATTTGAGAAATCATCATAATCTTGAACTTTAGGTCTTTGCTTGCTATAGTTTGATTCAAAAAGGTTACATGGTTGGATATTTCCAAAATCATCTATTTTTTTGCCAGTTTTCAGCAAACCATTAAAGACATCTAAAACAGTTGTTCTATCCATCTTAAATTGGTTGCTAATATACAAGTGGTGTTCAGCAGAAACAATCTCTTTTGTGTCTATACTTACTTGGTAATCTGCAATAGAATCAAGATGCTTTTTGAATTTTCTGTTTAGATAAACATATCGGCTGATATTACTGATTAATCCATCAAACTCTTGTGTTTTTGTTTGTTCTTCTTGATTCTCAGCTTTTAACTGTGAATCATAATTATCTGATGCTTTTTGGATTACATCAAATACAGAATCTTCTAATTCACTATATTTATATATTATTTGTAATAATTCAATCAACTCGTCAATGTTTTTTGTAGGAACATTGGCGAAAGGATTTCCGTCAATAATCTTCTTTATTTCGTTTAATGTAGTGATATGAGTATCTTTTTTCGATTTCGAATAACTAATTTTGTTTCTGATTTCTTCTTTTGGAATAAAAATAGTAAAAAGGTTCTTTTTAACCGCCGCCATGACCAAAAGATGCCCAATTTGAGGAGTCTTTTTGAATTTGTTTTCTATGTTTTCAATATCTTTTACAGTTTGGATCAGCTGTGAAATGTCTTTTTTCAAAGTAATCAAACTGGTTTCAACTAGATTTAACACTTCTCTGTTATCAGGGAAGATACCCTTAACAATATCAATATCTTCAATTTTATGCTCATCATCATTTCCGACAACTTTCATAATATAATTCTGGCTCAAATAATGAGGTTGAATATTTGATGGATTAATAATGTTTATTTTATCTACATCAAAAGTTTTATAGTCAGAATCTTCGAAACTACAATTTGACAATTTTCGCCAAATAGAGTCAACTAAAAGTGTTTTTCCACTTGAAGAACCGCCTATTATAACATTTAATCCAGAACTAAAACTAACGTCAACGTCAATCTTGTCGTTTGAATATTTTACTTGCTCAATATACTCTGCCCACGAGTTAGGCTTTTCATTTTGGTATACCAACCTTGATTTTTCAGATAGAGATAACCGTAACCCTTCAAACGTAGGATTAGCGAACATCCATGTTGGAATAAGAGGTTCAGCCTTGGAATCTTTTGCCTCGGGATAACGTGCTGGATTATAATTGTCGGAACAAGTAATAAGGTTAATAAATCCACTTATACCTAAACGTTTAAAATATTGATCCGTTTCGTCTCTGCCGCTTTCACTCCTTGCTGTAAAGCCGTCAAACTGATTATAATAAATACTTCTTTCCATCATGGAATCAAATCTTCTACCTTCTGGGATTGCCTTATTGAATGTCGCATGAGTTTGCCCACCATGAGGTAACAAGACAAAATCATGGGAATCAAATTCATTTATTATCATCTCCAATGTGGGAATACTATCATCCTTTTTCTCTACTATTTTATTCGGATATAATTTGTCAAGAATAGTATTTATATTATCAATATTTTCTTCTGTAATATCATCTTTGAAAATCATATGACAATGATATGCTTCTGTATTTTTAACATAGTGAATGTGCAATTCTACACCAAGAAGCATGTGAATATCAGCACCACATTTTGACAACGCATCCAAATACACTTTCTTGTTAATGGTATTATGGTCAGAAAACGAGATTAAGGCATTCTGACCTTGTGCAGATTGCCTTATATTTTTAAACAACGAATCAATATCATAATTCAAATTCAAGTTGTTAGGATTCTCGGAAGTATGAATGTGTATGTCTATGTATACGGATTCCATAGCCTCTTAGGTTTTAAACTATTTGTAAATCTGATTATGTGATGAACCTCTTTTTTCTTTCTCATACGCCACTCTTGTTATCCTCATTCCTGAATTCAATACCAGCACTTCTTCGTAATTTAAACCGAAGCGATGTATGTCAGATTCTAATATGTCGTTCGTTCTCTTTGTCATAAGAGATATTTATCAAGGGTCAAAGATACTTCTTTTTTATTATATGTTATGTAAAATTGTTGCTTTTGATAAAGTAGTAATAATATTGTAGAAATCCATGACGATTTTTCACTGGTTCATTTTCTTCTTTCAAAATAGTTTCAACTGGTTAAAATTTGTAACCAGTTCATTTCGATAAAAATTTGCCATTAAGGTTTCTAATATTCAACTGAGGCTGTCCAAAAAGTCTTTTTTGTCGTTTCTTTATTCGGATATCTATTGGAAGGAATCCACAAATATTGAAATCTCAGATGGTTAATTTTACTTTTTAGACAGCCTCTAGTTCAATTTACGCCTAATATATATGGTACTATATGCTTATCCCAAGCCTTTCAATTGCTTCATCCTTAACTTTTTCCAGCTCTTCGACATTATATTCATTTTTCTTGATTCGCTGAAATATGTCATTAGCAATAGCATTTTTTTCTGGGTTAAGCGGAAATCTGTCTGGATGACATTTTACCTTTAACTTGTCATATAGTTGCTTAGAATTGAACGCACTATTTATTACATTGCTGAAATTGACATTGCCTTGTTCTTTTGCTTGTTGTTTCAGCATGTCAAGATTGTCAACTGGCTTTGTTTTTGTTCTTCTATGAACCAACAGTATTACGACTAACAGCAAGATTACAGATGTCGAAACAATTGCAATCCATATCCAACTATTAGATTCTGATAATCCAGCCTGTTGAGCGACAACATTCAAACTATCGCTAATAACCTTTAATGTATCTGTACTTTCCATTGCTATATTTTTAACTACCTAACATCAAATGTTCCTTTAGTGCCCAACGACAACCATAATTGCCGACATCGCAATGCACTTCAAGGGTATCCCATCCAAGTACAACCAACTGACGAACAAGTTGTTCGTTACTTAATATTGCCTGTCCAATAAATACAATATCTTGCTTGCTTAGCTGTGCTCCGCTCAATACACAAATTCTAAAACCAGAAGCCATCCACCGCGAGAATGAATGTCTATAATCACTACAACCGCGCGAAATGCTTGCCTTTAGGCACGAAGGTACATACCCAGCGACCCAGGCTTGCTGTGCTGCCATATTAAAGTCTTTTACAAGTTGCAATCTGTCGTTCCTCTCACGGAACCAACTTAGTATCCTATTCCATAAATTTGCTATCGGCATGGTATTCAATTATTTATTTTTTTAATGTGGGAAAATACATAATCCCAGAATTGCAAAAATTATAGTCCAAAATATTACTAAAATTATAGTCCAAGTTGTTTTTCTATCATCAGACCTCTTTTCTTCTATTCTTTGAATAACCCTGTTATAATATTGTTCGTTAATCGAATCTGCTTGTTTTGTATTATTCAATGCCGCTATTGCTACATTAGTGTCAACAGAAATTCTCCTCGCTATCATTTTTCTTGTATAATAATCTTTTTCTGTAGGGTCATATTTGAAGGCTTCCCTCAACATTTGTATTGCAGTAAAATAACTAACCCTTAATATTAGTGTGTCAAAAATATCTCTTATGTGGTGTGTTTTTACCAATTCATCTTTTAGAACAGAACCTGACACATAATTTGAAAGAGCATAATAATCCACTTTTTGTATGTAACCATTTATCTTGCTTAAGATTAAAGCATATTTTGATTCCAAAATAAATTCCTTGGCATCATTTTCTATTCGTTCCAATTCAATGATATTGTCTGCATTATGTTTTATTCTTGACTCAAAATGTATCGCTTTATTTACCATTTCCTCATTGTATGGGTTCTTGAACAAGGACGGATTACAATACTTTGTCAAGTAATTGTACTTTTCTTCAGTAGAAATGGTTATTCCCAATTCCACTATTGCCTCATTTCTGATAGAAATCAATTCAGTAGAATTTTTGTCCTGAACTTTTCTTAATTGTCCATAAATTCTATTTGCTTTTGTCGCCATTTCCTCATCTCCACTAAAATTTGTGAAATCGCATTTGGCTAGTAACTCATCGTACAATGATTTGTATTGGCTTGCAATTGGATTTGGATATTTGGGTTTGCTTGGCGTAGCTTCCATATCCACAAAATTCGGCTCAACTTCGGAATTGTTTCCTCCGAAATACGCCCAAGGGTTTGTACTTTCGGTATTGCCCATCGTTAAATTTTTTGAAAATTAATAAATGTTAATCCATGTCGTCCCAATCTTTCTTGTTGTTCTTTACTTTGCCTATAATAGCAAAGACCACAGCCGTTAAAATTCCTATAAGCAATCCAACAAAAGCAGCTTCGCCACCGCTTGAATACCCTGATAATAGAACTAGTAATATCATGACTTTTAATTTAATAACAAACAATATTAATCATTATTTATTCAATCCGACACTAATAACAATCACAATAAAAGCTATGAATATTAATGCAAATGCAATTGTGGCAATTTTATCTTCTTTGTCATTCTTTCTTAATGACTCCGCTTCTATTTCATTTATTCTTGATTCAATTTCTTCTATTTGATTCTGAATACAGCTGTCAACGCCTAACTTCTTGTTGATATTTGTCGCTTCACGGCAATGTAGTTTCGCATTGGTGCAATCTCCGTATTCTATTGATTTCTTGCCAAAGTAAACTGAGCGTTTCAAAATAAAAGGCTTTGCTTCTATTTCAATCTGTTCAAGTTGCCGTATATTGTCAGCATTCTTTTTTACATTGTTTTCAAAATCAATTGCTTGCGCAATCAAGTCTTTGTCGTATGGTTCTTTGTATTGTATAGGATTGAAGTATTCCATCAGTGAATTATATTTTTTCTCTGTGGAAATCTTTATGCCAAGTTTGTCGATGGCTTCATCCCTTATTTCTCTAAGCCTATTTAATGAATCTCCGCCTGCAAATTTTACTTTAGCATATATGTCATTAGCTATTTTTGCTTTTTCTAGATTATCTCTGAAATTTCCAAAGTCACATTTAGAAAGCAGTTCTTCATATAACGAGGAATATGAATCTGGTATTGGGTTAGGGTATTGTGGCGAGTCTTCATCCATATCCACAAATTTAGGCTCTGCTTCTGGATTGTTCTCAGGAAACAGATTGCTCCATGGGTTATTTGTTGAGTCCATTTAGGCAAAACACTTTTTCTCCGCAAAACTCCCAATGCGACATTTTTCTTACTTTAGTTAGGCATATAAAAAAGAAGCGTGGAGTCTGTACTTATTGCCCGCTCCACATACAGAGGCCTTCGCATTGCCCAAACCAGCAAAACGAGCAATGCAGAAGTCCACGCCGTATAACGATAATGGAATATCGTGTAACGCAGACATCTACTATTGCTATTGCCTTGACTGGTTTTCAGAAGTTTGCGAAGTTTCTGTATGTCAAAACAAAGCGTAAGTAAACGCCTATTTCAAATATGTCGTTCCATTGCTGGAACGCTACAAAATTATATTATATCCTGATTTCAGGAAAACTTTTGTGAATATTTTTTTGAAAGAGAATAAACAAACAGATAAGAAGATAGTTATATATTTTTTAATAGCGGTGTGAAACATCAAGAACATTCAAGCAATGCTTGTTCCCCATCCATCAGTTTGGTGATCACATCATAGTATAAATCTTAATAAATTTTTATTAATGACAAATTCAACCCGTTACAATCCGTAACCGTTTTGTTGCCATTATCTTCCTATTCCACTTTCAAAACAAATCCGCCTCCCGGTGCCAAATGGATGTCAATTTGCGAGGCTATGTTGGTGAGGCGCTCTACGCGATAGTCACTGCCTTTGCGGTGTGCGTTTGCTCCGTCTTTGTATATAACGGCGTTTACACGACCAGCAGTTTATCGATGCTATTGGCACTTCGACTGACGACAGGTACAAGTTGAAGAAGGTGATAGAAAGACGGGAGAGGTAGATGTAAACTACGTAACACTTTTGGACGAAAGTCTAATCGACATTTGTCCAAATCGTACATTTTTAGACCACTTTTGGACGAAAGTCACTATGACATTTCCCCAAATCACATTTTAGGCTACGAGGTGAACCGTATTGTTACGCACATGCGAAAGCATTTTTAATTATTGGTGTCCGCTAAAAAATAAATTTCGCATTGCAAATTCGTAAATTATTAATCAAGTTATACTAATGGCGAAAAAGGCTCGTCATTTACTTGCTTCGCTGCGTGAGCTAAAGGTACGGAAGCTAGTCGAAGCCACGATACGGAACGGGGAGCGCTGTGAAGACTGCTATCCGAAATCTCCCACAATATTACCAATAAAGGAGATTCCGCATAAGCGAGTTCACACGACACGTTCCTTAGTCGGTTCACTCTGCTTTATTCGCAAGCTTCATGAGCTAAAGGTTGTGGAATGACCTATTAATTTTAGCGGACAATATTGATTTTTAATACTCGTCCTTGAATAAATCGTCAAGAACAACCTGAGACTGTATCATGTTGGAATACATATTTGGCTGTAGTCCGTTGGTTGTTATGAATGTGTTGTGTAATTTTTCTTTTGCTTTTGTGTGGTGGGCAAAAATGGAATTGCGTTCTTCAATACGTTTGTAATAGTCGGCTGTTATAACATACGGATGCTTTGAATGTTTTATTTCACAGATGTTTATTATGCTGTCGGCACGATGCAGGAGCAAGTCAATCTGCGCACCTTTCCATTCTGTTCCGTCCTTGTCAACTTTAGGCTTGCACATCCAGCTGTAGGCGTTTGTCATAATACCGCTTATCCCAAGTTTGCGCTTTATTTGTTGTATATGGTGAAAACACACCTGCTCAAAAGCGTATCCAGCCCAACTGTCGTGGGTATGTGCATCAATATTTGTCCAGAAATTAGCATCTTGTCCGCTTCCGTTCATAACAAATCGCAGATAGAACAGTGTATATTGGTCAGACAACTGATACATTGCATCTTTGCTCTTCTTGCCGAATGAGTTGTATTTGCGTGCAAAATCGCAGTTGACAAGGTTTTCGAGAGCATCAGAAAAATTTCCACTAGCAGCGCCATTGATTTCCTCCTTGATTTCCATCTGTGTCATTCCCTTAAGTTTCCGCGACATACATTCAACTATTCGAGTATATAGCTCTGAATTTTTGTACAGGGAGCGGAAAAGGAAATCGTATTCGCGCCGTAAATCTCCAGTTTCGCTAAAAAAGAGAATGTCGATATTTTTTGATAATGGCAAACTTCCATCAAGCATATCCAGATAATATGGTATTCCACCCATAATCATATATGTTTCAAGGATTTGCTCTCTATTCCAAACAATATTTCTGTTTATGAGGAACTGTTCGGTCTCGTATAATGAAAATGGAGCAAGATATATTGTTCTGTTCGAGCGTCCATAAAGACCGCCCTTGTCGCCGACAAATTTGTCGAGCATCCAAGTTGTAGCCGAACCGCAGACAATAAGTTTCAACGGAGCAAAAGTAGAACCCCACGAATTCCAAAAGTAGCTGAATGCCGAAATGAAATTTGCATTGGGCATATCCATCCAAGGAATCTCGTCGATAAAAACTACAATATGTTCCTTTTTTAATGCTGACAAGTACGACTGGAGAGCAGAAAACGCCTCAAACCACGACTTAAAGAATGGCTGTGGGGTGTGGCTGTATTGTTGCAGTGCATTGCTGAACAAACTTAGTTGCACAGGTGTCGAAACATTGTAGCTTCCTGTAAAGAAGAAGTCAAAGTTGTTGTTGAAGAAACATTTTACAAGGTATGTCTTGCCCACACGCCGTCTGCCATATATTGAAATCAGTTGTGCTTCTTGCTTGTCGCACAATGTTTTAAGAAGGTTCTGCTCCTTTTCTCTACCGATAATTCTGTACTTGTCCATAACAATAAATTATGCGGCAAAGATAAAACATAAAAATGAATCACGCAACACTTTTGGACAGAAGTCTAATCGACATTTGTCCAAATCATATATTTTTAGACCACTTTTGGACAAAAGTCACCGTGACATTCATCCAAATCTTGTAATTTGGTGTTGGTGTTAATTTGCCTCAAGTTCTTCAGAAGGTGATTGAAAGGAGAGAAAGGGAGAGAAAAGGCTTGTTATTTTCTATTTTTCATTCCTCCTGTGATGTTGAGTTTTGTTTATAATCAACTTTTGTGTTAGAAGATGCAGCAATTTCTTCTGCAAAGTTATTGAGCATAATACATTCCTCTCGGGTTATGCGTTTTGGGCTATCATTATAAGGCCATGGACTAAGTATTAGCAAATGTCCTGTGGCTACAGCATCAAACAAATTATCAGATGGCTTATAGTACTCACCCAAACCATTATTGGTAATGTAAATTATAGAATGCTTCTCTTTTAAAAGGATTGTCAATATCTCCTTCTCTTTTGAACTAATAAATGGCGACACCATAACTGCGCCATTGCGAGCAGAAACAATACAGCCGTTCATATAATCGCGGAGAGATTTGTCATCTCCTTGCTTCGCAGCATCCAGCAACACACGATGCACATGTACAGTCTTTCGAAATCCATTCATTAAGATTGCGATATTTCCCACAGCATTGTATTTTCTGCCATTAATTACCACATTGTGCTGCACGCGAAAGAAATCTGGCCTTAATCGTTTAGTAGCAAGCCGTTGTGGGTTCATCCGTATGTAACGAATCATAGAATTCAGTTGTCCACGATGATAAAGGGCGCGTATGAAAGGCATTTCTGTAAATATTGGGAACGGATATGGGCTACTGTGATTGGCACGGTCGGATTCTTTGTCAGCAAAGCCCGAATTTAATTCGGGTGAGTTTGACAAAGAATATTCGCGACCAAGTTTTTTTGCACCTTGCCAAAAACTGCGGACAACCATCTTGATGCTATTTTTCATTTGTCGAGTAACATAGATTACTGCATGCAGATGGTCTGGCATAAGACAGAATTGCAGGATTCTAATTTCGGGATAATAGGCTGGTATATGCAGCAGTTCCTCGACTAGGCTGTTTCCTAGTTTCGTACGCTCAACTTTTGCCTGTGCCGGATTGTTTCCAGGAATGACGAGCGTGCCCAATAATGGCTCTCGTGAAGGAATGGTGAGTGTGATATGATAGATGCCCACGCCCCTCCACACGACATTAGACCCATGCCATTGCCATTTGTTCTGCTCGTTTTCCATTGTCATCTAAGTTGCATTTCTTCTCAATAACAAAATAAAATATACACAACTCGTTTTCAGTCTATGCGTCAAATCAAGCGAATGTTTACTCTGCAAATTTACGAAAAACACTTACTTGTTTCGTTACAAACTTATCAACATTCGAAGTATTTTCAGCGGAATAGTAAATTCAACCCGTTACAATCCGTAACCGTTTTGTTGCCATTATCACCCTATTCCACTTTCATAACAAATCCGCCTCCAGGTGCTAGATGAATGTCAATAGAACCAGTTATGTTGGTGAGGCGTTCTACGCGATAGTCGCTGCCTTTGCGGTGTGCGTTTGCGCCATCACGATAGAGAATCGCATTGTGTTTGCCGTTAACAATGTTTGATAGGTCGATTTTCAGGTCGCGTTCGGTCCAGTTGGTGATGCCACCCACATACCATGTTGAGCCTTTACGGCGAGCTGTAACAATATATTCGCCAACTTCGCCCTGCAGAACGCGCGTTTCGTCCCACACGGTAGGAATGGAAGCAAGGAATCGTGTATAGTCCGGCTCACGCATGTATTCTGTCGGAGCATCGCAGAGCATTGCAATCGGCTGGTCGAGAACTAGGTAGAGTGCCAACTGGTGGCAACGGGTACCTTGGCTCATTGGTTCTGTCCAAACTGGTGCATAGCAATATTTTGCTGCATTACGCATTGCTCCGGGCGTATAGTCCATTGGTCCGCCTGCCTGACGGATGAAAGGTATCTGCACATCGTACTTTACCATGTCGAAATCGGTAGGCGACCATTTTAGGTTCTCGAGACCATATACGCCTTCGAAGTTGAGTACATTGGGATATGTTCGGTTGATGCCAGCAGGAATGTGGGCACCGTGGAAGTCGAGGAGCAGATGATATTTGGCGCAGAGTTCTGCCGACTGGTAGTAGAACTCGTTGATTGCCTGATGGTCGCTGTCCATGAAGTCAACCTTAAACCCTTTGATGCCCATTTCGCTGTAGTGCTTGCAGACATTCTCCATATCGCGCTTAAAAGCATAATATCCTGCCCAAAGTATTAGTCCTACGCCACGCTCGTCGGCATATTTCGCAAGCATTGGTAGGTCAATCTCAGGAACTACTTGCAGAAGGTCGGCTTTCATGTTTACAGCCCAGCCCTCGTCGAGGATTACATACTCGATGCCATATTGCGAAGCAAAGTCGATGTAGTATTTGTAAGTGTCGTTGTTGATGCCAGCTTCGAAATCTACACCGCTGATATTCCAGCAGTTCCACCAGTCCCAAGCTACTTTGCCGGGATGTATCCAACTGATGTCATTGAGGCGGCAAGGAGAAGCAAGCAAGTAGGTCATGTCGTTCATTGCCAAGTCGGTAGCACTGCGAGCAACCATGGCGATACGCCAAGGCATTTCGTCGCCTTTGGAAAGTTGCGCTATATAGTCTTTGCGAGTCTTGACAATCTCTTGCAGATTGTTGTGTCCGCCTTGCTCTATCTGGTCAGGGCAGGGAGCATGGTCACCACGCAACTGACCAGCAACGCCTGTGCCTTTTAGATAAAGTCCCGGAAAATGTTCTTGATGGCTTTCGGTAAGGCAAACCTGAACACCATTGTCGGCATGTACAACCAACGGCAGGAATGCCAGACGGCGCTGGTCAAGTTGCGACAGCGTATCGGTGGTATATATGTTTTCGAACGAATTGAAATATTGTCCGGTAGGATTTTTCTCATCGAAGCCGCGCACATACGGCACCGTGGCTTGCCAGTCGGCGGCAAAATTGTATTCTACCAGTTCGGTTTTTACGGTGCAGGCTTGGTCGGTGCGGTAGCGGTAGGCAAATCCTTCGTTGTAGGCACGGAAATCAACCCATAGGCCGTCCTTTATTTGCAGAGTCAGTTCGTTGTAGAGGTTTCGCATCTCGGCTTGGCGGTAGAATGGTGCTGGTACCATTTCATCAACAGAACGGCGCGTGATTTTTTTCACTGGCAGACGGTCGGTTGTCGTTGCGCCATATACGCGATTGAGTGTCAAGCGAGAACGCTTCAAAATCTTCACTCCGTCAAAAGTTATGTCGTAGGACAGTTCGTCGTCGCTTGAGGCTACTATGCTGCTTACAAGTTTGCCGTCGGGTGAGGTGAGGATATAGCTTTGTTCCCGTGCTATAGTCTGCAAACCAGCGAGTAGCATAACGAGCACAATACAAATCTTAAGGGTGTTGCACATGAGTTTATCGGTATTATTTCAAGAGTTTTCTTATTTGGTTTTCTGATGCATCGGGAAGCAAATTCCGAAGATAGTCCATCATCCTTTTGTACGATTCATCAGGCGAGCGTGGGCATTGGCAGGCAGGTTTGCCATATAGTAGTTCTGGTGTTGTCAGCAGCGACCAGCCCCAGCCGTATTCGTGTCCGTGCTTGTCGATAGGATACACAAAATCTTCGGTAACAATGCGGCAAGCCATCTGCAGGCGGGTGACATAACTGTCGAAACGACTGCGCATTTTCGGACCGTCGAAACCGCAAGCCGAACGCAGTTCGCGTGTAATCATGCTGCCACGGCTGCTCAGAATTGCCAATATTGTTTCTTCGATAGAACCTTCATCTGGGGCGGGGTGCGTACTTCTGCGGTAGTTGCAGAAATCCGGCCACCATTCGGTGCTTATGAAACCAGCCTTTCCAGCGAAAAACTTCCCATACACGCAGTCGCCTTCCCTTACAATGTCGCCTTTCCATTTCCACAGGGGCCAGTCCCAGCCGCCATCGGGCAGTTGCACATAGCGGCAGTCGGGGTCAACCAGCGCATTTGCCGAAAAACCATATATTCCGCTCTCAAGCAAAGGCAGAAAGCCAATCCGCTGAATGGCGTCCATCATTTCGGCACAGTCGTGTATGTTGTAGCGTAACATATCGCAAAGATAAGACAAAGTTCCAAAAATTCCGATTAAAAACTGAAAATCGTGTAAAATTGGAACAAGCCCCACGGCTCTTTCATTTGGACTATTTTATTGTCTATTATACAAATTGTTAGCATTGAACAAATCCGCTGGCTGAGCTTCGCCCCTTGAGCGTCAGTCGAAAGGAAGAAGCCGAGGTACTCGGTGCTTTTCGTTACATTCACATCGCCCCTTCGACTACGCTCAGGGAGCGAATGGGTACAGAATTTAGTTTAAACAAGCTCAGAAAAAAATCAATAATTAAGGAATAATTCGTATTTTTGCACATGTAAAATGTTTATTAACGATTTAAAATTATAGGTAAAAATAGAAGGATAAATTATTAAATAACCAAAGCATTAGCTATTATTCTTGTCCGAATCAAAAGCCTGCAAACTGATGATTCAGAAGTCGTTGGAATAACGCTAATCCACGGGAAAGTTTGTTTTTCCGTTTACTTGCATAAGGTTAATGCTCGCACCGAATATGGTGTGGGCTAATCTAGCAAGTAAACGGGGTTCTTGCAGGCTCCTCGTGGACAGGATGGAAAGGCTCGCACCTTTCTTTTTAGCCAAACTGATGATGAAGATTGATAGTGATGCGAAAAACTATCAATCGAATATGGCAAACGAGAATCTGTCGAAGGCAAAAATCGCCAAAAATGATGAATTTTACACCCAATATGCTGACATTCAAAAGGAAATAAATGCATATCTGGAATACAATCCCGATGTGTTTAGAGGAAAAACTATTCTGTTGCCTTGCGACGACCCCGAATGGAGCAACTTTACAAAGTTTTTTGCACAGAATTTCGAGAATTTTGGCTTGAAAAAACTTATTTCCACATCGTATGCAGTCGAAAGCAAACAAATTAAGCAATGGCAACCTACACTTTTCGAAACCGAAAATCCCAACTACGATGCCGACAAAAGCCGCACTAACGGAAAAATCTTCATTCTCGACCACGATACCAACCAGAACGGCAAAATCGACATCGAAGATTTGGAATGGCAATACCTTAATGGTGATGGTGATTTTCGTTCCGATGAAGTGAAAAAACTTCGTGACGAAGCCGATATTATCATAACAAACCCACCTTTCTCGCTGTTTAGGGAATTTTTAGCTTGGATAGTTGAAGCTAAGAAACAATTCGTAATTATTGGAAATCAAAATGCCATTACATATAAAGAAGTTTTTCCTTTGATAAAGGATAATAAAATTTGGTTAGGCAAAGGATTTACTGGTGGGGCAGGACATTTTATTAGTAATTATACTGATTATGCAACAGCAGGAGACCATAAAGAAGGAATGATTAGAGTTTCGGGAGTTGTTTGGTTTACCAATCTTGAACACGGTCGCCGACACCAGCCACTTTCGCTAATGACAATGGAAGACAACATAAAATTCAGCAAGCACAAGGAAGTGAAAGGCGTCGGTTATCAGAAATATGATAATTATGATGCGATTGAAGTACCTTTTACCGATGCTATTCCAAGCGATTATGATGGTATAATGGGCGTACCTATTTCGTTTTTGGATAAATATTGTCCGGAACAGTTTGAGATTTTGGGAATGTGCGAAAATGAAGATTTATACAAATTGAAAACAAAAAAATACTCATCAGAAGAATGTAAAAATGCGTATTGGTCAAAATTCAATAAAAAAGGGATATATGATCTCAATGCGAGCGGCGTTATTATAGTAGATAATCTATATGAAAAAGTTTATCAACGCATTTTAATTCGCAAAAAACAATAAAACAATCACATTATGCAAACAACATTAAAACAATACACTGTTCGTGAAATCTGCGAAGGATTTGTGTATAACGAATTTGAAGGCAAAGGTCTGTTTGGCCTTTCGGGAAAGTTGACCATTCAGCCGGAATATCAACGCAACTACATTTATGCGGATGGCAAACGCGATGTGGCCGTGATAGAATCAATGCTAAAAGGTTATCCGCTGGGTTTGATATATTTCAACAAGGTTTCGGATGAAAAATTGGAAGTTCTTGATGGTCAACAGCGTATAACAAGTTTTGGTCGTTATGTTACGGGTAAATTTGCAATAAAGGATGCAAATGGTATGGAGCAATATTTTTCTGGTCTTGCCGAAAATTTGCAACAGAAAATTCTTGATACGCAGATACTTGTTTACGAGTGTGAAGGCGAGGAAAGTGAAATAAAGGAATGGTTCAAGACCATAAATATTGCCGGCATTCCGCTAAACGAACAGGAATTGCTAAATGCTGTGTATTCGGGACCGTTTGTCACAAAGGCAAAAGAGGAATTTTCGAACACGCAGAATGCCAATGTGCAAAAGTGGAGCGCGTATGTTTCGGGAAATGTAAATCGTCAGGATTTCTTGCATACTGCTCTTGAATGGGTTAGCAAAGGCAAAATTGGAGAATATATGAGCTCGCATCGCCAAGACAATAACATCAACGAGCTGAAAACATATTTTAATACTGTAATTGACTGGATTTCAGGAGTCTTTAATGATGTTGAAAGTGAAATGCGCGGTCTGGAATGGGGACGTTTGTACGAAACATATCATAAGAATTCATACAATCCAGCTGCGATTTCTGCTCGTGTACATGAATTATATGCCGATCCGTATGTAAAAAGCAGAAAAGGTATTTTTGAATATCTTTTAGGTGGCGAAATTGATAAAAAATTGCTTGATGTCCGTGTTTTTGATGAAGCTACCAAAAAAGCCGTCTATGCAAGACAAACGCAAGAAGCCAATGCCGAAAATAAATCAAATTGTCCGCTTTGTGCATTAGGAAGCGACAATAACAAACTAAGAATCTGGAAGCTTGCCGAAATGGATGCCGACCACGTAACAGCATGGAGCAATGGCGGTGCAACAGACATAAATAATTGTCAGATGCTTTGCAAGACACATAATAGGGCGAAGGGAAACAAATAAGCTATTCCTACCATCGGGGTTAAGGATTTGTAAATAAGAACATTGTTCAAATACCCCAAAAACATTATCTTTGCTAAAAATATGCAATTGATTTATGCAAATCACTAATCTGCTGGAATACTCCACCCGTGCCGAATTGCGCCAGTGGTTCATCAACAACCATACGACCGTTAAGGAATG
This sequence comes from uncultured Bacteroidales bacterium, assembly GCA_905234755.1. Taxonomy (GTDB): domain Bacteria; phylum Bacteroidota; class Bacteroidia; order Bacteroidales; family ML635J-15; genus Bact-19. The sequence continues at coordinate 62,803 of CAJOIT010000012.1, forward strand.
TTGGGTTACGACAAATCGCACCAAGGTTCCGCGCACCGATTGTATTCCATACATCGAAGTGGTTGAAGAGGCTCTTTGCTTCGGTTGGATCGACAGTACGCTCAAGCGTCTTCCCGACGGCAGATGTGCCCAACGCCTTTCGCCACGTCGCAAAAATAGCCATTGGACGGAGTTGAACAGACAGCGTTGCCAAAGCCTCATTGCTCGCGGACTTATGACCGACAGCGGTTTGCAAGCGATGCCAAAATAGTAATAGAAAAATATTACTTTTGCATCAAACATTTTTCAAAGCAAAACATTAAACAATATTCAAAATGAAAAATTTAAAGCTTATGCTAGTCATTGTAACTGCCGCTGTAACAGTAATTTCGTGCGGCACAAAGAATGAAAACAAAGAAGAATCAACCGAAAAAGAAGCCCCTAAGGTATTGGTCCTCTACTATTCGCAAACATCTAACACCAAGGCTGTAGCAACCGAAATTGCTACCAAACTCAATGCCGACATCGAGGAGATTGTTGCTGTAAATCCATACGATGGCGATTTTCAGGCAACAATAGACCGTTGCATTGTTGAGCGCGAACAAGGAACTGTTACAGAAATCAAACCACTTGCAGCCGACATTGCCAATTACGATGTAATTTTCATAGGTTATCCTGTTTGGTTCGGCACATACGCTCCGCCAGTTGCAACTTTCCTTGCAAATACCGACTTGAGCGGAAAGAAGATTGTTCCGTTCTGCACATTTGGCAGCGGAGGTTTGGAGTCGAGCGTAAAGGATATGGCAGAAAAGCAATCTAAGGCTGAAATCCTTACTGGTTATGGCGTACGCGCAGCTCGCTTGGATGCTATGCCAAAGGAAATCGACAACTTCTTGAAGGCAAGCGGTTTTCTCGAAGGCGAATATGTTAAGTTGGACGAATTTCCCGAACAGCACAATGTAAGCGAAGAGGAAACAGCAATCTTCAATGCTGCCGTTGATGGTTATACGATGCTTCACGCAGAGGCAAAGACAGTTGCATCGCGCAATATTCCCAATGGCGTTGAGTATTTGTTTACAGCCATTGACCTTCCTCGCGAGGACAATCCTGATATGCCAGTTCGTGAAATCAAGGTTTATGTGACTGTTGAAAATGGTACTGCACCCGTTTTCACAAATGTTGTCAGATAAGATAGATTCTTTTGTAAAAAGTGAAGATATTTAGTTATATCGTTCCGTAAATTGTATTTTTCGGAATAATATTATTATTTTTGCGTCGCAAAAGTTAAATAATCGGAACGATATGGAATATTTGAAAGTATCCGAAATAGCTGAAAAATGGGGCATTTCATCTCGTAGAGTAAGATTGCTTTGCGAGCAAGGGCGTATTGCTGGAGTTGAGCGTCGCGGTAAACTTTATTTTATCCCAGTGGATGCACCACAACCTGTTGATGCTCGTGTCTATACAAAACGAAAGGGAATAAAAATATATACTCCGATTTTGGAGCAGATAGATGCGCTTAAACAATCGCTTGATGCCAACCGTTCTCTTACCACAGCTGAGGTTGAAGCAATTAGGGATGTTTTTCTCGTAGAGCACACATACAATAGCAATGCAATTGAAGGTAATACTCTGACATTGCAGGAAACTGCACTCGTGTTGCAAGGAATTACAATCGCCCAGAAGCCACTGAAGGATCATCTTGAAGCTGTAGGATACAGGGATGCTTTTCGTTATGTGGAAGAATTGGCTACACAAGGTAAGGATCTTTCTGAATTTGAAATAAAAAACATTCATAGTTTGGTTTTGTCCGACCGTCCCGACGACAAAGGAAAATTCCGCCGAGTGAATGTGCGCATTGCCGGAGCATTGACAGAGCCTGTGCAGCCATATTTGATTGAGCCTAAAATTACAGAGCTTTTGGAGGATTTTCGTTCTTGGAATAATTCGTTGCACATTGTTGAATGCGTGTCTCTTTTTCATCTCTGTTTTGAAAGTATTCATCCTTTTATCGATGGTAATGGCCGCACTGGCAGATTGTTGATGAATCTTCAGCTTATCAAGTATGGGCTTCCAGCAGTAAATATCAAGTTTGCAGATCGCAGGCGTTATTATGATGCATTTGACGAGTATGCTCGAACTGGCTCAGCTGATGCTATGATTAAACTTGTTGGTGAGGCTGTTGTAAGTAGGTTGAGAGAGATGTTGGATGCTTTGGGAAATAGTTAAAAAAAATATTAATAGTGTTCGCTATGAGAAAATATTGGATTGACAACCTTCGTTGGGTAACGGTACTGCTGGTATTGCTGTACCATGTTATTTATTTCTATAACAACAAAGGCGTATTTGGTGGAGTGGGGGGCTTTGACGATGGTCCGCAATATCAGGATATACTGATGTACATTCTATATCCATGGTTTATGCCGATGCTATTCTTGTTGGCAGGTATCAGTGCTCGTTATTCGTTGGAGAAGCATTCTGCAAAGGAGTGGATAAAGTCGCGAACGCGCAAATTGCTGGTGCCTAGCACTATTGGTCTATTTGTATTCCATTGGATGACGGGCTTCTTCAACACACATGTTGGTGGCACAGATGTGTTGTCCGATGTGCCACAGCCAATTAAGTTCTTTGTTTGGTCTGTCAGTGGTACAGGACCACTTTGGTTTGTCCAAGTTCTGTGGCTTATATGCTTGATACTATTATTAATAAGATTGTGTGATTCAAAAAACAAATTTTGGAACTGGTGTGGAAAGTCCAACATTATCGTCATTATTATGCTCGGTGTACTTTTCTGGGCTGGTCAGCAGACACTGATAAGCAATCCTCGTCCCGAATCTGCAGATGGTCTTTACAATCTCTATAAGCCGTTTTTCTATCTGATTATGTTTCTGCTGGGCTACTTTGTATTTTCGCACGATGAGGTTCAGGAACGACTTGGCAAGGCTTGGATTCCGCTAATGATATGTGCGGTGGTTTCGGGAACGGTATTGACGGTTCTTACATTTGGCGAAAACAATACCACACCCGAATACCTTGGCAGTCCGCTAAATTGCTTGTACGGTTGGCTGATGACACTTGCGATGATTGGTTGGTTTAAGTCGTGCTTCGACAGGACTGGCCGTTTTGCTTCGTACATGACGCGCTCGAGTTATGGTTTTTATATTGTTCATTATCTTGTGGTTGCAAGCCTTGGCTACATGCTGAAAATGTACACCGCACTGCCGCCAGTCGCCATATATCTTATAATGATTGTGGCTGTCTTTACTTTGCCTCCGCTGATGTATGAGATTTTGCATCGCATTCCGTTTATTCGCTGGTGTGTGCTGGGCGAAAAGAAGGCAAAACGCAAACAAGATTCAAACTAAAAATAAAAATGCCCACCATTCCGGTGGGCATTTTTTATTGATTTTAGGTAATGTTACCAACCAAGTACATAGCTGAAAAGCAGAGGGGCCACGATTGTTGCGTCCGATTCGATGATGAAACGAGGAGTGTCCTTCGAGAGCTTGCCCCAGGTAATTTTTTCGTTCGGAACTGCGCCCGAGTACGAGCCGTATGATGTTGTACAGTCGCTAATCTGGCAGAAGTAAGCCCACAACGGAGTGCCGTGCCATTCGAGGTCCTGTTCCATCATAGGAACTACGCAAATCGGGAAGTCGCCTGCTGTACCGCCACCTATCTGGAAGAAGCCAACACCCTTGCCGCCGCTGTTCTTCTTGTACCATTCGGTGAGGAATATCATGGTTTCGATACCGTTCTTTATCATTGAGATTGAAGGGTCGAATTCGCCACGGATGCAGTGTGCGGTGTAGATGTTTGCTGTGGTGCAGTCTTCCCAAGCAGGAACGATGATAGGAATATTCTTTTCGCAAGCTGCGAGAACCCAGCTGTCCTTCGGGTCGATTTCGTAGTACTGTTCGAGAACGCCGCTACGGAGAAGTCTGTAGATAACTTCCCATGCGAAAAGGCGTTCGCCCTTAGCCTTCATGTCCTTCCAAATATCTACAAGGTGGTGTTCGAGACGACGGAAAGCTTCCTCTTCGGGGATGCAAGTGTCGGTAACACGGTTGTAGTGGTTGTTGAGGAGTTCGTGTTCCTGTTCCGGAGTGAGGTCGCGGTAGTTAGGAACGCGGTAGTAGTGGTTGTGAGCCACGAGGTTCATGATGTCCTCTTCGAGGTTGTTTGCCGAGCAGCATACGATGCTAATCTTGTCCTGACGGATCATTTCTGCGAGCGAAAGTCCGATTTCGGCGGTACTCATAGCACCAGCCATTGCAAGCATCATTTTGCCGCCTGCCTTGATGTGTTCGTCGTATGCCTTTGCTGCGTCAACGATAACTGCCGAGTTGAAATGACGGTAGTGGTGTGTAATGAATTGTGAAATAGGTCCTTTTTCCATTTCTTTAGTTTTTAAAGTTCTTCGAATATATAAGTTAAAATCTTGAAATACAGTTTTGCTGCGAGGAAATCCGATGACTTGTCGGCTGGATTCGGAGCGAGTTCAACTATGTCGAAACCGACGATTTTTTTCTGCTTTGCCAATTTCTTGAGCAGTTTGAGTGTAGGATACCAGGTCATTCCTCCCGGTTCTGGTGTTCCTGTTGATGGCAGCACCGACGGGTCGAAATAGTCGAGGTCGATGGAGAGGTAAACATTGTCGGTAAGCTTGTCGATGACTTCCTGCTGCCAGTCGTCGGTGCGTTCGGCAATGTCTTCGGCACGGAAAACATTTTCGCGCTTCGAGTATTGCTTTTCCGAAATGTCCATACTGCGAATACCAACCTGAATAAGATTGGTATGTTTTGATGCCCAGTGCATTGCGCAAGCATGGCTGAACGGAGTGCCTTCGTATTCGCTGCGAAGGTCGGAATGTGCGTCAAGGTGCAACACGCTCAGGTTGTCGAAATGCTCAACAGTTGACATTATTGCGCCGATTGAAACCGAATGTTCGCCGCCAATCATGGTGAAAAGCTTGCCGTCATTATAGAATTTATCGGCTTTTGCCTTAACCTGCATAGCCATTTGTTCGGGGTCCTTGTTGCAGTCCATTATGTCATCAAGCCAAACGCCTTGTTTGTAAACCTCGCTGTCGGATTCAAGGTCGTAGATTTCCATGTTTTCCGATGCTTCGAGGAAGGCTTCAGGGCCTTGGTCGGCACCTTTTACCCAAGTGGAGGTTTCATCGTACGGTACTGGCAATACCACTACCTTTGCGTTTTCGTAGCTAGCGTATTCTTCAGGAATTCCAGCGTATGTTCTTTCCATTTTGTCGCTTAATTTTCTTTCGCAAAGGTATGTTTTATTATTGAAATGGGGAAGAAAAAATTATCCTTAGATTATTCAATAAACGAGCGGTGTATATTTGTTTACAAAAATTTATTCCAACATATCCACTTCAGTTCTTAGTAGAGTAGAGTGCTGATGTTATCACTTCCGCCAAAACTTTCGGCTTTTCGAAATGAATCCTATGCGTGCAGTCGGGGACTTCCACAATTTCGCTGTTCGGGAAGATATATTTTACCGCCTTGTAGTCCGACTTGGGCAAGAATTCGGAATCCATTGCCTTGATGAATAAAGTTGGCACATTTATTTTCCTGTCAATGAAATCATCGACATCGAACCCGCTTGTCAGTTTGTCGAAGTTGTTGAATACGGCATCAATGTCAATTTGCCACGAAAAAGCTTTGCCATCGTATTTTATGTTTCCGATGATTGCTCGCTTGGTGTCGTCGTCGAAATTTGAAATGCCATTTGCAAATTCGGCAAACGAGTGGAAGTCGGCTAGCGGAAGGCTCTTTACCGCCAGAACTTGATTCATAAGATTGGTTACAAGCGCATTGCTTTCCAAAAGCGAGTTCATTCTGCAAGGAGAAATGTCGATGACAACCACCTTTTCAAGCATCTGCGGATATTTCAATGCAAACTGCATGGCGGTTTTTCCACCCAAGGAATGTCCCACAAAGATAAATTTCTCAATGTTGTGCTCGTCTGCGTATGCCTTCACATCGTCTGCCATTTCATCAAACGACATCGTAGGGCAGCGTTTTGCATCGCGATGGTTGCGAAGCGGAAGTATATGAACATCGAATTTATCGGATAACAGGTCGGCGATAGGTTTCCAGGACAGGGTGCAATCGAATAAGCCATGTAAAATGAAAATGGGCTTGAAGGCTTGAAGGCTCGAAGGCTCAAAGACTTTTTGACTTTTAGTCTTTTCTTCTTTCTGCCTTTCAGCCTTTGAGGTATGATATGAATTTTTGGATTGCATGCAATTGATCTTCCACTAAATTTCGCATTTCTTCTGCTTCATCTTTATTGCAAATTTCTAAATCCTCACAAAGATATAACATGCTTTTGACTTCGGCACAACTTCCTTTGGCAATATATAGATAACGGATAAATGCTTTATCGGAACCGCAATCTTTTCCTTCAGCTATGTTGTTCATTATTGATATCGCAGCCCTCTGAATTTGATCCCTAAAGCCAAAATCTTTATGCTTTTCCATCATCCTGTATATTTTATTTACGATGACTCTTGCATTATTCCATATTATTAGAGATTCAAAATTACTCATAACTTATACTTTGTGGGCTAAAAGGCTTGAAGGCAAGAAGGCTCAATGTCCTAACTGTTTGAAAACAGGAAGGTCAAAAGACTTTTTTATTGACTTTTAGCCTTTCAGCCTTTTCTTCTTTTAGCCCAATTAAACATTAATACGCTGCCACGAACTGCTCCAAGAACCTGATATCGTTCTCGAAGAACAACCGCAAGTCCTTGACGCCAAAACGCAACATTGCGATACGCTCGATGCCCATACCGAAAGCAAATCCTGAATATACAGTCGGATCGATACCAGCAGCCTTGAAGACGTTAGGGTGAACCATGCCGCAGCCGAGAATTTCGAGCCAGCCGCTACCCTTGCACACATTGCAGCCCTTGCCACCGCAAAGCGAACAACTTACATCAACCTCTGCCGATGGTTCGGTAAACGGGAAATATGACGGACGCATACGAATCTGTGACTTTTCGCCAAAAAATTCCTTTGCAAAGTAGTCGAGCGTCTGCTTGAGGTCGGCGAAGGAAACATTCTTATCAACATACAGACCTTCAATCTGATGGAACTGGCAGTGTGCGCGTGCCGAGATGGCCTCGTTGCGAAAAACTCGTCCTGGTGAAAGACTGCGGATTGGCGGAGCCATGGTTTCCATTTCGCGCGATTGTCCCGATGAGGTGTGGGTGCGGAGCAGAACGTTCATGTCGGACGAAATGAAGAAAGTATCCTGCATGTCGCGAGCCGGATGGTCGGGCGGGAAGTTCATCTTCTCGAAGCAGTGAGCGTCGTCCTCGATTTCTTGGCTTTCGTTTACGCTGAAACCTATCTTTGTGAAAATGTTTACTATTTCGTTTCTTACTATCGACAGCGGGTGGCGCGAGCCGAGATTCATCGGGTCGCCCGGACGGCTGAGGTCGAGTTCTACCTTACCATCGGCACTTACCTGCAACGATGCCTTAAGTTCTTCCAACTTTGCAAGTGCTGTCTGCTTAAGTTCGTTTATACGCTGTCCCACTTCCTTTTTCTGTTCGGCTGGAACATTTCTGAAATCGTCGAACAACGCAGGTATCAAGCCCTTCTTCGACAGGTATTTAATTCTGAAATCTTCAACTTCTTCAATTGCCTTGGGTGCGAAATTTGCAACCTCCTCGCTTATTTTTCTAATACGGTCTAACATCGATGTAAAATTTTTGCAAAAATAATTCTTTATAATGATTTTTATTTGTTTCTTTTCCAGTCATTTTTGTCTGACCACCATTCTCTTTTATCTATAGAAGTATTGTGTTCGTCACATGCGTAATAAAAGTAGTCTCGTAATATTGGACGTCTTATGCTAGTTTTTCCTCCAGATTCTTTGCCAGAATAATGACAATATTTTTCTTCTGTATCAGGATCTCTAGTTTTACACCACTCCTCCCAAGCTTCATCACACATTGGTTTATTAATATTAAAAGGAATCCTTTTCCCTGTTCTTATACAATATCCAGAATTATATTTATCATAATCAAAATCTAATTCGGAATCTAAATTTAGATCTAAAATATCATCCAAAATATCATCATAAACAACTTGTTCCTCATAATTTACAACTTTCTTAATATATATACCTTGTTCAAAATTGTTTGACATTGAATAATCAACAAGATTTATTGATGCAACAAGTATTCCACATTCATTAATATAGCATTTTGCGTGTAAACATTCACAACTTTTTACCTGTATTTTATGTTTTATCAACCAATCGTAATCCTCTGCTCTAATATTTGGATATGAAGATTTATCATTATTTGTTTTATATATCAATATTATTTCAACGTTTTTCGATAATAATTTTTCAAAATACCCTTTCATTTTAACAGGAAGACGCACATAAGGACTAAGTATGATTAACCATTTTGTTGTATTTTGAATCATTTCATTTAACCGAACAGTTAATTTATCTCCAGAAAGGTATTGACATTCACCTTCTGATATATATTCATCATAATATGACATATTCTATTTTTTTGCAAAAATAAAACATATAGCGGAATAATGGCAAAGAAAAATATTTGCAGAAGTTTGTCATTGAAAATTTTTGCGTATATACGCAGTTTTTGTCAATGGTAATTTGTTTGTGATACTAGATGGCAACCTTATTAAGAAGAAAATCATAGATATTTAGCACCAATATTCCGTCATTATTACGGTAAGTTGGTTGCATATTGCCAACTATGACAACTTTCTGAAAACTATCATCGATTCGTCTCAGTGAATTAAACTCCTGCTCTTGTTTATCGAGGGATGGCAAGGCAAATGCAGATTGTATATAAACGCGGTCGTATCCCTTGTTGCATACAAAATCAACTTCAAGGTTCTTTCGCTCACTGATGCCAGCGTCATTTCGGGTATTTACCGTAACCTGCCCGACATCAACAGAGTAACCTCTGAATCTTAATTCGTTGTAAATCAAGTTCTCCATCAAATGAGTCTGCTCTGTTTGCCGGAAATTAAGTCTGGCATTGCGCAGTCCTAAATCTTCAAAATAATATTTTACTGGCGTATCAATGTATTTGCGTCCTTTAATGTCATAGCGAACAGACTTTTCAATCAAAAAGGCATCTTGTATATAGTCAAGATATTGCTTTATCGTATTGATAGATATATTGCTTTGTTTTACTGTCCTGAAAGTGTTTTGAATCTTAGTGGAATTTGTAAGGCACCCGACACTGCTTGCAATAACATCAATTAGTTCTTCCAATTCAGCATCAAGTTGAATAGCATAGCGTTCCTTTATATCTCTCAAGTATGTGTGCTTGAATAAGCCTTTCAGGTATTCCTTGCGTTCGGTTTCGTCCTGAATGGTAACCATAGCAGGCAACCCTCCATACTGCATATAGTCAAACAAAAACCTCATGTCGTAGATATTTGGATTTTCCTGTACCGACATATATTCTGCAAAGTTCAACGGATGAATCCTAATCTCGTTGCCTCGCCCTCTAAATTCTGTTATTACATCTTTTGACAAAAACTTTGCATTAGACCCCGTGACGTAAACATCAGCATTCTGTACATGAAGGTAACTATTCAGCACATCTTCAAATTCGCTTACCATCTGTACTTCGTCCATCAAAATATAATACATTTTATCATCAACTATCAATGAGTCAATGTAATGCAATAAATTATCGGGATTGCGCAATTCATTGTTGCGTCTGTCTTCCAAATTTATTTTGATAATGTGATCTGGCGGAGTTCCTTCATTCAACAATGCATTAGCAAACAGATTAAACAGTAGATACGACTTTCCTGAGCGCCTCATTCCAGTAACTACCTTAATCATGCCATTATGCCTACTACTCAGCAACTTACTTAGATAAATATCCCTTTTTATTTCCATGCTATTGAAAATTTTTGCGTATATACGCAGTTTTTATCAACGCAAAGATGCAACATTTTATTTATAAGACCAAATTTTCATTGAAAATTTTTGCGTATATACGCAGTTTTTGTCAATTGGAATTTGTTTGTGGCTGAATTTTAGGGTGTTAATTAAAGAGTAATATTAATTTCACAAAATGTGTTACACAAAATGTGTAATAAATAGCAAAAAAAAGTTGCAGCCCGAAGACTGCAACTTTAATAAAATAAATGCTGAATTTTTACTTTTGTGGTGCCTTGAAGACGAAAGGCATTGTAAAGTTTACTCGAACAGGTTGTCCTTTTACCTTGCCCGGTTTCCATTTAGGCATGGACTTTACAACGCGCAATGCCTCTGCGTCGCATTCCTTGTCGCAACCTCTCAACACTTTTACATCAGTGATGCTACCGTCCTTCTCGATGGTGAACGAGACAAATGTCCTTCCTCCAATGCCGTTTTTCTTGGCATTTTCGGGATATACGGTATTTTCTTGAATGAACTTCATCATGGCTTCGTTACCACCAGGAAATTCCGGCATCACCTCAACATCTCCAGCCCCGTAAATGCTGTCATTGCTTTGAGGAACATCTAAATTGGCATCTTCGGTTGTAGAAATTTGTGTATCTTCTTGTGTTTCGTTAGCATCAATTCCATTAATCTGGATATTGCTCAGTTGTTTGCCATCGGCATTGTAGGAAGTAACAAGTAAATTTTTGTGAGTGTCGCCTGAAACTGGGTCAGACTCTTCAACGGTTTTGTAAGTTCGATAAGATTCATCATCGTGGCGTATCAGCGTATCGATATTTGATAGCTGAACATTGCCATCATTTACTTCGTAGATTTCGGTGATGCCCTCAAGAGCGTTTACGAGCAAATCACCAACATTTTGTTCCTTAGCTGTCGCATTTGTATTGGCTACCACCAAGACTGCCAATACAGGTAGCGTGACCAGAAGTCTCCACCAGAGACCTTTGATCTTTTCATTCTTTGTGATCATCTTGATTCGTTTTTTAGTTAGTATTAAACTGAAATTATTACTCATTCTGCTAAAATCGACAGCCGTGCACTGCTGCAAAATCAGCATCATGTAGTCCCTCTTATTAACACCAGAATCAACCACATCGCGGTCGGCCTGATACTCGTGAATGCATTGCAACTCCCTCTTGAACATGTAGATAAAAGGATTGAACCATTGCAGTACCATCATTATCTCCACGAAAATTATATCCCAGGAATGGTGATGGGTGATGTGGCTTTGTTCGTGTCTAACTATTTCGGAGTCAACCGATTTGTCGGGGAAGAATGCATAGTTTAGGAAGGAGAACGAACCTTGGTTCTTTCCTGTATATACAGCAGTATAACCATTGCATTTCTCCTTCGGTGACCTGACAATTACGAAAAATATCCTTAACAGCTTGAATACCAAAAGCAATAACGAAACGCCCATGCCAATAAAATACACTATGGCAATTATATGCCAAAGGTTGTATGCAGGAGCTGCGGTTTGGGTTTGCGTAGTTGCTTCCGAAACGGCAACATTTCCGTTGGGTGAAATTATAATTTCCGGGAGCATTATTCCGCTAAACAGATTTTGCTTGAAATTTACAATCTGAGGCGAGCCATTAGCCAATAGCATTCCTATTAAAGGTAGCGACAAGGCGAATATTATTGATATTAATATGTATAATCTATTGAATTTTAACCTGTTGCTATTGGTAAACAACAAACGGTAAACTACCCATAGCAATGCTATTGCAACTGCGATTGGTAACACCCGACCTAATATGAGTTCTTGTGCATTCATGGCTTATTGTTTTTCGGTTTCAATTGCTTCATCTATCACTTTTTTGAGAGCTTCCAACTCCTCGATGCTGAAGTTTTCCTTCTTGGCAAAAGCGGACACCAAATCGAGGTAAGAATTGTTGAAATAGCGCTCCACAACGCTTCCAAGATAACGCTTGGAATATTCGTCCTTGCTTATCAAGGCGCGGTAACGGTTGGCACGGCAGAAGGTTTCGTGAGTTACAAAACCTTTGTTCTCCAATATTTTTATTACGGTAAGCACAGTATTGTATGCGGGTTTTGGTTCGGGGAATGCCGCTAATATTTCGTTGGCAAAGCCCTGTCCGATGTTCCAGATTACCTGCATCACCTGTTCTTCTCCTTTGGTCAACTCTTTCATATCGATGAATTTTTTTTGTTACTAATTTATGTCCTCTTTTTCATATCTTTCGACACTGCAAATATAAGTAAATTTTTAAACATGCAACTATTTTTTTAGTTATGTTTTTAAATTTTTAATGTACCAATGTGTATGTAGCTTATTATCATGTGTTTATATAAGCAAAATTTTTGAAAAAATTTTTAGAATGTTGTTGATTTTTGAATCAAATTATAGGTTTTTGCCCTTCTTCAACCATTGCAAATTGTTGCGATTATGCACGGACAATGCGACATAGTCAAATCCCATGTACAATTGGTGGGTGTCGTTGCGAGCAACGACCCTACAATTGAACATTCAAACAATCATAAACAACTTGGCTTAATGCTCAAAATGGCTAACAGGCTTGAAGGCTAAAAGCCCCAAAAACTTCAAGCCTTTGAGCTTTTGGATTTAAACTATTATAAACAATCGTCAGCAGATGCTGAAACAAGTTCAGCATGACGATGCGTACTTCGACAAGCTTATTTCGGCAGGCTCAACACGATGCAGTAACCGCCAACCATAGAACCGGCGAAGCCATTGAAACGGGCGCCAGCCTATTAAATTGTATAATCGTGTCATGGCGAGATTGTATCTGTACTTTTGAACCCTTGAACCAGAAACTTTGAAACTTAGAAACGGCGTTAGCCATAGAAACCTAGAAACCAGAAACTTATTAACGGTCTTTATCCCTAGTAAGTCAGTATTTCGTTTCCAGTTTCTGTAATCAGGATTTGGTGTTCCCACTGAGCCGATGGCTTGAGGTCCTTGGTGACAACGGTCCAGTCGTTATCTTCGATGAAGATTTCCTTCTTGCCCATATTTATCATCGGTTCGATGGTGAAGGTCATGCCCGGGATGATAAGTTCCTCTGTGCCACGCTTTCCATAGTGCAAAACCTCCGGAGGCTCGTGGAATTTCACACCGCAACCGTGACCGCAAAGTTCGCGCACAACGGAATAGCCGTTCTTTTCTGCATGTTCCTGAATTGCGGCGCCAACATCGCCCATACGAGCCCATGGTTGGGCAGTTGCGATTCCGATTTCGAGGCATTCCTTTGTGACCTTTACAAGTCGCTTGCATTCCTCGCTAACATCACCAATCATGAACATTCGCGATGCATCGGAAAAATAGCGGTTGTAAATTGTTGAAACATCTACATTTACAATGTCGCCGTTGCGGAGGAATTCGTTTTTGTTCGGGATTCCGTGGCAGACGATTTCGTTGCGCGAAACGCAGCAGCTCTTGGGGTATCCTTCGTAGTGGAGCGGGGCAGGTATTGCGCCGTGTGATTTTGTGAAGTCGTAAACCATGTCATCGATGTCCTGCGTTGTGATGCCTTCGCGGATGTTTTCCGACAGGTAGTCGAGCAGGGCGGTATTTATCTTTGCGCTTTCGCGTATGCCAGCAATCTGTTCCTCGCTACGAATAATTTTCAGCGGCGGAATCTTGTATCCTTTCGATCTATATTCCTTAATTTTCTGCCTTAATTCAATGGGCAGAAGCGGTGCGTATTCCTTTTTCGACATTGCTTGAAAAATTTTTGCAAAGATACAATTTTATTTGCGATTTTAGATTTACGATTTTGGACGATAAAATCCTCTTTTTTTCTTTTTTTATTATAAGTATTTGTGTAATTTTGCGCGCTTGTTTAAAGAGTGTAGAGTGTTCTTTTGTTTGTTGAATATCAATAAGATAAGATTTTAGGACAAATGAAAGAGTTTAGGTATTTAAAGATTATTAGGAATATATGAAATATAGATTCGTAATGAAAAACATTGAAAGACTGCTTTGTAGCGTATTGTTGGGACTGTCCGTTTTCTGCGGAAACACCCTGTTTGCACAAGATTGTTCGGAGATACAATTTGCGTCATCAAGCGACAGCGTATCGTATATGCGATTGCAAGAATTGCGAGGAAAGCGCATTGCCGAAATGACTACGGCGGAACTTGAAGAGTACTCAGACCTGAAGTATTCGGGGCTTGATGCAAAATACACTGTTCCCAATATGTTCAAGGCTGGAAGTTCTTCGCTTTGTAGCAATGCTATTTCTTTCTGTACTGACAATGATGCGTATACTTATCCTGCAGCTACCACTAGCACTGGTGCAACCGAATTCGGCGATAATGGCGGTAATGTTGGCTGTCTATATACAACTCCTTCTCCTGCTTGGTTCGTAATGCGAATCGACAATCCCGGAAACCTTCTTATTTACATGGAGCATAGCAATGGTCAGGATATAGACTTTATCTGTTGGGGCCCATTCACAGCAAGTACAAAAGAGGAGTTGCTTGACAGATATTGTGGTAATATAAGCCTGCTTAATACCGACGACAACGACAATGGTAACCACCGTCCCGACAATGGCAACCACTCTGGCGATATGGGCGGTTATCCTACAGGAAATATGGTTGACTGTAGTTACGACCCAGCTGCTACCGAATGGTGCTACATTCCTAACGCTCAGGCTGGCAAATGGTATATTTTCTTGATTACAAACTATTCGCAGGCAGCAGGTAACATAACTTTCGTAGCTCAGCACCCAAGCTGGATGACTGGTTCTGTGGCAACCACCGACTGCAACATTATAGCAAACCTAACATCAAACAGCCCGGTCTGCGAGGGTTCTACATTGAGGCTTACTTGTAGCACTGTTAATAATGCAACAAGCTACCAGTGGTATTTCCTCGGAGCAACTCGCAATGAAACCATTGGCTCAGGAACTCCGCTTGGCACGGGAACCGTATTGAGCAGGGCTAATGCTACTACGGCAATGACAGGCTGGTATGCGATGGATATTTCTACGGCTTCGCGAACAAATCGATTCTTGACCTACGCCATTGTAACGCCTAGACCATCAGGAACGATAGCAGCTTCGCCATCGAATACTGTTTGTGCAGGATCGCAGGTAACTCTTACTGTTTCAGGAACAAATATAACTAATTATCAATGGGCATCGGGTACAGGCTCTTCTACTACCATAACCCCGGGTGCAACATCAACGCAATATGTGACGCTTACAAACACTACTACAGTTCACGACCCCAATACTAACACCGATGTTACAAATACTTGTTATTCGTATGATAATATTCGTATTACTGTAAATCCTTCTCCATCAGTAAGTATTTCTCCTGTTGAAGCGCGAATGTGTGTTGGAAATTCGGTTATGCTTAGTTCTGAGGTGCAAAATTGCGATAATTGCACATTTTTGTGGAGTTCGGGAGAAAATGCCGAGGATTTAGGTGCCACTCCAACTGTAACAACTACATATACACTTACGGCTACTAATTCATACGGTTGTACTGCTGTTTCAGATGAGGCAGTGGTTACTGTAATTTCGGGTTCAAATGTGGGAGATTGTAATGTTCTTTATGTAAGTACCGATGGTGTAGGAAGTGGTCTTACTCCATACGATCCGACTAATTTGATCGCGGCACTTAACCTTGCTGAATGTTCAGGAGCAAAGATTCGTATGGAGGAAGGTATATATGAAATCGATTATCCTATAGAACTGGTCAGCAATGTTACACTTGAAGGTGGATATTTCAACGACTTCAAGCAGAAGAAATCCAATGCAGGCGCAACAACTATAAGAAGGACAAATACATATACGCTTGGAACTGCTAGCGCTCCGCGTTTGGTGGCATTGGAAGCCAACAACATAAGTAACTTTGCTTTGCACGACATAACTGTTGAAACAGAGGATGCAGAGACCTTGCCTGCAGGTTCTATAGTAGCAACTATGTATAGTTGTAGCGGCTGGAGTTTTTCTGCGACTACGGGAAATACATACAATTCAATATATTCGACAGGAACAAATCCTGGCTCATTCGGTGATGATACACGATTTTCAATATTATTGCCTTTTGATTTCACATTGTGCGGAACAACTTACTATGCTGGTAATAATTTGTATATATCGACAAACGGCTATGTTACTTTAGGATCAGATTCATTTGCGTATACATCATCTCCGTATGCAAGTTCCATTATGGCTTTGCTACACGATATGTATCCGCGTGATGGTTATGGAACTAATATCAAATATAAAACAGAGGGGAGCAGTCCTAACCGTACACTTACTATTGAATGGTATCAGATTCCACAATATTATTCTTCGTGTCGTACAACTTCTTATAATGAAACATTCCAAATAAAGATGCACGAAACTACAAATGTAGTGGACATAATATATCAGACTGTAAATCCTTGCGATGCAACTTCATATACTCCTCGTGTAGGTATAAAGGACTATCAGGCAGGAAGTGCCATTTATGTAAATGCCAATACAAGTTGGACAAGTCCAACCACGCAGGAAACAGAAGTCGGCAATACTTTTAATGCATCACATAAGCCAATAAGTGGCTTGAAATATACATTTACACCTAATTTGACACCATCCGAAGAATTAATTGTAATGCAGTCAAATTGCGGTACATCAACATACGCAGTACACTTGAATAATTGTTCTAGTTACGAATTTGTAAGGTGTCAGTTAAAACCAGGAAAGGCAACGGCAGGAAAAGCGGGTGCAACTGGAAGTGCAGGAAGTGCTAGTGGGGGAACTCCGGGAGGTTCAGGAGGTACTGGTGGTACAGGTGGTAGTAGTCCTACAAATGGTTCTGCAGGTTCGTCTGTCTCTGGTGGCGGTTCTGGTGGTAGTGGAGGAACTAAGGCATCAGAAACTGGTTGTGGAACGGCTACTGCTGGAAATGGTGTTGCTGGAAACAATGGGTCTGCTGGTGCCGCAGGAACAACAGGAGCTAATGCTTCAATATCAACAACGAATGTAAATTATGCAGAGTATTTTATACCTGCCACAGGGAATCCTGGTACCAATGGTGGAAACGGAACTGGTGGCGGTGGCGGCGGCGGTGGCGGCGGCGCTGGATCAAAGTGTTCGGGAAGTTGGGCTAACGCAAGTGGCGGTCGTGGAGGCTCTGGAGGAAATGGTGGAGCAGGCGGTCAAGGCGGTGGCGGTGGCTATGGTGGAGGTTCTTCATTTGGACTTTACTTATATAACACATCATTATCGACTATAGTTGATTCATACATTGTTGCAGGAACAGCTGGAACAGGTGGTACTGGTGGTTCTGGTGGAGCGGGCGGTTCTGGTGTTACTGGTAATGCTGGTGCTGCCGGAGCAACAAGAGAAGTGACTGGGGGAATCGGTTTGGGCTTATTCGTGGGAACGGCAAAAGCTGGATCCGGAGGTTCAGGTGGTTCCGGAGGCTCTGGCGGTCGTGGTGGCTCTGGTGGTCGTGGTGCCAACGGTGTTTCATATAAGGTCGCTGTAGTAGGAGCAAGTGGTCTTACCTCATCATCAACAACAGGTTACGACTACAATCTTTCTGGTCAAACTGCGATAATAGCAGGTACGCCCGATTATCCTATAGCAAGCTGTACTAATGTGGAAATGCAGATGGCTAACGGCACATACACTACATTTGGTACGGGAGCAACTCCATCGAGCGGTGGTACATCCACAGTATTTGAATATTCAAATTCTGGTTACAAGACTCCGCAAACTGGTTCTGGCGATGCCAACAGGTATTCTTCGTTCATAAATATAATACAGGCGGCTCCTGATGTGTCACAGGTAGTTGTTGCAGGACAGGATCCCCTTTGTTGTCCTGGAGTTTATGAGTATTGCCTCGAAAATATGCCCAACACTATGCCTATATCGGTAAGCTGGTCATTAACATCATCAGTCGATGGTGTCGTTTCGTTGGCATCTACTACAACTAACCGTTGTGTATCAATTGATGTGGAAAACAATACAGGTGAGATTCAGTATGCATACCTGCGTGCGGAACTGTCAACAGGTTGTTGTGGTATAATAAAGATAGTGCGCGATACGGTAGTGCTTATGCCTGTGCCACCCGAAATTAATCAGCTTTCGGATCATGAAATGTGCGAGGGCGAAGATTACACTTTGAGTGTTTCTGTCGATGAGAATTTGCTTTGTAATCCTGTTTACCAGTGGGCTTTCAACGACGAATTTATAACTGGCGCAAATTCAGGCACATACACTATTAGCAATGCAACGGCAAGTGTTGCTGGTGAATACACGGTTTATGTAGGTACCGACTGCGGTATTAAATCGGATGCGGCTCATATAACCGTAAATCCAATGCCAAACCTAACTGTAACAACAACACCATCGTGTGCAAATGCGGAGAATCACTTTACAATAACATCCGACATAAACACAACTATTACCTATAATATAAATAATGTCAATAGCGGAGCAACTCAGACCTTGACTTTAACTGGAGGCGTAGCCCAAGATGTTAACTATACAATAGAGCACAACTCGATACTTACGATAGAAACGGTTGAGGTTGGTTCTTGTTTGTGGACACTAAACGAGGCTTATACCCTTGATGTCTATGACGATGACCAGACCGTATTCGCAGGTACCGATTTTACTGTGTGCGGTAGAGATGCAACTTTGCGTGGTAATAGTACTGTAGGAGACGAATGGAACGGTCAGTGGACTATACCAAACTCAACCGATAATGCCAATACGACAATCGCACAGCCTACAGTATATAACTCGGCTGTTACCTACAACGGTTCAGATTTGCCTCATTCTGTAACTTTCAGGTGGACAATCACAAGTACGCATTGCGGCAGAACATTCTATGATGAGGTAACTGGTAATTTCTCGTCCCTGACATTGACTCCTGCACCGACAAATGTTGTATGTAATGGTGCTAACAACGGTAGCATAACCATTACCGCTACAAACGGTACACCGACTTACACATACACTTGGAGCGATGATAACGGGCGCACTAGCAATATAGCAAATAACCTTGCTCCGGGAATATATACCGTTACGGTAAGCGATGCGAACGAATGTTCGGCAACGACGAGCGTTACAATAACACAGCCAGATGCATTAGTTGCCTACATTGATGCTTCTACGAATGTGTGTCCGGGAGAAACTGTTAGCATTACTGGTGGATTGTCGACAGCAGGTACTGCAAATTATATTTACACTTGGAGTACTGCATCGGGAGTATCATTTATTTCAACTAATCCAGTTACAGTAAGCGCAACCTCTGTTACAAGTACGGCAACAATTCCAACATCATGTAGCGGAACTTACCAGATAAATTTGCATGTACAGGATGCTCATGGTTGTACAGCGGATGCTACACCTATTAATATAATAGCATCAGTTGGTAATAATATAACCATTTCGGGTGGAACAAATGCAAAGACTGTTGGATGTGTAGGCGATGTTGAAGAGCCGCACACGCTAAGCCCGAGTGTTATGCCGACTGTTACCGATGCTTGCGGACGAGACATATCTTCTTCTGCAACATTGACAACATCCCCGAATTTGAGTAGTATCACATGTGAAGGTACTGCAGCATACATATATACCTATACGGATTGTGCAGGTCATACAAAGACATGGACTTTTACATATACGATAGAGCGAGATGACTTCTCGATGCCTGCAGACGGTAGCCTGACCGTAGCTTGTGCATCAGATATTACCGCACCGACTTTGCC
Organism: uncultured Bacteroidales bacterium; assembly: GCA_905234755.1. GTDB lineage: Bacteria > Bacteroidota > Bacteroidia > Bacteroidales > ML635J-15 > Bact-19. The sequence continues at coordinate 82,472 of CAJOIT010000012.1, forward strand.
TACCGTCACCGATGCTTGCGGCGTTACATTGACAGGAACTCTCAAGAGCGGTTATCCGACAGCAACGCCGTCGTGCGAAGGTGATGTTGTGTACAAGTATACATTCACCGACTGTGAAGGCAACAGCCATGACTGGACCTACACCTACACGATTGAGCGAGATGATTTCACAATGCCTGCTGATGGCAGCTTAACCGTAGCCTGTGCATCTGAAATTACCGCACCGACTTTGCCGAATGTTACCGATGCTTGTGGCAACGCACTTACTGGCACTCTTAAGAGCGGTTATCCGACCTCAACACCGTCGTGCGAAGGCGATGTTGTGTACAAGTATACATTCACCGACTGCGAAGGCAACAGCCATGACTGGACCTACACCTACACTATAACGCCTGAGGACTTTGACATGCCTGCAAACCAGAGCTCGACAGTTGCATGTATAGCACAGGCAACAGAGCCTGCCACATTGCCGACCGTCACCGACAACTGCGGCAACACATTGACACCAAGTGCAGCAGTTCAGGGCGGAACATATAACGGCTGTTCGGGCACTCGCACCTACACATTCACATATACGGACTGTGCAGACAACGACCACGACTGGGTTTATACCTACACGATAACGCCATCGGACTTCGACATGCCGGCAAACGACGGAAGAACCGTAGCATGTATAGCACAGGCGACCGAGCCTAGCACGTTGCCGACCGTCACCGACAACTGCGGCAACACATTGACACCGAGTGCAGCAGTTCAGGGTGGAACATATAACGGCTGTTCCGGCACACGCACCTACACATTTACATATACCGACTGTGCAGACAACGACCATGACTGGGTTTACACCTACACGATAACGCCTGAGGACTTTGACATGCCGGCAAACGACGGAAGAACCGTAGCATGTATTGCACAGGCGACCGAGCCTGCCACGTTGCCGACAGTCACCGACAACTGCGGCAACACATTGACACCAAGTGCAGCAGTTCAGGGTGGAACATATAACGGCTGTTCCGGCACTCGCACCTACACGTATACCTATACCGATTGCGCGGACAACGACCATGACTGGGTTTATACCTATACGATAACGCCTGAGGACTTTGACATGCCGTCCAACGACGGAACAACAGTTGCCTGCATTGCGGATGCAGCCGAACCCAACGCACCGACCGTTACCGACAACTGCGGCAACACGTTGACACCGAGTGCAGCAGTACAGGGGGGAACATATAACGGCTGTTCCGGCACTCGCACCTACACATTCACATATACGGACTGTGCAGACAACGACCATGACTGGGTTTATACCTACACGATAACGCCTGAGGACTTTGACATGCCGTCCAACGATGGAACAACAGTTGCCTGCATTGCGGATGCAACCGAACCCAACGCACCAACAGTCACCGACAACTGCGGCAACACATTGACACCGAGTGCAGCAGTTCAGGGTGGAACATATAACGGATGCTCAGGAACTCGTACCTACACATTCACATATACAGACTGTGCAGACAACGACCATGACTGGGTTTATACCTACACGATAACGCCATCTGACTTCGACATGCCGTCCAACGACGGAACAACAGTTGCCTGCATTGCGGATGCAGCCGAACCCAACGCACCGACCGTCACCGACAACTGCGGCAACACATTGACACCGAGTGCAGCAGTTCAGGGTGGAACATACAACGGCTGTTCGGGCACTCTCACCTACACATTTACATATACCGACTGTGCAGACAACGACCATGACTGGGTTTATACATATACGATAACGCCTGAGGACTTTGACATGCCGTCCAACGACGGAACAACAGTTGCCTGCATTGCGGATGCAGCCGAACCTAACCCTCCGACCGTCACCGACAACTGCGGCAACACATTGACACCAAGTGCAGCAGTTCAGGGTGGAACATATAACGGCTGTTCGGGCACGCGCACATACACATTCACATACACTGACTGTGCAGACAACGCACATGACTGGGTTTATACCTACACGATAACGCCTGAGGACTTTGACATGCCGGCAAACGACGGAACAACAGTTGCCTGCATTGCGGATGCAACCGAACCCAACGCACCGACCGTCACCGACAACTGCGGCAACACATTGACACCAAGTGCAGCAGTACAGGGTGGAACATACAACGGATGCTCAGGAACTCGTACCTATACATTCACCTACACCGACTGTGCGGACAATGACCACGACTGGGTTTATACCTACACGATAACGCCAGAAGACTTCAATGTGCCTGCTGACGGCAGTTCAACCGTAGCCTGTGCATCGGAAATCACAGAACCTGCCTTGCCTAATGTTACCGACAACTGCGGCAACGCTCTGACCGGTACTCTCAAGAGCGGCTACCCGACAGAAACACCAGCCTGCAACGGAGATGTGGTTTACAAGTATGCGTTCACCGATTGTGCTGGCAATACTCACGACTGGACCTATACATATACGATAGAGCGTAATGTAGAGCCATCATTCAGCGGAAGCTGGCCAGAAAACATTACTGGACAGGATGCTTGTTATGCAGACCGTGACATAAGCGGACTTCTCTCGGATGATGATGTTGCAGATATGTATACAGCAAACTGTGGTACAATATCGGTTAGCCACAGCGATGTTGCGGACCCGACCACCAACTGCGGATGGACAGTTACAAGGACATATACAATTACCGACGGCTGCAACGAGGTTACGAATACCATGAGTGAGAGCGGTGGCGACCAGACCATACCTACAATTGGCACTGACAACCTTGACCGCGAACTTACCTCAACGAACTGTACATTCATTGTTCCTGATTTGACAGGCGAAGTCCGTGCAATATCGAGAGATAACTGCACATCAAATGCTGACCTTCTTATTACGCAGAATCCTGCAGCAGGTACTGAGATAACAGAAGAAACTACGGTAACCGTTACAGTCGCAGACTTGTGCAGCAAAACTAATACTAAGCAGATTGTATTGACACTTCCAGATGAACTGACATCTTTGCTTTCAGCAACGGATATAGCATGCAATGGAGGTACCTCTAACATTACCAACACTATAAATGGTGGTACTGCGAACTATAGTTATCATTGGAACACCGATGCCGACACGCAAAATCTCACAGATGTCATCGCAGGCACATACAGCGTTACTGTTACCGATGCAAACAATTGTTCGGCGACTGCAAGTGTTACAGTTACACAACCTGATGAACTGACAGCAAGCATGAGCGCAACATCACCTGCCTGCAGCGGTGGAGAGACAAGCGCAAGCGTAACCGTCAGCGGAGGTACAGAACCATATACTTATGTATGGTCAGACGATGCAAGTCGAAATTCAAGCCTGGCCACAGGCATTGATGCAGGCACATATACCGTTACCGTTACAGATGACAACGGTTGCTCTGTAACCGCATCGGACGAGGTCAGCGAGCCAGAGGAACTTACATCGTCATTGTCATCGACAGAAATCAGATGTAACGGGGGCTCCACTGACATCACTAATACTGTTAACGGCGGAACAGCTCCTTATACATACGCATGGGAAGGAGGAGAAGATACGCAGAACCTCACTGGCGTAACAGCTGGTACATATAGTGTCACCGTTACCGACCATAACAACTGTACTGCAATTGCTAGCATTACCATTGAAGATCCTGATGAACTTACATCAAGCCTATTGGCAGATGAAATCCTTTGTAATGGCGAAACCTCAAACATTACCAATACGGTTAATGGCGGCACGACACCATACACCTATCATTGGGACAATGATGCCGACAGTCAGAACCTTGAAAATGTCATCGCTGGCACCTATAATGTTACCGTTACCGATGCAAACAACTGTTCGGCAACTGCAAGTGTAACAATCATCCAGCCAGCACTTTTGACTGCATCGCTTTCGGCAGATGTAATTCTCTGTAACGGCGGTAAAGTCAATATCACGAATACAGTCAATGGTGGAACTGAGGACTATACATACGAGTGGGACAATGGTGAAACGACACAGAATCTGAGCAATGTTGTTGCTGGTACATACAGTGTTGTCGTTACTGACGCAAACAATTGTACCGTAGAGGCAGAACTCGAAATAACAGAGCCGTTAGCAATTACAATTTCGGAAGAAAGTACTTCACCGCAAATCTGTGAAACACTCGGTACGATAGAGGTAAGTGCAACTGGAGGAACTGGTGCATTGTCGTATGCTTGGAGCACAACGGCTCACGATGCAACATATTCCGACCTGACAGCAGGAAACTATACCGTTACGGTAACGGATGAAAACAGCTGTTCTGCTACCGCAACCGTTGAGGTTGAAGACCATTCTATAATACCAGATTTGTCGATAATAAATAATACAGGCACAGATATTCTTACTTGTGATATAACGGAAATAACCTTTACAGCAATAGGAACCGGTGATTTCGAATGGTCGAATGGAGAAACTGATGCCGAGCAGACCGTTTCGACACCAGATACATATATTGTTACAATCTCTGATGTTAACGGCTGTACAAGCACAGCTTCAATACCAATCTACCAGAGCAACGAAAATCCAGTCGTAACGCTTGTTGATGGTAGCATTACAATTTGTGCGGGTCAGACTGCAACAGTTGCAATAGATGAGGTTACAAACGGAACTGCACCATATCATTATTCATGGAATGGTGGTGCATACGGTGACGATACCGAATTTACAACATCTACGCTATCAGCAGACGAGACAGTAACCATTGATGTAAAGGACGACAACGGTTGTATAGGTTCTGCAAGTGCATCAATAACGGTTAACAACCGTCCGACTGCAGAAATATCTGGCGGAGAGGCAATATGTAATGGTGAGAATGCAAGCTTTACAATCATGTTTACAGGTGCTGCTACCTATAATTATGTATGGAGTGACGGAGCCGATGATCACAGCGGAAGCACAGATGAGTCGAGCGTAACTATAACCGTAACGCCGACATCAACAACCACTTACACGCTTGTTTCGCTTAGCGATGCTAACTGCGCATCAATCGATAGTGACCTTACCGGTTCGGTTGAAATCATAGTTAACGAAATCCCATACGCAGCAGCTGTTGCAACCGACAATTTAATGTGCGTTGCACCATTCAGCGGTGTTATTACAGTTGAAGGTTTCGGTCCTGAAGCAGGAGATTATACAGTTTCTCTTGAAGGAACAGGTATTTCGGCACAGACAGTTGCACACGATGATGTCGCTAACTTTACAGAACTAGCCGCAGGAAACTACGATGTCCTGGTTTCATATACGGCAAATTCGCATACTTGTTCCGTAACCTATCCTGTAACAATCAACGATGACCTTTCGTATCCGTCTGTTGATGTAACATCATATAACAATGGTTGTGCAGAAGAAAATAACGGAACAATTGAAATTTTGGCTTCAAACGGAACGCCAGATTACAGATACGCATGGACTGATGCGAATGACAATATAGTGACATGCAATGCTGATGGCAACTTGAGCGGACTTGGTACTGGCACTTACACAGTAACCGTGACTGATGCACATGGTTGTGCAACCAGCACGAGCCAGACTATAACAAGCCCTGCAGTAGCATTGTCTGCTTCAATCAGTGGACCGACAGAAGTTTGCAACAATACAACTGCGACATTAACCGTCAATGCTGAGAATGGAACTCCAGACTATAGTTACGTATGGAGTGATGCTGCGCATACCACAACCGCATTCATAACTACACCGACACTCGATGGCGGCAATACGCCGTTTGCCTACACTGTAGTCGTTACAGATGCCAACGGATGTACCATAGAGACTTCTCATACCATAACCATCGGTGACACTCCACAATTATCATTGAGTGCTGATGCTGAAATTTGCTACGGAAGCACCGCTACTTTGACGGCAACAGTTACCAACGCAGGCAGCAACTACACCATTGAATGGACAAGCAATGATGCTGGTGCAGGACTTCCTGCCGATGTTGATACGGAAGAAATTGTAGTGACACCGACGTCAACCAGTACCTACACGGCAACTTTGACTACTGATGTCTGCAACACTGGTTCTGATTATGTCGTAACCGATAATATATCAGTGACAGTCAATCCGAAACCAGAGGTTGACATTACTACTGCAAATGCAATCGTTTGTCCAGATGCAATCATCGACCTTGATGCGGAACTTACCGCTGAAGGTACAGCAAATTATACCTACTCTTGGAGTGCATCAGCAGGATTGACGCTTGCCGAAACTAGTGACATAACTACCGATGCAACAACGACTACGAATTCAGTTACCGCACCTGAGGCTAGTACAACCAGTTGTGGTGCAACTTATAGCATTAATCTACATGTAGTTGATGCCAACGGATGTACAGCAGATGCTATACCGATGGAAATCTCAGTCGTTGATGATATAGCACCCGAGATAGGTACTGCAGATTTAGACAGAACCCTTACATCTACGGATTGTACATTCATAGTACCTGACCTTACTGGAGAAGTTCGTGCAATATCGAGCGACAACTGTACGGATGCTGATGCTCTTACAATCACGCAGAATCCATTGGCAGGAGATGAAATAACATTTGAGACAACCGTAACTGTCACCGTTACCGACCAATGCGGAACCAGCAACTCTGTTGACATTGTACTGAGTGTTCCAGATGCCTTGTCTTTGAGCGAAGTTGAGGGTAGCCATATAAATGCAACTGGCAATGGTCGTACCGATGGCGCGCTCGAAGTTTCCGCAAATGGTGGAACGCCTGAATACCAATACAGAATAAATGATGGTGCATACCAGAGCAGTGGAATATTCCCCGGTCTTGGCGCTGGTACATATACAGTAGAAGTAGTTGATGCCAATGGTTGTACAGCAACTATCAGCATAGAGATTACCGAGCCGAATGCACTTGTTGCAACGATTAGCACGCCAATAGCGCTATTGTGTAATGGCGATGACACCGATGTAACTGTAAATGTAACAGGCGGTACTGAGCCATATCATTTCGTATGGAGCGATGACAGCGAATATGATGTCAATGTTGCAAATGGTCTGACAGCAGGAACATACACGGTTACCGTATCCGATGTAAACAATTGCACGGCGACAGCAACTGTGGCGATAACTCAGCCCGAACAGCTTCAAGCATCGCTGTCCGCAGATGAAATTAATTGTAATGGCGAAACAACCGAAGCTGTTGTTACAGTTAGCGGTGGTACTCAGGACTACAGCTACACTTGGTCGGATGATGATACGCGCATAGGCAATACCGCATCTGGTCTAACAACTGGCACATATACGGTGACTGTAACCGATGCTAACTTATGTACGGCAGAAGCAGAAGTTGTGATTACGGAGCCTACGGCAATTACAGTATCGGTAGAAAATACTTCACCGCAAATCTGTGAAACTCTTGGTTCTATAGAGGTTAGCGCAATAGGCGGAACAGGAGCTTTGTCGTTTGCATGGAGCGAAAACGATCACGATGCGATCTATTCGGACCTGACCGCAGGTTTCTATACCGTGACAGTAACCGATGAAAATAACTGTTCTGCAACTAGGACCATCGAGGTTGAAGACCATTCGGTAATTCCTGATGTAGATATTACCAACAATACAGGAGCAACCGTTATTACCTGTGCAGTAACAGAAATATCGCTCACAGCGGAAGGAAACGGCGATTTCTTATGGGATGACGGTAGTACTGAAGCCGACAGAATTGTTTCAACATTGGGAACTTATTCGGTAACAATCACCGATGCAAATGGTTGTACCAATCGTACATATATAGACATTGACCAGAGCAACGAGAATCCTACAGTAACATTGATAAACGATGACATCACGATATGTTCTGGCGAATCTGCAACCGTTACTGTTGACCAAGTCATCGGTGGAGTAGGACCTTACCATTATTCATGGAACAACGGAACATACGGAGATTATACTGAATTTACATTGACTGGACTTGCCGATAATACAAATGTTTCGCTTACAGTCATGGATGCGAGCGAATGTATCGGAACTGCAACCGCATCGATAACGGTTAATACGGCATCCGTCGGAACGCTTAGCCTAACAGGAGAAACAACAATTTGTGATGGAAGTTCTACGACACTCACAGTTGTTTCAGATAATGACAATGTCGGTGATTTGGCATTCGCATGGTCGAATGGATTTGGCAATGATGCGACATCGGCAGATATTACAACAGCAGGTGATTATTCAGTTGCCGTAACTGCAACTAATGTTGTAAATGCAATAACCTGTATCGATGATATAGTTTTGACAGAAAACATATCGGTTAATGACCGTCCGACAGCGATGGTAACAGGCACGAACGCAATATGTGCCGACAATACGGATGATCAGGAGATAACCTTCACGTTCACAGGTGTTGCACCATTCTCCTACACATGGAGCGATGGCACAAATAGCTATGATGAAACCACCAGCAATACATCAGTAACTATAACAGTTACACCTGGCGAAACTACCACCTACATGGTGACCGCTCTTAGCGATGCGAACTGCTCGGCTACGGATGGCGACATTGCATCCTCTGCAACAATTACCGTCAACGAGTTGCCGACAGTGGCACTTGCAACTCCGGATGCAATTTGCGATGGACAGTCAACCACGATAGAGGTAGAGAGCGTCCTCGGCGGAGCAATGCCGTATGATTACTCATGGGATGGCGGAGCAACATTCGGTTCAGCAGACCATTATGATACTGGCGTACTCACGAATGATGCAAGCTACAGCGTAATTGTCCGCGATGCCAACGGCTGTACAGCAACTGCAGAAACCACTGTCAGCGTAGGCGACAACATACTGCCGATCTTCAACGACTACGAGGCATGCAATGGAGATGCACAGATAGTACTGCCAACGGAATCTGAAAATGGCATCATAGGAACATGGACTCCAGCAGTTGTTGACATGATATCAACGGATACCTATACATTTACTCCGAATCCGAGCTTCTGTGCACAGCAAACGAGTATTACGGTTACCATTCACGATCGTCCGACAGCATCAGTTAGCGGTAGCACAGTAATATGCGAAGGAAATACCGATGGACAGGAAATTGTCATGTCGTTTACAGGAGCAGCACCTTACGCTTACACATGGAGCGATGGCAATGGTACATATTCAGAAAATACTAGTGACAATACCGTAACCATGTATGTAACGCCGATTTATACTACAACATATTCAGTTGTCTCATTGCAGGACAATAATGGATGTTTTGCTGAATCCTTGACATCATCTGCAGTAATCACGGTAAATTCCAACCCGACAGTCAGCATCAGCGTACCGTACGAGGAGATCAACTGCCACCACCGCACGATAAGCGCAACGGCAACCGGCAGCGAAGCCACCTACGACTGGTCCAATGGCTCTCCATCGTCCACGGCAGTATTCACCACCGCAGGCGAATATACGGTAACCGCCACCGCACCGAACGGCTGCACCGCCGAGGCGTCCGTTGAAATCACCGAGGACCTTGCGGTACCCGATGTCGCGATCACCAACAACACCGGCTCCGAGTGGCTCAACTGCATCTACACCTCGATTTCCGTGACTGCAAATGGCGGCGACAGCTACCGCTGGTCCAGCGGCCAGACCACAGCCGGCATCACCATTACCGCCCCCGAGACATACACGGTCACTGCAACA
>CAJOIT010000013.1 GCA_905234755.1 uncultured Bacteroidales bacterium
AAAAGGGTGGCAAATCCACAACAGCAGCCCAGTTGAAAGCCTCTGTTTCCCGTCAGGAAAAGTACGAGACCAAGATTGTTACTGCAGATACAGAAATCAACGACATCGAGAGTAGCCTTGCCACAGCAGACCGCAGCGAGAAGAAGCGTCTGCAAAGCGAACTTCACGAAGTCACCACCGAGCGCAACGACAATGTCCGCAGCCTTGGCGGGGAGAAGCAGCGCTTCTATGCCGAAATCGACAAGACGGCGCAGGAGCAGATTTCAAGTGCCGATGCCTCTGCAGAATACAGCAACAGATATGCAGACTACCGCCAGTCGCTCTACCGCCTGACTACAGCCGAGCAGAATGGCGAAAACATAACGGAAAAGCTTGCCGAAACAGAAAAGTCGGAGTACGCACTTCTGCAGACGATAATCCCCAATGTTGATGAGGAAACCAAGTCAGTTCTGTCGCCGATTTACAGCAAACTTGAAGAAAAATACTCAACAGACCAAATTCGCCCGCTGAGCGGAGTCGAAGCGAGCGTATCCGAAGCAGATGAAAACAATTTTGTAACAAACACGATTTCTGAAAAGGGCGGCAAATCCACAGCAGCAGCCCAGTTGAAAGCCTCTGTAAGCCGTCAGGAGAAGTACGAGACCAAGATTGTTACGGCGGATACAGAAATCAACGACATCGAGAGTAGCCTTGCCACAGCAGACCGCAGCGAGAAGAAGCGTCTGCAGAGCGAGCTTCACGAAGTCACCACCGAGCGCAACGACAATGTCCGCAGCCTTGGCGAGGAGAAGCAGCGCTTCTATGCCGAGATTGATAAGACTGCTCAGGAACAGATTACAAATATCGATGCATCGGTGGAATACAGCAACAGGTACGCCGACTACCGACAGTCGCTCTACCGCCTGACTACAGCTGAGCAGAATGGCGAAAACATAACGGAAAAGCTTGCCGAAACCGAGAAGTCGGAGTACGCTCTTCTGGAGACCATAATCCCCAATGTTGATGAGGAAACCAAGTCAGTTCTGTCGCCGATTTACATCAAACTTGAAGAAAAATACTCATCGCACACTGAGCCTGAGGTTGCTGATCACAATCGAATTATCGAAGTGAGCGAGTCTTATTCGCAATCAATGAACTTGCAGGAGCAGATGATTCGTAACATAGATATTTCCACGAGGGAAATTGAGCGTCTGGAGCAGCGCAAAGATGGAGCAAGGAAATCGGAACAAAGGCGAATAGCCGATGATATTGCAAGGGAAGAAAGTCAGAAAGTAGATGACATACAGAAGCTTGCGATAGAAAAGTCAAAGTTTTATACCGAAATAAATCAATCTTTGGAAACAGTTTTGCCGAAGATGTCAGATTCTATCCGTCAGGAATATGCCAAGGCATACGGCTCGTACAATGAAACTTTGACAACCATGAAGATTGGTCTTGGCTTCTATGAAATGTCTACTGCTAATCAAATATATGACAATGCAGAAATTAAAGAATATAAGTTGTTGCAGCAAATGAAACAAGTTGCAACTGGCGATGTCAAGAGGGTAGTGGATGATATGATTGTCAGGATGGAAACTAAAAATTCCAATTTGACAAAGTACAGGGTTGTAATAAAGTATGAAGTTACGGATGTCGCTGAAAATAAAAATCAGACAACTAAAAATGTAGTAGAAAATAATGGTACTGCAAGTAATACAACAGGTAATAATATAAGTGTCAATGTTCCAGATTCAACAAAAGTAACAATCGAAAAAGTTGACACGACGTTAGTTTCATCAACTCGTAAGTCAATGTCGGGATATAATACCGACTCGTATGGAATATACAATATGCCTGAAATAAATATGGGCTTGTATTATCGTATACAGATTGTCGCTGTAAGTGTCAGGTATAGAATGCGTGATTTCAATGGTTTGTCGTTGATATTTACCGAACTTATACCAAATACAAACATTATCCGCTATATGACTGGCGAGTATTACAAGTATGTATCGGCGCGTGAAGATTTGCCAAAGGTCAGAAATCTCGGTTTCAGCGATGCCTTTATCGTTGCTTATTACAATGGTAAGAGGATTTCGATAGCCGAGGCGCGTAGGTTGGAGGCTTTGCAGAATGTCGAGGAAAACGAAGAGATACCAGTTGTAATTCGTCACGAAGCACCTGCAGACTATGTTGAGCCTGACTTTATTGCAAATAATTCCATGTCAACAAAGAATGCAGATGTTGAAGGAAGCGGAGTTGTTGTGCCGACCAATGGTACTGCTATTTCATCAAATGCGTCCACAACATCGGTTTCAAGTTCTTCGAATACAGCAACAGCGATTTCTGGTTCTGCAGGTGTGGCTGGAATGTCAGCAGAAGATGTTACTGTCAAGGGTGTATATTATGCCGTGCAGATTGGCGTTTACAAGGACAAGCGGCAACCATGGCAGATGCACGGAGTTTCCCCTATAGATTATGAGACCATGCCAAACGGTTTTATTCGTCACACATCTGGGCGTTTCGCCGAGTATGATTTGGCAAGGGTAGCGCAGATGAATATCCGCCGTCATGGAATTCCTGATGCATTTGTGATTGCATGCATTGATGGGCGAAAAGTAAGTTTCGCAGAAGCTAATGAATATAAAAAGTCAATTGCTAACAGAAATATAACAGAACGCAAAGCAGATGAACTAGTATCGCAATCGCAAGAAAGTAATTCGCAGGAGGAAAATTTGTCGAATGTTGAATATGCGCCATTGAATCTTAGCAAGGGAACCGAGGAGAACAACAAGGTTGGCATTTCGTATTATGTGCAGATTGGAGCTTTCTCTAAGTCGCCAGATCCCGAAATTTTATCGGTATTCTCGAAGGTGGCAGGCGACAAGATTCATGTGAAGTTCCCGCGCGAAGGCTTGCAGATATACCGCATTGGCGTATTCAACTCGTACGAGGAGGCTCAGAATACACTTGCTGAGGCTCGTTCGTTCGGAATCGTAGATGCTTTCATAGTGGCATTCAAGGGAGATGAGCAGATTTCAAGTTCCGAGGCTATCCGTCTGCAAAATGCTGTAAGGCAGATAGAAGGTAATGCAGATGAGCCGACAAATAATGGTTCAGTTCAGAAATTAGCTTCTCAAAATGTTTCGACAACATCTAATACAGCGACTAAGCCAGTTGTTCCTGCGGAAACATTGCAGCAGTCGGCTGGCGGAGTTGAGTATTTTGTTCAGCTTGGTGCATTTGTTAATGCTCCCGATGCACGAAGTTTAGCAACATTCCGTTCCGTTGCTGCAAATAATGGTGCAAAGCTTACAACTGTACAAAATGGAAGATTTACGAATTATAGGGTTGGAGCATTCAAGAAATTTGCAGATGTTAAAGTGGCGGTTGATGCTGCTCGTTCTATGGGTGTTACCGATGCGTTTGTGGTAGCGTTCTACAATGGAGAAAGAATACCAGTTGCAGAAGCCAAGGAAAAGGAATAAAGTAGCCTAGCAATGCATTATTGAATCTTTGAATCTTCAACCTTTAGCTCAACGGAGTTAAATTATCGAATCCTCAAATCCTTGAACCTTCAGCTCAGCGTAGCTAATCTTGGAACAACCTCAAACTACCTCAAACCAAAAGGCTAACAGGCTGAAAGGATAACAGCCAAATTCTACCCCCTTAACCCGTACAGGCGCAATTCATTGCGTCTCAAACAACCTTTAGCTCGGCAAAGCCAATCCCAAACCACTTCAACCAACCTAAAATCATTAAATCTTTAAACATTGAACATTGAACTTTGAACAACTTAGAAACCTAGAAACGGGCGAAGCCCAAGAAACGGAGTCGCTACGCGAGAACGGCAAAGCCTTCAACGAAGTTAACCTTTAGCTCGCGCAAGCAAATCTAACAAATCGATACAAATCCTACAAATATTAGATTTGTCATATTGGGAAATATTTGTTCGATTTCTGCCCTTCAGGGCACTCCTAAACCTAGAAACTCCGTAGGCATATAAATTTAGAAACAGGCGTAAGTCGCAGAAACCTAGAAACGGGCGTCAGCCCATTGTTAGTATCTATTGATAAAAAAAGTCATAAGTTCCGATTATTTTGCCCATATTTGCACCGCAAATTGGAAATGCGATGAAAAGGTTTTCTATTGTAATCATTATATTATTGGCAATTACGACATTTGCCAATGCTCAAAAATATGTATTCCTGTTCATTGGTGATGGTATGGGGCAGACTGATATTGATTTGTACGAGGCATATCTTGCCGAAAAAGATGGTAAGGATGGATTCGTGCAGTCAAACATAAGCAAAATTCCGCTATTGTCGATGTGTAGTACAGTATGCAAGAATCGTAGAATTACAGATTCTGGAGCCGCAGGTTCGGCTATTGCTTGCGGACAGAAATTTAATGTTGGCGAAATCTCGTATTCAGAATCGGGAAGCCAGCCGAAGTCTATAGCAAAGTTCGCAAAGGAAAAAGGAATGAAAGTTGGCATTATCAGTACTGCACCAATGAATCATGCAACGCCTGCAGCATTTTACGCCAACCAGCCAACGCGCAAAAACTACTACCAGATTGGACTTCAACTTGCAGAAAGCAATTTCGATTTCTTCGGCGGTGGTGGTCTTTTAAAGCAGACAGGCAACAAGAAGGAGGAAAAAGACTTGATGACCATATATCAAGAGGCGGGCTATCTGATTTTTACTTCTACAAAGGCGATTTCTTCGCTGAAAAACCATAATACAAAAGTGATTTTCACAAACGAGACACTTGACCGTGATGCAAGTATGCCTTATAAAATTGACCGCGAGGATTCTCCAAATAGTTCGTTGGCTGAAATTGTTAGCACTGCAATTACCCATTTGAACAATCCCAAAGGCTTTTTCATGATGGTCGAAGGCGGAAAAATCGACTATGCTGCCCACGATAACGATGCGGCAACAATGATTGGAGAAATGGAAGATTTTGACGAAGCTGTGGGCGAAGCATATAAATTTTACCTTCAGCACAAGGACGAGACCATGATAATTATAACTGCCGACCATGAAACAGGAGGCGTGTCGCTCGGTATTGCCGACAATGGCTACGAGTCCGATTTCGGGATTTTGGCTAAGCAGAAAATGTCAATGTCTAAGTTTGCATCAATAATCAAGAAGCAGACAAAGAACGAGGAGTCGGTCTCGATGAAGGACTATTCTGATTTGGCATCGAAATATTTTATGGGTATCGAAATGGATTTCTCATCAGATGAGCAGGCTATATTAAATGAGGCATTTGCAGCAGTCAATGTTAAGAATAATAGGGCAAAGAGTGAAGTAAAGTCGAGATATAATGGCAATAATCCAATGGCATACGCGTATTGCCAAATAATGAACAGAAAAGCATCGGTAGGATTTTCTACAAATTCGCATACTTGTGCGAAAGTTCCTGTGTATGCTGTAGGAACAACAACTCCAATTTACGACAATACGGAGATTTTTAATGTAATCAAGATGTTCATAGAAAAGTAAATAATCATCAAAAAAATATCAATATGCAGAATTTAGAATGGTCAAAGCTCCCGTTCGGATATGTAAAGACGAACTACAATGTACGCTGCGTTTGGAAGAACGGTAAGTGGGGGGAAATCGAGGTCAGTGATTCGGAATACATTAACATTCACATCGCATCTACAGCACTTCACTACGGACAAGAGGCTTTCGAGGGAATGAAGGCTTACCGTGGCAAGGATGGAAAGGTGAGATTGTTCCGCTGGGAAGAAAACTGCAAGCGACTGAAGGATTCGGCTGCTGGCATCTACATGGCTCAGGTTGACGACAAGTTGTTCTTCGACATGGTAAAGAAGGTTGTTGAGCTTAACGCCGATTTCATACCTCCTTATGGAACAGGTGCATCGTTGTATATACGTCCGTTGCTATATGGTTCGGGCGCAAAAGTAGGCGTTCATCCTGCCGATGAATACACATTCCTTATCTTTGTTACTCCAGTAGGACCTTATTTCAAGGAAGGTTTCAATCCCGTAAAAATTGCTATCATTAGGGATTCTGACCGTGCTGCTCCACTTGGTACAGGCACAATGAAGGTAGGCGGTAACTATGCTGCAAGTTTCCGCGGTCTCGAGAAGGCTCACGAAGCAGGCTATGGTTCTCCGATGTATTTGGATTGCCGCGAAAAGAAGTACATTGATGAAATAGGTGCAGCAAACTTCTTTGCAATAAAGGACAATACATATATAACACCTAAGTCATCATCTATACTTCCGTCAATTACAAATAAGAGCCTTGAGGAAGTCGCAAAATACATAGGCTTGAAGGTTGAAAGACGTCCAGTTGATGTTGCTGAGCTTCCTACATTTGAAGAGGCAGGAGCATGCGGAACCGCAGCTGTTATTTCTCCTATCGGCGAAATCGTTGACATTGACGAAGGCAAGCACTATGTATATTGTCCCGATGGCAAGCCTGGCAAATGGTCAACAAAGATGTATGAAACCCTTGTTGGTATCCAGTACGGCGATATTCCGGATCCGTTTGGCTGGATAACAATAATTGAGAACATTTAGCATAGGCTATAATTTGAAAGAAAATAAGGCATCGGATTCGGTGCCTTATTTTTTTTGTCGATGCTTATTATGGTGACAGCCCAAATGCGTCATGCTGGATTTTTCGTTTCCTATATATATTTATAGGTATAGGCATTGTCTTTTCTTTCAGAATAGAATTTTTGTTGGGGTCTAGAATGGAATGAAAAAATGGGCTAATGGCGCATTCTGCGATTTTTGCGAAGATTGAAAAGAAAAAATGACGCCAGATGATGGTAAAAAAACGATTTTAAGGCGCGATTTTGTGTTAAAAAGGGGGTTGGAATGGTAAAAATATGCATGATAATTCGCTGATAGTAAGTATATTATAAAATAAACACAACTTTTTTGAAAAAAAAGTGAAAAATATTTTGGTGGTAATGGAAAATGCACTACTTTTGCAATCCCAAACGATGAGGGACGGAGGTCGTCCGGAAGGCATCGGGAGGGGAGAAAAAGTTCTTTGAAAGATTGACAAGTAGCAAAAGATAAAGACAGGTTAACAACTTTGAAGATTCTAATAGAGTTTATTCAGGGAAGCGAGACGGGACGACTTAAAAGACACGACTGAAAAGTCGTAAAGATTAACAATTACAATGAAGAGTTTGATCCTGGCTCAGGATGAACGCTAGCGGGAGGCTTAACACATGCAAGTCGAGGGGCAGCGCGGGTAGCAATACCTGGCGGCGACCGGCAGACGGGTGAGTAACACGTATGCAACCTGCCCTGCACAGGGGAATAGCCCGGAGAAATTCGGATTAATGCCCCATGGTCCGCG
>CAJOIT010000014.1 GCA_905234755.1 uncultured Bacteroidales bacterium
TTTATTATGGGTATTTCAGCAGATGATGAGCGAGAATTTTTTTTTGTGTCGAAGCGGGGAGTCCGTCAGAAGAGTACATTGATGATTACATAACTTACAGACTGCGAAGAAAGAAAGACAACACTTTCATATTGCAAGTCGCCACTGAAATTTTCGACTACAAATATATCGACACTTATCACAACAGCATTATTGGCAATCTGAAAAGCAGTAGCACTTTTGTAGTTAAGGCAACAAGGGAGAAGTTAATGTCTGCGTTCAATCGAAAAATTAGTTTCTACAATCTGAAAAACGCCTATAATACCTTATCTTCTGTGCTTTGCAAAATAAACGACTTGCTTGCATTCCGCATTCCTTTCCCTAAGATTCCAGAAAACCTCATCTACATCGAAGCCGAAAATCTGAAATGCCTGCGCCAAGCATATCAATCCGAAGTGCGCTTCCTGCTACAATACTATGGTATATGTAGCAACGATGCAGAATGTTCATTGCCGTCCCGAAAGAAAGAATACTTTAATCCCCCGACACCGATATACGACGAAGACTTATATTTCCTTTACGAAGTCAAGGAAGATATGCTTTCCGGATTCCGATTCCAGAGCGAAATCGGAAGGAGGATTAAAGCTTATCGCATGAGTTATCTGCTATGCGACCTCAAGACAGCACTCGAAAACGAATACGATGCAACTACCCTCAATCGCCTGTATGTATTATATAATACCATTGCCGATTCTGTCGCCGAGTTCTACAAAAAGGACACCGCTGTTTTGGAGTACTGCAGCACTATCCATTTTATGGACTTCGCTGAACTTTCCCAAACTCATCTCGACAAGATTCGGGATTTTATCGATGCGCTTATGCACAGGGAAATGACTTTGCTTTCCGAAAAGACTGGCTATTGCTATCCTTGCGTTCAGATGGAGTTGAAGTTCGACCCATTGCCGGAAAGTGCCGGGAAGAAAGAAAAAGTCAACCATAACTATGCTTATATCGACGATTTCAACGACTTCAAGTTCCCGAAAGGTTACACTAATATCAATCGGGCAAGAAAATGTTTTGAACTTGCCGCAAAGATGGGCATTATCGCAAGAGACTGGAAAGGAATAGGCAAGAACTGTAGGCATACGAATTTAATCGTATATTTTTGTGAGGCGGTTTTCTGCAATGGACGCAACAATATGAATGAACTTCCTGCCAATTGGATTGCCGAAAATTTTGGAATAGAAAACCCGAGCAGAATAATGAGCGACTACCATCGAAATTCCAACGGAAAACCAAAGTGGGCAAAGGATATTGACTTTTTGTTCAAAAGCAACTCCGTAGATAAGAACTAGAAAAGCCGCACATCATACTATGGTCAGCAAAAAAGTTTGGTAATATCCTGTTGCATACATTTGCATAGCATAAAAAAACACCGTATATGCACCGTATATACGATGGCATACGGTATTTTGTGCATTTTAACTCTATATTATTGCAGTTGGATTTGAAACGCAAATCTATTGGGCGCATACGCTTCCAATATTCAGTAAACTTAGATTCAACTGTTATATGAAATTATTTAAAGAACTTCTAAACCCCGTCCCTGATAATTGCACAGTTCAACTGGTCGTAAATGAAAACGACCTGCGGTCAATCATCGAGGGCATCATTTCCGACACTATTGTAAAGTACGACGAGAACAACAAAAAGGAAAAGTATTTAACAACCGATGAGGTTATGGAAATACTAAAAGTCACCCGTCCCACTTTGTGGCGATGGGCAAAGGATCACTACCTTGTCCCTCTCAAAGTCGGCAAGCGCACTCTTTATCGGGAAAGCGATGTCAACAAGCTGATTGAAATGCAATAGCCATAATATCAATAATTGTTGCCCACTAAAAATTAATGAATCATAAAATATATGGCTTGCATTTGGATGAAATTAAATTGTGACAACGCACAATTTAGTGAACAATAATAAATCTCAATAATTCAACAAAAAACAATAACTATGTCAGCAATAACAAGAGAAGCAATCATTAACGCCACAAATTACGGCGTTAATATTTACGCGCACATATTGCGCGAGTGTTTTCCATACGATTCCCCAATTATGACTATTCGCTGTCGCGACTGTGGCATTTGTCGAAATCCATTTGCAAATGGGCATCCGACACTGCATATTTTTATCGAAAAATCCGTCCCTGGCGATGCAATGTCCTCCGAACTTGCACGCCACACCACAACCGACCACTCTATTCCTGATGGCGATGCCATCTTTTTCGCTGAGCACTATTACCACATCGAAGGCGAACAACTTTACGAGTTGCTAAACAAAGAACTTTGTTTGCACCTTGACGAACCCCTGAAATCAAACCTCCCATTAATCGAATGGCTAACCGAAGAAGAGCAGGACAACTCTGATAGTCCATTGCCCGGCAATGGCATTGCCACACAGCCCACCCTGCAGGATGGTGCGAATATATCAGGCAATGTCCCTAAAGTTGACAGTACCTGTCAGCCACCGCGTTTTTCGTTCTTCAAGGCCCCAATAACAAACCTCAGTCCCTACAAGCACATAACTTTGTTAGATGCCTATAATTACATTACAGGCAAGTTCGCGAAGAAACGCACCGAAGCTCTGCGTTCGCTTCGCTCTCGCCAAACATCATCGGGCGACAGCTTCTATGCACAAAAAACGGCAAGAACCTACAAAGCCACATATTTCGACTATTGTACATTTTCTGGGACATTCTTCAGCAGGAACGACAAGGCGTTAATAAAGCATTCCAGCTTATTGTGTCTGGATTTCGACCATATTGGTGCTAATGCTACAAGTAGCATTCAGCTTGAAGAACTGCGCTCACGGCTTTTGCAGGATAGTTATTTTAGCACACAGCTTTTGTTCCGTTCGCCCTCTGGCGACGGCTTAAAATGGGTGATAGAGATTTTCCCCGACTTTCCCGACCCACAAAGCAACCATGTCGAATATTTCACTGCAATTGCAAACTACATCCGTTCCACCTACGGTATAGAAGTTGACAAGTCGGGCAAGAACATATCTCGCGCCTGTTTCTTGCCCTACGACCCCGAATGTTACATCAACCCCGAATATCTATAGTATGGCAAAATCCCCAAACACCCATACCGCCCATTCTGCCCCCACAGCCGTTTCCGCCCCTACAGTCCCTACTGCCCCTACAGGCGTTACAGGCGTTACAGGCGTTACAACCCCTACAACCCCTAAGGGCGTTACAGACCCTACTGGCGTTACAGCCCCTACTGGCCTTACCGCCCCTACACCCGTCCCCTCTCAGCTTCAAGACATCGAAGATGTCATTTCGCTTGTCGAAGCCTCTGCCATCGACATCGCGCCAACCTATGACGAGTGGCTTAC